>NZ_CP013536.1:0-990934 GCF_001664385.1 Rhizobium phaseoli | reverse complement strand
TTAGCTCCCGGCCCGGCCGACAGCCGGGATTTTTACACGCAGCAGGGCCATCAGCATCGAGCCGAGTGCAAATTCACCCCGTTCGGCGCGCCGCGTCAGGTGCCTGAGATAGCCTCCGGCGGAGTTGATGCACTCTCCCCTTTGCAGGATGCAGGCCATGACGATGGCGGCGCTTTCCGGCCCCATCACGCGTGACGCCGCCTCATAGGCGGACGGACTGACGGCGAGCATCGAGCGCACCACGATGGCGGCTGTCAGCAGATCCCGCCAGCTGCCTATCACCCCACCCGGGCCATAGTCGGCGATGTCGGGGCAGGCCAGGAGAACAGTGGCGAGGGGGAAGGATGTCAGTTCCCCTGCCCTCGGCCCAACGGCAAAGCGCGATTCCTCCCGGTGGTTTGTTTGCGCTCGCAGCCCGTCTTTCTGCGGCTTCGTTGCCGATCGCAAAAGCCAGTCAGGCTGCCCCGCCGCTTGCCTCTGCCGCGTTTCAAAGCTCGGTTCAGATTCAGATATAGATTCGGTGTGGGAATCCTGTATGTGACGCTCAATCTGGGATTCACTGGTGCTCGCTATCCGCATTTTCTCATGAAGATCCAGCAGGTTGGCGATGTCTTCGCGGGTCGCCTCGAGGTCTTCGAGGATCGGCCTGAGGCTTTCGATGGTCGCGGCCCTCGGGATACCCTGCAGGATCGTCTGGAACATTGAAGTTACGTGCTCCCAGTCGCCCGGAACGGCTTCCGCGGCCGCGGCGGCAAGAAGCTTGGCAATGTCGCGCCGGCAGATGGTCAGCCGCTCCTTCATCGCGCGCAGCATCTGCCGGTCGGCGGCGATCCGAGCCGCCATCACCTCGATCTCCGAGGCGCGGGCCAGCAGCGGGGCGAGGCTGAAGCCATAGGCCTCTTCGATCACGCCATCCCGGCCGCGGCGGACATAACGCTTGCCGTTCGGGCTGTCCTTGCGGGAGATGAGGCCGGCCTCGACGAGCAAGGCGAGATGCCGGCGCAGCGTGGCGGCGGCCATGCCGCGTGCCCGAAGCGAAAGCTGCGCATTCGAGGGAAAGACCACCAGCCCTTTCTCACTGGAGAGCTCGTCCTCGGGATAGAAGCTCAGCAGCGAATCGAGCACGGTGACCGCCCGGTCGGTCACGCCGAGCCCTGCCCGGGCTTCGCAGACGGATCGGAACAGTTTCCATTTGTTGCGCGTCGTCCCGGCCGCCATCGCTTCGCCGCGCCGCTGTTTCAGCAGCAAGGCAAGCGTCATCGGCCGCCGCCCGAAGGGCGTCGTCACAGATTCACTCTCCATTTCCTTCACCTCTGTTCAGGCAAAAGAAGTCCGCTCACCGAAACGATGCGAGGGAAAAGTGCTGCAGCGTCATTTGCGCGTCTGAAAAGACACGGGGTGCGCGCTTCAGGACTCTTGACGGGGATTCGTGAAAATGCGATTCTCTGTCTTGCTTAAGGATGTGAGAAGGGCTTCCACGACTCGTTCGTTTGGGGGCCTTTTTCTTTTGCGGTTTCAGTCTCCTTGTTTGCCCTCCTCGGCGAGGAATTGCTCATAGAGCGCATCCAGCCTGCAGGAGAGAAATTCACCGAAACGGCCGGCATTTTTCGCCTTCATCGAGAGCGAGAACGCCTTGCCGTCATTCCTCATTTCCGCGTGGACAGCCTTATCAAGCGGCTGCCATGTCACCTTCCTGGCGGCGGTGGTCTTCTTCACCGGCCGCGCGCTTTTGTTCAGCGCCGCATAGAGCGCTTCGAGACGTTTGTCGGAAGGTAACTGATGAAAGTTGTCGCCTTCGAGGACCTTGGCGACACTTGCGGCATTGGCCGATTTGCCGGCGAGCAGCGACAGTTCCACCCAGCGCTCGCGCCCGACGCCGGGCGCCGGGCCGATCGCCTGGACGACTTCCTGCGGCAGCCGCTCCATCACCGATATCATCTTCGAGACCGAAGCCGCATTGGCGGCGAGCGCCGTCGAGATCACCTCCCGGTCATAGCCGAGCTCCTCCAGCCGCCGGGCAAAGAGCGCCCGCTCGATGAAGGTGAGGTCGGCGCGGGCCGAATTTTCCTGGCCCTGAGCGATGACATGGGTGCGGTCGTCGATCGCCTTGACGACGGCGCGGACATTGCGGCCGAGCTCGCGGGCGGCGCGCAGGCGCCGGTGGCCGAAGACCACCTGATAGCGTCCGTCGATCGTCCCATGGGGACGCACGAGAATGGGCGTGTCCTGTCCGCGTACGCGGATCGCCTCGACCAGCGCGCGGAACGCCTCGTCGTCCTCCGACAGCCGGTCCTTGACAAAGGAGACCTCGACGGTCTCAGGGTCGAGATCGACCACCGCCTCGCCTTCGAGGAATTTTTCCGCCTGCTTGGCAAGCTCATCCAGCGAGCGGACGAGCGAGCGGCCGGCCCCGCGCATCGGATAGTTCGGCGCGCCGGCGCTCTCGTCAGGCATTTCGGCCAGCCCCTCAAGCAGATTCTTTCGTGCCATGACTTTCTCCGATTGCGGTCATTCCATTGATTTGCTTCAAGGAAACGGCGAATTTGTCAGCCGACAAACTCACCGTCCCCATGCCTGGTGAATAACGCCGGCGATCTCGGCATTGACGGCGTCCATCGCCTCGATCGCCCGATCATAGGTTCCCCGGTTCATCGAGGAGCGCTCGACCTCGTAAAGGGTCTGCTTGGTAATGCCGGCATCCGAAATCGCCGTCGATTTGACCATCTGGTTCTTCAGCATGAATTCGTGGAACATGGTCGACATGAAGCCGACCATCTGCGCCTGCGGCACGTCGGTCGGCTCGTAGCGGGTGATGAGATAGCGGTACCAGGAAAGGTTCACCTCGGCGCCGGCCGCCCGGATCGGCTTCAGTATGCCGCCGAGCATCAGCAGGAACTGGCCCATCGACATGACGTCGAGCATCTGCGGATGGATGGTGATCAAGACGCTGGTCGCCGCCGTCAGCGCCGTCAGCGTGAGATAGCCGAGCTGCGGCGGGCAGTCGATGACGACGACGTCGTAGCGGTCGTCGACCTCGGCGAGCGCACGCGAGATGCGGGTGAAGAAGGTCTTGCCGTCATTGCTCGATTTGTCGGCCATGGCGAGCGGCGTATCGTATTCATATTCCTGCAGATCCAGATTGGCCGGCACGATATCGAGGCCGGGAAAATTGGTCTGGTGGATGATTTCCGAGAGCTTCTTCTTCTCGCCGTCGTAGCGGATCGCCTCGTAGAGCGAGGAGGCCTGGTCGAATTCCGGCTGGAAGCCGTGCAGGGAAGAGAGCGAGGCCTGCGGATCGAGATCGACGGCGAGCACGCGATGGCCGGTCAGCGCCAGATGCTGGGCAAGATGGGCAGCCGTCGTCGTCTTGCCGGAGCCGCCCTTGAAGTTGACGACGGCGATGACCTGCAGTTTCTCATTGCCGCGGCGATGGGGCACATACATGCGGCTTTCGGAGCGGCCATGCGCATCGAGATAGCGCCTCAGTTCCAGCATCTGCTCGGCGCCGTAGGAGCGCCGCCCGGAAGGCGAGGTCTTGGGGCAGGGGCCTTTGCCTTCGAGATGCAGCTTCTTCAGCGTGCTCTGCGACGCCCCGACATAATTGGCGACCTCCGCCAGCGAGAAGCTGCGCAGCGTCTTCTTCGCATTCGGCGGAAAACGTTGCACGCTGAGCAGATGCAGCTTCTTTGAAATCACGTCGCCATGTTCGAGAATCTGATCCTCGAAATGCAGTGGTGCTGCCTTCAAGGCATTCAAATTAGCGTTCATCGGCGGCAATCTCTCGGATAACGATTTTCGGGCTCAAAAGCCCGTCTAACCGTTATTATCCGCGATTCTCTGATACCGGCCAAGAATTTTAAGGTTAACGCATATTAACCTTTTGGCTGCGCGTTCAAATTTCGGTCGGTGCTGCATGATGTCCGGAAAGGCCGGGGAGTTGGGCCGGGGGCGCTTATAACGCGCCCCCGGCGGCGCCCGGCCGAAGGGGAGGGGCATTCGGCGGGCTTAACTCAACAGCGCTTCACCTGTGGCAATGCGCTGCTCGTCAGCGCCGAAAAGGTGTACGGCATCGTGGATCGGCGCGATCCTTAGGACATCGCCGGGGGCGGCCCTGATCCGCTCGCGGAAGACGCAGGTGAGCGTCTGCCCTCCCAGCCGGACGAGGACCAGCGTTTCCGAGCCGGTCGGCTCGACGACGATGGTCGTCACCTCGATGCCGTCGGGGTCGAGACTGATATGTTCGGGACGGATGCCGTAGATAACCGCGTCGCGCGGGCGGCGCTCGCTCGGCAGCAGCAGGCCATCCTCAGTGCGGAAGCCGTCCTCCGTCATGCTGCCCTTGATGAAATTCATCGCCGGCGAGCCGATGAACCCCGCGACGAACAGATTGCTCGGCCGGTCGTAGAGTTCGAGCGGCGAGCCGGACTGTTCTATCAACCCGTCCTTCATGACGACGATCTTGTCGGCCATGGTCATGGCCTCGATCTGGTCGTGGGTGACGTAGATGGTGGTCGTCTGCAGCCGCTGGTGCAGCTCCTTGATCTCGGAGCGCATCTGCACGCGCAGCTTGGCGTCGAGGTTCGAGAGCGGTTCGTCGAATAGGAAGACGGCGGGATCGCGCACGATGGCGCGGCCCATCGCTACGCGTTGCCGCTGACCGCCGGAAAGTTGCTTCGGATAGCGCTCCAGGAGATTTTCGAGGCCGAGAATCTTGGCGGCGTTGCCGACCCGGTGGTCGATCTCCGACCTCGGCATGCGCTTCAGCCGCAGCGAGAAGCCCATGTTCTTGGCGACCGTCATATGGGGATAGAGCGCGTAGTTCTGGAACACCATCGCGATGTCGCGATCCTTCGGCGCCAGCTCGTTGACGATGTGCTTGCCGATCTGGATCTGGCCCGAGGTGATGCCTTCGAGGCCGGCGATCATCCGTAGCAGCGTCGATTTCCCGCAGCCGGAGGGGCCGACCAGCACCACGAATTCACCATCACCGATATCGACCGAGACGCCTTTGATGGCTTTGAATGCGCCGTAATCCTTGCGCGCATTGTTGACCGAAACATGGGCCATGAAACTCCTCCAGAATTCCCCGTCAAAGTCCGTTCAAGACATTTTTGAGATAATCGAGGCCGAGGCGCTCGCCCTCCTTGCGGGCGGCCAGATCCTTGCCCGGCCAGCCATAGGCGGCATCCTCGTGCTCGATCGACAGCGTGCCGTCGAAGCCGTAGCCGCGGGCCTGGCGGAGGAAGCGCGGCCAGTCGAGAAGGCCGAGCCCCGGCAGCTTGTATTGCCACCAGCCCCTGCCGTGATAGCCGATCGCCTGCAGCGCCTCGCGATCGATCGCCGTATCCTTGGCGTGCAGGATGGCGATGCGATCCTTCACCGCCTCCAACGCCCGATAGGGATCGACGCCGATGCGGATGAGATGCGAGGGATCGAATTCCAGCCCGAAGCGGCGGTCCGGGATTCTCGCGAAAAGCGCCTGCCATCCCTTCGGCGTCGTGCCGACGAAATTGTCTTTCGGTCCCGGCCAGTTCTCGATCGCGAAGGTCAGGCCGGAGGATCGCGTCTCGGCGATCAGCCCGTTCGCGAAGTCGGCGAAATCGTCATAATTGGCCTCCTCGCCCGCGCTGTCGTCGCGTCCGGGGAAGATCACGAAGATCGGCACGCCGGTCTCGCCGATCGCCCGGGCGAATTCCGCCGTCCTTGCCCGGAGTTCCCGGCGTTTGTCGCGGTCGGCATCGAGCTGGTTGCCGAAATAGGTGAGAGAGGAGACGAAGAGGTTGCGGCTTCTCGCAAGCGCGACGGCGTCGGCCACCCGGTCCGGCGTCTTGATATGGCCGCCGACATCGATCTCGATCGCATCGAAACCGGCCGATGCGGCGAAATCCGCCACTTCCTCCAGCGGGCGGTCATTCAATGTCGAGGTATAGAAGCCGATCTTCACCATATCCTCCCGGGCCTTGCGGCCGTTTCAACTGTTCAGCCGATCCATGAATTTGAGCGGCGAGCGGGTGCGTTGCGCCACGTCAGCCGATGCGAGCATGAGGGCGGCTGCCATCGGCATCGCCGCTGCGCCGATGGCCGAGGCGTCCTCGCCGATCGAGGCGCGATGCAGTGACGGCAGGTTGGTGTCCTCGGCGTCGAGATGCTCGTGCACATAACGCAGCAATTCATCGACGATGCGGATCGGCAGCCGGCCGCCGACGAGCACGGCGTCGGGATCGACGATCATGGCGATATGTTTGACGGCGACCGCCAGATGCGCACTCATTTCCTTCAGCCATTGCGAAACGAGCCGCCTTCCATGCGCGTCGAGCGTCAGCAGGTCCTGGGGAACGCTCACTTCGATGCCGTGTTTGGCCAGGAAATCATAGAGGAAGAACAGCGAGAAGATCTCGCCGAGAAGCTGGACCTTCTGGCCCTTGCCGTCGCGGCCGTCGGCGATCGGCAGCCAGCCGATCTCGCCGCTGAGACCCATAGCGCCGCGATGGCCGTTGCCGTCGAGCACAAGGCCGCCGCCCGGGCAGGCATTGACGGCGATATAGAAGAAGCTGCTGCTTTCGGCGCCGAGGCCGTAATCGAGCTCGGCAAGGGCTGCGGCATTGGCCTCGTTCTCGATGAAGACGGGGTGCTGTGTCAGGTTCTCGAGTGCGGCGCGCACGTCGAATTCCGTCCATTCCTGATAGGCATCCGGCTTGCCGAGCAGCGAGATTTCACCCAGCCAATCCGGCACGGCAAGGCCGATGCCGGCAAGGCGCGCATCGTCGATCAGCCGGCTGCGCTGGAAATGCGAGATCGCATCTGAAGTCAGCTGCATGAATTCACCAGGCAGGATGAAGCGCTTTTCGTGATGCACGCGGGCGCGCACATTGCCGACGGCATCGACGGCCAGAATCGTCAGATGGTCGCGGTCGATATTGATGCCGATCGCGAAACAGGCGTCGGGATTGATTTCGAGCTCGATTGCCGGCTGGCCCCGCAGCCCGTGCCGGCGGCGGGCCTCCATGATCAGGCCCTCGTCCAGCAGCCGGTCGACGATGCGGGCGATCGCCGGTTTGGTGAAGCCGGTGCGCCGCGCGATTTCGGCGCGCGAAATCGGCGCCTGGCGATGGATGCAGCGCAGGACGACGGCCCTGTTGTGTTCGCCGGCGTCCTCGACATTGGCGCCCGTCAGATCGGGGGAGAGCTTTGCGCCGGGCATCTGGTTCATACGTCACATCCTTCCTCGCGCCAGAAAAGCAGGACCGGCCTCATCCCTTCACCGCGCCGCTGGTCATCGCGCCGAGGATCAGCCTCTGGAGCGACAGGAAGGCCACGATCGCCGGAACGACCGAGATCAGGCAGGCGGCGGCCAGTAGCTGGATGGACGAGTCGGTCTGCATGCCGCGGAAGTTAAAGATTCCGACGCCGATCGGCATCAGGTCATTTTTGGTGAGCAGCAGGAAAGGCACGAGGAATTGCGACCAGCCGGCAATGACGGTGATGATGAAGACCGAGGCGATGCCCGGCGCTGACAAGGGCAGGATGATGCGCCAGAAGACCGAGAAGCGGTTGCAGCCGTCGATCATCGCGGCTTCGTCGAGGCTGCGCGGAATACCGTCGACCGTGCTTTTCAGCAGCCAGGTCGCCAGCGGAACGCCGAGCGCGATATAGACCATGACGACGGCAAAATGCGTGTCGAGCAGGCCGAGCCGGTTCATGTAGCGGTAAAGAGGCACCATGATGACGAGCGGCGAGATCATCTGGAAGAGCAGCAGCCCCATCATCGACAGGCCCTTGCCGCGGAACTGGAAGCGAGAAAAAGCGTAAGCCGCGGGCAGTGCCACGATCAGCACCCCGAGCCCGCTCAAGGCGGCAAGCTTCAGCCCGTTCCAGAGATAGATCGGAAAATAGCTGTTGTTGAGAACGGTGATGAAATTCTGGATGGTGGGGTTGTCGGGAATATAACGCGCCGCGCCGCGATAGACCTCGCGCTTGTCGCGCAGCGCCATCGACAAGAGATAGGTGAGGGGGCCGGCGAAGAAGACGAACATCACCAGCATGAAGAGATAGCTGAAGGCATCGCCGAGCCGCGTTCCAGTGCGTCCGCTCATTGCTCTTCTTCCTTCGGCAGGAACGACGCATAGACGAAGGCAAGGCCGAGGCTGATGATCAGCATGAGCACGGAGAGCACGCTGCCGCCCGACAGGTCGTAGTTCCGGAAAACGATGTTGAAGACGTAGAGCGAGATCACCTCGGTCGCGCGGCCCGGCCCGCCGCCGGTCAGCGTGATGATCGCATCGAAGGTGTTCACCGTCTGGATGGTAATCAGGATCATGTTGACGAGGATCGCGGCGCGCAGCTGCGGCAGCGTAACGAAGAAGAACTGCTGCGAGGCGGTCGCGCCGTCGACCTCGGCGGCTTCATAGAGCGATGGATCGATCGCCTTTAGCGCCGCATACATGACGACCATCGAAAAGGCGGTGCCGCGCCAAATGTTGGAGATCAGCGTCGACCAGGGCGCCATCGCCGGATCGGAGAGCCAGGCAACGGTCGGCATGTGCATGAGCCTGAGAATGCTGTTCAGCGCGCCATAGGGCGCCTCGGAAAACAGCATCTGCCAGATGATACCGCCGGCAATGCCGGGAACGACCCAGGCAATGAGCGCCGTCGTCCGGAGGATCGTGGTGCCGAACAGGCCGCGCTTTTCGCCGCGGATGACGGTGACGGCGACGGCAAGTCCAAGGATCTGCTGGCCGATGACGCTGCCGCCGACGAAAATCAGGGTGGCCCATAAAATGTCGGGCAGCTGCGGCGAGCTCAATGCATTGGTGATCGAGCCGAGCGTATAGTCCTGATTTTCACCGATCAGCGTCGCATTGGTGAAGGAAAGCCGGAAAACATCGATGACGGGATAAAGGTAGAATATGCCGATGACGATGATCACGGGCATGATCCAGGGCAGGGGAGCGCCGGCGAAACGGCGCATGAACGTTCTGCTTTGAGGCGGGCTGTCGGCCTCGATGGCAATTGGGCTCATTGGCTTCCCTGTCCTGATTTGGCAAAGCCGGCGACACCCGCAGGCGCCGCCGCTGTCTGAAGCGTTGGAGATCGCCGCTGCCCCTCACCCTAACCTCTCTCCGCTCGCGGGGAGAGGGGACGTGCCCTGCGAGGGGTAGATGGAAACGGGGAGCTTGCGGCTTGTCCCCTTCTCCCCGTCACAACGGGGAGAAGGTGGCGGCAGCCGGATGAGGGGCTGCCTAGCGACGCAGCATCACAGCCGCTTGTAGGCCTCCATCGCCGCGCTGAAGGCGGCATCCAGGGCTTCTTCCGGTTTCTTCGTACCCGAGAGCACGTCGCCCATCATGATCTGGATCTGGTTGGATATTTCAGGATAGATCGGCACGCCGGGGCGCGCTTGGCCGTTGACCAGAGCCTGGGCGAAGGTCTTGTTGGCTTCGGTGGAGAAGACCTCGTATTTGTCGAACAGCGATTTGCGCGTCGGCAGCTGCTGCTGCAGGGCGTTGGCCGGGCCCATATAGACCTCGCGGGCGAGGTTGGCGCACATCTCGACCTTCTCCTTGTCCTTGCTGAAGGAGGCGATGGTCCAGCCGCCGGTACCCGTCGAGCGCTGATCGGCGGAAGGGCCGGGGATCGGCGAGAAGGTCCAGTTCTTGAATTCGTCCTCCTCGAGCGTCGTCTTCAGCTGCGCATATTGCCAGTTGCCGCCGATGAAGAGGGCGGTCGTGCCGGCTGCCGCCGCCGCGTTCATGTCGTCGTAATTGGCGATGGTGCTGACGCGTTTGGGGGCCGCGCCGGAATCGACGAGATCCTTGAAGTAGTTCAGCGCCTTCAGGAATTTTTCCTTGTTCTCGCCTTCGCCGAACACCGGCTTGCCGCTGTCGTCGACGAGCTTGCCGCCGAGCGCCCAGTAATTGGCGAGCCAGTCGAAGGTGGTGCCTTCCCAGCGCCCGCCATTGAAGAGCACGCCTTCCATGCCTTCCTTGGTGGAGGCAAGCGCCGCCTTCTTCAGGTCGTCCCAGGTCTCGGGCGCATCTGCAACGATCGACTTGTTGCGGTAGAGCACGCGAAGGTCCGTATCCCACCACCACGCGCGTACCGTCTGGTCCTTGTCGGTGATCCCAGTCCGGATGAAGGGGAAGAGATCGTCCACTTCTTCCTTGGAGAAATAGGGCGTGAAATCGGCCAGCACCTTGTTGACCATGAACTGCGACAGCACGAAGGAGTCGACGGCGGCGCAATCCGGCGCATTGCCGGCCTTGGCCTGCTCCAGCATCTTGGCCTGCTCGGTGCCGATGTCGGAGGACATGAACTGCATCTGCAGTTTCCACTCGGGATGCTTCTTGATGAATTCGACGAACAGCTTCTGATAGCCCTCGGCGATGGCGGGATCGGAATTGTTCGGGCTGTCGTTGGTCAGGCGGACGACGAGGGTTTTGGCCGCATCGGCAAGGCCGATCCGGTCTTTGGTGGCAAGTTCCTGGGCAAAAATGGCGGATGCTGAAAATAAGACAGTGCTCAGCGTCAATGCGCTGACGGTCGCGCTCTTCATGATGGGTCTCCTCCCCATTTTGAACGATTACAGCCTGGCGGTCAGTTGACCTCTCCTCATTTCCGTGCTGCTTTAATTAGATTAAGTTACTTTGATTTGATGTCAAGCCAGAGCTTTGGGAGGATCGAGATGCTGGCGACATTCAACAGCAGCTAGCGCGCTGCCGGCGAAAATCGAGTCGACTTCGCGAGGTCATGCGCCGGATCGAGGTGATGCAGCGTCCATCGGACGCGCGGCGCATCCACCACGCAATTTTCCCGAGGAAGAGCCCGAGCGATCGCGGATCGCCGCGACCGCAAGCGGCGGTTTTTGCCCGGCGGTAGCCGGAAACCCAAACTCTGTGGAGGAGAAGATGCGTTTACTCATTCTCGGCACCGGCGGCATGGCCAACCAGCACGCAGCACGTTTCAAAGCGATCGAAGGCGTCAGCGTCGTCGGCGGCGTCGATGTCGTTCCGGAGCGGCTGGCGGCCTTCTGCACCGAACATGGCATCGCCAATCATTTCCTCTCGCTGGAGGATGCGCTCGCCTGGGGCGAGTTCGATGCGGTTGCCAATGTCACGCCCGACAGCATCCACCATCCGACGACGCTGCAGGCGATTGCCGCCGGCAAGCATGTCTTCTGCGAGAAGCCGCTCGCCACCGATGCGGCGAAGGCCATGGAGATGACCGAGGCGATCGAGCGGGCGGGCAAGGTCGGCATGGTCAACTTCACCTATCGCAATTCGCCGGCGCTGCAGAAAGGCCGGCAGATGGTGCTCGCCGGCGAGATCGGCGCGGTGCGCCATGTCGAGGCGTCGCATCTGCAGAGCTGGCTGGTCGGCCGCCACTGGGGCGATTGGAAGAGCGAGAGCAAATGGCTGTGGCGGCTGAGCAAGAAGCACGGCTCGAATGGCGCGCTCGGCGATATCGGCATCCACATCGTCGATTTCGCCTCCTACGGCTCCGGCCTCGACGTCGCCCATGTCTTCGCCCGGCTGAAGACCTTCGACAAGGCGCCCGGCCACAAGATCGGCGAGTACGATCTCGACGCCAATGACAGTTTCACCATGAATGTCGATTTCACCAATGGCGCGATCGGCACGATCCAGGCGACACGCACGGCCGCCGGCCAGATGGACCAGCTGCGTCTCAGGGTCTATGGCGAAACCGGCTCGGTCGAGATGATCTACGACACCGGCAATTCGACGCTGCGCGCCTGCCTCGGCGAGGACGTGCACACGGCGACCTGGCGCGACGTGCCGTTCGATCCCGTCGAGACCAATTACCAGCGTTTCGTCCAGGCGGTGCGGGCGGGCAAGACCCTGGAGCCGTCTTTCCGCCGCGCCGCCGATATCCAGAAGGTGCTCGACAAGGCGCTGGCCTCCGATCTCAGCCACGCCGATGAGGCACTCACTTCTTAGGCCGAAGCCGGTGGCAGCAGCAGCGTGTTAAGGAAGGGCAGCAGCGCCGCGCCGAGCGCCACGCCGCCGCCGCTGAAACTTGCCGGCCGCATCGGCGAGATCCACGGCGTGATGATCGGCCGCGTCGAGGTATCGCGCCGCTCGATGGAAAGCTGGTGGATCAGCGCCTCGATCACGCCCTGCGGCAGGTCTCCGCCGATCATGACGGTGCTCGGGGCGAAGAAGCCGGCCATGGCGATGATCGGATCGAGCAGATGGCCCGCCGCCTCGCGGATCCACTGCGACAGCAGGGGACAGGAGAATTCCTCGCCGTTCAGCAGCCGGGCGAAATCTTCGTCGCCGATGCGCGCCCGCAGCGAGCTGAAGCCGACGACGGTGTTGAGCTGGACATTATCAGGCCCGGTCAGCATTTCGCCGATGCTGCCCGCCCTCCCGTGCACGCCGGAATAGGGAACGCCGCGGATGAGGAAGCCCGCCTGCACGTCGTCATCGATGATGATCATCGCGAGCCCACCCTCCGGCAGGGTGCTGCCGATCGTGCGCTCGGCAAGAAGACCCGCGGTGCATTCGTTCTCGACATAGGGGCGCGCAATCGTCGACATCGCGGCGATCGCGTCGCTCTCGTCCTCCGTCCAGTCGTTGGTGGCGATGCCGAGCCCGATGACCGGCCTGGCGGCATGCCGGTCGACCATGTCGCGGACGGCCGCATGCACAAGCCCGACCTTGTTCGCCGGCTCCACCCCGAAATAGGCCCGCTCATGCACCTGGCCGCTCAGATCGACGAGCACGATCTCGCCACGCCGCTCGCGAAGCTTGACCCCGACCGAGAAGGCGCCTTCCGGCCGCAACGCGAATTCCGTCGCCGTGGCGCCGCCGCCGAGCCCGTTGCGGCGGTTCGAGGTGACGAGCTTCTCCTCCGCCAGCCGCCGCAGAATATTGGTGATGCCGGGGCCGGTCAGCCCGCTATGTCGCCCAAGCTCGGTGCGCGTCAGCGGCCCATGCCGGCGGATCGCTTCCAGGATGACGCGAATATTCCGGTCGGCGATCTCGCCTGACCTGAGCCCCACCGTTTTGGCGCGCGGACCGCCCATCTCCTGGGTGTGAAGCCGACGCGGCCCTGACCGAAGATACCGCATGACCGCCTTCCCTAGAGCACTACCTCGGTTGTGTATCACGCTTGCGGGTGTTCGTAACGATTTTCCAATAGAACTCTATAACCGACTGATTCACTTGCTCGAAGGCAACCTGCGTCAATGGGTGTTCTGGACTGCGGCAAACTGCGAAGTTCAGAGCATGGAGGCATGGCTCACACGTCGTTACTATTTCTCCTTTTGCGAGCGGCGTTCCGATGCCTCGAGTTTGAATGGTTAACTTTACCGGCTCGGAACGTTTCTACGTGAAGATTCGCGGATGCGGACGTTGATTGATTTTATCCCGTGGATTCTCGCATTGCCTCCCGCTCTCTGGGAGCTCGCGAATGTGCGCGGACGTTATGGCTGGATCTTGGCTGTCTGCGCAGGCTCAATTGTCTTTGGCGGCATATTTTTGTGGGTCACGGCGCTCCAGCGGGTTGCCGACGTTATCCAGTATGGCGCTTTCGGTGTCGTGCAAGCGCTCCTCGTGCTGGTGGTGCCTCTTGCCGCTACCGTTATTGTTGCGAAGAAGACGGGATTGGCGGCTGGGGTCTTCGCGGGTATTGCCTTTGGATTCTGTATGTTTGTCATGACCGCCGCCATCGGAATTGGTATCTACGGCGAGTGAGGTATGGCGAACGCCAGTGGCTAAGGCTTTCCCGGGATAGCTTCGACCCAGGCTTGGCAGACAGTGCCTAGACTGAATGCCAACCGAATCCGGATAGCTGCCGGATATTCGCGATTTCCGTGACAGGTCCCGGCGCTTCCGACCAACCATTCCCTCTAATAACTGCAGGGGCGATCGTTGCCGAAGCCGTCCCGGCAGGCAGGTCTGAGTCCATAGTCGACGCTGCTGTATCCAATCGAGCCGGTTTGCACCGAGTCGGTTGAGCTGGTCGTGCACGAAGACAAGGACACGACAACCGCGACGACGGCTGCTGCGGCTGCCAATGATTTGCGAATCTGGAGCATCCCACCCTCCCCATCGCTGGCTGAGCGCCAGCGTCTTCAGCGTGATTACGCTGCACATAGGCCGACGCGGCGATCGGTAAACCGTTGCGCCCGATCAAGATTCCGTTATTCGTTGACGGCCCGGCGCCGGCTTCCCTGCGGAGGACACCATGCCCGCAGCGATATTGATTGGAGCCTCCGGTTCCGGCAAGGCTACACTTGCTCAGGCAATTGCCGCGCGATCTCCCGATCGCGACGACAACTTCTCGGCCGAAAGCGCCTTGTCGGGGCTGACATTCCGGCCCGTGGAATTCGCTACCAGGAAAAGAGATATCGGGGGGGGGCGCGAACGCAACGATGGATGCCACCAGCCCGACCTAGGGCGAAGTGGTCATCGAAAAGCCCGGTAGCGGCGCCTTCTATGCCCCCCGAGAAACACTGCAGCGGAGGGACGTCACGCAACTGGTGTTTCCCGGCGTGACGACGGAGGTCTGTATCCAGACGACCATGCGCGAGGCAAATGACCGCGGTTGCGAATGCCTGCTCGCAGAGGCGGCGACGGAAGCTATTTCGCTCAATTCACGGTCGCTGCAACCGATCCCGGCATGAAACCATATGACTGAAAGTTCTCTATGCTTCAGTTGCTGCACCGCAGATCACGAGTTCACCCGCTGTTGTGTCTGCTGGTCGAAGAAATGCACCTTCGACGTTTCGAAGGAGAGCTTCACCGGCTGTTCGGGAGCGAGATCGACACGCTCGCGCACCACCCAGGTCAGTTCCCTGCCGTCGACTTCCACCGCGACATGGGTTTCCGATCCCGTGGGCTCGACCACCTTAACGACGGCATCGACGCCGGTCTCGCCGCCGAAGGCGATGTCTTCGGGACGGATGCCGAGCGTCAGCGGCCGGTTGGCGGAACTGGCCGGCGCGCGAGACAGCTTGACGCGCGCACCGCCGTTCAGCGCCAGCGCCGGGCTGCCGGCATCGGAGATCGTCCCTTCGAGGAAATTCATGGCCGGGGAGCCGAGGAAGCCGGCGACGAAGATGTTGCGCGGCTTGTCGTAAAGCTCCAGCGGGCTGCCGATCTGCTCGACGCGGCCGCCATGCAGCACGACGATCTTGTCGGCCATGGTCATGGCCTCGATCTGGTCGTGCGTAACGTAGACGATCGTGGTCTTCAGGCGCTGGTGCAGCGCCTTGATCTCGGCGCGCATCTTCACGCGCAGCTTCGCATCGAGGTTGGAGAGCGGTTCGTCGAACAGGAAGACCTTCGGATCGCGGACGATGGCGCGGCCCATGGCGACGCGCTGGCGCTGGCCACCGGAAAGCTGCGCCGGCTTGCGGTCGAGCAGCGGCTGCAGGCCGAGAATGGCGGCGGCCTCGCCGACCTTCTTCTCGATCTCGGGCCGCTTGGCGCCGGCAAGCTCCAGCGCAAATCCCATATTCTGGGAAACCGTCATCTGCGGATAGAGCGCATAGTTCTGGAAGACCATCGCGATGTCGCGATCCTTCGGCTGCAGATTGTTCACCACCCGCCCGTCGATGCTGATCTCGCCGCCGGTGATGTCTTCGAGGCCGGCGATCATGCGCAGCAAGGTCGATTTTCCGCAGCCGGAGGGGCCAACGAGAATGGTGAATTCGCCATCGGCGATCTCGACGTCGACGCCGTTGATGATATCGACCGGGCCGAAGGATTTCTTGACGTTTCTGATGCTCAAGCCAGACATGGACTTACCTCTCAACGTTTCCTGCGCACGCGCAGCGCCTGATAGGGCTTGCGCGGGATCTTGACGCCGAAGGCGGCGTCCGGCTTGCCGCCGCGCACGACCGAGCCATGGCGCGTCGGATGCGGAACGGGTGCGGCCACCTTCTCGGCCGGCGTGATCGTCATCTCCCAGGTGTCGATGATGTCGACATCGTAATCGTCGCCATCGACAGGCAGGCCGGTGGACCAGATCACCGGCTGATGTTCGCCGAAATAGATCAGGCGGAAATCGCCGTCGCCGTCACGCGCGCCGGATACGCGCGACCAGGGCCATTCGCCGATGACGCCGAGCGGCTCGAGGCCGTGCTTGACGTCTTCCTCCAGCAGGTCACGCAGGAAGCCGATCCGTTTCCACGCCTCGCCGCGCAGCTCTCCGCCCTTGGCCCACCAGATCAGATCCTCGGGATGGGAATAGGTCTCGCCGTGGCCGGCATAGCCGCCGCGCGCCATGGTGATCCAGAAGCGGTGCACCAGTTCCCCGGCATGGAGATTGCCCCAGCACTGCAGGATGTCGCCCTCATATTCGGGCTCGTCGTTGATGACCGGCTTGCCATAGGCATTGCGCCATTCCTGGGTGCGCTTGACGTCGGGGTTCTGAATGCAGGTGTGGGTGACCCACGGCTTGCGGTGATCGAAATTGGCCGTCACGTCGCCATTATGAATGGAGCGCAGATGCTGGTAGGGATCGTTTTCCTCCAGAATGTGGAAGTAGCGGTCCCATTGCTCCATCGGCTTGGTGTCGATCAGGAAATCATATTCGTTGGCGAGCGACCACCAGACGTTCCGGTAGGCGGCAAGACGCGCGGCGAGATATTCGACGTAGCGGAAATCCTGCTCGGCCGACATGTCGGCATAGCCCCAGCGGTCATAGGGATGGAAGATGATGATATCGGCTTCGATACCGAGGTCGCAGAGCGCCGCGACCTGCTGTTCGAAATGCCGAAAGGCGGTGGGGTTCGGACGGTCGAAGTCTTCCTTGCCGTCCGCGCCGCGCTCGAAGCAGGCGTGCAGCGGCTCATTGACGTTATAAGGATAATCCTTCGGAAAGACGCCCATGCGCATCTTGTTGAAGCGCGCCTTCTTCAGCGTCTCCAGCGTCTGCTTCTGCATCTCGAGCGGCTGGTGCGTCCAGGCGTAGCAGGTCGTTCCGAAGGAAAGGAACGGCGTGCCGTCGGCATAGGCGAAGTGGAATTTGTTGCGAATCCGCACAGGGCCGTGATTGCCTGATGAAGGGGCGGTCGCGGTCAAGGCGCCGGTCTTGCCGTCGAGGGCTGCGGTCTTGGAGCGCGTCCTGAACGACCACTCGCCTTCGCTGTCGGGCATGAAGCGGACGCGGTAGGTGCCGTTGCCGTCATAGAAGCCCGGCACCCGCACTTGACGGCTCTTATGGGTGAAGACGGCATCGAATGCCACGTCGAGATAGGGATTGCCGCCGGCCGGCCCTTCGAATGCGGCCTCGAACACGCCCCATTTTTCGACTGCTGCATCGGACATTCTCTCTCTCCTCGTAAAATGATTTCGCGATCAGCCCTTGACGGCGCCGGAGGTGAGGCCGGAGACGAAGTAGCGCTGGAACATGAGATAGACGATCGTCGCCGGAAGCACGGTCATGACGATCGCAGCGTTGAGCTGGCCGTAATTGCTGGAAAACTGCCCCTGGAACGACATCAGGCCGAGCGGCAGGGTCCACATGTGCTGGTCCTGCAGCAGCACCAGCGCCATGGCGAATTCGTTCCAGGTGGAGACGAAATCGAGGATGAGCAGCGCGGCAAGCACCGGCAGGCAGACCGGCAGGAAGATCCTGCGGAAGATGGTGAAATGGCTTGCGCCGTCGATGAGGGCCGCTTCCGAAAGCTCCTTCGGAATGCTCCTGAAGAAGCCGTGCAGGATGAAGACCTGATAGGGCACGCCGAAGGCGATGTAGGGCAGGATGACGCCGGGATAGGTGTCGATCAGCCCAAAGGAATTGACGAGCGTGAAGAGCGGCGCCAGCATCACCTGGAAGGGGATCATGGTGCCGAAGACGACGAGGAGCAGCAGTGCCTTTGAGATCCTCAGCCTGATCTTGGCCAGCGCATAGGCGGCCATGGCCGAGAGGAACAGGCCGAGCGGCACCTTGATGACGGTGATGATGACGCTGTTGAAGAAGGAGTTGGCGAAATTGCCGCGGCTCCAGGCAGCGCTGTAATTGTCATAGGCAAGCTCGGTCGGCGGCATGAACGCACCCGTGCTCGTCACCGCCGCCGGCGTCTTCAGCGAGGTGAAGACGATGAAGATGAAGGGCGCCACCCAGACGAGCGCCACGAGAACGAGCGCGATCCAGAGACCGATCAGGACGGGGTCGCGCTTCATCGACGACGGCCGGACATCGGCATGCACGGCGGCGGTATCGCTCGGCACTGCTGTCACGATTCGACCTCCTCATGCCTCTGGGTCCATCTCAGATAGGGGATGACGACGGCCATGGTGATCAGCAGCAGGACGACGGAGATTGCCGCGCCCCGGCCGAAATCGAAGATCTGCATGGCCTGGGTGAAGGCCCAGAGCGCCAGCATCTGAGTGGACTGGGCCGGGCCGCCGCCGGTCAGGCCATAGACGATGTCGAAGGCCTTCAGCGACGAGATGACGGAAAGAACGAGGACGATGGTGATCGTCGGGCGAAGCGCCGGCAGCGTCACATGCTTGAACACGGCCCAGCGGCCGGCGCCGTCGATGCGCGCGGCTTCGACCAGCGTCTGAGAGACGTTCTGCAGGCCGGCGAGGAACAGCACCATGGAGAAGCCGACCGTCTGCCAGAGATAGGCTACGAAGACGGAGTAAAGCGCGATATCCTTGTTGCCGAGCCAGTCCTTGATCCAGCCCTGCATGCCCCAGGAGGTCAGCAGCTGGGCGAACAGGCCGAAGAAGGGATCGTACATCCACTTCCACATGGTGGCGACGGCGATCGGCGCGATGATGACCGGCAGGTAGAAGATCGCCCGCAACCCGTTGCGACCGAAGATCTTCTGGTTGAGGCTGAGCGCCAGCAACAGGCCGACCAGAGGCGGGAAGATCAGGCTCATCAGGGTCCAGATCACGGTGTTGCGGAAGGCGACCCAAAAGACCGGATCGCGGGTGAAGATCGCCGAATAATTGGCCATGTCCACGAACTGCCGGTTGGCATCGAGCCCGTTCCACTTCTGGAAGCTCAGGATGACGACGTCGAGCATCGGGTAGAGCGCGAAGACCGCGTAGATCGCCAGCGCCGGCACCAGCAGGATGGCCGCCTGCATGCGCGGATCATGTGTCGATTGTCGAAGTGACATGCTTTCCTCCTACAGCGCCGCGCGTCCTTCAGACGCGCGAAGGACGCTATAGCGCTTTGAATCTGCGCATCGTGCTTTCCGAAAATCGATTCCGATTTTTGCGCCGATGCGCTGGCAGGGCCTTTGCAGCCAGCTCGCGAAAGAAGGTGCCAACCGATCAACATGGTCGATCGGCCGGCGCTTGGGAGGAATCAGGTTCTGCTGGCGATGAAGCTCTGCAGCTGCTTGGCCGCCTCGGCCGGCTCGGTGTTGCCGGAGGCGACGTCGTTGATGACGCGGAAATATTCCGTCGTGACATCGAGCGGGAAAGCCTGGTCGCCGTTCATGTAGACCTTGCCGTATTTCTGGAAGATGCCGAGCCATTCCGCCTCGAGCGGCTTCTGGTTGGCATATTGGACGTTCTTGTTGACGGAGGTCGAGCTCAGCTGGCCGAGCAGATCCTGCTGCACCTTGGTCGACAGGAAATAGTCGAGGAACTTGGCGGCGATGTCGGGATTCTTGCTCTTGGTGCTGATGTAGTTGTACTCGGCGAAGCCATAGAGACGTTCGGTATTGGTCGGGAAGGGGAAGATGCCATAATCGTCGAGATTGGCGCCGGAGCCGTTGAGCTGGCTGACCAGCCAGTCGCCTTCCAGCATCATCGCCGCCCGGCCTGCCGTAAATAGGCTGTAGGACTGCTTGTTGTCGATGCCCATGAAGGGCTGTAGCGTATAGTCCTTGGTCCACTTGGCGAATTCGGCGAAGGCGTCCGTCGCGCAGGGCTCCTTGGTCCAGTCCAGCGTCATCGCCTTCAGCGCGTCGTGCTTCTCGGCGCCGCACTTGGTTTCGAGGATGACGTCCATCAGGCGCATGACGTGCCAGTTGACCGTGCCGCCGAAGGTGAAGGCGGGAATGCCGGCAGCCTTCAGCTTCTCGGCGGCGGCGAGAAGCTCGTCATAGGTCTTCGGCTCTTCGGTGATGCCGGCCTGTTCGAACAGCTTCTTGCTGTAATAGACGGCTTCGCCCTTGAATGTGAAGGGAACGCCGTGCTTGCCGCCGGGATAGAGATCGGCGAAGGCGGCTGCGGACGGCAGCAGTTCGTCGCTCCACTTATATTCGGTGTAATACTTGTCGAGGGGCAGGGAGAGACCGGCCTTCACATATTCGCCGCCAAGGCCGAGGCCCGCCCAGCTGAAGTAGATGTCGGGGCCCTTGTCGGAGCCGGCCGCGACGCGCAGCGCCGTCTTGTGCTCGTCGACGGCGCGCTGGACGATCTCGACATGCGTACCCGGGTTCGCCGCTTCGAAATCGGATGCCACCTTCTTCAGAGCCGTATTGGCGGCATTGTTGTCGAAGTTGAGGGTCCAGAGCGTGATGTCTTCGGCAAGAACCGGCGTCGCGGCGAAAGACGCCACGGCGATCGCGACGATGCTCGCCGTCTTCAATTTCGCGGATAGGGTCAGCATTACCGTCCTCCTCTTGATAAGCCGGCCCCTTGTCGCAGATGATCATTTACATGTCAACTGGTATGATGAGCTAACCATCGCGATGCTGTGCGAATTTCGCGATCGAGGCGATGACGATCGCGGCCGACGCCGCGCCGGGGTCGATATGGCCGATCACCCGTTCGCCCAGCCGCGACGCCCGCCCCTTGGCCGCCGTCATATCCCTCGTCGCTTCGCATCCCCGGCGCGCCGCCCGCTCGGCCAGATCGAAGCACTGGTGAAACGAGGCCCCCGGCTGCCAGGCATCGAGCGCCGCATCCGCCGCGGGCCTCCAGGCATCGACCATGGTCTTTTCGCCGGGCTTGGCCTTGCCGCGCTCCTGAATACCCTCAGCCATCGCCGCAAAAGCGCGCAGGAAGTCGTCATCGCTGAGTTCAGGCCTGTCTTTGACTGCAGCTCCGGCGCGCATGAAGGCCGTGGCATACAGCGGGCCGGAAGACGCGCCGACCGCATTCAGGAATGCCTTTGCCGCGGTGTTGAAGACGGCCGTCGGCGGAGTCTGTGTAGCGTCGAGCGCGGCGACCGCCCTGGCCGCCGCCTCACAGCCGGCGTCCATGGCAATACCGTGATCGCCATCGCCGATCGCGCCATCCAGCTCGCAGAGATGGTCGCGCTGCGCCAAGATGTCTACAGCGATCATGGCAAAGAGGTGCTGCAGGTCTTTGGTCGTGATCGCCATCGATCACCTCCTGAACATGGCGCAATCGCAGGGATGGTCGATCAGCCGCTGAAGCTCGTCGTCGAGATGCATGAGCGTGATGGAGGCGCCGGCCATTTCGAGCGAGGTGCAGTAATTGCCGACGAGCGATGTGTGGATGACAAGTCCGGCCCCGTCGAGCCGCGCCTTGACGCGCCGCATCATGATGTAGAGCTCCATCATCGGCGTGGAGCCGAGCGAATTGACG
Organism: Rhizobium phaseoli; assembly: GCF_001664385.1. NCBI lineage: Bacteria > Pseudomonadati > Pseudomonadota > Alphaproteobacteria > Hyphomicrobiales > Rhizobiaceae > Rhizobium > Rhizobium phaseoli. The sequence continues at coordinate 969,437 of NZ_CP013536.1, read as the reverse complement.
AGGACGGCGACGCGGTCGCCGCGCTCGGCCTTCATCTCCCGGAGAAGATTGTCCATCAGTTCGTCGGTCACCACATCGGCCGTCTTCAGCGGCCCGCGCGCCACGCCAGGCTCGCCGTGGATGCCCATGCCGATCTCCATCTCCTCCTCGCCGATCTGGAAGTTCGGCTTCAATGTCTGCGGCAGCGAGCAGGGCGAGAGCGCCACGCCCATCGTATAGGTGCGCGCATTGGCATGGCGCGCGGCGCGCTCGGCCTCGTCGAAGGAATAGAGAAGATCGCAGGCAGCGCCGGCCGCTTTGAAGATGAAGACATTGCCGGCCACGCCGCGCCGCCTGTCCTGCTGATCGGCTGGGGCGGACGCGACATCGTCGGTGGTCAGAACGGTGCGCACCGCGATGTCGTCGAGCGCCAGCATTTCCGCGGCCATATCGAAGTTCATGACGTCGCCGGCATAATTGCCGTACATGAAGAGCACGCCGACGCCGCCATCGACGGCCATGGCGCAGGCCATGATCGGATCGGGCGGCGGCGAGGCGAAGACATTGCCGATCGCGGCGGCATCGGCAAGCCCCTTGCCGACATAGCCGAGGAAGGTCGGCTCGTGCCCGGAGCCGCCGCCGATCACCAGCCCGACCTTGCCCTTGCGCGGGCCGTTTCTGGCAATGATGGCGCGCGGCATGCTGTCCACGGCGTAGAGGTGCTCAGGATGCGCCGCGAGGACCCCTTGCAGCATCTCATCGACGGCATCCGCGCCCGCATTGATAAGCTTCTTCGTCTTCACGCCGATCCTCCCAGAACGAGCTCCGACTGCATAGATGCGGCGGGCGGGCCAGAGGTCAATCCGCTAGAGCATGATGGCGAAAAGTGTGAGCGGTTTTCGGACGACATCATGCTCTAACTCTTTAATTTAGAGCAGGATTCAGATTTTAGGCCAACCGGGCCTAAAATCATCCTGTTCTAGCGGCAAGGCGGCCGTCGCGAACGGCGCAAGCCGCACCTCTTTGTCCAATGCGCTGCCGCCGACCCTTCGCTCTTCGCCTGTGAGATTGACCACGTAGAGCCTGGCGCCAGCGGCATCCCTTGCGACGAAAGACAGCACTTCGGAGGGCGAGGACGAGATGCATTCCTGCCAGGATGCACCCGCAAGTGCCGACAAGGTCCGCACCGTGTTGGAGAGCGGCCGCCGCCCGCCTTGCTCGATTGGTTCATCGGAACCGGCGATCAGGCCGAAAGGACCGGTCAGCGCCGAAAGCGTCAGGCATTCGAGACCGGCATCGAGCACCCGGATCGCATAGCCGAGCGCGAAGGCCTCGGCGAAGCGGCCATTGTGGCGGGGGTCGCGGTTGGCCATCGGAATGCGCCCGCCGGCCGGATTGTCCATCGTGCGGCTGCCATAGGGGTTCTGCCGCATCGGGATCGTCGACGGGCCGATGCGATACGGCTTGTCGCCGTAGATCGCGCGCACGGAGCGCGTGATGAAGGGCAGCGCCTCCAATGTCTGCATGACGCTGAGATCGTCGGCCGCATGCACGATCGGGTTGGTGCAATGGCTGACGAAATCGATCTCGCCTGCCGGCACGCGCTTGCGGTTGAGCTCGGTGAAATAGCTGAGCATACCGCCGCCGATGCGAATGCCGGGGAAGGCGGCGCGGGCCGCGGCATAGACCTCCTCGAGGGGAGGGCAGTCCGGCCATTTGCTGCCGGGTGGCGTCGATTGCCGGTCGACGGAAGGCGAGATCAGGATCGCGCCCGGCTTGAATCCCGCCTGCTGCATCTGCCGGGCGATCCCGGCTGCCTCGCCTGCCGGCGACGATTTGCAGGGGAGCGCGATTTCCAGCGTCGAGCGACCGCGATGGAGAGCGGCGATCGCGGCGAAGTTCTCTAGCGCGTCAAGGCCGTGCCCGGCATCGGGATCGAAATGGAAGAGCAGTTCCTTGGGCGCGATCTCCGACAGGAGGAACGTGGCCGCGCGCGTCGCCTCGGCCTCCTCGGGCGTCACGATCACGCCGATATCGGGCATGGTGCCGGTTCGCGTACCGAGCTCGAGCCTTATGACGCTGCTCTGCGTCGCGACTGACGGCGCGACGGAACGGCTGATATCCGTGATGATGAGCGACGTCTTCTGCCGGACGGGCTGGTTGGCCGGTATGTGGTAAGGCCAGGGCAAAGCGAGCGGCCTGACATAGGTCTTGTAGGAGGCGTCCGACCAGTTGCGCTGGTCCTCCATTTCGAAGGTGTCGCCCTCCATCCGGCATTCCGCGGTAACGCCTGGCATGACCTGATGGGTGATGGCGCGCATGTCCTTGAAGGGCTGCCACGGCTCGATGACATTGGGAAAACGCGTCGCCGCGATCTGGCCGTCGACTTGTTCGACCGCCGCCGGCGAACCGGCGACGCCGACGATCGGATGCAGGATGCAGAAGCCGCAGCGATTGGTCTCGAAGCCGGTCTCGGAGACGGCTTCGGCCTCGAAATCGAGCCGGTCGCGATATCCGGTGATGCGGACCTCTATGGAGAGCGTCGTCGCATCCGGCCCCTGGCAGCGGGCGAGATAGGCGACCTCGAAACGATCCTCGCCTTGCTCGATCCTGAGGTCGGTGATCTCAGGGCTGTAGGTTCCCCAGTCCCGGTCTCGGACGAGGTAGGAAATCGCCCGCAGCGCCTCGACACCGTCGTAACGGATCGTGCGGAGATTGCCGTCGGCGAGATCGGCCGTCAGCTTTCCCGCCGTCAGGCGGACCGGCGGCCTTTCCGCAATGCGGGTGCCATAAAGCTGGAACGCATCGGCGGTCATCGCAGCATCGCCCCGATATCGATCGTCTGGCCGCGGGCGGCGCTGTCATAGGCGGCCTCGACGAGGGCGAAGGTCTTCAGATTGTCGGCGCCCGAGGTCGAGTGCTCCGCGCCGCGCCTGAGCTGGTCGACCCAATGCTGCTCTATCGCAAAGACGCTTTCCTGGATGTTGTGCCAGGGCCGCGAGGCCCAGGGCAGCAGCTTCGGCGAAACATCCATCCTGGTCGTGCCCCTGCCGTTGGTGATCTCCAGACCGTAGCCCTGGCTGAGGCGGATCGTGCCTTCGGAGCCGTCGAGTTCGATCAGCGTCTCGGGGAAGGGCTCCTTCGACAGCTTCGTGGCGTAGCTGACGTCGACGACCGAGGTGGCGTCGTTCTCATGATCGAGCAGGATGGTCGCGACATCCTCGCCCTTAATCCCAGGGTTGACCCGCTTGGTGCGGGCGGTCAGCGCGCTGACGTCGCCGAGGATATAGCGGGCGATATCGAGCGTATGGATGCCGAGATCTTCGATGATGAAGCGCTCGCCTTCGGCGAGATAGGGCTGGCCGGAAAAGACGTCGTAGCCCGAGCGGAAGGAGAAGCGGCCCCAGAAGGGCGTGCCGATGGCGCCCGCATCGAGCGCCTTGCGCACCGCCTGGATTGGCGTCTGCCAACGGAAATTCTCGTGCACCATCAAGGCCACGCCGGCAGCACGGCAGGCTTCGACCATCGCCTTCGCCTCCGAAAGCGTCCTGGCGAAGGGCTTCTGGCAGATGGCGGGGATCTTATTCCTCGCGGCCATTTCCACCAGGGCGCGGTGGCTTTGGACTGTCGTGGCGATATCGACGAAATCGAAGCCGCCATCGGCAAACATCGCCTCGGCATCGCTGTAGCGCCGCTCGATGCCGAACTGGTCGCCAACGAGCTTCAGCCGCTCGGGATCGCGGTCGCAGATCGCGACGATCTCCGCACCCTCGACATCGTTCCAGCCGTGCATCTGGTTGATCGCAAAGAAGCCACAGCCGATCAGCGCGCCTTTCAACCCGGCCATCTCAACCTGCCTTTGCCATCTGCATGAGGGTGACGCGCTGCTGCAGGCGACGCTGCGCCTGGTCGACGACCACGGCGATGATGATGACGAGACCCTTGATGACCATCTGCCAGAAAGAGGAAACGCCCATCATGACGAGACCGTCGGAAAGGATGCCGATGACGAAGGCGCCGATGATCGTGCCGCCGATCGTGCCGCGGCCGCCCGACATCGAGGTGCCGCCGAGCACGGCTGCGGCGATCGCATTGAGTTCGAAGCTTTCGCCGGTCGCCGGATGGGCGGCCATCAGCTCCGAGGAGATGACAACGCCGACGATCGCCGCGCAAAGCCCGGAGAACATGTAGACGAAGATTTTCACGAGATCGACGCGGATGCCGGACATGCGCGCCGCCCGCTCATTGCCGCCGACGGCGAAGATGTGGCGGCCGATCGGCGTCGAACGCGCGACATAGGCGGCCGCGAGCGCCAGCACGATCAGGATCCAGATCGACACCGGCAGGCCGAGAATGCGGCCGGCGCCGAAGAAGTCGAAACCGGTGGTGGCATATTCCGGCCGGCCGACGAGGTTCGGAAAGGTCTGGCCATCAGAGGACAGCAGCGCCAGGCCGCGGGCGATATAGAGCGTGCCGAGCGTGGCGATGAAGGGCGCGACGTTGAGCTTGGTGATCAAGAGGCCGTTGATGAGGCCGATGACAAGGCCGATCGACAGCGTGATCAGCACGATCTCGAAGAGGTTGAAATAGATGGTGTAGCCGATCGGCAGCTCGATGCCGTAGAGGATCAGCCCGCCGGCGACCATGCCGCAGAGCCCGACGATCGAGCCGACCGAAAGGTCGATGCCGCCGGTGATGATGACGAAGGTCATGCCCATCGCGAGGAACGCGTTCAGCGCCACATGCTTCGACATAAGGATCATGTTCGCCGTCGAGGTGAAGTTCGGCGCGAAGATCGCAAAGAAGATGATGACGGCAAAGAGCGCGATGAAGGTCCTGAGCTTCATCAGCGTCAGAAGCGCAGAGCCGTTGGCGCCCTTCGGCGCAAGAGTTGAGGTAGCCGCCATCATGACGTGAGTTTCCCTTGATGTCCGTGTCCCTTGGCCGAAGCCGCGATAATGGCGTCTTCCGTCGCTTCGTCCCTGTCGAAGACGGCGACGAGCTGGCCATTGCTCAAGACCGCGATGCGGTCGGATAGCGCCATGACCTCTTCGAGGTCGGAGGTCGAAAACAGGATGGCGAGCCCGTTTGCCGCCAGCCGCCGCATGGTGCGGAAGACGTCGGCCTTGGCGCCGACATCGATGCCGCGGCTCGGCTCGTCCATCAGCAGCACCTTCGGATTGGTCATCAGCGCCTTGCCGATGACGACCTTCTGCTGGTTGCCGCCGGACATGGAGGTGACCTCGAAATCCGGGTTCGGCGCCTTGATGGAGAGATCGCGGATCGCCTCCTGAATGGCGTTCTTCTCCGCGCCACTGTCGATATGAAAAAGCCGGGTGAAGCGCGACAGGCTCGCGAGCGTCAGGTTGGAGGCGATGGAGAGCACCTGCACCAGCCCCTCGCGCTGCCGGTCCTCCGGGATCAGCGCAAGGCCGCGGCGGATGCGCCGCGTGGTGTCACGGGCGCGCACTTGCCTGCCGTCGATGAAGATCTTGCCGGTCGAATGCGTATGGCGCCCGATCACGCATTCAAAAAATTCGCTGCGCCCGGCGCCCATCAGGCCGTAGATGCCAAGGATCTCACCCGCCTTGACCGACAGGGAAACGTCGTTGACCGCAAGCCCGCCGGTCGGTCGGGGAAGTGTGATGTTTTCGGCGCGGAAGACTTCCTTGCCGATGGAATGGGTGACGGATTTGGCGAAATCCTTGGCGTCCGAGCCGATCATCGAACGGACGATCCAGCGCGTGTCGATATCGCGCACCATGGCATGGCCGGTGATCTGGCCGTCGCGCAGCACGGTGATGTAGTCGCCGATCCGCATCAGCTCTTCCAGCCGGTGCGAGATATAGACGATCGCCACGCCCTGCGCCTTCAGCTCGGCGATCACCTTGAACAGGATTTCGACTTCGGCCGCCGACAGCGCCGAGGTCGGCTCATCCATGATCAGGATGCGGGCATTAAGCGACATCGCCTTGGCGATCTCCACCAGCTGCTGCTGACCGATCGGCAGGTCCTCGACCATCGTGTCCGCCTCGATGCCGGCATCGAGGCGCCGCAGAAATTCATTGGCCTTTTCGACCTGCGCCTTGTGATCGATGCCGAGCAGGCCGCGGGTGATCTCGCGCCGGGTGAAGATGTTTTCGGCGACCGACATGTTGGCGAAGAGATTGAGCTCCTGGAAGATCATGCCGATGCCGTTCGCCTGCGCGTCGGCCGGGCTGTCGAAGGACACGGGCTTGCCGTCCAGGATGATGCGGCCGAGCGTCGGGCGCTCGACGCCGGCAATGATCTTCATCAGCGTCGATTTGCCGGCGCCGTTTTCGCCGACGAGAACATTCACCGCGCCGCGGCGCAGCTCCAGATTGGCGCGCTTGACGGCGACGATGCCGGAATAGACCTTCGACACGTCGTCGAGACGGAGGATGATATCGTCCTGATGTGCGTCTGCCGCCGTCATGATCCCACCTTCAGTTCCGAAGGTGTGACCAGCGGCAGCTCGCCGCTTCTCGGCAGCGGGAAGGCGCCGATCACCGTCACCGTCTTGCCGGTGAGACCGTCGCGCGGAACGGCGGAGAGGAAGGCGGTATTGGCCTTCTCGTTGAACGCCTTGCCGAACTGCGCCCATTCGATCTGGTTCTTGAACTCGTTGAAATTGACGAAATCGAGCGTGTCGCGCAGTGCGGTGCCGCGCAGCGCCGGGCCGATCTGCACCTTCGCATCGGCCTTGCCGTCGCCATCGGCATCGACATCGAGCGTCGCCGCGCGCGAGGCCGTGTCGGCCGCGACGACCGTGCCGGTGATCTTCACCGCATAGGTCCAGGGCGAGCTGCTCTGCTTGCGCGGATTGCCGTATTTCTCGCCCGCGGCATCGGGGCTCGTGGAAACGAGCTGCATGACGTCCTTCAGCTCGCCGGCGCGCTTTTCGAAATAGGGCACGACCTGAGGCTGCCAGATCGCCTCGACCTTGGCATTCGGATCGAAAGCGGTCTTGGCTGCGGCCGCCGCCTTCTCCTCCGCGGTCGGCGTCTTGATGATCTTGCAACCGGGCAGGGCCGCCGCCACGACGGCAGCCAGCAATGCGCCCTTCATTCTCAACATGCGGGTGAACCTCGGCGTCTTGCAAAATGCATTGCGGAGGGCGCAACATTGCACCCTCCGCAATTGGGGCTGATCAGTTCGTCAGGGCGAAGGTTTCGAGCTTGCCGGCATTGTCGGCATTGATGAGAACGCAGTCCATCAGCTGCTTCTCTTCCTTCGGCGTCGTCTTGTTCTTGATGTAGGCGTCGGCCTGCTCCACCGCGAGCTGCGCCTGCGCATAGGCGGGCTGCAGCACCGTCGCCTTGATGCCGCCCGACTTGATGGAGTCGCGCACGTCGTTGGAGCCGTCGAAGCCGACGACGATCACGTCCTTGCGGCCGGCGGCCTGCAGGGCTGCGATCGCGCCCATCGCCATGGTGTCATTGCCTGAGATGACGCCCTTGATATCCGGATTGGCCTGAAGGATGGTTTCCATCTTCGAATAGGCTTCCGTCTGGCTCCAGTTGGCCGACTGCTTGGCGACCGACTTCAGCTCGGGATAATCGTCGATGACGTCGTGATAGCCCTGCGAGCGGATGCCGGCATTGGTGTCGGACTCCTTGCCGACCAGCTCGACATAGTTGCCCTTCTCGCCCATCAGCTTGACGAATTCCTGCGCGCCGAGCTGCGCACCCTGATAGTTGTTCGAGACGATCTGGGCCACGGCGACGCCGGTCGCGTTGATCTCGCGGTCGATCAGGAAGGAGGGGATGCCGGCATCCTTGGCCTTCTTGACGGCGGCGACGGAAGCGTCCGCGCCCGCATTGTCGAGAATGATCGCCTTGGCGCCGCGCCCGATCGCCGTATCGATCATTTCCGACTGCTTGTTGGCGTCGTCGTCATGGGTCATGACGAGCGTCTCGTAGCCGAGCTCCTTCGCCTTGGCTTCGGCGCCGACGGCTTCGGCCTTGAAGAAGGGATTGTCGTGCGCCGGGGTGATGATGGCAATGAGATCGGCCGCGAAGGCCGGCATGGCCGTGCCGAGCGCCAGCGCACTGGCGAAGGCTGCGAGTGTCAGTCTGCGTGTCAGTTTCATTCTTTCCTCCCTGTTGTGAATGACGCTCCGTCTCCCCGGAGCGGTGCCCCGTCTCCGGAGCGGTAGCAGGGGGAGGCTTGCCTCCCCCGGGCCGGTTCAGGTGATGCGCCGAATGCTTTCAGCGATCTCCTGCGGTTCGAAAACTTTCTTCCAGTCGTCGCGCATCAGCGCCGGGATGCCGAACTCGATCGCCTTGTTGCAGGCATCCGAGAAGACACCGTCGACTTCCTTGAAGATGACCGCGCCGAGCACGTTCATGTGGCCGAGCAGGAAATCGCGGGCGGCTTCCGCCGGCACACCGCGGGCCACGCATTCGTCCATGGCCTGGCGCATGATGACGAGCAGCGAGGCGCAGACGGTTTCGGAAAGGCCGGGCTCGAGCATGGCGAGCTGATCGACCGTAACCCGGTGCGAACGCATGACCGGCGCCCAGATGACCTTGGCGATTTCCTCGCCGAGCGCATAGGCGCTGTCGGGACCCTGCATCAGCGCCGAGACGATGTGCTGTTTGGCGAAAAGGCCGCCGAAATGATCCTTCTTGGCCTGCATGTCCGTCTCGTCGTTAAAGATCGGCGGATGGCAGGGATGGGTGACGAAATAGGTGAGGTCGTCGCGCTTCGGCAGATGGCCGGCGAAGGGTGCGGCGGCGTCGAGCGCCACCACCATGGTGCCGGGAGCGAGCTTGTCGACGATGCCGGCCGCGACCTTGCCGATCGCCGTATCCGGCACGGCGAGGATGACGACGTCGGCGCCGTCGAGCGCGGCATCGACAGGCACGCAATCGAGGCCAAGATCGTTCTTCAGGCGGGCCTTGCCGGCATCGCTCACCTCGACATGGCGCACTTCGAAGCGCGAGCCTTTGAGATTTTTGGCAAGCCGGTATCCCATTTTGCCGCCGGCGCCGAAGAGAGCAATCTTGGTCATGTTTTCCTCACCTTTTCAGTTCTGGATAGGATCATATACTGGTATGATGAGTCAATCACCATATCACTCTTAGGCGCTTAGGCCCGATGTTTTTCCGCATCGAGCCGGTCGATCGCCTGCACGTTGCCGGCCGACGGGCCATCGGGATCGAATTCGGAGGCGAGCCAGACGTCGACGATCGATTTCGCCAGTTCCGGCCCGATGACGCGCGCGCCCATGGTGATGATCTGGGCGTTATTGGATTTCACCGCACGTTCGGCCGAATAGGTGTCGTGGGTGAGGGCGGCGCGAATGCCCGGCACCTTGTTGGCGGAGATGCATACGCCGATGCCGGTGCCGCAGAACAGGATGCCGCGCTCATGCTCGCCGTCGACGATCGTCTGCGCCAGGCGCTGGGAGAGATCGGCATAGAAGCCGGATTGGCTGAGATCGTGCACTTCGAGATCCGCCTTGCCGGCGAGATGGGCGGCAATGACATCCAGGAGCGGTTTGCCGGCGCTGTCGGCGCCAATTGCGATCTTCATGGCAGTTTCCTTTCACTCGCCGTCTGGCGTGGAGATGAGCGGTCGATCGCCGCGCTGACGCGGGCGAGAATGTCGAGATAGCCTTCGACGGACCAGGCGGAGCGGCCGATGAACAGGCCGTCGATATCAGGCTCGCCGATCAGTTCCTCGCAATTGCCGGGATTGACGCTGCCGCCGTAGAGAACAGGCACCGGGCGACCGAGAATGGATTTCGCCACCTCGGCGATCTTGCCGTGCCGCTCGGAGGCATAACCGGCCGTCGCCGGAATGCCGTTGACGCCGATCGCCCAGACCGGTTCGTAGGCAAGCAGGATCGGAGCCTCGCCGGCCTCGGTGTCGACGCCCCTCAGGGCAGCCTCGACCTGCCGCCGCAGCACGGCGTCGGCCCGACCCTCGTTGCGCTCCTGCAGGGTCTCGCCGATGCAGACCAGCGGCGTCAGGCCGTGGCGGATGCCAGCGGCAACCTTAAGGCCGACGGTTTCGTCGGTCTCGCCGAAATGTTCGCGCCGTTCGGAGTGGCCGAGCTCGACGAGATCGAGTCGGCAATCCTTCAGCATCAGCGGCGAAACTTCGCCGGTCCAGGCGCCGGCATCCTCCCAATGCATGTTCTGGGCGCCGACCTTCACCGAGGTCTCGGAAAGCACGCGCTTGACCTCGCGCACCGCCGTGAAGGAGGGAATGACGAAGCGCTGCACGCGGGGATCGCGTTCAAGATCCGCATCGGCGAGGCCGCGCGCGAAGGCGAGCGCTTCCTCAAGCGTCTTGTTCATCTTGAAGCTGGTGCCGACCCAGACGACCATCTCAGTTCTTCCTCCCGTCGCGGATCTGCGCGAAATAGTCATCCGTGCCGACCTGCCCGCCTTTCAGCGCGATCTGTAGGCCGTTGGTCGGCGCATAGTCGCCATGGGCGAGGCAGAGCGGCGAGCCCGGCGTCTGGGGCAGCGGCAGCAGCGTCGTCAGCGCGTCGATCTTCAATTGCCGCAGCGCGTGGCTCGACGTGTCGCCGCCGGCGACGACGGCGCGCGGCAGTGCTTCCTGCTCGATCAGCCTGCGCAGGATCGTGCCGAGGTCGCCGCCCAACCGGTGGCGAGCGCCCGGAAGCCGGTCGATATCGGCGCCGCGGTCGGCGGATGGGCCGAGCGCCGTATAGAGAATGACGCTCCTGCCTTGCTTGAGCTTCCGGACACCGGCCTGCACCGCCGCATCCACCGCAGCCTCGCCATTCGAGACCAGCGCAAGCGGATCGAGCGCGATGCTCTCGAAGCCGTTTTCGACGGCCGTGCGGATCTGGCGTTCGGTCGTCGGCGAGACGCTGCCGGAGACGACGGCAAGCCGCTCGACCGGGCCGATATCAGGAAAATCGGCGCTGCCCCCGCCAATCGCGCCGGCCTGCCGCCAGGCGCTGAGCAGGGCATATTCGACCCCCGAGGAGCCGGCGACGAAGCCTCCCGAGCGGGCGGCGACACGCAGCATCTGCCGCCCGGCGGCCGCCTGCGTCGCGTGGGAATCGACATCGAGCAACAGAATGCAGTCCGGATGCGACGCCAGCTCGTCGACCCGCCGGTCGGCATCGGCCGCGGCGATCGCGACGAGATCGGCAAGCAGCACGGGGAGGGAAGTCTGCTTCGACAGGTGCAGCGCGAGGTCCGCCTCATCCATCGGCGTGACGGGATGGCGGCTCATGACGGGATGGCGGTCGATGCGGAAGACGCGGCCCTGATAGGCGGCGAAAAGATTGCCGAAAGCGGTATAGCGCTTCAATTGCGGCGCGCCGACGATGACGGGCACGATGGATTGCCCGAAACTCGCGCGGCCGATCTCGATCGCCTTGCCGATATTGCCGATGCCGGGGCTGGAATCGAAGGTCGAGCAGACCTTGTAATGGCAGATGGCGGCGCCAAGCGATTTCAGCCAGTCGAAGGCCGGGGCAAGCTGCTCCTCCATCCATGCCGGCGTCTCGCTGCGGCTCGTTCCGGCAATGCCGATGGCGCGGCAATGGCTGAAACGGGCAAGCAGCTCCGGCCTGGGAATGTCGAGGAAGAGCACGGTCTCGACGCCGTTCGAGGCCAAAGCCTCCATGACATCGGTGGAGCCGGTGAAATCATCCCCGTAGTAGCTGACGAGACGTCCATCCATCGCCGTCACGCGCCCTTGCCGTCGCTGAATTTGGCAATCGAGGCGGCAAGCTCCGGATGATCCTTGGCATAGACCTCCAGCGGAATGCCGGCGACCGCAGCCTGCCAGGCCTGCTGCACGGCGCGCACGCCGGCCGCAGGACCGCCGGGATGGCTGACGATGCCGCCGCCGCAGAGATAGAGAAGATCGACGGTGCGGCCGGTGCGCTGATAGGTCTCCGGCGCCTGCCCGCCCCACTGGCCGGAGCCCGCGACCGGAAGCGGGCAATCGGCGGCATCGAAGAGCGGCGTGCTCACGGCCTCGAAGGAGGAGACGAAGCTCTCGTCCGGCTCCCAATATTTGACCCGGATGCCGTTGATCTGGAACTGGTCGACGCCGAGCAGCCGCCAGAACTGCTGATAGACCTTGAAATCCATGCCGGCGCCCGGATCGCGCGTCAGCACATCCCAGCCGTTGCGATGCGCATGCAGCACCAGGCTGGAGCGCTTGCGCAGGAAACTCATGCCGCCGAAGCCGATCGAATTGATGTTGACGACGGCGCAATTGCCGCCGGCCGCAGCGACGATATCGTGGTTGCGCATCATCTCGTCAGGATCGGCATGCGAGATGCCGAAGGCATACATGACCTTCTTGCCGGTCTTCTGCTCGTGATCGAGAATGCGCGGCATGATCGCGGCAACGCGCTCCTTGAGCGGCGAATAGGCCGGGCTCATCAGCTTCTCGTCGTCCTTGATGAAGTCGACGCCCGACTCGATCAGTTCGCCGACGAGTTCCGCCGTCTCGTGCGGCCTCAGCCCCAGTGCCGGCTTGACGATCGTGCCGATGATCGGTCGGCCTTCGACGCCGGTGAGGTGGCGGCTGCCCGCTATGCCGAACTGCGGCCCGGGATGGGCGCTCCGGAAAGCTTCGGGCAGCTTCATGTCGACGATGCGGATTCCGGTCATGCCCTTGATCGAATAGACGCCGCCGATCGCGATGGTCATCAGCGCGGAGAGATCGGTGCCGATCGCCTCCAGCGGGAAGGCGATGTCGACATCGGCGCGGTGAAGCAGCGTGCCGGGCGCGGCCTCGGGCCAGGTCGGATGGCGCGCATCCTCGAGCGGGCGGATGGCCAAAACCCGGGCGGCGACGCGTGATTTCAGCTCTTCCGTCTCGCCGGGAACCGGCACGAAGGTTCCGGTCGACTGGTCGCTGGCGATCTTGTCCGCCATCGTCTCGACGCTGCCGGGCGTTTCGATGCGGTAGGTCAGGGTTATCATCATGAAACGGCCGGCTGCTCCTCTCGCCATGGAGATTGTCATGGCGTCAACTCGTGATCTGGTATAATGAGTATTCCAACTGTTGAAAAGCGGAATCTTCGACGGCGCAAATTTTCAGCCGCAAGCTTTGTTCTCGGCGCGGAAAACTGTTAGGAGGAAGCATTTTGAGCCAGCGAGATCTCATGACCCAGCCCATCGAACAAATCGTCCGCCGGAAACTCTCCGACGAAGTGTTTGATCGACTCGAGCGAATGATCACCTCAGGCGAGCTTCAGCCCGGCGATGAAATGCCCTCCGAGCGGGTGCTGATGGAGCGCTTCGGCGTCGGCCGGCCGGCGATCCGCGAAGCCATGCAATCGCTCGCCAACAAGGGTCTCGTCAGCATCTCGCACGGCGAGCGCGCGAAGGTACTGCGGCTCACGGCAAAATCGATCTTCCGCCAGGTCGATCTCACCGCCAAGATCATGCTGTCGCAATCGGCCGACTCGCTCGAACATCTGAAGAGCGCCCGCATCTTCTTCGAGCGCGGCATGGCCCGCGAGGCCGCACAGCGCGCTTCGGCAAATGATATCAGCGATCTCCGAGACATCATCGAACGTCAGCGCGCCTCGCTCGGGCGGGCCGAAGAGTTCATCGACGCCGATATGGAATTCCACACCCGCATCGCCCAGATCTCCGGAAACCCGATCTATGTCGCCGTCAGCGAGGCGATGCTCGCCTGGCTGAAGGAATATCATACCGAGATGCTGATCTGGACCGGCAAGGAAAAGTTCACACTCGCAGAACACGACGAAATCGTCGACCGCCTCGAAGCCAACGATGTCGACGGCTCGGAAACGGCGCTCCTCAAGCATCTCGAGCGCTCACGCGCGCTCTATGCGAAGTAATCGAAGCTTTCGAAGATCGCGAAACCGAGTGGGCTATAGTCGGCGCTAACACGATCGACGGCATAATGATGCGGGTGCATCAGATGAGATTCGCTCTCATTTGTGTATTGCAGAAGGGCCACTCCTTGGTGTGTAAATAGCTAGACTGGCTGAGATTATCCGGGCGCGAATCCACTTCAAATTCTCAATTGTGGGAATGAGGCAGACAAAGCGACGTTCGGGCTTTGCTCCGATGGTTTCGGGCGCGGTCTTGTCATGGAGCGATAGTGATGGTTTCCACATCTGCGCAAGGACGAGTCTTACGTTTTTTTATCTGCCTGTTCCTACTGATCGCGTGTCAAGTCTTCACGGGATCTGCTCACGCAGAAAGGCGTGCGGCAATTGTTATTGGCAATAGCGACTATCCTTTTGCGCCGTTGAGCAATCCCCAGAATGACGCCAAGCTGATCGCCAGTACGCTCACCGAATTGAATTTTGACGTGCTGTTGTTTTACGACCTGAAGAAAGAGGCGGTCGGGGATCTCAAAGAGACCGTTCGGACGCATCTGGTCGGTGCCGATATTGCCGTTTTTTACTATGCCGGCCACGCCTTGCAGGCCGCCGGCCGCAATCTCTTATTGCCGGTGGACGTCGATACCAGCTCCGCGCAACGGGTCGTTGCCGATGCAATCGTGCTCAACGACCTCATCGATATCGTCAAGAACGACCCCGTCGGGCTGAAGCTCTTCATTCTTGATGCATGCAGAAACAATCCGGCTGCCAATTTCCAGGGTCTGCATCAGGGGCTGGCAGACACTGAGGCGGGAAGTGGGCAGGTCTTGGTGGCTTACGCAACGAGCGCCGGTGAAGTCGCCTATGATGGCACCGGGCTGAATAGCCCGTATTCGTCGGCGCTCGCCAATGCCCTGCAGCGACCGAACCTGGATGTTTATGACACGTTTCGAACGGTTCGCGGCGATGTCAGGCAAGCGACTGGCAATGCCCAAATACCTTGGATCACGGGTTCGATTGAAACGCGGTTCGTGTTCCGGCCACAGGCGGCAATCTTGGACGCGGAAGCCGTCGTTCCCCCCGCCGAAACCTCGAGCCCGGTTAAAATTGACGAGGTGCTGTGGACCTTCATCAAGGATAGTCCGGATCCTGCCGATTTCGAGCGCTTCGCGAAGATCTTTCCCCAAAGCGCGCACGCGGCCGAGGCGGAGGAAAAGAGTCGTGTCCAGGTTGCCGCCCTTTCGAAACGCGGGCTCTATGTGCGCGAGAGCCTTGTCGCCTCATCCATTGCCAGCCAGGTGCCGAGCGCCGGCGAGGCCGAGGCTAAGGAGTTCGTCTTCCAGCAAGCGGGCGAGCGGGCGGTGAGCGAAACGTTCAGAATGTGGCCGAGTGTACTGCCCGAGACGGCGGGCGGGATGCGCAGTCTTGTGACCGAATGCGATCTTTATGGTGCCGACCCGAACGATCCCCAGCGACAGGTTCCCGGCGTCAGTAATGGTCTCGTCAATGTCCGCGACGCGTTACGGGCCTGCGCCTTTGCGCTTGCAGCAGACCAGAACAATCCCCGGCTGCAGTATCAGCTTGGTCGTGTTCTCGAGATCGCCGGTCGATATAATTGGGCGGAGTATTTCTATAAAGTCGCCGGCGGCCATCAGTATAGCGCGGCTCTCGTCAACCTTGGCTATATGGCTCGCATGGGGATCGGCCGGAAGGTCGACTACGACCAGGCGCTCTCCTACTACATGGCGGCCGCAAAAATGGGCAACCTGCGCGCGCGCACCAACGTCGGCACGGCCTATATTCTTGGCCAAGGGGTCTCGAAGGCGCCGGAAGAAGGTATTCTTTGGTATCGTCTTGCCGCTTCCAGCGGGTGGGCCAACGCCATCACGGCGCTGGGTGACTGCTACAGGCTGGGCACGGGGGTAAAGCAGGATGCCTCGCAGGCTGTCGCACTTTACACTGCGGCGGCCGATACGGGCCAGATCGACGCCATGGCAAATCTAGGCCAGGCCTATATCAGCGGAGAGGGCACCAAGAAGGACCTTGGACGTGGCTTGGAGACCCTGCTCAAGGCAACGGACATGGGCAACAAATACGCCCCCTATTATGCCGCGAGATTGTACCTGAAAGGCGCCGATAAACTTCCTGCCGATCGGAACCGAGCGCTTTCCCTCTTCAAGTTATCTGCCAATCGCGGCCTGGAACTGGCTAATCTCGATCTTGCCTTCGGTTACGACAAAGGCAGCTTCACGGGAAAGGCGGATGTGCCGCTCGCCTATTATTATGGGGTGCTGGCCGAAAAGCTGGGCGTCAATCGAGCCGATGAAGCGCGCGCGGCGATCGGCAAGAAGCTCGACACGGCAACACGGCAGAAGATCGAAGCCCAGGTCGATCTCTTTCTGGAACAGAACGGCAAATGACGGTTCGGAGGTGACCTGAAAGGGGTATCGGCATGGGGATAGCGTATCGCTCGATATCGGATCTGCACAGAACGATTGTCGACGGGTTGCACATGCTGCCTCGCGAGATCGATCTGGTCGTCGGTATCCCACGCAGCGGCTTGCTGGCTGCGAACGTGCTCGGCCTTGTCGCCAACCTGCCGACGACCGATCTGGACAGCTTCATCGAAGGCCGCGTCTATTCGTTCGGTGCAACGAAGAATACCGCTTCGTTCAGGAGCGCGTCGGATGTTCGAAAGGTTCTTGTCCTCGACGACAGCATCAATACCGGCGGCGCCATGCGGGAAGCCAAAGCCAAATTGATGGCATGCAAAACACGCGCTCAATTTGTCTTCGCGGCGGTCTACGGCCTGCACGGTAGCGACGACGATGTCGATTTTATATTCGAGGTCGTTGAACAGCCCAGGCTGTTCCAGTGGAATTTCATGCATCACGGCCTGTTGTCGAAGGCGTGCATCGATATTGACGGGGTGCTCTGCCTCGACCCGACCGATAGGGAAAATGACGATGGCCCGGCCTATGAAGCCTTCTTGAGAAATGCACGGGCGCTTCACAAACCGACGCGATTCATCGCCTATCTCGTGACCAGCCGGCTCGAGAAGTACCGGTCCTTGACCGAGGCCTGGCTACGTACAAATGCGATCGACTACGGCAAGCTCATCATGCTGGATCTGCCGAGCGCGGCGGAGCGTCGGCGGCGGGGCACGCATGCAAAATTCAAGGCGGCCTTTTATCGGCAGTGTGACGCTGAGATCTTTGTCGAGAGTGATCTTAGGCAGGCGAACGAGATTGCTAGATTGTCGAACAAGCCAGTCCTTTGCACGGAGACCCACCAGATGGTTTTACCAACCACCCCGTTGCGCGGCTTGTTCAACATGAGAATGCCTTTCGACCCTTTCGCGTTCTTGAGGCGAGAGCAGACAATCCCTGAGGCGCTCCGCTATACGATTGCCGATGCGCACAATCGGGCAAAGTCGCGAACGCTTGTCACCTGGCTCGGGCCAAGACCAGACGGCTTTCTCGAAGCCATCGAGTCCATCCGTAAAATTTGCATGGCCAAGAACGAATATCCGATCATCGTTCTTTCCGATTTCCATCAGGAACTCATGTCCCGGGTAGAGACGCCGGCCGAATTCATTCCGCAGGTGCGCCACCTTCCGTCGCTTTCGTCCGGGCAATATCAGGACTATGTTCGCCGACGCTACGACCTTATCTTGCAAAAATGGGCGATCTCGCGCGAGGTGACGTTGGGGCTGAGCTTCGAGGAATTCCTCGCCGAACAGTTGTCATAGCGAAAAGGCGGGCACCCCTGGACAAGCCGCTGATTAATCTGTCAGTTGAAACGTGCATCTATTCGTTGCTTGAAAGGCCGGAGAAGTCCTTCAAGGCCGCATCGTACCAGCGAAAATAATGAGTTTGGCCTTGCGGGCATTGACTTCGGTAGTTTGTGAATGCTTACTAAAATAAGCTGCGGGGAGGGCAACATATGCTTCGCAAAATTTCTATCCTCGGAACGCTGATTCTTGCCTCATGCACCTCTCAAGGCTCGAATATGACGCTGGCGTCGATGATCAGCGGTTACCGAAATGCGCCTACCGCCGATGAAGAAGTGGCCTGGCGCAACGCACGGCGAAGCAACACCGATCAAGCCTATCGCAACTTTATCAGCAAGTATCCGAACAGTTCCTATGTCCCGGTTGCGGCATCAAGGGTTACCCGGTCGGTCAAACCGAAGCCAGTAGCTGTCAGAAATTTGGACAATCCCGAACGTAACTCGTCTTTCGGCCGCAGCGGCAGCGCTTATTGAAGCAACCAACCTGTCAACGGCGAACTGACTCTGGTAGCATTGATAGACCCAATCTGGCTTTCGAATGCATTTTGATATTGTCCATGCAGCCGATCCTCGATTTTATGGCGGCTCCTCATCGGCGGTGCGGGTCGAGATCCAGTCCGCTCGGCAATTTGGCCTCTCAACGGCTCTGCTTCCATTTCTCGGTGTTTCCGACGTTCGTTCCAGACGGTTCGAGGAACGTCTTCTCGACGTTCTTGAGCGTCAGGAGGTGCCGTGGCTGACGGGCGAGGAGGCAGTCGAGTGCGACATTCTCTTCG
The DNA here is from genome assembly GCF_001664385.1 of Rhizobium phaseoli. Classification (NCBI taxonomy): domain Bacteria; kingdom Pseudomonadati; phylum Pseudomonadota; class Alphaproteobacteria; order Hyphomicrobiales; family Rhizobiaceae; genus Rhizobium; species Rhizobium phaseoli. The sequence continues at coordinate 951,056 of NZ_CP013536.1, read as the reverse complement.
CGCATAATCCGCTGGCGTTCGCGCACATGCCGACACGGCCGCTGCGCCTCAGATCGAAGGTCGTCCTCCTTGCGGTCCAGCATCCGCCCTTCGACGGAGCCGGCAATGCGCAATATAATTTCGAGGTGGTGAAACGAAATCTGGAGAGAATGTTCGGGGCGCCCGTCATCTTCGCACCGGTCGGCCCCAAGGTGCGGCATCAGTTCGAAGACATCATCGCCGGAAGACCTGAGCTCTTGCGCCATGATCTTTTCAATCTGATCGACCTCGACGAGTGGCCGATCAGGACCGCGCAGCCGCCATGCGAACGGGCGGTTATCGGCAGACATTCCCGTTGCGATCTCCTGAAATGGCCGGACACCGAGGCTGAATTGCGCGCGGCCTATCCCGATCTTGGTAATGTCCAGATCAAGGTCATGGGCGGTGTGCCAGAACAAATCGTGCCTTTGATTGGATCCAACTGGAACATCTTGCCCTACTCGAACAGCGGTGTGCCTCAGTTTCTGAGCAAGCTTGATTTCTATGTGTTCTTTCACAGCCGGCGATGGGTTGAGGCGTTTGGCATTGGCATTGCGGAAGCGATGGCGAGCGGGCTTGTGACCATCCTGGACCCTTCGTTTCGTGACCTTTTCGAAGACGGTGCGGTCTATTGCCGGCCTGAGGAAACAACCAAGGTTCTGCAGAGATTTCTCGCCTCTCCCGAGGCCTTCCGCGCACAGTCGGCAGCCGCGCGCACATTGGTCGAGAAGAAGTTTTCGACGAGCCGATACCCGGATAGAATGCGTGAGCTCTATGACGAACTCGGGCTTTGCTTGCCTCCCGCGCTTGTCACCGCCGGCAACCCCGTTGACGCTGACGCTCTCTCCGCGTCGAGCGGGCACGCAACGGTCCGTTCCGGGCCGGGAAGATCCCAACGGTCGCCGACGGGACGGCGGCGCGTCCTGTTTGTCGCGACAAATGGCATAGGCCTTGGCCATATCACGCGATTGATGGCAATCGCCGAGCGCATGTCGCCTGACATGGAGCCCGTTTTCCTGACAATGTCGGCCGGGTCTTCGATTATCGAAGCACGGGGACACCCGGTCGACTACATACCGTCCGCCCCGAAGATCGGAGTGACGGACGACAGCTGGAACGAGGTCTTCGCACAGGAATTGCTGGCTGCCGTGGAGGCATTTGCCATCAACAGCGTCGTCTTCGACAGCAACCATCCCTTTCCGGGCCTGCTGAAAGTGCTGGCCGCCCGTCCCGATCTGAACTGGGTCTGGATCCGCCGCGGGATGTGGGCTTCCCGTCACGATCTCGATCCGTTGATGCAGCATCGGTTCGACATGGTGATCGAGCCGGGCGAGTTTGCCGCGGACGAAGATCACGGCATCACTGCGCAATTGCGCGCCGGCGTGATCGGCGTTTCTCCGATCCTCCTCATTGACAATGACGACAGGCTCTCGCGGGCAGAAGCTGCATCGGCTCTCGGTGTCGATCCAGCCGGTCTTGTCGCCGTCGTGCAGCTCGGTTCGGAACGAAATTTCGACGTCAGCCGGCTGCGGCCGGCGATCATCAACGGACTCCTTAAACATGGCGTCCAGGTCGTCGATGCTATCAATCCCCTTGCCGCGAAGCGAGAGGATCATATTGCAGGCACCGTGCAAAAGGCGATTTATCCGATTGCCAGATATTTCAACGCTGTCGACCTGATGATCACGAATGCCGGCTACAACAGCTTCCACGAAGCTGTTTATGGCGGCATCCCGGCAATCTTCGTTCCGAATGAGGCGCCCGAGATGGACGAGCAAGCCATCCGAGCCGCCTATGCGCAAAGCGCCGGTTTGGGGCTCTGTCTCAGAGCAGTCGATGTCGAGCGAGCGCACGAGGCGGTCGAACTCGCCCTGTCGGAGGATTTTCTCGCCCAGCAGCGGATGCGAGCAGGCCGCATCGTTTTTGCCAATGGCGCACGTGAAGCGGCACGAGCGATCGAAGAGCTCGCATTCTCTGTCAGAACTGATCGCGCGCTGGGGGGAGCGATCGCACGCGTATGACACTTTCCCCACTGCTCCGATTGCGCGGATCGGGCCGAGTGCCTCCTTTCGGGCGTGTCGGGCGGTCTAGCGGGCAGCCAGGCGACAGGCATCGGATTGCTGCAGTGTCGATGTCCCTTCCGGGGCGACGGGCCTTTGTGCTAGGCTTCTTCATCGGGATCGCCGGCGTCACGGGACAGGGGCATTCTCCGCATGGCTGATGATCGCAAGACAACCGTCCAGACGCCGCTTGGATCCGAAGCGCTGACCTTCACGCATCTCATCGGTCGCGATGAGGTCAGCCGGTGTTTTGCCTTCACCGTCGGCTTCATCAGTTCCGATGAGAATGTCGACGCACTGAAGCTGCTCGGAAAACCCCTGTCGATAGAAGGAGAAAGCGGAGACAAGAAACGCTGGTTCAGCGGGCTCGTCACCGATTTTCGCCTGACGCGCATCGAGGAGAGGTTTGCCTACTACGAGGCGGAGGTGCGACCCTGGCTTTGGCTGCTCGGCAACAGCACCGATTGCCGTATCTTCCAGAATATGAGCGTCGTCGAAATCGTCGAGAAGATCTTCTCGAAATACAAGGCGGCAAAATACGAAAAGCGGTTGCAGGGTACCTACGAAGCGCGGGAATACTGCGTGCAATATGACGAGACCGACCTTGACTTCGTGCAGAGGCTGCTCGAGCACGAAGGCATCATGTATTTCTTCGAGTATGGCGAGGGCGAACACACCCTCGTCCTGGCCGACGCCATGAACAAGCTGAAGCCGGTGCCAGGCTATAGCAGCGTCAAGTTCCGGGCCGAGGGCGATCCCGTGCGTCGGGATGAGGAATACATGACGGACTGGGTTTCGACCAGTTCCGTCCAGCCCGGCACTTTTGCCCACACGGACTACGACTTCACCAAGCCGGGCGCCGACCTCATGGCGCAATCGGCGCAACCGTTCTCTCACGCAGAGGCCCAGGGAGAACATTATCGCCATCCGGGCGCGCATCTGACGGTCGGCCGGGGCGATGCGGTTGCCGTCGTGCGGCGGGAGGAAATTCAGGCGGCACATCAACGGATCGCCGCTGCCGGCACGGTGCGGGGTCTGGCTTCCGGTTGCACTTTCAAACTCGAGAATTTCCCGCGCAAGGACCAGAACGCGGAATACGTTGTGCTGCACGCCGACTATCGCCTCTTCGATCCGGGGTACCGACCTGCCGCCTATGCAGGGGAAGAAACCTTTCGAGCCACATTCCAGGTCGCTCCAACCTCCATCACCTATCGGCCGCCTCGCAACACGATAAGGCCGGTCATGCGCGGGCCCCAGACCGCGACCGTGGTCGGTCCCGCGGGCGAGGAAATTTTCACCGACAAATATGCCCGCGTGAAAGTGCAGTTCCACTGGGATCGCCTCGGCAAGAAGGATCAGAACAGCTCCTGTTTCGTGCGCGTGTCGCAGACCTGGAGCGGCGCTGGCTGGGGCTTCATTCAGATTCCGCGGATCGGCCAGGAAGTGATTGTCGACTTTCTCGAAGGGGATCCTGATCGACCCATCATCACCGGCAGGGTCTATAACGGCAAGGAAATGCCGCCCTACGAGTTGCCGGGAAACGCCACGCAATCCGGATTGAAGACGAATTCGTCGCCGGGGGGCGGTGGCTGGAACGAATTGCGTTTCGAAGACAAAGCCGGTTCGGAGGAGGTCTATTTACAGGCGCAGAAGGACCACAACCTCCTGGTCAAACACGATCGCAGCAAGCTCGTCCAACACGACCAGTCGGATCGCATCGACAACAACGCCAAGCACTCAGTCGGCGTGAACCTCGACGAGGATGTCGGCAACAACAAGACGACCAAGGTGGGTGTCGACCGCACCGTCAATATCGGATCGAACGACACCGAGACGGTGGGATCCAATCGCTCTCTTACAGTCGGTTCCAACGAGACGATCAGTATCGGCTCAAACTCGACGGAAACCATCGGTGCCAGTCATACCCAGACCGTCGCAATCGTCCAGACGGTGACGGTTGGCGCGGCACGCGTCGATACCGTCGGCGGGCCGGAGACACGATCGGTCGGCGCGACGCAATCAAACACGATCGGCGCGTCCCGTTCTGTCAGCGTCGGTGCCGGCCAGAGCCACGAAGTGGGCTCCTCCGACAGCTGGAATATCGGTTCCGACCAGAGCGTGTCGATCGCCGGTGGGCAGACGAGCAGCATCGGCAAGGCGCGTAGCGCCAAGATCGGCGATGACGATTCGACGGAGATCGGCGCAAGCAGGGCGGTGAAAGTCGCCAAGGGCAGTCTTGTCGAGGTGGGCGAAGACGGAGCGATCAAGATCGGTCAGGACCTGCTGATCGAAGCGGGGGACTCGGTCGTCATCAAGTGCGGGTCGGCAAGCATCGCGATGAAGAAGGACGGCACGATCTCGATCGAAGGCAAGGACATTTCGATCAACGCCTCGGGTAAATTCAATGGCAAGGCCTCGGGAGAGGTCACATGGAAGGGCAGCAAGATCAATCATAATTGAGGATGGGTCATATGTCCGACATTCTGGAGCGGATTGAGGGAGTAGTCATCGGGCTGTTGCTGGGTTTCGATGCAGGCGTGCCATTGGTCGTGTTTCCCGGCAATCCCGAGGAGACAGCGCTCCGTGCGAAAAGCTTGGCAGAGCTCACGTCTGCCATGGTCGGGGCTGAGGTAGCGTTACTCTTCGAGGGCGGGGACCCGTCTCGGCCGCTGATCGTAGGGCGCATCGTCGATCCGGCGCGCGGGGCGCCGACGCCGAATGTCGTTCGTGACGGCGAGCGTGTCCAGATCACAGCCGGAGAGCGGATCGAGCTTCGTTGCGGCAAAGCGACGATCATCATGGAAAAGGATGGGCACATCACCATCCGTGGCACTTATGTGACGAGCCACGCTAGCGCAGCCAATCGCGTCCGTGGTGGATCGGTGAACCTCAACTGATGCCCGCCGCGCCCGTCCTTCGTGAGATCGTCCGTCAACACGCCGAAATGGCGGCGTTCTTATGGACTGTCTACGACTACCATTTGCTTCACCCGGACGAAAATCCCGACATGGACGAAGTCCGTATTGCCCGGCTCGTGGCACGGCTTGAAGCGCACCTGGACGGATTGCGGGTCGCCGGTGAGGAGGGGCGCAAGATAGCACAGGAGCGATACGATGAGTTTCCGGAAGCGGGGGAGTTATTTGTTCTGCGGATGCTGTCGACGAGTAATCCAATACCCATCTTCGAATTGCAACTTGACAGGGTCCGGGCTTATCTGGCTCAGAATCTCCGCGTTGGTGAGCGGTAATGTTGGGTCATTTTATAAACGTCGTGTCGAATGGCCCGGCTTTGTAGCCGCCATTGTAGGAAAGCTCAATTCCGCGCCAATTTGTTCCGTCAAACTGAAAAATATACTCACCGCATGCTGCGGTCAGCCACTCCTTGGCGTTGAGGCGATACGTGTAACCGAGGTTGGCGACCGGTTCGAATGCATCGGCCGACAGGACATGAACGCCGAAATCGGAGTCGGCAAAATAGATATCGCCTTTGAAAGAGCATATCGATAGGATATCGCTTTCGATACCTGTTTCGAAGAGCACAAATTCATCGTCTTTGAGATAGCCGGCAATTCCATGGTCCCCAGCAATCAGCACGCGGTCATTCTCAACTAGGACGCAACGGAAATCAGTCCCTATCCTGACCTCTATCGGATCCCAGTTTCGACCTCGAGATTTCAAGATCAGGCCGTTTCCGCCAACGGCGAATAATCGATCCGTCGACAAGCCATTCATATCAAAAATTCGGTCTGACGCTTCGACCTTGTCTTGAGACCAGGTGGACGTACCGTCAAATCGCCAGATCTGGCCGTCGTCGCCGAACACAAAGTCGGCATGTGTGTCGAGCGAATATGCTCCAATGAGGAACGACGACTTTAGAACGTCCGTTCTCCACCCTGAACCCGTGTGGAGTCTCACGACGCCGCCGATTTCGAGCAAAATTTCCCCGCGCGTGCGGGTGGAATGAAATGCCATGGCAAACTCATCGAACGCTTCCTCAAGATCCACCCCCATAGAAACCATGGAAACCCGCAGGATTGCCAACTCTCCGACTTCTTCATGGACATCTGATAACTGACAGGCAACACGGATATGGTCGCGATCAAGCTCGTACGCATTCAGCGCATTGAATGACTGCATTTCCGGCGGCAGGTCCACTACCTTCTTGTGAACGGGAGTGCGTGTCATCAACGTGCCCACATCCTTGTTGGGTCGGGATTTACGTCCCATGCGATAGGCTGTTGCGCCGTCTTTGCCGCCGAGTTTTTCGGGTCCTTTTCCTTGACCGCCCGATCGAGATATTCCATGAACAAGGCCCTCAGGCATTCCTGGATGTTCTTCTGTGCCGCCGGCTTTGGCTTGGCGTTCTTCGCGCGTGGATCGTTGTCGACAACCGCCTTCGTGCAGTCGTCTATGACCTGGCTCAGCGTCGGCGTCTTCGTGCGCTTGCGGATCGCGTCATTGCACTGCTTTGTCTTCAGGTTGTGCGGCGACCCTGTCTTGCTGCCAGAACCCTTTCTCCGAAACCCACCACCCGGACCCTTGGCGTAAGACGCCATGCAGATACAGGGCGCTCCGTTGGTTGTGTAGTTCTCAAATTGCGGTGCGGTCTCGACGCCGCGCTCCCATTGCAGATATTCATTCTGAACGAAGTGTTCGGATTCGTATCCTTGAGGGCAATCCGCGTCCCTATGGGTATGGACGTCGAACTTTGCCAGGATGGTAGCACAATCTAGCCGGTTAGGCGAAAACTTGCATATTTCAGGCCAGGGAGGCGTCTGGCCCTGTGGGCTTGCATGGTTGTGTGTCGCCAGATCAGTGAATCGGATAACAGGCTCACCCTCGAACTTCACATCGGGCGACCACTTATGGAAATACTTCTTGCCGGTGTTCTGCGACGTAATGATGCCTTTTTTAGGCGCGCATCCGGCTTCCGTGCCGGAGGTCCGTTTCTCGTCGGATTTGTTCTTGATGTTAACTTCCTTGCCGCCAATCTTGACGGTACCGGTGCCGTTCTCGGTGTCTGAGGCCACTCCGAAGCTGGGGTAGGGGATCGGCACCCCAGGGGGGGTGGCCGGAGTCTGCGGTGGCGTGAAGCAGACATCCGGAAAGGCCGCAATCGTCTGGGCGTTGACGGCCTTGCCGGAAATTTCGAGATTATTGGCAAAGACGTTGGACATCAGCTTTCCTGCGGAACCAAGATCGCGGCGCCGCACGCGCCAGCGTCGTTTGATGCCTCGATAAGCACCGGTGCCGCCGGCGCGTAACCCTTCTTCGAGCCCATCCATGCCATTCCCAGCATCAACGGCACGACAGCCGCCCCTATATTGCCAAGGGATTCAGCCGGAGACCACAGATCCTGTGGGTCATGTCGCCCCCGTAGCAGCCGCAAGTTTGCCAATGCCGTCTGCTTGAACCAGTAGGTTTCTCCGATCAGATCGGCGATCCGATAACCGATCTGGTTCATTGCAATGCCGGTCTCATCGAGCGCCTTCCGGTAGGCCTCAGTCATTCCGTCGCCACGCAACGGGAGATCCGTGCCGTTATGAATAAAAGCCGGCTCCCGAGCGAGGCCGAGGCCGAAGAGCTGAAATCTGTTGCTGAAAGAACGTGAGCACAGGACCGCGGCCGCAGCTTCACCGGGTATGAAGCCATCCGAATTATTGGGGGTCAGAATGCGCTCGGCGCCGAGATAGTGCGATAGGGCTGCTGAAGTCAGATAGCTGTCGACGCCTGCAATCATAACGAAAGGGCTTGCGTCCCGCACGAGCAGCCTGCGGGCTTGATCCAACGCGACATGACCGGAGGGCCTGCCATGGGAAACGATGTGCGAATGCAAACTCAATTCAATCTCGGCGATTTGGCTGATTTGTCGTAACAGGGACGCCTCTTCCTGCAGCGGCCGACCTCGCCGGTCCTCCTCTGGAAGGCAGAGGATAAGCGCCGTCTTGCCGCGCGCTTCGGGAACCTCATCGAACGCTTCGCAAATTGCTGCCGCAGCCATATGCGCAAGGCGCTTTTCCCCGATCCAGTTTCGTGGCATCGGTACCGGCGCGCCGATTAGCCACTCTCCACCCGGGCCAACAAACTGTGTCTCCTGAAATCCGTCCAGTCGTGCTCGCATCGCGGCACAGGATGATGGTGCATCAAGACCGACTGCGGTCACCATGCCGATTGACACAATATCGAGCATGGCGCTCATGCGGCATCGGCCTCCGCTTCGCGACCAGACGGATCAATGAGACGAATGTAGCGCTTGCCAGCAGCCCTTGCTCTGAGCATGCCCCTTGTCGGCGGGCCAATCCAGCACTCGCTGAAATCGAGGATCGTTCGGTGGATGCGCTGCGAGACCCGCCAGACCAAAGAAAAGCGCCGATTTTCCAGGTCGAACAAGACGGTATCGGGCAATGCCGCGCTCTCAAGGGGTTTTTCATTACCGTTGAACAGGGTGATCGGTAGGCTGGCGGGCGGCAGCCGAAAACTTTCGCGCCCTGACGGGGTGAGGTTGACGATGACCACATCCTCACCGCCTTTCGGAAAATCGACCTGTTGGTCGGCGGGCGCCATCTGGAAATAACGCTCGTCGAAATCGGGCGGCAGGAATGGAAAGATGTTGTCGATCCAATTCTGGTCGTAGGTGCCAGCGAATTCGATCCTGCCGGGCCAGGCCCGGCCGTAGGGGCCAAAGCTCATCGGGCGGTAATCGCCGAAGGGCGACCGGATCTCCTCGCCGGTGGCCTGCGTATTGGGCAGCCGCAGGCCGGGAATGAGACGTTGATTGCGTGTGCGCGCCCAACCGGTCCCGCAGGGATTTTGCCGGTAACTAGCGGGCAGATCGTCATCCGGGTCGAGGCGGTCAGTACCACCCCATGCACTGTCATAAGAAAAGGGCTGCCGCAGGAAGGGCTGCGGGGCGGAGGCAGAAAAAACCGGTCCTAGCGCCCGCCACTCCCGATGACCGAGGACGTCGAATACCTTCGACCAGTTCCCTAGCTTTATTCCAACTGTGACGCGTTCGGTTGGTCGGCCGCCCGGAGCATAAGCGCATCCGTTGGCGATGACGTCGCAACGGGGCTTCCGGAATGCAAAATCCGTTTCCCAAAGTGTAGCCGAATAGCCCGGGTCACCCGTATGTGTGTCGGCCATGACCAGCGGCATCTGAATGGATGATTTCCGCACGAGGCCACCGGGTGCCTCGGGGAAGTCAAAGGTCCCCTTAACGACGACGACGATGTACTCATGGCCGGCCTTGTCCATGCCCATCGTGAATTCGGTCGGATAGCCGGTTTGGTTCCAGATCTGCATCAGGCGTCACCCTCGGCGCCGGGGAAAAAGGGGGCGAGCATTGTTTCAGGCGCATCGGCATCGACCTTCACCGCCTCGCGACCCCGCGTCCAGAATATCATGCCCCGGACCAGCTCGTCCGACACCTTGATCGGCGGAAAAGGCAATGCCGCAAGGCAGGTTGCAAGCCTGTCCCCGTCCATCTTGCTGTCTCTTGCCGATTTCCCTGTCGCCTCCAACTGACCGAACCAATCGGCTGCTCCGCTCGCTATGTTCGCGGCGGCAAGCAAGGGCGCCGCGGCGATGGTCAGCGGAAACCGCCGGCCCGCACGATCGGCGCTGGCCAGGATCACGCCGGTCATCGCGCCGAATGTCTCTCCGCCGAGCAGAAAGCGCAGGACCGGAGCGTTCTCCATCGGCCCTTGCGAAAACCGGTGAACCAGATGGCGGCTGATCCAGCGGTCCCATCGACCGACGAAGGAGGCCGGCAGGCGGCGGGTGACGAAATCGCCCATCGCCGGGAGCTTTCCGAAAAATCCAGGCAGGATCAAAGCTGCGTCGGGCACGAGAACCTCGCAAACATCTTCAAGTCGAAGGGATTGGCGACACTTGCCGCGCGAAGCTCGAAATCGGCGTAATACCCTTGGGCAGCAAGGCGCAGCTTGTAAAGTTCGGCAAGATTGGTCCCGCTCAGCCGACCGGCACGCAGCATCCGCAGAAATGCCCAGCTTCCAGTCTCGCTGACCATCACTTCCGGCGAACCGTCGAGGGGCTGGAAGGCGAGGGTGATCACACCGGTGCCATCCTTGCCGGGCCAGGTCATTGGCTGCGGGCGCGTCGGGTTGTTGAAGTAGGAGAGACTCTGACCGTCGACATTCAAGGTCACGCGGCTGACTGTCGGCGAGAGATCTTTCGGCTCGAGCGTGAAGGTCAGGATTGGCCCGGCGCCCCCCGGAAAGAGACTGTCGCGGATCAGCCGCGCCTGCTCCAGCGCCGCCAGAGGCCCGGGATCGAGCTTGATGTCGGAGCGCCATTTCCAGGGATGGCTGGTCGTGTCGATGTAGTTGACCAGATTATTATTGATGAAACTGTCGATCAGGCCGCCGGGACCAAAGACGCGCTGAAAATCGACGACATTGACGTCGATTGCGCTGTCGGGGACGAACGGATAGCGGTTGGTGAGCGCCGCCTGGCAGAAGGGAAGCACGTCGGCACGCCAGATGGCATTGAGCTCTGAAGTGACCGCTCCTGTTGCCAGAGCGCTCGTATTGCCGGCCAGTCCGGCCAGCCAGTCGTCCAGCGGATCGGGAAGGGTCACGGCTTGTTTTGCCACTGCGCCGGTCAGCTCGGCCAGTCCGCCCTGTCTTTTCATCGCGTCCTGCGCATCCGGGCTTGCCGACACGGTCTGAAGCATGTTCGACAGCGCGGTCAAGGCTGCGACGGCATCATTGAGTGCGGGAGGCTGGCCATCGACCTCGACAATAGCAGCCTTGATGGGTTTGAAATGCTCCGCGACCAGCGCGCCAGAAAGATCGACGTCCGACTTGGAGCCGGCTGCAGGCATCATCTTCACGCCCTTGGCGGCGAGTTTGCCTATCTTGCCGAGCTTGGACAACAGCTTGGATGCTCCCGGCGGAGGTGCCTGGCCGCCGCCGTCGTCATCGGGACGGGTCAGTTCCGTCTCCCTTACGATGGCGGTCAGCAGACGCTTCATCGAGGAATCGGCGCTGGAGAGATCCTTAAGGTTTTCGCTGGCGGTTTGCAGGTCGGCCAGTGGTGCAAGCCTGATGTCACGCATGAAGCTGTCCCACTTGGCGATATAGTCGTCGTAGTAGAGCTTGAGGATATCCTGCGAGAGAGCGGCGACCGAGGGGCTGGCGCTCTCCGAACACCCGCCGGCAAAGACTGAGCGGTCCAGCGCGGCCTGCGTTGCAACATCTTCAAGCCGGGTCAGGATCACATTATGAAATCCGTCATAGGTGAAGGCACCGCTGATACCGACCCTCAGCGTCTTGTCGGAGCGTCGCGCCAGAACCTTCAGGCCGTTGGGGCCGACATGGTCCGCCGGGACCCATTCCTTCAGAGCCGCGACCTCCGGATCGGAGAGCAATGCGCTATAGGCGCGCACCGGCAGCGGGATTGAGCAAATCGTGCGGAGCGCTTCACCCACCAGCGCTTCGTCAGGAGCGACGAAAGTCTGTTCCGTGGCCATATTATCGATCGCTGCAAGCTGATGATCCGCTGCCATCTCGGTCTTGAAAGGCGGCACGGGGGCCGATTCGGGCAATTTCTCCGTCCACCATTGTTTGGCGAAGTCCGGGTCCATCGGCGACAGGCCGGTCATCATGCGATAGGTTTTCAGCGCGCCCAACTGGAACTCTGGATCGCGGATCTGCCGCCACATCGTCGCCTCGAGCAGGGCGACCATGCGAGGTTCCAATATATTGCGCAGGGTGCGGTTATAGGCGTCCGACTGCGCCTGGCCAATTTCGGTTTCGGCCGAAGGACCTATCAAGGCAGCTATTCCGCCTGGCTGGTCGGTCCGTGCATTTGCCACGTCCGTGACGGCTTCGAGCGCCAAATCGAGATCAAGAGGGTCGACCGGCGCTTGGCGTGCCGCAACCGGGGTCAGGGGAAGCTGCAGGGCTTCGAGCTGCTCGGCCTGCGCCGCCAGGGCGGCATCGTTCTTCCGATAGGATATCGTGAACAACAGACTGGCAATGACCACGAATGCCGTTGCTGCCACGGCGGCGCCGCGCCATATCCAGATACGCCGATCCTCGGCCGCCGGATCGAAGGTGCCGAGGCCAGCCTCCTTGAAAATGACCTTCGTCAGCAGGTCTTTGAGAAAGAAGCTGCGCTTTTCGGCCCGCAGCATTGGTGCGGCGGGTTGGGCAGGCAGGCCGAAGGATGATGCCAATGCTGCTGTCAGCCGGTCTATTGCCGTGCCTTCCTGAGTGGCGGAGGTGAGATAGATACCCCGCAACCAGGCGCTCTCCGAATATTTGCTTTCGCCGAAGACGGTCTCGATCAGCACACGAACAGGTTCTGACAGGCTTTCGACCTGGGCTGGGAAACGAAAAATTTCGGCCCGGGCGGCCAGATTCTCTTCACCTTCCAGGCGCGGAATGAGACGTCGTTCGAGCACGCCCGCCAAGGCGGAGAATTCCCCGGTGACTTCGGTGCCGTCGATGCGCGCGCCCGGCGGGAAGGTTACACCCCACACCTGTTCACGATCGGCTGTCGAGAGCGCACCGAAGAAGCTTTCGAAGCCCTTTATCAGGTCGGCTTTCGTCAGCATGAGATAGACGGGCAAGCGAATACCGATGCGTTCCTGAAGCTCGGCCAAGCGTTTGCGGATCTGCCTTCCATGCATCCGGATCGCCGCATCGTCCTCGGAGAGCGTGTCTATGCCGAGCGCCACGATGACGCCATTTAGCGCACGACGGCCTCTGTGCTTTTTCAAGAGATCGAGGAAGCCTAGCCATTCCGCTGCATCGACCTCCGGCTGGCTCTCCTGCTGAACGTAGCGGCCGGCGGTATCGATCAGCACCGCCTCCTCGGTGAAGAACCAATCGCAATTGCGCGTGCCGCCAACACCATGGAGATCGTCGGTGAGATCGATTGGAAAGTTTAATCCGGATTGACGCAGGGCTGTTGTCTTGCCCGTCGCAGGGGGCCCGATAATGACATACCAGGGCATCTCGCGGAGAAACTTTCGGCCGCCGACCTTCCGGCGCTTGAGATCCGCCATGACCTCGCGGAACTTCACTCCGACGGCGGCAACGCCCTCTTCAGCCGGACTTGGCGGCGCCTCGGGCTGCGGGGCAATCTCGGAAACGAACAGGCGGTTGGCGCGCACCGCGCGCCGCCGCGCCGCAACCCACCAGACTATGAACACGAGGAATAAAAGGCCGATGATGACCAGTCGCACGATTTCGGAAGCAAACGGCGCGCTATCTCCGACGCTGACGATCGGACCGAAGATCCAGATGATGAGGGACAGCAAAATGAGCCCGATGAAGGTCCACAGCCAGCGAGAGGTGAGGAAAGCCCAGAGGAACCGGAAGATCGCCATCTCAGAGCCTCTTTTGAATAAGAATTTCGATGCGGCGGTTGGCGGCCCGGCCCTCGCGGCTATCGTTTCCGGCAAGCGGCTCTGTCGCCGCGCGGCCTTGCGATTTTAACTGTCCGGCCGGCACGCCGGAGGCTGCCAGCAATGAGGCGATCGTTGCAGCCCGGGCTTCGGAGAGGCGCTGGTTGTTGGACAGCGGATTGCTCGCTTGCAGCGGGACGTTGTCAGTGTGCCCGGTAATGGTGATGCCGCCGATCAGCTCCGCATTCTGCTTGAGAACCGTTGCGATGGAGGCGACGAGGGGTTCAAAGCCCTTCGTCAATTCGGGTCTGGCGGACTGGAAAAGCTCCGGCGTGCTTGACTGCAAAAGAAGCGTGACGGAAGAGGCGTTTTCATTTCCCTTCAGGGCCGGCAGCAGGGAAGCGGGGGCTGCGGCGCGGAATTCCGGCAGCAATTGGATGATAACGGGCTCTACGGGGGGTGCGTTCGGCGGCGGCGTCCGCTTCTCGGGACGATATATTTCCGCCCGTTCAGGCGGCGGCAGTGCCCGCACCAGCGTTGCGAGTTCCTCGGCCTTGGTATCGAGGCGCATCGACAACAACATGTAGATTGCAGTCGACAGCGCTGCAGCAACGACGGCAAGGACCCAGATCGGCACGGCAAATCTGGATGGCTCGTCAGGCGCCGCAACGCCCTCCCATCTCGGCGAGAGCGGCGCAGCCTCTGCATCGGCGTCACGCAGGAAACGAGCCGCGGCGGCGCGGACGGCGCTGATCGAGCGGTCGCCCGCACGGCCAGGCACACGGTACTTGCCGCGAAAACCAAGCGCCAGACAGAAATAATAAAGCTCCAGGAGTTCCTGATCACGACCTGGATGGCGTTCCAATTCTTCCAGTCTGGCAAAAAACTGCGCTCCGGCGTCGACGTCGCCGCGGAGCATGACGACCAGCGGCTGGCGCGGCCACGCGCTTGCCCCACCCCAGGGCGTGTTCAGCGCCAGATCGTCGAGTAGCGAGGCAACAGCCCAGGCAGCCGAGTCCGCCCGCGCGAGGGCCGACCCCGACGCCACCGCGGCGTCGCGCGCTGAAACAAGCTCTTCCATCAGTCTCGTTCGCAGCACGTCCGGATTGCTCGGTGGCAATGCACTTTCGAGTTCCGGTGCGAATTCGAGCAACTTTGCGAAGGCACTGATCAGTCTGTTCGGATGAGACCGTGCCCCTCTTGCCAGAATTCCCCCAGCAGGGAGCTGTCTTGCGCTCGCCGAGGGCGGGGGGCGGATGCGTGTACGACCCTTATCGCCCGAAAGACCGAATGGATCCTCACTTGCCATGGCGCTACCTGTTAACCGAATAGCAGTCGACCTGCGGTTCGCTGGGCAACACGCCGGACACGCCGATGACGAAGCCCGGCGAGCGCAGAAGGGATTCCCAGTGCTCGCTGCGTTGATCGAGCTCAAGGCAGAGACGGTCACCGTCATAGGGGATCTCGCGAGGCTGCGAGTGGAGCGGCTTTAAACGGATGCCCGGCAGTCGTGACTTCCACAGGGCCTCAAATTCGTCGGCTGCACCCACCGTCACCTGATCGACGAAGATTTTGCGCAGCGCGTCCTCGGACATGTCGCATCCGACCCGCACGACAATGCGACTGGCGGTCAGCAATTCGGGATTGTCGACACGAACCTTCCAGATATTGGTCGCATGTTTGAGCACCGGAAGTGCCCGCGACTTCGGCTCGACATAACGCAGGCTGAGCAGCAGCGAACGCAATGTATCGGCGAGCGCCGCAAAGGCAGGTCCCGGCGCCATGTGCTCATAGGTCGGAAGCTCGGTCAGCCGACGGGAGCCGGAGCCGTAGGTCGCCATTCGCCCCGCAAGTCCACTCAGTTCGAGAAAGAGTTCAGCCGGATGAAAAACCTCCTGGGGAAACATATGGGCCAGCCGCGGACGCGCCGTGTTGGCAAGATCGAGGACCAGCAGATTTTCCACGCTGCGGCCGGCGCCACCAAGAACCATCTTGCCATGTGCTTCGGCAATGCGGTCGAGCCCGGTTATCACCTCCTGCATCAACTGGCCGTAGAAGGCCACGGCGCCGGTCGTCAGGGCTGGTGGCAGAAAGTTTTCCCCCATCGCGACGCCGCCGTCGGCCAGCAGCCCGTTGACCTGCGCTACCGGCATCGCGGTATAGCCGCCGGTCGTCTGCACTGGCGACAGGAGCAGGGCTTGAGGACGGGCGATCTCGATCTCTTCGGGATCGGCGCCACCGTGCACGGCGTCACGCACGCGTTCGATCTGTCCCTTATAGCGCGCTCCGGTCGGCTCGCTATGAGCGGCATCGAAGCAAGCGCCGCCTGGGGGTTCAAGCGGCAGGGCAAGCTGCACCGGCCCCGCCCCCATTTCGCGGGTGACGGTCAATGGGACCGGCGCGTCCATCGTTTCGGGAATGGAAAACGGCGTGCCGTCCGGAAAAATGCCGCGCGCCGACAAGACGGCAACGCGGCCTGCTTCAAGCTGTGCGGCATCCAGCGTGAGGGATCTAAAGCCGAAGGTCTGCAACCTTCCCGCCTGCAGCGCGCCGCGTATCAGGGCCTCGGTATACCGGTCTTGCTGCTGAAAATGCTGCGTCCGAAGGAAGAGACCCTCGGACCAGAGCACCTTATTCGTATCCGTCATGCTGGAACGCCCTCCCTTCAGGCGAGCGCGAGCGCCATGCCGCCGCTACTCAATGCTACATTCGCCGTCACCGTCGATTCCGGCTTGATCGGGACCGCCTGTCGCCAGACACGGCCGCCCGGCGTCCTGAAAAAGGCGACCACCCCGAGGAACGTTGCTTCCGGCGGGAACGCCACCGTCTTGGTCGCCGATCCGCCGGGAGAGACCGTTAATTGGTCGGAGCCGATAAGGTCTGCCCCGAGTGCGGAAGCAGGGTCGGACTGGAGGGCGAAAATATCGGCAGAATTGAACTTTCCGACATCCTTGAGCCTGAGGACGAGCACGGTCACCGGGCGATCTCCGCCATCAGCGGCAAGATTCATTCCCGCCTGTCCCGTCGCCTTGACGGTCACCGTCGAGGATTTTGGCGGACCGCCCACGCAGCCGGAAATCAAGCCTGTCACGCCGAGCATCATCAAAAAAACACGTCGTTGAAGCATCATTCTTTCTCCCTCTCTTCGTAGCCGTCCCGGAAATCGCTGCCGATTTCGCCGAGGAAGCGCGTTGATGCACTCCTGGCAATTTCGCGATAGCGTTTCTCGTAAAGTTCCCAGAGTTTTGCCCGTCGCCCGCCGGCAAGCAGCGCGTCCCAGGCCGATTGAGACTTTAATTCGCTTTCCAGCGCCGCCGGATCGAAGCGGTTGACCATCCTTTCCAGCGCGGCCTGGACACCACGCCACGTGCGCACGTGATGGTGCGCGAGATCGCGGATGGAGCCGTTGATCGCTGCATCGGGCGGTAAGAATCCGACATTGCGTTGCGTGAGGAACATCGCGATCACATCGTCGACGGTCGGCATGAATTTGAGAGGGTTGACATCGGAGGCCCCGACAACGGTCTGTGCGATCCGGGCCTCGCCCTTTTCTTCGGCCCGCTTGCGCAGAAGATGGATCAATCCTTCCAGCATCATCCGGTATTCCCGGCCAAAATTCTCCATTTGGGCGATGGGATCGGCAGAGGGATATTCCTCGCCACGGAAGCCCAATCCGCGCAGGAAGGCGTCGCGCAGGTCGGTCTCGACCGGCGCTGTCTTCTGCTGCCTCGGCTCCAGCTGTGGTTCCGGATTGGGTTGCTGGTTGATTGGTGCTTTGGCGGGCTCCGGCGCCGGCTGCTCTATAGGCGTGCCCGTCATAAAAAGATCCCAGGCCCGGTTGTCCTGCCGCTGGGCCGGTAGCGGGTCCAGGCTGAACGGGTCGTCGAACAGGGGCGCGCTCTTTTTCGGCTCCTGTCGATCCGGATCGGCAAATGGCGCCGCAGCGGGGTGTTCGAACGGGTCAGGCAGTCCGGGGGGGCGCCGGGGGGATTCAACCCGCTCGCTGCGTTCCGAGAAGAAAGAATCCCGTGCGAAGCCGATCGCCGGCTGCGAGGTCGTTTGTTCAGGCGAACGCTCTGCCTGCATCCCTTGCAACTCGACCCGGACCACGTAATTGCCGAGCTGCAGCCGGGCGCCGTCATGCAACGGGGCGGAATTTCCCGCTCCAAGTGGTGCGCGCGAGCCGTCTATGAAGAGGCCGCCGCTTGACGTGTCCGTCACCTGATATCGACCGTGAACGCAAGCAATCGTGCAATGGGCACGGGAAACATACATGTCCGGATCGTCGATCTGCCAGTCGGCCTCTGCGCTGCGACCGATAACGAGCTCGCCCTCGACGAGCCGCATCTGGTGCACGGCCTGGGGCCTGGGAGACTGTTCGAGGGTAAGGATCAAGGCCATGCGGTGGCCTCCGCAATCTCATGACGAAAGCCAACGAGGGTGCGCATGCACAAATCGGCAGCGTCGCCTCGATCCTGTTTCGGAGCGAGCCAGGCGATATGCCCGAGCCGCGCTTTTCCCAGCTGGGCTGCGGGCACCTCGTCTCGTTTGAGCACGAGCCTGACATCCACATCGAGCCCGTTTCCCATCAGATCGCGGATCGCCGTTTGCAATTTCGCACGCCGTTCGCTGCCGGGCAGAAAGGCTGCGTAATCACGAAGCGTCAATGGTCCGACGGAAAGTTCGATTCGTTGCTGTCGCTGGAATGTTCTCGGCCCGATCGTGGCGCTTCTGCCAAGCTGTGCATGGGCGCGGGCAAGACGGGACTGGATCCTCAGCGGTATGTCCATCCAGACACCGACAAATTCCCGAAGCCTGAAAGGAACCTTGAAATGATCGCCAAGAAACTGCGTGAGCCTTTCAGGCCCGTCGACCTGATGAGCAAGGGCCGCGGCGTGAGCAAGCTTCGTCAGGTCGATCGCCGTCGGCTGACGCTCAACCCGGCCTCGCAGGCCGATCCCTGCCATGGCCGCCGCCATGGCACGAATGCGACCGCCCTCGGCGCGCTCGATCTGCACGGCCGGGTGCGCATCCGCCCACGCCCGATAGAAGAGTGCGATCATTCGATGTTGAAGCACATTGACGAAGTCGACGAACGTGGTGTCGCTGACCTCGCGCATGTCGGCACCGGCAAACCAGCGCTGCGACAGGCGATCCAGCACCCAGCGCGTCAGATAAAGCGGCATCGGGCCTTCCGGACCGAGCAAGCCGATCGTCGCCACTGTTACCCGGGCGGGCGCTGTCTCGGTGGAAGGCTCGAGCCTTGCGATGTCATGCACTGCAAACCCAAGCCGAATGTGCTGTCCGAGCCGGGCCGGCTCCCGCTGCGGCGGGCCTGCCTGACCAAAGAGCCTGTCGGTATTCTCGAGCCGCCGCAGGAGCTCAAAGAAATCGAACTGCTCGGCAGATCCGACGAGCTCGTTCTTCAGATCAGGAAGCGGTTGCCCGGCGTTATCGGCCATAGCACATCCTCCTGTTTCTGCAGGATCCGCGCTCGTGTGCGCACGAATCCGTTTATCGCCGCGTAGCGTGCGAAGAGCCTCGAGAGCAGCGCCGTAAGCAACAAGCTGCTATGCCCGGCAAGCACCGACTGGTCGACATGGAGCGTGATGTCGCTGCCGCGGGCAAAGCACATCGGCCCGGCGATCGGCAAGCGCTCGATGAGAGGCCGGGCCTCGACTCGTGCTATGGCGCGTACATGTCGCGAAAGGCTCGGATCTCCCCGCTGCGCATAAAGATCGAGCAGGGCGTGAAGCGGATCGACCCCGCGTCCTTCCTCCGCCAGGCTGAGAAAGTTCAGCGACAATTGTGCGATAAAGCGCCAGGCGAGTTCATCGGCCCTTGAGGCTTCGACAGCGCCGGCCGGAAGCGTTGCCGGAATGGCAGGCCAGGGTTGGCGTAGCGCGCCAAGCAATTGCACGGTCTCGACAGGATCGCCGCTTTCGAGCGTAAGGGAGGGCGTGTCGTCCAGTATCGGCAAGTCCCGGTTCGTGCAAAGGGCCGTCACCTCGATCCGCTTGAGCGGTCGCCCCGGTTTCGACTGCGCCGGGCGTGAGAGCGTGATGAAGACGTCGTCTCCGACATAGGATGTACGGGTTTGTCCCTGACGAAGCTCGTCCTCGCTCGGTCGCCGTGGGCGACGTTCGGTAAAATAGACCCAACCGTTTGTGCGGTTCTGACCGAGACTGAAAAGAGCCGGTATCTCGGCGTCGGAGCCTTCGGCATCGGCGTCCTCCACGCGCACCGCGCGATAGATTTCGAAATCGCGCGGCCGCGTCCGATCGGCGTGGAGGACCTGCCGGGTCCGCCGCGCATCGAGCTCGATGACGCTGCAGGAACGCTCGAACAGGTTGATGATCGGCGTTGCGAAAAGCTCCAGATCCTTGGCTGTGAGGCCCGCAAGTTCCGGAGCGGGACGACGAAGCAGGAAAACCAGTTCAAGCCTCTCGCCGCAATGGCGAACGACCGGCCGCATCCCCGTCACACGCGCATAGTGAAACCGCTCGGGGGCGATAAAATATTCGCGCAGAAGCCTGTAGCCCTCAAAAGTTTCGCGCGTACGAGGCATGAGCGCTTCGTCGTCAGATATGCCGACCATTTCGGGGGCGGGCAGCGGCGTCAAGGGGTTGTCGCGCCCCTCCGGGCGGGCGCCAACGCCAGCGCAGGCGCCAAATAGCGTATCGAAGAGCAGTGGCGCCTTGCTCTTCTCACTGAAGTAAAAGTCCAGGCGATCGAGCGACAGGTCGGCGAGTTTGCCTTTGCCGGTTCGGTTGAGGGTGATGCTCAAGCCGGAGGCGCCGGCAACCCCGTCAATGGCGCCGATCCCCGCCGCCGCGAGTGCGCTTCGGTCCTGAATGTAGGTCACGGAACTGATTGCAAGCGGCCAGAGCGTCACGTCCTGGACGGTGGTGAAGATTGATCTTGTCGAAATTCCAGGTCGCACGCTCGACACGAGCCGCGTTCCCCGCTTCAAAAGGTGCCCGGCAAGCATGGTTTGAACTTGCTGGCCGGGCTTCAGCAAGGCCATGGCCGTTGCCGGCGCCGGCGAGACGAGGTCGGGATAGAAGTTTTCAAGCACGCTGCGGACATAGCGCGTGCTTTCTGCATCCACCTTCTGGCGGGTGCGGGCGGCCAGAAACGCGACGCCGTCAAGGAGCCGTTCGACAAAGGGATCGGGACAGGGAATGGTATCCAGGGAAAGATTGCGCGCGATCGACGGGTGCATATGGGCAAATTCGGCGGCAAGCGCGCGAATATGGGTGAGTTCCTCCTCATAATATTCAAGGAAGACCCGATCCATTTCAGGTGTCCTTCAACTCGGTTCTCGCCGAGCCGTTGTCGAGATCGAGAATGGTGCGGATGCGTAGCCGTTCCGGGGCCGGTGTCGTCAGGAGAAGCGCGTCAATATCAATCCTGAGGCCAATCGACTTGTCGCCAAGACTGACGGTCACCTTGGTTGCGCCTTCTTTGAGCCGGGGCTCGAATGCCGCAAGCACTTGTGTGATTTCCTTGGCGAGTTCCTCACGGTCGAAGTCACGCGATGAGCGGCCCGAAAATGGCGGCACGCCGTAGTTGACCACACTGCGGCGCACCTGCGGAAAATCTTCGAGCGAGGGAGGGTTCTCGCCCACCAGTTCGGCCTCCGCATCGGTCAAAAGGAGCGAGGATTCGAAACGCTGCACATTGAAAAGCGCCTCGATGTCGCGTCGCACCGCCTCACGAAGCACATCGCTCGAAACGACCACGCCGCGACTGTCCAGTTCCATGCGACGACGTTCCAGGGAAAAGAGACGATGGATGTTCTTTTTCTGCTCGATGCTGAGATCCGTTGCCGACTCGATTTGCCCGACGCCACCGGCCACCATCGCGTCCAGCCGCTCGGCGTCTATCTCGCTTTGCAATATCTGCCGGAGATCTTTGATTTCGGAGCCGAGCCCCGGCAGGTCATTGACCAGGCGATCCCACAAGGATGGCTGGATCGTTTCGCGGGTTGCGCGCTGGTGCCCGCCAAGCGGTCTCGACTCCCTTCCAACTTCTTTTCGCCAGCCGTCACTTGCCGACATAGACATCCATTTCGACCTCGTCCTTGTCGTCGTAGTTGAAGGTGATGTTCTTGTAGGCGAAGCCGACGCGCTCCTCGATGAGATCGGGTTCGTCCTCGCTTTGCTTCATATTGTACTGGGTGACTGAAGCGTCCTTCAGCGTAACGACCAGATAATCACTGGTCTCGCCTTCGATCGTTCTGCGCGCGGAGAACTTCACCTCGCCGAGAAGCGTGTTGTCGAACAGCGCCTTTTTCAGATAGGGCGAGGATTTGTCATAGTGCTTGATGAAATTGATCATGCCCAGACTGACGCGGCCCCGTCGCGAGAGCGAGTTGGGATCGTAGGGGGCGACCATTTCAAACTCCACGCCGTGGATTTCGATCTCGTCTTCGTGGCCATCGCGAACGCTCGGTCCCGTAATATCCGGTACCTTGAGAAAACCGTCAATTTTCATGAATAACCTCCCTTGTGAATTCAGCTCTTCGTCGACGGCAGCTCCGATACGAGACGCAGTGACGCATTGATGCCTTCCAACTGATAATGGGGGCGCAGATAGAACCGGGCATTGTACCATCCCGGGCGGCCTTCGACGCTGTCGACCTGAACCTCGGCGGCAGCCAGCGGCCGTTTGGCGCGGGCCTTGTCGTCGGCAAAGGCAGGGTTGGCAAGAACGTAGCGATTGATCCACTCCGTCAGCCAGATCTGCATGTCGGACCGCTCCTTGAACGAACCGATCTTGTCGCGGGCGATTGCCTTCAGGTAATGCGCGAAACGCGAAACCGGGAAAAGATACGGCAGATTTGCGCTCAGGCGCTCATTGGCCTGCGCATCCGGATCGACCAGGCGCCCGGCGCGCGTCTCGTCATCCTGTAACGAGTGCGCACCGATGAAGGCTGCGATGTCCGTGTTCTTGCGATGCAGGATCGGCATCAGCCCAAGCTTGGCAAGCTCTGCCTCGCGGCGATCGTCGATGGCGACCTCCGTCGGGCATTTCATCGCGACAGTACCATCGTCAGTCGGGAAATTGTGGACTGGAAGATTGACGACCGCTCCACCGTTCTCGACGCCGCGAATTTGCGTGCCCCAGCCAAACAGCTTGTGGCTTCGATTGATATTGACGCCCATCGGGAAGGCGGCATTCATCCACACGTAGCGATGATGATCGCCCTGGACATCCTCCTCGAAGGCGAAGCCCTTTACCGGAATGGTTTCCGCGCCATAGGGCAGGCGCGCCAGGACCCGGGGCATCGTCAGACCAATGTAACGCGCATCCTCGCTCTCTCGCAGGGACTGCCAGGACGCGTAGGCGGGCGACGAGACAATCTGTTGCAGGTCCTGGGGGTTTGGCAGTTCCTGCCAGCTTTCCATGCGGAAGAGTCGCGGGGCAGCGGCGGCAATGAAGGGTGTGTGCGCCGACGCGCAGATGCCGGACATGTTGCGAAGGAGAGCGACGTCCTTCGGGTGGTTGGAGAATTCGTAGGCACCGATCAGGCATCCGTACGGGCTGCCGCCAAGCATCGAGTATTCGTCCGTATAGACTTTCTTGAATATAGGACTCTGATCCCACATCTGACCTTCGTAATCTTCGAGCGTGTCGGCCAGAGCTTCTTTCGAGATATTCATGACGCGGATCTTCAGCTTCTGATCCGTCTCGGTATTGTTGACGAGATACCACAGACCGCGCCATGTTCCCTCGAGTTGCAGCACTTCGGGCGCATGGAGAACTTCGTTGACCTGCTCGGTCAGAAGCTTGTCGATGCCGGAGATCAGGGATTTGATCGACTTGATCGCATTCGAGGAGATTGTCGTCGACTGCGAACGCGCGCGCGCTGCAAGCGCCAGATTTTGCACAAGGGTCTGCAGCTTCTCGCTGTCGTCCTTCTTGACCTTGAAGTCCTTTTCAAGAAGATCACTGAATTCCTGAAGATCGACGCCTTCGGCTTCCTTGACGTCGACAGCGGCTGTTTTTTCCTGTTCGGCCATGTTTCAGCCCTCCGACTTGCTGCCATCATCGATCGCCTGGTCGGCGATTTTTGCCAAAAGGGGCTCGTTGTTCAAAAGCTGGGCGATACGCTTTTCGGCGTCGACACGGCCATCCATGAAGCCCAGCAATTCCTCGAGTTGGCGGCGCATCCTCAGGAGTTCGGCGAGCTGGGGAACCTGTTCGGCAATCCGGTCCGGAGCGAAATCGCCCATGCTCGTAAAGGTCAGGTCGACGGCAAGTTCCTCGTCCCGCTCTTCGCCGGGCGGTTGGGGAAGCGTGTTCTTGACCCGCGCCTTCACGCGCGGGCTCAGTGCTTCCATGAAGCGGCCGAAGCGGTTGGCGTCGGTCTCGACAAAGGTCCGGTCCCGAACGGATTTCAGTGCCTCCGGCGTTTGGGACGCGCCGGCGAGATCTGCCATCACCCCCATCACGAAAGGCAATTCGATCGTGGTCGGGCTGCCATATGTTTCCACTTCATAGGCGATCTGGACGCGAGGCGCCCTGTTGCGTTCGATCACCTTCGCCTTAGTTTCGCTCATGGATGGTCACCTTTTGTCCCAGGGGCAGGTTTCTTGCTTTCCGAAACGCCGGCCAGAAGCCGGAATTCTTTCAGCCCGGAAGGAGCGAGGTCCTCCATGAGCTCGAGAAAATCCATCGGCACCATACGCTTGATCCTGCGGGCCAGATGGGGAATAGGGCTTGACGGCTCCGTGCGGTCGTAAAAGGCGATGATGAGGTCGATGCAGCGCGTGACTTCGTCTCGCGAGCTCAGGCGGGAGGGGAAGACTGTCGCCGGCTGGATCGGCCCCTGGTCTGCTCCGCCGTTGGTGGCAACCGGCGCTGCTTCGCCGCCTGAAGTGTCTTCTTTCGGACTCTCCTGTTGCGCACTGACCTTGGCGCGCTCCAGGGTCGCCGCCACGCGCTGCAGAAACCGGCTCAGATCTGGCAGGGTAACGCGCAAATCGCCGCCGATCTGCAGATTGAGCGACCGTTCGGCCGCCTCCAGTGCTGCGACGGCAGTCCTTGCATCGGCGGCCAGCGCCGCGGCTTCATCAGCGGCCTGTTCGGCAAATGCGGCGCACCCGAACCGCACGCGATTGAGCAATTGCTCATGTTCGCTGACGAGCGAAGCCTTCTCAGCCGCACTCAAACCCGGCGCCGCTTCGTTCAGGACGGTGCGGCCGTCAATCGCCCCCCGCTCCAGATCGCGTCCCGTCACCGGGCCAGCGCCACGAGGCGCAAAGAACGTCATCTTGCGCAGATCGGCGAGCAGGCCATCTTTGTCATTTTGAAGCTGAATCAGTGCATTGATGCGGCGAAGAGCGGCCTCGCGGGGAGGCAGGCCGTCGCGAAGCTCCGGATGCATTGTCTGCCAGTGCATGTCGAAGGTTTGGCCGATCAGGTTCAATCCGTCGGCAAGGCCGGCCAAGCCCCGTTCATTTGCAAGGGCGCGCGTTACGATCACCAGCAGCCTGAGATCGCGGCCCTGCGCCCGCAGCTCCTCCGACTTGCGAAGCACGGTCGACCAGTCGACCGGCACTTCCGTTCGTGCGACCGGGTTGTTGCGCTCGTCTCGGCTGATTTCGATCTGCGGCTGTACGAGGCGTTCGAGCTCGTGGAATCGTCCGTCGTTCCGTAGGCTTTCGCCGGACGGGTTGTCACCGTTTATCGGATTCAACCAGAGCGCAGAGTCGAACAACAGATCCCCCGCTTTACCGAATACTGTTCTCCAGATCCTGTCTTATCATAAATTTTCGCTCTGTACTAATACCACTTATCGACGAGCGACACTAATTCCGAGTATCGATTAGTCGGGTTGTCATCGACAGGATCGAAACCTGCCCGCTGGCAATAACCGCATGTAAATCCTCGGCAAAGGACTTCGTGGATTCGGTTGTGGGGCGAAGCTGAGAGAACAGAGGGCGGTCAGTCTGCATCGCGATGATCAGGCTTCTGCCGAACGTATTGTCGACGGCGAAGGAAAGCTTAGCGGGATCGGTCGCACCATCTGCAGTGGAGTAGGCGACGCGGATGGTGCGCATGCCGTTGGACACCGTCCCGAGACCGGAAAGCGCGTTGTCCGGCCGCTTGATGTTGGGAAGGACGTTGAACAGATTGCCGGTGACATCGGCAATCGCGACCCAGAGGTAGCCGTTCGTGATCGTAGCCGGAGCCAGCACATCGATGACGGGATTGTCGCCGACGGAGTAGATGCCGGACATGTTCGGTTCGGACTTGTCGCCATAACCGAGCACGATCGTCATCGGCCCTTGCGGCACGTCGGGCAACAATGACTGAACGACACACAACTGATTATTGAGCACGGTCGTATCAAATCGCAGATCGCGATCACCCAGACGTGGTGTGAGCGCCTGCCGGAGCGCTTCGACGTCGCCGCTCGCCGCGACGTTTCCCCGAATGGCGACCGTCGACCCAAGAGGAAAGCTTGCCCCTTCCGGTGGCTGGACGACAAGCGGACCGCAGGTCTCCAACGGTGCGATGGTTGATTTCAACTCATCGGGCGTCAGGTTTCTCGGTCCCGCGGCAATCCGCACGAGAGCTTGATAGCCGGCGGCCTTGCTCGCCTCGCCGAACCGGCTGACGACAGTGTCTCGTGCCGCCTTGTCGGGTGCAAGGCCGGTCAGGCGGACGGTGCGGTCCGACACATCGAGCCTCCACTCCTCCAGCCCGTCGGCGGCGGCGAAAAAGCTGTCGATGTCCTGTGCCCAGCGCCCGGAAGGTTCCCCCTTCGCAAGTGCAAGCGCACCCGCGGGTGCTGGCAATCCGGCTGTTCGCGAAAAACCTGCCAATATCGCCTGTTGCTGCTCGGCATCGGGAGCAAAGCCGGACAAGCTCGCCTGGTGTTGCCCGTCGAGCCCGGCGCTGAGTTTGTAGGGTGCCTGAACCGGAAGGCTTTTGACAAACAGGCCGTCACCGAAGCCGGCAAACCACAGTCCCGCGACCGCCGCGGCGACAGCAAGGGCTAAGATCGCCGGCCAATGCCGCCAACGCGGACTGGCGCCACTCCCACCTGCCTTCTGGCCGCTGCGATCCGTCCGTAACATCTCCTCCACCTGCTTGACGACGGCCGCAGCCGTTGGGGGGCGTCGCGATGGATCGGGTTGGGTGAGATCGTCGATCAAAGCCTTGAGCGGCTCCGGAACGCCTGTCGTGTCCAGCCGACGCTCCTTGTAGCGGACGACCTCACCAGGACTTGTTCCGACGTTGGGAACTTGTCCCCGAAAGGTCGCAAGCAAGGAGGCGCCGAGGGCATAGAGGTCGGATCGCGGCTCCGCCTGCCCATGCAATTGTTCGGGCGCGGCATATTCATATTTTCCGGCAAACTCCTTGCCGACGATTGTGCGTGCGCCCGTCTTGCTGTCCTTGGCGATGCCGAAGTCGATGATGACGGCTTCCTCCGGCCGGCCGCTGCGCAGGATGATGTTGTCGGGCGACAGATCCCGGTGGACGATCTTGCGTTCGTGTGTCGCAACCAGGCCCTCGGCCACTCTTTGGGCCACGATCAGCAGGTCTCTGGAGGAAATCCCGCCGCGCTCGAGATAGTCGTTGAGCGGCGTACCTGCGACATAATCCATGACCAGATAGACGTAACCCTCGGCTGTCTGGCTGCAGTCCGTATAACGCACGACCGCGTCATGCGAGATGCCGCGCATCTCCTCTTCCCGCTTCATCAGTTCCAGATAGCCGGCATCGGCGGACAGCTCCCGCTTGAGTGCCTTGAGCGCCACGACACGGCCGGTGATCTTGTTGCTGGCGCGGTAGACTTCGCCCGTCCCGCCGCGGCCAAGCACACCCTCGATCTCGTAGGTATTGTTGAGGACCTGGTTCTTGCGAAAGATGTCACCGGGCAATGGGTCAATCATCTGCTAACTCCAAACCACGCGGTCACTATTCATCAAAGGCATGCGGTTCGAATATTTGTCAAGAACACTATAATATGGCAGTTTGCCATTGAGATTGAAGACTAGGCTCGTTCATTCACGAGCACCTGGCAGGAGCCCGAACGGCATGCAGCAGAACGTGTCTTCTCACAGCTTCAAACGTAAGGAACTCGTCGGCAAGCTCGATCCAATCTGTCTGCGTGCATTCAGGGCGGCAGCCGACGCCGCCAAGCTTCGCGGCAATCCCTATGTCGAACTCGTGCATTGGATCGAGCAACTGGCGCTGGTCGACCGAGCGGATTTCCAGCTGATCCTCGCCGATGCCGGCGTGGATCTCGGCCGCCTTGCAGCCGACTTGGCGCGGTCGATCGACAAGCTGCCCTATGGCGCGACGTCTATTGAAGAGTTCTCAGACCACATATTCCACGCTGTCCAGGAGGCCTGGAGTCTCGGAAGTCTTCAATTCGGCTCGGAAGAGGTGCGCGGCGCCTACGTCCTTCTGGCCTGTAGAAAGGTGCCGGTGCTTGATGGCTTGCTGTTGAAGATCAGCAGTGAGTTCGACCGGATCGAAGCCGATTCCGTCCTTGCTCGCCTCGACGACGTACTCTCGCAATCGCTTGAGAATAGAGGCCGGCGCGAAGCTGGACAACCGGTGCGAAAGGAACGACCGGCTGGCGGCGAGTCCGCTTTGGCCAAATATGCGACTGATCTGACGAGCCGTGCTCGAGAAGGAAAGATCGATCCGGTTGTCGGTCGCGATCCGGAAATTCGCCAGATCGTCGATATTCTCATGCGCCGACGGCAGAACAACCCGATCCTGACGGGCGAGGCCGGGGTCGGCAAGACCGCGGTCGTTGAAGGCTTTGCGCTTCGCCTTGCGGCAGAAGACGTGCCGCCGCCGCTCAAAGGGGTCGCGCTCCACATGCTGGATGTTGGCCTGATGCAGGCCGGAGCGAGCGTCAAAGGCGAGTTCGAAAAGCGCCTCAAGATGGTGATTGACGAGGTGCAGTCATCGGAAACGCCGATCATCCTCTTCATCGACGAAGCGCATACGCTGATCGGAGCGGGTGGGGCTGCTGGAACGGGAGACGCCGCAAATCTTTTGAAGCCAGCATTGGCGCGCGGCGAGCTTCGCACGATCGCCGCCACAACATGGGCGGAGTATAAACAGCACATCGAAAAAGACCCGGCGCTGACTCGGCGCTTCCAAGTGGTCAAGATCGAGGAACCCAGCGAAGAAAGCGCCGTTCTCATGCTGCGTGGCGTGGCAGGCACGCTCGAGAAACACCATCAGGTTCAGATCCTCGACGAGGCGATCGAAACGGCGGTCAGCCTTTCACATCGCTACATTCCGGCCCGCCAGTTGCCCGACAAGGCAGTCAGTTTGCTCGATACCGCTTGCGCGCGCGTGGCGGTATCTCAGCATGCGACGCCGGCCGAGGTTGAAGATCTTCTGCGACGCAAGCAGGCTCTCGAGATCGAGCAGGGGATTATCGGCCGCGAAAGGTCGATCGGCATCGAGGTTGCGGAGCGTCAAGCTCGCGTCGACAACGCCCTTGGCGAGGTGGAGACGGCCCTAGCGGAGGCGCAAGCCCGCTGGGAAAAGGAACGTTCGCTGGTGTCTGATATTCTCGACCTGCGGGCCAGGCTGCGCAGCGAGGGAGTTCCCCTCGATGCGGCGTTGTCGCAACAGGGCGATAATGCGCCCATTGCGACGGTCCCCAATGGAATTCTTTCAGCGACCCTTGAGGGCGAAAACGAAGCTCCCGATGGAAATGCCGACCTTGCGCGCCTTAAGGCAATGACGCAGGAACTCGCCGAAATGCAGGGCGAAACGCCCTTGATGCTGCTGTCGGTAGACCGCAACGCGGTCGCATCGGTGGTAAAGGATTGGACCGGTATCCCCGTCGGGCGAATGCTCGCGGGCCAGACGGAAAGAGCCCTCAAGCTCGCCGGAATTCTCGGCGAACGCGTTGTCGGCCAGGACCTTGCCATGGAAGCGATCGCACGCCGCGTCCGGACCAGCCGCGCGGGACTGGGGTCGCCGGAAAAGCCGGTTGGCGTTTTCCTGCTTTGTGGACCGTCCGGTGTCGGCAAGACGGAAACGGCGCTTGCCCTTGCCGAAGCATTATACGGCGGCGAACAGAACCTGATCTCCATCAACATGTCGGAATTTCAGGAAGCCCATACGGTTTCGACGCTGAAGGGAGCACCCCCCGGCTATGTCGGTTATGGCAAGGGAGGTATTCTGACCGAGGCCGTGCGCCGCAGGCCCTATTCCGTCATATTGCTCGACGAGGTCGAAAAAGCGCATCCCGATGTCCACGAGATTTTCTTTCAGGTCTTCGACAAGGGAATGATGGACGACAGTGAGGGTCGACGGATTGATTTTAGGAATACACTTATATTGCTGACCTCCAATGTCGGTTCGGATGTCATCATGAGGCTGACCGGCAACGGGGTCTCCCGCACGCCGATCGAAGAACTCGAAGCTGCATTGCGCACACCGTTGCTGCAGGTGTTCCCCGCCGCCTTCCTCGGGCGCGTCATCGTTGTGCCCTATTATCCTCTCTCGGATTCCATGATCGAAGCAATCGCTCAGGCAAATTTTGCGAAGATCGCGCAGCGGCTGCGTAGGAGCCATAACGCCGAACTGATCATAGGCGAGGGCGTTATCGACTTGGTCAAGGCGCGCTGTACCGAAGTCGAGTCGGGCGGTCGCATGATCGATGCGATCTTGACCAACACGCTTCTGCCGGCCCTCAGCACCGGCATATTGAACTGGGCGCTGGATGGCAGACGCCTGACGAAGGCGACGGTCGGAGCATCTGCGGAAGGCTTCACCTACGCTTTTGAATAGCGCTTAGATGGCATTTGTGCCTGCTGTCTGCCTTTAGCTGACGGCCTGGAATTCGACACGTCGGTTCTCGTCAGCTTTCGGCTTTTGTGGATCGAGCGGAAATTGCTCGCCAACACCGACAGCCTCGAGGCGTTCAGGAGGAATATGGCAATCCTCCGTGAAGAAGCGCGCCACTTCCCTTGCCCGCAGCATGGAGAGATTCTGATTGTACCGGGCTCCACCGGAGGCGTCGGTGTGGCCGACAATGCGAATGAGCTTAATGTCCATTTCCTTCACCACACTGCAGAGCTTCTGCAGCATCGGCTTTTGCTTGGGTGCGATCGCGGAGGAATCGAAGGCAAACTGCACCCGGTAGTTAACCTGATCATCGTCGGGCAGTTTCCAATATGTCTGGGGTGTTGTTATCGTCGCTGCTGCAGTTGTTGGTGCTGTCTCGGCCGGCCCGTTTCCCGGGGTCGGACTGACCCCGACAGTTTCCTGTTTAGCCGGATTTGCCGAAGCCTCAGGATTGCTGCTCGCTTGAGTGGAGCCGACCTTGGTCGGCGTGGTCTCGGGCGTGGCGATCGGCAGTGGCGTCGCCTCCGGCGCAGGCCCGGAATTGGTCAGCACGAGGCCGCGTGACGGCCCCAGCTTGGCGGCCTTGAACAATTCCATTTGTCTCTGGAAACGTTCCTTGAGCGCCGTCTCATCCAGTTCCTGTGCACGCAATCCACTTTGTAGCGTGAAGACTAAAGCGAGAGACACCAGCAGCTTCACAGTCAGCAGGCGCTTCATTTTAGGTTCCTCTCGGCAAAAATGTTTCGCCTGGTCAAAAAATTACTATAGGATGATCGTGGGTGCAACCGCTTCCATGGCGGTCCTCACGGCGGAGCGAATGATGAGGTTCTTCCGGTCATGACCCCGGAGTATCCCGAGAGTCCCTCGACGCGCGTGCCGAAGTGGCGGGGCAGGCCGCAAGGGGCCGGGCTGAGCCACACGGGTCATGTTCGCAAACGCAACGAGGACGCAATACTCATCGATCCCACAGGCGTGCTTTGGGCCGTTGCCGACGGTATGGGTGGCTACGGGCACGGCGACGTAGCGGCTGGCCTGGTGATCGAGCATCTAGCCCTGCTTCCCCATGAGCCAATTTCAAGCGCCGATCTGGTGGGCGCGCTCGAGGCTGCCAATTCCGCCATTCGGCGATGGGCAACCTCGGCCGACGTGGCACAGATGGGTGCAACCGTGGTGGCCGCACTTCTGCAGGGCAGTGCTCTTTCGCTTGCATGGGCCGGCGACAGCCGTGCCTATCGCTGGCGGGATCGGGAATTGCTACAGCTGACGCGCGATCATTCGGTCGTGCAGGAGCTTCTCGACGATGGGCGCCTTTCTCCCGCGGCGGCCTGGCAGCACCCGCAAGCGCATGTTGTAACACGCGCAATTGGAGCGTCCGATCATCTTGTCGTCGAAACCGCTGAAGTTTCGGTTTACCCGGGGGATGTCCTCATTCTTTGCTCCGACGGGCTAACCGACTGTGTGGCGGACGCCGAGATCGCTGCCCTTACGAACGCCCTTTCAACGCCGGCGGCGACCTGTCAGCGATTGATCGACGCTGCTCTCGATAACGGTGCCCCGGACAACGTCTCGGTGATTGTCGTCCGGATTGATGGAGCTGCGATATCTTGAGGCAAATGAATGCCATCGCGGCCGTCGTCATCGGCATGAGCATCATTCTCGCGGCCATCATCTTTGCGTTTGTCGGAAACCTCTTGCAAGATACGGAGCGTGATCCGAATGCCGGCAAGATAGATCGGCTCACACAGCAACTTGCCCAGCAGGACAGTGAAATTCGGGGGTTGCGGTCTGAATTGAACGGCCTCAAGGGTCAGATGGCGGACGTCGGCGGCAGGGTGACGGAGTTGGAAAAAGCTCCACAAGCCGAGCCTGTTCGGACAGAGCCTGTCACCAATCCGCAGACCGTCCAGCAGGCCGGCCCTTCCCCCCTCTTCACGGACCAGTTCGGCGGTATGGCACCGCGTGAGGAAGAAGGTGATCTGACTGAACCGATGCAACTGGCCAAGAAGCGGTTCAACGAGAATGTCATACGCCCGACCCCGGCCGTGTTGCGACAGATATTGGGCGAACCGAGAAGCACCTATTCGACCAGCTGTGAACCGGTCACCAATCCGAAATTGCTGCATGCACTCGACACCCGCGACATCGGCGGCATTCGTCTGACCATGATCAGGCCAGCGCTCGACTCGCTTGAGCAGATCATGGCGCGCTTGAAAAAAGAAGAGCCCGACATCTATGCTGCTATCGGCACCGCGGGGGCCCTCTGTGCGCGGTATGTACGGGGGTCGGCGAAGTCGGTGTCCTCCCATGCATGGGGGGCGGCCGTCGACCTGACGCTCAAGAAGAACCTCGACAACATGGGCGATAACAGCACGCAATTCGGGCTCGTGGTGCTTGCGGAGTTCTTCAATGATGCTGGCTGGTATTGGGGGGCGGGCTATAGCCGCGAAGATTCCATGCATTTCGAGGTAGGCGAGGCGCTGCTGCGAAAATGGGCGGCCGAGGGCAAGCTGTGAAGGGCGTTTTCGAACCGCCGGGGCCAGCCACGATGCAAGCAGATGTGCTCGCCGCACTGGCGCAGCCGCTGCTGGATCTTGCAAGACGTGCCGAAAGCGAAAAGAATCCAGATCCACGCGAGCTTGCGGCCATGGCACGGACCCTCGTCGCCGCCTTCGAGACGGAAGCACGACGCAGGAAAGTTCCCCCCGACTGGCTCCTGGATGCCCGCGATGCCCTTGTCGCTTTGGTTGATGCGCGAGCACGCAACAATCCGGCATTGCCGATCCGAAAATGGGAGCGCGCGCTTGCCGCTGCTCTTCCAATCGGGGGCGTTATGGCGGCCAGCACCCTTGCCGAACGGGCGAGGGCGGCAGCGAAAGCAGGGCCTGCACGCCGGGATCTCGCCCGCTTCCTCGGCCACTGTAACGACGCCGTCCAGGCAGCGCTTCTATCTCGCACGCAGCACAAAACCGATCGCGGTCTTGCTGCTCTTGTGATCGGCATCTTCCTGGCAGTTCTGGTGGTATGGGCCGGATGGGCCGAATGGCGGTTTCGTGAGCGGCTTTTGTCGCAGCTGCCCGATGTCGCACGTGTCGTAGAAGCAGGACGCACGGCAAAACCGGCAGCCCGCGCAGCCCAACTCGACGCATTCCTTGCAGGCGTTCGGCTTGTTGAGGCGGATGCGCAGCGTTCCCCCCTTGGTCTCATTCATCATTTAAGGATTTTTGATCCGGCAGAGGCCGCACGCCGACGCTATGGCCAAGCCGTCGACGCCCTGGCCAGCGGCCCGCTTGCCGAGGCCCTTGGTGTTGCTCTCGCCACGGAAGGCGAGGCAACTGCACTTTACGATTCGCTGCGTGCCTGGTCTATCTTGAAGGGCACATCGGACTGGCAACCGCGGTTCCTGGCGGGCTGGATCGAAGATCGCACTCAGACATTTCCCGAACTTGCCGGCATGGCAATGCATGTCGCTGCCATGTCCGGGCCTCCAGCAGATCTTGAAGAGCCGGATCCTGAAGCAATCGCTCAAGCCAGACAGTTTGCTTCAGAGGGCTTGGCAAACGAGCGCGCCATGCTGGAACTCGCCCGGGCCGAGAAAACTGCGGGCCTGCCTGGCTGGTCCCTCGGGCAGGCAGCACCTGGCCTCGACAAGATCCTGATTCGCAGGTCCGGACTGCCCATCGAGCAAGCCGTGCCTGGTCTTTACACTGAGGCAGGATGGGCTTACGCGCGCTCCGGCGCTGCAGAAGAGGCGATCGGGAAGGCGAAGTCCGAAACTGCCAGCCTCCTGCACGCCGGAGGCGAGACAAGCGCCGATGCAGTTATGGACCTGCTTCAGAAGCGAACCCTGGAGACATGGTCTCGGTACCTCGGCGATCTTCGCGTCAGGCCATTCACGGACCAACCGAGTGCGGTTATTGTCAGCGGCGTGCTCAGCGCGTCTAACTCGCCGCTCTCGGCGCTGATTCGCGAGGTATGGCGTCAGGCGGGCGGCACCGACCGCAGCCGCAGCCACGCGAACCAGCTTCGAATTGCCGCAACACTCGGACCTGCCATCCAATTCGTGGAGCAGGGTCGCATGTCGGAAATCTCCCGACTTTTCGTGTCGCTGAATGTCGCGCTTGCCTTTCTCGACGGAAATTCCGATATCGGCAAAAAGTCGCTGATGGACGCACAGGAGCGTGCGAACTCCGTCGTCGCCCTGCAGCAGGCGCCGCTCCTCGTCGTCCAAATGGTCGAAGACGTGATCTCGCAGACGGCATCTCCAAAGCCGGTAGAAAAGGCCGAAGATCCCGTCCCGACGGCAAAGCCGTCAGGGGCTTGGGGCGAGATCGCGACGGCCTGCCAGGCTGCTGTCGCAGGCCACTATCCGTTCTTTGACGGGTCGGATGCGGATCTGGCTGAAGTCGCGCGCATTTTTGCGCCCAATGGTCTCGTGGAGACCTATTTCCGGACGCAACTGGCGCCTTTGATGGATATATCAACGACGCCGTGGCGCTGGAAACCGGGAGCACGGCTTTCTGGTTACGCGCCCGAAAGTGCGACATTCTTTCAGAAAGCTTCCGCGATCGGCGACGCGCTCTTTCGCCAGGGAAACGCGCCGCGTCTTCCTGTGTTGCTGGAGGCACTTGCGCAACGCGGTGCGGCTACCATCTCAATCGGCGGCGCTCGCGCGCCGGTTACCACATCAGGCGGGGCGGTGTCCTTTAACTGGCCGGGCGATCTGCCATCACGCGGCTTCGAGATCTCCTTCGACAGCGGCAGTGCGGTTGAGAAGAAGAGCACGCCCGGGCCGTGGGGCCTGCTGCGATTTCTGGACGGGTCGCGCTTGCGGCCACGCGACGGCGGCCGGCGTTTTCTCATAGACGTGCGGGCAACCGGCGCACGCGCCTACCTGCAGATGTCGTTCGCCGAGCCTGCCAACCCTGTCTCCGTGCGCATCCTGATGCGGGAACTGACATGTCCATCGAGCCTCTGACGTCACCAAGGATTTAGAGGCGGACGCACTCGCCTAATGAATTCACGTATGCCTCCGGGATGCTGCGGATCACGGATGTTGCGAGTCCTGATCAGCCAAGGTCTTGCCTTGCCTCTTGTTTGCCGTAAGACGCGAGCGCTTCCACTGGCATGCCAGGACCGGCGTCACAGTGGTCGACCCGACGAATGTCGAAGACGAGGCCGCCAAAGTCCACCAGGAATTCTGGCCGAAGCATCTGGGCAAGGTTTAAGCCAGGCTCATTGATCAGACCAGAAAATGACGGCTGCGATGCAGATGGCCCGGAAGAAGGACCGGGCGCATCTGTCGTAGCGGGGCGATGCGCCGAATACAATACGGACGCCCTTGTGGTCGCTCATCTGGCTGCGAACAGCGCCGACCTTTGGCCGGGGCGCCATGGCCGCAATCGCGGTCATGGCATGCCCCGTCGGCGATGCTGCGACGGTCAGAAGGGATAATGCTGGGCGGAATCCTCGACCGTGATCCAGCGAAGGTCTGTGAATTCGGCGATCGCGGCCTTGCCGCCGAAACGGCCGTAGCCGCTGCCCTTTACGCCGCCGAAGGGCATTTGCGCCTCGTCATGCACCGTCGGGCCGTTGATGTGGCAGATGCCGGATTCGATCCGTGCGGCAACCGCCATGGCCCGCTGCACGTTGCGGCTGAAGACGGCGGATGACAGGCCGTATTCGGTGTCGTTGGCAATACGGATCGCTTCCTCTTCGCCGGAGACGCGAATGATCGGCTTCACCGGCCCGAAGGATTCTTCCGCATAAACGCGCATGTCAGGTGTGACGTGATCGAGCAGTGTCGCCTCGACCACGGTGCCCGAGCGCTTGCCGCCGGCCACGAGTTTTGCGCCTTTTTCCGTTGCGTCGGCGATCAGCTCTTCCATTTTCCTGGCGGCATCGAGGCTGATCAGCGAGCCGAGCACGACGTGGCCGCGCGGGTCGCCGGCTGGCAACTGGCTGGCGCGGGCGGCCAGCCTGGCGACGAACGCGTCGGCGATCGTCTCGTCGACGATGATCCGCTCGGTCGACATGCAGATCTGCCCCTGATGCATGAAGGCGCCGAAGACGGCGGCATTGACGGCACCGTCGAGATCGGCGTCGTCGAGGATCACAAGCGGCGCCTTGCCGCCGAGTTCGAGAAGGGCGGGCTTGAGATATTTGCCGCAGGTCTCGGCAATGATCCTGCCGACCTTGGTCGAACCGGTGAAGTTGACACGCCTGACAGTGGGATGGGCGATCAGTGCGGTGACGATCTCGGGCGCGTCTTCCGGTGCGTTGGTCAGAACATTGATGACGCCAGCCGGCAGGCCGGCCTCGGTCAGCACGGTGGCGATCAGCCGGTGCGTGCCGGGGCACTGTTCCGATGCCTTGAGGATGACCGAGTTGCCGCAGGCGATCGGCATGGCGATGGCCCGGGTGGCGAGAATGACCGGTGCGTTCCAGGGCGCGATCGCCAGACACACACCGGCGGCCTGGCGAACGCCCATGGCAAGCGCGCCGGGCTTGTCGGAAGGAATGATTTCGCCTGATATCTGCGTCGTCATGGCGCCTGCCTCGCGCAGGATATTGGCGGCGAGCATGACGTTGAAGCCGGCCCAGGGCGCAGTCGCACCCGTCTCCTCGATCATCAGCCGGGTGAATTCGCCGACCTTGGCATCCATGATATCGGCCGCCTTCATCAGGATCGCGCGGCGCTGGCTGGGCCCGGTTTTCGACCAGGTGGTGAAGGCGGTGGAGGCGGCGTCGACGGCGGCGGCGACATCCTCCAGGCTTGCGGCGGCGGCGCGGCTCGCGAGCTTTTCGGTAAAGGGATCGAGACGATCATAGGTGCGGCCGTCGGCGGCTGCGCGGTCGGCGCCGTTGATGAGAAGGGAAATATTCATGACGAGATCTCCTGAAGGAAAGAACTAGAAGCCGAGCACTTCGGCATTGATGGATGCTTCGAGGCCGCCGTCTGCGGCAAGATTGGCGCCGTTGATCCAGCGTGCGCCATCCGAGCAGAGGAACAGAACCGCGGGCGCGATATCGGCGGCGGTACCCGCGCGGCCGACGCGGGTGATGTCGCTGTCGACCCTGGCATCGCCGAGCACGGCGCGGAACTGCTTGAGGATCGGCGTTTCCACCGGTCCCGGGCTCACCGCATTGACGCGGATACCACGCGCCTTGAATAGAGGGTCGTGCGCGGCGCGCATGGTCCAGAGCAGCAGCAGTTCCTTGGACAGCGGATAGCCTTCCTCGTCCCTGAGGCCGTGTTCGGCGGCGACCGCCGAGACATCGGGAAAGCCTTCAATGCCGGTCAGGATCTTTGCCCGCTCGAGATTGGCGCGCCAGCCATAGCCGGCAATCGAGGCGACGTTGACGATGGCGCCGCCCTCGCGCAGTCGTGGTGCCACGGCTTCCGACAGGGCGCGAAGGCCGTAGAAATTGACGGCGAGCGTCGAGACGACGCCGGTATTGCCGGAAAGGCCGGCGACGTTGGCGAGTGCGTCGAGACGCTGCGGAAGCCGTGCTACGATCTCGGCAACGCCCGATGGCGTGGACAGATCGCCCCGGATGAAGGCGGCGTTCCCATTGGTGGGTTCGCGCACGTCGATACCGATCACATCGGCGCCCATCTGGCTGGCCAGTTGCGCCGTGCGCGCGCCGATGCCGGACGCTACACCTGTTACCAGGATCGTTTTACCAAAAAGCATGAATGTCACCTTTCACAAGAGGAACTGGAGGCAAGCAGGCTCATTCTTCCCATTTGATCTTGGTCGGTCCGGGAAGTTTCAGCCGATAGCCGACGGGCAGAAGCTGGAAATCGAAGCGGCGTTCGATTTCGCCCCAGAGCCCGCGCGGCAGGTAGAGGGAGAAGATCAGAGCGGTGGCGCCGAGGCCGATCAGATACCAGACGCCGGTACCGCCGAAGAAGGTCTCGATGACGAAGAACAGGATGGCGCCGAGGATCGCGCCTTCGAACTTGCCGATGCCGCCGACCAGCACCATGAAGATCATGTAAGCGGTCCACTGGACGCTGAAATAGGTCTTTGGCTGGAAGGTCGTGGCGGTTGCAAGCCACAGGCCGCCGGCAACGGCGATGCCGAAGGCGGCGAGCACGAAGAGCAGCCGTTTGGTTGCGGTGACCCGCACGCCGACCGAGGTCGCCGCCTCCTCATTGTCACGGATCGCCTGCATCGCCGCGCCCGCACGGCTTCGCATCAGCATGAAGAGCGCGCCGAGCAGGGCGGCCATGGACGCGAGCGCCAGCCAATAGATCGCCGCCCGCCGCATGCCGCTGTCATAGAGGTTGAGCGAGATCAGCGAGGTTCCCGTTTCGCCCTGGATCAACCGGTCGAGATTGACGAGCAGGTGGGCGAGTTCGGCGACGACCCACATGCCGATCGCGAATTCGCCGCCCTTCAGCCGCAGCATGAACAGCGAAAGCGGGATCGACAGCGCGCCGGTCACCACCGCGGCGGCAAAGACCGAGACGAAGGGATCGAGGCCGGCATCGGCAAGGCGAATGGTAAAATAGGCGCCGAGGCCGAAAAACACCTGCTGGCCGACCGAGACGAGGCCGCCGAAACCGGCGAGCGCATTCCACATGGCGGCAAGGACCACATAAATGAACAGTGCCGTCATCCGGTCGATCGCACCGGCGCCGAGGATGGCGGGGGCGAGCGCCAGCAAGGCAAGCATTGCGGCCATCGAGCCGAGCGCCACTCGCGACGATTTCGTCCAGCGTTCGATCGACATGCCATGGGAGGCGAAGGTCGTATGGGAGGTCATGTCGGGCTCCGGAGACGCGCGCGGGGTTTTAGAAATGCGCCGAGTTTATCGAGGAGGGGCATGCCCGACCGGGACAGCCTGATGAAAAGCACGAGCAGGAACACGGCATGGCCGCCGATCAGGAAGCCTTGCGGATGCAGCTGCGCGCCGAGCGATTGGGCAAGCCCGAGGACGATGCCGCCGGCAAGCGTGCCCCAGAGCGATCCGGAGCCGCCGATCACCGCCGTCTCGAAGGCGAAGAGCAGCTGCGGCCCGCCCGCATAGGGGCTGAAGGTCGCCCGCATGCCGAGAAAGGCGCCGGCGATCCCGATCGTGACCATGGTGATTGCCGTGGCGACGGCATTTACCCGACGTGCATCGATGCCGACGAGCCCTGCCGTATCGGGATCTTCGGCCGTGGCGCGGATGGCGCGGCCGAGCGCAAAGCGGCTGAGGAAGAATTGCAGAGCGCCGAGAAGGAGGATCGCCGTTACCATCATCATGACGGCGAGCTTGCCGACGAAGATATGGCCCGGCAGCTGCCACGACGCATAAGAGAGATTGCCAATGAAGGGCGCGAGCGAGCGCGTGTCGGCGCCGAACTGTTCGAACAGCAGGTTGTCGATGACGATCGACAGGCCGAAGGTCGTCAGGATCGGCAAGAGCGTGCCGCCGCGGGCGCTACGTTCCAGGATGAAGCGCTGCAGCAGCCAGCCGAAGACCGCCATGGTGGGCAGCACGATCAGCAATCCGGCGAAAGGCGGAATGCCGGCTTTGGCGGCGAGCAGCCACAATCCATAGGCGGCAGCGATCGCCAGGCTGCCATGCGCGAGATTGATGATCCGCATGACCGAAAACATGAAGGACAGTCCGCAGGCGATGACGGCGTAATAGCCGCCGAGCAGGATGCCCTGGAGCAGGGAATTGATCATGATGCGCTCCTCTCGCCGGCGGCCCGGTGCAATCCGAAATAGGCCTGGGTGACGTGCTCGCGGGTGACGGCCGCCGCCGGCCTGTCGAGCACGATGCGTCCTTCCAGCATGCAGATGACGCGGCTTGCGACACTCATGGCGCGGGCGAGATCCTGCTCGACGAGCACGATCGTCGTCCCCGATGTGAGCAGGGCTTGCAGCTGAGCATAGACGCGGTCGACGACGAGCGGCGAAAGCCCGAGCGAGACCTCGTCCAGCAGCAGGATGTCGGGGTTGCTCATCAGCGCCCGGCCGATGGCGGTCGCCTGCTGCTCGCCGCCGGAGAGGTGCCCTGTCTTGGCGTGGCGGCGAGGCTTCAGGTTCGGAAAGGCGTCGAGGACGCGGTCGACGCTCCATTCGCCCTTGCGCCCGCAGCTCTTTCCGAGAAGCAGGTTCTCCTCGACGGTCATCTGCGAAAACAGGCGCCGGCCTTCCGGCACCAGGGCGATGCCCCTGGCGATCCGCTTGTGGGAAGGGATGGCGGCAAGATCCTCGCCGTCGAGAAGGATCTCGCCAGAGGCGGGCAGGTGAGCGCCGGCGATCGATCGAAGCAGCGTCGTCTTGCCCGCGCCGTTGGCGCCGACCAGCGCCAGCACCTCACCCTTGGCGATATCGAAGCTGACACCGCGCACCGCCTGCAGCAGGCCGTGGCGGACGTCGAGGTTGCGGATGGAGAGAAGGCTCATGCCGGCGTTCCTCCAAGATAGGCCTTGACGACTTCGGCGTTGCTCATGACCGCTTTCGGCTCGCCATCGGCGATGATCCGGCCGGCATCCATGCAGATCAGCCGTTCGGCCACCTGCAGCAGGATATGGACGATATGCTCGATCCAGACGATGCCGATGCCGCGGCGGCGCAATTCGAGAATGGTTTCCACCAGTTCGCTCGCTTCGCCATCGGTCAGCCCGCCGCCGATCTCGTCGAGCAGCAGCAGCCGCGGCTGCGTGGCAAGCGCGCGGGCAAGCTCCAGGCGTTTGCGATCGAGCAGGCCGAGCGTATCGGCCGGGCGGTTGGCGACGCCGAGCATGCCGCAGAGCGAAAGCGAATCCACCACCCGCTCATAGGCTTCGTCGCGGCTTCCGGCATTGCCATGGGAGGCGGCGACGAAGACGTTTTCGAAAGTCGTCATGCCGCTGAAGGGTTTCGGGATCTGATGAGTGCGCACCAGCCCCGAGCGGCAGCGCTCCGCCGCTGTCCGGCTGGTCACGTCGGCGCCATCGAAGGTAATCGTGCCAGCGCTCGGCGGGAAGGCGCCGGCGAGCACGGAGAGCAGCGTCGTCTTGCCGGCGCCATTCGGCCCGACGATGCCGACCGCGTCGCCATCGCCCATGGAAAAATCGAGATCTTCCAGCACCACGAGCGCGCCGAACCGCTTGTGGATTCCGTTCGCCGAGAGAAAGGCTCCTCCCGGCCGATTTTGGGTTTGCTGCTGCACCGTGCGTTATCCGTTGTAGGCGATGAGCGTGGCGCCGACCGGGACGTTGGGATCGGTGGCGTTTTCGGTGACGACATAGTCGAGCGCGAATTTCGAGCCCTCGGCCGCTTTTACCCATTGCGTGCCGATGATCGGTCCGGGCGAGACATTGGCGACCGGACCGCTGGTGAAATCGACCTTGCCGGCGATCGTGGTCGTTTTCAGCGTGGCAATCGCCTTGGCGACGGCAGCCTTGTTCTTGGCGTCGCTGCTCGCCTTCAGCGCGTCGAAGCCGGCATCGAGAAGCGCGAGGCTGGCGCCGAGCTGCTGCGTCCACTGCTTGCCGCTTGCCGCTTCATAGCCGTCGGCAAGCTCGGTTCCCGAGACGCCGGTCAGCGTCGATTTGTAGGGGAAGGCCTTGTGCCAATAGGCGGCGCTGCCGATGTTCATGCCGAGATCGCCGAGCGCCTCGATATCGGAAGGAAACAGTCCTGTTTTGGCGACCTGGCAGATCTTGATCTGCTGGGTGAGGCCCTGCTGGGCGGCCTGGCGCCAGAAGGCGGCGAAGTCGGGCGGGATGGGGAAGGAGTTGAAGATCTCGACGCCCTCCTGCCGGAAGAGGGCGATCTGTGCCGAGAAATCGGTGGTGCCGGTTTCATAGGCACCGGGATCGACGATGGTGAAGCCCGCCTTGGCGAGGGCGGGCGCCAGATGGGCGCGGATCGCATTGCCGTCGGCATCGTTGGGATACATGACGCCGACCTTCTTGTTGGTCTCGATCAGGCTCCACTGCGAAACATAGGCCTTGTGGAACTCTTCGACGCCGAAGCCGAAATGATAGGTCCATTTGAAAGGCGAGGGTGCGCCGGGCTTGGCGCCGCGGCCGAAATACCAGGCCTCCCACGGCATGACGGTCGAAAGGCACGGCACGCCGGCCGCCTCGCAGGCGTCGGCCACCGGATTGATCGTTTCGGGCGTGGAGACGGCGAGCATCAGGTCGGTCGCCCGGTTGTTGATCAGCTCCTTCGCCAGTTGCCCGGCCCGCGAGGGATCGGACTGGGTGTCCTGGTCGAGGATATCAACCTTCCAGGTCTTGCCGCCGGCCTGCAGGCCGTTCGCCAGCGCCTTGCGTGCGAGATCGAGCACATAGCCGTCCGTTTCGCCGAAGCCGCCGAGCGGACCGGTGCGTGGGCTGATGAAGCCGACCTTCAGCGTGTCGCCGCTCTCGGCGAAGGCCGTGCGGCCGGACAGCGCGAGCGCCGCGCTGCCTGCGGCGGCCGATGCGATGAAAGAGCGGCGCGTGAGAGACGCCGTGTTGAATGTCCTGCTCATGAAATTGTTCTCCCTCTTGGTGCGGGCCTCCCGCCCGTTTCCTGTTCATTTCCGGCCGATCTGGCTTCAGATCGGGTATTGATGTTTTCCCGATGCGATGGTGACCCATCGAAGCTCGGTGAATTCGTCGATCGCGGCCTTGCCGCCGAAGCGGCCGTAGCCGCTCGATTTGACGCCGCCGAACGGCATTTGCGGCTCGTCGGAAACGGTCGCCTCGTTGATGTGGCAGATGCCGGATTCGAGCCGCATGGCGACAGCGAGCGCGGAATTGACATCACCGCCGAAGACGGCCGCCGAGAGCCCGTATTCATTGTCGTTGGCAACGGTCACCGCCTCGTCGACGCTGCCGACGCGGATGATCGCCGCGACCGGCCCGAAACTCTCCTCGCGATAGATGCGCATGGCCGGCGTCACCTGATCGATGACGGTCGCATCCATCAGCGTGCCATGCGCCTCGCCGCCGCAGACGAGGACGGCGCCTTTCTGGAGAGCGTCGTCGATCAGCGACCGCACACGGCGCACGGCCTCGGCGTTGATCAGCGTGCCGAGCGGCGTATTGCCGTCCTTGGGATTGCCGGCGATAAGCGTTGCGGCCTTCGACCTGAATTTGCCGACGAAGCCGTCGGCGATCTCGTCCATCAGGATGATCCGCTCGGTCGACATGCAGATCTGGCCCTGGTTCATGAAGGCGCCGAAAGCGGCGGCACTGACCGCCTCGTCGATATCGGCGTCGGCAAGCACGATGAACGGCGCCTTGCCGCCGAGTTCGAGCAGGCAGCGTTTCAGATGCCGTGCCGAGGCTTCGGCGATAATCCGGCCGACGCGGGTGGAGCCGGTGAAGTTGATGCGGCGCACGGCCGGATGGGCGATCAGCGCATCGACGACGGCGGCGGCATCGCCCGGGGCATTGGAGACGACATTGACGACGCCGCGCGGGAAGCCGGCGTCGCGCAGGACGTCGCCGACCAGCCCGTGGGTCTTCGGGCAGAGTTCGGAGGCCTTGAGGACGACCGTATTGCCGCAGGCAAGCGGCATGGCGACGGCGCGGGTGCCGAGGATGATCGGCGCGTTCCAGGGCGCGATGCCGACGCAGACGCCGGCCGGCTGGCGCACCGCCATGGCCATGCTTCCGGGAATGCCTGATGGAATGAGCTCGCCTGCGATTTGCGTCGTCATCGCCGCCGCCTCGCGAAAAATATCTGCGCCGAGGCCGCAATTGATCGCCGCCCATTGGGTGGTGGCGCCGGTCTCGCCGGTCATGGCTTCGATGAGTTCGGGGGCGCGGGCTTCGAGAATATCGGCGGCGGCGTTGAGCAGCCTCCTCCGTTCGCCGGGGCCGGTCTGCGACCAGTCCGGGAAGGCGGCCGCGGCAGCGTTGGCCGCCCTTGCCATGTCGGCGGGGGAGCCTGCCGAGGCGATCGTCGCGACGTCGCCCGTCAACGGATCGATGCGTTCGAAGGTCGCCCCGTCGTCCGCATCCACCGCCTCGTTGTTGATCATCAGCTTCGCCGAGAACACAGTTTTCCCCGTTCATCCCCAACTGGTGCTGCCAGCAGGCGCGTTGTTTTTGCCAGGGAGGGACGAGCGGAAGCCGCGGCTAAAACGCCGGCTGACCATCCTGCATCTGTTGAAGAGCCTCCTCCCAAAGGCTGATGACAATGAGGTTACGCCGATCGGTTCAGGATGGAATGCGATTTACTGGGTTAATATTGTAATTATCCGGCGATTGGCCCATGTTTGCCGGGAGCAGGAGGAGATGCGGTGGCGACGGACGGGGGGATTCACCACTATGCGAGAGGCGAATGGCACGCGCCGTCGCTCTCGCACCGGCGCATTCGTTTTCAAAAGGGGCTCTATGCCGACTTCCATCATTTCCTCCTGCTTGGCGAGGGGAGGGGCGAGCTTCATTTCGACAACGGCGAAGACCGGCCACTGCACGGGCCGCTGATTGCCTTTCTGCCGCCGCAGGCACGCTGCGATCTGTCGATCGCCGCGGGAACCGCCGCCCATCTGGTCGG
Organism: Rhizobium phaseoli; assembly: GCF_001664385.1. NCBI lineage: Bacteria > Pseudomonadati > Pseudomonadota > Alphaproteobacteria > Hyphomicrobiales > Rhizobiaceae > Rhizobium > Rhizobium phaseoli. The sequence continues at coordinate 906,268 of NZ_CP013536.1, read as the reverse complement.
CGTGTCGGCGCAGATCATGGTCGATGCGATCGGCGACAAGGTGGAATCCTATTCGCTGCGCCTCTTCACCGAGCAGCGCAAGCTGGTCGAAGCGGCGGATCCGTTGCTGGTGGCGGAGGTCGCTCCGTTGGTTACGGGCTTCGTGCGCGAACTCGGCGATCCCGCCCGCTCCTCCTGGATGGTCGCAGCCGCCTATATCAGGCTGGTCCTGATGGCGCTTTGGCGCGGCCGTGGCGGGGAAAGAGGCGAGGAGCGAGGGCAGGGCGAAACCGGTTCGATCCTGCAGCGATATCGCCAGCTCGTCGAGGCCGGTTTCCGCAACCACCGACCAATCAACGATTATGCCGCCGAACTCGGCGTCACCGCCGACCGGCTTCATTCCATCTGCCAGAGGGCGCTCGGCCGCTCGCCGATCCAGCTCCTGCACGAACGCGTGGTGCAGGAGGCGAAGCTGAGATTGGAGCGCTCGGCCCGCAATATCCAGGAAATCTCCGACAGTCTCGGTTTCCGCGACCCGACCTATTTCAGCCATTTCTTCAAGCGCAAGACCGGCCTTTCGCCCGCCGGCTACCGCCAGATCGCTCGCGCTTCTGCCGGCTCGTACAACAACATGCTGTCCTCGGGCTACGCGGATTGGCCCTAGAGCCTGGGTAGGCGGGCTCCAGGAACGAGCCCACTAGTTCCCCCTGTAGATCCGCTTCAGCGCGGCAAGCAGCCCGTCCATTTCCTCGCGTGAAAACAGGGTGATGAAACGCTGTTCGTGCCGGTCGATCCGCTCGCGCGCCTGCACGAGCATTGCGTGACCGGCCGGCGTCAGATGCAGTTCCTGGCGGCGGCGGTCTGCCGCGGAAGAGCGGCGTTCGATGAAGCCGCGGGCGGCCAAGCGGTTGACGAGGGCCATCATGGTGGCGCGGTCTGTGCCGAGCGTATTGGCGAGGTCGATCTGCGATGCGCCGGGATTGCCGGCCAGCAGTTCCATCACAGCGAGTTGCTTCTGGGTCAGCCCCAGCTCCTCCATGGTTGCCGCGAAATCGCGATAGATCGCGACATGCGCCATACGCAGGTGAAAGCCCAGAAGATCGCCAAGCCGGCCGACATCGAGCGGCGGCGCCAGCGGGGTGTCTTCGCCCTCCAAATCATCCTGCGGTGGTTTTGCGGCCATCGTTCCTCTCGCATCATCAAGCGTCATAACCATCAAAATCAGCGGGTTAGTCAATATCGGCGATGCCGATTTTGCTGCGTGAAGTCGAATGGCAGGATTGCCGCGAACAGCCTCTTGCATTGTCGGAGAAAAATAATAGTATGTGTTGCATACAAATTTGATGCCTGTCGGAGGAGCAACGGGCATGGGAGGAGAATATGGCGCATTCCTTTTCCGGGGTGGTTTCGTCGACGGATTGCGGGCTGGTGCAGGACGATCCGGTCCTCTACCGTGCCCGCGTCGCACCGGATCGTCAGGCTCTGTTCGAGATCGCCACCGGCCGGCAGCTTACCTATGCCGAACTCGATCGGCGGATTGCACGCTGCGCCGGTTTTCTGGTCGCGTTGCTTGGGGTGCGGCGGGACGGAGCGCGTGTGGCCATGCTGGCGCGCAATTCCGTGGATTCAATCGTGCTTGCCTTTGCCTGCCAGCGCGCCGGCGCCATCTACGTGCCGCTCAACTGGCGGCTCAACGCCGCCGAGCTTCGCCCGATTCTTGCCGATTGCGCCCCGGCTGTCCTGGTTCGCGATGACGAGTTTGCGGCAACGGCAGCGGACATTGCATCGGCTGATTCCGAGATGATGGTGATATCGACGGCCGGTGGACCGGCCGGGCTTGCGGCACGGATCGAGGCGAGCCTTCCGGCGGCCCCCGTGCCCTGCGATGCGGATCAGCCTTGCATCCTTCTCTATACGTCGGGCACGACGGGACAGCCGAAGGGCGTCGTCATCAGCCGCCGCAACGCCTTTTTCGCCGCGGTCAATTTTTCCTTCGTCGGCGAGATCGGACCGGGCGCCGTCGCGCTCTGCGACCTGCCGTTCTTCCATACGATCGGGCTGATCGCGGTAGCGCGCACGACCTTGATGCTCGGCGGTACGCTCGTCGTCTCCGACCGCTTCGCGCCGGCGCGCACGCTCGCGGCCCTTGCCGACCGTGAACGCGCCATCACCCATTACTTCGCCGTGCCGCAGATTGCTCTGGCCTTGCGCAACGATCCTGCCTATAGCGCTGCGGCTCTTTCCGGCCTGCACGCGCTCTTCGTCGGCGGCGCGCCGCTGACGCAGACGCTGATCGAAAGCTATCTCGACGACGGCGTCGCACTGGTCAACGGCTACGGCATGAGCGAAGCGGGAACGGTGCTGCATGTGCCGATCGACCGGCGCGCCGTGCAGGACAATCCCGGCAGCGTAGGCCTTCCGGCACCGCTGCTCGACATCCGCATTGTCGGCGAGGATGGCCGCGACGTCGGGGAGGGCGAGATCGGCGAATTCTGGCTGCGGGGGCCGGCGGTGACGTCGGGATACTGGAACAAGCCGCGGGAAACTACGGCGGCCTTTACCGACGGCTGGTACCGCACCGGCGATCTCGGCCGGCGCGAGGCCAACGGCTTCTATCGCATCGTCGACCGGCTGAAGGACATGTACATCAGCGGCGGCGAAAATGTTTATCCCGCCGAGGTCGAGGCCGCGCTCGCAAGTCATCCTGCCGTTCTCGACGCCGCCGTCATCGGCGTTCCCGACGAAAGGTGGGGCGAATGCGGCGTCGCTTATGTCGTGCTGCGGCCGGGAGTTGCGGCGACGGGCGAGGAGATCGCCGGCCATTGCGCGGAAAGGCTCGCCGCCTTCAAGCGCCCGGTTCGCATCCTCTTCGTCGAGACCATTGCCCGAACTGCCTCCGGCAAGGTGCAGAAACATGTTCTGCGCCAGCACCATTCCGAAGAAATCCTTCAACGACAGGCCATGTGAAACGGCTGCGGCCAATCACGCCGAAACCAATGGAGTGAACTTATGACTGAAAACACATCGCCAGTCCTGGTCGAATTCGATGGCGGCATCGCCTTCGTGACGCTGAACCGTCCGGAAAAGCGCAATGCGATGAACCCGGCGCTCAATGCCCGGATGCTCGAAGCGCTCGACGAACTCGAAGGCGACGAGCGCTGCGGCGTTCTCGTGCTGCGCGGCGCCGGCCAATCCTGGTCGGCCGGCATGGATCTGAAGGAATATTTCCGCGACAACGACGACAAGCCGCGCGATGCCACGCTGAAGGCGCGGCGCCAGTCCGGCGGCTGGTGGAACCGACTGATGTATTTCGAAAAGCCAACGATCGCCATGGTCAACGGCTGGTGTTTCGGCGGCGCCTTCACGCCGCTCGTCTCCTGCGATCTCGCCATTGCCGCCGAGGAGGCGAATTTCGGCCTCTCCGAGATCAATTGGGGCATCCTGCCGGGCGGCAACGTCACCCGTGCGGTGGCCGAGGTGATGCGCCATCGCGATGCCCTCTATTACATCATGACCGGCGAATTGTTCGGCGGGCGCAAGGCTGCGGAAATGGGTCTCGTCAACGAGGCGGTGCCGCTCACCGAGCTCGAAACCCGTGTCCGCAAGATCTGCGCCAGCCTGCTCGAAAAGAACCCGGTGACGCTGAAGGCCGCCAAGGACACCTACAAGCGCGTGCGCAACCTGCCATGGGATCTCGCCGACGACTACATCTACGCCAAGCTGGAGCAGATGCTGTTTCTCGACAAGACCAAGGGGCGCGACGAGGGGCTGAAGCAGTTCCTCGACGACAAGGCCTATCAGCCGGGACTCGGCGCTTACAATCGCGGCCGTTGAGGTCAGGCCCGGCATGGCCGGGCCGTTCGTATTGCTATCGGGAGGAGGAAGCAATGAAGATTAACGCCGCGGTGGCGCGTGCGCCGCATATGCCGTTTTCACTGGAAAGCCTCGATCTGGAGGAGCCGCGCGAGGGCGAGATCCTGGTCCGCGTCGTGGCAACGGGAGTTTGCCATACCGACATCGTCATGCGCGACCAGCACCTGCCGGTGCCGCAGCCGGTCGTGCTCGGCCATGAAGGAGCCGGCATCGTCGAGCGCGTCGGGCCCGGGGTCAGCAAGGTGGCGCCCGGCGATCACGTGGTCATGACCTTCAATTCCTGCGGTCATTGCCCGAGTTGCGACGATCACGAGGAGACCTATTGCCACGAATTCTTTCCGCGCAATTTCTTCGGTTCGCGGGCCGATGGTTCGAGCGGGCTTTCCTATCGGGGGGAGCGGGTGCACGGCAATATTTTCGGGCAGTCCTCTTTCGCCAGCCATGCGCTCTGCCATGAACGCAACATCGTCAAAGTACCTGATCACGCCGATCTGGCGCTGCTCGGGCCACTTGCCTGCGGCATCCAGACCGGCGCCGGCGCGGTGATGAATGCATTGAAGGTCGAGCCGGGAAAAGTGCTCGCGGTGTTCGGCATGGGCTCGGTCGGCCTTGCCGCCGTCATGGCGGCGCGGGTCGTCGGCGCTTCCAGGATCATTGCGGTCGACGTCAATGTGGCGCGGCTGGCGCTTGCGACTGAGCTCGGCGCGACCGATATTGTCGACGGCAAGGCCGGCGATGCGGTCGCCGCGATCATGGCGCTGACCGGCGCCGGCGTCGATTATGCGATCGATGCCTCAGGCGTGCCTGCCGTCATCGATCAATGCGTGCGGGTGCTCGCGCCGCGCGGCACCTGCGGTATCGTCGGGGCCTCGCCGCACGGCGCGACGCTGACGCTCGACCTCACCCATATTCTCTCGGGCGGACGCCGGGTGCGCGGCATCGTCGAGGGTGACTCCAATCCCGATGTGCTGATCCCGCTCTTGATCGATCTCCATCAGCAGGGCCGCTTTCCCTTCGACAGGCTCGTCACCTTCTATGATTTCGCCGACATCAACCAGGCCGTGGAGGATGCGCAAAAGGGCATAGTGCTGAAACCTGTCGTGCGTCAGTCGGCCGCCTGAGACAATTCAAGGGAGGAAAGAATGAACATCGTCAGCCCAATCACGACCGATACCAGCCCCGACGCCATGAAGGCGCTACTTGCCCGGCAAAGGGCGTCATTCCTTAAGGAAGGGCCGCCTGATATTGCGACCCGCATCGATCGCATCGACCGCGTCATCGCCCTTCTCGTCGATCATAAGGACGCGATTGCCGCCGCCCTGTCGGAGGATTTCGGCAGCCGCAGTGTCGAGGCGAGCCTGCTTCTCGACGTTTTCACCTGCGTCGGTTCGCTGAAATACGCCAAGGCCCATCTGGCCGAATGGCTGAAGCCCGAGCAGCATGAGGCCTTGTTCCCGGATGCGCTCGCCGAGGTGGTCTACCAGCCGAAAGGGGTGGTCGGGATCCTCAGCCCCTGGAATTTTCCCTATCAGCTCGCCCTTGCCCCGCTGGCCGGCATCCTTGCCGCCGGCAACCGCGCGACGATCAAGCCGTCGGAGGTCACCCCGGCATCGGCGGCCTTGATGGCGCAACTCGTCGCCGGTGCCTTCGACGAAACGGAAATCGCCGTCGTTCAGGGCGGGCCGGCCACCGGCACGGGCTTTACATCGCTTGGTTTCGACCACCTGATCTTTACCGGCGGGACGGCGATCGCCCATCATGTCATGCGCGCGGCGGCGGAAAACCTGACGCCGTTGACGCTCGAGCTCGGCGGCAAGTCGCCCGTCGTCGTCGGCCGTTCGGCCGACCTTGCAGATGCGGCGCGCCGGGTCATGACCGTCAAGACACTGAATGCCGGCCAGATCTGCCTTGCGCCGGACTACGCCTATGTGCCCGAGGAAAGCGTGGCGGCCTTCGCCGAACATGCAGTCGCTGCGGTCGGCGCAATGTATTCGGGATTGAAGGAAAATCCTGATTACACCTCGATCGTCAATGCCCGCCATCACGCCCGAGTTCAGGCGCTGATCGACGATGCCAGGGCCAAGGGCGCCCGTGTCGTCGAGATCAACCCAGCGGACGAGAATTTTTCCCAGCAATCGGCCCACCGAATGCCGCCGACCCTCATCCTCGATCCTACGGAAGACATGCGCATCCTGCAGGAGGAAATCTTCGGGCCGGTGCTGCCGGTCATCGCCTATCGGGATATTGCCGATGTCATCGACCGCATCAATGCCAAGCCGCGGCCGCTTGCGCTCTATTATTTCGGCCGGGACCCCGATGAAGAGCGTCGTGTACTCGACAATACGACCTCCGGCGGCGTGACGGTCAACGACTGCATGAGCCACGTCACGGCGGAAGGTCTGCCTTTCGGCGGTGTCGGCCATTCCGGCATGGGCGCCTATCACGGTAAGTTCGGTTTCCTCACCTTCTCGCATCCACGCGCCGTCTATCACCAGAGCAGGATGGTAGAAGCCGAATACATGATGCGGCCGCCTTTCGGCGATGCGATGCGTGGCTTTCTCGCCGCGGCGATCTGCAAGTAAGGGCATCACGGGCGGCGGCGGCGCGCTGCCGATCGAGCAGCGCGATGGTCATCTTGGCGTCGCCGAAGACGCTAACCCATTCCTGAAGCTCAGCTTGGTGGTGATGATGACGCCGCCGGCCTCGTATTTCAGCAGCGCCACGCCCGGCTGGTCGTCCTCGAAGGGACGGATCCAATGGATGGTCACCTGATCGCGGAAGGGGCCGAATGCCAATTCCTTCCAGCCGCCGGATGTCATAAGTTCGCGGGTGGTTTCAGGCATGGGCAATGCTTTCCAGAATGTCGTCGACATGGGCGGTCCAGCCGACGATCGCGCCCTGGGCGCGGATCATGGCGATGGCGGCGGCCTTGAACTCGGGAAAGTAGCTTTCCGTCGCCTCCTCGGCGAGCAAGCACTCATAGCCGCGGTCGTTCGCCTCGCGCATGGTCGTCTGAACGCAGACCTCGGTGGTCACGCCAGCAAAGACCAGTTGCCTGATGCCCTTTCGCTGCAGCGCCTCCGCGAGTCCGGTGGCATAGAAGGCGCCCTTGCCGGGCTTTTCGATGACCACTTCGCCATCGATCGGAGCAAGCTCCGGTAGGATCGCCGTTCCCGGCTCGCCAGCTATGAGGATGCGGCCCATGGGGCCTTCGTCGCCGCTCGGAGCAGGACGGCCGTGCCTGAATTGCGGGCTTTCATAATGCGGGCCCGGATCTCGGGCGCGGCTGAGGAGGAGGACACCATCGGCGATGCTGTTGCTGGCCGGCCGAGTGAGAGGCAGAGGAGGGAAGGGGAGGCCGTGGCGGAATGAGAGGTTTGGAGAGAGGCTCCAGCCGGTCCGCCATGGAGAAACGACATGGCACAAGCCATCCAGAAAATCACCCTCAGTGCAGCCCGCGACATCCCCTTCAACAAGCTGGTGCTCAGCCAGCAGAACGTCCGCAAGATCAAGGCGGGTGTGTCGATCGAGGATCTTGCGGAGGACATCGCCCACCGCGGTCTTTTGGCCAGCCTTAACGTTCGGCCCGAACTTAATCATGAGGGCAAAGAAACCGGTATGTACCGCATCCCGGCCGGCGGGCGTCGCTATCGTGCTCTTGAGTGGCTCGTGTCGCAGAAACGGCTTGGCCAAACCGCCGGCGTTCCGTGCATCGTCAGCAGCAGTGGGACGTCGGAGGTTGAGGATTCCCTTGCTGAAAACGTCCATCGCGTCAGCCTGCATCCTCTTGATCAGTTCCGCGCCTTCCAGGCGCTGCGGGAGCAGGGGCTCGGCGAGGAAGAAATCGCTGCGCGGTTCTTCGTCTCGGTCGCCACGGTGAGGCAGCGCCTGCGGCTTGCGTCCGTCTCGTCCCGGCTTCTCGATCTCTACGCCGAAGACGAAATGAACCTCGAGCAGATCATGGCGTTCTCGATCACCAACGATCGTGTCCGCCAGGAACAGGTCTGGGATAGGCTCTCCCGATCGCATAGTCGCGAGCCATATTACATCCGGCGCTTACTGACTGAATCCGCGATCCGCGCCAGTGACCGTCGCGCCGTCTATGTCGGCGTCGATGTCTATGAAGCGGCCGGCGGCGTGGTGATGCGCGATCTGTTCGAACAGGATCAGGGCGGATGGCTGCAGGATCCGGTGCTTCTGGAGCAGCTCGCGCTCGAAAAACTCAAGGCTGACGCCGATGCGATCCAGGAGGCCGAAGGCTGGAAATGGATCGAAGCCGCTTTCGATTTTTCCTATGGCCATACATCCGGGCTTCGTCGCTTCTACGGGGCGCAGGCCGAGATGGCCGAGGAGGAGCGCGCCCGCTACGATGCTACACGGGCCGAATACGACAAGCTCGATGCGGAGTATGCCAAGGCGAGCGAATATTCCGCGGCAACCGAACAGAGGCTCGAGGAACTCGGCACCGAGATCGACCGGCTCCATGATCGACCCTATGTCTTCGACGCCGAGGACGTTGCTCGCGGCGGCGTCTTTGTTTCGCTTGGCGCCGGCGGCGAGCTCAAGATAGAACGGGGGTTCGTACGGCCCGAAGATGAGCAAAAAGCGGACGTCGAGGCCTTCGATGCTGACGATGGTGGTAGCGTCGATCTCAATGGCCGTTCATCCGTCACCGAGGAAACGGCTGCTGGCGGTGATCAATCGGAAGACGAGGATGAGACGGTCAAACCGCTACCCGATCGCCTGGTTCTCGATCTGACGGCCGCGCGGACTGTTGCGCTCCGCAATGGGCTCGCCAACGATCCGGTCGTGGCCTTCATTGCCGTGCTGCACGCCCTCGTGTTGAAGACCTTCTATTCCTATGGTTCGGACTCATGCCTGGAGATAACGTTGCAGAGCGCGAAATTCAGCCAAACTGACGGGCTCGGCGACACGGTATGGGCAAAGGAAATCGACCAGCGGCAGGAGGGCTGGGGCCAGGATCTTCCCAGGGATCCGAATGATCTCTGGGCGTTTCTGATCGGTCTCGACGATGTGAGCCGACAGGCGCTTTTTGCGCATTGCGCCTCGCTATCGGTCAATGCTGTGATCGAGCCCTGGAACAAGCGAACCCGCGCAATCGCGCACGCCGATCAACTGGCCCGCTCAATCGGCTTTGGGATGGTCGAGGCAGGATGGGCGCCGACGGCTGACAACTACTTCGGACGCGTCACCAAGGCTCGTATCCTGCAGGCGGTCCGCGAGGCGAGGGGCAATCGGTCGGCGGAACTGATCGGCCATCTCAAGAAGGCCGACATGGCCCTCGAAGCCGAACGGCTGATGACCAATAGCGGCTGGCTACCCGAACCGCTTCGGCTTGTCACAGACAGCGCCTCGTTCGAGCAGGGGATTGTCGAAGCCGGCGAGATTGCTGATGGCGGGACAGTCGAGACACCGGCGCTTGATCTCCCGGCTTTCCTCACCGACGCCGGATAATGCCTCCGCGCCAACTGACGAGATCGACGAACACCGGCATCTCGACGCGGCCGAATAATCCCCGTTTCACGAGACCGAACCGACGGCCCGGCTCCGAAATGAGACCGGGCCGCATCCGTTTCCAGGAGAGTGTAATGTCCGATTTTACGATCGAAACCACCTTTCACTTGCCGGTTGTCCGGCATCGCACCTATGCCGCCGAGACCTTGGAGGCGGCCTGCCGTGCAGCAATCGACGACGACAACTGGAAGATGGCCGGGAATGATCACGATTCCTCCCGCCGGGTCCATGTCACCGGCGCCTGGGAAGGAGCGCACACTGCTTATAACGGCCCATCGATCCCGGTACCGTCGCAGTTCGAGGACACGCTCCAGCGTCGGGCTCGTCATTTCGAGATCCTGCTCGGCCTGCTGAAGGTCTTTTTCGACGATGCCCATGCCGACCGAGAGCCGTCACTCGACTGGCTTAATCGTTCAGCTTGGGAGATTGCACGAGGAGAAGCCATTCTCGCGGGAGGTCCGGATCCTGATGAGCCTGCCGAACCGCCGAGTCCTGTCCACGTTCTCGCCCGGCTGCAGGAAGACCGGGTTCGCGAGGCCATCGTCGCTGTTCTCGAGGTCGATCACCGTTTTGGCGGGCTTTCGACCGAGGCGGTGAGCGATGACGAGATCCACGAGGCGTGCGTCTCCATGGCGACGACGACGGACGTCTCTGATGTCGTCAGCAACGCGGAATTCCAGGCGGCCCTGACGGCGATCCGGGCAGCGCACCGGCGCCTCCATCGAGAATGATCCTTTTCCGCCCTTATACCCTCAACCCAGCCCGGCCAATGCGCCGGGCTCTTGCTTTTCAGGAGATAGTCCAATGAACACTCTCAGCACCAACACTCGGCCGACAGTTTCTGGCTTCAAAGTCGATATTTCCCGTGGCGAACGGATCGGCCGCGTTTCGTCGGAATGGTTTTCGCGCCCTGACGACGAACGGTTCATGTCCTTGACCGAGCTCTACGACACCGTCCGGTCCCGGGCGGACCGCGCGCATGCGCGAACGATCGAAAGTGCGGCGATCCGCGTCGAGGCGACCCGCGATAATGCCGAGCGGCTCGAGCTCCTCGTTCCCGGTGAGCGCCAGCCGATCGCCCCGACCCATTGGAGCTACGGTCAGCTCTGCAGCCTGGTTGGAGCTCCCGCCACCTACATGCGCCAGCTGCCGGCGCCGCTTGCCGCCATCAATCTTCAGCATGGTCTGCTCAATCACCGTGCCCAGAGGCCGTATAGCGCTGACCGGCGCTGGCGCAATTTTATAATCAGGAGCTTGCAGGCTTGCTGGAAAAAGCGCGCGCCGGAGAGCAGCGTGCGGTCTATGCTGGCAAGAAGGAACCTGGATTATCCAACACGTTTTAGCCGTTGGCTTCAAAGGCGGGCTTTTCGAAAGCAGACGTGATCAGCTCGTCGAGAAATTCGAGGTCTGCCGCCAATCGCCGCTCACTGTGCTTGAGAGCCCAGACCTGCATCCCGCTGACGCATTGCATGGCGTCGCTGGTTATCTTCCGGCGCTGTTCAAGCAAGTTCGCTGTCGCCTCGCGACGCTTGATAAGCGTATCATGAAGCCATTTTGGGTCGTATCCTTCCGCAACGCTGATGCCCAGGTCAAATGGATCATATCGAAACCAGACCTCTTCTAGGAGTTGCCGACGAAGGTCTTGCAACGCTGCGCGACCTTCTTGGGTGATCTCGAATATCTGCCGTGCCGGTCGGTTGCCCTCCGACTGCCGGTCGATCTCCCGCAGCAATCCTTCCGACGCCAGCCGGCCTATCGCGCCGTAGACCGCTCCGACCGTTATGTCCGTCCAGAGCGGCATGCGCTTGCGTTCGGCTTCTTTCCTTAGGTGGTGACCATGGGTCGGACCGATTTCCTCGAAACAGGAAAGGATGAAAAAGCGGATGGATGACATATTGCTCTCGCGCGAGTATTTTCGTAGGATGTCGATATTAGACGAATGTAACGCTAATCGAGGGTATTATGAAAGCGGTTATTGTCGGTGCGACTGGCGATCCCAAAGATGTCGTGAAACTTGGTGATGTCGACGAACCTATCGCCAGGTCAGGCGAGGCGATCGTTCGGGTAACGAAAAGGGTTGTGCATGCCGCCGATCACCAAGCGGTTCGTGGCGTCCTTCCCCGGCAGTTCTTCTCCGAACAGGGCATTCCCGGCATCGACGGGCTTGGTGTGATCGAAAGCTTTGGTGAGGGAGCGCCGGCCGATCAACATTTCTCAGTCGGTTCCCGAGTCGGCTTCTACCCGACGCGCGGCACATGGGCGGAACGGGTCGCAATGCCGCTCGGCACGTTGGTCCAACTTCCCGACGATATCGGCGACGCGGTTCTCAGCCAGTTGCTCACCAATGGCATGGCAGCCCTGCTGCTATTGCGCGCAGCGGTCCAGGCCAACGGCGAGACGGGAAAAGACAGGCCCATCCTTGTCTCCGCCGCGACCTCGACCGTCGGCCGAATCTTCATGACGCTTGCCGCAATCCAGAACCGCAAGGTCATCGGGCTCGTCAGGCGCGATGATGCCGTCGATGCAATCCAGCACGATTTCCCAGGCACGCCTGCGATCAACACCAGCGTGAGCGACTGGCAGGATACGCTTAAGGCTGCCGCTGGCGGCGATATCGGTGTTGTTGTCGATCCCGTCGGGGGCGCGCTGCTGCCTGCGTTGCTGGGCGTACTTGCTCCAGGCGGCACCGCCATTGTCTATGGTGGCCTTGATCCCCATCCATCGCCGATCTCGACGCTGCTCATCACAGCCCGCGGTCTTACTATAAAAGGACTTTCGTCCGCAGGATTGGCCTCTGCCATGCCAGCAGCAGACCGCGCTGCGTGTTTCAAAGAGATCTTCGAGGCGGCACGACAGAAACCGCATATATTCGACGTCGCGACCGAGTATCCTCTGGCTGAAGCCGCACGAGCCGTTGAACTCTCCGAGGTTGGTCCCAGGCGTGGGGCGATCATACTCACGTTCTGACCGGCTTTGGCTGGCGATTGTCCGACGACTGGAGGCATCATGACACACTTCCTCATCGGCATGAGTGGCGGGCTTTTCCGCTTCGAACGGGAAAGCCAAAAGCCGGCGGTGCTTATGCCGGCCACGCAACCAACCGCGTTTGCGATCGATCCCAGCGAACCCGCGATCATCTATTGCGCTACCTACAATCGCGGTCTTTGGCGAAGCGATGATACGGGGCGCACCTGGCTTCCGGTTGGGACGCCGCAAAGCTATTACGGCCCAGAGGTCTATGGCGCATTGCCTGAACGCGAGACGACTTTTGTCAGTGTCGATCCGCAGAAAAATCATGACGGCCGACATCCTGTCTGGATCGGGACAGAACCCAGCAGGCTCTATCGGTCGGACGATCACGGCCTGACCTTTCAGCTGGTCAACGCACTGGACAGTCTCCCCTCCCGACGTAGCTGGGCCTATCCGCCGCGGCCGGCAACGCACCATGTGCGATGGATCGCACATGGTGAAAGCGGACAAATCTACGTGTCAGTCGAGTTTGGCGCCTTTCTTCGCAGTATGGATGGCGGCAAAACCTTTGAGGACCGCCGTTCTGACAGTCCCCTTGATACCCACGTGTTGTTGACCCATCCGCTGGCACCGCGAAGGATTTACGGCGCGCTTGGAGATGGACTGATGAGGCCGGGTCGGTCCTTCGGCGAAAGCCTGGATGGCGGCGAGTCCTGGAACTACGTCAGCCGCGGTCTCGAGGAAATGGTCTACCTCTATGGAATGTCGATCAACCCTTCGGATCCTGACGACATTCGCGTTGCCGCATCGCCCAATCCGGGCATGGCACACGGCCGCGACTGGAAGGCACAACTTCACGACAGCCAAAATAATCGCCAAGCCGTGTCCGGCCGACATCCCTCAGCTGGACCCTCTTCGATCTTCAAACGTGTCGGCCAAGCCTGGAAGGAGGACGCCATCGGCTTTCCCCGCGACCACAGTCTCATTCCGGTCCTGACAGCTGACCCGCATAGGCCAGGATACTGGTTTGCCCTTTCGAACCTTGGCCTCTTCGAGCAGGCGCCGGGCAAGGAGGGTTGGCAGCTTATCGCAAACGATCCGGCATGGGAAAACATGCACCCGATGAGTTTGCTGCCACTTGGTTAAGTGCTTCTTCAGAGAAGACTTGCAACCGCGAGATCGTTGCCGGGGCCAGCACCGGTAAGCCCAATACATGCAACTTAGGAAACACCACCATGGATAGTAATATATCTCTGAGCGATCAGGATTTGATTGAAATTGTTCGCTCCTATTACAGCGCCGTTGACTCGCGAGATCCTGATCGTCTTGCCGCCCTCTATCTGGATGCGCCGACGACTACTCTGAAGTTCAATGCTGACCCGGCTATCGTGACCGTGGAAGCGATCAGAACGTTTACAGCCGGGTTCTCTCTGGCCGTCGCAGGCATTCATCATACGATGATCGAGATTTGGAAGACCCCTTTGCTCGGCAACATCGTCCCTGTCGATCTCGAGCCTTCACGCGAGAACGCCGTGACCGTCGCCTCGACAGCCCTGCCGATCTTCTCGTTTACGAAAGGCTCGGACGATATCGCTTTACCGGCGACATCGATCTTCACCATTGACACCGAAACGAAGAAGTTCATTTCAGTGCACAACATGTTTGACATCGGCAAGATCTATGCCGCGTTGAACACTTAATTCTAACACATCTCTCGCTGGCGAACATTTCCGACCGGACTTCCTGACGAAAGCCCGGTCGCAGTCAGTTTTGTGTTGCGACGTGCGTGCCGTTGCGTCGGGGCGACCTTCCCATCACCCGCTTAAAGGCCGTGCTGAACGCGCTTTCCGACTCATAGCCGAGCGAAAATGCAATCGCGGAAATCGGCTCGTCGGACTGCAACAGGCGATCACCGGCGAGCAACATCCGCCATCGCGTCAGATAGTCGATCGGTGCTGTTCCTACGGTTTCCTTGAACCGCTGAGCGAAAGCTGACCTGGACATTCCCGTCAGTTCGCCAAGTTCCTGCACTGTCCACGACCGGGCAGGGTTCTGGTGCATCGCGATCAGCGCCGTGCTGACATTCTTGTCGGCCAGCGCCGACAGCAGGCCGACGCCACCTTGGCCGAGGTTGCGGCGCAGCGCCTGAAGAAGGATCATGTGCGCAAGGTGTTGCAACACCAGGACCGTGCCGGCCGTCGGCGAGCGCAACTCCTCCATCATCTGTTCGACCAGCCAACGCAATGGCGTGTGCTCCGTGCCGTTGCGGATGTGGACGATATGCGGGAGCAGGCTCAAGAGGATGCCAATCTGCTGCTCCGAAACGGTAAAGCGGCTGCTGACGATGAACGTCCCGCCGCCGCCGTTCAGTTGGATGATGCCACCGTTTTCAGCGCCGCTGAACACCGTCTCGGCGAGGATCGGCTTGAGCCCAGGCTCACTTGCGAGCTGGAAGGTCTGGCCGCGGGGAAGAACGAAGCAGTCGCCAGCATGCAATTGCACCGGCCTTGCAACACCTGTTACCGAAACCCAGCAACTGCCGACCACAACGGCCGCACTTTTGATCGTTCCTTGCTGATCGGGAAAATCGATTGCCCAGTCTCCGCCGGCGTCAAAGCCGGCCGACATGTAATTCACCGGCTTCAATAGGGATAGCAGATCGGAGAGCGGATCCATCGGCGCCTCGGACAATCGAAAGTAAAATCGTTCAATTTCATTTAAATCGTCTACCATCTGCGCGATAGGGCCTTTTTGGTCTCTAGGAAAAATGCGCCGGAGAAGGGGTTGCGACGGCGCGTATTTTATCTTTTCGGATGATCCGCGCCGAGTGAACTGAAAAAGACCCCCGTGGACGAAGGCGAAGGAAACTTGGACGATCGAAAATGGATCGCCTCTGTCGGCCATGCTTTGCTGCCGGCCTTGTTGCATTCGGCCGATCTTATGGATCGGCCCAAGCGACCGAACAGAGGAGTCATCCATGACTACGGTCAAACCCGCCGCCGGAAAAGCCGGTACCTTCATGCTTGG
Source organism: Rhizobium phaseoli (assembly GCF_001664385.1). NCBI lineage: Bacteria > Pseudomonadati > Pseudomonadota > Alphaproteobacteria > Hyphomicrobiales > Rhizobiaceae > Rhizobium > Rhizobium phaseoli. Next base: position 890,884 of record NZ_CP013536.1, on the reverse strand, counting down.
AGATCGCGAGGTCAGCCGCATGGGCTACGGCGCGATGCAGCTTGCCGGCCCGGGCGTCTTCGGCCCGCCTCGCGACCATGGTGCCGCGATATCGGTCTTGAAGGAGGCCGTGGCATCAGGTGTCAATCACGTCGATACGAGCGATTTCTACGGGCCACATGTCGTAAACAAGCTGATCAACGAGGCCCTTTCGCCCTATCCGACTGGCCTGACCATCGTCACGAAAGTCGGCGCTGTCAGAGGCGATGACGGCTCCTGGCAAAAGGCGGCAGAGCCGGATGAATTGCGCGCCTCGGTAGAAGACAATCTGGGGAACCTCGGCATCGATCGTCTCGAAGTCGTCAATTTGCGGATCCATCCCGACGATCAAGCGAAGGGCGACCACTCGATAGCAAGAAGTTTCAGCGCGCTTGCTGCCATGCGCGACGAGGGATTAATCAGGCATCTCGGTGTCAGCGGCGCAACACCGCAGCAGGTGTCGGAGGCGCTATCGATTGCGCCCGTTGTTTGCGTCCAGAATGAGTACAATCTTGCCCACCGGGACGACGACGCTCTGATCGACAGTCTCGCCGAAGACGGTATCGCTTATGTGCCTTCTTCCCACTAGGTGGGTTCAACCCGCTTCAATCGGAAAGCCTCTCCAAGGTCGCCGGACGTCTCGGGGCCAGTCCATTGCAGGTGGCCCTCGCCTGGCTGCTGCAGCGCTCGCCCAACATATTGCTGATCCCGGGCACCTCTTCGGTCGCGCATTTGCACGAGAACCTTGCGGCCGCCGCGCTCTCGCTGCCCGCCGATGCGGTAGCCGAGCTCGACACGATCGGCTTGAAGGTGGGCTAACCGCATGGGGTCGCCGTCTAGGCTGTTTTCGATCTCGGTGGACGATGACCAAGGAAACTTGGACGATCTAACATAGATCGTATTTGTCCTCAGGCCTATAAACGACGCGTAGCTCTCGCGCGAGTAATCGCGCTAAGAGCGAACCAATAGTCACGAAACGATGGAAAAATTACCATGCGCGTTTTTGTTACCGGAGCGACCGGATTCGTCGGCTCCGCAGTCGTGAAAGACCTTCTCTCCGCCGGTCATGAAGTTCTCGGCCTGGTCCGATCCGACCGGTCCGCAGCTGAGCTCACTGCAGTTGGCGCAACGCCTCATCGCGGCGATATCGAGGACCTTGATAGCGTGCGGGCAGGCGCAATCGCAAGCGATGGTGTGATCCACACCGCGTTCAGCAACGATTTCTCGAAGTTCGTCGAGAACTGCGAAGCGGATCGCCGGCTGATCGAGGCCCTCGGTTCCGCCGTCGAAGGTACGTCGCGCCGCCTCGTCATCACCTCGGCCGTCGGCATTCTCCCCAAGAGCGTCAGGGTAACCGAGGACACGTTGCCGGAAACCGGCGGCCCGCGCGCGGCGACGGAAGAAGCAACCGATGCGATCGTTCAGAAGGGAGTGCATGCCGCGACCGTCCGTCTCGCATCGTCGGTCCATGGTGAGGGCGACCACGCTTTCGTGCCGATGCTGATCGAGATTGCGCGCAAGACTGGCGTCTCCGTATACATCGATGACGGCCAGAACAACTGGCCGGCCGTGCATCGGTTCGACGCGGCGGCGCTGTATCGCCTTGCGCTCGAGAAGGGCGAGTCAGGCCACCGCTATCACGCGGTGGCGGAAGAAAAGGTTCCCTTCAAGGACATCGCGACCGCGATCGGTCGCGGGCTGGGCGTGCCTGTTGTTTCCAAGTCGATGCCTGAAGCAGAGGCTCACTTCGGATGGTTTGCGAATTTCGTCGCCTTTGACCTCGACCCCTCGAGCGACCTCACGCAGGCGCGTCTGGGCTGGAAGCCGACGATGCCAACCTTGCTATCGGACCTCGCAAGCGGCGCCTACTTCAAGCCGGCCGAAGACCCGAAAGCCTTGCGCGGATAACCCCCGCGCGGGTGAGGGAGGGCCGTTCCGAGAACCGCCCTCCCGCACCTGACGCTGGGTTCAATTCGAAAAAGCTAGATCCGGATCACTTCACGGATACGGACAACTATAGGGAGACTAAGGGTGAAACAAATCTATCCCGATCTCTGGCAGACCCGCGCCGAGCATCCGTTCTCGGGCGTCAGCTCCCACGCATACCTGCTCATCCGCGAGACTGGCAACATCCTGTTCTACAGTTCTGGCGTCCCGGAGGATCTCGATCATATGGAGGTCCTTGGCGGTGTCGCCTACCACTGTATCAGCCACAGGGACGAGGTCGGGCCAGCCTTGCTCAAAATCAAGCAGCGGTTTGGTGCCAAACTCTGCTGCCACCGATTGGAGGCGAAAGCGGTGGACAAAGTGGCCGCCATCGATCACCTGTTCGAGGGAAAGGAAAATTTGCCCGGTGGCGTGGAGGTCATCCACACGCCTGGTCACACTGACGGTAGCGTCTGCTTTCTGGTGCCTTCCGGCGAAGAAACCTATCTGCTGACCGGAGACACTATCTATCGGCATGACGGCGCCTGGGAAACCCGCGTCAATCGGTTTGTTGGGGGCGGTTCGAGATCCGACCTCAAGGCAAGCCTTGCGCTTTTGGGCGAGCTGTCGCCAACCGTCGTCATTTCCAGCGCCTCGATGGGCGATGAGCCCTACAGGAAACTGACGCCTGACGAATGGCGCGCAGACATTGCCAATGTGCTGCGCAAGGTCTGATCGGTTTTCGTGATCGCCCCTGACCCCAGCTCGTTATCACTGCGACTGGCAGCAGGGACCGACTGCACATCGACCGAACGTGAGAAAACGAACCATAACAGACGTAAACGACGACGGGGGATAGACATGCAAAAGCGCAAACTCGGCCAAGGCCTGGAAGTTTCGGCATTGTCTCTGGGAACCATGGGATACGGCCAGGAACGAAACCTGCCGGACCGCGAGGACATGATCACACTGATCAGAACTGCGGTCGACCGTGGCTTGGATATGTTCGATACGGCCGAAGTCTATGGCCCTTGGACGAATGAAGAGATGGTCGGCGAGGCGCTCGCCCCGGTCAGAGACAAGGTCAAGATCGCGACCAAGTTCGGCATGGACGTCGACCAGGATACGGGCGAGATCCGCATGGCGGCAAACAGCAAACCTACTCAGATCCGCCGATCTGTCGAGGGAAGCTTGAAGCGGCTCAGGACCGACCACATCGACCTTCTCTACCAGCACCGCGTCGATCCGGAAGTGCCGATGGAGGATGTCGCGGGCGTTGTCAAAGACCTCATCAGTGAAGGTAAGGTGCTCTGGTTCGGCCTGTCCGAAGCAAGCGAGGAGTCCATCCGGCGCGCTCATGCGGTTCAACCGGTCGCTGCGCTCCAGAGTGAGTATTCGCTTTGGACCCGCGAGCCGGAGGCGGAAATCATTCCAACGATCGAGGAACTGGGCATCGGATTTGTGACATACAGCCCGCTCGGCAAGGGATTTCTCACAGGTAAGATGGACAGCCGCACGAAGTTTGACCCGTCCGACCTTCGTGGCCATACGCCACGGTTTTCCGAAGAGGCACGCCAGGCAAACCAGAAGCTCGTCGACCTCATGTACAAGATCGCCGAGAGGCGGAACGCCACGCCCGCACAGATTGCACTCGCTTGGCTTCTTGCGCAAAAGCCGTGGATCGTGCCGGTTTTCGGAACCCGGAAACTGTCGCGTTTCGAGGAAAATATCGCTGCAGTCGAGATCGAGCTTGAAAAGGCAGACTTCGACGAGATCGATCAGGCGGATATCCAGATCCAGGGTGCACGTTATCCCGAGGCCATGCTGAAGTTGACCGGTCTATGAACACAGGCGTCGAGGAGCAGGAAAATCCCCCGAGCTCGCAAAGTTCCCTGATGCCTTCCGGACAATACCTGCCGATCGGCAAACGATAGAGCCTCAAATTACGAGAGTCCAATTGCCTATTGGGATGTCCGCTAATCGGTGAACCCGATAGCGCATCATAGCTGCATGTCATCAAGTAACATAACATCAAGGACGGAACATGCCTGACTCCAGACCACAAGATGCGCACCGCAACTTCGAAGACGCCTTTAACTCTGGCGACATCGAAGCGCTGTTTGCCCTTTATGCTGTTGACGCACGCCTCGTCTCCGATTCGGGGAGGGTAGTGATCGGTCACGATGCGATACGCGAGGAGCTGGTAGGTTTATTCGCGATCAAAGGTCGGATGACGGTTCAAACTCTTTCGGCCGTTCAGGCCGGCGACATCGCCATGCTGCGCGCAGAATGGCGTCTCGACGGACTAGGTCCCGATGATCAGCCTGTCGCTGTAAGCGGAAAGACATCGGAGGTGGTCCTGCGACAGCCGGATGGGCAATGGCTCTACCTCATCGATAACCCGCATGGCTCAGAATAATTGAAGCGGTCACTCGGTTGCCGTTTTAGGAGTAGACACCGTCGGCGACCGGTGACGTAAGGATGAAAAATGAGCGTACTTCGGTAGCAGCGCGGATAGCCGATCAATCGTCATATCGAGTTCCATGCCAAAGAATTGGGGCGGTCCGGGCCGGCTAGAAACGCCCAGTAGCCTCCGGGACTTCTTGAGCGGAGCCCTTATGTTCCATAAATACCCGTTACGCCACTGACACTGAAAATAGCGGGGGTCGACGGTCCTGTTCCTTTCAAATTGTAAGCGGCTATTTCGGCGTGTCGGCTTTGTTGGCGCGCGCCTGAATTTGCGTGCATCGCTCGAACAGGTGCTCGAACGGCTCGGAATCGCCGAGCAGCAGACCGTCGTCGACCATCCGCGCGTAACCTTCGCGAGCGCGCGCAGACCTTCTCCGGATGGCGTCAGAACCAGATTGCCGTTGACGGCTGCGGCGTAGTCGATAGGTGAGCGGTCGGCCGCCTTTTCCGCAAAGAACATGGATTTGTGTTTGGCCACGGCATTGGCAAGCTGCCGATCCGCGAATGCTTTGTCGGCGAAACCGGCATCATCCAGCCGGACGACGTCATGCCAGTGGCGGGTAGAACGATCGCCGCGGAGACGTTCCTGCAGGCAGAAGACATGGATTGCGGTCGCTTTCTCCCAGAACGTCCGCTCCGCGTGCATGACGCGAGGGCTCGTTTTCGGAAATTCGACACCATCGACGTGACCCGAAGCGTCGCAGCCGACATCGCGGATACTGGCTGGCTCACCGGTTGACCGTGCGCCGAATTCGAGCATGACGCTCGGGGCGACATAGCAGGATCCGCTGCTCACCGCGTCATAGTCCAGATAGAGCGTATAATCCTCGAGGCGGATTGCCGCCGGAAGAGATTGATCGCGCAGCGCGCCGGCGATCACCAGCTCCACCGAGTCCGAGACCCAAAGCGGAAGCCGCTTTCGCACTTCGCTGGTCCAGCGCTTCTCCTCACTGCGGGTTTTCGGCAGCGCCTCATCATTGTTGCTGACCAAGTCCGGCGCCAGGGCGCGGATATTATAGGTCAGGTCGACGTCCTCGGAGAACCTTTTGATGACGCCGTAGGCTTCGAAAGCGAAGTGCCGCCCTTGAAGACGAGGTGCTCGCCGAGCTTGGACGAAAAGAGCGTCTGCAGCGTCCAGACGACCCAGACATCCTTTTCGAGCAGGTGAATGGGCCGTCCGGTGCGGTCGGCCGCCACGGCCAAGGCTTCGCGCCGGTCGTCCTTTGACAAGGTCAGGAACTGATCAGCCATGCGCAGCCTTTCCCACGCTTCTTGCAAGCCAGGTCGGGAACTGCGGTGCCGCCGCCACCGGCTCGCCGAACGCGTCTGGCGGCAGCTTTCGCTTGATCCGCGACAGTGCTTCATCGGCCTTCTCGGGCCCAAGCCAGGCGAGCGCACGGACTGCCACGCCGGCGGGCCGATCGGCCAAGGCCAGTTGCCAGCGAGGCACATGCCTGAGCTCGACCGACTGCTGTCCAAGGTTCATCGTCCGGCTGCGGCCGGATGTAAGGTAGACGGAGCGGACCGGGACCTGGGTGGTCAGGCCCAGGGAATTCGCAGCGGCGGCGCCGTTTGAGACGATGACCTCGCCGCGTTGCTGCGCCACGGCCTCCACCGCCTGTTCAACTGTCGGCGGCCGGCTGCCAAAACGGCTTTTGACAGGCCGCATATAGATGCCGCGGCCGGCCCGGACGAGCTCGCCGCGCTCGGCCAGGCGCGACAGAGCTTGGTCCAGGGCGGCACGATTTCCGAGATACAAAAAGCTCTTTGCCGAAAGCGCGGACCCTTCCGGCAGTCGTTCAGCATGGCCCATGATTTGTGACGTCAGCTTTTTCATGGCATGTCTCCTGTCAGAATTATATGCAGTTTTCTGACAGTTTACAATGAGAGGGGAAGACGACGCGTGTCATACTGGTATTTTTCGCCGCGTTCGTATTTCTGGGAAGATCGAGGACGGCGCCCGCTGCCAGGGCGTCGAACGTCGCTGGCAGGCCAGAACTCTCGAGGCCAGCGACCGGCCTGTTGCCAGAGAGTTCGCGTTTTAGGCCATCGGGAACCTTTTGAAAAATGTCTCGGGACAAACTACTGGCCGCGGCTTCCTTTTAGGAGCTTTGAGCGTATAGCGTCCCCTATTGGATTTGCCACATATTCTATCCCGGAGATGCAGCGGTGGATCGGATGTCACAGTGGTATCGACTGGCAGTCCGGTTGGCGCTATTCGTGATGGACCAGCACATCACCAAACCATCCCGTGGATTGTCCAAGGCCTCCTATATTGAAAAAAGTGCAACGCAGTTTTGCCGTCGAGTACAAAGGCGGCAGGCGAAAACTCGATCCCAGGTCAAACTCGATCTGGGGCAACGTCGATTTAAAGTCCGTGGCTCGCGACCTAGACGAAGAGGCAATGCCTTTTCTGTCGGCTAGCTCTCAAAGTGGCAAATCCCATTACGACATGTCTCTACCAAAAGCAGATCAGGAAGAGTCAACGGCAAGGAGCGCCGCTATTCGCTCGTGGTCGGCGCCCGTGTGATGGGCTGAGATCTCAGCGGAGAGCTTTCTCAGCTGTTCGAAACGTTCTGCATCATAGCGGTCGCGCGTGAAAGCCAATCCCGTCTGTGCGATTGCTGCGGTTTCGCGTGCCCACCGCAACCAGTCAGCGTCAGTTTCGCTCATCGATTCATCCGTACACGATTGCGGTGAATCTCCTCCCATCGAGAGTTTGAAGCAAGAAGTTAGTTTGCTGCCGAGCCACGGCGCCGCCGCACGTGCCGGCGATGTTGGTCCCATCAATTGGCTGTTCATTGGTATGATTAACCTCGTCGAGATATTCGATGTGAACGCTTGCATATCGTTGGTATGGACGCTGCGGAGACCCGCTCATTCCGCAGGCTCGCCAAGAGTATAAGTTACCTTATCTGAGTTTCACTAAATACCTGTAATTGCTGGATAATAATGGACGAAATTTATCGTGCAATGTTTCTGGAGCCTTTGGTCGCCTTCTTGAACGGATCCAGGATTGTGACGCCGCGCCCCTGAAAATCAGAGGTGTTTCGGGTGACCACGACAAGGTCATTCACCTGCGCCGTCGCGGCCAAGCCGGTATCGTCGGAATTCTTATCCGATTGTCCCAGCATTTGCCCCCACCGGCGGGCGACAGCTTCATCAACAGGGAGAATACGACCTTCATAGGCGGCGAAGATGGCGTCGGCAGCTTTGGCGATGCTGTTCGCCACAGCCTCGTCCGTTTTCCGCTTTCTCTCGATGCCTTTCGCAATCTCTCGAACCGAGATCACGCTGATCGCGAGATCTGTATCGTCAACCGTATCGAGCCAGGCCGCCACATTTTCGTGCGGCTCGGGTCGACCGATTTCCTTTAAGACATTTGTATCGAGCAGCTCAATCATCCAGCGCGCTAAGATCGGCGGCGCGCATGGCGGCTTTTGCCGTTTGCTTTGGATACGGCCTGCCTGCCTTCGGATGCGCCTCCGCATAGACTCGCGCTGCAACGATCTGTTGTTCCTTCAGAGAGGGATAGTCGCGAATGACATCTTCGACAGTCGCGCCGGCCTCGAGGAGAGCGGCAATCCGATGGGCCTCGATTTGCGTTCCCCGGATTAGCGGTTCCTTGCCGGATAGGTCGATTTGAGCAGTGAGCTTGTCGAGTTCCTTCAGCTTACGCTCGACGAAGACCAGGTGCTGACCAATGTCGTAGCGCTGTTTACCGAACACTACCTCCTTCGCGAGACCGCGTTTGAGAGAGCTCCGCAACGCCTCGTAGAATTCGGACTGGCTCTTGGGTGTCAGCGCCTGTTTGAGTTCGTCATAGGCATGGAGAAATACCAACTCGGCTTGACCGAACTGTCGGATGTTTCGACCGCCTCGCTTCACGAGCTGCGGCTTGATCGGAGCGCGCTCGACGACCTTCTTGAAGGTGTCCAATGGCGCGCCAACCACGAAAGCAGCCTGTGCAGTTGTCAAATGTTCCATACGATCACCTTCCTAATACGCTCCGCAAGATAGGGGTGAATTAGAAAGAGTGCAAGGCCCGCGGAGCTGACGGGCAAGACTGCCTTTCACGAACGGCATGATCAGGTCAACTCGCCGCTTATCTTAGCAAGGCCGGCACGGTCGCGCTTGATCAGTGATGGCTCGCCAGTTTTGAAACTCTTCGGCTCGTGGATCGAACGAGGATCAGCAAATCGGCCATCACTGATCGTCAGGATCGCCGCTTATAAGGTTAGCGGCGCCTCGAGGTCCCCCGTTCGACGGAACCACGAGGCCGCGCCGGAAGTCCTCTGACTGCAGGAGCTTAACGCACCTCAAGAAACTTCCCCGAACAGCAGGGGCTATGCCTAACGTCCATGCGATGACAGTGTCTTCAATCACGCGAGACGAAAAGCAGGTATCTGACGCAGAGCAGCAGCAAGACAATTGAGAACGCGCAGAACACTGTGCCACCGGCAGCTCGATAACAAAGCACGCCGACCGTGCCGCCTGCCAGAAATGACGCCACCGTGGCGCTGTGCAGGAGAAGGCGATCTCGACTGTGCCTGCCAGCATGAGCGTCGGAGGGATCGAGCAGTTGCGCAATGCCAACTCCAATATCTGTCGCGACGCCAGATACGTGGGTAGTGCGCACCCTGCTTCCGGATCCGCGTGGACGCCGCATTCTGGATGCCCATGGAGAAGCTTATCACACCGATGGTTCCGACACCGCTGATAGCTGAACCTGATTTGAGAGCGTACACGCCGATGCCCATCAGCAGGGCCGCTTCGGCGAGGAGGGTCAGAGGATAAATCGCCGGCAGCTTGTAACGTTTCCCGATCTGGATGAATAGCGATGCCGCGAACGCTCCCGCCACGAACATCGCAACGATGCTGAAGAAGGCGATCGCAAGGTACAGATCTCCCGCAGAAACGTGGTCGGAAATCAGTGAGACGTTGCCGGTCATGTTGGCTGAAAAATAGCCGGATTCCAGAAACTTTCGTCATCGAAGCCGAACAGCGCGTCCGAGCGCGGATTGATGGTGACATTCACGCCGGCATCGGCAAACAGCCGCCATGTTTCTTGCCGGACCCGCGTGCAATGGTTGAAGATGTTGTGGGGACCCAGTACGCCGGCTTCAGCAAACTCCGGGCCTAACTTGGCCAAATCGCAAGCGTCGAGGCAGGCTAGCGCTGTGAGCTTGGTGCTCAGATACATATCGAAGGGCCGATAATGGGCGCCCATGCCCTCCGCGACGAAATCGATATAGGCAAACAGGTCGCTCACGTTGGGCATCATGCGGCGCATGACGCCGAGCCACATGTGGTGATGAGCGTCGATCAAACCGGGCATCACGATACTGTTGGAGGCGTCAACGACGGCCGCATCGCCCAGAGCGAGATTGCGTCCGACGGCTGCTATTTTGTCGCCTTCGACGAGCAGGTCGGCTGTTCCAATATAGGGAGCCTTCTTGTCCATTGAGAGGATGGTGCCGCCTTTGAACAGCGTCCGTCTTTTAAGATCGCTCATGATTTAGTCCTTTCGAGATTATCGGGCAGGACCGTTATCGCTCTGGCACGCTCTTGAATTAAATGCTCTTATGTCAGATGCTTCCTGACAAAAAATCAGGAGTGGTTATGTCTTTCGATACGCGCATCCTATCGGGGGTCAGCGTACTTGCGGCCGTCGTCGAAGGCGGTAGCTTCGTGAAAGCCGCCGAGCTTATTGGCATTACCGATTCCGGCGTCAGCCGGGCAATCAGCCGTCTTGAGGGGCGCCTCGGAGTACGACTGCTCGACCGGACGACCCGCTCATTGACGCTGACCGATGAAGGCCGACGGTTTTACGAGGAGGTCAAACCGCACCTCAACGCGATCGAAGATGCCGCGCTGATTGCCTCGGGCTCGGCATCAGCGGTACGCGGCCGGCTCAAAGTCGATATCGATCCCTTCTTTCTGCCACTCGTTCTTGCAGGCCGCCTCGGCACCTTTTGCGAACGTCACCCCGCCCTGTCGATCGAATTCGTAACGAGAGAGCATGTCGGCGATCTTGTTGCTGAGGGGATCGACTTGGCAATCCGGTTCGGACAGCCGCGTTTTGCCACGCTGGTTGCGCGTAAACTGATCGAAGCACCTATCCTGACCGTGGCATCGCCGCGTTATTTGAACCGCTACGGTCATCCGGCACATCCCTCGGACCTTATCGCTCATCGATGCCTGCAGTTTCTTGACCCCTATACTGGATTACCCTTCGAGTGGGAGTTCGTTCGCGGCGACCAGACGATCGTCGTTCCGACGGCCGGACCGCTGACGTTCACTGATCCAAAGTCGATGCTCCAGGAATGTATCGCAGGTACGGGCATCGCTCAGGTGATCGGTTGGGGGATAGGGAGGCACTGGCGAGAGGTTCGCTGATTGACTTGTTTCCCGACTGGCATGGCGAGCGTTTTCCTCTCTTTGCTTTCCATCCCTCACGCAAGCATCTGCCCGCGAAGGTCAGAACGTTCATCGATTTTTGCGCCGAGATCACGATGGCAATCGAGCGCTCTGCGCCCACAAGTCCTTAGGCGCATTAGGACCAACAGGTGCAATCTTTTCCCGGTTTGTGTCGTGCTCTTAGGAGCCGAAGGCAGTTTTCCCAGCAGTGGCGTCCCTCGAAATTGCCCCTCAAGCAAATCAGCGAATGCTCGAACTTACCCGGGAACGCGTCTGTCTTTGGATGAACGATAAATATGCCGCCCAAGACCAGGGGCGGGTGATCCAGCTCCAGCTTATCTCGCGGCAAAGAGGCTCGGATTTCGGGCTGCGACTTGTCTTGTTTTTGACGATGTTGAGGCGGGCGCGAAAGCCGGACAAGCAGCAGGCGCGGACGTAGTGCTCGTCACAGCGGCCGGGCAAGATTTCCCGACATAAATGAACACGGACGTCGTGCCGGTAGTCTGCGCAGACGGACTACTGTCGATCACACTTGCGTATTCGTGAGAACGCGCTCTTGGATGAACCGCCGAGTTCCGAGCAGCTCGCATCACGATCACCCTACGTGGGGTGGTGTCGTCAGGCGAAGCGACTTGGCGAGATCTAAAGTTCGATTCCGATCAAGGCGGCCGAGAACGGCAACTGCATATCGTGATGAAGTAACAATTAAATTGCAAAGGGCGGGGCGTACCGATTGGTACGAGTCTTTCTCGCAACACTTGAGCGAGAACTGTTGTCTTGGACAGATTTGCCTGGATCAGCGCGTTCGAGTTACGCTATCCGTAGGGCTGCTCTGCAAAGTGATTTGCACGAGCCGGACAGCTAGAGAAAGCATGCCCGCATCTCCTGAGCAGGACCTTGATGAACGCGGATATGATAGCCGCCTGGGCGGTGGAAAACGGATTCCATGCGATCAATTCCGGGAATTATCGTCGCCATGACAATGAGGGCGTGATCACGATCGAGATAAAGAGAATGTCATTTCTCCTCATCGATCAGAGGCAAGGATTGCGGCCGCGCCTCATATCGCGATTGTTCAAAGACATACCTCTTTCAAGCGGGAGCGTTCGCTTGCAGGTTCTTCTTCTTGACCGCTGAGCCAATAATCACACGCTGGTCAACAGGCGTTACTGCGGCTGTGTCTCCGGCTCCTGCGTCGAGGCGGCGGTCGCATCGGCGGCGTTCTTTGTCATCTCCGTCTTTCTGATGAGACACATCGTGCGCTGCGGGTGCGAGCAGCTCACCATGGCTGAAGCACCGAGGCTGAAATCCGTTTACGAGGCCGCCGTTCGTCCGATCTGAACGCGTGAAACTCGGCTCCAATGCTCGCGGCCATAGGCGCCGTGACACTGAGCTTTCCAACCACGACGTTGATGTCCTTCAGCATCTGGGCGGAAATTCGGCGCAATGTCGACTGAGTTGGAGCTAGTTCATGGAACGGAGAGCCGATGACTTCATGCGCCTCCGGAGCCTCGCGTCGAGGGCGATGAGAAGCTCGTCTAGCTGTTCGAGCTGCTCCGACGTGCAACCCGCCATCGGGGTGCGATGGCTTCGTCGAATTAGCTTCACTAACTCACCAAGTGTCTGTTCAGGCGCCGGTAGGCGACCTAACCACAACAGCTGAACCGATCCCCTGTATCCGCTTCCGATTTTTCTCGAACTCCGCGGACGATTTCGAGGACAGTGGTGTTTTTCCAAAGTGCCGGCTGAGTTCGATGGAAAGGGCGGCGGGCGAGGTCATTCCATTATTATAAAGATTGAACAGCAATTTGACGGCGATGTTGTAATATTTCGGATCTGCGAGGCTACTTGTGGGATCGTATCCGGCGTCGTCGAGGACGCCTTGCAATACAGCCAGGTCAGACGTCCGCACAGATATGTTGAGATTGGAAGACATGCTGTCCTCCTTCAATTTGGGGCGAAGGCAACAAACGACCTCCACGCAGTAGCGCCCTGAGAAACAGCTACTGAAGACCTACCATGCGCCTAATGAACACGGCTGGCAAACTGTATATTCCAGGACAGGCAGCTATCGCGGCTCAGATTGTCGTTTGGAGACCGAGTTCGACCACGCGGCCGGTTGGAAGCCCGAAATAGTCTGTCGCGTTCCCGGCGTTCTGCGCTAGCGCGATGAATAGCCGGTCCTGCCAGAACGGCATGCCACGCCGCTTCGACGGAAGGATGGTCCGGCGCGAGAGGAAGAAGGACGTCGACATGATGTCAAACTTCAAACCGAGCTTTCGGACCAGGACGAGGGCGCGCGGGATGTTGGGCGTCTCCATGTAGCCGAACGTTATGATCAAGCGGCTGAAGCGCGGATTGAAGCTCTCCAGGAAGATTTTCTCGTCATCGGGAACGAAGGGGGTGGCCGCTGTCACCACGCTGAGGATGACGTTGTGCTCGTGAAGAACCTTGTAGTGCTTCAGACTGTGGAGGAGGGCCGTCGGCGCGCCCTCGATGTCGCTCGTCAGGAATATCGCGGTACCTGGGACGGTTGGCGGTTGTTTCTGGGCCAGCTTGTCGATGATCGCAGCCAGGGGGATCTCGTCCATCTTCGTGCGGGCGGCAAGCAGCCGGCGTCCCGACATCCATGTCTGCATGATCAGCCCCATCGTACAGGCGACCGCGACCGGCACCCAGCCGCCGTCCGCGAACTTGGCGACGTTGGCGGCAAGGAAACCGGCGTCAATGATCACAAGCGGCAGCACTACCGCTGTGGCGATGATAGTTTTCCAATTCCAGATGCGCCGCATGACGACATAGAGCAGCACCGATGTGATCAGCATCTCACCGGTGACCGCTATGCCATAAGCCGCCGACAGGCCGCTCGAATTGCGGAACTGGAGCACCAGTGCGACCACGAAGATGAAGAGGAGCGAGTTCACCTGCGGCATGAAGATCTGCCCGGAGTGGGTTTCCGAAGTGTGGAGGATCTGGAGGCGCGGGAGCAGGTTCAGGTGCATCGCCTGGCGGACAAGGGAATACGCGCCCGATATCACGGCCTGGCTGGCGATAACGGTTGCCGCGGTCGCAAGGCAGACAATCGGAATCTTCGCCCAGTCTGGGTGCATACCGAAGAAAGGATGGGCTGCCATCTCCGGGTTTGCCAGCACGAAGGCGCCTTGCCCGAAGTAGTTGAGCAACAGGCACGGAAATACAAGCACGAACCAGGCAGTGACGATCGGCCGCCGACCGAAGTGGCCGAGGTCGACGTACAGCGCCTCTGCTCCCGTGACGGCAAGAAACACGGCCCCGAGAACCGTGATCGTGGTGCCGACGTTGGAAGCGGCATAGCGAAGCGCATGGAGAGGATTGACGGCCCAGAGAACATCCGGATCGTCGATAATGTGAACTGTCCCGCTCACGCCCAGCACCACGAACCAAAGCGCCATGACGGGACCAAATACGGAAGCGACGCCGCCCGTTCCAAATCGCTGCACGAAGAACAAGACCGCGATAATCGCCAGGGTGATTGGGACGATCCATCCGGAAAGAGCGGGCGCGACCACCTGGATGCCTTCAACTGCCGACAATACCGATATGGCCGGAGTGATAATGGCGTCGCCCAGGAAGAGCGAGGCACCTGCGACGCCAAGAACAAGAACCCAGGCAGGCCGACTTGACAGGCTTTCCCTCGCGAGCGTCATCAGGGAAAGCGTCCCGCCTTCGCCGCGGTTGTCCGCCTTCAGGACAAAGGAAACATATTTGATCGTCACGACGATTGTCAGCGCCCAGACGATAAGGGAGAGGATACCAAGCACGTTCTCTCTATGCGATCCACTCCCCATGGTCGCATGCAGCGCCTCCCTGAAGGCATAGAGCGGACTGGTGCCTATGTCTCCATAGACGACGCCGAGAGCGGCGAGCACCAATCCAGGAAGACCGCCGCCGGTTTTATGTTCGATCTCGGGATCTTGCAATCTGAGTTGGGGATAGGTCAAAGGGCCTCGCGTTGAATTTTGGGTGCTCGATCCGCCGCTGACGGAGATAACGATTGAAATGCGAGGCGGGTCCTCGGCGGGTTCGTCCGCCTCATGTTTATTCCGTGTGGGGACGCGGCCGCAGTCACCTCTGCCTGGCGCCGCTGCTGGCCGTACGGATCCACACATTGCCGGTTGGCGCGACAGCGCGTTCGATTGCCGCGTCAACAGATCGGCAGTCAAGCGGAAGCGGCCGAAATGAAACGATTTACTCGGCTATTTTCCCAAAAACCTCCACATTGTCCTCCCGCTCTCGCAGTCGCTTATCCGATGCATTGTCAAAGCTTCCCGTCATGCGTCCACGCCCGACATTCGGCGAGCAGCAGCCTCCCAATTTCGCGAAATGATAGGACCGACCTCTCATACCCAACGATCACGAAGCCACCACTCTGATGCTTGATCTTCACCGAGTCATCGGGACGACCGCTGCGATAGATGGTGTCCCCAAACACGGATCGATGCGTGGCAGCATCGGTCTAGAGTGAGCTGAAGCCGGCCGCGGGCGCTTTTCTGACGCGGGCGGCTGCGGATCGGGGCTTCGGCATTTCCGAGCAGCGGCTTGGCAGGCTTGCGGGGCTTTGTCATACCTCGATCACACCAGCAACAGCAAAAAGCAACTGACCCAAATGGATTATCGCGCCTGCAGCGTGTGGGCGATGGACTTCGTGCACGATCAGCTCGCAACCGGAAAGAAACTGCGGGTCCCGACGGTGGTCGACACCTTCTCGCGCTACGAGCCGGTGTTGATCCACATCATAGCTATAGAGGCGAAGACGTTGTGCAAACCCTTGAACGGGTGTGCCAAAAAGCCGGCTATCCGAAAACGATCCGTGTCGACCAAGGGACCGAGTTCGTGTCGCGCGACTTGGACCTGTGGGCCTATTCCAAGGGCGTGACGTTGGACTTCTCACGCCCCGGCAAGCCAACTGATAATGCTTTCATCGAAGCGTTCAATGGCCGCTTCCGTGCCGAATGTTCAAACCAGCATTGATTCCTAACCTTACGGATGCCCCTGAAAAGATGGAGGATTGGCGTAGATACTACAACGAAGAACGGCCTCATGGCCGAGGCGGACTTGGTAAGGCCACGTCATGACGATTGCTCATCCTCCGCAGACGAACTCTTTTGAATGTGGTTAGTCGGTGTTCTTCGCCGCGTCGAACTTCGCACGGGCCTTTTCCATCGTAGGACGATGCTTGACTGCCCAAGTGGCAAGAACCCGCAGCGGCTCGATAAGCGAGCGGCCGAGTTCGGTCAGTTCATATTCTACTTTCGGCGGGATGGTGGCGTAGGCAGTGCGCGTGACAAGACCATCTCGTTCGAGTGCGCGCAACGTCAGTGTGAGCATGCGGTGGGAGACACCGCCGACCACGCGCATAATCGCGTTAAAGCGCAAGGGGCCATTTGAGAGCGCGCCGACAACCATGACAGTCCATTTGTCGCCAATACGATCCACTATTTGACCAATGGCCCGGCATTCCTCGGGCGGATGCTGAACGAAACCAGGATCTACATTCTCCGAGACTTTCATATCCATCACGAAGACCTCCAAAGGCTTGAAAGCGAACACAAATGTTCGCGACGTACATCATTGTGCATTCTTGTGCTCTTACCCGATATCGATCATATCGTCACTAACATTTTGTTCGTGGATCGAAAGGGAGCATCCAAAATGAAGATCGGAGTGAGTGGTGCGAGTGGCAAGCTCGGCGGGGCCGTCGTTGCGGAACTGATCGCGCGCGGCGGCGGCCATGATGTCGTGGCGATATCGCGGTCGCCCGAAAGCGTCTCTGGAACGGTCGAGGCGCGCCTCGGCGATTATGACCAACCCGCATTGCTTGTGAAGGCGTATGCGGGGCTTGATCGGCTGCTGATCATCCCGAGCGCCGACCTGCGTCCGGGAGTGCGCGGAGGCCAGCTCAAGAACGCCATCGATGCCGCTCTGGAGGCTGGTGTCCCGCACATCTTCCTGATGTCGGCGGCCGGCACGCACGAGGAGGCCGAGCCGAGCCTTGCAGCGGCGTACTGGACGGGCGAGCAGCACCTCATCAAGACCGCCTCGCGATGGACGATCCTGCGGATGAGCTACTACGCCGAGAGCATGGCCGACGAGATCAAGATGTCCCAGGGCCAGGGTGTGCTCGCAGGTTTGGGCGATGAGCGCGTTTCCTACGTCTCTCGCGATGATCTAGCCGCCGCGGCTGCCGGCGCGCTGCTGGGGCACGATCACGAAGGCGCAATCTACACTACCACCGGACCCGCCGCCGTCAGCGGGCCCAAACGCGCTGCAATCGTCTCGGAACTGCTTGGCAAGCCGACCAGCTTCGCCGTCATCTCGGAAGAGCAGTTACGCGCCGGACTTTCACAGTCGGGCTTGCCTGACCCCATCATCGAGGCGTTCGTCGAGATCAAGCGCAGCTTCGCCAACGGCAAGTTTGATATCGTGACCGGCGATGTCCAGCGCCTCTCTGGGCGTGCTCCAAAATCCTTGCGCGACATCCTCGCTCAGCAACTGGTTTGAGAGGCTCGTCAAACATGATTAGGAAATATGCCTATTGGATCAGCACGGCGCTTGTGTGCCTGCTCTATCTCGCTTCGGCGACCCACTACCTGCTGATGGGGGACCAGGTGCGCCAAGCCTTCATTGGGCTCGGCTATCCCGCCTATCTCCGGGATGTCCTGATCCCCGTCAAGATTCTGGGTGTCGTCGCGGTCCTGTCGCGCGTGAACGTTCGTCTCAGTGACCTCGCCTATGCCGGGATGTTCTACCATCTGCTGCTCGCCTTCTCGGCACATATCAACGCTCACGACGGAGCGTTCGCCCCGGCGGTCGTCGGGCTCGTTGCGCTGGTCGTCTCGTTCCTGACTCAGAACGCCGCGCGCGCGAAGAAGTCGCCGTATCCGCCGCTACCGGCCTGAGGCACCAACGCGTGGTCCTTCTCTGGAGATTGCAATGTAGAGAGCACAGTTTCATCGATATGGCGGCCCGGAAGAGATGCGCCTTGAGGAATATCGGCTGCCCGAGCTAGCCGCCGACGAAATCCTCGTAAGACTAAGGGCTGCCTCGATCAATCCCGTCGACTAGAAGATTCGTCAGGGCGCGATGAAGATCATGACCGGCCGCAAGTTTCCACGTGGTATGGGACATGACTTCTCGGGCGTGGTTGAAGGGATCGGCAGCGAAGTGAAGCGTTTCAAGATGGGCGATGAAGTTCTCGGAGTGACGCCGGTAAAGACCTCCGGTTCATTTGCGGAAACACTCACCACCAAAGGGGCGCTGGCGATCGCGAAGCCTGCCGCCTTGTCCCACGAAGACGCCGCGACCCTACCTGTCGCCGCCTCCACCGCCTGGACCGCGCTCGTGCAGAAGGCCCGGCTCAAGCCGGGCCAGTCGGTCTTCATCAACGGCGCGTATGGCGCGGTCGGGCAAGCGGCGACACAAATCGCAAAGGCCTTGGGGGCATCGCTGACTGGACGCGTCGCTGGTGACGCCGCGGATGCCGCGCGTGGCATCGGTGTCGACGCTGTGCTCGACTACAGGCAGCCAATTCCGCCTGAGCAGTACGGAAAGTTCGATGTCGTTTTCGACACGCATGGTGGGTTGACGGTCCGGAAGGAGAGCAGGCTCAGCAAGCCTGGAGGCGCAATCCTCGATATCAATTCTTCGTTCGCAAAGATCGTGCGTATCTTCCTCTCTCGCTCCCGCAAATTCGTGATGGGCAAGCAGGACGAGGCGACTATGCGTGAAGTCGTTGCGCTCGCGGCCCAGGGAAAACTCAAAATCTCCATCAGCCGCACAGTGCCGCTGGATCGCGCTATCGATCTCATTCGGTCGCTGGAAGGTGGGGAGCGCATCGCCGGGAAGGGTTTTGTTGCGGTGAGCGCCCAGTGATAACAATATGCGGCGCCGCACCGACGGGCGCGGTCGCCACAAACATTGTGTTGCTGAATACGGCAGCGGGTAATCATGGCACGAAAGAATGCATATTGATCAGCATTCTTTGCACAGCCGTTCTCGCCCCCTGAGTCTCCTACTCTTTGCGCTGCTAAGTGGCGTCAGAAGTACCCACCTGATTGAGATTACGCCGTCTGTTCAGATACATTCAAGAGCAACTAAAAGAAACGAGAGGGGCGAAAGCCGCTCAAAATGCGCTATGGCATTTGTCATTCATTTGCATTACTATCGCACCGAAAAGTGGAGATAGCTATGGCTGCAAATGCACTCGTGCAAACTCGTATTGATGCCGAAGTCCGGGATCGGGCCTCCGCAGTGCTTGAAAACATGGGGCTTACAGTATCGGACGCGGTTCGTATCTTGCTCACCCGGACGGCCAATGAGGGTGCGCTGCCACTCGAGCTTCTCTCAGGCAGCGAGGCGCATGACGCGTGGTTTCGCACCAAGGTGCTTGAAGCGCTGAACGATACTCGACCAGACGTCTCGGATAACGAAGCCGAGGCACATTTTGCCGCACGTCGAGCGGCAGCCCGACTTAAAGCGGGTTCTCGAAAATCGTGAAGCTTACCTGGTCTGTCTTCGCATTATCTGACCGCGACGCCATATTTACGTACATAGAAGCGGAAAATCCGTCAGCCGCTATTCTGGTCGACGAACGGATCGTTGCTGCCGTTCGTCGGTTGATAGATTTTCCCGCAAGCGGTCGTGTTGGCAGAATTGCTGGAACCCGCGAACTGGTAATTAACGGTACGCCGTACGTCGCGGCTTATGCAATTACCGAAACAGCAGTCCGTATTCTTCGCGTCCTCCATGGCGCGCAGGAATGGCCAGACACTTTGCCAACGAGCTAGGCTTTGTTCTCGGTGCTGAGAATTAACGGGTCGGTGGTTCGAACTGGTTCAAGGCGACCACCGTCGGATCTGCTGCACTTCGCCTGCTCGCCTCTAGGCAAGCGAATCCACGACACCGCCATCGGCTCTCAGCGCCGCACCGTTCGTGGTGGACGACGCATCGGCCGACCTCCATCATCCAGCGGCCGGCAACGGTCTAGGAGATCGCGAACATGGTGGTCTAGGTCGCCTCGCCACTTGCGACACTCGCCATCCCACTTTCGTGGGCTGGCTTCGATCAGGCAACCAATGCGCTGCAAAAGCGGATGTGAGGATAGAGGAGGCCGCGACTGGCTCCAGTCAGTCACAACGCGACCGTTTCTGACCGCCTGCGATCGCGCATGCGGACTAACGCCGCATGCATTTGTCCGCCCTCGCTTCCCTGCCGGGCGGCGGCAGCATCGAAGCTCTTGTCGTTTTTTCGGCGGTCATGCCGCGGCTGTTTTTCATAGGAGCACAAATTGATCTCGTCGGTTGGCTCAGTCGGTGCGGCGGTTACTCCAGAAATCTCCGTTTGCCGGGACGACTGCCGTTCAGGCACGCGAAGACGTCGCGGCGCAAGTTCGAACCGGTGAGCAAAGCGGAGCCTCGACGAACGAGCTCGAGCAGATTGTCGGCCGTGCCGGTCCGCCGAGCTACAGTGAAGAAGAACTGGTCGCCAACGAAAATGAGATCAACCACCGGGAATCCCTGAAAGAGAAACTACGTGCGGGCATTGCTGATCCCGACGAGGAACTGAAGGTGAAGGCTGCATTGGTCTACCCTTCGTCCTGGCCTGACGAACAAAAGCTGGAAGCTGCTCGGACAGCCCAAGCTAACGGCAATTTGGACAGTGCAGTTACGTTCTGACGGGATTGGCAAACCGCCGCCAATTCACCAGCGATCTCGAGACAAGCTTTCCCATGCCGAAGGGTCAAAAGCTGGCGCTGATGCTGCTGGATCTGGATGACTTCAAACCGGTCAACGACACCCTTGGGCACGGCGCCGGCGACACGGTGCTCAGGATGACGGCGGAACGGATCCAAGCCGTGCTTCGCCGACGACCTCTCGTTGTCTTCCTCGAGCAGCAGACGACCGTCCAACAAAACATGAAGTTGGCGAAGTTCGCCCTGAAGCTTGAGGGAAGTTTCTTGGAGTTCGAAGCCTGAAAAGGTGAAGGAGTTGGCAGCCCACAGCGTTCCGTCCGCACGAACTGACTGCGACGGACGCTCGGCTAGCGATGAGCCGGGCGTAGCACTAACGCCACCGGGGCTTTCGCCGAGCGTTATGAAGAAGTTCGGATGCTGTAGCAAAGGGGCCGAATAGCTGCAGCAGGCGGGCTTCCTCAATGTCAGTGAGATGGTGGCGCTTGGCGAAATGCTTTACCGACCACACCGGTTTGGTTTCGACATTCTCGAGAGATTTAATACGCTGCATGCTTACTCAGTCCTCCTACTGCCAAGTAGTTGGTTTATGCAATGCTAAATTAGAATGCTATTAAATAAGACATGTCGAACCACGTGGTACGTTGTCGAACACTTGTCCGAGATCTAATGGACAATGATTGCGGCCATGCTCATCTGCGCATCGCTGACCGCTGTCGATGGCAATACCATATGCGACGGCCGAAGATGCGTGGCTGCTGGGGAAAGTGTACCGCTCAGGCATCGACATACCGGAGACCGGATCGCACGCGAAGCATCAAGGAACGGAAGAGGCGCTGGTCGCCAAGGGCTGGCTGAAGGAGCCTCCTGGCTGAAAAGGGCCTGCGGGTGCTTTTCAGTGGCCCGCTGGAGAAGACATTGGGAAGACGCTGCTTCAGGAGGGCGTTCCCTAAGCGGCGCAACAATTGGCGTGACTGATCAAAGACCGGATCGCCGCCCGGCGCAGGAGACAAATGCTTGGGGTTAGCAAATAATCGCCGAGCGGCCTCTAGATAATAGGATGTGTTAATTCGATTTCTAGTTGCCTTCCCTCTATTGTCCGATAACGTACAACAAGTTACTTTACAACGGGAAACATAACTCGAAAAGGGTAAAGTACTACTTATTGCAATTAAAGTATTGTCGCGCAAAATAGGCGTGCACCCTGGTGCGCAATGCTTACAAACCAACCCCACCCACTCATCCCCGCTAAAGCGGGGATTTTTCGTCCGGCATCGTACGGGAACCGTGGAGCGACAATGAGGTTAGTTCATTGGATCGCAGGAGAAAGCAAGTACTGTTTAGATCGCAAAATGCTTCCTCCTCGCGATCCACCCGACTCCAGAGTTGGGTCGTGCGGAGGTAAGTTTCCGGTCTGCTCCCAAAGCGACGCTCCGCGCGGCCCGACGCCTTTTGTATAGGCCAAACACAAGTCGTGAGATCCTGTCGCGTTGAAGCACATCGCGCCCCGCGGCCTGGCCTTCGGTGCCCTGCACGAAGTCGCCGGCGGCGGGAATGGCGCTATCGACGGCGTGGCCGCGGCGCTCTTTGGGATTTTATGCGCCCGCTCAAATCGTCATCGATGCGAAGAAACACGGCGCCGAGGTGCGACCGGTCTGCATCAATCGCTCGCGTTGGGACTGCACGCTGGAGGAGGTCGAAGGCACTGCGGTGCGGCTCGGCATGCGGCTGGTGCGCGGATTGGCAACCGCTGACTCATCCCGCATTGTCGCCGCGCGCGGCGACGAACCCTTCGCTTCGGTGGATGACATGTGGCGCCGGTCGGGCGTGCCGGCCGCTTCTCTTGTCGAGCTCGCCGAGGCCGACGCGTTCCTGCCGTCATTGCGGCTCGAACGACGCGATGCGCTCTGGGCGATCAAGGCGCTCCGCGACGAGCCGCTGCCACTGTTTACGGCCGCAGCCGAGCGCGAGGCGCGGGCGATCGCCAAGCAGCAGGAGCCGGACGTCGCAGCGATGACTACGACGTGATCCAGTCCGCAAAGGCTTTCGAGAGCCGACGTTGGCTGCCACTTTTCGGATAAGCCAAGTAATGTCCAATGTAACGATTGTCTCTACAATTGGTGAAGGGCCGCACAAGGCGGCCGCTGTCGAGTTCCCGATTTGCGAGAGTGTTGGATTCTAAGGCAACCCCCAAACCATTTGCTGCCGCGTCAACCGCGAGAAAACTTCTGTCGAAGCTCATCGCAGGAAGAGGAGGGGGACCGAGATTGTTGAGTTCGAACCAGTCGATCCATTGAATGCGCTTTAAATCGCTTCTGATAAGTGGCAGGCGTTCAAGATCGCGCGGCGTTTTCAGCCGCTCTGCCATTTTCGGACTGCACAGGGGCGATACGACTTCCTCCCCCAAAGGCACGACGATGAGATCCTCCCGGTTGGAAGGCTCGCCGTAAACAATATCAACGTCGAACAGGCCGTCGACGAACCTTGCGTAATTTGTGCTCGCCGCCACCCGGACCTCGACCCCCTCGTTTTTGCCCAGGAAGTCGGGAAGGCGTGCCGAGAGCACCTGCGCTGCGTAGCTCGGCGCGCAGTGAACCCGCAGGAGGTGGGTCTTGTTGGATGAAATCATCTCAACACCGCGACGAAGCTCTTCAAAGGCATTGGAAGCATGGGACAGGAGTGTCTGACCGGCCAGCGTCAGGGTGACTTTTCGGGTGCTGCGTTCGAATAGAGAGGTGCCCAGGTCACGCTCCAGCTTGGCGATCGCATGACTCACCGCACTCGGAGAGAGATGGAGTTCCTCCGCGGCAGCGCGAAAGGAGCTAAGTCGTGCCGCGGCTTCGAATATGCGCACCGTAGATAAGGAGGCCATCTGTAGCATTCGATTAGTGAACCAGATTCACCTACCGTTGTAAACTTCGCGTTTGTCGAATGGCGTCAACTCGATCAGTTTCGACCCCGCAAGCCAACTGACTTGCCGAAGATTTGCCAGATGCTGGGACGCATCGGGAGGAGATTACATGTTACTCAATGGGAAGACCGCGGTCATTTCGGGCGCGGCGAGCAGGCGCGGCATCGGCCGTGCGACGGCGAAGCTTTTCGCCGAGCATGGCGCTCGCGTCGCCATCCTAGATATCGACGCTGACGCTGCTGCGGAGGTGGCCGCGTCGCTGCCCAGCGTCAAGGCCGGTAGCCACGTGGGATTGCGCTGCGACGTCGCCGACAAGGCATCCTGCGCCGAGGCCGCATCCAAGGTGATCGCCTCCTTCGGTTCGGTAAACGCGCTCGTCAACAATGCCGGCATCACCCAGCCGGTCGGCACGCTCGATATCACCGAAGCCGACTGGCAGCGGATCATCGCCGTCAACATGACCGGTGTGCTCTTCCTGAGCCAGGCATTCATCCCATACATGCGCGACAATGGTGGCGGATCGATCGCCTGCATGTCCTCCGTCTCGGCGCAGCGAGGTGGCGGCATCTTCGGCGGACCTCATTACTCCGCAGCCAAGGCAGGCGTGCTCGGCCTCGCCAAAGCGATGGCTCGCGAATTCGGTCCAGCCGGCATTCGCGTCAACTCCGTCACGCCGGGCCTCATCCAGACGGATATCACCGGTGGCAAACTCACCGACCAGATGCGCGCCGACATCATCAAGGGCATCCCTCTGAGCAGGCTCGGAGAGGCCGAGGACGTCGCGAATATCTATCTGTTCCTGGCCTCCGATCTGTCGGCCTACGTCACCGGTGCGGTCATCGACGTCAACGGTGGCATGTTGATCCACTGAGGTTCAATCCGGAGAGAGACCGACATGAGCCAGATTGGCCACAATATCAGCCTGACAGAACGCGCCCGGCGCATCCGCCGTCACGCGCTGCGCATGGGCGAAGTGCAGGGGCAGGGTTACATCGCCCAAGCGCTCGGCGTCGCCGACGTCCTTGCCGTATCCTACTTCTACGCCACGAATTACCGGCCGGAAGATCCGGAATGGGAAGGGCGCGACAGGTTCCTGTTGTCGATCGGCCACTATGCGATCGCGCTTTACGCTGCTCTGATAGAAGCCAAGATCATTCCGGAAGACGAGCTGGAAACCTATGGCACGGATGACAGCCGCCTGCCGATGTCCGGCATGGCCGCCTACACGCCCGGAATGGAGATCACCGGCGGATCGCTTGGACACGGGCTTGGCATCGCGGTCGGCATGGCCTTGGCGCTGAAGCGGAAGAAGTCCTCTTCCTTTGTTTATAATCTGTTTTCCGACGGCGAACTTGACGAGGGTTCCACCTGGGAGGCCGCGATGTCGGCCGGCTCCTATAAGCTCAACAATCTGATTGGCATCGTTGACGTCAATCAGATGCAGGCCGACGGCCCATCGATCGGGGTGCTCAATTTTGAACCGCTGGCCCCCAAATTCGAAGCCTTTGGCTGGTTCGTGCAGCGGGTCGACGGCAACGATATCGGCGCGCTCGTAGTAGCCTTCGACGCTGCTCGTCATTACGCCGAGGCGAAGCCTCGCATCATCATATGCGACACGAAGATGGCGAAGGGGGTGCCCTTCCTCGAGGCGCGCGATCGAAACCACTTCCTGCGCGTCGAACCCCACGAATGGGGCGAGGCCCTCAGGATCATCGATGCGGGAGTGCAAGCATGAGGCGTTCCAAGTACATCCGGCCTGCGCATCTTGAAAGCGGCGTCGACAAGCCCCGGCTTACGACGTCGGCGATGATCGCATCGATTGCCGGCCCCGATCAGCCGACCAGGCCCGCGCCTTTCGGTAACGCCCTGGCAGCTCTGGCGCGGAAGGACGACAGCATTGTCGGCATGTCCGCCGACCTCGCGAAATACACGGACCTTCACGTGTTCCGTGCTGCCCATCCCGACCGCTTCTACCAGATGGGGATGGCGGAACAGTTGCTGATGATGTCGGCGGCCGGCATGGCGCGCGAAGGCTTTCAGCCTTGGGTAACGACATATGCCGTCTTCGCATCCCGGCGGGCCTACGACTTCATCTGCCTGGCGATCGCCGAGGAGATGCTGGACGTGAAGATAGTCTGCGCCCTTCCGGGCCTCACGACGGGCTACGGGCCGAGCCACCAGGCGACGGAGGATCTCGCGATGTTCCGTGGGATGCCGAATCTGACGATCGTCGATCCATGCGACGCGAGCGAGATCGAGCAGGCGGTTCCGGCGATTGCCGCCCATAAGGGGCCGGTCTACATGCGCCTGCTGCGCGGCAACGTTCCGCTGGTTCTGGAGGAATACGGCTACAAGTTCGAACTCGGCAAAGCCAAGCTCCTTCGTGATGGCAAGGACACTCTCATCATCTCGTCGGGCCTGATGACGATGCGCGCGCTCGAGGCTGCCAAGCAGCTTCAAAACGACGGCGTCGACGCTGCCGTCCTGCACGTCCCGACCATAAAGCCGCTCGACGAGGCAACCGTCGTCGCCGAGTGCCGCAAAGGTGGGCGGCTCGTGGTCGTGGCAGAGAACCACACCGTCATAGGCGGCCTTGGAGAGGCAGTCGCCGGAGCGCTGTTGCGTGCCGGCGTCGCACCGCCAGGCTTCCGCCAGATCGGCCTGCCCGACCAGTTCCTGGAGGCGGGCGCCTTGCCGACGCTCCATGACCAATACGGCCTGTCGACCCTCAAGGTGACGGAGGCGGTCAAGGCATGGCTCTCGACCTGACGACGTCTGCCGGTTGAGGAGATGCCGGCCGCCCAAACAAGCTTGTGATGGAGGATGAAATGAGCTTGCAGATCAATCGAAGGTTTTTCCTGGCGACCGCAGCGGCGGCGCTTGCGGCCCCGGCAATCGTGCTTTCAAGCCGGTCCGCCAGCGCTGCCGCCACCACCCTGACCCTTGGCCATGGCGCCGCCCCCGGCAATCCCAGAACCGTCGCTGCCGCTAAATTCGCGGAACTCGTCAAGCAGAAGACCGAAGGTCGTATCCAGATCAACGTCGCAGGCGCCGAGACGCTTGGCAGCGACTCCGCGATGCTTACCAGTCTCAGGACAGGCGCGCTGGACTTCACCGCCAACAGCCAGGGCGCAACTTCGGCGATCGTTCCGGAACTCAGCGCGCTCGGCCTGCCGTTCCTGTTCGAAAACACCGACAACGCGATGGCCGTCCTGAACGGTCCGGTGGGGGTCGAGCTCAACCGCCGCTTCGAAGCGGTCGGAGTCGTACCGCTCGACTGGTGGGACAACGGCATCCGGCACCTGACGAACTCGAAGCGGAAGGTGGCTTCGCCTGCCGACCTGGTGGGCATGAAAATCAGAACACCGGCCGATCCCATGACCATCGACATTTTCCAGGCATTGGGAGCAGGCACCGAACAGATCGCCTTCGGCGAGCTCTACATCGCCTTGCAGCAGGGCGTTGTCGATGGGCAGGAGAATCCGCTCGCCAATATCGAAAGCTCGAAACTTCACGAGGTCAACAAATACATCAGCCTGACCGCCCACAAATGGGAATCTACACCGTTCCTGATGTCGAAGATCGCTCAGGGCCGGTTGGGGTCTGATTTAGAGGCGGTCAAGGCCGCGGCAAAGGAGGCGGGTGCTCTTCAGCGGAAGCTCTCGAGCGAGAAGGCCGCTGACGTGCTCGAGAAATTCAAGAAGAACTCCGCCGTCGAGGTTGTGGAAGTCGACCACGACGCTTTCGTCAAGGCGACCGCGTCCGTCGCGGACAGCTGGAAGAAGAAGCCTTTCGGCGATTTTGTCACCCAGGTGGAAGCGGCTGCGAGGGGCTGAGGCTCCTCTCACGATCCGGAGGCCCCATGAGCAGGTTTTATTCAGCCGTCGATCTGGTCGCCGGTATCATCGTCTTATTCGCCCGTTTGGTCATCATCGTCAGCGGCATAGCGCTGACAGTGGTCACGACGGCCAACGTCGTGGCTCGATACGTTTCGGCGAGCGGGGGACTGTCGTTCGCCCAGGAGCTGCCCATGCTGATGTTTCCGTGGTTCATCATCGCGGGGATCATCATTGCGGCCCATGCGGGCGGGCATATGGCCGTCGAATGGCTCTACGAAAAGCTCGACGGCAGTGCTCGGACGACGGCGCTCATCGTAGCGAACGCGATCAGCGTCGCCGCATTTCTGGTGCTGGCATATCAGGCGACCGTGGTGGCCGAGATTGCCGGGGCAGAACACAGCCCCGTTCTGCAGCTTCCGAACAGCATCGGCTATTACTCGCTGTCGATCGGCGCGGTGCTGGTGTCCATCGTCACCATCGCCGCGACCGTCCGCGTTCTCCGCTTGGGCTGGGATCACCGCCTCGAGATCAAGCCCGAGGAAATCGCGCTATGACACTCGTCATGATCATTTCCTTCTGCATCCTCATGGTCCTCGCCGTTCCCGTCGGCTATGGGCTGATCATTGCAGCGGGGCTTGGAGTCCTGTTCAACGGTTACGTTCCGCTCTCGGTGGTCGCCCAGCAGGTCTACGACCAGACCCAGTCCTTCCCGATGCTGGCGCTTCCGTTCTTCATGCTTGCAGGCACGCTGATGCTTGGCGGCGAGTTGGGGCGTCAGCTCCTTGAACTCGCCTCTCGCGCCATGCAGCGGTGGAGGGGCGGACCGCTCTCGACCACCGTCGTATCCTCGGTCGTCTTTGGCGGCGTATCCGGTTCGGCCGTGGCGAATGCGAGTGCGCTCGGCTCCGTCCTCATCCCCTGGCAGAAGAAGCACGGGTTTCCGCCGGCGCTCTGCGCCGCCAACAACGCGACCTCCGCTGTCATCGACGTCCTCATCCCGCCTTCGATCCCGATGATCCTCTACGCTCTGATCAGCGGCGTCAGCGTCGGCGACCTGTTCATCTCAGGCATCGTTCCGGGGCTGATCATGGCGGCGAGCTTCGTGTTCGTCTGCTGGTATGTCTCCGTGAGGCGCGGCTATCCCGTCGAGGCCGTGAAGGTCCGCAAGCGCGAGCTGGCGCGACTGGCACTAAAGAGTTTCCCGGCAATCCTGCTGCCGATCCTGATCATTATCTTTTTGCGATCCGGCCTGGCGACGCCGACAGAGGTCTCGGTCCTGTCGGTCGTCTACTCGCTGCTGCTCAGCATCCTCTTCTACCGTGACCTGACCTGGAAACGCTTCTGCGAGAACATGGTGGAGGCGGGCGTCGCGACGGGCGTCGTCATGCTCGTGATCATGGGCAGCGCGGCGGTCGGCTGGGTGCTGACATTCGATCAGGCTCCGCAGCACATGGCCGAATGGGTTTCGACGCACATCTCCAGTCCGATCGTCATCATTCTGATGATGAACCTGATCATGCTGGTGGTCGGCATGCCGCTCGATATGCCGCCGGCGATCCTCCTGCTCGGGCCGATCTTCGTTCCTCTGGCCGATTCCATCGGTCTCGACCGGGTCCAGCTTGGACTGATGATGGTGATCAACCTCGGGATCGGGCTCTACACGCCGCCGATCGGCACCACCCTGTTCATCTCGTCGTCGATCGCAAAGGCGCCGCTGGGAACGACGACCAACGAACTATGGCCGTATTTCGGCATGGCCATGCTCCTCCTCCTCGCGGTCAGCTTCGTGCCCGCGCTGACGATCTACTGAGGAGCGTTCGATGAGTGAAACGTCGAAGAACATCATCACCGTCCGAGGACTTACAAAGTCCTACGGTGCAACCTCGGTCCTCAAAGGCGTCGACTTCTCCGTTGCTCGCGGGGAGGTTCATGCGCTGCTTGGCGGTAACGGCGCCGGCAAGTCGACGATGATCAAGATCATTACGGGTGCGGCCTCGAAGAATGATGGAGAGATCCGCTTCTTCGACAGCGACGGTAGCGAACGGAGCGAAGCCGAGGGCAGGGCGAAGGTTGCGGTCGTGCACCAGGAACTTGCGCTCCTGCCGCACCTGACCGTCGCCGAAAACATTATCCTGCCGCATCACAGGAGAGGTGCGGCCGTGTTTCGGCGTACGACCGCAGCGGGACAGGCCTACGACGCGCTGCGGATGATCGATCAGGACTTTGCCGCCAGGTCCTTACACAGCCTGGTTGGGAGCCTCAGCCTCCATGAAGCTCAGATGGTTGAAATCGCCAGGGCTCTTTCATCGGGTGCGAAATTGATCCTCCTCGACGAGCCGACTGCCAATCTCACAGCTCTAGAGACAGAGAGGCTGTTTGCGGTGCTGAGGCGCCTCACCCGGGATACCGGTCTGTCGGTCGTGTTCGTCTCGCACCGAATGAAGGAGATCAGGCACATCGCCAATGTCTGCACGATCATCCGCGACGGCCGCACGGTGGTCGATCGTCAGCCGATGGAAGACCTGACGGACGCCGGCATCATCGAAAGGATGGGGCAGGTGGCAGCCTCTCATGCACCGCAACGGGCGCCGCGGCCCGACTACCGGTCGGACGCCTCCGCTGCGACGGACACTATTGCCATCGAGGAGGCAGGTTTCAGGCTGGAACTGCAGCCAGGCACCGTGCTCGGCGTGGCCGGCGCACCGGCTGGACCGTCGGCACTGATCGAAGCGCTGACAGGTGCCGCCCGGAAGAAGCGATGGACGGTTGCGCGTGCGGGATGGCCGGACCAGCTCCGATCGCCGCGCAAGGCCGCCCGCCTGGGAGCGGGATATGTGACCGGCGATCGTGCACACAAGGGAGTCCTCCACAGTCTTCCGATCATCGATAACGTCATGGCGTCCCGCCGCGTGACAAAAGGCGCGCTCTTCGCCGGCGGCTCTGAAGGGGGCGAATGCCTCGATCTTCTGGAGGCCCTGAAGGTGAAGGCCGCTTCCGTCTGGGATCTGCCGAGCACGCTGAGCGGTGGCACGCAGCAGAAGCTGCTGCTTGCCCGCTGGCTGGGCGTGCCCTCCCGGCTGCTCGTCCTCGAGGAGCCAACCAGAGGCGTCGACATCGGAACCAAGCGAGAGATCTACCAGCTCATCAGACAGATGGCCGCTTCAGGCACAGTGATCGTCTGGTGGTCCACGGAAAATGCCGAACTGCTGGAAGTCTGCGACTGCATCATCGCCTTCGACACCGAGGGGCGGTGTGCCGGCGTGATGGACCGCGACGACTTCAGTGAAGAGAAACTTGTCACTTTGACTGGAATGGCCGCATGACTGGGACACGGGCACACATCGCGCCGACTGAGGCGCCGGCAACACAAATCAGACAGAGGGAAAGCCTCTTTAGCGTCTACAGGACGGAGATTGCGATCGCTCTCGCCATCGTGCTGCTGGCCCTTGCGGTCGGCTCGCAGGTTCCGCAGGCGCTCACCTGGGGCAACTTCGCCAATATCACGCAGGCCGGTGCGCCTCTTATCATCATGTCGCTGGGCGTCCTGCTTGTCGTCATCACCGGCGGTATCGACCTCTCCGTCGGCTCGGTCTTCTCCTTGACCGGCATGGTGACCGCGCAAGCGATGGCAAACGGGTTTGGCGGCATCTCGGCAAGCCTGATCGGCCTCGGCGTCGGACTTCTTTTCGGATCGATCAACGGCTTCTTCGTCACGATCGCCGGTCTGGCGCCCTTCGTCGTAACGCTCATCACCTTTGCCGTCGCCGGCTCGCTCGCCTTCATCGTCACCAACGGGCGCTCGATGCCGATCGGCGATCCGGACTTCTGGCTCCTCAACAGCGGCAGCCTGATACCCGGCGTTCCGAATTACATCCTCTTCTGCGTGGTCCTCCTGATCGCAATCGAACTCTTCCTGAAGAAGATGGTGGCAGGCCGCTGGTTCTATGCCGTCGGCAGCAGTTCGACGGCTGCCTATCTGCTTGGCATCCCGGTCAAGCGGACGAAATTCATGGCCTATGTCGCGTCGTCGCTGCTGGCATCGTTCTCCGGCCTCCTGACGATCTCCTACATTCTCAACGCCGAATCCACGGCTGGGTCGAGCCTGATGCTCCAAGCCATCGCGGCGGTCGTGATCGGCGGAGCAAGCCTGCTCGGCGGCACGGGCACCGCTGTCGGCGCTGTGCTGGGGGCTCTGACGATCACTGTCATCCAGAACGGCGTCAATCTCATCGGCATCAACAGCTTCTGGCAGGGGTCGGTCACCGGCATCGCCATTCTCATCGCGGTCCTCATCGACCGCTTCAGCAAGTCGCGGCGGGGCGCCGTTTGACATCAACCCGGCAAAGCCGGTTTTTGGAGGAGGAATGACAATGACAAAATCGATACGCGCAGTTGGCCTGTTTGCCGGCGTCGCAATGGCGGTCCTTTCACTTGCGGCGGCCGCCCAGGCGGGGGAGAAGAAGACAGTGGCATACCTGGCGCCGTCGCTTGACATCTCCTACTGGCAGTGGGTCGGCTACGGCGTGAAGGAAAAGGCTAAGGAACTCGGCATGGACTACGTCGAGTACACGTCGGAAAATTCGCCGGCCAAACAGATGGATAACGCCCGCACCGCCGTAACCAAGGGCGTCGACGCCATCGTGATCGGCCCCGTCAGCTCGACGAGCACGCCGCCGCTCCTCGCATATTTGAAATCGCAGAACATCCCGATCGCCTTCGCCGGCATCGGCCCGCAGCCCGGCCAGACAGACTACACGTCGTCGGTTACGGCAAACAATTATGAGACCGGCAAGGCGCAGGGCGAATTCGTCTGCAAGCTTGCCAAGGACCGCGGCGGCAACCAGGTCGGCATGCTCTCATTGCCGCAGGACCGCGAGAACGCCCAGAAATATCTGAAGGGTGCAGAAGAGGCGTTCAAGGCGAGCGGCTGCGATCTGGCGCAGATGCTGGAGACCAGGGGCCTTACCGTCAACGAGGCGGTCACGCAGTCCAATGACATGCTCACCGCCCATCCTGACATCAAGGCCATTTACGGCATGTATGATGAGGCCGGTACAGGTGCCGCGAAAGTGCTGCAGACCCGCGGTCTTAACGGCAAAATCGGCATTGCGGTTGCAGACGGCAGCCCGACGACGATCTCGCTGCTGAAGTCGAACGCCATCCAGGGCATCTTCTTCCAGGAGGCGGTCGGACAGGGAATCGACGGGACGCAGCAGGTGTTCAACGCGATCTCCGGTGCGCCGGTCAAGAAAGACCTCGCTCTCGTGATGCCGCTGGTGACGGCCGACAAAGTCGACTCGCCGGAAGCGAAAGCCGTCATCGCACGGGTGTTCCCGCCGGCCAACTAGGTGGTGCGGACGCCGGCTGTTCTGGCCGGCGTCCTTTTCGGCAATCTCTTGAAGGGCCACAGGCATGAAAGACCTCCCGATCATCGATCCGCATTTTCATCTGTGGGATCTCGACCACAACTACTATCCGTGGCTGTCGGACGGCGTGAAACCGTCTGCCTTCGGCGACTATACCGCCATCAACAAGACTTACCTCATCGACGACTTTCTGGCTGACGCGAAAAATCAGAACCTCGTAAAGGCAGTTCATCTTGACGTTGGATACGATCCTGAGGATCCGGCCGGTGAGACGCGGTGGCTGCAGGGCGTGGCCGACAAGCACGGTTTTCCTCACGGCATCGTCGGATATGCCGACTTTAGAAAGCCGGACGTCGGCGATCTCCTTGACGAGCACATGTCCTACGCGAATTTCCGCGGCATTCGGCAGTCGATGAACTACCACCAGGATCCTGCCAAGACTTATCTGACTGAATCTGGTGTTAGCCGGACGCCGGAGTGGCGCAGCGGTTTCAAGCAGCTTGCCCGACGGGGTCTCAGCTTCGACCTTCAGCTCTACTACTGGCAGATGGAAGAATTTCTCGATCTTGCCCGCGATTTTCCCGACGTGCAGATCATCCTGAACCACACGGGCATGCAGGTAGACGGGCCAAGCCATTTCGAGGAGTGGCGAAGTGGGATGCGCGTGCTTGCGCAGGCGCCCAATGTCGCCTGCAAAATCTCAGGTCTCGGAATGGGCGACTGGACCTGGACCGTCGAAAGCATCAGACCCTATGTCGAGGAGGCGATCGAAGCGTTCGGCATCGAGAGGTGCATGTTCGCTTCGAACTTCCCGGTCGACAAGCTGTTCGGCAGCTACGACAAGATCATGGACGCGTTCAAGTCCATCACCGCCAGCTATTCTCCAAACGAGCGCCTCGCACTTTTTCACGACAACGCAGCGCGCTTCTATCGGTTATAGCGGCCTCTCGGAGCCAGCGTAAGTGTCGGCCACTACCTGCACCCGACAGCGGCTAAACGCCAAGCCGCTAATGATGCAGTTCAATGCATTTCCATAAATACCTCTTATGCCAGCGGCGCTGACAGTTGCGGGGTCGACGGCTCTGGCACGGCGAGATGCTTCCGGGCCAGAGTCCGGCTTGTTGCTATGGGGTTCACGTTTTGGGCCAGGAAGATCGCATAATGGATCGAGTGGAATGTGCCTGACGGGGGCAGGCCCGACTATGCCGCTCTATCGATTTCCGGGATAAGCTCCAATTCGCTATGAAGTGCCATTTCTTCTGTCTTGAGGTTGAAGCTTGTCTGCATGTTCATCCAAAATTCCGGCGTTGTGCGGAAGTACTTTGCAAGGCGCAGTGCGGTATCCGTCGTAATCGGTGTTTGCTCCGCCGCTATACGTTCGATGCGCGTGCGAGGAACATTAAGCTTTTTCGCCAGTGCGCCGGCGCTCATGTTCAGAGGAAGTAGGTATTCCTCGCGGAGAATTTCGCCCGGATGGACCGGCGGAAGTATATGGGTCATCTCAAGCTCCCTGTGTGCCACGATAGGCCTTCAATGGTAGTCAACTATTTCGACGTCTTCGATACCGGCATCTGTCCATACGAAACAGATTCGCCACTGATCATTGATCCGGATCGAATGCTGGCCTTCCCTATTGCCCTTAAGGGCTTCTAATCGATTTCCCGGAGGAGAACGCAGGTCCTCAAGCACGGCAACGCTGTTCAGGATCGTCAATTTCCGAATGGCAGACCTCACGATGTCAGAAGGAAATCCTTTTGGTGCTTTGCCCCGCGCGACGGCTTCGGTTTTGGCGTCCTTGAATGACCTGATCACGTCTGGCTCTTAATAATTGTATCATATGGTGATACTGGTGAATGTCAATCAATATGTATCATTGCACGATACGGAGTCGCAACCGTGATCCTATCTACGCCATCCGGAAGTGGTCGATCGTCGGTTCGATTCTTCTCAAGGCGAAAAGCTCGTCCGCTGGTGGGCCGACATTGCGATTAACGCGCTCAACGGCGGCTTCGCACCCCCATGTCGGCCATTGAAACTAGCTCTGCCAATTCCTGAAAGCAGACGTTGCAGGCACGACGTTTTGGGGGTCGCGGTGGCACTAGAAGGGGGCGTTGGCGGCTTTCCCTAGGCAGATGTATTTCGTGGTCGACAAGCTGGCTCGTCTCCACTTTCGCGCGTTCCGCGCTCCCGTGGAAACACACCAACGTCACTTTGCCCATGGTGCCTATCGCTCTCGATGACTCGTGGATATGAGGAGTCGCTAAAACACTTACGATGGGCTATAGAAAGGCACCACTCAAACGTCACAATGGAGGAAGAGATGCCTTACGGGATAGTTCACCATTTTGCGGGTGGGACGAAGTCACAATACGAGGCTTCGATCGCTGCAGTGCACCCGGCGGGCGGCGCTCTGCCGAAGGGGCAGACCTTCCATGCCGCGGGACCGTCCGCGGGGGGCTGGACGATCGTTGCTATTCACGACTCTAAGGCGAGCTGGGAGGCGTTTCGCGATGGAATCTTGATGCCCGCGATGAGCAAGGGCATCAAGGGCGGCTTCACCTCGCCACCCCAGGAGACGGCGTTCGAAGTCGATAGCGTTCACAAGAGCTAACCAGGGTCTCTCGCCATCCCGAACTCAGATGCCCAACCTCGACGCAATCGCGAATTGGGCGATCTCTAACGATTGCGATCGCCGACCCGGTTCAATGGTCAGTCGGCGCTCACGTCGCGGACATGCATGGATCGCCGACCTTCGAACAGTCGAGCGTAGCGTTGCTGACATCGCGCAGGCCTACACTCGCTCTCAATAATGTCTGCCTTTCGTGAGAGGGACCACGCGCCGAGAGTCTGCTCTGGGTCAGATCGAGACCAAAAGTGTGTCGACCAAACACCCGCTTCTGCCATGCGGACGCCGAAATCTGCCCGACCGCTTCCGGCCCCAATCCCACCACGCTAAATATTTGGCTTGTCTAACGAATTTTGTCGCAATGAAAGCTTGTAATAGCAGGGTCGCCGGTTCTTATCCCTTCAAGGCGAGCCAATTCGCCGCGTTCAACCATGTAGCCGCGCC
Organism: Rhizobium phaseoli; assembly: GCF_001664385.1. Lineage (NCBI taxonomy): Bacteria > Pseudomonadati > Pseudomonadota > Alphaproteobacteria > Hyphomicrobiales > Rhizobiaceae > Rhizobium > Rhizobium phaseoli. Next base: position 855,138 of record NZ_CP013536.1, on the reverse strand, counting down.
CGTTCGTCTGAACTATTCTGAAACCGGAACGAACATGCCGAGCTTAAGGTCCTTCAGGACAACATTGGTATGAATGCGCTTGATCTGGGGATTCTCGGACATCAGATTGGCCGTGAGCTCGTCATAGTGCTCGACATCGCGCGCGGTGATGATGGCGACCAAGTCGACCGCGCCGGTCACATAGTAGACCTGTTGGATATGCTCCTGCTTGGCCAGCCAGACCCGGAACTTGGATAGTGCGTCGTAGTTCTCGCGTTCAATCTCCATGCCTGCGATGAATGTCATGGGATTACCGACAGCCTTGCGGTCGACAAGTGCAATCTCGGCGGTGATGATGCCGCAATCACGCAACCGCTTGAGGCGCCGCTGCACCGCTGACGCGGAGAGTCCCATAAGGTCGCCGATCGCCTCAGCCTTTATCTGGCAATCGAGCTGGATGATGCCGAGAATTTTGCGGTCATAAGAGTCAATTGGTTCCATGGTGTCATTCCTTCGCCCTAGTTCGGACGCATCATATGCATAGTTTGCGCGGCGAAGCCGCAGAATCCCGGCGATCTATGCGGCCATTATTTTCAATCTGCCGATTTCGGATGGATGCTGCGCAATTGTGGCCGGCGCAGTGCAGACCGGCCAATCTTTTGGTCGTTCTGCGGGCTTCCGGCTGACTCTCTGCGCCTTCATGCTGTTCCCATCACTCAAGATGAGGAACCGACATGGTACAATACAACATCGCGCTTATCGGATTTGGTGGAGTCAACCGCGCTCTTGCCCAGCTTGTCGCCGAGCGGAACGAGCAATGGCAGGCGGAGCTTGGCTTTCGGCTCAACATCGTTGCCGTCACCGACCTCGATCTCGGTTCGGTCGTCTCGGCTAACGGTATCGATGCGCGCATGCTCGTCGAGACGAAATTCGAAAGAGGCGGCTTCGCCAAGCTGTCTGGCGGATCAGCCGAGGCCGACAATGAGAAGGTCATCCGGCACGCACCTGCCGACATCATTGCGGAAGCCACCTTCACTAACCCCGATGATGGTGAACCGGCCGTTTCCCATTGCCGCTGGGCGCTTGAGAGCGGCAAGCACGTCGTGACAACGAACAAGGGGCCGGCTGCGCTTGCGGCGGCCGAACTGAAAATGCTCGCTCGGCGCCACCATGTCGCTTTCGAATACGAAGGAGCGGTGATGAGCGGAACACCGGTCATCCGCATGGCGAAAACCACACTTGCCGGCGCGTGCCTCACTGGTTTCGAAGGTATCCTCAACGGCACCTCGAATTACGTTTTGGGTCGCACGGAGGCGGGGCTTGGCTTTTCCGCAGCTGTGAGCGAGGCGCAGGCGATGGGTTATGCCGAGGCCGATCCGACTGCAGACGTCGAGGGTTACGATGTGCGGCTCAAGGTGGTCATCCTGGCGAATGAACTGCTGGGTGGCGCGCTCAAGCCGGCCGATGTGTCTTGCAAGGGAATCTCGTCGCTTACCGCATCCGACATCGAGGCCGCCGCTAAGGACGGCTGCCGCTGGAAGTTGATCGGCTCAGCCTCCCGCAATGAGAACGGCCGGATCGAAGCCTCCGTGGCACCGCGCCGCCTCGCCCTCGACCATCCGCTCGCAGGGGTAAGCGGGGCCACCAATGCGATTTCATTCCGGACCGATTTGCTTGGCGCCGTTACCGTTACCGGTCCGGGAGCCGGGCGCGTCGAGACGGCCTATGCGCTTCTCTCGGATATTATCGCCATCCACCGTGCCGAACCGGCCTACACGACGAAGGAAGCCGCAGAATGACCGCAGCGAAGCACCTGATCGCTCAGCGTGAGGACGGGATCGACGTTCTGAACCCCTATGACGGCTCGCTTGTCGGGCGCGTAATGGTGAGCGACCCCGACGATGTCGACGCACTTCTAACCCGCGCGAGACAGGGAACGGCGCTGTCGCGCGCACTGCCCCGGCATCGCAGGGCGGCCATTCTGGAAAAGGCTGCAAGGCTAGTCGACGAGCAAAGCGAGGACTTCGCCCGCACCATTGTCCGCGAGGCGGGCAAGACGATCGTACAGGCACGTAAGGAGACGTTGCGCTGCGTCAATACACTGAAGCTCTCTGCGGAGGAGGCCAAGCGCAATGCCGGAGAGATCGTTCCGTTCGATGCCTACGCGGGCTCGGAGGCGCGTCAGGGTTGGTTTACCAGGGAACCACTCGGGATCATCGCCGCAATCACGCCGTACAACGACCCCCTGAACCTCGTCGCGCACAAACTCGGCCCCGCAATTGCCGGGGGCAATGCGGTCCTTTTGAAGCCTTCCGAGCTTGCGCCGTTTTCGGCCCTCAAGCTGGTCGAGACATTGATTAAAGCAGGCCTGCCGGAAGCAATCGTCACCGTGGCAATCGGTGGTGCGGAGCTAGGGCACGCAATCGTTTCGGCCCGGGATGTTCGGATGGTGTCGTTTACCGGTGGGTTTGCGACAGGGGAGGCGATCTCCCGGTCCGCCGGCTTGAAGAAACTTGCCATGGATCTCGGCGGCAACGCGCCGGTCATCGTGATGGCAGACTGCAATATCGGCAAGGCGGTAGAGGGATGCGTTTCCGGAGCCTACTGGGCGGCTGGCCAAAACTGCATCAGCACACAACGCATCCTCGTTCAGGCCGCCTGCTATGACCGCTTTCGTGACGCCTTCGTGGCCGGAACCGCAAGGGTTGTCGCCGGCGATCCGAGTTCTGAGGGGACGGACGTCGGGCCGATGATTTCGGAGGCTGCGGCCGAGCGGGCGGAGGTTGCTGTCGATGAGGCGATCAGTGGCGGTGCGCGGCTTCTTTGCGGGCACCAGCGCAAGCGCGCAATCTACAGTCCGACAGTCCTCGAGAGTGTTCCGCATGACGGCCGGCTCTGGCGGGAGGAAATCTTTGCGCCGGTGGTTATGCTCGAACGTTTCGAGACGCTTAGGGACGCGATCCGTCTGGCCAACGAGCCCGACTACAGCCTCCACGCGGGAATTTTCACGGACAATCTCGCTGACGCGCTGGAGGCGGCTGCCGGCATAGAAGCCGGCGGAGTCATGATCAACGACTCCTCGGACTATCGTTTCGACGCCATGCCCTTTGGAGGCTTCAAGCATGGCAGCATGGGACGCGAGGGCGTGCGTTTTGCCTACGAGGATATGACGCAGCCGAAAGTAATCTGCATCAACCGCGCCTGACGTGCGGAGACTCTGCAAAAAATCTCGCAATCGTGCAGGCTAAACTCTCAAATGCGACAAACTGCGCGGCCAAGCTGTGCGGGTTAGCGATAAGCTAAGGAAAAACAAGTCGCTCAGACGTGGGGAACGAAGTGAATGATGACCGATGATTCCTACGCGCTACGCGTGGATGACGTGCATAAGAGCTACGGCTCCCATGAAGTGCTGAAGGGAATTTCCCTTGCAGCGAGAAAGGGCGATGTGATCTCGCTGATCGGTTCCTCCGGTTCTGGCAAGAGCACATTTCTGCGCTGCATTAACTTTCTGGAGATTCCCGATCGCGGCCGCTTCGTCATCAATGGTGAGGAAGTGCTGATGAAGGCCGAAAGGGAGGGCAAGGTCCATCCCGCCAACTGGCGGCAGGTGGAGCGCATTCGCACCGGCCTAGGCATGGTCTTTCAAAGTTTCAACCTCTGGGCCCACATGACCGTGCTGGAGAATGTGATCGAAGCGCCAGTGCATGTCCTGGGCACCAGTCGCAGGGAAGCCATAGAGAAGGCGGAGGCCCTACTGCACAAGGTCGGCCTTTACGAAAAGCGCGACGCCTATCCGGCTTTCCTGTCAGGCGGCCAGCAGCAGCGCGCTTCCATCGCGCGAGCGCTCTGTATCGAGCCCTCGGTGATGCTGTTCGACGAACCGACATCGGCGCTTGATCCCGAACTTGTCGGGGAGGTGCTCAAGGTTATCCGCAATCTGGCCGAAGAGGGCCGCACGATGCTGCTGGTCACGCATGAGATGAAATTTGCCCGCGACGTTTCGAATAACGTGATGTTCCTCCATCGCGGCCGCGTGGAGGAAGAGGGCACGCCAGAACAGATTTTCGGCAATCCGTCTAGCGAGCGTTGCCGTGAGTTCACCAGTGCATCGCGTCACTAACGCTACACGCTTCAATATAAAAAAGGGGAATGAACGTGAAAACTGCAATCTATCTCGCTGCCGGAGTTGCGCTCCTTGTCTCTGCCGTGGCCGCACATGCTGAGGTTCGCTTCGGCATCATGAATGAAGCCTATCCGCCGTTCTTTGCCAAGGACGCAAGCGGCAAATGGGTCGGCTGGGAAGTCGATATGATGAATGCCGTCTGCGCCGAGATGAAGGAGAGCTGCTCCATCGTCGACATGTCCTGGGATGGCCTAATTCCCGGTCTTCAATCCAAGAAGTTCGACGTCATCTGGTCATCGATGTCAATCACCGACGAACGCGAGAAGACCATCGCATTCACGGACAAATATTACAATACGCCAAGCAAGCTGATCGGCGCCGAAGGTGCCAAGCCTGGTACGACTGTCGCCGATGTTAGCGGCAAGACGATCGGCATACAGGTCTCTACGATCCAGTCGGATTACTATAAGAAGTACTATGCGGGCGCGGCATCCGAGAAGACCTACGCCACGCTCGACGAGGCATTCCAGGATCTTGCTGTCGGCCGCATCGACTATGTTTTCGGCGATTCCATTCCGCTGATGGCGTTCATCCATTCCGACTTCGGCAAAGGCTGCTGCTCCGACATGGGTAACGTCAAAGACGATCCGGCTATTCTTGGACGGGGGATCGGTGGTGGCTTGCGCAAGGAAGATACGGAACTCCTCGCCAAGCTGAACTCAGCCATCGCCGCTGCTAGGGCTAGTGGAAAATACGCCGAGATCTCCAAGAAGTATTTCGACTTCGACCCCTACGGCGAGTGATCGCGATGAGGCGGGAGCCACCGCAGCCTCCCGCTTCATCCATCCCTCAAGATCCTAATGTCGAGTCGACGCGGCCTTGATGGGTCGCTCAGGAGCATTTCTCCATGCAGACAAATCCATCCATCGTGGAACTGCTTTCCCCCTATCCGCCAGGATGGGGCGGGGCGCTGCTTTCAGGCGCGCTATCAACCATCCTGATCTCACTGGGTGCCTATTTCCTTGGCATTGTCATCGGACTCGCAGGTTCGGCCGGAAAGCTCAAAGGCGGCCGTGCCATCCTCGTGATTTTGGACTTCTATACAACCGCCATGCGCGCCGTGCCGGAGCTGATCTTGATCATCGGCCTCTATTATGCGGGCACCGATGGCATCAACAGACTGCTTTCGGCGCTGGGCTTCCCGCCGGTCGAGGTCAATGGGTTCCTTGCCGCCGTCGCGGTGCTAGGGATCGTGCAGGGCGCTTATGTGACGGAAGTGCTGCGCGGCGCTATTCTCGCAATCCCCGTCGGTCAGATCGAGGCTGCCAGTGCTATCGGTATGGGGCCCTGGCTCCGGTTCCGGCGCATCGTGCTGCCGGCGCTGATGCCGAATGCCTTGCCGGGCCTAACCAATCTGTGGATGTCGGTGACAAAGGACAGCGCACTGATTGCCGTCGTAGGTTACCAGGAACTGGCACTCGCCACGCGGCTCGCCGCCGGCAACACCAAGCACTATTTCCTGTTCTTTTTTGCTGCCGCCGTCATCTACCTGATGATCACCCTCTTCTCCAATGTCGTGTTCGGCAGTCTTGAGGCCTATTTCCGGCGCGGACAGCCGAAAGCAGCTTGAGGAGCGAATGATGGATTTTTCGTGGATTTTCAACTCCTGGCCGCTGATCGTCGCTGGTGCAATCCAGACCTTGCTCCTACTCGTCATTTCAGTGGTCTTCGGCTTCATCCTGGCGATCGGTCTTGCGCTCGCGCAAGTGAATGGCCCCGTGTGGTTGCGGGGCTGTGCAAAGGCTTATTGCACCAGTTTTCGCGGTACGCCGCTACTGATTCAGCTTTGGCTGCTCTACTACGGTGTCGGATCGCTGCTGCCAATGATTCCCGGTCTGCGCACCAGCTTTCTCTGGCCAATCGTGCGCGAAGGCTTCTTCTTCGCCGCGGTCAGCTTCACGCTCAATTATGCGGCTTATGAAGCCGAGGTGCTGCGCGGCGCGCTGCTTGCCGTGCCGAAAGGTGAACTGGAGGCGGGACGCGCCTTCGGCATGAGCCGCTGGACGCTTCTGCGCCGCATCTGGCTGCCGCGGGCGATCCGCATCGCACTACCGACCATCGGGGGTGAAGTGGTGCTGCAGCTGAAAGCGACACCGCTTGCTTTCACAGTCACGGTGATGGATCTCTACGCGGTCGCCTACAAGGTCAGACAGGACACGTTGCTCGTCTACGAGCCCCTGATCATCGTCACCGTTTTCTATGTCTGTCTCACCCTCGTCATCACGCGCGCATTCCGCCTCGTCGAATTGCAAGTGCCGATACGACGCTAAGGGTAACCCCCGTAATTTTCTGGAGATTGCAATGTTCAAAGGATCAATCACGGCGCTGGTCACGCCGGCCTTATGGCCTGACAGGCTCAATCGCCCGCAAATTGACCCTTCTCCGCCAGGTTTCTGCGTCGATTACGCGGAGCGGCACCATGTTTTTAGAATTCTGATGAACCAAATGCAGAGGACCCTATGACCGCAGCCAACCTCTCACATCTTCCGGTCCAAGACTCCGACGTCAGCAAGAGAGCTCCCGTGGCTAGCCAATGTCTGAGCCGCGACACTCTGGCACTCAGCGGCGGGCTCCTGGTCGATCCCGCGACGAAAGCGATCGCGCCGAATATCTCCATGTCCGTCAACAACGTGCTGATGCCGGGCGAAGGCTCCTTTTCGGCGGATGGCGTGGATGACCTCACGGCGCTTCCCTTTCTATATGCGCGCTGGACCAATCCCACTGTGCGTCAGCTGGAACAGCGGATGGCCGCGCTCGAGGGCGCCGACGATGCGGTGGCCACATCGACCGGCGTCGCTGCGATCGGCGCCACATTCCTGACGTTCCTTAAGACCGGCGATCATCTGATCATCAGCGATGTCTGCTATGCCGGCGCCAACGAACTTGCGCGGCGAATATTGCCGGATTACGGCATCGAGGTGACACCGGTAAACATGTCCAGGCCGCACGAGGTAGCGGCCGCCTTCAGGCCCAACACAAAGCTGGTCCATTGCGAAAGTCCCTGCAATCCGATCCTGCGCCTCACCGATCTTTCTGCCATTGCTGGACTTGTTCGCAGCCACGGTGCGTTGATGTCGGTCGACTCGACGCTGGCCACGCCCGTCGCCACACAGCCACTATCGTTGGGCGCAGACCTCGTCATTCATTCGCTGACCAAGTTCATCAACGGCCATGGCGATGCGCTCGGCGGCGTTGTCTGTGGGCGCAAGGATCTCGTGGAGAAGATCCGCTCGCGCGCTGGTGTCTATCTCGGGGCGTCCATGCCTGCCATGAATGCCTGGCTCATCATGCGTGGCATCGACACGCTATTTCCCCGCCTGCGGACAATCTCTGCGACAGGTACAAAGGTGGCGACCTTTTTGGAAGGTCATCCGGCTGTAACGGCCGTGACCTATCCGGGCCTAGCCTCTCACCCCCAGCACGATCTGGCGAAACGGCAGATGGAGGTGTTCGGCGGCATCGTGACCTTCCAGGTAAAGGAGCCAGGTAGAATGGCTTTGCAGCTTGCCGAGCGCCTCAAGGTGGCCCATTACGCCTTTTCGCTTGGCCACCAGCGCTCGATCGTGGTGCTGCTCGATACAGACGAAATGATGTCCACGACCTATCAGCTCGCCAGCGACCAACTCGAGGACTATCGACGCTTTGCCGGCGACGGCGTGTTCCGCCTTTCGGTGGGGCTAGAGGCGCCCGGCGATCTGATCCGCGATCTCGATCAGGCCCTTACGGGCTGAATGGCGGCGCAAGAGGAGGAATCTATGGCAAAATTGCGCGTTGAGACCGATCTTCTGGGGCAGCGGCAATTGCCGGCCGATGCATTGATAGGGATCCATACGCTGCGGGCGGCGGAAAATTTCGATGTCTCGGGCATCACACTCCAGGATTTTCCGGCATTTGTGCAGTCCCTGGCGATGGTGAAGAAAGCGGCAGCCGCGACCAATCTGGAGCTCGGGTTGATCGAGCCCATTATAGCCCAGGCAATCGGCCGGGCTTGCGACAGGCTGATCGGCGGCGAGATCCTGGTGCCGCATTTTCCTGTAGACATGATGCAGGGCGGCGCGGGAACCTCGACCAACATGAATGTCAACGAGGTGATTGCCAATTTGGCGCTCCTTGAATTTGGCCAGCCGGCCGGCAAGTACGACACGGTCAATCCCAACGACCACGTAAACCTCTCTCAGTCGACCAACGACGTCTACCCGACGGCGATCCGCCTAGCCGTGCTGCGGGAGGCAGAAACACTGCTTGGTGCGCTGCGTGCTCTCGTCGCCGCTTTTCGACGGAAGGGCGCTGCTTTTTCGGATATAGTAAAGGTTGGCAGGACACAACTTCAGGACGCTGTGCCAATGTCTCTTGGCCAGGAGTTCGAAGCTTTCGCCGAAACGCTGGAGGAGGATGTTGCCCAAATCCTCGGCGCAGCCGAACTGATGCGAGAGGTCAATCTCGGCGGCACGGCGATCGGCACCGGCTTGAACGCACCAGCGGGTTTTTCCGCTGCCGCCTGCGCGCACCTATCCGAAATTTCCGGCATCATGGTCCGTCCTGCGCGCAACCTCGTTGAGGCCACGGCGGATACAGGCGCTTTCGTCTCGGTCTCGGGTACGCTCAAGCGTATGTCAGTAAAGCTGTCGAAGGTGTGCAACGACCTTCGCCTCCTGTCGAGTGGCCCGCGCGCGGGCTTCGGCGAAATTCGTCTTCCGGCTATGCAGGCAGGTTCGTCCATCATGCCGGGCAAGGTCAATCCGGTGATCCCGGAGATGATGAACCAGATCGGCTTTCAGGTGATCGGCAATGATCTGACGGTCACGCTCGCTGCCGGTGCCGGCCAGCTCCAATTGAACGCGATGGAACCTGTGATCGCGCTCAATCTACTGCAATCCATGCAAATGCTAGCGAAAGGCATGGATACGCTTCGCACACGCTGCATCGACAATATCGAGGCGGATGCGGAACGCTGCCGAACGCTTCACAACGGCTCTCTTGTTCTCGCTGCCTCACTCAACCCTTTCGTCGGCTATGCCAGGGCTGCGACGCTCGCGCGCAATGCGCTCGCAGAGGGTATCGGGTTGCGCGAGGCGGTCGAGCGCGATGGCGCTCTCACCCCTGAACAGATCGATGCGATCTTCGGCACGAGCACGGTCAGCGTTCTCGGCACAGTGCAAGGCTGACGGGGAGGGCGCCATGGCAGTTTTTACGGACCTTTCGGAAATCGATTGCGCGCGGATCGCGACGACCTATCGACTTGGCCGATTGACATCGGTGATCGGCATTGCCGATGGCGATGCCGAAACCACCTTCCTTTTCCGTGCTGACCGCGGCGAGTTCATCGTGACGGTGTTCGAAGGTGCCCCCGACCCGTGTGATCTCGAGAGTGCCTTCCGCACGATGGAGACGCTCGCGGCCGCTGGCGTTCCTTGTCCCGCGACCTTCCGTACTGACGCTGGCGCTGCGACGATGACGTTATCAGGCAAACTGGTGGCGGTCGTCGGCTTTGTGCCGGGCTCCCGGCCAAGCGAGCTAACGTCAGCAAAAAGCCGCGCGCTCGGAAACTGCACTGCACGCATTCACCGAACGCTGGCGGCTTCCGTGGCCGGCAGCCGGCGCGGCCTACCAAAGGGGGCAGTGCATGGTGCTCTCAATCGCGACAATGTCTTCTTCCTCGGCGAGGAAGTCAGCGGCGTGATCAATTTCCGCCTGCGTCATGATGACCTTCTGATCGCGGAACTGGCGCAAGTACTACTGCATTGGACCGCCCGCGCGGACGGAACGCTCGATGGTGGGCTCGCGGGCGCATTGCTCGCCGGATATGAAGACGTTCGCTCTCTGAGTGAGAACGAACGGCAGGCTCTGCCGGCCTTCGTCATGGCCGCGACCGCAACCTCACTTGCGCAGGATGACAGGATTGCCGATCTAGAAGCTTCGGCACATCGGGCATTCGCCTCCGCCATGGCTTTTGCCAAGGGGACGCACTCATGAAGCGCGTTCTCGACCGGTCTGATGAGCGCATTCTCGCGGAGTTGACCCGCAATAGCCGCATCCCGTACGCGGAACTGGCCGAGAAAATCAGCCTGTCCCGCAATGCCGTGCGCCAGCGCATCGAGCGGCTAGAGCGCGATGGCCTCATCCAGGGCTACACGATTGTCGCGGGCGAGGGAAAGCCACGCGCCTCGAACATTGCAGCGATGATCTTCATCTATCGCCACGATCGCATGCGCGGTGGCGACGTCATCCAAGCGCTGAAGCGCGTGCCGGAAGTCGTCTCCTGCGACGTTATGAGCGGGGAATTCGACCTTGTCGTCCGGGTGGAGGCGAGTGCGGCGGACCGCGTCCGCGAAATCTGGCAGGACGTGTCGACCTTGCCCGGTGTACGCGACACGCTGACGGCATTCGCGCTGTCTTCGATGATCAAGCGCTGACCAAGAAAAAAAGATAGTTTATGAGATGGTCAGAACTCTCAGCGGCGAAAGTCGCGAACGCGTCCGATTCGGCGGGAAGACCAGGTTTTTTCAGCATTTGAGGACGGCGCCGGTTCAGATCCCATCAAGGCGAACGAGACCAGCCCCATTCGACGGCGCATATTGCAGCTAGCAAGATCGCCTCGATGCGATGCGCCGCGGGGATTAAAAACACAGTACTCCCATCTTGCGATACTCACCTTCGTTCCACATCGTTCCGGCGACAGCTAAGCTGCCGCTACAGTCCGATCGCGCTCCCTGAACTGGGGCGCTCGTGAAGATACCCTAAAGCGGCCAACGACTTCGCTTAGGAGACGCACCTCGTCCCACAAAGAGGCGCTCGCCGCAGTCATTTCTTCCACCATCACGGTATTTGCCTGAGTGAAGTGCTCCATCTGGTTCAACGCAGCACTTATTCCTTTCAAGCCTGAAGACTGTTCTTGAGCGGATGTCGAGATTTGCTGAACGCTGGCGTTGATATCCAAGATCTGAGTGGTGATGCGCGCCAGCGCGTCTCCGGCGCCTGCCACCCGTTCGACACCCTCTTTGACCTCGACGGCGGAAGCACCAATCAGCGCTTTGATTTCCTTTGCGGCGATCGCTGAGCGCTGAGCAAGCTCGCGCACCTCCTGAGCGACTACGGCAAATCCTTTGCCGGCCTCACCGGCTCGAGCTGCCTCTACACCGGCGTTCAAAGCCAAAAGATTTGTCTGGAAGGCAATTTCATCGATCACACCAGTAATCCGGGTGATCTCCAGCGATGAGCGGCTGATATTTTCCATAGACGAGATCGCTTGCCCTACGATCTCACCAGTGTTCTTGGCATTTTCGGTTGCGGCTCGGACACTTGTTGACGCGGAGCGTGCGTTGGTTGCGCTTGCCTGAACTTGCTCTGTCAGTTCCGTCATTCCCGCGGCGGTTTCCTCAAGTCCGGAGGCCTGCATTTCGGTTCGGCGAGAAAGGTTGTCGGAGCTGCTGCTGATCGTGTCGACGCCAGCGCTGATGTGGCACACGCTATTATTTACGGTTGCGATCGTTTGCTCCAGACTTTCCAGCGCGGCATTGAAATCGAGCTGCAATTTCCGGTATTCCCCGGGAAACTCCTCGGTGATCCGGCAAGTCAGGTTGCCGGCCGACAGATCGCCAAGAGCTCGGCCAACCGTGCCGACGATCCTGCGCTGCAGGTTTATTGCATCGATGCGCGCCGCCTCGGCGTCGGACCGTTCTTTTGCTGCGATTTGGCGCGTAGCTTCTGACTCGGCCTCAGTGGTCTTGGCATTGATCAGAGCTTTTCGAAGTTTCTCGAGCGCCGTCGCAGCTCCACCAATCTCGTCAGATCGTGATTGATCACTTGGCGATGCACTGAAATCTTCAATGGCCAATCTCTCGATTGTGCCAATCAAGCGGCCAAGCGGACGCTGAATCATTGCTCTAATCGTAAGATAAAGAGTTCCGGCGATGGCCATCAACACGACTATGCCGGCGCCTACCAGCAGCGTGATTTGCTGACGCGCTGCTGAAGTTATCACTGTGGTGGGAACGTCGACGCACACCACCCAACTGGTATTGAGGCCTGGAACATGAAAAGGAAACAAGATGCGGCTGTACGATGTTTCGTCAAGTTCAACGTCCGCCACTACGACGAGTTCTTGATTAGACAACACCTGTTGTACGTCTTCCGAACCGGGACCATCGTAACCTTTGGTGATGAGATCGGGATTTGGGGCAACGATCCATTTCCCTGACTGAGAAATCAATCGAACGCGGCCAGAACCAAACGGCCGCAAGTCGGAGAGCTTTTTCGACAGCGCCGTAAGGTCGATGTCCGTGCCGGTAACACCGATCAACTTACCTGAAGACAGGACCGGATAAGAGATGCTGGCAAGCAAGAAGGAGCCATTCTTGTCGGTCCACACATATGGTTCCGTTAGATATCCTTTGCGCGATTTTGCTGCCACCCGATAATATTCGCCGGTGTAGTCGAGTGAGACCGGCGCCATCGATAGGCTATCTCCGCTTCGGGTCCAGGTTGGCGAAAACGCACCATCTTCGGCAGTGCCAAGCTTGGCGTCGCCCTTATGCTCAGATGCTTTGCCGTCGAAGGCATTCGGCTCTTCCATGAACCAACTGCTCAGTACGATTTTGGATCGCGCGTTCGCACGAAGTATGTCGATCACCGCCGATCGATTCAGATAGTCCTTTTCTCGTCCTTGACCGATGACTTCCGCCATCGTGGCGGTGGGCGCCGCAAGCTGTCCTAGCTCGGCTGATATCTCATTTGCGACCTTGGAAGCTTCAAGCCTCGCCTGCTGAAGCGTCAGTTCCGCAATGCGGTTGCCGATTGCGTAGACCAGCAGCGTATTTGCAAGCACGAGAACCACCGTGATCGAAATGACGGTGACCCCAATGACCTTGAAGATAAGTGATTTCCTCGCGCTCTGTTTCATGTCCCCGACTCCCCGCGATACCAGACTGTCGGATCATAACGCGGCTGTATTAACGAACGATTGTTAATGTCGGCACCGACCGAACGCACATTTTGGGGGGCAACGAGTTGGAAGCATGTTATGAGCAATCGTTCATGATGTTCTGATCAATGACTTGTGCGCTGGGTCATCTACTCTCGGGATAGCTAGGCTATCGCAGGATGACGCGCCGTCAGGGAACCTTCGGTCTTCCGGTGAGCTGTTCAACAAACCATTCGGCTGCGACGCGACTGGAGCGCTCGAAAAGGTCGGTGTACGGCGCGAAATGACCGCCAGCCAGAACCTCCAAAGCTTTCGGCTCCCCGGCCCGGTCAAACGCGTCCAATGCCAGGTCGGTTGGGGTGAGGTGGTCGTTTTCCGCAACGATCATCAGCAGTGGCGTCGGGCTGATTAGTCTGACAAAAGCACCGGGCTCGTTTGCCCTTGCCAATTCAAGACTCCGCAGCGTCACCTGGGGGTTCCAATTTTCCGCCATTGTCCGAGAACGGCTAAAATACTCGTAGCTGTCGGCCCCGGGTAAAGCGCACGGTCGTTCGGGATCGCTCGTCACGACGTCAACATATGCGCTCCCCTTACCAAGCACCCGAGCTATACGATCGTCCGCGAGACTTTTCCTCAGTTGCACAGCTTGCGGGGATGTCGCGCGGCGAACGGCAACTTTTGATCCACTGATTGTCGGAACCTGGGCGACCACTGCTTTTACACGCCGATCCTGAGCCGCGACCACCAGAACATGTCCGCCGCTGTAGCTCGTACCCCATAGGCCGACACGCTCTGGGTCTGGGCCGTCCAGAGTTTGGACAAAGGTTATGGCGTCGCGATAGCCCCGCCGCTGTCGTTCCGGATCAACTTCGTATCGCGGTTCACCTTCGCTCTCGCCGAAGCATCCGTGATCATAAACCAGCGCCCCCAACCCGTGTGCGGCAAATACCTCGGCGTATCTGTCGAGATATTGCTCTTTCACGGCCGAAAACCCGTGACTTAAGATGACCGTCGGAAAGGAAAAGGCGTCTTTCGTTGGCCTATAGAACCAGCCCCGTAGTCTGTCTCCCTCTGACCAGAAAGTCACGTCCTCACGCATTCTTCACTCCATTCATGCAGATCTTGGTCCGTTGGATGGTCATCCGCAGGTACCTAAAGCGCACGCTCGAGTTCCGGCAGGGAGTCGAACAGATCGGCGACGAGGCCGTAGTCGGCGACCTGGAAGATCGGCGCCTCCTCGTCCTTGTTGATGGCGACGATCACCTTCGAATCCTTCATGCCGGCCAGATGCTGGATGGCACCGGAGATACCGCAGGCGATATAGAGATCGGGTGCCACCACCTTGCCGGTCTGGCCGACCTGCCAATCGTTGGGGGCATAGCCGGCATCGACGGCGGCGCGCGAGGCGCCGACGGCGGCACCGAGCTTGTCGGCGACCGGCAGGATGACTTCCTGGAACTTCTCGGCAGAGCCGAGCGCACGGCCGCCGGAGATGATGATCTTGGCCGAGGTGAGCTCTGGCCGGTCGGAGGCCGAGAGCGCATCCGTGACGAAGGTCGAGAGACCGGACGAAAGAGCTGCCGTCGAGATCTCCTCGACGGCAGCAGATGGGCCTTGGGAGGCCGGGGAAAAGGAAGCAGTACGCACCGTGATGACTCGTCTGGCATCAGTAGCCTGAACGGTCTGGATGGCATTGCCGGCATAGATCGGCCGCTTGAAAGTGTCGGCGGAGACAACTTCGATGATCTCCGACACCTGTGCGACATCGAGGAGGGCGGCGACGCGCGGCATGACGTTCTTGCCGGTCGAGGTCGCAGCCGCAATGATCGTGTCATAGCTGCCCGCCAGCGAAACGATCAGGTCGGCGAGCGGCTCGGCGAGATTGTTGGCCAGCGCATCGCTTTCGGCGAGCAGAACGTTGGAGACGCCTGCGAGCTTGGCAGCGGCATCGGCAGCCGGCTTGGCGCCCTTGCCGGCGACCAGCACGTGCACGTCGCCGCCAATCTTGGAAGCGGCCGTCAGTGCCTTGGCGGTCTGGTCGGAAAGGGTTGCGTTGTCGTGGTCAGCCAGAAGAAGAATGGCCATGGTCGTTATCCTTTCTCGAACCTTAGAGGACGCCGGCTTCGGTCTTGAGCTTCTCGACGAGCTCGGCAACCGACTTGACCTTGACGCCAGCCTTGCGGCCGGACGGCTCCTCGGTCTTCAGCACCTTGAGGCGCGGCTCGGTGGAGACGCCGAAGTCAGCCGGGCTCTTCTTGTCGAGCGCCTTCTTCTTTGCCTTCATGATGTTCGGCAGCGAGGCGTAGCGCGGCTCGTTGAGGCGCAGGTCGGTGGTGACGACTGCCGGGAGCTTGACGTCGATCGTCTGCAGGCCGCCGTCGACTTCGCGGGTCACGGTTGCCTTGCCCCCAGGGCCACTACCTTCAATCTCGATCTTCGAGGCGAAGGTCGCCTGTGCCGTGCCGAGCAGGGCTGCCAGCATCTGGCCGGTCTGGTTCGAGTCGTCGTCGATTGCCTGCTTGCCGACAATCACGAGGCCCGGCTGTTCGGCGTCTGCGACGCCCTTGAGGATCTTGGCGACGGCGAGTGGCTCGACGGCATCGTCGGTCTCGACGAGAATGGCGCGATCCGCACCCATGGCGAGCGCCGTGCGCAGCGTTTCTTCAGCCTTGGCCGGCCCGATCGACACGACCACCACTTCCTCGGCCTTGCCGGCTTCCTTCAGACGCAGCGCCTCTTCGACCGAAATCTCGTCGAACGGGTTCATCGACATCTTCACATTGGCGAGCTCAACACCCGTGCCATCCGGCTTCACACGGATCTTCACGTTGTAGTCGACGACGCGCTTTACTGTGACGAGAACTTTCACCTTCGCAGTCTCCGTTTCGAATGGTTTGGGGAAATGGTGAGCAATGGGCCTGCTTGGCAGGGTTGGCAAACCGCGGTGCAACGCCTATTGCACGGTTCAAGCGGCGCTGAAATATCCCGCTGTGGAGCCTCCATCCAGCGCGATGACCGCCCCGTTCAGATAGGCGCCAGCTTGCGATGCAATGAAACCCGCCAGTTCGGCAACATCCTCGGGTCGCGCAAATCGTCCCAACGGGACGCTTTTTTCGTAGAAGCCGCGATCGGAAGGGCTGTCGGCAAACAGTTGATCCAGCATCGGAGTTTGAACGAAACCCGGGCAGATCGCGTTGCACCGGACACCCTGCGGCCCGTGGTCCAATGCCATCGACTTGATCAAGCCCACGACGCCGTGCTTGCTTGCGCAATATGCGGCATAGCCCGATGCTCCCTGTGTGCCCGCGTCGGATGCGATCGCGGTGAAGCTTCCTTTTCGGCTCACGAGACAGGGCATCGCACGCTTGGCCAGCAAGAAAGTACCCTTGAGATTGACGTTCATCACGAGGTCAAAGGTCGCCTCATCCATTTCGGTGACGGTTCCGAGCCGCGCAACGCCGGCACAATGAACGACGTGGTCGATGCCCCCGAGGCGGTGAATCTCAGCAAAGATATCTCCGAGCCTTGCGCCGTCGGTGACATCCGCTTGGAATGTGTTCACGGTTCCGCCGCAGCCATCCGCATCTGACAGCACGTTTCGAAGGCCGTCGACGTTGCGGTCGAGCATGAAAACGTTCGCCCCGCGTTCCCAAAACCGCCGCGCCACCGCCGCGCCAATCCCCGACGCGGCCCCCGTGACGAGAGCGGTTTCGCGTGGCATGGGGGTTTTCATATTCTGGCTGTCGATCATGCTGGCGAACCGTTTGCTGTGGACAACCATTTTGGTTCGCCCGGCTTCGAACGATCCTGGCGAACCCATTGCGGTTGGCCATAAATGGATTGCCCGCCGTCAACGAGCAGCGATGCCCCCGTTATGAAACCAGCGGCTGGGCTTGCCAGAAACGCGACGGCCTCCGCAACGTCTTCCGGTCTACCGAGGCGCCCTGCCGGCGTCTCCTGCAGCAATGTTTCCCGGCAGCCGGGAACATCCAGCATCGGACGGGTCATCGCGGTTTCCACGACGCCGGGAAGGACGGAGTTCGTCCTGATGCGGTAGATCCCGAGCTCCGCTGCCATGGTTCTGGTCAACATCAGGAGCGCAGCCTTGGTCGCGCTGTATGCGCCGGTCTGGTCCGCGTGGAACTGAGCAAGGCAGGACGAAATCAGAGTTATGCTTCCTCCCTTGCCCCCTGCGACCATGTTTCGTGCGACTGACTGGCAGAGATGAAAGGTGCCGTTGAGATTGATGTCGACATGGAGATCCCACACCTTTCTGGATGTTTCGAGGAACCCGCCAAATCTCGCGAAGCCGGCATTTGCGACAAAGGTTCCGATCGCGCCGAAGCGATCGCCGATCTCAGAGACGGCTTTTTCGAGCGCGTCCGGATCCGTCTGATCGGCAGCCAAGGAAAACACGCTTCCGGCGCCGGCTCGACGCAACTCCTCCTCGATGTGACCAAATTCGGCAACATCACGATCGAGCAAGACGATATCGTGTCCGTCGCGAGCAAATCGGCTGGCCAGCGCCCGGCCCATCTCGCCGCCGGCACCGCTGATCACCACGCAGGAATTGCCATTCATGATCCCAACTCCTTTCCCGATAGCTCGGAAGCGAGTGCGTCATTGAGCTCGGCAACAGCGGAGCGCGTCCATCTGGCGAACCCGCGTCGCGCGCCGGGCAAGGTCCATTCGAAGTTGAGGGGCGTGAGCGCCGCATGGCCCTGTGACAGCACCCAGGAATCGGATCCTGGTCGATGCTCAAAAATCGGATCGCGTTCAGGATGCGTGCCGAAAAGCAGCCATCCGGGGCCGTTCTCTGTCTCGATCGAGTGGATGCGAGACGGATCCCAGACGCGGCGATCGAGACTTGCGATCTTGATCTCGCCGGCGGGTAGGGCAGGCGCATTGAAGTTCAGAACCGACCGGGGCGGGAGCTTTGACCGGTCCCGGATCATCAGCCTGGTAAGCTCCGCCATGATCCGGGCACCGCGGCCGAAATCGTAGTCGGTCAGATCGACCAGCCGGAAACGGCCGTCCCGGGACTGCTGAGATGCGGCAAGGGCCGGAAAGCCCAGCAAGGCGCCTTCGATCGCTGATCCGAGCGTACTGGAATAAGTGGCGTCATCGCCGAGGTTCGCACCTTCGTTGATGCCGGACACAACGGCGTCGACCTCCGAAGCAAGACCGGAAAGAACGGCAACACGGACGCAATCGGTCGGGGTGCCATTGGTGACATAAATCGGATTGACATCGTCACCGCCGGCCTTGGTCATCGTAATCGCCTTGCGAAACGAGGCGGATCTCGACGTACCGCTCCGCGGGCCGTCGGGCGCAACCGTCAGCACCTGAAGGCCGCAGGCGATCAGCGCGTCGCGTGCCGCTGCAACTCCGGGGGATTGGTAACCATCGTCATTTGTAAGCAGGATTTTCACGTCGGCGCCTTTCTTGGAATGATCTGTTTCAAGCGGCCCGCGACAGCCTGTCGGGCAGAAGCTTCACGGCATTTGGAACGGTGGCCGGCTTGCCGAGTATCGCCCACTCGGCAGCAAGGGCTCCGGTCAGCGCACCGCTCGTTACTCCCGTGCCGCCCATGCCGGCGACGACGATAACGGAAGGATCAGCCGCGTAGGGGCCGATTTGGAACTCCCCGTCGGCGCTTAATGGATAGAGGCCATGCCAGCCGTTCTTGAAGCCGAGGTCATCGATTTGCAGCCGATCGCTGACGAGTTGCGCTACCTCGAGAAAATAGTCGTCGCCATCCGGCGGGCTATAGGAGTCGGGATTGCTGACTTCGTGGCCTTCGACCGAATAGTAGGTGTGAAGCCCGGCGATCAGCGAATCCTCGCCGTCTTGTCTGAAATAGATTCCGGCGCCGTTCTGGCCAGGCATATAGAAGTTGCACATTGGAACGACATAATCGAGCTTACGCGGCAGCTTGACGATGATCACCTCGTGCACTTCGGGCTTGATAGGTGCAGCATGTCCCAGCAAGTTGCCAACGTGCCCCGCCCAGGCGCCTGCGGCATTGATCACCACGTCGCATTCGATCTTCCCGCGCGTGGTTGACAGTACATGGGTCGATCCACGCTTTTCGTAGGCAAGCACCTCCGCATTGTTCATTACCTTCGCGCCGAGATCGCGTGCTTCATCGATCAGCGCAGAGCAAAGGAGATGTCCGTCGAGGTGACCGTCGTTGACGCCGTAAAGGCCGGCGACAACATCATCGCAGCGCAGGTCGGGAACGAGAGCCTGCAGCTCCTTTTGCGACAAAATCCGTGTATCGTCCGCTCCGAAGCTCTTGATCGTCGCGAGTGCGGATTCGAGTTTGGGAATGTCGGCCTCCGTCGTCGCAATGCGGATATTGCCGATGCGGGCAAGCGGCAGACCGCGGCTGCGTTCGAGCTGGAACAGAATTTCCCGCGAACGGATGCGGATCTCGATCTGCAATGGATCGAGGGTCTGCGTGTTATAAACTCCTGCCGAGCGGCCGGAAGATCCGGAGGCCGGCGTGCCCTTTTCCAGAACGACGACGTCCTTGGCATGCAATTGCGCGGCTCTCAGCGCGACACCGCAGCCTGCGACCCCCGCTCCGATAATGGCGATACGTGGCGACATCGTCGTCCTCCTTCAGAACAAGGGCCGGATGGTTTCGTAGACGTAGAGCGTCGCCAGCGTTCCGCAGTCGACCGGCAAGTCGATTCCGGTAATCGCGGAAGCCTTGTCAGAGACAAGAAAGACGACCGCGTTGGCGAGTTCAGGGATCTCGACAAGCCGCTTCATGGGCACGCGCTGAAAGTCGGTCATCATGTGCTGAAGTGCCTTCTCGGACACGAATTCCTCGACCATTGGCGTGCGCGTCCAGCCCGGGCTGACTGAATTCACCCGGATACCGTGTTGCGCGAGCTCGACGGCAGCGTTCTTCGTCAAGCCGATTAGGCCCGCCTTTGCGGCGACATACGAACCCTGGGGACCGTCGTAGCCATTGGCGTCAATCGAGGCGATGTTGACCACGGAGCCGCCGCCTGTGTCGCGCATCCTGCGTGCGGCCCGCTGGGTCACGAGGAACGCTCCAGTCAGATCTGTGCCGATGGTCTTGTTCCAGCCCTCGAGCGAGATATCGAGGAAATTCGCTTCGTCAACGATGCCGGCATTGTTGACAATGATCTCCAGCCTACCATGTGCGGCCAGTACATCATCAAGCACGCTTTCGACTTCGTCGGGATTACTGACGCTTCCGATATGAACGGAAGCTCTCCCGCCGCCCGCCTGAATACGCGCGGCAGTCTCCTCAAGCGGAGCTCGGGTGCGTCCCATAAGGGCCACTGTTGCACCGGCCTGAGCCAAGCCCTCCGCAATGCCGGCGCCGATTCCGCGCCCGCCACCCGTGACGAGGGCAACCTTTTCTTCAAGCTCTTGCATCATGCCACCTCCCTTTGGTCAATTTCTCCCGCCACCAGATCGCGGATTCTCAACCGTTCCGTCGGGGCGCCGCCTTCAAGTCTGAACAGAGACAAGCCACCGCCGCCCGTGCTCACGCGTCGCAGCACCTCAAAAAAGTCGGCGGGCTTCACCACTTCCGGCGCGAACGCGCCTTGGCGGTTGATCTTGCCATCGAGCATCAACAACGCGCCGGCTGCGGCCGGAATTCCGGTGGAATCGTCCATCCCACCGTCGCTGCCGGCTGCAAACCTCAGACCGGAGCCTGCTGTGTGCACGTCAATGATCATGCCGCTGCCAATCCGGGGCGCTCCAACGCGCCTTTCCCTGTAATGGCGGAAAAGGCTGGCCGCGGGATCGGTAAGTTCTCCATTTGAGCGTTGTTCATCGGCGATATGCGCGAGTGCCCAGGCGGTGACGAGCGCCTCTTCCGGATTGAGCCCACCGAAATTGGAGGCACGCTTGACCGGAAGAAAACGCGGCACCGTCAAGGGCTCCGGATGGGCGAGCCTGACGACCGTCTGCAGGCCGACCGGCGCCGGGAACTCCACCTGCCGGCGCTCCAGGCCATCCCAGCCAGTCACTTCATGTATTGTGCCGTCCGCATCGACCAGATTGAAGCAATGCCAGAAGTGCCGGATTGCGGCCTCGGTCAGATCCGCGACGTCCACGGTCCAATAGATGTCAACGTCGTCGACCGGGCCGAGATGGTCGACAGCACTTCGGATCAGGATATTCGTCGTTCCGGGGGAGGAGCCCATTCCGATGAGGGCGGAAATGCCGGCCTGTTTGGCGCGGGCGTCCCGCTCGAGCATCGGAAGGGTGATGTCCGCATCGTCGCAGATATCGAGATAGTCGGTCCTCGTTTCGATGGCGGCGTCGAGGATGGCAAAGCCGGTCTTGTAATAAGGGCCAGCCATGTTCACCACGAGGTGGGTCGTTTCCAACAGCCTGTGCAGAGTTTCCGGTTGTTCGAGCGGGTTCAGTTCCTGAACGGCGAAGCCCATCTCTTCCGTTGCAGCACGTGTCTGCGGCCGCCAGGCGCGATCAATCGCAAGCCAACCCTCAGTCGCGCCGGCACGCGCGATACCGCGCAACATCGCTTGTGCCTGCGACCCGCCTGCACCGATTACAATTGTCGTCCACTGCCGGGCCATTAGCGGCACTCCTTCATTTTAGCGGCTTTGACAAAAGCCGTTGCAGTTGGGTGAACGCCCTCTTCAATGAGCAAGGGCAATTGAGTGGCAGGCGACCAGTGTCCAGCACCCCGTTCCCACCTTGACGCGGGGTGCATCTGATGCGGGTCGGCGACCCTCGGGAAAGGAACAGAAGACATTGGTCCCTCCGTCAGAACAAAGCCCCGGGCCTGACAAATCCTGCCTTGGAAGCAAGTTCGTCGGCGGGGTTTTCGCGAATGAGAGCCTCGGCCAAGCGAATGTTCACATCCGCATGGGAGCGATAGCTCCAACCGTCCAGCAGGGTCGTCTTCGCTGCCATGAACGGCTCCGCCATCGCGGCCCAGGCCACTTCGCGCAACGCGTTCACAAAACGAAGGACCTGTACGCGGGCGATCTGGTTCCTATCGAGGTTCGGGTCATAGAGCCGCAGAAACGTCGTGGTTTCGTCGTCGGACATTTCCGCTTGCGAAGTGACGCTTGCTAGATCTATCGCGAGCAGGGCTTCGCCAGCGTAGTCAAAATCGACCATCTTCACGCTGTCCGAGCATGCGATAAAGTTCTGCGGTACGAGATCGTTGTGGCCAAAGCCGACAGGCGCGTTCGCTCCAGCGAGGATGGATTCGAAGCGTTGGGCAATTTCCCAAAGCGCTGCGTAGGACGTTGGGTAGGAGCCTCCCAGTTTGGCGGCTCCCGCCATGAAGCCTCGCAGATCGTCGAAAATGTCAAATTTTCTGGGCGAGAAGTGATGCGCGTGCAGTTGCTTCAGCGTATCGACGATCCTGGGCGCCATGGAAGGATGTCGGATGTGCTGCGGGCGCAACGTTTCCCCCTCCACGAATTCGGACATGAAATGCCCTTCGGGTAGACACTTGGCGATGACGGCGGGTGCCAGCCCGAAACTCGCCGCCATGGCTTGGGCCTCGATAGCGGCCGTCACCGATGTGCCAGCAAACGATGCATCGGGCTCACGAATCTTCAGGGCCCATTTCCCGTCGTCGTGTCTGAGTACGAGGTTGATATTGTTTGCGCCGCCCGGCAGGATCGAGAAACGTATGTCGCGTTCGCCGGGCAGGAAGTGCCACTGATCCAATAGATTGACAGCGGTGTTCCGCACAAGGTCGGGCACGTCGTCCTCGAATACACATCGAGCCTGAGTGTCACCGGATCCTGGGTTCGTCGAGCTTGCAGCCGGGGTCATCAGATTCGCTCCCGGTGCGTGATGGCAATGTGTTTCAGTTCGGTGTGCGCTTCGATCGCGTAAATCGACAGATCGCGGCCGATTCCGGACTGCTTGTAGCCCCCGAATGGCATTTCGGCCGCCGTCGGTCCGTGATCATTGATCCAAACGCTGCCGGCCTTGACCCGGCCCGCGGCGACGATCGCCCGCTCGATATCGGACGTCCAGATCGAAGCGGCCAACCCGACCTCAAGGTCGTTTGCCTTGGCAATGGCATCAGCCTCGTCTTCAAACGTGGTGACGGCTACAACAGGCCCGAAAATCTCCTTCTGGATAATCTCGGCGCCGTGCTCGACTCCGTCGACAACAGTCGGTGCGTAGAAGTATCCCGGTCCAGCGATAGGTCCACCAGCAACGACGCGCCCCGAAGCGTTCTTCACAGCTCGATCGACGAAGCCCGACACAAATTCATGATGTTTTGCCGAGACGACGGGACCCATGTCGATCCCGCGTTCAGCATAACCATTGCCGACCTTGATCCCGTTGGCCATTGATGCCAATGCGTCGACGACGTCCTTTTCGCGCTTCTTCGAGACGTAGACGCGGCAAGCGGCCGTGCAGTCCTGTCCCGAGTTTCCGAAGGCAGCGCTTCTCAGCGTTGTCGCCAAGCGGTCGATATTCGCATCGTCGAAGACAATAACCGGCGCCTTGCCGCCGAGTTCGAGATGAACGACCTTGATGCTCTCAGCGGCGTCCCGCATCACGGAGCGCCCGGTGTCCGTGCCACCGGTGAGCGAAACCATGGCAACATCCGGGTGGCGAACCAGATGCGTGCCGGTCGTGCTACCGAAACCGGTGACAATATTGACGACGCCCGGCGGAAAGAACTTTTGCGCTACTTCGCCAAGGAGGAGGGCGGTTAGCGGCGTCACCTGGGTGGGCTTCAAAACGACAGTGTTGCCGGCTGCCAACGCAGGCCCGATACGCCAGGCGGTCATGCCCATCGGGTAGTTCCAGGGAGCAATTGCGCCGACGACGCCGATTGGCTCGCGTCGCACCATGCTCGTGATACCGGGTTTGTACTCACCCATGGCCGGCACCAGCATGGTCCGGCATGCGCCAGCGAAGAAGCGATACTTGTCTGCGGCGGAGGCCATCTCGGCGCGCGCTTTTTCGAGCGGCTTGCCAACGTCACGTGCTTCGAGTTCGGCAAACTCGTCGACGCGGGCCATGATTTCATCGGTAAACGCAAGCAACGCGGCAGCCCGATCCTTGGGCGGCGTCGACGACCAGTTTCCAAAGGCTTCCTTGGCGGCGGCTACGGCGGCATCCACCCCTTCTGCTCCGACATCCGGCACCCGAGCGATCACATTTCCGGTCGCCGGCTCGAAAACGTCAAAGTCGTTTCCCTTCGACCAGAAAGACCCACCGATAAGCGGACGTAGTTCCCTGATTGTCATTTTTTCCCTCCTGTTTAATCGCTTGGAGCCGGTTGTGGCTTGGTCACCGCTGGTTCTGTCGCTTCTCCGCGCGGTCCGCTGGATCTCGGCAAAACCGTGGTTCGTCGTGCTCGGCGGCTTGGTCGGTTCCCGGCATTCAGGAGCGCCAGATAACTGGTCGTCATCCCGATATTAATTAACGCTCATTAATCCACGTATTCAGGCGATAGTCAATGAATCTTTTTGGATTGCGTCATCAAACTGATGGAATGGCAAATCTGCGTTCGCCGATTTAGAGCGCGAACGGTAACGGCGCCGATGGATGCTCCACCGCCGCCGCGATTTCTCGTCAGAGCTGTCTGATCAGAGGGTAGGGATGACTTCCGGCGAAGTAGTCGCGGAACCCGCCTGCTTATATCCGCCCTTGCCGCTGGGAATGACGAACATCCTCATAATCAGGTAATATGCGATACCGGAAACGACCACAGTTGGAATGCCGGCGCCCAGCGTGTGAGCCAACGGATGCATCGCAGTCGTGACGGGATTGTACAGGTAAAGGTATAGCGCGACCGAAAGCACCGATATGATCACTGCGACCCAATTAACGCCGCCCCAGAACCAGTACTTGCTCGACGGATCACGCGAGAACAAATGTGCCGGCGCGAGCGTCTCTTTGCGAAGGATGAAGTAGTCGACAAAGGTAACGCCCGTGATCCCGACGAACATGACGCCGTTATAGGAAAGCCAGCTCATAACGATCGAGAGAGTCCACTCGGTTCGAAATGCCACATAGACACCGGGCAGCAGCATCAGAGCGATCAGGATATCCCAGCGAACGCGCGTCAGCGGTTTGATTTGTTGAATCGAAACCCCTGCCAGATAGAGCATGATAACCATCGTCGCGATGTTAGCCGCGAGAACGAAGGTCATGATCAGCGAACCCAATGCGGGGCCAGCGAGTTTGATCATCCAAATCGTCGGATCGGGGGTTCCCGCAGACAGAGCGGCAAACGCTGCGACCATCGATATGAACGCGGCGCCCAGCACACCGACGCCGACGACGGACGGACCGACGATATGCGAACGGCGTTTCACCAATCGTGTCAGGCCACCCATAATGGGCCACCAAGTCAGCGAGTTCGAGATGCCGAATTCGACTGCCAACGCGAAACCCTGTCCTGGCGTGGAAGCCAGGCGCTGATCGACCGGCACCTGCAGTGTCCAGAGGCCGGCGCCATAGTGATAGAGCAGAATGGCGAACATCACGACGGTCACAAGAATGTGGCCCGGCGCAATGTAATTGCTGATGCGTTCGAACAGCCAGGGCCCTTTGCTCGCGACCAACCAGACGGCGAACATTGTAAACAGCGCCAAGCCGATTACCACAGGCTCGGCTGTCGCCACGTCCGATTGCTCCACTGTCTGCAAGACGTTGGCTGCTCCTCGGGCAGTCAGCGCCACCACCACATATGTCCAGCCGACACAGGTTGCCAGCAATCCAAACAGTGGCAGGACGATGCCATAGGGACCAAACGACGCCTTGGCCGCATCGATCGGCTCCACGCCATATTTGAAAGACGGCAGGCCCGACGCCAAGACGACGACGGCCATGCCGATCAGCATGCCGGCCAGGTAGCCGAGCACACCTACCCGAACATCGCCCACATAAGGGAGGAACCCTCCGATAAGGAACGCCCAGGTGGCGGCGCTGAATGCTGTGCATGTCCACAGAAACGAGCCATAGCCGTTGTAGACGCGTTCGCTGCTGCGCAACGGAAGTCGCCCTGATAGAGCCTCCTCCGTGACGCGTGATTGGGTGAGTTTGATATCGCTGCTCATGGGTTCTCCTCCTTAACCGAAATAGAATAGCGTCGCGATCCAGATGGCGACTCCGAGAAGTCCCCAGCTCGTGGCTTCGACGAAGCAGGCGCGCGTCGGCGCGTAGCATTCGGAGTCGATATGCGGAGGCTCTTGCAGGGATTGGATTCGTTTGGCGAGCTCCGCATCCAGTGCAACTTCGAACCCGCGGGCTTCGGGCGCATGGGCCCGTTCAAATTCAATTGACATTGTCGTTCCCTTTTCTGGACGTTCCGGCCGGTTGCCGGCTCCTTTTGTCGGCCCGCAGCCGCGGCGCCCCTCGTTCTCCATCATGCCCATTTCTAAAGAAGGAACAACAATGAATGAACGATCATTAATACTCCTCCCATATTGCCGATATGTCAAGCTCTCCCGCGAGCGCCGTAGTGGGAAGGGAAACCCCGGCAATACCATTGAATTGGCTTTAAATGCCTCGCAGTAGCAATCCTGAGCGAGGCGCAAATTTTGATCATGTTCCTTTGACAGATCGCCTTTGCTGACGCATTATGTGAACAACTATTCATGAGGATCAATATTGTGAACGAACTCGCCCGCAGCTATCGGGAGGCCGCTCCTGATGAGGAAGAGCGCACGCCCCGTCGAACCAAGCAGACCAGCAAGGCGTCAGCGAGTCGCTCGGACACGCGAGAGCGACTGCTCGGCGCGGCAATCGAGCTTTTTGGGTCGAGAGGATTCGACGCGACCTCGATGAAGGACATTGCCAACGAGGTCGGGATCAAGGCCCCGGCCGTCTACAATCACTATAAGTCGAAGGAAGAGCTTCTGGCTGGGGCAGTAACCGAAGCGCTGAGCGCGTTCAACGACGCGATCGCAGCCGCCGATTCCTCCGGGGCCGCTCCACTTGAACGTCTGCAAAGCATCATTACCGCTCACATCCTCTACCAGATCAATCATTCGCGGATAGCGCAGGCGAACGATCGTCTGCTCGAGTCCGGAATTCTGAGCAAGCTGGATCCGAGTGTCAGACACAAGGTGAAGGGCATGATGAGAGAACATCTCGACCGACTGACCAATATCGTCGAGGCAATCCCTTCGCCGGTGACTGGCTCACCACCCGAGGCGCGGCTAACAGCGCTCGCAATCATAACGATGTGCGATAACGTGCTTAATTGGTATCGACCGAGCGGCTCCTATACGCCCGAGAAGATCTGCAAACACTTCTATCGCCTTGCGCAGAGTATGCTGCTCGGTCGGACAAGTGCACTGGAGAGTTAGGAATCGACTTTGCACGACCGTCGCCCGGCATTGATCTCGCTGCCGTTTGCGTCGAGCGTTCCGGCGTTCACATTTGCCCCGCTTCTTGGTGACGTCGGGTGCGCCAGTCCACCGGAGCGATCGCGATGAAGACGAGACTGTCTGCGCCTTCGTAAGCGAGTTCGGTGTCCTTCGGGATCCAAATCACGTCGCCGGGGCGGAGGGCGTGAACCGTCGGACCAACGCGAAGACGGAACTCGCCCTCGATGCAGGTAATAACCTCATCATAGCGCACTGTCCAAGGCACAGACCGGCCGTTGAAGCGGGCGAGATAGGCGCCCATCGTCTCACTTTCCCGGGGCCCGACGAGGCGCGCAATCGATGCTTCACCAGACCCTTCACCGTATGCGGCAAATTCAGTCGTATCCTTGCGGAATACCATTGGTTCTCTATGCATGGCTTGTTCCTGCTGCTGTCGCCGAGAAGAGGCGGCGGCTCTCCTAGTGACCTTGCGCGGATGAGAGGTAGGCGGCGCGCACGGCACGTCTGTCAAGCTTTCCTGAGGCCGTGCGCGGAAGGTCGTTGCCGACGATAATCGTTTCCGGCACGGCATAGCCCGGAAGTTGCGTACGCAGGAAATCCAGGAGCGCTGGAACATTTACCTTTGTGTCTGGACGAGGTTCGAGCGCAGCGACGATGCTGTTCTGCAGCACTGGGTGAGGAATGCCGAATACCACAGCTTGAGCGACTTCGGGGATCTTAGCCATTGCCGCCTCGATAAAGGAGGGAAGAATCTTTTCCCCACCCCTGTTGATCACGTCATCCCGGCGGCCGACGTGATATAGAAGGCCAAGCTCGCGACGTTCCCCGAGATCGCCGGTTCGAAGCCATTCGCCTTGGATTTTCTCGGCGGTGACGTCGGGGCGGCGCCAGTATTCGCGCATGCGCGTTTCGCCACGCACCCAAATCTCCCCCGGAACCCCGTCCGGCACATCATGACCATCCTCATCCACCAGCCGCAACTCCACGCCTTTGGCCGGATAGCCGATCGAGTCACCGTGGCTTAGGATGAATTCAGGCGGAAGAAGAGTGCAACACGACGTGAATTCGGTCAGGCCATAGCCATGCACCAACCGCAGGTTTGGCCAGCGCTGATGCATTTCCAGGGACCATGGCGCCGGCATCGGTGAACCACCGAACAGAACCAACCGCGCCGACCCGTAAATCGCCTCGGCACCTTCGGCTGTCATCATCATCCGCAAAACGCTCGGGACCGCCGTGACGAAGCTCACGGGACGGCGCTGGCATGCCTCAATGGCCCCTTGCGTCCGATATCGTGACAGAAGATCGGAGCGGCCGCCGAGAAAGAGCATGGTGCAGAGTTGATCGACAAAGCCGGTATTGTGAAACAAGGGGGCAACAATCAACGTCGAGGGTGACGGGTCATCGCCTATTAGGTCAGCGAATACCTCCGCGTTCTGCCGCAGGGCCTTATGAGTGATGACTGCACCCTTTGGAACTCCTGTGGTGCCGGACGTAAAGCTTATCAAAGCGTCTTCCGATGCCTCCGGCAGGGCAGGGAATTCCGTGGCTGTTTCAAGCGAGAAGAAGGACCTGCCGGCAGAGCCGGTGATCGAGAACACGTCGACTCCGGCGCATTCCTTAAACATGCCCAAATGGAGGTCGTCCGCTAGAACAATACGTGCCTCGAGTATCTCCAGCAATTCGCCGACTTGCGCGGGCGCCAGCCGATTGTTCATTGGCACGGAGATTGCGCCGATGCGCATCGTAGCCAGATAGCATACGACCCACTGCCAGGTATTGTTACCGACAAGCACCACCCGGTCCTGCCTTTGTACACCGAGTGAGACCAGCCGCCTGGACGCTGCTTCCACCAGGGAAGCCAATGACGCGTACGAAATCTCCGTATCCCCATCGGTGACTGCGGCAGCGTCGGGTGTGCGCTCGCCCCAGTCGAGCAAGGCATGAAGAATCGTCCGATAGTTACGGTAAGCCACTGACTTCTCTCCTGGTTCGAAATAAATCCGATCGCTGGCCGGATTGAGAGATCGTCGCTTCCAGACAGCTGGTCCGTTCGGCTAAGCGGTCCTGCGATCGATGCTACCACACAACGCGTGTCGAGACCGCGCCTTTGCGGGAGGCGACACCGTGTCAGTGTCGCCTCAGAGGGTCACGCGCGCAGCGTCATAAGATCGCGATATTCATCGGCGGTCATCACATCGCGGCCTAGTGCAGCCGCTATTCCAGAAATCTGCTGGAATACCTCGACGTTCGACTGAATCTTGTCGTCACGGTGAGGCCACTTCCAAACCGTGTCTTCCATGCCGACCCGCACATGAACGCCGAGCAGGATTGCCAGGGTCGCAAGGTAACTGCTGGTACGACCGCCGGTGCAGGCGATGATGGTAGAGTCTGCGTCGATGTGGCGGATGAGCCGAACGAGCCGAAGAAAGCCGTCGACCATCGTTTCGGGCGAGTACATCGGGCTGCAGCCCGGAAGACCGGGCAGAACCAGCCAGTTCAGAGGGCCCTGAATGAGGCCACTGTCGATCAGGTACCGGCGGGCATTGTCGATGTCGGCATCGGAGTAAACCGCAATCTGCGGCGTGAGGCCGGCGTCGAGGGCGCGCTTGGTTTTCTCGATGATTGTCGCGGGAGATTTGACGAAGTGATTGTCCCCGAGAATGAGGGCCGTCGTGTTGACCGGAACGCCTTCCATGAGGCCGAGCTTCATCATTTCGGCCATCATTCGCTCTTCATCCGCGTTCACTGCAACGAGGCAGGCGTCCAGTGCGACATGCTGATGGTTGGTGCGCAGATGCGTAAGCGTTTCGCGGAAAAGGCCAGTGTCGAGCACGTTGTAGCCGCGTTCGTCTCTCGCGTGAATATGGATGATCTGCGCTCCTGCGGCGATGCATTCCTCAGCGGAGCGGATGATCTCCTCAGGCGTAATCGCCTGGTTGGGGTTCTCGTTCTTCGTATAGAAGGCGCCATTGATCGCGGTCGACAGGATGAGCTTGGGCGGAGCCTCCCATTTCGGCATCGGCTCCGCGTCCGAAAAGGCAGTTCGGTCGATCGACATAATCGACGGGAAACCGAAAACTTTCCAACTCGCCTGGGCTCCCTCCCGGGATACCCATTTGTTTACCTGCTCCCAATTTACCGTGTTTGGTCTGCGTGACATTAGAGCCTCCCTTTCAATATGAATGAACGTTAATGCATATTGATCACTGTGTAAAGGACTTGCGGAAGAATCGCAAGTCGGCTTGAAGTTGCCTTCAAAACGGGTCGGCACTCTTGACGAACGAAAAAATCAAGCGTTTAGTGAATTAACGTTCATTCTTATGGAGGCGGCGATGAGTCCAGTTATAATGCTCGTGGGCGCGGGCCACATGGGAAGGAGTGCCCTCGCAATCCTCGCGCGGTCGCTGCCGAGTGCAAGCTTCGTCGTCGTCGATCGGTCCACAGAAAGCTTGCGACTGGGTGAAGCGATCGCCCCTGAAAGAATAGCAACCCGTCAAGTCGATATTTCGAGTGACGGCCTCGACGCATCAGGCATGGACCTGGTGGTGAACTTGGCCGGCCCTTTTTTTCTCGGCTCGGATGGAGCGGCACGCGCGGCAATCGCAGCAGGTGCGGCCTACATCGATGTAGGGGACGATGCCGAAGGCACGACGACAATCCTCGCTCTGGACGAGTCGGCCAAATCCGGAAATGTGCCGGTGATAACGGGTGCCGGACTCTCGCCGGGCGTATCAAATTGGCTTGCCTGCAGCTTGCTTGAAAGTCACCCGGACCTCGACGGCGTCAAAATTGTCTGGATCACGCGCGAGCCGGATCCGGGTGGCCTCGCTGTATTGCGGCACATGTTGCACATGGCGGTAGCGCCGTGTCCGACGTGGCGCAACGGCCGTATGGAATTCACCAAGGGCTTTGTTCCGGAAACCGCCGAAAGCTTCGATGTACCGCCCCCCTTTCATCGGATCGAGGCCTACGACACTGCCCATCCGGAGCCAGTCACGTTAGGGCGCTTTCGTCCCGATCTTTCGCTGGTTCAGTGCAAGGGCTCGCTCTTCCCGAATTGGGCGAATGCCGCCTTCTCGACAATAGGACGAATTGGTTTCGGCCATTCCAACATGGTGGTCGAAATTGACGGCAAGGACGTACAGCCGATCGAAGTTTTGTGGAAGTTGCTCTGGAAGAGACATGAATTGAAGCCGAGCGCCCAACGAATCTCGGCGACCCAGGTCAACGTCATCGGCACGCGAGGGAACAAGCCAATCGTCATGAAGTCGATCACGGACGCGGGAGACATGAGCCGTGGCACAGGGCTCGGCATCTCCGCCGCGGCGCTCTCGCTTCTTCAGGGCGGTGTTCCAGCGGGAGCCAACGGAGTGGAGGCGATTCCTTATCAGAGCGGCATCGACCGCTTCCTGCGTCTTGCCAGCGACGCCGGGTGCTTCGCAGATGGTGTCGTGACCACCCGCTTCTGAATGTTGCGCTGGGCTTGGTCACGAGCCATACGCGTCGAGTGGCCCCGACGGGGCAACCGTCATGCGATGAGCCTGGGCGAGAGGATGCCAGCCAATGCAGGTCAGAGCACTAATTAAGGGAGAGCTATGAACAAGACCTATCCAACAGCTGAGGCCGCACTCGCCGGTCTCCTTTTCGATGGCATGACGATTGCGTCGGGCGGCTTTGGGCTGTGCGGCATCCCGGAACTCTTGATTGCCGCGATAAGAGACGCCGGAACGAAGAATATGACCATCGCCTCCAACAATTGCGGCGTCGATGATTTCGGGCTCGGTGTTCTCCTGAAGACGAGACAGATCAGCAAGATGATCTCGTCCTACGTCGGTGAAAACGCTGAGTTCATGCGGCAGTTTCTGAGCGGGGAGTTGGAGCTTGAGTTCAATCCGCAAGGCACTCTTGCCGAGCGCATGCGCGCCGGTGGCGCGGGCATTCCCGCTTTCTACACCCCCACTGGCGTGGGCACAGTCATCGCCGAAGGCAAAGAGCATAAGGAATTCGACGGCAGGACCTTTGTCCTCGAACGTGCGATCGTCGCAGACGTTTCCATCGTGAAGGCTTGGAAGGCCGACCCCGCAGGCAATCTCGTGTTCCGAAAGACGGCGCGCAACTTCAATCCCCCGGCAGCCACATGCGGAAGGGTTTGCGTTGCCGAGGTTGAAGAGATTGTCCCTCTAGGCTCGCTCGATCCTGACCACATTCACCTTCCGGGAATCTATGTTCATCGCCTGATACAAGGGCAGCAAATGAAACAGATCGAGCAACGAACAGTTCGTAAACGGGAGGCTCATTAATGGCTTGGGACCGCAATCAGATGGCCGCCCGCGCAGCGCTGGAACTACAGAACGGCTGGTATGTAAATCTTGGCATTGGCATTCCGACCCTCGTATCGAACTATATTCCGGACGGGGTCGAAGTCACCTTGCAATCTGAAAACGGGATGCTCGGCATGGGCCCCTTCCCCTATGAAGGTGAGGAAGACCCGGATCTCATCAACGCCGGGAAACAGACGATCACGGAACTACCGCAGACGGCCTATTTCGATAGCGCGACTTCCTTTGCAATGATCCGTGGTGGAAAGATCGCAATGGCCATCCTCGGCGCGATGGAGGTGTCCGAGGAAGGAGATCTCGCCAACTGGATGATCCCCGGTAAGCTTGTGAAGGGGATGGGCGGGGCTATGGATCTAGTCGCCGGGGTTGGACGTGTGGTTGTCCTCATGGAGCATACGAACAAAGCAGGCGAATCGAAGATTCTAAAGAAATGCAGTCTACCCTTGACTGGAAAGGGCGTAGCGAACCGGGTCATCACCAATCTCTGTGTATTTGATGTGGTCCCAGGCGGATTGAAGGTAGTGGAATTGGCACCGGGAACTTCAGAGAGTGATGTTCTGGCAGCGACCGAGGCCCGTATTGTTGGGTGAGTAATTGCAGCGGGAATCCATTGGCGACTGTTACGACGAAGGGCTGATGAGAATGATCGTGGGTGCTGTGGTGGAGCGGCACAGGAAAATTGCGGCCGAGAAGTAAATTGTCCGCCGCGCCTGTCTCCTACCGCAGCCGTCGGTCGGCAGGGAAAATTAGATCTTCTTCGGACGGTTTACCATGCGGGCGCATTCGCGAGATGGTCAGATACGGTCGCGATAAACGCACGAAGACGCTGAAGACGTCGTAGGTCCCGGTGATATCCCATCCAGATGTCTCGCGTCGGCGGGGGCTTGGGCAGTTCCAGTCTGCGGATGCCCGGGATCTGATTGCCCACCACGCGGGGCAGGACGGCGATCCCTACGCCCTGCTTGCACATTCGCCCCTGGACGTTGCGGTTGTTTGATCGCAGCACGGGTCTCGCGTTCGGGAAACTCTCGACGAGCCAGGCGATGTCGGGGAACTGCCCGGTTGACGTATCGTGGGTGATCAGCCGGAAACCGGTTCCGTCGCCAAATTTGGGGTCAGGCGACTCCTCGGCGATGTAGACGCCGTACTCGAGCCTGAAGAGCCGCCGCTGAATGACATCGGCATTGTTGAACGGAATGATACGAAAAGCGACGTCGGCCTCCCGTTGGGCGAGGTTGAACAAGCGAGTGCCGGTCAGGATCTCGACGTCGACATTAGGGTAGTCTTTCGAGAAATCTGCCAAGATGGGAGGCAGGACATAGGCCCCGAACCAGTCCGCTGATGAGATGCGCAGATTGCCCTTGAGGTTTTGCTCCTGCCCTGCAAGCCGACGCTCCATGGCCAGCGCGCCCTCTTCCATCTGCTCTGCCAGCGCGATGATCCCATGGCCCTCCTCGGTCAGCACGAGACCGTCCGCGGTCCGCTGGAATAATGTGTGGCCGATCGCCTCCTCAAGGGTGCGCAGCCGTCTGCCGACCGTCGGATGGCTTGTATGAAGGGCACGCGCAGCGCCGCCGAGCGTGCCGGATCGCGCGACAGCAAGGAAGATTTTTACGTCACTCCATTCCACAGCCATGCCCTTACAAAGTAAGCCTCCGGTGAAGGCCGCAGGTCAGGCCGCTTGAGCGTTGACGGTCGGCGGCGTCCAATTCCACGGAAGCAACTGCTCCAGCCTGGTAATCGACGTATCAGCGATGCGGGCAAGAACGTCGGCCAGCCACACCTGCGGATCGATGTCGTTGAGTTTTGCCGTCATAATCAATGTGGCCATGAAGGCCGCACGATCTGCACCGCGGTCTGATCCGGCGAAGAGCCAGGATTTTCTGCCGAGCGCAAAGCCTCTGAGCGCTCGCTCTGCCGCATTATTCGTCAGGCAAATCCGGCCGTCCTGCAGAAATGATGTGAAGCCATCCCAGCGCTTGAGCATGTAGTCGATCGCCTCCGCCACCGGCGAACTGCGTGAGAGCTTTGCCCGCTCGGTTTGAAGCCAGACCTGCAGATCATCGACGAGTGGCAGACAGTCTCTCCGGCGACGCTCCAGGCGTTGATCGGCCGTAAGCCCGTTGATCTCGCGCTCAATATCGAACAGGCCGTCGATCCGTTTGACGGCTTCGAGGGCCATAGGCGAGATCGGCGCAGCGTTCTTTCCACGCTTGGCGTTTGCAGCAATGTCCGCGAGCACGAAGAATTTGCGACGCGAGTGCGCCCAGCACAGTGCCTGCGTCAGGGGATCGGGATCACGATCAACCTTGAACAGCGGATTGTAGCCGCCGTAGGCGTCCGCCTGCAAAATGCCGGTGAAGGTCTTCAGGTGGCGCTCCGGATGCTCCTGCCGTCGATCCCGTGAGGCATAGTAAAGGGCGGCAGGCGGAGAGAGGCTTCCAAATGGCCGATCATCCCGGACATAGGTCCAGATGCGGCCCGTATCCGTCTTTCCCTTCGCCAGGATAGGCACGGTCGTGTCGTCGCCATGCAGACGTTCGGCGGCAAGGACATGCGCTTCGATCAGAGAGTGAAGCGGCTTCAACGCCGCGGCACATGCTCCAACCTGATCGGCCAGCGTCGACAAGCTGAGGTCGACGCCCTCGCGGGCGTAGCGCTCGCTCTGGCGATTGAGCGGCTGGTGCTGGGCGAACTTCTCAAACAGGATCATCGCCAGCAGGTTCGGCCCGGCAAAACCGCGGGGTGTCACATGGAAGGGTGCGGGTGACTGCGTGATCTTCTCACACTCGCGGCAGGTGAACTTCTCCCGCACCGTCTGGATGACCTTCCACTGACGCGGGATGACTTCCAAGGTCTCGGTAATGTCTTCGCCAAGCTTCGACAGTTTAACCGATCCACAACAGGCGCAATTCGTGGGAGCGGCGATTACGACGCGCTCACGCGGCAGGTGTTCGGGAAAGGGCTTGCGTGACGGACGCTTGCGCTCGAAGGCTTTGACGGCTGAAGCTTTGGCTGCGATCTCCGCCGCCAGTTCATCTTCACCGGCGTCCGCTTCCAACTCCTCGAGCTGCAGTTCCATCTGCTCCAGGAGCCGCGCCTTGCGCTCGGACCGGCTGCCGTAGAGTGCACGGCGAACCTTGTCGATCTCCAGCTTCAGCCGCGCGATCAGCGCCTCGGAATGCGATACGAGTGCCTTTGCGCTGGCGGCTTCTGCCTTGGAGGTCGCTGCTTCTGCTTCGGCTGCGACACGTCGAGCGCGTTCCTGGGCCAGCAGTGCAAGCGCACTGGCAAGGTCGTCCGGAAGCTCTTCGGTCGCATTGCTCATGACAGGATGGAATCATATTCGACCCTGTCATTCCAGTGTTTTTGCTTATCCGGCCGACGTCGGCCGCCAGGTCTTTTGCGGCATCCGCCAGTCGATACCTTCCAGCAGATAACCGAGCTGCGCAGGCGTGATCACCACCGTGCCATCGGCCGCTGATGGCCAGATGAAGCGGCCGCGCTCCAGCTTCTTCGTGAACAGGCAAGCGCCCTGGCCGTCATGCCAGATCACCTTGATCAGACCGCCACCGCGGCCGCGGAATACGAACAGGTGTCCACACATCGGGTCGCGCTTCAGCGCCTCCTGCACCATCAACGACAAACCGGGGAAGCCCTTTCGCATATCGGTGTGGCCTGTCGCCAGCCAGACCTTCACGCCACTCGGAACCGGAATCATCGCAGCCCCAGCACGCAATCGAGAATCCGGCCAAGGGCATCCGTATCGATGTCGCTATCCACGCGCACGCGCCGACCCCGTCCAAGCTCGATTGTCACATCGCTACGCTTCCGACGAGGGTGGGATGTGGTGGGCGATTCCGGTTGAACGGGAGAGACTGTCGAAGCGGCCTCGGATACGATCACCGGCACCAAAGTCGCCGTATCAGACCTTGGCTCCTCGATCCGGCAAAGCTCTTTGCGCCAACGGAACAACTGGCTGACATGGATGCCGGCCGCGCGGGCAATCTCGGAGATGACCGCGTCTGGCTCAAAGCATGCAGCGACAAGGCGCTCTTTATCTTCGCGTGACCAGCGCCGACGGCGCTCTACAGACGTGATCACCTCAATTGGATGCTTCGTCATATGACTACTCCTAGTGTTACCACTAGGACTGGCAGTCAGAAGCCCTCTATCGCAAGACGGCCTTCACCGTGGGCTTACCTTACAAAAATGAACATCAAAAATACAATAATGTCACTTCAAGTACAAATATAAACATCTAGATTCAAGTCATCTTCTGAAAACAAGCGGAGAAACTCATGAAAACCTGGCTCATCACAGGCTGCTCAAGTGGCTTCGGACAACGGCTCGCGCTCGCCGCGGCGCAGCGGGGCAATCGCGTTGTCGCGACTGCCCGCGACGTCAAATCGATCGAAGAAATGGCTCGGCCATTCGACGGCCGCATGATCACCTTGCCGCTCGACGTTACTGATGCGGCGGCAGCCAAAGCCGCAGTCGCAAAGGCGGTCGAGACATTCGGCGGCTTTGACGTGCTTGTGAACAATGCCGGCTACGGACTGTTTGGCGCAATCGAGGAAGCTACGTCCGAAGCGTACCGGCCGATGTTCGAGGTGAACGTCTTTGGTCTGATCGAAACCACCAGAGCAGCGCTGCCGGTCCTGAGACGTTCGGGCGGAACGATCGTCAACATGTCGTCCGGCGCGGGCATAGCGGGCAGCGGCGGCGCTGGATATTACAATGCGGCCAAGTTTGCCGTGGAAGGGATTTCCGAGGCGCTCGCCGGCGAGCTGAAGCCGTTCGGCATCCGGGTTCTGATCGTCGAGCCTGGACCGTTTCGCACCGATTTTCTCGGTCGCTCGATCACGATGGCGGCCAACGAGATGCCTGAATACGCTGCGAGCTCGCGCAGGCACTATCGGGAAACCAACAACGGCAATCAGGCGGGCGATCCCGACAAGGCGGTCGCGGTAATCCTGCAGGCAGTCGATGCCGATGACGCTCCGCTTCACCTCCCGCTCGGCCCGGCCGCCCATGCGATCGCCGAGCGAAAGCTGGCGTCGTTCCGTAGCGATATCGACGCCTGGCGGCACATCTCGATCGTCACCGACTTCGATCATTCCTAAGCGCTGGTCGCTATCTCAGTTTCAACGTCAACATCGACTGGAAGTAGTCATGATTCCAACTTTGGAAGGGTTTACCCAGCACATGGTGCCGGCAAACGGCATCAAGATCAACGCCGTCACGGGAGGCTTCGGCCCGCCGATCCTTCTGCTTCACGGTTGGCCGGAAACGTGGTGGGAATGGCACCATGTGATGCCGCTGTTGGCCGAGCAGTTCAGCGTGGTGGCTATAGATTTGCGCGGCGCGGGTTTTTCCGACTGCCCGCTTGACGGCTATGAAAAGGCGACGATGGCGCGCGATGCGCACGAGGTTATGGTTGCGCTCGGGCATCAACGCTACGCCGTATGCGGCCATGACATTGGCGGAATGGTAGCGTTGCCGCAGGCCGCTATCTATCGGGACGCAGTTACTCACCTGGCCGTCCTCGACGTCCCGCTTCCCGGCTGGACGCAATGGGAGGCAACAATTGCGAAAATCTGGCACTTCAGCTTCCATATAAATCGGGATCTCCCAGAGCGTCTGATTTATGGCCGTGAATATGACTATGTCTCGGCCTTCATGGCGGAGCGGTTCTACGATCACAGCACGTTCAATCCGGCGGACATCGAGATCTACGCGAAAGCGATGGCCCTTCCTGGCCGCACTCGCGGCGGCATGGAATGGTATCGCACTCTCACATCTGACCATGCGGCGGCACTCGAGTACAAAAAGCTACCGCTCGATATACCGGTATTGGGTCTTGGCGGGGAGCAGCGCTTCGGGGCGCATATGGTCCCGATGCTTCAGGAGTTTGCCAGCAATGTAACTGGCGGCTCGATTGCGCGGTGCAGCCACTATGTCGCGGACGAACGGCCGGATGAGGTGGCGGCCGCTCTGATCGATTTTCTCAAGGCAAATTGAGAACCTGCGACCGCCCCGTCTTGAGGAGGGCGGAGCTCGATACATCCGGGCCGATACGCCCGCTCGCGTTCAGTTCACTAAATGAGAAGGAACACTGTCATGACCGCACCTGTCATTCGCGGCGTCAATCACATCGGCATTACGGTGCCCGACATCGAAGTTGCAAAATCGTTCCTGGTGGAAGCATTTGGCGGACAGGTGATCTATCAGTCCTTCGGACCGCATGATCCGCCGCGGCAAGGACCCGAATTCGAGCGCGCCACCGGCGCTTTTCCCGGAACGGCCGTCCGCGCGCAGGCGATGGTCAAAATCGGAACCGGACCTGACATAGAACTCTTCGAAATGCTCGGCCCCGAACAAGCGCAGCCGGTTAGGCCGAGCGACTTCGGCATCACGCACTTCGGCGTCTACACCGACAACATCGACGCATCGGTCGCGCGGTTCGAACAGGCCGGAGGCACCGCGCTGACCGCGCCGCGCGCTATTCCCTACGCAACCGAAAAAGGTCCAGGAAACAAGGTCTGTTACTGCCGCATGCCATGGGGCACTACGATTGAGTTTATCACCACGCCTGATCGCATGGGATATCACGACCAGACGGATCTGCGCAGGTGGCAGGACGAGGATTGATCGTGAGCGTTGACCGAAGAACGCTCCACCGTAGCTATTTATCGCTCTCGGCCATCGCTTCGGTCTCGTGGTGGGGAGTTTCGCTCACTCCCAGCCTCGTCGGTGGCGGGGCAGTAACCGACCCCTCTCCAAGGTCAACGCTCTGTCGAGGTGCGCCGGCGCCGACACGTCCCGAGTCCTCGACCCATTCATCGAAGCCTCAGTCATTCGGAATCCAAACTCAAGGAAATACCGATCATGTCGATTTCGCGCAAAACAGCCATCGGTCTTGCAGCCACGCTCTTGTTTTCCGCCGCAGTGACGTCCCCAGCCTTGGCGGACGCAAGCAACATCGTGCTCGTCCATGGCGCGCTTGTGGATGGTTCGGGCTGGCGTGGCGTTTATGACATACTCACTCGCGACGGCTATAATGTCAGTATCGTCCAGCAGCCGCTGACAAGTCTGGAACAAGACGTCGCAGCCACCAGAAGCGTGCTTGACCAGCAGGACGGAGACGTCGTTCTCGTCGGTCCAGCTACGGGGCACGATCATCACGGCAGCAGGTGATGATCCCAAGGTCAAGGCACTTGTCTATGTCGCGGCGCTGCAGCCCGAAAAGGGTGAAAGCACCGCACAATTGCTCCAATCGATGCCGTCACCGACCAACGATATCAAAGCGCCAAAGGATGGCTTCCTACTTGTTGACCCGGCAAAGTTCGCTGCTGATTTCGGACGGATTTGCCCAAGGATCAAGCCGCGTTCATGGCCCGGTCTCAGATGCCGGTCGCAGTCGCCGCCACTGATGCGCAGGTTCCTGTAGCCGCCTGGCACGAGAAGCATAGCTACGCAATCGTTGCGAAGGACGACATGACAATAAACCCCGACTTGGAGCGGTGGATGTACAAGCGTGCCGGTTCGACGGTGACAGATGTCGAGGGCAGCGACGCTATCTACATCTCGCAGGCCGCTGCAGTGGCAAAGGTTATCGAGGAAGCAGCAAAAGCAGCCAAGTAGCCGCGGCCTGCATAGCTTGGGAGCGAGCCTTTCAAAACGAAGCCGTCTCCGCCCTGACGATGAAGAGCGCCATCGACTAAGTTGGCCTGACACCTTGTGAGGTTCCTCACTGTTTTGAGCTACGAGGTGAACCCCTTCCACCTCAACCCAAATGTGCAGATTTCACTTGGGAAAAGTTACGATTGTGACATCGCTGGCCATTTTTGCTTTTTCACACAGCGGCGCAAAGAACGAGGTGTTTCCGAAGGGATTGCGTGGACTCGGATAGGTGTCTCCGAGCTTGCTCACCCTGGGACTCCTAGCTGAGGTGAAATGTGTCGCCGTTAAGCGATAATGAAACCTGTGTTATACTGAACGGCACCTCTTTTCGTTGAAGCGTAAAGATTACAACGTCTTAGAGAATCCGAGATGGCGGACAACGGTTCGATACCGCGTCAAGGCGATAAGGAATGAACGCTGGCCCTCGCTGCTTGCGGACTGTCCGGTTTTGGTTCGGGCTTGCGGCAAGACGACCCGGTCGGTGACAGAGCGGTCATTAACGAGCAAAAGGCCGCTTGCGGCGGCCTTCCGCGTTCTCTAGTGTTACATTCAGCCAGCAGCCTTGATGCTCGTGTTGCAGAGGCTCCAATAGCCGCCGCCCTTCTGGATCCACTTCAGATCTCCAAGCGTTCCGGCATCCTTGGCCGAATGATAGGCATCGACGCAGGTATGGAGGCGAGCCTTTGCGGGTGTCTCGCTCGAATATTTCTTGTCGATCGCCTTCGGGAACTTGACGCTCTTCGGCGCCGCGGTCGTAGCCTTTTCAGGCTCTTTGTCGGTCGTCTTTGCGACGTCCGCCTCGTCTTCTTTATCGGCGGCAGCAGCGTCCGAGCCACAGAATTTGGCGCGGAAATCGTTCCACTTCATGTCTTTAGCGGAGCCATCAACTTTGGCCGCCTGATATTTTGTGCTGCATTCTTTCATCGTCAGCGCGTGCGCCGGCGTCGACATGATAAATGCAGCAAGCAACGATCCGGCAGCGGAGAGAAGCAATTTGTGCGACATGTGATTGGCCTCGGTCGATGATGTTGACGTTTCAGTCTTCTCTTCCGCCCGAGCTATGGCGCCGATGACGGAAGGGCTCCATTGGGGCTCCTGCCCAATGAACCTGCGATGAACAGTCGTCCTGACAAATCATCGCAGCCATACCGCGCTCGCGGGCGGTCCAGCAAGGTCTAAACGTCTAAGCCTTTTGGATAGATGTTCGCGATGTTCTACCGCAGCTACAATCTCCGCGCGAAATGACGAGGATGTGGGCATGCGTCGCAGTTATCGCAATCCGCAGAAGAAATCCGTGCTGTTCAGGGCGCCGGGCTTGCTCATCGGCGCGCTCGCGTTTGGTGCTGCCGGCGGCTGGACCGCGAGCGACTTGCTGGCCTCATGGAGCGCTTCGGGCAGCTCCGGACAAACGTGCAAGATCAAGGGCAATGTCAGCATCAATACCGGCGAGCGCATCTTCCACGTACCGGGGCAGCGATACTACGCACAAACGAAGATCAGTCCCCAGTATGGCGAACGTTGGTTCTGCTCGGAAGCCGAAGCTTGGGCGGCCGGTTGGCGGAAATCGAAATCGTAATGAAGTGAGGATTCGGAATGGCGGATCCTTTGTGGCACCGCGTGATTTCGGGGCCACTGCCTGACTAGTTGCTAGGATGTTCATGTTTTCGGCCAGAAAAATCGCATAATGGATCGTCGGGAACCTTTGAAAATGTCTCGGGACGAACTACTGGTCGTCCCTTCCTTTCAAGAGCTTTGAGCGTATAGACTGCCCTCAGCCCCTATTAGATTGGCCACATATTCTGACCCCGGGGATGCTGCGGTGGATTGGATGTGACGGTGGTATAGACTGGCAGTCCGGTAGGCGCTATTCGTGATGGACCAGCACATCACTAAACCATTCCGTCGATTCTCCAAGGCCTCTTATATTGAAAAAAGTGCAACGCAGTTTTGCCGTCGAGTACAAAGGCGGCAGGCGAAAACTCGATCCCAGGTCAAACTCGATCTGGGGCAACGTGGATTTAAAGTCCGTGGCTCGCGACCTAGACGAAGAGGCAATGCCTTTTCTGTCGGCTAGCTCTCAAAGTGGCAAATCCCATTACGAAATGTCTCTACCAAAAGCAGATCAGGAAGAGTCGTTGTTGACACCGCCTCTCGAGCCGTCGACAACTGCATCAGATACACAGGAGATAAGCATGGCCGACGAGACTGATACTGCAACCAGTGCCGATGTGCCGACCGTGGTCGAAACGCCAATCGCGCCGAAGAAACAGCGCAAGCCCCGGGCCAAGAAAGCCGCGGCACTCGAAACCGCGTCAGCTAACACTACGGTAGAGCCAGCAGCTGCTCTGGCCGTGGCCGGTGGTGCGAAGAGGAGAGGGCGCAAGACAAAGGTGGTCGAAGCTGCGGCGAGCGCCAAACGCGCACCTGTGCGCCGTCCTCCGAAGTCTGTGCAGACAGCGTCGCCCGCGCCGTTTACGGCGATCGACGAGATGGCAGACCTTTTAAAGTTGGAAGAGGAAAATCAGCGGCTGCGCAAGCTGCTGGCTGAAAAACTTCGCGCTGAAAATGCCGATCTCCGCAAACGGCTGAAGCTCGATTGATATAAGCAGCCGGTCAACCGCCGGCCGTATTTCCATGCTCATCGAGACATACAAATTGGCAACGGTAAATGCTGTTGCTGAAGCTAACACTCACTGCCTGCTTGCGGGATAAAACGCGAGGTCGGATAGATGGCGTCTCCCTGGAAACTTCTTGCCCGACTGATCTCACCGGGACGCGAACAAAGGAGAGAAAGCGGCTCGCCCGATAAGGTTACACCGGGGGCGTTGC
Source organism: Rhizobium phaseoli (assembly GCF_001664385.1). NCBI lineage: Bacteria > Pseudomonadati > Pseudomonadota > Alphaproteobacteria > Hyphomicrobiales > Rhizobiaceae > Rhizobium > Rhizobium phaseoli. Next base: position 811,854 of record NZ_CP013536.1, on the reverse strand, counting down.
CTATTTCCGGTCCGAATGAAACGGCTGGCGACGAGAGCCTGATTGGCGGTGATAGGCCGGCAACCTTGGAGCTACCTCCTCACGGTAAAGCCGGTGCCATCGCCGGGGAGCCTGTGCAATCCGAAGAAGCCGTGAACGGTGGCCGCGTCGAGGTCGAGCGCGGAGCCGCCAAGATTGTGGAGACCACCGATCCCACTTTATCCGGCGGTACTGGCATCGCCGTCACCGCTGCACAAAACAAGATCAAGCGAGCTGTCGAGGTGCCACCGCACAAGCAAAGGAGGCGCGGCAAGGAAGCGGTAGCGGTCGCGAATTTTTCCCAAGTTAATGACACTACAGACGAGATGAACCTCGATGAAGAGATCAAGGTGCTCAGGGATCAACTGGCCAGAAAGCTAAAGCTGCAAAATGCACAGTTAAGAAAAATGCTTGAGCGGTTTGAACGGTGAACGTGTCGCGATGCCTTGCCCGGTGAGCCGGTATCGATTGAGCGTCGCAGGTTCATATCCCTTCAAGGCGGTCGAACGTGGCGAGGCTTATTTAAGAGGGCTTACCTTAGTTTTCTCCTTATTTAAATAAAGCCACGCTTGCTTAAATAGCGGCCGAAACCCATACTCGCGTCATGTCTGATTCCGAACCCAATCAGCGGCGCGGCCGCTTTGTCGAAACATCAGTTGCCGGCGAAACAGTGCGGGCGTTCATACCACCTGCGTTGCCGCCGCTACCTGCCATTGACGTGCTTTCACTCTTGGAGCGCCTTAGCTTGGCAGAGCGAGCTCTCGGACGGCTAGATGGCATCACGATGCTGCTTCCTCGTCAGGAACTCTTCCTTTATATGTATGTCAGGAAAGAGGCTGTTCTATCTTCGCAAATCGAAGGGACGCAGTCGACACTGTCCGATCTCCTGCGTTTTGAGACCGAAGCCCAGGCAGGCCAGCCCATCGACGATATTCGCGAAGTTTCTAATTACGTCGATGCCATGATGTATGGTTTGGAGCGACTAGAAGCGCTGCCGATGTCGCTGCGTTTGATCCGCGAAATGCATGCGCGATTGCTGCACAGTGGGCGTGGTGGCACCAAAAATCCGGGAGAATTCCGGCGTTCGCAAAATTGGATTGGCGGGACGCGGCCTGGCAACGCCCTCTTCGTCCCACCGCCTGTCATGGAAATGGACGCCTGCCTGGATGCCCTTGAGCGTTTCATGCATGAAGATCGGTCGAGACTACCGGCACTAATTAAGGCTGGCCTTCTCCACGTCCAATTCGAGACGATTCATCCATTCTTAGATGGCAACGGGCGAATCGGTCGCCTCCTTGTCACGTTGTATCTTTGCACGAACGGGGTTCTGCGTAAGCCGCTGCTCTACCTGAGCCTCTATCTGAAGGCCCATCGGACGGAATATTATCGACTGCTTCAGGAGGTTCGCGAACAAGGCAATTGGGAAGCGTGGCTCGACTTCTTCCTCACTGGCGTTGCCGACACCGCCAACCAGGCGTTTCACGCGGCGACCCAGATCGTCGACGTATTTAAGGAAGACCGCGAGCGCATCACATCCGAAAGCGACCGAGCGGGCTCGGCGCTTCGGATCCACGACCTTTTTCAGCAAAATCCGTTTATGACGGCCAATCAGCTCGTTCAACAGACAGGCCTTTCCGCGCCCACCGTCAATGCGGCACTTACAGACCTGGAGCGTTTCGGTGTAGTTGAGGAGGTCACTGGCCGCAAGCGAGGTCGCGTATTTAGCTACCGGCGGTATCTCGCGATCCTTAGCGAAGGCACTGATCCTTTGCCCCCAACCGCGTGAACATACCAATAATCTATGGGTCGACGGTTCGAACCCCATCAAGGCGTAGGAAGGTTGGCCCAATGGTGGGTGCGAGCGGTGTCACTTGGGGATAGTCCCATGCTGTGCAACGGCTGATGCGTGTCGCCTGCCAGATGACGGAGCCACACGAGATCATTGAATGGAAACGCTGTCGCGCAGGCCGGAGGCGGCGGACAATGCCGACGCCGACCATCTCATTTCAAGTTACCGGATCACTCTGCGCTTTGATCATGTCCTCCAGGAAATGGTGTTGTCCTTGGGTCATGGGGCACTTCGCCGAGGGTGTCCTCGGACCCAACCGATTTGCGGTTGCGATCGGCATCACCTGCCGCTCGCATCCTCGGTCGGATTAAAATGCCTGTTGGGCGCCTTTCCTGTCGGGTGCCCGCCTCACACCCTTGGCTCCGCCTTGCCACGTCTCTCGCGATGCGCAGGAGCCCAGCGATCATTCTATAGCCCTGTGCGTTCAGTAGATTGACTGCAATACTTAAAGGCCGTGCCAAATCGTGATCGCCCGCCACCATGGGGCATTATTGGAAATCTCCGCACACCGTGCTCACGCGGAGACGACTGCCGCAGGCGCTCATGACATCAAGTTACCAGTTCTGCGAATGTATGATGCCATCATGCCGCGGTCTCGTAGCGTGCTGAAGCCGGGCTCTCTCGGCCTTCAAGCCGAAAGCGTGCGATCATGTCAGTAAGTGCGAGCGTCTCTGACGAGAGCTGTTGGGTGGCAGCATTCGTCTCTTCCACCATCGCCGCATTTTGCTGCGTCATACGATCAATATCGTTCACCGACGCGTTGATTGACTGGAGTGTTGTTGCCTGTTCGCGGCTTGAGGAGGCGATCAGTTCAATATGGTCAACGATGTGGACGATCTCGCTAGAAATCCCAATCAGCGCATCGCCCGTGCGGCCGACGAACTCGGAGCCAGACGCAACCTCTCGGACGGAATTGTTGATGAGTTCGCCGATTTCCTTGGCTGCGCGAGCAGATCGCTGCGCCAGTTCCCGCACTTCCTGCGCCACGACAGCAAAGCCCTTACCGGCCTCACCCGCTCTCGCCGCTTCAACCCCCGCATTCAGGGCCAAGAGATTGGTCTGGAAAGCGATGGAGTCAATCGCGCTGACAATCTGAACGATCTTGCCCGACGCGTCCTCAATCCGCCCCATGGCCGAGACCGCGTTTCGGACCACTGAAGCCGAGGCGTCCGCGCCCTGTTTGGCGCGTTGGACAAGCGCAAGCGCTGCTGCTGCCCGTCCTGAAGAGGTGTTGACGGCGGAAGAAATCTCCTGCACTGCCGCTGCGGTTTCCTCAAGGGCAGCCGCCTGCTTCTCCGTTCGACTGGCCAGGTCATCAACGGCTTCCGCCATCTGGCGGCCATTGTCGCTGATGAGGGAAGACGTCTCGCGGATCTCGCAGAGCGTCTCTCTGAGACCCGCCACAGACATGTTGAAATCGATGCGGATCCGGTCGAGTTCGGGGGCAAAGGGCGTATCGATCGCAAAATTCAGGTCCCCGCGCGACAGCCGCGTGAGCCCTTCTGCAAGCGCCTCGATTGCAGCGTCAACCTGGACCTTCGCGCTACGCCGCTCGAGTTCGTTGCGGGCGCGCTCGGATTCCGCGTCGCTACGCGCGATCTCGGCTTGTTGTTCCATTTCGACCTTCGATAGAGCATTTTTTCTGAAGACGGAAAGCGCGCGGGCCATTTCCCCGATTTCGTCGCCCCGTTTCTCGCCGGTGATTGCTGTGTCGAGCCTTCCCTCTGCGATCTTGCGCATCGCTGCGGTAATCTGGGTGATCGGTCCCTTCAAGGTAACGACCAGCGCGGCACCCGCGGTCATAGCAATCAGAATGCCGATCACAATGGCGCCGCCAGATATCCTGTTGGCCTGTTGACGATCCTGGCCAGCATTTTGCTTCTGCGTGTCGGCGAATTGCGCAAGGAGGTTCCAAGTGTTGTCGATCTGCCCCGCAGCTCTGTCGAACTCAGCCAGCTTGCGCGCCGCACCTTCAGAGAGCGCTGCAGCGTTCGCCGCAAGCAGATCGAGGACGGGCTGAGCCTTCTTCGGAATTTCGGCAAAAACCGGATCGTCGGTGACCACGCCGGCGAGACGGCCGAGCTCGGTGTGATACATGTAGATCGATTGCTGGACTTTTTTCACCCGCGTGTCGTCTGGTTTGCCGGCGAGTTCGGCAAAGCCGACGCGGATCTCGTTATTGCTGTTAACGATAGCACGCAGTTCGTTGCCGACATTCGTCGCTTGAGAGATATCCTTATCAGACGCGGCAAGCGCGAGTACGGAGGCCCGCATCAGATCGTCCCCAATCGTCTTGAGACTGTCGCCAGTTGCAGCAAGATTGGAGACAGCGGCATCCGTTGTCGAGACATCCAAAGTGCCCGGCGGCGCCTTCGAAGCGTTGGCGATGGCATCTACAGCAGCGGCATACTGAGTGGCGAGGGCTTGTCGGTCGGTCCCTATCGCAGGCGAAAGCTGCTCCTTTGCGTTCTGCAAATCGGGCGCATATTTGGCTAGAAGGCTAAGCTTGTCAGGCGGCGTTGTAGCGTTTGTATAATCATTGCGAAATTTCGTCGCAACACTGGCGGCCGCGATGATGGAGACGGAATTACTCAGGCCACTCTTGTTGGCATTTTCCATCTTTTTCGCACTGGCCATCAGCATGAACGAGCGCTTGCCAACCTCCCCTTGCAGGTCAAGAAGTGCCGCGGAAGCAGCGTCCACATCACTGAGAATTTTCTGCTGTCCCGATTCGATTTGCCAGATCGCTTCGATCTTTTGCGGGATGATTTGCGACTGATCGAGCGCCCGTTCGAGAAGCTCCACATCGGTTGTCGGCCTTAGAGTCTCAATCGTCTCGTTCAGGTTTGCCAATTGCTGTTGGGCGTCCGCAAGCGCGGTATCACGAGCTTCCTGCGACGGCTTCATCAGAAAACCTGTCATGCTTGAAGAAACATGTTTGAACCCGTTCAGGGATTGCAAAACATGGTTGGAGATCTCCATCCGTCCTTCGAGAAGGCTCGACGCGTAGTATCCCGTCAATCCCACTGCGCACAAGCTAATGACGAATGGCGCCAAAAGCACGAGCACCTTCGTCTGAATGCGAACCCGCGACATCAAACCATGTATCATGAATGCACTCCCAAATCTGAAGTGAAGCTGCCATCATTTTCTTAAGGACGCATGAAGCGACTCCCATGGACCTGGACCGCGCAGAACAACACCCGTGACTGACTCTGTTGCGCGGATCAGGTCGTATTCAGGATTCAAAGTCTACGAATCAGCCCCTGACGCGTTCGCAGTTTGCCCGCCCGAAGGCTGACATTCGGTCCAGCGCTGGCGGCTGTGCTTTTCGATGGTTTGCTTTTCGGTGTTCTTGGCATGCCGCCAGTCGCTGATGACGGGCTTCCGGCGCCCTATCTGAGTTTCGACCCGGATCTCTGGTTGTCGCCGACCGCAGCCTGCCAGGCTATGCGGCAATGTTCGGCAACAGGCTCGATAAGCTGGTTCCGTTGACAAACCTGACATGGACTTCGGATGCGAAAGCAGCCGTCCGGCGATCTGAAATCCGTGGACCAACCGGTGCGTCGACACGTTCGAGAAGACCTGGCAGCGACGGTCTCGTCGCCGACGTGCTCGGTCGTCGGTTCGGATGTGAGAATGTTGCCGCGGGAAAGGTGGAGCTTTCGCCAGGTCTTACGAAACCATTGCGTCGTGCCTGTGCCCGTTCCAGGCAAGCCCGAACGCATCGATGAGCCTCTCAAAATCAATCGCGCGTTGTGCTTCGGGCGTCAATTCAGAATGGCAATGGCGTGGAATCCATTGACCTCGTGAGAGGGCGCAAAACACCAGGCTAACGGGGAGGTCAAACTACGTGACCGCAAAGCGTGGAAGCGAAAGCCGAATTGACAATCCACCAGGCGTCCACATCCGATTAATACGGCAACAGGATTGCGCCATAGTCCGTGGCGCCGTGCAGGACATGGATGATGATCACCTTCGCGTTCTCGACGCGGTAGAAGATCAGGTAGTTGCCATGAACGCGTCGTCGGATACCATGGTGCTCGTAGCGGGGAACGAGGGCGAAACCGTTGGGGCTGTCGACGAGGTCTTCGCACTTGCTGCGGAGCTCCCGGACGAATGAAAGGGCGCGGCGTGGATTGTCCCATGCGATGTAATCGGCGACCTGCTCAAGATCGTTCTCCGCCTCGTCGGAAAATTCAAGGATCATACCGATTTTTCGGCCTGATCAGCCATCACACTGTACTTTGCCTCGAGCCGGTCGAAGACATCGCTCGCCGGCTTAGTCCGGCCCGCCTCGGCATCGGCAATGCCGCGCAGGATGGAAGCGTCCAGTGCGGCAAGCCGGGTCTCCCGGTCCTGAACCAGTCGAACACCTTCGCGGAGGACTTCGCTTTTCGAGCCATAGCGGCCCGTGTCGACAAGTTGCTGGATATAGGTTTCGAGCTGCTTTCCCAGATCGGCACTAATCATTCTGCTCTCCATCGGTTCTGATGGAGGCAAGATATGGCGTTTATCAACTATTATCAAGCGTGGTTGGCCGGTCAGAACCTACGTGACCCTGCTTGCGACCACGCCGCATCTTCTCGACAAGGCTGCCCGCGAGTTCTTCGGGCGGTCTGTCAAGGAGCTGCTGTTGGAACGGAGGCTACTGGAGGCCAAGCGCCTGCTGATGTTCACCGTCCGCTCGGTGGAAGATATTGCCGACGAGATCGGCTTCGAAGATCCGGCCTATTTCTCCCGCTTCTCCGCAAACCCACTGGCGACGCGCCGGCCGCCTGGCGCCGTCATCGTCTACAGGGAAAATGACGATTCAGCTGTGCAGAAGGCGCGCAAACGTAAGCTTCTCGACAGCGACTACGTTGAGGGCGGCTTCGGCTCCAACCTCGGTCTGTTGAAGCCGTGGACCGCGGATGGCGCTGACCATCCTGACCCGAGGGGTCTAACCGATAAAAATGTTCGGCTTCATCACGCAGCCAATCACAACAGACTGGATTGCGATTGCAACGCGGGCGGGGCAGGGCAACATATTCGTGTCCCCTTTCGAGGAACCAGAAAGGGGACGAGCTGCTGCATCTTGCAATTCCGGTCTATGCGGACTAAATGTGGTTACGTAACCACGAATGTTGGAGACTTGTCATGACCGTCACCACGCTGTCAGGCCGGGAGCTCAATCAGGATCTTGGCCGCGCAAAGCGAGCCACCAAGGACGGACCAGTTATCATCACCGACAGGGGTCGGCCTGCGCATGTCCTTTTGTCGTTCGACGAGTACAAGCGGCTGACAGGCAAAATGCGGACGCTTGGTGATATGCTCGCCGCGCCGGGGGCGGAAGATATCGACTTGCCGCTGCCGCAGCGCACGGAACATGCCCAGCCCGTCGACCTGTCCTGATGTTGTTGCTCGATACCAATGTCGTGTCCGAACTGCGCAAGGTCGCGAGCGGAAGGGCTGATCCCAACGTTGTGGTCTGGAATGAAACCGTCGATCCGGCCGAGACCTTCATTTCCTCCGTCGTCTTGCATGAGCTGGAGATTGGCGTCCGGCTGGTGGAGCATAATGATGTCGCCGCCGGCAAGGTGCTGCGCAACTGGTTGGAGAATATTGTTCTCACCGCGTTTTCCGGCCGCATCCTGCCTCTGGACGAGGGGGCCGCCGTCCAGGCGGCCCGATGGCATGTGCCAAATCCGAAGCCGATTAATGACGCCTATATTGCGGCGACAGCCTTCACCCGTCGCATGACGCTGGTGACGCGCAATATCAAGGATTTCGAGGGCATGGGAGTTGCACTCGTAAATCCGTGGGATGTGCCGCATGGTTAGTCCGGAGTTGATGGGTCGGATCGTTTCAGTCTCGATCCGCCCATCAATTCCCGGACTAACTATGTAGAAGAGCAGTTCCGCCCGTGTGCTCAACATCATTTCGCTGCGAGGGACCTTAAGAGTGCGAGCGCCCTCTAACTCTCGTCACAGTCTATAGGACGAGCGGTCGGCTGGATGGCGATCGAAGAGTTACTGTCGTCTTTGATCGTGGTGCTCCCTCTGGGCGGGCGCAAGGATAGCATGGGATTCTGCACGGTTCAGCGTGTTGACCAATTCTTCGCCCTCATCGGCGGTAAGCATGTCCATAACGAAGCCATTGACGAGAGCTTTTCGGTCTGAAACCGTATCGATTACCGTCCAGTAGATGTTGAGGTTCTTCTGCAGGGCGTATCTCTGGTTTTGCATGAATGATACCTTTCCTCGGTCTTTCGGTTACTCGCGTTGCGTCAACATGATGAGCGTCTGTCCAATGGTAGGGACCCGCGGACCGGTGCAGATTCTTGCACCGAGACCCGAGAACGTCCGTCCTGTCTCTGCAAGTTTTTCAGCTGGTAAGAGGATAAAGCCGACGGCCTTCGGAGCGTATTGCCCAATGAGATAAGCGACTCGCCGAATTGGCGCCCCGACTATCCCATTCGAGGCGGATGCCCGATACTTTGGTCTAGATGCGTGAGCCTACCTGACCCACGACGGCTTCGTCGACAATCCGAGGCCGTCCGCCATCCGGACGAGGTCAACGAGAGACCTCGCCTGCATCTTCTGCATGACATGGCCGCGATGAACCTTGACGGTCACCTCGCTCAGGCCCACTTGAGCAGCGATTTGCTTGTTGACGCTGCCCGCGACCACCAGGTTCATGATCTCGCGCTCGCGCGGCGTCAAGGAATCATAGCGGGACCGAAGCTCGGCAATGAGCGCGACTTCCTGCCTCCGAGCGCAATCGCGCTCGATCCCGGCATAGGCGGCATCGAGCAATTCCTGCTCGCGCAGCGGCTTCGTCAGGAATTCGATGGCACCGGCTTTCATCGCCCGCACAGAGATCGGAATGTCGCTATGGGCACTGATAAAAATGACCGGAAGCTCAATTCCAAGGGAAGTGAGCATGCTCTGAAATTCCAGGCCGCTTCGCCCCGGCAGCCTTACATCGAGAATGATGCAGCCCGGAACGTCAGGGCGCTTGCTATCCAAAAACTCCTGACTGGAAGCGAATGTCAGTACCTCAAGTCCAACCGAGCGCAGGAGATCGCCGAGGCCTTCGCGCACAGATGCGTCATCATCAATGATGTAGACAATCTCCTTCATCCATGTCCCCAATGTTTGCGCCGGTCAGGCGGCGCCCCGGACATGGATCCATTATTTCTCCGTGGTTGGTAATGTAAACTGAAAAATGGCACCGTGGGGCGCGTTTGGCGTGGCCCAGAGTTGGCCTTTGTGAGCCTCTACGATCGAACGACTGATCGTCAGGCCCATGCCCATTCCCTTGGGTTTGGTACTGAAAAACGCCTCAAATATATCGCCGATCTTCGCCGGGTCGAGGATAGGGCCGCTATCGCGGACTGCCACCAAAACGGTATTGGATGCTGCCTTTTCAGTGCTTACGATGAGTTCGCGCGCTCCCTTTGGCATCGCCGCCATCGCGTCGTTGGCGTTCATGATAAGGTTCAGGATCACCTGCTGGATCTGCACCTGGTCCCCAACGATCGGGGGCAAGCCGTGGGAGAGGTTTGTGCGGAGCGACACCGCACTGCGTTCGAGGTCCGTGGACACCAGCGCTATCGTCTCGGACACGACATCGTTGATGTTCAGCCGGTCCCTGCGTTCGGGTGATTTCTTCGCCATTGCCCGAATCCGGTCGATGACCTCGGATGCGCGAAAAGCGTCGCTGATCATGCGCTCGATGGCGCGACGGGCGGAGACGACGTCGCGGGGATCCGCGTCGAGATAGCGAAGGCAGGCATTGCCGCTGCTGACTAGCCCGGTGAGCGGCTGTCTGACCTCGTGGGCGATGGAGGCCACAAGTTCTCCCATAGTGGTCAACCTGCTCACATGGGCAAGTTCTGCTCGCGCAAGCTGAATAGCATCCTCGGCCTGCCTGCGGTCGGTGATGTCACGCGCCAGCGAAAGACGAAACCATTGCTCTTCCTGTCGGAATTTACCGACGCGAACCTCGACCGGAAACGTTGTTCCGTCCTTACGCCGGTGGACCGTTTCGAAAGTCATTGGCTGTCCTGCGTCGACGCGATCCACCAATGTCGCAAGCGACTTTTCGTCGATGGCTCCGTCAAAGTCGCGCGGGTGCATGCCAATCAATTCTTCCCGGCTGTAACCGAGGCTTTCACAGGCTTGGCGGTTGACGTCTATGACGGTCAGATCGTCGGTATGGAGAAAAAAGGCATCGGTGGCATGGTCGACGAAGGTGCGAAAACGAGTTTCGCTTGCGCGCAGCCTCTCCTCTGCTCGCTTGCTCTCGGACAGGTCGAGCACGAAGGCCACAGCCTGGCTCCCGGCCCCCTCGAAACTTGCCTCACCGATCATCACGGGTACGTGACCGCCGCCCTTTCGCTGGTACACCTTTTCAAAGGGGCGGACGCTGCCGGTCACTCTCAGTTCGGCCTCGGCTTCGGCGTCACGCTCGCGCCACTCCGGCGGTGTCAGCTCTTTATCGAGCAACTGACCCGCCAAGAGTTCGTCACGGCTGTAGCCCACCATTTGCAGGAACGCCTCGTTGGCCTCGATAATCCGACCTCCGATATCCCGGATAAAAATTCCGATGATGTTCGCTTCGACAAGCCGGCCTATTCGCGCTTCACGTTCTGCCAGGTCGCGGTAAAGTCCGGTGATTTCGAGCGTGCTGGCGGCTTGCGAGGCGATCAGCTTCAACACCGGAATGCGCCCCGGCGCGAAGACACGGCCCGTCAGAGTGTTTTCCAGATACAGCGCACCGATCAGCTTCGCGTGGTTGATCAGCGGCAAACAGAGAATGGATCTGGCCGCGCGATGGCGGATATAGGGATCGGCCGCAAAGGCGTTTTCAGCCGACGCATCGTCGAGGCTTACGATTTCCCGCATACGCAGGACGTAATTGAGAACTGATTCCGGCATCACGCCGGCGATGGCCTCATTACGCAACTCTATGAGGACCGCTTCGCCGCGGATCGTCGCCTCAGCGGCAATCCGCGGTTCGCCGCCACGCGACAGGATCAGAAGCCCACGTTCGGCTCCCGCCTGCTCGACAGCCATTCGCAACACCGTGTCGATCAGCTTCTCGACGACGATTTCGCTGGAGACTGCTTGCGACACCTTGATGACGGTGGCGAGCTCGAGATGCTCGATCGGCGCTTCGATCGTGCTTGTTGCAGCCGGCGCCGATTGTCCATCCCGCAGTTGGGGATAGGCTTCTTCGAGCTGCCGCGCCTTGCCGTCGGCTCCCCAACTGAGATAACAGCGACGGGCGTTTTGAAGATAGAGGCGAGCGATCTGATCGAAGCCGCGCGCCCGGTAAAAGGCGGAAGCGCGCTCATACGCGATCGCTTCATCGTGTGGGAGCGCGTGTGCATGTGCCAACTGGATCGCCTGTTCATAGAGGCGCTCGGCATGCAATTCACGGCCTGCCAAGCGGGCGATCTCTGCGCCAAGCAATGTTGCGCGGCTTGCGAAATTCTCCGGGCAGTGCGCGGCCCAAGTGTCGAGCTGCCGGCGGTGAGCGCGTATGGCCTTGCGATAAAGCGCTCCTTCAGTCGTCGACCCTTGCAAAGCAGAGGCCAATGAAAGGCCGGTATAGAAGTGATATTCCGCCCGCTCGAAAATAGCGGGAGTCATCCAGAGGAGGCTTTCTGCTTTCGCCGCTGCCGAAAGCGCTGCGAGGGTATTCCCGGCAAATACACAGGCCTGTAGCTTGCGGATCCAGTACAGGCAACTGCCCGGCTTGCCGTCGGTCTTAAACTCGAATTGCTGCTCGTCGAACCCTTCATCGTTGAAGCATCCGAAGATTGGCGTCAGCCCGCGAAGCGTTCGGATGAGTTGGAGCTGACCGCTGATGAAACCGACGGCGACCCCGAAACCGGCCTGACGCGCGAAGTACAGGCCGGCTTCCGCATCGCGCTGAACCTGCGAGAGGGGCTCGCCAGCGGCGAGAAGATAAGTCACAAGGTTATTCCGGCTTAAGACGGCGTAGGTGAGATCGCCGACCTGCTGTGCCGTTTCGAATACGCGCTGCGCCAGTGCACGGCCGGTGCGGACATGACGCGGCGACGATTTCGCAAGGTTGCCGAAGGCGAGGTAGACTCGTGCCCTCAGGCGTTCCATTCCGGGCTGTTCCGTCAGGTCCAGTCCAAGCAGGCCGAACCGAAAACCGGCTTCATAGTTGCCGAAATAGGGCCCAAGCACCGTGCCCACAGCAGTGAAGGCATAAGGCGATGTATCGCTGTTGCCGTGTTTGAGGCTGATGTTCCCCATTCGCCCGATAACGAGGCAGCGCAGATTCTCGTTGGTAAATAGGGCCGGAGTAACAAGTGAAGTCAGAACGTCCATGGTCGCGAATGCGACCGGGTCCGCCATAGGGGGCGAATTAAGCAGCGCTTCGATCGGGCGGCCCCCAAGTTGTCGCCAAAGCCGCGCGTATTCCTGGCGCACCTGGCTCCTGGTCGGGTGAGACGACCACGAAATGCCGACCCGGTGTAGGTAGTCGAGACCGAATATGATGGCCTGATCGCTCCGACCCAGGCTCATGAAAAGATCGACGCGCAGGCGCGTGACGCGGGCCAGATCGGCGAGGCTGGTGGCTCGGCTTGCCAGTTCTGCGAGGCGGGCCTGCGCCTCCGCCGGTGCCCCGGTCAAGAATTCGCATTCGGCCCTGTGGAGTTCGAGACTAAAAGCGAGTTCGTATCGGCGCTCCCAGGCATCGTCCGGCAAGTAAGCCACACCCGTTCCGGCATAGGCCAGCGCCGATTCGTATGCAGCCGACGCCTTGGCGCGGCGCGTGGCAAGCAGGTTCAAGTCGGCGAGACGCTCGCGCTCTTCACCGGGCGCGATGAGCGCGCCGCCGCAGTTGAGTTGGCCGACAATTTCGAAAATATTCTCATCGAGTGCCTGCGGCGGCGTATGCATCAGCAGGAGGCGGCCGATGGAAAGATGCGCTGCCGCCCGCTCATCTTCAGGGATCAGCCCATACGCGGCCTCCTGAACACGATCGTGCAGGAAGCGGTATGATGACCCCTCTTCACGCAGCACGAGTCCGGCCCGCGCCGCGGCCCAAAAGGCTACATGAACCGCGTCGTGATTTTCGCTCCTGATCAGAGCCAGTGTATCAACCGCCGCATGGTTGCCGAGACACGCTAGCATGTTCAGGGCAGCCTGCGTGGTATCGGGCAGGCGCCGCAGCTTGCTTAGCATAAGATCCACGACGTTATCGGTATAGCCTTTGGCTCGTATGCGATCGAGATCCCAAACCCAGTGCGTCTGTTCGCGATTGAATTCGAGCAGGCCTTCGTCCGGCAGCGTGCTCAGGAACTGGAGCGCGAAGAAAGGATTGCCTCCGCTCTTCTTGTGCACGAGCCGCGCAAGCGGTTGGGCACGCTTTCTTCCGCAATGAAGCGCGTCGGCCAGCATCCGGGTGAGATCTTCCAGCCTAAGCGGTGTCAGTTCGATTTCATGCACCTGGCCACCGGCCTCCCGGATCGCTGTCAGCCGGCGGATAAGCGGATGGGTGGACGATACTTCGTTGTCGCGATAGGCGCCAATGAGCAGCAGGTGACGCATATCCTGCTGGGTGCACAAATCTTCAAGTAGATCGAGCGTTGCAGCGTCCAACCATTGGAGATCGTCTAGAAACAGCGTGAGCGGATGTGCTGCTGTGGCAAACACTCGCAGCAGGCGCCTGATGTTCAATTGGAAGCGCCGTTTGGCGTCCTGAGGCGGCAGATCCGTAACCGCCGGAAGCTGGCCGATGAGAGACTCAAGTTCCGGAATAAGCGTTACCAACAGCCGACCGCTCGCGCCCAGTTCTTCCGAAAAAGCAGCGCGCCAGGGCGCGAGTTCAGCATCACTCTTACCCAGCAGCACTCGGAGGAGGCCTTGCAGGGCCTGCGCAACGCTCGCATAAGGAATGTGACGCTGATTCTGGTCGAATTTGCCGGAGGCAAACAGCCCACGCGGCGGCACGAGCGCGCGGTGGAGCTCATTCACGACCATGGATTTGCCTACGCCGGCATGACCCGAAACCAGCACCAATGTCGGCCCGGCGCCCGCGACGACCCGGTCGAATGCGGAGGTTAGGGCGGCGATCTCGCGTTCGCGACCGTAGGGCCGCTCGGGAAACACCAATCTGTCCGGAACATCGCGTGTCCCAAGCGGAAATTCTGCGATCCGCCCATACTTCTCGCTCTCTATGAGGGCACGCCGCAGATCCGCCTCTAGCCCGGCGGCCGTCTGGTAGCGTTCCTCTGCGTTCTTGGCGAGCAGCTTCATCACGATTGCTGAGATAACGCCTGGTAGCTCCCTTACACGCTCGGACGGCGGCACCGGTCGCCTGGCAACGTGGCAGTGCACCCATTCCATCGGCTCCGAAGCAGTGAACGGTAACTGGCCGGTGACCATTTCGTAGAGCGTGATGCCAAGGGCGTAGAGGTCACTACGCGAGTCCACCGATCGGTTCATGCGGCCGGTCTGTTCGGGCGCCATGTATGCGAGGCTGCCAGCAATGACCTCAGGGGGCTCGGCGGCCTGGTGCTCACGAGAAAGATGCGACGCCACTCCGAAGCCCGTGAGACGGACCCGCCCTTCCGCCTCGTGCGCCAGTATATTCGCCGGCTTGATGTCCCGATGAATGAGGCCGCATCCGTGAACCTTGCCGACTGCCGCCGCAATGCCCTTGGCAAGGCGCAAAAAGACAGTGAGTTCGTCGGCCATGCCATGGCTGTGCCGTCCCATCAACTGCGGGAGGGGCACGCCGCCGCAATCTTCGAGGACGAGCACGATACGACCATTTTCCGTTTTTAAATCCAGCGGTTTGGCCGCCCACTCCCGGTCGAGTTCGTCTTTCAGGCGATATTCGTGGGCCAGTCTGTCAAGACTGGTTCGACTGGGATGTTCGGCTGCAAGCTGCACCCTCAGAACGGCTTTTGATGCGCCGTTGCCGCTCCCGATCAGCTCCCGAGTAAAGATGCGATCACCGTCAGTCCAGGAGGATTGTGGCTCGTGGTACCGAAGGTCAGTCGATGTCTGCTGGCTGATGGAAGCGAGAGCGCGCTTCCGTCCGAACATGTTCCTCCTGGTGTTCTGCGCATCTTTGACCGTGTCGTCCATGGCACACCGCTCGCTTCGATGCCGCCCGCATGCATCTCAGGTGCAGGCATCGCAGATCCAATCAAGCTTCACCGACTTTCCTCTCATGTCAACGAGCCTATGCTTCGGATTATTGAGGCGGTCGCATCTGGGTTGATCTTCCTCCGCCTCAGGTTCCGGTGCATGTTGTTAAGTCAGTTTCGCGACGAGCAAAGCTGCGGCAACACGGTTTCATGCTTGAAGAAGCGCCGCGCCGGCGGGGTGAAGGTCTCGCGGTCAAGCAAAACGCCGGCGCGGCAAGTCGGCCCGTGATGGGAGGGTGTCTCTTTTAGGGGCCGTTGCAACATTAACTCTGCCTAGAGTGCCCTCGCTATTATGCCGAAGTATATTTGTTTAGCCCTTTCGCCCGATTCCTAAACCAAACCAATTCTGCCGGATGTATCAGGTCGCCCTCTTTCGTGCTGATCAACCAGCCGCGAGCATTCAATACCGGCGGATCCCAATGGAGGCTATCTGCAGCGAGTGGCGCAACTTCTTTAAGTCTGCACGCGGGCCGAACAGGAGCTCAACGCGCTTCAGATGACGCGCAATATGCTCGAACGCCTTCGGGAATCGCAGCAACGGGCCGGGCTGGCGGACGAGGGTGGCGTAGATCTCGTCATCGTAGGCACCCATGGGCGGGCGTACTGAATCTTCCTCTGGGCAGCGTGGCATCTCGTATTGTTAACGAGATTGAGAACGATGTGTTGTTGGTACTGAGCAGCGTTCATTAACCTCCGGCGCGCGACAAGGACGGCAGGTGGAGCGGATGGTGCGCAAGAAGGTTCTCCAACGCTGAAGCGGTCAGCCATTGAACTCGTGAAGGTTCGTGCTTTGCACAATGCGATTCGGCTGCGATGGTGGAGCTTGTCGAGGCGTCTTGTTCCCTTCCCTCCCCACGGTTATACTTTTTTTGAAAAACAGTATAACGCCGGAGTGGAGCTTATGAAGTCCATCGACATCATGTATCAGACGATGCTTGCCGAGCTAGGCCAGCGCTCGCTCGACGCCGCTTGGACGGCCGATTTCCCTCCAGAGGGCCGGTTCACCCCCGCAAACATCAAGGGGCGCAAGTACTGGTACTTCGACATCCCGGATGGACATGGTGGTACGAAACGTCGCTACGTCGGTCCTGCTGACGATCCGGATATATCGCAGCGCGTGGCCGATCATAAGCGGGACAAGGACGATTTACGCGCTCGCAGGCGCTTGGTAAATACCCTGACCCGCGAAGGCGGGATGATCGCCCCCGACGCCATGTCGGGGGACATTGTCGAGGCCCTTGCCGACGGCGGTCTCTTTCGACTCCGGGGCGTTCTCATCGGCACAGTGGCCTTCCAGTGCTATTCAGGACTGCTCGGTGTCCGCCTTCCCATGGCTGCGATCCTGACCGGCGATGCGGACATCGCCCAAGACTATGCCATCAGCAGGGAGGTTGAAGACAGCCTGCCTCCGATCATAGAACTGCTGCAGGGCGTCGACGCCAGCTTCCGCCCGGTTCCCCATCGATCAGGATCCGCGGCCTCGTCGGCGTTTCAGAATGCCGACGGCTACAGGGTTGAATTCCTGACGTCGAACCGTGGTTCGGACGACTACCTCGACCAGCCGGCGAAGATGCCCTCCCTCGGCGGTGCCAGCGCGGATCCACTGCGCTTTCTCGACTTCCTCATCAGGGAACCAGTCAGAACAATGCTGCTCCACCGAAGCGGGGTCCCTGTCGTTGTCCCTGATCCGTCCCGGTATGCGGTCCACAAGCTCATCGTCGCCAGCCGCCGACACACTGGCGGACAAGGGCCGGCGAAGCGAGAGAAGGACATACGTCAAGCTGCGCTGCTCTTTGAAGCCCTGCAGCAGACAAGGCGATCTGCCGACTTGGCGCTCGTCTACAACGAAGCATGGGAGCGCGGGTCTGCGTGGCAAGAAGGTATTCGAACAGGGGCGGGAATGCTGCCGGCACAAGATGCCGAGCGGTTCGGGACAGTCCTGATCGAGGGGGCAAAAAAAAACCGCGAAGTAATTGAACTTCCGTTTGGAGGATAGGTGGTCTTCCGCTTCCAAAGCCAGCCAGTTGATTTAATTCGACGTGGCGGAGACAAATATGGTGCCGAGAGTTCGAGTCCGCTCAAGGCGAAGATTGGTGGCACCAGCCATCCTTTTGAGGAAGAGGCCGAGGGACGCCTTCCAAGCCGCCCTCTTTCCAGGATCTTCCGCAGACGTTGGCGCGTAACGCCGAAGTGCGACTTGATCGCTCACATCACAAGAGGACACAGGCTACTCTTCAACGAATGCGAGCTGCATCGTGTCAAACACCGGCCTCAAAAGGTATTCGAAGAAGGTGCGATCCTCGGTCGTGATAAACGCCTGGACTGGCATACCGGGATGAAGGTCCCCCGCGGTTAATGCAAACGGGAGCGGATCGGATATTTTCAGGAGCGCCCGATAATACGGTTGTTTTGTCGCCTCATCGATCAACTTATCTGCCGATATGTCTTCGACGACTGCGTCGACCTCAGGCGTCAGCCGGGCATTCAACGCCGTCAATCGCAGTCGAGCGGCCTGCCCTTTATGCACGGCGTCAATATCATTCGGCTGCAATCTTGCCTCAACTAGGGGCCTTGACGTCGTCGGCAGGATTTCCATAATACGTTCACCCGGACCAATCACGTTGCCGACGAAATTATAGATCGAACTGACGACGATGCCGTCGGCCGGGGCGCGTATGACAGTCCTATCGAGAACAGCTACTGCCGATGCGAGTTGTTCCTCGACATCGCGCAGGTTGGTTCTCGCCTCATTCAACTTCGTGACTGCATCTTCGATCCGCTCGCTCGGCAGGCGTTCGATCTGTTCCTTGGCCTCGGCGATCTGTGAGGCGGTCGAGGCCTGGCCTGACACGATCGAAGCGGCCTGCCCTCCCAAATCGGCGTCGATCCGGAGAAGCTCGGTATAGTCAGATCGGTTGATCAATCCTTTTTCAAGGAGAGCCTGCTTTCTTTGCAGCTCATCACGGATGACGGCCTGCTGTCTTTCCACGGCTGCGCCTTGAGCCAGCAAGCCTGCCCTCGTCTCAGAAAGTTGGTCGAGCCGTTGCCCCAGGATAATCAGCTCCGACCGAAATCGTGTCAGGCGAGCCGAGAACTCCTTCTGCTCCTCCTCGACTATCGCCGCCCCATCAGATGTGGCGATTGGGATACCTGCAGATGAACCGACAAATCGGTCGGCGCCGTCGCGCTCCGCTCCCAATCGGCTGACGCGCACCGCAAGCGAAAGCCACTGTTTGGAAAGCCGATTCACCTGCGTCCGTGCAGACGTGTCATCCAAAACGAGAACGACATCGCCTTTATGGACTTCGTCTCCTTCACGAACTCTGATTTCTCGAACGATGCCACCTTCTAGGTGTTGCATCTGAACGTTACGCCCTGCCGCCGCGATTGTTCCGGCTGCGACGGCGGCTCCGCCAATTGGTGCTATGGCGCCCCACAAACCGAACGTTGCCAACATTGCCAAGGTGGCAACATAGCCGACCAAGGCCGGCGTATTAGTCGACTTCCTAAGTTTGTGCTCCCATCCCGACGTCATGTGCACGATCACTCCGCCGCGGCCACGGATGCCGGATTACTATCGCTTCTCAAAGGACCGGCTTGCTGGGCTGCAGGGATCGTCGCAGCGCGCCTTCCCTTGACGGTCCCAGATAGGCGCTGCACGACGTCGCCCGCGCGTCCGAACATTTCCGCAGCGCCTTCGTTCAAGACGAGGGCCTTGTCGCATTTGAGAATGATCGATGTCCGGTGCGTTACCAAAACGACGGTCGTGCCGGCTTTTTTCGCATTAAGTAGCGCCTTCTCCAGTGCCGCTTCTCCCTCGGAGTCGAGATTGGCATTGGGTTCATCAAGTACGAGCACCTTTGGAGAAGCATAGAACGCACGCGCAAGACCGATGCGTTGCCGCGTACCACCGGACAAAGTCGATGCCGCTCCCTCGATAACTGTTTGATACCCGTTGGCGAGCCCTGAAATCAGCTTGTGCGCTTCGGCTGCGGCCGCCGCATCGGTGATCGATTGGTCAGAAGCGTCTTGAGCAAACCTAGCTATGTTCTGGGCGATCGTCCCGGGCAGCAGTTGAACATCCTGAGCGAGATACCCGATCGCGCTGCCCAGTTGGATGGGATCCCAGGTCGAGTACTCGGCGCCATCCAATGCGATAGATCCCCCTGTCGGCTCAATGACGCCTGCAAGCAGCCGGGCGAGCGTCGACTTTCCAGCGCCGCTGGGGCCAAGAATTGCGAGACTTTCTCCTGGTTCAAGTTCGAGACTGACCCGTTTCATTATTGGGGTAGATCCACCACCCTGCTGGACTGGTCCCCAGACAAGGTCGCGGGCCGTGAGCTTGCCATTTGGGGCGGGCAGAAAAATTCGCTTTTGCTGAAGATTCTCGATCGAAGCGACGGCTTGCGAAAGCCGATGGAAGGCCTTTCGTGAGTCGGCAACCTGTCGCCATCCTGCTACCAATTGGTCGATAGGCTGCAAGGCCCTTCCCGATATCGTCGATGACGCGAAGATCATTCCGGCCGTCATCTCGCCCGTCATGACGAGCACTGCTCCAGCCGCGAGAATCGAGAGTTGCAGGACCATACGGAGCGTCCGCGAGGATCCGGCGTATAGGGCATTCACAAAAGCCGCGCGGTCCTGCAGCTTCGCGGATTCTGCAAACCGATCACCCCAGACCTCAGCTACGTTGGATTGCATGCCCATGCCGCGGATGGTGTCGGCATTGCGAGCAAAAGCCTGAGCCAGCAGATTTGCGTAAACCTGCGACTCCTGACTTCTTCCTGCTGCCGAACGCGCTGCATAATGGTTTGCCACGACTAGAAGGACGAGCAAGCCCGCCCCACTGACTGTGACAATGGCAAGGATTGGGTGAATGAAAAAGAGCAGACCGACGAACAGCAGCGCGAAGGGTAGATCTATCAGGTTCGCCAAGCCTTTGGAGGCGACAAAATTCCGCACTGTCGACAAATCCCGTAGGGCTTGGATGTCCCCGGCGGCGCCTCGTGATGACAAAAGCGAAGCATTGAAAGCGCTCCTGCCAAGCTCACGATCGAGACGGAGCGCCACCCGCTGGCAGTAGATCGATCTAACGATTTCCATGAGCGCCAGAAACGCCAGCGAAGCGACAGCGATTAGCGAAAGATATACGAGCGTCGGCAGGGTAGAACTGGGAAGAACGCGATCATAGACCTGCATCATATAGAGTGGTGGTACGAGCAGGAAAAGATTAATGACCACCGAGAAGATTGCGAGCTCGACCCAGCTTCGGCGTAGACTGCGACGGATTGCAGAAGACATCAGGAACAAATCTCACAAATAGGCATGAAATGAGGAAACGCGCCAGATCGCGTTTCCTCTCGGCTAGTTTAGATCACCGACCCAATCGGTTCAGGCTCGAACCACAGATCGGAGTCGCTCGTGACCTCCTCGTGACTGTTCATGAAGTCCTGTAGCGATATCACATCGGCGCTAAACTCAGAGTTTGCGCCATCGCCATGAGCAGCGCTTTCTAGTGCGATCGGCTGGATATCATGACGCTCCATGGTGTTGATCATCGGGAACGAGATGATCTCGGCGCTCGCTGTAAGAGAAGCTTCCGAGGTTTCCCCCGACGCCGACTCGATCGACACCGACTCGGGTGCAGCGACGTGCGTGCTCGTGGTGGCGACATCACCTTCCGCAGCGCTGCTACCGGTGTCACCGTTGAGGAAATCATCGATATTGACGATTTCGTCGACTTCGCTGTCCGGATCGTCGAAGACCAACCACTCGCCATCCTCTACCCATATTGTGGTGTTCGGACCATCGATCTGCACGGTAACGTCGTCGTAGACTGAGAGGATGTAGCTGGATCGAGGACCGTCGAATATGACGGTGTCGGATCCTGTTCCACCATAGAGGTCGTTGCTGCCGTCGCCGGCATGGATCACATCATTGCCGGACCCTGCTTCGACATGGTCACCGCCTTTGGCAAAGATCGTATCGCTGCCGCCATACCCATATATAACATCGCGTCCGGACGTACCTTGAATTGTGTCGGCGCCATCTGTGCCAGCGAACTCGCGCGCCACATGTGCATCAAGGAAGCAGCGATATCGACTGAGTGGTCAGAGCCACCCTCTGGGGCGCCAAACGTTATCATCTCCGCGTCCCGGATGATGGAGTTGATGCCATCCGCCTGGACGAGAACAGTATGAGTATCGACCGCGGCCAGAGTGAAGTCTGAGAACACGCCGGTGAATATGACCGTGTCGTCCCCATCGCCGGCGTTAATAACGTCGTTGCCGGCGCCACCATTGATCACATCGTCTCCTGCACCCGCATTGACAATATCGCTGCCGTTGTCAGCGGTGATTGTGTCGTCTCCCTCTAGGCCGTTGATGATGTCGTTGGACGCAGTGCCATTCAAGCTATCGTCGGCGGCAGTTCCCTCGATCAACGCTGCCGTCTGCAAAAGCGGGGCAAGATCGCTGACGTTGTAATTCTGGCCGCCGAGCGCAATGATCTCGACGTCAAGGAGCATGTCGATGCCGTCTAACGCACCGACAATCGTTACGGCGTCATCAGCGGTACGAAAGATTGTATATTCAGCAATATTGCCGCCCGAAAGGGCCACCGTATCGCTGCCATCACCGCCGTCAATCGAGTCATTGCCGACGTCTGCGACGACGAAATCATTGCCCTCACCGCCAAGAACAATATCGTTGCCGATCCCATTCTCTAAGTGATCGTTGCCAGCGCCTCCAAGCAATGTATCGTCGCCGAGCCAGCCATAAAGAGAATCGTCACCAGCGTTGCCGGTAAACACATTGCCAGTGGCACTGCCCCAGAGAGTGTCGTCGAACGCTGTACCGATGACATTCTCAACAGAGTCGAAAGTGTCGCCGCTCGCGTCGCCGCCGTCACCTCCGTAATCGAGGTCAAGCGAGACGCCTTCGGACGACGCACTGTAGTCGACGGTGTCCCGCCCGCCCCAACCGTGAAAATCCTGTTCGTCGGCATTGCCAGCAAGAACGTTATCAGCGTCACGTTGTAGGTTCGTCAAGTCGACCGTGGGGACCGTGTTATTTTCGTAGCCATCCGGTCTCAGGTGGAAGCCTTCCCAACGCACCTCGTGCTCCGATGTCGGATCCCCAACAAGGTCGTATGTCTTCGGCACAATGTAGGCCGCATTCTTGGACGGGTCATATCTCGTGGTGTCGGAAGAGGTGACATTGATCTGCTGAACGGTCGTCGTTACCTCCAACCGACCGGTGATCCCATCCCCGACGAAATGAATGCCAGCAGCGCCGTCCACGAACCCTTCCAGGACGAAGTGGCCGAAAATAGCGACAAGGCCGTTTGCACCCCCGCTAAGCGCCGTCTGATCGAATCCAGGCGTATCGAAGTAATCCATCTGGCTTCTGGTTTCAGTCCGCGTCATACTTTCAGAGTAATGCCAATCCCATCCGTCATTACCGTGATGGTCGAATGTATAATCAAAAACGAATCCAGTATCCTCGTTCTCGATATCTTGAACAACAACAGCATTGGTAATTTCCGTACCCTCTACGAATATCTTATCCTGCTGCTCCAAGTTGATAATGATGTAATCATAGGACCATTCATTGTCGTAATTGAACAGAGAGAATAGCGCGCTCGTGCTCAGGTTCTTTAAGAGATCTTCTGTAATCCCGTCAACGCTCACAGACAACACATACGTGTTGTCTGCAAAATAGAATGAATCAGCACCGTCTCCGCCCCAAATAACGGTTTGGACTTGGGATGACCCGTTGTCGAGCGGCGGCATCACGAAGTGCGCCACATCGTCACCAGCACCCAAAGAGACAATGTCAGAACCACCACCCACTGAGACGATGTCGTTTCCGGCACCAGCAAAAACCATATCGTTCCCAGCGTCTTCAGCCACCGCTTCGCTGCCAGCGTATATGGTATCCGCGCCGCTGCCGCCGTCGATGTAGTCATCCCCGTTGCCGCCGCTGATCGCATCGTCATTGTCGCCGCCAAAGGCAATGTCGTTGCCGTCGCCACCGTCCAGAGTGTCGTCGCCCTCTCGACCAATTAAAGTCGTATAAGAGACCTGCCCTTGTCACACCACGAATAAAGGCGTTCGCCTCGCTGCTGAACGAGTTGGCATTGATCTCAGCAGCTTTTCCCAACCAGTATTCAAAATCGTCATACGCGCTGTCCGATTCGATGATCGAGAGCAGATAATTATAGCCCTCCCAGTAATGTGGCCCACCTTCGTACGTGATCGCGTTCAACACAGCTAACTGCGTTTCCGAGAGCGTAATCATCGAAGCCCTCTTTGAGTCGAGTTATTTAGGTAATTTCCAGCTTCGAAGCAGGCGAGCCAGCGTCTTGCCAATATTAGCGTGAAACGGAATGGCCTCTCCAGGCGCCAAGAAATGCACGGCAAGATGCTCTTCTTTGAGATCGAGGAACCCTTGGCATACTTGGCGCGGAGTTCCCTTTAGGCATGTGAACAAAAGACTTTGCTCAGGGCCTGTCGTAAAGGAAGCAAAGTCTCGGAACTCGGGCCCCTCAGTCTTTACCACGGTGAGTTCGCCCCTCTGTTCTGTCGTTCGGTTCAATTGGAGAACGTTGGCGATTAGTCGATCAGGATTAGTATCGGCAGGAGGCTGAGTTTCGTAATATTTGACGGTCGTGATTTTAATTACCCAATCCTCGAGGGTTGGTGTCGGCCTGCCCTTCTCCGAGGGATTGAACTCAGGTTTCCAGAACAAATCCCTTTCTGGCGCTTCGCCGTCGGGGATCCAGAACTGCACTCCTAAACCCTTCAATTTGCAACTGGCCATGACTTTCGGTGGCCTAGGATGAAGGTACTTCCAGGGAACAGCATAACGATGAGGGCCGATGTCGACATAGAACGGTCGCTCGGGATCAAGAGCGATTCCGTACGTCGCTTCATATCGCTCTTTTGGCTGAACGCATGCGGCAGGTGCGGCCACTTCGTCCCGACCCGCCGCTAATGCAGCGCCCTGTTGAGCGATCAAAAACAACATCGCGGCCTGAGCAACGTTCCGGACAAGGCGCCCGATCGCTTTGCCAAAAATTTTTCTATGATCGGAACGCATGCATCAGCACCCCAGCGGAACACAGCTCCCGACAGAAATAACTTAGTTGTGTTAGGCTGAGTGAAGACATAGGGCGCTCCCACGTCACGCACTGTGCTTCACTGAATTCTGCCTGTAATAATTTGTGCGAATGGCAACGCTTAGTCAATCAGCGTTTGCAATCTTTTCTTCGTACAAGTTATAGTCATCAGGTCCAGTCGAGATGTGCCACGATAGGATAAAACTCGGAGGGCGCCTCGTACTTGGCCTAAAGCAAGCCTGCTTCCGTTGGCCAAATCAAGGATCCAGGGAGTGATTCGCTTTTCGGGATCGGTGCAGAAGGTCGAGCCGATAGCAAACGCGGCCTAATCCCGCGCTCGGTCCTCCCGCTGAAATTCATCGGAATAGTACGGCACCTTCGTCGACGGCGGAATCGCGTTCGACCGAATGTCACGCCGTCGCCCGAGCACGCCAAGAAAGGCCATCATACCTACAACCGGTGGCACCCAGACCGGCCAGAAGAAGATGAATAATAGGCCGATCACGGGCGATATCCCCCAGGTTAGGAACTTCACCAGATAAAATGTGGATACGAGGGCGACGATTGAAATAACGATCCATCTTCGGAGGAATCGAAGAAAAGTAGTCATCTTAAACGCGACTTCTATCAGCATCCTGATGTGCCTCTGCGGAATGATCGACAACTATAGCATACGCCGCTCTAACGCGCATCGCTCACGTTCCTTGCTGAAATACTGGCACCCCTCGTAACGCCCCAAGCCCCGCCCTCTGAGGAAATATTCGATCGCGTGGTTGAGATGAAGCAGGTGGACAATTTCTGCCAATTGCGTGGCACGTTCCTTCGCAAATACAAAGGACGCTCACAGCGTTGCCGACTGTGCCCCGTGTATTGAAATGGCATCAGTCGCAACGTGTGCTCTGTGGAGTGGGTGCTCGGGAGATCGACACTAGCTTCAAATCTTCGGATCAAAGCTGCAGCCCTTTTCCAATTACGGTCTACACTGGCATCATAATCCTAGACCCGGACGGAATCGTTGTCAGCTGGAGCAAAGGCGCCAATCTGCTTCGCTGGACTCCCGATGGACAATAAGTGGTCACCAAGGAACCAAAGCTTTGTCGGCGGCAAACGGTCTATAACGCAACGGAGAAGTTCGGTCGTGTCGTGGAAGCAGGTAGAACTCGTCTGTGGGATCTCCTGCGATGCAAGACTTTGTTGGCACTGAGGAACAAAAGGCCGCTTGCGGCGGCCTTCCGCATTCTGAAAATCTAGGCCTTCGTTCAGCCAGCGGCCTTGATGCTCGTGTTGCAAAGGCTCCAATAGCCGCCGCCCTTCTGGATCCACTTCAGATCTCCAAGCGTGCCGGCGTCCTTGGCCGAATGATAGGCATCGACGCAGGTATGGAGGCGGGCCTTTGCAGGCGTCTCGGTCGAATATTTCTTGTCGATCGCCTTCGGGAACTTGACGCTCTTCGGCGCCGCGGTCGTCGCCTTTTCGGGTTCCTTGTCAGTTGTCTTTGCGACGTCCGCCTCGTCTTCCTTGTCGGCGGCAGCAGCGTCCGCGCCACAGAATTTGGCGCGGAAATCGTTCCACTTCATGTCTTTGGCAGAGCCGTCAGCTTTGGCCGCCTGATATTTTGTGCTGCATTCCTTCATTGTCAGCGCGTGCGCCGGCGTCGACATGATAAATGCAGCAAGCAACGATCCGGCAGCGGAGAGAAGCAATTTGTGCGACATGTGATTGGCCTCGGTCGATGATGTTGACGTTTCCATCTTCTCTTCCGCCTGCGCTATGGCGCCGATGACGGAAGGGCTCCATTGGTGCTCCTGCTCAATGAACCTCCGATGAACAGTGGCGCTGACAAATCATCGCAGCCACACCCGCGCATGCGGGCGACCCAGCAAGTTCTGAACGTCGACATAAGCCTTTTGGATAGATATTCGCCGTGCCCCAGCGCAGTTACAATCCTCGCGCGAAATGATGGGGATGGGGGATGCGTCGCAGTTATCGCAATCCGCAGAAGCGGTCGGTGCTTCTCAAGTTTCCGGGTTTGGTCATCGGCGCGCTCGCCTTTGGTGCTGCCGGCGGCTGGACCGCGAGCGACTTGCTGGCCTCATGGAGCGCTTCGGGCAGCTCCGGACAAACGTGCAAGATCAAGGGCAATGTCAGCATCAATACCGGCGAGCGCACCTTCCACGTACCGGGGCAGCGATACTACGCACAAACGAAGATCAGTCCCCAGTATGGCGAACGTTGGTTCTGCTCGGAAGCCGAAGCTTGGGCGGCCGGTTGGCGGAAATCGAAATCGTAATGAAGTGAGGATTCGGAATGGACGATCCTTTGTGGCACCGCGTGCTTTCGGGGCCACTGCCTGACTAGTTGCTAGGATGTTCATGTTTTCGGCCAGAAAGATCGCATAATGGATCGAAGGGAACAGCAATTCATCGGACACGCCGAGGGGCGGTACGGTGAAGGGAACTACGCCGGCAAGCGCGCCTCGGCAAAATGGTCGGCGGCCTCTTTCAGCACCTCTTCTGCCCACTGGTTCAGACTCTTTCCCGAAAGCTCAGCAGCAAGAGCTGCTCGGCGATGGACTTCGGGAGCGACACGAAACATCATCTTCCCAGAATAGGGTCGCTGAGGCTCTTTGCCGATTTTCCTGCAGGTCTCCAGGTAGTCATCGACTGCCTCATGGAAGGCTTTCTTGAGTTCAGCGACACTGTCACCGTGAAAGCCGATTACATCGGAGATACCTGCAATCCTGCCGAAAAACACATCGTCCTCAGCGTCGAATTCGATGCGAGCGTGATATCCGTTGTAGGTCATGATGTTCATGGCGTTCCTCCAATCTGCATCAGGAACTCGCGAGCATCGCGCACCTGATAACGCTTTGCTTCCTTGGCCGGATGTGGTCTATGGAAGCTCGCAATGATCCCGTCCTTTTCAAACTTAACGCGGGAACCGTTCCCCTCAATGAGGTCGGCCCCGGCAGCCACAAGCAGATTCTCTATAGCGGCCCATTCGATGGTTCCCGAGACCGGGTCCTTGAAGACCGCCGCGAGAGTCTTTCTCTGCTTGCTGTTCATGCTAGCAAATATAGAGACGCTTGCTGATTATGCAAGCACAAACTCAACCTCTGGAATTCATCCCAAAGGTCGAACGGAGGGCGTGGTGGGGCAATAATCGGGTCGGCAGTTCGTATCCCTTCAAAGGCGTGGTATTCGAACCGGCGACCCTGCTGTTCCAGCACCTATCCTTTTGACGACTATTTACTAATGTGGCATGGCAGTTGCCTTCTCTTACTTCACAACGCGATACGCGATATGCCGAGCGAGCGGCGTCTCGAGCATGCTGGTGGGCTCAAGCTTGATTTGCTCGGGCAGCGTGTCAAACAGGCGAGTCCCAGCGCCAAAGAGCACCGGCACGATATGCAACTCGATCTCGTCGACGAGCCCGCCGGCCAGAGCTTGACGAAAGATATCGGCTCCGCCCATGAGGCTCACATCCTTGTCTCTGGCCGCCGACGTCGCCTGCTTCACCGCGTCGGGAATTGTCCTAACCGCGTGATAGATTCCAGTGCTGTGCGAGGCGAGTAACGGCCGGTGGGTGACGACGAAAAGCGGCAGCCTTAGCGCACCCGTCGGCCCGTTCTCGTCCCAGTATGGGATCGAGTCGTCATAGCATTTGCGCCCGCAGATCACGGCGCCAATATTGCTGGTGAGGCGCTGGACATATGCATCGCCCTCTGCACCGCTGCTGAAGAACCATTCGTGAAGAAATTCGCCGTTCTTGCCGAGTGGTTCCTCCCTGGTCTGGTTTCCTGCGGTAATGAAGCCGTCGAGCGACATGCTGATATTGAAAGCGACCTTGGTCATGTTCGTTCTCCGCGACCGATCGGTTAAGGTTACGCTTTCATGACGTATGAGCGTCGGTCAAATCTACATCTGGGGCAGCGAATACGTCGCGGCCTTTTGAAGCGTCCCAACCCCTCGGCCATTATCGGACTTATGGGGGTGATCCGGACGCTGCGGTCGGAAGGCATAATCCGGTTTGAGTTTCCCACACCCTTATCCGTTATCAGGACCGAGAGTTTTCCCGATGCACCTATCGCAGAAGTGCAGATCAAAGCCGTCGGAAAGTCGGTGCATGCAGCGCGGGTCACCATAGTAGAAGTCACGGTCCAGGGGCTTGAGCGTGTTCCCTATTTGCGATCTTCTGCCAAACGGAAACATGTCGATCGCTGACCTTTGTAAACGGCTCCTTTTTCCAGCCACCCCATCGGTCTTTGAGTTTCAAGCCGGCCAGTCGCGCCATAAGATCGAATTCCGCTGGCCATGCATAACGAAATGGGACGGAGAAATGCCTATAGCTTCCGTCCCGGAACCAGATGTGATGGGACGAGAAGTTTTGGTTTACCACGTCGTATTCGTCGATGCCCCAATGCGTCTCGGAGCGGCCGAACGCCAGGAGCGTCTCACCGAGCGGAAGCCGCTGAAGCGGCGGTACACCAACCTCGATCAGGAAGTACCCACCAGTTTCCAGATGCGCGGCCGCGTTTAAAAAGCAAGCGACCTGCGCTTCCTGCGAAGTCAGGTTGTTGATCGTGTTGAAGGCCAGATAAACGAGGGAAAAGCGCCGCTCGACACGGGTCGTGACCATGTCGCCGATCACCACCGGAATTTCCGCGCCGCCCTCTTTGGCGCGAAGGCGAGACACCATCGCTCTCGAAAGCTCGATGCCTTCCACCTGAACCCCTTTCCGCGCGAGAGGGAGCGCCAAGCGGCCCGTACCGATCGCGAACTCCAGGACCCGCCCACCTCCTGCCAACTCGGCCAGGAGATTGACCGCCGGATCAACGACCTCCGGGGCCGAGATGCCACCCTCGTCGTCATAGGTTGCTGCAATCTCTTCGTCAAAAAGCCCGTCGTCGTGCATCTTGCTTACCTCGCTGATAATGCGGTTGCTTGAGGACCGGTTTCGCCATCACCTTGCCCGCCGCTTCGCGGGCATCGCAAAAGTTGGCGCTTGCGACCGCGCCACCTCGCGGATCTCATGGCGCGCGACACCTATATCGGCCAGATCACGGTCCGATAGCCACTGTAGTGCCTCTTCCGTCTCGCGCCGTTGCCACCAGCTAAAGATGACGGGCGCTCGCAAAGCTGCCAGCTTCGTCAACAAGCTCGGAGCAAAGCGATCCGAAAATTCAGTTTGTCGGAGTTCGAATGTCATAACTTACGTCCAAGTTGTTCTGCGGTGATATCAATCTAGTGAAATGTCGTCCGACGTGTTATCGGCAGTCTGTCAAATTGTGTCTGTGAGACGCCATGATTGCCCGTGACAACCTGACCAATGTTCATCTGCCGGAAGACGAGTTCGGGGACTATCCGCACACGGCCGTTGCCCAGGGTGGAGCAGAGCCGGCCGGGCGAACCTATTCTTTCCACACGCACCACCGCGCTCAGCTTTTCCAGATCGTACGTGGATCGCTAAGACTGGAGACCGAGCGGGGCTACTTCATCGTTCCGCCTGAACGTGCCGTATTCGTGCCGTCCGGCGTCCTCCACGAAGTGACATACCTGCAGGAGACGGAGCGCAGCTACCTCTTCTTTCGCCCCGACGCGGTCGTGAACCTCAGCTCCCACGTCTGCGTGATCGGTACGACACCGCTCCTGCGCGAACTGATCCTGGCGTTCCTCGAGATACCTCGTGCGGACGCCGGCAGTGCCCGTGCCGAACGGCTTGTCGCCGTCATTCTCGACCAGCTTGAGACGAGTCCGGTCGCGCCGCTGTCCCTTCTCTCGCCGGCATCCGAACGCCTCCGGAGAATCGCTTCGGATATCCGGAACGAACCGGGTGCAGATTGGCCTCTCGATGAACTTGCGTCACGGGCGGCCATGTCCCCCCGAAGCTTCCAGCGCCATTTCCAAGCGGAGACAGGCGTGAGTTTCCGCGCCTGGCGCCAGCAGGCGAAACTCCTCAAAGCAGTGGAGTGGCTCGCCGCCGGTCGAAGCGTCAGCGATATCGCCTTCTCGCTCGGCTACTCGGGCCCCAGCGCCTTCATTGCGGTGTTCAGGACGGCCTTCGGGGTCTCTCCCGGACAGTATTTCCAGCCGTAAACGAAGCCTTGTCTCCGGCGGGCGTCTTCCTTTGGGTCTGCCCTTGCCTGTACGCCCTCGAAAAGGTGGCTGGCGGATAGCTTTCTGCTGCGATGAGTGTGTTTGCGCGCGTTTCGTGACACTTTGATCCCGATGCCGGCGACGAAGGCACCGAGAACCGTGTGCACACCGATCAGGTCGGTGATTATCGCCATCGCGCCCATGATCGCGACAATGGCGCTGCGGACAGGCAAATCGCTTTTGAATTTATCTTTAGTCGGCCGAATGATTTCGAAGACGACGCCATCAGCCATTCCACAAGCGGGGTGGAGCGGCTTTGTTGACGGGATTCCCGGAGCCTAATCGACGCCGGTAATCTCGGGATCGAAAGCAATGATCTTTTCTGCAGGCGGATTTCCGTCGCGTCTGCTCGCAGCCAGCAGAAGTGCGGCGGCGACTTCGCCCATCTGACGCCGCGGCGAGATCGACGTCGCAATCCTGACGGGGAGGGCGCGGGCGACGTCAAGCCCGTTAAACCCGGCAATCAGAATGTCGGCGGGGCTGGAAACGCCGAGTTCCAGGCACGCGAAGACGCCGCCGGTCGCCATGTCGTCGTTGGAATAGTAAATGCAATCGAGATCGCGCGTCTCCGCGAGCATGGACATTGTCAGCCGCTTGCCGTGGGCCACCGAGGAAAAGGCGGCGTTGAACCGCTCATCGACGAAGGAAAGGCCGCTTTCGCGCAGGGCCTTCTCAAAACCGGCCTTGCGTTTGCCCGCCCGCAAGTCCCTGTCGATCGCGCTGCCGATATAGCCAAACCGCCGCCGGCCGCCGGCCAAAAGCGCTTTTGCCATTTCCTCTCCCGCCTTCCCGTGAGACAGCCCGACGTTGAAATCGATGGGGGTGCCGTCGAGGTCCATCAGCTGGATGACCGGGATCTCCGCATTCCGCAGCATTTTGACCGTTTCTGCCGGCTGGTCGAGGCCTGTCACGATGATGGCGGCAGGCCGCCAGGAGAGCATGTCGCGGATGATCTCGCGCTCCTTCGCCATGTCGTAGTCGGAGATGCCGAACACCGCCTGCATGCCGGATCCCCGCAATCCGGCCGAAATGCCCGCCAGCATCTCGGGAAAGACGATGTTGGACATGCTCGGAACGACGACGGCGACGAGGTTCGTGCGCTGTGACGACAGCGATAACGCCAGCCGGTTGCCGACATAGCTCAGCCGCTCGGCCTGCTGGAGCACTTTCTCGCGCGTCTCCTTGGAGACGTCGGCCGCACCGCGAAGGGCACGCGATGCCGTCATCTTGCTGACGCCGGCCGCGGCGGCAACCTCTTCCAATGTGGATTTACGCATCGAACCGATTCCTTAGTCGAATTGCCTCGCCAGCGGCCAACACCAGATTCATAGGCTCTTTTCCAAAAAAGGAAAACACGCACTACTTGACATATGCGACCAAAATAGGCGTTGTTACCGATACCGGTATCGATACCAACGACAAAATTCTGGAGCAGAAACGGGACGGACGAGGCTTCGGGCGTCCCCCATCGTACGAATGTTTGACTGCGAAGATCTGCGGATCGGCCAAGCCGGCTTGACCTGCAGGTTGCAGACCTATCTGAATTCGATCGGACATATTCCGATCGCGCCGCCGGCTGCATCACAGAAGGCGACGAGCAGCGCGATCTTGCCGAAGACGCTGGCCGAACGGGAGGAAGAGCCGCTATGCATGTGATGATTTTGGGCGCGGCCGGTATGGTCGGCCGCAAGCTGGTTGAGAAGATCGCGCGCGAGCCGCTGGCTTTCGGCCGGCCCGTCACCCGGCTGACGCTGGCGGACGCCTTTCAGCCGCCGGTGCCGGAACCGCTCCGGCCGGTCTCGACGGCGCTGACGGTCGACCTCGCCGGGGCCGGCGCCGCCGACAGGCTGATCGAAGGCCGGCCGGACCTGATCTTCCATCTCGCCGCCATCGTATCGGGTGAGGCGGAAGCGGATTTCGACAAGGGTTACGCCGTCAATCTCGACGGCACGCGCGCTTTGTTCGATGCGGTCCGTCAGGCCGGTCTCACCAGCAACTATGTGCCGCGCCTCGTCTTCGCGTCCTCGATCGCCGTCTTTGGCACACCGTTCCCCGAGGTCATTCCGGACGAATTCTTCACCACGCCGCTGACGAGCTACGGCACGCAGAAGGCGATCGCCGAACTGCTGCTCGCCGACTATTCCCGCCGAGGCATTTTCGACGGCATCGGCATCCGGCTGCCGACCATCTGCGTGCGGCCCGGCGCACCGAACAAGGCGGCATCGGGCTTCTTCTCCAACATCCTGCGCGAACCGCTGGTCGGCAAGGAAGCGATCCTGCCGGTCAGCGACAACGTGCGGCACTGGTTCGCAAGCCCGCGCGCCGCCGTCGGCTTCTTCGTCCATGCCGCGACGATCGATACGGCACGGATCGGCGCGCGGCGAAATCTCACCATGCCGGGCCTCTCGGCGCTGGTCTCCGAAGAAATCGAAGCTCTGCGCCGCGTGGCCGGCGACAAGGCGGCCGCGCTCATCAAACGCGTGCCCGATCCTGTCATCGAACGCATCGTCGCCGGCTGGCCGACCCAGTTTGATGCCGAGCGCGCTTCTTCGCTCGGCTTCAAGGCGGAGACAAGCTTCGACGAAATCCTGCAGGTGCATATCGAGGATGAACTCGACGGGAGGATCGCATGAGCATATCGGCCAGCGGAGCGGCAAGGATCGCGCTTGTCACCGGCGGCGGCACCGGCGTCGGGCGGGCCATATCGCGGGGGCTCGGCGCTGCCGGCTACACGGTCGTCATTTCAGGACGGCGGGCCGACGTGCTTGAAAAGGCCGCAAGCGAGCTTGGCCGCGAAACCGGCGCGGAGTTCTTCGCGGTTTCCGCCGATGTCGGCAATCCCGACTCCGTTCGCGGGCTCTTCGACGCCATCTCCGAAAAATACGGGCGGCTCGACCTCCTGGTCAACAATGCCGGCGTCACCGTGCCGGGCGTGGCGCTGGAAGAGGTCTCGTTCGAGCAGTGGAGCGCCATCGTCGCCGCCAATCTCACCGGCGCCTTTCTCTGCACCCAGCAGGCCTTCCGGCTGATGAAGAGCCAGAACCCGCGCGGCGGGCGCATCATCAACAACGGCTCCGTCTCCGCCACGACGCCGCGTCCGAATTCCGCGCCTTACACGGCGACGAAACACGCCATCACGGGGCTGACGAAATCCACCGCCCTCGACGGGCGCGAATTCGACATCGCCTGCGGCCAGATCGATATCGGCAATGCCGCAAGCGATATGACGACGAAGATCGCGGCCGGCGTGCTGCAGGCAAACGGCAGTATCGCGGCGGAGGCGACGATCGACCCCGCGCATATTGCCGATGCAGTCGTCTACATGGCGGGCCTGCCGCTCAGCGCCAATGTGCTGACCATGACAGTGATGGCGACGAAGATGCCCTTCGTCGGGCGGGGGTGAGAAGGCGGGCTGCCGCCGGCTGAAAACGACATAGATATATTGCTTGCGTAATGCTCATGATCTGGGAGGAGGGAGTATGGCAAACGTTCAATTTGAAGACGTCCGGAAATCATTCGGCGCGCATCCCGTCATCAAGGGGGTGGATATCGATATTGCCGATGGCGAATTCGTCATCCTCGTCGGCCCGTCAGGCTGCGGTAAGTCGACCCTTCTGAGAATGCTGGCCGGTCTCGAGAATATTTCCGGCGGCGAGATCAAGATCGGCGGGCGGGTCGTCAACACACTGCCGCCCAAGGACCGCGACATCGCGATGGTCTTCCAGAACTATGCGCTCTATCCGCACATGACCGTGGAGCAGAACATGGGCTTTTCGCTCATGCTCAACAAGGCGCCCAAAGCGGAAGCCGAGAAACGGGTGAAATATGCGGCCGGCATCCTCGGCCTCGACAAGCTGCTCGACCGTTATCCGCGCCAGCTTTCCGGCGGCCAGCGCCAGCGCGTCGCCATGGGCCGCGCCATCGTGCGCGATCCCGAGGTCTTCCTGTTCGACGAGCCGCTCTCCAACCTCGATGCGAAATTGCGCGTCGCCATGCGCGCCGAGATCAAGGAACTGCACCAGCGCCTGAAGACGACGACCGTCTACGTCACCCATGACCAGATCGAGGCGATGACGATGGCCGACAAGATTGTCGTCATGCATGACGGCATCGTCGAGCAGATCGGCTCGCCGCTCGAGCTTTACGACCGTCCCGCCAATCTCTTCGTCGGCGGCTTCATCGGCTCGCCGGCGATGAACATGATCCACGGCAGGCTCGATCCGGAAAATCCCGGTCAATTCGTTGCGGCCAACGGTACGCGGCTGCCGGTCGCCAACCCGCCAGCAAGTGCTGTCGGCCGCGACCTCGTCTACGGGCTGCGCCCCGAATACATCTCGCTCGATCCGAACGGCCTGCCTGCCGAAATCGTGGTGATCGAGCCGACCGGTTATGAGACCCATCTGACCGTCCGACTTGGCGGCAGCGAAGTCAGCTGCGTCTTCCGCGAGCGTGTCGATGCCCGCCCGGGCGAAGCCATCCGCGTGGCGATCGACGCCGCGCATGTCCACCTCTTCGATGCCGAAGGCGGTAAGAGGTTGACCGACTGACGCCATCCGGCGGCGGCCCGGGAGAGGAGGAGTCTTCCCTGCCGCCGGACAGCAAGCATCGGGGTAGCTAGCGCTCCCGGGATGCCAGACCGCCGTTCACCAAGCGGGAGGTGGACGTCGGAGAATGCTCCCGCTGTTTCAATGAGGAGGAATCTCATGAGGATCAAGAGACGTGAATTTCTTGCCGCATCGGCAGCCGTTGCCGGCGTTGCCGGTCTCGGCATCAAGCCATCCTTTGCGCAGGCCGAGCCGACCTACACGCCGGAAAGCGGCGCAAGCCTCAGGCTGCTGCGCTGGACGCCTTTCGTGAAGGGCGACGAGGAGGCCTGGATCGCCAACACCAAGAAGTTCACCGAAGCCACAGGCGTGGAAGTGCGCATCGACAAGGAAAGCTGGGAGGACATCCGCCCGAAGGCAGCCGTTGCCGCCAATGTCGGCTCCGGACCCGATCTCATCATGTGCTGGTTCGACGACGCCCACCAATATCCCGACAAGCTGGTCGATCTCACCGAACTCGGCAACTATCTCGGCAACAAGTACGAAGGCTGGTACGACGGCGTGAAGGGCTATGCCACCCGCGGCGACACCTTCATCGCCATGCCGCTGACGGCGATCGGCAATGCCGTCGTCTATCGCGACACCCATGTGAAAGCCGCCGGCTTCAACGAATTCCCGAACGATACCGCAGGCTTCCTCGAGCTTTGCAAGGCGATGAAGGCAAAGGGCACGCCCGCCGGCTTTCCGCACGGCAAGGCGGTCGGCGACGGCAATAACTATGCGCATTGGCTGCTCTGGAGCCATGGCGGCAAGATGGTCGACGAAGGTGGCAAGGTGACGATCAACAGCCCCGAGACGCTGGCGTCGATCAACTATGCCAAGGAACTTTACGCGACCTTCATTCCGGGCACGGAAAGCTGGCAGGATGTCAATAACAACCGCGCCTTCCTGGCCGGCCAGGTATCGCTGATCGCCAACGGCGTCTCGGTCTATTACACGGCGAAGAACGACCCGAAGCTCGCCGAGATCGCCAAGGACATCCGCACGACGAACTTCCCGATCGGACCGGTCGGCAAGAGCGTCGAGCTTTTCCAGACGAGCTCGCTGCTTCTCTTCAAACACAGCAAATATCCGGAAGCGGCCAAGGCCTATATCAAGTTCATGATGGAGGCCAACCAGATGAATGCCTGGATCCAGGGATCCAGCGCCTATTGCTGCCAGCCGCTGAAGGCCTTCGCCAACAACCCGATCTGGACCGCCGATCCGGTCCACGCGCCCTATGCCCGCGCCTCGGAAAGGCTGCGCCCGAACGGCTATGCCGGCCCGCTCGGTTATGCCTCGGCCGCGACCATGGCCGACTATGTGCTGGTCGACATGTATGCCGCCGCCGTCACCGGCCAGATGTCGCCGGAGGATGCGATGAAGGAAGCCGAACGCCGGGCGAACCGCTACTACCGCGTCTGATCCAGAGTCAGGAAGAC
Source organism: Rhizobium phaseoli (assembly GCF_001664385.1). Taxonomy (NCBI): domain Bacteria; kingdom Pseudomonadati; phylum Pseudomonadota; class Alphaproteobacteria; order Hyphomicrobiales; family Rhizobiaceae; genus Rhizobium; species Rhizobium phaseoli. The sequence goes on along the minus strand of NZ_CP013536.1, from coordinate 775,501 downwards.
GGCATGCCGGCAGCCGGCATGCCGTCGTCTCTCAAGAACTGAATGCAATCTGGAGGCAAGCAATGTCGACCTTGAAATCCGGGGATAGGCGTGGACCGATCTCCTCGCTTATGCAGAACAACAATGTGCTCGGCTTCCTGTTCATGCTGCCGGCCGCGGTGTTCCTTGTCTGCTTCCTGACCTACCCTCTGGGGCTCGGCGTCTGGCTTGGCTTCACCGATACGCGGATCGGCCGCGACGGCATCTTCATCGGCCTGGAAAACTATCAGTTCCTCGCCGACGACGCCGTCTTCTGGTTGTCGGTCTTCAATACCATTCTCTATACGGTCATCGCTTCGGCGCTGAAATTCGCGCTCGGTCTCTGGCTGGCGCTGCTTTTGAACCAGCACCTTCCGTTCAAATCCTTCTTCCGGGCGATCGTGCTCCTGCCTTGGGTGGTGCCGACGGTGCTTTCGGCGCTCGCCTTCTGGTGGATCTACGATTCCCAGTTTTCGATCGTTTCCTGGTCACTGATGAAACTCGGGCTGATCAGCGGACCGATCAACTTCCTCGGCGATCCGACCAATGCCCGCATCTCGGTCATCGTCGCCAATGTCTGGCGCGGCATTCCTTTCGTGGCGATCTCGCTGCTCGCCGGCCTGCAGACCATTCCGGCCTCGCTGCAGGAGGCCGCCTCGCTCGACGGCGCGACCAGCTGGCAGCGCTTCCGCTATGTGACGCTGCCGATGCTGACGCCGATCATCGCCGTCGTCATGACCTTCTCGGTGCTCTTCACCTTCACGGATTTCCAGCTGATCTACGTGCTGACCAAGGGCGGGCCGGTCAACGCCACGCATCTGATGGCGACACTCTCCTTCCAGCGCGGCATTCCGGGCGGCCAGCTGGGCGAGGGGGCGGCCATCGCCGTCGCCATGGTGCCCTTCCTGCTCGGCGCCATCATGTTCAGCTTCTTCGGCCTGCAACGCCGCAAATGGCAGCAGGGCGGCCAGGATTAGGGGAAAACAATGTCGACCAATCTCAAAACCGCCAATGAGGTCCTGACGGACAATGCCGAGGGCATGAGCTATCTCAACCGGCTGCCGCGCCGCGTGGTGATGCTCTACCTGCCGATGGCGGTCTTCGTCTTCGTGCTGCTCTTTCCTTTCTACTGGATGGCAATCACCGCGGTGAAGCCGAACGAGCAGCTGACCGACTACAACAATTTCAGCCCGTTCTGGGTGGTCAAGCCAACGCTCGATCACATCAAATATCTGTTCCTGGAGACGTCTTATCCGGGCTGGCTGTGGAATACGATGTTGGTGGCGGTCGGCTCGACGGCGCTGTCGCTGGTAGCCTCGGTGTTCGGCGCCTATGCAATCGAAAGGGTGCGTTTCACCGGCTCGCGGCAGATCGGCCTCGTCATCTTTCTCGCCTATCTCATCCCGCCGTCGATCCTCTTCATCCCGCTCGCCTTCATCGTCTTCAAGCTCGGCATCTACGACTCGCGCCTGGCGCTGATCTTCACTTATCCGACGTTCCTCATTCCCTTCTGCACCTGGCTGCTGATGGGCTATTTCCGCTCGATCCCCTTCGAACTGGAAGAGAGCGCGCTGGTCGACGGCGCCAACCGCTGGCAGATCCTGGTGAAGATCATCCTGCCGCTCGCCGTGCCCGGCCTGATCTCGGCCGGCATCTTCGCCTTCACGCTGTCGTGGAACGAATTCATCTACGCGCTGACATTCATCCAGTCCTCGGAGAACAAGACGATTCCGGTCGGCGTCTTGACCGAACTGGTGCGCGGCGACGTCTTCGAATGGGGATCGCTGATGGCGGGCGCGCTGTTCGGCTCGCTGCCGGTCGTCATGCTCTATTCCTTCTTCGTGGATTATTACGTGTCCTCGATGACGGGTGCGGTGAAGGAGTAGCCAGATGCGGCGGCATCGGCTCAGCCGAAGCCGATCGCCCTGAGCAGCGCCACGCAGACGACGCCGGTGGCGACAGCGACCAGCATCGGCAAACGCAGGGCAGCTAGTGCGGTAACCGCACAGGCGGCGCTCTCTGCGATACCTGTCGCAAAAGCGGTCGGCGCCACCACGGCCATGAGCACGGCGGGCGGTATGGATTCGATCGCCTTGCGCCTGCTGCCGTCCAGCGACACATACCGCAGCAGAAAGAGCCCGCTGACACGCGTCAGGATCGTCGCAGCCGCCATGGCCAGAATGGCGAGCAGGGTCTGCAGGTCGAACGTCATGGCGTCACCTCCAAGCGGCGCATACCGCTGAAGGTCGCGGCCGCGACACCGGCGAGAGCGCCGGCCGCGACGTACCAGACGCCGGGTACGAAGTGGTGGGTCAGCACGGCCGCTGCCGCGCTCGCAAGCAGAATGGCGCCAGTCTCTCGTCCTTTCCAGAATCCCATGACGAGCACGATGAAAACGGCAGGAAAGGCAAAATCCAGCCCAAGCGCTGCGGGATCGCCGAGAAAAGCGCCGAGCGTGGCGCCCGCCAGCCCGGAAAGAACCCATGCCAGATAGAAGGGCGCTGCCAGCCCGGCAAACCATGCCGCCTTCAGCCTCGCCACACCGGCGCGGAATTCCGCCATTGCCCAGATTTCGTCGGCCAGAAAAAGCACCGAGAGATAACGGGCGCGCGGTGAAAACGCCTGCATCTTTGTGACGATCGATGCTCCCATCAATACGTGGCGGATGTTGACGAGAAGGGCTGCGAAACCGAGGCTCGTCCAGGAGGCGGGATGCGTCCAGATATCCATCGCCACGAATTGCGAACCGCCGGCAAAGACGAGCGCGCTCATCAGCCCGGTTTCCAAGGGAGAAAGTCCCTTCGTTGCGGCGACGGCGCCGAAGACAAGCCCAATCGGAATGACGGCGGCAACGAGTGGCGCGATCGCCCGCATTCCGCCTGAAAACTCCGCCCAGATTTCATTGTTGTGCACGTTCAAACCTCCGCTTGATGCCGAGGTCATAGAGCCGGGCCGAACGGACGTCTTGAACGAAAGTGATTATCGCGCCCGATACTGGCCGGGCGTTAATCCGGTACGGGCCTTGAAGTGCCTGGTGAAATGCGCCTGGTCGGCAAAACCGCATTCCAATGCGACCTCTGCCGGCAACTCGCCGGCCTGCAGCCTGCGGCGCGCGCTCCTGATGCGGATATCGGTAAGGAAGGCGTGCGGCGTGATATGGAATTCCTTGCGGAAGGCGCGGATCAGATGCGCGCGGCTGAGCCCGGCAACCGCGGCGAGCTCCTCCAGACCCAGATCGGTCGCGTAATGCTGCGTCAGGTAATCCCGCGCCCGCCGAACCGCTGAACGCTCCGCGGTATCGGTCGGCACGATGATCGAACTTCCATGCTGGCGAAACATCGCGTCAAGCACCAGGAACATGCTCTGGCTGGTCTCCAGCGCCCCGGCTCCCGCCTCCAAGGTCCGGTGCGCACAAAGAAACGCCGCGGCCAGTTTGGGATCATGCAGGATCTGCTTGCCGAAGGCCGGCGTGCCGTGAAAGACGCGGCCGGTGATATCCTCCAGTATTTCGCGAAACAGCGACAGGTCGGGATAGATCATGCGATAGCGATAGCCGCCATCGGTCGGCGCGCCGTCATGCGTCTCGCCCGGATTGATCAAATAGAGATCGCCGGGGCCGGAGGCCTCGCGGGCGCCGCAGATCGTGGCAATCTGGCTGCCGCTCTCGATGGCGCCGATGCTGAACGTATCATGGGCGTGCGGCGCGAACTCATGCGTCAGGAAGGTCGCGCTCAGGCATTCCATGCCGCCGAAGCGCGGATCGCGCCAAAAGCGCGTCGTCTCCGCTCCTGCGAGCGGCATGGCTTCGGTCGCCTGTTCCTGTGAAATGCTCTGCATCGGGCGGATATAGCAGTTTTTCCCCGACGCTTCTTGAACAAAAGTGATCAGCGAAACTGACCCTTTCGCCTTCGAGGCGTCGGCAACACATTCGCAACCGATCGGCAAAAGATAGCCGTCTTCCGGAAGAGTTGAGCTCGAGTTATGCCGCGTTCAGACGTTCGGCGCTCACCGGCATGCCCATATGAAAGCCTTGGACACGATCAATGCGAAGATCCTTGAGCAGGGACAATTGTGCGGCAGTTTCGACGCCCTCCACCAGGATCGTATTCCCACGATTGCGGATGAGAGAGATCATGTCCTGAAGCATCGTCAATCCGCGTGGGTCGGAGCAATCGTGCAGGAAGGTTCGATCGACCTTGACCGTCTGAAACTCGATCGCCCGCAGCCAAGAGAGGCCCGCGAAGCCGCAGCCGAAATCGTCAAGCCAAATTTCGACGCCGAGAGCCCGCAGGTCGGCAACGCATTTCAGCACCTCCGACTGCATATCCATGTCCAGGCCTTCGGTGACTTCCAGGGCCAGCCGCGACCCGCTGACTCCGCACCGTGCAAGAATATCACCGACACTCGCAGCGAAGCCGGGGGAGCGCAGCTGTATCGGCGACACGTTGACGCTCACGGTAGCCATCCGATCTGTCATCAGTATATCGCGGCATGCCGTCTCGATCGCCCACTTACCCAATTCGAGGATAGCGCCCGTTCGCTCCGCAACCGGAATGAACGTCCTCGGCGAAACCGCGGTGCCATCGGGCATCCTGAGGCGCATCAAAGCCTCGACAGCTTTTGCTCTCTCATTCGTCAGGTCGAAGATCGGTTGGTAAACGAGCGAGACCAGTTTGCGGTCAATGGCGGCCGTCAGCAGCGGGACGAGTTTACCGGCGTTGTCGTCGGGGCGAGGCAACGAGGGATCAAACCGACGAATGCAGTTTCGGCCGCTTGCTTTGGCATTGTAGAGAGCAAGATCGGCTTCACGCACTATCCGCTCAACTTTCTCTCCAACGTCCTCGCGGGTGAAAGCGACGCCAATGCTGACGGTGACGATCGGGCTGTCATCTGGTCGCTCGTCATGAGCAATCGCAAGAAACTCGACTTCCATTCTGATCCTTTCGGCGAGACTCATGGCAATCGAGGGAGTTTCGGCCGGCATGACCACGATAAACTCCTCGCCGCCGTACCTGCCAATCATGCCACCCGACGATTCGACAACCGCCTTCAGCACATTGGCGACGACAGTCAGGCATCGGTCGCCTTCCTGATGCCCGTAGCGATCATTGAAGCGTTTGAAGAAGTCGACGTCGATAAGGAACACGACAAAGTCGCGGCCTTCGTCCTTCCAGGCGGCCCAGCATTCGTCGAGTCGCCGATCGAGCGCACGCCGGTTGCTTATGCCTGTCAGGTAGTCGGTATTCGAAAGCTCGAGCAGCGACCTTCCGCGTTCGGACGCTTCCCAGTGCTGATAGCGGGCCTCCGCCGCGTTCAGCAACACGTTTCGGCGCTCGACATTCAATCGCCAATTGATGGAAGACGTGAAGACAAAGCAGGAAATGTAGAACATCCCGAAGGCAAGCTTGTAGATTTGACTTGACGGAAAATAGGCCTCGATCGTCACGAAAAATGCGCAGAGCACGAAGCTGGACGTGATCACCGACAGCCGAAACGGGAAACTGAAAAAGAGATTGGCGCCCATCATGAAGATGGCGCCGAAAATCATGTAGTAAGACATGGCAGTGACGTCACGGGTGCCGATCGCCGGGTAAAGCCAGGCCAAATAGCCCGCAAGCAGCGCAAGGGCGCATGTGATGTCCAGCCAGACGGTTTTCGCTTTCGCCAGTCGCAAGACTTCAAAAGCCAGCAGCGCCATCGCCGCGACGACGAATCGCGCGGTGATCGTCGCAGGCGCAACGTCGGGGATAAGCCACCGGTCGGGAAGTGCGAAGGAGACATAAACGGCGACTGCGATCCAAAGACCATGCCGTGAGCTTTGCCTCCTGACAGAATCATTTTCGGCTTCCAGAGATTTGCAAGCCTCGGAAAATGAAAAGCTGTCGGTTGATTCATCACGCCGCACAGTAGGGTAAGCCGCGCTCATGTAACGATGCCAGCCCGGCCACGATCTACCGAAAATAAACTGCAAGCCATGCTTCGGCGCCCTCCAAATTTCGTTCGGCAACCTGCAACGGGTTTGTCTTGTTATTTAACATTCGTAGAGAAGCAGGCTCCCACCCGCAACAGTAGAATTACCCTTATCCCGTGTAGATTCCAGTCGCATCCTATTTCGAGGTTGATTATGCTTAACGCTAGGTCAAGGGGTCTCGAAATGGCACGAAGTCTTATCTTGGATGGTGAAAGTCTCGTCGCGCCCGGTGAAATTCGTCGGGTGGCAAGGAGGTTTGCTGCGCCGAAGCCCGGCGAGCTTGTTGTTGCCAAAGCCGAGCTTGCCCTCAGCCTTGACGTGTCGATGCGTCAGTTCAAATCCGGGGTCGAGCCTGGCGCGATAATCGAGCGTCTCACCGACGCCCTGCATCAGTTGCGGCGCCGCTTTCACGCCGACGTGTGGGACGTCATCGTTCCGATCGCGCAATCTCATCCGGTTGCTCACTATCTGCATCAGGATCCATTGACCCGCTGGTCGTTCGAAAAGCCGCGCGGCTATTCCGGCGACGCACGTCTTCTCGACTTCATCTACGGCAGGCCCGAGATCGAGGACGCGGTCGCATCATCGAGCAACCTGGGACGTTCGATCTACGCCTATACCCGAAATGCTTCGTCATCCGTGGCGGTAAGGGAGCGTCGAGATATTCTGGCGCGCCGCGTCGACCAAATCGCTTCGGTTCAGGCTGGTTCCACCGAAATCCTGGCCATCGCGTCGGGGCATCTTCGGGAAGCGCCTTTGTCGCGCGCGCTCGGCACCGGTTCGATCAAACGCTGGGTAGCTTTGGATCAGGACCCAATGAGCGTTGGAACCGTGGCCCGCGATTTCGCCGGCACGTCCGTCGAGGCTGTGAACGGTTCGGTCAAATCCCTGCTGGGGGGAAGGCATGCGCTGGGAATGTTCGATTTCGTCTATGCGGCAGGGCTCTATGACTATTTGCCGGACGCGGTCGCCGTCAAACTGACCAGAAAGTGCCTCGGCATGCTTAAGCCCGGCGGGACATTCCTGTTCGCCAACTTCTCCCCGGAAACGGACGTCGATGGTTATATGGAGACGTTCATGAACTGGGCGCTGCTATTGCGGTCAGAACGCGAAATGGGCTCGATCGCCCATGAAAGCATGAGAGGGACAGATGCGGAGGTGTCTGTTTGGTCCGGCTCAAACCGCAGCATTGTCTACTGTGAAATTGAGAGAAAGTCCTAGGCCCGCAGTTGGCCGACATGCAGATGGCGCATGAGCGAGTTGGCGCACGCGAGGAGCATGGATGCCTTGGAGAACGCCCCCGAAGATTTGCCATTGCTCTTTAAGTTCCGAATAACTGCCAGATAGCCGGCAATAGCTATCGCGAACCTCGCAGCGGAAGCGGGCCATGGCCGCGAGGGAAGTTATTGCCCCTTGCCGCCGCGCTGCTCCCGGATGAAGGAACTTCCCGCGCCAGGTCTTTACAGCTAACATGTTAGTCTGCTAGATCTGATCCACCAGATGGGGGAGGAATGATTTTGCCACCAAAATTCGGGCTTTCTGTCGCCCTTGCCACGCCGTTTGACAGCAACAGCGAGATCGCCCTCGATGCGATGATTGCTCAGGGGCGGCGGTGCCTGGCGGCTGGCTGCGGCAGCGTGACATTGTTCGGGACCACGGGCGAGGGCTCCTCCATCGGAAGCCGGGAACGCGAGCGCGTGCTCGCAGCCTTCCTGGATGCAGGGATCGCGGCAGAGGAGATCATCGTCGGCGTGCTGGTCGACTCGGTCGAGGATGCGGCGACGCAGGCGGGTCATGCCCTTTCGCTCGGAGCGAGGAATATCCTGCTGGCTCCGCCGTCCTATTTCAAAAATGTCGGTGACGACGGCGTCTTCCAGTGGTTTGCGGCCGTCTTCGCCATATTGGGCGATCGGGCGCGGGACATCATCGTCTACAATATTCCCTCCATCACAATGGTTCCACTGACCGTGTCGCTGATCGGCCGCTTACGGACCGCCTTTCCGAACATCGTCACAGGCGTCAAGGATTCTTCCGGCGACTGGCCGTTCACGGAAAGCCTGCTCAAGACACATGGCGACCTCATCATCCTGATCGGCGACGAGCGTCATCTCGCCAGGGGCGTTCGGCTGGGCGGCCAAGGCGCGATCTCGGGCATGGCGAATTTTGTACCCCGCTACGTCAAGCTGATGGCCGAAGACGGCAAGGACGATCCCCGCATCGAGGCATTCGTGGACGAACTGCTCAACTATCCGGTCGTGCCAGCCGTGAAGGCCATGGTGGCACACCAGACCTCGGATGAAATCTGGCTTGCGGTTCGTCCGCCGCTCGTTTCAATATCCGGCGAGGGGCAGGCCCAACTCGCCCGCGCTTTCGACAGTCTTTTCCGGTCGAAAGCAGCATAGGTCGGACATGGTGCTGGAGGAGGCGATGGACGGTACGGACGAGCAGCCGACGCTGCGGGAAAAGGCCTATGCAAGTTTCACGCGCCACCTTCTTGCGCGTGACGTGCGTCCCGGCCAGTTCGTTTCGCAGCGCCGTCTCGTGGAATTGACGGGATTGACGCTCGGCGCCATCCGCGAGCTCATCCCGAGGCTCGAAGCCGAAGGGCTGATCAAGACCGTGCCGCAGCGGGGCTTGCAGATCGCCCACATCGACTTGAACCTCATTCGCGAAGCGTTCCAGCTGCGTGTGTTCCTGGAGAAGGAGGCCGTAGCGCTCTTCACCCGCTCTGCCTCGGACGAGACGATCGCCGGGTTGTTGAAGCAGCATCGCGATATTGCCGACGCCATTCGAAACGGCGATGGCTCGCACGAATTGGAGCTACGCGCCCAGGCGGTCGACTGGGGCATGCACGATTCCTTTATCGATGCCCTTGGAAATACCATCATTTCGAACGCCTACCGCGTGAACTCAATCAAGATGCGGCTGATCAGCCAGGATCGCTTTCGCATCGACGGTCACGTCGGGCCCGTCATGGGTGAGCATCTGAAAGTGCTCGAAGCAATCGAACGTCGATCGGCGGAGGATGCCGTCAACAGCCTTGTCGCACACATCAATCACGCAAGGGATCGTGCGCTCAGGATCTAATCGGGAATGAACAGCCGGGGATGAGGAGATCGCCGGCATAACGAGGAGGATCAACATGCCATCATTCTTCAATCCGACGCGACGCGGTTTTCTGGCGGGGACGGCCGCGCTTGGGGCCAGCAGCATGCTCGGCATGCGGCCAGCTGCTGCTGCCGTCGACTGGAAGCGCTTCGCCGGCACCACACTCGAAGTCAATCTGGTCAAGAGCCCACGCAGTGAGATCCTGACTAAGTACCTGCCCGAGTTCGAGGAGCTTACCGGCATCAAGGTCAATGCCGAAGCAACCCCTGAACAGCAGCAGCGCCAGAAAACGACGATCGAACTGAGCTCCGGCAAGCCGAGCTTCGACGTCGTGCACATGAGCTACCACGTCCAGAAACGCCAGTTCGAAAAGGGCGGCTGGCTTGCCGATATCAGCGGCTTTCTGAAGGATCCGGCTCTGACCGATCCGTCGCTCACTGAACCCGACTTTGCAGAAGCTGGCCTTGCCTTCGCCAAGGATGCGGATGGCGTTCTGCGTTCGCTGCCTTTCTCGGTCGACTACTGGATCATCTACTGGAACAAGGCTCTGTTCGAGAAGAAGGGACTTGCCTACCCCTCGACCTTCGACGAGCTGGCAAGTGCAGCCGAAGCGCTGACCGATCCTTCGACCAACACCTACGGCTTCGTCGCCCGCGGCCTGAAGAACGCCAACACCCCGGTTTGGACGACGTTGCTGCTCGGCTACGGTTCGAGCCCGCTTGGCCCGGACGGCAAGCTGCGTACGACATCGCAGGAAGCAGTCGATGCCGCAAAGCTTTACCAGAAGCTGATGACCAAGACCGCCCCTCCCGGCGTCTCCGGTTTCAACTGGGCCGAAGCGCAGTCGGCCTTCCTGCAGGGCAAGGTCGGCATGTGGCTGGATGGCGTCGGCTTTGCGCCGCCGATCGAGAATCCGGAAAAGTCGCGTGTTGTCGGCCAGGTCGGCTATGGCATCATGCCGAAAGGCCCGAAGGCGCAAGCCGCGGGAACCTTCGGCGACGGCCTTGGTGTCGTCGCGGCAAGTCAGAAGAAGGAAGCAGCCTACCTCTTCTGCCAATGGGCAATTTCGCACGACATGGGGGCTCGCCTGCTGCAGGCCGGCGCCGGCGTTCCTTTCCGCCAGTCCGTTCTTGAGGATGCAAAGGTCCGCGAAGGTGTCAAGATGCCCGGCGCATGGCTGGATGCGGTCGCCGGCTCCGGCAAGATTTCGCAGCTCGCGCTGCCGGTCATCATTCCGGTCACCGAGTTCCGCGACATCTATGGCGTCGGTCTCACCAACATGATCGGCGGCGCCGACCCGGAAACCGAGCTGAAGGCGGCAACGGCCCAGTTCGAACCCGTGCTGGCGAAAAGCGAGGGATAATGGCTTCGGCGAGCATCGAAACGGCCGCAGCGGCCAAGGCCGCCTCCAAAGGAAGGGGCAAACCGGATCGGTTTGCTCCCAACTACTGGCCCTTTGTCATCCCGGCGCTGATCGTCATATCAGCCGTCATCGTTTTTCCATGGGTCTTTACCCTGTGGATGAGCGTCAACAGCTGGACGCTCGGGCAATCGCAAGTCTTTGCGGGGCTGGACAATTATGCCCGCCTGGCAGTCGATATGCGTTTCTGGGAGTCGCTCTGGCACACGGTGCTCTATACTGTCCTCTCCGTGGCGGCGCCCCTGTTTTTGGGGACGCTCGCCGCGCTGATCTTCGATGCCCAATTTCCGCTGCGCGGGCTCCTCCGTGGTATATTCGTGATGCCGATGATGGCGACGCCTGTCGCCATCGCGCTGGTGTGGACGATGATGTTCCATCCGCAGCTCGGCGTTCTCAACTATCTCCTGTCCTTCATCGGCATTGGACCGCAGGAGTGGATCTATAATCAGAGCAGCGTCATCCCCTCGCTGGTCCTGGTCGAAACCTGGCAATGGACTCCGCTCGTCATGCTGATCGTGCTCGGCGGCCTGGCGGCGGTTCCGCGCGAGCCCTATGAAAGTGCTGAGATTGACGGTGCGAATGTCTGGCAGAAATTCCGCTATCTGACGTTGCCGATGATTGCGCCATTTCTGATGATCGCGGTGATCATCCGCAGCATTGACGCGGTGAAGAGCTTCGACATTATCTACGCCATGACCCAGGGCGGCCCGGGCACGGCCTCCGAAACGATCAATATCTACCTCTACAACACCGCCTTCGCTTACTACGATATTGGCTATGGCTCGGCCATGGCGGTCGTCTTTTTCATCCTGATCGTGCTGCTCTCCTTCGTCCTTCTGATGGTTCGGCAGCGAGCGAACTGGTCCAATGCGGAGGGACGCTGATGAAGCGCAAGACGCTCGACCGCATCGGACTGCTGTTCGTCGCTTTGGTGATGATCTCGCCGGTCATCCTGTTCTTTCTCTGGATGATCTCGCTGTCGCTGAAATATGAAATCGACAATGGCGCCTATCCACCGATCTTCATTCCGGAGCGTTTCGCCTGGACGAACTACCTGAAGGTCTTCGAGGAGAACAACTTCTTCCTTTATCTCTGGAATTCGCTGCTGGTGACAGGCAGTGCCACACTTCTGGCGCTCGTGATCGGCGTGCCCGCCGGCTACGGCATTGCGCGCCTGAAGGCGGAGAAGTCGGCGATGGTCATCATGATCGCGCGCATGACGCCGGGCCTGTCCTTCCTGATCCCGCTCTTCCTGCTGTTCCAATGGCTGAACCTGCTCGGCACGCTGATGCCGCAAATTATCATCCATCTCGTGGTCACCGTGCCGATCGTCGTCTGGATCATGATCGGCTATTTCGAAACGACGCCGATGGAGCTGGAAGAGGCGGCAAGCATCGACGGCGCCACACCCTGGCAGGTCTTCCGCCTGGTCGCCTTGCCGATTGCAAGACCCGGCATCGTCGTCGCCTTCATCCTGTCGGTGATCTTCTCGTGGAACAATTTCGTCTTCGGCATCGTGCTCGCCAGTCGCGAGACGCGCACACTTCCCGTCGCCGTCTATAACATGCTCTCCTTCGAACAGGTCAGTTGGGGTCCGCTTGCAGCGGCGGCGTTGATCGTTACCTTGCCCGTGCTGATCTTGACCGTGTTTGCGCAACGGCAGATCGTGGCAGGGCTGACGGCCGGAGCCGTCAAGTGAACGGGCGAGACGACGATTGACCACTTCTTCCGACTTCAATCCGCCCCGCCGCGTCCTGTGTGTCGGCGCGGCGGTTCTGGACACGCTGTTTCGTGTCCGTGCATTGCCCGCCGGCCAGGGCAAGATCCTGCCCTATGAGATGCTGCAGGTTGCCGAAGGCATGGCGTCGAGTGCGGCCTATGCCATCGTTCGGCTTGGCGGCGCTGCCAGCCTCTGGGGTGCGGTCGGCAACGATGCCGCCGGCGAACGCATCATTGCCGACCTCAGCAAGAGCGGCATCGATACGAGTGACATGCTGCGGATAGACGGCGCCCGCTCGGCCGTCTCGACGATCCTCGTCGATGATCGGGGCGAACGGCTGATCGTGCCCTTCTACGATGCGCGGCTGCACGATACGGTCAGGCCGGTGACCGAACGCGACGTCTCGTCCTTCGACGCGGTGCTCGTCGACGTCCGATGGCCAAAGCTTGCATTGGCAACTTTGTCAGCAGCGCGAGAGGCGGGCATACCGGCCATTCTCGACGGCGATGTTGCGGGCGAGGGCATCATCGAGATGCTTGCGCCGGCGGCCAGTCACATCGTGTTTTCGCAGCCGGCCGCCGAGCGACTTGCCGGAACGGCAGGTCTCGTCGAAAGCGTCGGCCTGCTGAAGCGGAAATTCGAACATGCTTTCATCAGCGTGACCGCCGGCGAAACCGGCTGCCTGTGGTTCGATGAACCAAGCGGCAACATCCGTCATCTTGCCGCGCCGAAGGTGAGAGCGGTCGACACACTTGCAGCAGGAGACATCTTCCACGGCGCTTTCGCTCTGGCGATCGCTGAAGGCCTGCCGATCGAAGAAACGATGCGCTTGTCGTCGATGGCCGCAGCTCTCAAATGCCAAGTCTTCGGGGGACGTACCGGCGCGCCGACCAGAGCCGACGTCTGCGACGCCCTGCGAGATTGGAACGTCCGCGTTTCCTGAGGGCGAACTGTTAGACGCGGGACGATCGGATGGCTAGCCTATGGATGTCGTTGCGACATAGCTTCGAGTCCCCCGTTCAAGGACTAGCTGCGGGTCGCGATAGCCACCGCTGCGCCTCCCATGCAAAAAGCAGCACTCCGGTTCATCATAGTCATCGCCCTCGGCGATCTCAGGGCCATTCGCACCCGGGTGCCCGCGAGAGCGAAGGGGTACTGGGCAACGGCGAGGATCACGGCCGTCATGGCAAGCAGCAGGGTGATATCCAGGCCTGATAGCGCGTTCACGTCCACGACTGTCGGCAGAATGGACACGTAGAACAACACCGATTTTGGATTGCCCAGTGTCACCAGAATGCCGGAGGCGAACACGCCGCCTGCGGTGGAGGGTCCGTGCTGCGGCTGCAGCGAGTTGGGAGCTATCCAGAATTGATAGGCGAGCCAGCAGAGATAGACGACGCCAGCCCATTTGATGACGACTAGCAACGTAGTGAAGGTTGCTGCGATATAGGCAAGCCCTGCCAGTGCGGCCGAAAGATAGATCACGTCGCCAACCACCATGCCGGCAGTCATCCATGCAGCCTTGCGATAGCCTGAGTGCAGCGCCTGCGCGACGATGGCAACGATCTGCGGTCCCGGTATGATCGCGGCAATGGCCAACGCGCCGGAATAGGCCAAAAAACCGGAAAGCGTCATCACAAGCTCCAACAAAACTTTGCAAATTAGTATTCAGATTATCGGACGAAAGCCAATGGCTAGTGGAACTTGCCGCCGGCGCCCGGAAAGCGCTGTCCGTCGTCAAGACGTCGCTTGTTTAGGCGCAACTAGGCAGAGACCAAACCGCTTGTTCTCATGACGGACGGGCAGCTTGAGCACTCAGATCGCTGTCCGCGGCCCGAGTGTCCCGAATACCGCCCTGTCATCCCGTGTCCCAGTCGAGGTTTTCGCGACCAATAACCCCTTCAGAAGTGATCGAAGAGGTCCGCGAGGGATCTTGTCTGCCTCCCCGGCCTCACTATCTCAGTTATGTCCTCGAACCTGGAGAACTCGAGATGGAAAATCTCCCAATAGCACGGATCGCTGTCCATGACGTCGAAATCCTGCCGCCCGAGCGGGAAGACAACCAACAGGCCGGCTTCCAATGTCTGTGCTGTGGGCGATCCGCTCAGGCCTTCGACGACGACGGCTGCGGCATCTGCGACGAATGTCTGGCACCATCAGTGATTGGTGGGATTTCTGGAATCGGCGTCCGTTTTCAGATGACCGAAATCCAGGAAGCTGGTCGGCTACTGCTAGACGCGGACGAAACCAGAATCAAACGGCCGCCCTCGAAGTACACCGGAGATGGCTCGAGGAGTAGCGTAGGAATCAGGCTGAGGCAGTCTCGGCCGATTCCGCGGCGACCGCGCTAGAGGCGCTCAACTTCGCTCGCCCTGATCACGATCTCTTCCTGCTCGAGCGCGAGTTCCAGCTCCTTCCGAAAAGCCGCCCACCATTTCCGATCCAGATTGTTGGTCATCACTTCAACGACGACAATCCTGTCCCAATCGACGTCGCCTTCGTTTTTCCAGAGACCCTCCGCAGGGGCGTTGACATGCATCGTGACGCCGCCGAAGGTTTCGGTCAATTTGTGGCTGATCGGCTCCAGGATAGAACCGGCATCGTTCCCAACGGGGAGAAGCACCTTGACCAGATAGCTCATGAAGCGCCTCGCAAAGGGTCATGCGGTGCCATGCTTCGGACGTGCGAGCTGCCTCTCCAGGTCTCTCTTCTCCTCCCCGTCGACGGCGCCAAGATTGTTTCGTATGGCCGCGATTTCATCGTCGGATGCATTGATCGGCGTGCCGGATCCGTCGGGATTGCCGCTTCCCGAGCGATCGATGGTTTCGTCCTTGGCTCGGTCGCCGACTCGGTCCGCAATTTTCGACATTGGATGTCCTCCATCTCCGAAACCAACTTCATTGGAAGTGAGGAGTTCCGCCAAAGCTGGAGTTCCGATGCCGGCAGAGAATTTGGGGAAGCAGAAACGATGAGGTGGGGACGATCGCCGCGACGCAGAAGTTCGCTTCCTTTCCACCGCCGCGATCAGGAGTCCGCTCGCAAAAGCGGTGATGCACCCAAGGTGACGACCATATACTCGATGAAGTCCCGAACACGGTGTGGCAAGGGGCCGCCACCGACGTAAACGGCGTGAACCAGTTCCAGATCGCCCGGATTATATTCTTCGAGCAACGGAACAAGCCGTCCCGTCGCAATCTCATCGGCCACATGAAACAGACCGACCCTGGCAATGCCGGCACCAGCCAGTGCCATCTGTTTCATCGTCTCGCCGTTGTTCACGACAATGCTGCCCTTGACGGGTTGCGCGACGTCCTGGCCGCCGCAACGAAACGGCCAGGAAGGTCTTGCGCGCCGGAAATTGAATGTCAGGCAGTCGTGATGCTCAAGATCCGCCGGCTTGACCGGGGAACCGCAGCGCACCAAGTAGTCGGCTGATGCGCAGACCACCCGTCGACTCTGCCCCAGCTTGCGAGCGATCAGCCCACTGTCCGGCAGGTCGCCCATACGGATGGCGACGTCGGTTTTTTCCGCAACCAGATCGACAATGCCGTCGGTGAAGCTGAGATCGACGATCAAATCCGGATTGCGTGCGATGAAATCGGGGATAACCGGTGCGACGAACATGGTCCCGAAGGGGATTGTCGTGTTGATCCTCAGCCGGCCGCGAACCGCTCCTCCAGCAGCCGCCTGATCGGCGTCATTCAGCTCCTGCAGAATCTTCAGTGCGGCATGGTGATAGGCCTCGCCCTCCTCCGTCAGTGTCAGAGCGCGGGTCGTCCGTACCAGAAGGCGCGTGCCCAGCCTCGCTTCCAGGCGTGCAATCAGTTTGCTGACTGCCGACGGAGTGATGTCGAGATTGCGGGCGGCGGCTGAGAAACCACCGTCCTGTACAACGCGCGCGAACACTTCCATCTCACCGGAACGCTCCATCAAAATAGGCGGCATTGATGACCCTCATTCACAGGTGCATGTCTCTCGCAGGCAATAGTTCCTCGCCTTGCTTAATCATAAATTCTCTCCAGCAACAATCTGGAGAAAAGACATGGATCTGCAACTCACCGCAAAAACCGCCCTCGTTACTGGCGCCACGGCAGGCATTGGGTTGGAAATCGCCCGTGCGCTTGCGCTTGAAGGCGCGCGCGTCATCATCACAGGACGCGAGCGCGCCAAGCTCGACAGCGCGATCGCGGCCGTCAGGACATCCGGGGGAGGGGAGATCAGCGGCGTTCTTGCCGACGCCGCCAGCCCAGAGGGTGCTGCGATCATCGCCGAGGCCGCACCTTCGGTCGATATCCTCGTCAATAATCTCGGGATTTACGAAAGCAAGGCCTTCGGCGACATCACGGATTCAGACTGGAGCCACCTGTTCGAGGTCAATGTCATGAGCGGCGTGCGTCTGTCACGGGCCTATCTTCCCGGGATGCTGGAACGCAACTGGGGCCGCATTGTCTTCATTTCCAGTGAATCGGGCCTCGCCATTCCCCAGGATATGATCCACTACGCGACCACCAAGACGGCTCAGCTGTCGGTCTCGCGTGGATTGGCGCAGCTGACCCGCGGCACCAATGTCACGGTCAATTCCGTGCTGCCGGGACCGACTCGTTCGGAAGGCATCGAGACCTTCCTGCGCAGCCAGGCAAGCGATCCATCCGCGCCAATCAAGCAGATCGAGGCTGAATTTTTCGCCACGGCTCGCTCGGCTTCGATCCTGCAGCGCATGGTGGAAGCGGAAGAAGTGGCAAACCTCGTCGCCTACCTCGCCAGCCCCCGCTCATCCGCCACGAACGGCGCGGCTCTGCGCGCCGAGGGCGGTCTCGTCAACACCATCGCTTGAGAGAGGCGTATCCATGTCGAATGTACCTCTAACCATCATTGCTATCACCACGGCAAAGCCCGGCAAGGAGGCGGCTCTGGGTGCCGCCCAGGAAAAGCTCGTCGCAGAGACGTTGATTGAAGACGGCTGCCTTCGTTACGAGTTGCATCAGTCACTCGATGATGGACGCGTTCGCGTCTTCGTCGAGAGTTGGGCAAGCGAACAGCAATGGCGCGCGCATATGGAGGGTGCCGCCATGCAACGATTTCAGGCGAGCGGCGTCGGCGAATATTTTGCCGACTTCGCACTGCATCGGTTGACCAAGGTCACTGGGTGAGTTGCTTCCCCTCGAACGCGCCGGCTTTTCCACAGGACTTAAACTGGCGCGATTGCCTTAGGCCGCGATTGCAGACAAGTCTCTGAGCGAAGCTTGAGTGCTAAGGCGACCCGAACATGTACGATATCGTTCTTCTTTTCCTCGCCGGCTTGTTGGCAGGCAGCATGAACGCGTTGGCGGGGGGCGGGTCTTTCGTGTCCCTGCCTGCGCTGATATCGGTCGGAGTGCCGTCGGTTGCCGCAAACGCGACGAGCACTTTAGCCCTGTTTCCCGGCGGCCTGGCGAGCTCGTGGGTCTATCGTGATGGGGTTCAGAGTGTGTGCGGCATCAATGTCCCGGCCATTGCTATCGTGACGGTGTCGGGCGGCGTGGCCGGAAGCGTCTTATTGCTTCTGACGCCATCCAGGATTTTCGATGGTCTCCTGCCATGGCTTTTGCTGGTGGCGACGATGATGCTGGCTGCAGGTCCAAGGCTCAGCGTCAAGCTTCGGACGCAAGCGCACCCAAATGCTTTGGCCTTCGCAACGGTTCAGTTTTTTCTCGGTCTTTATGGCGGCTATTTTGGCGGCGCAGTGGGCCTTATGATGCTGGCGGCATGGAGCGTGCTTGGGGGCGGGGAGATCAAGAGCCTCAATCCGACAAGAATGGTGATGGTAACCGCCGCAAACGCGGTCGCCGTAGTGGTCTTCGTGCTGGCCGGGGCAATCGTCTGGCAACAGTGCATTTCCATGACGTTCGGAGCCGTTATCGGCGGCTGGATCGGAGCTCACGTCGGACGCAGGTTGCCATCACCGGTCGTCCGGATGCTAACACTCGCGGTCGCCCTGTTGACGACTGCGGTGTTCTTTTCGCGGGCTTATCTTTGAGCCGAGGTCCGGCACCTGGACGAACTACGTGCCTTTCACTCGGGATCGGAAGCGTCTGATGCGAGCGCGGCTGCCACAGCTCGCGTCGGAGCACCACACTCGTCGCCCGCTCTTCGAATGATCAATGAATAGCCACCCGCAATTACTGCCCTTGCACTCACGCACTGCTCGCCGCCGATCGCGCTCCATCAACAGATCGACCGCCTTGATCGCAAAGAGCTGAACCAGCTGGGAAAGGTCGTCAAAGGGCGAAGTCCACGCATAACCAGCTTCATTTGCGACGAGGACCTGTTGGGCTCGGCCACGTCGTGCCCAATCCTCCACCAGACGAAGATCTGCGACCGGATGGGGCTCTGCGGCATCCTCTGAAAGGAAGAGTCGGTACATCGATTCACGCAGCGCGAGAGCGTCTGCCAACGCTGCGGCGGCCTTCGACGGATTATCTTCCGCCTGCTTGCGAAGACACGCCACCGCTTGCTGATCGACAAGATCTAGCCGGTCGGCCAGAACAAGCAGGTCTGCGAATGACCGCAGAAAATCCGGCCCCCAGCGGCCACGCCTGCTATCGACGGTATTAGTGAAGTCGAGGGCCGGATGACCGCCGCTCAGGCGCATGTCAGCTGTCGAGGTGGCCATGCCTGGAACAACTCCCTCAGAGACAAGTTGTAACGGTATTAAATGGTCTTTAATCGTTACATTCGCAAGGCCGGAACATGTCGTCCAAGCGCAATCTACTCAAATTTTTCGTCTTATGCTTCGTTTGGGGGCTGACCTGGATTGCCGTCAAAATTGGCGTAGAGACGGTGCCACCGATAATGTTTGCAGCAACGCGGTTCATCGTGGCGGGTGGCGTGTTCCTCGCATTGGCGTGGGCGAGAGGTCAAAGGAAAGGCCTCAGCAAGGCGGATACGATACGCCTGGTCATCGTCAGTCTGCTGATGATCACGCTCTGCTACGGGCCCTTGTTCTGGGGCATGCAGTTCGTACCTTCCGGAACCGCGGCTGTGCTCGAGATGTCGCTCACGCCACTTGCGCTTCTCGCATTCGGAATTGCCATGGGCGAAGAGAGTTGGAATGGCCTTCGCGCGCTGGCGATGCTGCTCGGAGCTTTTGGCCTTGGTCTCCTTTTCGCGCCGTCCGTCGATCTGACAGGGATTGGAAAAGGGATGCCATTGGTCGGGCTCATCGCCATCGCCTGGGCGGCGATTTCGTCGGCCTGGGGATCCGTGCTGGCAAAACCTCTGATATCAAACTACGGCAGCGCGCCTGTTTCCGGGTTCACGACGACGGTCGGCGGTACCGTGTTGCTGATTGCCTCGCTGGCAATAGAGCCTCGCTCGGCCGAGAGCCTGGTCACGCTCTGGGAATGGCAAGCGGTTGCCGGCTGGCTCTTTCTCGTCATCTTCGGTTCGCTGCTCGGCTACAATATCTATATGCAACTCTTGCGGGACATCGGCCCCGCAAGAGCGGGCAGCTTTGCTTTCGTGTCCCCTGCCATCGCGGTATCAGTCGGCGTGATCTTCGCCAATGAGCCGGCTGACCCGCAGAGGTTCATCGGGATGGTACTGATGATCGTCGCCGCAGCGGTCTGTTTATCCGCCGACCGCCTGCCGCGCTTATCGAGAGTTTCGGCAGGCCTTGGGCTGGACAGATGATGACGGGCAGAATCGTCTCGCCGTTGGCGGACCGCTCGATCCGGCTGCCGAACTCCGGCCAGGGTCCCGGTTTGCGGGTCAGCCGGATACCATGGGATCTCGGGCTCCTGGCTTGCGTAGGGACTCGACCTCTTCAGAAAGGCGATCCTTGATGTCGTCGTGAGCGTCCGATGCGACCGTGACCACGCGTTGGTAGGCGTTTGAAGCGATAGCGGCGCCTTGGTCGACAAGTTCAGAAGTCTCTGCGCTTATCGCTTCCTTGGTAGCATCCGAAACTTCGCCGGCCAGTTCATCTTCAATTTCGGTGCTCGGAAGCGCTGCGCCGATCGCGGCTCCGACCGCAAAAGCCAATGCGCCGCCGACCAGCGGCTGATCGCGAAACTGGTGGAGGATCATTGAATTGAGCCGGTTTGTCTGTTCATGCAGGTTCGTCACAGCAGAAGAGGCCTGGTCGGCGAGTGCATTCGCCGTCCCAGTCGCGCGGTCGGAAGCGCCTTGCACAGCAGTCTTTGCTTGCTCCCACTTTTCGGCGGCCCAACCGGATGCAGCGTCCAGCATAGCTCCCGTCTCATCGACAATCTGATCGACCCGCTTGCCGCTGGCATCGACGAAACCGCGATAGGTCTTGCCAGTCTCATCGACAAAATGACCTGCCCGGCGTCCGGTTTCGTCGGTCACGGCCTTCAGTGTCCTGCCGGTGCTATCGGAAAAATGGCTGTAGTGGACGCCCTCGACAGAGGTCGGCGGCCCAAGACGGCGCACAGGCCCCTGAACGGGATAGAGGTCATATTCCGGCTCGGTTGACGTCGTTGGTTCAATCGCTGCTGCAGGATTGCCTTTGGCCATCAGCCAAGCGAGACTGACGCCCATCAGCGCCACCGGAAGCGGATTTTCCTTCAGTGCTCGGCCGAGGTTCCCGACGAACTCGCTGCCCCCGCTGTTCTTGGCGTAAGCAATAACCTCATCCACCAGTTGGCCAGGCGACATTCGCTCCTGGATCGCGTTGATCCGTTCCCCAAGACGCTGGCGATCTTGATCAATTTCTCGCTGAAGCTCCAGCGACGTTTTGTCTGAAGACGTTTCCATCAGAGTTTGTCCTTCACAATTTGCACGTCTCGACGAAGCGACGTCGTTGTGCGTGCAAGCGTCAGATTGCTGCGACGGAAGCTGGCCAGGCCTCGCCTGACCATGATCCATGCAATGAGACCGATCACCACGCTGACGATGATTGAAGCGAGCGCACTGGCCGTAGGTTCACTGAATCCTTGCGCCACAAACAATGCGGCGACACCACTGACGACGGCGCTCAACAGCACGCCGATGGCTCCGATCGCCAGGATCGTTCCGATGAGGAGG
The DNA here is from genome assembly GCF_001664385.1 of Rhizobium phaseoli. Classification (NCBI taxonomy): domain Bacteria; kingdom Pseudomonadati; phylum Pseudomonadota; class Alphaproteobacteria; order Hyphomicrobiales; family Rhizobiaceae; genus Rhizobium; species Rhizobium phaseoli. Next base: position 754,237 of record NZ_CP013536.1, on the reverse strand, counting down.
ATTTCGATGCCGCTCAAAGCAGCCGACAGCTTCTCCGATGCTTCGGTTTTGGCGAGGTCGATCTCCTTGCGCAGAAGACCAGCAACGTCATTCAAAAGGCCGCCGATCAGTTCGGCCAATGGTGTGTTTTCTGATGGCCTAGCCATTTTGGTTATCCTTGCTTGCCGAAGCGAATGCCTGTGCCGGTGGAGCAGGCGTCCGAGCTTTCTCGGCGCGTTTCGCGGAGGCAGTCAGAAACCGGCTCGCGGTCAGCCCAGCGAGGGCCGCAATTCCCAGAAATGCGATCGGTTGCCTGCGGCCGAAATCCTCAGCCAGCACAGCCATCTCGTCGAGGTTCTTGCCCTCTACCCGCCTTGCCGCACTGGCAACGCTGCGGCCGAGCTGCCGAGCGTAGCGGCCGACCTGCCGTTGGTCAGAGCGCTCCAGTTCCGCCCCGACCTTTTCGAGTGCCGTTGCAACACCGCTCATCTGGCGAGCGGCAAAGTGCGCCTGCTCGGAAACCGCTTCCTTTGCCTCTTCCAGGCCGGCTGCGGATGTCTCCTTCACCAGCTCCCTGGTCGAACTGATATCGTCGCGGATCTTATCTCTCAACTCGGTGGTCGGAGAGGCGCTCGCAGACCGGCTGCGTTCTCCTTCCGGCGCGGAAAATTCGTCAGCCATCGAGGCCTCCCTGACTTGGAATGTTCGTGAGCGCCGAACCGCGATCTTCGGGCTTTGTTCCAGCAGAGTAAGAAGTTCCTCGGCTTGCTTCCCAGTCGACGCGGAGCTCCCAGCCTTCCAATGAAGCGGTTGCGACACACGAGCACGGTGGGTCACATCGGGTCCGCAGCTTCTCCTCCAGCCGATGCTGGCGTCTAGAAGGCCAACTGCAGCTGTGGCTCCGTCCGAGAGGCCCGCCGTTCCAGCGAGGACAGGGTAATGCCGAGCAGCCGAATGCCCTGTCGCGGCGGAAAGATCGGCGCCAGCATCAGGCTGATTATCTCTTCAAGCTCCGTGATCCCCCGCAAGAGGGTCGGAACTGTCTTGCTGCGGGTGATCTGATTGAAGTCTGCATATTTGACCTTGAGCGTCACCGTCTTGGCGCCGATGGCATTGGCCTCGCAATAACCCCACACCTTTTCGATCAGCGGCTGAAGACCTTGGCGAGCCGGTTCATAGGCATGGAGGTCGTGGGAGAAGGTATCTTCGGCGCCGACCGATTTGCGCACTCGGTTCGGCTTTACCTGACGCTCGTCGATGCCGCGCGCGATACCATGGAAATAGGGTCCTGACTTGCCGAAATGCTCCACCAGGAATTCCAGTGTCTTCCCCTTGAGGTCGGCGCCGGTGTCGATTCCGAGCCGGTGCATCTTGTCGGCCGTTGCCGGGCCGACGCCATGAAATTTCTTGACGGGGAGGGCCTCGACGAAGGCCGGACCGTTCTTCGGGGTGATGACGGCCTGACCATTCGGCTTGTTGAGGTCGCTCGCCATCTTGGCGAGAAACTTGTTGTAGGAAATCCCCGCCGATGCATTGAGCCCAGTGGTCTGCTTGATTTTGGCACGGATCTCCAGTGCGATCTCCGTGGCGATTTCCATGCCCTTGAGATTATGGGTAACGTCGAGATAGGCTTCATCGAGAGAAAGCGGCTCGATGACGGCCGTGTATTCGGCGAAGATCTCACGGATCTGCTGCGACACCGCCTTGTAGACGTCGAACCGCGGCGCCACGAATATCAGCTCCAGGCATTTCCGCTTGGCGGTGACTGATGGCATGGCCGAGTGAACGCCGTACGCACGTGCCTCGTAACTCGCCGCCGCCACCACGCCGCGAGCGGCCGATCCCCCAACGGCAATCGGCTTGCCCCGCAAGTCCTGATTGTCTCGTTGCTCAACCGACGCATAAAACGCATCCATGTCGATGTGGACGATTTTTCGGACGGAAGATGCACTCATCTCATTCATGACGGCTTCGGCGATCTCAATGGCATCGGCATCTCAAGATTGAGTCCGAAACAAAAAGAGAACATAGCAGGCCTTAACGCGAGATCAACCAAGCAATAGCGATCACCACCATGAAGCCAACCCGGAGGCGACCTTTTACCCAGCCGATTGAAGATGATGCCATGCAGGTCTATCCTTGATGAAGGGATAGTGAGGCTAATCATGTTCCCGTGGCATAATTCCCGAGCTGCAAATGCCCTCGACAGCGCTGATCTGGCTTTGTGCCAGAGGGTGTTCCACCACCTCGTTGCTGCCAAGCGAATTCATTCGGAGGCGAAGCGCGAGGAACTAGCCAATCGAATTCTTCAGTCATTCCAGCACGGCGTGAAGGACGAGGATGCTCTGATGCGGCTGCTCATGTGAAGGTCGAACTTATTTCCACGCGGTGAGTTCGACGCGAGGATGCGGGTTCCTTAGTTCCCATCCGCCTTTCCACTTAAGACCTGCCCCGCGATTTTGCGGGGCTTTTTATAGAGCAATCACCGGATGCCGGCTTCCTCCATCTGAGTGGCGGTCTATGGCGACAACGTGGCGGGTAAAGAGTTAGTCCGCACCTTCCGGCCCACCGGCCGTGCGCTAGCGGACAGAAACCAATTCCCTCCAGGCGGATTTCATCCTGACTGGAGGTAAGGTGGTATACGACGAGCACATCGCTGCGATCGCAACTGCGCTTGAACGGCGGCAAGCCATCTTGTTCGTTGGCGCGGGGATATCGATGAATGTCGGTCTGCCTTCATGGACCTGCCTAATCGAACATATGTTGGCGGACCTTGACCTTGCGCAGTCGTGGCTCGGCAGCCGCGATGCCACATATCAGGAAATTGCCGAATATTACCGCTTGAAGCACGGTTCATTGTCGCGTTTGGTGGAGTGGATGAAGCGCGAGTGGCAGATCTCTCCGCAACAACTGAAGAACTCGGAGTTGCATCGGCTTATCGTGGCGCTTGATTTTCCTCTGATTTATACGACCAACTACGATGCTAATCTTGAGCTCTCCTATCAGGCGTTCGGCCGGCCCTATGCTCGCATCACAAGCGCGAAAGATCTCGCAACCGCCACTGTGGGCGTGGCACATATCATCAAATACCATGGCGACTTCTCCGATCCCGATACGCTCGTCCTGACAGAGTCGGATTATTTCGATCGCCTCTCATTCGATGCGCCCCTTGATATCAAGTTCACGAGCGACGCCTTTGCCTCGACCATGCTCTTCGTCGGCTACAGTATGTCCGATTTGAATATCCGCTTCCTGCTTCACCGCCTTTGGTCGATCTGGCAGCGAACCGGACTAGGCCAGCACCGGCCGCCGCTATTCCTATTCATGCACGAGCCGAGTGAGGTTCAGACGCACGTTCTGAAGAGATGGGGCGTAACCGTAATCTCTGGCGATGGCCAAAGCTCCGGGCACTCCCTTTCTCGCTTCCTCAAGCGCCTGGTGGAACAACGCTCGACCGTTGGCCTGGATCAGTGACATTTTGGTGGCTCCGCTGCGACCGCCGGAGCCATCGAAACCTTGCGGAGACCGGGAGCACCGGTTGCAAAGGAGCCGTAGTGATGACGAGGCCAGCAACACTGGACGCCTTAGTAATAGGGGCCGGCCCGGGAGGCATGACAGCCGCTCTTTACCTCGCGCGGCTAAACCGACGAGTGCTTGCCGTCGATTCAGGTCAAAGCCGTGCACTGCTTATTCCGCTGTCGCGTAACCACCCGGCTTTTCCGGAAGGCATCAAGGGTAGTGAGCTATCGAGACGCATGAAAACGCAACTGCGGAAAGTGGGGCTCGAGGTCGGGGCAGTGGCGGTATCGCAGGTGTCGCGCGGCGCTGACGCCGGCTTCGTAGCCGAAATTGCCGGCCGGCCGATATTCGCACAAAACATCATCCTTGCAACCGGAGTCGAAGACACGCTCCCGCCAATCGACGACGCAAATGATCTCATACGGTCAGGCCATCTTCGCCTCTGCCCGATTTGCGACGGCTACGAGATCGCCGGAAGATCGGCGGTGGTGATCGGCGCGACAGAGCGCGCCGCTGCAGAAGCCCTCTTCCTGACATCGTTTACCAAAAGCATCACCATCGCAACTCTCGGCGAAAGGCTTGATGTGAACGAGAGTATGATGGCGCGGCTGATCGAGCACGGCGTCTCGGTCCGCTTCGGCCAGTTGGTGCGTTGCGCTCGCTCCGTGGACGGAACGGTCGATCTCATCATGAGGAACTCGTGCGCGTTGGAAAGTGTTGTTCTCTATTCGGCGTTGGGAATTCGCCCGCGATCGCGCCTCGCCCAACAGCTGGGAGCGGAGTTGGAGCAGGATGGGCGCATAAAGGTTGATGCACATCAGGCGACTCTGGTCCCAGGCCTATATGCAGTTGGCGACGTCGTGACCGGCCTCAATCAGCTCGGCGTGTCCATGGCGCAAGGAGAGATAGCGGCGGTCGCAGTGCATAACCGCCTCCGGCAAATGCAAGCGAACAATAAAACGCCTCTCGGCTGAATTGGCGATCGCGGACGGGAAATCCGTCGTCGCTTCTCATGAGGCATTCCAGCCAGTCCCGCACTGCGAGGCAACCTCGTCACCAATACCTAGATCCCGTTTGCACGTCAGCTCATGTCGTCAAGACAACGGCCGCCATGGCAATCGCGCATACGACCCCGAAGAGGTTGAGGCCCAGCGAAAGGAATTCGGTCATCTCTTGCCGATGATGAGAATGCTCGGCAGTGCCGAGCACCGCGACGGCTCCACCCACCATCCAGCAAATCAGGGTCATCGCACCTAGAAGCAAGGCTAAATTCATCACATTTCCCGTTTTGTTGACTATCCTTTCGATCATCGAACCGGCCCATCCTAGCTTTGTTCCCATCGTCGAAACTTCGTCCAATAAGACACGGGCTTGGGTCAATCCTCCGCAAGCCACACGTTTTCCGGGAATGTTTCGGCACGGGTAGCTCAATCGCAGCCTGCAGGAGCATTTCTGACCACAGCCGGAGCGTCCGGATCGTGGCGATGGAACTATCCGCCTCGACCGTGGTTCGGCGAACTCCGAGTGTTTTAAGCAGAGGGGAGTCCTTTGAGCGAACTGCATCGTGAGTTCCTCCTGCAAAGAGATTTTCCGCCGGAACTCCAGGAGGATGATCGCCTTGAGCCAACGCATGCATCGCCGTCGGCTGTCTGTCCCGGAAACCTTGAAACACTACTGCAGCCTTGCCCGTTGGTGGTCGATCTGGACGGCACCCTGCTAAGATCGGATCTGCTGATCGAAACCGCCTTCGCCGAACTCGGCCGCCGCCCCTACTCGGCCGTGGATCTCGCCAAGGCCCTGTGCGGCGGAAAAGCCTGTCTAAAGCACCATCTTTCGCAACCAGTCGATTTCGATCCGGCCTTCCTTCCGTATGACGAGGAGGTTTTAACGGTGATCCGGGCAGCAAGGGAGCAGGGACGAGCCATATATCTCGCCTCGGCGAGCCATGAGCGTCTCGTTTCGGCAGTCTCCGAATATCTCGGCCTTTTCGACGGCTGGTTTGCAACCAACGAAACAACGAACTGCGCGGCCGATGTCAAAGCAGAAAAACTCATCGCCGCTTTTGGAAAAGGCGGGTTTGACTATATCGGCAACGACGTGGCCGACCTTCCTGTTTGGCGCCATGCCGCCAAGTCCTACGCCATACGGACATCGGCTGCGGTCGCAAAAAAACTCGCCAGGCAGTGCGCCAACGTTCAACATCTTCCATATGAAAAAGCGACCTGGCGCACTTGGGCGCGCTTGTTACGTCTGCATCAGTACGTCAAAAACGGGCTGGTCTTCGTCCCGCTTCTGATAAGCCAGGTCTTCGATACCCAGAGTATGGTCAACACCGGGCTGGCGTTCCTCGCATTCTCACTTTGTGCTTCCGGCGTCTATATCCTCAATGATCTGGTAGATCTTCAGGACGACCGCGGCCATCGTACGAAATGCCGGAGGCCTCTTGCTTGCGGTGACATCCCGCTTTCGGACGCCATAGCCGTCATCCCCATCCTGCTTCTCCTAGCGCTCGCGGTCGCCATCATGGTGACGCCAGGGTTCGTTCTTGTGTTGGCGGGATATTTTGTATTGACCACTGGCTATTCGTTCATCTTCAAACGCAAAATGATCCTGGATGTCGTGGCACTCGCGTCGCTCTACACCATGCGAGTGATTGGAGGAGCGGCAGCTATTTCCATTTGGCCGTCGCCTTGGCTCCTGGCCTTCATGATGAGCTGGTTCCTCTCGCTCGCTTTGGTGAAGCGATACACCGAACTGATCGGACGTCGCACCGCGCGCCTGCCGGACTCCAAGGGCCGGGACTACAGGAAGGCCGACATCGGCATGGTGGGTGCCTTGGCAGCAGGGGCGGGGATGAATGCACTGACGCTGTTTGCCCTTTATGCGGCCAGCGACAACGCGCGGGACGTCTATGAGCGGCCCGGGATGCTATGGCTTGCAGGACCCGTCCTTGCCTGCTGGATCGCGCGCATCCTCATGCTCGCTCACCGGGGGCAGATGCATGATGACCCGGTGGTCTTCGCCATCAGGGACAAGGTCAGTCTCGCCACGCTGGCGGTCGCCGGCCTGTTCGTGTTTTTTGCGATGTGAGGTGGTCGTGATGGGCTCGCAGTTCCAGACGCGAAGCACTCCTACCGGCGTCGCAGCTCGCTATGTCGCCTTCGCGGTGCTCTCCACCGCCGCCAATTTCCTGGTCCAGGCGATTTTTCTCCATATAGCGCCGTGGTCGGGCCTGATGCCGTCGATCCTTGCGGGCACCGCCGCCGGCTTCGCCGTCAAATATGTTCTCGACAAAAAATGGATCTTCTTCGACCGTTACACCTCCCATGGCGACGAGGTGGCGAAGGTTGCGCTCTACGGCCTGTTCAGCGTGCTGACAACGGTCATATTCTGGGGGTTTGAAATCTCCTTCTGGACGCTCTGGAAGACGGAGTTCGCCAAATATGCCGGCGGAGCGATCGGCCTGGCGATTGGCTATATCTCGAAATACGCTCTCGACCGCAGGTTCGTCTTCAAGCCGGGGGAGGCGTGACGGACGATGGAGGGCTGGGGACGTTATCCACGTCATGAGAGCGAGGTGTTGAACTGCCGGGTTCCGCAGGCGCTGAGCGGGATTGCGGCATCACTCCCAGGATTGATCGCTCGCGGCAACGGCCGCTCCTATGGCGATGCTGCGATCGGCGAGAATTCCACCTTGATGTGCGGTGGATTGAACCGGATGAAAAGGTTCGATGTCGCCGATCGAGTCCTCACCGTAGAGGGCGGCGTCATGCTTTCCGACGTCCTGCGCGCGGTGGTACCGCGGGGCTATTTTCCGCCGGTGGTTCCGGGCACGAAATTCGTCACGGTGGGCGGAATGATTGCATCCGACGTTCACGGAAAGAATCATCATTGCGACGGCGGATTCGGCGACCACGTCAGCGAACTGAAGCTGGTGACCGCCAGCGGCGAGGTCCTCAACTGTAGCCGCTCGCAGAACGCGGAGCTTTTCTCGGCGACCGTCGGCGGGATGGGCCTGACAGGGATTATCGCCGAGGCAACCTTTCGTTTGAGACCGATCGAGACCGGCTGGATCATGCAGAGGACGACCGTAGCCGAGAACCTCAGCGAAGCATTAAGGGCGCTACGACAATCGGAGGACGCGACCTATTCGGTGGGCTGGATCGATTGCCTCTCGAAAGGCGCCTCTCTCGGACGGTCTTTGATTTTTACGGGTGAGCACGCGACGCCGGATCAGGTCGGCGAGACACCGAAGACCGATCGCTTTCCTTCGCCAAACAACGCCGCCTTTTCCCTGCCGCTCGACATGCCGGGTTGGCTGTTGAACAAGGCGAGCGTGTCCGCCTTCAATGAGCTGTATTTCCGATCCGGCATCCGCCGGTCGGCCAAACCCTTGTTGGTCCATTGGGACAATTACTTTTTCCCTCTCGACCGCATCCTCCGATGGAATAGATTGTACGGCAAACGAGGTTTCATCCAGCATCAATGCGTGGTGCCGGATGTTGACGCGCTGCAGGTCCTCACCGGTATCCTCGACCGCTTTGCGCACTCGGGCAAAGGTTCATTTCTGGCCGTGCTCAAAAGGCTGCGCGGCGGTGCAGGTCTGCTCTCGTTTGCTGCGCCGGGCTATACGCTCGCGCTCGACCTGCCAGCCACGCAGGACGTCTTGCGGCTGCTCGACGAAATCGACGAGCTGGTTGTCAAGGCGGGGGGCCGCCTCTATTTGGCCAAGGACGCGCGCCAGTCCCGCCTTACATTCGAATCCGGTTACCCCAAGCTGGATGCGTTCAAAGAGTTGCGAAGAGCAACCGGAGCCGATGGTCGCTTCAGTTCCCGCTTGGCAAAAAGGCTTGGCATATGAAGGGGATCGGCAAGACACTGCTTATGATCGGCGCGACCTCGGATATCGGCCGGGCGACGGCAATTACCTATGCGGAGGCAGGCTGGGACATCCACCTGACCGGCCGGACGCATGCGGCCGTTCAGCGTGAAGCCGATGACATCGCTGCGCGGACGGGCGCAACTGTCACGGTTCATGAGCTCGATATTCTTCAAACAGCTCGCTTCCCGGCATTCCTCGGCGACGTGTCACCCTTGCCTGACACGGTGGTCTGCGTCGTTGGCGAACTCGGTGAGCAGTCCCGAGCTGAAAAAGAGCTCGAACACGCCACCATGGTCATGCGGACGAACTTCGAGGGACCGGCCTTGCTTCTTGGCCTTCTGGCTGAGCGTTTTGCGGCGCGCGGATCCGGCACGATCGTGGGAATAAGCTCTGTCGCCGGCGATCGTGGACGAGCGTCGAACTATGTCTATGGCGCCGCCAAAGCCGGCCTGACCGCTTTCTTGTCCGGCCTGAGGAACAGGCTGTCCCGGTCCGGGGTGCGCGTGGTGACCGTGAAACCTGGCTTTGTTCGAACGCGCATGACGGATGGAATGAAGCTCCCTCCGCTTCTCACCGCCGAACCGCAGGAAGTGGCGCAAAAGATCTTTGCTGCGGCCGAGGACGGGAGCCGCAGTGACGTCGTCTACGTCAGAGGTATATGGCGACCCCTCATGACGGTAATCCGGTCAATTCCCGAGTCCATCTTCAAGAGGTTGCGGCTGTGACTGAACCCACAAATCCGGCCGCCTACACAGCCGTCGGAGCGCAAACTGGTGCCCATAGGAGACCTGCAGCCCGGTTACGGCGACTGCTGTCGGCGGAGATCGCAATCATCATCGTCAGCTTGGTCTGCGCAGCCATGCTCGCATTGCCGGCGAGAACCATCAATGCCGCCTTCATCAATGACGTGTTGATCTTCATCGACGGTGCACATCGCATTGCCTTAGGTCAGGTGCCGAATCGCGATTTTCACACGGCGCTCGGGCCGCTCGTGTTTTACATTCCGGCTGCGGGATACTTTCTGTCAGGAAATTTCGGAGCTGCCATACCACTGGGGATGGCGATCGTCCTTGTCGCCTTCATTCCCGCGATGATCCGTGTCCTTGTGTCGCGCCTCGGCCCTCCATTGGCAGCCACGCTCGGCATATTTCTTATCCTCATTCTCGCAGCTCCGATCAACCTCGGCAGTTCCATCTGGTACCCTTCCTTTGCGATGTTCTATAACCGCATCGGTTGGGTCGCTCTCGGCCTGTTGCTGGTTATGTATCTGGCGCCGCAGTCGCAAAGCAGGCACAACGATATTGCCGATGCACTGGCCGCCGCCTTTCTTCTGCTTGTCTCGTTCTACACCAAGATGACCTACGGACTTGCCGGGACCGGCCTGATCCTGATCATCCTATCGGATCGGCAACAACGCCGCTGGGGCGTGGCAACCCTGCTGCTGACCGGGCTGGCGATGGTCGTCATCGAATACTTCTGGCGCGGAACCGCCCAGCACATCGAGGACCTTCGGGCCGCGGCCCGCGTCAGCGGCGGTCATGATGTCGGCAGTATTCTGAAGAATCTGCGCGAAAACCTGTCCGATCTGACCGTATTCGCGGCCGTCGCCTGGCTTGCCGTCTGGCGAAGCCGCAGCCTGCGGGATCTACTCTTCTGCGGGTTTTGCGCAGGCGCCGGCGTGGCGCTCATCAATCAGAATGCCCACAGCTGGGGCATCATCACGCTTTATTGCGGGGCAACCGTGCTGGCGCAGAAAACAGCCCGGCTTCAACCTGGCAATCTTGGCACACCAGCAGGACGCGTGGCTCGTGCTGCCGGCGCTCTGCCGTTGGTCGTCATCTTGTTCCTGTTGCCGCCGATCGTGCACCACAGCGCGGCCGTCGCCCTGCATACAGCCCTCGCGGCCGAGAAGGCGGGACAGTCTCTCGGTCTGCCGCGATTTGATGATCTACGGGAAGTCGATCCACCTGGTGGGGAGCCTGATTTCATAAGACGCTACCTCGACGACATCGTCAGCGGCGGTGCGCTTCTCCAGTCTCTACCGATTCCCGCCGAACGGGTTTTCGTCCTCGATTTTGCAAACCCCTTTTCGGCCGGACTGGGCATTCGCCCGCCCGCCGGTGACACCGCCTGGCTTCACTGGAACCGCAACATCAATGAAAAGTCCTATATCCCGCCGGACGTGCTCTTTGCCGACGTCAAGATCGTCATGGTGCCCAAAACAGGGATCAACAGCCTGCCGCTGCAGGAGCTGTATGGCCCGTTCCTTTCGGCGAATTTTGATGTGGTGCGCAAGACATCCGAATGGACAATTTACGAATGGCGCCCAGGCAAAGGCCCAAAGTGAGGCAAGGTGACGCGAGCATCCACGTCGATATCGCAGAAAGATAGATCGTTACCGGCCGTTCAGTTAGACCGGTGGCGTGCCATTGTCCCCGGCATCGGATTGCTTCTTGCCGGCCTCCTCGCTCTGCCTGGCGCAACGGTCACAACCAAATACGTCAACGACCTCCTGATTTTCCTTGATGGCGCACATCGGATCGCGGCTGGACAGGTGCCGAGTGTCGATTTCCACACACCTCTTGGGCCGCTGACATTCTATATCCCGGCTGTCGGCTACGCTCTATCCGGCAGCATGGGCGCGGCAATGCCAGTGGGAATGTCCCTACTGACCGTCCTGTTTTCGTTCGTCGCCGCCGAAATCGTCGGCAGCCGAATGCATTGGGCGCTCGGGCTGCCGCTGGCAACCTGTCTGCTTCTGGTGCTCGCGGCTCCTGCAAACCCGGGCGAACGGATCGGGGAACTCACCTTTGCCATGTTCTACAACCGGATCGGCTGGGCGTCACTCGGCTTGCTGTTGGTCATGTACCTATGCCGCTTGCCTGGCGCCACCAGCGGCAAAGGGACGGACGCAGCATGTGCCAGTTTCCTCGTGCTGCTGATGCTTTACACCAAGATCACATACGGTGGGGTGGGCCTTGCTTTTCTGGTATTCATGCTTTTTGACCGTCGCCAGATCGGTTGGGTCACGCTCGCGTTTGGGATGATCATTGTGAGCGTCCTGGCGATTGAGGCAGTCTGGGGCGGAGGGGTCAACTACCTTCTCGACATCCGTCTTGCCGGGAAGAACAGCGGCGGTTTCCCAACGATGACAGCAATCGGTCACGTGGTACGGAGCAATTTCGTCGACCTTCTTGCTTACCTGGCTGTCGCCGTCATCCTTCTCATCCTAACGCCAACCTATCGGCATCTGCTCTTTGCCGGCTTCTGTATGACAACCGGAATCCTCCTGATCGAGCAGAACTTCCAGTTTTTTGGGATTCTGACGCTCGGCGCGGGCGCTGCCGTGCTCTCGGAATGTTTCTTTCGCGCCGAGCATGGCTCCCGGTATGCAAGAACGCGGATCGCGCTGCCGCTGCTCGTAGCACTTCTGCTTCTGCCGGCTGCGGCCGGCAATGCTGCGTCGCTTGTCCTTCATGCCGCTTATTCGGCCGGAGGGCGAGGCGAAGCTATTCCGCTGCCTGCCTTTTCCCGGATCCGGGTTGTAGAGATGTGGAGTCCCGGTCAACTCGATTATTTCCGAAGATACAACCGCACGCTTGCCGATGGCGCCGCAGCCCTTTCGCAATTGGATGGCGGGTCCGAGCGTGTCGCCGTTCTCGATTTCGTTAATCCGTTTTCCGCAGGCCTCCGTCTCCCGCCGCCGGTCGGAGACAGCGTCTGGTACCACTGGGGACGCACTCTCGGGCCTGAATATCATCCAGCCGCGGAAGAGATGTTCGCCGATGTCGACCTGATCCTCGACCCGAAGTGGCCCATTGAAATCTGGACAGGAAACGGCATGCGGGACGTCTATGCGCATTATAGAGCCCGCCACTATCACCTCGTACGGGAGACGGCCGATTGGCGCATCTACCGCAAGAACGCCTCGCCGGCGAGGGGTTAAACCTGCAATCTCAGCAATTCTGTTCCAACCGCTCGATCTGATGCGATCGCCGACACAAATTGCCGGTCTGTCCGGTTACTCCCCAAACGGACGGGAGATGTCCGTAGTGGAGGCTGAGATTGTCAGACCACGGCTTTCCGCCTGCCCCATCGCCGTCACCAGTGCGATGATCGATGCACGGATATGGGGATCGGCGATCTTCAGAAAGGCCCGATTGAGGACCAGTCCCTCTTTGGTCTGCAGGAATTCAGCGACCGGATCGGTGCGGTCCCGTCCACCTAGCCCTGGCGCTGCCACCGGCTCGGAGTCGCCCTGCTCGAAAAAGAAGCTCGGTGAGGTGTGAAGCACTTCGGCGATCCGCTGCAAACGACTTGCGCCGATGCGGTTGATGCCCTTCTCGTATTTTTGAACTTGCTGAAAGGTCACGCCGATCTGCTCGGCAAGCCGCTCCTGGCTCATTCCGAGCAACTGCCGGCGCGTCCTGATGCGCGCTCCGACATAGCTGTCTATGGCATTTGGTGTCTTGACGTTCATTGGGTATTTTCAGCCTCGATCGCATTTCAATCGGCGCAGCTGTAGTGCCCCTCTGAACCGTTTTCCACGGTTTCTTTTCGTATAGCCTACCGCATATACGATGATCCCGGCTGACTGTGATATGAAAACCCCCATCGGAAAGAGGCGCGCCTGCGCAAGAACCCGCCCGCGACGGGAAAATCGAACAAAAGCCGTACCAATTCCGGAGAAACCGGGCTGGCGATTGAGGCCAGGCGCGGGTTAGATGCTTTTCAGCGACCGTCGCTCCGCTGTCTCGCCAGCCGCGATTGCCGCAAATCCATCGAAAACGAATGCAGCACGGCACCGATTGTGCCCGTTCAGGAGAGATATTGATGGCAACCGTTGCCGAAGGCGCGCCCCGTTTCGAAAAAACGACGATGTCTATTCTGATGGCGGTCAGCTTCTGTCATATGCTGAACGACATCATGCAGTCGCTGCTTGCCTCGCTCTACCCGCTGTTCAAGGCGAATTACGACTTGGACTTCGTGCAGATCGGCCTTCTTACCATGACGTTTCAAGTCACCGCTTCCTTGCTGCAGCCGGTGGTCGGGATCGTCACCGACCGCTGGCCGATGCCCTATTCTCTGCCGGTCGGCATGGGGAGCACCTTTTGCGGTCTTATTCTGCTCGGCAACGCCGGCAGTTTCGCACTGCTGCTGCTGGCGGCAAGCCTGATCGGCTTCGGTTCGGCGGTCTTCCATCCGGAATCCTCGCGTGTTGCCCGTCTTGCCTCCGGTGGTCGCCACGGTTTTGCGCAGTCCTTTTTTCAGGTCGGCGGCAATGCCGGTCAGGCGATCGGTCCGCTGCTTGCCGCCTTCATCGTGCTGCCGCTCGGGCAGCACAGCGTCTCCTGGTTTGCCGCCATCGCCATGGTCGGCATGATCGTGTTGAGCTGGGTGGGCAACTGGTACATGGGCCATAGGCGCCAGAACGCCAGCAGGGCTGCCGTCAGTCGAACCCTGCCGCTGCCGCAAAACAGGGTCGTCTGGGCGCTGCTGATCCTCGTGCTGCTGACGGCAACGAAGAACGTCTACATGGCGAGCGTATCCAGCTACTTCACCTTCTATGTCATCGACAAGTTCGAACTCAGCGTGCAACAGGCGCAGCTGATGCTTTTCCTGTTCCTCGGCTCGGTCGCCGTCGGCACTTTCCTCGGTGGACCGATCGGCGATCGCTTCGGTGCCCGTTTCGTCATCTGGTTTTCGATCCTCGGCGTCATTCCCTTCGCATTGTTGCTTCCCTATGCAAATCTTCTCTGGACGGGCGTGCTCAGCGTCGTCATCGGCCTGATCTTTGCTTCGGCTTTTTCGGCAATCGTCGTCTTTGCCCAGGAGCTGGTACCGGGCCGCGTCGGCCTGATTGCCGGCGTCTTCTTCGGCTTCGCGTTCGGGGCAGGGGGGCTTGGTGCGGCGCTGCTCGGTGAGTTTGCCGATACAAACGGCATCGACTTCGTCTATCGCATCTGCTCCTACCTGCCGCTGCTCGGCCTTCTGACGGTCTTCCTGCCGCGCATCCCGAAGCAGAAATCGGTCTGAGGCCATACGGCCCAGCGATCGATGCGAAGATTTCCTCCGCACCTTGGATGGGGAGGATTGGCACGGCTTTACCTGATGTCGGGCACCTGCGACTAGTCAACTGCTGCGCCATCACGATCTCGGCAGACCCGCAAGCGCCGCTTTCATTCTTTAGAACATTCTTACGGGCCGCAATTAATCCATAAATTTGATAGAAATTTATCCTGCCGATATTCATAGCAGGGCAAGAGTTTTTCAGGCCCTTCCTTCACATCAGACTTTCGTGCTTCGCCCCCGATACGCGCATTTGCCATGCTCAGCCTGCTCGGGGCGTTCGGCCTCATTCAGTCAGACGGGATATAATAATGACCAAGAACAAAAAACTTCACCGACTACAGCTTTCGCGCCGGGTGGCTCTTGCCGCCGTCGCCGTTTCCGCTGCCGCGCTTTTTACCTTTGCAGCACCCGCTCCCTCATTCGCCGAGGACAAGTCGATCAAGGTCGGGATCATGGCCGGCGAAGAGGAGGACATCTGGCGTGTGGTCACAAGTGAGGCGGCCAAGAAAGGTCTCAAGATCGAGACCGTCGTCTTCAACGACTATACGCAGCCGAACGAAGCGCTGGAGCGCGGTGAAATCGACGCCAACGCCTTCCAGCACCAGCCCTATCTCGACAACCAGATCAAGCAGCACGGCTACCACATCACTCGGGTCGGCTATACCGGTGTCTGGCCGATCGGCCTTTACACCAAGAAGTACAAATCCGTCGCGGAGATTCCGGAAGGCGCCGTCATAGGCGTGCCGAACGATCCCTCCAACGAAGGCCGGGCGCTGCGCGTTCTCCAGAACGAAGGCCTGATCAAATTGAAGGACGGCACCGGCATTCTCGCGACGGTCGCCGACGTCACCGACAATCCGAAGAAGATCGAAATCAAGGAGCTCGACGCAGGCATCGTCGGCCGTTCGATCGACGATCTGGATGCCGGTGTCGTCAACACCGACTGGGCACTGAAGAGCGGTCTTTCTCCGGCCGAACGCATTGCCCAGGAGCCGACCGCCGATAATCCGTATCGCAACTTCATCGCCGTCAAGGACGACACCAAGGATGCGGATTGGGTCAAGACGCTTGTCTCTTCCTATCAGAACGACACCGTCAAGGCCGAGTTCGACAAGGTCTACAAGGGGACGGGTCTCAGCGCCTATTGATCCGCAATAGGGCCGGGGTTAAGGCCTGCTAAGAGGCGGTCCGGGCGTTGCTTGCCCGGGCCGCCTTCGGTATTTGTAAGGAAAAGCACATGAATTCCTTTGTTTCCACCACGGCGATCGCGGCACAGCCGCAAGCGGCGGCTACCGAAGAGGTGGTGAAGCTGACCGATGTGAAGCGGCGGTTCGGAACCACACCCGCTCTCGACGGCATTTCGCTGAGCGTGAAGCGGGGCGAGATCCTCGGCATCATCGGCCGCAGCGGCGCCGGCAAATCGACGCTGATCCGCTGCCTGAACGGGCTGGAGCGCGTCGACAGCGGCGAGATCCTGATCGAAGGCCGCGATATAACGGCGCTTGCCGAACAGGACTTGCAGCCGCTGCGCCGCCGCATCGGCATGATCTTCCAGCACTTCAACCTGCTTTCCGCCAAGACCGTCGAGGAAAATGTCGCGCTGCCGCTGAAGATCGAGGGCGTAGCCAAGGCCGAGCGCCTGAAGCGGGCGCACGAGCTGCTCGAGCTTGTCGGGCTTGCCGACAAGGCGAAAGCCTATCCCGCATCGCTCTCCGGCGGCCAGAAACAGCGCGTCGGCATCGCCCGGGCGCTTGCGGCGCGTCCGGCGCTGCTGCTGTCAGACGAGGCAACGTCGGCGCTCGATCCCGAGACGACCCGGTCGATCCTGTCCCTGCTCAAAGATATCAACAGCAAGCTCGGCCTGACCATTCTGCTGATCACGCATGAGATGGAAGTGGTGCGCGGTATTGCCGATCGCGTCGCGGTCATCGATGCCGGACGGATCGTCGAAGAGGGACAGGTCTGGTCGGTCTTTGCCGATCCGCAGCAAACGATCACAAGGAGCCTGCTCGGCGGCATCCGCCCGCAGCTTCCCGATCATATCGCCGGCCGGCTGTCGGCGACGGCGGGCAACGAGGCGATCCTCAGCGTCGATCTCGCCGGGCCTGAAGCGCAAGGTGCCCTGTTTGCCGAACTCTCGGCGGCGCTGCCGCATTCTTTCCGCCTCGTCCACGGCGGCATCGACCACATCCAGAACCAACCGGTGGCACGGTTCTTCATCGCCGTTCCCGCACGCGACCCCGCGCTTGCGGAAAAGGTCGTACAATTTCTGACGGCCCGGTCCGCCCGGGTGGAGGTGCTTGGTTATGACACCGATCATGGTTGAACTGCTTCTTCGCTCGCTGTGGGAGACGGTGCTGATGACCGTCGCCTCGGGCGTGATCTCGCTGGTCGCCGGCCTGCCTCTCGGCCTCGCGCTTGTTGTCACCGCACGCGGCGGCATCGCCGAAAATCTCTGGATCAACCGCACGCTCGGCGCCGTCATCAACGGTTTTCGGTCGGTGCCCTTCATCATTCTGCTGGTGGCGCTGATCCCGCTTACGCGGCTGATCGTCGGCACGGCGCTTGGCACATGGGCAGCCATCGTGCCGCTCGCCATCGCTGCGACGCCTTATTACGCCCGTATCGCAGAAGTGTCGTTGCGCGAGGTCGACCGCGGGCTGATCGATGCCGTGCGCGCCATGGGCGGCAATCGCTGGACCATCGTGCGTGAAGTGCTGGTGCCCGAAGCGTTGCCCGGCATCGTCGCCGGCTTCACCGTCACGTTGGTGACCCTGATCGGTGCTTCGGCGATGGCGGGCGCGATCGGCGCCGGCGGCCTCGGCGATCTCGCCATTCGCTACGGCTATCAGCGCTTCGAGACCAACGTGATGATCGCGGTCGTCGCCGTCCTCATCGTCCTCGTCTGCGGCATCCAGTGGCTCGGCGACCGGCTGGTCGCCAGGCTGGATCGCAGATAGATCAGCGCCGGAAACTGGCGGCGGGATGCGCGTCGGGCAACCGGCCGTTCCCGCCGCCGAACAGCTTCTGGCGCAGCGGCCCTTCGCTGTAATCCGGCTTGAAGCAACCGCGCTCCTGCAGCACCGGCACGACGAGATCGATAAAATCGATCAGACTTTCCGGCGCCACCGTGCGCGCCAAATTGAAGCCGTCGATATCGCCGTGCTCGATCCATTCCTGCAGACCGTCGGCGATCTGCTCCGGCGATCCCACCATCGGCTTCATCCGGCTGCCGAGCACCATTTGGTCGATAATCTGTCGCTTCGTCACAGGCTTTGCCGCCTGTTTGGTGATGGCGGCAAGCGCCGATTGATTGGCGTTGGTCGAGTTCTGCTCGATGACATCATCCAACCGGTATTTCGCCAGATCGATGCCGATGGAGGCGGAGTAATGCGCAAGCGAGGCCTCGATGCTCGCATGGCGGCGGTAATCCTCCAGCCTGTCTTGTGCTTGCCGCTCCGTCCGCCCGACGACAACAGTAATCAGGTTCAGGATCTTCAATGCGGCTCCGCCGCGGCCGAATGCCTGCGCCTTCGCCCGCAGCGCATCGACGGTCGGCCGGGCCGCCCCGGGGTTCGGGCTGGCGACGAAGACACATTCGGCGTGGCGGGCGGCAAAATCCTGCCCGCGGGCCGAAGCACCGGCCTGGAAGAGCAGGGGCGTGCGCTGCAGTGAAGGCTCGGCAAGATGGATGCCCTCCATCCGGTAATATCTGCCGTCATGACGGACGGCGCGCACCTTCGACGGATCGGCATAAATTCCGCCCGTCCGGTCCCGGCGAACTGCATCGTCGTCCCAGCTGCCCTCCCAGAGCTTGTAGAGGATCTCAAGATATTCCTCGGCTGCGTCGTAACGCGCATTATGCTCCGGCAGCTTGTCGAAACCCATGCTGCGGGCGGCGCTGTCGAGATAACCGGTGACGATATTCCAGCCGATCCGCCCCTTGGTCAGGTGGTCGAGCGTCGACATGCGCCGTGCCAGCAAAAAGGGCGGCTCGTAGGTGGTGTTGACGGTGACACCGAAACCCAGATGTTTCGTCACATGCGCCATCGCCGAAATCGGGATCAACGGGTCGTTGACGGGGATTTGCGCAGCCGTCTCGATCACCGGCGCGGGGCTATCCTTATAGACGTCATAGACGCCGACGATATCGGCTAAGAAGATTCCATCCAGCTTACCGCGCTCCGCGGTCCTGGCGAATTCCGTCCAGTAGTCGAGATCGGTATAGCGCACCGATTGGTCGCGCGGATGCGTCCACAGACCGTGGTTGATGTGCCCGACGCAATTCATGTCGAAGGCATAGATCTGCATTGTCTTCATGGAAGTGTCCTGAGCCGGGAATAAAAATCAAGGATTTGTATCGCACGGCGATCCTGTGAAATGGTAGGGTGCGGATGGAAAAGGCGGAGGAAATGCATGACGAAGAAGACGCTGTCGGATTGGGCGGAGCTCGCGCAGAAGGAGCTGCGCGCCTCGGCCGAAACGCTGACCTGGCAGACGCCGGAAGGCATTGCCGTCAAGCCGCTCTATACGGCCGAGGATCTCGAGGGCGTCGCCCACCTCGGTTCGCTGCCGGGTTTTGCGCCCTTTACCCGCGGTCCGCGCGCGACGATGTATGCCGGCCGGCCGTGGACGATCCGCCAATATGCCGGCTTTTCCACGGCCGAGGAATCGAACGCCTTCTACCGTCGCAATCTGGCCGCCGGCCAGAAGGGCCTGTCGGTTGCCTTCGATCTGGCCACCCATCGCGGTTATGACAGCGACCATCCTCGCGTCGAAGGCGATGTCGGCAAGGCGGGTGTCGCCATCGATAGCGTCGAGGACATGAAGATCCTGTTCGACGGCATTCCGCTCGGCGACATGTCGGTGTCGATGACCATGAACGGCGCCGTCATCCCGATCCTCGCCTCATTCATCGTCGCCGGCGAAGAGCAGGGCGTGCCGAGGGCCGATCTGTCTGGCACCATCCAGAACGACATCCTCAAGGAGTTCATGGTCCGAAACACCTATATCTATCCGCCGGAGCCCTCGATGCGGATCGTTGCCGACATCATCGAATACACGGCAAGGGAGATGCCGAAATTCAACTCGATCTCGATCTCCGGCTATCACATGCAGGAGGCCGGCGCGACGCTCGTCCAGGAACTCGCCTTCACGCTGGCCGACGGCCGCGAATATGTCAGGGCGGCGATCGCCAAGGGCCTCAACGTCGACGATTTTGCCGGAAGGCTCTCCTTCTTCTTTGCGATCGGCATGAACTTCTTCATGGAGGCGGCAAAACTGCGCGCCGCCCGGCTGCTCTGGACGCGGATCATGGAAGAGTTTCAGCCGAAAAAGCCGGCCTCGCTGATGCTGCGCACCCATTGCCAGACCTCCGGCGTGTCGCTGCAGGAGCAGGACCCTTACAACAACATCATTCGCACCGCCTTCGAGGCGATGTCGGCCGTGCTTGGCGGCACGCAGTCGCTGCACACCAATTCCTTCGACGAGGCGATCGCGCTGCCGACGGAATTTTCCGCCCGCATCGCCCGCAATACCCAGCTGATCCTGAGCCACGAAACCGGCGTGACCAAGGTGGTCGATCCGCTCGCTGGCTCCTATTACGTCGAGAGCCTGACGCAGGAGCTTGCCGACAAGGCCTGGGCGCTGATCGAGGAGGTGGAAGCTCTCGGCGGCATGACCAAGGCCGTCAACGAGGGCCTGCCGAAGCGGTTGATCGAGGAAGCGGCCGCGCGCCGCCAGGCTGCCGTCGACAAGGGCGAAGAGGTCATCGTCGGCGTCAATCGCTACAGGCTCGACAACGAACAGCCGATCGACATTCTGGAGATCGACAACAGCGCGGTGCGCATTGCCCAGATCAAACGCATCGAGGAAACCAAGCGCCGCCGCGACGGCAACGCCGTGCGCGAATCGCTGGCCGTCCTCGCCGAGACCGCGCGCAGCGGCCGCGGCAACCTGCTCGAAGCGGCGATCGAAGCGGCGCGAGCCCGGGCCACCGTCGGCGAAATATCCGACGCCATGCGCGCTGCCTTCGGCGATCATGCCGCAACGCCCGAGGTCATCACGGGCATTTACGGCGAGGCCTATGACAACGAGCCGGAACTTGCCGTCCTCAAGGAGCGCATGACGGAGGTCACGGAAACGATGGGGCGCCGGCCGAAAATCATGGTCGCCAAACTCGGCCAGGACGGGCATGACCGCGGCGCCAAGGTGATCGCCTCGGCTTTCGGCGATATCGGCTTCGATGTGCTCGCCGGTCCGCTGTTTCAGACGCCTGACGAGGCCGTCGAAATGGCGCTTGGCGAAAAGGTCAATGTCGTCGGCGTCTCGTCCTTAGCGGCAGGCCACAGGACGCTGCTGCCGCAGCTGGTCGACAGGCTGAGAGCGCAGGGCGGTGACGATATCATCGTCGTCTGCGGCGGCGTCATTCCGCGGCAGGACTATGAGTTCCTGCACGAACACGGCGTCGCCGCCGTGTTCGGCCCGGGAACCAACGTTCTGGAGGCGGCCAATTCCGTTCTCGACCTGCTGCAGGGCAGGCGGCGGAATCAGTAGTTACAGCAACCCGCGCTTCGCCAGATTGCCCATCAGCGCCGCAATGCCGAAGGTCCAGGGCGGGCATTCGGTGGAGAGGCGCACGGTGTTGACGAGAGCGCCGAGACCTGCCGAGGAAATCTCGACGACATCGCCGATCTTGTGGGTGAAACCCTGCTTCGGAGCGTCACGATCCTGAGTCGGGGCAAACAATGTGCCGAGAAAGAGCATGAAACCATCGGGATACTGGTGATGGGGCCCAAGTGTCTGTTTGACGAGATCGGTCGGATCGCGGCTGATCTGCGACATCGAGCTCTTGCCGTTGAGCACGAAGCCATCGCGGCCGGTGACCTTGAGATCGAGTTCGGCCTTGCGCACGTCATCCAGCCCGTAACTTGCATCGAACAGGCGGATGAAGGGGCCGATCGCGCAGGAGGCGTTGTTGTCCTTGGCCTTGCCGAGCAGCAGCGCCGAGCGGCCCTCGACGTCACGCAGGTTGACGTCGTTGCCGAGCGTCACACCCTTGATTTCACCGCGGCTGTTGACTGCAAGCACGATTTCCGGCTCGGGATTGTTCCAGGTCGAAATCGGATGCAGACCGACATCCGCACCCCAGCCGACCGACGAGAGCACCGGCGCCTTGGTGAAGACCTCGGCATCCGGGCCGATGCCGACTTCGAGATATTGCGACCACATGCCCTCGTCAATCAGCGCCTGCTTGACCTTGGCGGCCTCGGGCGAACCGGCCTTGAGATTGGTGAGGCTGCCCCCGATCAGCGCGCTGACGCGTTCGCGGATCGAGGCGGCGCGATCGGGATTACCGGCCGCCTTCTCCTCGATGACACGCTCGATCATTGATTGGGCGAAGGTGACGCCGCAGGCCTTGATCGCCTGCAGGTCGGCGGGCGCCAGCAGATAGGGCCGCGCGGTGTCCGGCGTCCCGGTACTATTGTCGGCGACCTCCTCCAAGGACCCGACCGCCGTGCCCGTTGCCGCGCGGACGAAGCCGGCGGCATCCTGTTTTTCGAGCAGGGCGCTCAGCGTCGGCGCATCGCGCGAGGTAATATCGACCAGCATCCCCTCGCGAAGCGTCACGATGCTCGGGCCGGCGGCCTCGGGGCTCCAGACGCGGCCGACAAAAAGACCAGCCGAAGCAGCGGCATCGAGAAGGGAATGAGTCATGGTGATCCTCCGTCACATGCAAGCGGGGCGGGCGCTTTGAAATTTCCGAGATGGCGCCATCCTCCAAGCCGGCGGCGGCTGAAATCGATCACATTCACGCTGACGGGGCAAGACATGTTGGAGAAAAAGACTTTCGTCCAATCGGATCGAATAAGCGGCTTGTCCGGCAAAACGTCGTCGGAAATCCGTAAATAACTATTTAGATACAAAATACCCATTTAATTTCAAATGTTTACATATATCAATACGCACTTTCAGCCTCGATCTCGCCTTGACAGGAGGCAAGTTTCGTTATCTGTTTTGCCCGATATGGAGGATGCCGGCGTCAGCCGGGCTTGAGAAAATCCCGGGAGGATATTGCAGCGATGTTGAGATTTGCCGTCGTCGGAATCGACCATGGGCATACGTTCGATCACGTGAAGGGATTGCTGGCCGCAGGCGGCGAGTTCGTCGGCTACTGCCCGCAGACCTCGGTGCCGGCATTGCGTGAGACGTTCGAGAAGACCTATCCCGATGCGCCGCAGATCGATCGGGAAAAGCTGTTCGACGATCCGTCGATCGATGTCATCTGCATTGCCGCGATCCCGCGCGACCGCGCCGGACTTGCTATCCGCGCGATGAGAGCAGGCAAGGACGTGATGACCGACAAGCCCGGTGTCACGACCTTCGCGCAGCTCGAAGAGGTCAAGCGCACCGTCGCCGAGACCGGCAGGATCTTTTCGATCTGCTTTTCCGAGCGCCATTGCGTGCGCTCCGCCGTCAAGGCTGGCAAGCTCGTCGCCGAAGGCGCGATCGGCAAGGTGATCCAGACGCTCGGCGTCGGCCCGCACCGCCTGCAGCTGCCGACCAGGCCCGACTGGTTCTTCGATCCGGAAGCCTTCGGCGGCATCATCGTCGATATCGCCTCGCATCAGGTGGATCAGTTCCTGTTCTATACCGGCTCGACGTCGGGCGAAGTCATCGCCAGCTCGATCGGCAATTTCGGCATGCCCGACAAACCCGCCTTCCAGGATTTCGGCGAAGTGCTGCTACGCTCCGACAGAGCGGCAGGCTACGTCCGCGTCGACTGGTTCACACCGGAGGCGTTGCCGACCTGGGGCGATGGACGCCTGACCATCCTCGGTACCGAGGGTTATATCGAGCTGCGCAAATACATCGACATTGCCGGCCGGCCGGGCAAGGATCACCTCTTCCTCGTCAACGGCAAGGAAATGACCCATATCGATTGCAGCGGCGAGAAACTCGATTATTTCGATGCTTTCACCGCCGACGTCGGCAACCGCACGCAGATGGCGATGACGCAGGATCACGTCTTCGAAGTCTGCCGCCTTTCGCTCGAAGCCCAGACGAAAGCCGCGCGCATCGGCGCTCGCTGAGGAGGATAGCATGACCAGGAAATTGCGCGTCGGTGTCATCGGCGCAGGGATTGCCGCCCGGCATCTGACAGGTTTCGGCTGGAACAAGGATCTCTTTGAGATTCCCGTACTCTGCTCGCTCGATGAGGATCGCGGCAAAGCGCTGTGCGAAGAGTTCGGCATCGACGAATATACGCAGGATGCGGACTCGCTGTTTGCCCGCGACGATCTCGATATCATCGACATTTCCACGCCGCCGAGCTCGCATTTCGAGCTGTGCCGCAAGGGCATCGAATCCGGCAAGCACGTCATCTGCGAGAAGCCGCTCTTCGGCTCGATCGCCGAGGTCGACGAGATGGAGCGCATCCTCGCCCGCTTCCCCGGCAGGAAGCTGATGCCGATCTTCCAGTATCGCTACGGCTCCGGCCTGCAGAAACTGAAGCTGCTGATTGAGCAAGGCCTGGCGGGCAAGCC
Organism: Rhizobium phaseoli; assembly: GCF_001664385.1. Lineage (NCBI taxonomy): Bacteria > Pseudomonadati > Pseudomonadota > Alphaproteobacteria > Hyphomicrobiales > Rhizobiaceae > Rhizobium > Rhizobium phaseoli. The sequence goes on along the minus strand of NZ_CP013536.1, from coordinate 730,240 downwards.
GTTCCTGACGACGATCGAAACCCATTGGTGGCGTGGACCGGATTATTACGCCGTGCCGTGGCGCGGCAAATGGGCGAGCGAGCTCGGCGGCGGCCTTCTCGGCCATGCGATCCACGCCCACGACATGCTGAATTATGTGCACGGCCCCTGCGCCGAGGTGTTTTCCTATGGCGCGACGCTGGTCAACCCGATCGAGGTCGAGGATACCGCCGCGCTATCGGTGAAGATGCAGAACGGCTCGCTGGCGACGCTGTCGATGACGCTCGGCTCACGCAAGGAGATCTCGCGGCTGCGCTTCTGCTTCAGCGATCTCGTCGCCGAAAGCATTCTCGAACCCTACACGATGGGCCGCGATCCCTGGGTCTTCACGGCAGGAACGGAGGAACAGCAGGCGAAAATCGACGCGGCGCTGGCCGCCTATGTGCCGGGCGAGGACGGCTATACCCGCCAGTTCGAGCTGTTCCACAAGGCGATCATTGAGGGCAAGGACCCGCCGGTGACGCTGCAGGATGCCCGCAACTCACTGGAGCTGGTGACAGCCGCCTATTTCTCGCAGCGCACCGGCAAGCCGACGCCGATGCCGATTGCCGCCGATCATCCGCTCTACCGCTCCTGGCTTCCGCAAGAATAGGGCGTGGCTGCTGGGCTACGCGAGAAGCGGGGGGTCTGATAAGGCGGAGCTTCGATCGGATCATTCCGACGAGGTCTTCGACATCGTCAAAGAGAAGATGTCGGGCGGCGCCCGGCACCTAGCTTGAACCGTTTCTTGATCCGATCGACGGCCGTTCCGTCCAGAAGCGGTACCTGGACAAGCCTGTCATAGGGCTGGAAACCCATCTTTGCGTAATAGGCAAGACCGCCGATATTATCGGCACGAATGGTCGCATTGATGAACTCGAGCCCGAGCGCTTCGGCTGCTGCCCGCGTCGCTGGAAAGAGGGCGCTGCCGACGCCTGAGATCTTCGGGCTCGCGCGGGCAAATGTTGCGATGTCGGCATACCCTTTCGGTGGATCGCCGTACAAGCTCAGCGACTGAAAGCCGACAAGCGACCGATCATACACAGCCACATGGCAGACAAGGGGAAACTCGCCGTCGATGAACCAATCTGCGAATTCCGCGGCCGTCAGCGGCGTCTCGAGCGCGGTTGTTCCGCCGGCCAGGATAATTTCGTTCAGGAGACTACACAGCTCCTCCGCATCGGCGGATACCGCCTTTGAATATGCATGACTTTGGTGGCCTCGTGTTTCGACGACAACCTAGTGGCGAGATTGAGAGAGCGCAACCCGTCGGCGGTCCCCAGCAATCCCGCTCATTCTAGAATTCCAGGGCGCGACCGAAATCCGTTCTCATCTGCAAACGAAAGAAGCACCTATGCTGAAATCCTTCGAACATATCGGCATGACGGTCAGCGACATGGATCGTGCCATCGATTTTTACTGCGGCCTGCTCGGCCTGCGCCTGCACCTGCGCAAGACGATGGCAGACGGCTCTGGGATCGCCTTTCTCGATGCCGGTGGCGGCATGCTCGAGATCTTCGCGCCGGCCGGCGGGGCGGCGAGGGCGGTCGACGTTCCCGAGGGCACGGCAGGGCTACGCCATCTGACTTTCTTATTCGAAAACGTCGATGAAACATTCGCTCGACTGGAACAGGCTGGCGTCGAGATCAAGGAGCGGCCGCGCCTGGCTGTCAATGCCGAAGTTCTGCACAAGGTCGCCTTTCTGCGCGATCCTGATGGCATTGAGATCGAACTTGCCGAGAAACGGTCGTCTGGCGTCGACCCGTTGCGATCGGCCGGGAACGATCACAGCTAGTTCTGGAAGGCGCCGGCGGGCACCGTCGTCACCAGCCGGATATCCCGGCGGAAATCCGATGGCGACATGCCGGCGATATGGCGGAAGGATTTGTTGAAGGCGCTGATCGAGCCGAAGCCGCTGTCCATCGCCACCTGCAGCACGTTGGCGCCCTCGCTCATCAGCATCGCCTGGGCGCGCGACAGCCTGAGCAGCGTCACATATTTGCTGATCGTCATGCCGGTCGATCGCTTGAATAGATTCATCGCATATTTCGGATGCAGATCGGCGGCGCGGGCGATGTCGACCGAATCAATGTCCTGCAGGAAATTGGCGGCGATGAAATCGCACATGCGCGCGACGCTGCGCGATGAATTCGGATGTGGCTGATCGCCTTCCAGGCTGACGGTCGTCTTCGATGTCGTCATCGAATAGGGTTCGAGCGCAATGCGCTCGATGCGCAGCAGCAATTCATCAACGGCGTGCTGAGCCTTGGCGGAATCGCCGGATTTGGCATAGCGGAACCAGCGAGCGAAATTTTCGTTGTCGGCGGCATCGGTTGCCGAGGTCAGCAGCGTCTCGCCTTTCATCAGCCGGCTGGAAATGCTGATCGGCAGACGCAGCCGGAAGAAATAGATGAGCGGCAGATGGGCGCCGGCATAGAGCGAATCATCCGACGATTCGTCCATCTGATGCGGCTGACCGCCCCAGAAGAGGCACATTTCGCCGGCGTTCAGCCGGAATTCGTGATCGCTCATCCGATAATGAACAGTGCCGCGCATCACGTAGTTGACCTCGACCTGCGCATGCCAGTGCGGCATGGCCATGACGAGCGGATGGGCATGAAACATCTGCAGCGCCGTCGGCGAACCCTCGATACTGCTTGCGCCGGGTTGGTAGATTGCATGCGTGCCGATCTTACTTTCCGCCAAATCCATGTTCCCTTTTTAGGAGACAGCCGCTCCCTTGCGGATAGTTTAACCGGGTTCGTGAAAGATCGGCAATTGAAAAGGGAGGATTTTCAATGCGCTTCAAACTTCTCGCTGCCACCGCAGCTGTCGCACTGCTCGCTTCCGGCTCCGCCTTTGCGGAACCGGCCAATCTCACCATCTGGAGCTGGAACGTCGCCGCGTCGGCATTGAAGTCCACGCTTCCAGGCTTCAACAAGCAGTTTCCCGACATCAAGGTCACCGTGGAGGACCTCGGAAACAGCCAGGTCTTCGACAAGACGCTCGCAGCCTGCGCTGCCGGCGGCGAAGGCTTGCCCGACATCGTCAGCATCGAAAATTTCGAAGCTGAAATCTTCTGGAGCCGCTTCCCGGATTGCTTCGCCAATCTGAAGGAGCTCGGTTACACTGCCGATATTCAGGCAAAGTTCCCCGACTTCAAGCGCACCGAGCTTGAGGTCGGCGATGTTGCCTATGCTATGCCGTGGGATTCCGGTCCCGTCGCCGTCTTCTACCGCCGCGATCTCTATGAAAAGGCCGGCGTCGATCCGAGCACCATCAGCACCTGGGACGATTTCATCGCCGCCGGCAAAAAAATCTCGGCCGCCAATCCCGGTGTCGTCATGGCGCAGGCCGATTTCAACGGCGACAGCGAATGGTTCCGCATGATCGCCAACGAGCAGGGCTGCGGCTATTTCTCGACCGACGGCCAGAATATCACCATCAACCAGCCGGCCTGCGTCGCTTCGCTGCAAAAGGTGAAGGAAATGAAGGATGCCGGCACGCTGACATCAGCCAACTGGGACGAAAAGATCCAGGCCAATACCGCCGGCAAGGCCGCGAGCCAGCTCTATGGCGGCTGGTATGAAGGCACCGTGCGCTCGACCTCTCCCGATCTCAAGGGCAAGTGGGGCGTCTACCGGATGCCGAGCCTGACGGCCGATGGCCCGCACGCGGCTAATCTCGGCGGTTCGTCGCTTGCCATTTCGGCAACATCCGCAAACAAGGAAGCGGCCTGGAAGTTCGTCAACTACGCCCTCGGCACCAACGAGGGGCAGGTGACCATGCTGAAGGAATTCGGCCTGGTGCCGTCGCTGCTTTCGGCCGAGAAGGATCCCTTCGTCAACGAGGCGCAGCCCTATTGGGGCGGGCAGAAGGTCTGGGCCGATATTCTGGCGACTCTGCCGAAGATCGTTCCGAGCCGCGGCACCGCCTTCCAGAGTGATGCCGAAGGTATCTTCAGGGCGACGCAGACGAAATTCCTCGCCGGCGGTTATCCCGACGCCAAGGCGGCTCTCGACGACGCCGCCAAGCAGATCGCTTCGGCGACGGGTCTTCCGATCGCACAATGAATGACGATGCCGGGCGCTTCGGGCGCCCGGCATTCCCCCGGCCTGCAAAGCGGCCGGTCATTCGTTGATTTCGTGTGGAGGAAACTGGATGCCGTTCAGAACCCGGAGCGCCTATGCGTTCCTCGCTCCCTATCTGCTGATCTTTGCCACCTTCTGGGTCTGGCCGATCATCAATTCGTTCCTGATTTCCTTTCAAAACACCCGCATCAACCCGTGGAAATACAGTCTGCAGTCCAATTGGGGCCGGCTCTTCTACGACCCTGCCTTCTATAACGCTCTTTACAACACGCTGATCATCCTGGTGATCCAGGTGCCGGTCATGATCGCGCTTGCGACCGTCATGGCCGTGCTGCTCAATTCGCCGCTCCTGAAAGCGCGCCCGCTGTTCCGTTTCGCCTTCTTTGCGCCGGTCGTCGTCGGTGAGGTCGCCTACGCAGCCGTGTTCCGGCTGATGTTCAGCCTCGATTTCGGCGTCATCAACAAGATGATTTCGGCCGTCGGTTTCAGCCCCGTATCCTGGTTCGACAATGCCAATGCGGCGATGGCGGTGATCATCCTCGCCGTCACATGGCGCTGGGCCGGCTATAACGCCATCATCATCCTCGCCGGCCTGCAGGCCATTCCGGACGATGTCTACGAGGCAGCCACCCTCGACCGGGTGAGCAAGGTACAGCAATTCTTCCACATCACCCTGCCGCTGCTGAAGCCGATCATCCTCTTCTGTGTGGTGCTCTCGGTTATCGGCACTATGCAGCTCTTTACCGAGCCTTTCCTGATCACAAATCGCGGCGGTCCCGGCGGTGGCACGGAGACACTCGGCCTCTTCCTCTACCGCCAGGGCTTCACCTCGCTGAACTTCGGCTATGCCTCGGCGATCGCCTATACGATGGCGGCCCTCGCCGTGGTGATCTCGCTTCTCAATCTCTGGCTCGGGAGGGAACCGAAATGAGATCCAAGTCGCAATCCCTTCTCATCCGCCAGATCGCGCTGCACGCCGTGCTCGCGCCGCTGGCGCTGATCTGGCTGTTTCCGCTCTGGATGATGTTCGTCTTCTCGACCATGCCTGATAACGGCATCTTCAGCCCTGAGATCGTGCTCTGGCCGTCGACCAACTTCGTCGCAAATTTCCAAAACCTGCAGGCCGATACCGATTTCATCGGCGCGATGGTGATCTCCGTCGGCGTCGCGATCATCTACACCATCCTCTCGGTGCTGTTGACCTCGATGGCCGGCTGGGCGCTGGCGCGTTATCGTTTCGTCGGCCGCTCCGTCGTCATCGCCATCATCCTCGGCACGATCACGCTGCCTTTCTCGGTGGTCGTCATCCCGCAATTCATCATGGTGGCGCGCGAATTCAAGCTGGCGAACACATGGGTGGCGCTGATCGTCCCGCCGCTCTTCAATTCGCTCGGCGTCTTGTTCATGCGGCAATCCTTCTCGATGATGCCGGGCGAACTCTTCGATGCGGCTCGCGTCGAGGGCGTCAAGGAATGGCAGATCTTCCTGCGCATCGCCTTGCCGTTGGCGCGCCCGACGATGGCGGCATTGGCGATCATTCTCTTCCTGCACTCGTGGAACAATTACCTCTGGCCGCTGCTGATCAATTCCAGACCGGGGATGATGACGGCGCCGGTGGCATTGGGAACGCTGATCGGCCTCACCAAGGTCTCCTGGGGCGGCATCATGGCTGGCGCGGTGCTGCTGACGGCGCCGATCCTTGTCGTCTTCGTGGCGCTTCAACGCCATTTCATCGCCGGCATCGCGGCCGGCGCAATCAAATAATCGGGTAGGCTGCATGGCAGAGCTTTCACTCAGCAATATCGTCAAGCGCTTCGGCGGCTTCGAGATCATCCACGGCGCCAATCTGGAGGTGAAGGACGGCGAATTCGTTGTCTTCGTCGGCCCGTCCGGCTGCGGCAAATCCACGCTGCTCAGGATGATCGCGGGGCTCGAGGATATCACCTCGGGCGAGCTTCGCATCGGCGGCAGGGTCGTCAACGATGTCGAGCCGGCCGATCGCCGCATCGCCATGGTCTTCCAGTCCTATGCACTCTATCCGCACCTGACGGTGGAGGAAAATTTGAGCTTCGGCCTGCGCATGAACGGCAATCCGGCGGCCGATACCGAGCGGCGCGTGGGCCATGTCGCTGACATCCTGCAGATCACCGAGCTGATGAAGCGGCGGCCGAAGCAGCTTTCCGGCGGCCAGCGCCAGCGTGTCGCGATCGGCCGCGCCATCGTGCGTGAGCCCGAGGTCTTCCTGTTCGACGAGCCTTTGTCGAATCTCGACGCGGAATTGCGCGTGCAGATGCGTGTCGAGATCTCGAGGCTGCACAAGCAGCTCGGCACGACGATGATCTACGTCACCCACGACCAGACGGAAGCGATGACGCTGGCCGACAGGATCGTCGTGCTGCGCGCTGGCAATATCGAGCAGATCGGCGCGCCGCTCGATCTCTACGACGATCCCGCTAACCAGTTCGTCGCTGGCTTTGTCGGCTCGCCGAAGATGAATTTCCTGAAGGCCGTGGTGGTCGAGGCGCAGCCGGGCAGGGCGGTGATCGCGCTGGAAAGCAATCCCGCGACGCAGCTGCCGCTCCCCATTGCCAGCCCCATCGAAACCGGCGCGAAGGTGACCATCGGCATTCGGCCCGAACATTTCGTCGATGCCGGCGCGGGCGACGCCGATCTCACCGTCTCGGTCGATGTCGCCGAACATCTCGGCAATACCAGCTACATCTATGCCGCCATCGGCAGCGAGCAGCTGATCATTGAACGGCCGGAATCACGCACAGCCGGTAATCGGGAGACGCTGACCGTCGGCCTTCCCGCCCGCCACACATTCCTTTTTGACGGCGCCGGCAGCCGGCTCCGCTAGAACAGGATGATTTTAGGCCCGGGCCGGCCTGAGATCTGAATCCCGTTCTAAATTAAAGAGTTAGAGCATGATGTCGTCCCGAAAACCACTGACACTTTTCGGCATCATGCTCTGTCGCAATCCCAAGGCAGAAAGACGAAAGAGGATTTTCCATGACTTCCGATCGACCGATCCGCTGGGGCATTATCGGCCCCGGCACCATCGCCCGCACCTTTGCAGACGGCGTCGCCCATTCGCGCACCGGCAAACTGGTGGCGATCGCCACGCGCAATCCTTCCAAGCCGGGACTTGCCGAAAACTTCCCCGGCGCCCGCATCGTCAATGGTTATGAGGCGCTGCTTTCCGATCCAGAGGTTGATGCGGTCTATATTTCCGTGCCTCATACCGGCCATGCCGAATGGGCGATCAAGGCGGCCCGCGCCGGCAAGCATATCCTGGTGGAAAAGCCGATCGCGCTGTCGGCCTATGATGCCGAAGCCGTCTACTACGAAGCCAAGAAGGCCGGCGTCTTTGCCGGCGAAGCCTTCATGTACCGCGTGCATCCGCAGACGGAGAAGTTGGTCGAACTCATCAAGAGCGGCGTCATCGGCACGCTGCGTATCATTCGCTCCAGCTTCGGCTTCAACATGGGCAGCTACCGGCCGGAGCACCGGCTGTTCGCCAATGACACGGCAGGCGGCGGCATTCTCGATGTCGGCGGCTATCCGGTCTCGATGGCGCGGCTGATCGCCGGTGCTGCGGAAGGCAAAGCCTTCCTCGAACCGGAAAAGGTTTCGGGCGTCGCCCATCTCGGAGAAAGCGGCGTCGATGAATGGGCGTCGGCCGTGCTCAAATTCCCCAATGAGATCATCGCCGAAGTCTCATGCTCGATCATGGCACAGCAGGACAACGTGCTGCGCATCATCGGCTCCGAGGGCCGGATCGAAGTCGCCGACTTCTGGTTCGCCTCGGGCCACAAGGGCGGCGCCGGCAAGATCGAGATCTTCAAGGGCGGCAAGCAGGAAACGGTCGAGGTCAAGGAGGATCGCTGGCTCTATTCCTTCGAAGCCGATGCGGCGGGCGATGCCATCCGCGCTGGCAGAACCGAATTCAGCGCCCCCGGCATGAGCTGGGCGGATTCGATCGGAAACCTGCGCGTGCTGGACCAGTGGCGCGCCTCGGTCGGCCTCGAATACGGCGTCGAAAAAGCGGCAAAGCGCACGACCAACATCGCCGGTGGCACGGTCACGCGCGGCAACAGCATCCCGCAGCGCCAGATCCCCGGCATTTCCAAGCCGGCCTCGGTCGTGACACTCGGCTTCGAATTCTTCCCGAATTTTGCCGCCGCCTCGCTGACGCTCGACGCCTTCTACGAGGCCGGCGGCAATGCCTTCGATACGGCCTTTGTCTATGGAGCCGGCAAGACGGAATCGATCTTCGGCGACTGGCACACGAGCCGCAAGGTGCCGCGTGAGGAGATCGTGCTGATTGGCAAGGGCGCGCATTCGCCGCTCTGCTATCCCGATATGATCGCCAAGCAGCTCGACCAGTCGCTCGCCCGGCTGAAGACCGACTATGTCGATGTCTATTTCATGCATCGCGACAATACCGACGTTCCCGTCGGCGAATTCGTCGACGCGATGGATGCCGAGGTCAAGCGCGGCCGCATCCGCGGCATCTTCGGCGGGTCGAACTGGACACGCGCTCGTTTCGACGAGGCGATCGCCTATGCTGAAAAGACTGGCAAGGCGGCACCGGCGGCACTCTCCAACAACTTCTCGCTTGCCGAGATGCTCGATCCGATCTGGGCCGGCTGCGTCGCCGCCTCCGACGACGATTGGAAGAAATGGCTGAACGAGAAACAGATCCCGAACTTCGCCTGGTCGAGCCAGGGCCGCGGCTTCTTCACCGACCGCGCCGGCCGTGACAAGAAGGACGACGAGGAGATCGTGCGGGTCTGGTATTCCGAGCGCAATTTCGGCCGCCGCGACCGCGCCATCGAACTGGCCAACAAGCTCGGCCGCAACCCGATCCACATCGCGCTCGCCTATGTGATCGCCCAGCCCTTCCCGGTCATCCCGCTGATCGGGCCGCGCACCGTCGCCGAGCTGGAAGACAGCCTTTCGGCGCTGGACATCAAGCTGACGCCCGATCAGGTGAAGTGGCTGGAAGGCTGATGATAAGGGGGCGCGGGCTCGAACCGCGCCCCCTTGATTTACTTGCGCGCTTCGGACGCCTTCTTTCTGGCTGCGTCATCGACCAGCTCGTACCACATGGCGTTGAGGACGGCGAAGGCGGCCGCCAGCGGCAGGCCGAGGATCCATGCGAAATACCACATTGTTTCATCTCCCTCAGTAAGCGTGACCGTTCTTGTCGGTGACGGATTTCTCGTCGACCTTGCCCCACAGGACCTTGTAGACCCAGGCGGTGTAGGCGACGATGATCGGCAGGAAGATCGCCGACACCACCAGCATGATGAACAGGGTCTGATGGCTCGACGACGCATCCCAGACCGTCAGGCTCGATCGTGGATCGAGCGAGGAGGGCAGGATGAAGGGGAACATCGACAGACCGACCGTCGAGATGATGCCCAATATCGCGATCTTACTGAAGATGAGCGTTATCACCTCTCGTCTTGCGCGCATGGCGATGAAGGCCAGTGCGGCGCCGGCAAAGCCGAGGATGGGTGCCACAATCATCCACGAATGGGCGCTGTAATTGGCAAGCCATGCGCCGTTCTCGATCACCACCGTCTTCAGCAGCGGATTGGAAGGTCCAATCGGGCTGATATCGCTGGTGATGCGATAGCCGCTGACCCCGGTCCAGAGAAAGAGGCCGCCGAGCGCGAAAAGCAAAATAGCGGCAAGAGCGGCGATACTGCCGTAACTTCTGGCCCGCTCCGCGACCGGACCGCTCGCCTTCACCACCAGCCAGGCCGCGCCGTGCATTGTCAGCATGGCAACGGAGAGCAGGCCGCAGAGCAGCGCATAGGGGTTGAGCAGGGCGAAGAACGAGCCTTCGTAGAAAATCCGCATGTCGTCGGCAAAACGGAAGGGCACGCCTTGCAGCACATTGCCGACGGCAACGCCGAAAATCAGCGACGGCACAAAACCGCCGACGAAGAGCGCCCAGTCCCAGCCGCTGCGCCAGCGGGCGCTGTCGCGCTTCGACCGGTATTTGAAGCCGACCGGGCGCAGGATGAGCGCGAAGAGGATCGCGAACATCGCGAGATAAAAGCCCGAGAAGGAGACAGCATAGAGCGGCGGCCAGGCGGCGAAGATGGCGCCGCCGCCGAGGATCAGCCAGACCTGGTTGCCTTCCCAGGTGGCGCCGATCGTGTTGATCGCCACCCGTCGTTCCGTATCGGTCCTGGCGACGAAAGGCAGGAGCGTGCCAACGCCAAGGTCGAAGCCGCCTGTGGCCGCAAAAGCGATCAGTACGACGCCGAGCAGCAGCCACCAGATGACGCGCAGGGTTTCATAATCGATGAATTCGTGAAGGATCATGGCAGGTCACTCCGCAGCCGGGATGAGGGTTTCGGAAATCAGCGCCGATTCCGGCTCGTCATCCGGTTCCGGCCCCTGTCTGATCGCCTTGATCATCAGGCTCATCTCGATGACGATCAGCACCGAGTAGAGGGCGCCAAAACCGATAATGGTCAGCAGCACCGTGCTGGCGCCGAGGCTGGAGACGGCCGCCGCCGTCGGCAGCACGCCTTCGATCACCCAGGGCTGGCGGCCGAATTCGGCCACCACCCAGCCGAGCTCGATGGCGACCCAGGGGAGAGGGATCGCCAGCACGGCAATCCTCAGCAGCAGCGGGTACGTGTCGAGATGACGCCGCGCCGACAGCCAGAAGAAAGTGGCGGTCAGCAGGATAAAGAACATGCCGAGGCCGACCATGATGCGGAAGGACCAGAAGAGCGTCGGCACATGCGGGATCGTATCGCGCGCCGCCTGAGCGATCTGCGCGTCGGTTGCCTGGCGCGGATCGTCGACATAGCGCTTCAGAAGAAGGGCGTAACCGAGATCATGGCCGAGATCCTCGAAGGAGCTGCGCACTTCCTGCGCAACCTGGTCCTGCGCCGGCGCCGTGCGGATCTGCATCAGCGCGTCATAGGCCTTGATGCCGTCGCGGATGCGGGTTTCGGCCTGCTGTTCGAGTTTGTCGATTCCGGGAATTTCGGTCGTCAGCGAGCGTGTGCCGATCAGGCCCATGACCCAAGGAATGTGCACGGCAAAATGCGTTTCGCGCGCCTCCTGATCGGGGAAGCCGAAGGCGGTGAAGGCAGCCGGCGCCGGCTCGGTCTTCCACATGCCCTCGATTGCGGCGAGCTTCATCTTCTGATTTTCGGTCGCGAGATAACCGCTTTCGTCGCCGAGCACGACGACCGAGAGCGCCGAGGCGAGGCCGAAGGAGGCGGCAACCGTCATCGAGCGCTTGGCAAGCTCGATATGCCGGCCCTTCAGCACATACCAGGCGGAAACGCCGAGCACGAAGATCGAGGCGCAGACATAACCCGCCGAGACCGTATGAACGAATTTCGCTTGGGCGACCGGGTTGAAGACCACGTCGAAGAAGCTTGTGATCTCCATGCGCATCGTCTGCGGATTGAGCGCCGATCCCACTGGGTTCTGCATCCAGCCATTGGCGATGAGGATCCAGAGTGCGGAAAAATTCGAGCCGAGCGCCACCGCCCAGGTGGCAACGAGATGGCCGACCTTCGACAGCTTGTCCCAGCCGAAGAAGAATAGACCGACGAAGGTTGCCTCCAGGAAGAAGGCCATCAGACCTTCGATCGCCAGCGGCGCGCCGAAGATGTCGCCGACATAATAGCTGTAATAGCTCCAGTTCATGCCGAACTGGAATTCCATGACGATGCCGGTGGCGACGCCGATGACGAAATTGATGCCGAACAGCGTCCCCCAAAATTTCGTCATCTGCCGCCAGATCTGGCGGCCGGTCATCACATAGACGGTTTCCATGATCGCCAGCAGCACGGACAGGCCGAGCGTCAGCGGCACGAACAGGAAGTGGTAAAGCGCCGTCAGCGCGAATTGGAAGCGCGAAAGTGCTACGATATCTAGTTCCATTGTCTTTCTCCCACGGTCCCACGGGGTACAGAGCATTCCCAAGCGCCGGTTGGCGGTTGAGGGCATGCAGGTCTCGCTTAGTCCGGCCGAAGCCGGTCGAGCGCCTTTTCGAACGCCGCCTCGCCGCGGCGCGAAATTTCTGAAATTCGGCCGCCTTCGATGACGACGATGTAGTCTGCGATGGCCGCTTCGCGGCGGATATGCGTGGCGATCACCAGCGAGCGGCCCGCCGCCATCGCCGAGAGACGGCCGAGCACGTCACGGGCGGTGGCGCCGTCGAGGCCTTCGGTCGGCTCGTCGAGCAGCCAGAGCGGCGTGTCGCGCAGGAAGAGCCGGGCGAGCGCCAGCCGGCGCGACTGGCCGCCGGAAAGGCCGAGGCCGCCTTCGCCAAAGCCGCGTATCGATCCCCCGCGGCATGGCCTCGACATCGGCAAGCAGACCGGCGGCGGCAAGCACGTCATGGAGACGGGCCTCGCTTGCATTCAGGTCGGCAAGGGTCAGGTTCCCCCGCAGGCTATCCTCAAAGAGTTCCGTCCGTTGTGTCAGCAGCGTCGCGGTCGTCGCGGCAATGCTTCCCGTCCTTGCCGGCAACTCGCCGGCAAGCAAAGCAAGCAGGCTCGACTTGCCGGCGCCGCTGCCGCCGATGACGGCCAGGCGTTCGCCCTGCCGGAGCGCAAGATCGATATCCTTGAGCGCCGCCGCAGTGGAGCCTTCATGGAAGGCGCACACATCCGCCAGCGAGAAGGCGTATCCCGGCATAGGAGGGGCCACTGGTTCGGGCGGGACGACGACGGCAAGCCGCGGCGCGATGCGCCTTGCCGCAAGCAGCGTCCTGCCGAGGTCAAGGGCGCCGCGACGCAGCGCCGCAAAGGGTTCGACCGCTGCAAAGGCGATAAGCAGCCCGAGGGCCGCAACGGGAGCGGTGATCAGCTTGGCTTCGGCAAGAGCCGCAACGGCAAGCAGCGATGCCGTCAGCAGCAGCGCCGAGGCAAGGCCGAAACCGAAGATCAGGCCGGTCTCGACGCGGTTCAGGCGGTCGTCGGCACAGGCGGCGTACCGATCGGCAGCGGCGATTGCCTCTTTCTGCGCAGAAAGCCGGCCGGCCATCAGCAGGTCGGTCTGGCCGGCGACGAGATCGATCGTCCGCGACCGCAGCGCCTCGATGCCATGGGCGCGCCGGCGGGCATGGTTGCGGGCTGCGCGGCCGGCCAGCAGCGGCAGACCGAGGCCGGCGCCGGCGAGAAGCAAGCCAAAACACAGTCCGAACAAGGGATGTATCAGCCCCAGTGCGAGGCTCGCGACCAGCGCTGCGCCGACGGCCACCGCGGCCGGCACGAGAATACGGAGATAAAGGGAGTCGAGCGCATCGACATCGGCCGTCAGCCGGAACAGCAGCCGTGCGGGACGATAGTGCAGGGCGCGCGCCGCACCCGGTTCGGCAAAACCGCGAAACAGTCTCTCACGCAGGGCGGCAAGCACGCCGAGCGTGGCGTCATGGGTCGCAAGCCTTTCGCCGTAACGGGCTGCCGTGCGGATGATGGCCAGCAGGCGAATGCCGGCCGAGGGCGCGAAAACGTCGAAAGTGACGGCGGCCGCGGTCGAAAGACCGGCAAGCGAGGTGGCGGTGATGAACCAGCCGGACAGGCCGAGAAGGGCAATGCCCGCGGTCACCGTCGCGGCCGAGAGTGCCGCACCGAGCAGCAGTGCTCGCCGGCGCTCGGCAAGGAACAGGCGCAGGATCGGCTTGAGATCTGCAGCAAATCCGCTCATTCGGCCGCCTCCCGGAGAAAGCTGTCGGAATCGATGCGGACACTGCGATGCATGCGCGCAGCAAGCAGCGGATCGTGGGTCGCGACAACAAGAGTGCGTCCCCGGGCGAGTGAAAGCAGGCTCTCGGTAACCTCCGCCGCGGTGGCGGCATCGAGATGCGCGGTCGGCTCGTCGGCCAGGATCAGCCGCAGGTGAGGATTGCAGGCCGCCCGCGCGATCGCAAGCCGCAGCGCCTCGCCGCCGGAAAGCCCGATGCCACCCTCGCCGAGCGGCCGTTCACCATAGGCCTCTGTTACCTTTCCGAGTCTCGCGACACCAAGTGCATCCGTGATATCGAAGCGTGCTATGCCGGACCTGCCGAGCGAAATATTGCCGGCGATGGTGCCGACAAAGATATGCGGCTTTTGACCGATCCACGCCATGGCGCCCCGCAGGCTGCCGACAGCTGCATCCGCAAGCTCGACGCCGCCGATGACGATGCGACCACCGCTGCAGGGCGCCAGCCCCGCGATCAAGGAAAGAAGCGTCGATTTGCCAGAGCCGCTTGCCCCGAGAAGCGCCAGATGTTCACCAGCGGTGATATCGAGGTTGAAACCGTCAACGATCAGCGGTTCGCCGGCACCGTAGCGAAAGGCGAGATTTTCGAGGCGGACGGCCGGAGCACCGACGCTGGCAGGCGCTGCTGCTTCGTTCGATCCCCGGATCGGCAAACCGCCTGCAGCCAGAGCGTCCAGCGCTTTCAGCGCCGCTTCACCAGCCGCTCGATCGTGCCAGACGGCCGAAAGCTCGCGCAGCGGCTCGAAGAAGGCCGGCGCCAGCAGCAGAATGAACAATCCCTCGGTCAGGTCGAGCCGGCCTGCCCAGGTGCCGAAGCGGATTTCGCCAAGCAGGCTGAAACCAACGTAGACGGCGATCATCGCCACGCCGAGTGCTGCAAAAAGCTCGAGCACGGCCGAGGAGAGGAAAGCGATCTTGAGCACCGCCATGGTCCGCAGGCGCAGCGATTCCGCCTCGCCGCGAAGCCGCAGCGCGGTGGCATCCACCGCGTCGAGCGCTCGGATCGTCGCCAGTCCGCGCAGCCGGTCGAGCAGGAAACCATTGAGGCCCCCGGTCGCAACGAGCTGTTTTTCGCTGGCCGCCTGGGCGCGCCAGCCGATCAGCGCCATGAAGATGGGGATCAGCGGCGCGGCAAACAGCAAAACCAGCGCAGCGATCCAGGAGACCGGCAGGATGAACGCAAGGATGACGAGCGGCACAAGGCTCGCCTTCATCCGCGCCGGCTGAAAACGGGCAAGATAGGGCACGATGAGTTCGGCCTGTTCGCCGACAACGCTGGCGGCTTTGCCGGAGGCCGGCCGACCACGATCGATCGGCGACGACAGGGAAAGCGCGGCGACCGCGGCCTGCCGCTTGCGGCTGAGCTCGGCGCGGGCGACCTGAAAGGCCAGACGGCTGCCGGCTGCGTCGAGACAGCTTCTTGCCAGTCCGAGTGTGAGGGTACCGAAGGCCGGCCAGAGGACATCATGCAATCCACCGCCATCGGCGATGCGGCCAACCGAGATGGCGAGCAAGCCGGCCTGCGGGATCCAGATGGAGCCGGCCAGCGCCTGCAGCGTTGCCGCCCTGCGCAGCCTGCCTTTCGCCGCAACGCTGCGAGGTGAAACGGCATCGCTGTTCGGCGGCTGCGTCTCTGGTTTGTCTGTCGCGTCGAAGAAAGCAGTGCCCATGGCGCTAACTCTTGTTCGCAGGATTCGGCCGGCGGCCGCGGCCGAGCGAAACGACCCGGTCCTTGGCCTCCAGAAGCTTTGTCACTTTCGCGCCGAGCGAGAGTAGCGTTGCAAGCCTTTCCGTTTCAAGTTGTTTTACGTCCTCGTACCAATGGGTCAGCTGTTCGATCAGCGTGTGCATTTCACTCATGCGCTGCTGCGCATGCCGTTCGGCTTCACTGGCAGGGCGCTGCATCAGAATTTCGCGCAGAACCGACAGCGTCGGATCGACTTCACGCTTCTTTCGTTCCTCGGCAAGCGTTCGCAAGATGAGCCAGACATCATCCGGCGTCGTGAAGAAATCGCGGCGATCGTCCGGCTTGTGTTTGAGAAGGACGAGGTTCCAGGCCTGCAATTCGCGCAGGCTCATCGACACATTGGATCGCGAGATGCTGAGCGCTTCGGCGATCTCCTCGGCGCAGAGCGGTCCGGGCGAGACGAAGAGCAGGGCATAGATCTGCCCGACCGTGCGGTTGATCCCCCAACGCGATCCCATTTCGCCGAAATGGAGAACGAAGGACTGGACGAGAGGCGGAAGAGTCATGGCGGTTCCCGTTGCATCTGTGATTTCAGAAATTTCTGAAATTACTATACAGAGTTTTGCATTCCGCCGACAATGCGCAAGAGGCGCCTGCGTCAATTTGGATATCGTCAATTTACGCGCCGGATTCGACCGCGGCAGGAATTACGCGCGGCAAGTTCATTGCCGGACAGAGAACGACGCAAAAAAGCCCGGCAATAGGCGCCGGGCGTCCTCGTCTATCAAGGGTGCATCCAGACGCGCACCCGCTTTCATTTCAGCGATCGGCCAGCTCAGATCAAGCCGGCCAGGATGCCGAGGCCTGAAATCGCGGCAACGCCGCCCGCCATCCGCGTCACCACAACGCTTCGGTTTTCGCCGGCGCGACCGATCACGTAACCGAGGGCGAGGCCGGCGATATGCAGCAGCCCCGTCGCGATCATGAAGCCGGCAGCATAGGCAGCGCCGGCCGCATCTTCCGGCATTTCGGCGCCATGCGCATGGCCATGAAAGATGGCGAAGAGACCGACCATGCCGAGCGCTGCGGCGAGCGGCGCCTTGACGTTCAGCGCAACGACGGCCCCAAGAACGATGACGGAAAACGCGATGCCGGTTTCAACAAAGGGAACATTGACGCCGGCAACACCGAGAGCGCCGCCAAACGCCATCACCATGACGAAGGTTGCCGGCAGGAGCCAGAGAGCGCGGCCGCCAAGCTGGAAAGCCAAAACGCCGACCATCACCATGGCGAGGACATGATCGAGACCGGACAGCGGATGAGCAAAGCCATGAGTAAAGCCGGCAGCTTCGCCAACGGCGGGATGGGCGGAAGCGACAGCCGGAAGCGCCACGGCAGCCAAGGCAAGCAGGCCGCTCTTCAGTGCTGATTTCATTGTCGATTTCCTCGCGTTTTTTCCAAAAATCCTGCGGTCGCCGACGACCGCCGAGTTCCAAGTCGTGCGCAGCAAGCTAAGTCAAGAAATTCGCGGCGTCAACGATGGGATCATAAAACAATAAGCCAATTCAATTGCTTATCTGATAGGCAATTGCCGCTTTCCATGGCTTCGCCCGCGCCGGCGGCGCTGGATCGACTCCGGTTTTGCAGTTCGCCGCTCGGCATTCCTCTTCGGCGAACTGGAAACTGCCGCAAGCAGGGGCTATCAATCCTTCGGCCGAGGCGATGCAAGCCGCCCGCGACGGAGGAGACACCCATGACGAATGCCGAACGGCCGCTGGCAATCAGCGCGCCCGAGCCGCGCACCCTCGATCTGATCTTCAGCGATAAGGCGCGCGCCGAATTGCACGCGAAATACGAGGTCATCGAAGCCGATCCGGAGAATATCGCCGGGCTTAGCGACGAGATTCTCGGCAGAGCGCGTTACATCATCGGCCAGCCGCCGCTTTCGGCGGAAACCTTGGCCAGAATGCCGGCCTTGCGATCGATCCTCAATGTCGAAAGCAATCTCCTGAACAACATGCCCTATGACGTGCTCTTTCAGCGCGGCATCCATGTCGTGACGACAGGCCAGGTCTTCGCCGAACCGGTGGCCGAAATCGGTCTCGGCTTCGCTCTGGCCTTGGCGCGCGGCATCGTCGACGCGGATGTCGCTTTTCGCCATGGCAACGAACTCTGGGGCGGAGAGGGCAATGCGAGCGCCCGGCTGATCGCCGGCTCGGAGATCGGCATTGTCGGCTTCGGCGATCTCGGCAAGGCGCTGCGGCGGGTGCTGTCCGGTTTCAGGGCACGTATCAGAGTGTTCGATCCCTGGCTGCCCGGCTCGATCCTCGAGGAAAACGGCGTCGAGCCCGCGAGCCTGGAGGATGTCCTGACGAAGAGTGATTTCATCTTCGTCGTCGCCGCCGTCACCAGCGAAAACAAGGGATTCCTCGGCGCCGCGGCCTTCGCCGGCATGCGCCAAGGCGCCGCCTTCATTCTTCTCAGCCGCGCCGACGTCGTCGATTTCGACGCGCTGATGGCGGCCGTCGCCTCCGGCCATATCGTCGCGGCGAGCGACGTCTATCCTGAAGAGCCGCTGCCGCCCGGCCATCCGGTGCGCAGCCTGAAGGGCTTCCTCCGCTCGGCGCACCGGGCCGGTGCGCTCGACAGCGCCTTCAAGAAGATGGGCGACATGGTGCTTGAAGATATGGACCTGATGGATCGCGGCCTGCCGCCGATGCGCTGCAAGCGGGCCGAACGCGAGACCGTTTCCCGCATGCGCTCCAAGCCGGTCGCGGTCAACTAAAACGCCGCCCGAGCTGACCAGCAGCTTGGGCGGCATCACAAGTGCTTTCGTTGGCTTTCGTTAAGCGGCGCGCTGCCCGGTGCCCTGGATTGCGGCAAGCTTCCAGTCCCCGCCGGGCTTGCGCACGAACGTCCATATCTCGGTGCTCTCGCTCGGACGGCGGTCGTCGCCGGAAACGACACGGCCACTGTCGCGCTCGACCATGGCGTCGATTGAGGAATAGCGCATGGCGAGCGTCGCATATTCCTGGCCGTCCTCGCGCCAGGCTTCGGCGATATCGCCCTGCAGCAGCTTGACGTCGGAGACGCGGTTGCGCACGCCGTTGGTGGCGTTTTCGCCGAGCTCCTCGGCAAGATAGGACATTGCCTCGGGCGTCGTCAGTCGGCGCAGTGTGCCGTAATCCTCGGCGCCGTAAGCGGTCTGAACGTTGGCCAGCAATTCCTCGAACTGGTCGAGGTCGGCCTGGGCCAGCCCGATCTCATCGCTCGGCCGGTTGCCGCGCGACTGCCCGCCGAAACCGGCGCCCGAACCGATCGCCGGAATCTGGAAGGACGAATTGTTGGTGGGCGACATGCTATAGGACCGGCTCTGGCCGCCGGCGCCATAAGAAGGCTGGCGGCGGTTGGCGAAATAACGCATCGCCAGCATGATGGCGCCGCCGATCAGGGCGATCTGCAGCAACATGCCGAGGAAGCCGAAGCCACCGCCGAAACCGTGACCGAGCAGCATGCCGAGAAGGCCGCCGGCAATCAGGCCGCCGATCATCGAACGGCCGAAGCCGTTGAAGAAGCCAGGGCGCTGCTGGGCATAGCCGGGCTGCTGCGTGTTGTAGGGTGCGGTCGTCTGCGGGCGTGGCGTCATCGAGCGTTCGATCGGCGCAGCCGGGGCAGGTGCGGTGCGAGTGACCGGTGGGGCGCTGAAGGTCCGCGTGCCGCGGCTTCCGAATCCACCGAATCCGCCGGCGCGGCGCGCATCGGCATCGCTGATCGTGGCAAAAACGGTAGCGCTCGTCAGTACGGCAATGGCGGCGATCCTGGCAAAACGCGAAACGGCACTCGGCATTTCTTGGTCTCCTGTCATGCACAATCACGGCATGTCGGGATAGAATATAGGTACTGTTTCCGCCGTTTGAAGTTCTCGGCCGCTTTACTGGCAGACATCGACCCAGCTGGCGCCTGTCAAGGCGGCGAGCCGCCCGGTCGCGATCCGCACCGCCGAATTCGTCGAACCGGCCGCGGGCAGGACTTCGTCGAAACGTTTCAGCGAAATATCGCAATAGACCGGCAGCGGTGCGGGTAGGCCGAAGGGGCAAACGCCGCCGACCGGATGGCTGGTGAGCGCCACCACCTCTTCGGCGTCGAGCATGCGCCCTTTGGCTCCGAAAGTGTCCTTGAACTTGCGATTGTCGAGCCGGGCCGTGCCGCCGGCGACAACGAGCATCATCTGCTCGCCGACACGCAGGCAGATCGTTTTGGCGATCTGCGCAGGCTCGACGCCGTGGGCCTCGGCGGCAAGCGCCACCGTCGAGGAGCTCTCGGCGGTTTCGATGATATCGATATCGGGTGCATGCGCACGCAGGAAGGCGCGGACGGATTCAAGGCTCATGCCGTCATGCTAGACCAGCATAAACACAATTTGAAGTGCAAAAGAGCTGCACTGAAAAGCGGCGCTTGCAAGTCTTTCCGACGCTGTCATAATAATTTTGCACACGTGCTCAATTTTGTCATTCGGCCGTTACGTTCAGCCCATAGAGCGGGACATGTCACGTTTTCGTGGGGTTTCGGAGCGGCCGTCAAGCGACAGTGCTGACCCGTCAAGAGGCCTCACACTGCTCTTCCAGGGAGACGAAGAAAATGACCATATTGCCGACGTTGAAATCACTTACGATCGCGGCCGCCATCCTGGCCTCGACCTCCGCCTTTGCGCTTGCCAAGGACGTTACCATCAGCGTCTGGGCCGGCGGCACCGGCCCCAACGACACCTATCGCCTCGACGCCATCGAGATCGCAGCCCAGCAGCTGCAGCGCGAAGCCGCCCTCAAGGGTGAGGACCTGAAGATCACCATCGAGAAGAAGCCCTATTCCGCCTGGGAGGACTTCAAGCAGGCGCTGACCCTTGCCGCCGAAGCCAAGACCGCCCCGAACATCGTCGTCAGCGGCCATGAAGACATCGCGCCGTGGTCGCAGGCGGGCCTCATCGTTCCGATCGAGGATTATGTCGATCTCGACTCCTGGCCGCTCAGCGACATCTACGAGAACCTGCTGAAGATCGCCTCTTACAACGGCACCGTCTATGGCATTCCGCAGGATGCCGAATCCCGCCCGATGTTCTTCTGGAAGCCCTATATGAAGGCGATCGGCTACAGCGACGCCGATCTCGATGCGCTGCCGCAGAGCGTTCAAGACGGCAAATACACGATGAAGAATCTGCTCGAAGACGCCAAGAAGATGCAGGACAAGGGCCTCGTCCAGCCCGGCTACGGTTTCTATCCGCGCACCAGCAACGGCCCTGATTACTGGCAGTTCTACACCTCGTTCGGCGGCACGATGGAAGAAAACGGCAAGCTCGTTTTCGACAAGCCGGCGATGACCCGCACCTATCAGTTCTTCGCCGATGCAGTTAAGGCAGGCGTCACCAAGAAGAACCACATCGGCATGCCGGGTGATCAGTGGTGGAAGGAAGTCGCCACCGGCAAGGCCGGTATCTGGGACGGCGGCACCTGGCACTATGCCCGCCTCGTCAACCAGGAAGGCCTCAAGGACTTCTTCGGCAATGTGATCTTCACGCTGATCCCGGCCGGCGAAGGCGGCAAAGCCAACACGCTGACTCACCCGCTCGTCTACCTCCTGACCGCAGGTCACGACCAGGAAGAGACGGAGATCGCCGCCCAGCTGGTCAAGATCGCCTCCGAGCCGCGCACCAACGCTCTGCATGCGGTCAAGTCTGCCCATCTCGGCATCTCCAAGTCGGAATCCACCGTCGACTTCTACTCGGCCGACCGCTGGACCCGTGAAGCCACCGAGCGCCTGCTGCCGCATGCCAATGCGATGCCGAACAATTCCGATTTCGGCAAATATTGGAACATCATGTGGAAGAACCTCGAAGCATCCTGGACCGGCGCCAAGACCGTCGACGCCGCCATCGGCGATGCCGAGAGCGAGCTGAAAAGCACGCTCGGCGACAAGATCGTCATCCGCTGAAGTCGAAGCACTCTTCCGGGCAGCGGCGACCCCGCTGCCCGGTCGGCCCGCGAGGAGGCTTCCATGAAATCGTCCAGAACGCTCGGACTGGTGATGATCGCGCCGGCGGCAATCATGATCGTCCTGTTCTTCCTGATGCCGGTGGTTCTGACGGCGGTCTTCTCGATGACCAATATGACGACGGCGACCGGCATTTCCGGCGGCGTCTACCAGATCGCGCCCAATTCCCTGATCGCGCTGAAATCGGCGATGCCCGAGATCGCCGCCGAAATGGCCGAACCGCGCTACACGATCGATGAGGCGGGCCTCAAGGCCGTCGAGGGCCTCGGGCTGGCGCCTGACATCGCCGCCGAATTGCGCGCCAAACATATCGGCGAAGTCTTTCCGACACGCCGCGACGTCGAACGGATGATCAAGGATCTCAGCGAACGGCCTTCGACGCGCGACGTCAAGCAGATTTCCGAACAGTTCAACCGCTCCGTGCTGAACACCCGCTTCGACAGCAAGGAGCAGCTCTTCTCGGCGCTGGACGGCCTGGGTTTCAAGCTGACGCCGGAGCAGAAGGAAACAGTCGCCACGATCACCTATACCGGCTGGATCTGGACATCAGACAATTTCTCGCGCATGACCACGTCGCCTGATATGGCGCGGGTGCTTTTCAACACCGCCCTCTACGTCGCGCTGGTGCTGGTGTTCTTCAATGTCGGTTATGCGCTGCTGCTTGCCATCTGGACGCATTATATGCCGCCGACGCCGGCCTCGATCTTTCGCGGCATCTGGCTTCTGCCGCGCATCACCCCCGTCGTCATCTACGTCATGCTGTGGAAATGGCTCGCCTGGGACACCGGTTTCATTTCGATCCTGATGGGTAAGTTCGGCTATCCGCCGAAGAACTACCTGCTCGACAACGCTTATAATGCCTGGTTCTTCGTCGTGCTGATCAACGGCTTCATCGGCGCCTCGATGGGCATGCTGGTGTTCTCCTCGGCGATGAAGGCCATTCCGAAGAGCCAGTTTTATGCCAGCGAGGTCGACGGCGCCTCGCGCTGGCAGCAGATCCGCTACATCATCCTGCCGCAGATGCGCTGGCCGATCCTCTTCGTCACCTGCTACCAGACGCTGTCGCTGCTCGCCTCCTTCAATGAAATCCTGCTCGCCACCAATGGCGGACCGGGCAACGCGACCGAGGTCTGGGCGCTCTCCGCCTATCACACCGCGCTCAGGAATTATGCCGGCAATCTCGAATACGGGCTGGGCGCGGCCATGGCGCTGGTGCTCGTCGTCATCGGGGTGATGCTGTCGCTCCTTTATCTGCGCGTCTTCAACTACGGCACGCTTGTCGCCAAGCCCCTGATCGAGGACTGACCATGGCCGAACAATCGCAGCCCTCGGCAAATTATCGCAGCTGGCCCGTCATCACGGCGCTGACCATTGTCAGCCTGCCGCTGCTCCTGATGTATCTTTATCTCTTCCTCGACACGGTGACGGTGAAACAGCCGGATGCGCTGCTGCCTTCCGGCCTGACACTCAATCACTGGCGTTTCCTGTGGCAGACGACGGCGGGCAAGGCGAATATCTGGCAAGTGACGGTGAATACGCTGCTGTTTTCGGCCTGCACCACCAGCCTGGTGCTCATCGTCTCGTCGATGGCCGGCTATGTGCTGTCGCGGCTGAACGTGCCGGCGCGCGGCTTCTTCCTTGCCGGCGTCATGGTGCTGCACGCCTTCCCGTCGGTGACGCTGATCATCGCCATCTTCATCGTGCTGCAGATGATCGGCCTCTACAATTCGCTGATCGGCGTCATCCTGGTGAAGGCGGCGATCGACCTGCCGCTCGGCATCTGGCTGATGAAGGGTTTTTACGACACCGTGCCCTGGGAAATTGAAATGGCCGGCGTCGTCGACGGCGCCTCGCGTTTCCGGGTCTGGCGCAGCCTCGTGCTGCCGCAGGTCAAGCCCGGCATCATGGCGCTCGGCCTGTTTTCCTTCCTCGCCGGCTGGGGCGAGTTCATCCTGCCGCAGGTGCTGGCGCCGGGAAATGACGTGCAGGTTCTGTCGGTCTATCTCGCCGGCTTCCTCGCCGACGACAACAATTACGATTTCAATATGTTCAAGGCGGTCGGCCTCTTCTACCTCATTCCGGTTCTGATCGCTTACGCGCTCTTCAACAAATACCTCATGAACATCTACGGCGGCGGGAGCAAAGGCTGATGCGCATCCTCCTCGACAATTTCTCGAAGAGCTTCGGCTCCACCAAGGTCATCGAGAATATGCAGCTCGAAGTCGGCAACGGCGAAATGCTGGCGCTGCTCGGTCCTTCCGGCTGCGGCAAATCGACGACGCTTTTTGCGGTCTGCGGCATTCACCGGCCGACCAGCGGACGCATCCTCTTCGGCGACCGCGATGTCACCGACCTGCCGAGCCAGGCCCGCAATGTCGGCGTTGTCTTCCAGTCCTATGCGCTCTACCCGCACATGACGGTCGCCGAAAACATCGGCTTTCCGCTGAAGGTAAAGGGTGTGCCTGCCGCCGAGATCCGCAAGGAGGTCGACAAGATCGCCGCCCTCGTCCAGATCGGCAATCTGATGGGCCGGCGGCCGGCCGAGCTTTCCGGCGGCCAGCAACAACGCGTGGCGCTGGCGCGCGCCCTGATCCGCAAGCCCGACGTGCTGCTGCTCGATGAACCGCTCGCCAATCTCGACGCCAAGCTGCGCCTCGAAATGCGCTCGGAAATTCGCCGCCTGCAGCGCGAGACCGGCATCACCGCGATCCTCGTCACCCATGACCAGGTGGAAGCGATGAGCATGTGCGACCGCATCGCCATCATGAAGGAAGGCGAGATCGTCCAGATCGCCACGCCCGCCAAAATGTACAATGATCCGAAGACCGCCTTCGTCGCCGGCTTCCTCGGCAATCCGCCGATCACTTTCCTGCGCGGCGTCATGGACAAAGGTGCCTTCATAGTCCCCGAGAGCGAGATCCGCGTGCCGCTGCCAAGAGCCATCGGCGCCGCCGAGGGCAGCAAGCTGATGCTTGGCGTCAGACCGGAGCATTTCACACCGGCGGGTGATACCCCCGTCACCGGCAAGATCACCTTCGCCGAGACACAGGGCCGCGAAAACCTCTATGACGTTCACCTTGCCGGCGGGCCGCTGCTGCGTTCGATTCAGCCGGTGCGCAACGATATCCATGTCGGCGACCATGTCACCTGGGCGATCGACAGCCGTGGCGTGTTCGTCTTCGACGAAAATGGCAGGAGGATTTGATGACCCGCGATTTTTCCGCATTTTTCGCGCGTTACGGCTGGCCGTCGGACAAGGGCCAGCTGCCCTTCTGCATCGGCCATCGCGGCGCCAGCGGCCATGAACGCGAGAACACGATCGCCGCCTTCCGCCGCGCTGCCGAACTCGGCGCCGAGATGTGGGAGCTCGACACGCAACTGACCCGCGACGGCGTGGTCGTCGTCTCGCATGACGATCATCTCGAGCGCGTCTTCGGCATCGACCGACGCATTTCCGAAATGACGGCGGCCGAGCTTGCCGCCCTCGACGGCGTCGATGTGCCGCGATTTTCGGAGGTCGCCGCGCTTGCCCGCGAGACCGGCACCGGCCTCTATGTCGAGCTCAAGGCGCCGGGGACCGGCCTGCTCTGCTGGCGCCTTCTTGCCGAGATGAACCAGCGTTTCGCCTGCCTCGGCTCCTTCGATACGGCGCAGGTGCGCGAACTCCGCGACGCGGGCTGCGATTTTCCGCTTTCCGTGCTGATCCGCGTCGGCCACGATCCGCATGCGCTGGCCGACGAGGCCGGCGCCGATATTCTGCATCTCTGCTGGGAGAGGGCAGGGGATCGGCCGCAGGATCTGGTAACCGCCGCGCTGATGCAGCGTGCCTTCGAGGCAGGCCGCGAGATCGTGCTCTGGCACGAAGAACGGCGAGCCATCCTCGATGATATCATGAAGCTTCCGGTTCTCGGTATCTGCACGGATCTGCCCGATCTGATGCGGCCGTCGGCAGAGAGGGAAAAAGCAGTTGCCAGACAGGGATAAGGGACCGCGCAAGGTAACCTCCTTCGATGTCGCCCGGGTGGCCGGCGTCTCGCGTGCGGCCGTTTCGCGCGCCTTCACGCCGGATGCCAGCGTCTCGCCGAAAACCCGGGAAAAGGTCTATCAGGCCGCCAAGGAGCTCGGTTACCGGGTGAACTATCTTGCCCGAAGCCTCACAAACAAGCGCTCAGATCTCGTCGGGGTCGTCGCCGCCGGCCTCGACAATCCGTTCCGCACATTGCAGATCGAAAATCTGGCGAGAGTGCTGCTTGCCCGCAATTTCCGCCCGATCCTGCTGCCGACCTCGCAGCAGGCGGATACGTCGGCGGTGATCGGCCAGCTGCTGCATTACGCCGTGTCCGGCGTCATCGTCACATCGGACGCACCGCCGACCGCGATCTGCGAGCAATGTGCGGCCGAGGGCGTGCCGATCGTGCTGATCAACAAGGGCAACGATATTCCCTTTGTCGATCGCATCATCTCGGACGACCGCATGGCTGGCCATCTCGCAGCCACCCACTTGATCGAAAGCGGCGTGCGAAAGCCCGCGGTGATGGCCGCACCCGCCATATCTTATACGGCCCGACAGCGCAGCGAGTCCTTCATTGCCCGCTGCAAGCAGCTCGGCGCCGAGCCGCAGTTGCTGCAGATCAGGATCAACGACTACCGTAGCGGATATGATGGGGCCGGCCAACTTGCCGGATCAGGCATTGACGGCTTGTTCTGCGCCAACGACTACATGGCCTGCGGCGTCCTCGACCGCGTCATGCAGGGTCGCGGCCGCGACGACGCGCCGCCGCTATCGATCATCGGCCATGACGATATTCCGCAGGCGAGCTGGACCGCCTATGAGCTGACGACAGTCCGACAGCCTTGCGATGTCCAGGCCGAACAGACTGTCGATCTGCTGATGAGCCGGATAGCCGAGCCGGACCTGACGGCGCGGGTCGAATTCACGCCGGTGACTTTGGTAAAAAGAAGGACTGCCTGATGAAATCCCCATTCGATAGCGCTGCCATCAGCGCCCGGGCGGAGGTCGCGGTCGCCGTTGCGCTCGAGGTCGGTCGGGAAGCGGCACGTTTTCGGAGCGACTCCAATCCCGGTACCCTCGCCGTCGAGAACAAGGGATTGCAGGATTTCGTCACCGTCGCCGACAGAAGGGCCGAGCAGGCAATCCGCGACGGACTCATCTCGCCCTTTCCGGATGACATGTTCATGGGGGAGGAAAGCGGCGGCCGATCGGGCGCGACCGGCACTTGGGTCGTCGATCCGATCGACGGCACGACCAACTACATCAGGGGCTTTCGTTACTGGGCAGTTTCGATCGCCTTCGTGGTCGGCGACAAGATCGAGATCGGCGTCGTCTACGACGCGGCCGAGGATAAAGTCTTTCATGCCGTGCGCGGCGGCGGCGCCTTCAAGGACGGGCTGCCGATTCACGCGGCGGCGACCATCGATCCAGCCAATGCGCTGGTCATTCTGGGCCATTCCCGCAGGACCAGCTTCGACGACCATCTCGCGCTCTCCAGGCGCCTGCATGAGCGCGGCATGGATTATCGCCGCACGGGCGCGGCCGCTATCGACCTCATCCGCATCGCCGAGGGTGCGGCCGATCTCTATTACGAACGCCACCTCAACGCGTGGGATATGCTCGCCGGTGCGCTCATCGCCCAAGAGGCCGGCGCGACCGTGGCGATGCCGCCGCTCGAAAGGCTGCTTGCGGCTGGCGGACCTGTCATTGCCCATGCGCCGGGGCTGGCAAGCGAATTCGCCTTCATCCTTGAGAACGAGGGGCTGTCACTCGCCGGCTAAAGCCCGCTGCTGAAGGTATCCCGTCGTCTGGAACGGCCGCACATTTCCGGGCGAGTTAGCCGGCCACGCGTCGGCGCCAGGCGCGTTCGGTCGCCGGCGCCTCGTCGGTGGTGATCTGATCCGGCTTCAGCGCCATCAGCGCCGAAAAGCTCCGCCATTCGTCTTCGCTGAACCCAACCTCCGGATCCTTCAGCGTGAAGGTCCATGCATCGACGCGTTTGCCTTCGTCACGGCAGAGGCCTATCACGTCGAGGCCATCCTTGGCGGCAGCAAGGATCAGCGGCCAGTGGAGATAGACCGTGTCCGGTTCGGACGGGCCGCTGAGGTCGGCGCGCAATTCCGTTTCAACTGCCTTCCAGCCGCCGGCCTGCCTGATATCGTAAAGCTTGTCGGTCGGGTCGATGCCGCGCAGCAGATGCGGAAGCTTTTCCTTGACGGCGACGATGAGGTCGAGACTGCCGGCGCTGACGATTACCGAGGCGGAGACATCGCGGAAATGTTCGGCAAGGTGCGCTATGCCGCCGACGCCGATCGCTTCGTAATCGTCCTTGATGTCGAATTGCAGCAGTGCCGCCGGGTGCGATGATTGCATCATGGCGGCGAGATCCTCGCTGAGGGTCAGCGGCCGGTCCCCGTCCTTCATCCTGATCTTGCGGAGGTCAGCGAGGCTCGTGCCGGCGATCGGTCCATGGCCTGTCGTTTCACCTTCGAGCTCGCTGTCGTGCAGCACGACGAAACCGCCGTCGGCGCGCACGCGCAGATCGAGCTCCATCGATGCGCCTATCGCAAAACCCTCCGCCATTACCTCGGCGGAGAACAGCCGATCGGCAAACCGCTTGCGCAGCCGGTGCCATTTCAGGCGGGTGCGTTGCCCCTCGTGCAAAATCTCCAGGCCCTGCGCATCCAGCAATTTTGTCATCCGCATCCGGTCTCCGCGATGCCACTCTCCTGCCTTGCCAAGCCGCAATTATCAAGACCCGAATATGGGTTTCAGCGACTGTAGGCTGCAGCTATCGCCTCTGCCGCGGCGGCGATATCCGCGGCACGGCCCGCCTGCCTGAGAGCTGCGCCGTAGGCGACAACATTCGAAAGCACCGTCTGGAATGCGGCGCGCGGACCTGTGTGATTCAACCGCACGAGATGGGCGGCGGCCCCGGTGCCTGCGGCCAGTTCGACACCCAGGCACCCGGCGGATGCGATCAGCGCCGCCGGCGTCAGCCCCTCCGGCATCCTTACCGCCGTCACTAGGTTCGAAGCCTTTGCCGCCGGCACCCAGCTTCCGGCGCCGAGTGCGGCAAGCCCGGCCCGCGTCGCCGATGCCGCCTGCGCATGGCGGCCAATGACATTCTCCAGCCCCTCGGCCTCGACGCGGTCGAGCGCGGCCGCCAGCGCAAAGAATTCCAGCGGCGCCGGCGTTCCCGGCAGGACGCGCCGGCCGTCGTCGATCCATCGCTTCAGATCGGCCAGCGACAGGATCGAATCGCGCGGCGCGCCGTCCTTGAGAATGAGATCCCAGGCACGCTGACTGATGGAGAGCGCAGAGACCCCCGCCGGACCACCGAGCGCCTTCTGCGGACCGATCACCGCGATGTCGATGCCGAGATCGTCGAGCTCGAGCTGATGTCCGCCGACCGAGGCGACCCCATCGACGACGGTGACGATGCCGCGGGCGCGCGCCAGCGTGAGGATCTCTGGCAGCGGGTTGAGAATGCCGCTCGCAGATTCCGCGTGAACCACGGCGAGCACATCGATGTGAGGGCCGGCATCGAGCGCTTTGGCGACGGCGTCAATCTCGACCGGCAGGCCCGGTTCGGCGACGAGATTCCGAACGGTTGCGCCGCCTCGCCGCAGCCACTGCCCGAACCAGTCGCCATAGGGACTGGTGACGAGGTTGAGGGCTGAAAGGCCGGGACGCGCGAGACTGACGGCTGCCGCTTCCAGCGCGACCACCGCCTCTGCCTGCACCAGCACGATATCGCCCCGGCTGCGCAAGATGCCGCCGATCCTGTCGGCGAGGACGGCATAGCGCTCCGCAGGATAGGAGGGCACGCCGTGCAGGGGATTCCAACCAAGATCGGACATGGGCTTCTCCTTCAGGACGGATCGGTCATGAGGCGAGGCACGGCGGCAACAAGCGCGCGGGCGGCCTCCGATTGCGGCGCTGCAACGACTGCCGCCGCCGGACCGGTCTCGACGATCCGCCCGCCGTCCATGACGGCGATGCGGTGGGAGACGGCGCGGACCATGGCAAGATCGTGCGAAATGAACAGACAGGCAATGCCGTGCTCCTTCTGCAGCGCGACCAAAAGTTCGAGGATCCTGCCGCGCACGGTGACGTCGAGCGCCGAGACCGCCTCGTCGAGCACCAGCAGCGACGGCCTTGTCGCGATCGCCCGGGCAATCGCCACACGCTGGCGCTGACCGCCGGAGAGCGCGCGGATCGGCCGGCGGGCATAGTCGGCAGGCAGGCCGACACGTTCGAGAAGCATGGCGATCTCGCCGGCACGCCGGTCTTTCGACACGACGCCGTGGATGCGCAAGGGATCCTCGAGCACCGAGCCGACATTCGCCAGCGGGTTGAAGGCGGCGAGCGGATCCTGGAACACCATCTGCATGCGCGCCCGCCGGCGGCGCAGGGCAGCACCCTTCAACGTCAGCCAGTCCTCTCCTTCGAAGCGGATCGTACCGGCATCACAGGAGAGAAGCCGCAGCAGGAGCCGCGACAACGTCGATTTTCCGCTGCCCGAGGCACCGACCAGACCAAGCGTTTCCCCGGCTGCGATCGTCAGCGACACATTGTCAAGGGCGGCGACCCGGCGGCCTGCCGACGAAAAGCCTTTCGAGATATTTTCGATGGACAGCAAAGGATTCATGGCGCCAGCTCTTCGATCAGCGGTGGCGTCGCGAGGTCGCGATGGCTGGCGATGAGAGCGGCGGTGTAGTCGCTCACAGGCGCCGAAAGCACCGGGCGGACGGGACCGGTCTCGACCAGCCGTGCATGGCGGAAGACGGCAATCCGGTCGACGAAGCCGGAAGCGAGCGCGATATCATGGGTGATGAAGAGCAGCGTCATGCCGTCCTCGCGCACCAGCCCGTCGAGCAGGCGGACGATCTCGGCCTGGACGACGACATCGAGGGCGCTCGTCGCCTCGTCGGCGATCAGCAGCGCAGGCTTGGCAGCGATTGCTGCTGCGATCGCCACCCGCTGGCGCTGGCCGCCGGAAAGCTGATGCGGAAAGGCCCGCAGCGCCTTCCCGGGCTGCGGCATCCGTACCCGTTCCAGCAGTTCCTCGGCCCTGATGGCGGCCTGTTTCCAGCTAAGCCCGAGATGACGCCTGGCGCCTTCGGCGATCTGTTCTCCGATTGTCAGGACAGGATTGAGGCTCGTGCCCGGATCCTGGAAGACGAAGCCGAAATCACGGCCCGGGCGCGGCGGACGGCCGAGCGCGGGCCAGAGCATTTCGCCGGTGACTTTCGTTCCCTCGGGCAGCAGACCGGCGAGTGCCCGGGCGAGCGTGCTCTTGCCGGAGCCGCTTTCACCGATGATTGCCAGCCTTTCGCCGGCGGCGATATCGAGATCGATGCGGTCGAGAGCGGCGGCAGCATTGTTTTTGTCGCGCCGATAGGTGACCGAAAGCTGCCGGAGGCTGCAGAAGATATCGCTCATGCCCCCCTCCTGCCGTCATCGCCAAGCGCCCTGCCGAAACCTTCGCTGAAGAGATGAACGCCGAGCACGGTCACGGCAAGTGCCGCGCCCGGTATGACGGAGAGATAGGCGGCCGAGCGCAGCACACTGCGGCCCTCGGCGATCATCGAGCCCCAGGTGGCGATATTCGGATTGCCGAGGCCGAGAAAGGAAAGCGCCGCCTCGGTGAGGATCGCGCCGGCGACGATGGTGGCGGAGAGCGCCAGCACCGGCGGCAACGCATTCGGCAGGATCTCGCGGAAGGCGATCTCCGCGGGATGCATGCCGATCACCCTTGCCGAGGCGACATAGTCCTGCTCGCGGATCGCCAGCACCTGGGCTCGCGTCAGCCGGGCCGGATCGGCCCATGCGCCAAGCGCGATGGCAAGCACGACGATCGGGGTCGACACCCCGATCGTGCTGACGAAGGCAAGCGCAAGCAGGAAGCCCGGCACGATCTGGAAGGCGTCGACCACGCGCATCAACGCCTCGTCGACGAACCCGCCGAAAAACCCGGCCGCCATGCCGACGCAGACGCCGAGGACCATGGCCGAAAAGGCTGCCGCGAGGCCGACGGCAAGCGAGGTTCGCGCGCCGTAGAGCAGGCCGGCGAGCACGTCGCGTCCGAGGCGATCCGTGCCAAGTGGAAAGGCCGGGTCGGAGAAGGGCGCAAGCAGCGCCCGCCCGGCGATCCTGAGGGGATCGCCGGGCGAGATGACGGGGGCAAGCAGCCCGAACAGGAGCAGGATGACCAGGATTGCAAATCCGGCCATGCCCTCCCACGTGCCGAGCAGACGCCGGAAACGGCTCATGCGCCACCCTCCGAAGCGCCGATGCGCGGGTCGAGCGCGGCATAGATGAGATCGACGAGGAAGTTCACCGAAATGACGAGAACGGCGCTGGTGACGACGATGCCCATCAACAGCGGCGCGTCGCGGCCATTGACCGCGTCCTGCGCCAAGCGCCCGAAGCCGGGGATCGCAAAGACGCTCTCGATCACCACGCTGCCGCCGAGCAGGGCCGCCGATTGCAGCCCGAGCATGGTGATGAGCGGCAGCAGCGCATTGCGCGCCACGTGGCGCAGCACGACGCGGCTGCGCGACAGCCCCTTGGCGCGGGCAAAGAGGACGAAATCGAGCTTCCAGGCCTCAGCCATGCCGGCCCGCATCACCCGCAGGAACAGGGCGAGATAAATCAGGGCCAGTGCGCCGACCGGCAGAACCAGATGATCCGATATGTCGAGCGCACGGGAAAACCCCGTCTTGCCCGAAGCGATCGTCTCGATGCCGGCGATCGGAAACCAGCGCAGCTTCACCGAAAAGGCGATGCTCAGGACCAGGCCGAGCCAGAAGCTCGGAATGGCATAGACGATCAGCGAGCCGATCGACAGCAACCGGTCGCGCAAGGTTCCCGGCCGCGCCCCGGCGAGGATGCCAAGCGCCGAACCGAGACCGAAGGAAAGTGCCGTCGCGCTGCCCATCAAAAGCAGCGTATTGGGCAGACGTTCGGCGATGAGCGCGCCGACCGGCCGGTCGAAGGCGACGGACCAGCCGAGATCGAGCCGGGCCAGCGAGGAAAGATAGAGCCAGAGCCGTGCCAGCACGGACCGGTCGAGGCCGTAGCTCTCGCGCAGCGCCTGCCTGAGTGCCGCATCGCCGCCACCAATCGCGCCGAGATAGGCGTCGACGGCATCGCCCGAGGCGGATTCGAGCAGGAAAAAGGTGAAGATCACCACGATCAGCAGCACCGGAATGCTGCTGATCGCCCTGCGCCTCAGGAGAGTGATTGCACGTTTCACGCCGGACAGGGCCTCTGGTGGAGATTTGCCGCCGATCTATCTTTGTTTTTACGCAATTCCGAACGCAAAACCGCGGCACACTTTTGCTAGAATTGCTCTATCACGATTGCAGCGCGGTATCGCCCCAGTTCGAGACGGCCCAGCGGGGATTGTCCGAAACGTTGAGGACGCTGTCACGCGCGACGGTGATGAAGCCCCACTCCGCGACGTTGATCAGCGGCAGATCGGCGACGACGAGCTGTTGAAACTTGCGGTAGAGATCGGTGCGCGCCGCCGTGTCGACGGTCTCGGAGGCCTGCTTGATGATCTTGTCGAGCTCGGGATTGGCATAACCGCCCTGGTTGGAGAAGGGAACACCATCAGGGGTGCCGGACTGGACGAGAATGGTGGTGGAGATCGCCGGATCGCCGCGGAAGACCGGCGGGGCGACGGCAAGGTCGAAATCATGGTCGGTATAAACAGCCTTCTGATGCGCGGCCGCATCGGCATTGACGATCTCGGCATCGATGCCGATGGCGGCAAGCGCCTGGCGAAGGTAATCGCCGAACTGGCGGGTCTCGTTGAAATAGGGCGCAGGCCGGAGCTTCAGCGTGAAGCGCTTGCCGTCCGCCCCCTTGGCGTAGCCGGCCTTGTCGAGAATATCGTTGGCGACCGCGGGATTGAAATCATAGATCGCGACATCGGATGTATAGAATTCCGGCGCATTCTTCGGCACCGGACCGGTGGCGGCGGCGGCATAACCAAGGAAGATCGTGTCGACCACGAATTTCTTGTCGATCGCATGTGCGATCGCCTGGCGGACCCGGAGATCGGCGAGTTCCTTGCGGCGGTGATTGATCTCGACGACGAGCTGGTAGGTCAGGGCCTCATAGCCTTTCGAGATCACCTTGATGCCCTCGACCTTGGAGATGCGGTCGAGATCGGCCAGCGGCACCGCCGAGAAGGCGGCAAGCTGAATTTCGTCGGCTTCGAGCGCCGCCCCCGCCGACGCGCGGTCGGGCAGCACGCGGAAGACGATCTCGTCGAGCTTCGGCTGGTCCTTGTCCCAATAATTCTCATTGCGCGTCAGCTGGTAGTATTCGCCGGGCTTGTGTTCGGCGAACTTGAATGGGCCGGTGCCGATGAGCGTATTGTTGGCCGGATTGGTAGCGATATCGCTACCGTCGAAGATGTGCTTAGCGACGACGCTGGTGACGACGGGCAGGGCATTGCGGATGAGCTGGAACGGCGTCGGCTTGGAGAAGCGGAAGATGGCGGTGTAGTCGTCGGGCGTATCGACGGCTTCGAGATTGGCGAAGACCAGGCGGCCGAGATTCTGCAGCGGCTTCCATATTTTGAGGGCGGAGAAGGCAACGTCGACCGAGGTGAACGGCTTGCCGTCGTGCCAGGTGACGCCGTCGCGCAGCTTGAAGGTGACGGAACGGCCGTCGGCCGAGCCTTCCCAGGAGGTGGCGAGCCGCGGCGCAAGCCCGTCCTTGCCGTCGAACGAGGCTTCGGCCAGCGGTTCGATCACCTTGCTGGCGATGAAAAAGACGCCGTTTGAAGCGACGAGGGCAGGGTTGAGGTTCTTGGGCTCGGAATCGGCCGCAACGACCAGTCTCCCACCGCCAGGTGCTGTCTGCGCCAGCGTCTGGCGGGCGAGCGCCGTCGAGGCAAGCAGCAGGGCGGTGCCCTTCATCAGCGTGCGTCGCGAGATTTCTGGAATGGTCATGAGCCCTCCTGATCGATCGAAACCAGCCACCATATTCGACCCGAAACACCGGTTCGGATAGAGATTAGATTCGAATGATCGGGCTCCGCGAGACATTTTTTGTCACCCAGCCATTATATCCCCTGCCGTGCTCGCAGGGGCTGCCGAAGCCGGCAACCTTCAGACCTCCGTCAGCTGAAACGCGTCGCTTTCCCCTGCCACCAGTTCGAGCGGCCAGATGATGTTGCCACCGTCATTGGAATAGAATTCTCGATAGGCCGGCATGTGGGCGAGCAGCATCTGGCCGAGCGCCACGCCAAGATCGTACAGCGACATGCGGAAACAGCTGAGCGGCGGCTGCAGAAACCGGGCGCGCGGAGCATCGCGGAAGCCGATCACCGCGAGATCACGGCCGGGCATGACCCCCGATTCCATCAGGCGGCGGTAAAGGCCGATCGCCATCAACTCGTAGATCAGGATCACGGCCGTCGGCCGTTGCGCCAACAGCAGCAGTTCATGGCCCGCTTGGTAGCCGCCCTGTTCGCTCGATTTGACGCGGATGACGAGCGACTGATCAAAGGCGATACCGTGCCGCTCGAGCGTACGGCGATAGCTCTCGACAAAGACATAGCCGAGATTGACCTCGCTCGACGGCGCGGTAATTGCGATCCGGCGGTGGCCGCGCGCAACCAAGCGCTCGACGGCACGCTCGGCCACGCCCTCGAAATCGAGATCGATCCATGGGAAATTGTTCGCCGACAGACTGCGACCGACTGTAACGAACGGAATCTTTGCCCGCGACAGAAGATCGATGCGAGGGTCGATGCGCTGCGTATTCGAGATGATCATCGCATCGACGATGCGCCGCGCTACCATGCGCTTCAAATATTCGTGCGGGTCCTCATCGCTGGGGCAGGGCAGCATGACGAGATCGAGCTTGTGGCGGGCGAAGACGCTCTGCAAGCCACTGGTGACGCCGAGGAAGAAGTTATCGGCATTTTCGACCGCCTCCGCGCTGGATTCGATCATTAGGCCGATGACCTTGGTCTCTCCCTGCCTCAAGCTCCGCCCCGATTGGTTGGCGACATAGCCGAATTTCTTGGCCGCCGCCAACACCCGAAGACGAGTTTCCTCATTGACATCAGGCCTGCCGTTCAGCGCGCGGGAGACCGTTCCGATCGAGATATCCAGGGATTCGGCAAGCTGGCGTATCCCTTTCATCTGTTGTGTTTTTCCTCCCATCCGTAATTTCACAATTGGCCTCTATTGACTCCGCAAAATGTTTTCGCATACTGTCGTAAACGTTTACGGAGTGCATGTCACGAGGAGAGTTGACAGTATTCTCTGGAGGAAATCGTGAAATTCAGTGCCATTCTGTGCGGGTGCGGAGCTATGTCCAAAGGTTGGTTGCGGGCCATCGCATCCAACCCTGATCTCGCCGAATCCATCACCATCGTCGGCCTCGTCGACCTCAATCGCGAGACGGCCGAAAAGCTCGCTGCCGAGTTCGGCCTCGACAGCGCCGTCATCGGCTCGAATCTCTCTGAGGTCATCGCGGCAACAAAAGCCGATCTGGTCTTCGACATCGTCATTCCGGCCGCCCGCTACGATGTCGTTTCGACGGCGCTCAAGGCCGGCTGTCATGTGCTCAGCGAAAAGCCGATGGCGGCCTCGCTTGCCGAGGGGGCCGCGCTGATCGACCTTGCCGCCGAAACCGGCCGCATCCACGCCGTCATCCAGAACCGTCGCTTCATCTCCGGCATCCGGCGCCTGCGCCGTTTCGTCGACAGCGGCGCCATCGGTGAACTCACCGCCATTCATTGCGATTTCTTCCTCGCGCCCCATTTCGGCGGCTTCCGTGAAGAAATGGACAATGTCCTGCTGCTCGACATGGCGATCCACACCTTCGATGCCGCGCGTTACGTCGCCGACAGGAAGCCGCTCACCGTCTATTGCGTCGAGCGCAATCCGAAGGGGTCATGGTACCGGCACGGCGCCTCGGCGAACGCCATCTTCGAATTCTCCGACGACATCGTCTTCACCTATCGCGGCTCCTGGTGCGCCGAGGGCGAGCGCACCAGTTGGGAAAGCCAGTGGCGTCTCGTCGGCTCGAAGGGCATGCTCACCTGGGATGGCGAGGAGAGTTTCAAGGCGGCCGTCGCCGGCGAGGAGCCCGGTCTTTTGCGCGGCTCGATTGCCGTAAACGTTCCCGGTCCGGAACACGATGCCGAAACCCACGGCCATGCCAGCGTCATCGCCGATTTCATCGCCTCGATCCGCACCGGCAAACATCCCGAAACGGTCAATTCCGACAATATCAGAAGCCTGGCGATGGTCTTCGGCGCCATCGAAAGCGCCAAGACCGGCCGGCGCATCGAAATTTCAGCATAGGATCAACTGACGTGAGCAATCCTGCAAAATCCATTCGCATTGGCACCATGGTGAGCGGCAACAAGGGCGACGCCGCCACGCGCATCGGCCAGATTGCCGAGCTGGGCTTCGAGAGCTTCGAACCCTTCTTTTGGCAGACGACCAAGGGACAGAACCTCGCCGAGCTCGGCAAGCGCTGCCTCGACGCGATCGGCGACCGCGACATCACCATTTCGACGCTCGGCATGTTCGGCAACCCGCTGGAAGAGGACGCGATCGACCTGGAGACTTTGCAGGGCTGGAAGGACTGCATCGACAACGCCCATCATTTCGGTGCCACCTGCGTCGCCGGTTTCACCGGCCGCATTCGCGGTAAGCCGCTGACCGACAGTCTTCCGCGCTACAAAGAGATCTGGAGTGAACTCGCCAAACGCGCCGCCGATAAGGGCGTTAAGATCGCCTTCGAGAATTGCGCCATGGACGGCAACTGGGCAAGCGGCGACTGGAACATTGCTCACAATCCCGACGCCTGGGAACTGATCTTCAACGAGACGCCTGATGACCATATCGGCCTAGAATGGGAGCCGTGCCATCAGATGGTCTATCTGATCGATCCCATGCCGCAGATCCGCAAATGGGCCCACAAGATCTTCCACGTCCACGGCAAGGACGCGACCATCCGCTGGGAGGTCATCAAGGAGCACGGCATCTTCGGCAGGGAAAAGTTCGTCTTCATGCGCACGCCGGGCTTCGGCGACAGCAACTGGACCGACATCATTTCCGAACTGCGGCTTGCCGGCTGGTCGGGTTCGATCGACATCGAAGGCTGGCACGACCCGGTCTATCGCGACGAACTCGAAATGACCGGCCAGGTTCACGGGCTCAACTATCTAAAGAAATGCCGGGGCGGAGATTTCATTGTTGATCCCTGATCAACCGCCTAAGGTGGAGCGCCGCCGGGCTGGGAGGCCGGGCGGGGCGCCATGACTGACTAACTGGTCTTTTCGCGGCGCAGCCGCTTTTTTGGGAGGAAGGCATGAAAAGAATTGCAACACTTGCGCTAGCACTCGGCACGGCGATGCTGATGACATCGATCGGCCATGCCGAACAGAAGACCTTCAAGATCTGGTGGTTCGAGGAGCCGACCACGGCTCAGGGCATTGTCTGGAAGAAGGCGCTTGAGGAGTTCAAGGCGAAACACCCTGACATCAACGTCAGCTTCGAGCAGAAGACCTTTCAGCAGTTGCAGGCCTCAGGAGGCATGATCCTCAATTCCGACCAGGCCCCCGACGTGCTTGAGTACAACAAGGGCAACGCGACCGCTGGCTTGGTGGCAAGCCAGGGATTGCTGACCAATCTGGATGCCTACGTGAAGAAGGAGGGCTGGGACAAGATCCTTAACGAAGGCGATTTTGTCCTAAGCCGTTACGACGAAAAGGGCATCTATGGCTCCGGTCCTGTTTGGGGCGTGTCTGTCTTCGGCGAATATGTTTCGTGCTTCTACAATATCGACATGTTCGAAAAGGCAGGCCTCAAGCCGCCGACGACGCTTGAAGAGTGGGTCGCTGACCTGGAAGCCTTCAAGCAGAAAGGTCTCACGCCTCTCGCGCTCGGCGCCATCGACACCAGTGGCCAGCACTTGCTTGCCTCTCTCGCCTACACCAAGGCCGATGACGCCTGGATCCAGAATTATCAGGGTTTGAAGGCCCCACTCGACGGCGCGCCTTACCTCTATGCAGCGCAGACATTGGTCGACTGGGTCAGCAAGGGCTACATCAGCAAGGACTCCACGGGCATGAAGGACCCCGACGCAGCTCTGCTCTTTACCTCCGGCAAGGCACCAATGTACGTCTCGGGCACGTGGAATCTCGGCACCTTTGCCTCGACTATCAAGGACTTCAAGTGGGGTCAGTTCGTAATTCCAACGCCGAAATATTCTGTCGGCTCGACAGGCAATCTCTGGGTCGTTCCCAAGAGCAGCAAGAATCCCGATCTCGCCGCAGAGTGGATCAGCCTGACCTTGTCGCCGAAGTACCAAGCTGAACTCGGCAATGCGGGCGGCGTCCCGATCGCCGCTGATCTTTCCGCCATCACCAATCCGATCGGCAAGAACGCCGCAGCGGTTTTCAAGCAGATCTCTGACAAAAACGGCCTCGGTTTCTATCCTGACTGGCCGGTCCCCGGTTACTACGACGTGCTCAATCAGAAAGACACCGGCCTCTTCCAGGGCAGTCTGACTGCGGAGCAGTTCGTCGAAGAGATCAAGCAGGTCTACGACGACGCGCAGGAGAATCAGTAGCGCGACCTTGAACGCTGGGCTGCGCCTCCGGCGCAGCCCATTGTGGTAGGCTGAAGGAAGAATGATATGGCCATATCCAGCCAGAGATCGATCGACGGGTCACGAAGCTATAGCCTCTACCTCATCCCGGGGGTGATCGGCTTCATTCTGATCGTGCTCATACCGCAGCTTGCTAATATCGGGCTGAGCTTCACGGCATGGAAAGGCGTTGGCACGCCGCGGCCGGTCGGCCTGCAGAACTATCATCGCCTGCTTGCCGACGATCAATTCTGGGGATCGATGTACCACACGCTGCTGTTCATCGTCTCGATGACCGTGATACCCGTATGCATCGGCCTGGTACTGGTGGCTCTGCTGTTCGACTACGTCAGGGACCAATTCGGGGAATGGGTCTCAAGCTTCTTCAGGGCCGGTTTTTACCTACCGCAGATCCTGCCCGTAACGGTCGCGGGCGTGCTCTGGGGTTGGATTCTCAATCCCGTCGGTGTCATCAACATCACGCTAAAGGCTATCGGCCTTGACAATCTTGCCCAGAACTGGATCGGCGATGCGACATACGCGCTTGCTGCCGTCTCGCTCGTTATTGTCTGGATACAGGTCGGCTATTGTCTGGTGGTTTTCATGGCCGGTCTTTCGCGCATCGACCCTTCTCTCTACGAGGCTGCCGACCTCGACGGGGCGAACTGGTGGAGCCGGCTGGTGACACTCACCATTCCACTCCTGGCGCCGGAGATTTTCGTCGTTGTGCTGACGACGCTGATCGCAGCGCTTAAAGTGTTTGCGCCAATCTTCGTCATCACCGCCGGCGGCCCCGACAATTCCACCCTGGTACCATCCTATCTGACCTACTACCATTTCTTCACAACACAACGCGTCGGCTATGCCGCAGCTATCGCGGTCGTGCAAACGACTCTGACGATCGCTTTGGCTGTGATTTTCCTACGCTTCCAGAGCCGGCAGGAGTCGAAGGGGTAGATCATGGCTTACTCAGTTCTCAGCGATAGTAAGACCGAGGCAAAGGCGACGGCGGCAGCCGATGGCGCGAGACGCGATCCCATGCGGTGGGTGGTGCTGGCCATCCTAATCCTACTCCTCGCCTTTACACTCTTTCCTTTTTTCCTTGCTCTGCTCAACGCCTTCAAGGCGAGCACCGAATACGCAGTGGGCGGACCGCTTTCGATTCCTCGGTCGATCGATCTCACGGCGATCAAGAAATTCTGGACGGTGTCGGATTTCAGCCGCAAGCTGCTCAACAGTGTGGTGATCAGTCTCGCTGTTTCGGTTTTGGGTGTACTGATAAGCCTATTCAACGCCTATGCGATCGGGGTGGGCAAGGTGCCGGGGTCGCGAGTGATTTTGGTGGTCTTTCTTCTCGGCATTATGGTGCCGCAGGAGTCCATTATCTACCCGCTTTACTACATGGCGAAAGCGAGCGGCCTGTACGATACACAGCTTTCCGTGATCATCATTTTCGCGGTCCTGCAAAGCGCTTTCGGGACCTACCTGCTCTCGACCGTGCTGAGTACCTTTCCCAAGGAAATCCTTGAAGCGGCGGAGATGGATGGCTCGACCCACTGGAAAACGCTGTGGTTCGTAGTCGTCCCGGTGCTGAGGCCGTCGCTCATGGTCCTGGGAACCTTCTTTTTCATCTGGACTTGGAATGAATTCTTGATCCCGCTCGTCATGCTGGTTTCCAACAACAACCAGACGGTCTCGGTTGCCATGGGCCTCACCCGCGGACAGAACATGTCGGACCCGGTGCTGCAAGCCTCGGCCGCTTTCCTGGGTATAATACCGACCGTGATCTTCTTCTTGATCTTCCAGCGTACGCTAACGCGCGG
The DNA here is from genome assembly GCF_001664385.1 of Rhizobium phaseoli. Taxonomy (NCBI): domain Bacteria; kingdom Pseudomonadati; phylum Pseudomonadota; class Alphaproteobacteria; order Hyphomicrobiales; family Rhizobiaceae; genus Rhizobium; species Rhizobium phaseoli. The sequence continues at coordinate 689,164 of NZ_CP013536.1, read as the reverse complement.
CATCGCCGCTGGAGCGGTCAAGTGACGACGTTTTTCACCCTTGACCATCTTATCGGTCCCGGTTGGGGACCAGCAAGGTTTTCGGAATGAGCCAGGACATACAAATCGAACTCTCGGGCGTCGAGAAGCACTACGGCGCCTTTCACGCGCTCAAAAACGTCAACCTTTCAATTCCCAAGGGCACGTTCGTGGCGCTGGTCGGTCCGTCCGGATGCGGCAAGTCCACGTTGCTCCGTTCGCTTGCCGGGCTGGAAAGAATTACCGGCGGCACGCTGAAGATTGCCGGCAAGGTGATGAACGACGTGCCGCCGCGGGCACGCGATATCGCCATGGTTTTTCAGAGTTACGCCCTCTATCCGCATATGACGGTGGAACAGAACCTGACCTATTCGCTGAAAATGCACGGCGTTCCTAAGGCCGAGGCAAAGCAGAAGGCGGAGGAAGTCGCTGTCATCACCGGTCTTTCCCGGCTGCTCGACCGTTATCCGCGCCAGCTTTCTGGGGGCCAACGGCAGCGCGTCGCCATGGGCCGCGCGATTATCCGCAACCCTCAGGCCTTCCTGTTCGACGAGCCGCTTTCCAACCTCGATGCTGCGCTGCGTGTCTCGATGCGCAAGGAAATCCGCGCCCTGCACGACCGGCTGGGCGCTACCTTCGTTTACGTCACGCATGACCAGGTCGAAGCGATGACGATGGCCGACCACGTGGTGGTGATGCGCGACGGCGTGATCGAACAGCAGGGCGCGCCGCTCGAGCTTTACGATCGGCCGGCAAACCGCTTCGTTGCCGGTTTCATCGGTTCACCGGCGATGAATTTCATTCCGGCAATCGTCGCGGAAGACGGCAAGAGCCTGATCCTGGATTTCGGCGCGGTGAAGCAGACACTTGCCATCAACCGCGCCATCGAGCCCGGGCGCAAGCTCGTCGCGGGTGTCAGGCCTGAACATATCGAGGTTGTCGCTCCCGGGCAGGGCAGCTTCGACGTGCCGATTGCCTTCGTCGAATCGACCGGCTCTTCGACCTTCATCGTCGCGGCGACCGAGCCGGAATTGACGATCGTCGAGACGCGCCGCGACCGGGTTAAGGCGGGAGACATGATTGGCCTCTCGGTCGATCCGGCTCAGATCCATCTCTTCGATGCATCGACGGACCGATTGACATAACAATCGGTGGACAGGGGCGGCGGTCAGCTTCATAAAGCCATCATCGCCCTGGCGAAGGAATTGCCTCCGCACAAGTCACTCCGTCCCATCTGCAGCATCCGGATTGTTCATGGCATCCTCCCTGATATCAGCGCGTCTTTCACCGACCGCGTCGTCCCGCCTTGTCGTGCTTGCTGAAGCCGTAGTGAAGGCGGGCGAAACCGCCCGCGTCTCGCTGCGGCGGCGAACCTCTCGGGAAATGCTCGCCAAGGCGCCACGTGACTATCAGACCGAGATCGATGTCGCCGTCGAGCGGATCATCGTCGACGAGATGACCAAGGCCTTCCCCGACTATGCCATCCAGGGTGAGGAGGCGGTCGGCAACCGCACGGCCGGGCCCGACGCACCGATCATCTACATCGACCCGATCGACGGCACCACCAATTATGCCTGGGGCGTCCCGCATTTTGGCATGACGATCGCAATCGCCGAAGGCGGCAGTCTGGTGGCCGGCGTCGTCTATGACGCCATGCAGGACGAGCTGTTCAGCGCCGAGCGCGGCGGCGGCGCCTATCTCGATGGCGAGCGTATCCGCTGCGCCGATGTCGGCGACATCGAGAACGTGCTCATCGGTGCCGGGCTGCCGGTCCCCGGCCAGGTCAAGGCGGTGGCGGAAGAGACTTATTTCGACGCGATCAAACGCCTGATGGCCAACACGGCTGGCGTCCGCCGCCTTGGCTCGGCGGCTTTGTCGATCGCCTATGTCGCCTGCGGCCGGCTGGACGGCTTCTTCGAGGATGGGCTTTCGATCCATGATTTCGGCGCATCGGCGCTGATGGTCGAAGAGGCGGGCGGCATCGTCACCCGTTTTTCCGGCGCCGAAGTCGACGGGAAGGGCGATATCCTCGCCGCCAGCAAGGCATTGCATCCCTGGCTCAAGCAAGGCTTTCAAGGCAAAGCCTGATCGTTTTGACCCGGCAGCGACATAGATCTCAGCGTGATCTTCAATGGGCGGTATAGCCAGACTGCGCTCATGGCGCCCTTATGGAAATTGGCGGCGGGAGACACTATCTTTGGGCAAACAAGGAGACACCCAATGACCGAAGAACGTGCAGTGCTCGCCGGTGGCTGCTTCTGGGGTATGCAGGACCTCATCCGCCGATTGAACGGCGTGATTTCGACCCGCGTCGGCTATACCGGCGGCGATGTGCCGAACGCCACCTACCGCAACCACGGAACCCATGCCGAGGCGATCGAGATCATTTTCGATCCGGCCAAGACCAGCTACCGCGACATCCTCGAATTCTTCTTCCAGATTCATGACCCGACCACGCGCAATCGCCAGGGCAACGACGTCGGCATGAGCTATCGTTCGGCGATCTTCTATACCAGCCCCGAGCAGGAGCGCGTCGCTAGGGATACGATCGACGATGTCGACGCATCCGGCCTCTGGCCCGGCAAGGTCGTCACCGAAGTCGTGCCTGTCAGCGATTTCTGGGAGGCAGAACCCGAGCATCAGGATTATCTCGAACGTATCCCGAACGGCTACACCTGCCATTTCGTCCGGCCCGGCTGGAAGCTGCCGGCCCGCCAGAAGATCGCCTGAGGCAATTCATGCATGCATGCCGGACGCAACGCCGGCATGCATGGCGCGTTCGGCCGTTTAGCCGCCAGGCCCGGACGCAGTGTGATCGGCAATGACGCGCACCATCTCGTCAATATCGCGATCGTGAATTTCGTGGCCTCCACCGGCAATCCGGTGCAGTCGCGCGTTCGGCACGGCCTGAGTGAAGGCCTCTCCGTGCCCGATCGGGAACAGCGGATCGGCTGTGCCATGGATTGCGAGAACCGGCGCCTCGATGTCGGACGCATGCAGCGTGGCGGCCTTGTCCCCGCTCGACAGCGCGAAATGATTGGTCGCACTGATAAAGGAGGTGGCACGGCCGATGTCACGCGCGATCAGGATGCTCGCCGCCTCGGCATCGTGCGGATGCCTGGTGCCGGCCAGCATGGCTGAATCGCGACGCATCAAATCGGCAATGGCTCCGAGGTCCGACCAGTCGATGCGCTCGGCAGCGGCGGAATGTTCCTTGTAAGCCTTGGTCGAAGAGGGCAGGCCGTCTATCCCGATCGGCGAGGTGCTGATCAGGATGAGGGTCAGTACACGCCGAGGGTGGCGCAATGCGGCCTCTTGCGCGACGAAACCGCCCATCGACATGCCCACAAGATGCGCGGCTCCAATCCCATAGCCATCCAGAACGGCGATGGCGTCTTCCGACAGGTCGCCAAACGAATAGCCGGGCTCACCCGGCGGGTAATGGGTGGAGAGACCGGTGTCACGCTGGTCGTAGCGGATGACGTAGCGGCCCTGGGCGGCAAGTTCCTCACAGAACCGTTCCGGCCACCACAGCATCGACGACATCACTCCCATGATCAGCAGGACAGGTGCGCCGGCCGGGTCGCCAAAAGCCTGGGTCTGCAGTTTCGCACCTGTGAGTTCGACGATCTTATCGGTGACGAGTATTGATCCGGTCGTTTCGATGGCCTCAATCCTCCTGGTTGCAGACTGCCACTACTCTCCACCTTGCATAACTGATCCTAATATGCAATCTGTTTCGCATCACATGCCGCGTGTGATGGCCGCTTGGACTGCCAATCGAGCGAAGCAGGGGAAGCGTGATGGCCTTGGATCGTGCCGACTTTTACGATGCGGAATTGGCGAGACACAATCAGCGCCTCAGGATCGCCGCCCGCGTCGGCCGAGGTGATCGCGTGCTCGATATCGGCTGCGGTGCAGGGCAAACGACGCGCGAGGCCGCCCGCGCCGCACCGCAAGGAGAAGCGGTCGGGGTCGACGTTTCGGCTGAGATGCTCGAGGTCGCAAGACAACGGAGTACCGCGGAAGGTTTGCGAAATGTAGTATTCGAGCAGGCGGACGCGCAGTTCCACGCCTTCCTGCCGGCCAGTTTCGACCTCTGCATCAGCCGGTTCGGCGTGATGTTTTTTGCCAATCCGGCGGCGGCTTTTGCCAATATTGGCCGGGCGATGCGTCCGGGCGGGCGCCTCGTGTGGATGGTGTGGCAGAGCCGGGAGCGCAACGCCTGGTCCGGCGCCATCCGACAGGCCCTTGCGCCTGAAACTGCCATTTCCCCGGGTGCTCCCAATCCGTTTTCTTTGGGCGATCCAACCGTCGCAACGGAACTTCTCGGCGCAGCAGGCTTTGTCTCGATCGACTTTGCCGAGGTCCGGGAGCCGGTCTTCTACGGATCGAACGTCGAAGCGGCGTATGACGCGCTCATCAGCCTTTATCTTGTGAAGGACGCGCTCGCACAAACCGATGAACCGCCGGACCAGCCGCTGCAGCGACTGCGCGATCTACTGGAGGCGCATATGACTCCGGAGGGCGTGTTGTTCGACTCGCAGGCGTGGATCATCACCGCTCGCCGAGCGACGGAATAGGCAGAGCCGGGCAGGGCCTCGCCCTTCAACGATGGTCAGCGCCGTCACTTCTCAATAGCGAGGTATGTAGTCCAGGCCGCCGTCGATCCGGTCCGGACGCCCGTCCAGGAAGAGCTCGCCGATGCGCGGCGCCGTGCGGGCGACGACTTTGCCGCGGCGGATCACCGCCAGCCGGTTCGGCTTGAGCCGCAACGCCTCGAGCGTGTCGCTCGCCTGGAGGATGACGAGGTCCGCATTGCATCCAATTTCCAAGCCGTAGCCGGTGAGCCCCATCGTCTTCGCCGAATTGACGGTCAGTGCGTCGAAGATCCTTTTCTTGTCGTCGATGCCGGCCATCTGGGCGACATGGATCGCCATGTGGCCGACCTCCAGCATGTCGCCGGACCCCATCGAATACCACGGATCCATGACGCAATCGTGCCCGAAGGAGACATTCAGCCCGGCATCCATCAGCTCCCGGACCCGGGTCATGCCGCGGCGTTTCGGATAAGTATCATGCCGGCCCTGCAGCATGATGTTGATCAGCGGATTGGGGATCACATTGATCTCCGCCTCTGCCATCAGCGGGATGAGCTTGGAAACATAATAATTGTCCATCGAATGCATCGAGGTCAGATGCGAGCCGGCGACACGTCCCTGCAGGCCGAAGCGGATGGTTTGCGCGGCCAGCGTCTCGATATGGCGCGAAAGCGGATCGTCGGTTTCATCGCAATGCATATCGACCGGCAGGCCACGATCGGCGGCGATGCGGCAGAGCGCCTCGACCGACGCCGTGCCGTCGCCCATCGTCCGTTCGAAGTGAGGAATGCCACCGACGATGTCAACGCCCATATCGAGCGCCCGGTTGAGCGCGTCGATCGCCCCCCGCGAGCGGTAATAACCGTCTTGGGGAAAGGCGACCAGTTGCAGATCGATATAGGGCGCGACCCTTTCACGGACTTCGATCATCGCCTCGACGGTCACCAGTCTGGGATCACTCGTATCGACATGGCTGCGGATGAAAAGCAGGCCTTGCGTGACCGCGAGATCGCAATAGCGCAGCGCGCGGTCGACCAATTCCTCCTTCGTCACGATCGGTCGCAACTCTCCCCAGAGCGCGATACCCTCGAGCAGCGTACCCGACACGTTCATCCGCGGCAGGCCGAGCGATAGCGTGGCGTCCATATGAAAATGCGGATCGACGAAAGGCGGGCTGACCAGCCTGCCGGTTGCGTCGATTTCCTCTGCCGCCTGCGCCTGCAGATTGCGCTCGACGGCAACGATCCTGCCGCCCTCGATACCGATATCGATGCCGGTTCGGCCATCGGGGAGATTTGCGTTTCTGACGATTAGATCGAACATCGGAACCTCTTTGGAAAAGGCGGCTTCACCGCTCGCCGCGACGATAGGGCTGCATCAGCGCCTGCGGGACGCGGGCGCGGCGGGCCATGATGGCAAGAGCGGCAATGGAAAGGATATAGGGCGTCATCAGGAAAAGCTGATAGGGCACGAGGCCGCTCAGCGCCGTTTGCAGCCGAAGCTGAAAGGCATCGAAGAAGGCGAAGAGCAGCGCCCCGAACAGCGCGCGACCCGGCCGCCAGGAGGCGAACACGACAAGCGCGATGCAGATCCAACCGCGCCCCTGCACCATGGTCGGGAAAAAGCTGTTGAACGCCGACAATGTCAGGAAAGCGCCGCCCATTCCCATCAGCGCGCTGCCGATGACGACCGCGCCGTATCGCACCTTCATCGGATTGACGCCCTGGGCTTCGGCTGCATGCGGATTTTCACCGGTCATGCGGATTGCGAGCCCCACGGGCGTTCGGAAGATGATGTAGGCCATCAGCAGGGCGATAAGGATCGCAAGATAGGTCGGCGCCGTCTCCGTAAAGAAGGCCGGGCCGATGAACGGCAGCGTCGAGAGACCGGGGATGGCGATCGGCTGAAACGGCACGATGGTGGGCGGTGTATTGGCAAGCGGCACGATCAGCCGGAAGACATAATAGCTGAAACTGGAAGCAAAGAGCGTGACGCCAAGGCCGGAGACGTGCTGGGACAGGCCGAGCGTCACCGTCAGCGACGCATGCAGCAGGCCGAAGATACCGCCGGCGACCGCGGCGATCAGCAGGCCGGTCCACAGATCGGCGCCGTGGTAGACGGAAAGCCAGCCGATCATCGCCCCGAAGGTCATGATGCCTTCGATGCCGAGATTGAGCACGCCGGCCCGTTCGCAGAGCAAAGCGCCGAGCGTGCCGAAAATCAGCGGCGTGGCGATCCGCAGGACTGCCGCCCAGAGCCCGGCGGAGGCGATGATATCGAACAACTGCGTCATCGCCTTATCCTGTATTGGGTGAAGAACAATGCGATCAGCATCGTCAGTAGCGACAGCGCCACCGTGACGTCGGCAATATAGGTCGGGATGCCGAGGCCCCGGCTCATGCCGTCGGCGCCGACGAACATCGTGGCCGTGAAAATGGCGGCGAAGACGACGCCGAGCGGATTGAGATTGGCAAGCATCGCCACCACGATGCCGGCGTAGCCGAAACCGGGCGACAGGTCGGTCGTGACGTAACCCTTGACGCCCATCACCTCGATCGCTCCCGCAAGCCCTGCAAGCCCACCGGAGAGACAGGCAACCTTCACCAGTGTTCTTCCGAGCGGCACACCAGCAAAAACCGCACCGGCAGAATTGAGGCCGGCGGCGCGCGACTGCATGCCAAATACGGTGCGGGACTGGACGAAGTGAACGGCGACCGCCAGGGCGATCGCGATCGCAAGGCCGATATGCAGGCGCGAGCGGGCGATCAGCTTCGGCAGCATGGCATGATCGCTGACGGATTGCGACTGCGGCCAGCCGAATGCGAGTGGATCCTTGAGGACGCCATCTATGAGCATCGAGACGAAAAGCACGGCGATGAAATTCAGGAGCAGGCTGGTGACGACCTCATCGACGGAAAAGCGCAGCCTGAGCCACAGCGGGATCAAAATCAGCACCATGCCGGCAATCGCGCCGATCAGCAGCAACAGCGGAATGAGAAGGGGTGCCGGGAGATTGCCGAGCAGTTTCGAGCTTGCCGCCGCTACGGCGATGGCGCCGAGATAGAACTGGCCCTCGGCACCGATATTCCAGAGCCGCGCGCGGAAGGCGACGGCGGCGGCAAGTCCGGTCAGCATCAGCGGCGTCGCCCGCGTCAGTGTCTCGGTCGCCGAAAGCCGCGAGCCGAAGGCGCCGGTCAGGATGCGCCAATAGGCATCGAGAACAGGCGCGCCGGCGATCGAGATCAGGATGCCCGCCAGTGCAAGCGCTGCGATCACGGCGATGACGGGTGTGGCGACCAGCAGGTAAAGCGGGCGGTGCTCGCGGCGCTCAAATCGCATGATCTGCCTCGCGGGTCTCTTGCCATTCGCCGGCCATCATCAGCCCCAGTCTGCGGGCATCGGCGCCGTCGGCTTCGACAGGCGGCGACAGGCGGCCGCCGACGATCGCCTGTATGCGGTCTGCAAGCGCGATCACCTCGTCAAGATCCTCCGAGATCAGCAGTACAGCGGTTCCCTGCCGGCGGGCTTCCAGCAGGCGCGCATGCACGGCGGCCACCGCGCCTTCGTCGAGGCCGCGGGCAGGCTGGGCCGCAATCAGGATACGCGGCCGGCGATAGAGGCTGCGCCCGAGAATGAGCTTCTGCATATTGCCGCCGGACAGCAGCCGTGTGCGGATCGCCGGGCCGCCGCCGCGAACGTCGAAGCCGTCGATAATCTCTCGCGCGAAGGTTATGCCGGCCTTGCGGTTGACGAGGCCGTGGCGCGAGAAGGCCGGCGAGGCGATGCGCTCCAGCACGGCGTTTTCCCAGATCGCCATTTCGCCGATCACGCCCTCATGGTTGCGGTCCTCGGGAATGCGGCCGATGCCGGCTTCGACGACATCGGCGACGCCAAGATTGCCGACCACTTCGCCGAACAACCTGAGGTCGCCGCTGCTGCGCGCCAGCGTGCCGGAAAGAAGATGCGCCAATGCGGCCTGGCCGTTGCCGGAAACGCCGATAATGCCGAGGATCTCTCCCTGATGCAGCCGGAAGCTGATCGATTTCAGCCGATCGATGCCGCCGGCTCGCACGGTCACGCCTGAAGCCTCGAGTGCAACGGCGCCGGGTGTCGACGGTTCGCGAACGGGCCGCGTTACGCGGTGCCCGACCATCAGCTCGGCGAGTTCCGCCTTGCTGGTTTCCGACGCCCCGCGCTCGGCGACCATCCTGCCGGCGCGCAGCACGACGATGCGGTCTGCTGCCGCCATCACCTCGTCGAGCTTGTGCGAAATGAAGATCAGCGACAGGCCCTGGCGGGCCATTTCCTTCAGCGTCGTGAACAGCCGCTCGGCTTCGATGTTGGTCAGCACCGCCGTCGGCTCATCGAGGATCAGGATGCGGGCATCGTTGTAGAGCGCCTTGAGGATTTCCACTCTTTGCTGCTCGCCGACCGAAAGGTCGCCAAGACGGGCATCCGGATCGACTTGCAGGCCGAAGCGCTCCGAAATCGCCAGGAGTTTCTTGCGCGCCGCCGATGTTGCCGATCGCCAGGACCACAGGCGTTCGGTGCCAGTCATGACGTTTTCGAGAACGGTCAGATTGGGCGCGAGCGAGAAATGCTGATGCACCATGCCGACGCCGGCGCGGATCGCCGCGCGCGGCTTGCCCTGCGGCAACTCGGCGCCGTCGATCAGAATTCGCCCGGCATCCGGCACATAGTGGCCGAAAAGGATGCTCATCAGCGTGGTCTTGCCCGCGCCGTTCTCGCCGAGTAGGGCGACGACCTCGCCCCTGGCCAGCGTCATGGAAATATCGTCATTGGCGAGATTGGCGCCGAAGCGTTTGCTGACGCCGACAATCTCGAGAACAGGCTCGGTCATGACGGCAACCCCGCCACTGGAAAACGGTGCGGCCATCGCCCCTCCGCCTCCAGGCGTGCGGCAAGCGACAGAAGCCTCGGCTCGTGACCCATCGGCATCATGAGCTGCACCGGCAGCGGCATGGCGTGCTGATCCTGTCCAAAAGGCAGCGTCAAAGCAGGAAAACCCGAGACATTGGCAAGGCAGGCAAGCGGCGCAAACGCGGTCATTCGCTCCAGATGCAGATCGGTGTCGGCATGATCGGACGGAAAGGAGCCGATCGCAAGAGGCGCGGAGGCGAGCATCGGCATCAGGATGCAATCGACCGTATCGAATAGCCCCCAGACCGCATGGCTCACCAGCACCGCATCGTTCAGTGTTTTCCAGAGCGCGGTGGCCGAAAGCGTTCGTCCGCGTCTAGCGAAAGCCCGGGTGAGGGGCTCAGCCCTGCTTTCCTCGAGGGCTGCCGCCTCGACGAGGGCGGCGAGATTGACCGAAACGATATCGGCAAAGGCGCGGCCGCTGGCGGCGGCGCTCCATTCGAAGTCGGCCCAGGCCAATGGAACGATGGCGTGTCCGTCCTTCTCGAGCACACGCGCGGCGTCCGCGACGGCCGCAAGTCGATCGCCCTCGGTCGGGTGGGCGGGTCCGGTATCCGTCAACAGGCCGATCCGCAAACGGCCGGTGTCGACATCGGCGGGAGAGGGATCGGGAACCGGTCCGCGTGCATTGCCGCTCAGCCGGTCGAAAATCAGCGCAGTATCCCGCACCGAGCGGCAGACCGCCAGTTCGCTCGCAATGCCGGCAAGGTGGTTGCCGAAAGACGGCCCGCCGGGGATGGCGCCGCGGGTCGGCTTCATTCCGACAAGGCCGCAGCAGGCGGCGGGCACGCGGATCGAGCCGCCGGCATCGGTGGCATGGGCAATCGCGACGATCCCGGCAGCAACCGCTGCCGCCGCACCGCCGGACGAGCCGCCGGCGGTGCGCGTGGGATCGAGCGGGTTGCGACAGACAGGTCCGATCGCCGGTTCGCTGGCGAGCGAAAGGCCGAATTCCGGGCTCGTCGTCAGGCCGAACAGACAGAAGCCGGCCTCGCGGAACCGCGAAGCGAGTTCGGAGTCGGCTCCGCCGCCGTTTCGCTCGAAGAGGCGGGAACCGGCCGTTACCGGCAGTCCGCGGAAGGGGCCGCCAAGATCCTTCGCCAAGGTCGGCACGCCGGCAAAGGGCCGCGCCGAGAAATGCTCGGGCGCGCTCTGCCGCTCCCGGTCGCAGGCCTGCGCCGCGGCGAGACCAATGGCGCCGTCGAGATAGGCGATCGCGCCGAGCGGCTCATGCCGCGCGGCGGCCTCAAGCGAGATCTGCATCGCTTCTGCAGCGCTCAGACTGCCATGCCTGATCGCTGCCACCAGTTCCGTCGCATCGCCCTGCATGGGGCGAACTACTTCGGCTCTTCCATCATCTTCGGAACTTCGAAGGTGCCTGCCTTGATCTCCGCCCGCTTGGCTTCCATCGCGGCCTCCGCCTCGGCAGGCGCCACGCCCTTGACGAAGACGATATCGCTGCCGCCTTCCTTCATCAGACCGTAGGACGTGTAGTTCCTGCCGACCGGTTTGCCGGCAGCGACATCGGCGATCGCGGCATTGAGGATCGGGCGGAAATACCACATGGCGTTGGCAAACACCGTATCGGGATAACGCGGCGTGTAATCGACTAGCGAGCCGACCGACTTGATGCCGCGTTCCTTGGCGGCATCGGCCGTGCCGATGCGCTCGCCGAACAGAATGTCGGCGCCGGCGTCGATCTGGGCAAGGCCGGCCTCGCGGGCCTTCGGGGGATCGAAGAAGGTGCCGATGAACGAGACCAGGTGCTTTGCGTCGGGATTGACAGCCTTGACGCCCGCGGCAAAGGCGTTGATCAGCATGTTGACCTCGGGGATCGGAATGGCGCCGACCGAACCGACTACATTCGACTTGGTCATCTTGCCCGCGAGCATGCCGGCCAGATAGGCGCCGTCATGATTCCACGTGCCGAAGACACCGAAATTGTCGCCGGCCTGTTCACCGCTGGAGCCCAGGACGAAGGCGGTGTCGGGATAGTCTGCCGCGACCTGCCGGGCCTCCTTCTCCACCGCATAGGCCTCGCCGACGATCAGCTTGTTGCCCTGTTCGGCATATTCGCGCATGGCGCGCGGATAATCGGTGCCGGAGACGCCTTCGGAAAAGACATATTCGATGACGCCTTCCTTGGCAGCGTCCTGAAGGGCCTTGTGAAGACAGGAATTCCAAGCGTTTTCGACTGGCGACGCATGAATGCCGGCAACTTTCAGCGGGGCGGCGGCCCTTGCGAGCGGGGCGAGGCTGCTCACTCCGAGCGCAATGCCCGATGCGATCACTGCCCGGCGTGAAATCAGGATGTCTTTGGTCATCGATTGCTCCCCTTTTTTTACCTTCTGGTTCAAAAATCATAGTAGCGCCTAAAAACGTGTCAAGGAGAGAAGAGGCTTAAAAATCAGGCTGATCGGCCCTGGCGCTGCTTCATTACACGCCATTTTTTCGGCGTTCTTGATGGCGTCACGACTTGGCGCAACGAACGCGGCGTGGCAGGCTGCATTCCCGTTGCCGCCGCGCTTTCCGGTCGAGATTTCTCGCTTCAAGAAGCAAGAGCTTCCCTTCCGGGGGATCTGGCTCCGGACCGGATCTGCAGGCTTGGCGCGGCGGTATCGGCAGGGTATGCAGAAGGCGATGGGGCTGGGGAAACAATAAATGGGTGAAGAAGAGGACGCCTCGCGGCGGCCGATCGCAAGCCGGTCGTCGTCCTGGGCGATCGGCATGAGTGCGTGGCTGGCACGCACCGGTGTGACGCCGAACAGCATTTCGCTCTTCTCGATCCTGTTTGCCGGCTTCGGCGCGGCGCTCATCCTGCTCACGACCCATCCAATCGCCATGATCGGCGCGGCTTTCTCGGTGCAGCTGCGGCTCGTCTGCAACCTGCTCGACGGGATGGTCGCGATCGAAGGCGGCAAGAAAACCAAAAGCGGGGCGATCTACAATGAATTCCCCGATCGGGTCGCCGACAGCCTGCTGCTCGTGGCGGCCGGTTATGCCTGCGGCTTTCCCTGGCTCGGCTGGCTGGCCGCGCTGCTTGCCGCACTCACCGCCTATATCAGGGTGTTCGGAGGATCGGTCGGCCTTGCCCAGGACTTCAGCGGCATCATGGCCAAGCAGCGCCGCATGGCGGTGCTGACGGCCGGCCTCGTTGCGCAGAGTGTGGAGACGCTGGTCTCCGCCAGCCATTGGTCGCTGATCCTGAGCTCAGCCATCATCGCGACCGGCAGCCTCGTCACCTGCATCACCCGTACGATAACGCTTTCCCATTTGCTGGAGAGACTATGACCGCGCTTGTCCGTCGCCTCCTTGTGTTGTTCGTCCGTATCATGGTTGGCGCCCGAAGCGAGTGGCGGGGCTGCACGCCCGACACGCGCCGCCGCATCTATTTCGCCAATCACAACAGCCATGTCGATACGGTGGCCGTCATGGCTGCCCTGCCGTATCAGGTGCGGCGGCTGACCCATCCGGTTGCAGCGCGCGACTATTGGGGTACGAGCGCCTTTCGCCGCTTCATCGCGGAGACGGGCCTTCGCGCCGTTCTGATCGACCGCAAGCCTCTGCCGGACAGCAACCCGCTGGAGCCGCTCGAGCGCCTGCTCGAGGAAGGGCGCTCGATCCTGATTTTTCCCGAGGGAACGAGAAGCTCTACCGATGAGATCGCCCCGCTCCGCAGCGGCATCTATCGCCTTGCCTGCCGCTTCCCGGATGTCGATCTTGTGCCGATCCATCTCGACAATCTGCAGCGCATCCTGCCCAAGGGAAGCTGGCTCATCGTGCCGATCACCTGCACGGCGCGCTTCGGCAAGCCGCTGCGCGTCGAACCGGGCGAAGGCAAGGACGCCTTCCTGGCCCGCGCCCGCGCCGCGATCATCGAGCTGGCAGACGGAGGGCGCACCGCATGACCAGCCTTTTCTCCATCGTCCTTGCCGCGATCCTCGGCCTGCTCGCCGTTGCCTCCGCCATCGGTTTCATCCTGCAGCGGCGCGCGACCGAACCCGGGTCTGTCGCCACCGTCCAGAACCTCAATGCCCGCATCCGCTCCTGGTGGATCATGGTCGCGGTCTTTGGCGGCGCGATCCTGCTCGGCGATACGGCGGTGGTCATCCTGTTCGCATTCCTGTCCTTCATGGCGCTGCGCGAATTCTGGACGCTGACGCCATCACGGCGCGGCGACCACCAGGCGCTGTTCCTGTCCTTCTTCGTCGTCCTGCCGCTGCACTATGTGCTGCTCGGAACGCTATGGTACGGCCTCTTTTCCATCTTCATCCCGGTCTACGCCTTCCTGATCCTGCCGGCGGTGGCGACGCTGACGGGCGACGTTAACGAGTTCCTGGCGCGGACCGCCAGGGTGCAATGGGGACTGATGCTGACGGTCTATTCGATCAGCCATGCGCCCGCACTGCTGATGCTTGAGACCGGAACGCCGTCCGCACTTCTTCTCGTCTATCTCGTCATCGTCGTGCAGCTCAGCGACGTCTTCCAGTATGTGTGGGGCAAGCTTCTCGGAAAACATCGTTTCTCGCCGAATATCAGCCCCTCGAAGACGCTCGAAGGCCTGATCGGCGGCGGCGCCTCGGCCATCCTTGTGGGAACTCTGCTCTATCGCCTGACGCCGTTCTCACCCCTGCAGGCGGCTGCCGTCAGCACAGTCATCGTCGTCGCCGGCTTCTTCGGCGGCTTCGTGCTCTCGGCCATCAAACGCGATCTCAACGCTAAGGACTGGGGTTATGTGATCGAGGGCCACGGCGGCGTGCTCGATCGTCTCGACTCCATCACCTTCGCCGCGCCGCTGTTCTTCCACATCGTCCGCTACTGGTTCACCGCCTGAGGATATCCGCCGCATGCGGCCGGTTGCTCAAAACCGGTCTATGTCCTCAAGGCTTTCGATGAGCCGTTGCTGAACCTCCCGCTCTTGCCGCTCGATTGCCGTCACCAGCTTGCTCATCGTTCCCCGCAAGGTGTGCAGTTGGTCGAGCAGATCCATGACGACATCGACCCCGGCTTCGTTGACGCCCATATTGCCCATGAGATCGAGGATGAGCCGGCCGCGGGCGACGTCGGCCTCGCGAAACTGCCGCCCTTCGCCTGACATCGCCGGGATAAGCCAGCCCCGTTCGACCCAGAAGTCGAGCTGGACGACATCGATTTTCAAGCAAAGACGGAACTCATGATCATCCATGATCAGGCCTCCATGTTCTTCCTCGGATCGTATGGATTTGCCGCCGCCCATTCCTTCACCAGGGAGGTCAGCCGTTCGTCCGGATTATCGGGCAGCACGATCTTCAAGGAGACATAGACATCGCCGTGTCCGCCGCCGCGTTTTGGAACGCCCTTGCCCCTGAGACGCAGGACCTTGCCCGTATTCGAGTGCGGAGGCAGCGTCACGCTGACAGGTCCCGACGGTGTCGGGATGCGGACCTTGCCGCCGAGCACCGCCTCGCCCAGCGAGATCGGCAGTTCCAGGCGGATGTCGTCGCCGTCACGGGTGAAGAAGCGGTGAGGGGCCACACGGATCTCGATCAGGGCGTCGCCCGGCGGGCCGCCGCCAATGCCCGGTTCGCCTTTGCCACGCAGGCGCAAGGTCTGGCCGTCGCGGGTTCCGGGCGGGATCTGCACGTCGAGCTGCGGCCCATCCGGCAGCTTGATCTCGGTCCTGGTGCCGTTGACGGCCTCGAGAAAATCGACCTCCATGGAGAAACGCCGATCCTGGCCTTGGCTGCGCATCCTGCCGCCGCCGGTGCGGCGGGAAAAGAAATTGGCAAAAGTGTTGTCGATATCGGCGAAATCGGCAAAGCCGGAATTGTTGCGGTAGGGATCATTGGCACCGCTCGCCGAGGCATAGTCGCGGTAATAGCTGCGCTGCGCCCGCTCGGCGCCCGTCATATCGATCTCGCCGCGGTCGAAACGTCCCCGCTTCTGTTCGTCGCTCAAAATCTCGTAAGCGGTCGAAATATCCTTGAATCGGTCCTCGGCCTTTTTGTCGCCGGGGTTAAGGTCGGGGTGAAGCTTCTTGGCGAGCTTGCGGAACGCGCTCTGAATCTCCTTCTGCGTCGCATCCCGCTTCACGCCCAGAAGCTCGTAGGGATCCTGGCTCATACATATCTCCGGTCGGGCAGTCCATGCTGCTGGTTGGCTTGTCACTGATATAGGTTGCCGGTCCGCCGCCGGGGAGGGGCAGCCCACGCGGCGCATCAAGCCGGTGGCCCTGTGATCGACGGAAACTTGCCAGGGGTCAAAGCAGGGCAGCGTCTTCGGCCTGCAGCGCGGAGCCCTCATGTAGCTGGGCTAAACGCCGATCGACGAGAACCGAGCATCCCGCATGTCGCACCACCTGCTCGACGATCGAGGAGAAGACATAGTCGGTGATATCGGGCACGTGGGATGACAGCAGAATGAGATCGGCCGCTCTCTCCCTTGCCGCCGACACCAGCAGGGAGGAGGCGGCGCCGATGCGAACCTCGATCATCACAGGGATTCCCAACTCCTTGCAGAGCGACACAAGCTTCTTTTCGGCGTCGACGATGGCGGCCGTTTCCGATTCCTCGGGAATGCCGGTCAGACGGCGCTGCGGGACATTCTCGATGACATGCATAACGAGGATGGTTCCGCCTTCGTCCACAAGCGCCGCGGCCCGGCGCAGCAGACGGTTTGCCGTCTGCCTCGAACCCATGCCGATGCCGCAGATGATCATGCGATACATTGAATCAATATCCTCGGATGCGAGCCATTTCCGTGATCTTATCTCTATCGAGGCCGCCTGCTTTGACCAAAGTCAAGTCGGAATGCCGCTCGTGCATTCTGACGCCCTGTCGCAGTTGACGGCGGTCCGATCGGCGATAGCTCTCATGCCATGTCGTCGTCACCACAGAGGTTTCACATGCCGAATTTCGCAATCATCGGAGCGGGCGCTATGGGAAGCGCTGTCGCCAAACGGCTGATCGACCATGGCGCCACGGTGCTGACTTGCCTCGAAGGCCGGAGCGAGCAGACGATCGCGCGCGCCAAGACAGCCGGCATGGTGCCGGTTGGACGCCAGGCGCTGGCTGAAGCCGAGCTGATCCTGTCGATCGTTCCGCCGGCGGAAGCGATCGGTGTCGCCGAATTCGTCGCGCAGATATCGTCGGGAATGCCGGCGCCGCCGCCCTTTATCGACCTCAACGCGATCGCGCCGAAGACCATGCAGGCCCTGGCGGCGCGGTTCGATGGCAGCCGGATAGACGTTCTCGACGGCGCCATCATCGGCGGGCCGCCGGTTCCCGGCAAATCAGGGCCGGCCATCTATATCAGCGGCGATAGCGCGCAGCGAAGCAGGCTGCTCGAAGATTACGGCTTGCTGGTCCGCAGGCTCGATGGGCCACTCGGCGCGGCTTCGGCGCTGAAGATGTGTTATGCCGGCATCAACAAGGGCTTTATCGGCCTCGGCGCCGCAATGCTGCTGGCCGCATCCCGCTCGGGCGCTGCCGAAAGCCTGAAGGCCGAACTCGCCGAGAGCCTTCCCGACGTTGACCGCAAGCTGTCGAAATCCATTCCCGACATGTATCCGAAAGCCTATCGCTGGGTTGCCGAAATGCAGGAGATCGCCGACTTCCTTGGAGAGGACGATCCGGCGGCAGGAATTTTTCGCGGCATGGCGGAGGTCTTCTCCAGGCTGGCAGACGACGTCAAGGGCAGCCGCGCGCTGGTGAGGCAGTTGGAAGAGATCCTTTACTCCCCGGAAACCGCCGGTGCGATGGTCATGCCATAACGTGGTCTCGAGGCGGCCAGCGGACGTCCGAGACGGCTATTTGTTCGGATTCGCAATGTTCTGACGATTGCGTGAAGCCGGCCTGACACCTCTGACAAAAGCAGATCGCCTCTGCTATGTCAGGAAAAATGTGGCGTCCCAGCCGGCGCTGCAATCGATCCGATCAATGCCAGGAGTTTGAAAGATGAGCGGTTCTTCCGATTATATACCCCCGAAAGTCTGGACCTGGAACAAGGCGAATGGCGGCCAGTTCGCCAACATCAATCGCCCGATCGCAGGACCGACACATGAGAAGGAGCTGCCGATCGGCCGTCATCCGCTGCAGCTTTATTCGCTCGGCACGCCGAACGGCCAGAAGGTCACGATCATGCTCGAGGAACTGCTGGCGCTTGGCCATAGCGGTGCCGAATATGATGCCTGGTTGATCCGGATCGGCGATGGCGACCAGTTCGGAAGCGATTTCGTCAAGATCAATCCGAACTCGAAAATCCCGGCGCTGATGGACCGCAGCGGCGAAACGCCGATCCGCGTCTTCGAATCCGGCGCCATCCTCACCTATCTCGCCGAAAAGTTCGGCGCTTTCCTGCCGACTGAGCCAAGCGAGCGCGCCGAATGCCTGTCGTGGCTTTTCTGGCAGATGGGAAGCGCGCCCTATCTCGGCGGCGGCTTCGGCCACTTCTACGCCTATGCGCCGACGAAAATCGAATATGCGATCGACCGCTTCGCCATGGAGGTGAAGCGCCAGCTCGACGTTCTCGATCGCCGCCTTGCCGAAAGCGAATATGTTGCGGGCAGCCAGTACACCATTGCCGACATTGCCATTTGGCCATGGTATGGCGGCTTGGTGAAGGGCTGGACCTATGGTGCAGCCGAGTTCCTGCAAGTCGAAGACTATAAGAACGTCCAGCGCTGGGCCGACCTCATCCACAGCCGTCCGGCCGTACAGCGCGGCCGGATGGTGAACCGTCTTTCCGGCGAACCTTCGAGCCAGTTGCACGAGCGTCACGAGGCCAGCGACTTCGACACGAGAACGCAGGACAAGCTCGCGGCCGCCGAGTAACCAAGCTGCCCCAGCCACTTGCCGCAGCAACAAATGAAGCTCCGCCGCCTTTACGGCGACGGAGCATTTGCATGCTGCCGGAACTCAATTCTTGACAGTATCCTCCAGGAAGAAGCGGCCGAGCGGGTTCTGGTAGAAGTTCTCGATATTCTTGCGCGAGACGTTGATATAGGGGCTGTAGTAAAGATCGATCCAGTTGACGTCGTCCTTAGCCATCTTCTGCAGATCAACATACATCGCTTCGCGCTTCTTCGGGTCGAGCTCGAGGCGAGCCTTGGCAACCAGCTCCTTCACCGCCTCGTTCTTGTAGTTCGTCAGGTAGTTGTTGTTGGAATCGTGGCCGAGAACGAAGGTGGTCTTCTGGTCCGGATCGAGAATGTCATTCGTCCAATAGTTGACCGAGATGTCGTAGTCGCCGGCAACCGTCATGTCCCATTCCTGGCTCGGATCGACCTTCTGTAGGTTGGCGGTAATGCCGGCTTTCTGCAGCTGCTGCTGAACCAGGACCGCCGTCTGCTCGTCGACTTCGTCGCCGGCGCGCACCAGATAGTTGAGCGTGAGGTCGGATGCGCCGGCGGCCGCCAGCATCTCCTTGGCCTTGGCGGGATCATAAGGCCGCTGCAGATTGTCGGCGTAATAATAGAGCGCACCCTTCGGAATGTAGGAATTGGCGACGGTGCCCTGGCCGAAGGTGACGGTATCGACGATCGCCTTTTTGTCGATCGCAAGATCCAGCGCCTGGCGGACTTCCTTCTTGCCGAGCGCGCCATGCGCATGGTTGATCAGCAAATGATCCTCACGCGTCGAGGCGTCGATAGCGACTTTGAGGTTAGGATCCTTCTTCAGTTCCTCGACCCGGGAGAAGGGCACGAAGATCGCTGCATCCAGCTCGCCGGCCTGGACGTTCAGCATGCGGGTATTGTCGTCGGGCACCGAGATCCATTCGACGCCGTCGAGCTTGACGCGGTCGGCCTGCCAGAAATTCGGGTTCTTCTTCAGGATGACCCGGTCGCCGCGCCGCCATTCCCCGATCACGAAGGCGCCGGATGCGATCGGCTTTTCACCGTAGGCATCCGCCCCCAGCGATTCCATGCCCTTCTTGGAGATGACGGAGGCGTTCGGCAGCGCCAGCGTCGACAGGAACGGCGCGGACGGGTTCTTGAGCTTGATCGTCAGCGTATGCGCGTCGGTGGCCACCGCCGTATCGATCACCTTGTAGGAATCGCTCCAGAGCGAAGCAGGGTCGTCGCGAATCCGCAGCAGGCTGTAAGCGGCGTCTTCCGCCGTCAGCGGCGAACCGTCCGAGAATTTAGTGTCGCGAATCTTGAACGTGTAGGTCAGGCCGTCATCCGAGCCCGTCCAGCTTTCGGCAAGACCGGGCTCCAGCTTCGTGCCTGTCTTGTCGACGCGGATCAGCACGTCGTAGACGTTTGAGAATACCCAGTTGTCGATGTTCTGGGCTGTTTTGATCGGATCGAACGTCGTCGAATCCTCGCGGCGGCCGATGGTGAGCACACCGGCGGCGTCGGCATAGCTTGCGCTGAGCGCCAGGCCGGCGAGCAAGGCTGCGAGCCCGATTGATTTCCACCTGTTTGTCATGAGTTCGTTCCCTTCGTTGTTATGACATGCGTTTGATGGGCTGGATCGGTATCGATTGCAGATCCTCCTTGCCGCCGGCGCCCTGCAGCAGCGGCTTGTCCGGATCGATGTCGGGAATGGCGGCGATCAGCGCCGCCGTATAGGCATGCCTAGGCCGCGCGAACACCTCTTCGCAGCGGCCTTCCTCGACGATCTCGCCGCGATACAGGACGACCACGCGTTCGCAGAGATTGCGGACGATCGCGAGATCATGGGCAATGAAGATCAGCGTCAGGTTCATTTTCGCGGTGAGTTCGCGGAAGAGCTCGATGATCTGCGCCTGAATGGTCACGTCGAGAGCGGCGACGCATTCATCGGCAATGATCATTTTCGGGTCGACGGCGAGCGCCCGGGCGATGCCGGCGCGCTGGCACTGGCCGCCGCTCATGCTGCGCGGTTTGCGGCCGGCGAATTCGCGTTCGAGGCCGACGAGATCGAGCAAAGCGTCGATCCGCGCCGGGATATCCGCCTTGGCCACCTTGCCCTGCACCTTGAGCACCTCGGCAAGCATCTGACCGATCGTCAATCGCGGATTGAGCGCGTTATAGGGGTCCTGGAAAACCATCGCCGTTTCACGCCTGAGTTTTGCCAGGCCCGCGCCCTTCTGCAGCGCCAGATCGACGCCCTCGAACGTGACATGACCGGAGGAAAGGGGCGTAAGGCCAAGCACGGCGCGGGCAAGCGTGCTCTTACCGCTGCCGGATTCACCGACGATGCCGACCGTCTCCCCGGCCATGATCTGCAGGCTGACGCCGGAAACTGCGCTGACCGACTTGGCGCCGCCCTTCAGCAGGCCGCCGCCGGCTCTGAACCGCACATGGAGATCGTCGATTTCAAGCAATGGTCCTGGCGGCCGGCCGGCGTCCGCCACCGCGGGCGACGACGCGGGAGTCTCGCCCGATATCGAAGGGTGGCTGTCGATCAGGCTGATCGTATAGGGATGCTGCGGCCGCGCCAGGATCGCCCGCTTCGGCCCCGCTTCAAGAAGCTTGCCGCCGCGCATCACGGCAATGCGGTCGCAGGTCTGGGCGACGATGCCGAGGTCATGGGTGATGAGAATGATCGACAGTCCGCGCCGGTCGCGAATGTCGATCAACAGCCGCAGGATCTGTGCCTGGATGGTTACATCGAGCGCCGTCGTCGGCTCGTCGGCGATCAGGATCTTCGGATTGCAGGACAAAGCCACGCCGATCATCGCCCGCTGCCGCATGCCGCCGGAAAATTCGTGCGGATAGCTGTCGTACTGACGCTTCGGATCGGGGAAACCGACCTGCGCCAGGATATCAGTCGCAGCAGCGCGGGCCTCGCGGGCGCCGAGCCCCTCGTGATAGCGTATGCCCTCGGCGATCTGCTCGCCGACCCGCATCACCGGGTCGAGATGGCTGGTCGGGTTCTGGAAGATCATGCCGATCTCACCGCCGCGCACCTTCAGCATCTCGCCGTCGTCGACCCGCATGAGGTCGCGCCCTTCGAGCAGCACGGAGCCACTGTCGATCTTCAAGAGCGAAGAGGGCAGCAGCCGCACCAGCGAACGGCAGAACAGGCTCTTGCCCGAGCCGCTCTCGCCGACGAGACCGAGGACCTCGCCCTTGCCGAGGTCGAGCGAGACGGCGTCGAGCAGCGTGCGCGGGCCGGAATCGAGATGGGCGCTGACTGTGAGATCGCGCACGGAAAGCAGGGAGCCGCTCATTCGTGCACCCCCAGCAATTCGCCGAGCGCATCGCCCAGCATGCTGAAACCGAAGGCGAGGCAGACGATGGAGAGGCCGGGGAACAGGGTGATCCACCAGGCGGTGGTGATGAAGCTCTGTCCTTCCGCGACCATCACCCCCCATTCGGCGATCGGCGGCTGGACGCCGAGACCTAGATAGCTGACGGCGGCGCCGCTGAGCAGCACCAGCGTCGCATCCGACATCGAAAAGACGATCGATCCCGCGATCGCATTCGGCAGCAGGTGGCGGAACATGATGCGCGGGCGGCTGAAGCCGAGGCTGACGGCGGCAACGGCATAGTCGCTGCTTTTCAGCACCAGCATCTGCGCCCGGATCAGCCGCGCATAGGACACCCAGCCGACCAGCGCCATCGATATGTAGAAGCTGCCGAGGCCGGGACCAAGGATCGCGATGATCGACAGCATCAGCACGAGAAAGGGGAAGGCGAGGATCATATCGACTAAGCGCATGAACAGTGCATCGACGATACCGCCGAAGAAGCCGGCGACCGTGCCGACTGTCGTGCCTATCAGAAAGGGGAAGATGACGCCGATCAGCGCCATCTGCAGGTCGATGCGCGCGCCCCAGATGACGCGGGACAGGATATCGCGGCCGAAATTGTCGGTGCCGAACGGGTGAAGCAATGACGGCGCCTGCAGCCGCACTTCGGCATTCTGCATGATCGGGTCATAGGGCGCGATGATGGGCGCGCCGACTGCCAGCAGGACGAAAAACAGCAGCAGGCCGGCACCGACGGCAAGCATCAGCTGCCGGCGGAAAAACCGGCGCCAGCCGGGCGATGCAGGCACGATCGCCTCGACGCTCATAACTTCACCCTCGGATCGACGGCGACGGTGACGATGTCGGCGAGGAAATTGATGAGCACCGTGGCGCAGGCAAAGACCATGGCGACGCCCTGAACCACCATGTAGTCGCGCGAAAAGATCGCCCTGACAAGCAGTTGTCCCATGCCGGGCAGCGCAAAGACGCTCTCGACCACCACCGTGCCGCCGATCAGCCAGCCGATATTGACGGCAAGCAGGTTGATCGTCGGCACCAGCGAATTCGGCAGCACATGCCGCCAAAAGACGATGCCTTCCGGCATGCCGCGGGCGCGCGCCGCCGTCGCGACGTCCGACTTCAGCGCTTCGATCATCGCCGCCCGCAGGCTTCGCGTCAAAACGGTCGAGAGCGACAGCGCCACCGTCAGGCTCGGCAGCACAAGATGGGAAAGCTTGTCGCCGATGGTCGCGCCGTAGCCCGAAACCGGCAGCATGCCGAGCTCGACACTGAAGAGGATGATCAGCATCAGTCCCAGCCAGAAGGGGGGAAAACCGATGCCGAAGGTCGAGACGATGCGCACCGCATGGTCCGACGCGCGGCCGGCATTGCGTGCGGCGATTGCCGCCAGCGGCACTGCGATCAGAACCGACAGCACGACGCTGGAGGCGACGAGCGCAAGCGTCGGCTCGATGCGGGTGACGATCAGCTTCAGCACGTCGACTTTATAGAGGATCGACTTGCCCATCTCGCCATTGGCGAGGTTCTTGAGGAAGTAGAGGTATTGCAGCCACATCGGCTGATCGAGACCATATTGGGCGCGGATGCTGGCAAGGGCTGCCGGCGTCGCGCGCGTGCCGAGGATGTTGCGGGCGGGATCACCGGGGATCAGGCGGACCAGAATGAAAGTGATGACGCTGATGCCGAAAATGACGGGCAGGAACTGCAACGGTCGCGTCAGAACGAATTTATAGCGATGCATGACGGCGATCGCCCCTTTGACTTCGTCGGCTCCGGTCCGCTCCCTCTTGCATCAGGCTGCCTCGTGCCGGGCCAGAAAATCGAGAAGCGCCGGATAATAATCCTGCGGGTTTTCATAGAAGGGCATATGGCTGGCATTGGCAAACACCTTGAGCTCGGCATTCGGCAGCGCCAGCTTCATCCTCAGCGCGCAGGCCGGTGTCAGCTCGTCATGCTCTCCCGCGGTGATCAGCACCGGCAGCGTCAGCCGCGGCAGATCGGCAATGCGGTTCCAGTCCTTGAGGTTGCCGATATAGAGAAACTCGTTCGGCCCCTGCATCGTCTCATAGGGCGCCATATTCCAGTCGTCTAGCGAGCGGCGGACCGGCGCCGGCCATTCCGGCAGACGGCAGACATGGCGGTAGTTGAGGATGGTGACGGCGGCGAGATATTCGGGATGATTATAGGTGCCTTGTGCCTCGTGCTTCTGCATCATCGAGGCGGTTTCGGGACCGAGTGCCGCGCGCAGCCGCTCCAGTTCCGAGATCAGATGCGGCATGTCGGCGACGGTATCCTCGAGAATCAGGGTCTTGAGGTTCTGAGCGTAAGTCAGCGCATATTCGATCGCCAGCCACCCGCCCCAGGAATGGCCGAGCATGTGGACTTTGCCGAGCCCCAGCGCCTTGCGCACCGTTTCCGTCTCTTCGACATAACGGCCGATCGTCCAGAGCGAGGGATCGTCCGGCCGGTCGGAAGCGCCGGTGCCGAGCTGGTCGAAAGCGATAACACGATAACCCTTTTCGACGAGACAGGAATGCGCCTCGCGCAGATAATCGCAGGGCAGACCCGGCCCGCCGTTCAGGCAGAAAATCGTCTCGCTGCCGGTCCCGAAACTGTAGGCAACGAGGCGATAGCCATCGACATCGATCTCGAATCGCTCGTCCGACTGTATTTCACGCCACATTGACCGCTCCGGCAGAAGGTTTCACTTGCTCAATATTTGGGCGTGGTTAATTTTTTACCGGAAATCGCGTTCCGTGCCAGCTATAAGAAGTGATAGGGTAGGGCGCCACGTCGAAACCGGAGCAGCGCATGCTTGACGACATCGGAACGATCAGACGGCAGTTCACAGCGCATGAAACGCTGGACGGCCGGATCGACCAGGCCTTCGAGGCGATGAAGCAGATCGGCTTCGAGGCGCTGATCTACGACTATACGCCGGTTCCCTACGATCTCGACGGCGCGATCATGATACCGTCGCTGCTGAAGCTCAGGAACATTTCGGACGACATGCACGATTACTGGTTCGATCGCGGGTACTTCCGCATCGATCCGGTGCAGCAGGTGGCGCTGCGCACCTCCGCACCCTTCTTCTGGAATTACGATCCCGATGCCGACACGCTGATCAAGGGCTTCATGAGCGAGGACACCGCCCCGGTGACGCGCTATCTGAGCGAACGCGACATGTCGACCGGCGTCACCGTCCCGGTTCACATGCCACGCGGCGACTATGCCACCGTCACCGGCATCCGCTTCGGCCGCAACAACGATTTCGAACGGCATGCGCTGCGCTATATTGCCGACTTCAACCTGCTTGCCCATGTCTTCCATGAGACCGCCTATTCGCTTTTCGACCGGAAGGCGAGGAGCGTCGGCACGGTCCGGCTGACAGAGCGGGAACGCGAATGCCTGCGCCATTCGGCAGAAGGTTATTCGGCCAAGGAAATCTCCCGCATCATCGACCGTTCGGTGCCGACCGTGGTCATGCATCTCAATGCGGCGGCAAAGAAACTCGGCGCCCGCAACCGCACGCAGGCCGTCGTGCGCGCCACCCATTACCGCCTGCTCGAAGAACGGCCGACGCAGACCTGGCCACCCTATAACTTGTGATAGCTGCCGTCGCCGCTACCGCCGCGTTATGGTCTTCAACAGACCAGAGATGGAGACGCCGGTGACCGAAATCGCGACGAATGAAGCTTATCTGCCCTTTCGCGACTATCGCACCTGGTATCGCATCACCGGCTCGCTGGAGAGCGGCAAGCTGCCCCTCGTCGTCGCCCATGGCGGACCCGGCTGCACGCATGATTATGTCGATTCCTTCAAGGATATCGCTGCCCTCGACGGCCGCCCGGTCATCCATTACGACCAGCTCGGCAACGGCAATTCCACCCGGCTTCCTGATAAGGGCCCGGATTTCTGGACGGTCGGCCTGTTTCTTGAAGAGCTGGACGCGCTGCTTACCCATATAGGCATCCGGCATCGTTATGCCTTCCTCGGCCAGTCCTGGGGCGGCATGCTCGGCGCCGAGCATGCGGTGCGCCGGCCACCTGGCCTGAAGGCCCTCGTGATCGCCAACTCGCCGGCCAATATGCACACCTGGGTTTCGGAAGCGAACCGGCTGAGGCAGGAACTGCCGAAAGAGGTGCAGGACAGGCTGCTCAAACACGAGCTGGCGGGAAGCCTCACCGATCCCGACTACATCGCCGCCTCACGGATCTTCTATGACCGCCATGTCTGCCGGGTGGTTCCGTGGCCGCCGGAAGTGGCGCGGACCTTTGCGATCATGGACGAGGACAATACCGTCTACCGCAACATGAACGGCCCGACTGAGTTTCACGTCATCGGCACGATGAAGGACTGGACGATCGAAGACCGGCTCGAGCGCATCGAGGCGCCGACGTTGCTGATTTCGGGGAAATATGACGAGGCGACGCCCTTGGTGGTAAAGCCCTACCTCGAACGCGTTCCCGGCTGCGAATGGGTGCTCTTCGAAAATTCCAGCCACATGCCGCATGTCGAGGAAAAGCAGCTTTGCCTGGCGACCGTTTCCGGCTTTCTGTCACGCTACGACTGAAGCAGATGCCGGCTCGTCACGATCGGTGGACCAGCCATTTCTTCGCGACACGGCAGGCCATCGTATAGGCCGGATCGAAGACGTTGCCGACGTCGTAACGCACCACCTGTCCCAAGAGATGGCTTGCCGCCGTTCTATCGAGGCCGTAATCCGAAGCGAGCCAATTCAGCATTTCGCTGGTGGCATGCTGAAGCGCCTGGTCGAGGGGCCTGGCATTACCGATGGTGAAGATGTCTTCGGCGGTTTCTCCGCGTGGCCAGACCAGTCCGACCGTCTTTTCCACCGTCAGCCGAACCGTGACTTCGAAAGTGGTTTCGACGCCGGTGCCGACGATCTCACCATCGCCCTGCACGGCATGGCAATCGCCGAGAAAGAACAGCGCGCCTGGAGTCGATACCGGAAAACGAACGCTCGTGCCGGGGCCGAACAGGCGATAATCCATGTTGCCGCCATATTCGCCGCTGGTCGCCGTCGAGATCGCCTGACCGAGGCTGGGCGCTACGCCGAAACAGCCGATCATCGGGGCAAGCGGCAGAACGAAATTTTCGAGGCCGGCGACCGGATCGGATAGCCGCACGGTCAGCGCTTCGCGGTCGATGGCCCAGATCGCCATATCCCGCGACGGCAGGTCGCGAACCGTTTCCGGATCGATGACATTGGCCGCGACGATGCTCCGGGTAAAGCCGGTGCCCCTGGTCGGAACCATGCTGATGATCTCGACCTTCAGCGCATCTCCGGGCTCGGCGCCATCCACGAAGATCGGGCCGTTCATCGGGTTCGGACCGGATGTCCGCCGGATGCCGTCCTTATCATAGCCGACGGCGTCGAGCGTGTCAGTGACGACGGTATCGCCGTCGGCAATATGCAGCGCCGGCGCAAGTGAGCCGAGAACATTGTGAAAGCGCGTCGGAATGAAGCGGTGAGTGGTCATGAGAATACAGCTCTCGCTCGTTTCGAATGCCAGGGGGCCGCGGCTGGTCTGCGCGGCGGACGGTCCAGACTAGATCAGAGATTACTTGGGAAGCCAACACGCCAGGCATGCGATCTGACTTGCCTTGCATCCACTCTATACTACATGTAGGTATGTACCTACATGGAGGTGCGTTATGAACGTGACAAGTCTTTCCAGCCGCGAACTCAATCACGACGTGAGCAGGGCAAAGAAGGCGGCGCAAAATGGTCCGGTCATCATCACGGATCGTGGCAAGCCATCGCACGTGTTGATGACCTATGACGAATTCGAGCGTCTCACCGGCAAGCGCCGCAGCCTGGTCGATGCTCTCTTCATGCCGGGTTTGTCAGATATCGACTTCGACCCGCCTCGTGTTGAGATCGCCCCGCGCGGGGTCGATCTCTCTTGAAATATTTGCTGGATACCAACGTTGTTTCCGAATTGCGCAAGGTCGGAGACGGCAAGGCCGATGCCAATGTGGTCGCCTGGGCCGGGGCGCAAGACACCGCGGGCTTATGCATCTCCGCCATCACGATCCTGGAGCTGGAGCGTGGAATACTCGGTGTGCAGCGTCGCGATGCGACGCAGGGCGCTCGCCTGTGGGCATGGCTGGAAAACCAAGTGCGGCCGGCATTCGCCGGCCGTATCCTGTCGATCGATGATGCGATCGCCACACGCTGCGCGCATCTGCATATTCCGGATCGGCGCAATGAAGCCGATGCTCTGATTGCCGCAACCGCCCTCGTTCTCGGCCTGACCGTGGTTACGCGCAATATCCGGGATTTCGAAGGCGCGGGCGTTGTCGTGCTGGATCCGTGGCAGGGTTGATGTCTTAGAACAGGATGATTTTAGGCCCGGTCGGCCTAAAATCTGAATCCTGTTCTGAATTGAAGCGTTAGAGCATGATGTCGTCCGAAAACCGCTCACACTTTTCGGCATCATGCTCTAGGAGCTGTGGACACTTATCTGAGCCATAAGATTGTTGCGGCCAGAGCGATCATGGCTTTGTAGTTTCGAACGGTTTTCTCATATCGCGTGGCGATGCGTCGAAACTGCTTGAGCTTCGAGAAGCAACATTCGACGAGATAGCGCTGAGCGTAGAGTTCCTTGTCGAGTGGATACTTCTTGGCACGCGAGGGGTTGTTCGGGATAACCGCTTGCGCGCCCTTGTCGGCAATGAGTTTGCGTAGCCGGTCGCTGTCATAGGCCGTATCGGCCATGACGACCTCGGCTGGCAGGTCTTCGATCAGGAGATCGGCTTGCGGTGCATCGCCTTTCTGGCCGGCGGTCAGGATGAAACGAACAGGACATCCAAGGCCACGCACGGCCATATGGATTTTGGTGCTCAAGCCGCCGCGCGAGCGGCCAAGGGCCTGATCTTCAGCCCCTTTTTTGCGCCGGAGGCGTGCTGGTGGGCGCGAATAATAGTACTGTCGACGATCAGGTATTCGAAGTCGGTATCCTCCGACATTGCTTCGAAGACACGCCACCAGACACCCTTTTGGCTCCAGCGGCTGAAGCGGCGAAACACGCTGTTCCAATCACCGAACACCTCCGGCAGATCGCGCCAGGGCGAACCCGTCCGCACGATCCACAAGACCGCTTCCACAAACATGCGATTGTCACGTCCAGACGAACCGCGCGTGCGATCGTCGCCAATGATATGACGAGACATCCGCTCCCACTGGTCATCTCGAAGAATGAGACGATCTAAAACACCCATGACTGCCTCCAAAAGACAGTCTTGAATCTGATTTGCTCAGCTTTGGGAATCCCAAGAGTCCACGGCTCCTAGCGCCCGGTCATGGCAGCTGGTGTATGGTGACATCAGGAACGACATGCCGCGCGATCTCGCAGAGATGCCAGTGATGCGTGAGGTAGATGACCTGCCCGACCTTTGCCATTGCGCCGAGCAGGCGGAAAACCTCTTCGGAGCGGGGATTGTCGAAGCTCTCCATGATATCGTCGGCGACAAAGGGGACGGGCGGGCGAAGCGCTGCGAATTCCTCATAGCCGGCCAGGCGAAGCGCGAGATAGAGCTGGAACTGCGTGCCGGTCGACATCGCGTCCGCAAGCTTCGAGCCACCGTCGCGTGAGACGCCGATCAGTATTTCCTTGTCCCGGTCGGGCTGGGTCGTCAGGCCGGAATAGTTGCCGCCGGTGATCAGGCGAAAAGCTTGCGATGCGCGGTTCATCATCGAGCTGCGATGTTTTTCGCGATAGATGTGCAGCGCCTGTTCGGCCGCGAGCGTGCCGGCGCGCAGCGTCAGATGCCGCACGGCCAGTTCCTCGATCTCGAGGAAGATGGTTCGGCGTTTGGCCTCGATCCGGGCCACCGCGTCGTCCCCGCCGACGGCTTCGAGCTTCTGCCGCGCCAGCGACACGTCGGAATAGAGAAGCTTCGCCCGCTCGGTGAGATCCTCGATTCGGGCGCCGAGCTCGATCGCATCACGCTCGGCCGCAGCGGCGTCGATATCTGCAAGGCGACGTTCGGCCTCGGAAAAACTTGCCGCGCGCAAAGCATCGATGATCTGGCTGCGTAAGGTAGCGGCGCGTGCCTCCAGCCGGTCTCGCTCTCGCGACTGATTGAGGAATGCTTCGACTGAGGCAAGCGAGTCCGTGCCGAAATAGCCGGTCAGTTCGTTCTTGCGGGCATTGTGAACGGCCAGTTCTTCCTCCAGCGCCCGGCGTTTCTCCAAATGCTTTTCGATATCCGCCTGCCGGTCTGCTCGAAGCTGTGCGGCATGCCGCGCCGCCTCGTGGCGTTCCACCAGCGCATTGGCCGAGGCGAGCGTATCGGATGCCAATCGGCTGAGGCCGCAGTCTGCGAGAAGAGCTGCTATATCCTCGCGGAATTGCTCCTGGTCGCGCTCCATCGCGGCAACGCGGCTTGCGAGGTCATCCCGTTCCTTCAGGATGGCGGGTAGGGTTCCGAGCGCATCCAGCACGGCGCGAACGGCCGCCAACGAGCCGGTCTTGTCGGCAAACCAGGTTCGCGACAGCGCCTCAGCCCATTCCCGGTCCCAGGCCGCGACCGCGGCTTCCGCCTCCTGCTGGTCGCGCTCGCGTTCCCTGACATCGCGGTCGAGATCGCCGATTGCCTTCTCGTGCGCCTGCCGCGCCGCCTGTTCGGCTTTGCCGGCGGCAAGCATATCGCTCGCCGCCTGGATCAGCGCGGCGACCTGCGGATCGTCGGCGTCACCATGGCCGGCATCCGCAAGGCTCGCCGCAAGCGTGGCGGCATGGCTGTCCAGTTCGCCGCGAAGCGCCTCTACCGCCTCTTCGGTCCGCTGCAGATCGTCCCAGGCGGCCAGCGCCGCGGCTCGCTTGGTGGTCCATGCCTCAAGTGTTGCAATGCGCGCCGCAGCTTCGGCGTCATATTCGATTGCTTCGGGCAACAGGCCACGGATGCGCTCGGCAAGCCCATCATGTTCGGTTCGCGCCTCGGCAAGCAATTCCCTTTGCCGTTCGATCGCTGCCGCCGTTGCCGCTTCGGTCTGGCGAAGCTGGCGCAGTTCGGCCAGCTCCTGCGCACGTGACAGGCGGCCGGCGGACACCATGTCGTCCTGGCGCATCCGCTCCTCGAATGTCCGGGCAGTGGCGGCATCCAGGCTGGCAAGATGCGCCTGCCAGGCGGCATCGCGTTCGCCGCGCAGCCTCGCGGCCTCGGCATCGTCGATCGAACCACCGGCGACGAAGGCCGCGATCCGGGCTTTGGTCAGCGCCTGCTCGGTGCCGAGATCGCGCAGCCGTGCCTCGTGATCGGCAATCCGCTTGTCGATCGAAATCGCCTGGCCACGCCAGACCTCGGCCTGCCGAGGCTCCGCCGTGTTCGTCCGCTGCAGGGCGACGGCATCACCTGTCCAGGGCGCAAGCTGTGCGAACTGCTTCTCCTGTGTTCGCTTCGCCTGCGCGAGCGCGCGTTCCTCCACGGTGAGCCGCATTGCGAGATCAGACCCGGTCAGCCGGCTCAGGGCGGCCTCGATGCGGCCGAGATGCGCGGGATCGAGGATCGCGGCGCCATCGTGCGACCCGCCTTCCTTGTTCAGCCTTTCGCGATTCTCGCGCGCCCGCGCCAGTTCGCGGCCCGCGGCAGCCAGGTTCACCTCGACGCCGGAACGTCGCTCGATGAGATCGCGGATGATGCCGATCAGCGAGGCGGGCAGCAGCAGCGCCTCGGGCGCCGCATGGCCCGGCTGCTCGAGATCGACCAGCAGCCGCACCAGCACGCCTTCCTGTTCAGCCAGCGCCAGCCGGCGTTTCGGCAGGTCGCTCTCAGCGGTGATATAGCGCCCGCGCCCCTGATCCAGCATGTGCATATGCGCGGCGACCGCCAGCGCCTTGTCGTCGATCGCGATCGCCTCGATCTCGTCGGCAAGCTGGCGCAGCGTGCGGTCGGCGGTTTCGACAAGCGCCTGCAGCCGCGTCTCGTCGTGGAAAAGCTTCGGCAGCAGTGTGAACCATTCGGACGGCGGCCGCGGCAGATCGCCCATGCCGGCTGCATCGGCGTCCAGCCGCCGGAGTTCCAGCGCCGCGGGCAGGGCGCCGAGAAGGCGCGTCAGCTCCTGGTGCCGGGCCTTGGCCCCGGCCAGTTCCCGCGTCGTCGCGGCATAGGCGGCGTCGGCCTGCTCGTGGGTCGATTTCAGGCCCGAATAGGTGGAGGCAAGCGTGTCGATGGCATTGCGCTCGGCCTTCAGCGCTTCGAGCGCGCGTTTGAGTTCCGCAAGCTTCGTGCTTGACGACCGCTTCCTGTAGATCCCATTGGCTTCGTCGACCGCCGTCACCAGCGAACGGCTCAGGCCCGCAAGGCCCGAGCTTGCCGAGAACAGCAACTCGCCGAGCTCGCCCTTGCTTTGGATGATGGCGTTGCCGCCTTCCTTGAGGGACTGGTCGTCGAGCGAGAACATGGTGCGATAGGCCTCGCGGCCGACGCCGCCGAGCGCGCCGGCAAGCAGCGCCTCGTTCACAGCCTGTCCCCGATCATCGACGAGGCTGCCCGTCCGCAATTTGAGCCGCGCCAGCTCGTGCTCCGCGCCACCGAATTCCAGCCGCGCACCGACCTTCATCGTATTGTAGGGATGCAGGAAATTGTAGGTGCTGCGCTCGCCTATGCCGTAGAGCAGATCGAGATAGGCGGCGAAGGTGGTCGACTTGCCGGCTTCGTTGAGGCCGTAAACGATGTGCAGATCCGGCGAACCCGTGCGGGCCGCACCGAAATCGATCGAGTGGTCGGTGAACTTGCCATAACGGACAAGGTCGAGACGGCGCAGGCGCATCAGCTGTCTCCCCGCTCCGCGGCCTTCATCCGGGCGGCGATATCCTCGGCGCCGTCGGCGAGAAGGCTGTCGATGAAACGTTCGAAACCTGCCTCGTCATGCCCGGCAAATGCCCGGCTCTCGGGCGGCAGGTCAGCGAGCAGGTCGCGGACCATCTCCCTGACATCGTCGCGAAACCCGCTGCGGGCGATGACATCGTCCCGCATCAGCGCGCCGAGCTCGATGACGGGATCGGCAACTGCTTCGTCGGCGAGGGGCACCGGCGCTTCTAAGGCGAGCTCCAGCTTCTCGATCCAGGTCCGGCCGATGCGGTCACCGCGCTGCTCGGCCTCCGCCTGCATGAGGTCGATATCGCGGCGAAGCTGCCAGGAGAGCGGCGTGCGACCGGAAAGCCTGAGGCGCGCGACGAGATGCGGCGAGGCGGTATGGTCGCGCTGCCCCATCAGTGCCGCTTCGATCGCCATGGCCGCATCACGCCAATCGTCGACACCCGTGAGGTCGACATCGACTCGCTCGAACTGCGCGATGCTGGTGCGCCGCTCCTCGACCGTCACCGTCCTGTTGTCCGCCACGGTCACCAGCGACACCGTCTTGATGCCCGCCTCGTTAATGTCGCGGCCTTGCGGCATGCCGGGCATGATGACCGTCGCCGTGCCGGGATACTGGCTGCGCTGATGAAGATGCCCGAGCGCCCAGTAGTCGAATCCCGAGGCGTGAAGGTCGAGCACGTTGCAGGGCGCATAGACATCATGGCCGGCGGATCCGGCAAGGCTCGTATGCATGATGCCGATATTGATGGCACCTGCGACCGGCGGCTTGAACTTCGGCAGAAGCGGGTCCGGTGCCTGCGGCTTGGCAAAGCTCAGACCGTGGATCGCAACCGACAGGCTGCCTTTCGTCGCCTCCACGGTCTCGGCATGGCCGCCGAAGACCTTCACCGTGTCGGGCATCACCAGCTCTCTGGCGATCTTCGACATCGCATCGTGATTGCCGCGGATCTTGAAGACGCAAATCCCCGCCCGGTGCAGCCGTTCCAGCTGGCTTGCCAGGAAGCGCGCCGTCTTCATCGACGTCTGCTCGCCGTCATAGAGATCGCCGGCGATGACCAGCGCATCGACCTGTTCCTCGAGGCAAAGGTCGACGATCGCGATCAGCACCTGCCGACTGGCGTCGCTCACGAGATCGGCCAGCTCGGCGTTGCGAAGCGCCAGCGACCGTAGCGGAGAGTCGAGATGGAGATCGGCAGTGTGGACGAAACGATAAGCCATGAATGCAGAAATCGCGTTGCGACAGAATGATGAGCCGGTGCCCTCGGACCGATGAACGCGCGATCGCTGTCACCTGGCCGTGAGGAAGGGAATATGGAGCACGCGTCCAGGGCGCGCGAGCGAAATGGGCCGGCAAACCGGCCCATCCACAATCAATGTTGCTCAATCGGGGCCGGCACCGCAGCCGGTGCACCCTGCGGTCCCAGCCGATCGGCGACCAGCATCGACAGCATCATTTCCACAAGACCATTGGTGGCGCCCTTTTCGCCGCCGCCGACCTGGATCTGCGGCACGAGCGGCAGCCTGCCGTTTTCGATTGCTTCGGCGAAGCGCATCAGGACCTGTGAGTTGAGCTGATAGTCCGGTCCGCCGAAGGCCGCGACCTTCTTCTCTGTCGCCTCGGCTTCCGCCAGGCCGATGGCGCGCACCTTCTGGGCATCTGCCAGACCGGTCGCCTTGATGCGTTCGGCATCAGCAAGCGCGACGGCCTTGATCCGGTCGGCCTCGCCGAGGCCGGCAAGGCGCACCTTCTCGGCCTCTGCCTTGGCGGTCACCTGAATGGTTTCCGCCTGCTGGCGGGTGCGGGCGAGCTGCGCCTTGCCCTCGTTTTCGCTGATCTCGATGGTGAGCGCCGATGTCGTGATCTTGGCCTGCTGCTCGGCAAGCGCCTCCTTCTCGCGCAACGTGCGCTCCTGGATCGCCGCCGCCTCCTGCAATTTGTAAGTCTCAACCTTTTCAACGGCGATCTGACGCTCGCGCAGCTGGATGAGGATCTGCTCTATGCTGTTCTGACCATTATTGGCCCGCGGCGTACCGATCAGCACTTCCTGCAGCTCGAGGCTGTAGGAGCCAAACTTCTCGCGCATTTCATCACCGGATTTGCGCTGGATTTCGCTGCGTTCCTGCAACAGTTCGATCAGCGTCTTGGTCTGGGCGATATTCTTGAAATAAGCCGAGACCATCGGATCGAGCGTCTGTTCGACCAGCCGTTTGATATCCCCGAAACGCTGCACGACGAGGGGCGCCTTCATATAATCGATATGGACGACCACCGAGAGCGGCAGCACCGGCTCGAACGCATCCTTGGTGATCAGCGACACTTCGGAAAGATTCTCGTCGAGCCTGTGCTCGCCGAACTGTTCCTTCGTCCATTTGAGCACGAAGTTGGTGGTCGGCACGATGATGATATTGCCGGCATAGGTGTTGAACGCATATTTGCCCGGCAGCAACGGCGTCGACCAGACACCGCGTGCGCCCGTTTCGACCAGTTCACCGTGGCGATAGGACTGGCCCGAAATATCCGCGCTTCGCCGGCCGGTATAGGAAACGACGACACCCACCGTGCCGACGTCGATGATCGTCTTCTCGACGAGTTCGACGGTCGCAAAGATACGGTTGAGGAAGTAACTGCCGTCGGCAAGCACCTGCAATTGCCGGCCGCGATAACCGCCGGCATTGAGAAACTTCTCCGGATCCTGGAAATTATTGTGGAAGTTCGGGTCCTTCGGATTGTTGGCAACCGTCGGGGCGATGATCTCGCCATCGGGCAGCGCCGGGCCGTCATGGATGGTGACGATGCCGATCAGGTCCTCGGCGTCATGAATGACAACGGGCTCGAAGCCATTCCGCTCGGTGATCAATGTCGACATGTCGGCGAACAGTTTTTGTTCCGACGCGTTCAGGTTGACGGCATAGGTCGACTGCGCCGTCAGCACTATGAACTGCGCTAGATTGATGGCATAGGTGCCCTCGCGCAGGATCTTGCGCTGCGGACCCTTCTGGCCGCCCTTTGTCAGAAAGCCGCGCACATCTTGAAAGTCATCGGCGTCGATGTTCGAAGCAAGCGTCTGGGTCGGCGGCAACGGCTCGCCGTCGCGGGCGAAGACATAGCCGATCTGGCCCTGCGGAATGGTCACGAGATTGGCGCGATGCATCGCATATTGGAACGGCATGAAGAAATGCAGGCCGCCGCGCACGACGTCCGGCTGGAAGCCGGCCTCGCCGTAGAGCGCAATGAAGCCATTGTCGACGGAGCCGCGAAAACTCCACAGCTTTTCGAGAATGCCGAGCCTGTCGTTGGGTATATAGCGGATCACGCCGCTCAACCGGAACAGGGTTGCCAGCGCGATGAGCGTAATGGCGATTCCGATCGCCTTCCATCCCATCGGGCTTAGATATTGCACGGTTTCCATCTTTTTTCTCGCATGGGCGCACGGGTTCGTCCACCCGATGGCCGCCCGGTTGGTGTTGGTTGATAAGACGGGGAGATTGCGCGCCTATGCGCTCGACGCAGCACGCCGTCGCCCGTCAGACGGGCAAAGGAGGCTGTCGCACGTGCATTGCTGCCTGACTTTCCTCAATCGATTGCGATTATAGGAACCATGCGGCAAGGACGTCGAACGTCTGGGCTGCTCATTATCTGGAAAGATGACCGCGCGTCCCCAGTCCCCACCGGAGGACGGCGTGTCGTGAGTGGTCTCACATTGGAGTTGCCTTGAAAGACATAACGCTGGTGAACTTAGCGACAAGACCGATCGATTTAAAGACGCGTAAAGCGAGAATCGGATAAGTACTTCCAGTGATTTTACTATTTCGACTATTCAATCTTGCTGAAATAACCTCGCGCATCTGCTGTTTTTGTACGCAATCTGGGCCGCAGGTTGCTCAGAGATCGGTTGACACCGCCCCTCTAGCGACAGCTGCAGCTCCCTTGGAACGCGAAAGAGCTTCTTGACACAAGGGCCGCGGCGGTCTTTGATGGCGACCATTCACCAGGGGTGTCCCGGCAAGGGGCTGAGATTCTGCTGAACAATACGGCTTTGCCTGTTGTGGCGCGGTGACCCGTTGAACCTGATCCAGTTCATACTGGCGTAGGGACGGTGCGGACGCTGCGGCTGTTGGGCGGATTTTCGCTTAGTCGCGCATGGCGTCTTTCCATCATTCCAACACTGGAACTGGGTCTCCAAACGTCAAACCTTGGAGCCTCATCCATGAATATTGTTGCACCCCAGCTTACTCCTGTCGTCACCACCGGCTCGCTTCCGGCCTCGACCAAGGTGGTCAAACCCGGAACGCTCTATCCGGATCTGCGCGTGCCGATGCGCGAAATCAGCCTTCACCCGACCTCCGGCGAGCCGCCGGTCACGGTCTATGATTCCTCCGGCCCCTATACCGATCCGGCCCATGTGGTTTCCATCGACGCCGGGCTGCCGCGTTTGCGCGAGTCCTGGGTCAGGGCGCGTGGCGACGTTGAAACCTA
The DNA here is from genome assembly GCF_001664385.1 of Rhizobium phaseoli. NCBI lineage: Bacteria > Pseudomonadati > Pseudomonadota > Alphaproteobacteria > Hyphomicrobiales > Rhizobiaceae > Rhizobium > Rhizobium phaseoli. The sequence continues at coordinate 652,096 of NZ_CP013536.1, read as the reverse complement.
TGAAGGCCGGCTGGTGAAGCCTGAAGACAATGGTTTTGCCACGGGCGAACGGCTGACGCCGGAATTTCCCATTCGCAACACGCCGCTAAAGGCAAAGGCCGGCCGCGCCGTCACCCAGCTCGCCTATGCGCGTGCCGGCATTATAACCCCGGAAATGGAATTTGTCGCGATCCGCGAAAACCTCGGCCGGCAGGCCGCGAAGGAGGCGCTCGCCCGCGACGGCGAGAGCTTCGGCGCTCATGTTCCGGATTTCGTGACGCCCGAATTCGTGCGCCGGGAAGTCGCCGAGGGCAGGGCGATCATCCCGGCCAATATCAACCACCCCGAATCCGAACCGATGATCATCGGCCGGAATTTCCTGGTGAAGATCAACGCCAATATCGGCAATTCGGCCGTCACCTCGTCGATGGCGGAAGAGGTGGAAAAGATGGTCTGGGCGATCCGCTGGGGCGCCGACACCGTCATGGACCTTTCCACCGGTCGCAACATTCACAACATCCGCGAATGGATCATTCGCAACTCGCCGGTTCCGATTGGAACCGTGCCGCTTTACCAGGCGCTCGAGAAGGTCAACGGCATTGCCGAAGATCTGACCTGGGAAGTCTATCGGGATACGCTGATCGAGCAGGCCGAGCAGGGCGTCGATTATTTCACCATCCATGCCGGCGTGCGGCTGGCCTATATTCCGCTCACTGTCAATCGCGTCACCGGCATCGTCTCACGCGGCGGCTCGATCATGGCCAAGTGGTGTTTGCATCATCACAAGGAGAGTTTCCTCTACGAGCATTTCGAGGAAATCTGCGACATCTGCCGTGCCTATGACGTCTCCTTCTCGCTCGGCGACGGTTTGCGGCCGGGGTCGATCGCGGATGCCAATGACGCAGCGCAATTTGCCGAGCTCGAAACCCTCGGCGAACTGACGAAGATCGCCTGGGCGAAGGACTGCCAGGTGATGATCGAAGGCCCCGGCCATGTGCCGATGCACAAGATCAAAGAGAATATGGATAAGCAGCTCAAGGTCTGCGGCGAAGCCCCCTTCTATACGCTCGGACCGCTGACGACCGACATCGCGCCGGGCTATGATCACATCACCTCCGGCATCGGCGCCGCCATGATCGGCTGGTTCGGCACGGCGATGCTTTGCTACGTCACGCCGAAGGAGCATCTGGGGCTACCCGACCGCAGCGATGTCAAGACCGGCGTGATTACCTACAAGATCGCCGCCCATGCCGCCGATCTTGCCAAGGGACATCCGGCCGCCCGCATTCGCGACGATGCGCTGTCGCGGGCGCGCTTCGAATTCCGTTGGGAGGATCAGTTCAACCTCTCCCTCGACCCGGATACGGCGCGTTCCTTCCACGACGAGACCCTCCCGAAGGAGGCGCACAAGGTGGCGCATTTCTGTTCGATGTGCGGCCCGAAATTCTGCTCCATGCGAATTTCCCACGACATTCGCGCCGAAGCCCAGAAAGAGGGATTGGAAGCCATGGCGGCCAAGTACCGCGATGGCGGCGATCTCTACATGCCGGTCGCAGAGGTCGCGAAAACGCCCGCCGGAGAATGACCATGCGCGTTCTCGTCAAAGGGGCCGGCGTTGCCGGCCTCACCGTGGCCTGGCAGCTCTATCGCCACGGCTTCCGCGTCACACTTGCGGAGCAGGCCGACAAGGTCGGCGCTGGTGCCTCCGGCTTTGCCGGCGGCATGCTGGCGCCGTGGTGCGAACGGGAGAGCGCGGAGGAGCCGGTGCTGACGCTCGGTCGCCTTGCCGCCGATTGGTGGGAGGCGGCATTGCCCGGTCATGTCAAACGCCGGGGAACGCTTGTCGTGGCGGGCGGCCGTGATGCCGGCGAACTGGAGCGCTTTTCCCGTCGAACAAGTGGATGGGAATGGCTGGACGAGCAGGCGATCGCGGCGCTGGAGCCTGACCTTGCCGGCCGTTTCCGCCGCGCGTTGTTCTTCCGGCAGGAGGCGCATCTGGATCCGCGACAAGCACTCTCGGGACTGGCTGCAGCCCTTGAGGAAGCACGCATGCATCTCCTCTTTGGCTCCCCGGGCAAAGCAGACATTGATCATGACCGGGTGATCGACTGCACCGGTGCGGCCCAGATCGGCCGGCTGCCGGGATTGCGCGGTGTTCGAGGCGAGATGCTCTGCATCGAAACAGGCGAGGTCTGTCTCTCCCGCCCCATCCGCCTGCTGCATCCACGCCACCCGATCTACATCGTGCCGCGCGACAAAAACCGCTTCATGCTCGGGGCGACGATGATCGAAAGCGACGATGCCGGCCCGATTACCGCGCGTTCGCTGATGGAGTTGTTGAACGCCGCCTATGCGATGCATCCCGCCTTCGGCGAGGCCCGAGTTACGGAAACCGGCGCAGGCGTGCGCCCTGCTTATCCCGACAATCTGCCGCGTGTGACACAGGAAGGATCCACCCTCCATGTCAACGGCCTCTACCGCCACGGCTTTCTGCTGGCGCCGGCGATGGCCGGAGAGGTGGCGCGGCGTCTTCTCACAGAACAAGGACCACAGGAAAGGAGGGCGTCATGACCTTCATCATCAATGGCGAGGAACAGGAGGTCACGGCCGCGACGCTCGCAGACCTGCTTCTGGCTCTCGATTACGAGGGCGGGTGGCTCGCAACCGCGGTTAACGGCGAACTGGTGCACCGCGAGGACCGCGCCGATTTCAGGCTCGGCCAAGGCGACCGCATCGAAATTCTCTCACCGATGCAAGGAGGCTGAGATGCTGAAACTTTATGATGTTGAAGTCCACTCCCGGCTGCTGCTCGGCACCGCGCGCTATCCGTCTCCCGCCGTCCTTGCGGAAGCGGTGAGACGCTCGAAGACGGAAATTGTCACCGTCTCGCTGCGGCGCGAGGCCGCCGGCGGCAAGGCGGGCGGCGCCTTCTTCGAGCTGATCCGCGAGCTCGGCGTGCGCGTGCTGCCGAATACGGCCGGCTGCCACAGCGTGCAGGAGGCTGTGCTGACAGCGAAGATGGCGCGCGACGTTTTCCGCACCGACTGGATCAAGCTCGAAGTGATCGGCCATCACGATACGCTGCAGCCCGATGTCTTCGGCCTTGTCGAAGCGGCACGCATCCTGACCGGGGAGGGCTTCCAGGTCTTCCCCTATACGACCGACGATCTTGTCGTCGCCGAAAAGCTGCTGGATGCCGGCTGCCGCGTCCTGATGCCCTGGTGCGCGCCGATCGGCTCCGCCATGGGACCGGTGAACCCGATGGCGTTGCGGGCGTTTCGAGCACATTTTCCTGACGTGCCGCTCATCGTCGATGCCGGCATCGGCCGTCCGTCTCATGCCGCCGCGGTGATGGAATACGGTTATGACGCCGTTCTTCTCAACACCGCCGTTGCCGGCGCGGACGATCCCGCCGCCATGGCCGAAGCCTTCGCGCTTGCCGTCGATGCCGGTCGTCTCGCGCATGGCGCCGTACCGCTGGAGCCGCGCGACATGGCCGTTCCTTCCACTCCCGTCATCGGAAAGGCGGTCTTCTCATGAAGCTCGATCCCTTCTATCTCATCGTCGACAGTGCCGAATGGATTGAGCGTCTCGTGCCGCTCGGCGTCAAGCTCGTCCAGCTACGCATCAAAGACCGGCCGGGGCCGGTGCTTCGTGAGGAGATCCGGCGTTCGAAGGCCGCCTGCGCGGCAGCGGCCTGCCAATTGATCATCAACGATTACTGGAAGCTGGCGATCGATGAGGGATGCGATTTCATCCATCTCGGGCAGGAGGATCTGGCCGCCGCCGATCTGAATGCGATCCGCCGTGCCGGCCTGAAGCTCGGCCTTTCCACCCACGATCCATCAGAACTGGAAACCGCGCTGGCCGCCGCGCCGGACTACGTTGCCCTTGGGCCGGTGTGGCCCACGATCCTCAAAGAAATGAAATGGGCGCCGCAAGGCGTCGAACGCCTTGCGGATTGGCGGCGACGTGTCGGGCCGATGCCGCTTGTTGCCATTGGCGGGATCAGCGCCGAACGCGCGCCGCTGGTATTGGAAAACGGCGCCGATAGCGCTGCCGTTGTCACCGATATCACCCGCAACCCGGATCCCGAGGCCCGCACGCGACAGTGGCTGGCCGCGACCGCGCCTTGGCGATCGGTGAAATGATAACCATCCGTGGTTTGAGTGCTGAAACCTGAAAACGTGTGGCAGAGACAATGTTCTGCCGCTCATGGACGCAAGGTATTGGAATCGCTGTGGAAAGTTCTTGTTCCATAATGTTGATTACGCCAGATTCGCGTGTAGCCGGGCACATTCTATTTCTAAGTGCGAAGCCTCAACTGCCAGCGCCGGCCGTTGATAATTCCGCACGAGATCACCCAATCGATGCCCAAGGACGAACAGATCATCGTGCAGGGCCACTGTGGACGGGCGATCTACTTCCGTCGCAAGGATATGGATGCGGCGGCCGACGCAACTGCTTCGTCAAATCCCCTTCATGACGATCAATACGCCGCCACATCTTGCCGTGGCAGGTCAGCGGAACCGGCTGACTTCCGTGGCCGACTTGCGGCGGCCGATGAATTCGCGCAGCAACGGCAGAAAGAAGGCCTTGCTGAAGCGACCGATCGGCGGCTCGGGCTCGAGATAGAATGAATTGCCGACGATGTCGGTGTTGAACTCGTCGAAGATGATCCAAAGCCTGCGATCGGCATCGAGGCCGGCGCGGCGCTTTTCGATTAATGGCACCTCCACAGCAAAGCACGACACGTCCGGCTGCTTGGTGGTGATAGGAAAGAACAGGACCAGATCACCGTCCGGCCGTGGCATTCTCACGCCCACGGCGACCGGCCGCTCCTTGCGTCCTTCCGTCTCTCCACGCTCAGCCTCCCGCGCCCACAGGTAAGGATACCGTGCTTGCGGTCTGGATCAGGTCGTAGCTCACTACCGACCTGCCTCATCCTCGCCGGCATAGGTCTCGACGGCGTTCTCGAATTCAGCGAAGAGTTCATCCGACATGGTCCCGATGGTGCCGACGGATCGGCGGTCGGATTGTTTCATCAGCCGCTCGTAATCTTCAATGTTGAGGAGGACGAGGCGCGGCTTGTTGCGCTGGGTGATGGTGACCGGATGACGAAGCGCCTCGGCGATGATGTCGCCGGATTTCCGGGAGAGATCACTGGTAGAATAGGAACCGCTTGACCTGGGCATAGGCGTCCTCGTTTGCTGTATTTGTTGATATATACAGCATTTCCAATAATGCTGTATATAGTGGAGGCTGCCTTTATTTCCGGCGATTGAACTCTCTGGACCAACCTGATCGGAAGCTGAGCCTGCCCGGTGTGCAGTGGGTTCCGACCTCCGGATGGACTAGTCCCGCCGCGCCATCATCACCTGGCGCGATTGAAGGTATTTCGCGGCTAGCTCAACCTCACATAAAGAACTAGGCTTGGCGAAAAGGCGCGCAGGCCACCACGCCTATAACTACGTTTTTTCTATCCGCGAGGACTTGTAAAGCGTTGTTGGTGGCGCCCTCCTCTGCACGGTCGTAGCAACTCTTGCAGATCACCCTCCGGCTATGCCGTCAATTTGCACAATTGGCTAACATGGACGTGCCCGAGCGGTCCGTGAGGATCACGTTCCCGGAAACATTGCGGCGATCGGTTCCGGTTAGCCAGCGCTCCGGCGAAAAATAGGTCTTGGTCCTCATCTGCGACGCTGAGGTCGCCTTAAGACCAAGAACAAAATCAAAATTGCTTCCGCCGTCGGCTTCGCGCTTGAAACTGAGATAGGCGCCGAACCGTTCGTATTCTACATTTCGAAGCTTTTGGATCGACGTAAGACTATCCTCTAAATCACGCCAGCACGCCTGCTTCACAATGATCTCGAACATGCGCAGGATGGCCGGGGCGAGACGCCCCTCATCGTCGGTCGTCGGCCCGATGATCCTGGCGCGGACCTCAACAATCTCGCCCATTTCATTTCCACGAACTTTGAGGAAGGTGGAACTCAGGGGACGCGTCTCGTCCCGTTCGTAAACGCGCTGAAAATAACATTCATAATTGCGATTGCGCATCGACGCGGCTTTCCACTCGCTCACCGCGATACCGGCCTCTCGAAGAGCAGAGCAAATATTCGACCCCGAGACGCGCCACATCCGCAGAAACTCACCTGCCAGCTCCGGCTTCGGGACCTCGATCAGCTGTGGCGATATCGACATCAGCAGGAGAGGAGAAGCAGCCTCATCATCACGGCGGGCGGCGGTTTCCGATGACGGGGCAGCCTTATCGAGAGATCGATCTTCAACGCGCCCAGGCGGACTTTCGAAGCGGTCGCTTCCGCCGAAAAACACGACGATGCCCGCTACCAGCAACATGCCTATCAAAAGCACTGGCCAAAGCAGCCAGCGGGGAACGTTCCGCCATGGGAAATTTCGGTGGGGACGTGGACCGCCGCCCGAAGGCTGTACGGCTGATAACACCTTATCCACGGCGCGGCCTCACAAACAAAATATGAGCCGGTGCGTTCGAAGTCGTTCGATCTCGATTCTCTTTGCAACCAACCGGCCCGGATCGATCAGCCCCTGCTCCCAGCTCCCGATGAGGTGAGCAACGCATCTAAAAATCGGCACACTCTGTTCGACTCGCCCTCGACACGGCGAGTGTGAGCTTAGTCGCATATAGCGTCAAGCGGCGGCCGATTTCACGACCATGCGGCCTAAACCACAGACGATGAGGCGCGACATCTGCCTCAAGGCGCACACGGAAGTGGTCGTCGGCCAACCGATCCGTCAGCCTATGGTTCACGTATTGCGTTATCGAGCCCGCGCAGCAACGGATACAGGAAATAGGAGATCACCGTGCGGTTGCCGACCTTGATTTCCGTCGACACGGTCATGCCGGGAAGCAGCCGCACCGGCACATCCGCGACATTCAGCCGGGTATCGGCAAGCAGGATCCGCGCCTTGAAGAAGGGGGCGGCCGGCTGGCCGGGGGTGGCTGTCTGCTCTTGTTGGCCGGTTAGAAAGGTGTCCTGGCTGATGGTTCTCACTTCGCCGGAGGCGGTGCCATATTTCTGGAAGGGATAGGCATCGAGCTTGATGCGCGCTTCCTTGCCGACGGCCACCCGGCCGATATCGCGCGTATTGATCGACACTTCGGCTTCGAGCGGCACGTTGATCGGCACCAGCGTGACAACCGGTTCGGCCTCCCGCACCACCGAGCCGACCGAACGTTGCGCCAGATCGAGCACGACGGCATCGGCCGGTGCCGTCAGCGCTACCATGTTGCGGCGCAGCTCCAGTTTCTTCAGCTCTTCACCCGCCATGTCGCGCTGGCTGCGCAGGTCGGCCAGCTGCTCCATCGCGGCGCGGCGGAAATCCTCGATAAAGGCCTGACGGTCGGCGAGCAGCTTGGCATAGGTGTGAGCTGCCTCGTCGGCCTTGCCGCGCACGGCAGTGATATCGGCCTCGACATCAAGGCGGGCGTCGCGGGAGCCGAGCATGGTCAGCAGCGAGCCGCTTTCCGTGTCATAGAGCTTCTTTCGTGTCGCCTCGATCAGCGAGAGGTTATCGCGCCGGTCGTTCAGCACGGCCTCCTGGTTGCGGTTTGCCGCAAGGACGGAGGACTGGCCGGCGATTTGCTGCTCGAAATTCTTCAGCTGCGCGGTGTAGAAGGCGCGCCGTTGGCCGAACAGCTGCACCTGCAACTGCTCGTCCGGCGTATTGCCGGCGACCTTCGAATAGTCCTCGCCGGTCAGCTCGGTCTCAAGCCGCTTCACCTGCGCGTCGAGAGCGGAGAACTTTGTCTTCAACTGACCGACATCGGCCTGGCTGAAGGTGGCATCGAGCGTCGCCAGCGTCTGGCCGGCATGCACCACTTGGCCGGCCTTGACGTCGATCGTGCGGATGATCGAGGTTTCGAGCGGCTGGACGACGATAGTCGGCTGAGTGGTGACGAGCTTGCCGGGCGCAATCACCACCTCATCGATCGACGAGACCGAAGCCCAGATGATCGCCGAAGCAATCAGCGCTGTCACGCAATAGAGAGTCATGCGGGCGACCCGCGGCGGTGCGCGTTCCTCGAGCTCGACGGCATCGGACTGGAATTCAGCAATGACCGGCGGCAGTGGCGGGCGGGCGATGAGCTCCCTCCCCTTGCCTGAGTGGCTCTCGTTCGAGCCGCCACTGTCCAAGGGGGCCGGCAGGTTCTCGTCGGGTTTTCTCGCGTGCGCGCTCATGCAACCTGCCTCATCTGCTGGGACCACAGGTGGCGATAGGTCATGCAGCGCGATACAAGCTGATCGTGCCGGCCGATATCGGCGACCTTGCCACGTTCGACGACGAGAATGGCATCGGCATTGACGAGCGTCGAAAGCCGGTGCGAAACGATGATGACGGTACGGCCGGCCGCGATGCGGCTGAGATTGTCGCGGATGATCGCCTCGCTGTCAGGGTCCAGCGCACTCGTCGCCTCATCGAAAATCAACAGCTTCGGGTCGGTGATCAGCGCGCGGGCGATCGCCAGGCGCTGCTTCTGTCCGCCCGACAGGTTGGCGGCGTTTTCCTCCAGCATGGTGTCGAAGCCGCGCGGCAGCCGTTCGATGAACTCTTCGGCGCCGGCGATGCGGGCAACCTCCATGATCTCCTCGATGCTGGCATCCGGCTTGGCGGCGGCGATATTGTCGCGCACCGAGCCGCGGAACAGAAAATTGTCCTGCAGCACGACGCCGATGCTGGTTCGAAGATGCACGAGGTCGATCTCGCGGCTGTCATATCCGTCCATGCGCACCAGCCCTTCCTGGCTCTGATAGAGACCCTGGATGAGCCGGGTGATCGTCGTCTTGCCCGAGCCGCTCTTGCCGACCACGCCGAACACCGAGCCGGCCGGAATGGCGAAGGAGACATTGTCGAGCGCCGGCGCGCTGTCTGGAGCGTAGCGGAAGGTAACCCGGTCGAACTCGATGCGACCCTGCAGGCGCGGGCGAACACCACGCCCGCGGCCCGCCTGCTCCGGCCGCTGGTTCATGATCTCGCCGAGCATGCGCACCGACAGCGCCACTTCCTGATATTCGTGCACCATGGTGACGATCTGCACCAGAGGTCCGGAGACGCGGCCGGCGAGCATGTTAAAAGCAACGAGCGCGCCGATGGTCATCGCGCCGTTGAAGACATCGAGCGCGCCGAGACCGATGATCGCCACACTCATCAGCTTTTCCAGAAGGCCGGTCATCGATTGGGCGATGGTCGAAATCTTCTCGACCCGGAAACGCACCGAGATCGACTGGGCCGAATAATCGTCCCAAACCTTGCGCTGGCGCGGTTCCAGCGCCAGCGATTTGACCGTGCGCATGCCGTGCACGGTTTCCACCAGCAGGGCCTGGCGGTCGCCTTCCGCCTGATAGAGCGCCTGCAGGCGGCGCTGGAACGGCCCGACCAGCAGCATCACCACCAGGCCGACAAGCGCTGCGAAGCCGAGAACCACGAGCGTCAGCTTGACGCTGTAGAGAAGCAGGATCGGCACGAAGACAAAGAGGGACACGCCGTCGAGAAGCGTCAGGAACAGCCGGCCGGTCAGGAATTCGCGGATACGCCCCGTCTGCTGCATATGCTTGACGAGCACGCCGGCAGAGGCCTGCTCGAAGAGCGCGATCGGCAGGTTGAGCAGATGGCCGAAAGTGCGGGTCGCCACCCGGATGTCGATCCTGTTGGTCGCGTAGAGCAGCAGATAGCGGCGCAGGAAGCTGAAGGTCGCGTCGAAGACGAGCGCCACGGCGATACCGATCGTCAGAACCGTCAGTGTCGCATAGCTCTGATGTACGAGCACCTTGTCGATCACCAGCTGAAAGAACATCGGGGTTGTCAGTCCGAGGCCGTAAAGGACGAAGGCAGCGAGCGCGACATCGCGGAAGAAGCTGCGCTGCCTGATGATTTCAGGCACGAACCAGCGGAAGCCGAAAGGCCGGTCCTCATCGGACATGCGATAGTTGCGTTTCAGCAGAACCACCGATCCAAGCCAGGCCTTGGCGAATTGCTCTTCGCTGAGCATCATCGCTTCGGCGCGTGACGCCAGCGGGTCGAGAACGCGAATTCTCTCCTCCTCGCCGCTCCCGACGGCGTCGGCGATCACCACCCAATTGCCGTTCGTCAGTTCCGCCAGCACCGGAAAGGCCTGGCCGAGCTGAAACAGGGATCGCCAGTCGAGCGTCAGATGCCGGGCTCTGAGGCCGGCATCCTTCGCCATGCGCAGCAGCTGCCGCACGGCAACGGGATCGTTGCCGACGGCATAATCGTGCTGCAGGCGCTCAGGCGCAAGATCGACGCCGTGATGACGCGCGACGAGCGCCAGACAGTGCAGGTTGGTATGCAGAAAACCACTCATGGCCCACCCGAAACCCAATACGAAACCGAGGCGATATTTGTTTTATCAGTTGAAGTTCGGCGAAGCGTTCGAAGCGCCGACCGGCGCCGACTGGATCTCGGCAGCCGCCCCTGACATATCGGCAACGCGACGAACCGCACCGGCTTCGACCAGCCCGCCGAGCGCCTTCTGCATGAGATCGACCGCATTGGCGAAGGCATCGACCGGCATAATGATGCGCTGGCGGAAGACCGGCTTCGGATTGTTGTTGGCGTCACGGTCGGTCGCCGAAAGTGACATCAGGTCGATGCGCACGATCGTTCCGGTAATGGTGATTTCGCCGATGCCGTCTGCGTAAAGTTCATTGCTCATTGTTCTCTCCTCTTGTTGATCAAAGCGTCGCACGTCCAGCGGGACGCACTAACCGCTCGAATGTGCGTGGACAGCCCCGTGCGGCCACGCTGGAAACGGGTCCCGGAGCCCGACGGCCGTCTGCGGATCGAAGCCTGTCTCCTCACCGGTCAGGCAGTCGTCGAGTGCGACCCTGATTGCGCCTTCGTCGAAGCCGGCGCCGATGAAGACGAGCTCCTGGCGGCGGTCGCCCCAGACCTCGTCCCAATGCCGGTCGATGAGTTGGCGAAACTGCGGAAAGCGTGGCCACTGCACCTTCGGCACGGAGGCCCACCAGTAACCCCTGGTATCGATGCGGCACTGGGTGCCGGCGATCGAGAGCAAACCGATCTCGTCCGGCCTCGTCGCAAGCCAGAAATGCCCCTTTGCCCGGATGAGGCCCGGCCATTTCCTGCCGAGGAAACCCTGCAGCTTCGACGGATCAAACGGCCGGCGGCTGCGATAGACGAAGCTTCTGATGCCGTATTCCTCGGTCTCCGGCACATGGTCGCCCCAACCGAAGAGTTCCTTGTGCCAGAGCGGATGGCGGGCGGCCTTCGCCTCGCTGAAGAGGCCGGTATCGAGAATCGCGCCGAGCGGCACCTGGCCGAAGACCGCTTCGATCACTTGGGCATCCGGATTCAGTGCCGCGACGACCCGGCGAACTTCGGCAAGGTCGGCGCAGGACACGTCGCCTGCCTTGTTGATGATGACGACATCGGAAAATTCGATCTGCTCGACGAGCAATTCCACGAGCTTGCGCTCATCGTCCCCGTCACGCCTTTCGCCGCGATCGGCAAGAAACTCGGCGCTCTGGTAATCGGCGAGCAGATTGACCGCATCGACGACGCAAACCATCGTGTCGAGCCTTGCCACATCGCAAAGGGCCGCCCCGCTTTCATCGCGGAAGGAGAAGGTGGCTGCAACAGGCAGCGGCTCGGCAATGCCGGTGCCTTCGATCAGCAGATAGTCGAAACGGCCGGCGGCTGCCAGCCGCCTGACCTCACTCAGGAGATCCTCGCGCAGCGTGCAGCAGATGCATCCGTTGGTGAGCTCCACAAGCGTCTCGTCCGTGCGCGAGAGGTCTGCGCTCCCCTCGCGCACGAGATCCGCATCGATGTTGACCTCGCTCATATCGTTGACGATGACAGCAACCCGACGACCCTCCCGATTGCTCAGGACATGATTGAGGACAGTCGTCTTCCCGGCGCCGAGAAACCCGGCGAGAACCGTAACCGGCAATCTGATATCTGTACGCATCATCGATACTCTCACACTTTACGGCATGCTTGGTCTTGCATCCGCGTGGGCGTTACGCCGCGAGCTGCGGTTTGAATGCCACGTCCACGTAGTAGTTCGTGCTGTTATAGCTGGCGGTCGGGAACAGCCCGCCCGATCCATAGGCATAGACGCCGTTATTGCCGCCTGATGCCTTCAGGTCTCCATTCGTCACGTCGCTGGCAAAATAATTGCCGGTCGCCGAATAATTGCCGTTGGTGGAGTAGGACACGACGTAAGTCGTATCCGCCTGGATGGCGATCTGTTGGCTGAGCTGCGCGGTCTGCCAGCCGCTCGCCGTCTCGTTGTTGAAGGTGACGCTGCCGAGAAGCGTGCCGGAAGCGGTCCACAGATAGCCGTTGTGCGGACCGGTATTGTCGGCGCCCTTGTAGAAGCGGATGGCGGTGATCCAGCCGGCGGCATCGGCCTGGAACTTCATGCCGAGATTGACCTGCTGGTTGTCGTTGACCGAGACGACCGAGGGCGTCGCGTTTGATGCAAAGAGGTTCTGCTCCGGACCCACGGACCCGCTGTTGACGGTGAGCGCCACCTGAGCCGATGCCGTGCCGCCCTTGCCGTCCGAGATCGCGTAGCTGAAGCTCGCCGGTCCCGAATAGCCTGCCGTCGGCGTAAACGTCACCGTCTGGGCCTGAGCATTCCAGGCGACCGCGCCGTTGACCGCCCCACTGACGCCGGTGATCGTCAGCGGATCGCCATCGCCATCGCTGTCGTTTGCCAGAAGCGCCGCGGCCTGGATGGTGATCGGCGTGCCCGTGTTGGTCGAGAAGCCGCTGTCATTGGCGGCGACCGGAACCGTATTTTGCCCGCCGCCCTGCTGATAGAGCACGTCGATCCAATAATTGCTCGCATTGTAGGAGGCGGTCGGAAACAAGCTGCTGGTGCCATAGGCATACAGGCCGTTGCCGCCGCTCGTCGTACTCGACGGCGCCGTCAGCACACCGTTCGAATAGTCTGTCACGAAGTAGTTCGCAGTGGCCGAATAGAAGCCATTCGAATGGTAGCTCGCCACATAGGTGGTGCCGGCTGAAACATTGATCGGCTGGGTAAAGGAAACCGTCTGCCAGCCGCTCGCCGTCTCGTTGATGAAGGTCGCCTGAGCCAGCAGCTGGCCGCTCGTCGTCCACAGCGAGCCAACATGCGTGCCGGTATCCTGGGCGCCCCTGTAATAGGTGAGCCCGGTAATCTGGCCGTTGGCGGAAGCGATGAATTTGACGCCGAGTTCGACCGAGTTGGCGTCATTGGCGGCGGCAATCCCCGACGTATCGGCGCCGGTGAACAGGCTCGACGTCGCCCCCCCGGCCGGCGGCGTGTTGACGGTGAGACTGACCGTGGCCGACGCCGTGCCGCCAAACCCGTCTGAAACCGTATAGGAGAAGCTCGCCGCGCCGGTATAACCCGCCGTCGGCGTGAAAATGACGGTCTTGGTCTGGCTGTTGAAGCTCACCGTTCCGTGGACCGCACCATTGACGCCGGTGATGCTGAGCAGGTCGCCATCGCCATCGGTGTCGTTTGTAAGCAGGCTGGCTGCGGCAATCGACAGCGCCGTGCTGGAATAGGTCGTGTAGCCATTGTCATTGGCGGCGACCGGCAGCACGTTGCTCGTCTGGTTATAGACGACATCCACCCAGTAGTTCGACGACTGGTAACTGGAGGTCGGGAAACCGGAGCCATCGGCAAAGACGCCGTTACTGCCGGCAAGCGCCGTCAGCGAGCCATTGCTGTGGGCGGTCGTGAAATAGTTTGCCGTTGCCACATAGGAGCCGGTCGTGTGGTAGGAGGCGACATAGGTCGTGCCGGCCAGGATATGCACCGGGTTCGAGAATGTCGCGGTCTGCCAGCCGCTCAGCGATCCGCTGTCGGCGAAGGTGACGGTCGCGACCAGCCTGCCATCGGATGTCCACAGCGAGCCGGTATGCGGGCCGGTATCGCCTGATGCCTTGTAGAAGCGGACGCCGGTCACCATGCCGCTCGACGAAGCGGAGAACCGCATGCCGAGTTCCAGCGACTGGCCCTCGTTGTAGCTTGCGCCCGACGGTCCTTCGCTCGACTTGAACAGCGTCTCCCCCGAAGGGCCCGGGTCCACGGTGAGGCTGACATTGCCCTGGTCCGTGCCGCCGCGCCCGTCCGACAGCGTATAGGTGAAGCTTGCCGGCCCCGAATAATTATTGGTTGGCGTGAAGGTGATGGTGCCGTTCTGCTTGTTGAGCGTCACCGTGCCGTTGACGGCATTGCCGACAGCCGAAATCGTCATCGCATCGCCATTCGGATCCGTATCGTTTCCGATGAGCGAGGCGATCGAGAGGACGACGCTGTCGTTGCGGGTGAGCGTCAGCCCCGTATCGTCGGTGGCGACCGGCGCGCTGTTGGGGCCGGCGTCGAAGACCACGTCAACCCAGTAGTTCGTGCCGGTGCCGAGGTTCTGGCCGGGAAAGATGCCGGCATTGTCGCCATAGGCGTAGACGCCGCCGCCATCGACGACCTTCAGCGCGCCGCTGGCATAGGTGCCGCCGAAATAATTGTCGGTGGCGGAGTAGTAGCCGTTGGTGTGATAGGAGGCCACATAGGTCGTGCCGGCCGTAATCTGGATCGGACTGGAGAACATCACCGTCTGCCAGCCGGAGAGCGATTCACCGACGGAGACACCCGTTGCCAGCAGCGTTCCGTCGGCGCTCCAGAGGCTGACGGCATGGTCGCCGATATTGTAGAAACCCTTGTAGAAGCGGATGCCCTCGACATAGCCTGCCGTCGTCGCCTGGAAGCGCAGGCCGAGCTCGACGGAATCGCGATCGATCGCCATTTCGACGGCGGGCTTGTCCGCCAGCGTCCACAGGCCCTGGGTGCCCGGCAAGGTGACGGTGACCTGCTTGCCGGCCGAGGGGGCCTCCATGTTGACGCTGTCGTCGACAGCGCGCGACATGATCGTATAGGTGCCGCTCGCCTGCACGACCCAGTTATAGCTCCAGCTCTCCCGGCCCGTCGCCTTGAACCAGTGCTGGCCGCCATCGGTGGAAATTTCGACGCCGGCGATGATACCGCCGCCGAAATCCTGCGCCGTGCCCGTGATCGTCACATGCTGGCCTTCGAGGAAGCTTGCGCCGACGAGCGGCGAGCTGATCGTCGAGGTGGGTTTCAGCGTGTCGGTCGATTGTGTCGCCAGGATCAGGCTCGCATCCAGCGTCGTCGGCTGGATGCCCATGTCGGCGAACATGTTGACCATCGCCTGCTGCACGTTGCGATCGGTCGACGTCGTCGGGCCCTGGTGGTTGTCGCTCAGGCCCCAGGACCAGAAGACGGTGCCGGCGCCGAAGACCAGCGCGCCGCTGGCTGCTCGGTACATGGTCAGGCTGTGGGTCGCCACCGCATCGCCGACCGTGGTGCCGTAGTCGCGCAGATAGGTGCTCACCGAAACCGTCGACAGCGAAAGGTTGATCAGTCCATCCGGACGGAATCCGTTCTCGACATCGGAATCCCATTCATAGCCAAGCAGATTCTGCACCAGATTGTAGGTATCGCCCTCGTGCAGCTCCGAAACATCGGTGTTGCGCCAGAAGCGTAGGTTCGAATAGTCGTAAGGGATGGAGATCGTATCCTGGCGGTAGCTGTCCACCTGGAACATCGTTCCTGTCAGCGAATTCTCCGGCTCCTGCCCCGGATCGGCATAACGCGGGTCGCGCCAGGTGCCGGTGCCGACATTGCTCGGATCCGTGCTCGTGCCCCAGGTCTCCTTGTAGCAGACCATGGTGCGATAGGCCTGGCCGCTGCCGTCGATGCTGCTTTCCCAGCGCACCTTCCAGTAGCACTCATTGCCGCTCCAAAAGGCGAGATTGACGCCGGCATCGCGGGCGGCCTCGACATTGGCGCGCTGTTCGGCCGACCAGTATTCGTCGTGTCCGACGGAGAGATAGGCATCGTGGTTGAGCAGCAGGCTGCCGCTGCGGGCCGCATCGACGCCTGAAATATAGGATACGTCGTAGCCGTTCTGCTCCAGCCAGGAGATGGCGGAGGATTCGGCGCCGAAGATGTAATCATGCGAGCCGCCGATCGGGCTCGTATTGGTGATGATCGGCCTGTTGTAGCTGACCGCCGAGGCGCGGCCGATGGCCTGCAGGCCGCAACTGCAGTTCGGCGGCAGGTAGCCGATCATGTTTGCGGGATCGACGGGCACTTCGCCGTAATAGAGGCTGGCGCCACCCCAGGCATTATAGGCCTGCCAGGTGGTGTCCGACGTCTGGAAAACGATATTGCTGGTCGAGGCGTCGTCGCGCACGACGAAGGGGATGATGCTGGCATCCTCGGTGCCATCCTCGCGCACCAGCTTGGCGAAATAAACGCCGGAGACCGCGTCCGTTGGAATCTGCCAGCTCGCTGAGACCGACCAGTTGCCGCAGTCGATAAGGCCGAGCGACATGTCGACGATCGGGTGCGGCTGGATCTGCGCCGTGGTCAGCTGCTGCTCGATCGAGTCGACCTTGCGCGCGCCGAGCCCGCCATAATAACCCATACGGTAAATATCGATGCGGTAATGGGTGGAGTCTGTGGCGATCTTGAAATCGACCGTCTGGCCGATATTGGTGCTGATTTCGGTGGCAAAGCCCTGGATGGTGCCGTTGCCGTCGCCCTCCAGCCCCCATTCGCTGATCGGGTTGCCCTGCTTCAGGTTTTCGAGTGCGATCTTGTTGGGCGTCGCCACAGGCGTAGCCGTCGCTGGAGCCGCCAGTGCTGTCGGGGCCGCTGTCGTCTCAGCAGACGAGCCCGAGCTCGGCGCGACCGAGAGGGATGCAACCGAGGTCTGAAGGCGCAGCGAAGCCGCGGCGACACTGCTGGAAGAAGGAACGGCTGCTGCCGTTTCGCCGCTGCCGCTGTCGGTACCGCTCGTAACACCCGTCAGCGCGGGAGCGGCAGGCAGCGTCGCAGCCTCCTCGTACGGATCCGGGCCAAGCACGGTGCGCTCAGATGTCGAGGAGGAGGTGTCGAAGACCGCTGCGGCCGACGCCGTTTTCGTGGATGTGTCCCGCGCGCCGCCATCCGCCGCAGGCGTCGGCATCGCTGTCGACGATCGAGGGGACGACTGGGCGTCGCCTAATGATATCAGGGAAGACGTGAGCGTGCCGGTGAAGGAGGATTGTACGGTTGCGCTACCCTGACTGGCAAGACCCGGGGACCCGTCAGTACCCGTCGAAGACACGACTGTCGTCGATCCAAGGGTTGCACTCCAGGAAGGGGGCGCACGACAGATACTCAACGCTCCACCAAATATACTCAAATACTCACGATTACTGACATGAATTCTCCGCATCAGCGGCGTCCCCATTCCGTCGATCGACCCTGAAGACTTCATCCTGCCAGCTTTCGCCATGGAACGGACGACAGCAATCAGGGGTATGTGGGTGGTACACCCATACGTCGATGTGATGATCCTCACCGCATCCCGGCTGGTCGAGCCGGTTAATACGCACGCGCTATCCTGCGCCGCCCGTGCTACCAGGCCGGAAACGGATCTTCGAGCGTGGCCCAGTCGCGCGGATCGGCGCTCGCGAGGCATCCGTCCAGTGCAGTCCGCACACCGGTCTCGTCCATGTCTACGCCGATAAAAACCAATTCCTGCCGGCGATCGCCCCAAGCATTGTCCCATCGGCTCTGAAGGTGCCGATGAAATTCCTGATGGTCCGGCCAGTCCTGCCGGGGCACGGCTGCCCACCACAGCCCCATGGGTTCGCAGCGCCGCTGGATCCCGGCAGCCGACATCAGGCCCACGTGGCGTGGGCGCGTGGCGAGCCAGAAATGGCCCTTGGCACGCAACACGCCCGGCCAGGGCGCATCGAGAAATGCCCGAAACCGCATCGGGTCGAAAGGACGCCTCGTGCGATAGACGAAACTCGATACCCCGTATTCCTCCGTCTCAGGAACATGCTCCCCCGGGCTGTACAATTCCTTGTGCCACAAAGGATGCGCGGCGGCTTTTGCTTCATCGAAGAGACCCGTATTGAGAACGGATTCGAGAGAAATCCTGCCGAAATCCGTCTCCACCTGGTGGGCATCCGGATTGAGGGCAGCCACCGTTTTGCGGACTTCGGCGCGGGTCTCTTCGTTCGCGTCCGAGATCTTGTTGATCACTACGACATCGGCAAACTCGATCTGGTCGACCAGCAAGTCGATAAGGGTGCGCCGGTCCTCGCCGTCCCTCTGCAGGCCGCGGTCGGCAAGCAGATCGGCGCTGCTGTAATCGGCCAGGAGGTTTGCAGCGTCGACAACACTCACCATCGTGTCGAGGCGAGCAAAATCGGAGAGCGAGACGCCGGTCTCGTCGCGGAAGGAAAAGGTTGCCGCGATAGGGCGCGGCTCGGCAATGCCCGTTCCTTCGATCAGCAGATAGTCGTATCGCCCCTCTTCGGCCAGTCGTCGCACTTCCGTCAGAAGGTCGTTGCGCAGGGTACAGCAGATGCAGCCATTGCTGAGCTCGATCAATGTCTCCGTCGTGTGCGACAGGTTGCAGCCGCCGTCGCGAATGAGACTGGCGTCTATGTTCACTTCGCTCATATCGTTGACGATGACCGCGACCCGCAGGCCTTGGCGGTTATTCAGGACATGGCTGAGCAGCGTCGTCTTGCCGGCGCCGAGGAAGCCGGCCAGTACGGTTACCGGGAGCCGCTCCTTATTCATCGGAGTCCCTTGAACGACAGCGGAGGCAGTTCCCCTCGCTGCGACCCGCATTTGCACCGTATTAACCTCATGCGAAACCGCTCCCTGACCTTATCCTTTCCGTCATGCGGCGAGCTGCGGCCGGAACACGACGTCGGCATAGTAATTGGCTGAATTGAAGGTGCTGGTCGGGAAGAGACCTGTGGTGGCAGAGCCGCCATAAGCATAGACGCCGTTTCCGCTCGCGGGCGCCGTCAGCGGGCCGCTGGTGACGGGGGTCGTAAAGAAATTGCCGGTCGCCACGTAGGCCCCTGTGGTGTGGTATGAGGCGACATAGGTCGTGTTGGCGGCAATGGTGAAAGGCGTTGCGAAGTTCACCGTCTGCCAGCCGCTCGCCGTGGTGTTGGTGAAGGTGGCGGTGGCGAGTTTGGTGCCTGTAGCACTCCAAAGGTCGACGACGTTCTGGCCGTTGTCGTTGGCGTTGCGATAGAATTTGATGCCGGTGATATCCCCGGCAACGTTCGACGTGAATTTGACGCCGAGTTCGAGCTGCTGACCGTCGTTGAGGTTGGTCTGGGACGGCGTGCTGGAGGCGGAGAACAGGCTATAGCTGGTCGATGATGTCGTCGACACGGCGATGTTGAAGGTCTCGTTGGCGGCGAGGCCGCCAAGGTCGGTCGCCGTCACCTTGACGCCATAAGTGCCTGTCGTCGTCGGCGTGCCGGAGAAGGTCCGCGTCGAGGTGTTGAAGCTCAGCCAGGAAGGCAGTGCCGTGCCGTCGGCGGCCGTTGCCGAATAGGTCAGTGTCTCACCGCTGTCGACATCGCTGAATGTCGTCGTCGGCAAGGTAAAGGAGAAGGCGGAGCCGACGGTGGCATTCTGCGTCGTCGTCTGGACGGCGAGCACCGGCGCATCATTGGCGCCATGGATTGTGACGGTCAAGTTTGCCGTGGCGGTGGCACCGGCGCTGTCACGCATCGTGTAGCTGAAGACATCGTTCAGCGTGTTGGTCGACTGCCGCAGTCCCTGAACGGCGGCATTGGTCTCGTTGATCGTATATGTATAAGCACCCGATGCATTGAGCACGAGACTGCCATAGGTGCCGGCGAGTGCCGAGCCGAGCGTGCCCGACGTCGCCCCGAAGATGACGGCCGTCACCGTCTTGGTGTCACCGGCGTCAGGATCGGTGTCGTTGGTCAGCACGTTGCCGCTGGCAACCGCGCCGCCCGAACCATTGGCCACCCCGCCCTTCTCGGTCGCGTCTCCTGTATCGGCAACTGCCGTCGGCGTCGTATTGCCGGGCGTGCCCGATCCCGGACGGAAGACCACATCGGCCCAATAGTTGGAAGCACCGAAAGTGGCATTTGGGAAAATGCCAGCGGTGGCGGAACCGCCATAGCGGTAGACGCCGTTGCCGCTGGCTGTCGCCGTCAGCGGACCGCTGGTGACGGCGGTCGTGAAGAAATTGGCGGTCGCCACATAGGCCCCTGTGGTGTGGTAGGACGCGACATAGGTCGTGTTGGCGGCAATGGTGAAGGGCGTTGCGAAGTTCGCCGTCTGCCAGCCGCTCGCCGTGGTGTTGGTGAAAGTGGCGGTGGCAAGCTTGGTGCCGGTGGAACTCCACAGGTCGACGACGTTCTGGCCGTTGTCGTTGGCGCTGCGATAGAACCTGATGCCTGTGACATCCCCGGCAACGTTCGAGGTGAACTTGACGCCGAGTTCGAGCTGCTGACCATCGTTGAGGTTGGTCTGGGCCGGCGTGCTGGAGGCGGAGAACAGGCTGTAAGTCGTCGCCGCCGTCGATGCGGCGATGTTGAAGGTCTCGTTGGCGGCAAGGCCGCCAAGGTCGGTCGCCGTCACTTTGACGCCATAGGTGCCCGAGGTCGTCGGCGTGCCGGAGAAGGTCCGCGTCGAGGCGTTGAAGCTCAGCCATGACGGCAGCGCCGTGCCATCGGCGGCCGTTGCCGAATAGGTCAGTGTCTCACCGCTGTCGACATCGCTGAATGTCGTCGTCGGCAAGGTAAAGGAGAAGGCGGAGCCGACGGTGGCATTCTGGGTCGTCGTCTGAACGGCCAGCACCGGCGCATCATTGGCGCCATGGATTGTGACGGTCAAGTTTGCCGTGGCGGTGGCACCGGCGCTGTCACGCATCGTGTAGCTGAAGACATCGCTCAGCGTGTTGGTCGACTGCCGCAGTCCCTGAACGGCGGCATTGGTCTCGTTGATCGTATAGGTATAAGCACCCGATGCATTGAGCACGAGACTGCCATAAGTGCCGGCGAGTGCCGAGCCGAGCGTGCCCGACGTCGCCCCGAAGATGACGGCCGTCACCGTCTTGGTGTCACCGGCGTCAGGATCGGTATCGTTGGTCAGCACGTTGCCGCTGGCAGCCGCGCCGCCCGAACCATTGGCCACCCCGCCCTTCTCGGTCGCGTCTCCCGTATCGGCAACCGCCGTCGGCGTCGTATTGCCGGGCACCGACACGGCGATGTTGAAGGTCTCGTTGGCGGCAAGACCGCCAAGGTCGGTCGCCGTCACCTTGACGCCATAAGTGCCGCCTGTCGTCGGCGTGCCGGAGAAGGTCCGCGTCGAGGCGTTGAAGCTCAGCCATGACGGCAGCGCCGTGCCATCGGCGGCCGTTGCCGAAT
Source organism: Rhizobium phaseoli (assembly GCF_001664385.1). NCBI lineage: Bacteria > Pseudomonadati > Pseudomonadota > Alphaproteobacteria > Hyphomicrobiales > Rhizobiaceae > Rhizobium > Rhizobium phaseoli. The sequence goes on along the minus strand of NZ_CP013536.1, from coordinate 630,799 downwards.
AGGCCAGGGTCTCACCGCTGTCGACATCGCTGAAAGTCGTCGTCGGCAGGGTGAAGGAGAAGGCGGAGCCGACGGTGGCGTTCTGGGTCGTCGTCTGAACGGCCAGCACCGGCGCATCATTGGCGCCATGGATGGTGATGGTCAGGTTTGCCGTGGCGGTGGCGCCGGCCGTGTCACGCATCGTATAGCTGAAGACATCGCTCAGCGTGTTGGTCGACTGCCGCAGTCCCTGGACGGCGGTATTGGTCTCGTTGATCGTATAGCTGTAAGTCCCCGATGCATTCAGAACGAGGCTGCCATAGGTGCCGGCGAGTGCCGAGCCGAGCGTGCCCGACGTCGCGCCGAATTTGACCGCGGTCACCGTCTTGGTGTCACCGGAATCCGGATCGGTGTCATTGGTCAGCACGTTGCCGCTGGCAACCACGCCGCCCGAACCATTGGCCACTCCACCCTTCTCGGTCGCATCCCCCGTATCGGCAACTGCCGTCGGCGTCGTGTTCGAGGCCGACGTCGTAAACATCACATCGACCCAGTAATTCGTCGACTGGAAGGTGCTCGTGGGTAACTGGCTGTTGCTGCCGTAGCGGTAAACGCCGTTGCCGCTGGCCGGTGCCGTCAGCGGACCGCTGGTCACATTTGAGGTGAAGTAGTTGGTGGTCGTCGAATAGTGACCGCTGTTCGTGTGGTAAGACGCCGTGTAGGTTTGGCCAACCGTCAGTGTCACCGGACTCGTGAAATAGGCAGTCTGCCAGCCGCTGGCCGTCTCGTTGGTGAAGGTGAGGGTCGCAAGTCGCGTACCGGTACTCGACCACAACGAGCCGGTATGCGTGCCCGTATCCAGGTCGCCCTTGTAGAAACGAATGCCGGTGACGGTGCCTGCCGCCGAGGTCTGGAATTTCACGCCGAGTTCAACGGCTGAAGTATCGTTGGTGTTGACGACCGCCGGCGTCGCCGCACCGAAGAGAGAGGTGTAATTCGGCCCGCTGACCGTGACCGTTCGTCCCGCCGAGGGTGTTTCAAGGTTGACGTTATCGTCGACTGCGCGAGACCGGATGGTATAGGTGCCTGCGGTCTGCGGTGACCAGGTATAAGTCCAGTTCTCATCGCCCGTCGCCGGATGCCAGCTCGCCCCGTTGTCTGTTGAAACCTCGACCGCGGCGATGACCCCGCCGCCGGTGTCGGCTGCGGTGCCGGTAATCGTCACGCTGGATCCAACGGTCGCCGTGGCGGGAACCGTGATGACCGAGGTCGGTGCAGTATGATCCGAAGAGGCGGTTGCGGCGACGAGCCCGGATTGCAGTGTTCCCGGCTGAATGCCCATATCGGCGAGCAGGTTGACCATCGCCTGCTGCACGCGGGGGTCGGTCGGTGTCGCCTCGTTGTCGTGATTGTCGCTCAGGCCCCATGTCCAGTAGACCGTGCCGGCGCCGAACACCAGTGCACCGCTCGGCGCCCGATAAAGAGTCAGATTGTGGGTGGCGGTCGCATTACCGGTCGTGTTTCCGTAGTCCAGCAAATAGGTGCTGACCGGAAGCGTCGTCGATGAAAGCTTGACAAGACCTGCCGGATCGAAGCCGTTATCCGGCGCTTCGTCCCACTCGTAGCCGAGATAGTTCTTGGTGAGCGTTGCCGTCTGGCCAGGCTGAAGATTGGCAACGCTCGTATTGCGCCAAAAGCGCAGGTTGGCGTCGTCATAACCGACGGTGATCGCGGCGAGATTGTTGCCGACATCGTCGACCTTGAACAACTGCCCGGTCAGTGAGTTTTCCGGGTTTCCGCCGCCGATGGCGGGTGGGCTGAAGCGTGGGTCGCGGAAGGTGCCCGTCCATTCGTTGGAAGGATCGATGCCGGAGTTGGCCCATGTCTCCTTGTAGGTGATCAAGGTGCGATAAGGCGTGCCGTCGGCACTGTAGGCATTGCCCCAGCGGGTGCGCCAATAGACCTCGTTGCCGCTCCAGAACATAAGGTTGACGCCGGCATCACGCGCGGCTTCGACATTGGTACGCTGTTGACCGGACCAATATTCGTCGTGCCCGGCATCGATATATGTCTTGTGATTGAGCAACAGGCTGCCGTAGCGGTCGACGTCGACACCCGACATGTAGGAAACATCATAGCCGTTCTGTTCCAGCCAGTAGATGCCGGCATATTCGGCGCCGAACAGATAGTCCTGCGGGCCGGCATAAGTGCCGACCCCGCCGCGGGTCGCAATCGGTCTGTTGTAACTGACCGCATAGGCGCGACCAGCACCCTGCCCCGTCGCCGGCCCGTTGCCGCCATAGAGGTTTGCGCCACCCCAGCCGTTGTAAGCCTGCCAGGTCTCGTCGGCGGTCTGGAAGACGATGTCGCTTTGGCTGCCGTCGTCGCGCACGATGAACGGGATCTGATTTTCGCCAAAGGTGCCGTCCTGTCTGACGAGCTTGGCGATATAGACCCCTGAAACGGCATCGTCGGGAACGGTCCACGACGCCGAGACAGCCCAGTTGCCGGCATCGACCGTGCCAGTCGTGGAATTGCGCAACGGACTTGGCTGGGTCTGCAAGCCGGTGTGCTGCATGGTCGCGACCTTGCGCGCGCCCATGCCGCCATAATAGCCGAGCCGGTAGATATCGATCCGGTAGTTGGTGGAATTGGTGTTGATTTTGAAGCTGATCGTCTTGCCGTTGTCGACGCTGATATCGGTCGCAAACCCTTCGATGTTCGTACTGCCGGCACCGTCGATGCCCCACTCGCTTTCTGGGTTACCCTGCTTCTGGTTTTCCAGCACGATCGCGTTGCTGGCCGCCGCCGCCGTGACTGCCAGGCTTTGTGTAGTCAGCGACCGCTGCGTAGAAGGTGCGGGTGGCGTCGTCACCGAGCCGGAAAGGATGCCGGAGCCCTTCGTGGTGGTGCCCTTTCCGGTCTCTCCGCCGCCTGGCAACGATCCGTTCAAGGCCGTTGTTTCCGTCCAGCTTGCTGTTCCGTTCCAGCCCGAGAGGGGAGACAGGCTACGATCGAGAAGCGGATCGCTGATTGAGGCGGCGATGGCCCGCTTGGCCGTCGATACAAAGTCCGGCCCCTCGGTCAGCTTGGTCCCCGGCAATTGACCGTCCTGTTGGAGCAGGGCGCCGCCATGAGCCCAATCGAGAATGCGCGTCGGGGACGTATAGTAGCCGCACCCGCACACACCAAAGGGCATGCCAAAGGCCAGGGAATTCGCTCCGGCATGCTGTGCACTCGCCTGCGCTGACGGGCTCGATTCGAGAATGACGACTTTGCCCGAGTGCGCACGCTCACCGGCCACCGCAGAATTCTGCTCCGAACCTGTCGGCGCCGGGCTCTGCGGCAGATACGGGGCCAGTGGATCGTCGCCAATGAGGCTCATCCCGCCGGAGCTGCGATAAAGCGGCGATTGAGGTCCGAATGCAACTCCGTTCGCGTGCACGTTGAATCCCGCAAAGCCCGGCCCATAGGTAAAAAACCGAGACGCAACGCTGTTACCTTCCCGGGCTCCGGTCTCGCGATCTGCTGCGAAAGGGTCGGACAAGGGCGGCAGTGGGTGAGTGATACTGTCCTGAACGTCAGGGTCGGCCACCACCCCCGTCCGATGTTCCGCCTCGCGCTCGGCGAACGCCGGGTTATTGTTGGAATCGTCGACAGGCTTGCCATCAACCTTGGCTCCACCCGCATTTTTCGCGGATGCCGCAAGTTGAGCACTGTCCGCGTGCCTTTCGGCAGGCTTGCGCGGCCCCACCGTCTCGCCGGCTGCAAACCACCGAGGAAATAGTGAATCCACCAGGAGTGAGCGCGAAGTCCACCGACGAGCGTTGCGATTCATGGCAGGCACCTCTCGCGAAAATTAGCAGGGTCAATCTATCAAGATCGTTTTGGTACGCGGCCTTGAATTGTAGTCGAAAACGCCCAGAGTATATCCTACGCCTTTCGCTCTAAAGGCGGCATCCTTTGGGCAAACGGCCGCGCTGCGCCGCCGACGCGCTGGACGAGATGCACGAGGGCGGCGATTCGCCGCGTCCTGTGCAGGATCGAAGCCGCAGCGGTGGCGAAACCGCCGGTTCGTCCCGACAAAATCGATGATCCGAGCAGAAAGGTGCTACCGGCAGGGTTGCGCCTCTTCCAAGCGAGCGCGCCTATTCCTGCGTGCAGAACCTATTGATTTTCCCCGGTCTATGCCTTCGCGTCGCGCCGGAGATATATGTTTCTACCCAATTTGGGCTGAAGCACCTCCCCACCTCATCAATATTGATGTGGCAAAGCAAACAACCTCCACCTTCCTCAAGGCTTCGCCAGACTGCACACTGGCCATGCAGCTTCGGACTTGGCGTCCGGCGTTCAAGCAGCGTTCAAACCTATTGTATCAGCGTCCGTGTTAGAATGTTTTGCAGGCGAGACATGTATATGAATCTATCGCACCGCGCCCCTCGCGTGTTCTTTCGCGCGACGTCCGTTATCAGTGCACTCGTCTTTCTTGCCGGAGCTGTACCGCCAGCTCTTGCCGACAGCTCCCCCTTGGCTCCGCAAACGAAAATCCGCCTGACGGTCGTGCAATGGATACCGTCCAAGGGCCAGTTTGAACGGTGGGATGGGATTGGCGGCGAATATACGGTTTCGGATGCAGGTATAGTGTCCCTGCCCTTTCTGGGGTCGCTGGCGGTTGGAAATATGGACAATGAGGGCCTCACCAACGAGATCGGCAAGCGCCTTCAGGTGAAGATGGGTCTGGCCCAGGCCCCTGCCGTGACCATTGATATCCTCGACTATCCCTCCATTTACGTCGTCGGAGACGTGATGGCGCCGGGAGAATACAAGTTTCGCTCCGGCTTGAGAGTCCTCCAGTCGCTCGCCATGAGCGGCGGCCCGTTGCGGGCCGCGGCGCAGCAGCAATCGGAGACGATCAAGCTTGCCGGTGAATTGCGGGAAATCGACCATGCGCTGCTGCGCAGCGCGGCAAAGCTCGCGCGGCTGCAAACGGAGATGACCGGCGCGAAGGAGATTGTGTTCGATCAGCCACCTGCTGCCGACCGGCAATACGCCGAGAGTATCTTCGCGGAAGAGCGGGTCATATTTCAGGCCCGTGCAAGCGCGCTGGACAAGCAGTCGGTGGCCCTCGTCGAATTGCGCAATCTCCTAACCGCGGAAATCGAGACGCTGGAAGAAAAGCTGAAAGGCTCGGATGACAATATCCAGTCGGTCGAGGAGCAGCTGACGAGCGTGAGGACCCTGGTCCAGAAGGGCCTGACGATCACCTCGCGCCAAATGGATCTGGAGCGATTGCTGACCACCTATCGCTCCGACCGGCTCGACCTCGTCACCGCCATCATGCGGGGTCGCCAGGCGATCAACGAGACGAAGCGCAATCTCGAGGGACTTTCCGACAATCGCCGCAGCGAGAACGCTTCCGAGGTGCAGGCGGAGAAGGCCAATCTCGATCAGCTCAAACTGAAGCGCGACACCACGCAACAACTGCTTCTCGAAGAAGTATCGAACGGTGCGAGGGCGATGGACCGCAGCGATGACCTGCCGCTGACGTTCATCGTCAGCCGGCGGGACAAGGGTGGGGTCAATCAGTTCCCGGCCTCCGAAACGACGGAACTGGCGCCAGGCGACGTAGTCAGGGTCACCCGGGCCCGCGTCGCCGATATGCCATCAGAAGACGACGCTGCGCTGTCTATTGACACAGAGGCGCATGTCAGTCAGGCAAGCCGGTGAACAGCAAAACGCATGTGCTGCAATCGAGCCTGCGGCGGGCGATTGAACGCAAGCCCGGGGTAACCCGCTGGGGCTTTCCATGACGTTGAGGATGATCCCACCCAGCAGCCCGACCTACACCCAGATCCTCAAATCGACGATGCTGATGGGTGGCTCTTCGCTCGTCAACGTGGCGCTCGGCATCATCAGAAACAAAGCCATGGCTGTCCTGCTTGGGCCGGAAGGCGTGGGACTCATGGGCCTTTACGGGTCGATTCTCGATATCGCCCAGGCAATTGCCGGGCTCGGCGTGGGCAGCAGCGGCGTACGCCAGATCGCCGAAGCTGCCGGGACCAATGACACTGAAATGGTCGCCCGATCGGCGACAGTGCTGAGACGCATATCGATGGTGCTCGGCTTGCTGGGTGCGCTCCTTCTCGCCGCGCTGGCATTCCCCGTCTCGAATTTTACCTTCGGCGACTACCAGCATGCCGGCGGCATCGCATTGCTGTCGCTGGCAATCTTCTTTCGGCTGGTCTCGGCAGGGCAGACTGCATTGATCCAGGGCCTGCGGGGGATTGCAGATCTTGCCCGTATAAACGTGCTTGCCGGGCTTCTCGGAACAGCCGTCAGCATCCCGCTGATCTATCTGTTCGGCCTGCAGGCGATCGCACCGTCCCTCGTGGTGATTGCGGCGGCTTCAATCCTTCCGACCTGGTGGTACAGCCGGCGGATCTGCCCGCATCCCGCGCCGATGCGCACGCGCGAGTTCGGCCGGGAAGTGTCGGCCCTGCTCAGGCTCGGCTTCGTCTTCATGGCAAGCGGGCTTCTGACCTTCGGCGCGGCTTATGCCGTCCGCCTTATCGTGTTGAAGGAGGGCGGCGTCATAGGGGCTGGATTGTACCAGGCGGCCTGGGGCCTTGGCGGTCTCTATGCCGGCTTCATCCTGCAGGCGATGGGAACGGATTTTTATCCGCGCCTGACCGCGGCCGCCGACAACGATGCCGAATGCAATCGGCTGGTCAATGAACAGGCAGAAATCAGCATGCTGCTGGCTGGTCCCGGCCTGATCGGCACGCTGACGCTCGCGCCGCTGATGATGAGCCTGTTCTATTCGTCGGAATTTCATGGTGCCGTCGATCTTCTGCGCTGGATCTGCCTTGGCATGATGCTGCGGATTATTTCCTGGCCGATGGGTTTCATCGTCGTGGCGAAACGCACCCAGGCGATTTTCTTCTGGACGGAGGTTGCGGCGGCGGTCGTGCATGTGGGGCTGGCCTGGCTCCTTGTATCGCTGCTTGGCACGCAAGGGGCCGGCATGGCGTTTTTTGGTCTCTATGTTTGGCACAGCATCCTCATCTATGTGATTGTGCGGAAGCTGACCGGTTTTCGCTGGTCCGCCGCCAATCGCAGACACGCGCTGCTTTTCTTGCCCGCATCGGCACTGGTATTCCTGATGTTCTCGATTTTGCCGCTGTGGCCGGCGACCCTGACCGGCTTCATCGCCGTCCTTGTCTGCGGGCTCTATTCGCTGCGCATGCTGATCGACCTGCTTCCACCGGAGTCCGTTCCAGCGATCATCCGCGGATGGATCACGAAATCAGCATAACGAACAATGCGCGCATCCGGCGATGCGCGCATTGTTCGTTATGCTGATTAAATTGCGGGATCAGGCGACAGCGACGTCCATGGTACGTTGCGCGCTTATGGCTCCGACAGACGCCTGCGCAATGGCGGCGCGAAGGGCCTCAACAACCCGGTCCACGTCAGACACGGTCATCTGGGCATAAAGCGGCAGGATGATCGTTTGCTGCTGCGCAGATATGCTTCGCATCAGGCTCGTGGCAACGCGGTGGGAGCGCTCACCGGAATAGGCTCCCTCCAGGTGAATGTTCATCACACCGCGCCGGGTCGAGATGCCCTGGTCGAGCAGGCTCTGCATGATGGCCCGCTGGTCGACCGTATCGGGCAATCTCACGCAGAAGCTCTGCCAGTTGCTTCGAGCCCAGCGTGGCTCGGCCGGCGAAGAAAGCCCTGTAATTGTCGACAGACGTTCGCAATATTGCTCGGCAATCAGCCGGCGCTGGGCGACCAATTCCGGCAGCCGCCGCAATTGCTCGCGTCCGACGGCGGCCTGAAGGTCGGTCATCCGGTAATTGTAGCCCAGCTCGTCATAATCCTCGAAAATCACCTGCTTCGAGCCGTGGCGGACCGCATCGGTGACACTCATGCCATGCTGGCGCCACAGCCGGAATTTCCGGTCATATTCGGCATTGGCCGTGGTCAACATGCCGCCATCGCCTGTGGTGACCACCTTTCTCGGGTGGAAAGAGAAGCAGGCAATGTCGGCGTGCGGCTTGCCGATTTTTTCCCAGCGGCCATCCCACAGGATTTCGCTTCCCGTCGCGCAGGCCGCATCTTCGATAACAGGGACCCCGTGGCGCTTGCCGATCTCGACGATCGGTCCGAGGTCACACGGCATTCCCAGCTGATGCACACACAGGATTGCCTTTGTGCGGGAGGTAATGGCTGCTTCGATCAGGCTGGGATCGATATTGTAGCCGTCGGCCTCGATGTCGACAAAGACGGGCACCGCATGGCAATAGCGGATGGCGTTCGCGGTTGCGATAAACGAGTGGCTGACCGTGATGACCTCGTCGCCGGCACCGATGCCGACCGCCATGAGGGCCAAATGCAACGCGGTCGTGCAGTTGGAGACGGCGCAGGCGTGGGCCGCGCCGACATAGGCGGCGAATTCACGCTCGAAAGCGGCGACTTCGGGCCCCTGGGTTACCCATCCAGATAGAATAACGCGGCGGGCGGCCTCTGCCTCTTCCTCTCCGAGGACGGGTTTGGCGACAGGGATTGTCGATAATGACGTGCTCATGCGGCTTGACCTCCGGCTGCAGCAGTCTTTGACTGCCACCACTCGACAAGGTCACGAAGCCCCTGCTCCATCGAGATTTCGGCCTTGAAACCCAGAAGTTTTTCAGCCTTGCTGATATCAGCCAGACGACGGGTCACGCCATTGACCGTGCGGGCCTCTTTGTGTTGCGGCTCGAGCGAGGATCCCATGATGTCGCTCAGCATCTGCGCGAGTTCCAGCAGGCTTATTTCCCTGCCGCTCGCGACGTTGAACACCTCGTCGGTAACGTCACTCTTTGCCGCGAGCAGGTTTGCCCGGGCGATGTCGCGTGCATCGACGAAGTCCATCGTTTGGCTGCCGTCTCCATAGATGAGCGGCGGCATTCCGGCTGCAAGGCGTTCCATCCAGCGGATCAGCACTTCGGTGTAGGCGCCGTAAACGTCCATTCGTGGCCCGTAGACGTTGAAATAGCGCAGCGCGACATAGCGTAGGCCATACATGTCCGCGAAGCTGCGCAGCAATCCCTCGTTGAAGGTCTTTGCTGCGCCGTAGATCGTCCGGTTATTGTAGGGATGATGCTGTTCGGTCGTCGGAAAGCTTTCGGCAAGGCCCAGCACGGAGGCGGAAGAGGCCGCGACGACCTTCGAAACACCCGCCTTGACGGCCGCTTCGAGGACATTGAATGTGCCTTCGGCCAGCACTTCGAAAGCCAGTCGTGGCTCTTCCGCGCATTGGGTTATGCGGATGGCCGCCTGATGAAAGACGATATCGACGCCGTCGAAGGCTTTCGCCAGCAGCGACCTGTCGCGGATATCGCCGTCGATGATGTTAAGCGGCGCGCTGCCGATTGCCGAGCTCAGATTGTCCCGGCGCCCGCGCACGAAATTGTCGAGGATGATGATCTCGCGAGGTTTTTCCAATGCAACGAGATCGGCAATATGCGAACCGATCAGACCGGCACCGCCGGTAATGAGTACCCGCTTGTTTCTCATGATCTTTCCTCACGCGACATGTTCGTCATCGGATCATTCTCCGAACGCCAACGAATTAATTTCGCAGGAACTCCTGCGACAACCGAGAAGGGCTCGACGTCCGAGACGACGACGGCTCCCGCTCCAACGATCGCCCCCTTCCCGATGGTCACGCCGGGAAGAATGGTTGCATTCGTTCCGATATCGGCCTCCGCACCGATGCGCACCGGCTTGATTTCCAGATCCGTGCGAATGATCGGTACATCCAGCGGCAGTGCCGTATGGGTCGAGCCAAGCACCTTGGCGCCAGGTCCCCATCCAACGGAATCCTCGATCACCAGATCGCGAGCGTCGAAATACGCCATCGGTCCGATCCAGACATTGTCGCCGATCTTGCATCGGCCGTCGAAACGTCCCTGGATATAGGCCTGAGCGCCGATGAACACCCCATTGCCGATCTCGAACGTCTCCGGGTGTTTGAAGCCGGCGCCGCCGGCAACCTGCAATCCGGTGCCGCAGCTGCGCGTGACCGCCTGCCAGATGGCTTTGCGCATCATGGTGTCGACGACACCGTCCCCGGTCGCAAAGCGACCGTAGAGCTCGATCAGGCCGGCGCGCCCATAGGATTGCCTGAGCTCTTCAACGAGCCCCGCCTGGTAGGGCGGATCCGTCGGCCTTTGTTGACGACCATGGACCGCATGCACGATCCGGGCCTCGCCCGAACGATCAGCTGACATAGGCGTCTTCCAACGCAGCTGCCACCTGATCGACGTGCCACGCGGGCATCTCAGGATAAATCGGCAGCGAGAGAACCTCTTTTGCGGCGGCCTCCGAGACGGGGAAATCGCCGGTCTTGTAACCGAGGTCGGCATGGGCCTTCTGTAGATGAACAGGGATCGGATAGTGCAGCCCGGATTGAATGCCCTCGGCGCTCAGCACGCGCTGAAGCTCATCGCGATCGCGGCTTCTGATGGCATAGACGTGGTAAACGTGGCGCCGGCCGTCTTTCTCGACAGGCGTCGTCAAATGCGCCGATCGCCCGAGCAGCGACGAGTAGCGGCCTGCATGAGTGCGGCGCGCTTCGGTCCAGGCCTCAAGGTGCCTGAGCTTGATGCGCAGGATCGCGCCCTGAATGGCGTCCATCCGGTAGTTGAAGCCCTTTAGCAGATGGTGATAGCGCTGCTCCTGGCCCCAATCGCGCAGCATGCGCATTGTTTTGGCCTGATCGTCGCGGTTGGTCACGACGATACCCCCCTCGCCGCAGGCGCCGAGATTTTTACCGGGATAGAAGCTGAAGCAGCCGGATGCGCCGAGGCTGCCGGCGCGCGCGCCTTTGTATTGCGCGCCGTGCGCCTGGCATGCGTCCTCGATAACAGGTATTCGGTAGTGGTCGGCAATCGCCTGGATCGCGTCCATGTCAGCCATCTGCCCGTAGAGATGGACGGGAATAATGGCCTTGGTGCGGGGTGTAATCTTAGCCTCGAGCTGAGCCGGATCCATCGTCAGCGTCACCGGCTCGACATCGACGAAAACAGGCCGTGCGCCTGTATAGCAGATCGCCGATACGGTCGCGACGAAGGTAAACGGCACGGTAATGACTTCATCGCCGGGGCCGACGCCGGCCGCGAGAAGCGACAGATGCAGGGCGCTGGTCCCGGTGTTGACTGCGATAGCATGTTTGACGTTGCAATAGTCCGCGAATTCCTGCTCGAGACGGGCGACCTCCTCGCCCAATATGTATTGCCCTGAAGCCAGGACGCCGAGCACTGCGGCGTCGATTTCGCTCTTGATGGAATTATACTGTGCCTTGAGGTCCAGGAACGGGATCATGCAATGCGCCTCGCCTCTTCGAGCTCGATGATGCGACCGCGCTGAGCGAGCGACCGGCTTGCGGCTTCAAGGATGCGGACGACACGCAGGCCTGCTTGGCCATCGGTAATCGGCCGCGCATTCTGCTCGACGCAATCGACGAACTGATCCAGTTCGCGTTTCAACGCCTCTGTCATATCGAGCTTCGGCGCCCACATGTCGCCGCTGCGGTATCCCACCAGCATCTGATGGACCTTCTCGCCATATGCATCAGAGTTGGGACACATGGTGATGCCCTTGTCGTAGACCTTGATCTTTTCGCTGGGCTCCAGATCGTCATAGACGATCATCTTGTTGCTGCCGCCGATCAGCGTGCGGCGCACCTTGACCGGCGCCAGCCAATTGACGTGGATGTGGGCGATGAGCTTGCTCTCGAAAAAGAGCGTCAGATAGGCGATATTCTCGGGTTCGCCGAGCACATGGCTCATCCCCGTCGCGGAAACCGCCACCGGCCTTTCCTGCAGGACATGGTCCAGGATCGACAGGTCATGCACCGCAAGATCCCAGATGACGCTGACATCGTGCTGGAACAGCCCCAGATTGACCCGGACCGAGTCATAGTAATACATGTCGCCAAGGCCGCTTTCGACCAGTTCGCGCATCTTGCGGACGGCGCCGGTGTGGACGAAAGTGTGATCGACGGCGAGCACGAGGCGTCGCCGCGCTGCCTCTTCGACCATCCGGGATGCTTCCTCCGTCGTCGATGCCATCGGCTTTTCGACGAAGACATGCTTTCCGGCCATCATAGCCTGCATTGCGAGCTTGTAGTGGGTCGAGACCGGCGTCGCGATCGCGATTGCATCCACTCTCGGATCACGCAGGACTTCCTCGAAATTATCGGTGATCGTCACTGCCGGATAGCGGCTTTTGACCGCTGCCAACCGATCGACATTGAGATCGCAGACTGAAATGAGCTGTGCGCCGCCCGCCTCCGAAATATTGCGGACCAGGTTCGGACCCCAATATCCATATCCAACAACAGCAATGCCGATCATCGCATTCCTCCAAACGCTTGCATGTTTACTGACCGGTCATGAACGTGACCGGTGATCCTGGCCGGGACACCGGCAACAATGGCGCCGTCAGGCACATCCTTGGTCACGACAGCGCCGGCGCCGACCTGGGCGGCCTCTCCGATTGTCACGCCGGGCAGAATGGTGGCGTTGCTGCCGATCGATGCATGGCGCTTGACCAGTGTGGGAATGACGACCCAGTCGGCCTCCGTCTGCAGACTGCCGTCCGCGTTGACGGCGCGCGGGTAAGTGTCATTGGTGAACATCACCCCGTGGCCGATAAAAACGCCGTCTTCGAGCGTCACGCCTTCGCAGACGAAGGAGTGGCTGGAGATTTTGCAGTCTTTGCCGACGATGACGTTTTTCTGGATTTCAACGAAGGTGCCGATGCGCGTTCCCGCGCCAATCGTGCAGCCGTACAGATTCACAAGATCTCGATGGTGAATAACGCAGCTGTCGTCCAGCTTGACGTTCGAGGCAATCATCCCGTCTCGTCCCCTACTCAAACAGGCCCTGATCTGGCTGAAACCGGTCACAATCGGGTGAATGCGCAAGATTTCATTTCAACAGAGCAAATATTTCTCTGCCTCCAAAGAGAATTGTTTTCGTCCTCTTAGTAAAGAAACAATACGTTGAAGCTTATTCACCAAAAGGCGTATAGGCTTACAAAAATCGGATGACGAGGCTCGCGAACGTCTATGGCCATCGCTCGACCGCAGCGGCCGTCGGACGGCGCTCGATTCCGCCTCTCCATCAAGACGGCCCGATGATTGCATATGGTTGGCGAGCTTCACTGAATATATATAGTAATGTCATATATCTTTATAAAACTTGCTTAGAAATATATTGATCAGTTTCAAATGTTGATCTATTGATATCCAGTCTTGGAACAAAGGTGCAGGCCTAACCACTATTAATTAGTGTAGGGACCCCAGAATTGTGGTAATAAATTAGCACTTTTGTTAACCAAACTCTCCTTTTTGCGAGGAGAGCTCATGTTCGACTTTTGCGTACCGCGTGGAAAAAGACTAGGAGGATGAGGCGTTGGATACAATAAACATAAACCATAAGCAGGAAAATATATCACTTCCCCTAGAAATAGAAAATGGTCCGGCGGCACTTGCCCGGCCGGCAAGTCCGAAGCAGTCGCTTGTCATTCTCGACAGGAGGGAGCTTGATCGGCATTGCCTTGCGCAATGCATGACGGCCCACACGGCAGATTTCCAGATTCTGGCGTTTGGATCGATTGAGGAGTGGAAGCAGAAGCGCGAAGAATATCCTCCGCTTTCGGCAATTCTCCTGAACGTCGGTGGCAAGATGGTCGACGAGCCTGCCGTTTCGGAGCAGATCAAGAACCTTTCGTCCGAATTCGTCTCGACGCCGGTGATCATCTTGTCCGACAGCGACGATTTCGCGCAAATCGTCAGGGCGATCGACTGCGGAGCCAAAGGTTACATACCGGCCTCTGTCAGTATTAGCGTTTGCATGGAGTTGATCGCACTATCGGTAGCAGGTGGACTTTTTGTGCCTGCAAGCGCTCTGTTTGCCATGCGTCACTTGCTGCAGTCGAGCAGCTCGACTGCCCAGCCGCTGGCAGGGATATTCACAGACCGTCAGGCCGAAGTCGTAGCGGCACTGCGGCGCGGCAAGGCGAACAAGATCATCGCCTACGAACTCAATTTGCGAGAAAGCACGGTCAAGGTGCACGTCCGCAACATCATGAAAAAGGTCAAGGCAACCAATAGGACGGAAGTTGTGTTCAAGCTCAACGACTTGTTCCAGGACAGTATTTCGGGGATGAGTGCAAAGTCGTTATGCTGAGACCAGCAGCAGCGAATATCTTGGTAGCTTGCTAGCCGTTCCTGCCCAACTCACCCGGTGATGCGCATGCGTCACCGGGTTTTGTGTTGCTGGCACCCGTTGATCGTTTCCTGCACTCTCGGCCCAAACGGCGATCGATCCCTCAATTCCTATTGTTTCCGGAGGAACTTGCCCGCCGCCCCGCCTGTTCATCCGGCAACCCGTCGCCCGATAGAATTCAAGGCGCACCAATACTTCGGCCCGATTGCCTGCTTGCAGACCAACTTGACCCAGGGCACCGAATTTCTGACTTCGGGGCAAACCTCGAGGGCAAAGCGTTGAATAGCCGCGGCTGTGGCAACATCGAAATTGTTGAATGCCATGCCAGCCAGCCGAAGCGCCTGTGTTCCGAGAGCTCTGGCAAGAAAACGTCTGAGTTGCTCATCCTGCCTGAGGCTATCGGCACCTTGGCGAAACAGTATATCAAAAGCCTGTTGTCTTTGCCGAAGGTCGGGAAGGATCGTTTGGCCATAATATTGTAGCGACATGTTTGACGCATGCCTGCGGTATACTGCCTGATTTTCGTTGATGTAACCCACCCCGGCATGGGATGCGAGCCGCAGCCACATCTCCATGTCACCGGCATGCGGCAGGTCCTTATTATAACCGCCGACCTGTTTTTGCAGCGTCGTTCTCACGACGGCGGTCGGCGTCGGAACCAGGTTGTTCGCTCCACTCAACCGTATGAATTCAGAGCCGGAAAAGACCTGTGTCGCGGGCACGCCTTTGGAGCCGAGAGGATCGGCGCGCTTGGTGATGGCGCCACTCGGCTCGGCAATAAGGGCGTTCCCGAAGGTAAATCCCACCTCCGGATGATCGCGCATCAGTTCCGAAGCGCGCCCGAGCGCACCCGCCAACAAATAGTCGTCCGCGGAGAGAAGCAGGAATAGATCGCCGCCTGCCCACTCGATTCCCTCATTGTAAGTGGCGATGTGGCCCTTGTTTGCCGGGTGCCGCCGATAGATAACCCGGCTGTCCCTGGATGCCAGAGCCATTCCGACTTCCGGCGTATTGTCTGGCGAGCAGTCATCCAGAATAAGTACCCGCACATCGACGCCTGCTTGTGCAAGAACACTTTCAACACATTCCTCAAGGAAATGAGCGTAGTTGTAGCAGGGAATGACGACATCAACGCGTTGCACGCTTGTTCCTCCGCAGGCAATCATTCGTCCGGAGCAATTCATGAGCCCGAACGCAATTTTATTTTACTATCAGGTTTTTTTGCGCATCGTTCCGGATGCTGAGGCGCGCGCCCGTACAGCCGATTTCGTGTAGGACCAAGCAGCTCTCAACAAGGCGGATCGGGCAAGCAGCCGGGATCCTGCACGCCTCAAACCGCTCCGAACGCGTCCCCAAGGTGTAAGCGCAAAGCGGGTCCGGGACCGAAACGCATCGTAGAAGGCGACGTTCGGGCTCAGACTTCCTGATTTCCAGGGCTTCACATTGGTCACGAAATGAACGATCGCAGCCTTCTGCTCGAGCGCGATGCCGGCGATCGCCTGCCTTGGCTCGAACTGGAAGTTCCAGGCGCGGTCCAGGATCTTCCACTTTCCGTCGCAGGCAACGTTTAGAGCGTCCTGATCCGAATATTCCGTCGTTGGGAAGCGGTCGAGATAGTCCAGCGATCGTTCCGAAATTCGCTCGTTTCGCCATTTTGCAAGGTCGATAAGCAGAATGCCGGCGTTGAAATACCGTTTGACCAGAGCGCCACCTCTTGCACCTGGTCCGTTGCCCGCAGGATTGTCCAGCCAGTAATCCGGTACCGCGCCGATCACCGCCTCGCCGAGGTCGGTATTCCATAACTGTTCAAGCGAAGTCAGCACGAGGATGTCGCCATCCAGATACAGAGCCCGATCGCAGGTCTGCGGAAGGAACTGCGGCAGCAGAATCCTTGCGAAAGTCATCTTGGAAACGCCAGGACGGGTGGAAAATCCGCTTGCGAAGGACAATGTGGCGATGGGGTGCCACTGAATAATTGCGGAATTTGCGGGTAGCGATTCAAGGATCAGTCGCTTTGTTTCTTCTCCTATACCCTCATGAATGACATGAATATCCAGGGGCCATACGCTCTGATTATTCTCGGCGACCGATCTGAGGGCAGTCGCCAAGGGGACGGCGTAGGCCGCATCGACCGCAAAGACGATGGGGCCTAACCGCTGTTTTGTGCCCGCCGGGGCGGCTGCTGTTGGTATGTTATGCACATTCATGTTTCCGGCACATCCCATCGAAAGAAACCGAGCTCCGGCTTGCAATGATCGAGGTGGCTGTTCATGGCCGGATCGCTGTGGCTTCCTGAACAGGAAGGCCGACGGCCGGAGTAGGCAGATGGGCGTAACCCGTTCGTGCGGCCCGGGCGCCGGCCATGCTCCTGCCTCCGCCGGAAAGCTTCCACTCGAAATACGCGATGGTCTTCTCGAGGCCTTCACGCAGGTTCACCGTCGGCTGCCAGCCGAGGTCCTGCGTCGCGCGGGAAATGTCGGGCTTGCGCTGCGTCGGGTCGTCGATCGGCAAGGGATTGTAAACGATGCTTGATTTCGAACCGGTCATCTCGATGACCATTTCAGCCAGTTCCCGGACCTGGAATTCTCCCGGGTTACCGAGATTGATCGGGCCGGTAACTCCGGCCGGCGCACCCATCAGGCGGATGAAGCCCTCGATCAGATCGTCCACATAGCAGAATGAGCGCGTCTGCGTGCCGTTGCCGAAGATGGTGATCGGCTCGTTTTGAAGTGCCTGAACGATGAAATTGGAAACGACGCGGCCGTCATTGGTCTGCATGCGCGGGCCGTAGGTGTTGAAGATTCGCGCCACCCTGATTTCGACGCCGTATTGACGATGATAATCGAAGAACAGCGTCTCGGCGCACCGCTTGCCTTCGTCATAACATGCCCGCGGGCCGATGGGATTGACGCTGCCTCGATACTCCTCCGGCTGGGGGTGGACGGCCGGATCGCCATAAACTTCGCTCGTCGATGCCTGGAAGATCTTCGCCTTGGTGCGTTTGGCCAGGCCGAGCATATTGATGGCCCCGTGCACATTGGTCTTCACCGTCTGCACGGGGTCATGCTGATAGTGGACCGGAGACGCCGGACAAGCGAGGTTGTAGATCTCGTCAACCTCCACATAAAGCGGGAAGGTAATGTCGTGACGGAGCACCTCAAAGCGAGGATCGTCAAGAAGATGCAGCACATTGTCGCGCGAACCGGTGTAGTAATTGTCCACGCAGAGGACGTCATTACCTTCTCGCAAAAGCCTTTCGCACAGGAATGATCCCAGAAATCCGGTGCCGCCGGTAACCAAAACTCGCTTATGTCCGTGCATTGATGTGCTCCATTGTTGTGATGATTGCGCGCAGGACGAGAAACAGCTCAGCAAGCTCCCTTGCCCTTCAAGACCGCAGGAATTGTGCTGAGAAGGATGTGCCAGTCGAACCACAAGGACCGGTTGTCGATGTAGAAGCCGTCGAGTTGCTGCTGCAGCTCGATATCTGCATCGCTTCGCTCGGATATCTGCCAGAGGCCTGTCAGCCCCGGTACCACCGAACGCCGCTTGTCACGAAACTCGCCATCCATCGCCGAGAGGTGATACTCCGGAAACGGACGGGGTCCCACCAAGGCCATTTCCCCTGCAATGATATTCACCAGCTGCGGGAGCTCATCGATGCTCGATGCGCGAAGGAGATGTCCGATCACGGGCAAGACGCGCGGATCCTCCCGAAGCTTGAAGTGAGCGGACCATTCGGCTTGTGCGGCTGGATTGTCTCGGAACAACGCTTCGAGGCGTTGTTCCGCATCTCTGTACATCGTCCTGAGCTTCAGGACGTGAACCGGCTTGCCAAACAATCCTTCCCTGGCGTGCCTGAAGAAAACCGGCCCCGGATCGATGGCATAGATCGCCGCCGCAGCAATGAGAATGACGGGCATCAGCACCAGCACCGCGGGGATGGCGATCGCCAGATCGAGGGCGCGCCGCACCAGGTTCGAGTTTGCCGCCCCACTGCTGCTCGCCAGGCGAACACCGATCTCTCCGCCGATATCCGCCGGTCGCAATCCGGCTACTTTGACGTTTGGCGTGTCGGAGAGGAGGATGACTTCGGCGAACGTCTTACGCAACGTCGCCAACTCGGCGATATGTGAGCCCGTATCATCGGCGATCAAGGCAATCGATGGGCGCTCATCAGGTGACAGTTCAGAGACGTCGGCGGCGTAGGATTCCGGCCTAATGCCATACTGCCAATGGTCCGTGAAATGCGCCATGAGCGCGGGGATACGATTGCGGCCGCCGATGATCACCGCCCGCTCTCCCCAGACGCCAAGTCTCCGCGACAGACCACGGGCAACCCCGTGCATGGCAGGCTGAACAATCAACCCGAGGCCAAGAAACCCGAAGATGGGAAGCAGCAGCCGTGTCCCTTCCGGCAGAAGGATCGCCCCAAGCGCTGCAATGACAGCGATCTTGCCCGACGCTGTCGTGCGGCGGCGCAGATGCTCGTGGTCATGAAGCCGATAACCGGGATAGAGCGCGCTCGACGCATAGAGAATGATCGCCGCCAGGGCTGCGAGGGCAAAAGCACGCTCCAGCACCATGTTCTCCGACCCGTCGGGAAGAAACGGCAGAAGAAGAAAATAGGCTATCAGATAACCCGCAACGTCGCCGGCAACCAACAATGACGACGTCGCAAGCCGAGGTATCCTGCGCTTGAGTGGAGCTGGTATGTTCAGCCTTAGCCCCCTGCTGAACGCAGCGCCCGAGGTGGCGTTTGCCATCGGCGGGCCAGAATTTGCCGGGCCCGTTCGCGCGGCCACATCATTTGGGGTGATTGCCTTCGGCAGGTCGGATATCGACGCTAATAGGGACATGATGGCTCTACACCTTTACGGCTACTGCTTTTGGCGCGCTCGATCCAAAAACCTCGTCTTCGATTGGAAATTTCCGAAGCCCCAGCCTCTGGAATGCTGTCAGCGAGATGAAGGTCGGGACGACCAGCGCATAGCGCCGCCACAGCCGTCGCGGCTCGCATAGAAGGCGAAACACCCATTCGAAGCCGCTTCTTTGAATGATCCTGGGAGCCTGTCGTTTGAGGCCGGCGTGGAAGTCGAAAGCTGCTCCGACACCGATGAGCATCGATGCATCAAGACGATCGCGCATGCGAGCCATCCAGAGCTCCTGCTTGGGGCTGCTAAGACCAACCCAGATAATATCCGCGCCTGACCGATTGATCCGGTCCGCAACATCCGTCTCTTCCTGCTGCGACAATTGATGAAAAGGCGGTGCGTACGAGCCGACGATCTGCGCTTCCGGGAATCTTGCGAGAAGGCGCGCCTGCAACTGCTCCAGCGTCCCGGTTGTCGCGCCATAGAGGAAGTGGCGCACGCCTTTGGATCTGCCAGCGTCGAAAACAGACAGCATCAGGTCAGGTCCGTAGACTCTATCGCTCTCTAGATGGCCGGCACGTTTCAAGGCCCATACCAGCGGCATGCCATCAGGGGTTACGAGGAATGCCCGGTTATGGATCGACCGAAGTTCAGCGTCGTCCTGGCATCGGACGATGCCGTGTGCGTCGCGAACGCACACATATCCCTTCCTGCCGTCTTCGATCGCGTTTTGAATAAGCCCGGTCGCGCTTTCGAGGTTGACCGCCGAAACGCGAACACCAAGGACATTCGTCCATTCTAGCGCGCCCCCTGGATGAAGAACTGAAGTTTGGCTGCCTGCTGGTTGTTTTCTCATGACCCACGCTTTCGCGACCGAAACCGTCATCAGAATATCCTGCCAGGCCGATTGCCTCCATACTTGCTGCTCCAGCTATTGGACGTAGAATAGACTTCGTGTTTACGTCTTATGCCGAGATGACGTACAATATTCGAAGTAAGTCTGCGTACCCCATGGCTTACCACGTCGCTCCTTATGTGATGACCGCGGCCCCGAAACAGCGGTTTGATCCTGGCAGAGCTGCAGAAGATATCGGTTCGTGCGAGCAAAGATGGTTAGGCTTAAGCACTAAAGCGCGTCGCATCAAATTTGGTTGACGCGCTGCGCATTAGCCCTTTGTTTTTATGCATGTCGTTCTCCCGGAACCGCTGCACGGTTCCGGCGGCATGCATTAACAAAGCCGGGAAGGTGAACCGACAGGGGAGATGTTAGCTCCAGCGGGGGCCCTCGGTTCGATCGCCACGCTCAACTCGTCGATGCTCTTGCCTGCGGCAGTTGCCGGCATAACGAAACTATACTTGTTCGGCAGTACAAGTTGCCGTGGCGCCTGATTTAACCGCCTGAGAACACTGCCGTGGTGGCGTTCTTTTTACTCGGGTACGATTACGCTTCCCGTGTCCGCGCCGGCCTTCTGAAGATCCTGTAGACTGCCAAATTCTCCGGACCGCATGATCCCAGGATCTACTCGGAAGCTCTGGCTATTCAAATTGCCGATGTAGCGGTTACGTGCGAATTGCACATATTGAGGCCCGTGGTCGGGAGCATAGACGTAGGCAGCAAGCCCGTTGCTATTGTTGATCGTCACGACATTGTTCTCGATGCGATTTGGGCCTGCCCATGGCGGGTGCCAGCCCCTGCCGGTACCGTCGTCAACGCGAAAAGCGGTGCCGGATCCGCCTGTGATAACGTTTCCCGTCACCAAATTGCTCCAACCGCCGTTGATGCCAATCGCCGATATGTTGCCCGAGAGCGAGTTTCCTTCGATGCGCAGCCCGCTCGCTTTCCCATCCGTGTAGATCGCCCAGCTGATGGGAGTGGGCCATTCGTTAATGTTTTCATATCCGGGAGGCCAGAACGTTCCGTCGGGCCTGTTCATGAGGTGGCCGGTCCCAGTCACGACGTTGAAGCGGATGGTGCTGTTCAAGGAGTCGGCCTGCTCGCCCATCATTTTGATGGCGCCGCCATCGGCAGTCTGCTGGTTGGCGTTACGGACCACATTGTGCTCGATGACGGCGTTATAGAGCGCGTCATTGGAACCCCACAGCGAACCGCCGGCGATCCCGAACTGCGCCGTGTTTTCGATCAGGTTGTCGGCGATCCTGACGTTGTCGGCCGCCTGGAACCATATTCCGGCAGTCTCGATGTACACCTGCCCAATGTCATGGATATGGTTCGAAAGGATTCTGGCCCCGTCCGACTTGCCGAAGGTGCCGTAATTCGTGCCGACGTAGATGCCGTTGCCGGCCACATCCGCAATCACGTTGCCGGCGATCAACGCGTCCTTGCTTTCCGTCACATGGATCCCGACGCCAACATTCTCGATATTGTTGCCGAGGATTTTGACACCATCGGCGTGTTCGACCCGGATGGCGCCAAATCCTCTGGTATCCGTATAAAATTTGCCGCTGCCGTCAGGCGCTCCGTCTCTGATCTCGATCCCCGATACAACCATCCCATTGGCCCCATCCAGCTTCAAGAATGTCGGCAAAACACCAGCAACGACGACAGAATCGGGGAACGACTGATCGATCGGGATATAATGAAGCTGGCCCGCGGCAGGGTCGTGCGACCACTCTCCAGGCGCGTCGAGCAAATTTTTGGCGCCGGTAAGGAAGTAGCGGCTGCCTTCTGCGGTAAAGAAATAACTTGTGCCTTTGGTAAGGACGGTCCGGCCGGCGCCATCGATGGATACAACCGGAAGCGTGTCATTGCCCCACTGGCTTCCGGGTTGAAACCCTCCAACGATATTGACGACCAGCCCGCTCGCATCCTCCACATTCGGAAGATCGCCGGCACGGAAACAAAAGCGCGTATTTCCTTCCCACATATCGATTGCAGGTTCGCACTTTGCGGCGAATAACCACCCCTTGCGGGGGTCGCCATCAGCCGGAGCATTGGGAAATCGAGCCCGATTTTGCCGTATCCGATTGACGAAAAGGTCACCGACGCCTTGCTCCGGCGGCAATGTCAGCGGCGCCGTCCAACTGCCATCGGACTGCCGCGCCCAGCCGCCCACGCGTGGCCCTCCATGGAGAACCGGCACTTCATTGCATCTTGCCGTGAGGATCAAACCGGTATCGCGAGCGTCGAAGACGATCGGCTGGGTAAGGTAGTAATCGCCTTTACCGAGTGCAATTAGATTGGGACCGCCTTTCTCGCGGGCAGCATCACGGGCTCGTTCGATGCTGGCGAAAGGTCCATCATTCCCCTGCTGATTGGCGGTCGGAAGCAGGCCGCCCCAACTGTCTTTTCCATCGGGAGAAACGTAGAATATCGTCCGCGCCGCCGTGCTGCTGCTCAATGCGTCGCGTAAAGAAGTCCCATTCAATTTGGCTGACAACGTCGCGGAAGCTTCCGCGCAGGTCGCTTCCCGGATGAGTATCTGCAGGCGCTCGGGCGCATCCCCCTCTATCCCGGCTGGAGCCGAATTGCCGGACTGCGGAAGGAGCATGACGGGCAAGATGCTCAGGATCAGTCCAAGACGCCGCCTCATGATGTCTGCGACCCGCTCATAAGGCCACACGAGACGCCTGCCACGATGGCGCATGGCTGATCGAAACGACGGGCGCGTACAGCGAAAACATGATGATGGCTGCGGTGAACAGGATGAAGATGGCATCATTCTGAACGAAAAAAATACTCTCGGTCAGATTCATCACCAGGATCATGATCGTCAGGACATTGAGCCAGAGCCACCCGTACTGCGCGTCATGACAATGAAGCATCGCGCCCTGGCGGATTGCATGGGGAAGCATCACAGCAAACGGGATCATTCCCACTATCCCGAAACTCAACAAGATATCGCGATATCCGTTATGCGCGTGGGGCGCGGCCCATCCGATCTTGAACCACATGTGTATCGCTTCGGGGTTCGCGGTTGTCCAGAAAGCCTGGTAGCCGTATCCAAGCATCCAACGGTCGGATATTTCGCGATCGACCAGCTCCCACAATGGCACCCGGCCCGTCAAAGTCGCGTCCTTGCCGAGCGCTTCAAGGGCCGGAACCAGGAATTCGTGAAGCGAAATCAGAATGCCGACAGACAGCTGAATGAAAAACAGGACGATGACGACGCGGCCAGTGCTGCTGCTTCTTTGCAGGAGGGAATAGAAGCCGATCAGGCAAAACGCGACTGACGTTGCGATGATTGCGGTCATCGATCCGGAACGCGCGAGACAGATGATACCTGCGGCCAACAGGATAAACGCGGTTCGCCGCAGGCCGAACGTCCCGTCGATCAGCACGGCGGTCGCCACCAAGATCATCAGCGCCGCGTACCAGCCCAGCACGTTCTTGTGAATGAAGACGCCCCGCATTGCACCATCACCATCCGGCATGGTGGCGAGGGCTGGTGACACCACGGAGATAACCACACTGAGGACGGTACAGGCTCCCAGGGTTAAAAATAGGAGGAACAGCAGCTGCCTCGGCGTAAAACGTATCGCCAGGACGTAGGAAAGAAGCACGCAAAACAAAAGGCCGATTGCGCGCCTCAAGGTCGTCGGCGGCGCTATTGACCACAGGGTCGACAAAAACGGCAAGGCAAGGATCAGGGGAACAAGCAGATTTCGCCTGAGCGCCGTTAGAAACTGCGGAAAATTGCGTATCAGGATCACGGCTGTAAATACATATATAGGAATGCAAGGCAGACGCAGTATAGATCTGGCAGATTCGCTGAGCGCTCCGTCCGCATCTGCCAGGATCAGCGGTAGAAGGGCGCCTGCCTGAAAAAAAAGGGATATGCCGGCGCCCCAGCATTCGATGACCCGCCAACTGATGCTTGGCCCGCTGGCAGTTCTAAGGCTATCTACTCTCATTATCCGTCCCGACTGATTTGAACAGACAAGCGGCTGTTGATCGCGGCAGATCGAAAACAGGTGTCGCCTTCGTGGCGCGCGCTGCTCTCAAGCAAACATTCAGCCCTATCCGCGGTCAACCTGTCCTAGTGAACGGTGGGCTACGCCTAATGCACCCTCGCTCCACCAAAAGACGATGTTGGGCTTAATCTTCCGGCCGGTATTTACCCAAAAGGCGGGCCTTCATGTCCGCCAATTGCCCTTAAGAGCAGATGTTGCGCTTGTCCGTTCATCGGTACCGTGGCGATGAATGTCTTATGAAGCGTGGTGGGGTAAGCCGCGGTTCCACTGCAATGAGGCAACAATTCTGACAGAGACTTTCTCTGCAGTCGAAGCCTGGAAGGTTAGGATTGCCATGTTCCTGCGTCATGATCCTAGTTCTCTATGCAACACGACGGGCGCTCTACTCGTCGTGGCGTTATCAGCGGCGATCTCATCGGCTCTGCGCGGGATACGGTTCGGCCGACACGCTATTTCAAATATCACCATTACCGATGCTCCAAACCGCAATGGCTGCGGAAAGGTCGGCCTCTTAAGCAACTTTGCGCTGTACAGCGGTGCATTGTGGCAACCCGCCTGAGAGCGCGTCATGGAGCGGCCGGCCCTCAGTGTCCTCATCAATAATTACAACTACGCTCGCTTTGTCGGGCGGGCGATAGACAGCGTGTTGTGCCAAGACGCACGCAACGTCGAGATCATCGTCGTCGATGACGGCTCGACCGACCAGTCGCGGTCTGTTCTGCAAGCATATGACAGCCGCGTAAAGGTGATCTTTCAGGAGAACGCAGGACAGGCGGCTGCGATCAATACCGCTGTCGGATCAAGCATGGGCGAGATCCTGTGCTTTCTGGATGCCGACGACTGGTGGGCGCCGGGCAAGCTGTCGGCGACGGCTGCAGCGTTCCGCGCCAATCCCCAAGCATCACTCGTCTATCATCGACTGCAGCCAACGCTTGTCGATGGCACGCCGACGTCCAAGCCGATCCCGCGAACCCTGTGTTCGGGCGCTTTGTCGTCGCTACTCGCCAGATCGGCTGGTTGGTGGCCTTTTCCGATGACGTCGGCCATCGCTGTACGGCGGAGCAGTTGGAATGCCGCGGGCAGCATTCCAGCACAGTTCCGCATATCGGCCGACGCTTGGCTCGTGGGCATCTATCCGTTTCTGGGGGACGTGATTGCCATGCCGGATCCGCTGGGATTCTATCGCATCCACAATAACAATTGGTATCGCGCTGCCGAGGATGCGGCCACGCTTAGGAGACGGATGACGCACTGGCAGCAGACCGTCGAAGCAACGAACCTGTTTCTTTCAGCCCATGAACTACCGGCACGACTAAATCTGAGGGATCACTATCCCTATCGTATCGCGTCGGCGAAGCTGCAGGGAGCCGATGCTCTCAGCCGGCTCAAGCTTGCCGTCGAAGGCCTCTTCTTTGCCGGCGAACCGAACCTGCTCAGGCGGACGCGCGACAGCTTGCGCTCGGCGCGCGGCTTGTCTCGCCTCGGTCTGGACGTCGGCCTGCCGGAGGTAGCGAAATGAAGGCGCTGCTGCTCGTTTCCGAACTGGAAGACTATACCATCTCCTTTGCCAGCGGCGTTGCCCAGCACCTCGACGTGGTGCTTGCCGTGCCGCGCCGGCGCTATGCGCATCTTGCCGCTTCCTTCGATCCTGCTGTCGATCTGCACCTTCTGGACTGGCCGAGACATCGTTCTCTCTCCAATCCGTGGTTTCTGTACCAGCTTACGCGTCTGATACGGCACGAACGGCCGAACCTTATTCATCTCCTCAGCAATTCTACGCTTTGGCTGAACTTCGCCGTACCGTTCTGGCGCCCGATCCCGCTTGTGACGACGATCCATGACGTCGAAATCCACCCGGGCGACTCCGATACGCGTACACTGCCCGGCTGGGCCCCCGAACTGATGGTGAAGCAATCCGGGCACCTTATCGTGCATGGCGAGGGACTGAAGCGGATGGTCCTCGACCGATATGCAAAAACGCCGGACTGCGTCCATGTTCTGTCCCATCCCTCCATCCTTCGCTATGCCGAGCTCGCCCGGCGACAGAAGATGATACCGCGCGAAGCGGACGGAACGATACGCGTCCTGCTGTTCGGACGGATATTTGCCTATAAGGGCCTGGAACACCTGGTCCGGGCCGAAGCGATGCTCAAGGACGTGCTTCCCAACCTGCGCGTCACGGTCGCGGGCCGTGGCGACAATCCGGCGATCTTCCTGCCGCTCATGGGGGATGCCGACCGCTACGATATTCGCAATCGTTTTATCGAGGATGCCGAGGTCGCCCAGCTTTTCCTGGACACCGACATCGTCGTGCTTCCCTATACGGAAGCCTCCCAAAGCGGCGTGCTCAATCTAGCCGCCGCATTTGGCAAACCCGTCATCGTTACTGACGTCGGCGAGTTGCGGGAGACCGTTGAGCCCAACGGGCTGGGGATGGTGGTCCCTCCCGGAGATGCAAAAGAGCTCGCGACGGCGATCAGGACGTTGGCGGACAACGGCGAACTCAGAAACAGGTTCAGTGCCAATGCGCTCGATTGGGCCAAGGGACCAAATTCGCCGGAACGGGTCGGCGGCCAGGCCGCGGCAGTTTATCGGGAGGTGGTCGGGTCATGCTGATGGAAGCCCTCACAGACAGCGGCCGGCCGGCGGCACGCAGCGCGGCTAGCGTCCGCCATTATCTTCCGGGCGGCTGCGAGAACGGCGGCGGCATCGGCAGGCTCGTCGGCTATATAACAGAGACGGCGAAAGAGACCGGCGCGAAGCATTTCGTCACCGATACCAGAGGGGCTCAATGGTCTAAGTTGACGTCGCCGGCGCGACTGGCTGGTGCCATCCTGACGATGGCAAAGGACCGGATCTTTGCGCCTGACCGCATTCACCATATCCATATCGCCGGCCGCGGCAGCACGTCTCGGAAACTGATCCTCACCGCGGCTGCCCGCCTGCTCGGGTGCTGCCACATATTGCACCTTCACGACTACGATTACGCCGGCGATTTCGCGCAACGCTCGCCGGGTCAACAACGGCTCATCCGTCGGATGTTTCAGAATGCCGACCGCGTCGTGGCGCTGGGCCAGCGCGATCGCGCGACGCTGACGACCCTTCTGGGTGTTGACGAGCTCCGCGCGGTCGTCGCCCATAATTGCGTCCCCGATCCCGGGACGCACAATTTTCGCGACGGTGGGACACCGTTGATCGTATTTCTCGGCCGGTTGAGCGAACGCAAGGGCGTCACGGAGCTTCTGTCCGCCCTGAGCCATCCGCTTATGAAAGAACTCCGGTGGCGGGCCGTACTGGCCGGCGATGGTCCTGTCGAGCATTATCGCCGTCTGGCTGACGGCATGGCGCTTTCCGATCGGGTCGAGATGCCTGGCTGGCTTGACGCCGGTGAGGCGCGAGCCTTGTGCGCGCTTGCAGATATTCTGGTCTTGCCGTCGCACGCCGAAGGGCTGGCAATGGCCGTGCTCGAAGGATTGTCCCACGGGCTCGCCGTCGTCACCACGCGTGTCGGGGCGCATGACGAAGTCATTACCGATGGCGAGACCGGGATCTTCGTGCCGGTGGGAGACCAGAATGCCTTGGCCGCAGCTTTGGCAAAGCTGGTGTCCGACCAGGAATTGCGCACCCGCCTCTCCGTCCAGGGGCGTGCACATTATCTCAACCATTTCAGTATGATGGCGTATATGCGGTCGCTCGAAAAACTTTACGGTACCGTTTCCGCGAAACCTCAAGCATGGGTTGACGCACGATGACGATTTCTACTGTCCCGCCGGACCGCAACCTTCCGATCTCGTCGATGCGCTATGATCCTCGCGCTCAGGTCGAGACTAAGGCCGACAGCCTGGATCTCGCAGCCGCCTTTCGTATGCTGCGGCGAAGAATGGTCATGATCATTGCGATAACAGTGATTCTGATGGCGCCCGCGGCGATGATGATCTCTGGGATGAAGCCCGTCTACCAGGCCTGGGCGCGGTTGATTATCCACCAGCCTCTCGCGAAATCACTGGGTGTGGAGGATAAAAGCAGCAGCAGTGATCTGCTTGACGCGAAATCGGAGACGGAGCGACTTCTATCCCGAAGTATTGCAGAACGGGTCGTGCGCGAACTGCGGCTTAACCTTCGGCCGGAATTCAATCCAGCGCTGCGGGAGGTCACATTCTTTGAGAGCATACGGACGAAATTGCGCGGCCTGTTCGATCCGAGAAAACCCGCCGAGCCGGTACGCGACGGCATCGACGCGGTCATCCCGGAATTTTATAGGGCACTCGGCGTCTGGCACGAAGACAAGAGTGACGTTGTCCAGGTCAGCTTTACGACGAACGACCCTCAACTCGCCGCCGCGGTTCCGAACCGTGTCATCAGCATCTACCTCGATGAGCGGAAGGGCAGTGTCCGCAGCCGTCTCGATGCAGCGGAAAAATGGATCGTGCAGCGCATCTCCGAACAGAAGGCTCGCGCGGATACTGCTCGCGAGGCTGCCCGAAGCTATCAAGAATCAATGGACGTCATCTCGAAAGAGGACGCACAGGATGAAAGGCTGAAATCACTTATAGAACTCACCGGCCGCGAAGGAAAAATTGAGGAAACCCGGGTTGAGGTAAAGGCCGTGATATCGACGCTTGAGGCAGCCGATAGCGCTTCGGTCGCCGTGCAGAACATCGCCCTCCCGGACGATATTACCTCAAAGCAACGAGATCTTCACGCGCAGGAGGACGATCTTGCCCGTCTGCTTGAATTATACGACGGCAATGCCGAGGCCGTGGTAGACTTGCGCGGGAAGATCGAAAAATCCCGCGCCGACCTCAGCTTTGCGACCAAGCAATATCTTCAAACAATGCGCGCCAAGCTCGCCGCACTTGATCATGAGGCTGCCGCAGTCCAATCGATCTTGGATGTCGCTCATGAGAAACGCGCACGCGACGCCCTGGTGCAGACGGAATTGACGCGACTGCAGCGGATCTCCGACAAGGAACAAACGGCCCTCGAGAAGCTTGAGGACCAGCGCCGTGACCTCGCCGACAAGGCCAAGCTTCCCGGGGCGGAATTGGAAGTCTTATCACCGGCTTCAGTGCCCCTCGCAGCGCAGGGACGCGGGCGGCTTTTCTATCTGGTGAGTGCCCTTCTGGCTGCAATATCGGCAGCGGTAACGGCTGCCTTCGTGATGGAAATGTGGGACCGGTCCATCCGGAGCTTCGACCAAATAGCAGGAATGGCCCGCACGATACCGGCTGGGCTCATCCCACGGCTGGCGCGGAGAGAAAATCCGAAGACGATTTTCGGACAGGTGCGGGTCCCGATGTTCGACGAAGCAATCCGCACCGTGATCCTGACACTCAAACAGTCCAATGGCGGCAAATTGCCGAACAGCATCGTCGTTACGTCGGCTCATAGCGGAGAAGGCAAGTCGCTTATCGCGAGATCGCTGGCGATCGAACTCGCCGCCGCAGCAATTCCGGTGCTGCTGGTCGACGGCGACCTTCGACGGGGAGAACTCGAGTCGTATTTCAAGTCGGGGCTACGGCAGGGATTGAACGAATTCCTGAATGGCCACGCCGATATCCGCGACGTCGTCGACCACCATCCAAGCGGTATCGACTTCATACCATCCGGCAAGTTCAGTCTTCAGCGGCGCGTCCGTTCGAATGGCCTGGCAGAAATCATCGAAATGGCGGGCGCGGCCGGCCGGATTGTCATCTTCGACAGCGCACCTGTGCTCGCCTCCACAGACACCGTGCTTTTGACTGCGCTCGCGGAGAAAACACTGGCGGTTGTCAGATGGGGAAAGACCAGCCGTCGCGCAGTCGAGTTTGGCCTGCAACAAATGAAAAGCCCAAGAAATTCGGAAATTATTGTCGCGATCAACAGGGTAAATCCCGAAAAGCACGCACTGTATAATTTCAGTGACTCTGAACTATTCTCTAGATCGCTTATGAAATACTACAATTTCAAAGAATGACGCATCGCGCAAGATATCCAAGCGGCCAATTTTCTCTGAAATCACAAAAACGATAGAGCAACATCTGCTTCTGCCTATGTATTCGAGTTGGAGAGTAACCATGGATGCCGGAATGAAAAAGAACCGAAAAGTTGCGCTGATTACAGGCATAACAGGGCAGGACGGTGCATATTTGGCCGAACTGCTCCTGGACAAGGGCTATATCGTTCACGGCCTCAAACGACGCTCGTCGTCCTTCAACACCAGTCGCATCGAGCATCTGTACGAGGACCCCCATGTCGAGAATCCTCGCTTCATTTTGCACTTCGGGGATATGACCGATTCGACCAATCTCATCCGCGTCATACAGGAAACGCAGCCGGACGAGATTTATAATCTCGCCGCGCAGAGCCACGTTCAAGTTTCCTTCGAGACACCGGAATATACTGCCAACGCCGATGGAACCGGCACCCTGCGGCTGCTTGAAGCAATTCGCCTGCTGGGGCTGACCAAGAAGACGCGCTTCTACCAGGCGTCCACCTCGGAACTCTACGGCAAAGTTCAGGAAGTTCCGCAGAGCGAAACGACACCTTTCTACCCTCGCTCGCCCTACGCGGCGGCCAAGCTCTATGCCTATTGGATTGTGGTCAATTATCGCGAGGCCTACGGCATGCATGCCTCCAACGGGATTTTGTTCAATCATGAAAGCCCGATCCGCGGCGAAACATTCGTCACGCGTAAAATCACCCGGGCGGCGGCTGCGATCCATCTTGGATTGCAGGAGAAGCTCTATCTCGGCAATTTGGACGCCAAGCGCGACTGGGGACATGCACGAGAATATGTCCGCGGCATGTGGCTGATGCTGCAGCAGGACGAACCAGGGGACTATGTCCTGGCGACCGGCGAAACGCATTCGGTTCGTTCCTTTGTGGACAAGGCCTTCGCCAAGGTGGGCATGCCGATCGACTGGCGTGGGAACGGGGTCGAGGAAAAGGGATACGACAAGACATCCGGTCAGTGTGTGGTGGAAATCGATCCAACCTACTTCCGTCCGACAGAAGTTGATCTTCTGATTGGCGATCCGACGAAAGCGCACACGAAGCTTGGGTGGAAACACGAGACCAGCCTTGATCAGCTGGTTTCGGAGATGGTTCGCGAGGATCTGAAAGTCATGGCAAGAAATGTTCCGTCGGTCGGTGTGACGAAAGGCTTTGCCTACGCCTGAAAAGACCCACGGCCTCGCCGATCAAGAGGGAACGTGTCGCCGACGTGCCGTACGTGCGGCAACGTCAACCGCCGTCGTGCCAGCCTGCGCCTCCCGCATGTGAGGGTAGTCCGCTTCCGGCGCTTCGCAATCAACTGCTTTCTGGCGCGCGTGCTTCGACGGTTGGACGATGACCCGCTCCAACGGCAATCGAAGGGAACGAAATTCAAGCGGTCTGGTTTGGTCCCTGGAAAAGCGCCTGTCGAGCCATGGCGACGAGGCGATCCGAGGAGCAGGTTGTTGTGAATGTTATACGTTTCCCCCGCAGGAGACAGCACTGCGACGATCCGGATTGCGCTTTCTTAAGCAGCGACGCGGACGCGCGACGTCTCTACAAATTCGCCCTTCAGTACGAGATGGATGGCAAGAGCTGGGCCACCGAAATCTGGGCCTATTCCTCCAAAGACGCCGAGGACCGGGTCGCTGCCATGCGGCGATCGCTGACGATGTGCGGCCAGCTCTATGCTGAGGTCGAGGCCGAGGCGCCGACACCACTCTGAGCGCCTGCGCCATGATTGAGCCGTCAGGGATCGTTCATTCGCCTCTCAGTCCCGGCAATCGTCAGGCGCCTCCGCTGGCACGCCTGGAACAGTTTGTTCCCCGGAGAGTTCGGACCGCGAATAACTTGCCGGGGATTTCCGCTTCGGCACTGTGGGGAGCTAGACATGTCAACGAAGTCGAAACATCACCCAACAATCGGAGAAAACACAGGGACGGCGGGCGGCTGGGGAGCGGCGAGAGCTGTCGGAGAAATCCTTCTGCGCGAGCACGTCCCGCGATCCGGATCGTCGCTGCTTGCCCACCACAACAAACCGGACGGCTATATGTGCGTGAGCTGTGCCTGGGCCAAGCCTGCAAAGCCGCATGCGATGGAATTCTGCGAGGAGGGTGCAAAGGCAACTGCCTGGGAGATCACCACGCGCCGGGCGAACCGCGCTTTTTTTGCCGCCCATGCATTGCAGGAACTGGAGCAAT
Organism: Rhizobium phaseoli; assembly: GCF_001664385.1. Taxonomy (NCBI): domain Bacteria; kingdom Pseudomonadati; phylum Pseudomonadota; class Alphaproteobacteria; order Hyphomicrobiales; family Rhizobiaceae; genus Rhizobium; species Rhizobium phaseoli. The sequence goes on along the minus strand of NZ_CP013536.1, from coordinate 598,555 downwards.
GGAGCGATCACGATCTCGAGGAGCAGGGTCGGCTTACCCACCCGATGCGATGGAACAGCGCGACGGACAAATACGAACCAGTGAGCTGGGACGAGGCCTTTGACGAAATCGGCAGAGAGCTGCGGTCCATTCCTCCGCAGCAGGTGGATTTCTACACCTCGGGTCGCGCCTCCCTGGAAACCTCCTACATGTATCAGCTTTTCGCGCGCATCTTCGGCAGCAATAATTTGCCCGACTCCTCGAATATGTGCCACGAAAGCACGTCGGTCGGGCTCCCGGAAAGCATCGGCGCGACCGTCGGCACGGCGATCCTTTCGGACTTCCAGAACTGCGACTGCATCTTCTACCTGGCGCAGAATGTCGCCACCTCTTCGCCCAGAATGCTGCACGATCTGCAGGATGCGGCCGATAGAGGCGTCAGGATCGTCACCTTCAATCCGTTGCGCGAAGCCGGCCTTGAGCGTTTCATCAACCCGCAAATGCCGAGCCAGATGCTGACGGGCCGATCGACGCCGATTTCCTCGGAATATTTCCAGGTGAAGAACGGCGGTGATATCGCAGCCCTGTTCGGGGTCTGCAAAGCCTTGATCGAAGCCGACGATGCCTTGAAGGCGATAGGCGCGAGCAAGGTTTCAGGCTCCGACGCCGTTCCTGACAAACCGGACAACGCTGCGGCAGTCGCCTTTGCCGCTTCCATCGCGGCAGCCGACAAGAAGCACGTGCTCGACCACGATTTCATCAACACGCATACGTCGGGCTTCGAAGAGTTCGCCGACACCGCCCGTCGGCACGATTGGGCCGAACTGGAGCGTGTTTCCGGCCTGACCCGCGAACAGATGATCCAGGCGGCGCGCATCTATGCGCATTCAGAAGCCGTGCTGATGATCTACGGTATGGGCCTGACCCAGCATGTGATGGGCGTCCAGAACGTCCACATGGTCGCCAATCTCGCGCTGTTGCGCGGCAATGTCGGTAAGCCGGGCGCAAACATCTGCGCCGTGCGAGGACATTCGAACGTTCAGGGACAGCGCACGGTCGGAATAACCGAAAAGCCTGCCCTCGTCCCGCTCGACAAGCTGTCGGTACTTTATCACTTCGAGCCTCCGAGATGGGAGGGGCGCTCGACGGTCGATACCTGCAAAGCCATCATGCAAGGGGAGGCAAAGGCATTTGTCGGGCTCGGCGGTAATTTCTTGCGTGCGGTTCCGGAAACGGAGGCGATGGAAGAAGCTTGGCGGAAACTGCGCCTCAGTGTCCAGATTGCAACCAAGCTCAATCGCAGCCATGTGATCCATGGCGAGATTGCCTACCTCCTGCCCTGCCTCGGCCGGATCGAGATCGATGATCAGGCAAGCGGCCCGCAAGCCGTCTCCATCGAAAGCTCGGTGGCGCATTTCCACGGCTCGCGCGGAAGGGCAAAACCGGCAAGCGACGAGCTGCTGTCGGAACCTGCAATCATCGCCGGCATGGCCAAAGCAACGCTGACGAAAGGTCGGGTGCCCTGGGATGAATGGGTCGGCGACTATTCGAAGATCCGCGACGCGATCGAAGCGACCTATCCCGAGACGTTCAGGGATTTCAACAAACGCATGTTCCAGCCAGGCGGCATTCCGAGACCCGTACCGGCGCGGGAGCGAAAATGGACGACTGCGAACCAGAAAGCCAACTTCATCACCCCACCGCGGCTCTTTCCCGAACTCGATATCGGTTCCGGCGCCGGGGAGGTTCTCAACCTTACCACCCTGCGCGCGAACGATCAGTTCAATACGACGATCTATGCCTATGGCGATCGCTACCGCGGCGTGAAGGGGACGAGAAAGGTGGTCTTCATGAACGAGGAGGACATTCTCAGGCTGGGCTTCAAAGAGGGTGACTTCGTCGATCTGACGACGGCCATCGAGGTCGCAAAGATGCGCCGCGTCACAGATTTCAAAGTCGTGCGGCACGATATTCCGGCCGGCTGCTGCGCGGCCTATTATCCGGAGGCGAACCCGCTCTTTCCGCTGGCCCATCACGATGCGAAGGCCAAGACGCCGTCTTATAAGCTGCTGCCGGTGCGTCTCAGCCTCTCCGCCCAATCCTCGCGGTCTTGAACCGGATCTCGGCGATGGGCCAAAGCAAGAACGGAAGCTGGTTTATGGCAGCGACGCTTTTCTGCGTGGCCGCCGCAGCGGCAGCTATCGGCTGGGCACTTCGTCCACGGCAGGATCGAGCCTACCCCGCCGTGTTGGGAGCCGTGGTGCAGCTACCGCCGCCTCCCGACCGAGCAACCGAAAAAAAGCCCGGAATTTGGTTCGCCTCGACAGCAATTCTCTGCGTGTTTGCTATCGGCGCGGTGATCGGCTGGGCAAGGCATCCCAGGCAATATCGCGCCAATCCCCCTGTTACCTCAGCGCTCGACCAGTTCCGGCTGATGCCCGACAAGATCGGCGGGACACCTCCCGACGTCTATTTCGCCCTCGACAAGCCCTATGAAAGCACCGCCTATGATCTGAGCCAAGGCAAGCGTCTTTATTCCTGGTTCGGCTGCCCTATCTGCCATGGAGATGGGCGAGGCGGAACCGGCCCTTCATTTCTCGATGGCTGGTGGCTGTACGGTTCGGAAATGGTCTCGGTCGTGGCATCCATCCGCGACGGACGGCCTCATGGCATGCCGTCCTTCGCCAACAAGATGACGAGCGACCAGATCTGGCAGCTCGCAGGCTACGTCAGGACGATCGGCGCCTATTCGGCACCCTATACTGCGCCAAGCCGGAACGACGACAAACATACCAGACCAGCCGAGAACCGCGCACCGGCGGCAAGCCATTTCGAGGAGGGACCGGCCGGCGTCCGTTCCGATCGAGGTGTTCGGCCTTGAAGATCCCGCGCGCCTCTTCTCTACTCCCCCATCTCCTGTTTCTCTCCAGCTGCACTGGCGATCCGCAATCGGCGCTGAATGCCGATGGACCTTCAGCCATGGAGCTTAGAGAGTTGCTATTGCTGTTCGTCGCGGTCTGCGGCGTCGTCTTCGTGCTGGTCATGGCCGTGATGGCCTGGGCCCTGCTTCGCAGTAACAACCCGGCGCCCGGCAGGCCTCAGACCGAGCGTTCCATGGGCAGGGTCGTAAGCGCGGCAATTGTGGGGACCGTTCTCGTCATAACCTTTCTGACCGTCTCGAGCTTTTACGCCACGCGCAGCATCGACTGGCGCGAGGCTGATCCTGCGACGATCGTCGTTCGAGGCCAGCAATGGTGGTGGCAGTTCACTTATCTTGATGCGGACCCGGCCAAAACCTTTCAGACGGCCAACGAACTGCATATTCCGGTGGGAACCGACGTCCGGCTGCGCCTGGAGGCAACGGACGTCATTCACTCATTCTGGGTACCGAACCTGACGGGAAAGCAGGATCTGGTTCCCGGCCGCGAGAACGGGCTGACGCTTCATGCAGACAAACCTGGCATCTATCGCGGTCAATGCGCCGAATTCTGCGGCCTGCAGCACAGCCACATGGCTCTGCTGGTGGTTGCCGAGGAGCCTGACGAGTATGCCCGCTGGCTGGACGCGCAGCGAAGAGCGGCGGTCGAGCCGGCCGATGGCGATGCCGCGGCGGGCAAGCTGGTCTTTATCAGCAAGCCATGCGCCGCCTGCCACACGATCCGCGGCACCGCGGCGGGCGGCATCTCAGGACCGGATCTTACCCATGTCGGCAGCCGCAGCATGATCGGGGCGGGGCTGCTGGAGAATAGCCGGGGCTCGATCGCCGCGTGGATTGCCGATCCGCAGACGTTGAAGCCGGGAAACAACATGCCCTTGGTTCCCCTCACCAGCGAAGAGCTGCGGCAATTGACCGCCTATCTGAGTGAACTCCGATGACCGGCCAGGCCAATATCCCATCCCCCGCTGATCTGGTAGCCGGCGATGAAGGCGCCGAAGCCCTTCTCAGGCGAACTTGGTCGACGCCGTCAGGGCTGCTGGCGGCATTGTCCACGGTCGATCACAAGATCATCGGGCGGCGTTATATCGCGACAGCCTTCATCTTCCTGCTCCTCGGCGGCGTGCTTGCGCTGTCGATGCGCCTGCAGCTTGCTTTCCCGGAGGCACGCTTCATCAGCGCCGACCGTTACAACCAGATTTTCACCGTACACGGGAGCAACATGATGTTCCTTTTCGCCGTGCCGGTGATGGAGGCAATGGCGGTCTATCTTGTTCCGCTGATGGTCGGAACGCGCAACATCGCCTTTCCAAGGCTGAATGCCTTCTCCTATTGGATATTTCTGGCCGGGGGGCTGCTTCTCTGGATCTCTCTGGCTCTCGATACCGCCCCCGATGTTGGCTGGTTCTCTTACGTGCCGTTGGCCGGTCCGCAATATGGCGCGGGAAAGCGGGTGGACCTCTGGGCACAGATGATCACCTTCACCGAAGTATCCGCCCTTGCCGTCGCCGTCGAAATCGTCGTGACCGTCTTCAAGCTGAGGGCGCCTGGCATGTCGCTCAATCGCATTCCGCTCTTCGTCTGGTCGATGCTGGTGACGGCCTTTCTCGTCATCCTGGCCATGCCGGCGATCATGTTCAGCTCCTCTTCGCTCATTCTCGACCGGCTGGTCGGTACGCAATTCTACAATCCCTCGGAAGGCGGCGACGTCCTTCTCTGGCAGCACCTGTTCTGGTTCTTCGGCCACCCGGAGGTTTACATCATCTTCCTGCCCGCCGTCGGCATGGTGTCCGCCATGATCTCGACGTTCACCCGGCGCCCGGTCTTCGGCTATCTGCCGCTTGTCCTGGCGATGATCGCGACCGGTGTTCTGGCTTTCGGGCTTTGGGTCCATCACATGTTCGTTGCCGGTCTGCCTCGTCTCGGAAGCAGCTTCTTCACCGCCTCCAGCATGGCGATCGCCATTCCTGCCGGGACCCAGATCTTCTGCTGGTTGGCGACGTTGTGGGACGGACGTCCCGTCTTCAAGACGCCGCTGCTTTTCATCATCGGCTTCCTGATTACCTTCGTCATCGGCGGAATGACCGGCGTGATGGTGGCCTCCGTGCCGCTCGACACGCAGGTTCACGATACTTATTTCGTCGTCGCACATTTTCATTACGTGCTGATCGGCGGTTCCGTCTTCCCGCTCATCGGCGCGATCTACTACTGGTTCCCGAAGATGACCGGCCGCATGATGAGCGAACGGCTCGGCCGATGGGCCTTCGGGCTCATCTTCACCGGCTTTCACCTGACCTTCTTCCCGATGCACATCCTCGGCCTGCAAGGCATGCCGCGACGCGTCTATACCTATCCGCCGGAATTGCCCTGGGCAGGCTTGAACCTTTTCGTCAGTCTCAGCGCCGTCATCCTGGCTGCCGGCTTCCTCATCTTCTTCATCGACGCGGTGCGCAGCTTCAAATTCGGCCCGCTCGCAGGGCCGAACCCCTGGAACGCCTCGACGCTGGAATGGGCCACATCCTCGCCCCCTCCCCCCTACAATTTCCGCCACATCCCGGTTGTTCGATCCGCCGCACCACTCTGGGCGGACAGAGAGACCTTGCCGGTGGCCACAGGCCTCAGGCTCGACCGACGCGAAGTAATCGTCAGCAGCGTTACGGCCGCCGAGCCGGAAGCGCGGGAAGCCATGCCAGCCAATTCGATCTGGCCGTTCCTGGCGGCGATCGCCACCACCATCATGCTGATCGGCTCGATCTTCACCCCCTGGGCGGTGATCTGGGGAGCGATTCCGATAGCCATCACCCTCACGGGATGGTTCTGGCCGAAGCAAACTCCGGAGGACGAGTCATGAAAGAACGCATCGCGCTCGACCTGTCGAAGCTTCCCCTGCATGGAACGGGCAGCGCGAGCCTGACCTTCTGGGGCACCGGCGCTTTCATGTTGATCGAAGGCATGGGATTTGCACTGACAATCGCGGTCTATTTCTATCTGATGAGCCTGGCGCCGCGTTGGCCGATCGAAGCCCCTCCTCCGGACCTTCTTCCGGGCACAATCCTGACGCTGCTGCTTCTCGTCAGCATCGTGCCGAATATGCTGGTCTCGCGGTGGGCGCAACGCAAGGACCTGCGCAAGGTGCGCCTGGGACTGATCGCCATGACCTTCATGGGCGCGATACCGCTCATCCCCCGCTTCATCGAATTTCCTGCCCTTCATATAAGCTGGGACGACGACGCCTACGGATCGATCACCTGGACGATCCTTGGTCTTCACACCACCCACATCGTCACCGATCTCATCGACACCATCGTTCTCGCCTGCCTGATGTTTTCCAAGCATGCAGACAACACCCGCCGCTACGGCGACGTCGAAGACAACGCGCTTTACTGGAACTTTGTCGTCCTCGCCTGGCTTCCTCTCTACGGATGCATCTATTGGGTGCCGCGGCTATGAGAACAGCAACCACGATCTCCTTTCTGGTGACTATGGCGGCACCTGCGTCGGCCCATGACGGCCATGTCCATTCCGTCTCCTTGCCATGGACCATGGACCTCTGGATCGTTATGCCGCTGGGCCTCAGCGCGGCCTTATTTGCATGCGGCAGCCTTCGCTTCCGGTCTCGATCGGCCGAAAGCCGTCGTGCCTTCGTGCAGCGGGTCGCGACCTTCTGGACCGGCTGGCTCGTTCTGGCCGGCGCGCTCGTCTCTCCCCTGCACTGGCTGGGTGAGCAGCTGTTCACCTTCCACATGATCGAACATGAATTGGTTATGGCAGTTTCGGCGCCGCTCATCGTGTTGGCGCGGCCCTCGGCGATGCTGCTCTGGGGGCTACCGAGGATCGTCAGGCGCCAGACGGCACGGGCGCTTGCTTCCCACGCCGTGCGCAGCACGTGGAACTGTCTCAGCAACGGCACCGTTGCGACTTTGATGCATGGCGCGGCGATCTGGGCCTGGCACGCGCCGGTTCTGTTCGACGCCACGATTGACAGCACGCCCCTCCACCGGCTGCAGCATCTTTCTTTTTTCGCGAGCGCCATCCTGTTCTGGTGGTCCGTCATCTGGAAGAAGAACCGGGGGCTGGCCGCCTGGCATGTCTTTTTGACCATGCTGCATATGAGCATTCTCGGCGCGCTGATCGCACTTGCGCCGAGGGTGCTCTATGGGGTGCAGACGCGAGCCGCCGAGACCTGGGGGCTGTCGCCGCTCGAGGATCAGCAGGTGGCGGGCCTGGTGATGTGGGTGCCTGCAGGAACCATCTACGCCATCGCAGCGCTGACGCTGACCGCGTTGTGGATCAGAGATTCGGCAAAAGGAGGCGCAGGTGGAACGCACATCGTTGCCCCGTAACTCGCTTCGGCCTGCTTTCGTGGCGGCTGCCTGCATGGCTAGCTTGGCGGCAGCGGTGTTCTTGACCGACATTTATCGCCAGCGCTCCGAACGCCAAGCCGCTGCGATCGCGATGACGAAAGGCAATCCCGCACGCGCACCGGCGATCTTCCGCCGCTATGGCTGCGCCGGATGCCACACGATTCCGGGCATAGAGGGCGCCGACGGCAAGGTCGGCGGCGACCTGTCCGGTCTGCGCGAACGAGTCTATATTGCCGGCGTGCTCAACAATTCCGCCGATAATCTGGTCGGCTGGATCGTTACGCCGCAGGCCTATTCGCCGAAGACCGCGATGCCGGCCACCGGCATTTCCGAAGCGGAGGCCCGTGACCTCGCCGCCTATCTCTATGGCCGTTGAGGCATTGAGCGACGGCAAAACCGTTCACCAGATTTACGGATGCGGCGTCGGTCGCGGCGGCAACGACTTCAGATATCGAGCCATGGCGATGCGGTCCGGCTCGGGAAGCTCGGATGTGTTCTCCACGACATCGGCCATGGACCAGCCGACATAACCGTGATCGGGCGTCTTGCCGCTCCGAAGCATTTCGGCGATATCCTGCTCGGACCACGAGCCGATGCCCTCCGGCGTGATGTTCGGATTAAAGCCGACGCCTTCGGAACTCACCCCTCCGGCAAACCGGGTTTTGGGCTTGATTGCGCCGAAGATGTTGCGGGAGGAATGGCACTCGGCGCAATGGCCGAGCGCTTCGACCAGATAGGCTCCGCGATCATGCATCGGATCGCCGAGCGGATTCCCCCCCGGCCGGCCTTGATGAAAGAAGAGCAGCTTCCAGAAGCCGACGAAGCGTCGAATGCGAAAAATCGGATCGATATCGTGCGGCTGCGGACGCTCCGCGACCGGCCGAAGCGTGTGCAGATAGGCATAGAGGTCCTTGACATCGTCAAGCGTCATGCCGGTGTAGCTGGCATAGGGAAACACGGGATAGTAATGCCGTCCCGACGGAGACACGCCGGCAATCAGCGCATTGGCCAGATCGGCGACCGACCATGAGCCGATGCCGGCCTGCGGATCGGGCGAAATATTTGGGACCCGAAACGTTCCATAAGGAGAGGCCAGAGCGAGGTCGCCGCCCAGTTTCAGGCGATCGGGTTGACCCGGTGAAGCATGGCAGGAGGCGCAGCCGCCCGCGGCAAATACCAATCGGCCCCGCTCCGCATCCCCGGGCGTTAATCGAGGATCTCCGGCAGCAAAAAGCGGATGCGGTTTGGTCACGAACCAGACCAAGGTCGCGATGACGAGGATCGCAACAATGGCAAACGAAAACGGTCCCGTACCTTTCAACATTGTGGACCTGCATTGTCCTGTCGAGCGATCGCCTCAAGCGGGCGGCGGCTCGACCATGTAGGGCCGCCGGCCTCGGCGACAAAGATAAACCTCGCGCTCGGGATTTGCCTCCAACACAAATCCGGAGCTTCGCAACATGGCTTCGACCGCTGCCTTGTTCGGGATGAACCAGTTGGTAGGATCGGCCGCATAGCGCTCTTCGACGAAGAACAGCGTCGGGTAGTCCCGCCGGTCGAAAACGTTCCATTCCGAAAATTCATAGTCATCTTGAAGCGGGGCAATCCGCTCCTCGCCCCGCTGCAGACATTGGAACAGCATGAGATCGCCAACCACGTGTTCGTAGAGCAGATCAAGTGCCAGCAACGGATGGCGCAGGTGGTAAAGGACACCCATGAAGAGCACGAGATCGAAGGTTTCGCCGAGTTGTGCAACCTCATAAACCGACATCTGCCTGAACTCGATGTCGAGGGCAAAATGATCGGCGGCGAAACGGGCCTGTTCGAGATAGCGTGGATCACTATCGATGCCGAGAACCCGGCCCGCGTTGCGGCGTTTCATCTCGAGGGTATAAAATCCGGCATTACAGCCGATATCAAGAACGCTGCGGCCTGCAAGATCGTCAGGCACCACATGTTTGAAACCGTCCCATTTGAATGCCGGGTAGTCGCCGAGAAAATGGTCCGGCGCGGTCTCGATCTCCCCCAGCCGCATATTATGGAACCAGGGGCCCAATTCTTTGATACGCCGTTTCAAAGACGGGTTCATCATCGTGCATCCGCCTTTCGATCAGCTCTCCAGGGAGGCGGCCTGCGAGGCCGCCATTCTGCGACGAGAGCGAGGCGCTCCTGTTCGCTTGCGTGGGCTATCGTCCAGATTGGCGGCAAACCAGTCGATTGTATATCGCAGCCCTTCGGCAAGCGGTACCGTCGGCTGCCAATCGAGAAGCTCCATCGCGCGGGAAATATCAGGCCGGCGACGCTGGGGATCGTCCTTCGGCAGCGCCTTGTAGGCGAGCACGGTCCGAACCGCCATCATTGAACGAACCATCTCGGCAAGCTCATTGATGGTGAACTCCCCAGGATTGCCGAGGTTGACAGGCATGCCGGGGTTTGGCCGCACGTTCATCAGGGCTATGAGACCACCGACAAGATCGCTGACATAGCAGAAGGATCGCGTCTGTGTGCCGCTTCCATAGATGGTCAGAGGCTTCCCGGACAGGGCCTGCACGATCAGGTTGGAGACGATCCGGCCGTCATTGGCCTGCATGCGCGGTCCATAGGTGTTGAAGATGCGGGCGACCCGTGCGTCGACGCGCCTGACCCGCAGCATGTCGAAGCAGAGAGCTTCGGCGGCGCGCTTTCCCTCGTCGTAGCAGGCGCGTGGCCCCGTGCAGCTGACGTTGCCGCGATAATCCTCTCGCTGCGGATGCTCGGCCGGGTCGCCATAGACCTCGCTTGTCGAGGCCTGGAGGAAGGATGCCCCGTGCTGTTCGGCCAACGCGAGAAGGTTGCCCGTGCCGGCGACACAGGTCATCATCGTATGAACCGGATCCGCCTGATATTGCGGCGGCGATGCAGCGCAGGCCAGATTGTAGATCTGGTCAAGAGGCTCGTCGATCTTCAGGACTGCACAAATATCCTCTTCGATAAGCCGGAAACCCGGATGGTTCATCAGCGGCCTCACATTGTCCCGCGACCCGGTAATGTAGCTGTCGACGCAGATGACCGTATCGCCGCGGCCGAGAAGCGCATCACAGAGATGCGAGCCGACAAAGCCGGCGCCCCCTGCAACCAGAGCAGTCTTTCCTTTCCGGCGATGATTGACGTGAAGCATCGATACTCTCCTTACGCTGAGATACGGTCCAAAGCTGGATTAGCGGGCAGTTGCGAAAGAGCGCGGGCGAATTCGCGAGCACGCGCAGCCCCCGTATGACTGTTCATCACCACTTTCCTGGCGGCAGCCGCGACCGACAAGCGGTCGCTGTCGGGAAGTTCCCTCAGCAGCGCCACAACCTCTTCCGGCGCGCGCGCTATGAACAGGGCCTCGCCGTCCGGCAATAGCTCGCCGAGGCCGCGCCAGAAGTCGCTGATGATCGGCGTTCCGCAGGCGGCGGCCTCGAAGAGTCGCACACTGGGAGACCAGCCGGCGGCAATCATGTCGCGGCGAGTAACGTTCAGTGTGAATCGCTGCCGGCTGTAAAAACTTGCATGTTCGGCTGGCGCCAGATGCTTGATGCGTTCGACATTGGCCGGCCACTCGATCTCATCAGGAAATTGCGATCCGGCGATGACGAAGCGCATCTCCGGCAGACGGCGCGCCGGCTCCAGGAGGAGATGCTCCAGCGTCGGCTGCCGGTCCGGGCTGTAGGTTCCGAGATAGCCAAGATCCCATGCGGCAGCCTCTCCCGTATTTGCGTAGCGCTCCTGATCGACGGAGCAGTAGAGGGCAACGGCGCTCCGTGCACCGTAGTCCTGCACCAATCGCGCCAGCACCTCTCCTCCTGAGAAGGAGAAGTAGGCGTCGAACAGCGGTATCTGCCGCAGCGCCAGATATTCCTCATCGCCGCGGTCGAGCTTGGACAAGGTCACCGGCGTGTCGATGTCGTAGAAGCAGAGACTTTTCAACTCCAACGCAGCGAGCCTGTCGATCAGCGCCACGCCATCCGGTACATAGGATCCCGCGATAACGGCGTCGGCCTTGCGCAGCCTTTCACCGTAAAGCTCGATCATGGCATTCAGATCGGAATAGTAACCGAGCTCGCAGAAGTCAGGCGAAGCGAGGTCCCTGTGATTGGCGTACCAGGGAACATCTCGCTCCAGGAACAGAACGCGGTGAGCATCCTGCCGCAAGCCTTTGATGAGCGCGCGATAGGTCGTCGCGTGGCCGTTTCCCCAGGACGAGGAAAGCGAAAGGCCGAGGAAGACGATGTCGAGCGGCCTTGTCATTCCGCTGCCTCCACGCGCGCGCCGAGGCGGGCGCGAAAGATCGCATCTACCGTTTCGGCGCGATTGGCGTATGTGTGCTCGGCCAGCACGCGCCGGCGCGCCCGCTCTCCGATTTCCTGGGCGCCGCGGCGCGACAGACCAGCCATCAGGGCAGCCACATCCTCGCCATCGCGCGCAACGAGAATCTCCTCATCGGGCTTAAGGAACAGGTCGATGCCCTGCCAATAATCGGTAATGAGGCAGGCGCCGGCGCCGGCCGCCTCGAAGACCCGCGTCGCGGGCGAAAATCCGGTCTCCGCCATGCTGGCACGCGATATGTTGAGAACCGCCATGGGAGTAACGTTGAAGGCGTTGTGGTCGCGCGTCGGCACGTGGCCGATGTAGTTGACATTCGGCGACATCGGCTTGTCCTGCCAGCCGGAGCCACCGAGCAGGAATTTCCGGTCCCGCAGACGAGAGGCAGGCTCCAGGAAGAAGCGCTCGACCCGGGCCTCCCGGTCCGGCAGGCGATTGCCGAGGAAACCGAGATCGGCGCCAAAGCGGCCGTCCTCCGGTACCGGATGATGAGTTTGCGGGTCGAGCGCATTGTAGACAGGAATGCATTCGGCTGCCCCGATGGAGCGGTATGCACTCACGACAGGATCGCCGCCGCCATAGGTCAGCACAAGATCGATCTTCGGGAGCGCTCGGCCCAACGGGTGATCGGGATCGGCCCTGAGTTCGGCAAGCGTTGCCGGGGCATCGACGTCCCAGAAGATTTTCAGGGCTCGCGGTCGCGCGTTGCGAAGGACTTCCTCCAGCAGCAGATCGTCTTCGAAACCGACGCCGCTCGCCTTGACGACAATATCGGCCCTGGCAGCTTCGCCGGCAACGGTCTTCAATGCGTCGATCGTTCCCTCGTAGACGACGACCCTGCACCAGTCCGGTGGATCGATGTCGCGGTTTTTCTGCCGATCGTAGACGTCGGGCTCGTAGAAGGTGATCTCATAGCCTTTCCCCGCGAGCGCCCGCAGCAAGCCGCGATAGTAAGTGGCGGCACCATTCCAATAGGCAGAGACGAGGCTAGAACCATAAAATGCGATTTTCATTCCGCCGCCTCCCATGGCTGAAGCTTCGCAGTGACCTTGCTCGTGCCGCAGTTCGCCAGAATTTCCAGCAGTTCATCAACGCGGTGCCGGCAGGTGTGACGCGCCTTGATGGTCGCAAGACCGGCTGCAGCGAGGCTCGCGGCGAGATCTGTATCGAAGAGGACGGCACGCAGGCTCTTCTTCATCTCCTCGCCATTGCCGACGGGCAGATAGTCCCGGGCTGGGGTGAAGAGATGCTCGACATCAGCCCAAGGTGCCGAGATCAGGGGTATGCCGCAGGCTAGTGCCTCGAAGACCCTGATCGTCGGAATACCGGGCAGGTGCTCGACATAAGGTCGCCGCGGGATGTGTACCGTCACTTTGTGGCGAGCAAAGGCGGTCGGAACATCGGCGTTGGCGATCCAGCCGCCATAAGCGATGCCGGCGTTGCGAAGTTCATCCAGCGCATGGTCAGGGTAGCGAACGCCGCGAACCATCGTCTTCAGCGCCAGATCTCTGGCGGGCCGGATCAGGAACTCGGCAATCTCAGCCGATCGCTCGTCATCGCCCCAATTGCCGATCCAGATGAGGTCGCCTGACTTCTCGACATCCGGCAACGGCCGAAACAGCGCGTCGTCCGCTGCCTCGTGCCAGGTGAAGACGGACTTTCCCCAGCCTGCACGAAGATAGCGCTCACGCAAGGTCTGCCCGAAGGCCAGCACCCCGTCGTAGTCGTCAAGCATGAGCGACGCGATGTCCCCTTCGGCCGAGACGGCCCGGTGATGCGTATCGTGAAAGAGCAGGGTGAAGGCCGCGCCTTTGCGCCGGATGCGCCCGAGGCTCTCGACCAGTCGCGGTGCCGTCCACTCGTGCACGATGACGACATCGGCATCGCCAAGTGCCGCCTCGTGGTCGAAAGCCTCGTCGTAGAAATCCGAGCGATGCTGCGGAAAGACCTGATGAAAACGCTCGACGGCGGCCGGCCCTTGATCGCTGACGAGATTGGTGCGGCTCCAGGCGTCTTCCGGCTCCAATGCCAGCGTTTCGTGACCGCGCCGCTGGAGATCCCGCATGACGCCGCGAAGGAAATGTGCGTTGCCATGGTTCCAGTCGGAAATCAGCGAATGGGTATAAAAGACGAACTTCATGATCATTCCGCTGCTGTTGAAAAGGGGCGGCCAAACATGCCGGAGTAAATTCCGCACATTGCCTTCGCTTGAGCGTCGAGACTGAAGCGCTCAGATCGCACGCGCGCTTTCAATCCAAGCGTAGCGCGCCGTTGCGGATCATCGGCAAGAGTGTTGAACGCATCGGCAAAAGCCTCAGGATCACGCGGATCGGCAAACAGGGCGGCGTCCTCCCAGATCTCCCGATAGGTCGGTATATCCGCGAGTACCAATGCCGCGCCCGCCCTCGCCCCCTCGAGAGCTGCAAGGCCGAACGGCTCGTAGATCGAAGGCGAAGCCACGATGGCGGCCTGCCGCATCGCGGCTGCCATCTGGGGATGCGGAAGCTCGCCGCGATGGTCGGCATGGCGAAACTGCATCGATTGTCCGTTAGGACCGTTGTTTGCGCCGGCCGCCACCACGGGCCAGCGCGTCATGCCTGCCGCAGCATCCAGAACCGCGGCATTTTTCCCGTCATCCCACCACCGCCCGGCAGCGAGAACGAAACTCCGCTTCGGTTCCTCGGACGTTTGAAGAGCGCTCGCATTGTGAACGACCTGGAGGTCCGCGATTGGCCCGTAGACGGCTTGCATCGCTGCGGCATGGCTGCGACTCGGCGCTATCACGGCATCCGCGCGCGCAAAACCGGCCTGGTTGAGCCGATATTGCCACTGCCAGTCCTGCGGCACCTGGCTTCCGCGAACGGCGGCGAACCAGGTGACGACGCAGGAATGGCACGCCGCCATAACCGGCAGATCCGTTTGCATGTAAGCCGCATGCGACGGCAGATTGAGATGCAGAAGGTCGGCCTCTTCGCGGCGAGCAAGATCAGCAATCAGGCGTGGGACGTGCGCAACTGCCTTTTCGTTCTCCACCATCCAGTCGAGAGGCGCGTCCAGCCAGACGAGTTTGCCGATCTGGTTTGCCTCGGCCACCTTTTCCTTGCCGGGGCTGGGACCAAGCCCTGCGAAGACCATCTCAACCTGCTTCGGCCTCAGCGCCGCGGCGAGATCCATGGCATAGCGCCAGACGCCGCCCACGGCATCGACCGTCATCACCACGCGGCGATGCCCCTTGTGTCGCTCCCGTCGGATCATGCCGATACCTTCCGCTTTTCCCTGGGGATCTGCCGACCGCCGAAACGATTGACAATCAGCCATTCGGCGAGATGCCGCAGGCCGTCTCGCCATCCAATGCGGGCCTCCCAGCCGGTTTCGCGTTCCAGCTTTTGCGTGTTTGCCACGAAATAGAACTGGTCGCCGGCGCGCCACGGGCCGAAGCTCGTTGCGACGGGACGTTCCGTCAGCTCTTCGATCGCGCGCAGCACCCCCAGCACGCTGACGGCGTTACGCGGCCCCCCGCCCAGATTGAAGGCATTGCCGCTGACGCGATCAATATTCGCAAGCAACGACCGATAGGCGGCGACGGCATCGTTCACGTGGAGGATGTCGCGCACCTGCTTACCGTCGCCGTAGATGGAAATGGGTTCTCCGCCAAGAGCCCGGATCAGGAAATGCGCGACCCAGCCCTGGTCCTCGGTGCCGAATTGGCGAGGCCCATAGATGCAGCTCATGCGCAGCACCGCGGCCGGTATTCCGAAGGACTTGGCGTAGTCTAGAATATATTGGTCGGCAACGCCTTTCGAGCAGCCGTAGGGAGTGCAGAAATCGAGGGGGCGGTCCTCGCCGATACCTTGCTCCCTGACGATTTCGCTCTCGGGAAGGTAACGATCGTCGAGGTCGATCATGCCAAGATCATCAAGAGCACCATAGACCTTGTTGGTGCTGGCGAAAATGACCGGCGCGCGCCTGCCCGCCTTACGCACCGCTTCCAGGACATTCAGGGTGCCGCGAGCATTCGTTTCAAAATCCTCCAGCGGATCGACGAGGCTCGTGGTCACAGCCGTCTGGGCAGCATAATGAAAGACAGCCTTGGCATCACAAAAGGCAGCTTCGATCCCCATCAGATCACGAACGTCCGCAAGAACCGGATGCACCCGCTCCCCGTGCCGTTCTATCAGCCAGGAAAGGTTCTGATCGACTCCCGATCGTGCCAGGCTATCCAGAATGACGACGTCCTCCCCGTCGTTCAGCAAGTTGTCCGCCAAATTGCAGCCGACAAACCCGCTCCCGCCGGTGACAACGATCGGCGCGGCACCGGAGGCGATTCGAGGGGTGGCAAGCGCTGCGACCGCCTCCAGCCTGTTAACACCTCCCTCCATCAGGAGACGGGCAAGCAGCTTCGGCTTGTTGTCGTGGGTGACCGCGCCGAGATGATAATGCCGCGGGTCGAACCACAGGCCTTCCTGAACCGGAACATCCGGCGGTACGTCGCGCCAGGAATACCAATACATGCGGTCGGCTGGGACAGTGAGCGCCTTCATGAAGCGTCGCGCCTGCTCGATCTCGTCATTGCGCCATGTGGAATAGCCGGCCTCGGTAATCCAGATCTCGGCATGGGCATTATAGCGATCGATAATCCCGCGCATCTCGCCCAGATGCATGTCCCAACCGCCCCAGGTCGCCTCTTCGCTATCCCAAGTCCCGGGAAAGCCGTGGAAGCCGACGGCATCGACGACACCGAGCACGCCGCGTATGCCCATCAGGTTGAGCCAATATGGATCGAAGGGGCACGGGCCGCCAAGCACCGGTTTGTAGCCTCGCTGCTTGGCCCAATAGGCGGCGCCGCCTATCATCTCGCAGAAGAGCAGAAAATCGCTGTCCTGGCGCCAATCCCAGTCGAGCAGATTGTTCGGCTCGTTCCAGAGTTCGATATGACGAAAATAGCCGCCGTAACGGGTCAGGATATGATCGACGAAGTCGGCATAGGATTTGAGATCGACCGGCGCGCCGGAGGACTTGCCCGTCCGCGACAGGGATGGCGGCGTGTAGTGGATGCAGGGCAGAAGATCGATTTCGCTGCCGACGCGCGGGATCAGCCAATCGAACCATTCCTGGCCGCCCGGCGCGAGATATTCCGCCCAGGATAGATGTGTCCTGAGATAACTGGCGCCGCTCGCCAGAATATCCGGCAGCAGTGTCTCGGCCCGCTCATGTTCTCCCGGTCTGAACCATTCGACGAAGCCGAAGCGCCGAGTCTCCCGCTGGCTGGATCCTCGAGAACCGGTCCTGTTCATGAAACCAGCCCCCGTTCTTCCAGTTGCCGCTTCATCTCGGCGCCGCGGTCGATCGCCCCCGTCTGCCGGACCCAGTCGACGAAAGGACCGAGCGAATTTTCGAGATGGTATCTGGGCTCGAAGCCGAGCAGTTCACGTGCCTTGGAGATATCGGCAAAGCAATTGCGAATGTCGCCGGAACGCGCCTTGTTCATAATATCGGGGGCGATCTCCGGAACGCCCATCGCGTCGGCAAGAAGCGTTGCGACGTCGGCGATCGAATAGGCCTGGCCGCTGCCGATATTGATCACTTGGCCCGATGCCGCGGGCTTCTCCAGGGCAAGCCGGAAAGCCCTCGCCACATCGCGCACATGGACGAAATCGCGCCGCTGCTTGCCGTCCTCGAAGATCATCGGCGGCTGCCCGTTGGCCAGCCGCGAGCCGAAATTTGCGAGCACGCCGGTATAGGGGTTGGAAAGGGCTTGGCCGGCGCCAAAAACATTGAAAAGACGCAGGGCAACGGCATCCAGACGATAGGCTTCGCCGAAGATCAGGACCTGTTTCTCCTGAGCATATTTCGTCAAGGCGTAGATCGAAGCCAGATCGACCGGCTTCTCCTCGTCGGTGGCGACGGGGGTCAACGGCTCATCATCGGGTCCGAGCGGATCCCATTCGCCACGCTTGGTATGATGGCTTCGCCGCCTGACATATCCGAGCCGTCTGCCGCCTGCGGTCAGATAAAGCCCTTCTCCATAAACGCTCATGGAGGAAGCGACGACGATCTTTCCGACAGGCATGCCGATCATGGTTTCGAGCAGCACTGCCGTTCCGAGGTCGTTGCAGCCGACATAACGGGCAATTTCATACATTGATTGCCCAACGCCGACTTCGGCGGCAAGATGGATGACGCCGTCGACATTTGCGAGCGCCGCGCGCACTGCGTCCTTGTCCCTGACGTCACCGCGAACGACCTCGGCACCCTCCGGCACGACAATCTCGGCGTCGGCATGCACCTGGTCGATCAAGGCATCGAGGATGCGCACATCATAGCCGCTTTGCAGAAGTTCTTCAGCAACATGGCGGCCAATAAAGCCGCACCCACCTGTTATCAAGATCGTCATTATTGGATCCGTCCGGTTGAAGAAATTGCTTCGGAGATAGCGGCCGAACCGAGCGTAGGTGGAAAAGTTCCTTCTTCAATGACATCTTTATTGACTTCATCATCTATGACTTCTTTGACTTCCAGCGGGAACTCTTCGCAAGACCGACGGTTCGAGGGACGCCTTACCTGGAGGATATCCCATGGACATTTTGGCGAGCCAAAAGGCCGACCTCATGCGGGCTGCGATCGTCACCGGCCCCGGACAAATCTCGCTGGAGACCCGCCCTTTACCGGAACCCGGTCCGGGCCAGGTCAGAGTAAAACTCGAAGGCTGCGGCGTCTGCGCCTCGAACCTCACGCCCTGGGCAGGACCAGAATGGATGACGTTTCCGACCGAGGCCGGCGGGTTGGGCCATGAGGGCTGGGGAGTCATTGATGCCGTTGGTGGCGGCGTCACAGCCCTTCGAGAGGGCGATCGGGTCGCCGCACTGTCCTACCATGCCTACGCCACGCACGACCTTGCGGATGCCGCGATGGTTGCCGTGCTGCCCAAAGAATTGGAAGGTCAGCCGTTTCCGGGCGAGCCGCTTGGATGCGCCATGAACATCTTCGGTCGCAGCGGTATCGAAAGCGGCCAGACCGTCGCCATTATCGGCATTGGTTTTATTGGTGCCCTCCTGACCCGGCTCGCCGCCTCGGCGGGGGCAAGGGTGATCGCCATCTCTCGGCGGCCCTATTCGCTCGATGTCGCAAGGAGGATGGGCGCTACCGAGGTCATCCCGATGGACGATCACTGGCGCATCATCGAGGACGTCAGGACGCTGACGGATGGAACTTTCTGCGACTGCGTCATCGAAGCGGTAGGCAAACAATGGCCGCTCGACCTGGCGGGCGAGCTTGCCAAGGAGAGGGGCCGACTTGTTATCGCCGGCTATCACCAGGACGGCCCTCGCCAGGTGAACATGCAGCTCTGGAACTGGCGCGGGCTCGATGTCATCAACGCTCACGAGCGTGATCCCGTCATTTACATGAAGGGCATTCGCCAGGCGATCGATGCCGTGCGCCAGGGCCGAATTGATCCCCAACCGCTCTATACGCACACCTATCCCCTGGATCGACTGGACGAAGCGCTGAATACCACACGCGATCGCCCCGACGGTTTTCTCAAAGCCTTGGTGCAATATTGATGAATGAGCGGGTTGCGGCAGAGGCGGCGACCGCCCTCAGCCAGGTGAAGCTCGGTTTTCTCGGCGTCGGCTGGATCGGTCGGCACCGGATGAAAGCGGTGCTCGACAGCGGCCTGGCCGAGGCCATCGCCATTGCCGACCCCTCGGTGGAGATGGTGCGGCAGGCTCAAGCGCTCGCGCCCGATGCCGTGATCGCCGCCGATCTGGAGGAACTGCTCGATCAGCAGCTCGACGGCGTCGTCATTGCCACGCCGAGCGCCAGTCATGCCGAGCAGGCCATCCGCGCGCTCGAGGCCGGTATTGCCGTCTTCTGCCAGAAGCCGCTCGGCCGAACGGCGTCGGAAGTGAAAGCCGTCGTCGGTGCCTCCAAGGCAGCGAACAGATTGCTTGGGGTCGACTTTTCCTATCGCCATACGGAGGGCATGCGGCAAATCCGTGAGCTCATCCGCTCCGGTGCTCTCGGGAAGGTGTTCGCGGCCGACCTGACGTTTCATAACGCCTATGGCCCCGACAAGCCCTGGTTCTACGACAAGACGCTGTCCGGCGGCGGTTGCCTTATCGATCTCGGGGTTCATCTCATTGACCTCGCCTTATGGTGCCTCGATTTTCCATCCGTCACCACCGTCACGAGCGAGCTGCGCGCCGGTGGAAAAAGGCTTGAGGAAAGCGGCTCCGTCGAGGACTTTGCCGCGGCGACGCTCACTCTCTCCGGCGGCCAAGTGCTCCGTCTGACATCGTCGTGGCGGCTACAGGCCGGTTGCGATGCCGTGATCGGCGCCGACTTCTTCGGAACCGACGGAGGCGCCTCATTCAGGAATGTCGACGGATCGTTCTATGACTTCACCGCCGCAAGGCTATCAGGCACATCGCGCGAAATCCTGGTCGAACCGCCGGAGGAATGGGGCGGCCGAGCCGCCGTGGATTGGACGAGCAGACTCGCTCGAGGACAGCGCTACGACCCTGCCGCTGAAGAGTTCGTCGCGGTTGCTTCGGTGATCGATGACATCTACCAAGCAGGCGGATGCGTTCTCATGACCCCATGAGAAGGCCGTAGAAAACAATCGTGGCATAGAGGATGAACGCCACGACACCGACCGTTCCGACCAGGATGAGCGCAACTCTGCCGGCATTGAGCCTGGTGCGTTTGCCTGCCGAAGAGGATGACGGTCGCTGAACAGGATCTTTATCCCCGTCGCTCATCGTGCCTGCTCCGTCGCCGGCGTGGCTGATTTATCATCGGATTCGCCCGGATATGTGGTCAGCACGAAAGCCAGAGCGGCCAGACAAGCGAGGAGAAAAATGGTGATGACGAATATCATCATTCGCCACGGCGGCTTTACATCATCGTACCCCGAGCCTGAGGCGGAAGGGCCGACTTTTCTGACCTCGGTCACGGCGCGCCCCTTTGCGGAAGGTCGATCTGCTCGTCGAGCTCGTCCTTGAGATCGCCGAGCCCGTCGCGCAGCAGCGAAGCTTTCGTGCGTTTGATTTCCTCATCCGTCAGCTCGACCACACGGCCGCTGTCGTCGGGAATACCCGGGCCGCTTCCGGCAATGGTTTCGTTTCTCGGCCTGTCGTTCGCGCCTGTCGATATCTTCGCTCGTCTGTCCATGACATCCTCCAATCATCACCCGGGGGCTGGAGAGACGCGACATGCGTCTCATCGTCCAAACGACACGGAGATAGCGAAGTTCCGGAGCAATCGGGCGGGCTTGACGAACAGCTCTCACGGCGACTGCCTTCAGCGCAGGGCCGGAACATTGAACCGCTCCAGGTGTTGCTTTGCGTATCAAACGCAGGAATCGACGATGACCGTGCGAACAGCCGGACGAGGCAGAGACAATGATGCGCTGATGAAGGCAAAGGCGTTTCCGCAGCTTATCGATCCGGCGGCCGAGCCGTTCGTTACCGAAGCCGTCCAGGAGCTCGTCAAATCACGGATTCCTTTTCTCGTCGCCGGCACCTACGCCGTCTGTGCCTACACCGGCATCTCGCGCCAGACGAAGGATTTCGACATATTTTGCAAGGCGGGTGACTATGCCCGCATCTTGGGTCACTTCAAATCGAAAGGCTACGCGGTCGAAGTCGAAGACGAGCGCTGGCTCGGGAAAGTGCTGAAGGGCAATCATTTCTTCGATGTCATCTTCGCTTCCTCCAACGGAACGATGCCGGTCGGCGATGACTGGTTCGAAGATGCGCGAAAGGTCGAAATGTGCGGCCACACGGTCAGGATCGTCAGCCCGACCGAGCTGGTCTGGTCGAAGTGCTTTGTCCAGCTGCGACATCGCTACGATGGCGCCGATGTCGCGCATGTCATCTTGAAGGCACATGATGCGATCGATTGGCGCAAGCTGCTCGCCTATCTCGAAGTCCATTGGGAAGTGCTTCTCATCCAAATTCTCAACTTCCGATGGATCTATCCCACAGAGCGGGACAAGATTCCCCGCTGGCTGCTGGAGGAGCTTCTGGACCGGCTGAGGGCGCAACAGGAGCTGCCGCTGCCGCAAATGAAAATATGCCGCGGACGGATGTACTCCCGCGTCGATTTCGAGATCGACGTGAAGGAATGGGGTTTTGCCGATGTCGGCGGCGAAGGCGAACTCAGAGGCAATTAGGAGAAATGCGATGGATGATCAGCGAAAGAGCGTGAAGGTTGCGGCTGTAGCCGACCTGCATATGACTGAGGACGGCGCAAAATCCTACAAGGATCTGTTTGGCGAAATCTCTCTGGTTGCCGATGTCCTGGTGATTGCCGGCGATCTGACAGATCTCGGGAAGCCTAAGGAGGCGGAATTGCTTGCCAGTGATCTGCGCCATTGCACGGTGCCGACCGTCGCCGTCCTCGGCAATCACGATCATGAAAGCGGCCAGGTCGATGACATCTGCAAAATCCTGACCGACGCCGGCGTGAAATTGCTGAACGGCCATGCAGCCGAAATCGCCGGTGTCGGTTTCGTTGGCGTCAAGGGTTTTGCCGGCGGCTTCGGCCGCCATATGCTCGGTTCCTTCGGCGAAACCGCTATCAAGGCGATGGTCGCCGAGAGCGTCGAGGAATCGATGCGGCTGGAAAACGCGATGCGGCAGGTACGGTCCGACCGCTCCCTCGTCGTCCTGCATTACGCCCCTATCGCCGAAACCGTGGCAGGTGAGCCGTTGGAAATCTATCCCTTTCTGGGCTCCTCGCGGCTTGCGGAAACCATCGACCGGTTTAGAGTAAACGCGGTTGTCCACGGCCATGCCCATCGTGGATCCTACGAGGGTCGCACACCGGGCGGCGCCCCGGTCTACAATGTCGCCGCCCATGTCGAGAAGCCGACCGGCAAACCATACGCTTTGCTCGAGTTATGATCCTTTCTGTCGAGGGTGGCCGCTATTTGTTGATCCGCCCGCGGCGACGCGGATCCACGCCGCCCTGGGGCGTATCGTTGGCGGTATCGCCTTCAACAGTGTTTTCGGCCTGCAGCGCCTCGTCGTCCGGCGGAGATACGATGCCGCGTGAGCGGCCGATACCTGGGTCGTCCGACAGGTCGAGATCGCTTGGTTTGGTGGTCTTTGCGTGTTTGGACGAAGTCATGATTTGCTCCTTCGCGATGGGAAGCTTGCGGTTCAAGCCGGACGCAGCGGCGGATTTGCCGTTGCTTGCGCCCTCAGGACGAACTCGCACCCAACCCTCTGTTCCGAACGCCGCGGCACCGCGATCACAGCCCCCGCTCGACGGGAACATTTCGCAGCAGCTGAGGTTGGAGCGCCATCGACGAGCGCTGAGGAGAAACGACGTGAGAGCTCTGACCTGGCACGGCAAGCATGATATCCGCTGCGAGAGCGTGCCCGATCCCAAGATTGAAAACGGCCGGGACGCCATCATCAAGGTCACTGCCTGCGCGATCTGCGGGTCCGATCTCCATCTTTATGACGGCGTCATGCCGGACATGCACAGCGGCGACGTCATGGGCCACGAGACCATGGGCGAGGTCGTGGAGGTCGGCAGAGACAACACCAAACTCAAGGTCGGCGACCGTGTCGTTGTCCCCTTCACAATTTCCTGCGGCGAATGCTTTTTCTGCAAGCGTGGTTTTTATTCGGGCTGCGAGCGGTCCAATCCGGATCGCGCGAAAGTCACGAAGATGTGGGGCAATTCGCCGGCCGGGCTTTTCGGCTACTCACATCTGCTCGGCGGCTATGCCGGTGGGCAGGCGGAATATCTGCGCGTGCCCTATGCCGACGTCGGTCCGATCAAGGTGCCGGACGGGCTCTCCGACGAGCAGGTTCTTTTTCTTTCGGATATTTTTCCGACCGGCTACATGGCTGCGGACTTCTGCAATATTCAGCCGGGCGATACGATCGCGATCTGGGGCTGCGGCCCTGTCGGCCAAATGGCAATCCGCTCCGCCTTCCTGCTCGGCGCTGAAAGGGTGATCGCCATCGATGCGGTGCCCGAGCGGCTTGCCCTTGCACAAGCTGCCGGAGCCATCCCCCTCGATTTCATGGATAAGGATGTCTACGACCAAATCATGGAGCTGACCCATGGGCGCGGTGCAGATGCCTGCATCGACGCGGTTGGAACCGAAGCCGAGGCAGCCGCCAGCTGGGACTCGCGCCTCGACCGCATCAAGGTCGCAATGTTCATGGGAACCGACCGGCCGCATGTGCTGCGTCAGGCGATCCATTGCTGTCGCAATTTCGGGACGGTTTCGATTGTCGGCGTCTATGGCGGCTTTCTCGACAAGATCCCGATGGGGTCTGCCATCAATCGCGGCCTGACCTTCAGGATGGCCCAGACACCGGTCCAGCATTATTTGCCGAGATTGATGGAACGTATCGAAGAAGGAGACATTGATCCGTCCTTCGTCATCACTCATCGCGGCACGCTGGAAGACGGGCCGTCCCTCTACAAGACGTTCCGCGACAAGCAGGACGGATGCATCAAGGTCGTCCTCAAACCCTGAAGGAGCAGCAAGATGGCTGATAATGAAGCAGGCAAAGGCCTCGCCGTCGTCACCGGCGCCTCCATTGGCATCGGCTACGAGCTGGCGAAATGCGCAGCCCAGGATGGTTATGATCTCATCATCGCCGCCGACGAGGAGCGCATCAATCAAGCGGCAGCCCACCTCAAGGAGTTCGGCACGGCGGTCGAGGCCGTTGAGGCCGACCTGTCGACATCCCAAGGCGTAGATCGGCTCGTGGAACGGATCACCGGCAGCGGCCGGTCGGTGGACCTGCTGATGGCGAATGCAGGATGCGGGCTCGGCAAGGCCTTTCTCGACCAGGATTTTGCAGAGGCCCGCAAGGTCGTCGATACCAACATCACCGGGACGATCGACCTGATCCACGCTGTCGGCAACCAGATGCGCAGCCGCGGTGAGGGACGCATTCTGCTCACAGGTTCGATCGCAGGCTTCATGCCGGGCTCGTATCAGGCCGTCTATAACGCCACCAAGGCCTTCATCAACAGCTTCTCTTTCGCCCTGCGCGAGGAATTGAAGGATTCCGGTGTGACCGTCAGCTGCCTCATGCCCGGAGCTACGGAAACCGAGTTCTTCAAACGGGCAGGTCTTTTGGATACCGCGATCGGCCAGTCGAAGAAGGATGATGCAGGTGAAGTCGCGCGCATCGGCTATGACGCGATGATGGATGGCGAAGGCGATGTCGTCAGCGGCTGGAAGAACAAGCTCCAAGCCGCCGTTGCCAACGTCACCCCGGCAAGCGTGCTCGCGCACCAGCATTCGAAAATGGCGGAGCCGGGCTCTGGCCGCAAATGACATCGGCCCTCGGCACAAACGCGGCGATGGGAAGCGCCGCGTGAAGGGCATTCAGTTACGCTCGACGAATTTGTTGAAGCGGCTTGTCTTCCCGTCCTTGGTCTTGTCCTGGTAGAGAAAGGCAAGCTTGTTTTCGTCGAAGATCTTGAAGAATTCGTCCCAGTCGATTTCGTCGAATTCCTCTTCCTTCTCTCCAAAATCGATGCGCAGTACACCTCCCTTGCCGCGGGTCCGGATCGCGGCCGGCCTGCCTTCCCTGTCTTCTGCCCATTTGCGGATCTTCTTGTGGTCCGTCGTCGTTTCAGAGCTGCTCATCTCTACCTCCGTCTATTCTTTGCATTTGCGCTAATTCGCCACAGTCACAGCAGCGGCTGCCTTTGCCTCCAGTCGCGATACGGCGCGAGCAGTCGGCCAGGGTAGCGCCGCTCGATTTCGCTTTCAGTCAGAGCGATGCGGGACAGAGCCTCCTCCGTCGCGTCGTGCTCGGCTCGGTCGCTCACTTTTTCCAGCTCATTCATGGTTTCGAACAACTCGTCATCCGTCATCGCCTCCAGGCGGGAAGCGAGATCTTCGACCGGTTCGCTCATCAAGGGATTGATGGACATTGGCGCCTCTTGCTGATGCCTGCCCAACTTCGCTCTTCCGACTAAGTTCCAAGGCTGCATCGAGCAAAAGGCGCTCACGCCGTCTGCTCCTCCCGATAAAGCCGCCACGGGACGGTAGCCACCGTCAGCCGTGGTCCTCCGAGCCTGACGAGTTTCGTCCGCAACCGCCCCGCCCTGTTCATGTGCAGAAGCTTCTGCCACCATCTATCCTTGACGGTTTCGGGAATGAGAACCGCAACCCGCCTCTCGGGACTGTCGGCATCCAGCTTTTCGATCAGCCGCAGCAGCGGTTCGTGCAATTGCCGATAAGGAGCGGGAATGAGCATCAGCCTTGGCGGCTTCAATCCGCGTGCCGCGATCGGCTCTTCCACGTCAACACGCCATTCCTCGCGAAGCCCGTTTTCGCCCTCCTCGCGGTCCGGCCCGCCGAGACGAATGAAATGGACGGCGACGACGTCGGGCGAGATTGTCAGCGCAAATTTAATGGCGCGCTCGCTCAATCTGTTCCACGTCTCGGTGACGACCAGAACCGTCGGCGGTTCGATATCTTCGATGGTGATCGGACCAGGCTTCCGCAGCTCGCGTTGAAGAGAGGCATAGTAGCTCTTGACCGATTTCAGGACGAGGATCGCCATCGGGACGGCCATCAGCGTGATCCACGCGCCTTCGGCAAACTTCGCCACCAAAATGATGATGAGCGCCGCCGCTGTCGAGACCGCGCCGAGGCCGTTCATGACCAGCTTTGCTCTGTGGTGCGTGGACCGGCGGCGCCAATGCACGGTCATGCCTGCCTGAGAAATCGTGAAAGTCAAAAAGGCGCCGATTGCAAAGAGCGGGATCAAATTGTCGGTAATCCCTCCGAAGACGAGCAGAAGCAGCCCGGCGACGCCGGAGAGGAATAGGATGCCGGCGGTAAACACGAGCCGGCGGCCGGGTTGAGCAAAGGCTTTGGGCAGATAACTATCGGCAGCCACCATCTGGCAGAGACGCGGAAAACCGACAAAACTGGTATTGGCGGAGAGGCACAGGACACTGAGGAGGCTTGTCATCGCGATGTAATAAAAGGCGCCATGGCCGGCAACGGCGGCAAGCAGCTGCGACAGCACGCTCTGATAGCCTTCCTTCGTCTGATCCATTGCACCAATCTCAAAGGCGGTGGCGAGGGTCGCGATACCGCCGAGCAACAGACCGAGAATAACGACGATAATCGTGAGAGTGAGGTAGGCGTTTCGCATGACAGGTTGCCTGAAGGAGCCCATGCCATTGGAAACAGCTTCCACGCCGGTCATGGCGGTGCAGCCGCTGGCAAATGCGTGCATCAGCAGCCAGAGCGTTGCGCCTTCAGCAGTCGGACCGAGTGGCGGCGGCTCGACAATGGGTGCCGGCCTCTCTCCCAGGCCGATCCCGACCAGTCCATAGCCGATGGCGCCCAGGAAACAGATAACGAATACATAGGTCGGCAGGGCGAACAGCCAGCCGGCCTCCCCGGTTCCGCGCAAATTGGCCAGCGTGACGAGGAGAACGATGCCGAGGCACAGGGGCAGGATATAAGGGTGAAGGTCGGGTATTGCCGAGACGAGTGCTCCCACACCGGCTGAAACGCCGACCGCGACATTCAGCACGTAGTCGATCATCAGCGCCGCGGCGGCAAGCAGGCTCGGATATTCTCCGAGATTTTCCTTCGCCACGACATAGGCACCGCCGTTCGTCGGATAGGCCGCGAGCGTCTGTCTGTAGGAGAAATAGAGGATCGCCAGCAGACAGACGATGCAGCCGATCACCGGGCCGATATAGCCCAGGCCGAGCGCGCCGAGCGGAATGAGCACGGTGAGCGCTGCTTCCGGGCCATAGGAAGACGATCCCAGGCCATCCAGGCCCATTGCCGGCACGGCTGCGATCCAACCGATCTTCTTGTCTTCATGCTCACGATTGGCAAGACGCCGACCGAACAGGAGCGTGCTGAGGTTCAATTTTCATTCCTTATCCAGGCTGGGCGATAACCAACAAGCGGGGAACGCGCGGGTTCCCGAGGCACAGCCATGGAAAGATGCGATCGAAAGACCGGCCCGGGCGGCAGATCCGGGTCACGCAGAAAGTGCGGACCATACCAGAATTGCCCGGAACAATTGGTGCCGCGTGCAGTTTGGAGGCCAGCTCAACCCGCGAGCGGAGGAGAGGGATATGCGGACATCTCGTGCTATTGGCCTGTTTTGTGCGGCTTCTTTTGCCGGCGTCGTCGTCCTGACAGCCGGCGCCTTGTCAGACCCTTTGCCGCCCGACACGACCTATCGGCCATTGCCCACCATGCCGTTTTCCGAAGCGCGCAAGATCGATGAGGCGCAGAAGCCGGAAGTCGCTCAACGACAGCGCAGCCTTCTGGAGCGTCGTTATGATCTGTCCGACAAGCCCATGGCTGGCGTCATGATGTCGGCAGGCATGAAGCCGGTGCAGGACGGCATCCGCGTGAAGCTTCCGACCGACACGAGCTGGGATCAACTCGCGGCCATGGCGCCGGGCGAAATTCGCGAGAAGAACCTGCTGCCGGAGGGGTTCCTGCCTCTACCGCATGTGAAGCAGGCGACAGGCGGGCAGGTCTTTCCGAACCGTGAGATCGATGAAATTCATGCAAGCGAAATGCGGGATCTCCGCCGGTTCGACGTCGATTTCGACCTTCCCGACAACCTCACCCCGGAATTCCCGCCGCCGATCTTTTTGACGACCCGCCCTGAGCTTGGTGATGTTTCCCGCGGGCAGTTGCTGACGATCAAAAACTTCTATGAAATCATGAACGGCATCATCACGCCGGTTCAGATGGAAGGGCTGCGGCTGCTTCTGACGCCTTTCCCGCAGGAAGAATTCAACCAGACCGAAGACAGAAAGGTTGCCGACCCGAGCATGGGTGTCGCCTGCCTCGACTGTCACTCCAATTTCCACACCAACGCCGCCTTTCACCTGACGCCGGATGTTCGCCCGCAGGCGGATCGATTCCGGCTGGACACGACCAGCCTGCGCGGCCTGTTCAACCAGCAGATTCACGGTTCGAAGCGGTCGTTGCGGTCGGTCGAAGACTTCACCGAATTCGAGCAGAGAACCGCCTATTTCAACGGCGACCATGTGAGCGCGACACGCAAGGGCGTCAATCTTCCTGACCGGCCGAACCAGGTCGCGATGATGGCGCAGATGCAGAATATCATCGATTTCCCGCCGGCGCCGAAGCTCGATCCGTTTGGCCGACTGGACCCCGCGCTCGCCACGCCGCAAGAGCTCTCCGGCGAGCAGGTCTTCATGGGCAAGGGACGCTGTGCCGACTGCCACGTGCCCCAGACCGCCTTCATGGACAACAACATGCACGACCTGAAGCTCGAGCGCTTCTACAAGATTGGCCAAGTCTTCAATGATTTCGCCACGCTGCCCGACGGGCCGATCAAGACTTTCACGCTGCGCGGCATCAAGGATTCGCCGCCTTATCTGCATGACGGTCGACTGATGACACTCGCCGACACGGTCGAATTCTTCAATCTTGTGCTCGGGGTCAAGCTGACCGGGCTGGAGAAGAAGGATCTCGTCGCCTATTTGCTGACGCTGTGAGGTATGAGGAGAAAGCCATGTATCGCCGCCCTATCGCCCTGCTGGCCGGACTGATCCTGCTGAACGGCGCCGCCGTCGCCCAGATCGGCAATCCCGCTGGAATGGGCGCCGACACTGCGATGTCCAAGCCGGGCGTTCCGGCACCACACCAAACCAATAATCAGGATCGGCTGTTTGCGCGGCTCGCAGCCGCCGGCGGACTTGCCGAGGTGGAATTGGGCAAGATGGCCAGCGGCAAGGCAAAGGCCGATGCCGCAAAGCAATTTGCCGATATGATGGTTCGCGATCACACAGATGCCAATAGCAAACTGAGGGAACTTGCCGACGCCGCCAAGATACCGCTCCCGACGTCGCTCGATCCGGACCATCAAGCGGTGCGCGACCAGTTGGACAGGCTGGATGACGAGGCGTTCGATGCCGCCTATATCAAGGCGCAGATCGTCGACCATCAGAAGACGGCGCAATTGCTGGCTTGGGAAATTTCCCTCGGCGAGGACGCCGAGATGCAGCGATTGGCAGCGTCCATGCTGCCTGTCGTACTCGCCCATCTCAGACACGCCCAGGAGATCAATGCCGCGCTGACAGGCGCGGCGATCCGGCTGCCCCCGCAGACCATGGCGGCAAACAAGCCCAAGCCATAGCAGTGTGCCATTGCTCGGAACAACCACGCGCCTTCGGCTGTTCTGTTCGAGAGTGGAGGTATTCCATGGATATGAACCGCCTGCGAGACCACATGGTGGAACACCATGTCATGCGTCGCGGCATCGGCGATCAAAGTGTCATCAAGGCGATGCGCATCGTGCCGCGCGAGAAATTCGTCGATCCAGGCTTCGAGGAATTCGCCTATGAGGACGCGCCCTTGTCGATCGGCGACGGTCAGACGATCTCCCAGCCTTTCATCGTCGCCCTGATGATCGAAAAAGCCGACCTCGAAGCGGACGACAAGGTTCTCGAGGTCGGAACCGGTTCCGGATACGCCTCGGCGCTCGTCAGCCGGATCGCCAGGCACGTCTATTCCGTCGAACGCCATGAAAGGCTGGCGCTTCAGGCGAGAGAACGGTTCGAAAGGCTGGGCTACGGCAATATCGACGTCCGGGTGGGCGATGGCAGCAAAGGCTGGGCCAAAGCTGCTCCCTTCGATGCGATCATCGTTTCCGCTGGCGCACCCGAGGTACCGACCGCCTTGAAGGAGCAGCTGGATCTCGGCGGGCGGCTCATCATCCCGGTCGGCCGCAACGACGAACAGCGCCTGAAACGCATTACGCGCACGGGGGCAACCACCTTCGCGGAGGAAGATCTGGGCGGTGTCCTTTTCGTCCCGCTGATCGGTGAGGACGCCTGGACTGCCGCCCATCCGATGTATACGGCGACAGCCCCGTCATCGCGCGCAGAGGAAACATCCAGCAAACTCATCTCGGCCGCGGCGGAAGAATTCTCGTCGGTCGACGACAAGAGCTTTGCCGTCCTTTTCGATCGATTTGCCGACAGCCGCATTGTTTTGCTTGGCGAATCCACCCATGGCACCGCCGAATTTTACGAGACGCGGGCTGCCATCAGCCGGCATTTTATCGAACATTACGGATTCAATCTCATTGCAGCAGAAGCGGATTGGCCGGATGCGGCCGCCATTGACCGTTGGTTAAATGGTCAGGCACCGGGAGACGGCCAGCCGTTCCGCCGCTTTCCAAAGTGGATGTGGCGGAACCTGGAGTTTTCGCGGTTCGTCGGCTGGATGAAGAAGGAAAACGAGCGGCGCAAAGCGTCGCACAAGGATCCGGTCAGGTTTTACGGTTTGGACCTCTATAATATGTCCGGGTCGATCCGCTCCGTCCTCGATTATCTCGAAACGATCAGCCCGGAAACTGCCAGAATTGCCAGGGAGCGTTACGGCTGCCTCAGCCCTTGGCAGAGCAATCCCGCCACCTATGGTCGGGCCGTGCTGACCGAAGCCTACAGATCATGCGAGGATGCGGTGCTGAAGCAATGCACTGAGCTTCTGGCTCGATCTCTGGATAATGCGGCCTCAGGGAAAGATGATTTTCTGAACGCCGTCCAGTCTGCAAGACTGCTCGCCGCCGCCGAACGATATTATCGCGTCATGTATTACGGCGGCGCCCAAGCCTGGAACCTGCGCGACACCTATATGGCCGACACCGTCGAGCATCTTCTCGACTTTCACGGACCGGCGGCAAAGATCATCATATGGGCTCACAACTCCCATATCGGCGACGCCCGCTACACGGATATGGCAACTGCCCGCGACGAACTGAGCCTCGGTCAACTGTGCCGGCAGCGCTTCGACGAGATGACAAGCCTCATAGGGCTGGGCACACATTGCGGCGAGGTGATCGCCGCTGACGATTGGGATGGGCGGGCGGAGAAGAAACAGATGAATCCGTCGCTCCCTCAGAGCTGCGAGCGCTTATGTCACGAGGCTGCAAAGCCGCGATTTCTACTCGACCTCAGGGCCGATGAGGAACTGCACGCAAGCCTGGTCGAACAGCGGCTTCAGCGATTCATAGGCGTGATCTACAGGCCGGAAACCGAACGGCTGAGCCATTACATGTCGACATCACTGTCGCGGCAATACGACGCTTTCATCTGGTTTGATGAAACGCACGCGCTATCTCCACTTGTCGCTCCACAGTCCAGCAAGGGCGATCCGGAAACCTTCCCTTTTGGCTTTTAAGCCGGCCTCTGCTGAAGCGGCCGAGATCACTGTCGTGGGCGATAGCCGGGAACTCAAGGCTCGTCCGCAAGTTTGGCGGATGATCAACCCAGGAGATCCATATGAAACGCTTTGTTATCGCCTCACTCGCTCTTTCGCTCGCCGTTCCCGTTTTCGCACAATCGGCAGCTGAAAAGACCGGCGTCAATTCCCTGATGGGCGTGCCGCCGAAAACGGAGGATTTCATCAAGGAGGCGGCCGCAAGCGATATGTTCGAAATTGCCTCCAGCAAGCTCGCGGTCGAGCGCGGCGATGACGCGACCAAAGCCTTCGCGCAGCAGATGCTGACCGACCACTAGAAAACCACCGAGGAACTGAAGGCGCTGGTAGCGGGCGGCAAGGTCAAAGCCACCGTTCCGAACGCAATGACCTCGGACCAGCAAAGCATGCTCGACAAGCTGAACGGCCTCAAGGGTGACGACTTCAACAAGCAATATCACTCGGATCAGGAATCCGCCCACGAAGACGCGGTCGATCTCTTCAAGCGCTACGGCGACGAAGGCAATAATCCGGAACTCAAGGCGTGGGCGGCAAGCACGCGGCCTGCTCTGGAACACCATCTCCAGATGGCGAAAGAACTCAATAAATAGCCGAGAACCAAGGGGTAAGGCCGCGGGAACTGCCGGAGGCGCAGAGATCGATCCAGAATTGAACCGACTCTGCGCCGATCGGATTCCGGAAAACGGGAACCGGGAGCATCGGGACTTGGCCGCTGGCGCGGATCCCAATGAGGAGGCCGAAGAATGCACGAATATATCAGCCATCCCGCGGGCGCCGTACCGCCCGGCTCGCTGGTCGTCAAACTCTATCGATCGGGGAACCAGATCAGAGGCTACGTCCGCAAGGTCGCAGATATAGGCCAGGACGATGCGATCTTTCCCGGGGAGGAAATGGAACCTGAGGCAGCCTTCAAGCTGGCGGAAACCCATCGCGGCCATGCTCCCATCTTTGTCGATCTTGTCGAAGACGTTGTGTGGGATCCGTCCTGGGGGCGCCTCAGGCACTAGAAGAGCCGACAGGCGGAGCCATCGTTACCCCGGCGATCTGATCTCGCAATGCCTTGGTCGAGCTGCTCGTGCGACCACCATTCTGCAAACGAGGATATTTTCCATGACGAAAACGGTCGGCGATTTCATTGTGGCACGGCTTGGCGAATGGGGCGTACAGCGTATGTTCGGCTATCCCGGCGACGGCATCAATGGCGTCTTCGGAGCGCTCCACCGCGCGTCCGACAAGATGCAATTCATTCAGGCACGACACGAAGAAATGGCGGCATTCATGGCCGCCGCCTATGCGAAATTCACAGGCGAACTCGGGGTCTGCATCGCCACCTCGGGACCGGGCGCAACCCATCTGATCACCGGTCTCTACGACGCCCGCATGGACCATCAGCCGGTTCTCGCCATCGTTGGCCAGCAGGCGCGCCGTGCGCTCGGCGGGCATTATCAGCAGGAGCTCGATCTCGCCGCCCTCTTCAAGGATGTCGCGAGCGATTTCGTGCAGCAGGCCTCAGCCCCCGCCCAAGTGCGTCATCTGATCGATCGAGCCGTCCGCATCGCACTCGCCAACAAGACGGTGACAGCGATCATCCTGCCGAATGACCTGCAGGAAATGCCTTATGAGGAGCCCGCGCGAAAGCACGGCACAGTCCATTCGGCCCCAGGTTACCGGCCACCGAGGGTCTTTCCGCATGGAGATGATCTTCAGGCTGCGGCCGATATCCTCAACGCCGGAAAGAAGGTGGCGATCCTCGTCGGCGCCGGCGCACTTCATGCCACCGACGAGGTCATCGCCGTAGCGGACCGCCTTCAGGCTGGCGCCGCCAAAGCCTTGCTCGGCAAGGCGGCACTGCCGGACGACCTCCCTTGGGTAACCGGTTCGATCGGACTTCTCGGGACGGAACCCTCATGGAACCTCATGCGGGACTGCGACACCCTGCTGATGATCGGTTCCGGCTTTCCCTATTCCGAATTCCTGCCGGAGGAAGGTCAGGCACGCGGCGTGCAGATCGACATCAATCCCGATATGCTGTCGCTGCGTTATCCCATGGAGCTCGGCCTGACGGGCGATGCAGCCGAAACGCTGCGGGCGCTCTTGCCTCTGCTGCGCGAAAATCCCGATCGCAGTTGGCGGGAAACCGTCGAGAAAGACGTCGCCGCCTGGTGGAAAACGTTGGACGAGCGGGCGCATGTCGAGGCAAATCCGGTCAATCCGCAACGCGTCGTCAGCGAGCTCTCGCTGCGGTTGCCGGATAACGTCGTTATCACCAGCGACTCCGGCTCCTGCGCGAACTGGTACGCACGCGACCTCAAGATGCGCCGCGGGATGAAAGGGTCGTTGTCCGGCGGACTGGCCTCGATGGGCGCTGCCGTCCCCTATGCGATCGCCGCGAAATTCGCCCATCCCGAGCGCCCCGTTGTCGGCCTGGTAGGCGACGGCGCCATGCAGATGAACAACCTCGCAGAGATGATCACCGTAGCCAAATATTGGAAGGCCTGGACCAATCCGACCTTCGTCGTCTGCGTCTTCAATAATCAGGATTTGAACCAGGTGACCTGGGAACAGCGGGTGATGGAAGGCGACCCGAAATTTGATGCGTCACAGTCCATTCCAGATCTGCGCTATCACAAATTCGCCGAGCTTATCGGGCTCCGCGGCATCTTCGTCGACCGACCAGATCAACTCGGCGCCGCTTGGGAAGAAGCTCTGGCCGCCGACTGCCCCGTCATTCTCGAAGTGAAGACAGATCCCGAAGTGCCGCCGCTGCCGCCGCATATCACCTTCGAGCAGATGCGGAAGATCACCTCGGCCCTGATGACCGGAGATTCACATGAAGCCGGCGTGATCGCCGGGACCTTCCGTCAGCTCTTTGCCGGAATCTTGTCGCGGCGATAGGCCTCGACCTATTCGCGAAGCCGACGTCTCCCGGTCTCAGAAGGACAGATCGAGCGCCCTGCCCTCAAACAGACGGTCTCGGGAGCCCTCGAGATGCGCCTTCATCAGCCTTTGCGCATCATCGGCGCGGCCATCGGCGATCGCCTTGTAGATGGCGTTATGCTCTTCATAGACCTGCTCTAGCCCCTGACGGGGGCCGAGCAGGGAGAGGCCGTGCAGATGCATGCCGACGGCGATATGGGCTTTCAGCGCATCGATCGAGGCGGTGTAATAATGGTTGTTGGCAGCCTCGGTCACGGCGCGATGGAAAATGAAATCGGCATCGGTGCGGTGAAGCTGGTGGCTGGTCGCCTCGCGCAGATCCGCAAGAGCGCTGGCGATCTTCTGGATCGCCTGCTCATTACGGCGCTTGGCGGCGAAATAGGCGGCGGCCGGTTCGATGGTCAGGCGGAATTCGTAGCAGCGCTGAATATCGGCAATGGTCTTGACAGGCGAATAGGCGAGCTGCGTCGTCGGCGATCCATGCGCGCTGACGAAGGTGCCTGCCCCCTGGCGGGCATAGACGATGCCCTGGTCGCGCAGGCGCGCCAGCGCGTCGCGAACGATCGGCCGGGATACACCGAGCATCGAGGCAAGTTCGTGTTCGCCCGGAAGGCGTGAATCCGGCGGATAGTTTCCGCCGCGGATCCGCTCGAGCAGCTGGTCGAAGACGCGATCGACCAGCTTGACGGCCTTGCCGCGTTCGGGCTTGCCCGGCGGGCCGACTTCCGCGTTCAAAGATTCGCCATTCGCTTCAGTCACGTCATTCTCCCCGACGGTATCATTCTATGCCGCCTGATTCCGAAGAACCAGTCTTAGCAAACTATCAGGCTTGCCGAAGCCCCCCGACTTGACGGCGCACCGAAAAGGCCGCCCGTCGGCTGCCGCGACATCGAACCACGGAATACCGGCCTCGATTTCGCCCTTCGGTGTGAGCACCTTCACGTCAAGCGCATGGAGGATGGCCAGCGCCGTATCGCCGCCGCCGACCATCAGCATATCGGGCCGCGTATCGTCGATCACTCTTTTGACGCCTGCCGCAAAGTCATGGGCGACGAGGGCCGCATCTGCCGTCATATCGCCGGTGCAGCGCAGCAGCACCGGCAGCGCCAGGCCCTCCCCGCATTCGATCTGCCCCATCGGCGCGTCCACCACCATACGCAAGGCGCCGGAGGCTTCGAGCCGGTTCATCTGGGCGGCGGTGATCGGATCGCGCGAACCGAAGGCAAACAGAGTGCGCGGGGTCGCTACATATTCCGCCATCGACCGCTCGGTTTCGCCGAGGCGGCGGGCAAATGCCGCACCGAGGCCGCGCGCACCGACGGCGAGCGTCGTCAGCCAGACATGACCCGCGACGATCTGATCGAGATCGGCATCGCCCTCGGCATCGGCGACGACGACATTGTCCGCGCGGCCCTCGAACAGATCGGCGATCGGCAGCGGCTTGTTGACGCCACGGCCGACGACACAGCCCCGGTAGGTCAGGCGCTCCTGATCGGGAATGGCGGGCGCCACGAGAATATTCTTCAGGCCGAGCGCATCCGCCAGCGCCAGGCTTTCCGCCGCAACATTGCCCTTCAGCCGGGAGTCGATCTTCTTCATGACCACGCCGGGCTTCACGTCGCGAAATTTCCCGGCCGCCGACAGGACCCTTTCGGTGGCTTCATGCCCGCGCAGCGCGCGCGAGGCGGTATTGACGACGACGACATCGCAGCCGGTGGCGATCGCATCCTGCGCCGCACCGACATCGACGGCGACGGCGACCGAGAGGCCGGCCGCAACGAAGGGGGTGCCGGTATCAAGCGCCCCCGTCAGATCGTCGGCGATGATCGCGGCCTTCAGCGTCATGCGATCTCGTCCGTATTGACGGCGTGGCAGGCGACAAGATGGCCGGCCTTGGCCTCCTTCCAGACGGGTATGACCTTGCTGCAGACATCCATCGCGATCGGGCAGCGCGTGTGGAAACGGCAGCCGGAGGGCGGGTTCAGCGGGCTCGGCACGTCGCCCTGCAGGATCTGGCGCTGGCGGGTGCGCTCATGCTCCGGATCGGTCTCCGGAACGGCCGACAATAGCGCCCTGGTATAGGGATGCAGCGGATTGTCGAACAGCTCCTCGCGGGTCGCAAGCTCGGCGAGCCGCCCGAGATACATGACGCCGACGCGGGTGCTGATATGGCGCACTACCGCGAGGTCATGGGCGATGAAGAGGTAAGTCAGTCCGTATTTCTCCTGCAGGTCGAGCAGAAGGTTGATGATCTGCGCCTGGATCGACACGTCGAGCGCAGAGATCGCCTCGTCGCAGACGATGAATTTCGGCTGGCAGGCAAGGGCGCGCGCGATGACGACGCGCTGGCGCTGGCCGCCGGAGAGCTCGTGCGGGTAACGCTGGGCAAACCGCGTGGGCAGGCCGACATCGCTGAGCAGCGCCGCGACCTTGTCCTTCAGCTCGGCCTTGGTGCAAAGCTTGTGAAAGAGGATCGGCTCGCCAATCGCCTCGCCCACCGTCATGCGCGGATTGAGCGTCGAATAGGGATCCTGAAAGACGATCTGCAAGTCGCGGCGGAAGGGCCGCATCTGCCTCTCGTCGAGTGTGGCGAGGTCCTGTCCCTTGTAGACGACCCTGCCGCTGGTCGCCTTGTAGAGATTGAGGATGGTGAAGCCGGTCGTCGATTTGCCGCAGCCGGATTCGCCGACGAGGCTCAGCGTCTCGCCCTCCATGATGTCGAGATCGACATTGTCGAGCGCATAGACTGTGGCCGAGCGTTCGCCGAAGGCGCCGAGCTTGACGTGGAAATGCTTGACCAGGTTTTCGACCTTGAGCAGCGGTTGAGCAGCCATCACGCGGCCTCCTGCATTCTCTGGACGACGAAACAGGCGGCGCGATGGTTGCTGCTGCCGCTCAAGGGTTCGAGCCGCGGCACCTGCTCGTGGCAGATCGCCTCGACAAGCGGGCAGCGCGGCGCAAAGGGGCAGCCCTTTGGCCGGCGGCCGGGCTCCGGCGGCGTGCCGCCGATCGAGGAGAGCCGGCTTGTCGGCGGATCGGACAGTTTCGGGATCGAGGAGAGCAGGCCGCGCGTATAGGGATGGCTCGGGCGGGCATAGAGTTCGTCAACCGGCGCATCCTCGACGACCGTACCGGCATAGAGCACGGCGACGCGATCGACGAGGCCGGCGATCAACGCCAGATCATGGGTGATCCAGACGACCGACATGCCGAGCTTGGCGCGCAGATCCTTCACCAGATCGACGATCTGGGCCTGGATGGTGACATCGAGCGCCGTGGTCGGCTCGTCGGCGATCAGGAGCTTCGGGTTGCAGGCAAGGCCGATCGCGATCATCACGCGCTGGCGCATGCCGCCGGAAAGCTCGTGCGGAAAGGCTTGCAGCCGCTCTTCCGGGCCAGGAATGCCGACGAGGCGCAGAAGCTCGACGGCGCGGGCGCGGGCCTCCGCCTTTTTCATTTTGCGGTGATAGATCAGCGACTCGCAGATCTGGTCGCCGACGCGCATGACGGGATTGAGCGAGGTCATCGGATCCTGGAAGACGAAGCCGATATCGCCGCCGCGCACCTTGCGCAGCTCGGCATTCGACATCGTCTGCAAGTCGCGGCCGTCGAAGCTCGCCGATCCCTTGGTAACCTTGATCTTGTTCGGCAGGAGCCGCATCAGGCTCAGCATGGTGAGGCTCTTGCCGCAGCCGGATTCACCGACGACGCCCAGCGTTTCGCCTTTGTCGACATGGAGGTCGATGCCGTCAACGACGACGGCCGGGCCGTTGCGGCCGTCGATCTCGACGGTGAGGCCCCTGACATCGAGCAGGCGTTCTCTGTTTTGCGTGTCCATCATTTGCTGCCCCGCGGATTGAGCGCGTCGTTGAGGCCGTCACCGAGGAAGCTGAAGGCAACCGAGGCAAGGCCGAGCACGGCCGCCGGAGCGGCGAGAAGATGCGGATAATGCTGCCAGACGCGAAGGCCGTCCGAGATCATGTTGCCCCAGCTCGGCGTCGGCGGATTGACCCCGACGCCGAGGAAGCTGAAGGCGCTTTCCAGCACCATCGCCGTGCCGAGACCGGCGCTGACCGAGACGATCAGCGGCCCGAGTGCATTCGGTACGACATAGCGCTTGATGATGACCCAGTTCGACAGGCCGAGCGCCTGGGCCGCGGTAATATAGGGCCGGCTGCGGATCGACAGGACCTGGGCGCGCACGAGACGGGCATAGGGCGGCCAGGAGATCAGCGCCATCGAGCCGAACACGAGGATGAAATCCACCCATATCGTCTGGCGGTAGAAAGGATTGAGAGTCTCGAGATAACGCGCTTCCATCCAGCGAGTGATCGGCGATTTCAGCGAGGCATTGATGACGACGACGAGCAGCAGGTTAGGCACCGACATCGTGACGTCGGTCAGCCACATGATGGCGCGGTCGAAGGGATTGCCGAAGAAGCCGGCGACGGCGCCGAGTGTGAGGCCGATCAGCACGGCGAAGAAGGTGACGATGACTGCGACGAGGAAGGCGGTCCGCGTGCCGAAGACGACGCGGCTGAAGACGTCCCGGCCGAGGTCGTCGGTTCCGAAGAGGTGGCTCATCGACGGCAGCGCGTTGCGCGCGTTGAGGTCCTGGCTGAGATAATCATAGGGCGTGAGATACGGCCCGAAGATCGCGGTGAAAGCGAGGATCAGGACGACGATGAGGCCGAAGACGGCGAGCTTGTTGCGCCGCAGCCGATGCCAGGCGTCGCGCCACAGGCTGACCGGCGGCTCCTCGATGGTCTCGGTGGTGGAAAGAGGGATTGCGGACATGGTCAGCGGCTCCTTCTTGAATCGTTGGCGCGCGGATCGAGCAGCGGATAGAGCACGTCCACCAGGAGGTTCGACACCATCACCAGGAACGATCCGATCAGCGTGATCGCCAGGATGACGGGATAATCGGAATTGATCAGCGCCTGCACCGTTAGGCGGCCGAGACCCGGCAGGCCGAAGACGAGTTCGACGAAGATGGCGCCATTGACGATGGTGATCATGATCAGGCCGAGCTGGGTCACGACAGGCGTCAGCACCGGCCGCAGGATATGGCGCAGCGCCACGACAATCTCGGGCACGCCCTTGGCGCGGGCGGTGCGAACGAAATCCTCCGACAGCACCTCGATGACGGCGGCGCGGGTCTGGCGCACGATCAGCGCGATCGGCTGGAAGGAAAGCACGAGCAGCGGCAGCAGGATGCGGACATCGAAGACACCGCCCCAGCCATAGGGCACGCTTGCGCCCGGCAAGAGCACGATCAGCCCGACCATCAGCAAGGGACCTGCGACATAGGCGGGGATCGCCCAGAGGAAGAGCGCCGAGCCCAGAATGGCATAGTCGAGGCGCG
This sequence comes from Rhizobium phaseoli, assembly GCF_001664385.1. Classification (NCBI taxonomy): domain Bacteria; kingdom Pseudomonadati; phylum Pseudomonadota; class Alphaproteobacteria; order Hyphomicrobiales; family Rhizobiaceae; genus Rhizobium; species Rhizobium phaseoli. The sequence goes on along the minus strand of NZ_CP013536.1, from coordinate 558,389 downwards.
AATTCTGGTTCAGCGCGGCGATCATGCCGAGCGGGATCGCGACGACAGCCGTCAGGATGATGGCGCAGAGGGCAAGCTGGAACGAGACCGGGGCGGCAGCCGAGACCATCGCCCAGACGGCGCGGCCCGATGTCAGCGAATTGCCGAACTGACCGTGCAGCAGGTTCCAGATGTAAAGGCCGAACTGTTCGATGAAGGGCCTGTTGAGCCCCGCACTTTCGCGGATGGCCTCGATGCGCTGCGGATTGTAGGCGACGTCGCCCGGCGCGCGCAGGAAGATGAGCTTGATCGGATCGCCGGCGCCGTAGAAGGCCAGCGCGTAGACGGCCAGCATCACCACGAGAACGGACGGAATCCAGATGGCGAACCGGGTTAGCACGTAGCGCAGCAAGGCCACCTCCCACCTGTTGTCGATGCGGTCCACCCCTGAAGCCAGATCGCATCTCTTCGTCTTGAAACTTGCGCGAAGGCCTTGCAGCCTTCGCGCGCTTGTTGCCAGGAACGATAATTCCCAATCAACCGATGGAAATGTTCCAGGGTTCGGCGATCTGCCAGTCGAGGTTCTTCTCCATGCCCTTGACCTCCTTGGTGGCCCAGCGCGACATCGCCTGAGAATACCATGGAATGAAGGCCCAATCCTCGCGGAACGCCTTCTGGGCCTCCTGGGCGAGAGCAACGCGCTGCGGATCGTCCGCAGCCTTGGTCGCCGCTTCGGCAAGGGCGCTGTCGACCTTGTCGTTCTTGTATCCGCCGAGCTTGTTCTGCGCGTTCGACGAGGTCGAGGCGATGCTGCCCGCCAGATAGGAAACAGCGTCGGGAACACGGGTGCCGACGTCGTCGCGGAAGATCTGGACCGAGTTCTGATCCGGACCGGCATAGGCGTCCTGCTGCGGCTTCATGTCGACGGCCGTGATGCCGAGGTTCTGGCGCCATTGCTCGGCGATGAACTGGGCAGCGGCCTGAATGGCCGGCGCCGAGATGCCGACGAACAGGAGCTTCGGCAGGCGATCGGGCCCGCCATAGCTCGATTCGGCAAGCAGCTTCTTGGCGGCTGCCGGATCATAGGGAAAAGGCTCGAAGCCGGAATTGTCAGCGCCGGGCACCGAGTTGAGGATCTGGTCGGCCTTCTTGTGGGGGCCATCCGGATAGGACGCCTTGAACAGGCCGTCGCGATCGACCGCCATGATCAGCGCCTGGCGCACCTTCGGATCGTCCATCGGCGCGCGGGAAGTGTTGAACCAGAAGTGCTGGCTGGTCGGGATCAGCGGGCCGGCCGAGAATTCCGGGCCGAGATCCTGAATGATCGTCGAGGTGACAAGCTCGGTATGGGCGTTGAACTCGCCCGACTTGATCAGCGACGTCGCAGTGACATTATCCTCGATCGAGGTGATGTCGATGCGGGCAAGCTTCGGCTTCGGCCCGAAGAATTTCTCATTCGGCTCGAAGGTGATTTTGCCGGCATCGATATCGATGCTCGTCAGCTTGAACGGGCCGGAGAAAACCGGCTTGTTCTCCGGCTTGTACCAGTCGATGATTTCCTCGCCGTCGCTGCCGCGCGACTGCGACGCCTTTGTGATCGGAGCGATATGGTTGGCGAGGCGCATGAAGAAGATCGGATCGGCGGCGGCGAGCGTCACGACCACCGTTCCCTCGTCGGGCGTCGCGACCCCGGTCAGCTCATTGCCCGAGCCGGCGGCGATTTCGGCGTAGCCCTTGACCTTGCTCAGCACCTGGTCGGCGCGCTGGCTCTTGGTGTTCGGCATCGAGGCGACTTCCCACGATCCCTTGACGTCGGCCGAGGTGATCTTGCTGCCGTCGGAGAAGACGGCCTTGGGGTCGATCTTGAAGGTCCAGACCGTGTTGTCGGCCGATTCCCAGCTGGTGAAGACGTAGGGCTTGATATTGCCCTGACTGTCGAAATACATGGGCGAAGCCCACCAGATCGAGTTCCAGCGGAAGGTTCTGCCGCCGCCACGCAGCGGCGACCAATCCTGGTCGAAGGCCGGATGGGCGACCTTCAGGACCTGGCCTTCATCGGCCAGCACGATGCGGGCATTCATCCCGAACACGGTCAGCCCGACGCCGGCGGCAATGCCGAGCTTCAGCGCGTTGCGGCGCGATAGATTGGTTTTATCCGATTGATCAAAAGTCATGGCATTCCTCCCAGGTGAAATCGGCAGCGCTCTCCCTGCGCTGCCAGGCGCAGCACAATCCATCGCCTATCGTTCTCTCGTTATTGTAAATATGTCAACAAAAAATCGCGATTTCCATTCGAACAAAATTTATCTCTAAAAAAATAATAGCAATTACAATAAGATAAATTTTCGATTTCAGATCAAGTCATTTTGTCTTCTTGACAAAAGCGCCGTGATGGAAAAGTTCTTAATACTCCATCGCAGACAGAGGCATGACAATCGGGCGCAGTCGCACGGTTCGGACACGGATCGGCAAGCCAGGACGCGCCGAAGGAGGGGATATGAGCCACCATAGGATCACTGGCGTCTTCAGCGCGGCCGCAACGCCGCTGACAGCAGACAACACGCCGGATCTCGCGCTTTTCACCGATCATTGCCGCCGACTGCTGACCGAGGGATGCCATGGCGTGGCCCTGCTCGGCACCACCGGTGAGGCCAATTCCTTCTCCGGTAGCGAGCGGCGCGCCATTCTGGAAGCGGCTGTGAAGGCCGGCATTCCAGCCGACAGGCTTTTGCCGGGCACTGGCGTCGTCGCCATTCCGGAGACCGTGGAACTGACGCGGCACGCACTGTCGCTCGGCGTCACCAAGGTGGTGATGCTGCCGCCCTTCTATTACAAGGGCGTCTCGGACGACGGCCTGTTCGCCGCCTATTCGCAGGTACTGGAAAAAGTCGCCGACACGCGTCTGCGGGTCATTCTCTATCATATCCCGCAGGTTTCGGGTGTTCCGCTCTCCATTCCGTTGATCGGCCGGCTGATTGCGGCCTTCCCGGAAACCGTCGTTGGAATCAAGGAATCTGCGGGCGATTTCAACAACATGCAGGCCATCATCGCCGCTCATCCCGGCTTCTCGGTGCTGGCCGGCGCCGATCCGCTGCTGCTGCCGCTGATGAAGGCCGGCGGCGCTGGCTGCATCACGGCCACCTCCAATCTGGTGGCGGATTCGCTGCGCACCGTTTACGACCATGTCCACGACGAGGCGCGCGCCGCCGATGTCGAGGCGGCGCAGGCACGCATCAATGCCTATCGCACCCTTTCCAACTCCTACGTCCAGATCCCGACCATCAAGGCAATGATCGGGCTGAAGACAGGCAATCCAGCCTGGAAGCGCACCCGCGCACCGCTGATGCCGCTGAGCGAGGCCGATTATGCCGCCCTCGCCGATAGCTACGCCAAACTGCCTTGAGGAGATCGCAATGACATTTACCGGCCTGCCTCCGGAAGACGTGCCCGCTCTGATGACCGGGGCCGTCACCCCGCACCTCTCTGTCGCGGGCCGCGCCGATGCCTACCTGCCCTCGCCCTGCATCCAGAATCATGCAGCAAATCTCGCCTTTCTTCCCGACGGCACGCTGAGCTGCGTCTGGTTCGGCGGCACGATGGAGGGCATGGGAGATATTTCGATTTACATGTCGCGGCTGCCACCGGGCTCCGAGCGGTGGTCGGAACCGGAAAAGATGAGCGATGATCCGGAGAAATCAGAGCAGAACCCATTGATTTTCAACGCGCCAGACGGAAAGACATGGCTGCTCTACACGTCGCAGACCTCCGGCAACCAGGATGGCTCGATTGTCAAATGCCGGATATCCGATGACGGAGGCAAGACATTCGGTCCGGTCCAGATCCTCTGCGACAGCCCCGGTACCTTCGTTCGCCAACAGATCGTCGTCAACGACCGGGGCGACTGGCTGCTGCCGGTCTTCCGCTGCGTCGGTCTTGAGGGCCAGCGCTGGAGCGGCGATGCGGATACGGCAGCGGTGCTGATCTCGCGCGACGGCGGCGCCAGCTGGCAAATGCGCGATATTCCAGACAGCATCGGCGCCGTCCACATGAACATTCTGCCGCTTGGCGGCGGCGACATGGTCGCCTTCTACCGCAATCGTTTCGCCGAAACCATTCTTTCCAGCCGATCGGCGGATGGCGGCGAAAACTGGAGCCCGCCCGAGCCGACCGAACTGCCGAACAACAACTCGTCGATCCAGGCCACCGTTCTGGATAATGGAGGGATTGCAATGGTTTACAACCATTCGAATGCTGATATGTCGGATGCGCGGCGTCAGTCTCTCTACGACGAAATCGAGGGTGACGAGGCTGGAGAGCACGCTGCTGTCGTTGCCGATGCCGGCCGCAAGGCGGTCTGGGGCGTTCCACGCGCGCCGCTCAGCCTGGCGATCTCGAGGGATGGCGGCAGGACTTTTCCGCATCACCTGGATCTCGATACGGGTGACGGCTTCTGCCTCAGCAACAATTCCAAGGATTCGCTGAACCGCGAATTCTCTTACCCCTCGGTCATCCAGGGCAGCGATGGTACGCTCCATGTCGCCTACACCTATTACCGGCGCGCCATCAAATATGTGCGCCTCGCCCCGCAATTGCTGCCGTAAGCGACGCGGCAGCCGGAAAATTGTAAACCTGCATCCAATCGCGCGCGAAAAGATGCTGGGCCGCAGGTGCAGGACCAGCCAAGCGGCAGGAAATTAACAAGACACGCAGACGGGGGATTGATCGCCGGTCCTTCATGACCGGCAAGTATTTCCAGCGGGATCATTCAATTAACATATTGATATTTATATACATCATTGCAAGTATGAGATAGCTTGAAGCGTACCGGACCGCATGTCGGACGATAAAAATTTCCGCACCGTGGAATGCCGGCTTGACATTGATCTTACAACTTTACAATAAATGACGCGACACTATCGCCGCAAGATCTCGCAGGAGGACTGGTTCATGGCCAGCTTTGATTCGCCAATCACGATCGTCCGGCCGCATCTGATCGAATTCGGCATCGGCACGGCGGCAAAGCTCGGCAAATGGGCTGCCGAAAAGGGTTATAGGCGCACGCTCGTCATCTCCGATGCTTTCAATGCCTCGCGCATCGACCTGCTGGAATTAAAGGGCGAGGTGACAGTCTTTGCCGAAGTGACGCCCGAGCCGGATACGGCCAACCTCGAAAAGGTGCTCTCGGCGGCAAACGGCGCCAACGCCGAGCTGATTGTCGGCTTCGGCGGCGGCAGCGCCATGGATCTGGCAAAACTCGCCGCCGTTCTTGCCGGCTCTGCGCAGACGTTGCACGACGTCGTAGGCCCGAACAAGGTGCACGGGCCGCGCAAGGCAGCGCTCGCCCAGGTGCCAACGACATCGGGCACCGGCAGCGAGGCGGGCATCCGCGCGCTCGTCACCGACCCCAGGACGATGGCGAAGCTCGCTGTCGAAAGCCTGCACATGCTAGCCGATATCGCCGTCATCGATCCGGCGCTCACCTTCAGCGTGCCGGCGCGCACGACGGCCGCCACCGGCGTCGACGCCATGGCCCATTGCGTCGAAGCGTTCACCAATCGCAAGGCCCATCCGATGGTCGATATCTATGCAATCGAGGGAACGCGGCTGGTCGGCAAATATCTCGCCCGCGCCGTCAAGGACGGCAACGATGCCGAAGCGCGCTCCGGCCTGTCGCTCGCCTCGCTCTATGGCGGCTTCTGCCTCGGTCCGGTCAATACCGCCGGCGGCCATGCGCTCGCCTATCCGCTCGGCACACGCTGGCATGTGGCGCATGGCGCTGCGAATGCGCTGATCTTCCCGCATGTTCTCGCCTTCAACACGCCGTCTGCGCCTGAGAAGACGAAAGCGGTGATGGCAGCGCTTGGGCGTCAAACCTCGGAAAGCTCAAGCTCCGTCTTCGATGCGGCCTATGCTTTCTGCGCCGAACTCGGCATCGAGATGAAACTGTCAGGGCTCGGCGTGCCGGAAAGCGATCTCGACGCCATGGCCGACGACGCTTTTGCCATCCGGCGCCTGCTCGACAACAATCCGCGCGAGCTCACGCGCGCCGACATTCGCTCGATTTACGCGGCCGCCTTTTAGGCGACACGGTTTTCAGAAGGGACCTTGATCATGGACAGGAATGCGAAAGTCGCCGTCACGCTCGGTGATCCCGCCGGCGTCGGCCCCGAGGTGATCGTCAAGGCCATGGCGGCTCTTCCGAGCGAAGAGCGTCGCGATTTCGTCATCGTCGGCAATGTCGAAGCGCTGGAGCGCGCCGACCGCGTCAGCGGCACCGGGCTGAAATTCGGTCCGGCCGATGCCCCCGGCGATGCCAGGATCGCTGTCGATGAAGTTCCGCTCGGCGCGGCCCTGCCCGAGATCGGCAAGGTCAGCCCCGTCGCCGGCGATGCCTCGGTGCGCTATATCACCCGCGCCGTCGATCTCGCCATGACTGGCGAAGCCGATGTCATCGTCACCGCGCCGATCAACAAGGAGGCGATGAACCTCGCCGGCCATCACCATGACGGCCATACCGGGCTGCTCGCCCATCTCACCGGCTCGAAGAGCTCCTTCATGCTGCTTGCCTCCGAGCGGCTGAACACCATCCATGTCTCGACCCACATCTCGCTGAAGGGCGCAATCGAGCGCGCCAAGACCGAGCGGGTGCTGGCGACCATCGAGGCCGGCCACCGCCATTTCCTGCGCCTCGGCAAGAAAGCGCGCATCGCCGTTGCCGGCCTCAATCCGCATTGCGGCGAAAACGGCCTGTTCGGTACCGAGGACATGGAATTCCTGGCGCCCGCGGTCGAGCGGGCGCAGGCCAACGGCATCGACGTCGTCGGGCCGATATCGGCCGATACAGTCTTCGCCCGCGCCTATAACGGCGCCTTCGATCTTGTCATCGCCCAGTATCACGATCAGGGCCACATCCCGATCAAGCTCGTCGCCTTCGAAACGGCCGTCAACGTCTCGCTCGGCCTGCCGATCGACCGCGTCTCGGTCGATCACGGCACCGCTTTCGACATTGCCGGCACGGGAAAGGCCAACCACGTCAACATGCTGTCGGCCATTGCCTATGCCCGCCTGATGGCCCGGTCCCCACGCCAGAAGGCGTGAATTTGCGATATCTGTTTACGCCACCGATTGGCTGATCCGGCGCTGGAAGAAACAGCGACGACGTCAACCATGTTGTTATCCGGCTCAGGGAAACCCGAAGAGTTCTGATCATTGTACAATTGCATTGCACCCACATCATACGATGGAGGTGCGGTGGGTTGGCAGGCTATCCGGCCGGCGCAGCACAGCGATGGTTTGCCCACGAGACGAGCGGCTATCCCACCGAAGCGTCCGAGATCATCCGCGATACGGCATTCTTCCAGCCGATGATCTTGGCCTGACGCTCGCCCTCCTCCATCGAAGGGCTGAAGCGGCGGTCGCAGACCCAGGCTTGCCCAAACTCCCGCCTGCCGGGCCAGATGCCAGCCTTCGAACCGGCAAGCCAGGCCGCACCAAGCGCCGTCGTCTCGCGGATTGCCGAGCGGTCGACCGGATTTCCGGTCATGTCGGCGAGGCATTGCATCGTCCAGTCCGAAGCCGCCATGCCACCGTCGACTCGCAGCACGGTTTCCAGCTGGTTGACACCCCAGTCCTTCTTCATCGCCACAAGCAGGTCCAGCGTCTGATAGGCGACGGATTCAAGCACGGCGCGGGCAAATTCCGCCGGTCCACTGTTGCGCGTCAGGCCGAAGATCGCGCCGCGCGCTGCCGGATCCCAATAAGGCGCGCCCAGCCCGGTGAAGGCGGGGACGATATAGACCTGCTGCCCGGGATCAGCCTTGGCCGCGAGCACGCCTGCCTCGGACGCCTGCTCGATGATGCCGAGCCCATCGCGCAGCCACTGCACGGCGGCGCCGGCGATGAAGATCGAGCCTTCGAGCGCATAAGTGGTCTCGCCGTCGAGCCGGCAGGCGATGGTCGTCAGCATCCGGTTGGACGAGGAAACACGGTCGCGGCCGGTATTCAGCAAGGCGAAACAGCCGGTGCCATAGGTGGATTTCATCATGCCGGGCTCGAAGCAGGCATTGCCCATCGCGGCTGCCTGCTGGTCGCCGGCGACCCCGAGGATCGGAAGCTCGGCGCCGAGCAGTGCTTTGTCGACGCGGCCGAAATCGTCGGCGCATTCCTTGACCTCGGGCAGCATGGCAGGGGGAATACCGAGAATGCCGAGCAGTTCCTCGTCCCAGGCGCCGTCATCGATATTGTAGAGCAGCGTTCGCGATGCATTGGTAGCATCGGTCGCATGCACGCGGCCGCCGGTCAGCTTGTAGATCAACCAGCTGTCGATCGTGCCGAAGCAGACCTCGCCTGCCTCCGCCTTCTCGCGCAGCCCATCGACATTGTCGAGCAGCCAGCGCAGCTTGGTCCCCGAAAAATACGGGTCGAGCAGCAGCCCGGTCTTGGCGCTGAACAGCTTCTCATATCCGTCCGCCTTCAGGCTTTCGCACATTTCCGCTGTGCGCCGGTCCTGCCAGACGATCGCGCGGTGAAGAGGAGTTCCGGACCGGCGATCCCAGACGACCGCCGTCTCGCGCTGGTTGGTGATGCCGACAGCGGCAATATCGGTAGGCTTCAAACCGGCATCGGAGATCGCCTTGCGCGCCGTATCGGCGACGGACTGCCAGATTTCGGCCGCGTCGTGCTCCACCCATCCGGGCTGCGGATAATATTGGGTGATCTCCGCCTGCGCGGACCCCGCCATTTTCATGCCGCCATCGAAGATAATCGCGCGCGAAGACGTGGTGCCCTGGTCGATCGAAAGAATATAGCCGCTCATATCCGTCTCCGGCTCGCACGAAACCGCTCCGCCCAGGAGGGCGGATGCGGGGATGTCATGAGAGAAAGATTGTGGGTGCCACCGGCCTGCTGCCGGTGGCGGGAAGTGAATGGCCGGAAGCCTCGTCGCCTCCGGCCGAGGTCCGCCTTACTTCGACTGCCAGCTCTTGACGAGTTCGTCGTAGTTGACGGTGACCGGCTTTTCCTTCTCGTTCTCGATCTTCAGCTGCGGCGCAAGGTTGCCCTTCTTCACCGCATCCGCGTTCCAATAAGCGAGATCATGCTCTTCGGCGAGCTTCGGGCCGATATCGCCCTGGACGCCCGATTTCTCGATACGACCCATGACCTTCTCCTGCTCGCCGCAGAGAGAATCCATGGCTTCCTGCGGTGTCTTCGCACCGGAGGACGCATCACCGATTGCCTGCCACCAAAGCTGAGCCAGCTTAGGATAGTCGGGAACGTTGGTACCGGTTGGCGACCACTGAACACGCGCAGGCGAACGATAGAACTCGATCAGACCGCCGAGCTTCGGAGCACGCTCCGTAAAGCTCTTGTCGCGAATGGTGGATTCGCGGATGAAGGTGAGACCGAGCTGGCTCTTCTTCACGTCAACCGTCTTGGAGGTCACGAACTGCGCATAGAGCCAGGCGGCTTTCGCACGGTCCGTCGGGGTCGACTTCATCAGCGTCCAGGAACCAACGTCCTGATAACCAAGCTTCATGCCGTCTTTCCAGTAGACGCCATGCGGGCTCGGTGCCATGCGCCATTTCGGCGTACCGTCCTCGTTCATGACAGGCAGGCCAGGCTTGACCATGTCTGCTGTAAAGGCCGTGTACCAGAAGATCTGCTGCGCGACGTTGCCCTGTGCCGGAACCGGACCGGATTCCGAGAAGGTCATGCCCTGAGCTTCCGGCGGTGCGTAGGCCTTCAACCAGTCGAGATATTTCTGGATCGAGTAGACGGACGCCGGGCCGTTGGTATCACCGCCGCGCGCGACGCATGAGCCGACGGGACGCGACTTTTCGTCGACCTTGATACCCCATTCGTCGACCGGAAGACCGTTCGGCAGGCCCTTGTCGCCGTTGCCGGCCATGGAAAGCCAGGCGTCGGTGAAGCGCCAGCCGAGCGACGGGTCCTTCTTGCCGTAGTCCATGTGGCCGAAGACCTTCTTGCCGTTCTCGTCACGGCCGGTAAAGAATTCAGCAATGTCCTCGTAGGCCGACCAGTTGACCGGAACGCCGAGGTCGTAGCCGTATTTCGCCTTGAAATCGGCCTTGTTCTTCTCGTCGTTGAACCAGTCGTAGCGGAACCAGTAGAGGTTGGCGAACTGCTGATCGGGAAGCTGGTAGAGCTTCTTATCCGGCGCCGTCGTGAACTTGGTGCCGATGAAGTCGTCGATATCGAGGCCGGGGTTGGTAACGTCCTTGCCTTCGCCGGCCATCCAGTCAGTCAGGTTGCGCACCTGCTGATAGCGCCAGTGGGTCCCGATCAGGTCGGAGTCGTTGACCCAGCCGTCATAAAGGTTCTGACCGGTCTGCATCTGTGTCTGGATCTTCTCGACAACGTCGCCCTCTTGAATGACGTCGTGCGTGACCTTGATGCCGGTGATCGCAGTAAAGGCCGGAGCCAGAACCTCGGACTCATACTTGTGGGTGGTCAAGGTTTCCGAAACGACCTTGATCTCCATGCCGGCGAAGGGCTTCGCAGCATCGACGAACCACTGCATTTCCTTTTCCTGGTCGGCGCGAGAGAGCGTCGACATGTCGCCGATCTCTTTATCCAGGAAAGTCTTTGCCTCGTCCATGCCGGCATAGGCCGACCCGGTCATGGCCAGCAGTACCGCTGCTGTCGTCGTCAATAAATGCCTTCGCATAATGTCCTCCCAGGGTTTGCGATTGCAGTCTTCACGTCTCAGGTGGCCAGAAATACCCCCGGCCATCTGCATCAGCTTGCCTCACACGTAACGGAATACGCCGACGGCGTAGACGACGGAGAGGGCGAGAGCCCACCAGAGACTTGATCCCGCAAGACCAAGCCAGGCAAGATTGATAAAGGCGCTGCCGAGCAGCGAAAGGAAAAGCCGGTCACCGCGCGTCGTCTCGAAGCGCAGGATTCCGATCCGCGGGTTGCCGCCCGGGACGGCATACTCCCAGACCCCCATGCCGATCAGCAGCAATACGATGACGATGAAGAAAGCGGCCGTCGGCCAGGTCCATGCCATCCATGAAAAATCGGGAAGCGAAAAGCTCATCAAACCCTCCCCAGGGCAAAGCCCTTTGCGATGTAATTGCGCACGAACCAGATCACCAGCGCCCCTGGGATCAAGGTCACAACACCCGCAGCGGCGAGCAGACCCCAATCCATGCCGGATGCCGAGACAGTACGGGTCATGGTGGCAGCGATCGGCTTCGCGTCGGTCGTCGTCAACGTTCTTGCGATCAGCAACTCAACCCAGGAGAACATGAAGCAGAAGAAGCAGGCGACACCGATGCCGCTCGCGATCAGCGGCGTGAAGATCTTCAGGAAGAATCGTGGGAACGAGTAGCCGTCGATATAAGCCGTTTCGTCGATTTCCTTGGGCACGCCCGACATGAAGCCTTCAAGAATCCAGACCGCCAGCGGCACGTTGAAGAGGCAATGCGCCAATGCCACGGCGATGTGCGTATCGATCAGTCCAAACGCCGAATAGAGCTGGAAGAACGGCAGGGCAAAGACGGCCGGCGGCGCCATCCGGTTCGTCAGCAGCCAGAAGAAGAGATGCTTGTCGCCGAGGAACCGATAACGGGAGAAGGCATAGGCCGCCGGCAACGCGACCGCGACCGAGATCACCATGTTCATGACGACATAAGTGATCGAATTGAGATAGCCGGAATACCACGCTTTCTCCGTAAAGATCGTCACGTAATTGGCGATCGTCGGGTTATGCGGATAAAGCGTCAGAGAATTGACGATTTCCGCATTGGTCTTGAAGCTCATGTTGACGAGCCAGTAGATCGGCAGCAGCAGCACGATGATATAGATCGTCGGAACCAGCCACCACCAACGCGATTCCTCGCCGCGCCGGCGCATCAGACGGCTGACCTCATCGGAGGAGAGACCGCTTGCGACATTGGTAACGCCCGAGATTTTTCGGCTCGCTGTCGTTTCGTTGGAGGCGCTCATTTCAATTCTCCGCGTCGTGGCTTGTCATGACGGTGTAGAACACCCACGAAAGCAGCAGGATGATGAGGAAATAGATCAGCGACATGGCAGCGGCCGGACCGAGGTCAAACTGTCCGAGCGCGGTTTTGACCAGATCGATCGACAGGAAAGTGGTCGAGTTGCCCGGACCGCCGCCCGTAACGACAAACGGCTCGGTATAGATCATGAAACTATCCATGAAACGCAGCAGCACGGCGATCAGAAGAACGCGCTTCATCTTTGGCAGCTGGATATAGCGGAATACGGCCCAACGCGACGCACCGTCGATCTTGGCTGCCTGATAGAAGGCATCTGGAATGGAAACGAGGCCGGCATAGCAGAGCAACACGACCAAGCTCGTCCAATGCCAGACATCCATGATGATGATGGTCACCCAGGCATCGAGCGGATCCTGTACATAGTTGTAATCGATGCCGATGGCATTGATGTAATAGCCGAACAAACCAATGTCGTTGCGGCCGAACACCTGCCAGATCGTGCCGACAACGTTCCACGGGATCAGCAGTGGCAGTGCCATCAGAACCAGGCACACGGGTACGCCGATGCCCGATTTCGGCATGTTGAGCGCAATGAAGATACCGAGCGGGATCTCAAGAGCGAGAATGATCAGCGAAAAAATCAGGTTTCGCTGCAGGGCGGCCCAGAAACGGTCGGAATGCAGGACTTGGGTAAACCAGTCCGTTCCGTTCCAGAAGAACTGGTTGTTTCCGAAAGTGTCCTGAACGGAATAGTTCACAACCGTCATCAAGGGGATGACGGCCGAGAACGCCACCAGCACGAGGACCGGCAGGACCAGAAACCACGCTTTGTTGTTCCAGGTTTTTTCCATGATCAAGCCTCCGGTCCAGCGCGCCAAGAGTCGGCATAGATACTGATACCCGACGGCTCGAAGGTCACCCGGGGATCAGCCGGAATTTCTTCGTCCTCAGGAACGACGATCGCGATCGGCTGGCCGGCAAACTGCGCGCGGACGATCTTCTGCCGGCCGATGTCTTCCACCTTGCTGACGGTCACCGGCATGCCTTCGCGGCCGACCCGAACAAACTCGGGCCGGATTCCAAGCTCTACCTTGGCCGCTGCCGACGTTTTCGGCGCATAGTCGAGCGTCAGTGCATGCTCGCCGACCCGAACCGTGCGGCCTTCCACCTTGGCCGGCATGAAGTTCATACCAGGAGAACCGATGAAGTAGCCGACGAAGGTGTGGCTCGGACGTTCGAAGAGTTCGGCCGGCGTGCCGATCTGCACAATCTGGCCATCATACATCACCACGACCTTGTCGGCGAAGGTCAGCGCCTCCGTCTGGTCATGCGTGACATAGACCATGGTAAAACCGAACTGCTTATGCAGCCGCTTCAGCTGCGATCGCAGCACCCATTTCATATGCGGATCGATAACAGTGAGCGGCTCGTCGAAGAGAATCGCGTTCACATCCGAGCGCACGAGGCCGCGGCCGAGCGAAATCTTCTGCTTTTGGTCCGCCGTCAAACCGCGGGCACGTCGCTTGGCCCAGCCTCCAAGATCGATCATCTCCAATATTTCGCGGACGCGACGATCAACATCCGGCTCCGCCACTCCGCGGTTGCGCAAGGGGAAAGCCAGATTGTCATAGACGGTCATCGTGTCGTAGATGACCGGAAACTGGAATACCTGCGCAATATTTCGCTGCTGCGTCGGCAGGTTCGTAACATCGTGTCCATCGAAGAGAATTCGCCCTTCGGACGGCTGGATAAGGCCGGAAATGATATTGAGCAGCGAGGTCTTTCCGCAGCCTGAAGGTCCGAGCAGCGCATAGGCGCCGCCATCGTTCCACTCGTGGTGCACTTCCTTGAGGGCGTAGTCCTTCTCGCTCGTCGGGTTCGGCCCATAGGCATGTCGAATATGATCGAGGGTGATACGTGCCATGATCTTCTCCTAGCCCCTCTGCCCGACGGTGGTGATCGCCCGGCCGTCCGCGCCGAACGCCATCAGGTGGCGCGTGTCGATGAAAACGGAGAGGTCCGCGTCCGGGTCGATGTTGTGGATGCCGTGCGCAAGCATCACCCAGCGGGTATCGGCAAATTGCAGATGCACGAAACTTTCCGACCCCGTGATCTCCGAAATTTGTGTCCGTGCCGTCAGCCGCGCCGAATTGGCCGTCTGGGCGGTTGGAGCAAGATGATGCGGGTGAAACGCGATCGTTGCCGGCCCGTCCGGCACGTTCTGAAGATGCGCCGGCACGGCAAAAATCACATCGCCATCGCGCAGGAAATTGCCGTCCGATTTGACCAGATCAATAAAATTAAGCGGCGGATCGGCGAAAGTTTTCGCCGTCGTCAGATCGAGCGGATTGCGGTAGACCTCGATTGTCGGGCCGAACTGCGTGATCCGGCCCTCGTTGAGCGCTGCCGTATTGCCACCAAGCAACAAGGCTTCCGAGGGTTCCGTCGTGGCGTAGACGAAGATCGCGCCGGACTGGGCGAAGATCTTCGGCAATTCCTGCCGCAGCTCTTCGCGCAGCTTGTAATCGAGATTGGCAAGCGGCTCGTCCATCAGCACCAGGCTGGCATTCTTGACGAGCGCGCGCGCAAGCGCGGTACGCTGCTGCTGGCCGCCGGAGAGATGGAGCGGCGTACGATCGAGATAGGGCGTAAGCTTTAGAAGCTCGGCCGCCTTGCGCACCTCACGGTCGATGGTGGCGGCATCCTTGCCAGAGATGCGCATCGGCGAGGCGATGTTCTCATAGACGGTCAGTGCCGGATAATTGATGAATTGCTGGTAGACCATGGCGACATTGCGCTTCTGCACCGGCATGCCGGTGACGTCGGCGCCGTCGAAATGCACGGAGCCGGCGGTCGGACGGTCGAGCCCGGCCATCAGCCGCATCAGCGACGTCTTGCCCGACAGCGTCGGCCCGAGCAGGACGTTCAGCGTGCCGCGCTCGAGGACCAGGTCGGTCGGATAGATGTGATAGTCCGCGCCCACCATCTTGGCGGCGTTTCGCAGTTCCAGCATTCCCGTTCCCGTGCCTCCACGCAGCGGGGATCACACGCCGCCTATCCGGCCATCGCCGGCATGGCAGCCATGTACTCCTCCAGTGACTGAGCCTGCTCCTTCGAAAGGCGCAGACCATCCTTTGTTCTCCTCCACAGCACGTCTTCGGCGTGCCGGGCCCATTCATGTTCGACCAGATAGGCGACCTCGGCCTCGTAGAGATCGCCGCCGAACAACCGTCCAAGATCGTTGATGCCGCGGGCATTGCCGAGCAGCGTCTCGGCCCTGGTGCCGTAGCGACGGATCAGCCGGCGAGCGTGCTGATCGGCGAGGAACGGATAGCGCTGCTTCAGCGCGGCGACCTGCCCCTCATAACCGCGAACCGGGAAATTGCCGCCGGGCAGATGGCTCTTGGCCGTCCACGGAGCACCCTTGACACCGATCGCAGCACCGATCTTCTCCAGCGCGTGCTCGGACAGCCGGCGATAGGTGGTGAGCTTGCCACCGAAAACATTGAGCAGCGGCGCGGTCTGCCCCTCGCCTTCCAGCTTCAGCACATAGTCGCGCGTCGCCTCCTGCGCCTTCGAGGCGCCGTCGTCGTAAAGCGGGCGGACCGCCGAATAGGTCCAGACGATATCTTCCGGCCGCACCGGCTCCTTGAAATATTCGGACGCCGCATTGCAGAGATAGACCGTCTCCTCCTCGGAGATCCGGACATCCCTCGGATCGGCGGTGTAATCGCGGTCGGTCGTGCCAATCAGGGTGAAGTCGCCCTCGTAGGGGATGGCGAAGATGATGCGATTGTCCGGATTCTGGAAGAAATAGGCG
Source organism: Rhizobium phaseoli (assembly GCF_001664385.1). NCBI lineage: Bacteria > Pseudomonadati > Pseudomonadota > Alphaproteobacteria > Hyphomicrobiales > Rhizobiaceae > Rhizobium > Rhizobium phaseoli. The sequence continues at coordinate 542,597 of NZ_CP013536.1, read as the reverse complement.
CGGGGATCGTCGAACTTCTTCTTCACGACAATATGGCTGCCCTGGACGAGGCGGACATGGTGGGCCTCGTTCTGGCCGAAGGCGGAACGAATGACATGATCGACCCAGGGGCCGGCGGCGTTAACCAGCATACGGGCCTGATGACTGTCATTGCGACCGGTGACGGCATCGACGGTCTCGATATGCCACAGGCTGTTCTCGCGCCTTGCCGAGACCACTTTGGTGCGCGGCATGATCGCCGCACCCTTGTCGGCGGCGTCGCGGGCGTTCAGCACCACCATACGGGCGTCATCGACCCAGCCGTCGGAATATTCGAACGCTCTCGTAAACAGCGCCTTCAGCGGCTTGCCGGCCGGGTCCTTGCGCATGTCGAGCACCGAGGTCGCCGGCAGCAGCTTGCGGCCGCCGAGATGGTCGTAGAGGAAGAGGCCGAGCCGGATCAGCCAGGCGGGGCGAATGCCGCCCTTATGATAAGGCAATACGAAACGCAGCGGCCAGATGATGTGCGGCGCCATCGCCCAGAGGATCTCGCGCTCCATCAACGATTCACGCACCAGGCGGAACTCGTAATGCTCGAGATAACGCAGGCCGCCATGGATCAGCTTGGTGGCGCCGGATGAGGTGCCGGAGGCGAAATCGTTCATCTCCGCCAGCGCGACGGAATAGCCGCGCCCGACGGCATCACGCGCGATGCCGCAGCCGTTGATGCCGCCGCCAATGACGAAAATATCGTATATCTCCCGGCCCAATTGCCCCTCCGAGCCTGCTGCTGATTTCGCATCGCACAAAATTTGCGCGATTGCGAAAGTGACATCAGTTAAAACGAAAGAAATACGAATGTCAAACGAATGTTGTCGCGTTATCGCGATCTGCTGTTTGTTTCGATCAGCTTCACATTGTTTTCCAAGCAGAGATTGCGGATCGACGGCACCGGACAGTGGTCGGTGATGAAGGTGTGAACCTGGGAGAGCTGACCGATCCGGACCGGCGCGGTGCGTTCGAACTTCGTGGAATCGGCAACAAGAATAACGTGGCGGGCATTGGCGATGATCGCCTGTGCGACCTTCACCTCGCGAAAGTCATAGTCGAGAAGCGCGCCGTCGATATCGATCGCCGAAGCGCCGATAACGGCATAGTCGACCTTGAACTGGCGGATGAAATCGACCGCCGCTTCGCCGACGATACCGCCGTCCGAGCCGCGCACGACTCCGCCGGCGATCACCACCTCGATTGCCGGAAATAGACGCAACCGGTTGGCGACGTTGATATTATTGGTGATCACCATCAGCTCGTGATGATTGGCGAGCGCCTCGCCCACCGCCTCGGTCGTCGTGCCGATATTGATGAAGAGCGAGGCCCCGCTCGGGATCAGTTCGACGGCCGCCATGCCGATCGCCTGTTTCTCCGAAGCGGCGATCTGGCGGCGCGCCTCGTATTTGACGTTCTCGGTGCCGCTCGGGAATGTGGCGCCGCCATGGATGCGCGTCAGCACTTGCGCATCGCAGAGGTCGTTGAGGTCCTTGCGGATGGTTTGCGGCGTTACCGAGAAGCGGGAGGCGAGCTCCTCGACCAGAACCCTGCCACTCGATTTCGCGATCGCCACGATTTCAGTCTGTCGGTCGGTCAAGAACATCGGCGCGCCCCTTTCGATCTGCTTTCGTTTTTAAAGAAAGCGAAGGGCGGCGCAATGCCTAATTGCCGGCGGCCAGGTTTCGCGCCCCGAATGATGGTCGCCGCGCCGTGCAATCAGCGTTTCCGCATGAGGTTGACCACGAGGACGCCGAGGATCGCCATGACGCCGCCGATCGCGCCGAGTGCCGTCGGCGTCTCGCCGAGCCAGACGAGACCGATCAGCGTTGCGACCGGCGGCACGCCGTAAAGGAAATTCGAGGCGCGACCTGCCGTCAGCCGCTTCAACGCGATCGCCCAGGTGAGATAGCCGATCGCGGTCGGGAAGATGACCAGATAGGCAACGCCCCAATTGACTTCGGCGGGAGCTGCCGCCAGCGCGCGGACGGTCGCCGGTACGGCTGGAAAGAGCGGCACGGAGCCGATCAGCAGGATCCAGGCCGTGACGGCAAGCGCCGGCAGCCGGCCGAGCAGCGGCTTCTGCAGCACGCTGGCGATCGCCGAGCAGAGCGCCGCGCCGAGGATGAGGACTGCATTCGGATCGAGCTTGAAACCGTCGTCGGAGGCGACTGCGATCAGTGCCACGCCGCCGAAGGAAACCGCGGTGCCCGCCCAGCCCCAGCGGCCGAAGCGTTCGCCGAGCGCGAAGGTGGCGATGAGAGCGGTAAAGACCGGCATGGTATTGATGATGAAGCTGGCCGGCCCCGCCGCAACCGTCTGCTCGCCGGTGTTCAACAGAACCGCATAGGCGGCGATGAAGAGCACCGCGGCAACGGAGAGGCGCAAGACGTCGCGTTTTTCGGGCATCGGCAGATAGATGGCGAGGTAGATGAGGGCGAGAGCACCGGCGGCCACATAGCGCGCCGTCGCTAGTTCGATCGGCGTCAGCGGTCCGAGGCAGATGCGGATGACCACGAAGGAGGAGGCCCAGAAGAGAATAGTGACGACGATCGCTGCAAAGGCCACCAGATCAAACCTGCCCTGGTCCTTCGCCGAAACCGGTGCGCTTGCCGCCATGCTCATTGTTGCCTCCATCTGTGCGTGTGAGAATGAATTAGTCTTTCGATGCATGCTTGAAAAGCACCGCAATCGATGATCAAATGTGCGCATGGTTCACAGCTCACCGGTCCTTCCGCCTCTCGATACGCTCGAGACCTTTGCCCGCGCCGCCCGGCTCGGATCCTTTTCGGCCGCGGCCGAGGAAAGCGGTCTCACGCATGGTGCAGTGTCGCGGCAGGTCTCGCGGCTCGAGCGCTGGATGGGCGTGCGGCTGTTTGCGCGCGAAGCGCGCGGCGTGCGGCTGACGCCGGAGGGCATGCGTTTTTTCGCCCGCGCCGAGGAAGCGCTTTTCCTACTCGGTAACACCGGCGAGCGCTGGCTACCCCGGCCGAACAAGGCTGTGGTGCGCCTTTCGGTGACGCCTTCGGTGGCGTCACTGTGGCTGTTTCCGCGTATGGCGAAGCTCGAAGGAAACGAGCTGCATGTCGAACTGACGCTCGAACATCGGCTGGCGGATTTCGGCGAAGGCACGGACCTCGCCATCCGTTGCGGCAAGGGTCCCTGGGCCGGCGTGCGGGCTCTGCCGCTCTGGCGGGAGAAATCCTTCCCGATCGCCGCCCCGGCACTGGCAAACCGGCTTAAACATCGCTCCGATGCGCTTTCCCTGCTCGAGCTGCCGATTCTTCACGACTCCAATATCGAAGGCTGGCGCCGCTGGCTTTCTCGCGAAGGTGTCGATTATACGCCGCGCGGCCAGGATCGCCGCTTCGAGGATTACAACCTGGTGATGGATGCCTGTACGCAAGGACTCGGCATCGCGCTCGCCCGCCCTCCCCTATCGGATGCGGCGCTCGCCGCCGGACGCGTCGTGGCGGTGTCGGACCGTACGCTCGATTATCACGTCGCCTTTCACTTGATTCGGCCGGACGATGCACTGCGAACCCCCGCCATCGAATTTGCCAGCCGCTTCCTGCGCGAAGCCGGTCATGACGAGGAGACGATCAGCAGCTTTGTCGCACCCGGCAGGGCGAAAGCGTAAGACCCGCCGCCCTATCCGCCTGAACGTCTCGGCACCCTGGCTGTCCCGGATTTTCGGAAATCGTCCATTACAGCGCCCGCAAACGGGCGCAAGGGGTTAACGCCCCGCCGGGTCGCGGCAGGGCGCGTCAAAAACCGATCAATCCGCCGGAGTCAGTGTCATCGATGCGCTGCCGGCCGCAACATTCAGGCCGAGTTGGCCGGTCAGGCTGACCGTCTGCAGATGGATTGAACCGGAGGTGCCGCCGACCAGGAGGTTGGCGCCGACACCGGCGCCGACCGTCGCTTCGGCAGTGGCGCCGACATAGAGGCCGGCGAGCGATCCGCGGTGATAGCCGGCCGTCGGCGCGAAGACGGCCCAGATCAGGCGGCTGCGCGTGGTGAAGCCGAGATCGATGCCAAGCTTTCGCATTTCGCCGGTATAGTGATCCAAAAGCTCATTGCCGACGATCGACTGGAAGACGCAGTCTGCTTCCTTCGAGGAACCAAGCACATAACCCGTGCCGCCGCCGATATCGCAAGTGAGATAACCGATCTTCACGCCATTGCGCAGATCCGGCTCTTCTGTTCTGGTGACGGGATCGGCAGCACTGACCGCCCCCGCGCCGATAAACGTCAACGATACCGCGGCAAACGCCGTCGCAAGAGTTTTATTCATAAGTCTCTCCTTCTCAAATCGTGACGGGAACACCCGGCTGGCCGGCACCGGAAATCGGAGAGGACCGCAACGCAATCCCAGAACGGTGCCGTTTTCGCGTCGCATGTCAAAGCGCGTGGGAAGCGCAAGCGACAAGCTCACGGTTCAGCCCCATTGGGACATTTCGAAGGCACCATCCAGGGCCGCATGCGCCATTTCACGATCTTGTCAGGGATGGTTGCACGAAAAACACATTCGCCCAAAGCGAGTTCTAACCGGCGCGTGGGCGACCGCCAAGAAAAGAAAAACCCGGTGATTGATGTCACCGGGTTTTATACTTTATTTCTCCTCGCTATACTCTGCGCATGAAGCGCATGACGAGCGAGACGACGAACAACACCAGGAAAATGAAGAACAGAACCTGGGCAATAGAAGCTGAAGCCCCTGCGATGCCGCCAAATCCGAGGACGCCGGCAATCAAGGCCACAACGAGAAACACCAGAGCGTAGTAAAGCATCGCAATCTCCTTTTACGTTGCTGCTCAGATAACGGAGACCGCCCGGTTTGGTTCCCTGCCTATCATGCTCGGCAGACAGCTTTCGTTCAGCCGAAATGAAAGACGCCGCTGTAGGTCCGGTCGCCTTCGGTCGGCTCGGGAGGTTCAGCCGCATCGAGATAGGTCTTCAGCGGCCCGGTCAGCACGAACCAGACGCTTGCCCCCAACATGAAACAGGCGCCCACGGGATCGTCGATGCGAGCGATGAACGGAAGGCAGGCCGATGAGAAAAGAACAATGATCCGCACCGACCACTCCGCCTCACGCTTGGCCACGGCACGCGCCCTCAGTGACTTGTACTCCCGGGCGCCATAGGCGCTTCCTCCCACCTTTATAGCCGAAAACAGCTTTCTGGCCGACGGCAGGGCCAGCATGACCAGCGCGGCGACGCTGAGCGCGAAAGGCCTTCCGGCCATCACCTGGCCGCTGGCGACAAGGAGAAAAGAAAGCACGACGAGATTCCACGTCGGCTCCAACAGTTCCGGCGGCTGCCGCGTGCGGATATGCCAACTCCGCAGCAAGCCCGCCGCACCGTGCAGTAGCGGCTGATCGATATAGCGATTGATCCAGTCCATGCAGACGCGCCCCGTCCCCGATTGAAAATGAAGAGGGCTCCGAACACCACGGAAATAGGTCATCATCGTGGCAGAGCGCCGGCAATATCAGCCGAAGCTGTGCTTCGCTCACAGGAAACCGGCCTTCCCGGACCGCTTCGACAGGTCGCCGGAAAAATCGTCAGCTGCGCAAGCCAGGCGCCTCGTGACCGGTGCGCGCCACATATTCTGTGTAGCCACCGCCATATTGATGGATGCCGTCCGGCGTCAATTCGAGCACGCGGTTGGAGAGCGCCGCCAGGAAATGCCTGTCGTGCGAGACGAACAGCATCGTGCCCTCATATTGGGAAAGCGCCTTGATCAGCATCTCCTTGGTGTCGAGGTCGAGATGGTTGGTCGGCTCGTCCAGCACGAGCAGGTTCGGCGGATCGAAGAGCATCATCGCCATCACCAGCCGGGCCTTCTCGCCGCCGGAGAGCACCCGGCACCGTTTCTCGACATCGTCGCCGGAAAAGCCGAAGCATCCGGCAAGCGCCCGCAAGGGTCCCTGCCCTGCCTGAGGAAACCTGTCTTCCAGCGATTGGAATACCGTCCGCTCGCCGTCGAGGATATCCATGGCGTGCTGAGCGAAATAGCCCATCTTGACGCTGGCGCCGAGCGCAACGCTGCCCTGGTCAGGCGCGGCGGTGCCCGTCACCAGCTTCAATAAGGTCGATTTCCCGGCGCCGTTGATGCCCATGATGCACCAGCGCTCCCGCCGCCGCACCATGAAGTCGAGACCCTCATAGATGCTTCGGCTGCCGTATTTCTTATGGACATTCTTCAGGCTGACCACGTCCTCGCCGGAGCGCGGCGCGGTCTGGAACTCGAAAGCGACCGACTGGCGGCGCTTGGGCGGTTCCACCCGGTCGATCTTCTCCAGCTTCTTCACCCGGCTCTGCACCTGCGAGGCATGCGAGGCACGCGCCTTGAATCGCTCGATGAACTTGATCTCCTTGGCGAGCATCGCTTGTTGACGCTCGAACTGCGCCTGCTGCTGCTTCTCGTTCTGCGCGCGCTGCTGCTCGTAGAATTCATAGTCGCCGGAATAGGCCGTCAATCCGCCGCCGTCGATCTCGATGATCTTGTTGACGATGCGGTTCATGAACTCGCGGTCGTGCGAGGTCATCAGTAGCGCCCCTTCATAGCCCTTCAGGAACTCTTCGAGCCAGATCAGGCTTTCGAGATCGAGATGGTTGCTCGGTTCGTCGAGCAGCATGACGTCGGGGCGCATGAGCAGGATGCGGGCCAGCGCCACACGCATCTTCCAGCCGCCCGACAGCGCGCCGACGTCCCCGTCCATCATTTCCTGGCTGAAGCTCAAACCGGCGAGCACTTCGCGGGCGCGCCCCTCGAGCGCATAGCCGTCCAGTTCCTCGTAGCGCGCCTGCACCTCGCCGTAACGCTCGATGATCTCTTCCATGTCGCCGGCCCTTTCCGGGTCGGCCATGGCGGCCTCGAGTTCGCGCAATTGCCCGGCAACAATGCTGACCGGGCCGGCACCGTTCATCACCTCGGCGACGGCGCTGTGACCCGCCATCTCGCCGACATCCTGGTTGAAATAGCCGATCGTCACGCCCTTTTCGCAAGAGACCTGTCCCTCGTCGGGCTGCTCTTCGCCGTTGATCATCCGGAAGATCGTCGTCTTGCCGGCGCCGTTCGGGCCGACCAGACCGATCTTCTCGCCTCTGTTGAGGGCAGCCGAAGCCTCGATGAAGAGAATGCGGTGGCTGAGCTGCTTGCTGATATTCTCAATACGAATCATGGTGTGCGCGGGGGTCCGGGGAAAGTTTCGGCGCCCTTATGCCACGCATGGAAACGGCAGGATAGGCCCGTTTCCACCTCTCGATCTCCGGCTTCCGATTGGATAAGATCGCCGCCTACGCTGATTAAAGGATTTCCAGCCGATGAGCGTTCGCCTACCGCAGTCCTTCAGGCAGTCGCAGCAGGCCAATGGCTTCAACGTCCTCGAATATGGGCTGATGTCGGAACGCGCCAATTCGCTCGGCCGTCATGGGCTGAAGGTGGAGGCGGCGCTCGCCGCGTTAAGAGCCTGGGCCGTCGAGCGCCAGAGCGCGGAGGAACGCGAGAGGCTGCTCAACGAAGCCTCCGATGCCGTCTGGGCATTTTTCGTTCAGCGCGAGAGCTGCGGGTTGCGCAACAATCGCGACGCCATCCAACGTTACGGCATCCCAAACGAGGTGCTCGCCAGACTGGGCGCCATACGATAATAACGTAAAGGTCGTGCCCATCATCAGGGCGAAAGGAAATTGCGATGCCAAGCTCAATACGGATCGGCAATCAGCATCTTGCCGTCGACGTTTCCTCCCTCGGCGCCGAGATGCAGGCGCTCACCAGCGACGATGGACGCTCCTGGCTGTGGACGGGCGACGCGGCCTATTGGACCGGACGGTCGCCGATCCTGTTTCCGATCGTCGGCAAGGCGCCCGATGACACGCTGGCGATTGGCGGTACGGTCTACCCGATGGCCCAGCATGGCTTTGCCCGGCGAAGCGAGTTTAGCCTCGCCGCGTCCACGCCGAACATGTGCCGGCACGAACTTTCAGCCTCGGCAGCCACGCAGGCGGTCTATCCATTCGATTTCCTGCTGGCCGTGGAGCACGCGGTGGTGGGACGCGCGTTGACGGTGGCGGCGGAGGTCAGCAATCGCGACGTAAGACCGCTTCCCTTCGGTCTCGGCTTTCATCCCGCCTTCCTCTGGCCGCTGCCCGGCGCTGCCGGGCGCACCCACACGGTCACGCTCGACAATGAGGGTGAGCCGGAGCTCCTGCGGCTGGAGGGCGGCCTTATCAATCCGGTTCCATTGCCCTCCCCCTTCGATAAAGGCCGCCTGGTACTGGATCACGCCATGTTCGAGAAGGATGCGATGATTTTCCCAAGGGGCGCGGGCGAAGGCCTGCGTTACGGCACCGAAAGCGGACCGGCTTTGCGGTTCCGTTTCGAAAACCTTCCCAATCTCGCCCTGTGGACCAAACCGGGCGCGCCCTTTCTTTGCGTCGAGCCGTGGCACGGAACAGCCGCGGAAGCCGGAGGTTCATCGGAGCTGTCGCAACGCCCCTCCACCACCATCCTGGCGCCGGGGGCGACGGCGCGTTTCGCCTTTACCGTCGAGATCTTGCAGTAAAGGCTTCGCGCGCCCTGTCGGCGCGCGAAGCAGTTTTTATCCAGAACAGTTGTTTCTGCAGCGTTAGCCGCGGCCGATTGTCAGTGGGCGCCGGCGCCGGCGCCAGTCCGCGGCTTCTGGGTGAGCAGCAGGGCGACGGCAGCAATGGCCAGCACTACGCCGATCACGGCGAAAGTATCGGCAAAGCCCAGGATGAGGGCCTGGCGCCTGACGATCTGACCGAGAGCGGCAACGGCCTTGTGCGCGGCGACAGCGGGATCGGAAACCCCGTGCTGCATGAAATAGGCGGTCGTTTGTGCAAGACGATCGCGGACTTCATCCCGGCCGAGCGTTACGGACTGGCCGATGATATTGGAATGAAACTGCTCGCGTTTGGTCAGCACGGTGCCGAGCGTTGCCGTGCCGACGGCGCCGCCAAGATTGCGCAGCATGTTGGTCAGCCCCGAGGCGGCGGCCGCATCGGCAGGCGCGATGCCGGCGGTGGTGATGGCGGTGATCGGCGTCAACACCAAAGCCTGACCGACGGCGCGCACGATATTCGGAATCCAGAATTGGTCGCCGGCGGTGTCGGCCGAAAGCGTGATGTTGAGGAAGCAGCTGATCGCAAAGATCGAGATGCCGAGGAAGCCGATATAACGCGCGTCGAAGCGCTTCATCATCATCGGCACGAGCGGGATCAGCAGCAGTTGCGGCAGGCCGGTCCAGGCCAGCACGTTGCCGATCTGCTCGGCATTGTAGCGCTGCACCTGGCCGAGATATTGCGGCAGGATATAGACGGTCCCGAAGAGTGCGACGCCGACCAGCACGTTGACGGCAACGCCGATGCCGAAATTGCGCTGCGTCAGCAGGCTGAGCTTGACCAGCGGCTTCTTGACGGTGAGCTCGATCCAGATGAAGGCGGCAAGGAAGACGAAGGCGAGGATGCTGAGCTTGACGATGAAAGGCGAGGCGAACCAGTCTTCCTTGTTGCCTTCCTCCAGCACGGTTTGCAGCGCCGAGAGACCGATCGCCATAGTGACGATACCGGCCCAATCGCCCTCTTTAAGGAGGCCAAGCTGCATCGGCTGCTTCTCCAGCGTCAGGGCAAGAGCCGCAGCCATCACCGCGCTCGGGATGGCATTGATGAAGAAGATCGTCTGCCAGCCGTAGTTTTCGGTGAGATAACCGCCAATGGTCGGGCCGATCGCCGGCGCGAAGGTGACCGAAAGCGCGAAGATCGCCAGGCCCAGGGGCTGCTGGCTCTTCGGCAGCTTGGTCAGCACCATGGTGAAGGCCATGGGGATCAGCACGCCGCCGGCAAAACCCTGCAGGCCGCGCAGCACGATCATCGTACCGAGATCATGGGCGAAGGCGCAGGCAATCGAAAACAACGGAAACAGGATGGAGTTGACGAGGATATAACGGCGAAACGAGAAGACGCTGCTGAAATAGGCCGTCAGCGGAATGACGACGATCTCGCCGATCAGGTAGGAGGTCGAGATCCAGGCGCCGTTGTCGACGCCCGTTCCGATGCCGCCCTCGATATCGAGCAGGGAGGCATTGGTGATCTGGATGTTGAGGATCGCCATGAAGGCGCCGATCATGCCGGCGAGGACGGCGATCCAATCCCTTGTGCTGGCGCGCGGTTGCGCAATGGCCCCAGCGGTGGCCGCAATGCTTGACATGACAATCTCCCGATCCTGCGCTTATTTGCGATCGGCATCGGCCTTGGTGTCGATGCTCGGTTGGACGGACATGCCGGGGCGCAGATCGCCATTGGCGGCTTCGGCGTCCAGGACGATCTTGACGGGAATGCGTTGAACGACCTTGGTGAAGTTGCCTGTCGCATTGTCGGGCGGTAGCAGGGCGAATTCCTGGCCGCTTGCCGGCGCAAGGCTGTCGACATGGCCGTGATAGGTGCGGCCCGGGAAGGTATCGACCTCGATATCCACCGGCTGGCCGGCCCTGACATCGGTGAGTTGCGTTTCCTTATAGTTGGCGATCACATAGAGCGCGCTCGTCGGCACGACCGACATCAGCTGAGTGCCGGCCTGAACATATTGGCCGATACGCAGCGTGCGGTTGCCGATGGTGCCGTCGACGGGTGCGGTAATGGTCGCATAGGAGAGGTTCAGTTCGGCCTGATGCTGGACGGCCTGGTCATGGGCGAGCGTCGCTCTTGCCTGAGCAAGCTCGGCATTCAGGAGCTCGACCTGTTTGACGGCGGCATCTAGGGCTGCCGTATCACGAGTGATGGTCGCCTGGGCTGCAGCGATGGCGGAAGCCGCCTGCTGCGCGGTCTGAACCGGCGCGTAGCCATTGGTTGCGAGATTTGCATAGCGCTTGTTGTTTTGTTCGGCAAAGGTCTCATTGGCCTTGTCGACCTCCACCGTGGCGCGGGCGGCGGCAATCGTCGACTGCTGAATGTCGAGCGAGGCCTGCTTGGCATTGAGCGTCGCCTCCGCCGCGGCGACATCGGCCTTGGTCTGATCGAGAGCGGCGCGGAAATCGCGATCATCGATGCGGGCAAGCGGCTGACCGGCCTTGACCACCGCGTTATCGCTGACGAGCACTTCTGCGATATAGCCCGAAACCTTCGGTGCGACGGTTGTGTTGTCGGCCTTCACATAGGCATCGTCCGTCGCAATCTCGAAGCGGCCGACGGTCCAGTAGTTGTGGCCGTAATAAGCGGTTGCAGCGATCAGGACGACGGCCGTTGCGCCGAGCAGCAATCGGCGGCCAGTGCGCCTACGGGCGGGAGGCTCCGAGAGCACGGCAGGTTCGACCAAGTGCGGCGTGGCGCCGGCATCGAGCGTTGCGGGTGCGGCTTCGGCCGTGGTTTCCGGAGCAGGCGCGTTGTTGTTCAGGGCCTGCAGCGTTTTGATGGACATTGTCTCTCTCCTTGGAGTGGTCGCTGTCGCTACCGGCCGCGGCCTTCGAATTCAGGTGGAATGCGCTTTAGGAAACTTGATATTTTCCAAAATATGTATTAGAAAATGAATGTCAACGAGAATTTGGAAAATTGTGATGGTCCAAAATCACGAAATCGAGAAGAGGCCGCGAGGCCGGCCGCAGATCCGCTGCGACGACGACACGAGAAGCGTGATCATAGAGGCGGCCAACCGCCAGTTTCACGAGAGTGGATATGCCGCGGCAAGCATCGCTGCGATCGCGCAGGCCGCAGGGGTTTCGACCAAGACGCTTTACCGGCTGTTTCCGACGAAGGCCGATCTTTTTTCGGAGATGATTACGGAGCGGACGGGACGCTTTCTTATCGCGCTGGATCCCGGAACGCTCGCCGTGGCGGATCTGAGGCAGGGATTGGAGCGCATGCTGACGGCCTATGGCATGCTGACGCTTTCGCTGGATACGATCACCGTGACCCGGCTCGTCATCAGCGAGTCAGACCGTTTTCCTGAAATCGCCACCAGCTTTTATGAGAAAGCCATCGTCAGAACCAACACGCTGATGGAGGACTGGCTGCGCAGGCAGATCGACCACGGGCTGATCGCGCTTGACGATCCGCATGCCGCCTGTGGCATGTTGCGCGGCATGATGATCATGGAGCCGCAACGCGCTGCGATGCTGCGTCAGCAGCCGCCGCCCGGGGTCGAGGAGATCGCCGCGAGGGCGAAAATGTGCACGAATCTTTTTCTGAAGGGGTGCGCGCTCTGACGTTTTGAATACCAGAGCGCGGTGAGTTTCGCCGAAGCGCTGCTGCCCGAAAATTCTCAGGTCGGCGGAGCGCCAAGCGCATGCATGATGCCGCGGAGTTCGGCAAGGCCGCGCATGCGGCCAATCGCCGGATAACCGGGCGTGACTGTTTTGTCGAGATCGTCGAGCATGCGGTGACCATGGTCCGAACGGAAGACGATCGTGTCTTCGGCGCTGCGGCGGCGGTCTTCGGCAACCAGTTCCCGGAGAACCGCGACCATGTCGACGTCGCCTTCGAGATGCGCGCTTTCATGGAAGGTCCGGCCATCGCCCTCACGCGTCGTGGCGCGCAGATGGGCGAAGTGGATGCGCGAGGCGAAGCGTCGCGCGATTGCCGGCAGGTCGTTGTCGGCGCGCACGCCGAGGCTGCCGGTGCAGTAGCACATCCCGTTCGCCGCCGACGGCACTGCATCGAAGAGCGCGGCATAGTCATCGGCAGTCGAAGCGATGCGGGGAAGACCGAACAGCGAACGCGGCGGATCATCGGGATGCAGCGTCAGCTTGACGCCACGGGCTTCGGCAACCGGGGTCACTGCCTCCAGGAACTGGATCAGATGCCGGCGCAGGCGTGCGGCGTCGATACCGCTATAGGCGACCAGCTTTTCCCGGAAGGCTGGAATGGTCAGGGGCTCAGTGGTTGAGCCGGGCAAAGCCGAGGTGATGATGCGGGTGATCTCGGCAACTTCCTCCTGCGACATCTGCTCGAAGACGACACGCGCCCGTTCGCGGTCTTCCGCGGAATATTGCCGATCCGCATCCGGACGTTTCAGAACGAAAAGATCGAAGGCTGCGAAGCGCTCGTGATCGAAGCGCATGGCTGTCGCACCTGTCGGCGTCACGAAATCGAGTTCGGTGCGGGTCCAGTCGACGACGGGCATGAAATTATAGCAGACGATCGGAATGCCGCAGGCAGCAACTGCTTCCAGGCTGGCAATCCACGCCTCGATTTCGGCCTTTGCTTCCCCGCCCTTGCGCTTGACGGCGTCGGGAATCGGAATGCTTTCGACGACGGACCATACGAGCGGCGACCGATCGGCAGGCGTGGTCTCGATCAGCGATTGGCGTTCGCGCACTTCCTTTTCCGTCCAGGCCCTGCCGATCGGCACCTGATGCAGCGACGAGACGATATTGGTCGCGCCCGTCTGACGGACCTCATCCAGCGTCACCGGCGCTTCCGGCCCGAACCATCTCCAACCCTGCCGCATCCTTCTTCCTTCCCTAGCTTTTCGTTTCGTGGTGGTCCTGTTGTCAGCAGAAATAATTGGGGTAACGCGAGCACAGCTCGTCGACATCGGGAATGACGGCGCTCAAATGGTGGATCATGGCGCTACGCGCAGCCGCCGCGTCATGGGCGGCCAGCGCGTCGCGGATGATCATATGTTCGGAAACCACATTGCCCATGCGCCCGAGCGCCGGCAATGTCAGCCGCCGGGCCCGGTCGAGCTGCACCTTGACCGCCTTCAGAATCGCCCAGATCCCGGGATAGCCTGATATCTGCGCGATCGCCTCATGGAAGGCTTCGTCCTCCTCGTGGAAGCTTGCGGTGTCGCCGGCCGTGGCATGCGAGCGTTGCCGGGCAATGATCGCATCAAGACGGGCGATATCGGCTGGAGTGGCAGTCTCAGCCGCCATTTCGACGGTGGTGCCTTCGAGCGCCTTGCGCACGACGACCGCCTCGGGGATCGCCGAGACCGGCACCCGCGATACGACGGTACCCGACTGCGGAAAGATATCGACCAGTCCGCCTTCGGAGAGCCTCAGCAACGCCTCACGCACCGGCGTGCGGCTGACGCCGAATTCGTCCGCGATCCGCTTTTCCTGCAGAAACAGGCCGGGCGGCATCCGCAGCGAGATGATATCGGCATAGAGACGCTCATAAATGGCGCCGGCCGTGGTGACGCGGCGCGGCCTGCGACGGGCGTCGTGCGGAATCGGGACGACATGCGCGTCGGTTTCTGGGGCTTGCCTCATAAACGCTACCGGGCTTTGGTCTTTAGCATACTAGTATATCAGTTTTGATGCCCTGCCAAGATACCGGACCGCCGGCATGTTGTATGGCAAGCGTTCTGAAACAGCCTTTCAGTGCTGGTCGGGACTCTGTGTGGAACTTAGATCAGCGGAATTGGTTGAGACCCCATCAAGGAGGCGCCGATGAAAAATCCGTTACGACGCAAAAACGAAATCCCAACCGACGACACGCAGATCAAGGATTCGTCCCCCGCTCGCACGGGCAAAGGCAAGACGGCGCGGAAAGCCATTCGGGAACCCGTGGAGCAGAGCATCGGTTCTCAGTCAGCCGCCCGTGAGGACGAGATCCGCAAGAGGGCACACGCGCTGTGGGAGAAGGAAGGGCGGCCGGAAGGCAAGCATCGGGATCACTGGATCCGCGCCGAGCACGAGTTCGATACGCAGCGGGACGAGGCTGATAATCCCCCCAGGCTCGCAGCCTTGCGAGAGGCCTCTCGCCAGCATCGCGACGCCTTTCTCGTCAAGACGGATCTCGAAGACGCGGATCAACGCGAAGCCTCACCCGGCACTCGCGAGCAGGATTGAAATTACAGCCCGGCAAAATTTAGCACGAGCACATTCAGGAAAGGTCCCGACATGGCTGACAAACAGGATTTGAACGCCGGCTTCACTGGCACACCCGTCGAACAGCCGGAAGGATTGGCCAGGGTCGCCCAGACGGCAGCGAGTGGCGTGAAACGCGAGGTCCATGCAGTCACCGTTGGCGCCAGAGACCATCCGCACACTGCAAGCGCATTGTTGCTTGGCATCGGTATTGTGGCGTTCGGGTTCGGCTATCTCCTTGGGCGATCATCGGCGGAAAGCCTGGCCCGCTCATATTGGCGTTAGCTATGGACCTTAACGAGTGAGCCGCGCGAGCGGAAGAATGATAAAGCCGGATCGTCTGGTCGACCGGCGTCACCAAACGCGCAAATGACATCCTTAGGGTAAGGTCGCCGCACCTCAAACGTGTTTCGTCGTCGCATCAGCCTTGCCGTTGCAGGGCATTGCGGCGCATCGACGGTAGAGCAAAAGGCGTCCGCGTTCTGCTGTTGCCGGAATACGACAGTCAGAAAAGCGCGGGTTGCGCCCGCGCCCACCGCTTGACAGCGGTGACAACGGTCCTTAGCGAGGCTGGATCAGACACCTCAGGATCAGCAAAGTGAATTACTTCAGGCAACTCGCGATTGCGGTACTTCATCCCGGGAGCGGGTCTGGAAGCGCATTTGATCGTACCAACGGCATTGCGGTTTTTCTCTTTGCAATCCTGCCCGGGCTTTCCCCCAATTTTAACGGGTTCATCCTCCTCGCGTCGATGCTGTCGGCCTTCTATTTACTGGCGACAGCCCGCTTTCCTCTGAATCTGTCGAAATCGGACCGAGCAGTTGCCATTTGCATGACGATCTACCCGCTGGTGATGATCGCGAGCATCGCCATCAATCCGCCTTACTCCGAAGTGCCAGACTGGATATTCCGTCTCCTGCCCTTCTTTTCGATCTGGCTGATATTGCCGCGAATGCGCCAATCTCCCGAGGGCCGCCTCGTGCCGCTGTTTATCCTCGGCGCCGGGATCGGCATGATCGTCACCTTTCTCATGAGCCTGCTGCAGATCATGTTTCTGATGGAAAGAGCAGAGGCTGGGACTTCGAATGCTGCACTCCTCGGCATCATAGGTCTGCTTTTCGGCGGCGTTGCGCTTCTCAACGTTCAGTCTCCGAAAAGCGTGGAGCAAAGAATTGCGATCTTGGGATATGCCGCGGGCCTCGGTTGCGTACTGCTTTCCGGAACGCGTTCGGCTTGGCTCGCCATTCCCGTCCATCTCGTCATCCTTCTCTGGTATTTCCGCAAACACAGCTTTCATCTGAGTTTGCGCAGTCTCGCCATCACCGGCTCTTTGCTGTTTGCGGGACTTATCGCGCTGGGCAGCGGCCAAATCATCCATCGCATCCAGGCGCTACAGGAAAATATGGCTTCGCTTGAACGCAGCGAAGACGAGGTTACCTCGCTCAGCGCACGGGTCGCTTTATACAAGGGCGCACTGTCAGCCATCAGCAAGGACCCGTTGACCGGTTATGGCCCGCAGAACAGGATGGCCTCGGTTTTGGCGGAACTGCCAGACAGCATGCGGCCATACTTGACCTTCTCGCATGTTCATAACGGCTTTCTGACAGCGGGAATTGACGCCGGCGTCGTCGGCATCGCGGCGCTTTCGCTGCTGCTCCTGACGCCCTTGATAGCCGCGTGGAAAAAGGAACCTGGTCCCGGCAGAGACCTGTCTATCGCGCTCGCGCTTCTGCTCACCAGCAGCTACCTAATAACCGGCAGCGTCGGCATCATGTTCAACCAAAAGGCGCTGGATCCAATCTTTGCCTATATGGTCGCCCTCATTTGCGTGGATCGGGGCAGCACACGCTTCGCGCCCGTCGTGCGAAGCTGAATTCCCGCGCTCAACGTCGCTGATTGTCGTCTTCAGGCTGCCGTGATGGTTTCGGCGTTGGTGAAGGCAAGATCCGACACCTCACCGGTTGAGGAATAGCCGGAGACGAGTTCTGCCAAGGTCGCACGTGCCGCGACCATATCGTTTCGATCCAGTGCCGCATTGAGCGAGCTGAGTTTCTTCGAAAGCTCCGGCCAGAACAGGAAATCCTCGCGCGCCTTCATAATCCTGGGATGTTCGGTTGTCTCAGGATTATCCCCGATCAACAGTTCTTCATAAAGCTTCTCGCCGGGTCTCAGGCCGGTCACGGAAAGCTCGATATCCCCTTCGGGATTATCCTCGTCTCGGACGGCCAATCCCGAAAGCTCGACCATCTTGCGGGCGAGGTCTGCGATGCGGACGGGCTCTCCCATGTCGAGCAGGAAAACATCCCCACCTTCGGCCATCGCGCCCGCCTGAATGACAAGTTGCGAGGCCTCCGAAATGGTCATGAAGTAGCGGGTTATTTTCGGGTGCGTCAAGGTAACCGGCCCGCCGTCCTTGATCTGCTGCCGGAACAGCGGCACGACGGATCCGGAGGACCCGAGCACGTTTCCGAACCGGACCATGGAGAAGTTCGTGCGCACTCTGTCAACGGCCGGTTCTGCGGCAAGCGCCTGCAGAACCATCTCCGCCAGCCTCTTGCTGGCGCCCATCACGTTCGTCGGACGCACGGCCTTGTCCGTACTGATCAGCACGAAATTCAAGACGCCGCATTTATTCGCCGCGCGTGCGGTGATCAGCGTCCCCATGACGTTGTTCTTGATGCCTTCCACCGCATTATGTTCGACGAGAGGCACATGCTTGTAAGCGGCGGCATGATAGAGCGTCTGCGGCCGCCAGCTCTGCATGATATGTTCCATGCGGTCCTGGTCGCGGACGGAACAAAGGATCGGAACGATCTGCAGGCTTTCCAGCTTGTAAAGTTCGGCCAGCTTCAGCAATTCGGCGTGGATATTATAAAGCGCGAACTCATTCTGATCGATGAGGATGAGGCTCGAAGGCGCGTTGCGCAGAATCTGCCGACAGAGTTCACCACCGATGGAACCGCCGGCGCCCGTGACCATCACCACCTTTTTGCGCATCGCCTTGTCGAGCAATTCCTGCCGCGGCGCCACCGCTTCCCTGCCCAACAGATCTTCGATCTCCAGCTCGCGAATGTCGGAGACGGCGACACGGCCCTGAGCAAGCGCCGTGAGGTCCGGCAAAGTCCGGACGTTCACCCTGGCTTTGCGGATATGCTCGAGAATTTCATTGCGCCGCTGCCGCGATGCGGATGGCAGGGCAAGAAGCACATTGTGCACGCCAAGAGCTTCGGCGAGCACCGGAAGATCCGACGGGTCGTAGATCGGCAAGCCGCCCATGATGCCGCCCTTAAGACGCGGATCATCGTCCAGGTAACCGACGACATTGAGTTCGGCGCTGTTCGTCAGAGCACCGGCCAATTGTCGGCCGGCATTCCCTGCCCCGTAGATCAGCACCTTTGCGAGCGTATTCTGGTGAAGGATACGCTGATAGGTATCGCCGAGCCAATAGCGGATGCCCAGTCGCGACAGGCCGATCGCAATCAGCAGCAGGAAAGGCTGGAGAATACCGACCGTTCTCGGAACGCCAGGGACGCTCAGCGCAGTAAAAATCGTCATGAAGGCGACGCCGTAGATCGCAATAGCCTTCAGAACTGCGATGAAAGCGGCAAGACCGGCGTAGCGGAAGATTGCCCGATACATGCCCATGACGATGAAGATGGGAAGGGCCATGCACAGGGAGACGAAGACCGGCAACCACTGCACGCCGGTCAGCACCGTCCATTCGTTCAGTCTGAAGCAATAAGCCAGCCAGATCGTCAGGATGCAAAAGCTCGAATCCACCAGCAAGGCGAGCGCGCGTTTGGCAGGACGCGGCATCGCCAGCAGAGGGGCGACGAGCGCCTGCATCGGCACTAAGAACCATGCTGAGCGTGGCGTCTCAGTGGGGGTATTTTCAGGCATTGCTTCCCAGCGTCTCGCGGATCAATCAGACAATCCCCTTCTTGTCATTTTCTACAACGAGCGCAACTGAAATAATCGGAAACCAAGGTCTTCCGCGGCACTTATCTATCAGAAGTAGGTAACTTAATGCTTTATTCCCTTGCGGCGGATGACCTTCCCGGCCGTCAAAAACAGGATGCGCATATCGAAGCCGATCGAGCGCCGGTGAAGATATTCGACGTCGAATTTCACTTTCTCCGGAATCGGCAATTCGTCGCGGCCGTTGATCTGAGCCCACCCGGTCAGTCCAGGCAGGAGTTTGTCGACGCCGTGGGCCGTCCGCAATTCGATCAGATCATACTGATTGTAGAGCGCCGGCCGAGGCCCGACGAAACTCATCCTGCCCACCAGAATGCACCAGAGCTGCGGCAGTTCGTCGAGGCTGGACTTGCGCAGAAACGAACCGATGGGGGTCAGAAACCGATCGGGATTTTCGAGCAGATGTGTGGCAACCGTCGGCGTGTCGACGCGCATGCTGCGAAATTTCGGCATCAGGAAGATCTGATTGAAGCGGCCGACACGTTTGGACCAGTAGAGGATCGGGCCCGGCGAAGTCATCCGGACGCAGAGAGCGACGACAAGGATCGGAACAAACAGGACGACCGACGCGACCACAGCCAGAAGAATATCGACTGCCCGTTTCAAACCCACGCTCCGCACTTGTTCCACCGCCTCAAGGGAGATTTTGCCATACGTCCCACCGCGCCGTATCGTCAAAAAAACGCAGCGCGTCAATCACGGTTGTTGCCGCTTTCGTCAAGACCGGCCTACTGATCATCGCCCGTGTCCCTTGACTCACCTGTGCATCAATAAATTGGAATCCGATAAGGCTCGAGCGAATTTCAAGGCGCCGTTGCTCAGTTCCCGCCCCAGGTTCACTGCAGTAAACTCTCCCCTCACTTGCGGCTTTGCTCGGCGTGTCTGTGACAGACCCTCTTGTGGCAAGGATTGGGTTCAATACGCGATATGCTACGCACGTAATGGAATTTTACCCCATTATAATGTGCGGCACGAAACGCGACAGATTGGCCGTTATGCGTGAGCGATCCTCGCGCACGGCAAGGCCGCAGGCGCGATCGCCGGCGACCCAGCTGCCGAGCACGGCAAAGCCGCCATTGCTTTCGAAAAGCGGGGCATAGGCTTGGATGACGAAACCTTCGTCGCCGTAATCACCGGGTGCAGAAACCAGTTCCTGCCCCTCTCGAAAGATCGTAACGTTTTCGCCTTCTCGCGACAATAGCGGCTTGCGCACATAGTCGGTCAAGGTCGAAGCCGCCGGGTCGTCGGTGAAATAGCTGGGCAGCAGATTGGGGTGATTGGGGTGGCGCTGCCAGAGCAGAGGCAGAAGCCCTTTGTTGGAAAGCACGGCCTTCCAAGCGGGTTCGACGAAAACATCGCCCGAGCGCGCGAGTTCGCGGGCGAACGGCTCGCGCAGCATGAATTCCCATGGGTACAGCTTGAAGCAGCGATCGATCACCCGATCCTTGAGATCGGTGTAGCGGCCCTCAGCATCGATGCCGATCTCGCGAATGTCGAGAAGCTCGACGCGATGGCCGGCCTGCACCGCACAGTCCATCAGATAGACCGTGGTGCCGCGATCCTCCTCATTGTCGGTTATCGCCGCGAAATGGAAGATCGATTCCTTGGGGAACTGGTCGAATGCCTCGACAAGGCTCTCCTGCAGGAAATTATACTGGTCCGCCTCCTTCGGCAGAACACCCAAAGCGATCTGGTCGGTCAGCCAGTTGAACTGAAAATAGGCGGTCTCGAAGACGGAGGTCGGAGTATCCGCGTTGTATTCGAGCAGCTTGGCCGGGCCGTTGCCGTCATAAGCAAGATCGAAGCGGCCGTAGAGGTGCCGGTCGCGGCGCTGCCAGGATCGCTGCACCACATCGCGCAGGTCCTCCGGAATGGCCAGCCGGTCGAGCGACTCTTCGCTGCCGACGATATCACCGACCAGATCCATGCACATGTCGTGCAGTTGCTGGCTCGGCTCTTCGATCTGCGTCTCGATCTCATCCAGTGTGAACGTATAGGCGGCATCGTCGAGCCAGTAGGGCTCGCCATACATGACGTGAAATCCGAAGCCGACGGCGCGCGCCTTGTCACGCCAATCGGGACGCGCAGGAAGAGTGATGCGCTTCATGTCAGCCGCCGAAACTGAAGGACGAGCGGCCACCGAAGCCCTGCCGGGCGACGGTGCGGGTATTGACGTTGACCGGCTTGACACTTTGGCGCGAAGGCGCAGTCACGCTGTCGCTGCGCATACCGCCCGAACGAACGGTGGTCGTCAGCGTCTGCCCCGAGCGATTGCGATAGATCGGCGTCGAGCCGTAATAGTAGCCGGCTTCCTCCTGGCGCCGGCGATAATCGTAATAATCGCTGACGTTGTTCAATGCCGAAGACAGCATATAGCCTGCCAGGAAGGGCATGAAGACGCTGCCGCTCCCGCCGGTGTTGTTGGGCAGAGCGTTGGCCGATTGTTCCGTGCACTGACCCTTGCCGTATTCGGCTTCGCACGCAGCCATGCCGTCGAAACGCGGCGCGGTGGCGAGGTGGGCGCGCATCGCATCCTGATAACTGGCCTGGCAGACCTGCCGGTCCATCCCGGCGGTCACGCATTGGTCGACCGACGTGAACATTATATCCGAAGGAGTGTCATCGCCGCAGCCGGACAGTGCCAGGGTCGAGGCAGCGATGGTGCCAAGGGCCAGGAAAGGTCGCCTGTGCCCGCTCATGCGTCTGCGCATCTTTCCCTCCCTCAATAGGTCATGCAGGCGGCGTTGAGAATGCCGATGACGAGGGCGATTCCGCCGCCCCATAGGCCGGCGGCGATATCGTCGGCGGTGATCTTTTCATGCAGATCCGTCATGGTGAAGTTCGCTATATAAAATGCGAGGATCTGCGCCAGGATGCCGATCGCCGCCCAGATGACGTAGTCGATGATGCTGACCGAATTGGCTGCCGCCGAAGCCAGAGGCAGGCTGAAACCGACAAGGGCGCCCAAGAATGCCGTAACGGCCGCAAGATTGCCGGCGCGGATGAGTTGTACCTCCTGTTGCGGCGTCAGCCAGGTATAGATCACCGCGAAAACAGCGTAGGCGCCGAGACCGATGGCGAAATAGCCAAGGAAGGCAGGCAGGCCCGCCACGTAATCGAGCATCGATAAAATCCTCCGTTAAAATTGATAAAGCCCATCAGACGCGGCGAACGTCGGCGGGAGCCAGACCGTAACCGATCAGAAATTCCACTGAACTGCCCGCCTGGCTCTGGCCGAGGTCGAGGTCGCGTTCGACATTGATCAGCAGCATTTCGCGCGTCGAGCCAAGCGGCCGATAATACAACATACAGGTCTGATGAATGGCGCGCTGCGCTTCACCGTCCTCGACCCTTTCGACAAATTCCACCAGCTGGGCGCGTTCCGGGCCGTCGCCCCAGAACCGGTTGTAGAGGATCCCGTCGGCATCATAGGATGGCTGTCCGATCAGGCCGGCCGGCCCGGTCCAGCGGTTCCATTCGCTCTGACCGGCAGGAACGACGCTGTCCCACGGCTGATAGAAGCTGATATCGTCGATCACATCACCGGGCTTGCCCGAGGCCGACATCACCTGAATCATCCGGTTCTCTTCATCGTAATAGCGCGACAGAACCGTGGCGGCATCGAGCAGAACCTCACCGTAACCGGCAATGATAAATGGCCCGCTCCGTGGCAGCGGCATGGCCGGCTCGCCGCCCAAAGCATCGGCTTCAAGGGAGAGGAAATCG
The DNA here is from genome assembly GCF_001664385.1 of Rhizobium phaseoli. Lineage (NCBI taxonomy): Bacteria > Pseudomonadati > Pseudomonadota > Alphaproteobacteria > Hyphomicrobiales > Rhizobiaceae > Rhizobium > Rhizobium phaseoli. The sequence goes on along the minus strand of NZ_CP013536.1, from coordinate 520,032 downwards.
ATCTCGAACGCCCCACCGATGGCAACGTTCAAGGGACCGAGTTCTTTTGGCAGGGGCTTTTCTTCCTTGTTTCCACCGAACCAGCCGATCATGTTTCGTCTCCCATTCTAGCCCAGGCGATGGTGGCGGGATCTAGCCGCATTCCGCTGATGTAGTAAAGAGTCTCCCCGCCGCGCATCGGCGTCTCGTCTCGGCAATTCAGATCGGTTATGCCCTCGCTCAGCATGCCCACCAGCGTCACGTTGTACCGGCGCTTGAGCCTTAAAAATACCTCGCCATAGAGCAGTGGCGTTTGCAAAGGCGGCACCGGCAGGGAAAAGGCCGTGTCGGTGGAGGCGGCCGACAGCAGCCGCGCGGCGATTTCCGAGGAGCCCGGATCACGCGCTGAACGCGACAGGAGCTCCTCGGCGAGCGATCCCACCGCCTCGACACGCGGCCGCAGCTGTTTGACCATCTGCGCCGTGCGGTCATCGTCGAAATAGGCAACGATATGGGCATTGGGCGCGTGATCCTCGGCAATCAGGACTGCGGCCAGCGTTTCGTCGTCATTGGCGCCGCGCGCAATGATCGCGCGCGCCTGGGCTATGCCGGCCCGAGTCAAGGCATCAGCATCGGCAAGCCGATCGCTTCTGATATAGTCGGCGTAGTCGGTGGCTGGATTTTCCGGCAGGTCCTTGGCAACCAGAACGCTCATCGGCTCGTCGGCATGGCGTTCGGAATGCAGCAGCCGCAGCGTCTGGTGTGTCTGCCCCTCTTGCCAGCCTACAACGATGATATGGCCGGCGCGTTCGCTGTAATCACCCAATCCGCGCATGCGATTCCTCCAGATCGTACCGATAGCTGTCAACAACTTGCCAAGAACTGCAGTAAAGATGGCAATGCCACCGGGAAGAACGATCAGCACGGTGATGAGCCGGCCGGGCGCCGACTTTGGAGAAAGATCGCCATAGCCGACAGTCGTTGCGGTGACCATATAATAATAAACGAAGTCGACCGGCCTGCCGACGAGATCGCCCTCGCCTGCCAGCATAAAGAGCAGGTAAGACAAGACCAGATGAAGAACGAGGATAAGAAAAAGCGCTGACCAGGCCAATTCGCCCAGCGAAAGATATATACGCCGCAGAAATGAAGCGATAAATGGCAAGCGATTCCCCCGGTTGCTAACGTGCACCCTATCGAAATTTATTTCGCGCGCCAGACCTTTAAGTTGTAAACCGACTACCCAGATATTTTTGACGCTCTAACCGATGGAGGACTTTTTGGAGACCTGGAACCTCACAACTTTGACGCGCCTGTTCGCCGCCGATCCGGAGGCGCTCGGCGATGTTGATGTAGCCGTACCCGAGCACGGGGACGTCTTGTGTGTAACGCTGAAGGAAAGAGGCGATCTTGACGTCTTCGTCACGGTGAGCGGCGAGCGCGATATCCTCGTCAGCGTTGTTCTGGTGCCCTGCAAGGAGGTGCCCAAGCGAGAGGCCTTCGAACGCATGGTTCTGAAGACGCACAAGTTCGTCCCGCTTTCGAGCTTCGGCATCACCACGATCGACGGTGAGGAATGGTACGAATTGTTCGGTTCGCTGTCGGCACGCTCGTCGGCCGAGACCGTCGTCGAGGAAGTCGCAATTCTGGCTGCCAATGCCGTCGATGCAGCGCATATGATTGAAGAATGGAAAAGCGGGGAGATTGCAGCGTGAGCACCTGGGGAAAGATTTTTACCGCCATTCGCGGCGGCATCAACGAGGCAGCAGAAGCGGCCGCCGACAGCCAATCCATGCGCATTCTCGACCAGGAAATTCGCGACGCCGAGCAGTCGCTGCGCCGGGCGCGATCCGATCTGGCCGGCATCATGGCATCGAACAAGAGCGTCATGCGCCGGCTTGAAGAAAACCGCGCGAAGGAAACCAAGGATACCGACAGCGCCCGCGCCGCGATCTCCGCAGGCCGTACGGATCTCGCGCAAGGTCTCGCGCAGCGCATTGCCAATAGCCGCGCCGAAGTGCAGCGAGACCAGGAAGAGCTCGATCGGCTGCTGCCCCGCCAGCAGCAGATGCTGCGCACGATCCAGGAAACCGAGTCGCGCATCGCGCAGATGAAGCGCGAAGTGGAGAACGTCAAAGCCAACGAGTCGCTGCTGCGCGCCCAATCGGCGATCGCCCATAGCCAGTCGGGCATCAACACTCGTCTCGGCAGCGCCGTGGAAAGTCTCGAACGCATCAAGAAACGCCAGGAAATCACCGCCGGCCGTATCGAAGCCGGTGCTGAACTGGCCGCGCTGGAAAACGGCAGCGATCTCGACCGCCAGCTGCGCGAGGCCGGCATTGGCAGTTCGAGCCATTCGGCCGACGACATTCTCGCTCAGCTGATGGCGCCGACGCACTCGGCCGAGCCGGTCTTGCTGCCCGCCCCTGCCGGCAACAAGGACCGATAATTCCCGGAGCGGCCGCCCAGTCGTAAGAGTGATCTTGAAGACGGAGCGGCCGTACAGGGAATTTCGGCGTTGCAGACCGAACAAGTCGAAGAATGAATGATCTCGTCAGGCTGCTGCGGGCCGAGCTCGTGCTTGCCGAAGCGACCGCAGGTGGCCAGATCGGGGGCACCAGGCAGGCCTCCCGCCGGTCCCCCACTATCCTCCGGGAGGCGACAGCGCGCCGAGGAACCTTTGGCAAACACCAAGGTTTAGTTTTTTGAAGCCGACAGCGCGGGTGACTTCGGTGACGAGCGCTCCGAAAAGGTCTGAGCGAGCAGCGTCAACGCCCCCCGGCAATCGGTGACAAGCCAGGCATCCAACGTGCATGTGGAAACGATAATTTTCGAGCCGAGCGATTGGGTCCCCAACAATCAGCGTCTTCCGGTGTTACTTTACAAGGGGCTTCTTGACGACGACCGACGTTGTGATTTCGAAGGTCGCTTCGCGGAAAGCGGTTGGACAGACATCTGGACAAACGGTGTCTTCGATTATCAGCACTACCATGCCGGCGCGCATGAGGTGCTCGGAGTGGCACGTGGCAGCGCCACCCTGCTGATTGGCGGTCCCGGCGGTCAGGCCATCGAGGTCACGGCGGGGGACTGTTTGGTGCTTCCGGCCGGGACAGGGCATCAAAATCTCGGCTGCACGCCGGACTTCCAGGTCGTCGGCGCTTATCCCAAGGGACAGCACGCCGACATTCAGACTTCGGCTGCATCAGACGAAATGCTGGCTAAAATCGCGTCCGTACCCATCCCCCATAGCGATCCCGTTCAAGGTCCATCGGGATTTCTCACCAAGACATGGCGGGAGCCACCAACAAGCGGGCGGCACACGACCGCTCGACAAGCCTTACATTCGTTTCACCCGCGACGCCCCTAGCCGACACCGAGGAACTGCCTGAGCTCGGCAGTTTGCGGGTTGGCGAAGACATCCTCCGGGCGGCCTTCTTCGTGGACCCTGCCCTGATGCATGAAGACGACGCGGCTGCAGACGTCGCGGGCAAACTTCATCTCATGCGTGACCATCAGGAGCGTCATTCCCTCGGCGGCAAGCTCGCGCACCACCGCCAGAACTTCGGCGACCAGTTCCGGATCGAGCGCCGAGGTAATCTCGTCGCAGAGAAGTGCGGTCGGCTGCATGGCGAGCGCGCGGGCAATGGCGACGCGCTGTTGCTGGCCACCCGAGAGCTCATCCGGATAGGCGTCGAACTTGTGGCCCAGCCCCACCCGCTCCAGCATCTTGCGGGCGACGGCTTCTGCCTCGGCCTTCGGAGTTTTCTTGACCACGGTTTGCGACAGCATGACATTGCCGCCGGCGCTCAAGTGCGGGAAAAGGTTGAATTGCTGAAAGATCATGCCGACCTTGAGACGCAGCGCCTTCAGATGCACCTCGTCGCCGAGGAGCTGCGCACCGGCCACGGAGATGGAGCCGCTGGTGATGGCCTCCAGACCGTTGATGCAGCGAAGCAGGGTCGATTTGCCCGAACCGCTCTTGCCGATAATGGCGATGACTTCCCCCGGCTCTACATCGAGATTGATGCCTTTCAGCACCTCGGTGGCGCCAAAGCTTTTGCGGACTTCAGTGATTTCGATGAGCGACATTGAGCTTCCTCTCCAGGATCTGGCTGCTTTTTGACAAGGGCCAGCAAAGGGCGAAGTAGATGAGGGCGACGAGCCCATAGACGGTGAAGGGCTGGAAGGTGGCGTTGGTGACCACGGTGCCGGCTTTCGACAATTCGACGAAGCCGATGATCGAGGTCAGCGCCGTTCCCTTGATAATCTGGACGGAAAAGCCGACCGTGGGCGGGATGGCGACCCTCAGCGCCTGCGGAAGGATGACGTAGCGCATCTGCTGCAACCGCCCCATGCCAAGGCTGGCGGAGGCTTCCCATTGGCCTCTGGCGACCGACTCGACGCAGCCTCGCCATATTTCGGCGAGAAAGGCTGCGGTCCACAGGATGAGCGCCATGCCCGCGGCAAGCCAGGCCGGCACATCGATGCCGAAGAGACCGAGACCGAAAAAAGCAATGAAGAGCTGCATCAGCAACGGCGTGCCCTGGAAGAGCTCGATATAATATTTCGCGAATGCCCTGCACGCCTTATTCTTGCTGATGCGCAGCAACAGCAACCCCAGTCCGACCGCGCCGCCGCCGATGAAGGAGACGAGCGAGAGAAGGATCGTCCAGCGGGTGGCGAGCAGCAGGTTGCGCAGTATATCCCAGAGGGTGAACTCGATCATAGCGCCGCTCTCCTTGGAAAAATCAACCCGCCGACGACAGCCAGCACCTGCCGGAGCAGGATCGCCAGCGTGAGATAAATGGCAGTCGAGACGATGTAGGCCTCGAAGGCGCGGAAGGTTCGCGACTGTATGAAGTTTGCGGCAAAGGTCAGATCTTCGGCGGCGATCTGCGACACGACCGACGAGCCGAGCATGACGATGACGACTTGCGACGACAGCGCCGGCCAGATTCGCTGCAGCGAAGGCACGAGAACCACATGCCGGAAGGTCTCGAAGCGGGTCATGGCGAGGCTCTCGCCCGCCTCGAACTGGCCCTTCGGCGTTGCCTGGATACCGGCACGGACAATCTCGCAGCCATAGGCGCCGAGATTGACGACCATTGCAAGGTTGGCCGCCGTCAGTTCGGAAAGATGGAGGCCGATCGACGGCAGACCGAAAAAGATGAAAAAGAGCTGGATCAGGAAGGGCGTATTGCGGATCAGCTCGACATAGGCCGCAACGACCGGCTTCAGCCAGGCCGGGCCGAGTGCCCGCACCCAGGCGCAGAAAATGCCGAGCGAAATGCCAAGCACCCCGCCGACCGCGATAAGCTCCAAGGTGATCAGGATGCCCTTGATGATGTCAGGGTAATATTGAAGCAGCCAGCCGAATTCGAAATGGTAGCTCAAGGAATGTCCCCTCTTGCGGTGACGGAGTGCATGTCTCCCGCGGCCGCAGGAGACATGCGCAAGAACCAGGTTTGCTTACAGATCGGACGGCAGATCGGCGCCGAGCCACTTCCGCGATATCGCGTTCAGCGTGCCGTCGGTTTTGGCGGCGGCGATAATGCCGTTCACCTTCTCCAGCAGGGCGGACTGTTCCTTGTTGAGGCCGATGTAGCAGGGGGAGTTCTTGATGAGGAACTTCAGCTCCGGGCGCTTGGGAGGATTCTTGGCGAGGATCGCCGCCGCCACGACATTGCCGGTGGCAATGATATCGACCTGGCCGGACAGGAACGCCGAGATCGTGCCGTTATTGTCCTCGTAACGCTTGATCGTCGCGCCGGTTGGCGCGATTTTCGTCAGCTCGAGATCCTCCACTGCGCCGCGCGTGACACCGATGCTCTTGCCTGCGAGATCTTCCGTCTTGGCGACAGCAAGATCGGCCGGTCCGAACACGCCGTTGAAGAAGGGCGCGTAGGCGACCGAGAAGTCGATCACCTTTTCGCGGTCCGGATTCTTGCCAAGGCTTGATATGACAAGATCGACCTTGTTCGTCTGCAGATAGGGGACGCGGTTGGCGCTCGTGACCGGCACGAGCTCGGCTTTGACGCCGAGCTTTTCGGCAATGAGATTGGCCATGTCGATATCATAGCCCATGGGCGCCATGTCGGTGCCGACGCTGCCGAAAGGCGGGAAATCCTGCGGGACAGCGACGCGCAGCGTCCCGCGCGCCGTAATGTCGGCGAGAGCATCGGCGTGAGACGGCGCGTTGAAGCCGAAGGTCGCGGCCAGGGTCGCGATTGCGAAGAAGACTCGTCTTGTCAGCATGGGTTCATTGCTCCTTTGAGGTTGTGGCTTTCAAGTCTGGCTGTTGGGAGACGGCGGACGCGGTCTTGGGCGGCAGCGACAGGGAATTGCGCAGATCCGAAAGCGGATCCGGGCGTGCCGTGAGATCGAGGCCCATTTCGACTTCATCAAGATGTTCGACGGAGAGCGCCGCAGCTTTGACAAAGTCGCCCGCCTGCATGGCCTCGAAAATGCGGCAATGCCCCTCGTGGGACTGCGCCGCGTGAAATTCGGACTGATAGAGCATCGAGATGAGGATGGTCCTTGCGGTCAGGTCACGCAGGATATCGACGATGATGGCGTTCCCGCTCAGTTCCGCGATGCGGATATGAAAATCGCCCATCAGATAGGTCAGGCGCTGGCGGTCGCCCGCCGCCATTGCATTCCGCTCCTCGTTCAGATGCGCGTCGAGAGCTTTGCGGCCCTCCTCCGCCAGCACGCGCATGCTGCGCAGCAAACCGGCCTCGACGATACGCCGCGCCTCATAAACCGCGATCGCATCTTCGGCGGACGGCTCGACGACAAACCAGCCTCGCCGAGGGCTGACATGCACGATACCGCGGGTCTCCAGGCGCATCATGGCTTCACGGACGCGGGTTCGGGATACGCCGAAGAGCGTTGCCAGCTGATTTTCGCCAAGCCGCGTACCGGGCCGAATCCTGGCAGACAGGATGCCGGAGACGATCGTCGCCTCGATGGACTTCTGCGTGGTCTCGGATGTGTGGCTCTCTTGCATACAAGAGAGAAAGCAAAGCGCATGCCAAAATCATGCGGCCAGGATTTTCAAGAGGGCTCGGATGCGTTGCGGGAAATTTGCCTGCAGGGAATGCAGCCTGCGCGGAATTTATGCGGGCGCCGGCCCCCTCCCCGCACCGATCTCCTGATCGTCAACCGACCGGGCAGCGGCACCGGCGCCGGAGGCGCCGAACTGCCTCGCTTGGCGTTTTTTAGTTGAAGCTCGAGGTTTTGAGGAATTCGGCCAACCGTTCGGTCTTCGGACGCACGAACATTTCCTTCGGATCGCCCTCCTCGCAGATGACGCCCTGGTTCATGAAGATGACGCGGGACGAAACCTCGTAGGCAAAACGCATCTCGTGGGTGACGAGCAGCATGGTCATGCCGTCGGCGGCAAGCCCCTTGATCACCTGCAGCACCTCGCCCACCAGTTCCGGGTCGAGCGCCGAGGTTACCTCATCGAACAGCATCAGCCGCGGCGACATGGCGATGGCGCGAGCAATTGCAACGCGCTGCTGCTGGCCGCCGGAGAGCTGACCGGGATAATGGTTGGTGCGGGCGGCGAGGCCGACGCGGTCGAGCCATTTTTCGGCGATGATGCGGGCCTCCGGCTTGGTCATCTTCTTCACTTTGATGAGGCCGAGCATGACGTTTTCGGCGGCGCTCATATGCGGGAAGAGATTGAACTGCTGGAAGGCCATGCCGGTCAGCGCGCGCTGGCGGGCAATCTCCTTTTCGCTCTTGCGCCGCCGCGTCGCACCATCGACGCGATAGCCGATCTCTTCGCCGTCGAGGCGGATCGTGCCGCCCTGGAATTCCTCAAGCATGTTGACGCAGCGCAGCAAGGTGGTCTTGCCGGAACCGGACGAACCGATGATCGAGATGACCTCGCCTTCCTGCACAGCGCAATCGACGCCTTTGAGAACCTCGTGGATGCCGTAAGTCTTGCGCAGACCCTTGATGTCGAGAATGGTCTTGGCCATCGGGAAGTCTCCTCAGGACGGCAGGGCGGTCTTGCGCTCGACATATTTGCCGAAGTGCTCGATGCCGTAGTTGACGATGAAATAGAGACCACCGGCCAGAAAATAGAACTGGAGGCTCATGAAATTGCGGGAAATGATCTCCTGCGTGCGCAGCAGAAGCTCCGCGACGCCGATGACCGAGAGCAGCGTCGACGCCTTCACCATTTCGGCCGCCGTATTCACCCATGCCGGCAGGCACTGGCGCATGGCCTGCGGCCACAGCACCGAGGTAAAGGTCTGGGTAAAGGTCAGGCCGATCGCCTTGGCGGCTTCCGTCTGCCCCTTCGGGATCGCCTGAAGCGCTCCGCGCACGATCTCGCCGACATGGGAAGAGCAGAAGATGGCAAGGGCGAGCACCCCGGCGGAAAACGGCCCGAGATCGAGACCGACCGCAGCGGAGACGTAATAGCTTGCCAGCACGAGAACGAGCACCGGCGTGCCGCGGATGATATCCGTATAGGCGCGCACGATGAGGCGTAAAATCATGCCGCCATAGACGAGCGCCAGGCCGACGAAAACGCCGATGACGGAGCCGGCGAGAATGGCCAGCAGCGAGATCGACACCGTCATGGCGATGCCGTTCATGATGACGTAGCGGGCGATCCAGAGTTGTTCGAGAAAAGTGTGGGACATCGGGACTATCTCGGCAGGGCCAGACGGCGCTCGACGAGGCGCATCAGGGCGGCGATGAGGAAACAGGTCGCGACATAGAGAGCTGATGTGACCATCCAGGTCTCTATGACACGGAAGCTCTCGACATTGATCTTGCGGGCGGCAAAGGTCAGTTCGGGCACGGCGATGGCGGCGGCGAGCGACGTGTCCTTGAAGAGCGAGATGATCGTCGACGAAAGCGATGGCAGCACGTTGCGCAGCATCAGCGGCGCAATGATGGAACTGCGGATCTGCATCCCGGTCAGGCCGATGGCGAGTCCCGCTTCGGTCAGTCCTCTCGGAATCGACAGCAGGCCGGCACGGAATACTTCGGCCAGATAGGCGCCGGAATAGAGGGAGAGAACCAGCACGAAGCTTTTCATCTTGTCGAGGCGCAAGCCCATCTGCGGCAGCGCGAAAAAGGCGAAAAGCACGAGGACGAGAATCGGCAGGTTGCGAATGACAGTGACATAAATGCGCGCCGGCACGAGCGCGAAGCGCCTCCTGGATGTCAGCGCGAAAGCGACGACAAGACCGATTGCGGCCCCGATCAGGATCGAGATCACGGCAAGGCCGAGGCTGAGCGCAAGTCCGCTTAGCAGAAAGTCGAAATTGCGCCAGACGACCGCGAAATTCAGCGTGTAACCCATGCAGGCCCTTTCAGACCGGAGCTGATGTCGAACGCGCGAGCGGTTCGGACGACATCATGCTCCAACTCCTCGATTTAGAACCGGATACCAATCTTAGGCCGACCCCGGCCTAAGATCATCCTGTTCCTGCGGAGCGGGTTTGAGATCCCGCCTCGCATGACCGTCACTTGAATTCGACGGGGAAGCCGATCTGCGGCGGCGTCAGGTCTTTGCCGAACCAGGTCTTGAAGGACTTGGCGTAGAAGTCGAATTCGACGCCGGTCATGGCTTCGTGAAGAGCAGTGTTGACGAAGTTCAGCCAGTCCTGGTCACCGCGTTTGACGGCGCAGGCATAGGTCTGCGGGTTCCAGCCGTAGCCGGCATCCTTGTAGCGGCCTGGGTTCTGCGTCATGTACCAGGCGAGCGACGACTGGTCCGTGGCGACGGCATCCGCACGCCCCGACTCCAGCGCCTGGTAGATCAGGTCGACGGATTCGTACTGGTCGACGGTCGCCTCGGGCAATGCCGCATGCACCATCGTCTCCGCATAGACGTTCTGCAGAACCGAGATGGTGGCCGAGGAACCCGCCGCCTTCAGAGCGGCATAATCGGCATACTTTCCGTCCGCCTTGAGCATCAGGCCGACGCCCTCGCGATAATAGGGAATGGTAAAGGCCACCTGCTGGGCGCGTTCCCCCGTAACGGTCATGAACTGGCAGGTAATATCGACCTTGTCGGTGGTGATGTTCGGAATGCGGGCGTCCGAGGACTGATTGACATATTCGATCTTCTCCGGATCGCCGAACAGGGCCTTGGCGATGATGTGGCCCATGTCGACATCGAAGCCCTGAAGCTTGTCGTCCGCGCTCTTGAAGTGCCAGGGTGCATTGGTGCTGCCCGTGCCGAGAACGAGATGGCCGCGGGCCAGCACTTCATCGAGCTTGCTGCCCTCGGCGAGCACAGGCGTGGACAACAAAGCGGCGGCGACCAGCGATATCACACCGGTGCGAAAGGAAATGGTCATGGCGTTCCCCTTATGGATGGTTCCCATTGTTCCAGTATAATGGACGCGTGTCTGTTTTACTGGAATAATGTATCAAGTGCCATCAAGGATGAATTGTCAATGGGTCATGCCGAAAAAACGCGCAGCAGTGCGCGTGGTGATATTTTTGGCAGTGCAGCATTTTTTTCGACCGCTTTCCGAGCGGACCACTTGCTGCGTTCTGACCGCTTGGGGTTGCCAAGATGGTCGAAGCAAAATGTGCGGCGATTATGTGGACTCCAAAGAGGTCGCCCAAGCGACTTCTGGAGAGTTCTCCCACAAGAAGTGTTCCCGATCGGTCTCGGAGTGGCGGCCGCCGAACGACGTTGGGCGGTGGTAACGGAGTAGGATCACTTTGGAAGCAATCGTCGCAGAGGCCACTGCATAAGCACTTGTCACCAGTGAAATCTGGTCTTCCGACAGGAGACCGCCGTCGACGGAGCCGTCCTCGTTGAAGTTGAAGGCCTTTGCGAGGCTGACATAGACGTCGTCGTCGAGCTGGTTGACGAAACTGTCGGCGTCGTCGAGATCGCTCGTAAGGACATCTTTCCGAAAGCTGCTCGATGTGTATTCGGTGCTGAGGCCGAACGCCGTCAGCACATAGTTCTTCAGCCGCGAACTCGACAGGAAATCGTCGACCGACGTAATCGACGCGATGTTCTCCTCGAAATAAATCGGTCTCGTCGTCGATGGTGTCCGCCTCGGTCTCGAAGGACGCCTCATAGGCGTCCAGCAGGTAGTCCCGCTGCACGTCCGACTGTGCTGTCTTGGTCTCTCCGGAAAATTTGAAGGCAGCGGCGAACTCGGCATAACGGCTGTCACTCAAGCTGTTGGCTAAGCTCGATGAATCGCTGAGGTCCAAGAGTCAGAAATGCTCTCGTTCGCTCAGGCGGCGCCGATGCCGGCGGCAAAGATCGCAATTGAGCGGCGAAGATGGGCAAGCAGCGCTGCCCGCTCGGGCCAGGCCTGAGCACGGCCCTCCGGCGGTCCCATGCCTCCGAAGATCATGTCCATCAGCATCCGGGCTCCGCTCAGCGGATCGTCCAGGGTAAGCCGGCCCTCGGCCCGGCGATCGCTCAGCCAGTCGGCCAGCTCCTGTCGGCTGGCGAGCATGCCTTCCCGTTGCAGGATGTCGACGAGCTCAGGAAATTGTGCTGCTTCACGGAAGACGAGTTGCAGGAAACCGGCGCGGTCCGCATCTCTGTCCTCGTCCATGTCGAGCATGAAGATCCGTTCAAGGCTTTCGGCGATCGAACAGTCTTCGGCGGGCCGTGGCAGATCAAGCATCAGGCGCCGATACGCCGCGACGACGGCGGCGAACAGCTCTTCTTTGCTCTCAAACAGGCGATAGAGCGTCTGTTTGGAAACGCCCGCTTCGGAGGCGACGACCGCGGTCGTGCTTCCGGCATATCCGTATTTCACAAAAACCCGGCGGGCCACTTCGACGATCTGCACGCGCTTGTCTTCGTCGGTGGAGACTTTCGGCCGGCCTCGTCTGCGCGGCTCCTCCGCGGGCTCATCGATAGCTTTCATGACCGTCTAACCCGCCCTGCCGAAGCGCACGCCGACGACCTGAGAAAGCGCACTACGATTTCTGAGGGATTTCTTCGGTTGTAGCATTAGCGATTTCGATTTAGAGAACTAATACGTTCTGTAACGCGTTGCATCCCACCTTAGCGATGGAGCGCTTATGACGACCATTTCTGCTGCAAACATCAATCTCTTCCTATTCTTATAGCAGGAGCTCGACGTCCGCATCCGAGGACATCCTTTCGTGTAATACGGTTTCAGCAAAAAAATCAACAACCACCCAGCTGTCCGACGAAGACTCGAGCAGCAGCACCGACAAGCTCTTGTCGCAGCTGATGGCCATGTCGATGAACCTTCTCCGATCAATCCGGCCCCGGCGGGGAACAGGATGGCGGTGAAGGCATGGATGTCTCACAATTGGATACCGATGGCGACGGCTATGTCAACAAGGCCGAATTCGCCGCGGCCCGGCCCTCCGATGTGATGGAGGACCAGGCTGGAACGCTGTTTGACAGTTTCGACAGCGAGGGCACCGGCTCGCTCTCGCTCGATGCGCTCGCCGAAGCCATGTCCGCCCGACAATCGGAATGTGCCGACGGACCGCCACCGCCGCGATGATGGCGAGCTGTCGTCAATGCTCTCCGATCTCGAGACGGACGGCGACGGGCTGGTGTCGTTGGAAGAGTTCATGGCCGGCAAGCCTGATGACGTCACCGAAAGCCAGGCGAGCCAGCTCTTTGCGCTGCTCGATAGCTCAGGCACCGGTTCGTTGTCCGTCCAGTCCGCCGCGAGCTGACGATCCATACGGGCTCGTCGCGTTGCAGTTCGTTTCTTCACGCATGGTGCGCCGTAACGGGCGCACGACGCCCGCGCACGGATGAGCCGCAGCGCCTATCGCCATCACGAGGCAATCCAGACACGCAAATCATCGACCGGCGCCGGCCTTCGTCCGGGTGCGCGCGATGACGCGCGCCCGCAATCCGGCCCTGGAAGCCTTTCGTCACATGGCATGTTCCCAAACCTTGAAGGTCGAGCCATGCGCATTTTTTGGAAGCATGAAAACCGCCGTCTCGGGCATGAGCGCGCAGGCAAACCGGCTGAGCACGGTTTCCGACAATATCGCCGATGCGAACACCGTCGGCTACAAGGCCGCTTCCACCTCGTCAGCAAGATCGACTTCGGTCGGCAAACAGTCTGATGAAGGACGTCAGAATTCCCAAGGGGAAATCAACTCAAGGCCTGTCCCGGCAAAGTCGCTCAGATTTCGCGTTGCCAGTCGACCGCCATTGACCCGCGCAATTGCGGCGATCATGCCGTCCGGCGCCGACATTCCGCGCCCTTGACGCGCGGCGGCCCCCATGATGTCGCCATAAGCAAGAGCAGCCTCTTCAGTCAGACCAAAAATTCGGTCCGCGAAGCGGCGCCGCCAGTCGGAGAGTGCCTTCTCGAGGCGTTCGGCTCGCTGATCTGGCCGGATCTTCTGGATACCAGCCAGGCGATGACGGCTTCGCTCGGAGATTTTCTCAAAGTTTCCGAAACGACCTTGGCATCGAGAAAAATCAAAGCTCAATGCCCTTGTGAACCTGCCTGCCTTCCCTGATGACAGCTTCAAGGTCGATGTCCGTCCCGCATTGTTGCGAAAGCCTGTTATAGAAGGACACAGCCGGCTCGCGCCCGGCTTCGCGTATTTCATAGGATTCAAGAGCCCGCTCGACAATGTCGGCTATCGAGCGATTTTCACGGCGGGCAAGCCGATGTGCAAGATCCCGCGCCTTTGCGCTCCGTACAGAAAGTTGCGGTTCAGCCATGAGATCTCCTTCACAGTCAATATAAACCCTGCCGTCTCAGCCATCAAGATGGCAGACGATGGCTTGACACCACGTCAAGGGAAAAACGACCCAATTTTGGACACTTGACAGGCCCTTAAATAGGTCGCCGGAGCAACTGAGATCTAAAAGAATTAACTATATTGCAGCGTTCTTGCGAAATAATGATCCACGTACATCAGGCATCTCGAAGAAGAGACGCCGCAAAGTTATTTGGAGACGATCTTGGCATTTACTATTGCCCGCAGTTTGGTGGCCTTCGGCGTTGCTGTTTCGACAGGTCTTTTCATGTCGATCGGGTTGCAGCAATCGGCGCTCGAGCGGCTGAAGGTCAATGGCCCGGTTTACGAGCAGGTGGTCTACGGCAAGGATCTCATTGCCGATATTCTGCCGCCGCCGCTCTTCGTTGTGGAATCCTACATGCTGTCTTTCGAGGCAAGCAAATTTCCCGAACTGGCCGAGACCAATCTTGCCAAGATCGCAAATCTTAAGGCCGCTTACGACGACCGCCGCGCCTACTGGAAATCCACCCGGCTGCCGCAATCCTTGAAGGACGAGCTTGAAAACGATGTCCTCGCCAAGGGCGATCTGTTCTGGCAGGTGATGAACCGTGAAATCATCCCAGCCCTGAACGCCAAGGACGAAAACAAGGCGCATGGAGCCATCGAGCAATTGCGCGTCGCCTTCCACGCACATCAGGATGCAGTCGAAAAGCTTGTCGCAAATTCCGACGCCTTCCTGAAGGGCGAAGAAAGCAATGCCGCCTCGGAGATTGTCACCTGGACGATCTACGCGGGCGCCGCCGGCTTCGGCTCCTTCGCCCTGCTGCTGGTTGGGCTCTATCTTCTGCGCCGCCGGGCTATCGTGCCGCTGGATGGCATGAAAGCCTATATGGGCAACCTCGCCGAAGGCGATTTCTCGACCGAAGTCCCCTACGCCAACCGCTCCGACGAAATCGGCGCCATGTCCAAGGCGGTGGCGGTGTTCCGCCGCAACGCGCTGGAGCGGCAGGACGCACAGAAGCGCGAAACGGCGCTTCGCGATCAGGAATTCCAGCGCGAGCGCAGCCAGATGGCCGAAAAAGCTGCCGAGGAGCAGCGACGGGAAACGGTGATCGAGGAGTTGACCTACGGCTTGGACCAACTCTCGCTCGGCAATCTCGATTGCCGGATCACCACAGGCTTCGCCCCGGCCTACGAAATGTTGCGGGCCAAGTTCAACAACAGTATGGATGCGCTCTGCGCCTCGATGGCGGAGATCTCCCGGACATCCAGAGAGGTCGGCAGCTCTTCCGCCGGCATCACGGACGCGGCCGACAGCCTGGCATCCCGCACCGAACAGCAGGCCGCAATGCTCGAAGAGGCGACCGCCGCGCTCGGCGAAATGAACGCCAAGGCCAAGGACGCTTCGAACCATGCCGGCAAGGCCACCGGCATGATGGCCGAGACTCGCAGCAGCGCCGAACATTCGGCCGCCGTCGTGCGCGAAGCGATTGCCGCCATGCAAAAGATCGAAGGCTCGTCCGCCCAGATCGGCGAGATCGTCAACGTCATCGACGAAATTGCCTTCCAGACCAACCTCCTGGCGCTCAATGCCGGTGTCGAGGCCGCCCGCGCCGGCGAAGCCGGCAAGGGTTTCGCCGTCGTGGCGCAGGAAGTGCGTGAGCTCGCCCTCCGCTCGGCCAACGCCGCCAAAGAGATCAGATCTCTGATTTCCACGTCGTCGTCGCAGGTTTCCACCGGCGTCGAGCTCGTCAACCGCACCGGCAAGGCGCTGATGGAAATCGAAGGCCAAGTCGAACAGGTCGCCGGCCTGATCGCCCGCATCGTTTCGGTCTCTTCCGAGCAGGCCGTGGCGATCGGGGAAATCAACGCCTCGGTCAATGCGCTCGATGAAGTCACGCAGCGTAACGCCGCCATGGCGGTGGAAACCGTCTCGGCCTGCCGCGCGCTCGGCGGCCAGACGCAGACGCTGGAAGGCGTTGTCAGCCGCTTTCAGATCGATGCGGCAACTGCCGGGTCGCGATCGCCGAAAGCGGCCTGACGCGATCGGCGATCGAAACCATCCCGGCGCGGCATGCCCGTGATATCAGCTCGTCACGATCGCCATCACCGCAACGCAGTCGCCCGATTTGACCAGCCCCGGAAAGTGCCGGGCGCAGAGAATGCCGTCCATGGCGGCGCGGATCTCGCGCGGCGCCCTACCGGTCCGCCCGGTCGGATGGATGCGAGCGATGACCGCTCCCTCTTTGACGACGTCACCGAGGTCGATGGCGGGTTCGATCAATCCACCGTCCTCCGCGAAGGAGAAGCAGCGGCCATCCGGCATGTCGAGCCAAATCGTCTGACCGCTATCGACGGCGCCGGCGACGATCCCCGCATGTCGCAGCACGTTCATCACGCCGCGTTTGGCAATCGCCGCACTCCTGGCGGTCGCGGTACCGCCGCCGCCGAGTTCGGTCGTGATGAAGATCTTGCCCATTTCCTCGGCCGCCGTGTCGTACATGCCGACCGCATCAATCTCCAGCATCTGCATCGAATAGGGTGCGGCAAACGCCGTGACGAATTCGAACGCTTTTTCCTGTTGCTGTTTGTTGGGCAGGATATGCGCCGCACAGAAGGGCAGAAAATCGAGCGTCTTGCCGCCGGAATGGAAGTCGAGGACGAGATCCGCCATCGGCAGAAGCACTCGCTGGAAATAGTCGGCGATCTTCTCGGTCACCGTCCCGTCCGGCCGACCGGGGAAACTGCGGTTCATATTGCCTCTGTCGACCGGCGACGTCCTCGTGCCGGCCAGAAACGCCGGAAAATTCATGGCCGGTACGATGATAACGGCGCCGCTTACCTCTTCAGGCTTCAGCGAACGGGCGAGATCGAACAGCGCGATCGGCCCCTCATATTCGTCGCCGTGATTGCCGCCGGTCAGTAGCGCCGTCGGTCCCTTGCCGTTCCTGGCAACCGTTATCGGGATCATCACCGATCCCCAGGCGGAGTCGTCGCGGCTGTAAGGCAGCCTGAGGAAACCGTGCTGGACGCCCTCGGCGGTGAAATCGACCGTCGCGCTGATCGGCGACGGCCGCAAACGGGTCTCTGTCATGACAGCCTCAATCCTTGACCATCAGCTTGCGCGGCACGTTGGCGAGGCACTCGACGCCGCTTTCGGTGATGAGGATGCTCTCCGTCGTCTCGAACCCCATGTCGTCGAGCCACAGGCCGGTCATGAAATGAAATGTCATGCCGGGCTTTAACTCCGTCCGGTCGCCGGGCCGCAGGCTCATGGTGCGCTCGCCCCAATCCGGCGGGTAGGAAAGGCCGATCGGATAGCCCGTGCGGTTGTCCTTGACGATGCCGTATTTCTTCAGGACCGCGAAGAAGGCGTTGGCGATATCCTCGCAGGTGTTGCCGGGCTTGGCGACGGCAAGACCGGCCTCCATGCCCTCCAGCGTCGCTTTTTCGGCATCGAGAAACGCCTGCGTCGGTTTGCCGAGGAAGACGGTGCGCGACAACGGCAGATGATAGCGGTTATAGCAGCCGGCGATTTCGAAGAAGGTGCCCTCGCCCTTCTTCAACGGCCGGTCGTCCCAGGTCAGATGCGGCGCGGATGCTTCGACACCGGACGGCAGCAGCGGCACGATCGCCGGATAATCGCCGCCGATGCCATCGACGCCGCGGGTGCCGGCATCATAGATTTCGGCGACGAGATCGCACTTGCGCATGCCGACTTCGATCTTGTCGAAGATGCGGGCATGCATCGCCTCGACGATGCGGGCGGCATTGCGCATGTATTGGATTTCGGTCTCGCTCTTGACCGCGCGCTGCCAGTTCACCAGCGCGGTCGCGTCAACGAAGCGGGCGTTCGGCAGGTGCTTCTGCAGCGCCGCGAAGGCGGCCGCCGAAAACCAGTAATTGTCCATCTCGACACCGATCGTCAGCTTGCCGAAACCGCGCTCGGTCAGAATGCCGGAGAGATAGTCCATCGGGTGGCGCTCGGTCGACTGCACGTAGTGATCGGGATAGCCGACGATGTTGTCGTGGTTCAGATAGGCGGTGAGTTTGGCGCCGTTGGCATCCTGGCCGCGGCCGAACCAGATTGGCTCGCCCTCCGGCGGCACGATCACCGCCTGATGCACGTAAAAGGACCAGCCGTCATAGCCGGTCAGCCAAGCCATATTCGACGGGTCGCTGACAATAAGCAGGTCGACACCCTTCGCTTCCATGGCGCGCCGTGTCTTTTCCAGCCGCGCGGCATATTCGCCGAGCGAAAACTTCAGATGGGGCTGGGTCATATCTCTTCCCTTCTTCTCCGGCGCCGCGCCGGTCAGCTTTCGAATGTGGTGCCGGCCTTCGCCGCGTCGGCGCGGGCAAAGGCGAGCGTGGCAATGGCGGTGTCCTGAATGCCGGTTCCCGTGAGGTCGGCGATGGTGATCTGGTCGCTGCTCATTCTGCCCGGCATTCGCCCGGCGATGATCCCGCCGAGTTCGGCGAAATCGGCATCGCCTGCGACGAGGCCCGCTTCGATCGCATGGTGCAGCTCGCCGAGCCGGCGCGTCTGCTTCAGGCTGTCGGCGACATAGAGGCCGGCGCCGGCGATGGCCGCAGGATCGATCTCGTTCTTGTGCTCGGCATCCGATCCCATGGCCGTCAGATGCTGCCCGGGTTCGAGCCAGCCGGCGTCGATGATCGGTTTTTCCGCGGGCGTGGTGGTCACGACGATATCGGCACCGGACATTGCTTGCCGCGGGTCGGATATCGCGTTGACGGGAAAGCCGAGCCTTGCCGCCAGTTCCGCAGCCACGCCCTTAGCCCTGGCCGCATCCCGCGCCCATATCCTGGCGTCACGGATCGGCCGCACCAGCCTCAGCGCTTCCAGCTGCAGCTGCGCCTGCATGCCGGCGCCGAAGATCGCCGCCACGCTGGAATTTTGCCGCGACAGATGTTTTGCCGCGACGGCGCCGGCCGCGGCGGTGCGCACGTCGGTGAGATAGCCGTTGTCGAGGAGCAGCGCCTGCACCAGGCCGGTCCGGCTCGACAGCAGCACCATCATGCCATTGGTGCTCGGCAGGCCGATCCTGGGATTGTCGAAGAAGCCGGGGCTGATCTTGATCGCGAAGCTTTCTATCCCCGGCACATAGGCGGTCTTCACATCGACTTCGCCTCGACGCTCGGGAATGTCGAGCCGCAGGATCGGCGGCATGGCGACGGCCTTGGTCGCGAGCGCTGCGAAAGCCTCTTCGACGCAGGCGACCGCATCGCGGTCGAGCACGACAATCTCTCGCAATTCCGCCTCCGTCAGAATGATCATCCGGCTCATGGGCCATCCTCCGCGCAGATTGCAGTCTCGCCGTCCATCACCCGACGATGCTCTTCCATGTCGACATTGCAGCCGGAAAGGACCGCAACGATGGGGCCGGCCGGCCTGATTTTCCCCGCCAGCAAGGCTGCGATGCCGACTGCGCCCGCCCCCTCGATAATCTCGCCCTCACAGGCATAGGCATGTCGCATGCCGGCGGCGATCTCCGCCTCCGTCAGCAGGACCACGTCATCGAGAAGGTCGCGGCACATGGCAAAGGTCACGCGGTTGTCGAGGCCGATGCCGCCGCCGAGCGAGTCGGCAAGGCTGCTCACTTCCTGGACCTGCACCGGCCGGCCGGCATCGAGGCTTGCCTTCATCGCGGCCCCCCGTTCCATCGTCAGGCCGATCACCTTCGTGTTGGGATTGACGCCCTTGACCGCGGCTGCGACGCCCGCCGCAAGGCCGCCGCCCGACAGAGGCACCAGCACCATCGCCGCTTCCGGCAAGGCGTCGATGATCTCGAGCCCCAGCGTCCCCTGCCCGGCGACGACATCGGGATGGTCGAAGGGCGGGACCATCACCAGCCCGTCCTCGCGCACCAGCCGGTCCACCTCCTGCTGCGCCTCGTCCTGCGATCGCCCGACGATACGCACCTCGGCGCCGAGACGGCGGATTTCCGAAACCTTGTTTTCCGGCACTAGCCGCGACATGCAGATCGTCGCGACCATGCCCTGCGCCTTCGCGGCATGGGCAAGTGCCCGGCCGTGATTTCCGGTCGAGGCGGCAATGACGCCGCGCGCCCTTTCCGCCGGCGACAATGACAACACTGCATTTGTCGCCCCGCGCAGCTTGAAGCTGCCCGTCGTCTGGTGATGTTCGAGCTTCAGCCAGACCGGAACACCGGCGATCGCGCCGAGCGGCGCCGACAGCACGATCGGTGTTTTCACGACATGGCTTCCGATCCGCTGCGCTGCCGCACGGATATCCTCTAGCGAAACCGGCAAGGCGCTCGCCATCATCTCAGCCTTCCCCATAGGGCCTGGCCATCAGCTGGCCGAATTCGGGCCGCGCCCGATCATCGCCGCACAGCCTCAGACAGGCCCAGGCGGTTGCGAGGTTGCTGGTCACCACCGGCTTGCCGGTCTCGGCTTCGATGCGGGCGGCGACTTGTGCGGCGCGCAGAGCAGTGCAGGAAATGAACAGCGCATCCGACTGCGGCGCCAGCGCCTCCCGCGCGAAGGCGGCGATCTCATCCGGGGCGATGCGGGCCATCTCCCGGTCGTCGCTGAGGCCAAGGCAGGTGAAACGATCGATCATGAAACCGAGATCGGCAAAATAATCCGCCATCGGCCGGCTGGTTTCGATCGTATATGGCGTCAGCACCGAAATCCGGCGAGCGCCGAAGGTCTGCAGGCCCTTCACGGCCGCCGCCGTCGGCGTCACTACGGGAACGCCGGGTTTGGACAGATGGATTGCCGTTTCGATACTGCGATCGCCGATAACGACCGAGGCGGAGGTGCAGGAATACATGACCACATCCAGCGTCTCATCCGGCAGGATCAGCCCGGCGCCCTCCGTTAACGACGGCTGCATTTTCCGAAGATTTTCCGGCGTCACCGGATTGGCATAGTGGATGCGGCTGACATAGACGCCGATACGGTCGCTGGCGACCATGCGCCGGAAGTCGACTTCGCTCGTGTGATCGGTCGCCAGGATGACAAGGCCGATGCGCTTTTCGAGCGGCCGGTCGTCCAGCCGTGGCCGCCGGTCGGCGGCAATGATTTCGATTGCTGCGGTCATCTTAGTCATCCATCCTGGCGTAGCGCTCCTCGAGCCAGCGCAAGCCCACGACCGAGACCAGGCTGATGACGAGGAAGAAGACGCCGACGAGCGTCATCGGTTCGATGTAGCGATAGTTGCTGTTGGCGATGCTCTTGGCCTGGTTCATCAGCTCGAGCACGGTGATCGCCGAAAGCAGCGGCGTCTCCTTGAACATGGCGATGAAGTAGTTGGCGAGCGCCGGGATCATCGGCGGGATGGCCTGCGGCAGGACCACGTGGATCCAGGCTTGGCGTGTCGTCAGATTGGTGGCCCTGGCCGCCTCCCATTGCCCGCGTGGCACATTCTCGATGCCGGCGCGATAGACCTCGGCGGTATAGGTCGCATAGTGAATGCCCATGCCGATGACGCCGGCGGTGAGCGGCGACAGCCGGATGCCGATATCCGGCAGCACGTAAAAGATGAAGTAGAGCTGCACCAGCAGCGGTGTACCGCGGATGAATTCCGAGACGAAGCCGACCGTCCTGGAAATGGCGGCGACCGGGGACCGTCGCGCAATCGCCAGACCGAGGCCAACGACCATGGCGACCGCAGCGCCGAGGACGGTGGCGAGAATGGTGATCTTGAACCCTTCGAGAAGGGTCGGCATGATCTGCCAGACGAAATCCCAATCCCATTCCATCCGATCAGGTCCTTATGCCGTCGACGCCGCGCGCCATCCGCCGCTCCAGCCGGCGCATCGCCGCCGAAATCGCCAGGGCCATGAGGAAGTAGAGGATGAGGATGGTCGCGAAGGGCACCAGCGTATTGCCGGTCTGCGCCCGCACCACCTGTGCCTGGAAGGTCATATCCGTCAGCGAGATCAGCGAAACGACGGCCGTGCCCTTCAGGAGCTCGATCGCATTGTTGCAGAAGGTCGGCAGCATCAGCGGCAGCGCCTGCGGCAGGATGACGTGGCGCATACGCTGATATCGTGACAGGTTGAGCGCAACACAAGCTTCCGATTGTTCGCGCCCGACGGCCTTGACGGCGCCGCGCACCACCTCCGCGCCATAGGCGCCGACATTCAGGCCGAGCGCTAGCACTCCGGCCTGCAGCGGCGTCAGGGTCAAGCCGGCAAAAGGCAGCACGAAATAGACCCAGAAGAGCTGCACGAAGATCGAGGTGCCGCGGAAGAATTCGATATAGGCCGTCGCCAGAGCCCGCACGGCAAAGAAGCGTGAAAGGCGGCCGAGGCCCGCCAGGAAGGCCATGACCAGCGCCAGCGCGGACCCCATGACCGTCAGCTGGAGCGTCACCAGGGCGCCCTCAAGGATCAGTGTCAGATAGCCGGACCATACCGACATCGGCAACTCACTTCTTTGGAGATTGTTTCGCGACAAGCCGGCCACGCCCATGGCATGGCCGGCTGCTCGCCTCGATTATTTCGCCGCGGCGCAGAGCTTGTCGCGGCTCGTCGACATGGCGGCCTTGGCCGAGAAGCCGTAGGGCTCGATGATCTTGGCGAATTCGCCCGATTCCTTCAGCTTCTTCAGCTCGACGTCGAAGGCATCGCGCAGCGCCACGTCCTGCTTGCGGAAGGCGGCGCCGTCGCAATAGACCGGCGCGTTGACGACGGGGGCGACGGTTTCGAGGTTCGGATCCTGCGCCTTGTCCATCAGATCGTGGATCGACAGGACCGGCAGCGAATAGACGTCGATGCGGCCGTCCTGCAGCATCTTGATACCGCTTTGCCCATCCGGAACGACGATGACGCGGTCACGCGGCACGCCGGCTTCCAGCGCCAGCTTTTCCTCAGTCCCGCCGCCCGGCGCGCCGATCTTGGCGTTCGGATTGTCGGCGATATCCTTGTAGCTCGTCAGCTTCAGCGGGTTGCCCTTCTTGAGAGCAAAGGCTTCGGCATCGCACAGGATCGGTTCGGAATAGGCAACGGCGTTGCAGCGTTCGGGTTTCATGAAAAGGCCCGCCGTAATTGCGTCGTGTCGGCCGGCCTGCAGGCCGGGGATCATCGCGCCGTATTCCGAGATCGAGGCGACCACTTCCTTGACGCCGAGTTTTTCGAAGATCACACGCGCCACATCGGGGGCGGCGCCCGACACCTTGCCGTCGGCGCCGACGGCGGTGAATGGCGGCTCATTGGCGATGGCGATGCGGGCAAAGCCCTGCTCCTTCAGCTGTTCGAGCTTGTCATCGGCGGCGGATGCCGGGGCGGCCGCCGTAACCAGAAGCACCGACAGGCTGACGGCGCTCAAAACATATCCTGCTTTCATCGTTCCCAACTCCTCTGGCTTTCTCTTTGAGTTTTGTTGTTCGCGGGCAATGTCTGAGGTCAGACGCGGTGCCCTGCCGCGATGATCTTGCGCAGGAAGGTCTGCGTCCGTTCCTGCGTCGGATTGCGGAAGATGTCGCCGGGCTTGCCTTCCTCGACGATCCTGCCGCGATCGAAAAACAGCACGCGGTCGGCAAAGTCGTGGGCGAAACCCATTTCGTGGGTGACGAGAAGCATCGTCATATCGGTCTCGGAGGCGAGCTTCCGCATGACATTCAGCACCTCCTCGACGAGTTCCGGGTCAAGTGCCGAGGTCACCTCGTCGAACAGCATTATCTTCGGCGACAACGCTAAGGCCCGGGCGATGGCGACACGCTGCTTCTGCCCGCCGGAAAGCTGCGCCGGGACGCTTCTCGCCTTGTCGGCAAGGCCGACCATCTCGAGAAGCTCCATCGCCCGCTTCTCGGCTTGCGGCCGCTTGATACCCTTGGTCAACATGGGTGCCAGCGTCACGTTGTCGAGGACGCATTTGTGCGGAAACAGATTGAAGTGCTGGAAGACCATGCCGATCTTTTCGCGCATACGATGCAAGTGGCGCTCATCGGCCGGCACAAGTCCGCCGCCGTTCGGCATATGATAGAGCTGTTCGCCATCGACCTCGATATGGCCGCCGCTGATCGTCTCCAGCGTCATCAGGATGCGCAGGATCGTCGTCTTGCCGGAGCCGGACGGCCCGATCAGCGCCAGCTTCTCGCCCGGCATGACATTCATCGACAGCCCGTCGAGCACGGTCAGCGGGCCGTATCTCTTGACGATGTTGTCGATGCGGATGATGGGCGCGGGCATTCATGTCTCTCCTTGTTGAGACAAGCAATGTCCTAACGATGACGGCCCAGCGAAATCATGTCAATTCGCAAAATAATATCATGACAATTATTCTGCAGAGCCCAAAGGGCAATGGCGTCAAATCGCCAGTAGCAGCTCCTCCGGATTTCCCTGCGCCAATGCGGCAACGATCCCAAGACCGGTCCGCAATTCACTTTCCGTCGTCGAGCCGAGCGATATGCGCACGGCCGGCGTCGAGCCCTGATCGGCGGTGCGGAACGATTTGCCGGGCGCGATCGCCACCCCGCGCAGCCTTGCCTGGGCGACAAACCCGTCCTCCGCATGGTGGCCGGAAAGCGGCAGCCATACATGCAGGCTTTGCGGATGCGCCCGGTAGCTGAGCCCAGCCAGCATCTCCGCCGCGATCGCGTGACGGCCGGCAAGGGCGCGGCGCTGCCAGTTGACGAGTTCCATCGCCGTGCCTTCACTGACCCAGCGGCTGGCGATCTCGGCCATGGCGGGCGTCGCCATCCAGCTGGAGACGAGATGCCGGTTGGCGACAGCGGCGACATAGCGGTCGGGGGCGACGAGATAACCGATCCGGAGGCCGGGAACCGTGATCTTGGTGAAGCTGGTGACGTAGAGCGTCCGCTCCGGCGCGAAGGCCGCCATCGGCGGCGGCCTGTTCTCGACCAGCGGACCGAGAATATCGTTCTCGATGATCGCAATGTCATGCTTGGCGGCGACAGCGGCGAGCGCCTGCCGTCGCTCGCCGCTCATCACCGCCGCCATCGGATTGATCACCGAGGGCTGCAGGAAGATCGCCCGGATCGGCCCTGTCCGGCAGGCTTCATCCAGCGCTTCCGGGATCATGCCTTGCTCGTCGATTGGCAGCCCTTCGAGGTGCAGGCCGAGATAACCGCAGAGCGGCACGAGCGTATGGTGGCTGATCGCCTCGGTCGCAATCGTCGAGCCGGGCGGCGCGACGCTCATCAGCGCCACCGTCATGCCCGAGGTCGCGCCATTCGTCAGGCTGATGTTCAGCGGCGATACCTCCAGCCCGCAACGCGCCAGCCATTCGGTGGCGACAGCGCGGTGGCGTGGAAAGACCATGTTCGGTCGGAACGACAGGGCCGAGCTGGAGGGCAGGTTTTCCGAAAGCCAGCCGAAGGCCTGGCGCAGCCTTTCCAGATGGATCTGCTCGCAGACCGGCTTGAGGATCGACAGATCAATCACCTCGCCCAGCCGCTCCGGCAGATAAGGCGGCTCCGGCTCGCGCGGCCTGGTCTGGACGAAGCTGCCGCGGCCGATCTCGCCGGAGATCAGCCCGCGGCGGCTGAGCTCGTCATAGGCGCGGCTCACCGTCTGCACCGACAGATGCAGGTCGTCCGCCAGCTTGCGGTGCGGCGGCAATTGCGCCCCGTCGGAGAGCTTGCCGTCGGTGATCGCGTTGGCGATCTGCTCGGCGAGCGAGAGGTAGGCCGGTCGGCGGAGTTGCGAAGGATCGGGGCGCCACTTTGTCATGATTTCACACTGCTGAAAATCAGTTCAATTGACAATGCCAAAATGTGCTCCCATTGTCTTTTCCCTGTGTTTGAAATGATTTCTTTCTAAAGAAAGCACCATGAAACTCGACGCCATCGACCTGCGCATTCTCGACGCCGTCCAGCGCGACGGCCGCATCACCAAGCTGGCGCTGGCCGAAAAGGCCGGGCTGTCGCCGACGCCGTGCTGGATGCGGCTGCGCAAGCTCGAAAAGGCGGGCGTGATCATCGGCTACCACGCCCGCATCGCTCCACGCCGCATCGCGCCGGTCGCCAGCGTGATGATGGAGGTGACGCTCGCCAATCATCGCCAGGCCGATTTCGAACGCTTCGAGCGCGCCGTTGCCGCAATCCCGGAGATCGTTGCCTGCTGGTCGGTCGGCGGCGGTGTCGATTATATCCTGAAGATCATGACAGCCGATATCGATGCCTATCAGCGGCTGGTCGACGGACTTCTCGACCGCGAACTCGGCATCGACCGCTACTTCACCTACATCGTCACCAAGACGGTGAAGGAGGAAACGGTGCTTCCGGTTTCTTCCTTTGCCGGATCCGGCGAGGACCAGAGCGCGTCGTAGACAATCTCTCTACCAGTCCGAATGGAAACTGGAGGCGTACCCGTCGCAGCCACATCGCGACGAGAGATCCTCATCGGCCGACGCCGCCTGAGGGTGTAGCCTGCAGCGAGGAACGCGGCACAGGATCAATAGTCGTCGGATCAGCCGTGCTTCCACCGAATGTTGCTAGTGCTTAAGGATTTGACTGAGGAACAGCTTGGTCCGCTCATGCTGCGGATTGTCGAAGAATCCTGCTGGCGCCCCCTGCTCGACGATCTGCCCTGTGTTCATGAAGATCACCCGGTCCGCAACGGCGCGCGCAAAGCCCATTTCGTGGGTGACGCAAACCATGGTCATGCCGTCCTTGGCAAGACCGGTCATGGTTTCGAGCACCTCCGAGACCATTTCCGGATCCAGCGCCGAGGTCGGCTCGTCGAACAGCATGACTGCCGGCTGCATACAGAGCGACCTGGCAATGGCGACGCGCTGCTGCTGGCCGCCCGACAGCTGGATCGGATATTTGTTGGCCTGTTCGGGGATGCGCACGCGCTCCAGAAATTTCAGCGCCGTCTTCTTCGCCTCGGCCGCCGGCACGCCCTTGATCCACATCGGCCCGACCATGCAGTTCATCAGCACCGTCATATGCGGGAAGAGGTTGAAGTGCTGGAACACCATGCCGACATTCTTCCGGACGTCGCCGACATTGCGCATCTTGTTGTGGAGAGTGATGCCGTTGACGGTGATCTCCCCCTCCTGATGCGCCTCGAGCCGGTTGAAGCAGCGGATCAGCGTTGACTTGCCGGATCCCGAAGGACCGCAGACGACGATTCGCTCGCCCTTGCTGACCGTGAGATTGATATCCTTCAGCACCTGAAAAGCGCCGTACCACTTCGAAACGTTTTTCGCTTCAATGATCTTGTCGCCGTTCATCGGACTTTGCTCCTGGCATAATGACGTTCGATACGCGCTTGGATAAGTTCGAGGCCGATCGACATGATCCAGTAGAGCATGGCGGCGGAAATCAGCATTTCCATGTGCTGGAAAGTCTTCTGGCCCAGCGTGCGGGCCAGGAACATCAGTTCCCAGACGCCGATGACGGAGACCAGCGAGCTGTCCTTCAGCATCGAGATGAACTGGTTGCCGGTCGGCGGAATGATGACGGGCAGCGCCTGCGGCAGGATGATCTTGCGCATGGTGATGCCGAAGCCGAAGCCGATCGAGCGTGAGGCCTCCCACTGGCCGCGATCGATGCTCTGAATGCCCGAACGGAAGATCTCGGTCATATAGGCGCCGTAGCAGAGCGAGAGCGCAAGAATACCGGCGGGCACTGCGTCGATGACGAAGCCCAGCTGCGGCAAGCCGAGATAGATCAGATAGACCTGCATCAGCAGTGGAAGGCCGCGGAAGAACGAGGTGTAGAAACTGGCAATCGCATAGGCGAAGCCGTTGGTGGAGAGCTTGGCGACGGCACCCAATATGGCAATTGCCGAGGCGATCACGATCGAGACGGCAGAGACGTAGATCGTCGTCACCAGGCCCTGGGTGATCATGAACGGCAGTTTTTCGGCGATGAACGGCAGGCTCAGATGGAATGTCGCAAAAAACGCCAAAAAGAGGCCGAGCAGTTCCAGCCAGACAATGGCGATCTGCACCCGCAGGGACGCAAAGCCGATCAGCACGACATTCAAAACCAACAGCAAGGCGACGACGAAAGCGATGGCGAAACGACCGTAAAAGCCGCTGGCAGCGGGATCGCCGATGACGGGACGCATCAATTCGCCCATCGTCGTACCGGTCATATTGAACATCAGCAAAAACGCCAGCGCCACGGCAAACAGCGCCGCGACGAACCACGGCTTATGGACGAGTACTTCGGATTCGACTGTATCGGGATAAAGCATTTCTTGCCCCTCGCGGCAAATCGACGGTCCGGATGTCCGGACCGTCTGGGTCAGGCGGCGGCTATTTTACGACCGTATAATCCACGCCATACCATTTTACCGAAAGCTTGCTCAGCGTGCCATCGGACTGCATGCCCTTCACGGCTTCGGCGATCTTGTCATTGAACGCCTTGTCGCCATGTTCGATGGCAACGGCGAGCGGCTCGTAGAAGACGGGGTCGCCGATCTGCTTGATCGGGTAACCGGCTTTGACGGCGTCGAGAATGCTCGGCAGCGACGAGACGACGGCATCGAGACGGGTGCCGTCGCCGAGACGCAGATCATCGAAGGCGGTGGTCGAGTTGGCGTAGGACTTCACTTCCTTCGGCTTGAACTCGTACTTAAAGGCAGGCGCACCGGCGGCATCAAGCGTCAGGTCGCCTTTCGCATAGGCTTCGAAGGTGGAGGTGGCCGTGGTCCCGACAACCTTGCCGTCAAGATCGGAGAGCTTGGTCGCCTTGCTGTCCTTGTGCGCGGCGACTGCAGCCGGCGTGTAATAATAAACGGCGGGGAAGTCGAAGATCTCGGCACGCTTTTTGGTCGGCGTCATCGAACCGACATGCATGTCCCAGCGGCCTGCCCAATTGCCGGCTGTGATGATGTCCCAGCCGGGCGTTACGAATTCGACCTTCACACCGAGACGCCTGCCGATATCCTTGGCAACGTCGATGTCGAAACCATCAAGTTCGTTCTTGTCGTTCATGAAGGATTGCGGCGCCCAGTTGGCGTCGGTCGCGACCTTCAGGTCCTTGGCCGCCATCACGCGGTCGAGCACGGCGCCGGCAGTGGCCGGAACGGCAGCCAGCACAATAGCGAGCGACGCGGCGGCTGCAGTCATCTTGGTCAGTCTGTTCATGCGATGGTTCCCTTTATTGTCATTCTTGGTTTTGGCCCGGGCTCATTCCCGTACCGTCATGCAATCTTGCAGTCGAAGAGACCTTTTCGTCTTCCGGCGATCGGAAGCAGCGGCAGACCGCTCGTTCCTTCAAACCGGGGAAGTCAGAACTCTCCTTTCTGACGCATCTCGTCGCGAATGGAGCGGGCAACCCGGAAGGCTTCTACGCCGGCGGGAATGCCGCAATAGACTGCGATTTGTACGAGAGCGGCCCGCAATTCGTCGTCCGTCAGCCCGTTGCGAATGGCGCCGCGAAAGTGGATGCCGAATTCATGCATGCGGTTAAGCGCCGCCAGCATGCCGAGATTGAGAAGGCTACGCTGCTTGAGATCGAGCCCTTCGTCGGTCCAGGCCGCGCCCCAGCAATATTCGTTGAGAACGTCCTGGAAAGGAGCGGAAAAGCTGTCGGCATTGTTCATCGCCCGGTCGACATAGTCGTCGCCGAGAACTTTGCGCCTGACGGCCTCGCCGTTCTTTCTGAGCGTCTCATCCATGGTTCGTCTCCTCGCGAGTCAAGAAGCCGCGCATCAAATTCGCAACCATTTCCGGCGCCTCGATCAGGATGGAGTGGCGCAATCCGGGCAGGATGCTGAGCGTCGAGCCCGGGATGCGCTCGTGCATGTAGCGGGCCATGCGTGGATTGGATCCGGCATCCGCCTCGCCCGTTGCAATCAGCGTGGGGCAGCGGATCTGGTCGAGGAAGCCGCCGAAATCCGTCTCCGCCAGCACCCGGTAGGCGGCGGCGTAACAGTCCGGATCATTCTCCGCATCGCGCTCACGAAGCCGCGCGATCACCGCGGGATTGTTCTCCTGAAATTCTTCGGTCAGCCAGCGCGACAGCGAGGCGTTGTGGTGGTCGGCAGGCGTCCCTGCCCGCAGTGCCGCCAGTCGCTCCAGCACTCGCGTCCGTTCCTCCGGTGTGCGGCCGGCGACCGTCGACAGCAGGATCAGCTTGCGCAGCCGCTCGAGGTGGGTCAGCGCCATACGCTGGGCGATCAGGCCACCGAGCGAGAAGCCGGCGAGATTGAAGGTCTGGAACCCAGCCTTGTCGGCCAGCGCCAGCGCCTCGTCGACGAAATCGTCGATCTCATAGCGGCCCCTGATCCGGCTCGAATGGCCATGGCCGCGCAGATCGAAGGTCAGGACCGTGAACTGGTCCTTGAGACGTTGGACGACACCCGACCAGGCCTCGAGATAGGATCCGACGCCGTGGATGCAGACGAGCGGATCGCCGCTACCGTCGATGCGGTAGTTGAGCGTCACGTCTCCGACGGTATGGCGCTGTGCCTCTCCCATGATCAGTTCGCCGCTGCCTTGCGCTTCTGTTCCTTCTCTTTCTCGCGCGCCGCGAAAAAGGGCATGATTTCCCTGATGAACAACTCCAGCGTCCGCTTCTGCAGTTCGAACGGCAGATTGAAGGTGAGACCCAGGCAATATTGATCGACGCCGGCGGCTTCGAACACCAGCAGCTTCTCGATCGCCTCGTCGGGCGTACCGAACATCAGGTTGTTGCGGATATTGTCCGGATTGTAGTTGTCCTTGCCCTTCACTGCCTCGTAGGGCACGGCCTCCGGAAAGCCTTCGCGCACCGTGCCGATATTCTGCATCAGATTTTCGAAGGCACGGCCGTAATCCATGCTGTGCTTGACGGCTGTCTCCCAGCCATCCGGCTTGTCGTAGACGCAGGTGCGGCGCTGCATCATGAAGCGGGGGCGTGGCACTTCCGGATGATCGGCTACCGCCTTGTGAAACTTGTCCGACAGAACCTGGATTTCCGCAGCCGGCGCCGAAAGCGGCGTCGAGAGGATGCTGGCGCCGTTGGCGATCGCCCAGTCGAAGGTGCCGGGATCGCGCGCCGCAACCCAAATCGGCGGATGCGGCTGTTGCAGCGGCTTCGGCACCGAGGTGGCAGTCGGGAAATTCCAGTAGTGACCATCATGGGCATAATCGCCGGCCCAGAGCTTCTTCACCGCCGGCACGATCTCCTTCATGTAGGCGACACCTTCCTGCTGAGGCATGCCGCCAGCCATCCGGTCGAACTCGTACTGGTAAGAACCACGGGCGATCCCGAATTCCAGGCGGCCGTTGGTGAGATGGTCGCAGAGCGCCGATTCACCGGCCAGCCGGATCGGGCTCCAGTAGGGCGCCACCAGAGTCGAGGTGCCGAGGCGAATCTGCTGCGTATGCTGCGCCAGCCACACCAGCGTCTGGAACGGGTTCGGCGAAATCGTGCATTCGATGGTGTGGTGCTCGGCGGTCCACAGCGCCTCGAAGCCTCCCTCGTCGGCCATGCGGGCGAGCACCAGAAGGTTGTTCTTGGCCGTCGACATCGGGACGTCGGGCGAGAAGCGTTCCATGGTCAGCGATACTGCGAATTTCATCTGCTACCCTCCCTTTCGGGTTCGTTTCTTGTGTCGTCACTTCAGGCGGATGACGAAGGGGTCCTGCATCGCCCCGGAATAATCGATGATGACGTTCTTCAACCGCGAAAACTCGTGCATCACCTCGAAGCCGCCACGCCGCCCATAGCCGCTCTCCTTGAAGCCGCCATTGGCGGACATGAAGGAGGCCGAGCGGTAGGTATTGACCCAGACGGTGCCCGCCTCGATCTGGTTGGCGAAGCGCAGCGCCCGGTCGATGTCCTTGGTCCAGATGCCGGAGGCGAGGCCGTAATGGCTATCGTTGGCGAGAGCGATCATCTCCGCCTCGTCGCGGAACGGCATGACACCGACGACAGGGCCGAAGATCTCGTCGCGCATGAAGCCCATGTCGTTCTGCGCATCGACCATGACCGTCGGCTCGTAGTACCAGCCGCCGCTCGCCAGACCTTCCTTTTGCGGGCGGCGTCCGCCAGCGGCGATCCTGGCGCCTTCCCTGACGCCGGAGGCGACATAGCCCTCGACCTTCTGCAACTGGTCGGAAAGCGCCAGCGGGCCGATATCGGTATCGTCAGAGGTCGGCAGACCGACGCGGATGCGGCCGGTGCGTGCGACCAACGCATCGATGAACTTGTCGTAGATGCCGGCCTCGACGAAGCAACGCGAACCGGCAACGCAGGTCTGTCCGGCCGCGGCGAAGACGCCGGCGACCACACCGTTGACGGCATGCTCGAGCTCGACATCACCGAAGATCACGTGCGGCGACTTTCCGCCAAGCTCCATCGAGCAGGGCACGAGGTTCTGCGCGGCGTTGCCGGCGATGCGGCGGCCGGTGGCGGTGCTGCCGGTGAAGACATATTTCGAAACGCCGGGATGGCGGGTCAGTGCCTCACCGGCGCTTTTGCCGGTGCCGGTGACGACATTGACGACACCCGCGGGGAAGCCCGCCTCGTGAATGAGTTCGGCCAGCGCCAGCGTCGAGGCGGTCGCGTGTTCCGACGGCTTGATGACGACGGTGTTGCCGATCGCCAGGCAGGGGGCCAGCGTGCCGGTCAGCAGCATGAGCGGCGAATTCCAGGGCGTGATCATCCCGACCACACCGAGCGGTTCGCGCAGATTGAGGTTCAGCGTGTCCATCCGGTTGATCGGGATCGTGTCGCCCTGCAGCTTATCGGCCATGCCGGCGAAATAGTGATAGCTGTCCGGCATCGAACGCATCTGCGCCCGGGTTTCCTTGAGCAGCTTGCCGTTGTCGCGCGTTTCGATTTCGGCAAGCGTATCGGCATTGGCCCGCACCAGTTCGGCGAGGCGGCGGACAAGCGCGCCGCGATCGGTCTGCGTCATCCGCCGCCAGGCGGAATTGCGGAAGGCGGCGTTCGCGGCGGCAACGGCAGCGTCGACATCATCAGCATCGGCTTCGGCCAGATCGTACCAGCGCTTGCCGGTGGTCGGGTCGTGGCTGGCAATGTAGTTGCCGGCCTTCGGCGCCACGAATTCGCCATTGATGAAAAGGCCCTGTCGCGAACCTTCGATGGAGCTGACTGTCGTCTTCATGTCACTGTCCTTGGTCTTGGGAGGCTTGGAGCCAGGCACGGGCTTCGCCGTCGATCATCGCGACGCGGCCGCCATCGTCAGAATCCATGTAGATGCCGAAGCGGCCCGCCTGCCGCTCGCGCACATAGCGGCGCAGCATGGAGCGCAGTTCATGGGTGGCGATGGCCTCATAGGGCAGATCGTCGATGCCGAAGAAGCGGAGATCGGCAGGCAGGTTGACGCTCCCCCCCTCGCCTGCCAGCCGAGCGCGATAGACGAGATA
Organism: Rhizobium phaseoli; assembly: GCF_001664385.1. Lineage (NCBI taxonomy): Bacteria > Pseudomonadati > Pseudomonadota > Alphaproteobacteria > Hyphomicrobiales > Rhizobiaceae > Rhizobium > Rhizobium phaseoli. Next base: position 487,050 of record NZ_CP013536.1, on the reverse strand, counting down.
GCCGGGATCGCTGTCGGCAACGTCGAAGACGGAATAGAGGAAGGTCTCTTCCGGTACGAGGCGCAGCGCATCGCCGCCCTCCACCACCATTTGGCTGTCGGCCTTGCGGCGGTGTGCCGATGGCAACACCCAGCCGCCCCTCCCGTCCGAGCGCAGCAGCAGGCCGTCGCCGGCCTCGATCAAGTAGCCGATGATCATCCCATGCGAGGCGAGCCAGCCCGCGGGCAGCGGATCCTTGACGCTGGCGTAACGGCCGCGGCAGAAACCGAGCGGTGCGGTCGGGCTAGTGCCGAAGGCGCGGACCTGGCCGATCAGAACCGTATGGTCGCCAGCATCGACGGCGCTGTAGGTGGTGCAGTCGAACCATGTGAGACTGTCGGTCAAAACCGGCGCGCCGGTATGGATGTGATCGTGGGTGACCGACTGGAATTTGTCGGGAGACTTCGAGGCGAATTTGCCTGAGATATCGACCTGACCTTCATGAAGGATATTGACCGCAAAACAGCCGGCATTGGTGAAGGCCCGGTAACTGGAGGCCGCCTTCGCGACGCAGACGAGAAGCAGCGGCGGATCGAGCGACACTGATGTAAACGAATTCGCGGTCATGCCGCGCGGGGTCCCGTCCTCGTCGCGCGTGGTGATGACGGTCACACCCGTCACGAAGGTTCCGAAGGCCCGGCGCAGTGCGATCGGGTCGATCGGCACATCCGTCCTTGCCGCTGTCTCCGCCATGCCTTTGAGCCTCCTCTGCTTGTTGAAAGGAGGCTATCGCTGCCGCTTCGACCGTTCTTCCCAGGCTTCGTAGGATGGGGTGAAAAACTTCTGCCTCGATCCAGAGGAGACAAAAAGGCGCGAGGGGCAGAGCTTCGAACGAGCGTATATAAGGGGTGGAGAACTATCTTTGGGCGGTCGAGCGATTGTCGATGACGCCGTGCAGACGGATTGCCAATTCGACGGCAAAGCGCTTTTCCGGAGTCTCGACATCGACGCCGAAAAGCTCCTGAATGCGCGAGAGCCGGTAACGCAGCGTCGTAACATGCAGGCCCATCGTGTCGGCGCAGGCCTGGCTGCGGCACCCCTCCTGCAGATAGGTGGAGAGCGTTTCCATATAGGGCGTCCCGTTTTCGCGATCGTGCTCGGCGATAGCCCCGACACTTTCCTGGACAAAACTACGCACGTCGCCGGCTTCCGAGGCGGCAACCAACATTGGAAGCGGCCCGAAGTCCTGAGCTGAAATAGCACCGGTCAATCCAAAGGAACGGCCGATGCGGATCATGCGGCCGCACCGCTCCCAAGCCGCCGGGTAGCCGGGTAGCGTATCACAGCGGTTGCCTGAGACGACAACGGGCGCCTCGCCGAAATAGCGGCCGAGTTCCTCGGCGATGCGGCGGGTGAGCTTGGCCGTGCGCTCCTGACGCTTGCTCGTGTCATAGGGCATGAGGCAAACGACACCGCCGTCGATCGCGATCAGGTTGGCCTGCACCGCGGCCTGTTGCATAATGCGCGTCAGCGTGTGTTCGACATCGACGGAAGCCCCGCCGAAGGCCTTTGTCTTATCGGGGAAATCGACGACAATCATTTGCTGCGGGATGGCAAAGCTCAATCCGAGCCGCTGAGCCCGTTGCGCGACATCGCCGGCGTCCCGCCACCGGGCCTCGACGATTTCGAAGAACAGCTCGGTCTGCGTCCGGGTTTCAAACCGGAACCGGATGAAGCTGCGCATCATCTGGACGCTCAGCGCGAATTTGGCGCTGTCGAGCATCAGCAAGTCGAGATCGCTGAATTCCCGGGAGGTCGGGAAGATGATCAGCGCTCCGACCAGCTGATTGTCGACCATCAGCGCCTCGATGCGGGCGGAGATCCGGAAACGTTGTGTGCCGTCGTCGAGAAAAAGGTTGGCCGCATTCGTCGTGCCGTGTTCGATTGCATCACGCGCCGCCTTCATCAGCGGCCGGGCGAGAGTCGTGGAAGCGGCTTCCGGCCAGGAGGTCTCGTCGTATAGCGCGTTCGGCGGGCGCCCGGCGATCACCTGATTGGCGGTGAAGTCGATTACGACCGTCGGGTTCGGCAGCATCATTCCGACCATCGCCGAAAGCGGTGCGACCGACCCGTCGCTGAGTACATGTTCGAGCAGCGAGGTATGCGCCTTCAGGGCTCGCTCGAGCCGCTGCGCCGACCGCTTCTCGGCTTCAAGCCGATGTTCGCGCTCCACGGCGATTGCGCCCAGATGGATGATGGTGCCGAGGAAGGCAAGATCGTCCTCCGATACTTCGGTGATCTGTCGGGCGATGACGCTTAGGACCATCGGCCGGCCTTCCGCATCCTTGCAATTCATGGGCAAGACCAGGACGGTGCGGTAGTCACGATCGAAGGCTTCCGCCCGATAGCCGGGAAACTCGGCAGACTCGCGTGCATCGGGGATATAGACGGGCTCGTTTCGCTGCAGAGCGATTAAGGACGGGCTTGTCGCCAATTCCCATTTGTCCGGCAGCTGCCGTTCTATCAGTGTCGGATCGTAGCGTACGATGACATAGGCGTAACCATGCGCGGCATCGATGCTCATGATCGATCCCAACGCCCAGTCGGCATGACGGCAGGCGGCGGCAATCAGTTGCTGGAGAACGGCCTGGAGATCGCCGCCGCTGTTGATCTGGCTGGCGACGTCTCGCAACGACAGTACACGGGACCTCTGATCCAATCGTTTCGCCTCGTTGACATCCGTCAGCGACTATGCGCGCGCTCAGCGGACAAATCTACTTGGATTCATAGGAAGCCGCTGATTTATCTTACGGCGAAAAATAGGACACACCTTTCCCCACAATCAGCCGGCTCTATTGACGGCATGCCATGCAGAGGAAGAGCGAAGCCAATTTTTCTTAATTTGGCTCAAGGAATTGTCCGGAGCAGCAAGCCTCAGCAGTGGAGCTTGCTTTCTTTCGCAGGATCTTTCCGCAACCTCTTCCCTCGGACAAAGGAAGAAATTTTCCGGCGCCGCTGTAGCCTAGCGCAAGTTTTCATTTTCAGCGGTTTTTCACATGACCCTCGGCATCAGAAAATTCACTACCTTCCTGGAAGAGACCCTCGTCGAAGGCGGCAGGGCAGCGTCACGCCCCGTCAATATCGTCGTGGTCGCAGCCGTGATCCAAAATCCCTGGGCCGGCCGCGGCTTTGTCGAAGATCTCAGGCCAGAGATCATCCGCATTGCCGGGGAGCTCAGCCACGAAATGACCAATCGGCTTTTGCGCCAGATAGGCGCCGAGCAGATCGAGGCTTGTGGGAAAGCGGCGGCGGTCGGAATCAATGGCGAAATCGAGCATGCCTCGGCAATGATCCACACACTGCGTTTCGGCAATCCTTTCCGCGAAGCGATCGGCGGCACGAACTATCTTGAATTTGCCAACACGCGCAATGCACCGGGGGCGCTCCTTTCCCTACCGATGATGCACAAGAGCGAAAACGGCAAGCGATCGCATTTCCTCACTGCCAATTTCCAGATTGCCGATGCCCCTGGTCCCGACGAGATCATCGTGGCGATCGGCGCTTCGGATAGCGGTCGCGCCCATGCGCGCATCGCCGACCGCTTCCAGGATATCGCAGAGATGGAAGCGGACAGGGCCGGGACGCTCTCGGGCATTTGACGAGCGCCGGTGCTGATCTTGGCGGGAGGTGGGATGAAGCTCGACGCCATCGACCTGCGCATTCTCGACGCCGTCCAGCGCGACGGCCGCATCACCAAGCTGGCGCTGGCCGAAAAGGCCGGGCTGTCGCCGACGCCGTGCTGGATGCGGCTGCGCAAGCTCGAAAAGGCGGGCGTGATCATCGGCTACCACGCCCGCATCGCTCCACGCCGCATCGCGCCGGTCGCCAGCGTCATGATGGAGGTGACGCTCGCCAATCATCGCCAGGCCGATTTCGAACGCTTCGAGCGCGCCGTCGCCGCAATCCCGGAGATCGTTGCCTGTTGGTCGGTCGGCGGCGGTGTTGATTATATCCTGAAGATCATGACGGCCGATATCGATGCCTATCAGCGGCTGGTCGACGGGCTTCTCGACCGCGAACTCGGCATCGACCGCTACTTCACCTACATCGTCACCAAGACGGTGAAGGAGGAAACGGTGCTTCCGGTCTCTTCCTTTGCCGGATCAGATGAATAACGGACCGCGCGCTAGAGCACCGCGGGCCCAAAAGGACGCCCTGAGGACACTCTAACACTTTGAACTGGCGCATAATCCTTTCCGAAAATCGATTTCAGGTTTATGCGCTAGACGATCTCTCTGCCGCGCCACCGTTCTTTAGACCGTCTCTCTCTTTTCGCCTCCACCAACAGACAATCTCTCGCCCGCTCCCGTGGAAGACTTGCGTCACCGCCACGAGGAGACTGGACATGACCGCCGTTTTTGCCCGCCCCGCCTATCATGATGCGCTGTCGCGACTTTCCGACCGCCATCTCCTGCGCGATCTCGCCTATGTCGGCGGCCGCTGGATCGCCGGCAAAACCGGCGAAAGTTTCGAGGTTACCGATCCGGCCTCCTCGGCGACGCTGGCCTGGGTTGCAAGCCTTGGCACGGACGAGGCGGAGGCGGCGATCGATGCCGCGTCAGAGGCTTTTGCCGCCTGGCGTGCCATGCTGCCGCAGAATCGGGCGGCGATCCTGCGGAAGTGGCACGAAGTGATGCTCGCGGCCAAGGAGGATCTGGCACTGATCATGACGCTGGAACAGGGCAAGCCCCTTGCAGAAGCGCGCGGCGAGATCGACTACGCCGCCTCCTTCATCGAATGGTATGCCGAAGAAGGCAAGCGGTTGAATGCCGAAAGCGTCGCCAGCCATCTGCCGGACGCGGAGATGATCGTCCGGCGCGAGGCGCTCGGCGTTGTCGGTATCGTCACACCCTGGAATTTTCCCTCGGCGATGGTCACCCGCAAGGCTGCCGCAGCCCTTGCAGCCGGCTGTACGGTCGTCGCTCACCCCTCCTCCGAGACACCGCTTTCCGCGCTTGCCCTGGCCGAACTGGCCGAACGGGCCGGCATTCCTGCCGGTGTCTTCAATGTCGTTACCGGCCAAGCCGCGCCGATTGTGGGCGCTCTCTGTGAAGACATCCGTGTACGGGCATTGAGCTTTACCGGTTCGACAAGCATCGGCAAGCTTATCGTCAGCCAATGCGCCCCGACGATGAAGCGGCTGGTGATGGAACTCGGCGGCCACGCGCCGCTGATCGTCTTCGACGACGCCGACGTCGACAAGGCGGTCGAGATCGCCGTCGATGCCAAGTTCGCCACATCCGGCCAGGATTGCCTTGCCGCCAACCGCATCTTTGTCCAGCGCCCGATCGCCGATGCCTTCGCCAAGGCCTTTGCCGCCCGCGTCGCCGCGCTGAAGGTCGGCGGCGGGCTTGAGAATGGAAGCGAGATCGGGCCGCTGATGCATGAGCGCGCCGTCGTCAAGGTCGAGGAACAGGTCGCCGACGCGCTGGCGCAGGGCGCCCGGCTCGTCACCGGCGGCAGGCGCCATAAGGCCGGCCGGCTGTTCTACGAGCCGACACTTCTGACGGATGTGCCGGCAGGTGCGCTGATCATGCACGAGGAGACCTTCGGGCCCGTGGCGGCACTGACCACATTCGACACCGAAGAAGAGGTCGTTGCCCGCGCCAATGATACCGAATACGGGCTCGTCGCCTATGTCGTTACCGAGAACGGCGCCCGCCAGATGCGCCTTGGCCGGGCGCTGGAATACGGCATGGTGGCGGTCAACCGCGTAAAAATCACCGGCGGCCCCATCCCCTTCGGCGGCTGGAAACAATCGGGCCTTGGCCGCGAAGGCTCGCGTCATGGGCTCGAGGCCTTCACCGAGCTCAAATATCTCTGCATCGACACTGCCGCCTGAGCCCCATTTAAAAAAGAGGATAGAACATGCTCGAGAAAAGCAACGAACTCGCCGCCTGGGACCGCGATCATTTCTTCCATCCTTCCACCCACATGGGCATGCATGCGCGCGGCGAGACGCCGACCCGCGTCGTCGCCAGCGGCGAAGGCGTCTACATCACCGACACGAGCGGACGCAAAAGCCTCGACGCCTTTGCCGGGCTTTATTGCGTCAATGTCGGCTATGGCCGCCAGAAGATTGCCGATGCCATCGCCGAACAGGCGAAGGATCTGGCCTATTATCACGCCTATGTCGGCCACGGCACGGAAGCTTCTATTGCGCTTTCGAAGATGATCATCGACCGTGCGCCTGCTGGCATGAGCCGCGTCTATTTCGGCCTTTCGGGGTCGGATGCCAACGAGACCAACATCAAGCTCATCTGGTATTACAACAACATTCTCGGCCGGCACGACAAGAAGAAGATCATCTCGCGCTGGCGCGGTTATCACGGCTCCGGCGTCATGACCGGCAGCCTCACGGGCCTGGCACTCTTCCACAATGCCTTCGACCTGCCGCGCGCGCCGATCCTTCACACCGAAGCACCCTATTATTTCCGCCGGCCCGACCGTTCGATGAGCGAGGAGCAGTTCTCGCAATATTGCGCCGACAGGCTGGAAGAAATGATCCTCGCCGAAGGTCCCGAGACGATCGCTGCCTTCATCGGCGAGCCGATCCTCGGGACCGGCGGCATCGTGCCACCGCCGCATGGCTATTGGCAGAAGATCCAGGCGGTTCTCGATAAATACGACATCCTGCTCGTCGCCGACGAGGTCGTCACCGGCTTCGGCCGTCTCGGCACGATGTTCGGCTCGGATCACTACGGCATGAAGCCGGATCTGATCACCATTGCCAAAGGCCTGACCTCGGCCTATGCCCCGCTTTCCGGCAGCATCGTTTCGGAGAAGATGTGGCAGGTGCTGGTGCAGGGTTCCGATAAATTGGGAGCAATCGGCCACGGCTGGACCTATTCCGCCCACCCGATCTGTGCTGCCGCCGGCATTGCCAATCTCGAACTGATCGACGAACTCGGCATCGTCGAGAATGCCGGCGCGACCGGCGCCTATTTCCGCTCGGAGCTGGAGAAGGCGGTGGGCGGCCATCGCAACGTCGGCGACGTGCGCGGCGACGGCCTGATGGCGGCGGTTGAATTCGTCGAAAATAAGGACGACCGTCGCTTCTTCGATGCCGGCCGCAAGATCGGGCCGCAGGTCGCCGCCGCCCTTCTCGAACGCGGCATCATCGGCCGCGCCATGCCGCAGGGCGATATTCTCGGCTTCGCCCCGCCACTCTGCCTGACGCGCGAGGAGGCGGACGTCATCGTCAGGGCGACAGCGGACGCGATCGAAACGGTCTTCAAGAGCATCTGAGGAGAACAGCCCGCATGACGATCCCGGAAAAGATGGCCGCGGTATTGCTGACCGGCCATGGCGGATTGGACAAGCTCATCTATGACAGGGAGGTGCCCGTCCCGGCGCCGGCGGAGGGCGAAGTGCTGATCCGCGTCACCGCCTGCGGCATGAACAACACCGACGTCTGGGTGCGCCAGGGCGCTTACGGCACCGAGGACGATCCGTCCGCCGTCTCCACTTGGCGCCGGCAGGGCAACACGCTGACCTTCCCCCGCATCCAGGGCACCGATACGGTCGGCCATATCGTCGGCGTCGGCACCGGCGTCGACCCAAAACGCATCGGCCAACGCGTCATGGTCGATTTCTCGATCTACAACCGCGACGACGACAGCCTTGCCGACATCGATTACATGGGCCATGGCCGCGACGGCGGTTATGCCGAATATATGGCGCTGCCGGCCGAAAACGCCCATGTCATTGCAACCGATCTGACCGATGTCGAACTCGCCACCTTCTGCTGCGCCTATCTGACCGGTGAGCGCATGCTGGAGCGGGCGCGGCTTGCCGCCGGCGAACGCGTCCTCGTCACCGGCGCCTCCGGCGGCGTCGGCTCGGCAATCATCCAACTCGCCCGCGCCCGCCGCGCTATCCCGATCGCCGTCGCCGGTCCCGGCAAGGAGGCGGCGATGCTCGAGATCGGCGCCGAAGCGGTCGTTACCCGCGGCAAGGGCGATCTTGTCGAAGCCGTGCATTCCGCAAGCCGTGGACAACCGATCGATGTCGTCGCCGATCTCGTCGGCGGGCCGCTGTTCAACGATCTCCTGAAGATCCTGCGTCCCGAAGGCCGTTACACGACGGCCGGCGCGATCGCCGGGCCTGTCGTCCAGCTCGACCTCAGGACCATGTATCTGAAGCAGCTGGAACTGCATGGATCGAGCCAGGGAAGCCGCGCCGACTTCCGCCGGCTGGTCGGCTATATCGAAAGCCGCAAGATCCGGCCTCTCGTCGGCGGTGTTTATCCGCTGTCGGAATTTCATCGCGCCCAGACCGATTTCATGGCGAAGAACTTCGTCGGCAAATTGGTCGTGGTTCCCGACCAGAGATAGTGCGCTTCTCCGATTACGCCGCTGGCGAACCTTATCGGTGTAGCGGCGTTTCACGGCCATGGACAGCGGCAAAACGACATATCTCACCCCTGCCGAACTCGCGCGAATTCGCCGCGCTGCTGGCATAGCCCGTCTGATGGATACCGCCGTCCGATTACCGGTCGTCGGCGTGCGGATCGGCGCGGACTCGGTCCTCGGCCTTATCCCCGCTGTCGGAGACATCGCCGGATCCCTGATCGGTCTTTTCATCATCGACGAGGCAAGGCGGCTCGGCCTTCCCACCCACAAACTCGCCCGCATGGCGGTCAATCTCGGCGTCGACGCCGCCTGTGGCACGGTTCCCCTGATCGGCGATCTCTTCGATGTCTATTTCAAGTCGCATCGCCGCAACGTCGCCATCATCCTCGACCACTTCGGCGTGAGCGAAGATGAACTGAGCAGGCGAGTTTGACGAGGTTGGCCGCGCCGCGCGGTGACCTCCCGCAAGACCGCCGAGGAACCCGTCTGAACTTTTTCGTCTAAAGCTCAGTCAAAGCGCCAGCGGTCTTTACGGCGTGGTCGAGAACAAATTGCAGCTTGGCGGCGTGGCCAAAACCTGGCTCATCCGGCTGCCCCTTTTGCACGGCCTTTGCAAATCGCTGGAAATTCGTCATGACCGGTTCGACCTCGATCGTGCGCCAGATCGCCTTGTCGGCATCGGCGCCTTCACAGGTCCTGAGGGTGGAGCCTTCAGGCGTGTGCACCACCTCCAGGGCACCCTTGTCTCCATGCAGGCGCAGGCGCAGTTCGTTCAGATGGCCGGTCGCCCAGCGCGTCGCATGGATGACGCCGGCTGCACCGTTTTCGAGTTCGGCCATCATCAGGAAACTGTCGTTTGCGTCGAGCTCATATTCGCCGATTCGGTTTCCGGGGCTCTTGTCGAACACCTTGAGATGCGATGCCGCCGCCTTGACATCGCTTCCCGCGGCAAATACCGCGAAATCGAGAATGTGGATACCGACATCGCCCAGCACGCCATTGGAGCCGTGCTTCGTCGACAGTCGCCAGAGCCATTGCGATTCCTTGGTCCAGTCGCCCCAGGCCTTCGAAACCAGCCAGCTCTGCAGATAGGACGCTTCGAAGTGGCGGATCGCGCCGAGGCGCCCGTCCAGCACCATCTTGCGCGCGGCTTGCAGCGGGGCCACGTTCCGATAGGTCAGGTTGACCATCGTGACCTTGCCGGATGCCGCGGCCGCATCGGCCATTTCCTTGGCTTCGCGGTAGTTGACCGCCAGCGGCTTCTCGCAGAGGACATGCTTGCCCGCGGCAAGTAACTTCATCGTCGTGGCATAGTGCGCGCGATCCGGCGTGACATTGGTGACGGCGTCAAACTCTCCCCAGGCAAGGGCGTCATCAAGCGACGTGAACGTCAGCGGGATAGTATGCCTGAGCGCGAAGGCCCGCAGCCGAACCTCGTCCGTATCGACGGCAGCAACAATTTTGACGTCGGCGATCTCCGAAAAATGCATGGCATGGGTATTTGCCCATCCTCCGGTACCGAGAATGATCAAGCGCATTCTTTTATCCTCATCGTTATCCATCAAAGCGTGAGCGGCCGCGAGATCATCGCGGCGTCTTGCGGGGCCAAACGGGCCCTGCCCACGGCATCTCATCTATTACCGGTAACCGGCTTCGCCGGCCTGGTGCAGTTTCGGGCCGCGTTCGACGATCGGCTCCAGCGCCTTTTCTACCGGCACATTTGGAGCGTCGGTAATGGCAGTCAACGCGCCCTCGGGGTTGTAGGCCCACTTGACGCCATTGATCAGCACCTTCTGGACGGTGGCGTCGTGATAGGTCGGATAGGTCTCGTGGCCGGGGCGGAAGTAGAAGATGTTGCCGGCCCCGCGCCGCCAGGTCAGGCCCGAGCGGAACACTTCGCCGCCCTGGAACCAGGAGATGAACACCGTTTCCAGCGGCTCCGGCACCGAGAACTGCTCGCCGTACATTTCCTCGTTCTCCAGCTCGAAATGCTCACCGATGCCGGCGGCGATCGGATGGCGCGGATTGATCGTCCACAGCCGCTCGCGTTCGCCCGCCTCACGCCATTTCAGCGCGCAGGGCGTGCCCATCAGCCGTTTGAAGATCTTGGAGAAATGGCCGGAATGCAGCACCAGCAGGCCCATGCCCTCCCAGACGCGCCTGGCGACGCGCTCGACGACGTCGTCGGAGACCGCGCCGTGATCCTTGTGGCCCCACCAGGTCAGCACATCGGTCTCGGCAAGGCGGGCTTCGCTGAGACCGTGCTCCGGCTCCTGCAGCGTCGCCGTCGTCGCCGAGATGGCGGGATCGGCATTCAGCGCATTGGCGATCGTCGTATGCATGCCCTCGGGATAGATGCCCCGGACGATCGCATTGGTATTCTCGTGGATGTTTTCACCCCACACAATGGTGCGAATGGTCATGTCATTCTCTCCTTGTCATAAAAACGGATCGGGCCTTGGGGGGAACATTGATCCCTGAAAGTTCAGGCAGCCTGCATCGATTGACGTTCGAGCGCACGGCCCGACTGGTCAAAACGGTGGACGTGGCCGGCAAGCGGGGCAAGGCCAAGCGTCTGACCCGGCTCGTGACGGGAGACGCCGGCCTCCCGCACAATGAGCGGCTCACCCGCCCCGATATCCACATAGACGAAGCTATCCGAGCCGAGGATTTCCGAATGGATCACCGTGCCGCTCCAGACCGGCGCTCCGGCCGCGATGCGAATATGCTCGGCGCGCACGCCGATCGTATGGCTGCCATAAGGCTCTGCCAGTTCGCCCGACAGAAAGTTCATTTTCGGCGAGCCGATGAAGCCGGCAACGAAGAGCGAATTCGGACTTTCATACAGCTCCAGCGGCGTGCCGATCTGCTCCACGACGCCGTCCCTCAAGACGCAAATCCGATCGGCGAGCGTCATCGCCTCGACCTGATCATGCGTCACATAGATCATCGTCGTATTGTGCATGCTGCGATGAAGCTTGGCGATCTCCAGCCTCGTCGCCACGCGCAGCGCCGCATCGAGGTTGGACAGCGGCTCGTCGAAGAGAAAGACCTTCGGATCGCGGACGATCGCCCGGCCGATTGCGACGCGCTGACGCTGGCCACCGGAAAGCTGTCGCGGCAGACGCTCCAAGTAAGACGAGAGCTGCAGCATGCCGGCCGCCTGCTCCACGCGCTGGCGGCATTCATCTCTGTTGCTCCCGGAAAGCTTCATGCCGAAAGCCATATTGTCGAAGACTGTCATATGCGGGTAGAGCGCGTAGGACTGGAACACCATGGCGATCCCTCGCTTCGACGGCGCGTGCCGGTTCACCGTCTCGCTGTCGAAGGAAAGCGTCCCTGAGGTGATGTCCTCGAGGCCGGAGATGAGCCGGAGCAGCGTGGACTTGCCGCATCCCGACGGTCCGACAAACACCATGAACTCGCCGCGGCGGATGTCCATCGTCACACCCTTGATCACCTCGAAGGCGCCGAAGCTCTTGCGGATATTCTCCAGTCGGATTTCTGCCATGCCTTACTCCCTCAACCCTTGACGCCGCCGGCGGTCAGCCCCGAAATGATCCGGCGCTGGAATATCAGAACGAGCACCACGACAGGCACGGTGACGATCACCGAAGCCGCCATGATGTTGCCCCAGGGGATCTCGAACTCGCTGTTGCCCGAAAGCAGGGCGATGGCGACCGGGACGGTTCTCTGCGTATCCGACGATGTGAACGTCAGCGCAAAAAGGAACTCGTTCCACGCGGTGATGAAGGCCAGCAGCCCTGTTGTCACCAGCGCCGGCCACATCAGCGGCATGAACACCTGGGTCACGATGACCCATGGCGAGGCGCCGTCGACGATCGCCGCCTCCTCGATCTCGATCGGCAATTCGCGCATGAAGGTGGTCAGCACCCAGACGGTGAACGGCAGCGTGAAGATCATGTAGGAAAAGATCAGCGCGAAGGGCGTGTTGAAGATGCCGACCCAGCGAATGAGCTCGAAGAGGCCGGCAAGGACGGCAATCTGCGGAAACATCGACACCGAGAGGATGGTCAGCATCAACAGTGCCCGTCCGCGGAAATGTACCCGGGCCAAGGCGAAGGATGCGGTGATCGAAAGCAACAGCGACGCCGAGACCACGACGCAGGCGATCATTGCGGAATTCGCAAGACTGCGGACGAACCCGCCCTGACCCATCACCGACGTGTAGTTGCCGAAGGAGATCGAGGTCGGCCAATAGTCGACTTTGAAAAGGGCCGTTCCGGTCTTGAGGCTCGTGAGGATCGCATAGTAGAACGGAAAGACAGCGATGATGACGATGATCGTGACGAGCAGGTAGAAGAGCGTATTCTTGGTGATCGACAGCAGCATCAGCGTTCCTCCCCGCCGAGCCTGACGCGGCCAAGCCAGATATAAAGGATGGTGACGGAGGCAATGATCAGGAAAAGCACCGTCGAGGCGGTCGCGCCGTAGGCGAACTTGTCGAAGTCGAACAGGTTTTCGCGCGCCATGACCGACATCGTCTTGGTCTGCGCATTGTTGGGCGTCAGCACATAGATCAGATCGAAGATGCGCATCGCATCGAGCATCCGGAAGATCACGGCAACCATGATCGCCGGGCGGATCAGCGGCAGTGTCAGACGCCAGAAGACCTTGACCGGATTGACGCCGTCGATCTTGGCGGCCTCATAGATATCGCCCGGAACCATCTGCAGGCCGGCAAGGATCAGCAGCGCCATGAACGGCGTAGTCTTCCAGATGTCGACGATCAGCACGGCGGTGATCGCCGTCTCAGGATTGGCGGTCCAGGCAATCTTCTCACTGATGAGGCCGAAGCCGAGCAGGATGTCGTTTAGAATGCCGAACTGGTCGTTGAGCATCCAGGCCCACATCTTGGCCGACACGATCGTCGGGATCGCCCAGGGAATGAGGATTGCCGCCCGAACAACGCCACGGCCGACGAAGCGTGCGTTCAGCACCAGCGCGACGATCAGCCCGAGTATGGTCTCGAGCACCACCGAAAGGAGGGTGAACTTTGCCGTGTTCCAAACCGCTCTCCACCAGACCGGATCGGCAAGCAGCCCGCGATAGATAGTCTTTCCGCTCTTCAGCGTCACCCACGACAGATAATTGGAAAAGCCTACGAACCGCGCATTGCCGAGGTCGTTGAGCGACGCATTCGTAAAGCTGAAATAGATCGTTCTGAACAACGGCCAGCCGGCGACGATTGCCAGGATCAGCAGCGTCGGCGCCAGGAACATCCAGGCGGACCGAACACGCTCGGATCGCAGCTCCGTAGAGGCTCTGAGCCTGGAAATCCTTGGTTCAACTGCTTGCGAAACTACGATTTCAGTCATGAAACGCCTCTCCCGTTCGCTCGTTCGAAACCGGGCCGGCGGCTTCACAGCCGCCGGCCGGAATCTTACCAGGCGTCGCCCTTGAGGGTCGTGAGGTCGGCTTCGAGAAGCTCGAGGTTCTCGGCAGCCGAGCCGCTGCCTGACAGCGTGTTGTGCACCGCCGTCCAGAACTTCGAAGACACTTCGTTGTACTTTACCTTGGCGGTCGCCGAAGGACGCGGCACGGCATCCTGGAAGATGGGTTTCCAGTTCGGCATGAAGGGCTGCGCGGCGGCAACATCCTTGTCATCATAGAGGTCTGTCAGTGTGGGCAGGTTGGACAGCTCGATGGCGCGCGCCTTTTGGACGTCCTTCGACGCCAGGAATTTTACCAGCGCAATGGCTGCTTCCTGCTTTTCAGAATATTTCGAAACCGCCAGATTCCAGCCGCCAAGCGTCGAAGACGGCTTGTCGCCGGCCGCGGCGACCGGCAACGTCATGACGTCGAACTTGCCCTTCACAGCGCTGTCGGAACCATTACCAAGGGAATAGGCATAGGGCCAGTTGCGCATAAAGACGGCGTTGCCCGTCTGCCAAACGCCGCGCGATTCCTCTTCCTGATATGCGAGCACGCCTGGGGGTGAGATCGTCCCGATCCAGCCCTTGGCGCGTTCAAGCGCTGCCGCCGCCTTCTCGTTGTTGATCGAAATTGTCCCGTCTGGCTCGACAATCTGGCCGCCGCCCGACGACTTCACCCATTCCAGCGCGTTGCAGGTCAGCCCTTCATAGGAGTTGCCCTGGAAGACATACCCCCAAAGGTCCTTCTGTCCGCCCTGGCGTTCCTTATCCTGAACGTCCTTGGCGATCGCCGCCATCTCGTCCCAGGTCTTTGGCGGCAGCTTGCCGTATTTTTCAAGCAGGTCCTTCCGGTAAAACAGCGCCGGAGCATCGGTAAACAATGGCAGCGCCACGAGCCGGCCGTTGACCGTCTGCGAGGCGATGATCGACGGGAAGAATTGGCCGGCCACGTCTTTGGTGGCGTCCTTCAGATCGATGAACTGGTCAGCAAGCTGCGGCGCCCAGATGACGTCCGTCTGATAGACGTCGATGTCCTTGTTTCCGGCGGCAAGCCACAGGCGATATTGGGAGAACTGCTCGCTGCTCGACGACGGCATGGTGACGAGTTTGACCTGATTGCCGGTCTCCTTCTCGAAAATTGCCAGTTGCTTGTTGAGGAATTCAACGTTTTTTCCCGTGGTGTTGGCGGCAAACGAAATTTCAGCGGCACGGATCGGGCCAGCGAAGGCGATGGCGACGCCGAGCACCGACAAGCTTAATGCAAACTTCTTCATAATCTCCTCCCAGAAATTGAAATCGATTTGGCACGCGGACAATTGCAGAAGGTTTCGACCTCGTCAAGTCGCCACATTGGCACTTTTTAGTTGTGATTGCCACCATCCACGGCGCTATATACATCTTAGGAGGACACTATAGAGGCCAGAATAATTGAAATCGATTTCAATTATCGCCGGACCCGTTGCGCACCGCCAGCACATCGTCCATTGATTGCCGGGACAAAAGAAGACACCGATGAAACTTCGTGAATTCGCAAAGCAGCTTGGGCTTTCTCCGACGACGGTCAGCCGTGCGCTGAGCGGCTACCCCGAGGTGAGCGAAACCACCCGCGCCAGGGTTGCAAGCGAAGCGATAAGACTCGGCTATCGGCCCGATATCAACGCCGTGCGGCTAAAGACCGGAAGAGCCGGAGCGATCGGCGTGATGATGGCGCGGTCGGGAGAAATCCATTTCGCTGAATTCATGTCGGGCATGGCGCAGCGCCTGGAAACGGCCGATACGGATATCCTCATCACGCCGATCACCGCGCATAATGACGACGACGAGATGCAAGCCTACAGACGCCTGGTCGAAAGCCGCCGCGTGGATGCAGTGATCATTCACTCGCCTCGTCCTCGGGACCCGCGGATCGAGATGCTGAGTAGCCTGCGTCTGCCTTTCCTGGTTCATGGCCGGTCGGAGACGGAGCACGTTCACGCCTGGCTCGATATCGACAATGAAAATGCGGTGCGCAGGTCCACCGAACACCTGCTCGATCTCGGCCACCGCCGTATCGCGATGATCAACGGGCTCAAGGGCAAGACCTATTCGATCCATCGCGAACAGGGTTTTCGGCTCGCCCATCAGGAGCGTGGACTCATCGCCGATCCCAACATGATGGTCTGCGATAAATTTTCCGACGAGAGCGGCTTTCGCCATGCCCGCTCCTTCCTCGAGAGAGCGAATGCGCCGACCGCCATCGTCGCCGGTTCCACGATGACAGCACTCGGCGTCTACCGCGCCGTCCGCTCGCTTGGGATGATGGTGGGACAGGATATTTCCGTCATCGCCCATGACGACGTCTTCCCTTACCTGACGGCCGAAAACATGGTGCCGTCGCTCTCGACAACCCGATCCTCCATGCGAGCCGCCGGCACACGCTGCGCCGAACTAACGTTGCAGCTGATCGCCGGACGCGCCGCCGAGGAGATCCATGAATTATGGCCGGTCGAGCTGATCCTGCGAGAAAGCACTGCGCCGCCGCGCTGACTGGACCGCTCCTCTCGCCGCAACCTTTCGTCCAGCCCGACAATCGGACTGGAACCGGTGAGTTTACCGGATGAGGCAACTACACAACCGCATTGCAGCTGAAATCCATCAGCCGGCATGTCGCCTTACCCCGCCATTGGCCCGCACCAGCGCCATCAGCATCGGTCCGATCGCAAATTCGCCTCTCTCGGCCCTGCGGGTGAGATCGCGGAGATAGCCGCCGGGCGAGTTGATCTGTCCTCCCCGTTCCAGGATGCAGGCGATCACGGTCGCGGCGTTTTCCGGCCCCATGGCGGCGCAGGCTTCCTCATAGGCCGAGGGGCTGACGCCGAGCATCGAGCGGACGACGACGGCAGCCGACATCAGGTCGCGCCAATTACCCATCGCGCCGCCCGGCCCATAATCGAGAATAGCAGGGCAGGCCTGCAGGACGAGGCCGAGCGGGAAGGATTTCAGGCTGTGGCCGGCGACCGGATCGGCGGCGCCTTGCATTCTGCCAGCATATCCGGCGGAAGGTCTCGGCGGTTTCTGCCTTCCCACATCCAGCGGTTCGGCCATCCCTTCGTTGTTTGTCACCGCCGTTTCGCCCTGCTTCGTTTCGAAGCGTGGTTCAATTTCAGAGGTGGAGTCGGGGTTTGAATTCTGTTTGTGACGCTCATTTTGAGACTCATTGGCGTCTATTTTTTCTCGTTTAATGTGTCTTTCCAGCAGGTTGACCGCTTCGTCACGCAGCAGGCCCATTTCGTCAAGCAACGATACCAGCTCTTCGATGCCAGCCATACGCGGGATCCTGGCGACAAGATCGCGAAACATCATCATCATCTGCTCCCAGTCGCCGGGAACGGCTTCATCGATGGCCGTGGAGATCAGCTTGGAGATATCGCGCCGGCAGACCGTCAGGCGTTCTCTCGTCGCCCGGAGCAGTTCCCGGTCGGCAATCACCTGGGCCGCAAGGTTTTCGATTTCGACGGCGCGGGCCAGAAGCGGAGCGACACTGAAGCCGAAGGCCTCGCCGATCGCCCCTGCCCTGTCGCGGCGGGCATAGCGCTTACCGTTCGGGCTGTCCTTGCGCAGGATCAGGCCGGCCTCGACCAGGACGGCAAGATGGCGCCTCAGCGTCGCCGGCGTCATACCGCGGGCACGCAGCGACAGCTGCGCATTCGACGGAAAGACGATCAGGCCCTTCTCCTCAGAAATCTCGTCATCGGGATAGAAGGTCAAAAGCGCGTCGAGCACCGTCAGCGCCCGATCGGTTACGCCGAGCGCTGGCCGCGCCTCGCAGATCGCCCGGAACAGTTTCCACTTGCTGCGCTTCATCCCCGGCTCGATCGTCTCGGCCAGTTGCTGGCTCGCCAGCATGCCAAGCGACATCGGCCGCCGCCCAAAGGGCGTCGTCACATATCCACTCTCCATTGCCTTCACCTTCGTTCAGGCAAAAGAAAACGATCCGCCAATTTGGTGCCTAAGACGCTTGACTGTGATTCGTGGAAATGCGATTCTCGATGTGCTTAAGATCTGAGAAGGGCTTCCACGACGGCGTCGTTGGGGGCCTTTTTCTTTTGCGCGCTACGCTCCTCTGTGCTTTTTGAACTCCTGGAACAGGCTTTGCAGCCGTTCCTGGACGAATTGATCGAAGCCCGGCGCCATCTTGCCGTCGAAGACGAAGGTCGCACCCGCGGCTGTCTTCTTGATCATGACGGGAAAGCCACTGACTTCGGTTCTGGCCACCGCCGGCCTTTGCACGGCCGTCGTCTTTGTTGCCAGAACGAGCGCCCGCTGAAACCGCTCATCGCTTGACATTCTGCGCGCGTCGTCCGCGGACAACTCTGCGAGGATCTTCCCGACGTCGGCTTTCTCAAGCCGCTCGCCGAGCTCCAGCCACCGTCGGCGGCCAATATCGGGCGCCGCGCCAATGGCGTTTATGAGATCGAGGGGAACCTGCCGTATGACGATCAGCATTCTCGACAGCGCCGCCTTGTCGACGGCGAGCGCCGCCATGATCACATCGCGGCCGAAGCTGCGCTCCTCGAGCCTCGAGGCGAAGAGCGCGCGCTCGATATAAGAAAGATTGGTTCGGGCGCTGTTTTCCTGTCCCTGGCTGACGACCAGCTGACCGTCGGTGAGGTCGCGGACGACCGCGCGCACCCTGATGCCGAGCTCTTTGGTGGCGGCAAGGCGGCGATGGCCGTAAGCGACCTGGTAGCGTCCCCTGGTTTCCGGATGCGGACGGACGAGGATCGGAACCTGCTGCCCATGCTCGCGGATCTGCTCGACAAGCTGCGCGAGTTCGGCCGCATCTATCGCCAACCGGTCGCTGACGAAGGACGCGTCGATCAGGCCGGTGTCGAGTTCGACGATGGCCTGGCCGGCGGCGAGCTGCCGTTCGAGCTCGCTCGCACGCTCCATTTTTTCGGTAATGTTGCCGAGCGTCTTGGTGATGCCGCCGACCGGTGCAGCGCTACGCTCCTGCGGCACGAAGCCTGCAATCGGACGATTGTCGCGCGGTGCGACCGCTTCCACCCTTGCCGGGTTCGGGGCGGAAATCTCGATCAGGTTCTTGCGCGCCATCTATCTATTTCCTTCCCCAGGTCGAGCGAATATGCGCCTCGATCTCGCTGTTCACGAGATTGAGCGATTCCAGCGCCCGGTCGTAGGTTCCGCGAGTGAATTGAGACCGCTCGACCTCGTAAAGCGTCTGCTTGGTGACGCCGGCGTCGGCAACCGCTGTCGACTTCACCATGGCGTTGTGAAGCATTCGATTACCGAAGATCGCCCGCATGAAGCCGGTCATCTGGCTCTGCGGCCCGTCGTTCGGCTCGAAGCGCGTCACAAGATAGCGCATCCAGTCATAGCTGGTGCGCCCGCCGGCCCTTTCGACGACCGACATCAGTTCACTTGTCATCGTCAGAAACTGCGACATCGACATGACGTCGAGCATCTGCGGGTGGACCGTGATCAATACCGAGGTCGCTGCGCAGAGCGCCGACATCGTCAGGAATCCCAACTGCGGCGGGCAATCGACGACAACGACGTCGTAAAGGCTTTCGATCTCGGTCAGCACCTCGCCGATACGCGCAAAGAACATCGTCTCCGCCCTTCCGGAAGCCATCGCCTTCGGCGTCTCATGCTCGAATTCCATCAATTCGAGATTTCCCGGAATGAGATGCAGATTGGGCGTATAGGTTGCGCGCACGATATCGGCGATTGGGCGTGGTTCCTCGTATCGGATCGCCCCGTAGATCGTCTCGCCTTCGCCGACGTCGAACTCCGGCTGATGGCCGAACAAGGCGGATAAGGAGGCCTGCGGATCGAGGTCGACGGCAAGCACGCGGTAACCGCGCAACGCCATGAACTGCGCCAGATGAGCAGCCGTGGTGGTCTTGCCCGAACCGCCCTTGAAATTCATGACAGAGACGATCTGGAGCTTTTCTCCAGGCTTGCGGGCGGGCACATATTTCGGCGTTCCGTTTCGCTCGTCGAGAACGCGGCGGATCCGGTCCATGTCGGTTGCGCTGTAAAGTCGGCGTCCGTTTGCGAGCGGATCGGGCCCGTGGCCGTCGGCGGCGACCTGCCTGAGATAACCTTCGCCGATGCCGATGAAGGCTGCCGCTTCCGCCGGCGAGAAAGTGCGCATCGTCTTCTGGGAAAGCGGCGGGAAGATTTTTGCCTGATGCTGCTGAAGCTGATAGGACAACTCCTTCGCATCTGTTGCTAGAAGCGACGGGAGATGCTCTTGATCGTCTTGAAGAGCAAGACTCGGCTGCATGATCGTTTTCCCAAGTAACTGCGCAATTTTGAACGAAAGCGCTTCAGTTGCGCAGTTACTATATGCCGCGATTCGTGAGCGAATTACAAATGGTTAACCGGACCACGCCTCGACGCACACGAAACGGGTTCGGAAATCTGGCAATTCGCGGACCGATCGGCGGGTGATTCCCATCCGAGCGAGGGCTGAAGGCCACGGCTCGCGCCATCGGTCATGCACATGAAATTCATAAAATTATGGCAATGCCGCGGGCGGGACGGAAAGGCCCGGGCCGACTACTGCCCGTCGTCTTTCAGATAGTTGTTGCCGTTGATCACCAGGAGCCCGTCGGAACTCTTGTCCGGTTCGAAAATGCTCAGGCTCTCCGTCTTGCCGGTCGCGTCGGTCAGGTCGAGGCGATAGCCGCAAAGCCTATAGCGTCCGCTGGAGCCCGGCCGATCGCCCGACGCCGTCATCCCCGACTGCGATCCGCCGATTTCGTTCGTCATCGAAGCGCCGGACCAGCGGCTGCGTTCGAAAGTGCCGTTTTTATGCAGCGTCAGCCTATTGCTGGCGGCAACTGATCCCGACGACGTTGCGGTCATGCCGCTCGAAGCGAAGGTGTAGACCCATGCGCCGTCGAGCGTCGCGCCGTCCCGGAATGGCGGCACTGCGCGATAATCGTCTCCGTCGATTACCAGATCATCGCCCTTTTTCGAAAGGGGCTTCGTCTCGATCTCAATCGTGCCATAGGCCGAGGTGAGGCTGCGCATTTCGATCGATCCGGCAGAGGAGAAAAGGCCACCACCGGTGAGTTTGTAAAGGCCGCAGTCGGATGGGTTTTCCCTACAGTGCTCGACAATGCTCCGGCCACCCTTCGGCAGTTTCGTGCTGAACAGTCCCTTCGGCTCGAACATGGTGATCTCGCTATCAGAATAGAAATCCACGCCGCCGAAGACATTCGGGCGGACACCGGTATCGAGATGGGTAAAGACGCCGTCGAGCCCGCCGTCATCGCTTGCAGGAACGAGATCGAAATCCTTATCCGAAGGATCGAGCTTCACCGAGCGCACGAGAGCTTCAAAATCGGCCTCGGCGCTTTGACTTCTGTCGCCTTTGAGGTTCAAGAGCACGAGCTGCAGATAGGCCTGCCGCTTGTCGTTGGCGACGCCTACGACGATCTGGCTGATGCTGACATTCTCCTGCTGAACGCAGCAACGTTCCTCCACGCGGATATCGTGGCCATTTATGGTCACCCCGTAATGCTTGATCAGGATATCTTCCTTGGCCATCTCGGGCAGCGATGCGACGAAGCTCTTCACGCCGGCCGGAAGGGAATTGCGCCCGCCCGAGAGCGGCTTGGAGATCTGGATCAGTGCGCTGCCGCGCTTGTCGTCTTCCGTTTCGGGGAAATCCTTCTGCAGCATGAAGAGATCGCCTTTGCCGGCCTTCCTCCAACCGGAAGCAGCATCGGGCAGCGTCACCGTCAGCCCGCCAATATCTGCGGATGCGGCGAGTGCCTGCGGGCAGGATAGAAGGCAGAAGAGGACAACAAGGAGTTCCAAGACCGATTTGACCCCGCGGATCCGCTCGCTGTTCCTGTTGCCCATGTGCCCCTCCCCTGCCGTTTCGGCGACCGCCGACCGGACTTGGAGCAGGACCGGAGATTTTCAACCTTGGGCTTCATGAAGATTTTTTGAAATCTGGCTCACGCCGCAAAACGCCAGCTTAAAGATCCGGCGATATCAATTTCAGGGAGGGGAAATAAGTGCGATAGCGCCCGACACCCTGCGTCGACAGCGCGCACCAGAACCACCCGGCCATCGGCAGCGCGATGAAAATCGACCCTGCTGCCGGCAACGATGCCGAGCATGTCCCGGACCGGTTTCGGGATGGTGACCTGCCTTTGGCGGTAACGGTCGTGGCCATTCTCGCAGCTCAGTAATGCCTTCTTTTCGAAAGGTATTACCTCGCGCAGCAATTTCAAACCGGCCGTTAGGCGGCCATCGATTGGAAGAGCCAGTTGGAGAGCATCTGGCTCGCCGTGCGGGCGCCGGCACCGGGAAGCAGCACATTGCCGGTCAATTCGACGTCGAAATAGGGAACGGACGGATCGGTCATCACCGGCCGTTGGTCTTCGTTTGCGGCGAGATAAATCCGCGCGATTTCGTCCATTCCGAACTGTTCCGGGCCAGCGATCTCGACGATATCGCCGACGGGACTTCCCGCTGCCAGTTCCATCAGAAACGCCGCGACGTCACTGGCGGCGACCGGCCGCATTGCCGCGGGGGGCAAGCGAAGGACGTCGCCTTCGGCACCGATTTCGATCAAGCCGTTGATGAACTCGTAAAACTGCGTCGAGCGGAGGATCGTGTAGCCTCGGCCGGAAGCACGGATGAGATTTTCCTGCACCAGTTTCGCGCGGAAATAATCGCTTTCGACGAGGTAGGGCGTGCCGACGACCGAGAGCGCGAGATAATGCCTGACATTGGCTCCGGCCGCAGCGGCGAGCAGGTTCTTCGTCGATGTTCTGAAGAAATCGAACGCCGAACTATCGCCGAATGATGCGGCATTGGTGACATCGATGACGATTTCGTTTCCCGCCATCGCCGCTTCGAGGCCCCTGCCGGTCACCGTATCGACACCAAGCGATAACGATGCGACCGTGACATCGTGGCCTGCCCGGCGCAGTTTCGCCGTGAGTTGCGTTCCGACTAAACCGCTTGCTCCCGCTACCATGATCTTCATATCGACCCTCTCCATCTCAGCCCAATGCTCGCGGTTCAGCCGACAATGACCGGAAAGTCAGAGAGCTTCCATCGTACCGGAGGTCCGGCGTCCTAGTCCTTGGGCCTAGGTGAGCCAGCCTCCGGTATAGGGTGCGCCATCGAATAAAGCGGACTCAGGTATCCCTTTGCTCCGATATCCGGCTACCTCACGCGCAATGCATGGGTTTCCATGAGTTGCGGTTGTGGTGAGGCAGGATTACGGTTCGAACATGAGCTCGCCGGCCCCAAAATCAAAAACAACCACCGCAAATGCTGACAACCCGCCGGTTATTTCTGTCCGGCAGGAGCAGCTGATGATGAACGTCTGGTCGCATCGTCCCAGGCTTTTGCATCTGAGCTTCTTTATTGCGGCTTATGTGCTTGCCTGCGGCTTTGCTCAATCTCTGGCGATCGTGCCTGGAACCGGCATTTCCATCTGGCCGGCGAGCGGGCTGTTCATCGCGACGCTTATTCTCAGCTCCGGCTACAGCTGGCCGTGGTGGGTGCTGGGCGGCTGTCTGGCAGAGATGTTCAGCAATGTCCTGTGGTTTCATAGTCCACCGGCTGCCGCCTTTCTGATCTATGTCGGCAACGCCCTGGAAGCGCTGGTCGGGGCCTGGTTGGTGAACCGCGTCTTGAAACGGCCGGTGCGGCTGGAAAGCCTGCAGGAAGTCCTTACTTTCGTCGCGCTCGGCGCCGGGGTTGCCCCGATCGTCAGTGCGACGGTGGGAAGTGCGACGCTTGCCTGGTTCAGCATCCTGTCGCAATCCTTCATGACGGCATGGCCTCTTTGGTGGATCGGCGATGCTACCGGCGTCCTCATCGTGGCGCCGCTGGCGCTCGTCGTGCTCCACAACTGGCGCGGCAGACCGCAGCTTTCGAAAACACAATGGATGGAAGCCTGTATTCTCGGACTTATCTTCCTCGCCGTTGCCGCTCTTTCGCTGAGCGGCTACCTGCCCTTCGCCTACATCATCATGCCGCCTCTCCTGTGGGCCGCGGTCCGCTTCGAGTTCAAGGGAGCGGCAGTCTCGCTCGTGCTGCTGGCACTGATAACGGCGGTCTTCACGATAACGGGCGCCGGCCAATTTGCGGGCGATCCGGAGTCGCAGAAAAACAAGCAGATCATGCTGCAGCTTTTTCTGGCCATCTCGGCTCTTTCGGCGCTCATTGTCGCCGCCATTTCCCGTCAGCATCAATTGGCGACCCTTTCACTGCATCAAAGCTTGGAGGCATTGCGCGAACGGGAACGCGAACTCTCACAACTCGTCGACATGGTGCCGAGCCACGTCTGGCGACTGACGCCCGAGGGCGAGCCGACTTTCTTCAACAAGCGCATGGTCGACTTCCTCGGCCTTGATGTGGCGGACTCCGACAAGCCGGATATGAGCCGGCTGGAAGCGGTCGTTCTGGCCATCGTGCATCCCGACGATACAGCTGAATTCAGGACAGCGCTCAGCCATTGCCTCCTCACCGGCGAGACCTTCGCCATGCGCTATCGGCTGCGCCGGGCCGACGGCGTCTATCGCTGGATGTCGAGCCGCGCCGAACCGCTGCGGGATCAGGCCGGCAATGTCCTCCAGTGGTATGGGCTTTGCCACGACATCGACGATCAGGTCCATGCCGAAGAGGCGCTCCGGCAAAGCGAACGGCAGCTTCAGCAGATGATCGATGCCGTTCCGGTCCGCGTGTGGAGCGTCGAGCCCACCGGCGGCTCGATCTACTTCAACAAACGGTATCAGGACCATTTTCGCGCCGTCATTGCCGATTTCGACGCTGCCGGCGAGCCGAGCATCGAAGATCTGCTGCAGCAGCTGATCCATCCCGAAGATGCGCCCGACGTTCAGCGCACCTTGCGGCAGTGCTTCGAAAGCGGCGACGGTACCGCGATGCGGTTTCGCTGGCGCGAACAAGACGGCGTCTACCGCTGGGCCGAATGCAGGGTGGAGCCGCGGCGTGATGAAGACGGAAAGGTCGTGCAGTGGTACGGCGTTTCCCTTGATGTCGACGAGGAGGTGCGTGCGCTGGAGGCCCTGCGTGACCGCGAGCGCGAGCTGTCGCAGCTCGTGGACATGGTCCCGGCCCAGATCAGGCGGCTGACACCGACAGGCGAGCCTGTCTTCTTCAACAAACGCCTGATCGACTTCTTCGGCCTCGACGTCGGCGACATGGATCAGCCGGGCGTGAGCCGCCTGTCGGCCGTCATTAATACACTTGTCCATCCCGATGATGCACCAAGGCTGCTTCAGACGGTTCACCGCTCGCTCGTCAGCGGCGATCCCTTCTCGATCAAGTACCGTATGCGCCGTTTCGACGGAGCCTATCGCTGGGTCGACGGCCGCGCCGAGCCGCTGCGGGATCAGAACGGGGCCATCACCCAATGGTACGTCATCTCAGTCGATATCGACGATGAGATGCGCGCACAGGAAGCGTTGCGCGAGCGCGAGCGCGAGCTCTCGCAACTGGTGGACATGGTTCCGAGCCTGCTCTGGCGGCTTGACCAGGACGGCACGCCGACCTTCTTCAACCAGCGCCTGATCGATTTTCTCGGTCTCGACATCATCGATATGAAAATGCCGGGTCTAACCCGGCTTGCAGCTCTCATCGAAGCCGCCGTTCATCCTGACGATGCCGCCAGCCTCACCGAAGCACTCCACCACTCCCTCGCCACCGGCGAACGCTTCTCCAAGCAATATCGCCTGCGGCGCGCCGATGGCGTCTATCGCTGGGTCAGAGGCAGCGCCGAGCCCCTCAGGGACGAGAACGGGCGGATCATTCAATGGTACGGCTTGACGCATGACATTGACGATCAGCTTCGCATCGAGGAGGAGCTGCGCGAGAGGGAGCGTTCGCTCTGGCAGATCGTCGAAACGCTGCCGGCGATGATCGATTGCGCGGCCCCCGACGGAGAACCGGTATACCGCAACCCCCGGCTGCGCGACTTCCTCGGTTACAAGCTGGAAGAATTGGACGGAACAGGAAAAACCCGGCTGGACGGCACGCTCGACGCAGGCGTTCATCCCGACGACGTGGCGAGCGTCAAACTGGATTATGCCCATTCATTGCGCACCGGCGAGCCCTATGCGCGCAGGCATCGCCTGCGGCGGTTCGACGGCGAATACCGGTGGGTCGAGACACGCGCTGCGCCGATGCGCAATGCCGAAGGCGTCATCGTCCAGTGGAATGTCATCTGCCTCGATATCGACGGAGAGGTTCGGGCGGAAGAGGATCTGCGTCAGGTGCGCGAGGGCCTTGCGCGGGCGAGCCAGGTGGCGAGCCTCGCCGAGCTCTCGGCCTCGATCGCCCACGAGGTGAACCAGCCGCTCGCCGCCGTCGTCGCAAACTCGCATGCCTGCCAGCGCTGGCTGATGGCCGACCCTCCGAATATGGAGCGGGCGCAAAGGACGGTCGAGCGCATCATCCGCGACGCCAACTCGGCGGCGGATGTCGTCAGCCGTATCCGCGCCCTGTTCAAACAATCCGCCGACAGGAGAGTTCATACGGCGCTTTCAGGCGTCGTCAACGAGGCGCGCAGCCTCATGGCGGACGAAGCGGCGCGCCGTCGCGCCCGGATCGAGGTTTCGGTCGATGACAACCTTCCGCTCATCGCCGTCGATCGCACCCAGATCCAGCAGGTTCTGATCAATCTCATCCGCAACGGCATCGAGGCGATGGATGGCGTTGCCGGCGACAAGGCGATCGAGATGCGCGTGCGCCATATGGGCAATACCATCCAGACCGAAATCAGCGATCGCGGCTACGGGATGGAGTTTCCCGAGAAGATGTTCGAGCCGTTCTTCACGACCAAGGAACACGGCATGGGCATGGGTCTGGCGATCTGCCGCTCGATCGTCGAACTGCATGGCGGACGATTGTGGGCGGAGAAGAACCAACCGCACGGAGCAACGTTGATCTTTACATTGCCCATTGAAACAAAGGCGGCGTCATGACGGCGGACGACCATATCGTCTTCATCGTCGATGACGATGAACGTATCCGTGAAGCGCTCGGCGAGCTGCTGGATTCGCACGGCATGCGTGCCGTCGCCTTCGAATCGGCCGGCGATTACGTGAAGATGGACAAGCCGGATGTCCCTGCCTGCCTAATCCTCGACATCGAACTGCCCGACATCAATGGCCTCGACCTGCAGGGACAGATCGCCGACGGGGATCATCCGCCGATCGTCTTCATCACCGGACATGGCGACATCCCCTCCTCCGTGCGTGCGATCAAAAGCGGCGCCGTGGATTTCCTCACCAAACCGTTCAGCGATGCCGATCTCATGGCGGCGATCCACGCGGCGATTGCCCAGGATCGACGAAAGAGAGGCGAACGCGCCGAACTCGACATGCTGAAACGGCACTATCTCGACCTGACACCGCGCGAGCGCGAAGTGCTGCCGCTCGTGGTCAGCGGTCTTCTCAACAAGCAGGCGGCAGCCGAACTGGGGATCAGCGAAGTGACACTGCAGATCCACAGAAGGAATGTGATGCAGAAAATGGCGGCGGCGTCGCTCGCCGATCTCGTCCGGATCGCGGAGAAACTGGAAATACCGATTACCCACTCGCGCCGGGTGGGGGGGAATTGAACATGAACGAGACAAGACATGTCGTCGCCGTTGTCGATGACGATCCAAGACTGCTTGAATCGATGGGCGACCTTCTGGAATCGGCGGGTTATGTGGCCCGAGGCTTCCCGTCGGCGGGCTCGCTGCTCGTCAGCGGGTTGTCGGACCTGGATGTGCTCATCACCGATATCGGAATGCCCGGTATCGACGGCTTCGAGCTTCGCGATCTTGTCAGGAAGTCACGTCCGGAATTGCCGGTCTTCTTGATCACGGGCCGCCACGAGATCGCCGATCAGGGCCGCGCTCAGGGCACCGGCGGATTTTTCCGCAAGCCCTTCGATGCCCAGGCCCTGCTGGCGGCTATCGCCAATGCTTTACATCAATCGAGAGATGGAGGGTAACATGAGAGTTGACCAGCCGTTGCTGCGGAGATCGGCGTCGTTATCGCTGCAGTGCAGATATCAAGAGGACCAGCCGCTCGTCGTTATCGTCGATGACGACGCATCGGTACGCGAGGCGCTGTCCGAGCTGATCCTGTCTGCCGGTTTCCAGTCGGTCAGTTTTGCCTCGACCCGTGAATTGCTTGACGCCGACATATTGGAAAACCCCGGCTGCCTGATCCTCGATGTGCGCATGCCGGGAGCAAGCGGCCTTCACCTGCAGAGCCATCTGGCCGAGAACGGCATTTCCAAACCGATCATTTTTCTGACCGGGCACGGCGACATTCCGATGACCGTCCAGGCAATGAAGGCGGGCGCCGTGGATTTTCTCACCAAACCGGTGCGGGATCAAACGCTGCTCGACGCCGTCACCGCGGCCATTGCGATGGATGCCGAACGACGGGTCGAAGCCGCGATCGCCAAACGCAATATCAAGCGCCTGGAGACGTTAACGCAGCGCGAGCGCGAAGTGCTGCACGAAGTGGCGCGCGGACGCCTCAACAAACAGATCGCCTTCGATCTCGGCATCAGCGAGGTGACGGTCAAGCTGCATCGCAGCAATGTGATGCACAAGATGGAGGCTGCGTCGATCGGTGAACTGATCAGGGCCTGGGAAACGCTGCCGGCGCAAATGCGTCAGGCCGGCTCGCGTTAGCTCGGCCTGGCGCTTTCCAATGAAGACTGTCCAATTCATGCGCGCCGTATCCGATTCGCGTTGAAAAAGACGCCGCGGCGCCAGCAATGGGTTTCGGCTTCGCACCCATGCGTTATCTCTAAATTAAAGCTCAGGGATATGACTTCATGCCCGGCTTTGATTCCATAAGGAGATCACGCCTGTACACTCGATCGTCAGCCACGCCTTCGCGCGAAACCAACGCCTTCGACATCGAGGCAACCTTCTTGTCGGCCATGGGGAACGCCAAACGGCTCCACATTCTGCATCTGTTGACCGAGGGAGAAGTGTCGGTGACCGACCTGGCGGATGAAGTCGGATTGAGCCAGTCTTCGACTTCCCAGCATCTGGCAATTCTTCGAGAACACGGACTCGTGCAGACACGACGGGTTGCCCAGACGATTTATTATTCCCTTCAGTCGGGCATGGCGAGGACGATGCTCGATACGCTCGCCGATATCTTCGGATCGCGCCGTCGCTCTCCGGAAGAACGCGTCCGAGCCAGCCACCTGATCAAATGACCATGTTGCTCCTGCCGCTCAACCCCTGAACGTTTGATGTACGCCTCCTAGACCAGGGTGTGGTTACGCCTCCATTGCGAATGGAGATAATGAACCACAGCAGCAACGGAACGGTCAGGAGAGGCGATCATGGACGTCTATGAGGCAGTCACAAGCCGGCGGTCGGTGCGCGGATTCAAAGACAAGCCTGTGGCGAGGGAGATACTCGAGCGCGTGCTGTCCGCTGCTGCCTGGTCGCCGTCAGGATCGAACATCCAGCCGTGGAACACCTATGTGATGACCGGCGCATCGCTGGCCGAACTCAAGACTTCGGCCGTCGAGCGCGTGGCCCACGGCGACCCCTGGGACAAGCGGCAGTACGAGATGTACCCGGCCGCGCTGAAGTCCCCATACGGGGAGCGCCGATCCGCCTTCGGCAAGGAGCGCTACAGCGCGCTCGGCATTGCCCGCGAAGACTGGGAGGCGCGCCAGCGGGCAGCAATCGCCAACTGGAACTGCTTCGGCGCGCCCGCTGCCCTGTTCTGCTACATCGACCGTGACCTGGGCCCACCCCAATGGGCCGATGTCGGCATGTATCTGCAGACCGTCATGCTGCTGCTGCGCGCCGAAGGACTGCACAGTTGCCCGCAAATGGCATGGTCACAGGTTCGCGAGACAGTCGCGGAAGCCCTGTCACCGCCGGACGGGCTCATTCTCTTCTGCGGCATGTCGATCGGCTACGAGGACCCCGCAGTCAGTTTTGCCCGTACGGGCCGCGCGCCCCTCGCCGAGACGGTCACTTTCGTCGACAATTAATGCCTGCGCTAAAGGAACAAGAGACCTCTTCGATGCTTCCTGCGTGATAGGTCTTCTATGATCCGCGATATTGGAGAACCCCATGACCACGCATAAAGTCGGCTATCTCATCGGCAGCCTCGCCAAGGGATCGATCAATCGCAAGCTCGCCAGGGCGTTGGTACGGTTCGCCCCGCCGGAACTTGAAATGTCGGAGATATCCTTCAAGGACCTGCCGCTCTACAGTTACGACTATGACGCCGACTACCCGCCGGCCGGCAAGGCATTCAAGGCGGCCATAGCCGCTGTCGACGCCGTGCTGTTCGTCACGCCGGAGTATAATCGATCGATACCCGGCGGGCTGAAAAACGCCATCGACTGGGCGAGCCGCCCTTACGGCACCAACTCGTTCACACGCAAGCCGTCAGCGGTGATCGGCACGTCGCCGGGCGCGATAGGCACAGCAGTCGCCCAGCAGAATCTGCGCAGCGTGCTGAGCTTCTGCAACTCGCCCCAGATGAATGCCCCGGAAGCCTACATCCAGTTCACCCCGGGGCTGATCACCGATGACGGCGAGGTCACGAACGAGGCCACGGCGGATTTCCTTCGCAAATTCATGCAGGATTTCCATGTCTTCATCGCAAGGGTTCGCTCGGTGCTGCCGAGAGATGCTTAAAGCCTTTTGTATGCATGTCGTTGTCCCGGAACCGCTTCACACTTCCAGGCGACATGCATCGGAGCATAAAAGAAACTGGCCGCTTCCATGCGGCAGCAGCCAGTTCCTGATTTTCGAGCAACGTCTTCAAGCGAAGGCGTAGGAGCCGTCCGGCCGCTTCGGCACGCGCCGCTGCCAGTGGATGTAGCCTTCCTCCTCCATCGCCTTCTCGTCCATTTCGACGCCCCAGCCGGGCCGGTCGGGACGCAGTTCGAGATAACCGTCTTTCGGCAGGTAGGGGTCGACGACGTACCGGGTCTCTCCCTGGCGCTTCTCGACATCGAGGCCGCCATAAACATAGGCCTGGCCCTTCGGCAGCCGATATTCGAGGATGCGGAAATTCTGCGCCGCCGCCGAGAAATGCACGTTGACGGCAGTCGCGAGCGGCCCCATCGGGTTGTGCGGAGCAACGCCGACGAAGTAGGCTTCGGCAAGGGTGGCGATGCGGCGCATCTCGCTGATGCCGCCGACGACGCAGATATCGGGCTGGATCAGATCGGCGCCCTTGACCTGCAGCAGCCGCAGGAACTCGTTCCTGTTGTAGAGCGACTCGCCGGTTGCCAGCACGCAGTTGAGGCCCTGTTTCAGGTCACCCCAGGCCTCGATATTCTCCGGACGCAGCGGCTCCTCGAAAAACAGGGGATCGTAAGGCGCCAGCGCATTGCCGAGCTGCCTTGCGGCGATCGGCTCAAAAATCTTGGCATGGGCGTCGAAGGCGATCTCGTATTCGTCGCTGACCGTCTCGCGCAGCGAGCGGAAATAATCCGCGGACGCCTTCACGACATTGCCCCAGCGATTGGAATGCATATCGATGCGCCAGGGACTGAGCTTGAAGGCGGTGAAACCCCAACCCTCCTTCAGGCGGTCGAACTCGTCGCGGGCGGCCGGTGCATCGGGCGCGGTGTAGACCCCGGCATAGACCTTGATGCGATCGCGCACCTCGCCGCCGAGCAGCTTGTAAACCGGCACGTTCGCCGCCTTGGCCGCCAGATCCCACAGGCAGTGATCGAGCGCGGAGATTGCCGCAAGGCCGAGCGCGCCCGGCGGGAAGCGGCTTTGCTGGATCAGCAGGTTGACCAGATATTCGACGCGCGTCGGATCCTGCCCTGAGATGAATCCATAGAGGTAATCGAGCAGCGGCGGCAGCGCCTTGTCGGGGCCATGATTGTAGCACTCGCCCCAGCCGGTGAGCCCATCATCGGTATCGAGCGCGACGATTACGCGCGGACGGTCCTTGTCGCGGGTCATGAAAACCCGCATGCGGTCGATCTTCATCAGTCTATCCTTCTAGCGATTGAAATAGCTGCGGCGTGCCACGCGCGTCTGCACGTAGACATGCTCGTTGTCGGTGCCGGGATTGTAGGCGCCGGCGGCTTGCGGCACCGAAACATTGCCGGCGCTGGGGAAGCGGGCGACGAATTCCTCGTCGATATCGCAGCCCAGCCCCGGACGATCGGGAACGGCAATCAAGCCGTCGACCTGTTCAGGGTGCGGCACGATCGTTTGGCGCCGGCCGCCCCAGTCATCGTCGAGGCGCTCGAGGATTAGAGCGTTCGGGATGGCGGCTAGCAGATGCAGGGCCGCATACTCCGCCACCGGCCCGAGCGAGCCGGAATGCGGCGCCATCTGGATATGATGGGCTTCAGCCATGGCCGCGATCTTCTTCATCTGGGTAATGCCGCCGGCCCGGCCCGTATCGGGCTGAATCACGTCGACCAGTTCCCTCTCGATCAGCTCGCGTTCGCCGAAAATGGTTGCCGAACGCTCGCCCGCCGCAAGCGGAACATGGGCGGCGTCGCGGATGCGCCGGTAGCCTTCGATATTCTCGGGGGCGATCGGGTCTTCAACCCACATCAGCTCGTAGGGTTCGAGCGCGCGCACCAGCCGGCAGGCATCCGCTGGCGTCAGCCATGGCGGTCCATGCAGGTCGATGGCAATATCCATGTCGTCGCCGACGGCATCGCGCAGCGCTGCAACCTTGCGAACGGGATCGGCGACGCCACCGCACTTGATCGCCCTGATGCCACGCTCCTTGAGCGCAAGCGCCCGCTCGGGCGTATTGGCATGCGAATAGATCGGGATCCGGTCCCGCACCTTGCCGCCGAGCAGCATCCAGACAGGCACGCCGAGCGCCTTGCCCTTGATGTCCCAGAGGGCCATGTCGATGCCGGTCATAGCCCCGCCTCCGACGGTTCCGAGCATGCCGTGCCCCATCATCGCGATATGCATCTTCTGCCACAGGCGCTCGATATGTGCCGGATCCTCGCCAATGAGCAGCGGCGCAAGGTCGTGGATCGCCGTTTCGACAACGCGCGGCCAGCCTGAGCACTCGCCGATGCCAGTGATGCCTTCGTCGGTATCGATCTTCAGAAAGAGCCAGTTTCGGGTGCCGCCGAACTGCTTGGAAGTGCGATCGCCAGACCGCTGGTCGGCAGCCCAATTGGAGGGGTCGGGCTGGCCGACATGCATGAGAAACGTGCGGATTCCGGTGATTTTCATCTCTGAGAACTTCCATTCTTCAGACTGTCGGGCGCGACGTAACGGAAGCGCCTGGAATGATCGCGGTCCCGCGGATCGGGGCGCGGGATCGCCGAGATCAGCGCCTGGGTATAGGCGTGCTCGGGCGTATTGCAGACCTTCTCCGCATCGCCGATTTCGACGAGCTGGCCTTTGTACATGACGCCGACGCGGTCGCACATGTAGCGGATGACGCCGATATCATGGCTGATGAAGATGTAGGCGAGTCCGAGTTCATCCTGCAGGCGCATCAGGAGATCGAGAACCTGCGAGCGCACGGAGACGTCGAGCGCCGAGGTCGCCTCATCGGCAACGATGACACGCGGATTGAGCGTGATGGCGCGGGCAATGCCGATGCGCTGACGTTGGCCGCCGGAGAAAGCGTGCGGGTAGCGTTCGCGCGCCCGCGGATCGAGGCCGACCTGCTCCATGAGTTGGCAGACGCGCTCGTCCAGCGCCCGTCCCTTTGCGATGCCATTGACGAGCAACGGCTCGCCGATAATCTGGGAAACGGTCATGCGCGGATTGAGGGAGCCGAACGGATCCTGGAACACCATGCGCAATTCCCGCCGCGCAGCGGCAAGCGTCTGACCCTTGGCTGTTGCCAGATCGATGACGTCGCCGCCGGCGCGGCGGTAGAGGATTTCGCCGGCGGTCGGATCGAGCAGCCGCATGATCGAACGGCCCATCGTCGTCTTGCCGGATCCGCTTTCGCCGACAATGCCGAGCGTCTCGCCCGGCAGCAGCGAAATGGAGACATCGTCCAGCGCTTTCACGTCGCCGAAATTCATCGACAGATTGCGCAGTTCGAGGATGGGCGCCGCCGTCTTGTCGAGCGGTGCGCGCGCCAGCCGGATTTCGGCCTTCTGCTCCAGCTTCAACACCGAACCGATCAGCATGCGGGTATAGTCATCTTTCGGCGCATGAAAGATCTGCTCGACCGGCCCATATTCCTTCGCCACGCCGTTATGCATCACGAGCACGTCATCGGCGATCTGCGCCACGACGCCCATGTCATGCGTGATGAAGAGAACGGCCATGCCGTTCGCCTTCTGCAGGCGGGCGATCAGGTCCAGGATTTCGGCCTGGGTCGTCACGTCGAGGGCCGTGGTCGGCTCGTCGGCAATCAGAAGCTGCGGCTTGCAGGCCAGCGCCATGGCAATCATCGCACGCTGACGCATGCCGCCGGAATATTGGAAAGCATAGCGATCCAGCGCTTTTTCCGGAAAGGGAATCTCGACCTGCTTCAGCAGCGATATGGCCTCGGCCCGCGCCTCCGCCTTGCTCATCCTGGTGTGCAGACGAAGCGCCTCGACGATCTGGTTGCCGACCGTGTGGATCGGCGACAATGACGACATCGGCTCCTGGAAGATCATGGCGATGTCGCGGCCGCGGATCGCCCGGATCTGGCGCCCGCGTGGATTGAGGTTGGTCAGATCGGTCGAGCCGCCGTTCTGATCGTTCAAGAGGATCGATCCTGCCGCAATTCGGCCGGGCGCATCGACGATCTGCAGGATCGAACGGGCGGTCACCGACTTGCCGGATCCGCTCTCGCCGACGACGCAGAGCGTCTTGCCCGGTTCGATCGAGAAAGACAGATCGTTGACGGCGCGAAAAACACCGGTGCGCAACGGGAATTCCACGGTCAGGTTTTTCACCTGAAGCAGCGGCTTGCCGGCAATGGAAACGATATCGGTCATGCCGGCCTCATTTGTTGTAGGGATCGGCCGCATCGCGCAGGCCGTCGCCGAGAAGGTTGAGCGCCATCACGGCGACCACGACGGCACAGCCCGGCATGAAGAGCCAGGGTGCGGTGGCGATCGAGCGAATGTTCTGGGCTTCGCGCAGGAGCACGCCCCAGGAGATGGTGGGCGGCTGCAGACCGAGTCCCAGGAACGAGAGAGAGGTTTCGGCGAGGATCATCGCCGGCACGGCAAGCGTGATCGATGCGATGATGTGGCTGGCAAAGCTCGGCAGCATGTGACGAAAGATGATGCGCCTTTCGCGCACGCCGTCGAGTCTCGCCGCGGCGACGAATTCCTCGGTGCGCAGCGACAGGAAGCGGCCGCGGACGACGCGGGCGAGCTGCGCCCAGCCGGTCAGCGACAGGATGATCGTGATCATCATATATTGCAGCGTTGCCGGCCAGTCCTGCGGCAGGGCCGCGGCCATGGCGAGCCAGATCGGGATCGTCGGAAGAGACAGCACGAAGTCGATCACGCGCTGCATGAAGAAATCGATGCGGCCGCCATAATATCCGGAGATTCCGCCGATCACGATGCCGAGCATCAACGACAGGAAGACGCCGACAAGGCCGATCGACAGCGAAACCTGCGAACCCTGCACCGTCCGGCTGAAGACATCGCGCCCGAGCCGGTCGGCGCCGAAGAGAAGCAGCGGCGTGGTCTTGTCGGGCGAGGCGATCAGATGGATGTTGGTATTGAACAGGCCAAATACCGAATATTCGTAGCCGCGCCCGAAGAACTGCACGTCGACACGTTTCGTCGTGTCTTCCTTGAAGATAGCCGCCAGGGTTTCCGGATCGCGGGTCAGCTTCATTGGATAATAATGCGGGCCGAAGGAAAACCCGTTCTCGGTATCGATCAGATGCAATTTCTGCGGCGGATGAAAGGTCGCCCGCGCATTTTGGAGGTTCGGATCGTTAATGGCGAAGAAGCCGGGAACCAGGGCAACGATATACATCAGCACGGTAACGACGAGCGCCACCATGGCCAACCGATGCCGGCGGAAAGCCCACCAGATCAGCTGCCACTGCGATGCAACGGCGGCGCGGTCCGGCTGCAGATTTGTAACGGTGATGTCGGCCATATCAGGCTCCTATTCCAACCGGATGCGGGGATCGACCAGCGCAAGCAGGATGTCGCTGATCAGGGAGCCTATCAGCGTCAGAGCGCAGATCAGCAGAACGAAGGCGCCCGCCAGATACATGTCCTGGGCCATCAGTGCCTGCAACAGCAAGGGTGCTGCCGTCGGCAGATTGAGGACGATGGCGACGACCACCGAGCCGGAGATGAGATTGGGCAGCAGCCAGGCGATCGTCGAGATGAACGGATTGAGCGCGATCATCAGAGGATATTTCATCAGCAGCCGGAACTCCGAGAGCCCTTTTGCCCGCGCCGTCGTCACGTAGGGCTTCGGCAGTTCGTCGAGCATGTTGGCGCGCATGACGCGGATGAGGCTCGCCGTCGAGGAGACGGCAAGAATGATGACGGGAAGCCAGAGATGCGAGAAGAGATCGACCATCTTGGCGAAGCTCCACGGCGCATTCTCGTATTGCGGCGAAAACAGCCCGCCGACATCCTGGCCGAATTCGACCGCCGCGATGTACATCAGCACCAGCGCCAGCAGGAAGGAGGGAACGGCCAGACCGAAAAAGGTGAAGGCGGTGAAGAAATAGTCGCCGATCGAATATTTGCGCACGGCGGAAAAGACACCGATCGGCAGAGCGATCGCCCAGGTGGCGATCAAGGTCGAAAGCGCCAGGACGAGGGTCAGCGCCATGCGCTCCCAGATCAGGTCGGAGACCGGCTGCTGCCATTCGAAGGAGATGCCGAAATCGCCGCGCGAGAGGATGCCCCAGATCCATTTGAAATATTGGATGAGCATCGGATCGTCGAGGCCGAAGCGCTCGCGCAGCTGCGCCGCGGTGTTCTGGTCGACGATCTCGTTGGAGGCTGCCAGCGTCGCGATATAGGTGGTGACATAGTCGCCCGGCGGCAGCTGGATCAGCACGAAAGCGAGAAAACTGACGGCAAAAAGCGATGGAATCATCCATAGCAAGCGTTTGGCGATAAAGACCAGCATGAGGCGCCTCTTGCATTGAACGCCGCCCTCCGGCCCTGTCGGCGATCAGCGCCGGCAAGGCATCTTTGAAGGCGAACCGAAGAAAGCGCCGTACCGTCGGTACGGCGCTCGATCAAAATCAGCTCGTGAAGGTGAACTGCTGCGGCATCGCCGGCCCCGGATTGGGCCAGGACCAGCTGTCCGGCTGCTTCTCGGGAACATTGCGCAGATTGTTGCGTATGATGCCGAAGCCACCCACGGCAAGGCAAAGCCCGACCGTCTCGAATTCTTCCGCCGCGATATCGAAGATCTGCTTCATGATCGCGCCGCGCTTGTCGAGATCGGCGGTCGAACGCGCCTCGTCGAAGAGCTTCATACGCTTCTTCTGGCTTTCCGGCGGCTCTTCACCACGCGCACCGTTGGAGGTGTACCAGAGCGTCCACGGAATGGCGTAGCGCGAGCCCTGCGGATGGAAGGCGAAGAAATCGCGCGGATCGAGCATCGGATCGAGGCCGCCTGGCCCCGGCCACACCGCCGCGTCGTGGGCGTTGTCGTCGCCGCGGGTATAATAGAGCGCCCGCTCGATCGTGTTGACCTTCATGTCGACGCCGATCTGGGCCCAATGCGTTTTCACCAGCTCGAGCGCATCGACGAGATCGGGATAGAGCGTTGGAATGACGTCGATCGAGAAGAACACCTTCTGCCCGTCCGGCCGAACGCGCATGCCGTCGCCACCTTTCTTGTAGCCGGCCTGGTCCAGCATGGCGCCTGCCTTGTCAGGATCGTATTCGGTGAACTGGCGCGCATATTTTTCGTGATACCAGGGGTGGGTGGGGCGCGGTCCGGCCTGATAAGGCTCGCTCTGCCCGAAATAGACGATGTCGATGAGTTCCCGGCGATTGATGCCGATCGAAAGCGCCTGCCGGAACGATTTATCGGCAAACATCTTGCGCATGGCAGGATCTTTGTGGGTGATGTTGAAGTAGATCTGGCACTGCTGCGAGGCGGAAGGCACGAGCGTCAGCAGGCGGTAGTCGCCCTTCTGCATGTTCTGGGACAGCGTCGGCTTGTTGGCGAGCACGCTGATGTGGCGCTCCTGAATGTCGATCTTTCCGGAGATGACGTTCAGCATCAGCGATTCCACATCCTGCGAAATGCCGAAGTTGATCTCGTCGATATAGGGAAGCTGGTTGCCCGATGTATCCACCTGCCAGAAATAGGGATTGCGGGCCATCACGACGCGGGTCGCGCCGCCGACATAGGGCTCCTTGACGACCCAGGGATCGAGCGTCGGCTTATCGACATTGCCCCAACGCGTCGGGATCTCGATATCGCCGCAGCGGCTGCGGAAGAGCTCCGTCCAGCTGGTCACACCCGCCTTCTTCGCATCGGCCTCGATATTGGGGTTGTACTTCGGCAGGAACTGACTGCAGTAGTGCTTGGGAAACAGCGTCGGGTGCTGGCCGAGGGGCGTGGCGAGATTTTCCAGATAGAGCGCGTTCGGCGCCGCGAAGGTGAATTTCACAGTACGATCGTCGATCTTCTCGACGGTGACGGGCTTGCCGGCGACGGCAAGCTGCGCCGGCGTCGAACTGTAGAGCTCGGTGTTCTTGACGCAGTCTTCGATCGCAAAAACGATGTCATCGGCGGTGAAGGGATGGCCGTCGGACCAGCGCACGCCTTCGATCAGATGGAAGGTGAATTGCGTCGCGTCGTCACTGACCTCCCAGCTTTCGGCAAGGTTCGGCTGCACGGCGGTGAATTCCAGGTTCCAGCGCACGAGGCTCTGGTTGCCGACCATGCGCAGAATGCCGTTGTGATCCGATGAACCGCGCAGGCCGCGCCGCAGCGTACCGCCGTAGGTGCCGACCTTTTCGAACGGCGTCACCACCATCGGCTTTTTCGGCAGGCGCTCGGCGAGCGGCGGCAGTTTTCCGTCCTTGACGAGTTGCGCTAACGCCGGCGCCTCGCCTCCCGGAGCAGCGAAAGCGCGACCGGCGACGGACAGCGCTGCAACGCCGGCCATACCGCCAAGCACGGCGCGGCGGCTGACACCGCGCGACAGAATTTCATTGGGCATCGAGTTCCTCCCTGTTTGGGCCGGCGCAACTTCTGTACCGGCTGGTGCGGCGGGCTCCCAACCTGCCGTTTCGCGCCCTCCTCGGCGCTGCGGACGAAACCATAACCACGTTCCCAGATGATTACAAGAGTTGACAGATAATTACAGATTCGATAGCGATTCAGCATCACATGCCCTGCCAAGGTCCTTGCCGAGGGCAGATATGGGATGAGAAGACCGAAAATCTGT
Organism: Rhizobium phaseoli; assembly: GCF_001664385.1. Taxonomy (NCBI): domain Bacteria; kingdom Pseudomonadati; phylum Pseudomonadota; class Alphaproteobacteria; order Hyphomicrobiales; family Rhizobiaceae; genus Rhizobium; species Rhizobium phaseoli. The sequence continues at coordinate 447,903 of NZ_CP013536.1, read as the reverse complement.
GAGATGTTGTCACCGTCACCTCACGGTCGCGACAGCATGGCAGGATTTCGGGCCACAGAGATATCCCGGCGCCAGCCGGCCGGCCTGCGCAATGGGGAGAAAAGAACGATAATGACAGTCGCTGTCGATGCCGTTTCCAACAGAGGCGCAACGCGCTTCAGCGACATCATCTACGAGAAGATCGTGGGGATGATCGCGGACGGCACGTTTCCCGTCAATGAGCGGCTGCCTTCGGAGACGAGGCTGGCTGGCGATTTCGGAGCATCGCGACCGGTCGTGCGCGAGGCGCTGGAGCGGCTCAGAACCGACGGTCTCGTCGTCTCGCGCAAGGGTTCGGGATCTTACGTCCGGCAGCGCCCGGATTCATCGATGCTGACAATGGTTCCGGTCGGCTCGCTCGCCGATGTCCAGCGGTTCTTCGAGTTCCGCGCCGGTCTGGAGGCCGAGGCAGCCGAGCTGGCAGCACGCAACTGGCAGCCGGCCGACAAGGAACGGATAACGGCCGCCCTTCTTTCGCTCGAGCAATGTCTGCGCAACGGCGAACTTGGCGCTGAGGAGGACCAGGCCCTCCATGACGCGATCGCAGCGGCGACAGGCAATCAGTTTCACATCACCGTTCGCGAATGGTTCAAGCCGCATTTCGCCATCGGCCATTCCGTGACGCGAAGCCTGAGCTTGAAACGCACGCCGGAGCAGATCCGCAGCGTCCAGGACGAGCATGCGGTGATCGTGGAGGCGATCTTCGCGCGACGGGAGACCGAAGCGCATGACGCGATGAAGAAACACATACTGAATGCGCGCGCCCGGATGTTTCAGGGGGTTTGAGCGACGATGGGAGGAAGATGATGAGACGGATCGCCATGACAGGCGCCGCGGGACGGGTCGGAACGCTGCTGCGCCCGTTTCTTCGGCAGCATGTCGAGCATCTCAGCTTGATCGACGTTCATGAACCTGCGGATCTGGCCGAGAACGAAAGCTTTATCGGCGCCGATCTGTCAAAGCTCGACGAGGCGACGGCGGCTCTGGCCGGCATCGACGGCGTCGTTCATCTCGCCGGCCTTGCCGGCGGCGTCGACATGAACGCGATCTTGCAGGCGAATGTCCTCGGTACCTACAATCTTTACGAGGCTGCGCGGATCAACAGGGTCGCGCGGGTGGTCTACGCCTCCAGCAATCACGCGACCGGCTTTTATCCGCGCGGCCAGATCATCTCTCCGCTCGATCCCATGCGACCGGACAGCCCCTACGGGCTTTCCAAATGCTGGGGCGAGTTGGTGGCGGGGCTCTATTACGACACTTCGGGCATCCGGTCTCTTTCCATCCGCATCGGCAATGCCGGCACCTATCCGAACAGCGAGCGGTCGATCGCGATCTGGATCAGCGCGCGGGATCTGGCGCAACTCGTGCGGATCGGGCTCACCCATCCTTCGATTGGCGCAACGGTCGTCTACGGCGTCTCCGATACGGACGAAAAATGGTGGGACAACGATCTGGCGGCACGGCTCGGCTATCAGCCGCAGGACCGGCCACGTGATCACGCCCACATCGAGGATGGCGCGGAGAGCGCGGTCGCCCGCGCATTCCAGGGCGGCGGGTTCTGCGAATTCAATCACGACGGCACCATTCGCATCCGCGATGGCGAGGGTCTCGCCAAAAACCCGGAGACGGTCTCGTGACGGCGCCGCGCATCAATGAACCGAAGATCCGTTCGGTGCTGCAACAGCCGCTGACGGTGGGTGAATCGCCCGTATGGGACGAAGAGACCGGCGCTCTCTGGCTTGTCGACATCCTGGCGCCCGCCGTGCTGCGGCTTTCCCCGGGAGGCACGGTCGACCGTTTTGCAATGCCGGCTGCGGTCGGCTGCCTCGGGCTCTGCCCTGACAACAGGATCGTCGTCGGTCTTCAAACGGGCGTCCATCTCTTCGATCCCGTCTCGGGCGATATCGAGTTTCTTTGCGATCCGGTCGGGCGCCACGTCAACGGCCGCCTCAACGACGGCAAGGTCGGCCCGGACGGACACTTCTGGGTCGGCTCGATCAGCGAAGCCAAGCCGCAGGTGAATGACGCCGCACTTTTTCGCGTGGGAGCCGACGGCAGCGCACGCGCCGTCGCCAGTGGTCTGACGAGTTCCAACGGCCTCGCCTGGTCGCCTGACGGCCGGCGGATGTACCACTCCGACAGCCGGCAATGTTTTCTGCAGTCCTTCGACTTCGATTGCAGGACTGGCGAGCTCGGCAAAGGACGCCGTCTCCGCAGCTTCACCGAGGAAGAGGGGCGGCCGGACGGGGCGACCACCGATCGCGACGGGTTTTACTGGAGCGCCGGCGTCTCTGCCGGCCGTCTCAACCGAATGTCGAGCGACGGAGAAATCGTCGAAATCTATCATCTGCCGGTAGCGGCACCGACCATGCCATGTTTCGGAGGGCCTGATTTCAGGACGCTCTTCGTCACCAGTCTGTCGACCGACCGGACCGGACGTTTCGAGGCTGGCACGGTCATCGCCTTCGACGTGGATGCGGAGGGGCTGCCGCCCTTCCGCTTTGGCAAACAGTCATCTTGATGGAAAGCGAGCGGGGTAGAACAATGAGAATCGCGAGCATGCGCAAGGCGCTTACAGGCGTGTCGGGGGTGCCTGTCACGGCTTATGACGGCCGGGGCGAAGTCGAACCCCGGATTACCGCGAAAGTTTATGCGCGGGTGGCTGCGGCGGGCATTCACAACATCGTCGCAGCCGGCAATACCGGGGAATTCTACGCGCTGACGCCGCAGGAGATCCGGATCGTCCACGAAGCGGCGGTCGCAGGCGTCGACGGGCAAGCGCCGGTGACGGCGGCGGTCGGCCGATCGCTGCGCGAGGCGATCGGCATGGCCAGGGATGCGGCGGCGATGGGTGCATCGGCCGTCATGTCGCACCAGCCCGTCGATCCTTTCGCGGCACCTTCGGCGCAGATCGATTATTTCTGCAACCTCGCCGATGCGTCCGCCCTGCCGCTCGTCGCCTATGTCAGGGCCGAGGGTTTCAGCGTCGCGGAGATCGTCCGCCTCGCCAATCACGGCAATATTGCCGGCATCAAATTCGCGACGACCGATCTGATGCTGCTGTCGCGCGCGATCCCCGCCGCCAATCCCAATGGCGCGCTCTTCGTCTGCGGCCTGGCGGAAAGCTGGGCGCCGACCTTCACCGCAGCCGGCGCACGCGGCTTCACGTCAGGCCTCGTCAACGTCGCGCCGAAGCTTTCGCTCGCCGTCCACGACGCGCTTGAAAAGGGCGATTTCGCCGCGGCGAGAGCAATCGTCGGCAAGCTCGAACCCTTCGAGCGGATGCGGACCAAATTCCGCAACGGCGCGAACGTGACGGTCGTGAAAGAAGCCGTCACCTATTCCGGCCTCGATGTCGGGCCGGTCCGCGCGCCGGGACTGCCGCAGCTCGATCAGCAGGACCGCGAGGAGTTGCATCGCCTGCTTCGAGGATGGGAGGCCGAGGGCGACATTCAAACACAACCGGACCGGCAGGCGGTGAAGGCTGCCGGCTAAGTTCGAAACGTTCTTCTGCATGCAACAGGCGCGGGATGGCGCCATGAGATTGGGAGGTCTTGAGATGCTGAAACAGCTACTGACGACGATCGCGATTACCGGCGCCCTGGCGGCGGCGCAGCCGAGCTTGGCGGCATCGCCGCCCAACATGCTGGTGATCGGGACGAATCTCACCGGTATCCGGACGCTCGATCCGGCCCAGAACAATGCCCGCACGGTGTCCGAGCTGATCTCCAACCTCTATGACAACCTCGTGCAGCTGTCGCCGGACGATCTGAAGACGCTGAAGCCGATGCTGGCGACGCAATGGAGCGTCTCACCTGACGGCAAGATCATCACGCTAACCCTGCGCGACGATGCGGTCTTTCAGAGCGGCAACAAAGTGACAGCCGAGGATGCGGCCTGGTCGATCCAGCGCGTTATCAAGATGGGTCAGGTCGGCTCGACCGATGTGGCGCTTTGGGGGTTCAAGGCCGATAATGTCGAGAAGCTCGTTCGCGCCAAGGACGAGCATACGCTGGAGATCGAGCTGCCGCAGGCCGTGAATACGGATCTCGTGCTCTATTCGCTGGCCGGCTCATCGATCGGCATCGTCGACAAGAAGACGGTGCTGTCGCATGAGGCGAACGGCGACTTCGGCGGCGCCTGGCTCTCGGCCAATTCCGCCGGCAGCGGTCCGTTCAGCCTGGCGCAGTGGCGGCCGAACGACGTGGCGATCTTCAATGCCCAGCCGAAATACTGGGGCGGCAAGCCGGCCATGGCCCGCGTCGTCGCCCGCCACATTCCGGAATCGGGCAATTTGAGGCTTCAGCTCGAGGCAGGCGACGTCGATGTCGGCCAGTATGTGGCAAGTGGTGATCTCGATGCGCTGGCCAGCAACAAGGACATGGTCATCGACAATGTTCCGGGTCTCGGCTTCTACTATATCGCCCTCAACCAGAAAGACCCGGATCTGCAGAAGCCGAAGGTTCGCGAGGCCTTCCAGCATGCCTTCGACTGGAAGGCGATCTCCGGCAACATCATGCGCTACACCGGCTTTCCCTGGCAGTCGATGATCCCGCGCGGCATGATCGGCGCGCCCGAGGAGGCAGCCGTTCGCTATGATTACGACCCCGCCAAGGCCAAGCAGCTGCTGGCCGAGGCGGGTTATCCCAACGGCCTGAAGAAGGTGCTCAACCCCTCGGGAGCCCCGACCCTGCCCTTCGCGGAAGCGCTGCAGGCGAGTGCGCGCGCCGCCGGCTTCGATCTCGATCTCGTGCCCGGCGAGTTCACACCCGCCTTCCGCGAGCGCAAATTCGAAGTGCTGCTCGGCAATTCCGGCGCCCGCCTGCCCGATCCCTTTGCTGTCGCCACGCAATATGCCTTCAACCCCGACAATAGCGACGAGGCACGCCTCGGCAGCTATTATCTCTGGCGCACGGGCATGAAGGTGGACGAACTCAACACGCTCATCGACCAGTCGATGCGCGAGCGCGACACGGAAAAGCGCACCGACATCTTCAAGAAGATGGACGGCATCTATGCCGGCATGGCTTCGCCGCTCGTCATCTTCTTCCAGCGAACCGACCCCTATGTCATGCGCGCCAATGTCAAAAATTATCACGGGCACACGACATGGTCGACGCGCTGGCATGACGTGACCAAGGAGTAGAGCGCGTGGCGAATGCCGATCTGACATCGAAGCGGGAAGGCCGCCAGCCGGCGGGGGGCGGGTTCGCCGAAGCGGCTCCGCACCCTCTGCTGAGCCTGCTGCGGCGGCTGGCGGGACGCGTGCTGGCCGTCGTGACGACGCTGCTCGGCCTGCTCTTCCTGACCTTCTCGATGGGCCGCCTGCTGCCTGCCGACCCGGTGCTCGCGATCACCGGGGCGGAGGTCAGCAAGGAGGTTTACGACCGCGTCTATAACGAACTCGGCCTCGGGCAGCCGATCTGGATGCAGTTCCTTTCCTATGTCGGCAAGATCGCCACCGGCGATCTCGGCATGTCGGCGACGACAGGCCAGCCGATCCTGACCGATCTGATGACGATCTTTCCTGCGACGATCGAGCTTGCCATCATCGCCATGATCATCGGAGCGATCGTCGGCATTCCCTTGGGCATCACCGCTGCGGTCCGGCGCGGGACGATCATCGACCATATCGCTCGCATCGTTGCCCTTGCCGGCCATTCCATCCCGATCTTCTGGACCGGCCTGATGGCGCTTTTCATCTTCTACGCCAAGCTGAAGCTCGTCGGCGCGTCGGGCCGGGTCGACGTCTTCTATGAAGGCCTCGTCACGCCCATGACCGGCTTTCTCTTGATCGATGCGGCGATCCAGGGCCAGTGGGACGTGTTCCACAATGCGCTCGGCCACATCATCCTGCCGGCGGCAATCCTCGGCTATTACTCGGTCGCCTATATCAGCCGCATGTCGCGAAGCTTCATGCTGGAGCAGCTGAGCCAGGAATATATCATCACCGCCCGGGCAAAGGGGCTCGGCACCCGCAAGGTCGTCTGGCGCCATGCCTTCCGCAATATCCGCGTGCAGCTGCTGACGATCCTGGCGCTGACTTTCGGCGGGCTGCTCGAAGGGGCGGTGCTGATCGAGACGGTTTTCGGCTGGCCGGGGCTCGGCCAATATCTCACCCGCGGGCTGCAGATGAACGACATGAACGTCGTGATGGGCTCGGTGCTGACGATCGGCGCCGTCTTCCTGACGATCAATATCCTGTCCGACGTCCTCTATCGCATCCTTGATCCGAGAACACGGTGACGCCATGACGATCTCCACCGAAGACGCAGACAGCACCCATGCCGGCGGCTTTCGCAATTGGCTGCACGCGCCCGAGCCTCAGGGCTGGTTCCAGTCGTCGGCGCAGCAGATCCACCAGGGCTGGCTGAAGTTCAGCCTGCATCCGCTCGGCCTCGCCGGCCTCGTCATCATCGTGCTGCTGATCGTCGTAGCAACCGCCGCTCCCCTGCTCACGAGTTACGATCCGATCGTTCAGGATATGGCAGGACGGCTTGCGCCGCCTTCGGCGGAACATTGGCTCGGCACCGACAATTTCGGCCGTGACGTCTTTTCGAGGGTGATCTACGGCGCCCGCACGACGCTCTACATCATCATGCTGGTGACGATCATCGTCGCGCCGCTCGGCCTGCTGATCGGCACCTTCTCCGGCTATTTCGGCGGCATCGTCGACGAGATCCTGATGCGCATCACCGATATCTTCCTCTCCTTCCCCGGGCTGGTGCTGGCGCTCGGTTTTGCCGCCGCTCTCGGTCCCGGCATCACCAATGCGATCATCGCCATTTCGCTGACGGCCTGGCCGCCGATTGCCCGGCTGGCGCGCGCCGAAACGCTCAGCCTTCGCAAGGCGGATTATATCGCCGCCGTGCGCCTGCAGGGCGCGACATCGATCGCGATCATCACCCGCCACATCCTGCCCATGTGCATTCCGTCGGTGATCGTGCGCGTGACGCTCAACATGGCCGGCATCATCATCACTGCTGCCGGTCTCGGCTTTCTCGGCCTCGGCGCGCAGCCGCCATGGCCGGAATGGGGTTCGATGGCCGCCAGCGGCCGCGAATTCATGCTCGACAGCCCCTGGGTGATCGCCGCGCCCGGCATCGCCATCGCGCTGGTCAGCCTCGCCTTCAATCTCGTCGGCGATGCGCTGCGCGACGTGCTCGACCCGAGAGGTTCGGAATGACGCAGCCCCTGATCGATATCCGCAACCTCGAAATCGCCTATGGCGGCGGCCACATGCGCGCAGTGCGCGGCGTGAGCTTTACGCTCGGCCAGGAAAAACTCGGCATCGTCGGCGAATCCGGATCGGGCAAATCCACCGTCGGCCGGGCAATCATGAAACTGCTGCCGCCGACAGCACAGGTCAGCGCCGAGCGCATGGCCTTCCGCGACATCGACCTTATCAAAGCGGATGAGCGGACGATGATGACAATCCGCGGGCGGCGGATCGGACTGATCCTGCAGGATCCGAAATACTCGCTGAATCCGGTCATGCGGATCGGCGAACAGATCGCCGAGACCTACCGCTTCCATCATCCCAAGGTGAGCGCGAAAAAGACCTATGGCCAAGCGCTCGATATGCTCGAAGCGGTGCAGATCCGCGATCCCGAGCGTGTCGCCCGCCTCTATCCGCATGAAATATCGGGCGGGATGGGCCAACGTGTGATGATTGCTATGATGCTGATCGCCGAACCCGAGGTTTTGATCGCCGACGAGCCGACCTCGGCGTTGGACGTAACGGTCAGGCTGGAGATCCTGGCGCTGCTCGACGAACTCGTTTCACGCCGCAATCTCGGCCTGATCTTCATCAGCCACGATCTCAACCTCATCCGCAACTTCTGCGACCGCGTCCTCATCATGTATGCCGGCCGCGTCGTGGAAGTGCTGGAGGCGCGCGATCTCGACAAGGCCAAACACCCCTATACGCAAGGGCTGCTGGCCTCGCTGCCGACGATCGAGGACCCGCCCGCCCGGCTGCCGATCCTGAAGCGCGATCCCGCCTGGATCAATGACCTGACAGCGGAGACGCCGCGATGATCCGGATCGATAATCTCACCATCCGCTTCGGACACGGTCAGCGGCCTGTCGTCAAAGACGTGAACCTCGCCATCGAGAGCGGCACGGCCTTTGGTCTCGTCGGCGAATCCGGCTGTGGCAAGTCCACCGTTCTCCGGGCGCTTTCCGGCCTCAACGCCAACTATGACGGCCGGATCGCTCTCAACGACGAGGCGCTGGAGCGGCAGCGCAGCCGGCCGTTCTATCGGCGGGTGCAGATGGTGTTTCAGGACCCTTACGGTTCGCTTCATCCGCGCAAGACCATCCGCTCGCAATTGCAGGAACCGCTGCGCAACCAGGGGCTGGACAGGAATAGCGTCGACGTGAACGCCGTGCTGCGCTCGGTCGGTCTCGATCCGGCGTTGAGCTACCGCTTTCCGCATCAGCTCTCCGGCGGGCAGCGGCAGCGTGTCGCGATCGCCCGCGCCCTGATGCTGAACCCCGACGTCCTGCTTCTCGACGAGCCGACCTCGGCGCTCGATGTGTCGGTCCAGGCCGAGATCCTCAATCTGCTGCAGGACTTGCGCAAGGAGCGCGGCCTGACCTACCTCCTCGTCAGCCACGATCTCGCCGTCGTTTCCCATATGTGCAGCCGCGTCGCCATCATGGAAGCGGGTGAGATCGTCGAAGAGGTCGATATCGAGACCCTGAGAAGAGGCGCGGTCGAACATCCCTATTCGCAACGCCTGCTGCGCGCGAGCAGGATGTACGGCAAGGGTTAGCTCCCCTCGGTCCAACACGGCCGACAGCCCCGGCAACGACCGCCTCGCACGATGATGACAGCCAGCGGTTCAGCCTTAGCACGCTCTTTCTGTGAGTATGTGCCACCCTCGCGAGACAACCAGAGTGACATTTGGCTGACGGACAATGTATCAAAACGATCATTGTCCTGAAGCCATTAGTCCGATTCGATCAAGCATTTTACCCGACCCATTCTCAGCCGTATTTCGAAAGGCAGCATCCTCGTGCCCGCTCTCGTTCTTCCAAGCCGTCCTTTATCGCTTGCACCCGATGTGATTTCCACACCGCGAGCTTATTTTTGGGCGGCGCCATTCATGTTGGCACTGACGGTGTTGATGCTCATTTGGGAAGGGCCGGGCGTCATCAGGGATTTTCAAATCAGCCAAAATCCTCTGGACCTCGAGGACGGTGATGTCCAAAATGGACGATGCACGACACGCAAGCTCTTCTTTGCCGACTGTAGCGCGCGCCTCGTCTACAGTTACGACGGACGGAACTACGACACGGAAGTCGCGGTGATGTTTGTCGATTTTCATACCGGCGATTACGAAACCGGTGTCGTGATCTCGGCCGACAATCCGGAATTGGCAACGATCAGCCTCGCTCTGGACAAACTCTGGAACCGGATCATCACCCTCGGCACATTTGTCCTGTTGCTTGGCTGCATGAGCCTTGGACCACTGTTCCAGGCTGTGCGGATATGGGGTGTCAAACGGCATCTGCGCCAGCCGGCCTTGTTGAACGCCATACCGGTCGAAATCACAGCCTTCGATCGCAAGCGCAACATTCTTTCCGTTACCTATAACGACAAGATCGCCAACGATAGGACCGGTCGATCAGCTTACACACGTATGAAAAAGGGCGAAGAGCCTTTGATAGTCGGCGACGCAAATGGCAAAGCCGTTGCGCTGGCCGTCCGGCATGGCAAGACGGCCCTGCCGGTGCTTCTGGATGATCGGCTGCAGCGTCTCGCGCTGACGGAGGCCGAACGAAATCTCGCGCTTGCCCCCTTCGCACGATCCGACGCCGACCAGGCCGCGCCGGTGTTGATCGGGCAGCCCAGGAAAACGATGTCGATCGGAGGGCGGTTACGGCTGTTTTTCGGAACCCTGCTCTTGATATTCGGCAGTTTGGTCGGTTTCTGGCTGTGGTATGTGACCAGTGCCAGCACGCCGTTTCAGTCGCCGGGGATGGACATCAACAATCTTATGCCGGCGCCATTGAACAAATGGGGATGCATTCAATTGCGCAAGCGGTTCGGCCAGGATCGTGCGCCTTTCGGGTGCGTTGCAGACGACTTTACGAGCTGGAAATACTGAAGGCTCTTCAGTGAGTCTCCCGCTTCGGTAGCTCTGACGGGCTGATCTGCCACGGCCGCCGCCCGCCGTCTGTACACAAGTGAACACTTGACATCGGCCTTGTTAAGGTCGAAGCCGCATTCGGCCGCGCATGCGGCCGTTTTGCGAGGATTCGGAGAATGAAGACCAGGACGGCCGTCGCCACTACAGGCAACCTGATCATGACGGGCGTCGTGCTGATGCTGCTCGGCGATTTGCTGTTTGCGCTCAACGATGCGATGGGCAAGTGGTTGATGACCAGCTTTGCCGTCGGCCAGGTGCTGGTCATCCGCTCGCTCGGCGCTTTCATCTTGCTCGGGCCGATGATCGCGCGGCAAGGGCCGAGAGCCTTGTTCCGTGTCGAGCAGAAAGGTCTCCAGTTCATGCGGGTGGCCATGGCGACCGGCGATGTCGCCCTGTTTTATGCCGCCGTCGCCTATCTGCCGCTCGCCGATGTCATGACCTTCTATATGGCAGGGCCGATCTATATTGCGGCACTCTCGCATTTCTTTCTCGGGGAAAAGATCGGCTGGCGCCGGTGGCTGGCCGTTCTGGTCGGCTTCGCGGGCGTCGTCATTGCGCTGCGCCCCTCGACGGCGATGCTGTCGCTTCCCTCGCTCTTCGGCCTTGCAGGCAGCTTTTCCTTCGCGCTCTCGCTGGTCATGAGCCGCTATCTGCGCTCCACCAGCGACACGACGCTGGTCACATGGCAGACGGTCGCAGCCCTTGCCACCGGTATCGGCTTAAGCATCGGTCACTGGCAGCCGGCTACACTGATCGATTGGTCCGGCATGCTGCTGCTGGGTGTCGTCGCCACCTGCGCGCACCTGCTCATCACCCGCTCGCTGAAGCTCGCACCGGCATCGCTGCTGGCGCCGCTGCAATATACGCTGCTGCTCTGGGCGATCGTGCTCGGTTACATCTTCTTCAACGATATTCCCGACATGCAGATCGTCATCGGCGCCGCCATCATCGTCTTTGCCGGTCTCTTCATCTTCCACCGGAAGAACCTGAAGGAGACGGTGCCGGCCGAAGCCGTCCCGCCCGACGGTCACTGAGACCAATCGTCAGCGGCCGGCGGCGGCTCCCAGCCGAAGACGCTGCGGCCGCCGAAATCGGCGGATTGACGGAACTCGCCGGCGATGATCTCCTTGAGGTCTGGGCCGGTCACGTAGCGTTCCATCTGCCGGGATTGTTCGTCGAGGCGCTTGAGCGCCTGCAACTCCTCTTCCCTTCCGAGTTTGCCCTTCAGCACCGCCGATTTCATTACGCCGATCGTCTCGTCATAAACCTTGAGCGGGACAGGAAAAGGGTGGCGGTCCTTGCCGCCGTGGGCGATCGAGAAGCGCGCCGGGTCGGAGAAGCGACAGGGCGCGCCGTGGACGACTTCCGCCACCATTGCCAGCGCCTTCACTGTGCGAGCGCCGACACCGGGAACGAGCAGCAGTTCCTGAAAATCAGCTGGTCCGCGATCGGCCGCCGCGGCGAGATTTCCGTGCAGGCGGCGCATATTGACATCGCTCTCGCGGACATCGTGATGAGCGGGCATGATCAGATGCGGCAGCATCAGCTGGTCGGCGGGCTCGGGCTCCGGTTGCTCGGCACGTTGCAGCGCGGCTGCCTCACGGACGATCCTGTCGGGACCGAGGGTGGCCAGCAGATCGAGCTGGCCTCGCCGTGAGCGCTCGGCGCGCCGGTCGGCGAGATTGACGATCTCGCCCTGGTTCCGTCCCTCGATCGCCGCATGCGGTGAATCGACGAAACTCTCCAGCCCTTCGGATAGCCAATGATAGCGGCGAGCCTGCCGGCGGTCGCCGTTCATGCCCTGCTGTACGACCACCCAATGACCATCGTCGGCAATGATGAAGCCGTGGAGATACAGGTCGAACCCGTCCTGAAGGGCGGCACTGTCGACCTTGGCGATCAGACGGCTGGTCGTCGCCAGCCCCTCCCCGTCGAGGCCGACGCGCTCGCCGATCGAGACGAGCTCCTGCGGCGTCTTGCGCGAGTGCTTGCCGCGTCCGCCGCAGACATGCAGGCCGAGTTCGCCAGCGCGCGGTTTCAGCCCGCGCTTCAAGGCCCCGAGAACGCTTGTGGTGATGCCGGAGGAATGCCAGTCCATACCCATGACGGCACCGAAGGACTGGAACCAGAAGGGGTGGGCGAGCCGGCGCAGAAACTCATCGCGGCCGTAATGATGAACGATCGCCTCGGTGATCAGCGTGCCGAGCCGCGTCATCCGCTCGCCGAGCCAATGCGGCACCCGTCCCCCGTGGAGGGGAAGATCCGCGCTGCCTGCTCGCTGTGACATTTCTTTTCCTTACATTTTCCATCGCCGGCGGCGATCGGGAACTCGGGAAAGTCCCGGGCGTTTGCTTTCAGTCAAAAGGCCGAGGCAACCATGACCGCGTTAGAAACCATGCTCAATCAACCCTACCTGCTTAGAACAAAAGCGCAACAGCCAAGCGGCGGTGAAAAACAGGAACTGGAAGGCTACGCCGAAAAGGTGGCCTTCCTGATCAATGGCAACCAGTATTTCGCCGAGCTGGCGCGCACGCTGCGGCAGGCACGGCGCAGTGTCTGGATCGTCGGGTGGGATTTCAATCCAGACATCCGCATGGAGCCGGAAAAATCCGACGAAACACTGGCAGATCTGCTGCATTCGCTGGCCGCGGCAAATCCAGCACTTGAAATACGCATCCTCATCTGGGCGCTCGGGCCGATCTATTCGGATAAATCCCTGCAGGTGCTCCGCAAGAAAAACTTCCCTAGGAATGCCAGGATCGATCTGCGCTTCGATCTTCAAAGCACGGTGCGCGGCTGCCACCATGAGAAACTCGTTTGCATAGACGACGCCGTCGCCTTCATCGGCGGCATGGACCTGACATCGCGGCGATGGGATACGAGACGACATCGCGCCAGGGAGGCATTGCGACGCGACCCCGAAGGCGTGTCCTACGATCCGCTGCATGACGTTCAGGCAATGGTCACCGGCGACGCGGCAAGACTGATCGGCGATATCGCACGGCGACGCTGGGAAAGCGCTACCGGCGAAAGCCACGGACCGCTTGCCGAGAGCTGCCCTTTCACATGGCCGAGTGATCTTGCCGTTTCGCTGAAGCAGATCCCCGTGAGCTTCGTGCTGACGGAGCCGGCGACCACACTGCGCGCCGGCATCAGCGATGGCATCGCCTCGACACTCGATATCATCGTCATGGCACGGCGGCAGCTTTACATCGAAGCGCAATATCTTGCCTCCTTTCGTGTCGCTGACGCCCTCGCCGCGCGGCTGCAGGAGGAAGATGGCCCCGAAATCGTCGTCATCTGCACGCGTCGTTCTCATGGGCTGATCGAAAAGCTCTTCATGGGCGGCAATCGCGACCGCGTCATCCGCCGCCTCAAGCGCACCGATCGTGCCGACCGTTTCAGGGTCTATTATCCCGTCGTGCCCGGGCCGTCAGTGCCCGGGCCGTCAGTGCCCGAAAATGACGACGGGGTGGAGGTGCTCATCCATTCCAAACTGATCATTGCCGATGACGAACTGATCCGCATCGGCTCCTCCAATCTCAACAACCGTTCGGAGGGATTGGATTCGGAGTGCGACATGCTTCTCGAGGCCGCCAACGACGAGCATCGCGGCGGAATCGCGGATTTGCGCCATCACCTGCTGGCCGAATATCTTGGAACGACCACCGAGACCTTTGCCGCAGCCTTTGCGCAGAGCGGCTCGATCATCCAGGCAATCGACGCGCTCAATGATGGCCCTCGGGGCTTGCGGGAATTTGTCGTTGATTTGTCGGGCAGTATTTCGCCGATAAGCGGCACCGCGTTCTTCGACCCGGCGCGGCCCGTCAAGCTGCTAAACCGACTGGGCCTCGGCGCGCTCTTCCGCCTCCTCGTCCGCCCCGCGTGACTGGCGGCGGAAGATTACTTCGCTGACGATGAAAAGCGCGGCGCCGAGCGCCAGCGGTAGGAAGAAATAGGCGCAGCGGAACGCAATCAGCGCACCGATCGACGCCTCCTGCGGCACGGCATAGGAGACCGTCGCCTCGAGGACGCCGAGACCGCCGGGGACATGCGTCGCGAGGATCGCGGAATTGGCCAGCACGTAAGCCGTCACCGACCTGAAGAAGGCAACGTCGCCGAAGACCGAGAGCATCTGGTGCAGGCAGGCGGATACCAGCATGAAATTGATCGTCCCGACCCCGACCTGGGCGACCGCGATCGAAAGTCGCGGCAGCTGAAGCGACCAGCGCCAGAGCCGCAGGCTGCCGCGGATGAAAAACGCCAGCCCGGCATAGATGACCGGCACGGCGAGCGCCAGCAGACCGAAAAGCCAGGTGCTCGCCGGATCGATTCGGAGCAGACGCGCGGCATCACCGGGATTGACGATCAGGGCAAGGCCGCCGAGCGTGATCAAGCCGAGGCCGACGGTGACGCCGCAGAACAGGATGATCTTCGCCACGTCCTCGGCCGTCAGGCCCCAGCGGGAATAGTAACGATAGCGGAAGGCGCCGCTGCTCAGCCCCGCAAATCCGATATTGTGGCCGAGCGAAAGGCTGATGAAGGAGGCGAGCGCGATCTTCCGGTAAGGCAGGGATTTGCCGAGCGAGCGGATCGCCAGATAGTCGAAACAGCTGAGGCACAGATAGGATGCCGCCGCAAACAGAAGTGCTGTGCAGAAGGTCGGAAAGGGTATGCTGCGGACCGATTGAACGATCTGTTCCAGGCTGTACTGGCGGAAGATCCGATAGAGAAGAAAGCCCGCGATACAAAGGGCGGCAACGAGCAGTCCATTCCAGATTGCGTTTTTCAGACTCATCGATTGTCCGTTTTTTAAGTGCGAGCGCCATGGTTCGATCATCTGGAACGATCAAAAGAGTTTTGTGTTCCCCACCGGAGAACGAGTCCTGTCTCTCGCGGGGAGACCAGCTTTAGCGGGCCGATGCCGGATAAATCGATCAAACTTCTGACCTATAACGTGCATAGCTGCATCGGCAACGACCGGAAGCTCGACCCCGGCCGCATCGCGTCGGTTATCGCCGAGGCGGGGGCCGATATCGTCGCTCTGCAGGAGGTCGATGTTCTGAGACGGAGAACCGGCGGCATCGATCAGGCTCATCTGATCGCCTCGCTGCTGAAAATGCAGGCTCATTTTCATCCGGCGCTATCGGTTGCCGAAGAGCAATATGGCGATGCGATCATCACGGCGCTGCCGACGTCTGCGGTCAAGGCCGGTCCGCTGCCCTCTATCGGCGAACAGCGCGGCGCGCTGTCGGTCGAAGTCCTGGTCGGCGACAGGAAGCTGCTGGTCGTCAACACTCATCTCGGCCTGCGCGGGCGCGAGCGCATCCGGCAGATGACGACGCTTTTGAATTCGGGCTGGCTGCGCGGCGCAATGGAGGAACCCCTTCCCTGCGTTCTCTGCGGCGATTTCAATGCCCTTCCGTCATCGGCGACGTACCGCCTTGTCGCACGGTCGTTGAAGGACGCCCAGCTTGGAGGCAAGGCTTCGCCAAGAGCGACCTTTCCCTCCCGCTACCCCCTGATGCGCCTCGACCACATCTTCGTCACCGACGACCTCGTCGTCAAAAGAGCCGCTGTCCTGCAAAATCGCCTGACGAACGTCGCCTCGGACCATCTTCCGCTCTTTGCCGAAATCAGTTTCGCCTGATCCATACGCCTTGCGCGCGGATATCGGTGGAAAAGCGATCCAGCCGTACTCTCAACGACATTGAACGAATATTTCACGATTAATATGATATGGAATATTCATTCCGTCAGCCCGTCATATGTCCGGGCGGGAAAGATATGCAATCGACTCGAGCGGAGTGGCCGCTGCTTGATGCGGTCAGTGACGGCTATAGAGCGGCGGCGTCACATCTTCGTCTGCAAGGTCGGGATAAAGCTGCCTGCGGGTGCGGGCGAGCGCCTCCGCCTCCCGGCGATTCCGTTCGAGCAGAACGGCAGTGACGTCCTTATAGGGCTCGCCGTCCGACAAGGCGACGCGGACGGTCCCGCCCTGCGAGAGGAAGTCGCAGAACGACCGCATCGAGCGAAGGCGCGTCGTGATCTCGACATAGCGGTCGTCATGTCCAGCCATGTTCATCTCCCTTCCAGACCGTAAGATGGCACGAATACTTCGGCGAGAAGATGGCGCTCGCTTCAGCCCCTTTCCGGAATCACTCTCTAGCAAGCTTCCGGTTGAGCGCGGCGGCAGCCAGGGGCAGCGCCGTGGTCACAACGGTCCCGAGCGGCAATCGCCGGACACCCCTGGTGACGACAAAGGCTGCCGCCATCGCGCCCGCCAACTTAAGCCATGGCCGGTCGCCGAGTTGGGCACGGGCGCTGGCATCGGCCCAGCGGGCATTTTCTGTCAAGACGGTTGCGGCCTGCCGCCTGATCACGTGCAGACGCGCCTGGAGGTTTTCGAGCTCCTCCCGCAACTCCCGTAGACGACCGTCCAGAGCATGCCCCTCGGAGCTCTCGACGGCTTCTCTCACATAGGCGTCGAACGGAATCTCGCGGCCAAGTGTGGCGAGATAGGCGCGGTATTCAGCCTCGCTCGCGAAGCCCTCGCGCCTGATGAGGTCGGGATTGATGTCGGCCTCGTCTTTATTTGCCAGCGGGATGCCGGCGTCGAGTCTGTCGTCCACGCCAGTGCCGGATTCGTTCTTGAACATGATGCGTCTCCCGTGTTTCCTCACGGCAGAACGCCCGATGGCGCAAATTGATCCCACCCACCGCCGATCTGGCCGCCGCGCTACTGCCAGGTTTTCATCGTCCCGGCGGGGTGAAACGTTCGGGCCGAAAATCCGCCAGCAGCGGATGGCGGCACCCGGTAGCAATCTCGTGGGCGAGCAATTCACCGGCAATCAGGCCAAGGGTCGCGCCGCTATGGCTGAAGGCGACGAAATAACCCCAGACCGACGGCAATTCGCCAAAGACCGGCTCGCCGTCGCCCGGGATCGGCTTTGGGCCGACGCCGTAATCCTCGATCTCCAGCGCCGGATTGCCTTCGAGAACCATGGAAGCTTCGTGCAGCAAACCGTCCAGCGTCGATTGCCTGACATCATAGCCGCCGTCCGGGTTGACCCTCACCTCTTCCTCGGACCAGGCGGAATCGAGCGCAAAGCCGCCATTGGGCGTCGGCCGGATGGCAACCCGCGGGGTGTTGAGCACGGCCTTCAGCGGATGGCGGATCGGCTTGGTTCTGACGAGAAGGGCGACAGGGGTCGCATCCTCGATCTGCTGGCCGGCGTCGGCCACGATTGCAGGAACGGCGGCGCCGGCAGCAAGAAGCACGGACTCGGCGACCCAATGCCTGCCGTTCGCTGCCGTCACCCCGCGCACGCGCGCCCCTTCGATATCGACCATCGCCCGTCCGGCATCAGTGACGATCTCGCCGCCGAGCGAGCGGAATTCCTGCGCGAGCGTGTCGATCAAAGCGGGAAGATCGACCCAGCCTTCCCCGGGATTGAAGATCGCGCCCTGCGGCGTGACGGCGCGCGCATCGACGCCTGGCGTCGCCCCGGCAATCTCCTCCGGCACAACCCATTGCGCGTGATAGCCGAGATCACGCTCATAATCGTAGATTTCGGAAATCTCGTTGCCGTCATCGTCAGCATCCCAGGTCAGGCCGCCGTCGAAGCGCAGCCACGGCGCATCCGGATAGCGGGCAGCCAGTGTGCGGTAGCGGTCAATGCCGGCGAGACGCAGCCGGTGATAGGCGGCGGAACGTTTCCGCGCAGAGTTCAGCCAGGCGAGCGATCGGCCGGAAGCGCCATTGGCAAGCGGACCGTCATTGACGAGAACGGTGGCGATCCCGAGCCGAGCGAGGTGAACCGATGTCGAGACCCCGAATATGCCGCCGCCGATGACGACGACCTTCGAAGGTTTGGGGGAAGCATTCATGTCGATAACCTTATCTTGCTCTTCTGTCATTCGAACGCATTCACGCGGGCGCGTCAGAGGACTTCCGCGAGGAAGCGTTGCAGCCGCTCGCTTCTGGGATTGTCGAAGATCTGTTCGGGGCATCCAGCCTCGACGATGCGGCCCTCGTCCATGAAAACGACCTGGTCGGCCACCCGGCGGGCAAATCCCATTTCATGCGTCACTACAACCATCGTCATGCCCTGGCGGCCGAGGGTCGCCATCAGGTCGAGCACACCCTTCACAAGTTCGGGGTCAAGTGCGCTCGTCACCTCGTCGAACAGGATGACCTCGGGATCCATGGCGAGAGCCCGCGCGATGGCAACGCGCTGCTGCTGCCCGCCGGATAGGCCTGCCGGCCGATGATCGCTGCGCGCAGCAAGTCCGACTTCGGCCAGGCGCGCCTCGGCGATGCGCCGCGCCTGCCGTTTCGGCATTTTCTTGATCCTCGTCAGCGACAGCATGACGTTTTCAAGCGCAGTGTGATCGGGAAACAGGTTGAAGTGCTGAAACACCATGCCGACGCGGCGTCTCAGCCTCTCCGGCCTCATGGCGAGAATGCTGTCGCCATCGAGCAGGATGTCGCCGCCTTTCGGTTCGACCAGCCTGTTCAGGCAGCGCAGCAATGTCGATTTGCCCGAGCCCGAAGGGCCGATGACGCAGGTAACACTGCCGGGAGCGATGTCGAGATCGATGCCCTTGAGGACCTCGAGTTCGCCATAAGCCATGCTCAGGCCTCGTATATCGAGCGCGCCGCCCTTGAACCGCGGCGCGTCGGCAACTGGGCCGGCGGCGGCCTGCAGCTCGCTGACCTCGACCAATCCGCTCGCCGCACCCGAACCCCGCCCCTGTTTTCCCAGCCGCAGCCTTGCGTCGATATAATTGACGAAGTGCGTCAGCGGCACGGTGATCACGAGATAGAAGACACCCGCCAACAGCAGCGGCGACAGATTGCCGGTCACAACCGCCTGATCCTGGCCGACGCGGAAAATCTCCCGCTCGGAGGCGAGCAATCCGAGGAAATAGACCAGGCTCGAATCCTTGACATTGCCGATGAACTGGTTGACCAGCGCCGGCAGCACGCGTCTGATGCCCTGCGGGATAACGATCAGCCGCATGCCTTGACCATAGCTCATGCTGAGCGCCCGGCAGGCCTCCATCTGACCGCGCTCGACGCTCTGAATACCCGAGCGGAAGATTTCGCCGATATAGGCGCCAGCGATCAGACTGAGCGCCAATATGCCGAGCGGGAATGGCGACGGGCCGAACATTTCGCGCCCGATCCGGGCAAAACCCTGGCCGATGATCAGGATCGTGACGATCGCCGGCAGCCCGCGAAAGATGTCGGTATAGACACGCGCCGGCAGCCGCAGCCAGCGAGACTGCGAGATACCCATGACGGCAAGCACCATGCCGATCACGACGCCGAGCACCGTCGAGGCAGCGGCGAGAATAAGCGTATTCTTCAGGCCGACGCTGATCATGCTCGGCAGCACGTCCACCATCGCATCCCAGTCGAGGAAGCTGCGGCGCAGATTGTCAATCCAGTTCATCGTCATCCCCATTGAAGCCCCTGCCGAGCAGGCGGCCGGCAAAGATCAACCGTCCGCCGTCGGCGGACGGTCGCGCCTCACTTCTTGGGAAGATATTGATCCGGCATCGGCGAGCCGGGAAACCACTTCTCGTAGAGTGTCTTCCAGGTGCCGTCCTGCATAGCGTCGTGAAGAGCGCCGTTCAGCGCCGTGCGGAAGGCGTCGTTCCCCTTCCGGATCACGAAGCCGGCCGGCGCATCGAAGGACGGAACGTTGACGGCGATCTTCAGCGCCGGAAAGCGGTCACCATATTGTTTAGCTGCCTCGTAATCGAGAAAATGGGCATCGATCGTGCCGTTGTTGAGTGCTGCAACCGCGGAATTGTTGTCGGGAAATTTAACGAGATCGGTGCCGCCGAAATTCTTGGCGGCGTAGATTTCCTGAAGGGTTCCCTGCACGACGCCGAGGCGTTTGCCCTTGAGTCCGGCGGCATCCTTGATGCCGGCGTCCGGCGTCAACACAGAAAGATAGCCGGCGAGATAGCCATCGGAAAAATCGACTGTCTTCTTGCGGGCTTCGGTGGTTCCGATCGCCGCAACGGCAACGTCGAAGCGCTCATTCGCGACCGACGGCAGAAGTGCGGAAAATTCCTGGCCGGTGAAGGTCACCTTGTCCTTGGGAAAACCAAGGCGGGATACGACGTTGAGAAACAACTCGATATCGAAGCCGGTGAACTGCCCGTCTGGCGTTGCAAACGTGTAGGGCTTGGCATCACCCATCGTTCCGACGCTGATGACACCAGGCTCGATGAGTTTGTAGGGATTGTCGGCGGCTGCCGCGGAGCCCATTCCTGCGGCCAGAAGGCATGCTATTAGGCCAGCACGCAACGGCGTGACGACAGCCGGAAATGATTCAAGAAACCTCATCTTCGTTCTCCACTCTGAAAGGAATGCTCTTGTCGGCATTAGGATTCACACCTCGCCGCCGCACTTGCGGCAAGTCGAAGCCGGTAAAGATACCGGTCTCTTAAAATAAGAGACCGGTCTCACGTAATATTCGATATCCGTCAATTGACCGCCCGTCAACAACTCTTGTAGTGCTGCCCCATGGAAGATTCCGCTACTCCGAAACGTTCCGTCACGGTTGCCGACGTCGCGAAGGCGGCGAAGGTCTCGAAGGCGACCGCTGCCCGCGTATTGGGCGGCTATGGCGTCGTCAGCGACAAGATCAGGGACCAGGTCGTTGCGGCCGCCGCCACGCTGGAATACCGACCGAACGAGCTCGCGCGCAGCATGAGTACCGGGAGATCAGGCATTATTGGCGTCGTGGTCGGCGATATCGAAAACGCGTTCTTCAGCCTGGCAGTGCGCGGCATCAGCGATATGGCCCGCCTGGCAGGCTTCACCGTCATCATCGCCAATTCGGGCGAACAGCTCGACGCCGAAATATCGGCCGTCGACCTACTGATCGGCAAGCGCGTCGATGGCTTGATCGTGACCCCGGCCCGCTGCGACAGAATCGATCATCTCCGGCAAGTCCGCCGCGCCGGCGTACCGCTCGTTTTATTCGACCGGAACATCCCAGAGCTCGAAGTCGATGCCGTGACTGGCGACGATCGAGAGGCAGCAATCGCCGCGACCCGCTGTATGGTCGAGCAAGGACATCGCCGGCTAGCATACGTGTCCGCTATGGAAGCCGAGGGCGGAAAGCTCGCCGATATCGGTCGCATATCGAATTCTGCCGTGCGCGAACGCGTGGAAGGCTTCGTGCAGGTCCTGACGGAGGCAGGTTTGCCAAATCCCGTTCACTATGTTCGGCTCGGCGCCACGGATCAGCCGCAAACGGACGACGTCGTCAAACGCCTGCTCTCGGATTCAGCGCCTCCAACCGCGCTCCTGGCATCGGACAGCCTCGTTGGACTGCGCGTATTCAAGTCGCTGCAGTCGCTCGGCCTCTCGATTCCGAAGGATATCTCGATGATTTCTTTCCTGGACGCCGATTGGACCAGCGTGACCGTTCCGCCGATCACCATCGTCGACCAACGCGTTTACGAGATGGGCAAACTCGCGGGGGAACGGCTGATTGCCCGTATCGAACAAATCCCTCTTACCGCCGAACGGCTGCGGATCAATACGACCCTCGTGATGCGCGGCTCGGTCGCCAGGGTTGGCCCGTGAGTTTTCCCGTCAGGGAACCCCGTATAGACGTTGAACGCGGGGGACGTCGCAAGTTCGGACGCACAAGCGCTTCACACGGGATTTGCTCTAATCAAAAAGCTCGCCATGTCCGATCTGCTCCCGCTTGCCCGGCACCTCGCTGATGACGGGATCGTCCGCAGGATCGGGATCTTTTCTGTTGGCTTCGTTCAAAAACCGCGCGGCCTCAAGGAATGCGACCGATATTTCCTCGGTGCCCCATCCGGCTTCATTGGCGGCTGCGATCATTTTTTCCAATGCGTCGCGTGCAGCGGCGGTAGCTTCTTCGAAGCGCTGCGCGGGAGCTTCGGCTTTCGGCCGTGGAAAGGTCATCGTCTTCCCTCCATAGACTGGCTAATCGAGGATGAACGCAGTTCCCGGGAAATGGATGCACGATGAGGACGATTTAGCTGCGGACGCGCTGATTTTCTCTATCAGATGACCGTGCGCAGCAGAAACGGGGAACGCTCCAGCGGACGCTGGGCGAGGATTCTCAGCATCGCCGAGCCCTGTATGCCGGTCGTGCTGCGCGAGCGGCCATCATGATAGATGACCGTCATGACCTGGCCAAGAATATCATAGCGGATCTGCGCGATCGTCCGGGTGTGAACCGGAAATACGAATTCGTCGGGCTCTGATATTTGCCCGGAGGTCTCCAAAGTCATCGCCATGCCCCAACGATAATAGCGCCTCTGCCCCTCATTTTCGCCGTTCCAGCGCACCCAGCCCGGAAATCGGAAGCGCCGAATGTCCCAACTATGCACATATTGCCTTAACGGTCGCGTGACATCGGCGTGACATGCCGATCCGTGTTAGAAAGACCATTTCGGAATAGTCACTTAGAAAAGCACCGCGGCGCTTCGAATGTCACGCAATCAGTGCAACGTCTTCGGCAATGCATGGGCGTGAACGGCCCGCGGCCAGTATTCGACGGTGAGCGCCAACGACCGGACCGCCTCGTCCATCCCGAAAACCACATCCCTCAACCGCTCGATCTCACAATCGAGCTCATACACCTCCAACTCGTCACGGTCATCTCCGTCAAGCAGCCGCCTCGCCGCTTCGATCAGGCGCTCCGCGCGTCCGACGATATTGAAAGCGCTTCGTATAATGAGGTCGAGCATCCTGTTTCTCCTACTGCTTGACAAAGCGTCTTGCAGAATCAGGATGCTGGCAATCCCGAAATCTTGTCAGATCCATCCGCGGGCCCGGTCAATATAGTCCCTGAGGTCGTGCAGGACGGATGGTTCGCGATGGCGCGGCGCCAGAACCTGGCGTGAGGCAAGGGCCAGCAGACCCACGACAGCAGCCATGAGCGCCACTGTCGAGAGCGGATATTGTTTCACAACTGTCTCGGTATGACGGATCGCCTGACTGGCGCTGTCCTTGGCCAATTGCCCTGCATCGAGGATCTGTTGCTGGAGCGTCTCCAGCTGTCTGCGCAAGGCGCTCAACTCTGCGCGCAGGTCTTCTTCAGGCTGGCGGGGGACCCCGACGGATGCGGTGTTGACATCAATGATGGCTTTCGGCACCGGCTCACCGATCTTTGCTCCGGTGGTGTCAAGCGTCGGCATCTCATTGGTCTTGCGGCGCGGCATGTCACATCTCCTCCTAGTCATCGTCAAGTGAAAAGACCGGTCGATAATGGCGCTCGGCGATCAGCAGGCTTCGGTCAGGCCGGATGACGTATATTTCCTCGACCTCTCGTCCCCATTGATCCGTGAAGCTGTGCGGGAAGGAAGACCCGATCGGCGACTTGGTGAGCTTCGTGCGAGGCTGGCCGCCATAGGTAATGCTACCCGGAATAGGCGTGAGGCCGGCCGAAGAGTAGCTGCCCACGCTGGTCGTGCAAGCAGCCAGGGCGACGGCACAAAGCAACGGCAATGCCACTCTCCGCTTCATCGAACTCCTCCTGCCGCTTCGGCGTCGAACGCTCCGCCATAGTAACAAGCATCAATGGGCATTGTTCCAGAAGCGGCCGTCCGCCAGGACGGCGCGTCGCGCCCCGGCCTAGGCGGCTGTCTGTCGTGGCGGATTTCTATGAAACATGGATTGGGATAATCCCGACCGCGCGCAACCGGTCTTGCGCTCGCGTCGGCAATGGTGCTGCCGGGACGCCTAAAGCTTATCGCTGCGACGCCTTACCACGTGTTTCAAAGCCAGCAAGTGTCTGCGTCGCTCCAGCATATAGTCGGCATAACCAACGCAGATAAACAGCAATGTCGGGCCGGCGTAGATGCCGATGAGAGCCAATGCAACAAGGATGAATGCGGTCGTCATGGTCTGTCTTCCATCATGTTGATCCCATAAAGCGGCGGCCCCCATTCTTTCGGCTGGTCAGGTTTCGCCGCTGGTCTGTCCCTCACTTCCGTTGCGGGTCATGGCTATGGTGGCGATCATGCTCGCCGCCTCCGCCCGAGACCTTGCTTTGCGTTCGCTTGTCGGGCTCCGCTGCCGGCTTCGGGATGTCGAGCGGCGCCTTGGCATTTTCATGCGAAGCGCCGGGACCGCCCTGGCGGATGGTCGCGGCGCTCTTTTTGGACGTGGACATCGATGCCTCCTAGCGATCCTGCTGGTAACCCTGATGGGTCGTGTTGACCTTGGTGTTGCCTTGCTGACTCTTCTTGTCGGGCTCTTCGCCGCCGCTTGCCATCGCAGTGTCCTCTGCCTTGGTCTTCACCGACTTACCTGCGCCCTTGCTGCTGACGTTGCCCGCTGGAATTGGTGGTAGCTTACTGCTCATCGCGCCTCTCCTCAGTCAGGGTCTCGATTGGAGCTGTGATCGGAATATTGCTCGGTCTGAACCGTCTTGCCGTCCAGGCCGCGCTCCTTGGAGTGTTGTGCCTTGTCGCGGTTCGAAAGGACCGCGTTTTCGGGAAGCTGTGCTTCTTTGAGGTCGGTCATGGCGCCGCTGCCATCCACCTTACCCTTCGCGCCAGCGCCGATATGTTTCCGGTCGGCATGTGCCATGGTTTTCTCCTTGGATGATCATGTCAAACAATCCAGATCCGCCGAGGTTCCGAGATCGACGGCAAATCGGCCGGAGGAACACGCCAGGTCGGTCCTAGCGATTGCAGAGATGCCGTCGCAACTCGTCCTTCCGGATGAAAAGGTCGGTTTTGCCGGGCTCGTGATCGGGATGCGATACTTCGACATCGAGATCATCGGAAAGCGCGAGCGCCTGCCCGGCATTCATGATGCCGAGCGGGACACGCCCTTCTTCGGTATCCACCGCGACTTCGACCAGCTGTTTCTTGGAAATCATTTCGGCAATCCTTTTTCCTATCTATTCAGAATCCGCCGGCTTCCCATTCGTTCCCTTGCCCTACGATTTTGCGGCCTTTCCTCGCGCATCGCCTCCGTTACGCGCTTGACGAGCGGGCTCGACATCATGTCCTCGAGCAAAACCGACAACTTCGGCTTCCAATTCGGATAGCTGTCGCTGGTGCCTGGAATATTGGTCGGGTTTTTCTCGTCGGTGAGATCGGCGAGGCGCACCGCGACGAGAAGTGACGGGGTTCTGGCGATGTAGCGATAGGCGCTGACGGTCAATTCCCTCAGCGCTTCCCGACTTGCCGTTGCGTCAAGACGTTGGGGCAGGCCGAGACCGGCGGCCCTGAGTGCCGCCTTCAGGCTTTTCCGCTCGCGCTTGCGGTGTTCGAGATGTTTTTCGGTGAGATCCGGCGGGACGATGCCGTGCTCGCGCCGGTCCTGAATGTCGGCGCCGCGCCACCAGCCGGCCAGGGTCTGGTGATCGTGCGTCGAAATGCAGGCCAAGGCAAGAACGGGATAGGTATCCGGCGATTTGAAGCCGTCTTCGTCCTGTTCATAGGACAGGATCCGATAAGAGAGAATGCGGGCCGACGCCAGATCGTCGGGCAGGTCTTCGGGGATCATTCCCAAGGCTTCGCCGATGACAAGGCATCGATGCTCGGCGGACGTTTCGGCCAGGATCTGCAGGAGCCTTTCCTGGGGGTAGCGCACATAGCCGCCGCCCTCCGGGCTGCTGCCGAGCGGCACCAGAAAGAGGCGCCGGAGCGCCGGGGCATGGTCGATGCGGATCGCGCCCGCATAGCGCATGGCGGCACTCACCATCCGACGGAAGGGAGAAGTTTCTCCCGATGCGATCCTAGACGGCAGATAGCCGGCAAGATGCCAGTCCTGCCCGTCAACGGCGAAGGGATCGGGTGGACTGCCGATGGTGGCCTTGGAAATATAGACCTCTGACTGGCTCCATGTCGCCGAGCCGTCGACTGCCTCGCCCACGGCAAGATCGAGATAGAGCCCGATCCGCATACCGGCCTTCAGTGCCCGCTCCGCCGCCTGCATCATCTGCCGGTGGGCGAGCCACTGCAGCCACATATGGAACCGCACATCGTCTTGATGATCGCGCTCGAATTCTGCGACGGCTGCGCTGTCGGCGCACTGAAAATCTGCGGGCCATGTCTGCCAGCCGGCGCCGGCGCCGCGCCCGGCCATGGACAGCGACAGGCATTCGAACAGTGCGTGCCGCCGCAGCTCGTCGCCGCCTTGCGACACGAAGAGGTCGAAATCGGCCGGAGCATAAGCCTTGTCGACTGGGCTCTGCCCCCGCCACCCCGGCCAGAGATCGCGCAGCGCCTGAAGCTTGACCGCAGCCACCTCAGAATAATCGACGAGATCGGTCCGGCGAAGCCTCTCCAACTTTCGGTCGAGCTCTCGACTCAAGACAAATCCGGGGACGCAGTCGACGGCGATATAGAGCGGGTTGAGATGCTGGCGGCTGGACGGTTCATAGGGACTGCAGCGGTCGGGATCAGCAAGAAAAGGCGCATGAAGCGGATTGAGTCCGATGAAATCGGCGCCGAGCGATCCTGCCAGATCCGTCATGACGACAAGATCCTCGAAGTCTCCTATGCCCCAGTTGCGCGCCGAACGAAGCTCGTAGAGCTGCAGGCTGATGCCCCAGATCCGCGTGCCGGAAAGAAACTCCGGCAGGTATGACCTCGGGATCTCCTTGAGCGTCTGCTTCGGCTCCTGCCGCGTCCCGGCCGTCTCGCGATCAACCGCAGCCGACAAGTCAACCTTCAGTGCCGAAAGTAGCTTGCGCTTGGTCCGGCCGGAGATCGCCACTTCCCGATTGTCGGGACTGGGCCTTGTCGGGATGATGCCGTGCCGGCGGGCGAGACTTTCGAGCTCCCAGGACCTCATAATTCGATCGCCTTCATTTCGGCCCCCTTACGCTTCGCCGATGCTCCAGATCACCGTCCATGGGGCAAGATCTCCATCGTCATTGCGACCGAGACGGAAGATCGTTTCGCCGTCCTCATGCCGATGGCCAAGCCTCGCGGCCTCGTCACTGAGATTGGCGGTGAGATGAAGGCGCCGGTTGCCGGCAAGCGTCCAAGCCACAGCAACCGCTGTTCCAGCCGACTGGAAAGTCGCATGTCCGGCGGCTCCTATCAGCAAGGGAATAATTCGTTGACGTCGTAGGCCGAGAAGCATCCTGTAGAAGTCGAGGGTCTCCGAGGAGGCGAGTTTCTCCCAGTCGAGCTTTGCAGCAGCGAAGGTCGACGGCGCCGTCGGGTCGAGAAGCTCGCCGGCATCGAAGCCCGGCAGGCGCGACAGCTCCTCGCGCCGGCCTTTCCGGACTTTTTCGTTCAGATCCTCGTCGAAATCGCAGAAAAACGGAAAAGGCTCGTCGGCGCCCCATTCCTCGCCCATGAACAGCATCGGGACCTCGGGCGCCAGCAGGTAGATTGATGTGATCGCCTTGACGGCATCGGCCGGGCTTACGGCCATGATGCGGTCGCCGAGCGCCCGGTTGCCGATTTGGTCGTGGTTCTGGATGAAGGACACGAAGGCAGTCGGCGGCAGGTGGCCGCTCGGCCTGCCCCGGCTCCCGCCGCGATAGGGCATATGCTCGCCCTGAAACAAGAAGCCTTCCGCCAGCGCGCGGCCAAGCTTGTCGGCATCACCGACGTAGTCGGCATAATAGCCGAAGGTCTCGCCGGTCGCAGCGATATGCAGCGCATGGTGCAAGTCGTCGTTCCACTGGGCCGTGAACAGGCTCGGTTCGCCGCTTTCATCGCGCTGCAGCAGCTCGCTGTCGTTCTCCTCGTTCTCGACGATCAGATGGACGTGCCTGTCGCCGGCGGCTGCCCGAACACGGCGGGCGAGCGCATGCAGAAGATGTTCCTTGCTGTCGTCCTTGATGGCATGGACGGCATCGAAGCGAAAACCGTCGAGCCGGAACGCGGTAATCCAGTAGATGGCGTTCTCGATGATGAATTCGCGGACCATCCCGGAGCCGTCGCCGTCGTAATTGACGCCGTGGCCCCAGGGGGTCTTGTGATGATCGGTAAAAAGCGGCGCGTAGGATGGAATATAGTTCCCGTCCGGGCCGAAGTGATTATAGACGGCGTCGAGGAAGACCGAGATGCCGCGCTCATGTGCAGCGTCCACCAGCGCCATGAGATCTTCCGGCCGGCCATAGCTGCTGTCAGGAGCATAGGGAAGCACGCCGTCATAGCCCCAGCTGTAGCGGCCAGGGAATTCAGCGAGCGGCATGATCTGCAGCGCCGTCACGCCCAGTGCCTGCAGATGGTCGAGCCGCTCGATCGCAGCCTTGAAAGTACCCTCTGGCGTGAAGCAGCCGATATGCAGTTCGTAGATGATCATTTCTTCCCAAGGCCGACCGGTCCATTCGCTGGTGTTCCAGCGATAGGAAGAAAGGTCGACCACTTCGCTCGGGCCATGCACATCCTGCGGCTGGAAGCGCGAGGCCGGATCGGGAACCTCGAGACCATCGGGCAGCACGAAACGGTAGCGCGTGCCGGCTCCGGCCTCCGCGACCAGGCAGCGATGCCAGCCATCTTCGCCCGCCTCCATCGGACGGGGATCCGCGCCTTCGATCCTCAATGACACGCTTTCATGCAGAGGAGCCCAGAGGCGGAACAGAATGCCGTCTTCGCTGAAGGCGGGGCCGAACGTCATGTTGGTCAAGGGGCATGCCTTTGATGAATGGACGGAACCTGGGTAACTTTTGCAGGAGCAAAAAGTTTCGTCTGCAAGCGGACGTGTGAAGCTGTGGTGTCAGCAGCGTGCCGGCCGAGAGGGAGTGGGATTTCCTAAACTCATCACAATCGCACGCTGCCTGCCTATCAAAGTGAAGGGCCAGCCGCTCGCTTCGTCGATCACGCCGCAGCGACCTTGTCCCGGAGCGCTTCGTCCATGGCCGCCTGAAGCTGCTCTTGGGTGAACGGCTTCGTCATCCTGAGCAACCGGCCGAGCCCCTGGTCCTCGGCAAGCTCGACATAGCCGGAAGCGAGGATCACGGGCAGGTTGGGAAAGGCTGCACGAAGGTGGCGCGCAAGCTCGGCGCCGGTCATGCCCGGCATGGCGTGATCGGTGATAACCAGATCGCACTCCTGCCCGCCGGCGAAGAATTCCAGAGCCTGGGAGGCGGAAGACGCCTCCCGCGGCAAATGTCCGAGATCCTCCAGCATCGCCACAGTTCCAGTCCTGACGAGCGCATCGTCGTCGACGACAAGAATGGCGAGCGATCGCGACACCGGCTTCACCGGTTCCGCCGCTGTCGGCACGTCCGCCGCCTGCGCCCTGGTGAAGCTCTCGGCGACGGGCAGCCAGAGTGAGACGGTGGTGCCCTTGCCTCTCGTGCTCGAAATCTGGATCGAGCCGCCCGATTGCGCTGCCAGGCCGTGCACCATCGACAGGCCGAGGCCGGTGCCCTTGCCGATCCCCTTGGTGGTGAAAAATGGCTCGGCGGCACGCAGGACCGTCGCCTCGTCCATCCCCTCGCCATCGTCCGAGACCGATATCTTGATGTAATTTCCGCCCGCAAGGCCGGTCGGCCGTGCCTCCTCCGCAGCCGCCGCGACCGTCACCGCACCGCCGCTCTCGAGGGCATCCCGTGCATTGACGAAGAGGTTGAGCAGCGCCAGCTCCAACTGATTGCTGTCGACCAAGAGCGGCGCCAGATCCGCCGGGATGCACTTTCGGATCTCGACGCGCGGTCCCACCGCCTTGGCGAGCAGATCCTCGATATTTTCAAACAGCCTGAGGAAGTCGACTGCCTGCGGCTTCAGTTCCTGGCGGCGCGCGAAGGCGAGCAGGCGCTGGGTGAGCGCCGTGCCGCGCTCGGCCGCCTGGATGGCATTCGTCACCAGGCGTTCGCTGCGCTCGTCCGCCGGCAGCCGCTTCTTCAGCAGGCTGAGGCTGCCGAGCACTGCCATGAGAAGATTGTTGAAATCGTGCGCCACGCCGCCGGTGAGGTGACCGATCGTGTCGAGCTTCTGCGCTTCGAAAAGCTGCGCCAGCGCCTCCTCACGCTCGCGCGTCCGCTGGTCGATCCGCTGCTCGAGCTCCTCGTTCAGTTGACGCAACTGGATGGCAGAAGCCTCGAGCTCGGCGGTGCGCTGGTGCACCCTGGCTTCCAGATCGGCGTTCAGCCGCTCGAGCTCCCGCGTCTTTCTGTAGAGATCGGCAAAGACCCGGACCTTGGCCCTCAGCACCTCGGGCACGATCGGGACGGAGACGTAGTCGACGGCACCGACCGCATAGCCGCGCAGCCGGTCCGGTTCGGCCAGCATGACGGCCGAGACGAAGATGATCGGCGTGTTCTGATAGCGCGGGTGTTGCCGGATCATGCTAACGAGCTCGAAACCATCCTGTTCCGGCATGCAGACATCTACCAGGATGACGGCGATTTCAGTGCGCAGCAGGTGCTCGAAGGCTTCGCGGGCCGACTGCGCCTTGATGAGGTTCTCCTCGAGCTCTTCGAGAATGACCTCGTAGCTCAGGAGTTTGGCGGGCTGGTCGTCGACGAGGAGGATGTTGACGGGGTTCATGGCCGGATCCTCAACGGTGCAGCCACATGCGCAGCGCTGACAGCAGCTGCTCGGTGTTGACGGGCTTCGCCAGGTAATCCGACGCACCCGCCTCGAGGCATTTCTCCCTGTCACCCTTCATTGCCTTGGCCGTCAGCGCCAGGATCGGCAACCGTCGGAAGCGGGGTTCCGAGCGGATCACCTGCATCGTCTCGTAGCCGTCCATCCCGGGCATCATGATGTCCATCAGCACGATCGCAACCGAGGGCTCGGTGTTGATGACGTCGATGGCTTCGCTGCCGGTCGTCGCGGTCAGAACCCGCATGCCGCGGCGCTCCAGCACGCTGCTGAGTGCGAAGATGTTGCGAGCGTCGTCGTCGACGAGCAACACGGTCTCGCCGACGAGATCCTCGTCCGAACTGTGCAATTCCTGCAACGTCGCCTGTTTGGCCGCCGGCAGATCGGCGACGACCCGGTGCAGGAACAATGCCGTCTCGTCGAGAAGCCGCTCGGGGGACTCCACACCTTTGACGACTACGCTGCGGGCCATGCTGTGGAGCGTCGCGTCCTCCTCCGCCGAGAGCTCCCGGCCGGTGAAGACGACCACCGGCACCTCGCCAATCTCGACATCGTCGCGTATCTGCTCCAGCACTTCGAAGCCCGACATATCGGGAAGAGAGAGATCGAGCACCACGCAGTCGGCGGAATTGCGCCGCAAGGCGGCAAGCGCCTCGGATCCGGAGCCGACGCTGGTGATGTCTATGTCGTCATGTCCGAGAAGCGCAGTGACGCTCAAGCGCTCCGCCTCGTCGTCCTCCACGAGCAGCAACTGCTTGCGGCGCGGCTCGGCATAGGCCTTCAGGCGCGACAGCGCCTTGCCTAGCCCTTCCGGCGTCGTCGGTTTGCTCATGAAGGCGAAAGCGCCGCGTGTAAGCCCATGCTGCCGATCCTCGTCGAGACTGATGATCTGCACCGGAATATGCCGGGTCTGCGGGTTCTGCTTGAGCTGGCTCAGCACCGTCCAGCCGAGCATATCGGGCAGGAAGATATCGAGCGAGATCGCCGACGGCTTGTATTCCTGCGCGAGCGTCAGCGCATCGCTGCCGCGCATCGCCACCAGCACCTTGAAGCCGTTGTCGCGGGCGAGATCGACGAGAACGCGGGCGTAATGCGCATCGTCCTCGACGACGAGCAGCACCGAGTCGCCGACCTCGATCCGGTGACGGTCGTCGGTGACATGTTCGGTAGGCTTCTCGGCGCGGCGGCTTGCCGCGGCCTCGGCAAATTCTACGACATTCGCCGGCGGTGGAAGCGGCCTTGGTGGAACGGCACCGGCGCCGACATAGGTCAGCGGCAGGTAAAGAACGAAGGTGCTGCCGACGCCGGGCGTGCTGCGCAGCTGGATCTCGCCACCGAGCAGGTTTGCCAGTTCACGACTGATCGCCAATCCGAGGCCGGTGCCGCCATATTTGCGGCTCGTCGAGGCATCCGCCTGCTGGAACGCCTCGAAGATGATGCGCTGCTTTTCCGGCGGAATACCGATGCCCGTATCGACAACTTCAAAGGCGATGACCGACGGCGCGTGCCGGAGCGAGGGGTGATCCGACGACCAGCCGCTCGTCGCCGATGCAACGCGCAGTGTCACGCCGCCCTGCGCGGTAAACTTGAAGGCGTTGGACAACAGGTTCTTGAGGATCTGTTGGAGCCGCTTGGAGTCGGTAATGATGCTCTTCGCAACATCGGCGCCGACCTCGACCGCAAAAGACAGGTTGCGCGTTTCCGCTTCGTGCCGGAACGGTCGCGCCATCACTTCGAGCAGGTTGTTGACGAAGATCTCCTCGGCATCGACCGAGACCGTTCCGGACTCGATCTTGGAAAGATCGAGAATATCGCTGATGAGGTTGAGCAGATCGGTGCCGGCGCCGTGGATTGTCTTGGCGAATTCGACCTGCTTGCCCGACAGATTGCCGTCGGGGTTTTCTCCGAGCTGCTGACCGAGGATGAGGATCGAATTCAAAGGCGTGCGCAGCTCGTGCGACATGTTGGCGAGGAATTCGGATTTGTATTTCGAGGTTAACGCCAGTTCGGTTGCCTTTTCCTCGAGCGCGCGTCGGGCTTGCTCGATTTCCTGGTTCTTCGCCTCGACTTCGACGTTGCGTTCCTCGAGCTGCTGCGCCTTCTGTCCGAGCTGTTCGTTGGTCTGTTGCAGTTCGCGCTGCTGCGTCTGCAGCTCGGCGGCGAGCTGCTGCGATTGCTTGAGCAGGCCTTCCGTCTGCATCGTCGCCTCGATCGAGTTGAGGACGATGCCGATCGATGTCGTCAGCTGGTCGAGGAAGGAGAGCTGCAGCTCGGTGAATTCGCCGGCCGAAGCGAGCTCGATCACCGCCTTCACCTGGCCCTCGAAATGCACCGGCAGCACGATCGCGCTTCTCGGTAGGGTGGTGAACACGCCGGAGCTGATCGGTACGACATTCTCGGGCAGATCGGTGACGAGGATGCGGCGGGCATCGCTGGCGCACTGTCCGACGAGACCCTGGCCGAAGTCGAGCCGCGGCGGATGCGCTGCCTCGCCCCCTTGCGCATAGACCGACAGCAGCGACAGGAACGGTTGGCTCTCGTCGGCATCCACCTGGTAGATGACGCCCTGATGGGCGCCGACCAGCGGCGCCAGCTCCGACAGCAGCATCTTGCCGACCAGCGTCAGGTCGCGCTGGCCCTGCAGCATGTTGGTAAAGCGCGCAAGATTGGTCTTCAGCCAGTCCTGCTCGGTGTTGCGCTCGGTGGTGAGCCGCAGGTTGTCGATCATCGTGTTGATGTTGTCCTTGAGCTCGGCCACTTCGCCGCGCGCATCGACCTTGATCGAGCGCGTCAGGTCGCCCTTGGTGACGGCGGTCGCCACTTCGGCGATGGCGCGCACCTGCGTCGTCAGGTTGGCGGCCAGCAGGTTGACGTTGCCAGTCAGATCCTTCCAGGTGCCGGCTGTGCCCGGCACATTCGCCTGGCCGCCGAGGCGGCCTTCGACGCCCACTTCGCGCGCCACCGTCGTCACCTGATCGGCGAAGGTGGCGAGCGTATTGGTCATGTTGTTGATGGTTTCGGCAAGGGCTGCCACCTCGCCCTTGGAGGCGACGGTGAGGTTCTGCTTGAGGTCGCCGTTTGCCACCGCCGTCACCACCTTGACGATGCCGCGCACCTGCTCGGTCAGGTTGGCGGCCATGACGTTGACCGTGTCCGTCAGGTCCTTCCAGGTGCCGGCGACTCCCGGCACCTGCGCCTGGCCGCCGAGCTTACCTTCGGTGCCCACTTCGCGAGCCACACGCGTCACTTCGCCGGCGAAAGCGTTGAGCTGGTCCACCATGGTGTTGATGGTATTTTTCAGTTCGAGGATTTCGCCCTTCACGTCGACGGTGATCTTGCGCGACAGGTCGCCGCGCGCCACGGCGGTCGTCACTTCGGCGATGTTGCGCACCTGGGTCGTCAGATTGGCGGCGAGCAGGTTAACGTTGTCGGTCAGGTCCTTCCAGGTGCCGGCAACGCCGGGAACGACGGCCTGGCCGCCGAGGCGGCCATCGGTGCCGACTTCGCGGGCCACACGCGTCACTTCGCCGGCAAAGGAGCGAAGCTGATCGACCATGGTATTCAGCGTGTCCTTCAACAGCAGGATTTCGCCGCGCACGTCGACGGTGATCTTGCGCGACAAGTCGCCATTGGCGATCGCGGTCGCCACCTCGGCGATGTTGCGCACCTGCGCCGTCAGGTTGCCGGCCATCGAGTTGACGCTGTCGGTCAAATCCTTCCAGGTGCCGGCGACGCCGGAGACCTGCGCCTGACCGCCAAGCTTGCCTTCGGTGCCGACTTCGCGGGCCACACGCGTCACTTCGCCGGCGAAGGCGTTGAGCTGGTCCACCATGGTGTTGATGGTGTTCTTCAGTTCCAGGATTTCCCCCTTCACGTCGACGGTGATCTTGCGCGACAGGTCGCCGCGCGCCACGGCGGTCGTCACTTCGGCAATGTTGCGAACCTGGCCGGTGAGGTTGGAGGCCATGGAATTGACGTTTTCGGTCAGATCCTTCCAGGTGCCGGCAACACCCGGCACCTGCGCCTGGCCGCCGAGCTTACCTTCGGTGCCGACTTCGCGGGCGACGCGCGTGACCTCCGAGGCGAAGCGGTTCAGCTGATCCACCATGGTGTTCAGCGTTTCCTTGAGCTCGAGGATTTCGCCCGAAACCGACACCGTGATCTTCTTCGACAGGTCGCCATTGGCGATGGCCGTGGAGACTTCCGCGATGTTGCGCACCTGCGCCGTCAGATTGCCGGCCATCGAATTGACGCTGTCGGTCAGGTCCTTCCAGGTGCCGGCGACGCCGAGCACGTTCGCCTGGCCGCCGAGACGCCCTTCCGTGCCGACTTCGCGCGCCACGCGCGTCACCTCGCCGGCAAAGCCATTCAGCTGATCGACCATCGTGTTGATGGTTTCCTTTAGCTCCAGGATTTCGCCCGAAACCGGAACAGTGATCTTCTTCGACAGGTCTCCCTGGGCGACGGCGGTCGCAACCTCGGCAATGTTTCGCACCTGGCCGGTGAGGTTGGAGGCCATGGAGTTGACGCTGTCGGTCAGATCCTTCCAGGTGCCGGCCACACCGCGCACGTTTGCCTGGCCGCCGAGCCTGCCTTCCGTGCCGACCTCGCGCGCCACGCGCGTCACTTCGCCGGCAAAACCGTTCAACTGGTCGACCATCGTGTTGATGGTTTCCTTGAGCTCGAGGATTTCGCCCGAAACCGGGACGGTGATCTTCTTCGACAGGTCGCCATTGGCGATCGCGGTCGAAACCTCAGCGATATTGCGCACCTGCGCCGTCAGGTTGCCGGCCATCGAGTTGACGTTTTCGGTCAGGTCCTTCCAGGTGCCGGCGACACCGCGCACATTGGCCTGGCCGCCGAGCCGGCCTTCCGTGCCGACTTCGCGGGCGACGCGCGTTACTTCCGAGGCAAAGGCGTTCAGCTGGTCGACCATCGTGTTGATGGTTTCCTTCAGCTCGAGGATTTCGCCCGACACCGACACGGTGATCTTCTTCGACAGGTCGCCATTGGCGATCGCGGTCGAGACTTCGGCAATGTTGCGCACCTGTGCCGTCAGGTTCGAGGCCATGGAATTGACGTTGTCGGTCAGATCCTTCCAGGTGCCGGCGACACCCGGCACCTGCGCCTGACCGCCCAGCCGGCCCTCGGTGCCGACCTCACGCGCCACGCGCGTCACCTCGCCGGCAAAACCGTTGAGCTGGTCGACCATGGTGTTGATGGTCTCCTTCAGTTCGAGGATTTCGCCCGAGACGTCGACGGTGATCTTGCGCGACAGGTCGCCGCGCGCCACCGCCGTCGTCACCTGGGCGATGTTGCGCACCTGCGCCGTCAGATTGCCGCACATGGCGTTGACGCTGTCGGTCAGATCCTTCCAGGTGCCGGCGACACCCGGCACCAGCGCCTGGCCGCCGAGCTTGCCTTCGGTGCCGACCTCGCGGGCCACACGCGTCACTTCCGAAGCGAAGGAGCGCAGCTGGTCGACCATGGTGTTGATCGCTTCCTTCAGCTGCAGGATTTCGCCACGCACGTCGACGGTGATCTTCTTGGACAGGTCGCCATTGGCAACGGCGATCGTCACTTCGGCGATGTTGCGCACCTGCGCCGTCAGGTTCGACGCCATTGAATTGACGCTTTCGGTCAGGTCCTTCCAGACGCCGGTCACCTCAGACACCTGCGCCTGGCCGCCGAGCTTGCCGTCCGTGCCGACCTCGCGAGCGACGCGCGTCACTTCCGAGGTGAAAACGCTCAGTTGCTTGATCATCGTGTTGACGATATCAGCCGAGCGCAAAAATTCCCCTTTGAGCGGCCGGCCGTCGACGTCGAGCGGAACGGTCTGCAGCAGGTCACCCTTGGCGACCGCCGTGATCGTGCGCGTCACCGCCGTCGTCGGCCACAGTAGATCGTCGATCAGGCCGTTGATCGACCCCTCCATCTCGGACCAGGACCCGTCGGAAAGGCCGAAGCTCACTCGCGTGCTCGTTCGCCCGTCGCGGCCGACGACCTGGCCGACATGTTCGAGTTGCTGGGCCATGCGCTGATTGGCGGCAATGATGTCATTGAGGGCGTCGGCGATCTTGCCGGTGACGCCGGTGAGATCAGAGCGCATTCGCACGGAGAAATCGCCGCGCCTGACCGCGACCAGGACCTCCAGGAGAGCACTGGCGTCATCGAACGCCATCGTTTTGTGGTCGCGCCCAATGACGCTGTCTGCCGCGCCGTTGTCGCGCGCGAATTCGCTGGTTTGGTTGCTCACGAAAATCCCCCTCTTCGACGACTGGTAATTTAGTGCTCAACTCGGAAAATGGTATGGGCCATCCCCGGTAGAGTTTATCACGATTTATCATTCAAAATGAACTTAATAGCTGCATAAATCCGAAGCCGCGTACGAAGCCGGCTTTGCCGTTTTTCGCGCAGGCTGGAACCGTTCCCCGCCGGCCGTCGTTTCCGTGCTGACAATGGAGAGCGACATGTCGAACGTCTCGAGGACTGGCAAGGAAGAGATCTACAACGCGACGAGCCCGACGACCTTTGGAAAATCGGTCGAAAGTCAGGCGCAGATGCAGGATGCGGCGGCGGAAGCCTCGCCCGATGTCGGCCAAGAGCTACTCAACATCTATCGGCTGGAACCGATCGCCAAGCCGGACGATCCGAGATGGGCAAACGCGCCGGGACACGGCATCGTTGTCGTCGCCGCCAGGACGCCCGGCGACGCCAGGATCGTCGCCGCGGCCCGCGAGCTCGATTTCATGGAAGTGGATGCGGCACCCGCCGAGGACGTGACGACCGCCAATGCCAGTGCCTTCCGCGATGACAAGCTTTATACTGTGATCGAGATCGATCGGAACAGGCGCGATCTCAAGCGCGGCATTCTTGACGGGACTGTATCAATCGACACGATCCGGCCTGTCGAGCCGGACTAGGCATCCAATCCTACCCTGGGGGTTCTCATGAATACTGCCAATCTGCAGCTCAAGGGCCTGATCATGGCGATGGCCTCGATTTGCGACGCGATCGTCGAAAAGGAATTGCTCACCCGCGCGGAAATCGATGCCGCGCTGTCCAATGCTCAAAAGGCGGTCGAGGAGGATGACGACCACGAGCTGTCCGGCGCCAACCTCGCGGCGATCCTGTTTCCGATCCGCGTGCTGAAGCTGGCGGGCGACGCGGGCCGGAAGGGCGAAGGCGCAACGTTCTCGGACTATGCCAAGCTCGTCGGAAAGCTCGGCTGAGCGTGTTCGAAGGCTTTTCTCTTGAGACAGTCGATGTAGGGCTGGGTTCACTTCGCGTCCGCATCGGCGGCGAGGGACCCGCCGTTCTGCTTCTCCACGGCCATCCCAGGACACATCTGACCTGGAGCAAGGTGGCGGATCTGCTTTCGCCCGATTACACGGTCGTTTGTCCCGACCTGCCCGGCTTCGGCCGCTCCTATCAGCCTCTCGACGCTGCCGACAGCAAGAATTCCTCCAAGCGAGCCAAGGCAGAAGCCCTCGTCGAACTGATGCGACGACTGGAGCACGAGAACTTCGTGGTCGTCGGCCACGACCGCGGAAGCCTGACCGCCTTTCGCATGGCAATGGACCACCCTGACCGCGTTCGGAAACTCGTCGTCGCCGACGGCATCCCTGTTATCGAGCATCTCGAACGCGCCGACTGGAAGTTTGCGAGAGACTGGTATCACTGGTTCTTCTTCGCGCAGCCGGCAAAGCCGGAGCGGGCGATTCTGGCCGATCCCCTGGCGTGGTACGACAAACTCTCGCCGGCGCTGATGGGCAGGCTGGCTTACGACGACCTCATCGAGGTCAT
Source organism: Rhizobium phaseoli (assembly GCF_001664385.1). Taxonomy (NCBI): domain Bacteria; kingdom Pseudomonadati; phylum Pseudomonadota; class Alphaproteobacteria; order Hyphomicrobiales; family Rhizobiaceae; genus Rhizobium; species Rhizobium phaseoli. Next base: position 409,357 of record NZ_CP013536.1, on the reverse strand, counting down.
CCATGATCCTCACGTCATCCACGGAATGATCGAGGATTATCGCGCCGGCCTCAGCGTCGATCATCTCCATGACTGCGCGGATCGCGACGCTGGCCGGAAAGTCACCTGCCCCATGCTCTGCCTCTGGTCGCTCAGCGATGACATGGAGCAGATCTATGGCGATCCCGTCGCCATCTGGCGGAACTGGGCGGATAATGTACGCGGCTTCGGCATAGACAGTGGCCACCATGTTGCCGAGGAGAATCCGGAAGCCCTGTCTGCGGCGATCCGGGAGTTTCTCGAAGCGGATGGTGCCTAGGCTTGAGCGGCGTTCCGCAGCAGGCGTCCGGCAGCAATGTCGAATGGCGGTCGATTTTTTCGATAAGTTGATCTTTTAAGTCTTGTTTCAGGGCGCATCCTGGGGCTATAGGGCGGCCAGACACTTGCGCACCGGGATTTCTAAGTGACCAGCCTCAAATCAATCGCCGCCGCTTGCGGCCTCTTCACTGTGATCGGCCTTGCCGCAACGCCGTCGTTGGCGGGTTCGACCACCTATCCCCTGACGCTCGAAAACTGCGGCGCCGAGGTCACCTTCAAGAAGGCGCCCGAGCGGGCAATCGGGCTTGGCCAGAACAGCGCGGAAATCCTGCTGCTGCTCGGCCTCCAGGACAAGATGGTCGGCACCGCCTTCTGGCCGAGCAAGGTGCTGCCGCAGCTCACTGAGGCCAATGCCAAGGTCAAGCTTTTGACTGTCGAAATGCCCACTTTCGAATCGATGCTCGCCGAAAATCCAGACTTCGTCGCCGCCGCTCTGCCGAGCCTGGTCGGACCAAACAGCAAGGTCGCCAAGCGCGAGGATTTCGACAAGGTCGGCGTCGCCACCTATCTCTCGCCCAGCACCTGCCTCAGCACCAAGGACGTCAAGGACCAGTACGGCAGCCGCGGCGAGCTGTGGAATATGGATCTTCTCTACAAGGAGATCGACGAACTGTCGCAGATCTTCGACGTCACCGACCGCGGCCAGGCGCTGATCGCCGATTTCAAGGCGCGTGAAGCCAAGCTGCGCGGAAGCGTTGCCAAGGATGGCCAGAAACTGTCCTACGTCTTCTGGTTTTCCAGCCCCAGCCCGTCGGCCGATGCCTATGTCGGCGGCAAGAACAGCGCCTCCGGCTTCATCGCCGACCTGCTCGGTGGACGCAATGCAATCGACGCGGCTGCGGAATGGCCGACCATCGGCTGGGAAGGCATCATCGCCGCCAACCCCGACGTGATCGTTGTCGCCAGCCTCGACCGCAACCGCTGGGAGCTCGACAAGCCCGAAGCCAAGATCAACTTCCTGAACACCGATCCTGCCGTCAGCCAGATCCCGGCGGTCAAGAACAAGGCGCTCGTCGTCATGGACGGTCAGGCGATGAACCCGACCATCCGCACGATCTACGGCGCCGAACAGGTGGCCGAGCAGCTGAAGGCCCTCGGTCTGCTGAAGTGACCGAGGCGGGCCGTCTCTTCCGGCAGCTGGGAACACTCACCGCACTGCTTCTGGCTTCCCTCTGCCTTATCGCTGTCGCCATCGGCGTCAGCGTCGGGATCGGCGACCTGCCGATTCCGCTCGCAACGACGTTTTCGGCCGTCACCAATCGGCTGGGCTGGACCGCGATCGAGCTCAACCGCATCCACGAGACGGTCATCTGGGATTATCGCCTGAGCCGGGCGCTGGTCGCCGCCTTCTGCGGCGCCGGGCTGGCGCTGTCGGGCGCCGTCATGCAGTCGCTGCTGCGCAACCCGCTTGCCGAACCCTATGTGCTCGGCATCTCCGCCGGCGCCTCCACCGGCGCCGTCGCGATCGTCATCCTGGGCCTCGGCGCCGGCGCGGTATCGCTGTCGGCAGGCGCCTTTGCCGGCGCCTTCGCAGCCTTCTTCTTCGTGGCGCTGCTGTCGAACGGCACGCGCGGCGGCGCGGACCGCACCATCCTTGCCGGTGTCGCCGCATCGCAGCTCTTCAACGCCTCGACCTCCTATATCGTCACCACCTCGGCCAATGCGCAGCAGGCTCGCGACGTCATGTTCTGGCTGCTCGGCAGTTTCGGCGGCGTGCGCTGGCCGGAATTCGCGCTGGTCTCGGTCGTCGTTGGCCTCGGCCTCGTCGCCTGTCTGTTCTATGCCCGCGTGCTCGACGCCTTCGCTTTCGGCGACGAAGCCGCCTCCTCGCTCGGCGTCAATGTCGGCCGCGCCCGCATGGCGCTCTTCGCGCTCACCGCGATGATGACGGCGACGATCGTCAGCATGGTCGGTTCGATCGGCTTTGTCGGCCTCGTCGTGCCGCATGTCGCGCGCTTCGTCGTCGGGCCGCTCCATATCCGCCTGCTGCCGGCCTGCGCCATCGCAGGGGCGATTTTCATAGTGCTCGCCGACATCGCCGCGCGCGCCCTCATTCCCGGCCAGATCCTGCCGATCGGCGTCGTCACGGCGCTGGTCGGCGTTCCCTTCTTCGCGATCATCCTCTACCGGTTCCAGCGCGCGTCATGAGCATCAAGGCCGACAACCTCACCTGGAAAATTGGCAGGAAGACCATCCTCGACGGCGTTACCATGGAGGCGCAGCCCGGCCGGATGCTCGGCCTGCTCGGGCCGAACGGCTCCGGCAAGACCTCGCTGCTCAGGCTTCTCGCCGGCCTCAAGCGCCCGCATTCCGGCAGCGTCACGCTCGACCGGAACGACATTGGAAAGATCGACCGCCGTTCGATCGCCCGGCGCATCGCCTTCGTCGAGCAGCATGCCACCACCAATGCCAATCTGAAGGTCGTCGACGTCGTCAAGCTCGGCCGCTTCCCGCATCGGTCGATGTTCTCCGGCTGGACGAGAGCCGACGAAGAGGCGGTCGAAGGCGCGCTCTCCCGTGCCGGCATGGCGGAAAAGCGTGACCATCGCTGGCAGGACCTGTCGGGTGGAGAAAAGCAACGCACCCATATCGCCAGGGCGCTTGCCCAGTCGCCTAGGGAATTGATCCTCGACGAACCGACAAACCATCTCGATATCCAGCACCAGATCGGCCTGATGCGGCTCGTCTCCGACCTGCCGATCACCAGCATCGTCGCGTTGCACGATCTCAACCATGCCGCCATGTTCTGCGATGCGCTGATCATCATGCAGCAGGGCAAGATCGTCGCCTCCGGCGCGCCGCAGGACGTGCTGAGCGAAAGCCTGTTGCGCGACGTCTTTTCGATCGAGGCCCGCGTCGAGTCCTCCCCCTATCATTCGCGTCCGCACATCCATTATCTCAGGTAAGGCGGCGGCAGCCGCGCGACGCACTCACGTCACGATTTGCAGCGGCAGAGCGGTTGTCTTCTTGATCGTTTTCAGGACGATGCTTGACTTGACTGAGGCCAGGTTGTCGGTGACCCGGATCATTCTTTCGAGAAATTGGCTGAGATGGTCGAGATCGCGCGTCATGACTTTCATCAGAAAATCGGCGTCCCCCGTCTGCGAATAGCACTCCAGGATCTCCGGCGCGGTCGCGATGAAGCGATGGAGCCGTTCGTTTCCACCTTCCGTATGCGCTCTGAGACTGACGAGGGTATGTGCGACGACGCTGAAGCCCAGCTTGGCCGGGTTGAGAATAGCCACGACGCTCTGGATATATTGCTCGTTGCGCAGCCTTTCGAGGCGGCGTGCGCATTGGGTCGCAGACAGATTGACCTTCTGAGACAGCTCGCTCTGCGTCGTCTCGCTGTTTTGCTGGAGAGCCGCAAGCAGTTTGATGTCGAACTGGTCAAGCATAGCCAACACTCCCATACAAGGTGAATTTCTGCGCATCATACCGATGTCGCGCAGATTATCTGCATAATTCGGTTAACGAAGGAGGATAATCGCAGAAATTCGCCACCCGACTTCCGTTAGTCTCCGATGAGAGAAAAACGGAGGTGGATCTGTGTTTGAAGAACTGAAGAGCCGGCCGGCAGATAGCCTGCTTGCACTCATCAAGGCCTTTCAGGCCGACGAGCGCAGCGGGAAGATCGACCTCGGGGTTGGCGTTTATCGCGACGGCATGGGACGCACGCCGGTCATGCGCGCCGTAAAGGCAGCGGAGCAGTTTCTCCTTGAGACCCAGGACAGCAAGAAATATCTCGGCCCGGAAGGCGATCTGCAATATGTGCGCCTGTTGCAGCCGATCATCTTCGGAAAGGCGCCGTCGTTCGCCCCACGCCTCGTCGGCATTCAAACCCCCGGCGGCAGCGGTGCTCTGCGCCTTGGCGCCGAACTCATTCAAGCGGCAAATCCATCCGCGAAGGTCCTGCTGGGAACACCGAGCTGGCCGAACCATGCGCCGATTTTCGGCGCTGCGCGCTTGGCCGTTAAGGAATATGCCTTCGTCGACCTGGTGTCGCAGCAGGTGAAATTCGACAGCGTCATCGACGCCTTGTCTGCGGCCAGTGCAGGCGATGTGGTGCTCCTTCACGGCTGCTGCCATAACCCGACCGGCATTGATTTCACCGAGGAACAGTGGCTGGAGATCACCAAGCTCGTCGTTGCGCACAAGCTGGTGCCGTTCATCGATCTTGCCTATCAAGGGCTCGGCGACGGCCTCGAACAGGATGCCGCGCCGACACGCATGATCCTCGACGCGGTCGACGAGGCGCTGATCGCCTATTCCTGTGACAAGAATTTCGGTCTCTATCGCGAGCGTGTCGGCGCGCTCTATGTCATGACCCGCACCAGCGATGAAATTGGAAAGGCCGAAAGCAACATGGCCGCCCTCGCCCGCGTCAACTGGTCGATGCCGCCCGATCATGGTGCGGCGATCGTCAGGACCGTTCTGGAAAACACCGAGCTATCGGCAATATGGCGCGCCGAACTCGCGGAAATGTGCGAGCGCGTCAACGGCAATCGGGCGGCGCTCGCAGCCGCCGCGCCGGATCTCGCTTTCATCAGCCGGCAGCGCGGCCTGTTCTCCAATCTATCCATGTCAAAAGATATCGCAGTGGCGCTGCGAGCCAGGCATGGCATCTACATGGCCGATTCCGGGCGGATGAATCTCGCGGGCATGCAGCCGGCCGACGCCGGCGCCATCGTTGCCGCACTTCGAGCCGAAGGTTGCTTGAAGCGATAGTGACATAACCGAACTCAAGTCATTGGATTTCCAAATGAGCAGGAAAGAAACGACCGGCCAGGCGATCGCCCGATCGCTTGTCGCCCATGGAATCGACACGGTCTTCGGCATTCCGGGCGCCCACATGTATGACTTCAACGATGCTCTTTACGGCGCCGGTGACAAGCTTCGCTTCATCCATACCCGGCATGAACAGGGCGCCGGCTACATGGCCTACGGCTATGCCAAATCCACCGGCCGGATTGGCGCCTATACCGTTGTCCCCGGCCCAGGCGTCCTGAATTCCGGCGCGGCGCTATGCACCGCTTACGGCGCCAATGCGCCGGTGCTTTGCATTACCGGCAACATCATGTCGCACCTGATCGGCCGAGGCAGAGGCCAGTTGCACGAGCTGCCGGATCAGCTCTCGACAATGCGCGGAATTACCAAGGTGGCGGAGCGCATCAATCACCAGTCCGAAGCCGGCCCTGTCCTATCAGGGGTCGTCGGGAAGATGCTCTCCGGCCGGCAGGGTCCGGGGGCGATCGAAGCGCCTTGGGATGTGTTTGGACAATCCGGCCCGGAAGTCGATCTTCCCACGGGCGCAAGCGCACCTCGTCCCGCAGTCAACCCGGATCAGATCGCGGCCGCAACGGCACTGATATCAGGCGCCAGGAACCCGATCATCATGGTCGGCGGCGGTGCGGCAGATGCCGGGCCCGAGATTGCTGCTCTTGCGGAACTGCTGCAGGCGCCGGTTACCTCGCATCGCTCCGGCAAAGGCATCGTCGCCGACGATCACCCGAACTATCTGAATTTCGTCGCGGCTTATGAATATTGGAAGAAGGTGGACGTCCTGATCGGCATCGGCAGCCGGCTCGAATTGCAGTTCATGCGGTGGAAGTGGCTGCCCAAGGGCCTCAAGATCATCCGCATCGATATCGATCCGACCGAAATGGTTCGTCTCAAGCCCGATGTCGGCATCGTCGCCGATGCCGAGGCCGGAACGCAGGCGCTGATCGATGCGCTGGCAGGTTCCCGCCGCGAGGATCGCACCAGCGAGTTCGCCGAACTAAACAGCGAGGCCATATCTCGCTTCTCAAGCGTGCAGCCGCAGCTCGCCTATCTCTATGCCATTCGCCAGGCTCTTCCAAGAGATGGCTTCTTCGTTGAGGAGGTCAGTCAGATGGGCTTTACCGCCCGCTTTGCCTTCCCCGTCTACCGCCCGCGTCAGTATGTGACGTGCGGCTATCAGGACAATCTGGGTTTTGGTTTCAACACCGCCCTCGGTGTTAAGGTCGCCAATCCCGATAAAGCCGTGGTTTCGGTTTCCGGCGACGGCGGTTTCATGTTCGGCGTTCAGGAACTCGCCACTGCCGTCCAGCACAAGATCGCCGTCGTCGCCGTCGTCTTCAACAATTCGGCCTATGGCAACGTGTTGCGCGACCAGAAACAGGCCTATAACGGCCGCTACCTCGGGTCCGATCTCACCAATCCGGATTTTGTCGCCCTTGGGGAGAGCTTCGGTATCCGGTCGTTCAGAGTGACGAGTCCGGGAGAATTGAAAAACAGGATCGAGGAAGCCCTTTCTCTCGACCAACCTGTTCTCATCGAGGTTCCGATCGAAAAAGCATCCGAGGCAAGCCCTTGGCCCTTCATTCATCCGGCGCCGCACGCTGAATAAACTCCTATCACGGCGACGGCCCCTTGAGAAAAACCGTCGCCAGCGGCGGCAGTGTCAGCGCCAAGGAGAACGGCCTGCCGTGGGCCGGCACGGATTCACTCGAAACCGCGCCGTTGACGAGGCCGGAGCCGCCATATTCCCGCGCATCTGTCGTGACCCGCTCGATCCACACGCCGTCCTGCGGCACGCCGATCCTGTAGCCGTAACGCGGCACCGGCGTGAAATTCGACAGGATAAGGACGGATGAAGAGCGGTCACTGGCAAAACGGAGCATGCCCAGAACGGAATTGACGGCGTCATCGGCGGTCGCCCATTCGAAGCCCTCGGGGTGAAAATCGCCGAACTGCAATGCCGGCTCGTCGCCGTAAAACGCGTTCAGATCCCTCACCAGGCGCTGAATGCCGACATGCGCAGGCCGGTCCAGTACGTCCCAGCTCACCGATGCATCGTGGTTCCATTCGCCCGGCTGGGCGACTTCGCTTCCCATGAACAACAGCTTCTTGCCGGGATGGCCCCACATGAAGGCGAGATAGCTGCGCAGATTGGCGAATTTCTGCCATTCGTCTCCCGGCATTTTCGCCAGCAGCGAGCCTTTTCCGTAAACCACCTCGTCATGGGAAATCGGCAGGATGAAACGCTCGGAATAGGCATAGATCATGCCGAAGGTCATCGTGCCGTGGTGATAGCTCCGGTAGACGGGATCCTTCTCGATATAACTCAGGCTGTCGTGCATCCAGCCCATGTTCCATTTGATATCGAAGCCGAGCCCACCCTCCTGCGGCGGCTTTGTCACACCCGGCCAGGCCGTCGATTCCTCGGCGATGGTCATGGCATGCGGGCAACGCTCGTGAACGATACTGTTGAGGTGCTTGAAGAATTCCACCGCCTCCAGATTCTCGCGCCCGCCATACCGGTTGGGGATCCATTCGCCCTCGTTGCGGCTATAGTCGCGATAGAGCATCGAGGCGACGGCATCGACGCGCAAGCCGTCGACATGGTAGCGCTCGAGCCATTCGAGCGCGCTGGCGATCAGGAAACCTTTCACCTCGTTGCGGCCGAGATTGTAGATCAGCGTGTTCCAGTCACGGTGAAAACCCTCCCGGGGATCCTCGTGCTCGTAGAGCGCGCTGCCGTCGAAGCGGGCAAGACCCCAGACATCCGTGGGAAAATGGGCCGGCACCCAATCGAGGATGACACCTATGCCGGCGCCATGACACCGGTCGACGAAATAGGCGAAATCCTCGGGCGTTCCGTATCGGCCTGTCGGGGCAAACAGCCCGAGCGGCTGGTAGCCCCAGGAGCCGCCGAACGGATGCTCCATGATCGGCAGCAATTCGATATGGGTAAATCCCATGTCCCGGACATAGGGAACCAGCCGCTGGCTGAGTTCGGCCCAATCGAGATAGCTATTGCCGTCCTGCCGGTCGCGAAGCCAGGAGCCGGCGTGCACCTCGTAGACCGAGATCGCACCATCGAGCCGCGCTTGCCGGTCGCGGCCTTTCATCCAACCGTCATCGGTCCAGCGAAACGGCGTCGACGAGGCGACGATCGAGGCGGTGGACGGGGCGGCTTCGCTGGCGCGCGCCACTGGATCGGCCTTTTGCGGCAGGCAGTTGCCATGTGCGTCGACGATCTCGAATTTATATCGTTCGCCTGGCGCCAACCGGGGAACGAACAGCTCCCAGACGCCCGCCGATTGCCTCAGCCGCATCGGATTGCGCCGCCCGTCCCAGGCGTTGAAATCGCCGACCACCGAGACGCGGCGGGCATTCGGCGCCCAGACGGCGAAACGAACGCCTGCGATACCGTCGATCGACATCGCCACCGCGCCGAGCGTCCGGCTCAGGCTGTAATGGGTGCCTTCGGATATCAGGTGGAGGTCGAGTTCTCCGAGCAGAAGACCGAAGCTATAGGGATCCTCGGTGACCTGCTCGCCATCGGGCCATTGGATCCTCAGCCTGTAGCTCATTCTCGAAGCCGTCGCGGCGGCAAACAGGCCGGAAGGATGAGCGATGCTGAAAGGCGTCACCACCCTGCCGCTGTCCGCATCGATGAGATCGACCGCGTCGGCGCCCGGCAGGTAGACGCGCACCACCGTCATGCCGCCGGCCTCGTGCGGACCAAGGATGGAGAAGGGATCGCCATGGCGTCCCTCGATCAGAGCCCAGAGCGCATCGTGTCCGATGCCTGAAAGAAGTTCCGAGCGTTCAACATTCATGCATTGACCCCCGCTAAGCGCGATACGATTTCGGTAAGGCCGGCGAGCGGGATCGGCAGCCACTTCGGCCTGTTGCGGGCTTCATAGGCGATTTCGTAGGCGGCCTTTTCGAGAAGAAAGGCGTCGAGAACCCGCCTGCGTTGTTCCGCCGGCATGGCAAGCGGCTTCGACGCGGAGACTGCCTGCCAGTAGGCATCGAGGAAGGCCGCCTCGGCACTGCGCCCGAACCGGGCGATAGCATCGCGGCGTACCTCGTTCTCATGTTCGGTGACCGCGTCATTCTCGAGCTGGGCGGTGGCGACGAGATAGCTCAGAGACCGCAGCAGCCCGGCGACATCGCGCAGCGGAACCGTTTTGGCGCGTCGCTCTGCGAGATTTTTCGCGGGCTCGCCTTCGAAGTCGATGATGACGGCATCGCCCTCGCTGACCAGAATCTGGCCGAGATGGAAATCGCCATGGGTGCGCGTCATCAGCGTGCCGCGGGCGCTTTCCGCCAGCCGCCCAGCCAGCTCGACGAGTTCGGCGCGGCGCTCTACAAGCGAAGCGGCGAGCAGATGGATCGCGGGATCGGCATCCTCCTCGCGTTCGGCAAGCTTCGACATGGCAAAGGCGACCTCGCCCGCCACGGCCCTCTTGATCGCCTCCACCTCATCGTCGCCGGCGACGACAGAGCTGAAGGCCGCATCCGCGGTTTCCCCGGCGAGCACGACATGCAATTCGCCCAGTCGCATGCCAACCATCGCGACGAAGCTGATCAGCGACCGGAAGACGTCGTCGCCAGGTTCGACCGCCGGATCGGCCAGCACCAGTTCGTCGGCAGCGCGGCGCAGATTGTTGAGCATCCAGTTCCAGGCGTCGCCCTGATTGCGGATCGCGCCCTGGACGATGATCAAGGTCGAGCGGCGCCCGCCGGAATCGGTGTGCGCGACTTCGCCGAGCAGCGGCGCCGTGTGGTCGTAGCCGGCCCGGGTCAGAAACCGCGTCATCTCCACCTCGGGGTGGATGCCGGGGAAAATGTGCCGGATCAGCTTGATCATGGCGACGTCGCCGACGATCAGCGAACTGTTGGATTGCTCGGCCGACAGCCAGTGGACTGGCATGTCGTCGGTGATCTGCAGCCGGTCGAGCCGTTCGGTGCCGAGAAATTCCAGCGTGCCGGTGCGCCCGGTGATGCGCGAGCGGTCGGCGAGCCCGCGCAGGATGCCGCGCGCCATCGGCTCGACGGCGAAACCATCCGTCAGGAAACCGACCCGCCTGCCCTGTCGAACCCGCCCGAGCGCTAGCTGCTGGGTCAGCGCCGACGGCTGGGCATCGTCCCAGGCGACCGTCAGCGGCAACTGGTAGGATTCGGTATGGTCAGGCAGCACCACCTCCAATTCGCCGAGAACGACACCGTCGACAAAGGGGATCGGCGTGGCCGAGATTAGCCTCGCCGCCTGCAGCGGCTGGTCCTTCGCCCCGAACCATCGCCGCCGGGAGAGATAGGCGGGCAGGATTTCGTTACTGAGGACGCGCATATGCGCGGGCTCGTCGACGAGATCGAGCAGGCCGCGGCGGATGACCATCGTCACCAGGTCGGGCAGTTGTTCGGGCGGCGCCGTGCGCCATGCCGGCGGATCCGCATCGGCCTGCAGCTGGAACCAGAAGAAACCATAGGGCGGCAATGTCAGGAGATAGGTGAGCTGCCCGATCGGCGGAAAGGGCGACATGCCGGTCAGCTCTATCGGCACGCGGCCCTCGAAGGCCGACAGGTCCAGCTCAACCGCCTGGGGCAGGCGCGAGAGATTGGCGACGCACATCAGCGTCTCGCCTTCATATTCCCGGAGATAAGCGAGGATCTTGCGGTTCTCGGGCGAGAGAAATCGAAGCGAGCCGCGTCCGAAAGCCGGGTGGCGGCCACGCAACGCCAGCATCTTGCGCGTCCAGTTGAGCAGCGAATGCGCATCGGTGCTCTGCGCTTCGACGTTGACGGCCTCGAAGCCGTAAAGCGGATCGGCAATCAGCGGCAGCACGAGGCGGGCCGGGTCGGTGCGGGAGAAGCCACCATTGCGGTCCGGCGACCACTGCATCGGTGTGCGCACCCCGTCCCGGTCGCCGAGATAGATATTGTCGCCCATGCCGATCTCGTCGCCATAATAGATGACGGGCGTTCCCGGCATGGAGAGAAGAAGCGCGTTCATCAGCTCGATGCGGCGGCGATCGCGCTCCATCAGCGGCGCCAGGCGCCGCCTGATGCCGAGGTTGATGCGAGCCCGCTTATCGGACGCATAGGTTTCCCAGAGATAGTCGCGCTCCGCATCCGTCACCATTTCCAGTGTCAGCTCGTCGTGATTGCGAAGGAATATCGCCCACTGGCAATTCTCCGGAATCTCGGGCGTCTGGCGCAGAATATCGGTGATCGGAAACCGATCCTCCTTGGCGATCGCCATATACATGCGCGGCATCAGCGGGAAGTGGAAGGCCATGTGGCATTCGTCGCCGTCGCCGAAATATTCGCGCGTGTCCTCCGGCCACTGATTGGCCTCGGCGAGCAGCATCACGCCGGGATGGGTCGCGTCGAGGGCGGCGCGGATGCGCTTGAGGATCCCATGGGTTTCCGGCAGGTTTTCGTTGATCGTCCCCTCGCGCTCGACGAGATAGGGGATCGCGTCGAGACGGAAACCGTCGATGCCGGTTTCCAGCCAGAAGCGCATCACCTTCAGCAGTTCCTCCATGACGAGCGGGCTGTCGAAATTCAGGTCCGGCTGGTGGGAATAGAAGCGGTGCCAGTAATAGGCGCCGGCCACCGCGTCCCATGTCCAGTTGGATTTTTCCGTATCGAGGAAGATGATGCGCGTTTCCGGGAACTTCTGATCGGTATCCGACCAGACATAGAAGTCCCGTTCGGGTGATCCCGGAGGCGCCTGTCGGGCGCGCTGGAACCAGGGATGCTGGTCGGAAGTGTGGTTGATGACGAGTTCGATGATTACGCGGATATTGCGCTGGTGGGCGGCATCGACGAAGGCGCGGAAATCCTCCATCGTTCCGTAATCCGGACTGACATTGCCGTAGTCGGCGATGTCATAGCCGTCGTCGCGGCGTGGTGAGGGAAAGAATGGCAGCAGCCAGATGGCGTTGACGCCGAGGGCCGCGATATGATCGAGCTTGGCATGCAGGCCGGCGAAATCGCCAACGCCGTCGCCATTGGCGTCGTAGAACGACTTGATATGCAGCTGGTAGATGATCGCATCCTTGTACCAGAGCAGTGGCTCGGCGTTACCGGGGTTCATCGTATCCATTCATGCCTCCGCGGCGCGAACGCGCCAGATTGCAAAGGGCAGAATGTGAGGATTGAGAGCGACGGTCTGCCTTTTGCCAGTCCATTTGAAACGATGCCCGCCAACCAGATCCTCGGCGTCGAGCGCGCCGCCATCCCCGAGTGACCACTTCCGGAGCGGCAGCTCGACGTCGCTCTGCTGAAAATTATGAGGGTCGAGGCTGATCGCAATCAGCAGGACGTTGTCGCGGGCGCGACTTGCCTTTTCGAAGAAGAGGATGTTGTCGTTCGAGGCGGGGAGCAGCGTCAGCCCGAGATGCGAATGCAGCGCAATGTTTTCGTTCCGGATGCGGTTGAGCATCCTGATTTCGGCAATGATGTTGCCCGGCCGGTCGTAGTCCCAGACGCGAATCTCGTATTTCTCGCTGTCGGCATATTCCTTGCGCTTGGCGTCGGGCCGTCCCTCGCAAAGTTCGAAACCGTTATAAACACCCCATAATCCTGAAAGGGTGGCCGCAAGTGCGGCGCGGATGAGAAATGCCGGGCGCGGCGCGTTCTGCAGAAAATCCGGATTGATGTCGTGAGTGTTGACGAAGAAATGCGGGCGGAAGAATTCCTTCGGCGCCGTCTCGGTGAGCTCCCGCATATATTCCTCGAGCTCCCACTTGGCATTGCGCCAGGTAAAATAGGTATAGGACTGGGAGAAGCCGATCTTCGCCAGCCGGTACATGACCTTCGGCTTGGTGAAGGCTTCCGAGAGAAAGACGACGTCGGGATGGCGCGCCCTGATATCGCCGATCAGCCATTCCCAGAAGGGGAAGGGCTTGGTGTGCGGATTGTCGACGCGAAACAGCTTGACGCCCTGGTCGACCCAGAGCTGGACGATGTCCCTCAGCTCCACCCATAGGGAAGGCAAGGCATCCTTCGTGTAGAAATCGACATTGACGATATCCTCGTATTTCTTCGGTGGATTCTCGGCATATTTGATCGTGCCGTCGGGACGCCAGTCGAACCAGCCGGGATGCTCCCTGAGCCAGGGATGATCCGGCGACGCTTGGATGGCGAGATCCAGCGCAATCTCCAGCCCATGCCGGCCCGCCTCGTCGACCAGCCGGCCGAAATCCTCGAAATCGCCGAGCTCGGGATGGATGGCGTCATGTCCGCCATCTTCCGAGCCGATGGCATAGGGGCTTCCGGGATCGCCGGGTGCAGCCTTAAGGCTGTTGTTGCGGCCCTTGCGGTTGGTCGAGCCGATCGGATGAATGGGCGGGAAGTAGAGCACGTCGAAGCCCATGCCGCGAATATCGGCCAGCCTCGGGATGACGTCGTCGAAGGTGCCGTGCCGGTTGGGATCGCCGCTCTGCGAACGCGGAAAGATCTGGTACCAGCTGGCGAAGGCTGCTGCCTTGCGTTCGGCATCGACGGCGCTTGCCGTTGAGCGAAGCCGGAACGGCCGCCTGTCGGCCTTGTTCATCAGTTCGGATGTCTCGGGATCGAGCAAGATCGCCGTGCGCTCGGGATCGGAAGCCTTTTCGAGACTGTCGATCAGAGCCTGCAAGCCGGCGCCGAGCGCTGCCGGCGCCTGCGCCTTCGCGGCGCGGACGAGGTTCAGCCCCTCCTGGAGCTCCAGCTTCAGGTCGAGCCTCGCATCGTTCTTCTTGGTCAGCTCGTAGCGGAAGATCGCGAACGGATTTTTCCACGCCTCGACCGCGAATTCGTAGCGCCCCATGCGCTCAAGCAGGAATTCAGCCCGCCAGCGGTCGTTTCCGACCAGCTGCATCGGCGTCTCGTTCCACTCCGCTATGGCGTCATGCGGCCGCCAGAGCAGGGCGGCTGCGAGCGGGTCGTGACCATCGGCGAATATATCCGCCTCGACGGTGACGGTCTCGCCGACCACGCGTTTGACAGGAAAGCGTCCGTCATCAACCCGCGGCATGATGTTTTCGATGGCAAGCCGCGCCGATGCCGTCGCCTGCTCAATGTCAAGAGCGGGTCTTGAGGTGATCGGCTCCGGCGCTTTGGCTTTGATCACCCGGGTCTCGCCTGCCCGCAGACGCAGGGCCGCGCCATCGGCGATGGGAAGAAAACCGGAGGCCGCTTCGCGAAGCGCCGTCACCGGTGCCGGCGCGCTTCGCCGGAGGTCTCTGTTCAGCAGGATGAAGCGCACATCGGAGGCGCTGCGAAGATCCAGCACCTCCGATTGGACAAGCGCGGAAACCGGCCCATTAGCATTTCGGATCAGGCGAAGCGACGGCGCGCGCGCATGGCCGGCCTTGCCGATCTCTGTATTGGCGAGGCGGATTTCCGAGGAGATATCGAAGGCGAGATCGTGGCGGAACTTCCGCAGGCCCGAGCCATCGCCATGGGTTGGATCGAGCGGTGTCGCCGCGCCATATTCGAAACCCATGGGAACCATCAGGCCGCCGCCGAGCGAGGCGGCAAGGCGCAGCGCCCTGACGGCGCGCCGCTCGAGGATTTCACGGCTCTCCGTCCCATGCGCGATACGCCTGGCAAACGGCGGCTCGGGAAAGGCAACCTGCCAGCCGAGCGGCTCCTGGATACGATGCTCCTCGACGAACCATCTCTCGTCGAGATCCCACCAGGCCATCGATGAAAAACATCCGGTGAAACCTGCATCGGCGATCGCGCTTCTCACCGCAAAATCGGTGCCAGGCGTCCAGGCGAAGAATTGCGCTTCCGCCTTCTCGCGCACACCTGCGAACAGCGATTTGAAAAGCGCCGGTGTTGCCCGATCAATCCCGAGCACCCGATAGCCGGCAAGACCGGCGTCGGACAGCCGCTGCAGCCGTTCGATCCATTCTGCCGAGAGCTGCGATTGCCGCTCCGCTTCCAGCATGCTCATCGGCTCGGCCGGGTCGAGCGGCGAGCGCCGGGGATCGACGGGTCGAAAGCCCGCTTGCCGATCTTGCCTTTTTCCGTCGAGCATCAGGTCCATCATCAAGCCGACACCGCTCTTGCCGGCGGCTTCCGCCAGACGCGCCACTCCATCCTCTACCGTGCTTCCGAGCTGCAGTTGAGGATCGAGACGGTCGACGTCCTGGGAGGTGAAGACGCTGCGTTCCCCGCCCCGGTCGAACAGAGGCGCTGTCAGCACATGGTCGAAACCGGTATCCGCCGCGTGGTCGAAAACCTCGCGCCATGCATCGATGCCCTGGAGAAGCAGCGGATTGACATAATAGATCCTGGGTGGGGTGCTCACCGCACCCTGCTTCGCAGATAATAACATCGGCCGCCGCCTCGAGTTTGCTTTTCAGGCAAACTTCCTTTGGCGGAGGTTGTTCCACGCAACCCGTCAATTCACGGCTGCATCGACATCGCAAACAGCATCGAATTCGAGGCTTGCTCAATCACAGTGGCAGGTCACGCGCGCCCGATCGAGCCGGCGCACGGCGATATCCGAGGGCCTTTTGATTTGCCTGTAGAGATATTGCCGCCATGCGCTAAAAGATGGCCCGACTGTTTCGCATCCAGAACCCATCGGGCGGTTGAGAGCGCATCAATGCTTCGATCAATACTCTTCACTGCCGCCCTGTCGGCTTGCGTAACATGCCTCGCCGCCTGGAGCATCGACACCGATCGCTCGACACCAGACAAGCACGGGCTGTTCGAAATCCGCGAGGAGGCCAGGCTCTTCATCGCGCAGGAGAATGCCAAAGGGCACGAGCAGTGGAGCGTGCTGGAACCCAATGCGAAGGTGCTGGTTCCCCGCTGCGCGGTGCCGCTCCAAGCGCATTGGACGCCGAAAAGCCTCGGCCGCTCGAAACCCAGTGTGGCGGTGATATGCGCAGCCGCCGTGCCGAACGAAGTGATGAGACAGTGGGATGTGCATGTACCGGTGCGGCAGAAACCGGATTGAAGCTCTTCCATCATCATTTACAATTTACGTAATTTGCGTATTTTACACATTCTGAATGGAGGAAGGAAGATGGCCACAGCAGTGAGAGTGCCCGCGACTGTATTCTCTCGCAGCTTCGCACGATATCAGGATGAGGCGATGGCTGGAACGGTCATTGAAGTCACAAGTCATGGGCGTGTCATCGGCGGCTATCTTTCCGCGAGCGAGCTTGAACACTATAGGAGCCTGAAGCGCCGAGAGCGTGAGGTTCTCGTTGTCGGAGAGTTGGACGACGAAACTATTTCGGACATCGAAAACGCTAAATATGGCGTCGCGCCGAAGTGAAGTTCCCCGAACCCGCACCTGGCCTGGTGATCAGATACTCTTTTCTCTGGAAAGAGGATTACGACGGGGGAAAATACGAAGCCTCCAAGGACAGGCTTTGCGCGATCGTTCTTGCAGCGAAGGTGAAGGACACAGCGGCAACTCAAGTTGTTGTCATACCCATTACCCACTCCGAACCCGATCCAGCCGATGCCTCGGCATCGCTCGAAATGCCTGCCGCAGTAGCAAAATCGATTGGCCTTGATGCCGGGCGGCACTGGCTGCGACTGACTCAACTGAACCGCTTTATCTGGCCCGGCTATGACTTGCGCCCACGCCCCGATGATCCCAGTCGCGTCGATTACGGGTTCATTCCCGAGGAATTCTTCAACCAAGTCAAAGCTGCGATCATCGCCGAAAATAGGAGACGGAGCCTCTCTTTCACACCAAGGGACGAGTAATATCGACGCGCTTCAGGAGCCCAAGACATGAATCCAGCGGTGGAGTTGCACTCCCATCCCGAACTCGACGAGCGGATCGTGATCGTCTGCGCCGGAGACGAAGTCGATGCCGTATTTGTCAGGACCGAGAGGTTCAACGTCCTCATCGATACGCTCGGCACGTCCGAGCTTTGCCGGACGGCTCTGGATCTTCTTGAGGAAAGGGCCGGGGCTGGTCCGCTGATCGTCGTCAATTCGCACATGGATTGGGATCATTTCTGGGGCAATGCCGCTGTTGCCGGGCGCGCTCCCATCATCGCGCATGCCACAGCACTCGACCGTCTGCGCGATCCCGCGACTAAGCAGGTCCTGATAGACAAGGTGGGCGAGGATTCGCGGTTTGGCGATGTCGAGATCATCGGTCCCGACATCACCTTCTCCGGCTCAATGACCCTTAACGGCGGCGATCTGACGCTGGAGCTCATTCATACGCCGGGGCATACACCCGACCATATCGCCGTCTGGATCCCCGAGCTGCGCATCTGCCTCGCCGTCGACGCGGTGGAATATCCGATCCCCGAGGTCTGGAGCAGAAGCGCGGCTGATCTCCAGCTGATCCGTTCCTCGCTCCAGCGGATACGCGATCTCAACGCCAGGCTGGTCATTCCGGCACATGGCAGGACGTCGTCTCCTTCGATCGTGGATGCCAATCTCGCCTATTTCGAAGCCTTGGCCGATAGCGTCGGCGCTTTGGAGGAAGACCGGCTGAGGAACGGACAGCTCGGGAGTTTGAACGGCTTTCGGCTTGAAGACTTCGTCGCCATTCCCGAGGGAATGCCTTTGGACACGCTGGCCTTCTATCGGAACTGCCACGAGACCAATCTTGGCGCCACGGTTCAGGCCCATCTCGAAACGTTGAAATCCGCATGAATGCTGGAGGCGATAATTTGAAACCGTTGGAGGGCGGACGAACCGGGCAGATCTGGCGCGACGGCGAGACCGTCATCAGACCATCCGGCACATGGACGCCGACGGTGCATCGGTTCCTGCGCCATCTCAGGAGCGGAGGCTTTGCCGGAGCGCCCGAACCGATCGGCATCACCGACGGGAACCAGGAGGTCGTGAGCTACGTCGCCGGGCGCGTTTGCGAAGACCTCGGCGATCGCTTCGTCGGTTCCGAGCGCATGCTGGTTTCGGCCGCAAGGCTTCTCGGCGATTTTCATTCGGCGTCGCAAGGATTTCTGGAGAAAGACGCCGAGGCTCAGACATGGATGCTGGCGCCGCAAGAGCCGCGCGAGATCATATGCCACGGTGATTTTGCGCCTTACAACGTTGCCGCGGCGGATGATGCTGCGGTCGGGATCATCGATTTCGACACCGCCCATCCTGCCCCGCGCCTGTGGGACCTCGCTTATGCGGTCTATCGCTGGGCGCCCTTGTCCGATCCGGCCAATCCCGCCGTGGCGTTCGGTCTCGACGACCAATTGCGCCGGGCGGACATCTTTTGCACCGCCTATGGGGCGACGGCGGAAGAACGGCGCGAGCTTCCCGAAATGATCTGCCGGCGACTTCGGGCGCTCGTGGATTTCATGCTGGCAAGCGCAGCAGCCGGAGACGAGACATTCGCCGAGGACATCGATAACGGAGACGCCCGGCTTTATCTCGGCGACATCGACTATATCTCCAGCCATCGGGAACGGCTGCTGGAGGCCCTGCGCTGACAATCAGAGCCATTTCCTCCGTCGGAAGAAGCCGAAGAGGCACAGACAGAGGAAAGCGATGACGCCGAGCACGACGAAATAACCATACTGAAATTTCAGTTCCGGCATGTCGCTGAAATTCATCCCGTAAATGCCGGCGATCGCCGTGGGAACGGCGAGGATTGCCGCCCAGGCGGCGAGTTTGCGGGCAATCGCCGTCTGCTCCGTCTGGCCGATCATCACGCTGGCCTCGAAAGCGAAGGCGAGGACCTCGCGCAGCGCGTCGATATCTTCCTGAACCCGGCGAACGTGATCGGTCACATCGCGAAACAGCGACTGCAGCGTCGGATCCATGCCGGGAAGGTCGATGTGCTCGTATCGCCGGCAGACGTCCACCAGCGGCACCACGGCGTTTCGCAGCCGCAAGAGCTTGCGGCGCAGGAGGTAAAGCCGTTCGATGTCGGACTTTCCCAGCTGTTCGCGCAGCACCAGATCTTCGAGCTTCTCGACCTCCTCCTGCACGACCTCGATGACCGGCATGTAGTTGTCGACAATGAAATCGAGGATGGAATAGAGAATATAGTTCTCGCCGTGGGCAAGCGCAGTCGGCGTCGCCTCGCATCGCTGCCGCACCGTCAGGTAGGAAGAGGACTCGCCGTGGCGCACGGAGACGACATAGCCGCGGCCGACGAACAGATGCGTTTCGCCGAAGATGATCTCGCCATCCTTCATATGGGCGGTGCGGGCGACGATGAACATCGCGTCCCCGTAAATCTCCAACTTCGGCCGCTGATGGGGCTGCGCCGCGTCCTCGATCGCCAGCGGATGGAGATTGAACTCGGCCTGCACCTGGTGCAACAGCACTTCATCCGGCTCATGCAGGCCGATCCAGACGATGGCGTTCTCCCGGCTGCGCCATTCGCCGGCTTCTTCTATCCTGATGTCGCGAATGCGCTGCCCCTGCTGGTATACGGCCGCCGCCACCACGCCCCGTCGCTCATGCCGCGGCGACGCAGAGCCGCTGCCGGCCTGCGGCGAAACACTGTCCGGATCCTTCAACTGTTCCAAATCCTGCCGTCCTCCCTCTCCAGGAATAACCCCTCCGTGGCCGACCTCCTCGCCGATCCGCGACGTGGCGATCATAATGCCATTTCACCAAACATGCATCCGCCTTGGTGGAAGCCGATTGGACGCAGGAAGCATCATGTGTCCGTGGAGATATCGTCCCAGTCCTGATCCAGGTAGCCGATCAGCCAGTTGAGGGCATAGTGGCGTTCGTAAACGACACCCTTGTCCAATCCGGCGGGCGGTTCCTCGCCCTTCAGCCGGGCGTTCACGGCAGCCCAATCATAGCGGTAGATCAAGTCGGCGGCATCGAGCAGCTCCTTTTGCGGGCGCAGCTTAGCGCGGCGCATCAGCCCGTCCGTCCCCAGCTCCCTGAGCGTGTTCGCGATGAACGGTACGTCGCAAATATGATCGGGACGTTCGAGCTCCGGCGCAATCCCGAGCGCCCATAACAGGACGTGGACGCCTTCGTAGCGCCAGGCGAAATTCACCCGGTCCTGCTCCGACGGATTGGGGTTGTCCATGAATGCCCGTTCTTTCGGAGTGAAGAAACGTGCCGCGTTGAACTGCCGGATGAGGGTCTGGCCCATGGCGTGGTCGCCGGTCTCGCCTTTCACGGCAACGATTACAAGCGCGATGACGCGCTGAGCGACAGCCTTCGTATCGCGGCGGGTGCTGTCGCTCTCCGTCTCGATGATCGGCAGATGATCGATGGTCGGCACACCTTCCGACTGAAGCTGGGCGATAGACCGCGCTTTGCGGGCTTGCGCCTCGTCGGGGGCTTGAGAAACGGCTGACTGCACCGGAAGGATCAATGCAAGAACGACTGAAAATATGCGCTTCATCATGACTGGCTCCTATCAACTCTGACGCCCATCGATAGGCATTTTCCCGTCTGAACGTGATCATGAACACGCAAGGGGCGGCAGGTTCCCGCAAAACTGGTAAACGGCCTTGTTCCCTCCCGGAACACATCGTTAAATTTTTTTCGCTACAAAGGGATCTCATCACGCCGGTGTGACGGCGGGAGCGTTCGATGGGGACTTTAATGCGTCGTCCAAACATAAAATCGAGTTTGCTGTTGATCTTCGGCGGCATAGCCCTCCTTTTCGGTCTTGTCGCTTATCTCGCCGTCGACGGTCTTCGAAATACCAACGGCTCCACCGAGGAAATCGCGACCCGATGGCTGCCGAGCGTGCGGGCCTCGCAGGCAATCAATCTCAACATGACCAATTTGCGCCTCGCCTACCGCGATCACGTCATCGCGCAGAGCGAGGCGGAGAAGAAGACACGCGAAGAGGCGATTGCCGTTGCCGAGAATGCCATTCGCAAATCGGTGGACGCCTACATTCCGCTTGCCTCGTCCGACCACGAGCGCGAGTTGATCAAGACAATCAAGGAGAGCGTTGAAGGCTACATCGCCAGCAGCTCGCAATTGCTCGCCCTTTCGCGCGCCAACAAGACCGAGGAAGCCGGGCAATACCTTGGCGCAGGGATGCGCACCTACTCGGACAAGCTGAAGGAGGCAACGACGAGCCTCGTCGAACTGGATGTCAGCGGCAGCAACAAGGCGGCCGACCTCAGCAAGGAAACCTTCGCCTCGATCGAATTCTACCTGCTTGCCGCGATCGGATTTGCGGGATTGCTCGTTCTCGGCGCCGTCGCCTTCGTGCTGAAGAGTATCGCCAATCCGATCACCGGCATCACCGTCGCGATGCGGCGCCTGGTCGAAGGGGACACCGGCTCGGAAATTCCCTTTGCCGACCGCGCCGATGAGGTCGGCTCGATGGCTGCGGCAGTAGAGATCTTCCGCCAAGCGGCGATCACGAACAAGCGGCTGGCGCTGGAAGCCGAAGAAAACCGCAACAAAGCGGAGGCCGATCGCGTTGCCGCCCAAAAGCAGGCGGAAGAAGATGCTTCGGAGCGGCTGCGTATTGCCACCTCGGGTCTTGCCGCCGGTTTGAAGCGCCTCGCCGCGGGCGACCTCGCCTTCCAGCTCAATGAGGCCTTCGCACCCGACTTCGAGGTGCTGCGCCACGACTTCAACCAGTCGGTGACGCAACTCAGTGCGACGCTGAAAGCGATTTCCGAGAGCATCGGCACGATCGACGAAGGCACGCGCGAGATCTCCTCCGGGGCGAGCGATCTCTCCAAGCGCACAGAGCAGCAGGCGGCCTCGCTCGAAGAGACGGCCGCCGCGCTGGAACAGATCACTGCTAACGTGTCGAACTCCAGCAAACGGACCGAAGAAACGCGTGCGGTAGCCACGGAGGCAAATCGCAGCGCCGGCATTTCGGCGGAAGTCGTCTCCCACGCGGAGGAGGCGATGGAACGCATCGAGACCTCGTCGCAGCAGATTTCCAACATCATCAGCGTCATCGACGAGATCGCGTTCCAAACCAACCTTCTGGCGCTGAACGCCGGCGTGGAAGCAGCACGAGCCGGCGAAGCGGGCAAGGGCTTCGCCGTCGTCGCCCAGGAAGTGCGCGAACTCGCACAGCGCTCGGCGAGTGCTGCCAAGGAAATCAAGGGCCTGATCCAGAATTCCTCGAAAGAGGTGGAGAGCGGTGTGAAACTGGTGCGCGATACCGGTCAGGCCTTGAAGACCATCGGCGGCTTCATCACGCAGATCAACCAGCACATGGATTCGATCGCCACGTCTGCGAAAGAACAGTCGATCGGCCTCAGCGAAGTCAATGTCGCGGTCAACCAGATGGACCAGACCACGCAACAGAACGCGACGATGGTGCAGCAGTCGACGGCGGCATCAGACTCGCTCGCGCAGGAAGCCCAGAAGCTTCGCGAGCTTGTCGCCCAGTTCAGGCTCGACGATACGGCCTCCGGCCAATCCGGAGCCCTTCGTTCGACGGCGAGAACCATGGCCCAGCCCGCCGGCCGCGCAGCGATCCAAGCGGTTGCCGCGCGCCGCTGAACGTAGGTCTGCAGGAATTCTGAAGCAAAAGGCGTCCGGCCGTTGCCGGGCGCCTTCTATTTGATCATGCGGCAAAGGCCGGATTGCGCCGCGCGCCCATTCTCAGCACGAAATAGATCGCTCCACCGATGGCGACGCCGAAGAACCAGCCATAAGTGCCCCACCAATCCGGCAGGATCGAGGTGAAGGTCGGCAGGATCGAGGAGAACAGCGCGCCAACCGCGAATGCGATGAAGGCATTGCCGTGCCAGCCGTTCTGGAAGCGGAACTCGCCATTCTCCCGGTAGAGCGCTTCAACGTTCAGCTGGCTCTTCCGGATGAGATAGTAATCCACCATCATGATGCCGAAGATCGGCCCCATCGTCGACCCGATGAAGTTGACGAAATGCGCCGCACCCGTCTCCCAGGGAGCGAACGGATAAAGCACAAGTGCGATCAGGGCGGCGATATATCCCCCGCGTTTGAAATTGATCTGGCGCGGGAAGACATTGGCGAAATCGAAGGCCGGCGACACGAAGTTGGCCACGACGTTGATGCCGAGCGTGGCGACTGCGAATGTCAGTGCGGCAAGCAGCGCCAGGAACCAGCTATCGAATTTCGCCGATATCATTTCCGGATGCAGCAACACCTCGCCGTAAACGGTGAACGCGGCCGTGGTCGTGACACCTGCGACGAGGCAGAAGGCCAGAAGATTGATCGGCAGGCCCCAGAGATTGCCTTTCCTGAGCGCTTTTTCACTCGTCGCATAACGAGAGAAATCGCAGAAGTTCAGGTAGAGCGCGGCAAAATAGGTGATCCAGGTGGCGGCCACGGCGGCAAGCGCCGCAATCGAGCCCGGCTCACCCGGCACGCCCGCATCCTTGGTTTTTTCGATCAGCACGTCGCGCGGAATTTCCGAACCGAAGGAGAAAGTGCCTGATTTGACAACCAGATAAACCGCCAGGATCAGCATCATGATCCACACGGCCGGGCCGGCCCAATCCTGGAACTTGCGGACCGTTTCCATACCCCGCTGAATGATCAGCAGCTGCAGCGCCCAGACGATGACGTAGCAGATGAGTTCGAGGGTCGAGTGGCCGAGCATGTGACTGTTCTGATGGAAAGCGAGCAGGCTCTCATTCCTGATCAGCAAGGCAACAATGGCACCGGATGCCGCGGCCGTCTGGGCGCCGTACCAGAAGCAGGCGACCACCGCGCGGACCAGTGCCGGAACGTTGGCGCCGAAGGTGCCGAACGAGGCCCGGGCCAGCACCGGAAAGGGTACGCCGGTGCGCACACCGGCATTGCCGACCAAACTCATCAGGATGAAGATGACCAGGGAACCGATGCCGATGGCGATGACAAAATTGACGAAGCTGCCGCACAGCAGGAACAGACTCGCCGCCAGATAATAGCCCCACAGGCTGTGGACGTCGGACGTCCAGACGTTGAAGATGCTGAATGCACCCCATTTGCGCTCGGCGGCGGGTGCAAGGTCCTCGTTATACAACGAGGGAGACGGATCTCGAATGCTCATGAATGCCCTCCCATATCCCCTGTGGCGACTCGACCACGGGAGGAAGTCTGCGCTTCATTTAGGCATCTGACAATTTAATAGTCACATTGTACACAATGCTGATGGTCGCATTGTACAGATGCCTCGAGGCCGCGCCGCGGACATACCATAGCCGCCGCCTATTGAGCGGCGGCCACCCGACCGGCCAGTCGAAACGGACTTGCGACAGCCGCGCCGGCGGCATCGAAGACGAAGGCGCCGACGTCGCCGGCGCTCGTGCGCCCGCCGCCCTCGAAGGAGGCGAGTTGAGCGCCGAACTTGGCAAGAGATGCATAGCGATCGTGCCCCAGCCCATCTGCTGCTTCGATCGACGTGATGTCGATGACCCGAAGCCTTTCCTTCATGGCGGCCTCCTCGATGACGGGATCGTTGATATCGAGACGCCCGACGCGCGGGCGTTCTCCCGCGATTAAGCTCGAAGCCACGAGCGCCCGATCATCCTTCGACACAAGAAGGGAGATCGGCATCGGCATCTGGCCGATATCCGTCAGTTGGGAGCGGAACACGTCGACGTCGATATCGGGGGCGGCGAGAACCACGGCCAGCTTGCTGACGACATCGTCGCGATGCTGCAGCTTGAGCTGCCGCACCGTTTCCATGACCAGGAATCCACCCATGCTATGCCCGAACAGGATGACGCGCTTCACCTTGCCGGAGGCCGAAAGCGAGGTGACGAGGGAATCGAGTTCGCTGCGCGAAGAAAGCGCGGCGTCACGGTCGGCGACATAACCTGCGACGGAGGCAGCCGACGGCCAGGAAAACAGGATCGGAGCGCCCTGTATCTTGGCGTCCGCAGCGATCTGGGCCGTGCGATAAAGCGCCTCTTGATAACTGTAGTTGTAGCCATGGACGAAGATGCCGATGGTGCCGTCGGGTTGCACGGAGCCCAGCGCCTGCTGCACGAAGGCGTCCTTCGCCAACTGCTTGCGCTCGACGACGGCAAATTGCCGTTCCGGGTCCGGCTTCGCCGTCGGGTAGACGATGGCGGTGTCCTTCCTGCCGGACGGAACCGAAAACGCGTAGTGCTCGTAGGTCATGGTCGCGGCCCATGTGCCGCCAAATCCACCCCGTACGCTATCGGGTGCTCTGTTGGTCGCGGTCAGGACGTTCACCCGCTCCGGAACTGTTTCGGAATGAACAGGCCCACTCAGATGTACGGGCTTCAAGACGTCAGGCGTTGGTCTGGTGGCGCAGCCCGCAAGCACTGCCAGCCCGATCGCTGCGATCATGGCCGCGCCGGCCTTTGGCAGCCGTTGAGAGTATCGTTCCCTCATCGATCCGCTCCGTTGGAAACCGAGATATGCAGCCGCCGGCGCGGCGGCTGCATTGGATGGCCGTCAAAGCCCGTCTTCATGCTTCCGCCGCGGCGTCGGCCCGAACAGTTTCGTCCCTCGGGATCCTGAACCAGGCGACGTAGAGCGCCGGCAGGAACAGCAGCGTGAGCGCGGTTCCGATGACAATGCCGCCCATCATGGCGTAAGCCATCGGGCCCCAGAAGATCTCGCGCGAGATTGGGATCAGCGCGAGGGTGGCGGCGGCCGCCGTCAGCATGATCGGCCGCATGCGATGTTCGGTCGCCTCGATCACCGCCTGCCACGCCGCGACCCCTTCGGCGCGCAGATGCTCGATCTGCACGACCAGGATGACCGAGTTGCGGATCAGGATGCCGATCAGGGCCAAAATGCCGAGGATGGCGACGAAGCCCATCGGTGCATTGCTCAGAAGGAGCGCCGCGACCACGCCGATCAGGGCCGTCGGCGCGACCGCGAAGACCAGAAACAGGCGGCTGAAGCTCTGCAGCTGGATCATCAGGATCGTCGCCATCGTAAACAGCATCAGCGGCGCTACAGCAGCGATCGGTCCCTGGGCTTCGGCGCTTGATTCGACCGCGCCGCCCACTTCCACCTTGTATCCCACGGGGAGGTTCTTCTGGAACTCTTCGACCTTCGGCTTCAGCTGGTCGACGATCGTGGCCGGCTGCGTCGAGCCGATGACGGCCGCCTTGAGCGTGATGGTCGGCTGCCGGTCGCGACGCCAGATCGTCGGCTGCTCGAGCTCGTAGCGGAAATTCGCCACCGCCGAAAGCGGCACGACCTTGCCGTTGGAGGTCGAGAGCTGCAGATTCTCAAGCGTCTGGACGGAGTCACGCTCCGATGCCCTCGCCCGGCCGATGACATTGACCAGATAGATGTCGTCGCGAATCTGCGTCGCCGTCGAGCCTTCGACAATGCCGTTGAGAGCGGTGGCGATGTCCTCGGAGGAGACGCCGAGCTGGCGCGCCTTGTCCTGCAGTACATCGACTTTCACCACGCGCGAGGGTTCGTTCCAGTCCAGCACCATGTTCGACAGCAGCGGATGCGCGCCGACGACGCCGGCGAACTGCTGGGAAATGTCGCGCACCTCCTGAATGTCGGGTCCGCTGATCCGGTACTGGACCGGCTTGCCCACGGGCGGGCCGATGTCGAGAAGCTTCACGAAGGCGTCGGTGCCGGGGAAGGTCTTGGTCAGATAGTTCTGCAGGTCCGCACGCACCTTGTCGCGCACGTCGAGGCCTTTGGTAACGATGATGGTCTGACCGAAGGTGACATCAGGCGTCTGGACGTCAAACGACAGGATGAAGCGCGGCGCGCCCTGACCGACATACGTTGTCCAATGGTCGATATCCTTGTTGTCGGCCAGCATCTCCTTTTCGAACTTGGCCATCTGCCGGTTGGTCTCGGCGATGGAGCTGTTGTGCGGCAGATTCCAGTCGATGACGAGCTCAGTCCTGTCCGAGTTCGGGAAGAATTGCTGCTGCACCAGCCCCATGCCGCCGACCGAGAGAGCGAAGACGCCGACCGTGAGCACGATGGTGGCCCAGCGCCAGCGCATGGCGAGCTTCAGAAGCCAGGAGAAGACAGCAGCGAAGCGCCCCTTCTTCTCATGATGCGACTTCATGGTTTTCGGCAGGATCGTCACGCCGAGAAGCGGCGTGAAGAGCACTGCGACGATCCACGAAACGACCAGCGAAACCGCGATGACCACAAAAAGCGTGAAGGTGAATTCGCCGGCGGCGCTACTGTTGAGACCAACCGGGATGAAGCCCGCGACCGTGACGAGCGTTCCCGTCAGCATCGGAAAAGCCGTCGATGTATAGACGTGGGTCGCCGCCTTTCTGAGATCGTCGCCCGCTTCCAGGCGCGCCACCATCATCTCGACGGCGATCATGGCGTCGTCGACGAGCAGGCCGAGCGCAATGATCAATGCGCCGAGCGATATGCGCTGCAGCGAGATTCCGGAATATTCCATGACGACGAAGGTAATGGCGAGCACCAGGGGGATGGAGATCGCCACCACCATGCCGGCGCGTAGGCCGAGACTGATGAAGCTGATGACGAGCACGATGACGATCGCTTCGAAGAGCGCCCGTGTAAAGCCCGAAACCGCTTCGTCGACCACCGCCGGCTGGTCGGAAACGCGGTGAACGTCCACCCCAATAGGAAGATCGGCGACGACCTGTTTCATCTCGGCATCGAGCGCCTCGCCGAACTGCAGGAGGTTGGCCCCCTGCTTCATGCCGATGGCGAGCCCGATCGCCGGCTGGCCGTTGAAGCGGAACAGAGCCGACGGCGGATCGACGTAGCCGCGCGTGATTGTGGCGACGTCGGTCAGCGGGAAGAAGCGGTCGTTGATGCGCAGATTGATCGACCGCAGGCTTTCTTCGGATGTGAACTGTCCGCTCACCCTGAGCGCGATGCGCTCCGGCCCGGCATCGACGAAGCCGGACTGCGTCACGGCATTTTGGGCCTGCAGGGTTTGGATGACCGACTGCTGGTCGATGCCAAGGGCTGCGATCTGGCGGGTGGAGAATTCCAGATAGATCGCCTCGTCCTGCGCGCCGATCACGTCGACCTTACCGACATCAGGCACCTTCAGAACCTCGGAGCGAGCATTTTCGACAAGATCGCGAAGCTGCCGCTGGGTCAAACCGT
Organism: Rhizobium phaseoli; assembly: GCF_001664385.1. Classification (NCBI taxonomy): domain Bacteria; kingdom Pseudomonadati; phylum Pseudomonadota; class Alphaproteobacteria; order Hyphomicrobiales; family Rhizobiaceae; genus Rhizobium; species Rhizobium phaseoli. Next base: position 381,292 of record NZ_CP013536.1, on the reverse strand, counting down.
CGCTGGTGAAGGCATAGATGTTTCCGAAAACATCGCCGAAGCGGTCGTTGAAGAAGGGGCCGACAACACCGCTCGGGAAATCGCCTTTGATGTCGGCGATCATGTTGCGAATACGCAGCCAGGTGGACGCGACGTCCCGGGCCTTGGTCGTCGGCAGCAGTTCGACGAAAACGGTCGTCTGGCCGGCAACGGTCTGGCTCTTGGTGTAGTCGAGCGATTCCAGTTCCTGGAGTTTCTTCTCGATGCGGTCGGTCACCTGCCGCGTCACTTCCTCGGCGGAGGCGCCGGGCCACTGTGCGGTGATCACCATCGTCTTGATCGTGAAGTTCGGGTCTTCCTCGCGGCCGAGGTTCAGGTAGGAGAAGGCGCCTGCAAGAATGAAGACGATCATGAAGTACCAGACGAGCGAACGGTGTTCGAGCGCCCAGTCGGAAAGATTGAAGGACTTCACTGGTTGATCTCCTGGTCGATCCTGATGGCCTGGCCATCTTCAAGTTTATGCACGCCGGCCACGACCACCCGTTCCCCGGGTGCGAGCCCTTCGGTGACGCGGACAGTGCCGCCGTCGACGACGTCGCCCGCGATCTTGACGCGGCGCAGCGACACCTTCTTGCCGGGCACGTCGACAATCCAGACGCTCTGGTCGTCGCTGCCGGAAAGGATGGCCGAGGAAGGCAGCACGATCTCCGGCTCCGCGGCAATCGTGGCGGAGGCGGTGATGACCGAGCCGAGCCGGAACGCTTCAGGCGGATCGGTGAGCGCGATCTTGGTCCTGCTCGTGCGGGTGGCGGTCTCCGCCTCCGGCGCGATCTCACGGACGGTTCCTGAGGTGCGGATCGTCGGATCGAGCTGCAGTGTCACTTCGAAGGGCGCACCGATCTTCAGTTTCTGAGCGGCTGCCTGGGGCACGTCGACGACGGCGTCGCGTTTGTCCGGCCGGGCAATGGTCACGACCGTCTGGCCGGCCGACACGACCTGCCCGACCTCGGCCGAAGTCGCCGTTACAACACCATCGAATTCCGCCCGAAGCTGCGCATAGCCCAGCTGCTCCTTGGCCTTGTCGAGATTAGCCTGTGCTTTGGCGACGGCTGCCGCTGCCGTCCGTCTCGCCTGCTCGGCCTCTTCGAGCGAGGCTTCCGTGCCCGAGCGCGATTCCACCAGCGCGCGCTGGCGCTGCTCCGTGGTCACCGCGTTTCTAAGCTGGGCATCGCTGTTTTCCACATCGGACTGGGCGCTGCGGACAGAAAGCTCCAGCGCCACCGGATCGATAGCGGCGACGACGTCACCTTTCTTGACGATATCGCCGACATTGACATTGCGGGCAATCATTCGCCCAAGAATCCGAAAGCCGAGTTCGGTTTCGGTCGCCGGTTCAATGGTGCCGGTCAGGCTGAGGGCCGTGGCCGGCGTCTGCCTGACTGTCGTCGACAGCACCGGCCGAGGCGTTTCGTCCTTACTCTCTTCTGCCTTCGGCGCGCAGGAGGAGACCAGGGCCGTGCCCAGCATAAGTGCGACTATCTTCAGACGAATACTCACTTGGAAGCTTCCTTGACGTAAGACACGATCTCACCGGGCCTGAGGAACTTGGTGCCGTCGGTCACCACGACCTCTCCCGCCGACACGCCCGACTTCACGACGAAGCTGCCGGTTTCGTAGCCGGCTACATCGATCGTTCTGGCCGAAACCGCTGAGGATGCCGGATCGACGATCCAGACGGCCGGCTTGCCGTCCTTCGAGGTCATTGCCGACCAGGGCAGCTGGATGACGTCCTGTGCCAGGTAATTGAACCGTCCAACGACGGGAGCGCCCAGCGGAACGGGAGCATCGCTCGAGATCGCCACCTTGACCTTGATGGTGCCGGTGGCGGAATCGATTGTCGGCGAAATCTCGCGAACCTTCGCCGTGATCTTCTGCGTCGGATCCGACAACAGAGTTACGGTGCCGTCGCCGTCAATCGGACGCAGGAATGCGCTTTCCACGACCTCGAAGACGGCATCGCGATCGCCATCATGGGCAAGCGTGAAGACGACCTGAGCGGCCTGCGCCACCTGCCCGACCTCGGCGTTACGGGCGGTGATCACCCCATCGGCATCCGCTTTCAGCTCGGTGTAGGACAAGGTGTCCTGAGCGGTTTCGAAGAGTGCCTGCGCCGACTTGGTCGATGCCTGCGCCGTCAGAAGCGCCTCCTGCGCCTGATCGAGCGCGGCGCGGGTCGTCACCTGCGTCCGAAACAGGCTCTGCTGGCGGTCGAATGCAAGCTGCGCCTGAGTCTGTTGCGCCTCGGCCGACTGAAGATTGGCCGCCGCCACATCCAGGTCGGCCTTCTGCTCTTCCGGATCGATGCGTGCGAGGAGCTGCCCGGATTTCACGGTCTGACCGACCTCGACGAGCCGTTCGACGATCTTGCCGCTGACGCGGAACGACAGATCGCTTTGGACACGCGCCCGCACCTCTCCCGTGATCGCGCCCCCCTGAACCAGCGGCTCAGGCTTGGCGACGACGACACCGACCTGCCGCGGGGTCGGCTCAGCCGGCCTGCTCTCATCGCTGCAGGATCCGAGACCGATGGCGCATGCGATCGCTGTGGCGATCAGGATGGTTCTCATAATTGACCTCTTGCTCTCAACGGCAGCTCCTATATAATTGACTGACGCATTAGTCAATGAAACTTTGTGCCGCAGGGAAGAGGGTGTGCACGACAAGGGAGGCGAGGAAAAAATGGCATCTCCGAAGAAGCTCACACGCGCGGAACAGAAAGCGTTGCGACCCATCCAGATTCTGGATGCGGCTTTCGAAGAATTCGTCAGAAGCGGTTTTGCGGGCACGCGCGTGGAAGACATCGCCGACAGGGTTAACGTCACCAAAGGCACCGTCTACGTTTACTTCGAGACGAAGGAAAAGCTCTTCGAAGCGATGATCAACCACTTTTCCGTGCCATTTCAGGAGCTGCTGGCGATTACCGACGGGCTCAGTGGCAGCGCCACCGACCGGCTGACTTCCATTCTCGGCCTGCTCTATGAACAAATCGCCGAGGATCGCACGACCCGCGAGCTGACGCGGCTCGTCATTGGGGAAGGACACCGGTTTCCCGACCTCATTGACCGCCACCACGATCAATTCATCGAGCCGATCATCGCCAAGATCGACGCCCTCATCCTGGAGGGCGTGGCGTCGGGCGAGTTTCGCCCAGTTCCGGTGGAATTCTCCGACATCGTGGTCGCGCCTATCCTGACGACGACGGTGCTGCGGCTGATCTTCGACGACCGCCGCGTGCCCACTCCCAACAAGGAGGCCTTCCTGCGGACCTATTTCGACTTGCTGTTCAACGGTCTGCTCGCCAATCCTCACTGATCAGCAATAGTCTCCCGGCCCCTGCACTCGTCATTGTGCGTTTGCGGCACCGCAGCCAGCTTTCGCCGAAAGCGGAGAATTATGCTGCAACGCAGGTAGATTTTCTGAAGTCTTTATGTAAAAACATCGAGTTAGCTCTGCCTTCAAAGGCGCCACCTGAACTCGTGACGGAAAAAGTGGAACGCAAAGTCAATCTCAAAGATGTCGCGCGCGATGCCGACGTGTCGCTGAGCACGGCCTCGCACGCCTTGAACGGAACCGCGCCGCTGACGGTCGAGGTGCGCGAAAGGGTTCTGGATTCGGCAAAACGCCTCGGTTACCTCGACCGCCGGAGAAAAAAGGCGACGATCGCCACCCTGCATGTTCTGCTTCTCGCTATTCCCGACGACGCTGCGCCGGAGAGCGACCTCAACCTGGTCAGCTGGACGATCCTCAACGGTATCAGGAGGGAATGCGAGCGCCGCGGCATCAGGATCGTGCCTTTCGTCAGCACCGGCCGGCGCATCGATGGCGCACAGGTCAGGCAGATCGCGCTAGCGGAGCGCGCTGACGGGATCGTGGTCCTGAACGACGATCAGCCGGAACTTATCCGCAGCCTCGCCTCCGCCGATATGCCAGTGGTCATCGTCAACGGCGAGGACCCGACCATGCTGGTCGATACGGTGACCCCCGAAAACCGCTTCGGCGCGCGGCTCGGCATCGAGCACCTGCTGGCGCTCGGGCATCGCCGCATCCTGCACCTGACCTGGAAGGGGCGCACGACCATCCAGCGCCGGTATGACGGCTTCTCCGATGCCTATCTCGCCGCACAGCTACCGGTCCCGGAGGAGATGATCGTCGAGGCCGAGGGTTATGAGCCCAGGCATGGCGAAGCAGCCATCAACGCGCTGCTCGACCGTGATCCGATGATGAAAGGCGCCACTGCCGTCTTCTGCGCGGCCGACAATCTGGCGCTCGGCTGCCTGAAGGCATTGGCCGATCGCGACATACGCGTGCCCGAAGCAGTTTCCGTCCTCGGCTTCGACGACATTGTCCCCGGCGAGTTCAGCCGTCCGCCGCTTTCGACGGTCAGCGTCCCAACCGACAGGCTCGGCGCGGCGGCACTTGCACTCATCGAACAGCGGCTGATCGCCAACGATCCGCAGCGGCCGGCCCATCGCCTGGAACTGGGCTGCCACCTCGTCCTGCGCGGCAGCATTGCGCCTCCGCGCTAGAGCATGATGCCGAAAAGCGTGAGCGGTTTTCGGATGGCATCATGCTCTAACTCTTTAACCTAGAACCGGATTTGATTTAGGCCAACCGGGCCTAAGATCATCCTGTTCCAGGCTCCAATCAGCGCAAGCGCTCCGCCCGTAGCCGCGTATCCCGCGGGCTTTCGCCAAAAGTGCTGCGATAGATGATGGAAAATCTCCCCGCGTGAGCAAACCCCCATATCGCGCAGATTTCGCGGACGGATCGTTGGTTCGTCGGATCCCGCAGCTGCTCGCGGGCCGCCTGCAGCCGGATCGTACGGAGGTAACCTGCCGGCGACGTCCCTCGGAAGGCCTTGAAACCCGTTTGCAGCGCGCGAAGGGAAACGCCGACGTCGTCGGCGACCATCGTCATCGTAAGAGGTTCCGCGATATTGGCATGCATGTACTCGATGGCCCGTCGGACATGCCAAGGCGCGATCAGCGACACTTTCTTCCTTTCGAGACGATCGGAAAGACGGTGGCGTCCGAATCGGATCACGAGGTGAGCGAGCGTTTCGCTCATCGCCGCCGCCGCAAGGGGTGAAGACAGCAGCGGACCGCCGGCGCGCATGCCCTGTACAATCGTTTGGACCAGATTGCCGATGAGTTGGCCGGCCTGTGTCGTGAGATCCAGAATGGGCTCAAGGTCGAGCGACTCGGAGAATGGCGTCTCCACCAGCGAAGCAAGCGCCTGTTTCACGACCTTCCAGTCCAGGAAGAGAGCATCCGAGCGATGCGGAACACCCTGGATCACGCGATCGCCGGCCTCGTGGTTGTTGGCCATAAGAAGGTGACCGGCGCCGCTTTCAACCGTTCTCCTGCCGATCGATAGACGAAAGGATCCGGTGTGCGGCATGAAAAAGGTCAGATGTTGCGGGCTCTCGTCAAGCGTTCGGATGGTCCAGGGGCTCTCATACACCGAATGAAGTGTTGTGAGCGCCTCGGTCCTTCTCAGGTCCGCGGCCCAGGCAAACTTCCGTTCGTTTTTCAGCGGCTGCGCGCCGAAGACCCCATAGCCTGCCGAAAAGGCCTGCACCATCGATTCGAAGCTGGCGCCTTCATGCGTCGGCACAAAACCGTAACGCCCATGCTCCGGACAGTGGGCCATATTCTCAGGTCTCATCGAATCCATGCAACTCCCTTGAGAAATGACGCGCGATCGCGACTGGTATGACCAATCTCGATGCGGTAAGCAGGGCCGAGAACCACGGATGACCTCCTTGCCCCGCAGAAGCCAAGCGTCCCCTTCACCTGCTTCACACCTACAGTGTAAATCAATATGATCGGAAAATGAAGTACGTTGCCCTGGACCATGTAGCCGCCCATTTTCTGCGCGATATACAGCCGCCGCGGGTAGCCACCCGCAACGAACGGGACCTCCTGCGGTTGATCTGGAAGTCTCCCGGCATCGAGCGCTCCGACCTGACCGAGCCGCTCGATCTGACGCAGCAATCGTTGCACAGGATCGTCGGACGACTGCACGATCGAGGAATGCTCGTCTTTTCGCAGTCGGAAAACCGGCGGGCGGGACCGCCCAGTCCTGAGCTGACACTCCGGAAGGAGTGGTGTCTCACGCTCGGAATCTCCGTCAATGTCGGTTCGATCGGACTTTGTCTCATGGGCTTCGGCGAACCTCTGGAAAACATGGAAATGGCGCAGACGGGGTCTTCGCTATCGGAGGAGATGGACCGGATCGAAGCAGCCGTCGAAGACATTCTTGCCCGTCGCGACGCCAAGCGGCGTGACGTCCTCGGCGTCGGCCTGGCGGTCGCTGGCCACCGAATGCTGGAGACCGCCTTCAACTGTCCCTTGCCGCTCGCCCATTGGTCGCTGATCGACCTGGCGCCCTTGCTGGGCAATAAACTTGGTCTGCCGGTCTGGGCCGACAATGTCGCCAGGACTGCGGCTCTGGCGGAAGCCATTTTCGGCGTCGGTCGTGATGCCACGGATTTCGCCTATATCGCCCACCTTCATGGCTACGGCGGCGGTCTCGTTTCCGGCGGCATGCCGTTTCGCGGCAGTTTCGGCAACGCCGGCGAATTCTCCGTTCTCTTCGGGCGTCAGGATTACGACGATCGCCCCGCGCTCAACCAACTGCTCGAGCATCTTCGCTCCAAGGGACGCTCGGGCCTGACATTGCGGGATCTGAAGAACGAGAAGCTGGTGGATTGGGACGGCGTCGAGGAATGGGTCGACCGCGTCACGCCGGCCCACAACCGCGCTGTCAATGCGATCTGCGCGATCTTCGACCCGGGATTGATCGTGCTGGGCGGCGAGCTTCCACATTCGCTTGCAAGAATGCTGATCGAACGGACCGAATTCAACAACCTGCCGCGGCACGGCGCGTTGCGCGACGTTCCGAAGCTTGCGCTGGCAGAGATCATCGATGCCCCCGGCGCGATCGGCGCGGCCTTGATCCCGCTCTTCGAAACAGTTTTGTGATATTTCGCCCGCAAGGGATGCTGGTTGCGGGCATTGCCTCACACGAGATCGAAGCGGTTCTGGCGATCAAGCCTGAACCGCTCCTGTCCAAATCGGCAGGTCTCCGCATCTCGACCCCGATTGCGGACTGCCGGATCTCGCTCACTTCATTCCGGTACCGGCAATGCCCGTGGTGATGTATTTCTGCAGGAACAGGAAGACGACGGTGACGGGCAGCAGGCTGAGGAAGGTCATCGCCAGGATATAGTGCCACTGCACCGAGAACTCGCCCTGGAAGGCGTTCAGGCCGACCTGCAGGGTGAAATTCTCGCGACTGTTGAGGACGATCAGCGGCCAGAGGAAATCGTTCCAGCGCCAGAGCACAGAGAAGATCGCGAGAACCGCCAGAGCCGGCGCCGTCAGCGGCAGGATGATGCGCCAGAAGATGCAGAATTCGCTCGCCGCATCGACGCGCGCCGCCTCGATCAGTTCGTCGGGTATGGTCAGCATATATTGCCGCAGCAGAAAGACGGCGGTTGGAGAGGCGATGGTCGGCAGGATGACGCCCCAGAGATTGTCGGCAAGTCCGACCCCGACGATGACGAGATAGGCCGGCACCATGACGACGGCGAGCGGGATCATCAGGGTGGAAATGATGATGACGAACACCGTCGTGTCGCCGCGAAATTTATATTTCGACAGCGCAAAGGCCGCCATCGCGTTGACGATCAGCGTCAGAAGCGTCGCGACGACGGTGACGAACACCGAATTTTTGAGGAAGGTCAGGAAGCTGAAGCGTGTCAGCGGATCGGTGTAATTTTCGGTGGCGACGGTCAGGTGCTGGACCGGCGTGATCCCCTTCACGTCGACGCTGACCGGCCGTCCCGGATTGGCGGGATCGACCATCTGGGCCTTGAGGCCGATACGCCGGACCATCGCCATTTCCCGCGCCTGGCCGTCGATCGTGACTTGCCAGAGGCTGAGCGGCTTGTCGAAGCCGGGCACGGTCTGCTCCACCGCGGCGCGCGGAAGCAGCGTCGGCGGAAAGCGGGTGATTTCGGCCGCCGGCTTCAGCGACGAGAGGCCGGCCCAGAGCACGGGAACGAGGACGGCGAGCGTGCCGCCGATCAGCCAGACCCAGGACAGGATGTCTGTTATATCGATGCGTCCGGCCCGGCGCGTGCGCGTCATGAAGCGGATCGGATTCATAGAGCTTTTCATCTCAGGACTCCATTCGCTTGCCGAGGCGCAGCTGTATGAGGGTGAGAACCAGAAGCACCAGCCCCATCAGAACCGAGGCGGCCGAGGCGAGGCCGAAGAGGCGAAGATCGCTACTGAAGGCCATCTGGTAGATATATTGGACGATGAAGCTATTGGCCGTGCCCGGACCGCCGCCATTCGTCAAAACCCAAGCCTCGTCAAAGATCTGCACGGACTTGATCATCAGAAGGATGAACACGACGAGCAGGTTCGGCGCAAGCAGCGGCAGCGTGATCCTGAACAGCGTGCGGCGCGGCGACGCGGCGTCGATGGCGGCGGCCTCGTAAAGTTCCTTCGGGATCGCCTGGAGGCCGGCAAGCAGGATGAGGGTGTAGAAACCCATGTGAAACCAGACCGAGACCACGACGACGAAGAAGCGCGACCAGCCGACATCCAGCAGGAAAATTTCAGGAGGCACGCCGAGCATCTGGAAGAAGGCGTTCAACAGCCCGTTGCGATCGAGGAACCATTTCCAGATCAGGCCGATGACAACGGGCGACAGCAGAACGGGATAAAAGAACATCGCCCGGAAGAAACCGCGCGCGAAGATCGCCCGGTTGAGGATCAGCGCCGTGATCAGCGCCACCAGCAATGTGGCGGTGACGTTCAGTGCGACGAACCACAGCGTGTTCCACACCGCCGTCCAGAACAGCGATTCCTGGCAGGTTCCCGGCTGCAGATAGTTGCCGCAGGAAAGCAGGGCGCGGAAATTGTCGAAGCCGACGAATGGCCGTTCCGAGACGAAAAGATTGGTGCCGCCGGTGAAGGCGTAACCGACCGCGATCGCGATCGGAAGAAAGGTAAAGATGGCGAACAGAACGAGGTTCGGCGCCAGGAACAGCCAAGGCATGCGCTTGCGGCCGAAGAGGCGCTCGACCGCATTCATCGGAGCCTCGACCACCTTCATTGCCGTGTCGCCCGCCTGGGAGAGCAATGCAGCAGCAGCCATGGTCAGCGCCTCCCCTGGCCCGATCGGCGGGCAAAAGCCAGGCCGCTTTCGGGATCGAACAGGTGAACGCGTGCCGGATCGGCGTCGATCATGATCCGGTCGCCCTGAACAGGTGCGAAATGGCCGGCTTCATGGATGATGATCTGCTCCTCCTGCCCGGCAAGATTGCCGTAGACATAGGTCTCCGTACCGAGTCCCTCGTGATACTGAACGATGAACGGCAGGCCCTTTTCACTGGAGCGGGAAAAATGCGCGGGCCTTATGCCGGCAAGCACATCCTGCCCGACCGTGATGCCCGTCGGGTCGACATCGCTGACGATCCTGCCGCCGCCGCCGACATCGATGGCGATGCCGCCCTCGCCGAGGCTCGAGACCTTGCCCTTGACGATGTTCATGCGCGGCGAGCCGAGGAAGCCGGCGACGAAGAGATTGCGCGGATGATCGAAGAGTTCGAGCGGCGCACCGACCTGCTCGACGCGGCCTGCGCGCAGCACGACGATCTTGTCGGCCATGGTCATCGCTTCGACCTGATCGTGGGTCACATAGATCATGGTCGTCTTGATCTCGCGGTGGAGTTTGGTGATCTCGGCGCGGGTCTGGACGCGCAGCGCCGCATCGAGATTGGAAAGCGGCTCGTCGAAGAGGAAAATATCCGGTTCGCGCACGATCGCCCGGCCGATCGCCACGCGCTGGCGCTGGCCGCCGGAGAGCTGCTTCGGCCGTCGGTCGAGATAAGGTTCGATCGCCAGCATTCTGGCCGCTTCGGCAATGCGAGCGTCGATTTCGGCGCGCTTGAACTTGAGGTTCTCCAGGCCGAAAGCAAGATTCTTGCGCACGCTCATATGCGGATAAAGCGCATAGGACTGGAAAACCATGGCGATCTTGCGCTCGGCCGGCGAGAGCGCGCTGACATCCCGGCCGCGGATCGCAATTCCGCCCGAGGTGACCTCTTCGAGGCCGGCAATGACGCGCAACAGGGTCGACTTGCCGCAGCCCGACGGGCCGACGAAGACGACGAACTCGCCGTCCTTGATATCGAGTTCGACGTCATGCAGCACCTTAACGGAGCCATACGACTTGTTGACGGTGGAAAGTCTCAGTTCTGCCATGCCCTACTCCCATCGGGTGCCGCCGTCTCGAAGACGACGTCGTTTGCGTTCCAGCCTTGCGGCAGCGGTGTCGGTCTTGTGATCCGCACCTCGTTCATCAAGATCCCGGTGACATCAGCCACATACATGCCGGGCATTCCGCCTGGATAGTCCTGCAGGCCGATCACCCGGCCGTCCGCCCCGCGCGTCCAGGCATTGGCGCGGCCGCCGCCCTCGGCCTTCGGCGCGAGATCGGCATTGGTCGGGCGCAGGTCGTAGGACTGAGCGGTGCCGAGTTCGCCGGGCCACTGGTCTATGCCGATGCGTGCCAGCGATATGTTGTGGATGCCAGCGGACGCAGTCGAGATGATGGTGATCGCCCCCTCCATGCGCCCGGTAATGTCCTCGACAATGAGGTTTTCGATCGCACCTGCCGGGCGCTCAGTGACACGGTCGACGAGGTTGACGGTCAGCGCCTCCCCCGAGCCCCAGAAGCCATCGAGCGTTTCGCGGCACTCTACCGCAATCCTGGAAAACCTCACGTTCGAGATCCGGCCGCCGTCACGCGAAAATATGCCGAGCGCCCGGTTGGAGGATGAGACGCTGCAATCCTCAAAGACGACGTTGGTGACGTCGCCATGCGTTTCAGTGCCGATTTTCAGCGCGCAGCTGAGGCTCTGAACGGAGCAGCGGCGGATAAGAATATTCTCGCATCGCCCGATGGCGACACCGTGCGGGCCGATGCTGGTCTTCAGGCATATGCCGTCATCGGCCGTCGATATCGTGCAATCCTCGATGACGGCGCCGCGGCAGGCATCGAGCACGATGCCATCCGTGTTGGGAAGACGGCGGTCGTTTTCGATGGTGACGTTCCGGACCGCGACATCGGTGCAGTTGACGAAGTGCAGCGTCCACATCGGCGAGCGGCTGATATGGACGGCGCTGATCTCGACTTCGTCGCAGCTTTCGAAGACGACGACGCGGGGGCGGAATTCCGCCGGGATGAAGGTCCCCACCGTCTCGTCGTCGCCGATGATGAAGCTCTCGCAGCCGGCCTCGATGCGCCCCGGTCCCGTCAGGCTGATCCGCCGTGCGCCCTTGGCGACGATCATGCCGCGGTCCGACTTCTCGGCGATTACCGAAACAGTCGTATGCGCGTAAGCCTCATAGTCGGAAACAGGGCGCAGGATTGCGCCGGCGGCCAGATGCAGCTCGATGCCCGAACGGAGCTGGAGCCCCCGGCAGAGGTGGATGCCCGCCAGGAGCTTCAGGCGTCCGCCGCCGGAAGCCGAGAGATCGTCGATCGCCGCCTGCAGGCGGCTGGTATTGTCGCCGTCGAAGGCCTCAATCGCGACGAGGGAGGTGGCACTCATTGGCGTCGGCCATTCTCGATAAGGACTTCGGTCAGCAGCAGCATGGTCAGTGCCTGGCCGTAGGGCGTCGGCAGGTTCGGGATGCGCCGATAGAAATCAAGGTCATGACCCATCGGCGTGCCGTCCGAAACGCCATGCACGACACCTTCCTCGTCGATCTGAGCAAGCACGGCCTTCAGCGCACGCTCGGCATGGACCTTGTCGCTCTCGCCGAGAATGCCGGCATCGATGGCGCGCAAAATACCGTAGGCGATACCCGCCGTGGCCGAGGTTTCCAGCGGCGAGGACGGATCGTCCAGCAGCGTCGTGAACATGCCGTCCGGCCGCTGATATGCCTTCAACGAACGCACCTGGCTGACGAGAACGTTCGACAGGAAGCGCCGGTCCTTCTCGCCGAGGGTCGGCACGAGATCGAAGAGTTCCGGGATGGCGACCGTGATCCAGGCATTGCCGCGCGCCCAGAAGGCATTGGCGAAATTGTGCCGGCCGTTGAAGGTCCAGCCGTGATACCACAGACCGCTCACCGGATCGGAGAGATAGCGGGTGTGGATGACGAACTGATAGACGGCCTCGTCGATCCAGTCGTTGCGCTTGCAGAGCACCCCGGCGCGGGCGAGGAACAGGCAGGCCATGAACAGCGTGTCGTCCCACAATTCGCCGTCGTTGAGACGTTCCTTGACGACGTGCTGGAAGCCGCCGTCCTCGGTCTTCGGCAGCTCCTTGACCAGCCATTCGGCCCAGTCCTCGACGAGGGCGCGAAAGTCAGGACGGTCGACATGCTCGACGAGGATCGCCAGCGGCAGCATCGGCGCCGTGCTGTTGATCTGGCGCGGCGGCAGGCCTCGATCTATCTGGCCGCTGTACCAGACGACAAGCTCCTGCAGCGCCTTCGGGTCGTTGGCGGCAATCGCCCGGCGCAGGAAGCCATAAAGGCCGACGCCGACTTCCCAGTCCCATTCGTCGAACTGGATTCCCGAGGCGGCATCGTCGGTGACGAGACCTTCCTTGATGCCCCTGAGGCGGCTGAAGGCCGTCGCCACGCGATCGATGGTCGTCAGGAGAGCGCCGTTGTCGACAGATGCTGTGTTCATGCTGAAATCCTATATTCTCAGGAGTAAAACGGCCCGTCAGCGGCTGAGCCGGAGGCCGCGCTGTCGTGGGTGAGGATCGGCTGCGGCTGATCATGGGTGAACGGCCGTGGCTTGCCGGCTATCGAAAGACCATCGGCATAAGAAAGGGAGAGCGCCGGACCGCCCGGCGGAGTCAGGACGAGCTGCCGAAGCGCGGGATCGAAGGCAACCTTTGTCTGGCATAAACGTTCGAGGAAGGCCTTGAAGGCATCGCTATTCCCGCTTCCGACGATAGCTGCCCAGCCGCAGAGCGACCCGTAGGAGCGCGCCTCGCGGCCGGCGGTCGGCCCTTCGGTGATCAATTCCAGGCCGTTTGAGGCCCAGAGGGCGGCAAAGCCCCTGCCCGATCGGGCGATCAGCCACTTGTCTTCGACGATGAGATCGTCGAGGCCATCGCGGCCGATATAGGCATGCGTCCACGCATGCCGCGCGTCGCTTGTGTCCTCGATCAGCAGGGCGACATCGCGATGCTGGGCGACACGCGGCAGGATGCCGTTGCCGGCCCAATAGGACGGCCGTTGATTGCCCCAGGGATCGTCCTCGCCGGGATGGTTGACCCAGAGTCGCGCCATCGGATGGCCGGCCAGCCTGATGTCGAGCACGTGCTGCTGGTGACCCTTCCGGCCGGTCTTGTGATCGACCACCGTCGAAAGCTGCGCCGCCTCGTTCTTGAACAGCACGAGCTTTCCGCTCTCGAGCCCCTGGCTGTAACGCGCCTCGACGCTTCTGCCCCTGGGAAGGGCGGCAAGCTCGGTCAGATCGGCGGGCGGCTCATAGCTGCCGGCACAGAACATCGTCAGCGCCGCCACGCCGTTGTTGAGCCAGCCGGTGCCAAAGGCGACCTGGGCAAAGGGTGCAAGCTCGGTCAGCGGTCCGGCGCGCAGCTCCTTGTCGTAGGCGCGGCCCTGCGAGCCGGCCGGTACGCCGGCAAGCGTGTGAAGGGCGATCATGCGGAAGATGAGATCGATCTGGCCGCGGGCGCGATCGGCGATCCCGCGCTCCGCCCAGCGCTCCAGCGCGAGCAGACCGATGAAATCGATCGGGTAATAGGCGGCCGAATTCCATTCCGCCAGGCCGTGGGCCTCGACGCTGTCGAACCAGCGGCCGAGCCGCTCGACGGCGAGTTCTGCCTGTTGCCGTCCCGTCCGCCCGGAGGCCGAGAACACCGCGTCGGGCAGAAGAAGCCCGGCCAGCAGCTGGCTGGTATGGAAGCAGAGCACATGGTTCTCGCTCCAGAACCACATCGCGTCATTGCCCGGCTCGTCGACCCAGTAGCGATAAGAGAGAACGGAACGGCGGATGCGTTCGACGATGGCCTCGGGCATCCGGTCGCCATAGGCGCCGAGCAGCCAGAGGAGCGGCACCATGATGAAGTCCGAGCAATCCTCCCGCGCATCGATCGAGGCAAGCGTCGCGTCAACGATACGATCGAAGCTTTTCGGGTCGTGATGGCCGGTTTCCATCATCGCGATGAGGCGCCCGGCGCGATTGGCGCCAAAGCGGGCGCTGTATTCCAGCGCCTGCCCCTTGCGGGCAGAAAGCGACGTCTCCACCGGCAACGGCGAAAGGCTACTCATGAAGGCGGCATCGATGACGCGGGTGACCGAACCCGGCCCGGAGCCGATCGTCATGTGGACGCCGTGATAACCGTCCGCAATGCCGCAGACTTCCTCGGCGACCAGGCGGCTCTGCTGGGCGCGCAACGTCAGCTTCGAATGGGCGAGAACCGGCCGCTCGTGGCCATGGCCGACGACTTTGAGCTCCACGGGCAGATCGCGCGCGGGCGCGGTATCGAAGACGATCTCCAGCGGTTGATTGACGAAGACGTCTCGGGCCGGGCGCACGCCGCGCGACAGAACTTCCAGTTCGCGCACCTCGTTCTGGTCCAGCGCTACCGGCAGCAGCACCGAGAGCGGTTCGCTGTCCAGCATTTCGAGCTCGAAGAACCAGGTCGTGTCGCGCTCGGCAAGGTCTTCGGTATGGACGAGAACCTCGTTGTCGCCGGCCTCGAGCGTCAGCGCGATCTCGGTTGCGCTCTCGACGTTGCGCCTGAAGGGCTCGAAGCGCGACGCCTCCTGGCCGTTGACCCAGATGCGGACGCCGCCGCAGGTCTTGAGCGCGAGATTGAGCCTGCGCGGGGTATCCGTCCTGAACGTGCCCCTCAGCCATCGCCTGACATGGGTGGGCACATGCCAGAAGCTGGTAAACTCCACGCGGCGGTTTGAACCGGGAAGATAGAGGCTTTCAGTCGGCCAGCACGTGTCCGGCTCCAGCGCCCGCCCGACCATGGTGGACCAGAAGGCCTTGCGGCACGGCAGGTCGCCGACATCGACGAAACCGTTGATGAAGCGGTAGTTGACGCGATCTTCGGCCGGAGCCGGCTCGCCGGGAAAATAGCGCTCGATGAGGGCCGAAACGGCCCATGCCGTGATCGTCTGCCCCTCGGCCACGCCGTACGCTGGCGCCGTGTCGTCCGGCTGCTTGGTGCTTTCCGTTTTCACAGATCGCCTCCTCCGCAATCCTATGAAAATATTTTCATTAGGTTATTTGGGTGCGTGATTTTTGAAAATCGCTCAAAAACATCGCTATTCGTGTAGAAAATAGCTTGACGGAACGAATGTCAAGTATATGAGATTCCCTTAATCGATGGCTGATGCCGCGATTGATGAAAATGTTTTCATGGGAGGATGAAAATGAAAACGTATCTTTCAGGGGCTTTCGCACTGGCGCTGGCCACCGTTTCTTTCGCCTGGTCCAGCGTGGCCATGGCCGAAACCCAGACGATCACCTTTCTCTTCACCGACGACGACCAGGCTTATGTCGAGCGGATGGAAGCGCTGAGCAAGGAATTCGAGACCGCGCATCCCGACATCAAGGTGAACTTCGTCTCGTCGGGTTACGATGCCGTCGCCAAGCAGCTGCCGGTGCAGCTTGCCATCGGAGAAGGTCCTGACGTCGCCAAGATCACCGACTGGCAGCTGGCGCCCTATTACTTGGACATGCGGCCGCTGATGAAGGATCCCGACGGTTTTGCCAAGCTGCACGGCGACAGCCTGAACACCCTTCGTTTCCCCGGCGTCAACGATCCGAATTCGATCAACGGCTACGTCGCCTCGCAGACCTTCAATCTGCCCTTCGTCAACAAGACGCTGTTCGAACAGGCGAAAGAACCGCTTCCGAAGCCGACCGCCACGCTGAAGGACATCGTCGAAGCCTCGGCACGCGTCGCCAAGGCGACCGGCGCCCAGATCCCCTTCACGATGGACCGTTCGGGCCACCGCTTCTCCGGCGCGGCCTTCTCCTACGGCTCCAACTACGTGAAGGACGGCAAGTTCTCCTTCCCCGACGATGCTGCCAAGCGCTACATCACCGATCTCTACAACTGGACGAAGGACGGCTCTTTCCCGAAGGAAATGTGGGGTGCGGCCGGCGGAACCCAGTACAAGAACATGGGTGACGAGTTCGTCAACGGCAATGTCGTGACCTATCTCGCCGGCAACTGGATGGTCAATCCGTTCCAGAAGAAGATCGGCGACGCCTTCGACTGGACGGCGATCAGCGCGCCCTGCGGCGATGCCGGTTGCTATGCGATGCCCGGCGGTACCGCGATCGTCGGCTTCAAGCGCACTAAGTACCCGCAGGCCGTGGCCTCCTTCATCGAGTTCCTCGGTTCCGAAAAGGTTCAGCGTGAGATCGCCGAAAACTACGTCATCCTGACCGGCGCCGACATCAAGGATCCGCAGTACAAGCTCGACAGCCAGAATGCCAAGGACGCCATGGCCGTCTTCCTCGCGGCCCGCAACAGCGCGCCGAAGGCAGCCCGCGACCTCGAACGCCTCAAGGGCTCGTCCGCCATCTATCAGCTCATCGTCCAGCGGATGAGTCAGCTGATCGTCGGCGAACTTTCCCTCGAAGACACCTTCAAGGCGATGAGCGCGGACGTCGACAAGGTCAACGTGGCGCTCGCCGCCAACAAGTAACCGGCCGCGCCTTTCTCCCACAGATTGCGCGCTGCATCAGCCACGACCTCGCAACAGGCCGTGGCTGATCGTTTTTTAGCCCCCGTCTACGCCGCTATAATCCGCAGCGCGATGGTCGGAACGGCCCTTCCTGTCGCAAGGTCGGCCGGCGGCCTGGTGCAACTGCGCCGCGGCAGATCGGCGCGGATGGAACCGATGGTTCTTTGGCGTCGTGACACGGACTTCGCGAGACGCTATAGGCGTTTCGGCCTGCGCGGCGCGCCGGCGTCAGGCTCAACTTACTGAAGCCGGCAAACCGGCGGCAGTCCAGCCCATTGAGGTGCATCTCCATGCCACTCGGCTCTGAGCATCCGCTGCGAAGGGAACTTCACAACGAGCTCCATGCGCGCCCGTCGCTCTACTTCGATGGCGACACCGATGTCTGGCACGTCGCCATCGTCGGCGAGAGTGGCCCTCCTTCGCCGCCCGGTTCCCTGCCGGGATTGGAAGACGTCACCACGACCGGCGAGGGAAACCACGGCATCGGCCGCGTCGGCGACGGCCGGCTCAAATGGGAAGCCCATACCGAGTTCCTCACCCTCACCTTCGTCGTGCCGGCATCGGCCGAACCCGGCAGCAACCCGCCGGAAGCCTTTCGGGCCTGCTGCAGCCAGGTTGGCGGAAAGGTCATCGCCGCCGTGCGCGTGCTGGTCCGTGACGAAAAGGACGGGCGCATCCTGGAAAAGCCCAAGCTCGACTATGTCGCTTCGCGGGTCGGCGGCGGCGACGCGGAGGTGCATTCGAACTTTCGACTGACCGACAGCGGCTTCCTCGAATTCCTGTTCTTCAACCGCAACCTCAACGCCTATCGCACTGGCCGCATGGTCCGGCGTTTCCTGGAAATCGAGACATACCGGATGATGGCGCTACTGGCGTTGCCGATGGCGCGCGAGACCGTGTCGAAGCTTTCCGCCTTTGACCAGCGCCTCGATCTGCTGATCGTCCACATGCAGAGTGCCGTCAAAGTCGACAAGGCGCTGCTGTCCGAGGTGACGAGGCTCTCCTCCGATGTGCTCAACTTCTCGGCACTCGCCCGCCACCGCTTCGGCGCGACGAAAGCCTATGCCGAGATCGTGGCGAGCAGGCTGTCGGAGCTTCGAGAAGAGCGGGTCGAGCAAAGACAAAGGCTCGGCACCTTCATCGACCGGCGCTTCCAACCGGCTGTGCGCTCCGTCTATGCGGCAGAACGGCGCCTCGACGAACTGGCCGAACGCGTCAGCCTGGCCGGAGACCTCCTCAGAACCACCGTGCAGGTTCAGCTTGAAGATCAGAACGCCTCACTGCTGACCTCAATGGAAGAGCGGGCGCGCATCCAGGTGCACATCCAGCAGGCGGTCGAAGGCTTCTCCGTCATCGCCATCACCTACTATACTATCGGCCTGGCGAAGATCTGCCTCGAAAGCATCTCCGCCTTGGGTGTCGATCCGCACGTGACGAAACTCGCCGTTCTCGGAGCCATCCCGTTGGTTCTCTTCGCCGTCTGGACGGCGGTCCGCCACGTTCGCCGAAGCATCGCCGGCGCGCCGCACAATCCGGCGGCCGGAGGCCATTGACGCGACCGCCGCCCTTTGAAGGCGGCAGCGTTCTCTTGGCTGCGTTAGCAGGACGTTACGACGCCATCGCGTAGTATCGCTGGTCCGATGCCCGGCCGTTGCCCGTCTTGAAGCGGCGCAGCAGCTCGGCGAGGCTCTCGGTTTCCTGGGTCAGGCTCTGGGCGGCGGCCGTGGTTTCCTCGACCATCGCGGCGTTCTGCTGCGTGACCTTGTCCATCTGGTCGCCGGCGGCCGAGACCTCGCGCAGGCTGGTCGCCTGCTCGCGGGCGGCGATGGCGATCTCGGCGACGGTCGCGTTCATGGCCGTGACCTGCTCGACGATCTGTTCGAGCGAGAGGCCGGATTCACCCACCAGCTCGACGCCGGTCTTGACCTGTGCCGAGGAGGTGGAGATCAGTTCCTTGATCTCCCGTGCCGCATTGGCGGAACGCTGGGCGAGTTCGCGGACTTCCTGGGCCACGACGGCAAAACCCTTGCCGGCCTCGCCGGCACGCGCCGCCTCGACACCAGCGTTCAGCGCCAGCAGGTTGGTCTGGAAAGCGATCTCGTCGATGACGCTGATGATGTTACCAATCTTGGACGAGGAGTTCTGGATTTCCGTCATCGCGGCGATGGCGCGCGAGACGATCTCGCCGCCCTTTTCGGCATTGGTGCGGGCCGTGGCCACCACAGCCTGGGCGCGGCTGGCGCCCTCCGCCGTTCCGTTGACGCCGCGGGTGACATCGCCCAGCGCCGCGACGGTTTCCTCCAGCGAAGCCGCCTGCTGCTCGGTGCGGCGGGCGAGATCGTTGGAGGCGGTGGAGATTTCCGCAAGGCCGGAGCGGATGGTCGTGACCGCGCGGATGACGGAGTCGATCGCTTCTTCGAGGCTTGCGACCGAGCTGTTGAAGTGATCGCGGATCCTGACATAGCGATGGTCGACTTCACCGACGCGCACGGAGAGGTCGCCCTTCGAGAGCGCATCGAGACCGAGCGAGATCTGCCGGAAGGCATGTTCCATGACCTGCGCGTCGGCAAGCCGCTCGGCTTCCTGGCGCAGCCGCTCTTCTTCGGCGGCGAGACGCGCACGTTCGGCATTGGCCTCGGCGATCAGCTTGGCGCGGCCGGTCTCCTGGAAAACCTTCAGCGAACGCGCCATGGCGCCGAGTTCGTGGCGGTGCTCGACGCCGGTGATCGAAATCCCTTCCTCGCCGCGAGCAAGCTGTTCCATGGACTGCGCCATCCCGCGCACCGCCGAGGAAATCAGCCGGCCGACGAAATAGGAGAGCACGAGGCCGATGACGATCAGCAGGCCGCTGATGACCAGCGTCGTGCTGGTCGCGGAGGAAACCATGGCTTCAACCGAGCCGTCGAGATTCGTCTGGGCGCCGGTCACCGTCGCCTGCAAATCCTTGAACTCGCCCGATATTTTCGGCGCGAGGACACCGAGCTGCGTCTGACGGATATTGCCGGAAGCCTGCAGCACCTCCTTCATGTCGCCTAGACGGGCGGTATAGTTCTGCATGAGCTGGCCGGCGCCCATCAGGCGCTTCTTCTGCAGCTCGTCCTTCGCCGCCTTGGCGGCAGTCTCATTGAGTGTCACCGCTTCGGCAAGCGCCGCCTGGGCCGTATCATAGGCGGTAAAATCCTCGGAATGCACGAAGCGTTCAGAGAAATAGAGGCTGCGGTTCAGGGCCTCCAGCGTCGCCGCCGTCATATACAGCTGGGCGACGTCGTTCTGGCGCCAGGCACTGCGCATGACATCGTTGAGCGCGATGCTGGTCCAGGGGCCGAATTCGGTAACCTTGGAGATCAGCAGGTCGCGGCGGGCCTGAAGGGCGACGATCTGTTCGAAGGCCTTGCCATAGGCGGCAATATCCTGGCGGATCGTCGCCAGGCCCGACTGCAGGTCCTTGTTGCCGGCAAACCGCGGATCGTCGGCCTCGAAGGCCTTCACGCCGGCGCGGAAACTGTCGACGACAGCCTGCGTCGGCGTGGAGCGGAAGGCTTCGGCCGACATCTGGATCTCGTGCAGCTGCTCGCTGTAATCCGAGATGGCGAGGCTCTGGCCGGCCGTGGCGCGATAGGAAGCGAAGATGGCGGCGAGCCCGTTCATGCCCGAGATCGTGCTGACGGTCAGCAGGCTCATCAGCAGGATCAATGGCACGAAACCTGCGGTGATCTGCGCGCGAATGCCGAATTTATTCCAGAAATGCAACATCATAGGCCTCTTATGCTCACTGGCTCTTCGGCAGGTATTGGGCAATGTTCTCAGGGGTGACGAGTTCGAAGGGAACGTTGTTTTCGCGCGGCACCTTCTCCTTGTTGATGAGCTTCATGGCAGCATCGACCGCAGCCGCGCCCTGCCCGACGGCGCTCTGGAGAATGGTCACGTCGAGATCGCCAGCCACCATCGCGGCTAGCGCATCGTCGGTCGCGTCGACCCCGGCGACGACGACATCCTTCATCGGCATGCCGGCCTTCTTCATGGCGCGGATCGCGCCGAGCGCCATCTCGTCATTGTTGGCGATAACGGCGTCGAACTTGACGCCGGCCGCCAGCCATTCCTGCATCTGCTGATCGGCATAATCGCGCGACCAATAGGCCGCTTGCTGCTCGACAATCTCAAGACCTTTGCATTCCGGCGTCGCGATGACATCGGCGATGTCCTGGGTGCGGGTGCGGGCTGCCACATGGAAGACCTCGCCCATCAGCACGACGACGCGGCCCCTGCCCTTGAGGAGAGAGCATACCTGCTTCGTCTCCAGCGTACCGGAGTCTTTCTCATCGGAGGCGACAACAACCTGATTGTCCGGCAAGTCCGAGAGATTGGAGGGCGTGGTGTTGATGTAGATCAGCGGAATGCCGGCATCCGCTGCGATCTTGGTCATTTGCGGCCCGACATCGCCATCAGACAGCATCACGATAATGGCATCGACCTTGTCGGCGACGAACTGCTGAACCTGTTTCTTCTGCAGCTCATTGTCGCCATCGGCATTCGCGGTGACCAGCTTGAGGCCCGATATTGTCTTCCCGTGCGAGACGACGCCGTTCACAAGCATCTGCCTGAACTTGTCGAGATTGGTCATCGAAACCCCGATCGTCTGCGCATTGGCGACAGAGATCGATATCGCCAAGGCGATGGATGCAAGCGTGGCGGTTTTCATGAATTCCCCTGCGCGATTCGGATGTGAACGCGTTATTTCAAATTTTGGTTAAATTTTACTTTTCGACGTGAAGCGAAAGTTAAGCGCGCGGAAAAGCTCTAGCGGCGTCAGAAGCACGTTCTTAGGCGGCATTCGGTCGGACTTGAAGGACATCGAGACGAACTTGATGTGACGCCTTCAAGTCTTTGTTTAACTGAAATTATCTTCCGCCGAAGCCGGAGCTGACGGTGATGCCGCGGTAGATCACCCGCTGCAGCACGATGGCGAGCACGACGCCGGGCAGCATGGAGATCGTCGCGCCCGCCATGATGTAGTTCCAGGCCGTGCCCTGCTGCGTCTGGAACAGGGTGAGCCCGAGCGGCAGTGTCGCCTTGTCGAGACCGCTGGTGGCGATCAGCGGCCAGAGAAAGCTCTTCCACTGGGCGATGAAGGTGAAGAGCGACAGAAGGCCGATGGCCGGCATGGCAAGCGGCACGATGACGGTGACCAGGATGCGCACGCGCGAGGCCCCGTCCATCATCGCCGCCTCGTCGAGATCCTTGGGAATGCCGAGGATGAACTGGCGCAGCAGGAAGGTGCCGAAAGACGAGAAGGCGACCGGCAGGATCATGCCGTGATAGGTATTGATCCAGCCGAGCTTGCTGACGACGAGGAAGAGCGGGATGACCAGCATCACCTGCGGGATCATCAGCGTGCTGAGATAGGTGAGCAGCAGCCCCTCGCGGCCGGGAAACCTGAGCCGGGCGAAGGCGTAGGCGGAAAGGCAGGAGACCACGATCACGATCGCGGTCACGCTGCAGGCGAAGATGAATGAATTCAACAGGAAGGTGCCGAAGGGCAGCGAAACCAGCGCCTCGATGAAAGTGTCCCAATGATATTCCTCGGGCAGGATGCGGACAGGCACGGCCAGCACTTCGGTATTGGAGCGCACCGCATTCGACACCATCCAGAAGAAGGGAAAGAGAAACAGCAGCGCGACCAGCGAAAGGCCGGTATAGCTGACGAAGATGCCGATGCGCCGCAGGAGGCGGCGCCGGCCTGCAGAGACGGAATGCGGATGCCGCAAGATCGGCTCAATCGTCATAATGCACCCATTTGCGCTGCATGTGGAACTGCAGAATGGTAAGCGCCATGATCATCACGAACATCACCCAGGCCAGCGCTGAGGCATAACCCATCTGGAAGTTGGTGAAGCCCTTCTGATAGATGGCAAAGCCGAGCGTGGCGGTTGCCGACCCCGGTCCCCCGCGGGTCATCGCAAAGATTTCGTCGAAGACCTGCAGCGACGTGATGGCGGTCATGACGGTGGCGAAGAACACCGTCGGCGAGATGAGCGGCAGGCGGATGCGCCAGAAGCGCCGCCAGGGACCCGCCCCATCGATCATTGCCGCCTCGAGATAGTGCTTCGGCACCAGATCGAGCGCGGCGTTGAACATCACGACGTTGTAGCCGACATTCGCCCAGAGCGTCACGAGCACGACTGCCTGCATCGCCCAGCTGGAGCTCAGCAGGAAATTCGGCACGCCGAGGCCGAGCGACCGGATGATGCTGTCGGCGAGCCCGTCCGGCGTGAAGATCAGCAGCCACACCACGGAGGCCGCGATCGTCGGGGTGAAGGTTGGCAGGAAGAAGATCACCCGGAAGATCGCCTTGCCGCGCTTGAGGCTCGATATCCACACCGCCAGCGTCAGCGAGACGATGATGTTCACCGCCAGATATTCGACGGCAAAAAACAGCGTGTTTCTCAATATGGTGTAGAAGGCGGGATCGACGGTGAAGAGCTTGATGTAATTCTGGAAGCCGACAAAGGCCGGCGTCGAAATCAGCTGCCAGTTGGTGAAGGAGAGCGCCAGCGACGCCAGGATCGGCAGGGCCATGAAGATCATGAAGCCGAGGAAGCTCGGCAACAGGAACAGCATGGCCGTCTGCGTCTCCGGCTTGAGGAAGCGCCGGGGCTGACCGGACTGCAGGGTGATTTCGGCAACGGCGCTTTCCGACATGTCTTCCTCCATGCGCGGCAATTCCTGCCACGGCGGGCGCATGCGCATTCCTTCGGGCGCACGGGCTCTATTGCTGCGCGAGGCTCTGGATGGTCTCCATCGTCTGCTTGGCGTCGGTGCTGCCGGCGAAGGCCGGCGGGAAATACTGGTTGAACAGGTTTTCCACCGCCGCCCAGTTGTTGGTGATCACATAGGGGATGGAATGCGCCAGGGAATAGTCGATCGCCTCGCCGCCATTGGTGATGTCCTTGGCCGCCACCTTGTACCAGGAGGATTGCGAGGCCGTTCGTGCCGGCAGCGCGCGGCCCTGTTCGGCGAGATATTGCAATGCTTCCGGACTGGTCAGCACCTGGATCGCCTTCCAGGCCGCATCCTTATTCTTGCTCGTGGTGGCGATGCCGAAACCCGAGCCCGCCGTGACGGCCGTAAGCTCCCCATCTGCGCGCGGGAGTGTGGCAGAACCAACCTTGAACTTGACTTTGTCCTTCATGCCGATGATCGACCACGGGCCGTCGACATACATGGCGACATTGCCCGAATAGAACCGGCCCTGGATCACCGTGCCGGCATCGGCGCTCGACGGTACCAGCGGCGCGACCTTGTCCTTGGCGGCAAAGCCGATCACCCTGTCGGCTGCCGACATCGCGCTCGGATTGGTAAGGTCAAGCTCTCCTGAATCGTTGAGATATTTATCGCCCCAGGCCGAGGCCAGCACCGAATAGTTCTGGGGCGTGATGCCGAAGCCGTACTTGCCGTCCTTGGTCAGCTTCTTGGCGGCATCGGTGAATTCGGTGAGCGTCCAGCCCGGCTTCGGTAGCGGAATACCGGCCCCTTCGAGCGCGTCCTGATTATAATAGATGACCCATGGACCGACGTCATAGGGCAGGCCGTAGAGCTGCTTGTCGACGGACATGCCGCCGATGATCGAGGGCGTAAAGGCGCCGACATCGAACTTGTCGGCGGCGATCCGGTCATTCAGCGGCTCCAGCAGCGAATAGAAATTCGGCATGCGCAGCGACTGCATGGAAACGATGTCGGCGAGTTGGCCGGATGCCGCCAGCACCGGCAGCCGGGTCCAGTAGTCGACCCAGCCGGTCGTCGTCAGCGTTACCTTGATATCGGGATATTTGGCGGTCACCATGTCGGCCAGGTGCTGCCAGCCCTTGGTGTCAGCATCCGAGCCGGTCCACATCTGCCAGGTCAGGTTAATCTGCTCGGCCGATGCTGTTGTGGCAAAGAGGCTGCCGCCGATTGCGGCGAGCAAAAGCGTTTTCTTCAGAACCTTCATGGGTTTCTCCTCCCTCCATGACGCAATGAACACGCGGGTGCGACCGAATTCACGCCTTCAGGACGATCTCGATCACCGGGACGGTAACGTCAGGTCGCCGGACCGGCAGTTCGAGCGTAATCATGCCCTCCGGCACCATCACGCCGATATTGGAATCCACTTCCTTCGTCTGGCTGAGCCAGCGCACTTCGCTGGCGTCGTGCAGGAACTGCGCATAGGCGATCCTGTCAGCGAGGCCCTCGATATGAATGTGGCGGTAAGGCCAGTTGTAGACATGCAGATAGAGGCGGTTGCCGCGTTGGGTGTAGCGGCAGCCGGCCGGCACCGGAAATTCGGACGGACCGGCGCCGTAGATCGAACGCCCATTCACTTCCATCCAACTCTGATAGACCTCGAGCGCGGCAATGGCGCGGGCATCGAATGTGCCGCGGCCGGTGGGGCCGACATTCATCAGGAGGTTGCCGCCGAGCGCGACGGAATCGATCAGCAGCTGGATGATCTGCTCCGGGCTCTTCCAGCTGTCCTCGTCGCGGTGATAACCCCAGGAGCCGCTGAAGGTGTGGCAGGCTTCCCAGAGCACGCCCTGGCTGGCGATGGCGGGCGCCACGCGCGGCGTATATTGTTCCGGCGTCGTCACATCGGGCAGCTTGCCCGGCGGTAGGTCGAGACGGTTGTTGACGATGATGTCGGGCTGCAGCTCGCGTACCAGCTCGATCAGCCGCTCGCTCTCCCAGTCCGCGCGCCCCTTGCCGGGAAGGCCGCGATATTCGCGGCCGGGATAGCTGAAATCGAACCAGATGATATCGATGGGGCCGAAGCCGGTCAGAAGCTCGCGCACCTGTTCACGCATATAGGCGGCGTAATTGGCGATGTTGCGCCCTGAATTCAGCGCCTCGGCGTTGGGATGGTTGCGCAGGGGATGGTGGACGTCGATCGGAAAATCGGGATGGTGCCAGTCGAGCAGCGAATAGTAGAAGCCGATCTTCAGCCCCTCGGCGCGGAAAGCCTCGACCAGCGGCGTCAGCAGATCCTTGCCGCAGGGCGTGTTCGGCGCCTTGTAATCGGTGACCTTGCTATCCCACAGGCAGAAGCCTTCGTGGTGCTTGGTCGTCACCACGACATATTTCATGCCGGCGAGCCGGGCACGGCGCGCCCAGGCCTTGGGATCGTAAAGATCCGGATCGAAATTCTCGAAATAGCGCTGGTAGTGATCGTCGCTCAGCTCTTCGCGGTTCTTCAACCACTCATGCCGCGCCCCGAGAGCATAAAGGCCCCAATGGATAAACATGCCAAGGCGATCATGGCTGAACCAAGCGTGCTTGCCCGCTCCTCCCGATACAGGATTTTCCGGCTGGCGTTCCGAACTCGTCACAGGTTTCTCCTCCCTGTTTTTCCGGATCCACTTCATGTCGAACCGGTTCGGCGATTGAACATCGTCCTTGACCCGGCACCTGTCAAGCCGAAATTCGTGAATTGCACAACCGCGAGGTAAACGCACCATAATTGAGCAATCAAGCCAGATATGTTGCAACAGCAAATAAAATCTGACAGAAGAAAGCTTTAGAACCGGTTCGACAGATATGACCACCATACGCGATGTCGCGCGCCTTGCGGGAGTTTCGATCTCGACCGTCTCGCTCGCGCTCAACAGCCCGAAACGGGTCGGCGCCGAGACGCTCGACCGCATTCAGCAGGCGATAAAATCGACCGGCTACCGCATCGATCCGGTGGCCCAGACGCTGGCGCGCGGGCGCAGCTCGCTGATCGGTTTCGTGTCCGCCAATCTCGGCAACATGTTCTTCGGCGACATCCGCCGCGAGATCGAGCACCAGGCGCTCGACCACGGCTATTTCGTGCTGATCGCCGACTCCTCCGGCAGGGCCGATCTCGAACGGGCGCTGCTGGAGCGGCTGCAGGCGCAAAAGATCGCAGGCATTGCTCTGGCGGCCAACGGACGCGGCGAGGAATACGCAACCTTCCTGCGCGACTTCAAGACGCCAATCGTCATGTTCGACCAGAAGGTGGATGGCGCCGCGCGCGATTTCGTCGGCTCGGACAATCCGCTGACGACGACCATCCTGACAGAGCACCTGCTGCAACTCGGCCATCGGCGCATCGCCTTCATCTCCGGCCCGAGCGGCCTGCACACCGCCGACGAGCGCCTGAAAGGTTTTATGGACACGATGGCAGGCGCCGGCGCCGACGTCGATCCGTCACTGGTGGTCGAGGGCGGCTATACCAGGAGCGGCGGCCATACACAGGCGATGCGCCTGCTCACCCGCCGCGACCGCCCGACCGCCATCATCGGCGCCAACAACATGATGGGGCTGGCAACCCTGCAGGTGATGCAGGAAATGGGCTTCCGCTGTCCCGACGACGTCTCGCTGGCAATGGTCGACGACGTGCCCTGGAGCAACGTCATCACACCTCGCATCACCATGGTCGTGCAGGATGCGCAGAAGCTCGGCGAATTGGCCGCCCAGCGCCTGCTGGCCAGGATCGCAAGCCCCGAGGCTGCCGCCGAGCCGCCGCAGGATTTCATCCTGACGCCGAGATTTGTGCGTGGAGAGTCGACAAGGCGGCTATAAGGATTACTACCGATCCTCGCGCGTATGCCAAAGCCGCAATACATAGATTGTCGACTGCTGGATTTCATAACGCATCTCATAACGGCCAACGAGAATGCGGCGGACCTCCTGAGGATCGAACTCTTCGAGCCGCTCGCCGAGACGTGGCTGCTCAATTAGACGAGCGGGGGCTGCCGCCAGCGCCTGCACGGTTCGGGCCGCAGCTCGCCGGTCGATCGGGGAGAGAAAGTCGTATAAGCGAGCGATGTCGGAGACAGCTTTGCTCGTCCACTTGATTTCCATCACCGGAGCAACGAAATCGGCTCGTCACCGTCAAGACTATCGGCCCAGGCTTGAACAGACTGGTGATCGACAACATTGCCGCTATCCACATCGGCTAACGCCTCAAGCGTCAAACGCCGACGCTCCTCTTCCTGGTCGATCCATGCAGTCAGGGCTTGCTTGACGATCCAGCCGCGCGAACGCTCAAGGCGCGATGCAAGCTGATCGACCTTCTGCGCAAGCGGCAATGGAACATGAGCCGTGAGAACTTTGGTCTCCATCAAAAACTCCTCAACACCAATCAATCATAATCATAGCGATTAATTTTGATTATATCCAGCGCCTATACGTCATGAAGCCCGACTGAGACTTCCCAGAAAGGTGACGCGGCATCGAGAGTTGTGAGGTACAATGTCGGATTTTCATCGGCCGGTGAAGCAGCCAAAGCAAAAGCGTCGATCCTTCATCCATTGAAAGACCGCAAGATTTGTCATACATGTGTGATGAATCATAAATTTCGGAGTGCTGCTGGTTCGAACAGCGTCCGGATCGAAGCCGATGCGGGGGTCGAGGCGTGGCTATGCAAGGGAAGGATCGCAGCAGGGGCTCGGGGTCGCTGGTCGCACAGGTCGGCGAAAGCCTCCGGCAGGCGATCCTCAGAGGCCAGTACGCCGCCGGCGATAAGCTTCCGAGCGAGCACGAACTGACGGAAACGCACAGCGTCAGCCGGACCGTGGTGCGCGAGGCGGTGGCTGCCCTTCGCTCCGACGGGCTGGTCGAGGTGCGCCAGGGCGCGGGCATTTTCGTGATCGGCGCCGATCCGGCGCTGTCAGGCAGAAAGGTCGACAAGGCCCGCGTCGCCTCCGATCTGGAAGTGCTCGAAATCCGAACGCCTGTCGAAATCGAGGCGGCGGGACTTGCCGCCTTGCGCCGGTCGCCGGCGCAGGAGGAGGCGATCTTCGAGTGCCACCGGAAAATCCTCCAGCGCATCGAGACGGATCAATCCATCCGCGAGGCGGATCTCGACCTTCATGTCGCCATCGCCGAGGCGACGAACAACCCGCTGTTCAAGCACTTCCTGGAATCGCAGGGAACCGTGATCATCCCGCAGTCGCGGCTCGTTCCGGAAACGAGAACCGCCGAGCAGACCGCCTACCGAAAGCTGATCCACAGGGAACACGAAGCGATCGTCATGGCCATCTCCGACAGGGACGATCAGGCCGCGCGCAACGCCATGCGCGAGCATCTGGTCGGTAGCCAGGCCAGATACCGGAACCTGCTGAAGGATCTTCGGAGCTTTACGAGCTGAGGCGTGCCAGAAGCGCTGCCAGCACTACAGGTTTTCCGGAAATCACCAGCAGCCCACCATCTGAACATGGGCTTGGGGAGCGAAGCTGCTGGCCGGTTTACGCAGCCGCCTTTATTGTGATGGCCATTGCCCAGCGCGCTTCACCGGGATGCATAGCGGATTGTTTACCGCCGACTGCGGCTGAAAGCTAACTGAAAGCTTGGAGGTCATAGGAAAGGGCAGCATCGTGGAGGAGACACGGTCGAAGTGGCGAGACGACGATGCGGGTAAACCACCAGGAGGAGATTTCCATGCGTTCTTCACGCAGCCTTTTTCACACCGTCGCTTTTTCCGCGCTGCTGACCGCGGCATCCTTTGCTGCAACAGCTGCCCACGCAGCCGGCAAGATCACCATCATGGTCGGCGGCTACGAGAAGCAGATCTATCTGCCCGCCAAGCTCGCCGAATCTCTTGGCTATTTCAAGGATGAAGGGCTTGATGTCGAGCTCCTGAACGAAGCCGCCGGCGTCGATGCCGAAAACCAGCTGCTGGCAGGCGCCGTCCAAGGCGTCGTCGGCTTCTATGACCATTGTGTGGACCTGCAGGCCAAGGGCAAGTTCGTCGAATCCATCGTCCAGTTCAGCCAGGCGCCGGGCGAGGTCGAGATGGTTTCGAGCAAACATCCCGAGATCAAGTCGCCGGCCGATTTCAAGGGCAAGAGCCTCGGCGTCACCGGTCTCGGCTCCTCCACCAACTTCCTCACCCTCTTCATGGCCTCCAAGGCCGACCTCAAGCCCGGCGACGTCGTCACCATTCCGGTCGGCGCCGGCGGCACGTTCATCGCCGCGATGCAGCAGGATCAGATCCAGGCCGGCATGACGACGGAGCCGACGATCTCGCGCCTGATCAAGACGGGCGAAGCGAGCGTTCTCGTCGACATGCGCACGGTCGAAGCGACCCGAAAGGCGCTTGGCGGCACCTATCCGGCCGCCTCGCTCTACATGGAAACTTCCTGGGTCGAGGAACATAAGGACGAGGCACAGAAGCTCGCCAATGCCTTCGTCAAGACGCTGAAATACATCAATACGCATTCCGCCGCCGAGATCGCGGACAAGATGCCGAAGGACTTCTACGTCGGCGACAAGGATGGCTACGTCAAGGCTCTCGACGAGGGCAAGGGCATGTTCACGCCCGATGGCGTGATGCCGGAGGACGGCCCGAAGACCGTGCTTGCCGTGCTCTCGGAGTTCTCCAAGAACGTCAAGGGCAAACAGATCGACCTTTCCAAGACCTACACGACCGAGTTCGTCAAGAACGTCAAGTGAGGCCGTCGCGCCGCTTCCAGCTCCTGAGCGGAAGCGGCGTCCGTTCGATCATGGGCATTGCGTGCGCGCCCTTAAGCACGCCTTCAGGTATCACCATGCAACAGGACACCAAACAGATCCCCGCGATCGAGCTGATCAACGTCAGCCGACGTTTCGTCTCGCCGACCGGAAAGTCGCTGACTGCGCTTCGCGATTTCAACATGACGGTCGCCCGCGGCGAGTTCGTCGCCGTCGTCGGCCCGACCGGCTGCGGCAAGTCGACGACGCTCAATCTCGTGACGGGCCTCGCACGCCCGAGCGCCGGCGAAGTCCGCCTGATGGGCGGGCCGATCACCGGCATCGATCCGCGTGTCGGCTTTGCATTCCAGACCGACGCGCTCTTTCCCTGGAAAAACGTGATCGAAAACGTCATGGCCGGCCCGCTGTTCCGCGGCAAGTCCCGCGCCGAGGCGGAACAGAGCGCCCGCGATTGGCTGGCGCGCGTCGGCCTGTCGAAATTTCTGCACCATTATCCCCATCAGCTTTCCGGCGGCATGCGTAAGCGCGTCTCGCTGGCGCAGACCTTCATTAACGAACCTGAAATCCTGCTGATGGACGAGCCCTTCTCGGCGCTCGACGTGCAGACCCGCACGGTCATGCACGAAGAACTTCTGAAACTCTGGGCCGAGCGCAAAGCCTCGGTGGTGTTCGTCACCCACGACCTCGAAGAAGCAGTCGCCCTTGCCGACAAGGTCTATGTGCTGACCGCCGGCCCCGCCACGGTGAAATCGGTCTATCCGATCGACCTACCCCGCCCGCGCGTCGTGTCGGAGATCCGCTACGAGCAGAGCTTCATCGACTACTGCAAGACGATCTGGGAGGATCTCCGCGAAGAGGTCGAGACCAGCTACCGCCGCGCAAGCGAAGCGGCCTGACGGAGGATACCATGGCACACGTCACATTCGAGGCCGGCTCGGCCACCCTGTTTCGCCCGGGCACATCAGATGCCGAGATCGAAGCCTCCGCGCTGAAAGCAATACGCCGGCGCAACACGCTGGTGCGCTTCTGGCAGATCGCCATCCTGGTCTTCGTGATCGGCATGTGGGAGCTCTCCTCCAGCATGAACTGGATCGACCCGTTCTTCTATTCGAGCCCGAGCGGCGTGCTTGAGCGGCTTTACGAATGGGCGACCGAAGGTACCACCGAAGGATCGCTCTGGTATAATCTGTGGGTGACGATGGAAGAGGCGCTGATCGGCTTCTTTGCGGGCTCGATCACCGGCGTCTTCGTCGGCATCGGGCTTGGCCGCAACCGCTTCCTCTCCGACATTTTCTCCGTCTACATCAAGGCGATCAACTCGATCCCGCGCGTCGTCTTGGCCCCGATCTTCATCATGATCATGGGTCTCGGCCTGCCGTCCAAGGTGGCGCTCGCCTTCATCATGGTGTTCTTCGTCGTCTTCGCCAACGCCTTCCAGGGTGTGCGCGAAGCCGACCGCAACATGATCGCCAATGCCCGCATTCTCGGCGCTTCCGACTGGCAGGTGACGCGCACGGTGGTCATTCCCTCGGCAATGAGCTGGATCTTCGCCAGTCTTCACGTCTCCTTCGGCTTTGCTATCATCGGCGCGATCGTCGGCGAATTCGTCGGCGCCCGCTTCGGCATCGGCCAGCTGATCTCGATCGCGAAGGGTACCTTCGACGCGGCCGGCATGTTTGCGGCCATCCTGCTCGTCATGGTCGTCACGCTCGTTGCCGAATACATCATGACGCTGGTCGAGAACCGCCTGGCGAAATGGCGGCCGCAGCAGCACCTCGACACGCAGTAACCAGATCGGCCTCCCTCCCAAGGCGGATCGAAGCGAAGGCCGGGCTCGACGCCCGGCCTTCATTCGTTTGATGCGTTTCCGGTTCAAGCAAGCGGAAGCCGCACGGTCACGACGAGACCGCCGCCTACGGCATCACCCAGCGACACTGAACCTCCGGCCCCTTCGACAACCTCGCGAACGATGGCAAGCCCGAGACCACTTCCCTCGCTTTCGGTTCCGATGATTCGATAGAAGCGCTCAAATACTTGGTCGCGCTCGCTCACGGGAATGCCCGGCCCGTTGTCCTCCACGGTGACGACGGCATTGTCGCCCTCCTGCCTGATCGAGACCGTCACCCGTCCGTCCGCTTGGCTGTAGCGGATGGCGTTGTCGATGAGGTTTACCAGCATCTCGCGCAGCATCGTGCCGTCGCCCTCGACGATGACGGGTCGGTCCGCTTCGAGCCCGACGTCGATGTTGCGCCGGAGCGCCTCTTCGGCATGCGCCTCCAGGATCTCACGGGCAGCCTTGCTGAGGTCGGTCGCATCGCTGCGCGGGCGCCGGCTTCCCGGCTCGGCCCGCGACAGCGTCAGAAGCTGACTGGCGAGGCGCGAAATCTGCCGCGTGCTGGTCCGCAGCGCGGCAAGCGCCTCGTCGCGGCGGGCCGCATCCTCTTCGCGCGCCGCCACACTTGCCTGCGTCGAAATCAGCGCCAGTGGCGTTCTGAGCTGATGCGCGGCGTTCGATACGAACCGTCGCTGCGCCGCCATCTGGCTCTGGACACGCTCCATGTGGTCGTTCAGCGCATGGACGAGCGGCTGCAGCTCGCTCTGCACCATTTCGGGCGGCAGGGGATCAAGACGGTTGCGGCCGCGCTGGCGCACAGCGTCCCGCAGTCTCAGAGCCGGCGCCAGGCCCCGTTGAAGGCCGAGGATGGTCACCAGACTTGCGACGAAGACGAGCACGAACTGCTTGGAAAAGTCCGACAGCCACAATTGCCGCCGCATCGCATACTGGCTGTTGTGGGTAACGGCGACGGTCACGGAGATCGCGCCATCGCCGGAAAGGCCGACGACGGGATGGTCGAGCATCAGAACGCGCACGTCAGCGCCGTGAAAGGCGCGATCCTCGCCGGTCCGCTGGCTGGCCGGCAGCGGCAGGTCGGGAAAGCCGCTGACCAGACTGCCCCAGACAGTGATGACCTGGTAAAAGACCCGGTCGCCGAAGCCGGTATCGAACATCTCGAGCGCAGCCGGCGGCACGTCCACCTGGACATTGCCGCCTTCATCGACACGGACGGCCTCGGCGATAACGCGGGCCGAGGCCAGAAGCGTTCGATCCGTCACCAGCTTTGCCGTGGCATCCGCCGTCCAGAAACTGTCGTAAAGATTGAAACCGATCGCGCCGAGCAGGGTCAGCAGCACCCAGCAAAGCAGCTGCACGCGCAGGCTCCGGCTGAGCCGCGCGATCGTCGCGCCGATTCTGGGGCCGACGCTACTGGACATGTCTGAGGAGATAGCCGAGCCCCCGCAGTGTCGCGATCTGAACCGAACTGTTCTCGAGCTTCTTTCGCAGCCTGTGGATGTAGATTTCGATGGCGCTTGGATCCGCCTCGTCGTCGAAGCCGAAGACGCTTTCGGAAAGGGCGGTCTTCGAAACCGTGGTACCCAACTTCATGACGAGCTGCTCGAGAACGGCATATTCCCGCGGCGTCAGCTGCAGCGGCTCGCCTGCGACGAAAAATTGCCGCGTCCCACCGGAAAAAAGCAAGTCTCCAACCGTGATTTCCGAAGATGCGCGGTCCTGTCCGCGGCGCACCACCGCCCGGATCCTGGCTTCGAGCTCGGCGATTTCGAAGGGCTTGGCGAGATAGTCGTCGGCGCCGCTGTCGAGACCCGCCACGCGGCCGTCCAGGCTCGCATTCGCCGTCAGGATGATAACAGGCAGTTTGCTGCCGGATTGTCTCAGCCGCTTTAAAAGCGTCAATCCGTCGAGCTTGGGCAGCGCAAGGTCGAGGATCATCGCCGAATACTCGGCGACCTTCAGCATATGCTCGGCATCCTCACCATCATGGGCGATGTCGATGGCGTATTGCGCCTGCCGCAGGGCTTTGCCCAGCCAGGCCGCCAGATCCTTGTTGTCCTCCACCACGAGCAGTCGCATCCGATCCCCTTAGCACGTGCGGACGGGCTAGCGGAAGCGACCCGTTGCCACCGCTGACGAGCACATTCAAGCTGATCAGGAGAGGCTTATATCTAGGCCTGCTCGTCAGCCGCTGTAACGGCGACGACGTTCCGATCGCCGGCGCCCGGCGCCTCGGTTCCCCAGATTTCGATCTGCGTCAGCGCCGGAAAGGGCGAGACATCCTCGGCCTTGATCAGGCCATGCAGTTCGACCCATTCGACGATGCAAGGCTCGATCGGGAAGCCCTGCGCGGCGCCTGACTTGGCCAGCGGGAAGGAAAAGCTTTTGCCGCTCGAGAAGGTGACGCTTGCCTCTTCCCACCAGGAATCATGCGGAAAATCGGCGCGAAGGTAGAAGACAATCTCGTCTATCCGCACGGGCCTGCCAAACTCCACCGTCAGCGCCGCTTGCGGATCGCGATTGATGCCCCAGCTCGTATATGGCCAGAAGCCGTGATCGTCATTGGCCTTTTCGCCGTCGATGGCGTTCCTGGCGGCAAAGACCGCTTCGCCCCGGGTTTCGACATTGGCGCGTGCGTGCGGAAACAGCGTGCGATTGGCGTGACCATCCCAGGGGTTGAGCGCCAGATTGCGCCGATGCGCGACCTCCCCGGACCGCGCCCTGCGCACCGACAGCCGATGCATATCGCCTTTGAAGGCATTCGGCGAATATGGCCGGCGCTTGTCGCCGAACGGCACGGCAAGCGAATAGGAACACTCCTTCATATAGACCAGGCTGGGCTGAATCGCGCTGTCCAGCGCGAGGAAGACGTGTCCTGGGTCGGAGGCCTCAACGACCACCTGCTCGCCCTCGCGATAGCTTTGGCGATAGACCAGGAAAGTCTCTTCCTGCCCTGTGGAGCTTGCCAGGACGAACCCATCGGCGTCCACGATCTTCAGCGTCAATTCCATGCTCGCCCTCCTCAAAGCATGCGGCCGAAAAGCGTGAGCGATATTCGGCATCATGCTCTCACCATTTAATTTATTCGCAATTTCAGGAGCCTGCCGGCAAACGGCAGACGCAGCCTATAAAGCTTCTCGGGCCAGGCCGTTCTCAGCCTGGCGTCATTCACCTCGATCTCGTCGATTTCGATCGTACCGGCGCCGTCCACGACAATGCTGCCGAGGTCTGCGAGATCGATCCTCTGGGCGGTGACGGTCGGCGCCAGGCACGTCATCAGCGACAGCACCGCCGATCGATCTCCGTCATAAGCATCGACAATCTCCACACAGCGGCCGCGCAACAGGGAGACGGTGCGGCGATAGCTGCGCAGCTGTGCTTCCGCGGGATAGGCGCCGGATATTTCCAGAGATGCGCGCGCACTTTCCTCGCCGAATTCGACTTCGACATCCCTTGCGCCGAAGGTTTCACCGGCGGACTGCATGACACCTTCGAATGTCGGCAGGTTGTGATAGGCCGACTGCATCGTCCAGATCTCGTAGCGCTGCGGGGAGAAGGTCATGGCCGTATAGGTCTCGACGCCGACATCGATCAGCAGCGGGCGTCCGTTCTTGTAGAGCGTCACACTGCCGACATCGTTGTGATTGTGGCCCTCGCCATTGTTGCCGCCCTTGACCGCAAGCGAAAACTGCTCGTCGCGAGCGATGAACAGGCCGATGCCGGGGTAGAAAATATCACCCTGGAGCGCCGGTTTCGCTTCGGTCCGGCGGATCCGATGACCGACCAGCAACTCCTGCACGCGGTACCAGAGATTCCATTCCTCCGGCAAATGCGGGCGTTCGGCCGCCGCCCTATCGGTCGCCGCGAAGTCCGCCAGCATCGGCGAACCGACCGCTTTTCCAAACAAGTACTCGCGCGCGCTGCAGGGTTCGACGACGGCGGAGGAATCCGCGAAGTTGAAATAATGGCGACCGGCCACATGCATGTTTGCGATGTACTCGGCCATGTTGCGGATCTTCGGCTGCTGCCAGATCCCGGCAAACGCGCCCGGCGCCACGCTGTCGAGAATGGTCACGGCGCCGTGGAGGCAGAGAGCGGCGTGGCGGTAGTAAAGCACACCTTCTTCACAAGCCCCATCCTCGGCATAGTCCTTCAGGAAGGCGTCGAGGCTGGCGAGCGCCGTCTCGACGACCGCCCGGCGCGTCGCCTGATCGGTGTGCAGGGAGAAGGTCGCCAGCAGGACGTTCTGGGTAATCCAGGCCGTCCAATTGTTCATCCGCTCACTGCCCCGCCCCATCCACCAGAAATGCCGGCCGAGATAGGGCCGGAGAATGCGGCTCTCGATCTCGCGCCGCACCCGTGCCGTAACCTCCGGGCTGAGGTCGTCGAGCGCTGTGCCCAGCAGGGCGACGATCGTGGCGAGCAGCGCCGCCGTTTCGGCGGCGAAGAGATCAATGACGGGCTGCGAATTGTCGGGAAGCGGCAGCCGCGCGCCACTGCGTTCATAGGCATTGTGGGCCGGAAGCTGCCAGCCGCTCTCCTCCGCTATCAGGAAGATGCCGTCGACGATGTCAGGCAGAAACCGCCCGCCCCCCTCGACGAGTTCGCCCAGCACCAGATCGTTGAGCATCCGCCGCCGGGTGAAATAAAGTTCCTCAAAACGAGAGCGGTTGCCGGTCGCAGTATATTCCCGGTAATCGGAAGCCGTAATCAGAGGCCAGGCGCGCGCAACCGCAGCCTCGGCATCGCAAAGAACGGCATCGCGCGTCGCCGGCGGCACCGCACTCCAGCGCTCACGATCGGAACGCACCGCTCCGGGCATGAAGTCGCCCAGAATGTCAGGCAGCCCCCCTGAAATCTCGCTGAACATGTTCCTCCCTGCGCCGGAAAGCTGCGACGAGCCTCTGATCTTTATGTCCACCTATCATATGTTTTTGCCACTTGCCATAAAATTTGTATGATCTATTCATAACTTGTTTGACCACTGTCGGATATGTGTTATGTCCTTGACTGACGGGGAGCGGCGACGGAGGCGTCAGCAAGCCGTCAGGTGCAGCAAGTCCGTCGAGGAGGAGGGCGTTCCGTGTCCATATCGAATTCGGTCATTGCGACGGATGGCGCCCCGGCAACTCCACGTCGGAAGGTTGCAGTCCTCACCAAGCGGCAGCGCAAAATCCGCAGTGCGCTCGTCGCCTATTCCTTCATCGCGCCGAATTTCATCGGCTTCGCCGTCTTCACGCTCGGCCCGATCCTGTTCGCCTTCGCCCTCGCCTTCATGCATTGGGACGGCTCGAATGCGATCACCTTCGCCGGGCTCGACAATTGCTGGCGGCTGTTCGACGACAAAGCCTTCGTCGCCGCCTTCTGGAACACGATTATCTACACGGTCGCCTCGGTGCCGGCGACACTGCTCTGCGCGCTCGGCCTCGCCGTCCTCCTCAACCAGAAGATCGCCGGGCGGAATTTCTTCCGCACGGCGATGTTCTTTCCCTATGTCGCCTCGCTGGTCGCCGTCGCCGTCGTCTGGAACATGATCTTCAATCCCGAGATGGGACCGGTGAACATGATCCTCTACACGCTCGGCCTCGACCCGAAGAACATGCCGGGATGGGCGGCCGATCGCCACTGGGCGATGGTGACGGTGATCCTCTTCGGCATCTGGAAGAACATGGGCTATTACATGGTCATCTATCTGGCCGGCCTGCAGGGGATCAATGCCGAGCTCTATGAGGCTGCCGATCTCGACGGCGCCAATTCCTGGCAGAAATTCATCCATGTCACCGTGCCGCAGCTCGGACCGACGACCTTTTTCGTCACCGTCATGCTGACGATCCAGTCCTTCAAAGTGTTCGACCAGATCTTCATGATCACCCAAGGCGGACCGGGCACATCGACGCTCGTCCTCGTCTACCACATCTACAACGAGGCGTTCATTTCCTGGGATCTCGGCTATTCCAGCATGATTTCGCTGGTGCTGTTCTTCCTTGTGCTCGCGGTCACGGTCTTTCAGTTCCGCCGCCAGCGGGAGGACGAGGCATGAGGATCGCCGGACGCAAAATCACCGTCAAAACGGTCCTCCTCTATGTCATCGTCATCACGGTGACGGTGGTGATGCTGATGCCCTTCGCCTGGATGCTCTCGGCGTCGCTGAAGCTCAGCCGCGACGTCTTCGCCTTCCCGATCGAGTGGATACCGTCTCAGCCGCAATGGCATAACTACGTCGATATCTGGACGAAGATCCCGCTTGCGCTCTTCATCTACAACACCTCGAAGCTGACGATCATCGTCACGCTGCTGCAGCTTCTGACTTCAAGCTTTGCGGCCTACGCCTTCGCCAAGCTGAACTTCCCCTACAAGAACACGCTGTTCCTCGGCTATATCGCCACCATCGCCATGCCCTGGCAGGTCTATATGGTGCCGCAGTTCCTGCTGATGCGCGAGTTCGGCCTCAACAACACGCATCTGGCGCTGATCTGCCTGCAGGCCTTCACCGCCTTCGGCGTCTTCCTGATGCGGCAGTTCTACATGTCGATCCCGACCGAGCTTTGCGAGGCGGCGCGCATCGACGGCATGAACGAATATCAGATCTGGGCACGCATCATGCTGCCGCTCTCCAAGCCTGCGCTCTCGACACTGACGATCTTTACCTTCGTCAGCACCTGGAACGATTTCCTCGGACCGATGATCTATCTCACCAAGACCGAGCTGAAGACCGTCCAGATCGGCCTGCGCATGTTCATCTCGCAATATTCGGCCGAGTACGGGCTGATCATGGCGGCCTCCGTCGTCGCCCTCGTGCCCGTTCTCATCGTCTTCCTCGCTCTGCAGCGCTTCTTCGTCGAGGGCATCGCCTCGACGGGACTGAAGGGTTAAAGCCATGAATGCCGTTTCAACAGTCGCCCCGCAGCCGATCACCGATAAGGAAGTGAACGCCGCGCTCGATCTCGCCGTCGAGCAGGTCAGGCGCAACCTTCCTCAGTTCACCTATGCCGCGCAGAACCATTCGAGCGTCAACAACTTCTATCCCGCCGTCGCCAACGACCAATGGACCGCCGGTTTCTGGCCGGGCGAGCTGTGGCTCGCCTTCGAGCATAGCGGCGATCCTGTGTTCCGGCATGCTGCGCAGATCCAGGTCCAGTCCTTCCTGCATCGAATCGTCAACCGCATCGAGACCGACCATCACGACATGGGCTTTCTCTATTCGCCCTCCTGCATCGCCGCCTGGAAGCTCGTCGGCGACGAGGACGGCCGCAAGGCGGCGATGCTGGCCGCCGACCAGCTGATCGAGCGCTTCCAACCGATCGGCCAGTTCATCCAGGCCTGGGGCCGCAAGGGCAAACCAGAAGAATACCGCTACATCATCGATTGCCTGCTGAACCTGCCGCTTCTCTACTGGGCCAGCAGCGAGACGGGCGATCCGAAATACCGCGAGATCGCGCTCATTCATGCCCGCACCACGCTCGCCAACTCGGTGCGGCCCGACGATTCCACCTATCACACCTTCTACATGGACCCGGTCACCGGCGCGCCGGTGCGCGGCGCCACCAAACAGGGCTACCGGGATGACAGCGCCTGGGCACGCGGGCAGGCCTGGGGCATCGCCGGCATGGCCATCTCCTACCGCTACGAGCGGATCGAGGAGTATCGCCAGACCTTCGACCGGCTGCTCGCCTTCTATCTCAACCGGCTGCCGGCCGACATGGTGCCCTATTGGGATCTCGTCTTTTCCGATGGCGACGGCGAGCCGCGCGACAGTTCCTCGGCTTCGATCACCGCCTGCGGCCTGCTTGAGATGGCCGATCTCGTCGATGCCGAAGCCGCCGAACGCTACCGCATGCTGGCGCGGCGCATGGTGAAGAGCCTTGCCGATCACTATGCGGTCAAGGATCCCACCGTCTCCAACGGCCTGGTGCTGCACGCCACCTATTCGAAGAAATCGCCCTTCAACACCTGCCGCGGCGAGGGCGTCGATGAGTGCGTCTCCTGGGGAGATTATTATTACATGGAAGCTTTGACGCGCCTGTCGCGCCGCTGGTCTTCCTATTGGTGACGTCAGGAGAACCCGATGGCCAGCATTTCGCTTAAAGAGCTGAACAAATCCTACGGCGCGCTCACCGTCGTCCACGATATCGATCTTGAGATTGCCGACAAGGAATTCATCATCCTGGTCGGCCCCTCCGGCTGCGGCAAATCGACGACGCTCAGGATGATCGCCGGCCTCGAGGAGATCTCCGGCGGCGAGCTTCGGATCGGCGGCGACGTCATGAACGATGTCCCCTCCAAGGACCGCGACATCGCCATGGTCTTCCAGAACTATGCGCTCTACCCGCATATGACCGTCTACAAGAACATGGCCTTCGGCCTGCAGTTGCGCAAAGTCTCGCGCGATTTCATCGACAAGCAGGTGCAGGACGCCGCCAAGATCCTCGACATCACCCATCTCCTGAACCGCAAGCCGAAAGCGCTTTCGGGCGGGCAGCGCCAGCGCGTCGCGCTCGGCCGCGCCATGGTGCGCAATCCCGCCGTCTTCCTTCTCGACGAGCCGCTTTCCAATCTCGACGCCAAGCTGCGCGGCACGATGCGCAGTGAAATCACCAAGCTGCACAAGCGCCTTGATGCCACCTTCATCTACGTCACCCACGACCAGGTGGAAGCGATGACGATGGCCGACCGGATCGTCGTCATGAAGGACGGCCACATTCAGCAGGTCGACACGCCGCAGAACCTCTACGACCGCCCCGTCAACATGTTCGTCGCCGGTTTCATCGGCGCGCCGCAGATGAACATGCTGCCCTCGACCATTCAGCGCCGGGGCGACGGCTATGTCGCCGTCTTCGACGGCCGCGAGCTGCCGCTGCCTGATCATTTCGACAAGAGCCGGATCGCGCCCTATGCGGGCCGCGAACTGGTGCTCGGCATCCGCCCGGAGAATTTCCACGAACTGCCGCCGGCCGACATCCCGACCGAAAATCTCGCACCCGTGAAGGCGGTGGTGGAGCTTGCCGAACCGATGGGCTCGGAGGTGCATCTGAACATGGTGGCCGGCGGTCGCAATCTCATCGCCCGTGTGTCGCCGCGCTTCCGGCCCGATATCGGCGAGGAGGCGACGCTTATTGCCGACATGAGCAATGCGCAGCTGTTCGACAAGGAAACGGAACGCTCGATTCTTTACTGAGGCGCCTGCGGGAGACGGCCATGCAGTGGTTGCGGGACATGTGGACGAAGGAGGGACCGGGCATTCCGAAGGATGCGCCTGCGAAGACCGGCCTTAGCCTGTTCGCCGACATCCTCGCCCGCGAATGGTGGGAGATGGTGAAGCTCAACATCCTGTTCATCCTGGCTTCTCTCCCCGTCGTAACGCTGCCGGTGGCACTCGCCGCCATGGCCCGCG
The DNA here is from genome assembly GCF_001664385.1 of Rhizobium phaseoli. Taxonomy (NCBI): domain Bacteria; kingdom Pseudomonadati; phylum Pseudomonadota; class Alphaproteobacteria; order Hyphomicrobiales; family Rhizobiaceae; genus Rhizobium; species Rhizobium phaseoli. The sequence continues at coordinate 339,759 of NZ_CP013536.1, read as the reverse complement.
TCTCGGTGGCCCTCGTCGAGGATCGCAACACCTATCTCCTGCGCGACTTCACCGAAGCATTCCTGCACTATTTCTGGCGCGCCACCGCCTGGGGTCTGGTGTTGACGGGCGGGCTGGCGCTCGGCATCTATGCAATCCTCAGCTATGCAGCCGGCGCGCGTGACAACCTGGTGCTCGCGGCACCACTGGCGGTCGCGCTTGTTGCCACCGCCTTCCTTGCCGTCACCGCCTGCCATCTCATCGTGCTGATGGTCGTGCGCGACCTGCCGGCGCTGCGGCTCCTGCGCCTGGCCGCGCTCGCCGCCGTCGCCCGCCCGCTGCCGGCGCTTGCAGCGCTCGCCTTCAACGCTGCCCTGTGGCTGACGCACATCCTCTTCTATCCGGTTTCCGTGTTCATGCCGGCGACGTTCAATTTTTCACTCGGAATGTTCGCCGTCGCATTCGGCGTCCATCGGGCAGTGGTGTTGGTTCTGGACCTGCCAGAGGCAATGCGGCCGCACCGACACTTCAAAAATAACTGATCCAGAGACGATCCAGGGAAGGAGAACAGGAATGTATTTGGATAAATTCGGGAGGACGGTGAAACTTGCCGTGGCAGGTTTCACCCTGGCCGCGACGACGGCTGGCGCAGCACTGGCCCAGGACGCCGTAACGCTGAAATGGGCTTTGTGGGACTGGGACAAGACGGCCTATTACAAGCCGCTGATCGAGGCCTATCAGGCCAAGCATCCGAACGTGAAGTTCGAGCCGATGGATCTCGGCTCGCAGGACTACCAGCAGATGATCTCGACGCAGCTGACCGGCGGCTCGAAGGATATCGACATCGTCACCATCAAGGACGTGCCGGGCTATACCAATCTGGTACGCGCCGGCAACATCGCCGATCTCAGTGGCTTCGTGAAGGATCAGAAGATCGATCCGGCGCCCTACGGCGGCCTGATCGAGGAGCTGACCATCGACGGCAAGATCTATTCGCTGCCGTTCCGCTCCGACTTCTGGATCGTCTACTACAACAAGGACATCTTCGACAAGGCCGGCGTCCCCTACCCGACCAACGACATGACCTGGGCGCAGTTCGACGCGACCGCCGAGAAGCTCGCAGGCGGCATGGGCACCAACAAGACCTATGGCGCGCTGCTGCATACCTGGCGCTCAACCGTCCAGCTGCCCGGCATCCTCGACGGAAAACACACGCTGGTCGATGGCGACTATGCCTTCCTGAAACCCTGGTACGAGCGGGCGCTCACCCTGCAGAAGGACGGCGCCATCCCCTCCTATGCCTTCCTGAAGACCTCGAACACGCATTATTCGGCGCTCTTCTTCAACGGCACGATCGGCATGCTGCCGATGGGCACCTGGTTCGTCGGAACCCAGATCGCCAAGGTCAAATCCGGTGAATCGAAGAGCAAGAACTGGGGCATCGTGAAGTTCCCGCATCCCGATGGCGTGCCGGCCGGCACGACTGCCGCGCAGATCTCCGGTCTGGCGGTGAACTCCAATTCCCAACACAAGGATGCGGCGCTTGATTTCATCAAGTTCGTCACCGGCCCGGAAGGTGCGGCGGTCATCGCGGCGACCGGCACCTTCCCGGCGCTGAAGACAGCTGACGTCAGTGCCAAGATCGCCTCGACGCCCGGCTTCCCTGAGGATGAGGCCAGCAAGGAAGCGCTGATACCGGCCAAAGCCTATCTGGAGATGGCGGTCAATCCGAACGCCGCCAAGATCGAGGTGGTGCTGAACCGCGCCCATGACGCGATCATGACCGACAACACCTCCGTCGACGACGGGCTCAAGGAAATGACCGACGGCGTGAAAGCCATCAAGTGAGCACCCACGCCATCCGGCCGCGGTGAGCGTTTCACCCGCGGCCGGTTCTGTTTTAGTGATTTCGAGCAGACGATGATCTATGATCCCACCAGAGCCAATCCGCTTTCCGGCAATCCTCTGAAGACGCGCGACGATCTGGCAAAGGCCGTCATCGATCTCTTGAGCCCCCTTCTGCCCTATTTCTCCGAAGGTGGCGCCCGGGTGCGCCTCGGTGCCACAGGCGCGATCTTCGACCGGGCGGCGGCGGATCTCGAAGGTTTTGCGCGGCCGCTCTGGGGCATCGTTCCCCTTGCCGCCGGCGGCGGCCATTTTCCGCATTGGGATCTCTATCGGCGCGGGCTGGCGAACGGCGCCAACCCTGATCATCCTGAATATTGGGGCGATCTCGCCGACCGTAACCAACGGCTGGTCGAACTCGCCGCCGTTGGCTTTGCGCTGGCGCTCGTGCCCGAACACATCTGGGAGCCGTTGAGCGGCAGCGAGAAGAAGACGGTTGCCGCCTATCTTCTCCAGGCACGGAACCTGGAATTCATCGACAACAACTGGAAATTCTTCCGCGTCCTCATCGATCTCGGGCTGGAGCGCGTCGGTGTTCCGTTCGACCACGGCAAAACGGTCGCCTATCTCGATGAAGCCGAGGCTTTCGATCTCGGCGAAGGCTGGTATCGCGACGGGCCGGTACGGCGGGTCGATCATTACATTCCCTTCGCCATGCATTTCTATGGCCTGATTTATGCCGTGCTGGCGCGCGGCGACGAGGCGCGCAAGGAGCGCTTCCGCCATCGCGCCGAAATCTTCGCCCGGGATATCCGCCACTGGTTCGGCCCCGATGGCGCTGCCCTTGCCTTCGGCCGCAGCCAGACCTACCGTTTTGCCGCCGGCGGCTTCTGGGGCGCGCTTGCCTTTGCCGGCCTCGAAGCGCTGCCTTGGGCCGAGATCAAGGGCTATTACATGCGCCATATCCGCTGGTGGTCGGCGCTGCCGATCGCCGACCGCGACGGCGTTCTCTCCATCGGCTACGGCTATCCGAACCTCCTGATGAGCGAGAGCTACAACTCGCCCGGCTCGCCTTATTGGGCGCTCAAATTCTTCCTGCCGCTCGCCCTTCCCGAGGATCATCCGTTCTGGGTCGCCGAAGAAGCGCCGCAGCCGCAATTCCCGCAGCCGGTTCCCTTGAAGCCCGCAGGCATGGTCGCAATGCACACACCGGGAAATGTCGTCGTGCTCTCCTCGGGCCAGCAGCACGACAAGATGCGCGGCGCCAACGAGAAATATTCGAAATTTGTCTATTCCACCCGCTACGCCTTCAACATCGAGGCCGACGACCGCAATTTTACCGCCGCAAGCTTCGACGGCATGCTCGGCCTCTCCGACGACGGCGTGCATTTCCGCATGCGCGAGACAATGGAAGAGGCGCTGATATCCGGCGACCGGCTCTATTCGCGCTGGCGCCCCTGGAACGACGTCACCATCGAAACCTGGCTCATCCCCGCGCCCCCCTGGCACATCCGCATCCACCGCGTCGCCACGCCCCGGGCACTGAGCACCATTGAGGGCGGCTTCGCCATCGAACGCGCCGATTTCAACGCCGATCGCTCCGAACAGGGTGAAGGCCGGGCCGTCTGGTACGGCCAGACGGACGTGAGCGCGATCTTGGACCTATCGCCGAATCCCAGGGCTGGCCACATGATGAGCCCGATCCCGAATACCAACCTCATCCACGCCAAGACCCTGCTGCCGCAGTTGCGCGGTGAACTCGGCCCGGGAACCACGATGCTCGTCACTGCCGCGATGGCCCTGCCGAACGGCGCGGATTGCGTAGCGGCGCTGGACAATTCGCCGGCATGTCCCGATCTTGAGGAGTTGGAGCGGCATTTTCGCGAGAAAGGCGTGCGCGTCCCGGCCTTTGCTCTCCTGTCGTAGCTTGGTCTTGGCAAGACTTAAGCGACTAATCAGAGATAGCAAGAGCAGAAAATCCGGCCGATCCTTGGTTCAGCCCCAGGGCTATTCAACAAGTTCGGCCTGGCCATCCTGAAGCCGATAAAATCCGGTTTGCGGCACCGGCAGCTTCAGCATTTCCTCTCGGGACAATCCAAGATATATGCCTCGTATCAGTCTGCCCGTCAGCCCGTGGGATACGGCGATCGTCGTCGAGCGAAGCTGTGACAACCACTCCTTGACGCGTGCGCAAGCTGCATCGAATGTTTCTCCGTCAGGCGATCGAAAGAACCAGTTGAAAGCATCGGCACCTTCGAGCATGCCCGGATATTCCATGTCGATTTCGTAGTGGCTCATGCCATCCCAGGACCTGGTCGTGACCTCCATCAATCTTGGTTCATCGCGGCTGGCCAAGGGTATATAGCGCGCGATGCGCGCTACTGTTTCTTTGGTACGACCGAGCGGGCTGACGTGAACATCGATTTCACCGTCATGCCGCTCTAGTTCGCGGGCAAGAAGCTTGCCGGCCTGATCCGCCTGCTGCCGCCCTCTTTCAGTGAGAGGCGAATCCTTTTGTCCTTGAAACCGACCTGCCGCATTCCAGATCGTCTCTCCGTGCCGAAGGAGAAAAATTATCGTCAATCCTCTGAACCCTTCTACGGGGCGCTACTGAAATTCGCCCAATATGCGCCGCACCCGCTTGCCTAGCCCGTCGCAACGCGCTGCTCGTCCAACATTTCGGCGCCTATCGGAATCCGCAGCGTAAATGTCGTGCCGTTTCCGCGGCTGCTCGCCACGTCTATCGTTCCCCCGTGAAGCTCGACAATCTGCTTGACGAGATTGAGGCCGATGCCGGTGCCGGCAATGCCCGTGGAGCTTCTGGCGCGGAAATAACGCTGGAACATCTTCGGGAGGTCGTCGGCGTCGATGCCAATGCCTTCGTCGCGCACGGTGATGCAGACGCGTTCTCCTTCCTGCCATCCTGAAACATGGACGTTTGGAGAATCCGGCGCGTATTTCACGGCATTGGAGAAGAGGTTGCTGAAGACTTGGTCGAGCGCGGGACGATCGCCGTAGATGGTTTCGGGAAGCTCGTCCAATTTAAGCAGAAAGCGATGCGACCGCCGGATGCTTTCCTGACGGGCGCTGCAGGTTTCGATGATTTCGGCGATCGAGCAGGGCTTCGGCACGATGGTGATCCGGCCATGATCCAACCGCCCGGCAGCAAGAATGCTTTCCATCAGTTCAAGCATACGGGAAACCGAGCTGCGGATCTGGTCGGCCTTTTCGGCAAGGAATTCCGGCGTCGCCGCCTCCTTGCGCCGAATGAGCCGCTGCGCCGCACCGTCGATCACCGCGAGCGGGGTGCGGAACTCATGCGACGCCATCGAGACGAACTGGCGCTGCAATTCGTTGATCTGCTTTTCCTGTTCGAGCATGCGCTCGAGTTCTTCCGTCTGCCGCGCCAGCTCGACGGTGCGCGAGCGCACCATCTCTTCCAGCGTGTCGCGGTGCTGCAGCAATGCCTTTTCGGCACGCTTGGCCTCGGTGACGTCGACGACGGCCATCAGTGATGCCGCCTTGCCCTTGTGGTTCAAGCAAGTGGAATAGACGGTGACTTCGATGGCGCCGCCATCTGCCTTGAGGTGGCGGAAGGAGCAGGTCGTGGCGGCTGGATCCTCGGCGTCGAAGACGGCAGCCGTTGCCCGATCGGCGTCCTGCGGCGCCTGAATGTCACGCAGCGTCATTGTCAGGAACTGCTCCAGCCGGTAGCCATAGTGATCGATGGCGGCCTGATTGACATGAAGGAATTTCAGGGTTTCGCGGTCGTACACCCACATCGGCATCGGATTGCCTTCGAACAGCAGCCTGAACGACGCCTCCTGCATCTTCAGATCGGTGATATCGACGCGGATGCCGACGCTGCCCCCTTCGGAGATCCGGCGTTCCTCGATCCGGATCCATCGGTTTCCGGGCAGGCGCTGCTCGTGTTTGCTGGTGGGCTCCGCATGACGGGCCAGACGCTCCTCAAGCCATTCCTGTTCGCGCCCGACCGCCTCCGGATACTGGCCGCATTCGAGACCTGTGCGCAAGCGGTCTTCGAAGCGCATCCCTTTGACAAGCATATCGCCGCTTTCGGCGTAAAGCTGTTCGTATCGCCGGTTCCACAGGACGAAGCGGTCTTCGGCGTCGAACAGAACGAGGCCTTCGGGGACGACTTCGAAAGCGGCCAGAAGCCGGGCATGTGCCGCCCGCGCCTCCTGCTCGGCGCGTTCTGCCTGGGCGTGCGCCTCTGCAAGCGCTTTTTCCGCAAACCAGGCCTGTGTGATATCCTCATGGGTCGATACCCAGCCGCCCTCCGGCGTTCGCTGATGATAGCCGCGGATGATCTGGCCGGTTTTGAGTTCCTTGATCCAATCCTGGGGCGCGTCGCCCATATTGGTCGCTACGGCCCAGGCGAGATAGTCCGACGTGGACGTGGCGGGGACGGCGCCAACGTCCGCTCGCAGTTTCAGGATGTCTTCCAGTGACTGCCCCGGATGAATGACGGCGGGATCGAGTCCGTAAACCTCCGCATACCGATTATTCGAAAGAAGCAGCCGGGCGTCCTCGTCAAACAGGCAGACACCCTGTCCCATGCTGGCAAGCGCCGTGTCGAGTTGCTCGTTGCGCCGCCGCAGGTGCGCCTGCGCCGCGCCGAGTTCGATGTGTCGCTTGATGCGGGCAACGAGCTCGGCGGCGGAGACGAGGTTGGAGACACAATCCACCGCACCGGCGGCAAACCCCGCAATCCTGGTTTGCTCGTCCTGAGGCGAGACCACAATAATCACCGGGATATCACGCGTTACGGCGTTTCCCTTGAGACGCCGGCAGTCTTCAAGACCGCGCCCCTCCGGCGACAGGGCGTCGAGCAGAATAAGCTCCGGCAACGGCCGCTTAGCGGCGCATTCATGAAATTCATCTCGATCGAGGTGAACGCCGAGCACGATATCGTGTTGATCAAGGCAATCGCCAATTCCGGGCAGGCCCGTCAATGCACCATCCATTGCGGAGATCATGTGCAGCTCGTCGGACAAGACTACTCCCCCGTTCACGCAAGTCGACGCGACCATAAGTCGTATGAGTTAATAAGCGACTTACCGCTGGTCGGCCTGCGATCGCGGCCCGTTTCATAGTCAGGAAATGGTTAGCGGGTGGCGGCTATTTCTTGGACTCCGAAAGAGTTTCGCTCTCGACACTGAGGTTGCATCGGCCATCGATGGCATGACGGGAACCCTGTATCTGCCGGCGCGTTCAGCAAAGCAGCGGCTTCAGGAGTTCCCAATGCCAGCCAATGTTTCCACTTCGGCCTCCGGACTCGAACCGCGCAAGGGCAGCCCCAGCCCGCGGCTCGACGAGCCCGAATTCAAGCGGCGCTTCCTCAATCAGTTTCGTGATCCGGCCTACGGCAAATTGCAGGAAGAGCTTGCGAAACTCGCTTCGGCAGCCTGGGAAGCCTACGCAAATTCGAGAAAAAGCCCGAAGACCCGCAAGGCCGGCCCCGGCTTCGCCGATCCCGATTATGATCTGGCTGAAGACTGGCTGGCGGCCCGCGACGCCATCCGTGATGCGCAAAAGCGGCATGACGACCCGAACGGGCCTACCCGTCTGCTTCTCGTCAACGGCTCGACGCGCAGCGAACACACCTGCCCGGGCGAGATTTCGAAGAGCTACCGTATGGTCGATATCGCCAGGGAGGTGCTGGAGCAGCAGCGCCACGTGAAGATCGAGGTCCTCGACCTGAGCCGGCTCGCCTCGGAATACGGCAGGCAGATCCACCCGTGCAAAGCCTGCTTCTCCACTGCGGCGGCTCTCTGTCACTGGCCCTGTTCCTGTTATCCCAACTATTCGCTCGGGCAGATCCATGACTGGATGAACGAGATCTATCCGATGTGGGTCGAGGCGCACGGCATCATGATCGTCACGCCGGTGCACTGGTATCAGGCGCCGTCATCCCTGAAGCTGATGATCGACCGGCTTGTCTGTGCCGACGGCGGCAATCCGGATCCCACAAGCACGCACGGAAAACATGCCGACCAGGCAAAACAGCTGGAGATGAATGGATGGCCCTATCCCCGCCATCTCGAAGGCCGCCTGTTTTCCGTCGTCGTTCATGGCGACACGGAGGGTGCGGAAGATGTCCGCAGGAACCTCTCGGACTGGCTGAGATCGATGGATCTTATTCCAGCCGGCCCGCTTGCCGAAGTCGATCGCTATATTGGTTATTGGGAGCCCTATGCGACGAGCCACGTAAACTACGAAAAGGACCAGGCGATGCAGGAGGAAATCCGCAATGCGGGTCGAACGCTGTACGAAGCCGCGACCGCCAAGCGCCAAGGCCCCCAGATCGCTGCCGGCGCCGGCTTGCGGCAGCCGCGTCAGAAATAGCGCCGCGAACGACTCTTGCCGGCAGGACCTTGGCTGTGGCCGCAGAACGGAACACCTATTGTCCGTTCTCTATATCGCGTAGCAGATCCAGGCCGCGTTGATACTTTTCCTTGTTTTTGCCGATCTGTTCGGCCTGTCGGAGATTGTCTTCAAGGTCGGCCCGCTTGACAGGCAGAGCGAGCGGATTTGCTGCCGCACGCCTGACGAATTCCTCGTCCGGCTCGTCGGGCCGCTGGGTCAACGCGTCCACCGCCGAGATGATCGCCGGCGGGAAGCCTTCCTCTCTCAGCCTGTCGAGCGTCCAGCCGCTGCCTTTTTCTGCAACGTCGTGAAGGTAGGCGACGGTTCGCGCCTCATCGCCCGACACGAGAAGCGCGACCCGCTGACAGTGCTCGAAGAACGGTTGGCCGGTTTTGTCCGTCTGGCCGCCATGTGCGTCCATAGCGATCTGCATGGCGTGGTCGAGATGCTGCATGACGATTACGGTCCTTCGGTCTCTCTGATCTTCTGCCGCGAAGGCTTCTCCCCCGTGGTTATTTCGATATCGGGCGCAGCCGCCCCGGCAGCTTGACCACCTGCGAGGCGTGGCCGGTCGAGATCGCCGCTTTCCCCTGCGCCTTGAAGCAGCGCCGCGTCGTCCCTGTCGTCTTGATCGAGCAGGTCCTGCAGCGTCTCATGCTCGTCCTCGCCAGCCAGCTCGTCGCAGGCTTGCATCCAATGGCGCAGGTCCGCCCCTTCAGGGCGGCCTTCGGCCTCCCAGATTTCGTAGGCCCGCCGGCGTATCTGTTCGTGTTTGTCTGTGGCCATGATCTTCTCCAGTTCCGACCTGACCTCGCAAGATGCCGAAAACTAGGCCGCCATCTGCCGGCAGCTTTCAGCGCAGCTCCGGCAGGCATCGACACACGCCTGCATATCGCCCATTCGTTCGCAGTCGGCCGCGCACTCCGTGCAAATCTCGGCGCATTCACGGCAGGTATGTTTATGGTGATCGGTGCCGATCAGCATGAAATGCGCGGACGTGCGGCAAATCTCGGCGCAGGCCATCATCAGCCTGAAATGCGCAGGCTCCGTATGCTTTCCACCTGCTTCGAGACAGTGGCTCATTGCCGTGCGAAGACAAACGCCATAGCAACGCAGGCAGTTGTCGATGCATTTCTGCATTATCGGATCCATCTCATGCATGTTCTTCCTCCAATTCATCGCGTGACGACCAAATCGAGCGGCCGTGTTTCAAGGCGTGTTGATGGTGGGAAGAAAATCCTCCACCTGCTTGCGCTCATTCTTTGGAAGCGTCTCCACCCGTTCCTGCCAGAAGCGTTCGGCCGCCGGCGGATCCTCTTCCCATTGGCGAACAGTGGTGATGTTGTCGTCGATCTTGGACCGGCGCCGCCCCCCGAGGCTCAGATACTCTTTCGCAAGTTTCAGGCTTGGAGTTTCAGCGCTGGTATCGCGATCCAGTGTCGAACCCGCATTGCGCCGGGCTGCGTCCGATGCTCTTTGGCGATCGACCTCGGCCCCTTGCGTATCGAAGGAGCGCGCGTCGTCGGTTCCGCTTTCGGGTGGCGTGCTGATTTTCGAAGTGTTCATGGATCACCTGTCGATGCTGTGATCCATTAACCTTCGCCAGCCGTGAGAGTTCCGCAGGCTGGCGATTGATTTGCGCGGGGCAATCAGTGAACGGCCATGCTGACCATGCGATACGGGTGCACGGCCTCGAACTGCGAGATCATCGCCGTCGCCTCGAGCAGGACGCGCTCGGCATTCTCGGGATCGTCCCGAGCGAGTTCGTCGGCGTTGACGCGGATCGCTTCGGCCATATTGTTCGACAGCACAGCAAATTGCATATTCCCCTCTACGAGGGCCTCGCGCGCCGTATCCTCCAGCGTGCGAGCGATATCGACGAAGATTTCCTCGCGTTCCTCGATAGTGAGGTCTTTGATTATATTGGTCTTCTCTTCCATGTCACTCACTCCTAAAAGACGTGGGACGTTGATCGAGCTCATCGAGCCTCGATCGCCTGAGAGCTAGGAACGCCGATATCCGGATTCAAGCCGGAACACAGTTTTGAACTCGTCTTCCAGACGAGGGGATGACCATCGTCATTGGTTCGAACGCAGGAGCCGGTCTTCGGTTCCCCCGCGAGGTCATTAGCAGTCACCGGTCGCGAGTGCTAATTTTTCTGCGTCGCCCCTTGAAATCGAAAAACCATCGAACCAGATCAAACGCGCAAGGCGCGCGACCTTGCACCCGCCCGGACCTCGTCATCCGGTTCGGTCTGGCGAACAACGTCATCATTGTTTGTCGATGGAGAAAGACATGTCGTTCCGACCGCTTCATGACCGCATTCTCGTCCGCCGCGTCGATTCCGAGGAAAAGACCAAGGGCGGCATCATCATTCCCGACACCGCCAAGGAAAAGCCGCAGGAAGGCGAGGTCATCGCCGTCGGTCCCGGCGCCCGCAACGATGCCGGCCAGATTCAGGCGCTCGACGTCAAGGTCGGCGATCGCATTCTGTTCGGCAAGTGGTCCGGCACGGAGATCAAGATCAACGGCGAAGAGCTGCTGATCATGAAGGAAAGCGACGTGATGGGTATCATCGAAGCCCGGAGCGAAGGAAAGCAGGCCGCCTGAGCCGCTCAGGACGAGGTCAATGCTAGCTGCCTATGAAGGAGTGAGGACATGGCTGCTAAAGAAGTCAAATTCAACGTCGATGCCCGCGAAAAGCTGCTGCGCGGCGTCGACATCCTGGCCAACGCCGTCAAGGTGACCCTTGGCCCGAAAGGCCGCAACGTCGTGATCGACAAATCCTTCGGCGCGCCGCGCATCACCAAGGACGGCGTTTCGGTCGCCAAGGAAATCGAACTCGAAGACAAGTTCGAAAACATGGGCGCCCAGATGGTCCGCGAAGTCGCTTCGAAGACCAGCGACATCGCCGGCGACGGCACCACGACTGCGACGGTACTCGCCCAGGCGATCGTCAAGGAGGGCGCCAAAGCCGTTACCTCAGGGATGAACCCGATGGACCTGAAGCGCGGCATCGATCTCGCCGTCGCCGCCATCGTCGCGGAACTCAAGGCCAACGCCCGCAATATCTCCAACAATTCCGAGATCGCCCAGGTCGGTACAATCTCCGCCAATGGCGATGCTGAAATCGGCCGCTTCCTGGCGGAGGCGATGGAAAAGGTCGGGAATGACGGCGTCATCACGGTTGAAGAAGCCAAGACCGCCGAAACCGAACTCGAAGTCGTCGAAGGCATGCAGTTCGACCGCGGTTACCTCAGCCCCTACTTCGTCACCAATGCCGACAAGATGCGGGTCGAGTTCGAGGATCCCTATATCCTGATACACGAGAAGAAGCTCTCGAACCTGCAGTCGATGCTCCCGATCCTCGAAGCCGTCGTCCAGTCCGGCAAGCCGCTCCTCATCATCGCTGAAGACGTCGAAGGCGAAGCCCTTGCAACGCTCGTCGTCAACAAACTGCGCGGCGGCCTGAAGATTGCTGCCGTCAAGGCGCCTGGCTTCGGCGACCGCCGCAAGGCCATGCTCGAAGACATCGCCGTGCTCACCGCCGGCACCGTGATCTCCGAAGACCTCGGCATCAAGCTCGAGAGCGTCACGCTCGACATGCTCGGTCGGGCGAAGAAAGTGTCGGTTGAGAAGGAGAACACCACGATCGTCGACGGTTCGGGCGCCAAGTCCGACATCGAAGGCCGTATTGCGCAGATTAAGGCGCAGATCGAAGAAACCACCTCCGACTACGATCGCGAGAAGCTGCAGGAACGTCTTGCCAAGCTCGCCGGCGGCGTTGCCGTCATCCGCGTCGGCGGCTCGACGGAAGTCGAAGTGAAGGAAAAGAAGGACCGCGTCGACGACGCGCTTCACGCCACCCGCGCGGCGGTCGAGGAAGGCATCCTGCCAGGCGGCGGCGTGGCGCTGCTGCGCGCCGTCAAGGCGCTTGAAAATGTGCAGACCGCCAATTCCGAGCAGCGCGTCGGCGTCGATATTGTTCGCCGCGCACTTGAGGCGCCAGCGCGCCAGATCGCGGAGAACGCCGGCGCGGAAGGCTCGGTGGTCGTCGGCAAGCTGCGTGAAAAGACCGAGTTCTCCTATGGCTGGAACGCCCAGACGGGCGAATTTGGCGACCTCTATGCGCAGGGCGTCATCGATCCGGCCAAGGTTGTTCGCACCGCGCTTCAGGATGCGGCCTCCATCGCCGGTCTTCTCGTCACGACGGAAGCCATGGTCGCCGAGAAACCGAAGAAGGATGCCGCTCCGCCATTGCCCCCCGGTGCCGGCATGGATTTCTGACAGACGATAGATCGGCCCGCACGCCCCGCCGGGCGGGCCTCTTTCGAGGGAATGAAAATGGTTCAAACGATCGTAAACCGATCGCAGGTGCCGCTGGACTCCCGCGATCTGGCAACCTGCCAGCAGGTCTTCGACAAGCTCAGCGTCGACTATGCGGTGGCAAGGGACAGCGACGAAGCCGAACGAATGGCGAGCATCATCATCGAGCTCTACCGGCAGGGCGTGCGCGACCCCAACCACCTGCAGTCGATGGTCGAGGCGGCCCGCGGGCTCTTTGAAGCGGACGGTTCGGTCAACCGACCGGCGGCTACGTCCAGCAGTTGACACGCCGCTGACGACGCCTTCACGAGCGGCATGGGCTTGCCGCTCGCTCCGAAAATCGATTCCGATTTTTGAGCCGATGCGCTAGTGACAGGGCTCAAGCGCATTCTGAAGGTTTCGAAATGATTCCACGCCTCCAACCGAGGGATTCCATCCCTCTTCCAGCCGCGGGGTTTTTCCAACGGCTCGTCGAGGCGGGGTTTACCGGCGATATCGAGACTGGTGCGGCGAGCAGGACGGTATTTTCCACCGACAATTCCATCTATCAGGTCGAGCCGAACGGCATCCTTTTTCCGAGGAACGTCGAAGACCTGCAGGTCTTGGCGGCAGCACTGTCGGAACCGGCCTTCCGGGAGATCCGCATCGCACCGCGGGGTGGGGGCACCGGCACGAATGGTCAATCCCTGACGTCTGGCATCGTCGTGGACTGTTCGCGGCACATGAAGTCCATTCTCGACATCGATCCCGTCCGAAGGATTGCGCGTGTGCAGGCGGGCGTCGTCAAGGATGAGCTGAACCGGGCCCTGAAGCCCTACGGCCTGTTCTTCGCGCCCGAACTCTCCACCTCCAACCGCGCCACCATCGGCGGCATGATTTCCACCGACGCCTGCGGCCAGGGCTCCTGCCTCTACGGCAAGACCAGCAACCACGTCCTCGGATTGCGCATTGTCCTTATGGACGGGTCCGATTTCTGGTCGCGCCCGCTCGACGCAGAGGCGCTCGCGGGGATCGCCGCGCGCGAGGATCGTGTCGGTGATATACACAGGACGGTCGAACGGATCGCGCGGGAAAAGCACGAGCGGATCGCCGAGGTCTTTCCGAAGCTCAACCGCTACATGACCGGCTATGACCTCGCCCATGTCAGGCGCGGCGACGGATGCTTCGACCTCAATGCCGTTCTCTGCGGCTCGGAGGGAACGCTGGCGATGATCGCCGAAGCCGAGCTCAACCTTCTGCCGCTCCCGGCCCATGCGGCGTTGATCAACATCCGCTACGGGGATTTCAACACCGCCCTGGAGGACGCGCGCAACCTGGTGGCGTTGAAGGTCGCCTCGGTGGAAACGGTCGACGAGACAGTGCTTGGCCTTGCGAAGAGCGATATCGTCTGGACCGGCATCGCCCGCTTCTTTCCCGACGATCCGGGCAGTTCGGCCAGCGGCATCAACATCGCCGAAGTGCTGGCCGACGATGAAGAGGAACTCGAACGCAAGCTTTCCGCAGTAACCGCGTCGCTCGACACGGGCGCGACGACGCGCCATGCCGGCTATACGATCGCCCGGGGCCATGCCGATGTCGAAGCGATCTGGTCGATGCGCAAGCGAGCGGTCGGCCTGCTCGGAAACGTGGAGGGGCCGGTCAGACCCGTCGCCTTCGTCGAGGATACGGCCGTACCACCGGAAAACCTCGCGGCCTATATCCGCGAGTTCCGCGCGCTTCTCGATGGCGCCGGCCTTTCCTACGGCATGTTCGGCCATGTCGATGCCGGCGTGCTGCACGTGCGGCCGGCGCTCGATCTGACCGGCGACGACCATATCAGACTGGTGCGCGAGATCAGCGACGCCGTCGTGGCCCTCACCCGCAAATATGGCGGCGTGCTCTGGGGCGAGCACGGCAAGGGCGTGCGCTCGGAATATGTGCCGGAATTTTTCGGCGATCTTTATCCCAGCCTGCAGGAGATCAAGCGGGCTTTCGACCCCGACAACCGGCTCAATCCCGGCAAGATCGCAACTCCTTCTGGCGAGGCGCTGACGAAGATCGACGACCTTCCATTGCGGGGAGATACCGACCGCATCATCGGCAACGAGATCCGTTCCGCCTTCGACAACGCTGCCTATTGCAACGGCAACGGCGCCTGCTTCGATTTCGACGAGACGAGCCCGATGTGCCCGTCCTACAAGGCGACCCGCGACCGTCGCTTCTCACCCAAGGGCCGTGCCGCGCTGATGCGGGAATGGCTGAGGCTGCTTGCCGAGAAGGGCATCGACCCCCGCCAGGAGGCAAAGCGCCTGCGGCGGAGAATTCCGTTCGCCAGCCTGGCGCGGCGCGCCTTCAATTCGCTGAACCCGGCAAACCGGGACGACTTTTCTCATGAGGTGCGCGCGGCCATGGACACGTGTCTCGCCTGCAAGGCCTGCGCGGGGCAGTGTCCTGTGAAGGTCAGCGTGCCGTCCTTCCGTTCCAAATTCCTGGAACTCTATTATGGACGTTATCTCCGTCCGCTGAAGGACCCGCTGGTCGCGGCGATCGAGACCACCCTGCCCTTCGTCCGGCGCATGCGGCCGGCCTATAACCTGGTCGTGGGCACGCGCGCCGGCAGAACAATGATGCGCATGACCGGCCTGACCTCCCTGCCGCGCCTGCCGCAAATCTCGCTCGCAAAGGAAGCCGCCCGCCTCGGCGTGCCGCTTGCGACACCGCAATCGATCGAAGCCCTGTCGCCGCAGGAAAGGCAGAAAAGCGTGGTTTTCGTCGCCGACGCCTTTACCGCCTATTTCGATCCCGATGTGGCGCTCGCAGCCATCGCGCTTGCCCGGAAAATGGGACTGACGCCCTTTCTTGCAGCGTCCCACGTCAATGGCAAAGCCCTGCATGTCCATGGCTATCTCGGACGCTTCGAGGCTGCGGCCAAGCGGACCGCGCGTTATCTGCAGCGACTGGATGAAGCGGGCGTGGCGCTCGTCGGCCTCGATCCGTCCATGACCCTTGCCTTCCGCAGCGAATATAAGGGATTGCTGAAGGCGACGGTCCTGCTTCCACAGGAATGGCTCGCCGCCAACCTCGACCGTCTCACCGCCTCGCCTTCGGCCATCAAGGGCCGCTTCCGATTGATGCCCCACTGCACCGAACGCACCAATGCGCCGGCCTCCGTCGCACAATGGCAAACAGTGTTCGACAGCCTCGGCGTCGAGCTTCAGGCGGCGCAGACCGGCTGCTGCGGCATGGCCGGCACCTTCGGACACGAGGCCCGCAACCAGCAGATCGCAGAGCGCCTCTACGCGCTGAGCTGGAAACCGGAGCTCGATGCGGCCGGCGATGCCGATATCCTTATGGCGACAGGATATTCGTGCCGCTCCCAGGTGAAGGAAATCGACGGCCGGCGGCTGCCGCATCCGCTCCAGGTCATCGCCGGGATCATGTCGGAAACGGCAGATCTCCGGCATTCACACAAGACAGCTCCACCGAGCTGACGACGAAAGGCCGCCAGTAGCCGAGCCGCTCGCCAGTTCACGCCACGGCGGCGATCGCGTCGCCGTCATTCGGCAGCAGCCGCGCCACGGCGCTCAGGAGATCGGTCTGCGATATCAGGCCGAGGATCCGGTGATCATCATCGATAACGATGACGGCATGGGTCCGTCCATCCGTCAGAACGGGCAGCAGCGACAAAGCGGCATCGGATGCTCTCGCCACCGCCGGCTTGGAAAGTGCATGGGCGATCGTATCGCCGCTCGCGAACAATTCCCTGAGGCCGACGGTGCCGACCAGACGGCCCTCCGGATCCTTCACCGGCAAGGTGCGGATATTGTGCTTGAGGAGAAGCTGCCGTGCGGCATCCGGTTCCGCAGCCTCGCCGATGGCGATAACATCGCGCGACATGATATCGGCACAACTGATCTTGCCGTTTGAGCGGATGGCCGCCTGCAACTCGACCTGTTGCAGCAACCGCCCGAGATCGGCCCGATCGATGTCGAAGGTTTCATCGAGCGCTTCCAGGGCAGCGTCGACATCCTCCTCGCGAAAGCCCACCCGCACTGCAGATGGCAGATCGATTGTCTGATGGGTATTTTCCGCCGGCTTCGGTACGACATGCGGGTAGTTCCGCTTGGAGAGCTTGTGGAACAGCAGGCCAAGCGCAACGAGAATGCAGGAGTTCAGGGCGACGGGCACGAAGGGAAAGAGGAATCCCCAGCCGGCGACGACGGGACCGCCGAGCACCGCGGTCAGAGCCGCAGCCCCTCCCGGAGGATGGAGCGATCGCGTGAACGACATCGCTCCGATTGCCAGTGAAACGCCGACGCCAGTTGCGATGATCGGATCTCGAATGAAATAGGCGGCAATGATGCCCATCATGGCGGAAATCGTATTGCCGCCGATAATCGACCATGGCTGCGCCAGCGGGCTTGCCGGCACAGCAAAAAGCAGCACCGCCGAGGCGCCCATTGGCGCGACGATCAACGGAAGATGCGGTCCCTGGCCGAACAGATAGCCGCTGATGACGCCGGTAAGACCGATGCCCAGCAACGCGCCGAAACAGGCGATCAGCCGCTCTCTTAATGTCGCACCGGCCAGGATGGGCGAAAACAGGCGAAAGCGGCGAAAACGGCTCGGCGCTACCTTCGGGGAAACGGGAAATTGCATGCGAAGACCAATTATAAGCGAGGATTGTCTGGCGGGCGAAGGAGAAGACGGAGAAACTAGTTTGTCGCCAGTCGGATCTCTCTGCCCTTTTTAGCGTTGAGGACCTCGTGAAAGGCACTGAAGGCGCTGGGGCGATTATCCCGACGGTAGACCAGCAGCGTCTCGACGGGGCCGAGCTGATGGGTCTGGACAGCGGTCGGCCAGTGCATGAGCTCGAGCACGGATTTCGGCATCACACCCGCGGTGTTGCCGGTCGCAACGCTCGCCAGGATCGCGTGGTAGGAGCCGAGCTCGCTCGTCGGCAGGGCGGTCGATTTGCGCGCCCAGTTTTCGGCAATCCTGCGATAGGTGCAGCCAGGCTCCAAAGCGGCGAGCGCTCCGACACGCAGGTCGGCGGCCGATTTGATGGCGGGATGTCCTGATGGCAGCACGATCAACAGATCTTCGACAAAAACCGTCTCTTTTTCCAGCGCCTTGAGTTCGGCATCGAAATCCAGGTCATCCTCCCGCATCGTCTTCGGCGGCCGGGCGATCAAGGCGCAATCCAGCGCGTCGGCCAGAACATCGCGGGCGAGATCACGGGACGCGCCCATCGTCAGATGCAGTGACACTTCAGGCCACATCTGGTTGAACTGCGTGAGCGCCGCCGGCAGGCGGCTTGCCGCCGTGCTCTCCATCGTGCCGACCCGCAATGTTCCGGATGGGGCAAGCGGCCGCACGGCTTGGCGCGCTTCGAGCGCAAGCGCCATAAGCCGGTTGGCATAGGTGAGAAACGTCTCGCCTTCCCGCGTCAACGTCATCTTCTTGCCATCACGGCTGAAGAGGGAGGCGCCGAGATCCTCCTCCAATTGCTGGATGCGCGTCGTCACGTTCGACGGCACTCGCCCGACGGCCTTGGCCGCCTTCGTCACGCTGCAATCGCTGGCAACGGCGAGGAATATTTCGATTGACGAAAGGTCCAATGAAAAGATCTCGTTTCCGGAATTAACCTTGAGGATAGTTCTCCATATCGAAATCATCACCATGCCTCAAGTCGCAATACGACATAATTTGCCGATCGAGCGAGGCTGGGTACGGCTGCCGAAAAAAGGGTCGTGCCGCCGCGGAAATAGCCAAGCGGAGCCCGCCGCTGTCGTTATCGGATGATGATTTCGAGTTTTGCGACTGGCACGGCGTTTGCATCTCCGATTCCACCTGCAGATTGATCGGCGACGGCCCCCATGTTGCATCTTGTCTTGACCTGTCTTCTTCTAAGCATCGCCTCGGGCCTGAGCATCCGGCGTTTTCTCCTGCCATATTTCCCGAGCGGCGATCTGGCGGAGAAGTCCGCTCCCGCGACGATGGTCGCCAGCGCCGTCTTTCTGGCAACGATCGCTCTCACCATCTCCGATCAGGAACTTTGGGCGAAATCAGTTATTCTGATGCTCGGCCTTCTGCTGGCAGCGATGTTCGACGACGGCAGGCCCAAGCTGACCATTGCCGTCTCCGCGGTCAGTCTGGCGGCCTACCTCGGACTGCGTTCAATCAACTGAGCGACGACCCGCGGCGATGAAACACGTCGCCCTCTCTAGTGTCGAAATGCCGGTCGAGGCGCTGCATCCAGAGACGAAAATCATTCGTCAGCAAAGCCACATCGTACAGCCATTCCGCGCACAAGAGCTGCCAACGACCTGTTTCCTTGTCGTCGAGCAAAGCGCGAACTCTTTGTCGCAACGCTTCAAACGCCTCGCTTGGAGGATAGGGTGCAGGGCGGTGCGATGCTGGATGCAATGGATGTTCCATGAGGCATGCTCCTCGATGATCGGTGCATTTAAAATATATCGTACTACGATATAATTTCAAGATGATCTGGAACGAGCGCTTTCGAGGCTCGAAGGCGACGAGTGCACTGCGTCGGGACCGGGGCCGCAGAACGATTCACCGACCGCGGCGCATCATCTCTGTTGAAGAATGCTCCGGATGTTATTCTCATCTGTCGAACGATAATTATGCGTCCAGCTTCGGGGGAACCGGAGAGGCGTCCACGCGCCTCGACATCCGGGAAGACACCACGGACATATTCGAGGGTCACCGATGAACAGGCAACGATCATCGAGAGAGAGCCGGCAGGAAGCATCTGGACGGAGTGGTATGCCTGGCATCCCGTCCTGCCGGTCGACGACACCATCTACTGGCTCGACCGTATACCGGCGCGAATCTCCAGATAGTTTCTGGCAATATCGCTCGTTTCGGCCCGAATGCCAGCGCGCTCAGGCTCTGGCATCGCTGCCTCTCTGCCCCGGCGCTTAATTCACCCGAGCGCCTGGCTGACGAGCGCATAGGTCTTCGGCTCGTGCATCCCGCGGCCTCCCGGTACCGGAAGCCAAGGCTCGCCCAGCGACATGGTCGTCACGATATCATAAATCGGAAGACCGCAGCGGGAGAGGAAATCGGCAAATGTCCCGCCTTTTTCGCGGGTATCGAGGCGCAGGAATGCTCCCGCATGTTCAACCACATGCGGATGGACGACGGCGATCGCGTCCGCGTCATCGCCTGCCACGACCGGACCGATGACCTGACCGCGCCCGAACCTGCGGCAAAGCGAGAAGGCCTCGATCCGGCCGGCGCGGGTTAATACGACACCTTTTGAGTTGGCAAGGAGCCGAGCCAGCAGCAGCGTGCGATCGGTGCCAAAGGCCGTCCGATCGAGTGCGGCGATCGCCTGCAGGTCATCGGCTTGCACGCCTCGTATCGCTTTACCTGGCGGCAGTTCCACATCCGGCGGCAAGATCGCTTCGCCGTGGCATTGGAAGACCGACGCTTCGCGAACAAAATTCAGGGACAGATAGAGGCGCCGCGCCGCCCGCGTCGCGTTCAGCCCAAGATTGCGCCCGGCAACCTGATCTAGCGCGTGGCCCATCAGCCACTGCCCGGCGCCGTTGGCCTGCAGGCGCGGCGAGGTGATGACCATGCCGATGGTCGCGAACCGGCCGTCATAGGGAAACCACATCGCTGAGCCCAGGATGCGGCCGATTTCGTCGATCGCAGCGATGCCGTGGCCGAAATCGCGCAAGAACTGCCAGTCTTCGCGGCGATGCGGCCAGGCGACCGACATTGAAAGCGCGTGCAGCTTATCGATATCCACGCTGTTAATGTCGGCAATGCGCGTCTCGAAACTGTCGACGAACCTGGATTCGGATGTCAGTGCGCTCACTCCCGCCCTCCTGCCGCATTTTCTGGCCAAGCCCTTCAGGGAAAGCCGCCCCACGGAAAACCTTTATCGAGAATAGGACGGATCGCACGATACAATTCACTGGCGAGGCCCGCGCAAACACAACAATCGACCAAATCCGATACGCTTTCGGCAAATAAAGCCTGCGCCGGTCTCTACAGTCATTGGCAGACCCCGACCGGCCGACGGCGCCGTTGACCGCAAGAGCCCGGTTGCACCCGACATCCCGCGCCGTGAGGACGCCCATGCAGGCAATTGAAATTCTCGAAAGGCTCGTCGGCTTTCCCTCCGTCGTCGGTACGCCGAACGGCGAAATCGTCGCTTGGATCCGCCACTATCTCAAAAGTCACGGTATTGCCGCCACCGAGCTTCCCGGCCCCGAGGGTGACCGGTCGAACCTCTTCGCGACGATCGGGCCGGTCGAGGTACCGGGCTATATCCTCTCCGGCCATATGGATGTGGTCCCTGCCGCCGAGGCGGGCTGGAGCAGCGACCCGTTCCGCCTGCGGGCTGAAGCGGATCGCCTTTTCGGCCGCGGCAGCACCGACATGAAGGGCTTCCTGGCCGCCGTTCTTGCCGCCGTGCCGGCGCTCGCAGCAACGCGGCTCCGCCGGCCCATTCACCTTGCCTTTTCCTACGATGAGGAGGCCGGCTGCCACGGCGTCCCGCACATGATCGCACGCCTGCCGGAACTCTGTGCCCGCCCGCTTGGCGCGATTATCGGCGAGCCGAGCAATATGCGGGCAATCCGCGCCCACAAGGGCAAGGCCGCCGCCCGGCTGACGGTCAAGGGCCGGTCCGGCCATTCCTCCCGCCCGGACCAGGGACTGAACGCGATCCATGCCATGACCGGCGTCCTGGCTTGCGCCAATGTCGAAGCCGCCCGGCTGACACACGGCCCATTCGAAGATGTGTTCGAACCACCCTACTCATCTCTTCAGGTCGGCACGTTGAAGGGCGGCCAGGCGGTCAACATCATTCCCGACACCTGCGAGGCCGAGTTCGAGGCGAGAGCCATTTCCGGCGTCGATCCGGCCGTGCTGCTGGCGCCCCTGCAAGCGGCGGCCGAGGCCCTGCCGCAACTGGGCTTCGAGGTGGAATGGCGCGAACTCAGCGCCTATCCGGCCCTGTCGCTTGCCGCCGATGCCCC
Organism: Rhizobium phaseoli; assembly: GCF_001664385.1. NCBI lineage: Bacteria > Pseudomonadati > Pseudomonadota > Alphaproteobacteria > Hyphomicrobiales > Rhizobiaceae > Rhizobium > Rhizobium phaseoli. The sequence continues at coordinate 318,220 of NZ_CP013536.1, read as the reverse complement.
GCTTGCCCGCCTGCTGGGCGAACTGACCGGCATCGAGCCGCTCGCCGCCGTCAGCTACGGGACCGAGGCCGGCCTTTTCCAGCGCGCCGGCATCGATGCGATCATCTGCGGGCCGGGCGATATCGGCCGGGCCCACAAGCCGGACGAATTCATTCTCGCCAGCGAACTCCTGGCCTGCCAGGCAATGGTCGAAGCGCTCGCCCGCCGCTGCACGGCCTGACCTAAGATCAAGGAGCCGATGCAATGACCTTTCTCTTCAATTCCGACGCGAAGCGCGGCGCCGTATTCGCCGAAGCCTTCGCGCGCGCACTGCCCGACGTCGCCTTTTCCATGGACCCGGCACAGGTCGAACCGGAGGCTGTGCGTTACCTGATCACCTGGACCGTGCCCGACGATCTCGCGCGCTACCGAAACCTCGAAATCCTGTTCTCGATCGGCGCCGGCATTGACCAGTTCCGTATCGATGCCGTGCCTGCCCGGGTCAAGGTGGTGCGGATGGTCGAGGACGGCATCGTCAGGATGATGCAGGAATATGCGACGCTCGCCGTCCTTGCGCTCCATCGTGACCTTCCGGCCTATCTCGACCAGCAGCGACGCGGCATCTGGCAGCCGATCCAACCGGTACAGGCCGCAGAACGCCGCATCGGCGTGCTTGGACTCGGCATGCTTGGAAGCGCGGCGCTCGAACGTCTGCAACCCTTCGGCTTCCCGCTTTCCGGCTGGAGCCGCAGTCCGCGGGCGATCGCCGGCGTGCGATGCCTCAGCGGCGCTGAGGGACTCGATACGCTACTTGCAACCACCGACATTCTCGTCTGTCTGCTGCCGCTGACGGAGGAGACCCGCGGCTTTCTGAACGCGGAGCTCTTCGCCAGGCTTCCGGCCGGCGCCGCGCTCGTGCATGTCGGCCGCGGCGCGCAGCTCGATCATCAGGCGCTCGTCGACGCACTCGATGCCGGGCATCTCTCCGGCGCCGTCGTCGATGTCACCGATCCGGAGCCGCTGCCTGCGGGCCACGCCTTCTGGAACCATCCGCGCATCCTGCTGACGCCGCATATTGCCAGCGTCACCCAAGCCGAAACCGCTGCGGCGGCCGTGATCGCCAATATCAAGCGCCACCGGGCAGGCCTTGACCCGATCGGGTTGGTCGATCGCAGCCGCGGCTACTGATTCATTCCACCCAAAAATCTGCACTCGCGAAAGGAAAGCCATGTCCCTGCTCAAGACGATCGACACCAACCCATCCCAGGCGCCGCGCGAATCCGGCCCTCTTCCCGAGCGCCTGATCTCGGGCAAACCAACCTTCAAGACTTGGGCGCAGGATGTCGCCCGCGCAGAGAGTGTTCATAGCGGCGTCTGGGAGGCAACACCCGGCGAGACGCGTTCGATCAAGGGTGAGACGTTCGAGTTCTGCCACATCCTTTCCGGCCTGGTCGAACTCACGCCGGACGGCGGTGAGCCGGTGGTCTACAAGGCCGGCGACAGTTTTGTGATGAAGCCGGGTTTCGTCGGCGTGTGGAAGACGATCGAGACGGTGCGCAAGATCTACGTGACGGTATCATGACGCCGGTGCCGCGCGCCACGATCGCCTGCGGCGCAGTCGTTTCCCGACCGCAGACCGCGCGGCTTGGGCGCCGGTCACCCGCCGTAGATTTGACTGGTGGCAGTGCGCAAAACGCAATTTTCGGCCGCCGCAGCGTGATCGGTCGATGCATGCTGCTCGCCTTCCCCGGCTAGGCTTGTCCTCGGTTCATTCCGAGGACGCGCAATGACACTCAGCTTCGATCCGAACACGATCTCCCTGCCCGTCGGACATTTCATCGGCGGCCGACTGGTTCCGGCCAAAGCCGTTATCGACATGCATCGGCCGTCCGACGGCAGGGCCTATGCCGGCTGCCCGCTTGCCGACGAGGCCCTTGTCGACCACGCCGTCGAGACGGCCGGAACAGCCTTGAAGACCAGCAATTGGGGTGGCGTGCGGCCGCGCGAGCGCACCATGGCGCTGCAGCGCTGGGCCGACCTGATCGAAGCCGAGGCGGAAACCCTCGCCAGGCTCGAAGCACTCTCCTCGACCCGCCCGGTCGGCCAGCTCGTCGCCGGCGATATTGCCGTCACCGCCGAGCAGATCCGCTTCTTTGCCGAATTCGCCGACAAGGAAGGCGGCGATCTCGTCCCGACCGACGACGCGAATTTCGGCATGATCATGACGGAGCCGTACGGCGTCATTGGCGCCATCACGCCGTGGAATTTCCCTTTGTCGATGGCAGGGTGGAAGCTTGCTCCGGCGCTGGCGGCCGGCAATGCGGTGGTCTTGAAACCATCGGAAATGACACCGTTCTCGACACTCTATCTTGCCGAACTTTCGGTGCGGGCTGGCCTGCCCGCCGGTCTCGTCAACGTCGTCCTCGGCGACGGCCCGACCACCGGAACCGCCATCACCGGCCATCCGGGAATTTCCAAGATCAGCTTCACCGGCTCGACGGCGGCCGGCGCGGCGATCATGGCCAATATCGCCCGCACCGGGGTGAAGCCGATGACGCTGGAACTCGGCGGCAAGAGCCCGCAGCTGGTCTTCGCCGACGCCGATCTCGATCTCGCCGCAGGCGCCATCGCCGGCAGCATCCTGTCCAATGCCGGCCAGGCCTGCGTTTGCGGATCCCGCCTCATCGTCGAGGCGAAGGTGGCGGATGCGCTTGCAACGGCGCTGCTTACCAGGCTGGCGGCCATCCGCCCCGGCCCGACCTGGGAGGAAACGACCGATTATTCGCCGGTGATCTCCGAACGTCAGATCGCCCGTATGGATGGCATCATCCGCGCCGCGATCGACGGCGGGGCCGAGTGCCTCACGGGCGGCCGCCGCCTCGACCGCGACGGCTATTTCTACGCACCGACCCTTATTTCCGGCGTCACGGCGACATCGCCAGCGGTTCTCGAGGAAATCTTCGGACCAGTGCTGACGATTCAGACCTTCGAGGATGAGGAAGAGGCGCTGAGCTTGGCCGACCATCCGGCCTATGGGCTCGCCGCCGGCCTCTTCACCCGCGATCTCTCCCGGGCGATCCGACTTACCCGCCGCCTGCAGGCCGGCACCGTCTGGGTCAACCGCTACGGCCGCTCGCGTGACCATATCCTGCCGACCGGCGGTTACAAACAGTCGGGCATCGGCAAGGATCTCGGCCGCGAAGCCTATCATGCCAACCGCAAGAGCAAGAGCGTGCTCATCAGCCTTTAAAGGAGCTGCGATGAAGACCTACAAGATCGCCCTTCTGCCCGGAGACGGCATCGGCCGGGACGTGACCGAAGCAGCCTGGTCCGTGCTCGAAAAGACGGCCGGATCGAGCGGATTTTCTCTTGAGGGGACCCGCCTCCCCTGGTCCTGCGACTACTACCTCGAAAATGGCAGCATGATGCCTGCCGACGGCATCGAAACGCTGCGGTCTTTCGATGCCATCCTGCTCGGCGCCGTCGGATGGCCTCAAAAGGTGCCGGATTCCGTATCGCTGCACGGCCTCCTGCTGCCGATCCGCAAGGCCTTCGTGCAATATGCCAATATCCGCCCGCACCGGCTATTGCCAGGCGTGCAGGGACCGCTGCGGTCTGACGGCTTCGACATCCTCTGCATCCGTGAGAACACCGAGGGCGAATATTCCGGCGCCGGCGGCCGCATCCATCAGGGCACAGACAACGAAGTGGCGATCGAAACCGCGATCTTCACCCGCAAGGGGGTCGAACGCATCCTGCGTTTCGGCTTCGAGCAGGCACGTGCGCGACGCGGCAAGCTTGCCTCGGTGACGAAGTCGAACGCACAGAAATATTCGATGGTCTTCTGGGACGAGATCACCCACGGGCTCGCTGCGGAATATCCCGATGTCGACGTGACCAGTTACCATATCGACGCCATGGCCGCCCGCATGGTGATGGCGCCCGAAAGCCTCGATGTCGTGGTCGCCTCCAACCTGTTCGGCGACATCCTGACCGACCTTGGCGCCGCGATCCAGGGCGGGCTCGGCTTCGCCGCATCCGCCAACATCAATCCCGATCGCTCGGCGCCGTCCATGTTCGAACCCGTCCACGGGTCAGCACCCGATATCGCTCATCTCGGGATCGCCAATCCGATTGCCGCCATCTGGTCGGGTGCAATGATGCTCGAACATCTCGGAGAAACGGCCGCCGCCGGAAAGGTGATGGCCGCGATCGAAACGACGACGGCACGCGGCATCGGCGCAATTCCCGGCAAGGACAAGACCGACGCGATCACGGCATCGGTGCTTTCAGCGTTCGGCTAACGCATATCAGGCACTGGGTGCCCGCAATTGCGGAAACAAACACGTTGACGAAAGGGGAGAAAATGAACGGATTGAGAGACGGCAGCCTGCTTCGCCAGCAAGGTCTCATCGATGGCGAATGGTGCGGGGCTGCAGCCGGCCGCACGATCGAGGTGAGCGATCCGGCGACGCAGCATGTGCTGGGCACGGTGCCCGATATGGACGGAGCCGATACGCGGGCCGCAATCGCGGCGGCGGAAAAAGCCTTTGGCCCATGGCGGGCAAAAACCCATGCCGAGCGCGCCGCTTTGCTGGAAGCCTGGCACGATCTGATGCTCGACAATATCGAGGACCTGGCGCTGATCCTCACCAGGGAACAGGGCAAGCCGCTTGCGGAAGCGCGCGGTGAAATCCGTTACGGCGCCTCGTTCGTCAAATGGTTTTCCGAGGAAGCGCGCCGCATCGGCGGCACGACCATTCCCTCACCGACAGCGGATCGGCGCATTGTCGTCCTGAAGGAGCCTGTCGGCGTATCGGCGATCATCACGCCGTGGAATTTTCCCAATGCGATGATCACCCGCAAGGTGGGGCCGGCGCTCGCGGCAGGCTGTACCGTCGTGATCAAACCATCCGACCTGACCCCGTTTTCGGCGCTGGCACTTGGCGTCCTGGCGGAGCGCGCCGGCATCCCCAAGGGCGTGATCAATATCGTCACCGGCATGCCGGCCGGGATCGGCGACGAGTTGATGGCCAACCAGACCGTCCGCAAGATCTCCTTCACCGGCTCGACCCGCGTCGGGTCGTTGCTGATGCGCGGCGCGGCCGACAGCGTCAAACGGCTCAGCCTCGAACTCGGCGGCAACGCGCCGTTCATCGTCTTCGACGATGCCGATCTCGATCTTGCCGTGGAAGGCGCAATCGCCTCGAAATTCCGCAATGGCGGCCAGACCTGCGTCTGCGCCAACCGCCTTCTCGTCCAGTCCGGCGTGTACGAGGCCTTTGCGGCCAAGCTTGGCGCGCGGGTCGCGGCCATGAGGGTCGGGGCCGGTACGGATGCCGGCACGGATATCGGGCCGATGATCAACAAGGCGGCGATCGAGAAGATCAAACGTCACGTCGACGATGCGGTGGAAAAGGGAGCTAAAATCCTCGCCACTGCGGGCTCGATGCCCGCGGGCGATCAATTCGCGGCGCCTATGGTGCTTGGCGATGCGACGACCGACATGCAGCTTGCCAGTGAAGAGACATTCGGGCCGGTTGCGCCCCTCTTCCGCTTCGACACGGAGGAAGAGGCGATCCGCATTGCCAACGCCACTCCCTTCGGCCTTGCCGCCTATTTCTACACCGAGAGCCTGAAACGCTCCTGGCGTGTCGGCGAAGCGCTCGAATTCGGCATGATCGGCCTCAACACCGGCGCCATTTCCACCGAGGTCGCCCCGTTCGGCGGCGTCAAGCAATCCGGCCTTGGCCGCGAAGGCGCACAATGCGGCATCGAGGAATATCTGGAAATGAAGAGCTTTCACATCGGCGGGCTTTCCTGACCCGCGCAAAACAAAGGGCGCCGGAAATTCATCCGGCGCCCCTGCCACATCTATGTTTTGGAAAGGTCGACCGCGCGCCTCGCTTACTTGAAGCGATCCAGCGTCTTATAATAAAGCCCTACCATCGGCAGGAACCACGGCTTGCCGAAATGGCCGGGAACGGCGGGCCATTCGAGCCCTTTGACCGGATTGCGGTTTGCCTTGCCCATGATCGCGTCGGCCATGATCATGCCGAGATGGGTGGAAAGCTGGGCGCCGTGACCGGAATAGCCCATGGCGTACCACACGCCATCGACATAGCCGGCGCGCGGATAGCGGTCCTTCGTCATGTCGACCAGCCCACCCCAGCAATAGTCGATTTCGACACCGGCGAGTTGCGGGAAGATCTCGGCGAGACTGGCGCGCAGAATATCGCCGCTCTTTGCGTCCGATCGCTGATCCGACGTTGCGGAAAAGCGGGCGCGACCGCCGAAGATCAGCCGCTTGTCCGGCGACAGCCGGAAATAGTTGCCGATGTTCATCGATGTGACGCAGGTCCGATTTCCCGGCATCGTCGCGTCGATTTCGGCATCGCTCAGCGGACGGGTGGCGATCAGGAAGCTGCCGACCGAAATGATCCGACGACGGAAATAGCCGAAGAGCGACGGCGTGTAGGCGCCGGTCGCAACCAGCACGTGGTCGGCGGTGACGGTGCCCCGCGCGGTCTCAAGGCTGTGGCGGCCGCTACCCTGCCTGTGGCCGGTCACCGCAGCCTGTTCGAAAATGGTCGCGCCGTGGCGGACGGCCGCGGCGGCAAGCCCGGCGGCATAGCGGCCCATATGCATCATCGCGCTCTTCTTCGAGAGCATGGCGCCGTGAAAAGGCGACCCCACCTCGCCCTTCAGCTCGTTTGCCGTCAGAAGCGCCGTGTCCGGATCGACGTCTTTGTGCACGGCCTCAAAATTGCGGGCGATGGCTTCGAAGTGCTGCGGCTTGGAGGCAAGCTTTAGCTTCCCGGCCCGACGGAAATCGCAGTCGATCCCCTCTGCCGTGATGATCGCCTCGATCGTATCGATGGAATCGTCGAACGCCCGATAGAGCGCAACGGCCCGCTCCACGCCCAGCGCGGCCTTGGCGGACAGGAAGCTATGCGCAAGGCCGTTATTGAGATGGCCGCCATTGCGCCCCGATGCGCCCCAGCCGACACGCTCGCCCTCCAGCACGACGACCTTGACGCCGGCTGTCGCAAGCTGGCGCGCTGCGGCGAGCCCGGTGAAGCCGGCGCCGATGATGGCGACGTCGTAATGTCCTTCGACAGGACCTTGGGCCGCCTCAGCAAAAGGGCGGGCCGTGTCGTGCCAGTAGGATTGGAACTGCATCCGCTTGTCTCCGTCAGAGTCCGACGACGCCCGGCAGGCCTGAAATATGCGGGATTTCGACATACCCGTAATAGGGATTGGCCGGCTCGTGGCCGCGATTGACCCAGACCTTGTTCTTGATGCCGAGATCATGCGCCGACATCAGATCGTAGCGGAAGGAGGACGAGCAATGCAGCACGTCCTGCGGCCCGCAGCCGAGCATGTCGAACATATATTCGAAGGCTTGGAAACGCGGCTTATAGGCATTTGCCTGTTGAGCGGTATAAACCGCGTGGAAGGGCGCGCCGAGCTTTTCGACATTCGACATGATCTGAGCGTCCATGGCGTTGGACAGGATGACCAGCGGAATTTCCCGCGCGACCTTGGCAAGGCCCTCGGGTACGTCTCGATGCGGACCCCAGGTCGGAACACGCTCGTAAACCATTTGCGCGGCTTCGTCGCGAAAGGTCACGCCGTTGCGCTTGCATGCCCGCTCGAGCGAATTGTGCACCACCTCGGCATAGGGTTTCCAGGCGCCCATGATCTCGTCGAGACGATAGGCGGCGAAATTCTTGATGAACTCGACCATACGCGGCTCGTCGAGTTGCTCGCCGTAAAGGTCGCGCGCTGCTTCCGCCATCTGGAAGTTGGTCAGCGTGCCGTAGCAATCGAAGGTGATGTATTTCGGACGGAACGTGGTCATCAGCATATCCTCGAAAGATTGGAACAGGGGGACGTGTCCACAATCATAGGCACCGCCTTGCCCATGGCTTGCCTGAATCGGCGGCATCGGAAGCAGAATCTATCGTATCGAAACCGGCGTTTGGCAGAAGGTTGCGCGCTCCCGCAGACGGATCATGCCGTCAAACTCGATGGTCCACGACGCGAGGACGGGTTCAATCGTGGTCGTGGTCATGATGCGAGGGAAGATCGAGGCCGAAGGTCTTGACGAGATCGGCCACTTGCTCCGGGCTGAGGAAGCGGGGATTGAGGTTGCGCAGCAGCAGATAGAGCTTCGCCGTTTCCTCCAGTTCCTCGGTTGCGAAGACCGCCGCCTCCAGGCTGTCACCGGCAACGACGGGTCCATGATTGGCCAGAAGCACCGACGAGTATTTGCCCGCCAGCCCGCGGATCGCATCGGCCACCGCCGGATCGCCGGGGCGATAATAGGGCACCAGCGCCGTCTCGCCGGCGCGCATGAGATAGTATGGCGTCATCGGCGGCAAGGCGGCGCGCGGATCGATCTCCGGCAGCATCGTCAGCGCCACCGCATGCGTGGAATGAAGATGGACGATGGCGCGGGCGCTGCCGCGTGTGTCGTAGAGGGCGGTGTGAAGCGGGATTTCCTTGGTCGGCTTGTCACCGGATAGGAGCCGGCCTTCGGCATCGAGCCTTGAAATACGCGCCGGGTCGAGAAAGCCGAGCGAAGCGTTGGTCGGCGTGACCAGCCAGCCGCCGTCCTCCAGCCGTAACGATATGTTGCCCGACGAACCGGGTGTCAGCCCGCGCTCGAACAGCGACCGGCCGTATCGACAGATTTCCTCACGCAGGCGCGCGTCGGACATGACAGTTCCTCCAATTCATGCGGTCGCCCCCTCGATCAGTTCAAAGCCGAGATCGACGACCTGCGGCGGCGCATTGGCGACGATGAGTTGCGCGGCTATCTCACCGGTCGCCACGCGCGGCGTCCGGATGGTCGACAAGGGCTGTGGTATCGCCCGGCCGATATCGAGGCCGTTATAACCAAAAATCGCGAGCTGCGAGGGGATCGCGATCCCTTGGGCGAGACAATGAAAATAACCGCCCAGCGCCATATCGTCGTTGGAAAAATAGACGGCATCCAGATCGGTCGCTCGTGCAAGCAATCGCTCCAGTCCCAATCTGCCGTTCTCCACCGAGGATGGGCCGGCAAGAATTTCGCGGGCGATGAGCGGGGCGCCGGCGGCCTCGAGCGTTTCGCAGAAACTGGAAAAGCGCTTGCCGGCGCGGGTATCGCGCTGGAGGTCGTGACCGACATAGCCGATCCTGCGATAAGCCCGCTTGAGCAGGAAGGCAGCGCTCTCCCTTCCGGCCGCGCGGTTCGAGAAGCCGACTGCGATATCGAGGGCGTCGCCGTCCAGATCGAGCAGTTCCACGACCCGGCATCCGCTGGCGCGCAGCATTTTCGCCGTGCCGTCGGTATGCTCGTATCCTGCCAGCATCACCGCCGCCGGCCGCCAGGCGAGCATTGCGGCGGCGAGCGCTTCCTCCCTGCCCGGATCATAGTCGGTCACCGAAAAAACCGACTGATATCGGTTTTCCTCCAGAACGGCGCTGGCGCCGCGCAGCACATCGGGAAAGACGATGTTGGACAGCGAAGGAATGACGAAAGCGACGAGACGCGAACCGGTGGAGGCCAGCGTTCCGGCGATCCGGTTCGGCACATAGCCCAACCGCTCGACAGCGGCCATCACCCGCTCCCGGGTCTTGCCTGAAAACGAACCATGGTTGCGCAGCACGCGCGACACCGTGCTCTCGCCGACGCCGGCCGCTTCCGCGACCTCCGCGAGGGTGACCGTCGCCTGTTGTTTCAATTCCATCGTCAATTTTGAACCCGATATGAGCAAGCCTTCCGGCGCGAAGCGTCTGGCAACACCGTCACTAGGCGAGATTCATTTTTCACTACTTCGGGCAAGAAGCAAGATTTTTTTGGCAGCGCTGCCAATTCGCGGTTGGCAGCGCTGCCAAAATGGATTAAGAGGAATGGCAGCGCTGCCAAAAGAGGATCAGCGCGCCGCGGGAGGACCTGTCGGAGATCGCGGCAACGATCGGAGGAGAGAATCATGACGCTGCATACAGAGGCGCCAGTCGCTGGCGCATATCCCGCACAGGCGACGGAGGATCGGGCCTATGGCAAGGTATTCTGGCGCATCGTGCCGTTTTTGATGTTGTGTTACGTCGTCGCTTATCTCGACCGCGTCAATGTCGGCTTCGCCAAGCTGCAGATGTCGAGCGAGCTCGGCCTCTCGGAAGCTGCCTACGGCATCGGCGCCGGCATTTTCTTCATCGGCTATTTTCTGTTTGAAGTGCCAAGCAATGTCATCATGAATAAGGTCGGTGCGCGGGTCTGGATTGCCCGCATCATGATCACCTGGGGCATCATCTCCGCCGCCTTCATGTTCACCTCGTCGGAAACCGTGTTCTATGTCCTGCGTTTCCTGCTGGGCGTTGCCGAGGCAGGATTTTTCCCCGGCATCATTTTGTATCTGACATCCTGGTATCCGGCGCATCGCCGCGCCAAGATCATTACCACTTTCATGTCCGCTATCCCGGTATCCGCCATTTTCGGCAATCCGCTTTCAGGCTTTTTGATGGACAGCTTTCACGGAACGCACGGTCTGTCCGGCTGGCAGTGGATGTTCCTGATCGAAGCCGTTCCGGCCATTCTTTTCGGCGTCGCGACGTTCTTTTATCTTGATGATAGGATCGCTGACGCGACGTGGCTGGACGATGAGGAAAAGCGGGTGCTGACGGCCAATATCGAGGCGGAGAATAAAGCCAAGACAGCAAGCCCGCACAGCATCTCGGGCACGCTGACCGACCGTCGCGTCTGGCTGATGTGCCTGATTTATTTCTGCTTCGTGCTCGGGCAATATGGCCTGAATTTCTGGATGCCGACCATCGTGAAAGCCTCGGGCGTCAGCGGAAATCTCAACATCGGCCTCATTTCCGCCATCCCCTATATCTGCACATTCGTCGCCATGCTGGCGCTCGGACGTTCCGCCGACAGGCTGCGCGAACGGCGGTGGCACCTCGTCGTCCCGGCTCTTATCGCCGCCGGCGGCTTCGTTGCCGCAACGCTCGCGACGAGCACGACGGTGTCGATCATCTGCCTCTCGCTGGCTGCTGCGGGCGCCATCAGCTGCGCGCCGCTTTTCTGGTCGCTTCCGACCGCTTTCCTCGCCGGCACCGGCGCTGCGGCCGGCATCGCCTGGATCAATTCGGTCGGCAATCTCGCCGGGTTCCTCGGACCGTTTCTGGTCGGCTATCTGAAGGACTTCACCGGCACCAACAGCGCCGGCATGTATCTGCTGGCGGCCGCGCTCGTCATCGGTTCGCTGGCCGTGTTGACGGTCCCGGCTAAAACCGTCAATCGCTAAGCGACAGCCCCTTCGGGACGACTTCCGGAGGGGCACGGATCTTCCTCACGAGACTGGAGAACCTCTCATGACACCGCTTGCTGAAAACCCAGGTTTTGCCGTCGTCGCGGCCGTCATCGGTCTTGGCTCCATGGGACTGGGAATGGCCCGGTCGATGAAGCGCGCGGGTCTCGACGTCATTGGATATGACATAACCCCGGCAGCGGTGGACCGCTTCGTCGCCGAAGGCGGGCGCGGCGCAGCGACGCCAGCCGAGGCCGCCAAAAACGCCGACATCGTCGTTTCCGTGGTGGTCAACGGTGCTCAGACCGAGACCGTGCTGTTCGGGCCGCAGGGCGCTGCGGATACGATGAAGCCCGGCGCCGTCTTCATCTCGTCGGCGACCATGGATCCCGCCGTCGCGCGCGATCTGGCGGCGCGGACGGAGGCCCTCGGCCTGCTTTATCTCGATGCGCCGATTTCAGGCGGCGCGGCCAAGGCCGCACTTGGCGAGCTGACGATCATGGCTTCCGGCTCCGGCCGAGCCTTCGATGCGGCGCGCCCCGCTCTGAACGCCATGGCCGGCAAGGTCTACGAGCTCGGCGATGCCGCCGGAACGGGCGCCGCCTTCAAGATGATCAACCAGCTTCTCGCCGGCGTGCACATCGCAGCCGCCTGCGAGGCGATAAGCTTTGCCGCCAAGCAGGGCCTCGACCTCGACAAGGTCTATGAAGTCATCACCGCCTCGGCCGGCAATTCCTGGATGTTCGAAAATCGTATGCCGCATGTGCTGGCCGGAGATTACACCCCGCTCAGCAGCATCGAGATCTTCGTCAAGGATCTCGGCATCGTCCAGGATATGGCCCGTTCCGAGCGTTATCCGGCACCGCTCGCGGCGGCGGCTCTGCAGATGTATTTGGCGGCGGCCGGAGCCGGCATGGGCCGTGACGACGATTCCTCGCTCGCGCGCCTCTACGCGCAGCTTTCCGGCACGCAATTGCCCGGCTCCGCCAAAGAACCACAGAGCCGCTAAGGACTATCGACATGCCCGTTTTCGCCGCCAACCTGACGATGATGTTCAATGAATGGGACTTCCTCGACCGCTTCGACGCCGCAGCCGATGCGGGGTTTTCCGCCGTCGAATATCTGTTTCCCTACGAGGCCGCGCCGGAGGCCATCGCCGAACGACTTGCCCGCAACGATCTGCAGCAGGCTTTGTTCAATCTGCCGCCAGGGGATTGGGGTGCGGGCGAGCGCGGGATCGCGGCTCTTCCCGAACGGTTCGACGATCTCAAAGCGGATGTCGAGCGGGCGTTGGACTATGCGGCGGCGACGGGCGTCAAGCGATTGCACCTGATGGCGGGCATCGCCGACCCTCATGATCCAGAGGCCGCCGACTCCTTCCGGCGCTGCGTCACCTACACTGCCGGCCGGCTTGCGGAAAAAGGCATCGATCTGCTGTTGGAGCCGATCAACGGGCGCAACATGCCTGGATATTTCCTCAACGACTTCGCGATCGCCGAACGGCTGATCGCCGAATGCGGCCTGCCGAACCTGAAACTGCAATTCGACATCTATCACCGTCAGATCCTCCATGGCGACGTCACCAAGGCGTTGCGGCGCCTGCTAGAGATCACCGGCCATATCCAGATCGCCAGCGTGCCCTCCCGCAACGAGCCTGATGGAGAGGAGCTGAACTATCCCTACCTGTTCAGCGAAATCGACCGGCTGGGTTATGACGGTTTCATCGGCTGCGAATACGTCCCGCGCGGCCAGACACTGGATGGCCTTGGCTGGTTCAAACCTTTTGCACGGAGCTAGACAATGGCCATTTCACTTGGATCAATAGCAGACGACTACACCGGCGCGTCCGATCTCGCCAACACGCTGACGAAGAACGGTCTGCGGACAGTGCAGACGGTCGGCATTCCCGATCCGTCGCTCGTGCTGCCGGAGGTCGATGCGGTGGTCGTCTCCCTGAAAATTCGCTCCGTTCCGGCTTCGGAGGCCGTGACCGCCGCGACCGAAGCTGAGCGCTGGCTGCGCCAGCAGGGTGCGGGCCATGTGCTTTACAAGATCTGTTCGACCTTCGATTCCACCGATGCCGGCAATATCGGCCCCGTCACCGAGGCTTTGAGCGAGGCTGCGGGCGGCGGTGGCGTGCTGGTGACGCCAGCCTTTCCGGACACCGGGCGCACCGTCTATCTCGGCCACCTCTTCGTCGGCGGCCAGCCATTGAACGAAAGCCCGCTCAAGGACCACCCGCTGAACCCGATGCACGATGCCAATCTCGTCCGGGTTCTCGCCCGGCAATCGCGCGGCGCCGTCGGACTGATCGATCTGGCAGCCATCGCTGCCGGGCCGGCCGCCGCCAAGGCGAAGTTCGACGCCCTGCGAACGACGGGCGCGACCATGGCTATCGCCGACGCGATTTTCGAGCGGGATCTGGAAACATTGGGCGAGATCGCGCTGGAAACGCCGGTATCCACCGGTGCGTCCGGCCTCGGCCTCGGCCTTGCCCGCGCGCTCGTCCGCTCCGGCCGGATATCCGGCAGCGCGACAGGTGAAGACGTCATTCGCCCAGTCGGCGGGCTTTCGGCGATCATTGCCGGCAGCTGTTCGAAAGCGACGCTGCGCCAACTCGACATCGCCGAGCAATCGATGCCCGTGCTGCGGCTTGATCCTGAGCGGCTGCTGGCCGCCGGTCCGGATGAGATCGCCGCGGCGATTTCCTGGGCGGGAGACCGCATTTCTGCCGGCCCGGTCGTGGTCGCCGCGAGCGCGGCGCCCGAAACCGTATCCCGGCTGCAATCGCAATATGGGCGGGAGGCCTCCGGCCACGCGATCGAGACCGCCACATCGATTATCGCCGCCGAGCTGGTGGATCGAGGCGTGCGGCGCCTCGTCGTCGCAGGCGGCGAGACCTCGGGAGCCGCAGTCGACAAGCTCGCCATCCCGGCTTTTCTGATCGGCCCCGAAATTGCGCCCGGCGTGCCGGTGCTGCGGACGGTCGGCAATAGGCAGGGCGACATGCTTCTGGCGTTGAAATCAGGAAATTTCGGCGGCGAAGATTTCTTCGCCGCAGCGCTGGCGATGATGCAGTGACAAGGTTGGCGAAAGGCTCGGTCCTCCAGCATAAGATGCGGCGGCCGGTGATCGCAAAGCCATAAGATACTGCCTGAACCACGGCCTTCAGACGATCTGCCCGCCGGCGCTCCGGCAGACTGGCGGACACGACATGAAGGACGCCCCATGCAAGCAAGCCAGATCGAAATCGTCCCATTCAGCCCCGACCACCTGGCCGCCGCCGTCGCGCTCTCCAAACAGGCGGGCTGGCCACATCGGACGGAAGACTGGCAGATGGCGCTCGCCTTGAGCGACGGGATGGTCGCACTCGAAGACGACAGGGTCGTCGGCACTGTGCTCGTCACGCCATACCAGCAAGATTGCGCGACGATCAATATGGTCATCGTCGATGAAACCATGCGCGGGCGCGGCCTCGGCCGCAGGCTGATGGACGCAGCACTGCAAGTTGCAGGAGACCGGCCGCTGCGGCTGGTCGCGACGACGGCGGGCCTGCCGCTCTACCAAAAGCTTGGCTTCCATGAAACCGGAACCGTGCTGCAGCACCAAGGCCTTGCCCGAGAAATCCCTGCGCCTGCCGGCACCGAGGCCGCCACCGCCGACGACCTCCCTGCCATCATGGCGCTCGATCGCCTTGCCTTCGGCGCCGACCGCGAAAACCTGCTCTCCTATCTCGCCAAGGTCGGCGAGTTCGCCGTCATTCGCCGCGACGGCGGCGTCTCGGGCTTCGCGTGCATGCGCGCCTTCGGGCGTGGCGAAGTGATCGGACCCGTGGTTGCAACGAACATCGAGGACGCCAGGAAACTCATCGAACATCACATCGCGAGACGCCCAGGACACTTCCTCAGGGTGGATACCACCGCCGAAACAGGACTTTCCCCTTGGCTCGCCGAACAGGGCTTCGCCCATGTCGGCGGCGGCATCGCAATGCGAAATCCATCGGCCGGCCACGCCGCCGCCCCTGCTGCCACCACCTTCGCCCTTGCCAGCCAGGCGCTGGGCTGATCGGAGACCCCATGTACGCCAACTCGCTCATCGAACTCGACCGCGCCCATCTCATCCATCCTGTGGCCTCCTACCGCAGTCACGAGAAGCACGGCGTGCGCGTACTGGCCTCGGCCAAGGGCGCAACGGTCACCGACGCCTCCGGCAAACAACTGATCGACGGCTTCGCCGGCCTCTGGTGCGTCAATGCCGGTTACGGCCACGAAAGCATCGTCGAGGCAGCAGCCCGGCAGATGCGGGAGCTTCCCTATGCAACGGCCTATTTCGGCCTCGGCTCCGAGCCGGCGATCCGGCTTGCCTCAGAACTCGCCGATCGGGCGCCTGGTGATCTCAACCATGTTTATTTCACCCTCGGCGGCTCCGACGCGGTGGACAGCACGATCCGGTTCATCCGCTACTACTGGAATGCTCGGGGACGGCCCGAGCGCGATCAGTTCATTTCGGTCGAACAGGGCTATCACGGCTCCTCGACGGCCGGTGCGGGCCTGACCGCTTTGCCCGCCTTCCATGCCGGCTTCGGCCTTCCCTTCGACTGGCAGCATAAAATTCCGTCTCATTACGCCTACCGCAACCCGGTCGGCGAGGATCCGCAGGCGATTATCGAGGCCTCGCTGGCAGCGCTGAGAAGCAAGGTCGAGGCGATCGGGCCGGAGCGCGTCGCCGCCTTCTACGTCGAACCGATCCAGGGTTCGGGCGGCGTGCTCGTACCGCCGAAAGGCTGGGTGAAGGCGATGCGCGAATTTTGCCGCGAGCACGACATCCTCTTCGTGGCCGATGAGGTGATCACCGGCTTTGGCCGCACAGGGCCGCTTTTTGCCTGCAGCGAAGAGGGAGTCGTGCCGGATTTCATGACGACCGCCAAGGGTCTCACCTCCGGCTACGTCCCGATGGGCGCCGTCTTCATGGCCGACCACGTCTATGAGACGATTGCCGAGGGTGCCGGCGCCGCCGCTATCGGACACGGCTACACCTATTCGGCCCATCCCGTCAGCGCCGCCGTCGGCCTTGAAGTCCTGACGCTTTATGAAAACGGCCTGCTCGACAATGGCGTCAAGGCCGGGAGGCGGCTGATGCAGGGGTTGGAATCGCTGAGAGATCACCCGCTCGTCGGTGATGTCCGCGGCCGCGGAATGCTCGCCGCCGTCGAGCTCGTGGCCGACAAAATCAACAAGACGCCGCTGCCGGCATCCGCCGAACCCGCCCGCCGGATCTTCGATCGCGCCTGGGAAAACGGCCTCGTCATCCGCGCCTTCGGCAACGGCGTGCTCGGTTATGCGCCGCCGCTGTGCTGCACCGAAACGGAAATCGATGCGATCGTCGAGCGCACGCGTCTGACGCTGGACGAGACGCTTGAGGACCCGGATGTGCGCGGGGCGCTGCGGGTCTGAGAATAGCGCGAAACGGTTAGATTCGGTGTTTTGTGCCGCGCCAGGGCGCCTTTTCGGAGAATCCGGCGCAGCGCAAGTGACAAACTGAAACAGACGAAAGGCACGGATCACAACAAATCCGGCCTTGATACAAGAGCGGGACAACGATCCTGCCGGGAACGGAATATTCTTCTTTGAGAAGCCGCGCTCCATCGGAGCCGAACACTGGGGAATTCGCGTGAGCAAAAGTCTTCCGGAAATCAGCTACATGGGCTTCGACGAGGTCGGCTTGCTCATCGCTTCAGCCGAAACGGGACACGAGATCAACGGCGAGCGGGCGACGCTCAGCCTCTATCGCGAGGCCCACCGCTATTCAGACGATGATGACCTCTTTCCCGACGATCTCGTGCGCGCCTATCTCGCGAGCGGGACGGAGCTTGGCCTGCCCGCCGGCGGGCCGCTGCGGGAGCGGCGGCATGCCCACAAGGGCTGCGACGGCACGATCGAGCCGGCGGAATTCACCGCACCCGATCATTTCACGTCGATGGCCGCCCCGCGGAGGCCGTGGCCACTTCGCGCGCCTGACTTTTAAAACCGGATCGGCTCGCCGGCAGGCGGCCGTCACAGAAAGAAAAGGGGAATGCCATGACCGACTTAAGGACTACGAACTGGACCCGCGCCGACGACGCAGTGGTCGAATGCGCCATCAGACGCGGCGCCACCCGCCGTGAACTGCTGCAGATGCTTCTCGCTGGGGGCGTCGCCATGTCCGCTGGCGGCGTCATCGTTGGTCGCGCCACTAAAGCGATCGCCGCGTCTCCGATCACCGGAGGACATCTCAAGGCGGCAGGCTTCACGTCTTCGACCGCAGACACGCTCGACCCGGCCAAAGCATCGAATTCAACGGATTATTCACGGTGTTCCGCAGTCTATAGCCGCCTTTCCAACCTCGACAGGTCCGGCGCGGTCGAGATGGAGCTGGCGGAAAGCATCGAGAGCACCGATGGCAAGGTGTGGACTGTGAAGCTGCGCAAGGGCGTCACCTTTCACGACGGCAAACAACTTACGTCCGCAGATGTGATCTACTCGCTCAAGCGCCACCTGGATCCCAACGTCGGCTCCAAGGTCAATGCCATCGCAAAGCAAATGACGGGGTTCAAGGCGCTCGACGATCTCACTCTCGAAATAACACTCGCAGACGCCAACGCCGACCTGCCGACCATCCTGGCACTACAGCACTTCATGATCGTCGCGGAAGGGACCGCCGACTTCTCGAAGGGGAACGGCACAGGGCCTTTCGTTCTCGAAAACTTCGAACCCGGTGTGCGCTCGCTTATGCGGCGGAACGACCATTACTGGAAGTCGAAAGGACCATTTGTCGACTCATTTGAGTTCTTCGCGATCAGCGACGACAGCTCGCGCGTGAATGCCTTGCTGTCGGGAGACATCCATGTCGCGGCCGCTATCAATCCCCGCTCGGAACGGCTCGTCGAAGGCAGGCCCGGCTTCGTTCTGTCGAAATCGAGCGCCAACAGCTACACCAACCTCAACATGCGCCTCGATACGACCCCTGGTCAAAACAGCGATTTCGTCGCGGGCATGAAGCACCTGGTTAATCGTGAGCAGATCCTGAGGGCAGCCCTGCGCGGGCGCGGTGAAATCGGCAACGACCAGCCGATTTTCCCGGGCAACCCCTATCGCAACGACGACCTCAAGCCTAAGCCGTACGACCCTGAAAAGGCAAAGTTCTATTTCAACAAGGCGGGCGTTCTCGGTCAGTCGATCCCGGTGATCGCGTCCGAGGCCGCGAACTCCGCAATCGACATGGCGATGATCATTCAGGCCGCCGGCGCCGAAATCGGCATGAAGCTCGACGTCCAGCGCGTGCCCTCCGACGGCTATTGGGACAAGTATTGGCTCAAGGCCCCGATCCATTTCGGCAATATCAATTATAGGCCGACGCCCGACATCCTGTTCTCGTTGCTATATGCGTCCGGCGCACCCTGGAATGAGAGCCATTACAAATCGGATAAATTCGACAAGATGCTGATCGAGGCGCGCGGCTCGCTCGATCAGGAGAAGCGTAAAGCGATTTACAATGAGATGCAGGTGATGATTGCAGATGAGGCCGGCACCATCATTCCGGCCTACCTGACCGGGATCGACGCCATCACGGACAAGCTCAAGGGCATGGAAACGAACCCACTCGGAGGTATGATGGGTTATCGCATGGCCGAGCATGTTTGGTTTGAATCGTGATCGCCAAAGTAGTCTCGGGGCTGCCGCCACATTGCTGTGGCCCCTCTGCACTTTGGTCCCGATAACTGGAAGGAAGCGAGTGTGAACAAAGAGGTCCTATCCCTGGTGCTGAGCAGATTGCTCATCGCCGTGATCACCTTGGTCATCGTCTCGTTCGCGGTCTTTACAGCGACGACGCTCCTGCCGGGGGATACTGCTTCGATCCTTCTCGGCCAGGCTGCAACGCCGGAGGCCGTCGCCGGATTGCGCACGGCCATGCATCTCGACGACCCGGCGTTTCTGCGTTTTATCTATTGGATGGGCGGACTGCTATCGGGTGACCTGGGCACGTCCTACGCCAACAACATGCCGGTCGCCGACCTGATCGGCGGCCGGTTCGCGAACTCGATGAAGCTTGCGGGCGTCACGGCCTTGTTCGCAGTACCGATTGCATTGACGCTCGGCATCACCGCCGCCATGGTAAGGGGCTCGCTTTATGATCGAGCGGTCACCGTATTTACGATCGGCGTCATATCGGTACCGGAATTCATGATAGCGACATTGGCTGTCATGTTCTTTGCAGTCTATTTGCAATGGCTGCCCGCGATTTCACTCACCAACGAAGTCCACACTATCACCGACATAGTGCGCGTCTACGCGATGCCTGTGATCACCCTCACCTTCGGGGTGTCCGCGCAGATGATCCGCATGACGCGGGCTGCGGTGGTGGAAACACTGAATACACCCTATGCCGAAATGGCACTATTGAAGGGTGCCTCACGAAGCCGCATCGTGTTGAAACATGCGCTGCCAAACGCCCTCGGTCCGATCGTCAACGCAATTGCCCTCTCGCTTTCATACCTTCTGGGCGGAGTAATCATCGTCGAAACGATCTTCAACTATCCCGGCATCGCCAAGCTGATGGTCGACGCCGTCGCCACCCGCGATCTCCCGCTCATCCAATCCTGCGCGATGATATTCTGCGTCGGCTATCTGATCCTGATCACGACGGCCGATATCATCGCTATTCTTGCCAACCCGAGGCTACGATGATGACCACGATCGAAACACATGCGCCAAAGCGTCGGAAATTCGCCTATCGCATCAACCTGGTCGGTGTGGTCGGCTTCGCCGTCATTGCTTTCTGGGCAATCATCGCCGTCATTGCTCCCTGGATCATCCCCCATCCGGTGGGTGAGATACTCGATTTTGACTATTTCGGCCCCATGAGCCAGCAGTTCTGGCTTGGTTCAGACTATCTGGGACGTGACATGCTTTCGCGCATCCTGATGGGCGCGCGCTATACGGTCGGCATTTCGTTAGTCGCGGTTAGCATCGCGTGCTTCTCGGGCGTCGTGCTCGGCATGATCGCGGCGGTATCTGGGGGCTGGGTCGACATCTTTCTCAGTCGCTTTCTCGATGCCATGAATTCCATTCCAAGCAAGCTTTTCGGCCTCGTGGTCGTGGCGGCGGTCGGATCGTCCATTCCCGTTCTGGTGCTGACACTTGCGGTGATCTACACGCCCGGCTCCTATCGCTTCGCCCGGGCTCTCGCAGTCAACATCAATACGATGGACTTCATCACCGTGGCCCGCGCTCGCGGCGAAGGTATAACTTACTTGGTTGCGTCCGAAATCCTGCCCAATATTGTCGGGCCGGTTCTTGCCGACCTGGGCCTGCGCTTCGTCTTCATCGTGCTGCTCCTGTCGGGTCTTTCGTTCCTCGGGCTTGGCGTGCAGCCGCCCTACGCGGATTGGGGAGCCCTGGTGCGCGAGAATATCGGCGGCCTCCCGCTCGGCGCACCCGCGGTGATTTTCCCCTCGATCGCTATCGCCACGCTGACGATCAGCGTCAATCTGCTGATCGACAACCTTCCTCAAAAAATACGCGATCGGAGCGAATGATGGCCAACCTCGTCGAAATCCGTGACCTCAAGGTCGAAGCCAAGACCGACTCCGGCCGCATCGTCGAAATCATCCGTGGCGTCAGTTTCGAAGTCGCTGAAGGGGAGATCGTCGCTCTGATCGGTGAAAGTGGGTCAGGCAAGACGACCATCGCTCTAACCCTGATGGGCCATGCCCGCGCCGGCTGTCGGATCAGCGGCGGCTCCGTCGTGCTCGCCGGTCAGGACATGGCAAGCCTTCCGGAGCGAAAACGGGCCAATATCCGAGGAACCGTCGTCTCATATGTACCACAAAGTGCCGCCGCGGCCTTCAACCCGTCACAGACGATCATGGAACAGGTCATCGAGATCGCTCGCATCCATGACCTGATGCCCGCCGAAGAGGCCCGCACCCGCGCGGTAAGCCTATTCAAGGCGCTCTCGCTTCCCGATCCGGAAACGATCGGTTCCCGTTATCCACATCAGGTTTCCGGCGGTCAGTTGCAGCGCCTCTCGGCCGCGATGGCCCTGATCGGTGATCCAAAACTTGTCATCTTCGACGAGCCCACGACGGCGCTTGATGTGACCACACAGATCGAAGTGCTGCGCGCCTTTAAATCCGTAATGCACAAGGGTCGCATCGGCGGCGTGTACGTCTCGCACGATCTTGCCGTAGTGGCCCAAATTGCCGATCGCATCGTTGTCCTCAAAGGAGGCGAAGTCCAGGAGATCGGAAGCACCGAGCAAATCCTCAGCAGACCGCAGCATCCCTATACCAAGGAGTTGTTAGGCGCTTTCAAGCCGGAAGCGCGGGCCAAATCCCCTGACAAGCAGCAGAGCAAAGCGATTCTTCAGGTGCAGGACCTTATCGCAGGCTATGGACCCATCCAGGCCGATGGCACACCCCTCGTCAAAGCCCTGAAATCCGTCAGCGTCGAGGTTGAGAGCGGTTGCAATCTGGGAATTATCGGTGAGTCCGGCTGCGGCAAATCCACCCTGGCTCGAACGATTGCCGGCATCATTCCTGCGACCGCGGGCAAGATCACCTTCAATGGACAGACGCTGGCGCCAGCCGCCGGCGCCCGTACGCGAGAACAGTTGCGAGAGCTGCAGATCGTTTTCCAATACGCCGACACCGCACTCAATCCCGCCAAATCGATCAGCGATATTCTCGGGCGACCGTTGGCCTTTTATCACGGCATGACAGGTGAAAAGCGTGAGAAGCGGATCGACGAACTCCTGGATATGGTTCGCCTGCCCCGGGCCTTGAAGCACCGGCGCCCGTCAGAACTGTCCGGGGGTCAGAAGCAGCGCGTCAACTTCGCTCGCGCGCTCGCTGCCGAGCCAAAACTGATCCTGTGTGACGAGGTTACGTCGGCACTTGATACCGTAGTTGCCGCAGCCGTCATCGACCTTCTCAAGGAACTGCAGCGGGAGCTTTCCCTCTCCTACATTTTTATCAGCCACGACCTCTCCGTGGTCGAGGCGATCTGCGACGAAGTCGCGGTGATGTATGCGGGCGAAAAGATCGAGCAGCTCCCTCCCTCGGCCATGAGTAGCAGCGCGAGCCACCCCTACTCACAGCTACTGTTCTCCTCCGTCCCCAAGCTCGACCCGGCCTGGCTCGACGGCCTCAAGCAGGATCCGAAGCTGATCCGCGCCGTCGGAGGCGGATAATTGCGGGAAGGAGGCTCTCGGCGGCAGGTGCGACTTGACGATCGGCGAGTTTCAGCGCACGTGGCGCAAATATTCGTCGATGCCACATCCATTGTTCATCAGGTCGCTCCACGATTTCCTGATGTTCGCCGCTTTTGCTGGTCGCCAGTTGATCCTTGGATGAGCAGTGCGCCTCTCACCTCTGCCGCGGCGCCCCTGAACGAGGGCGAACTCAGCTCAACCATCCGTTGAGCTGCCGGAATATCGACGGGTTACCTAGCCTCTCAGGGCTTTCCCCGACGTCGCGCTCTTCAGCGCTGAGGACATATGCAGCACTCCAAGTTCGGGACTAGCTAGTATTGGCACCGGTGTGCCTTTCATCTCGCTCAGCGCATTTGCCATCGATGCTTGAGCTAGAACAACCACGTCAACGTTGCCCAACAGAGCAGCGAGGCCTTCACGTATCAGCGCATCATGCGCCGCTCTGTCTCCGTCCCGCAGTTTCTCAAACGCCCCTTCGCAGAGATGACTTGTAAGGAGAATTTCGCGACCCATTCGCTGAGCATGGCTTTCGATCAAGTGGGTCGTGGGGCTCAATGTTGTAAACAGCGTTGCGAGGACGCCAATTCGATCTCCGCATTGCAAGGCCTCAATTGCCACCCCATCATCTATACGGAAGAGAGGTACGGGGCAGAGTGGCATTGCCGCATCCACTGCAGGGCCGAGCGACGAACAAGTAACGAGGACTGCGGAAGCCCCCGCATCCACCGCCGACCAAATGTGAGTCGCAAGCCGCCGCATGGTCTGACGTGATAGCGCGCCTTCGCGGATCGTGTTCCCCAGCAAGCTCTCATCCAACATGTTGAACGGGCGCCAACCGGGCAAATGGCGGCTAACGAGTTCGTTGAACGCGGGGATGATCCCGGGGACCGTGTGGATCATGGCAAGCGCAGGGGACTCATGAGTGCCTGTAGTCATAGCTAATATCTCGGTTTTTGATTGCGCACGCTCTTTATGGTGAGACTGTAGCAGCAGGGGTGACATGCACCTGATCAGGGCATCTGTCGTGCTCGACGGCAAACCAATTCAAAAATCGCTGTCGTCAGACCACGCTCTGTAGCTTACCCGCTCGACCGTCCTAGCTGTGACTGTCGCGCCGCCGAAAACGGAATTTCCTGCCGCCCCTGCATTTGCATTCGATACATGCTGCTCGCCTCCGCTCGGTAGCTTCACATGACCTGCCCTGTCCGTCGGGAATTTCCTGCGTCCGGCAGAAGGCGTCATCGAAATGCATCCGTCCGAACGGCTAGGCTTGGGCGCTTCCCGCCCGACTCGCACGTCGTTCCGGTACCGGAACTTCACTAGGGCTATCTCGTCGAAATCGATGCGATAGCCGTCATTGCCTCAATTGCTCCCTCCGGAGGAGCAGGAAACAGTGCCGTATAGATCGGCCGCCAAAATCAGTTCAGGTCAGCCCCCATGTCTCCAATTGTCAAGCGCATACCGAACGATCAAGAGCTTCCCGCAAAGGCTGATGTTGTCGTCATTGGCGGCGGCATTATTGGTGCAACGGCAGCTTTCTTTCTCGCGGAGCGGGGACTGTCCGTAGCTCTGGTCGAAAAGGGCTATGTCGGCTGCGAGCAGTCGAGCCGCAACTGGGGTTGGTGCCGGCGGCAGAACCGGGATGCACGCGAGTTACCGCTCTCGGGCATCGCTTTGCAAGCTTGGGATGAGTTTGCGGCTAAAATCAGTGAGGACGTGGGCTTCCGCCGATGCGGTCTGCTTTACGCTACGGATAATCCGCGGCAACTGGCGGAATGGGAAGCATGGCGTGAGACCGCCCGGCAGTTCAATGTCAATACGAAGATGCTCAGCGCAAAGGAAGCGGCTGCCACGATCCCGGCAAATGGACGCCGATGGGTCGGCGGCGTGCATTCGACCGATGATGGCAAGGGCGAGCCCGACATCGCCGCGCCGACGATCGCGAACGGCGCTCGCAAATTTGGCGCGACGATCCACCAGGAGTGCGCTGCGCGAGGCCTCGATCTGGTCAATGGAGCGGTGGCGGGGGTCATCACCGAAAAGGGAACCATCCGGGCACAAGCCGTCCTTTGTGCTGGCGGTGCCTGGACGTCGATGTTTTGCCGCCAGCACGGCGTTGTGTTTCCACAGGCGAGCGTGCGCCAGACAGCGCTTCGTACGAGGCCCACGAAGGATCTGGGTGAGGCGATCTATACGCCGGACTGCGCGCTGACCCGCCGGTTGGATGGCAGTTACACGCTTGCGATCAGCGGCAGGGCAATGCTGGATATCACTCCACAAGGCATTCGCTACGCCCGCTGGTTCATGCCGATGTTCATGAAGCGTCTGAAAGCGGTGCAGTTCGGCATCGGCAAATCCTTCCTCCAAGGTCCGGAGGCATTCGGAAGCTTGAACAAGAGTAAATCGTCGGCCTTCGAGCGGATGCGCGTTCTCGACCCGCCGCCGAGCCGCCGCACGATCGCGGCCATTTTGAAACGGGTCACCAAGCAGGTTCCTGCGTTGGCGGGCGTCGAAATCGCCGACAGCTGGGGAGCCTACGTGGACTTCACGCCGGACGCGGTGCCGGTCATCTCGCCGGTCGATGGTGTGAAGGGCCTTTACCTGGCCGCGGGCGGCTCCGGGCACGGCTTCGGCCTCGGCCCGGGCATCGGCCGCCTGGCCGCCGACCTCGTTGCCAACGATGCACCCTGTGTCGACCCCACCCCCTTCCGCCTGTCGCGCCTGGTGGACGGTTCGAAAGTTAAGGTAGGTGCCATCTGAACGTGAGTGCCGGCCAGCAAGAGGCCGTTGATATACGCATGGAAGGAAGCTAGCGAAATGGATTACGACGTAATCATCATCGGCGGCGGCCTCGTGGGCGTATCGATTGCCTGGGGTCTGTCCACGTGCGGACAAAGGATTGCCGTCATCGATGAAGGCGATGTGGCAAACAGGGCGGCACGGGCGAATTTCGGTCTCGTATGGAGTTCAAGCAAGGGCCTCGGCAACGCCGCCTATTCGCAGTGGTCGCGACTCTCGACTGCAAACTGGCACCAGTTGGCGGCCGAGCTCAAGGCCGAAACCGGCGTCGACACT
Source organism: Rhizobium phaseoli (assembly GCF_001664385.1). NCBI lineage: Bacteria > Pseudomonadati > Pseudomonadota > Alphaproteobacteria > Hyphomicrobiales > Rhizobiaceae > Rhizobium > Rhizobium phaseoli. The sequence continues at coordinate 292,613 of NZ_CP013536.1, read as the reverse complement.
GGATTCGTCCAATCGGGCGGCTTCTCAATTCGGCTCACGTCTACGGAGCTGGAACGCGGGATCACATCCATGGCGAAGCTGGCCGGCCAGCCCGGAATGGAGGCGGAAGGAACCCCACCGCTCGAATATGAAATACTCGATCAGGCGGAGACGCGTCGCCGCTTGCCGCTGGTCGGCGAGACCGTGGCAGGGGCGATTTTCAGCCCGCTCGATGGACACGTCAATCCGCTGCGGCTGTTCGCAGGCTTTCATAAGGCGCTTAAGCAGCGTGGCGTTCATTATCTGCGGCATCGGCAGACGATTGCGATCAGTCATCGCGCAGGTACGTTCGAATTGGCCGGAGACGGGTGGCGACTCGGTGCCGGCAAGATCGTCCTTGCTGCCGGGATCGGCAACACCGCGCTCGCTCCGATGGTCGGGCTGAACGTTCCGCTCTCGCCCAGCCGCGGCCAGATCATTGTGACCGAGCGGCTGAAGCCTTTCCTAAGCCATGCCACCGGCCATCTGCGGCAGACAGACGAGGGATCGGTGCTGATCGGCGAAAGCAAGGAAACCACAATCGATCACCAGCGGCCGCGCGGGCCGATTACTGCGGTCCTCGCTGAGCGCGCCGTGCGCACATTCCCACTTCTAAAGGACGCCAGTGCGGTGCGGATCTGGGCCGCATTCCGAGTGGTGACGCCGGACGGCTACCCCATTTACGAGCAGTCAGAGAGGTTTCCTGGTGCGTTCGCATGTGCCTGCCATTCCGGCGTGACTCTGGCGGCCAATCATGCGCTGGTCCTGTCGCGGCAGATTTCAGCCGGCGCGCTTTCTGACGATCTTTCCGCATTTCATTCCCGGAGGTTCCATGTTCCGGCGGCTGCCTGACCGAAAGGAGAGTTCAATGTCATTCACATTCAACGGCATGCCGACCATGGCCAGACAAGGCGATAGCGTTGCCGCCGCACTGTTGGCCGCGGGGTATGGCAGCACGCGTCGCAGCCCGGTCTCCGGCGCCGCCCGTGGTCCTTACTGCATGATGGGTGTCTGCTTCGAGTGCCTCGTCAAAATCGATGGCCGGCCGAACCAGCAGGGTTGCATGACCAACGTTGCGGAGGGGATGCGGATCGAAACACAGGAGGGCGCGGCCATGCCGAGGGAGGAAGGGTGATTAGAAACATTCAGTCTGCCACCGATCTCGCGCCTGCCTATGACGTCGTCGTCGTTGGCGCCGGCCCCGCCGGCCTCTCGGCAGCCATCGAAGCCTCGATCCACGGTCTCGCGGTTTTGCTCGCCGACGAAAATGAATCCCCTGGCGGGCAGATTTATCGGTCGGTCGAGCATGCATCAGATGCCGACCTCGCCTGCATGGGGCCGGACTACGCTGCCGGGCGGAAGCTCATCGAGCGATTTCGGCAAGGAAATTTGAGCTACGCCCCCCGTGCGACTGTGTGGAGTGTCGGGCCTGCTGACGAAGAATTGGATGGCGCGCATCCGCTCGAGGTCGGGATTTCCCTCGGCGGGATTGCTCGACCGATCGCCGCCCATCGGGTGATCCTCGCAACAGGCGCGCTCGAACGCCCGTTCCCGTTCCCAGGGTGGACCATGCCGGGTGTCATGACGGCGGGAGCGGCGCAGATCTTGATGAAGTCGTCAGGTCTCGTGCCCTCCGGGCGCACCATCCTCGCCGGAACCGGGCCGCTGCTGTACTTAGTGGCAAGCCAGCTTCTCCGGGCAGGCGTAGATGTGATCGCAGTTGTCGACGCCACGCCACGCGAGAACTGGCGTACGGCTCTCGTTCATCTGCCCGCCTTTGTCACCTCACCCCATGCCCTTAAAGGCCTGAAACTTCTCTTCGATGTTCACCGGCGGGCGCGAGTCGTTCGCAGGGTGACCGCAATCGAGGCCGTTGGGCAGGGAAAATTCAGCGCTCTGCGCGCGAGCAGGGGCAAGAATTCTCTCGAGATTGAAGGCGACCTTCTCCTCCTGCACCAAGGAATCGCGCCAAACCTCAATCTCACGCTAGCGGCGGGATGCGATTACTATTGGGATGAGCATTCGGCGGTTTTCCGCCCGAGCGTCGATGCCTGCGGCGCAAGTTCCGTTCCAGGTGTTTCGATCGCCGGCGATGGTGCCGGCATCGTCGGCGCGGTTGCCTCCGCACTCCAAGGGGAGTTGGCTGGCCTCAATGCCACATTCGACTTAAACCTCATTGACCGAAATGCCTACGGAGAGCGTCGGACACGGCTCACTCGAGAGCTAGCTCGTGCCATGAGAGGCAGGACGTTCATCGAGCGTCGCTTTCGTTCTGGCGAGAAATTCCGGATTCCAGAGCACGACAGCACCATCGTCTGCCGCTGTGAAGAAATTACGGCTGGCAAGCTGCGCGAGGTTGCAGCGCTCGGCGTGCCTGGCCCGAACCAGATGAAGGCGTTCACCCGATGTGGAATGGGCCCATGTCAAGGCCGGCTGTGCGGCCTGACTGCGGTCGAACTGCTGGCAGAATGCCGTGGCGGCTCGCCCAGCGAAGCTGGTTACTATCGGCTGCGCCCGCCCATCAAACCAGTGACGCTGGGCGAGCTAGCCTCTTGGCCGCACACGGATGCAGCCATCGTCGCTGTCGCCGGATTCTTAGAAACGCGGCGCTGATGGCGCACAGGACACAATCCATGGGCGCCACCAAGGCGCGGGCCGCACTCTCTGCCAAAAGCTGAGCGCAATATAAAATAATCTGCCTGGGGCTCCGCGCATATGGCTAATAAAGCCAAAACTCGGCGATTATGATGATGGCGGAATTGGGCGGAATAGTCGAAGCGGTGGTTGAATCAAGAAATAGAGAGCTGGTGCATGAAAACGCTGCTGCTTAAAAAGGACGAGGTCAGTCGGCTGATCAGCGTGACGGAAGTCATCGCTGCCGTGGAAGAGGCGTACAAGGCCTTTAGCAGTGATCAGGTTGAACAACCTGACTATATGGGGATAGATCTCCCGTCGCCTCGGGGGGAAATCGACTTTAAGCTTGGCTACTACAAAGCCAATGAAATAATCTCCATGAAAGCCTCTTCCGGCGGGTTCATTGATAACCCGACTGCACACGGAGTGCCCAATGGCATGGCGACGATTTTCCTGTTCGACGCCAGAAGCGGTGCGTTGATTTGCGTTATGGATGGAAGTTTGATTCTTGGTCTCAGAACGGGAGCGTCTGGAGCCGTCTCCGTCAAAGCGCTGGCGAGGAAGAACGCCACGACGGTCGCATCGATCGGCACTGGCAATTAAGCGAGAATGCAAATCCGTTCGATCAACGAGATCATGAAGATAGAGGAGATCCACGCCTGGGACAGCAATTCCGACACGCTCTTCAAATACAAGACGGATATTGAAAGCGAGCTTGGCATTCCTGTCATAATGGCGAATTCCAAAAAGGAGGCCGTCGAGCAGGCCGATATCCTTGTTACCACGACCCGCGGAAAAGGCTCGCTCGTAGAGGCGGGTTGGGTCAGGCCCGGCACGCACATTGTTGCGATCGGCACGGATCAACAGGGCAAGCAGGAATTGGATCCAGAGATATTCAGGAACGCAAAGCTAGTCGTCGACTCGATGGCGCAGTGCACCGAGAAGGGCGAAACCTGGCATCCCCTGAACAAGAATATCATCACCAAAGACGACATTCATGGTGAAATCGGCGAGATATTGCTGGGAAGGAAACCTGGACGAGAAAGTGATGACGAAATCACGATCTTCGACTCCACGGGCATGGCCATACAGGACAATACGACGGCCAGCAAAATTTATCATAACGCCATAGCCAATAACGTCGGCACCTTCTTTCAGTTTTTCGAGCAATGACCATGCGCAATTTCCCCACCATTCACGACATCCGGGAAGCTCAAGAGCGGCTGAAACCGCACGTCAGACATACCCCCCTATTGCGTGCAGACAAGATCGAGAAGGTGGTTGGTTGTCAGCTCTATCTCAAGCCCGAAACCCTGCAGATTACTGGCGCGTTCAAGATCCGCGGCGCTCTGAACAAGGCTCTCTCGCTCTCCCGAGAAGAGATCGCCAACGGGATCATCGCGACCTCGTCGGGCAACCATGCCCAAGGGCTCGCTTATGCCGCCAGGATGCTGGGTGTGAAAGCGATTTTGGTCCTTCCGGTCACCACGCCCAAGATCAAAATCGAAAACACCAAGGCCCTCGGAGCCGAAGTTATTCTTTTCGACGGCGACACCGCCGCCAGATGGAAAAGGGTGTATGAAATCGCCGAAGAAAACAGATACGCGGCTGTTCACGCTTTTGAGGACCCCATAGTAATGGCCGGTCAGGGAACGATCGGTTGTGAAATATTACAGGATCTGGACGATGTGGATACCGTCATCGTTCCCGTAGGGGGCGGCGGGCTGATCTCGGGAATCGCGACCGCCATCAAGGAAACGAACCCATCCGTGCGGGTCATAGGCGCGGAACCTGCGTTGACACCTAAGTATTTCCATAGCCGGATCAACAAGGAGCGGACAACGCTTCCCTTGAAGAACACAATTGCCGATGGCTTGAGGATAAGCGTCCCGGGGCAAAACCCCTATCCCATTATCGAAAGATATGTGGACGAGATTGTTCTTGTTGACGACGAACACATCATTGCCGGGATGCGTGCCCTTGCCAAAGATGCAAAATTGATCGCTGAGCCGGCCGCCTCCATTGGAATCGGAGCCTTGTTGGCAGGCAGCATACACGTGAAGCCAGAAGAGAAAGTCTGTACGGTGCTGTCCGGCGGGAACTGGGATCTACACGACCTGGCCGAGATTTACAATTAGCGCTGTGATCCATTCAGCTTCGGTCAATGCACCACCCGGTCGCCGTTGAAGGTCTGCGATCATCCTTTGGCAAATACAAGCTGTCCGTCGTTCGGCGTATCGCGGACTGCGTTCGTCGGCAGACCAAGCAACAGATTGGAGCCATCAATGATGCATGCCCACAGGTTCTATATCGACGGTGAGTGGGTCGAACCCTGCGTCTCGAAAACACTCGAAGTCATCGATCCCTCGACGGAGCAGCCGGCGGGCACGATAGCGCTCGGCAGCGCCGCCGACGTGCAGAGGGCGGTCACGGCAGCGCGGGGGGCGTTCGCCTCCTTCTCTCAGACCTCCAAGACCGAGCGCATCGATCTGCTGAAGCGCATAGTGGATATCCTCAAGCGCCGCAATGACGAGCTCGGCGATGTCATCTCGCGGGAAATGGGCGCTCCCCTCGCCATGGCCCGGGCAGAGCAGGCCGGTATCGGAGCTACCCATTTCGAGCAAACGATCAAGGCCATCGAGACTTTTGCCTTCGACTACATGCAGGGCTCTACCCGCATCGTACACGAGCCTATCGGGGTCGTCGCGATGATCAGCCCCTGGAACTGGCCGATCAATCAGATCGCCTGCAAGGTCGCTCCAGCGCTCGCTACGGGATGCACTATGGTCCTGAAGCCATCGGAGATCGCTCCGTTCAGTGCCGTGGTCTTCGCCGAGATCATGGATGAGGCCGGCGTGCCGAAAGGCGTCTTCAACCTCGTCCAAGGCGACGGACCTACTGTCGGAACTGCACTGGCCAGCCATCCGGATGTGGATATGGTGTCCTTCACCGGCTCGACGCGGGCCGGCATTGCCGTGGCACAGGCGGCGGCACCGACCGTCAAGCGAGTGCATCAGGAACTAGGCGGCAAGTCGCCGAACATCATCCTGCCCAGCGCCGATTTCGCCGCCGCGGTCAGCGCTGGCGTACGCCGGTGCTTCGGCAATTCCGGCCAGACTTGCACCGCGCCAACGCGGATGCTGGTGCCGGCGGAGCGAATGGAGGAAGCAGGCTTGATCGCCGCGAGGGAAGCGGCTGCGCTCGTCGTCGGCCCGCCCTCGGATCCACGCACCGACCTCGGACCGGTCGCGAGCGGCGCCCAGTTCGACAAGATCCAGACGCTGATCGAACGCGGCATTGCGGAAGGAGCGGCGCTCGTCGCCGGTGGTCCTGGGCGCCCTTCGCATCTCAATTCCGGCTATTTCGTGCGCCCGACCGTGTTTGCCCGCGTCACCAATCAGATGACGATCGCACGGGAGGAGATCTTCGGCCCGGTACTGTCGATCATCGGCTATGATAGCGAAGAGGAAGCGATCGCGATCGCCAACGACAGCCCCTACGGTCTCGCGGCCTACATTCAGGGAGATCCGCAAGAAGCGCGGGCGCTCGCAGGCAGGCTGCGCGCCGGCACTGTTCGCCTCAACAGCTGCGCCTGGGACAGCGCCGCCCCTTTTGGCGGCTACAAGCAATCAGGCAACGGTCGGGAGTACGGCAAGTTCGGACTGCACGAGTTTAGCGAAACCAAGAGCATCGTCGGCTTCTTGGACGAGTGAAATGTCCAAACTTCGGTATGTCCGTTCGGGGATGTTTACGCGAGGCGCTGCAGTAACGTCGGTTCAGGTTTCTGAAGTCGCCTCATCTGGAATTCTCAGGTGCGCCATTATTCTAGTGGGCGCACCTGAGATCTGCTGTCACTCGTAAACACAGACGTAGATCTTGCGTACGGTCTCAATAGTACGCCAAACTCCAACGAACCCGGGCTTCATGACGAAGCTGTCACCACCCCGATAGGTTTTCGTCTCGCCGCCCTTCTCCTCGATTTCTACGAGGCCCGAAATAATATGGCAGAATTCGTAGGTGGTGCCTTTAATCGAATGATGCTCGCCAGGCGTCGCTTCCCAGACGCCGGTCAACACCTTCTCCCCCTTTGAAGCATCCTGGGCCCAGGTCTTGAAAAAGGGATTGCCTGAAATCAGACGCTCCGGCCCCGGGACCGCGTCCTTTGGCGTGAAATCCGGATTGGTGTCGATGGTGACCAACAGTGACATGTCATCTTCCTTCTTTGAGAGGCGGTTCTGATCTACGAGGCGAGGGTTGGACTGTTTCCGAGCGCGACAGCTGAGCAGTACGGGCTGCCGATGGCCTCGACCATCCCGGCCTGCCTCTGGGATGGGTCGTGGTGTCATCCGAGATTAAGGCGATGCGGAAGTCGGCGTTACCGAATAAGGCCTTGTTTCAGTCGTAAATTTCGAAATCTCTCCACCACCCAGCCACACCTGCGGACTGTTGCGACATCTGTCACCGAGGAGGGCAAGTGCGGATCATACATGCCGGGGCGATGCGCGCTCTCTAATGCGGAAACAAAGTGGTCAGCGGCATGTGGGCTTTGATGATCGGCGATTTCAGGACGACGAAGCTGAAATACTTGTCGATGCCGACGTCCATATCGGTGAGCCGTTCCATGATCGTCTGATATTCGTCGATGCCGGCGGTGACGAATTTCAGGAGATAATCATAGCCGCCCGAAACCAGATGGCATTCGATCACCTGGTCGACCTTCTCGATTGCCGCGAGGAAACGGGCGAAGTCGATCTGCCGATGGTTCTTCAGTGTAATCTCGGTAAACACGGTGAGCGTCTGGCCGAGCTTGCTGACATTGATCTGCGCCGAATAGCCTTCAATGTAGCCTTCGGATTGCAGCTTCTTCACCCGCATCAGGCACGGGCTCGGCGACAGATTGACCAGCTCGGCGAGTTCCACATTGGTGACGCGGCCATTCTTCTGCAGTTCGTAGAGGATTTTAATGTCGATCCGGTCGAGTTTCATCACGCGCCTTCGTCTGCTTGAGATCGCCAACGACGCAGCAGATTATGCTGCCACTTTCCGAGCTCAAGCTTAACACATACCGAGGGGGTGTCGATCAGATTAGGCGACCCGCCGAAGCACAAAAGGCTGCCCGCCTTGCCGCAAGACAGAATCTTCTGCTGTCGCCGATCAATCTCCGGCAAAGGCGGCATGTCTGATCCGCTAGACTAGGTGGAAACGGAGACCTTGCCATGCCCGCACCGCTCACGCACGTCGATACCACATCGCAGCTACCTTCTGCCGCCGATGCGGTGGTGATCGGCGGCGGCATAGTCGGCGTGTTCGCGGCCTATTATCTGGCCCGGCGCGGATTGAAGGTCGCCCTCGTCGAGAAAGGCCTTGTCGGTGCGGAGCAATCGAGCCGCAATTGGGGCTGGTGCCGGCAGCAGAACCGCGACGCCCGGGAATTGCCGATGTCGACGAAGAGCCTCGATCTGTGGGAGCGCTTCGCGACCGAGACCGGCGAGGCCACCGGCTTCCGCCGCTGCGGTCTTTTTTATCTCAGCAACAGCGACGAGGAACTCTCCGGCTGGGCCCGCTGGGGCGAATTCGCCCGGTCGGTCGGCGTCACGACCCATATGCTGAGCAGCGCGGAGGCAACCGACCGCGGGCGCGCGACCGGTGCCGTGTGGAAAGGCGGGGTGTTTTCACCGACGGACGGCACCGCCGATCCGGCAAGTGCCGCGCCGGCCGTCGCGCGCGCGATCCTGAAGCTCGGCGGCACGGTGCATCAGTCCTGTGCGGCCCGCGGCATCGACATCGAAGGCGGCAGGCTTGCGGGCGTCGTCACCGAGCATGGCACGATCCGGACCAAAATCGCGATCCTGGCCGGCGGCGCCTGGGCCTCATCCTTCTGCCGCCAGCTCGGCATTCGATTTCCGCAAGCCTCGATCCGCTCGTCGATCCTTTCGGTTTCACCGGGCGCGAGCGGCCTGCCGGATGCACTGCATACCTCCGCGGTTTCCGTGACGCGTCGCGGCGATGGCGGTTACACGCTGGCGATCAGCGGCCGCGGCCGGGTCGATCCGACTGCACAGCAGCTCCGTTTCGCGCCGCAGTTCCTGCCGATGTTCGCCCGGCGCTGGCGCAGCCTCGCGCCCGGCGGATTGGAGGGAATTCGTTCCGGCCATGAATCCCTGGCACGCTGGCGCCTCGACAGCCAGACGCCGATGGAGCGCATGCGCATCCTCGACCCGGCGGTCGACGCGGCCACCATTGCCCTTACGCATGCGCGGGCGCTTAAACTTCTGCCTGCGTTGAAGGACACCGGCATCTGCGCAGCCTGGGCGGGCTATATCGACAGCACGCCGGACGGCGTGCCCGGGATCGGTGAGATCGCCACCCTCCCCGGCTTCATCCTCGCTGCCGGCTTCAGCGGTCATGGCTTCGGCATCGGACCCGGCGCCGGTCATCTAATTGCCGACATCGTCACCGGCGATGAGCCGATCGTCGATCCGCGGCCCTACCATCCCAGCCGCTTTGCGGCGTCCGCCTGGGGCAAAGTCGCCGATTTCTAAACAGGCGCGCGCCCCAAGCGAAAGACATAAACGCCGCTCAGGAGGCCACGGCCATCCGATGGCTCTGGACAGCCGAAGCCCTGCGGCTGTCGGCGGTCTGGAAGCGGGAGATGCGTTCGTTCAGCAATTCCACCTGCTGCCGCAGCCTGTGAATCTCGGCGGTGTTTTCCTCGACCATGGCGGCGTTGTGCTGGGTGATATGTTCGATATCGCGAACGGCGTTATTGACCTCGTCGATCCCCTTGTACTGGGTGCTCGTCGCCGTCGAGATGACCTGCACCAGCCCGTTGATCGAGGTGAAATGTTCCATGATCGCCGATAGCGCCTGGCCGGTCTCCTCGACGAGCTTGACGCCGGTGCCGACCTGCGTTGCGCTGTTGGAGATAAGATCCTTGATCTCGCGGGCCGCCTTGGCGCAGCGCTGTGCAAGCTCGCGCACCTCCTGAGCGACGACGGCAAAGCCCCTGCCCGCCTCTCCTGCCCGCGCCGCCTCGACGCCGGCATTAAGGGCGAGAAGATTGGTCTGGAAGGCGATCTCGTCGATCACGCCGATAATGCTGGTGACCTTGTCCGACGATCGGTTGATGGCGTCCATGGCGTCGACCGCCTTGGCGACGACGGCCGCGGAATGCTCCGCCTGCCGGTGCGCCTCTGCGACGGAAACCGATGTCTGGCGCGCATTTTCCGCCGTCGTGCGGACGCTGGCGGTCAGCTCGCCGAGCACGCGTGAACTGTCTTCGAGGGCAGCCGCCTGCTGTTCGGTTCGCCGTGCCAGATCGTCGGCCGCGCCCGAAAGATTGGTGCTGCCCTCGGCGATTTCGTAGGTTGTGTTGCGGACCTCGGCGAGGGTCCGGCGGAGCGCATCGATCGCCTGGTTATAAGTTCTGGCCATCGCGACATAATCGGCGGCCAGTTCCTCGCTCATCACGGCAGCAAGATTGCCGTCGGCGAGTTTGCCGAGCATGTCGGACAGCGCGTCCAGGGCCTCGCTCTGCTCGGCTTCGATGCGTGCCTGCTCGGCTGCGCGGCGGGCCTGTTCCTGTTCGTCCCGCGCTCTGTTCGTTTCAGCGACCTCTTCGAGCCTCGTCTTTTCGAGCGCCTGGTCGCGGAAGACCGTCACGGAGCGGATCATATCGCCGATTTCATCGCCGCGCTTGCCATCGCCGATCGGAACATTGAGATCGCCGGCAGCGAGTCTCGTCATCGTCTGGGTGATCCGCTTCAGCGGTCCGCGCAGCGTTTCGATCAGCATCAGCCCGCCGATGATGGCGAGCACCGTGCCCGCGATCATGGCCGAGAGCGACATCGTGGCCGAGCGCTGGCTGATTTCCTTGCCGCTCTCCTGCGCCGTGCTGACGAACTGCTCGAGCGTGTGGCTTGCGGTCGCCACCAGCTCGGTCGCTGTCTGCTTGTTGCCTTGCCACCGATCCGCGATCGATATCAGGTCCGAGGTACCCTTTTCGATCAAAGCAAGGGAAGGCTCGATCTTCTTGGCAAGATCCTTCAAAGCGGCGTTCTTGCCGCTCAAGGGCTCGAGCTTTGCAGCGCTTTCGCGCAGGGCCTTCAGATCCACCAGAACCGCATCCCGCGACTCGGCATCGACCCGCCTGTTCAGTTCGCTGAGGTGCAGTCGCAGATCGTCGATCGATTTGAAAGCGGCATTGACGATCACGACCATCGAGCGAAGCGTCGCTATGCTCGCATCCATTCCGGCGAAACGCTCGATTGATGTATCCGCATTGCCGGAAGCGAGTTTTGCAAACTGCTCCTCGAAACGCTGCAGATCCTGGTCGACGGGAGCATAGCCATCGAGCGACAGATTGGCGCTGCCCTTCGCCATCGCGGCAAGCTTGTCCAGAACCGGCTTCAGAGGAGCGATCTGGCTTTTCGCCTTATCGGAGCCGAGCGCCTCGCTCTCGCCGACTTCCTTGACAAGCGGCGGCAGAAGGCTGCCGATGGCCTGAGCAAGCTTCTGAGGGTCGGCCGCGGCTGCCGTCGCCTTGCGCAATTTCGCAACGCGTCCCGCGAGATTTTTGTAGGCCGAGGCGTCGAGAAGAAGTGCCCGGACGAAGGCTTCCTTGCCATCGGCCTGGTCCTGAAGAACGTCGAGTTGCTTGCGCGCGGTCTGGCTCTCCTTAAAAAGTTGCGCTACCGCCCCGTCGATCGCCAGTTCGGTATTGGCACGCTCCTGCGCCACCGCCCAGAGCGCGTCGACGCCGCCCTGCATCTTGCCGCCGAGTTCGCGCACGACGGAGATCTGCTGTTTCTGGGCGGGATTGCTCAACATGGCATCGAGCGTCGCCGCACCCTTCTGCTGATCGGCGATGCTGGCGACCAACCGATCGCGCGTGGCCGGTGTCGGAAGGTCGGTAAAGGCGGTCAGCGAGGATCGCAGCTGCTGAAAACTGGAAAGCGTATCGATCGTCTGCCGGGTCAGGGTCATCTGGCCATTGAGCGTCCCAGCCGTGAAATAGCCGAACAGGCCGATGCCCGCGATGAGGATGACGAGAGGCACCACGAAGAAGAGGACCTTCGTCACGATCCGCATACGCTGCAACAGACGATCAATCAACGACATGAAATGGTGGCCCCCGCCCAGGAAATTCGGCTCTTAACTCCGGCGCCCCACCATGCGACAGCACGCCTGCGCGCAATTGACCATTGCCCTCAATTGGCGGTGGCCGCGCCAGAGACCATCACGATAGGCAGAACTCTTAAAAAAATAGTCAATGGTGTCGAGTTTGTTCGCGAGGATGACTGAAGGCATATCTTTTCTGCCTCTTCCCTCCGATTTGCTGGCAACCTCGCCCTTTCCTCGACGTCATCCTCGGCCTTGTGCCGAGGATCTGCTGCCCTATCGGCGGAAGCAGATGCTCGGGACAAGCCCGAGCATGACGAGAGAGGGCTCTGTCAGCGGCCTTGAGGGCGCACTTTGACGCCCTCGCGCCGGGTTTGCTCAACCGATCGCCATCAGGCTGGCATTGCCGCCGGCAGCGGCGGTATTGATCGAGGTCGAGACCTCTTCCAGCAGCCAGTTCAGGCAATAGGCCTCGGGATCGCCGGCAAGTTCGTCGCTCGTGGCAGCCTGCACCAGGAGAAGCGGACCGGGCAGGGCCGCGATCCTTTTGTTGACCGCGTGGACCCTGTCGCGATCGCCCTCGACGAGCGCGCCCGAGAAAGGTCCATCCTTTTCCCAGTCCGAGGTCCAGGAAACGCGGCTGGCGACCGCAGCCGGAAGATCGGCGAGCACCGATTTCGAGAGGGAACCGGCGTCCACCGCGACGTGATTGCCCGTTGCAAGGGCTGCGGCGATCTGGCGATAGAGCCCACTCTCCGTCTGCGGCACGAGCAGAATGCGGCCGCGCGGATGCAGCGCGTAAAGATTGCGCTCGCCGACCGGGCCGGTGAGCTCGCGTTCGAGCCCGAGTGCCGAGCGGCCGGCATAACCACGCGCCGCCTCCCCTTCACCCGACAGGCCCTTCTTGTCGAGCCAGACGATGTAGTCGCGAAGGGCAAGGTCCGTATGAACCGAATCCTGCTGCGGCGGCACCGGGGCGCGCTGCACCAGGCGGCCGATATAGAGCGGACCGCCTGCCTTGGGACCGGTTCCCGACAAGCCGCGGCCACCGAAAGGCTGGACGCCGACGACGGCGCCGATGATGTTGCGGTTGACGTAGAGGTTGCCGGCCTTAATGCGGCTCGTCACATGCGCGATGGTTTCGTCAAGCCGCGTATGAAGCCCGAAGGTGAGACCGTAGCCCGAGGCATTGATATCTTCGATCAGGCGGTCGAGCCCGTTTCTCTTGAAGCGGTAAACGTGCAGGACCGGTCCGAAGACCTCCTTGGTCAGATCCTTCAGCGCTTTGATCTCGATGATCGTCGGCGGAACGAAGGTACCTGCGGCAGCACTTGCGGGCAGCGGCAACTGTTCAACCTTGCGGCCGGCGCCACGCATCTGCTCGATATGCTGGTCGATCTCTGCCTTGGCGCCGTCGTTGATGACGGGGCCGACATCGATGCTGAGCCGGTCGGTACGACCGATCGTCAACTCGCGGAAGGCACCCTTCAGCATGTTGAGCGTCCGGTCAGCCACATCGTCCTGCAGGCAGAGGACCCGGAGCGCCGAGCAGCGCTGGCCGGCGCTGTCGAAAGCCGAGGCAATGACATCGGCCACCACCTGCTCGGCCAGAGCCGAGGAATCAACGATCATGCCGTTCTGGCCGCCGGTTTCGGCGATCAGCGGGATCGGCTTTCCGGTTGCAGACAGCCGTTCGGCCAGCTGCGCCTGGATCATCCGGGCGACTTCGGTCGAACCGGTGAACATGACGCCGGCCGTCTGCTCGGCACCGACCATGCCGGCCCCAAGACGGCCGCTGCCGGGCACGAACTGCAGAGCGCCGACGGGCACACCGGCCTCATGAAGGATCTTCACGCTCTCCGAGGCGATGATCGGCGTGACGCCGGCCGGCTTGGCAAGCACGGGATTACCGGCCACCAGCGCCGCAGCCACCTGACCGGTGAAGATCGCCAGCGGGAAATTCCATGGGCTGATGCAGACGATGGGCCCAAGCGGCGCGTGGGACGGCCCGAGGGTCTTGCGCGCCTGTTCGGCGTAATAGCGCAGGAAGTCGATTGCCTCACGGACTTCGCCGACGGCGTTGGCCGCCGATTTGCCGGCCTCGCGCATGACGATGCCCATCAGGGTCTTGATACGGGCCTGCATGATGTCGGCAGCCCGCTCCAGGCAGGCGGCGCGCTCGGCCGGCGGCACGGCCGCCCATTGCGGCGCATAGTCGGCCGACATCGCAACGATACGGGCAGCCTCCTCGACCTTCAGTTCGGTGACCGTGCCGACGACATCGCTGTGATCGGCGGGATTGAGGACGTCGCGCGTTACCCCATCCGTGGAACCGTCGGCGAGGATCGGCAGCGCATGCCAGGGGCTCTCGGCCGTTGAGGCGAGCGCCTGCGCCAGATCGGTGAGTGTGTCCTCGTTCGAGAGATCGAGCCCGTCTGAATTGGCGCGGGCATTGCCGTAAAGCGCCTTCGGCGCGGCGATCTGCACATGAGGCGCACCGACGACCGGCATGGCGGCGACGCTCTCGGCGGGATCGGCGACCAGCGCCTCGACCGAAACGTTCGGATCGGAGATGCGGTGCACGAAGGAGGAGTTGGCGCCGTTTTCGAGCAGGCGCCGCACGAGATAGGCGAGCAGCGTCTCATGGGTTCCGACTGGCGCATAGATGCGGCAGGGCCGGTCGAGCTTTTCCTTGCCGACGACCTCGTCATAAAGGGGCTCGCCCATGCCGTGCAGGCACTGGAATTCGTATTTGCCGACCGCGAAATCGGGGCCGGCGAGATGATAGATCGTCGCCAGCGTTTGCGCATTGTGGGTGGCGAACTGCGGGAAAACCGCGTCCGGCGCACCGAGCAGCTTGCGCGCGCAGGCGATATAGGCGACGTCGGTGTAGATCTTGCGGGTATAGACCGGATAATCGTCGAGACCGTCGAGCTGGGCGCGCTTGATCTCCGCATCCCAATAGGCGCCCTTGACCAGACGGACCATCATCCGGCGCCCGGACCGTCGGGCGAGGTCGATGACATAGTCGAGCACGAAGGGGCAGCGCTTGCCATAGGCCTGGACGACGAATCCAAGTCCGTTCCAGCCTGCGAGATCAGTGGCGAAGCAAAGCTCCTCGAGCAGATCGAGCGACAGCTCCAGCCGGTCGGCCTCCTCCGCATCGATATTGAGACCGATATCGTAGGACTTGGCGAGAACGGCGAGCGTCTTGACCTTCGGCAGCAGCTCACCCATCACCCGGCCGGCCTGCGCCCTGACATAACGCGGATGCAGCGCCGAAAGCTTGATCGAGATGCCGGGGCCGTCATAGATACCGCGTCCGTTCGAGGCCTTGCCGATTGCGTGGATCGCCTTTTCATAGTCCTTGAAATAGCGCTCGGCGTCGGCCGCCGTGGTCGCTGCCTCGCCCAACATATCGTAGGAATAGCGGAAGCCGCGCGCTTCGAGCGGCCGGGCGCGCTTCAGCGCCTCCTCGATGGTTTCGCCGGTGACGAACTGTTCGCCCATCATGCGCATCGCCATATCGACGCCGCGGCGGATGACCGGCTCGCCGGCGCGCGCAATCAGCCGCGTCAGCGCTGCCGACAGGCTGCGGTCGTTGACCGTCGAGGTCAGCTTGCCGGTGACGACGAGGCCCCAGGTGGCGGCGTTGACGAACATCGATTTGCCGCCGCCGATATGCGAGGTCCAGTTGCCCTCGGCGATCTTGTCGCGGATCAGCGCGTCGCGGGTGTCGGTATCGGGAATACGCAGCAGCGCTTCGGCAAGGCACATCAGCGCCACGCCTTCCTGGCTGGAAAGCGAATATTCCTGCACCAAGCCCTCGACGCCGGTGCCCTTGTGCTTGGCGCGCAGCGCCTCGATCAGGCTGCGGGCCGTGCTGCGGATATCATAACGCTTCGCTTCGGAAACGCGTGCGGCCGCAACCAGCGGCGGCAGGCATTCGGTTTCCGGACGGCGATAGGCTGCCGTGATCGCCCGGCGGAGTTCCGATTGCGGCCGGATCGGCGGCGCGAATGCGGCGAAGGGCGTGCCGCCGGCGGGTTCTTGAGAGGAAGCGGGGTCGATCGCTGCGTTCAACATGGGAGTTCCTGATCGGTGAATGTTTCGTCTAACGGATAAATGGAACACCGGGCTCATCGTCCCAGGTGTCATTATCCGTAAAAATCGGGCCGGAATATTCCGTCTCGTGAAGCGGACGTGCATGAGGCTTGTCGCGCTTGAGGGTGAATGCGGCTGCGACCGCTCTTATCGCCACCGGCCGGTAGTGAGTGAGCAGATCCGGTTTTTGATCGCCATCCGCTTTTCTCTCATGCATCCATGATCTCCCTTTTCAAGCGTCGCAGCCACCGATTCCGCCAATGCGCCGAGCGGCTGCACCCTTCCTCCCATTGCCGACGATCAATCTACCACAGTCGCGAATCGCGATCTCACTTGATTCCAATGGTTTTCAAGCTGTATGAACTTATAAACCGATTATCGAGAGTTCAAATGGCCGCGGAAACCGATAACTTTAGTGAATTGGACCAATTCGACAGAAAGATCCTCGCCGCACTCGCCGAGGATGGCAGGCTGTCGATCACCGATCTCGCCGCGCGCGTCGGGCTTTCTAAGACACCATGCCAGATTCGCTTCAAGCGTCTGATCAGCGACGGCTACATCGAAGGCTTCAAGGCCGTCCTCAATCCATCGAAGATGCAGCTCGACCACATCGCCTTCGTCGAGGTAAAGCTCTCCGACACCCGCGAGGATGCACTGAGAAGCTTCAACGAAGCCATCAAAAAGATCCGGGAAGTTGAAGAGTGTCATATGATCGCCGGCCGATTCGACTATCTCCTGAAGATCCGCACCCGCGACATCGGCCGCTACCGCCGCGTGCTCGGCGAGCGCATCTCGACGCTGCCCCATGTTGCCAACACCTCGACGAATGTGGCGATGGAGACGATCAAGGAAGGCTGGGACAAGTTCGGCTCGAGTCTTTCGTGAAGGAAGACGGCCGCCGGCAGTCCTGCTAAACCGATATTCGGCGGCTGAAGCTGAATGCGAGGATCAAGATGGGCCAAGCCAATAGCGTCCCATTATCGGCAGACGAACAGCGCGAAGCGCACAGGCTTCAATTTCTTCCCTGGGAGCGCGTCGCGAAGGATCTCGATCATCCCGCTCACCTTGCCCGCAAGGCGGAGCTTCGGCGAGCATGCGGCGCCGAATTGGCCGAGACGTCCTATATTGCCGAGAATGCTGCGATCTTCACCGAGAGCCTGACGATGGGCGAACGGTCCTGGATTGCCGGGCATGCGCTCGTGCGGGGCGATGTGATCCTCGGCGACGATTGCTCGATCAATCCCTATGCCTGTATCTCCGGCAAGGTGACCTGCGGCAATGGGGTCAGGATCGCTTCGCATGCGTCGATCGTCGGCTTCAACCATGGTTTCGACGATCCCGATCGGCCGATCCATCGCCAAGGCGTCGTCAGCATTGGCATCGTCATCGGCGACGATGTCTGGATCGGCGCCAACTGCGTGATCCTCGATGGCGTCACGATCGGCAACGGCGCGGTGATTGCCGCAGGAGCGGTCGTCACGCAAGATGTTCCTGCGCTTGCGATTGCCGGCGGAGTTCCGGCAAAGATGTTGCGGAGCCGGGGCGCACCGGCCAGGAAATCCGGCATTGGAGAGATCGAAGACCGACTGGTCAGGCTCGGGCAGAAGGCGAAGGAGCAATGGCCCGATATCCTTGCGCGCTGGAAAACACCCGAGGGCTATGAGTCGCTGGAAGCGGACGGAATCAGGCGGCCGGCGATCCGGCATCTCTGCGATGCCATTGAGATCGCAGCCGGCTTCGATCAGCTGCCGCCCGGACTCGATACGGGGCAAACCGTCGAGCGTCTCCAGGGTGTTCAGGAGCGGGAGACCGGCCTCTTTCCGGAGGCGCATTCGCGTGGGCAGGACCGGGCATTGAGAGAAGACCCGAAGGCGCTCTACAACGTGCTTTCGGTCGGCTATGCGCTCGAACTGCTCGGCTCCAGGCCACGGCACCCGATCCAGGCGGTTCAGATCGATGCGCAGGAACTGGAGCAATGGCTGAGCGCCCTGCCCTGGTCGCGCCGAGCGTGGCACGCCGGCAGCGTCGTCGATGCCATCGGAACCGCGATGTATTTCAACGCCAGGTATTTCGGCACCAAGGGGCCGCGACCGGCGCTCTTCGAGTGGCTGAGCCGCGCTGCCAATAGTGTCTCCGGCCTCTGGGGCGAGCCGACGGTGGCGGAAGGATGGCTCCAGCCGGTGAACGGCTTCTATCGCCTGACGCGTGGAACCTATGCCCAGTTCGGCATGCCGCTTCCGCATCCGCATGCAGCGATCGAGACGGTTCACATGAATTACCGCAACCACAAAGGCTTCGTTGCCGAGAAATACAATGCCTGCAACCTGCTTGATACGATCCATCCGCTGCTGCTGATCGGGCGGCAGACCGATTATCGCCGGACCGACGGCGAGGCGATCGCGCGCCGCCTAATCTCCAGGGCGCTCGACAGATGGCGGGATGGCGAAGGTTTCCCGTTCGCCGACGGCGGCGAGCCGAGCTTGCAGGGAACGGAAATGTGGCTTTCGGTCATGCATCTGGCGGCCGATTTCCTCAGCCTGGCGGATCAGTTCGCCTTCGTGCCGAAGGGCGTGCATCGAACGGCGACTCCCGGGCTCGGCCTCTGATCACCCGTGCAGCGAGGCCGTCAGCCAGGCGGCGGCGAGATCGCGCGCATGGCTGCGCTTGGCCTTGATCGGCACGATCACGTTGTAGCGGCCTTCGGCGGCAAGCTCGGTTCCCGAGGCCGGCACCAGCGTTCCGTCCTCCAGGAAGGTGCCGATCAGCATGCGCCAACCAAGGGCAATCCCCTGCCCCGCGCGCGCAGCCGCGATGCTTTCGGTGTAATGGTTGAAGCGCAGCGACGGCTTGATCTCGATATTGCCGCCGGTCAGCGACACCCATTGCGCCCAGCCATACCAGGACCGATCGACCACCTCCGTTTCGATGAATTCGTCGGCGGAGCCGAGCGGGCCATTTCCGCGACGCCTGAGGTGGTCGGGAGAGCAGACGGGGCAGACGATGTCGCCGCGTGAGGCAATGACCGTTCCATCGCTGAACGGCGGCACGCCGTATCGGATCGCCACGTCGATCTCCCCATCGTCAAGTGTAATCGGGTTATCCTGGGAGATCACCCGCACCAGAATGCCGGGATTGGTCCGGCGGAATTCGGCAAGCCGCGGCAGCAGCCAGAAGGAGGAGAAGGCGACGGTCGAGCCGATCGTCACCACGTCCTGGCTGCGCGACTGGATCGCCTCCACGCTCTCGGCGATATCGGCGAAACTCTTCGCCAGCGTCGCGCCGAGGCTGACGCAGGCCGAGGTCGGCTCGATCGCCCGGTGCTTGCGCAGGAACAGCGGCTGGCCGAGTTCCTCCTCCAGGGCGGCGATTTGCCGGCTGACGGCCGCCTGAGTGACGCCGAGCTCCGTCGCTGCCAGCGTGAAACTTTTCCTGCGCAGCACCGCTTCCAGCGTCACCAGCGCCGTCAGCGACGGAAGCCGTCTTCGAAATTGCATCACGAGACTCCTATTCGCATGATAAAAACTTATGCGAAGCTAATTTTTTATGCCGTTGAAAGCCCAGCGCTGCAAGCGCAATCTAGGGAAACTCTCACATAAGAGGTTCTCATGCTAAACAGGCTTCCTTCTTCCATTTCGGCACTTCTGGACTCCCGCGCGGAAGGCCATTCGCTGCCGGCCGGCCTCTACATCCGCGAGGACGTGTTCGAAGCGGATATCGATGTGTTCTTCCACAAGCACTGGATCTGTGTCGGCCTCGACTGCGATGTTCCGGAGCCCGGCGACGCCACCGTTGTCGACATCGGCAAGACGAGCCTGATCCTGCTGCGCGACGACGACGGCGAAATCCGCGTGCTGCACAATGTCTGCCGCCATCGCGGCTCCCGTCTTCTCAATCCGGGCAAGACGATCGTTTCGAAGCTCGTCTGTCCCTATCACACCTGGACCTATGAATTGACGGGCGAGCTCAGCTACGCCCCGCACATGGGCAAAGAATTCGACAAGGACTGTCACGGTCTGAAGCCCGTTACCTTCAAATCGATCGGCGGCCTGATTTACGTCTGCCTGTCCGACAATCCGCCTGAGGATATTGCCGGCCTCGAACAGGCGATGATCGAGCGTCTCGCGCCCTACGACATTCGCAATGCCAAGATCGCCCACCAGACCGACGTCATCGAAGACGGCAACTGGAAGCTGACGATGGAGAACAATCGCGAGTGCTATCACTGCTCCGCGAACCATCCGGAGCTCTGCGTCTCCTTCGTCGATCTCGACTTCGGCTTCGATCCCGAGACGCTGAGCCCGGAGGATCGTGAACAGGCCGAGGAGCATTTCCGGCTGTACGAGGCGCGTACGCAGGCATGGGAGGCCGACGGCTTCCCCTCGGCTGCCATCGAGCAGCTCACCGACTGCGCCACGAACTTCCGCACGCAGCGGCTGATCATATCAGGCGCCGGCGAATCCCAGACGCATGACGCCACTGCCGCCTCGTCCAAGCTGCTCGGGCAGATGACCCGCAAGGATCTCGGCGACACCCATCTCTGGGGCCATAACAGCTGGAACCATTTCATGGGCGACCATGCGGTCGTGGCAACCGTCATTCCGCTTTCGGCGGGCAAGACGCTGGTCCGCACCAAATGGCTGGTCCACAAGGATGCCGTCGAAGGCGTCGATTACGACCTCGACAAGCTGACAGATGTGTGGATCGCGACGACCGACCAGGACGCCGACCTCGTCGCCCGTTCCCATGCCGGCGCTCTCGATCCCGCTTATCAGCCGGGTCCCTATTCCCGCTTCTCCGAGACGAACCTCGACAAGTTCGCCACCTGGTACATCGACCGGATGCGCGCTCATGGATACTAGGAACCCGCAAGTGCTGCTCGCAAAGGCCGCCCGTCACGACGTCTGGAATCCCGAGGAAGACGATACACTCGTCTGCCTCGACGTCCAGCAGGAGACCCATGACGTCAGGACCTTCACCTTCGCCTCCCCTGATGGGAAGCGGTTCGCCTTCAAGGCCGGCCAGTATTTCCTGTTCGACCTGGAGCACAATGGCGAGCCCGAAAGCCGCTGCTACAGCATCTCCTCGTCGCCGCATCGCACGAACGCCTTCTCGGTGACGGTGAAGCGCGTTCCGGGCGGCAAGATCTCCAACTGGCTTCACGACACGCTGGTGCCGGGGGCGTCGGTCAAGGCGAACGGCCCGCTCGGTCATTTCGTCCGGTCAGAGGCTTCGAAGCCGAAGCTTCTGCTGCTCTCCGGCGGCTCCGGCATCACGCCCGTCATGTCCATCCTGCGTGAACTCGCCGACAGCTGCGCGCCGGCCGACGTCGTCTTCCTACATGCCGCACGCACGCCGTTGGATCTGATCTTCCGCGACGAACTCGCCTGCATCGCCCGCAGGCTGAAGGGGCTGCGGCTGCATTTTCTGCCGGAAACGGTTGCGGGCGAGCCCTCCTGGTCCGGCCTTACCGGCCGCATTTCGGCGGATTATTTCAGGCTGGCGGTTCCCGATATCGCCGACCGCACGGTGATGTGCTGCGGCCCCGCTCCGTTCATGGCGGCGGCGCGCGGCATCGCCGCCGAACTCGGCGTTCCCGCCGCGCATTATCTGGAGGAAAGCTTCGACGCCGCCGTCATCGACGAACCGGAGATCCCCGCGATTCAGGAAGCGGCCGCCAAGGTCTTTCAGGTCACCTTCTCCAAACAGGCCCGCAGCATCGAGGTCACAGGCGATCAGAGCGTGCTCTCCTGCGCGAAGAAAGCGAGCGTCAGGATCCCGTCCTCCTGCGCCAACGGCGTCTGCGGCACCTGCAAGTCGAAGCTCACCTCAGGCACGGTCGACATGAACCATAATGGCGGCATCCGCCAGCGGGAGATCGACGCCGGCTTCTTCCTGCCCTGCTGCTCGAAGCCGCTCAGCGATCTCGTCATCGAACGCTGAGCAACACCGCATCAATCATCGACAACAGGGGATCACCCGGATGCTGCGAGACGACAACGCCTCCGTCGAGCTGACCGGCTCGACCGTCTTCAAGGACGAGCGGAAACAGGCCTACCTCAATCCCGATGGCGCCGACCGACCGCTCATCAGTCCGGTGCCGGCCGCGACACTCGACCGGGCGCGCCGCTACCGGCTGGAGCGGCTGCGCATGAAGATGCGCGAATGGGATTGCGGCGCCCTGCTGCTCTACGATCCCGTCAATATCCGCTATGCCTTCGACTCGTCGAATATGAGCATCTGGACGATGCACAATCCGTCGCGCTACGCGCTGATCCTGGCCGACGGCCCGGCGATCATTTTCGAATTCGAAGGCGCCGAACACGTCAATGACGGGCTGCCCGGCATCGACGAGATCCGGCCGTCGAAATCCTGGATCTTCTTCACCGCAGGCAACCTCATCGAACCCCGGCTGAAGGCCTGGGCGGACGAGATCGCCGACATCGTCAAGGGCAATGGCGGCAACAGGCGCATCGCGGTGGACCGGCTCGAACCGGCCGGCGCCTTCGAACTGACCGAACGCGGCTTTACGCTGCTCGACGGCCAGGAACTCGCCGAACGGGCGCGATCGATCAAGAGCGCCGACGAAATCGAACTGATGCGCTGGACGATCCGCGTCTGCGAAGCGGGCATGGCGCGGATGTACGAGGTGTCAGAACCCGGCCGCACCGAGCGGGAAATCTGGGCCGAGCTTCACTTCGAAAATGCCCGCAGCGGAGGCGAGTGGCTGGAGACCAAGCTCCTGACCTCCGGCCCGCGAACCAATCCCTGGTATCAGGAATGTTCCGATTACGTCGTCAAGCGCGGCGAGATGATCTCCTTCGACACCGATATGATCGGCCCCTACGGCTATTGCGCCGACCTCTCGCGTTCATGGACCTGCGGCCATGTCGCGATGAACACCAAGCAGAGGGAAATTTATGCCGCGGCCAGGGATCAGATCGAGCACAACCTTTCCATCATCAGGCCCGGCATGACGTTCCGGGAGTTCAACGAGCGGTCATGGCGGATCCCGGAAAAATACCAGCCCTATCGATACACGCTCGCCCTGCACGGCACCGGCATGGCCGATGAATGGCCGGGTGTGCTGCTGCATCCGGATTTCGATCCCGATTTCAGCGGCGTCATCGAAGAGAACATGGTGCTCAACGTCGAAAGCCTGATTGCCGAGGCCGGCTCGGAAAGCATCAAACTGGAAACCCAGGCCCTGATCACCTCAAGGGGAGCCGAGCGGCTGGACAGCTTTCCCTGGGAGGAGGTCTGAGACGCCGGTAAGAAAACGCTTCAGTGCGCTCTCAAGGTCGCCGCGCGATGCTGCGAGGGCGTCTGCCCGAATGTGCGCTTGAACGTTCTGGTGAACTGCGAGGCGTTTTCAAAGCCGACATCAAGTGCGATCTCGATGAGCGGCGCCTTCGACTGGGCCAGGATCGATTTTGCCCGCTCCATGCGAACGCGGTTATAGGCCTTGGCAGGCGACATGCCCGTCTTTTCGATGAAGATCCGCTCCAGCTGCCGCCTTGAGAGCCCGACCATGGCGGCGAGCTTCTCGATCGGCATGCTGCCGTCGACGAACTGCTCCATGGTGATCATCGCCGCCTTGACGCGGGCGTCATCATAATCGTCATAGAGCGGCCGCCGCGGCTGAACATCCGATGGCGTTCGGGCCTTCTCGATCTGAAGCACTTCAAGCGCGTTTCGTTCGGCATCGCGGCTGATGTATTTTCTCACCAGCAATGCCGCCATGTCGGCAGCGCTGCTGCCCCCTGCGCAAGATCCGCGCTGCCGGTCGAGATTGAAGAGCCGGTCGGAGCGAACGGCAAGCTCCGGGAAGCGCTCCCGGAACTCCTTGTAATGCAACCAGCTGACGCAGGATTCGTGCCGTTTCATCAGGCCCGCCGCCGCAAGGATGAACGAACCGGTGCACACGCCGATCAGCGGCACTTTCTTCGCGTCTGCCTGCCGCAGGAAGGTGATCGTCTGCTGGTCGACGGGGTTTTCGACCGTCAGCAGACCGCCGACGACGACGATATAATCGAACCTTGACGGATCGACGAAATCCGAGGTCGGCGCCACCTGGACGCCGCAGCTGGAGGTGATCAGATGGCGCGTGCTGCCGATCACCTGCCAGTCGGCAAGCACCCTTCCGGACCGATCCTGCTCGTCGCTGGCGAGCCTCAGCGTATCCACGAACAAGGCGAAGGCCGACAGCGTGAAGGACCGCGACAGAACGAACCCCACCTTCAGTCGGGCCGGCTGTTTTGCGCTATCGTCTACCAATCGATGCTGTTCAGGTCGCATGTTCATCTCCTGCCCCTTCGAACGCCCCTCATCGAATTTGAAAACCGTGCGCCAGCGGATCGCGATCGTCGACGAAAATCGTATTGTGCCCGATCACCCGCGCCCAGCCTCCGATACTCGGAAGAATGCCGGCATAAGGTCCGATTTTCGCCTCGGCTTCGACCCTGCCCTCGAAAATGGTTCCGATCAGGCTTTCATGGCGGTATCTCGAACCGACGGCAAGCCGGCCCTTTCCGTGAAGCTGCGCCATGCGCGCGGACGTGCCGGTGCCGCCGGGCGACCGGTCGATCGCCTTTTCTCCGTAGAAGACGGCGCAGCGCCCGTCCGAGACGTCATTGACCGGGCGGTCGCACCAGATCGCGTGATGGACGCCGCAAATCCTCGGATCATCGGGATGAATGGGATCGACGACATGGGCAAGCGCTGCCCGAAGCTTTTGGCTGTATCCGACGATGTCGGAGGCGCTCATGCGGTCGAGCCCGCTCCAGTTCTCCTGCGGCTCGACGACCGCATAATAGTTGCCGCCGTAGGAGATATCGACACGCAGCCGGCCCATATCAGGTACATCGACCTCGACATCCGCCTGGTGGAGATAGCTCGCCACATTGTGGAGACGAACGGAATCGACATAGCCGCCCTTCTCCTCATAGGTGACGTCGACCCTGCCGGCCGGCGTTTCGATGGCGACCCTTCCGGCTTCACGCGGCTTGACCAGGCCCTCTTCGATCGCGGCGGTGACGGTGCCGATCGTGCCGGCGCCGCACATCGGCAGACAGCCGCTTACCTCGATGAAAAGAACGGCGAAATCACAATCATCCCGATAGGCCGGATAGATGATCGAGCCCGACATGATGTCATGCCCCCTCGGCTCGAACATCAGCGCCTTGCGGACCCAGTCATGGTCGCGAACAAAGATTTCCCGGCGCTCGCCCATCGGCAGATGCGGAAGCAGCGGACCGCCGCCGGCGACGAGACGGACCGGATTGCCGCAGGTATGGGCATCGATGCAGAAGAAGCTGTTTCTCATTTTTTCATATCCCCGCTCACCGCGCCTTCGCCAGCCGGCCGCGATCGAACAGGCCGCGGGTCAACCGGTCGAGCAGAAGAGCGACGGCAACGATCGCCAGACCTGCTCTGAGGCCGAGCCCCATTTCCATGCGTGTGAGGCCGCGCGTCACTTCCGCGCCGAGACCACCTGCGCCGACGAGGCCGGCGAGCACGACCATCGCAAGCGACAGCAGGATGCACTGGTTGAGCCCGACCAGCAGCGTCTGCTTGGCAAGCGGCATCTCGATCTTCCACAGGATCGAGCGCGGCGGCGCGCCGATGGCGCTGCCGAGCTCGATGAACACCTTCGGCACCTGGTTGAAGGCAAGCGTCGTCAGACGCAGCATCGGCGGAATGCCATAGACGATGGTGGCGATGATCGCCGGCACGCGTCCGAGGCTGAAGATCATCACCGCCGGAATGAGATAGACCCATGGCGGCACGGTCTGCATCACGTCGAGGACTGGGCGAACCGCCGCCTCCAAGGTCTTATAGCGCGAGCAGAGCACGCCGATCGGAAAGGCGATGAGAACGGAGATCACGACGGCGACGGTGACCAGAGAAAGCGTCTGCATCGACGCCGTCCACAGGCCGACAAGCAGGCAGAAGCCGAGGCAGAGGCCGGCGAGGATGGCGGCGCGCAGGCTGACGACAAAGAATGCCGCCACGACGACGATCGCGATCAGCGCAAAGGGCGGCACGAAGAGAAGTGCGGCCTCGATGGCGGACAGCACCGTTTCGACCACATAGCTGATGGCAGCAAACAGCGGATGAAGGTTGGTGTTGAGCCAATCGACGGCCGGGGCCAGGAAAGCGCCGGGCGAAAACTGCAAATCCGAAAGATTCATGACTTCCTCCCCGTTCCCAAGCGAGCGGCGCTCTGCGTTATTCGGTCAATCACCATGGTCAATACCACGATGGCGATCGCCGCATTGATAGAAGTCGCGATATCGAGCGTCCTGATCGCGCCGTAGATCGTCTCTCCGAGCCCGCCCGAACCGACGATGCCGGCGATGACGACCATGCCGAAGGCCATCATCAGGCTCTGGTTGATGCCCGCCATGATGCTGGGCAGAGCAAAGGGAAGACGGATCTTGAAAAACATCTTTGCCGGTGTCATCCCCAGCGCCTCCCCAAGTTCGATGAACTCCTTGGGGGTCATGCGGATACCGAGCGAGGTCAGGCGGACCGCCGGCGGCACGGCGACGATCACGGTCGCGATCAACGCCGTCGCCGGTCCGTAGCCGAGCAGGGCGATCGCCGGCAGCAGGTAGATGTATGGCGGAAGCGTCTGGATGAGATCGAGACCCGGCTCCATGAAGCGATCAAGAGCGGTGAAAAAGCCCGCCGCGATACCGATCGGAATGCCGATCGCCAGGGCGATCACGGTGGCAGTAAGGACCAGTGCCAGGGTGCTCATCGTCTCCGGCCAGAGCCCCATCGAAAAACAAAGCGCCAGCGCGACGCCGCTGAGCGCCGCGAACCAGACATTGACCAGCCGCCAGCCGATCAGCGCCACGGCGATCGCAATCACATAGAACGGCGGAAGCTCGAGGAGCCAGAGGATCCCGTCATAGAGGCCCTCGAGCACCTGCCTGATATAGTCGAAGAGAAATTCGCCGTTGTCGCTCACCCATTCGAGCGCGGAGTCCGTCCATTCGTCGAACAGATCGGTGAAGACTGAAGTATCCATGTCGATCAGCTCCGGTTGGGGTCACGCCGCCGTCAGATCGTGGGCGGAAGTTCCCTTGACGCCCATCAGCAGGCTGCGCGGCGTGACGACGCCGACGACCTGATCCTTGTCGACGACGGCGATGGCGTCGCGGTCCGACTGCATCGTCAAGGAGATAAGCTCGTCGATATCGGCGTCCGGCGTCGTCCGCGCCAGCGAAGCGATGTCGGAATTCGGCGCATTCTGCTGGAATTCGGCGACGCTGCGCATGACTGAATGCGCCTTGATCAGATGCAGACGGGATATGCCGGCGACGAATTCGGCGACATAGGCATCGGCCGGGTTGAGGATAATCTCCTCGGCCGTACCGGTCTGAATGATGACGCCGTCCTTCATGATCGCAATGCGGTCGCCGATGCGGATCGCCTCGTCGAGATCATGGGTGATGAAAACGGCGGACTTGCCAAGCGCCTTGGTCAGTTGGCGGAACTCGTCCTGAAGCTGGCGGCGGATCAGCGGGTCGAGCGCACTGAACGGCTCGTCCATGAGAATGATTTCGGGGTCGGAAGCGAGCGCGCGCGCAAGTCCGACGCGTTGCTGCATGCCTCCGGAAAGCTCGCTGGGATACCGGCTCAGCCAGTCGGCGAGGCCGACCTTCTCCAGCGCGGCAGCGGCGGCCTTGTTGCGCTCCAGCTTGGCGATTCCCTGAACCTCGAGGCCGAAGGCCGCATTTTCCAGAACCGTCCGGTGCGGCAACAAAGCGACGCTTTGAAACACCATGCCGATATTCTTGGCGCGCATCTGTCTCAGATCGACCGGCGACAGGCTGGCGAGATCACGCCCCTTGACCATGACCTTGCCGGAACTCGGCGTGATCAGCTTGTTGAGAAGGCGGATGAGCGTCGATTTTCCGCTTCCCGACAATCCCATGATGCAGAAGATTTCGCCGCGCCGCACCTGGATGCTCGCATCGGAGACGCCCACGACGCAGTTGAATTCCTTCAGAACCTCTGTCTTGCCGAGGCCGCGCTCCTTGATCGACTTCATCGCCGCAGCGGACTTGCCCCCAAAGACTTTCCAGAGGGATTGGCAGTCGATCAGGACATCATTGGCATCGATATTGGCGGTTTTCATAGCGATCCCCTTTGAGCCAATGGCGCTGGCTTGTTTCTTAGGTTTCAGGGTGGCCGCCCGAGGGTTCGAACGGCCACGCGGCATTCACTTCTTCTTGATGTTTTCCCAGCGCTTGATCAGGTCGGCATGGGCGCCGATCCAGTCCTGCACGGCCTGGTCCATCGTCTTGCCGTCCTTGACTGCACCGTTGATGGTGGTGATGTCGGCGATCGGCACGTAGACGCTGGCCATGACTTCGCGAGCATGCGGGTACTCTTCGGAGAAGCCCTTATGGCCGATCCAGTAGTAGCTCTGCGGCGGCGGGAAGACGCCCTTCGGATCCTTGAGGTACTTGATCTCGTACTTCTGGACCATCCATGACGGCTCCCAGATCGTCACCGCAATCCACTCCTGGCGGTCGTAGGCGGACTTCAGCGCTGCCGTCATCGCAGCCGTGCTGCCTTCGACGAGCTGGAGCTTGAGGCCGTATTCCTTGACCGCATTCGACGTGTCGCGCATCAGGCCGGCGCCCGGCTCGATACCGATGATCTTGCCGCCGAACTTGTCGGCGTTTTCATTGAGCTGTTCGAGCGAGTCGATCGGAACATATTTCGGAACGGCCACGCCCTGATAGAGACCGTGCGAAACCGGAGAAATCTTCTCGAGGCGGTTCTTGTTCTTGTCCCAATAGTCCTGAGCGACGTAGTCGGTCTGCGAGGTCAGGGCCTGGATGTCGCCCTTGGCGAGAGCGGCATAGGCAATGCCCCATTCGGAAAATTCGGTGACCTTCACGGTATAGCCGGCGTCTTCCAGAACTTTCTTGGTGATGCCGGTGATCGGCGTCAGGTCTTCCCACGCCATCGTGCCCAGAGTGATCGTCTTTTCCTCCGCGCGGGCAGGCAGGATGCTCATCCCGATCACCGCAGCGGCGCAGAGAGCCTTCCACAAAGTCTTCATTGTTGTTACTCCTGGTTTTAGTTCCCATTCTCATCGAAGCCTGCGGGCGGCAGTCTTCCTATTGCGTGAGCCGAGGGTTCATCCCTCGCGGCCCGCACGCAATTCCTGAAAGCGGATCACCGAGTTGATGCCGAGCCATGCTATGGGCTCGGGAGGCAATCTCGTCGGTTCCGGCTGATTTTTGAATTTGTCGAGCTCCGGGCTGGCCACTCCTGTCGCAAGATCTGCCGCCATCATCCCGGCAAGCGTGCTCTTGACGGTGCCGAGACCGTTTTCGCAGCAGGCGGAAAAAAGTCCTTCCTCGACCTCGCCGAACGCCGGCACATGGTTTCGGCTGAGGCAGAGTGCACCCGCCCAGCTGTATTCCATCGGAACGCGCTCCAGCCCGGGGAAACGGGCATCGAACGACCGACGCTGTTCGGCGGCGATGCCGGCGACCCGCTTCTCCGACACTTTGAGGCTCGGGTCGTAGGTGAATCGCGTCCGGACGACGATCCTGGAAAGCCCGTCCTTGGTGATCTTGCGCACCGTGGCGCCCATCGGGTCGGCCGGCAGCAGTGCCCAGCGATCGACGCCGGTGACGTCACCGCCGAACTCGTTCTGCGAAAAGGCCGACGTCATCGACGCATAGGTGAAGATATGCATCAGCCGGCCCCGGAAGTGGCCGAAACTCTGAATATGGCCGTTTACCCCCAGAATGACCTTGGACGCAGACACCGAACCGCGGGCCGTCTTTGCCCTCCAGGTCCGGCCCTCACGGGCAAGCTCCAGGACTGGCGAGTGCTCGTGGATGATCACCTTGGAGGAAATCCCGCGCGCCAGGCCGCGAATATAGTCGGCCGGCTGGATCATCACCGCGCCCGGCGTATAGAGACCGCCGAGATAGTAACGCGAGCCGGTCATGTCTAGCATCTGAGCGGCATCGAGAACACGATGATCCTCGCCGATCTTTTCGAGCGACTTCCGGTAATTGTCGTTCAGTCCCATCCCCCGCTCGGAGGCCGCGGCATTCACCTTGCCCGCCGGATCGAAGGTCTCGCGCGACATGCCATATTCGGCTGCAGCATCGGCCGCAAAGGAAATCGCCAGACGGTTCTGACGGATCTCGTCCTTCGTCGCCGCCTCGTCCGCGACCGAATACTCGCCCGAGGACAGGTTGTGCGGCACGTCGATCATGAAGCCGGAATTGCGCCCGGCCGGCCCCTTGGCAAGTTCACGCGCATCCAGGACGACGATCTTGTCTTCAGGGAGCGATTGCGAGAGACGACGTGCTGCCGACAGGCCGGCAAACCCGCCGCCGATGATCAGCCAGTCGGCCGTAATGTCGTGCTCAAGCGCCGTGACGGGAAAGGTGCGTTCGCTGGTCGCCTCCCATCCCGAAACGCCGGTGTCGGTCGGCAGGTGCTTGATCACATGGCGGCTCATCGGATCGTCTCGTCGACCGACCGTTCGGATATGTCGATCCAGATGGTCTTGAGTTCGCAATAGTTGTCGTGAGCGAAGACCGACTTGTCGCGGCCGCCGAAGCCGGACTCCTTGTAGCCGCCGAACGGCGTGGTGGCGTCGCCTTCGCCGAAGCAGTTGACCGTGATCAGGCCGGCGCGGATATCGCGGGTCAGCCGGATCGCATTGCGCAGGCTGCCGGTATAGACGGATGCCGTCAGGCCGTAATTGGTGTCGTTGGCCAGAGCGGTCGCCTCGGCGAGCGTGTTGAACGTCGTGACCGACAGGATCGGCCCGAAGATCTCTTCCTGGAACAGGCGGCTCGCCGGCGTCACGCCCTCGACCAGCGTCGGCTCGATGAAGATGCCGTTATAGGTTTCGCCGCCCTGGGTGACCGAGAGCTTTTCCGTCTTGGCATCGTCGAGGAAGGATTTCACCTTCTCGAAGTGGGACTTGCTGACCAGCGCGCCGATGCGGTTTTCCGGATCGAGCGGATCGCCCGTCTTCCATTCGCGCATATAGGCGCCGATGCGCTTCATCAGCTCGTCCTTGACCTTGGCATGGACGATGAGGCGCGACGTGGCCGAGCAATTCTCGCCCATGTTCCAGAAGGCGCCGTTGACGACCTGCTCGGCGACGAGATCCAGGTCCTCGGCATCGTCGAGAACGACGGCGGGGTTCTTGCCGCCGCATTCGAGCACGACCTTCTTGAGGTTGGAATCCGCCGCGTAACGCAGGAAGCGTCGGCCGGTCGGCGTCGAGCCGGTGAAGGCGACCATATCGACATCCATATGCAGGCCGATCGGCTCGCCGACTTCGCGGCCGGAACCGGTGACGACGTTGAAGACGCCGGCCGGAATGCCTGCCTCAAGGGCGAGCTCGGCGACGCGCAGCGTGGTGAAGGTGGTTTCCTGTGCCGGCTTGACGATGACCGAGCAGCCGGCGGCAAGCGCCGGGCCGATCTTCCAGGCGAGCATCAGCAGCGGGAAATTCCACGGCAGCACGCATCCGACAACGCCGATCGGCTCGCGCACGATCATCGTCAGCGCGTTGGCGCCGACAGGCGCGGTGTTGTCGTAGAGCTTGTCGATCAGCTCGGCATGCCAGCGCAGCGTATGAATGGTATCGGGAACGTCGACGGTCTGGCATTCGCGGATCGGCTTGCCGCTATCGAGGCTTTCCATGACGGCGAGTTCATGCCGGTTGCGCTCCAGGAGCTTGGCAAGCTTCAGCAGCACTTCCTTGCGTTCGCCCGGCGAGCGGAGCCGCCAGCGCCCGTCTTCGAACGCCTGCCTCGCCTTCTCGACGGCAAAATCGACGTCGCTGGAATCGCAAGCGGCGATTTCGGCCAGGGCCTCGCCGGTGGCGGGGTTGGTCGAGGTGAAGGTCTTGCCGGAATTTGCCGGACGGAATGCACCATCGATGAAGGCATTCGTCGGAAGTTGAAGACCGGCGGCAATCGCCTTGTATTCGGCGGCGGTCAAAGGTTCATGCATGGTTGGCTCCCGACGTGATCTGGCCGATCGTGCGCTTCAACGTGGAAACGACGGTCTCAAGGGTTCTTTTCTCTTCGGAGTTCAGTCCGCGCAGCGGCGCCCGCACCGGACCGGCTTTGAGGCCGATGATCTCGCATCCGTGCTTGATCGACTGGACGAATTTCCCGCACTCGAGGAAGTCCATCAGCGGCAGCATCGCGCTCATGATCGCCCGGCCCTTGTCGAAATTCTTCTCGAGGACGCAGGCCTCATAGAGGGCGACATGCTCGCGCGGCAGGAAATTGGAGCCGGCGCAGACCCAGCTCTTCGCACCCCAGGCGAAGAATTCGAGCGCCTGGTCGTCCCAGCCGCAGGACAGCGCAATGTGCGGAAATTTCCGGGCGAGCCGGTGAAGATTGCCCATGTCGCCGGAGCTTTCCTTGATGGCGACGACGTTCTTCGACTTGCCGACGCGGGAGAAATACTCCTCGCCCATCACCACACCCATACGGGCGGGATAGTTGTAGAGCATGATCGGCAGGTTGGCGGCGCGATCGACCGTCAGGGCATGGACCGCGTTCTCGCGTTCGGTCGGCAGCGCATAGGGCGGTGACGACACCAGGATCGCATCCGCGCCGATTTCCTTTGCAGCCTTGGCATATTCGACCGAATCCTCGGTGCGCGTGGCGCCGGTGCCGATGATGAGCGGCAGCCGCGTGCCGATGACCTCCTTGGCATAGGCCCCGAGCTCGAAACGCTCCTGGCTGCTCTGAGCGTAGTATTCGCCGGTCGAGCCGCCGACGATGATGCCGTGGACGCCCGCTTCGATCAGCGACTCGAGCACGGCTGCAAATCCGGCCCGGTCGATCTGACCATCTCGATCGAGCGGCGTTACCGCCGGCGTGTAGATCCCCTCAAACTTCACGATGACTTCTCCAATATTTGCGTGGCTGGACCGCCGACGAAGGCGTCCGCCTTGAGGCCTTGCGGTGCGATGAACATCTCCATGTTCTCGCGAGACAATTCCCAGTGTTCAAAAACGAGATCGACGACGGCATCCTCGTCGTGAGCGCCGAGCGCTGCGATAAAGCCGTCATGATGGTCGACGGCCAGTTGGAGCCGCCGCCTCATGTCCTCGTTTTTCGGCCGGAAAAACGTGTGACCGATGCGCGCGTGGTCGATGAGCAGCCGGCCGAGGCTCGGCTGCATGTAGACGTTGCCCGACATCTCGCCGAAGATTTCGTGAAAGCGGTTGTTCTCCAGCACCATCGCCAGAGCGTCCGTCTTCTCGCTGGCGGCGCGAAACCGCTCCTGCGTCTGCTTCAGCTCGACAAGCTGTGCGGGCTTGAAGTTCTGCACGGCGAGACGGCCGACCGCCGCATAGATCATCGGCGCGACGAGAAAGAAATTGCGAAGCGTCGAGTGGTTCATCGGGATGACCCGCGCACCCCTGTTTTCGCGGATATCGATATAACCCTCGCCGGCAAGACGGCGGAATATGTCCCGCACCGGCGTCCGGGAGAGCCCATACCGCTCGCTCAAACTGGCCTCGTCCAGATCGGCGTCCGGATCGAGTTCCATCGTCAGAATCTGGCGTTTCAGATCTTCGTAGAGATTGCTCTTGGGTGTCTTCGCCATCGTCGATCTCCGGCCATTCGTTGCTCTACTGCCAGGAAGATGGCACGCCTTTCGGCAGGTGTCAACAATTGTGTACTCTGCGTACACAATTCGTATTCGAGAAAAACACAATTTTTTCGGCGCCGCGACAGTCGCGACGATCGAACACGAAGCCATGCGCGAACGGGCCCGCGGCGCTCGACGCATCGCGCAGTCATTTTCAAGCTGATTGTCGGTGGCAAAGTTCGGGAAAGTCGACGTCGAGGCGGGTATCGGAAGCCTGCGGACAAAGCTGCGCAGGGGCATCAGAAACGTCTAACGGCTGATGCCCGGCTTGATCGGGGAGCGCCGGCGTCAGCGCTCCCCGAAAAATTCAGGCGGCGAGCACGCCGCTCTTCTTGGCAGTCCAGGTGGCGATGTAGTCCATCAGGCCGGGGTTGAGGCAATCATAGGGCTCGAGACCCGATGCCTTCAGCTGCGCCCGGACGGCGTCCATTTTGGCGGGATCGAAGCCGCTTTCGATAATTGACGACACGAACGCCGCGAAAGTGGGCTTTGCCCAGCCGCTTTCCTGGAAGCGCTCCGGATGGATGAAGGACAGCCCCTGGAAGGGATGTTCGCGCTCGACCGGCCCATACATATGCACGCCGCATTCCTTGCAGGCGTGCCGCTGGATCAAGGCCGCCGAGTCAACGACGGCGAGTTTGTCGCCGTTCTCCAGGACTTCGACGCTCTCGGTCGGAGCGACCGCCACCACCGAAAAGACTGCTCCCTCGGGCTTCCAGCACTTGGTACAGCCGCAGGCGTGATTGTGAGCGATATCGCCCTTGATCCTGACCTTGACGGGATTGCTCGTGCATTTGCACACCAGCGTCCCGCCTGCGAAAGCAGCGTCAGTCGCTCGAAAGCCTGAATCCACTGCCGGATGAATGGCTATGCTGCTCATTGCTTCTCTCCTTCCCTCCCTGGCCGTTTGCGTTATGCCCGGCCGAGCTCTGCAATCATTTCCCAAGCCTCTGCGCGTGCCAGCGCAGATGGTCTTCCATGAATGTCGAAATGAAAAAGTAGGAGTGGCCGTAGCCTTCCTGCATGCGAAGCTTGAGGGGAATGCCCGCCGCCTCGCAGGCCTGCCGAAGCTCGTCGGGACGCAACCCGTCCTCCAGAAAACTGTCCGCCGTTCCCTGGTCGACGAAGAACTCCGAGAACCGATGCCCATCTTCGATCAGCGAGCAGGCGTCATAGGCCCGCCAGGTCTTTTCGTCGGCGCCGAGATATTTCCGCAAGGCCGGTTTCGACCAGCCGGACACCGAGGGGTGGCTGATCGGCGCGAAGGCCGAGCAGCTCCGGAAGCCGTCGGGGTTCTTGAGCGCAATGGTGATCGCCCCATGTCCGCCCATCGAATGACCGAAGATTCCCTGGCGATCCATATCGGCGGGAAATTCGGCGGCAAGCAGGCGCGGCAGCTCGTCGGTGACGTAGCTGTACATGCGATAATTGGCCGAAAACGGCGGCTCGGTGGCATCGACGTAAAACCCGGCGCCCTTGCCGAATTGCCAATTGTCGGGCTCGTCAGGAACGTGATCGCCGCGGGGGCTGGTATCCGGGCAAACGATGATCAGTCCGAGCTCGGCGGCAAGCCGCCGATACTCGCCCTTGTCCATGACATTGGCATGCGTGCAGGTCAGGCCGGACAGGTACCAGAGGACCGGGCAATTGCCCTTGGCCGCCTGCGGCGGTACATACACGGCAAAGGTCATGTCGCAGTCGCAGGCTTCGGAGCGGCTGACGTAGACGCCCTGAGTGCCGCCGTAAGACTTGTCGATCGAGATGGTTTTCATGGCTCAGTAGACCACCACGCCACGGATGCTCTCACCCTTGTGCATCATGTCGAAGCCCTTGTTGATGTCGTCGAGCGGCATCGTGTGGGTGATCATCGGGTCGATCTGGATCTTGCCCTGCATGTACCAGTCGACGATCTTCGGAACATCGGTGCGGCCGCGCGCGCCGCCGAAGGCGGTGCCCATCCAGTTGCGGCCGGTCACCAGCTGGAACGGCCGGGTGGAGATCTCCTGGCCGGCGCCGGCCACGCCGATGATGACTGACTTGCCCCAGCCGCGGTGGGAGGCTTCCAGCGCCTGGCGCATCACCTTGGTGTTGCCGGTGCAGTCGAAGGTGTAGTCGGCGCCGCCGATCAGGTCGCCATTGCGCTTGGTCATGTTGACGAGATAGGGCACGATGTCGTCGCCGACCTCCTTCGGATTGACGAAATGCGTCATGCCGAATTTCTCGCCCCATTCCTTGCGGTCAGGATTGATGTCGACGCCGATGATCATGTCGGCGCCGGCAAGCCGCAGGCCCTGCAGCACGTTGAGGCCGATGCCGCCGAGACCGAAGACGATCGCCGTCGAACCGATCTCGACCTTGGCGGTGTTGATCACAGCGCCGATGCCGGTCGTGACACCGCAGCCGATGTAGCAGATCTTGTCGAAGGGAGCGTCGGGATTGACCTTGGCGAGCGCAATCTCCGGCAGCACGGTGTAATTGGCGAAGGTCGAGCAGCCCATATAGTGATGGATCTTGTCCTTGCCGATCGAAAAGCGCGAGGTCCCGTCAGGCATCACGCCCTGGCCCTGGGTCGAACGGATGGCGGTGCAGAGATTGGTCTTGCGGGAAAGGCAGGAATAACATTCGCGGCATTCCGGCGTGTAGAGCGGGATGACGTGGTCGCCCTTCTTGACCGAGGTCACACCCGGGCCGACGTCGACGACGATGCCGGCACCCTCATGGCCGAGAATGGCAGGAAACAGGCCTTCCGGATCGGCGCCGGAGAGCGTGAAATCGTCGGTATGGCAGATGCCGGTCGCCTTGACCTCGACCAGCACCTCGCCGGCCTTCGGTCCCTCCAGCTGCACGGTCATCACTTCGAGCGGTTTTCCGGCCTGAACGGCTACGGCGGCGCGAACGTCCATTTGATAATCCCTCCTGTTAATTCAATTTCGATTGTTAGATATGAAGAGATACGACCGGGAGATCGAAACGATCTGCCTCGGCCTCACCGCAATGTCATCCCGGCTCGACCTGGCACCACACCGCGAGAAGCGGCTGCGCCGTGCATCTTATCGCGAAGGATTGCCCGGCATCATTGGCGAAGACCGTTCCGGTCGCGGCAGAAAACCACTGGGAATCACCAAGGCAGATTTCTCCCGGCGAAAGCAGAATGAACGCGCGTGGTTGCGTCTGAACATGATCGGGGAAGCGGGTATAGCGATCCATATAGATCACGCCGACCCGGAGATCGGCGCGCTCCTCCATGCCGCCAGGACCGACCAGAACGGCGTGGGAGTGCGTATTGCCGAAGTTCAGGCTGGCAAACGGGCCAGTGCGGCCGCGTCTCCAGAGCAGTCTGTCGGCGAGGCTCTTGAACTGGCTGGCGATCGCCTCGTATTTCCGTCCGGATCTTGCCAAATGACTGATGGCGTCATTCAATCCGTCGGGCACACCGGGAAGAGGGCCTCCTTCCGGGTGCACCTTGCCGGTCTTGAGCAGCCTCTGAAGGACTTTGCCGGCAACGAAACTGGCAACGGCGGGAGCGTCGGCCGACAGCATCAGCCCACCGATATCGTTGAGGAACTCCTGCAGCGGCCGGGGACGCCTTTCCCGGCCGATGTCATGCAGTCTTATGTAGGCCGGCTTTTCCTCATCGTTCAGGAGAAGGTCGGCACCGGGCCTGATGGGACGTCCCGCCATGCGCGCCACGTTCGGTCTCCCCCTTACAGCGCCTTTTGCAATTCCGGCAGGGCGTCGAAGAGATCGGCGACGAGGCCGTAGTCGGCGACCTGGAAGATCGGCGCCTCCTCGTCCTTGTTGATGGCGACGATCACCTTCGAATCCTTCATGCCGGCCAGATGCTGGATGGCGCCGGAGATGCCGGCGGCGATATAGAGATCGGGCGCCACCACCTTGCCGGTCTGGCCGACCTGCCAGTCGTTCGGGGCATAACCGGCATCGACGGCCGCCCGGCTGGCGCCGACGGCAGCCCCAAGCTTGTCGGCAACCGGCAGGATGACCTCCTTGAACTTTTCCGCCGAACCGAGCGCCCGGCCGCCGGAGATGATGATCTTGGCCGAGGTCAGTTCCGGACGGTCGGAGGCCGACAGCGCATCGGCGACGAAGCGCGACAGACCCGGATCGGAGACCGCTGCGATCGCCTCGACCGTTGCCGAGCCGCCTGTCGGTGCCGAAGCAAACGAGGCGGTGCGCACGGTGATCACCTTTTTCGCATCGCTTGCCTGCACCGTCTGGATGGCATTGCCGGCATAGATCGGCCGCCTGAAGGTGTCGGCGCTGACGACCTCGATGATCTCCGAGATCTGGGCGACATCGAGCAGGGCGGCGACGCGCGGCAGCACGGTCTTGCCGACGGAGGTGGCGGCCGAGACGATCGTGTCGTAGGAACCGGCGAGCGAGACGATCAGGTCGGCGAGCGGCTCGGCCAGATTGTTGGCAAGTGCATCGCTTTCGGCGAGCAGCACCTTGGCCACACCGGCAAGCTTGGCGGCCTGATCGGCCGCCGCCCTGGCGGCCTTGCCGGCGACGAGGATGTGCACGTCGGCGCCGATCTGCGAGGCTGCCGTCAGCGCCTTGGCGGTCTGGTCGGAGAGGTGATGGCCGTCATGGTCGGCCAGAAGAAGAATGGTCATGATAATTGCTCCTGTTCTTGCCCGATTACAGCACGCCGGCTTCGTTCTTCAGCCTGTCGACCAGTTCGGCGACCGACTTGACCTTGACGCCGGCCTTGCGGCCGGACGGCTCCTCGGTCTTCAACACCTTCAGCCGCGGCGTCGTCGAGACGCCGAAATCGGCGGGGCTCTTCTTGTCGAGCGGCTTCTTCTTCGCCTTCATGATATTCGGCAGCGAGGCATAACGCGGCTCGTTCAGACGAAGATCGGTGGTGACGACCGCCGGCAGCTTGATCTCGATCGTCTGCAGACCGCCGTCGACCTCGCGGGTGACGGTCGCGCTTCCCTCACCGATCTCGATCTTCGAGGCGAAGGTCGCCTGGGCGCTGCCCAGCAGCGC
The DNA here is from genome assembly GCF_001664385.1 of Rhizobium phaseoli. NCBI lineage: Bacteria > Pseudomonadati > Pseudomonadota > Alphaproteobacteria > Hyphomicrobiales > Rhizobiaceae > Rhizobium > Rhizobium phaseoli. The sequence continues at coordinate 254,039 of NZ_CP013536.1, read as the reverse complement.
CGCCAGCATCTGGCCGGTCTGATTGGAATCGTCGTCGATCGCCTGCTTGCCGACGATGATCAGCCCCGGCTGTTCGGCATCGGCGACCGCCTTGAGGATCTTGGCGACAGCGAGCGGCTCGACTTGATCGTCGGTCTCGACCAGGATCGCCCGGTCGGCACCCATGGCGAGCGCCGTGCGCAGCGTCTCCTCGGCCTTGGCCGGACCGATCGACACCACCACCACTTCCTCGGCCTTGCCGGCTTCCTTCAGCCGCAGCGCCTCTTCCACCGAGATCTCGTCGAACGGGTTCATCGACATCTTCACATTGGCAAGCTCGACACCCGTGCCATCCGGCTTCACCCGGATCTTCACGTTGTAGTCGACAACCCGTTTGACAGGCACGAGAATCTTCATTTGCAATCCCCTTTGTTCTTCCGAATGCTGATCCCTACAGCGCCGGACGTCCTTTCAGACGCGCACAGGACGCTGCAAGGTTTAAACCTGCTCATCGCGCTACTCGTGCGGTCGATCGGCAAGCAACGCCCAGAAGGCGAAGAGCGGCGTATCGACCGACCTCATGGCATGTTTGATCCCTGGGACATTATAGAACGATCCGCCGATGCCGGGCGAAAACCAGTTCCCCTCCCCCTGCTTGAACTCCCCCTCGGAAAGCACGAGATAGACCTCCTCCGGCGCATGATCATGATCGGGATAGCGCACATGCGGCGCCATCAGCGTCACACCGAGCCACAGGTCGCTCCGCTCCTCCAGTCCGCCGGGGCCTATGATCATCGCATTGGCATGCCCATCGGCAAAATTGTCGCTCGCCGAGTGGTCATACTTGGTACGCCGACGCCATTCAAGCATTGGCTCGATGCCTTTGAACGCCTCGACCAATCGCCCCAGCGAGGGATCATAGGAGGTATCAATCGCGAGCGCCACATCAAGGTAATCGCAGACCGGCAACCGGCTTCCGTCGCCGGCACGTGCGGTTCCCGGCTGCGCCAGCTTTGCGACAAACTGCCGTACCGAGTGTCGGGCCTCCGGGGCTGTCGCAAATGCCTGGAAAGCCTGAGACGCTGTGTCCAAGAAAATCTGCAGGCTCCCCCCGCGTAAACTCATGCCATCCCCTCCCTAGAACAGGACGATTTTAGGCCTGCCAGCCGGTGGCCTCTGCTGCAATCATATATCCTTCGCGATGCGCAGGCCGTCATAGACGGCGGCATGCGTGTTGCGCGCAGCGACAGCGTCGCCGATCCGGAACAGCTGGAATTTGCCCTCGGGATTGCGAACGACCGACTGCGGTGCACCAGCCAGAAGCTGGTCATGCGACATCTCGCCGAGGTTGCTCGAATTGGGCTTCAGCTCGAAATAGAGCTCATCGAGCGGAATGGTCCCGTGATTGACGACGATCTGGTCGTAGCTGCTCTGCTTGGCAATCCCGCCGTAATCGCTGCCGACATGGGCAACAAGCTGATTGCCGCTCTTCTCGACCGCTTCCAGGCGATAGGTGACGGTGAAGGTCACGTCATGCTTCTGAAGGGAGCGCATATAGGGCACAAGGTTCATCGCCATGACCTCAGGCGCGAAGGACCGGTCGGGCGTCATGATCTCGACCTTGGCGCCCGCCTTGGCGAGAAATTCCGCCGCCTGAAGGCCGGCATGGTCGCCGGCATCATCGAAAATCAGCACGTTGCTGCCAGGCTTCACGTCGCCGGAGATGATGTCCCATGAGGAGACCACCAGCTCGTTGCCCGTCGAAAGCACCTCGGTATGCGGCAGGCCGCCGGTCGCGATAATGACGACATCGGGTTTTTCGGCTTCGATCGTGTCGGCTTCCGCCCAGCTGTTGAAGTGGAAGGTCACGTCGTATTTTTCGCACTGGCTCATACGCCAGTCGATGATGCTGATCATCTCCCTGCGGCGTTCGCTCTGGGCGGTGAGGCGGATCTGGCCGCCGGGATTGTTCGCCGCTTCGAAAACGACCACCTTGTGGCCGCGTTCCCCGGCAACCCGCGCCGCCTCGAGACCGGCCGGACCGGCGCCGACGATAACGACCTTCTTCTTCACATCGGCCTTATCAAGGATATGCGGCATGGTCAGTTCGCGGCCGGTGGCGGCATTGTGGATGCAATAGGCGGCGCCGCCCTGATAGATGCGGTCTAGACAGTAGTTGGCGCCGACGCAGGGGCGGATATCCTCTTCCCGTTTCTCGATGATCTTGCGGACAATATGCGGGTCGGTCATGTGGGCGCGGGTCATGCCGACCATATCGACCTTGCCGGCCGCAATCGCGTGGCGCGCGGTTGCGACGTCGGGGATCTTCGCCGCATGGAAGGTCGGAAATTGGGTGGCGGCGCGGATTTCGCCGGCGAAATCGAGATGCGGCGAATTCGCCATGCCCTGGATTGGGATTACATCGGTCAGGCCCGCGTCGGTGTCGATATGGCCGCGGATCACATTCAGGTAATCGATGAGGCCGCTTTCCTTCAGGCGCTTGGAGAATTCGAGGCCTTCGGCCTTGCCCGTGCCGCCGGGAAGACATTCGTCGGCCGTATAGCGCAGGCCGAGAATGAACTCGTCGCCTACCCTTTTCCGGATCGCCTTGAACACGTCGAAACAGAAGCGCAGACGATTGTCGAGCGAACCGCCATAGGGGCCATCGAGCTCATTGGTGAGCGGAGACACGAACTGGTCGATCAGGTGGCCGTAGGCCTCGAGCTCGACACCGTCCATGCCGCCCGCCTTCATGCGCTCGGCCGCATCGGCGAAATCCTTGATGATGCGCTCGATATCCCAGTCTTCCATCTTCTTCGGGAAGGCGCGGTGCGAAGCCTCGCGATGATGCGACGGCGCCACAACCGGCAGCCAGTCGCCCTTGTCCCAGCGCGTGCGCCGGCCGAGATGGGTGAGCTGGATCATGATCGCCGCCCCCTCCCCGTGCACCGCATCGGTCATTTCCCTGATCCACGGGACGATCTCGTCCTTATAGGCGAGCAGGTTGTTGAAGACCGGCGGGCTGTCCTTGGAGACGGCCGCCGAACCCGCCGTCATCGTCAGGGCCACGCCGCCCTTTGCCCGCTCCACCGTATAGGCGCGATACTTTCCCTTCGGCATACCGTCCTCCGGATAGGCCGGTTCGTGCGAGGTCACGATGATACGGTTGCGCAGCTTCAGATGCTTGAGCTGGTAAGGCTGAAGGAGAGGATCATTCGACATGGACCGTGGTTCCGGATTAAAAACGACAAAGGAACGCTATGCGCAATGTACATATGTGTCAACGAAGAAAACAGACGGGTCGTTATTTTCGACACATATGTACATTTTTCTTGTGCGCCGTGTCGTAATTTGATAGGAGTTAATTCATGGATCAGGCTTTGAACGACACTGGCTGGCGCGGATCGCAGGAGGGATGGCTCGAAGCAGCCTACCATTCCCTGCTCGAGTCGGGCGTTGACTCGGTGAAAATTCTGCCCTTGGCGAAGAAGCTCAACCTCTCCAGGACGAGCTTCTACTGGTTCTTCAAGGATCGAGAGGAACTGTTGAGCGCATTGGTGGCGCGGTGGCGCGACAAAAACACTGGCAACATCATCAAGCAGTCCGAGGCTTACGCGGAATCGCTGGCCGAGGCGATGCTCAACGTATTCGATTGCTGGCTCAACACCGATCTCTTCGACGCGAAATTCGAGTTCGCCATCCGCAGCTGGGCGCTGCAGTCGGACGAGCTTTTGGCCGAAGTTCAGCACGCCGACCAGATCCGACTGGAGGCGCTGAAGCGCATGTTCATGCGGTTCGGGTTACCAGAAACGACATCGGATGTCAGAGCGCGAACAACATACCTCGTGCAGATCGGCTACATCTCCATGCAGTCGAGGGAGGATATCGCCGTCCGCATGAAACGGATTCCGGAGTATATTGCGATCTACACGGGCGAAGTGCCGCAGCAGAGAGAGCTTGATCGCTTCTTCTCTCGGCACGGCTATAGGCCCAGTTAGAGGAAGGCCGGCGATGAGCGTTTCCTTGAGAATCGGCATAATCGGTGGTGGCGGCTGGCTGGGCGGGGCAATCGCCGGCTCGCTCATTGATGCCGGCGTGGTCGATTCTCGAAATCTTTGCCTCTCCTATCGCAGCACACAGCCGCGCCGCTTCCCGAACTCCTCCTGGACGTCTGACAACCAGGCGCTTGCCGATCGCTCTGACGTGATCATTCTCTCGGTGCGCCCCGGTGACTGGCATGGCCTGACGGTCGACGCCGACGGCAAGCTCGTCATCTCGGTCATGGCGGGCGTCCGACTGAATGCCCTCTCAGAACGCCACAACACCGGTCGCGTCGTCCGCGCGCTGCCGAATGCTGCCGCCGAAGTGGCCAGATCCTATACGCCCTGGATCGGCGCGAGCGGTGTCACCGCAGACGACCGGGCCATTGTCGGCGCCATTTTCGAGGCTTGCGGATCACAGGACGAAGTCGCAAGCGAAGGCGATATCGACTACCTCACCGGCCTTTCCGGGTCCGGCCCGGCATTTCCGGCACTGCTCGCTGCCGCCATGATGAGCGACGCCGTCGCCCATGGCCTTCCGGCCGAGATTGCCCGCCGCGCCGTCAATACGGTGCTGGTCGGCGCCGGCCGCCTGCTGGAACGTCGCGACGGATCTGCCGCCGATACCGTTGCGGCCTTTCTCGACTATCGCGGCACAACGGCGGCAGCCATCCAAGGCATGCGCGCCGCCGGGTTCGACGCTGCGGTGGCAGACGGACTATCGGCAGCATTCAAGAAATCGGTGAGTATGGGAGACGCTTCCTGACAACCGTTGAGGGCGGGTACTGCGGCACCCCGCCCGGCTAGATCAGCCGCTAAATAGAGGGAACGAGAATGAAGAAACTACTCGCATCGACATGTTTGACGTTCGGCCTGCTCGGCGGTGCGTCTTTCGCCAGCGCCGCCGAATGCGGCAGCGTCACCATCGCCAGCATGAACTGGCAGAGCGCCGAAGTTCTCTCCAACCTGGACAAGTTCATCCTGAACGAAGGTTATGGCTGCAGCGCCGACATCACCGTCGGCGACACCGTCCCGACGATCACGTCCATGGCGGAAAAGGGTCAGCCTGATATCGCCCCGGAAGCCTGGATCGACCTGCTGCCTGATGTCGTCAAGAAGGGCACGGAAGAAGGCCGTATCGTGCAGGTCGGCTCACCGCTGCCGGACGGCGGCGTACAGGGCTGGTGGATTCCGAAATATCTCGCCGACGCCCATCCCGACATCAAGACCATCGGCGACGTGCTGAAGCATCCGGAACTCTTCCCTGATCCAGAGGATCCCAAGAAGGGAGCCATCGTCAACGGCCCGCAGGGCTGGGGCGGCACGGTCGTCACCTCGCAGCTCTACAAGGCCTTCGGCGCCGAGAAGGCGGGCTTCACCCTCGTCGACACCGGTTCTGCTGCCGGTCTCGACGGTTCGATCGCCAAGGCCTACGAACGCAAGGAAGGCTGGGTCGGTTACTACTGGGCGCCGACCGCGCTTCTCGGCAAGTATCAGATGGTCAAGCTCGAAGCCGGCGTGCCGGAGGATGCCGCCGAATGGAAGCGCTGCATCACCGTCGCCGACTGCCCCGATCCGAAGCCCGCTTCGTGGCCGGTTGATCACGTCGTGACCCTCGTTGCCAAACCCTTTTCTGAAAAGGTCGGCCCCGAGGTCATGGATTATCTGAAGAAACGCTCCTGGAGCAACGACACGGTCAACAAGCTGATGTCATGGATGACCGACAACCAGGCGACCGGCGAAGACGGTGCCAAGCACTTCCTGGAAGAGAACAAGGACATCTGGACCAAGTGGGTCTCGCCGGAGGCAGCCGCGAAGATCGAAGCTGCTCTCTAAAACAAAAATAGCGGTGCGCGAAAGGCGCACCGCTTCTCACGCGCCGACAAAATCTAAAAGACTGCCACGGCTGTTTGACGAAAGGGGAACCGAGATGGAATGGTTTTACAAATTCCCGCACATGAACGATGACGCGCTTCGCAATCTGAAGAAGGCGATCGATGACGGCTTTCGCGGATTTACCCGCAGCTACGGCGACGGCATCGAAAGCCTGTTCGTGCCGCTGCAGCATTTCCTCATCGCGGCCGAACGTTTCATGACTCAGACGCCATGGCCGATCATCACCGCGATCATCCTGGCCATCGCCTGGTTTGGGAGCCGCAGCCTGAAGGTCGTCGCCGGCTGTCTGGTGACGCTGATGCTGATCGGCTATTTCGACATGTGGGATGACACGATGCGGACGGTCTCGATGATCTTCGTCTGCACGGTTCTTTCCATCGCCATCGGCATCCCGATCGGCATCCTGATGGCCCGCTCCGACCGGCTGCAGCGCATCGTCAACCCCATCCTAGACGTCATGCAGACCATGCCGAGCTTCGTCTACCTCATTCCGGTCGTCATGCTGCTCGGCATCGGCAAGGTGCCCGGCCTGATCGCCGTCGTCATCTACGCCATCCCGCCGATGATCCGCCTGACCGATCTCGGCATCCGCCTCGTCGACAAGGACGTGCTCGAAGCCGCCGACGCCTTCGGCACCTCGCGATCGCAGAAACTGTTCAAGGTGCAGCTGCCGCTGGCGCTGCCCACCATCATGGCCGGCATCAACCAGACGATCATGATGGCGCTCGCCATGGTGGTCATCGCCTCCATGATCGGCGTCCAGGGCCTCGGCCAGCCGGTGCTGAAAGCGATTGCCAACCAGTACTTCACGCTGGGCATTTTCAACGGCCTTGCCATCGTCGGCATTGCCATCATCTTCGACCGGGTCAGCCAGGCATATGGCAAAAGGCTCCAGAAGCATCGGGAGACCGTTCATGGCTGAGCATCATTTCGGCGGCATCAAGATCCGCCACCTCTACAAGATCTTCGGCCCCAACCCGGCCGCCCATGTCGAGGCGGTGCAGAAAGGCCTGACAAAGACCGAGCTCAACCAGAAATACGGCCACGTGCTCGGCCTCAGGGATATCAATATCGAGATCCCCTCCGGCTGCATCCAGGTCGTCATGGGCCTGTCCGGATCGGGCAAGTCGACGCTGATCCGCCACATCAACCGGCTGATCGACCCGACATCCGGCGAAGTGCTGGTCGACGGCGTCGACGTCGTGAAGATGAACGAGACCGAATTGCGGACGTTCCGCCGCCAGCAGACGGCGATGGTGTTCCAGAAGTTTGCGCTGCTGCCGCACCGCAACGTCCTCGACAACACCATCTTCGGCCTCGAAGTGCAGGGTATGGAGCGGGCCAAAGCCAGCGACATCGCCATGCGCTGGCTGGAGCGGGTCGGCCTCAAGGGCTTCGAGCAGCGCTATCCCAACCAGCTTTCCGGCGGCATGCAGCAGCGTGTCGGCCTGGCGCGGGCGCTTGCCAACGATGCGCCGGTGCTTCTGATGGACGAGGCCTATTCGGCGCTCGACCCGTTGATCCGCACCGACATGCAGACGGTGCTTCTCGACATCCAGAAGGAAATCAAGAAGACCATCGTCTTCATCACCCACGATCTCGACGAGGCGCTGCGCCTCGGCGACCAGATCGCCATCCTGCGTGACGGCGAAGTCATCCAGCAGGGCACCAGCCAGGACATCGTGCTGCGCCCGGCCGACGAATACATCGCCAATTTCGTCAAGGAAGTGAACCGGGGACGGGTCGTCCATGTCGAAGCCGTCATGACCCCGCTGCACGCCGGTGCGGCACCGGTCGGACTGGCGATTGCGGCCGGAACGACGGTCGAAGAGGCCGTCCGGATGCTGGCCTCGACGCCGGCCGACGATGCCAGGGTGGTTACACCATCGGGAGAAACCCTGGGGCTCGTCACCTTCCGCCAGCTCGCCGGCGCGATGGTGAATTCGCATGAGGTGGCCGACCGGCGCGACAACACTCTTTCAGTCGCACTCTGAACCTCCGCGCGGCGTCTCTCGGTTTGGTCGGCGACACCGATATCCGGTGCGTAGCCATGCGATGCAACCGGATCGTCTTCGGGGCGCATTTGGGAAACATGGCCAGAGGCGGCGTGCCTGGTGACCAGCACGTCGCCTAGTATGCCGATCGCCTCACCGGGTGCGCCGGGACGATCGTGGTCGAGCCGATGCCGGTTCATCCCGCCGTTGTTCTCACACGCGGAAACTACCGTCCCGGCGACAACAGCGTTAAGGCGACGACCGAATCAAGCAGGTGCGTCGCGATCCAGCAGCTCTACCACGTCGGCGCGCATGGCGATTCCGCAACCAGGCACCTCTGCTTTCTACGAGGCCGGTGAGTCGCATTGGAGCTCTGATGCCTAGTGGCAAAGTCGCCAGAGCAAAGCGCTAGCCTGTACATATTGCGCAGGACCAGTCCAGACTGCGTCGCGAAAAGGCGCTCGACCGACAATATCGACGCGGGACAATTGCTCCATGGCTGCGGAACACTAAAGTAACCGTGACCGGGGCCATGATGGTCTACGGTCTGAAGCCAAACCCCTCCATCGATGACCCCAAATGATGGGAGGGGCTCCATTCATACGCACTCCATCCCGTGCGTATGCAACTGCCTGTCAGCCTGCCGAAGGCTATCTCGAGCGGTCCACTTTAGAACCTTCGGCAGGCGACTTTTGCGCGGGGCATTAGAGCGCGCCGACTGCGCAGGCTGGCTAATCGTTTTATCATCGGATTACCACTAAAAGCAGCAGCGCCAAGGCTTGCCAAGTGCTGCCGGTTCTGTCAGTTCCTGCCGAGCGGCCAGGAAAATCCGACCGATGGGCGTTGTCGATAAACTGTTCAAAAAGCTTCCCTTTTTCCAACACCTGCCAGGGTCGTCCTCGTCGTGAATTCGTTCAGTCGAACTGCTTTCGATGCCTGAAAGCTCGTCCGCCACGCCGCCACTTGGTGCGCTGCCCCCCCATTTTCGCTAATATGCGGCGAGGTCTCGCCCTTCGATCCGTCCATCAGGTCCTGACGAAAGCGCGGAGGAAAAGGCGATGTCAGCAGGTGTGGCCACAAAGAGGGACGTACGTCATCATCATGCAACCAACACCTCCCGCCGTATTCGGTCGGAAGAAATAACGGGAACAGCATGACGGAAAACAGCGCAAAGCCATTCTCCTTCCGATTCCATGGTTCGTCCTTCGACAACATGGTGGAAACCCTCGGTGGTGCATTTGGCGCATTTGATGCCGAGCCCGTCGGTCGCGCCAAGGACTTCCACTGGGGACTGGATTTTTCGGTGGCGGACAGCGCGGTCCTGCTGACCGGCTATCATGAGGCGGAGTTCCAGTTCAACATCGAGCCGACCGGCACCACGGCCGAATATCTGTCGCTGGTCGTCCCCCGCCGCGGCGGCATGGGAGTGACCTATGGAGCGCGCAAGGCCGAGGCCGGGCACGGGAAGTTGCTTCTCTACAACAATTTCGAACCCGACAGCGTTCTCATGCATGGGCAAGGCAACGTCATCGACGAACTGCTGATCAACTGGCCCGTCATCCTCCAGACGATCGGCCAGACTTTCGAAATGCCGTTTAGTGGATCGCTGGACCTGCTGCCGGAGCTGGATCTGTCGACGCCGGTTGGCCGGACGATCGGCAATCTCACCGAAACGATCATATCGGGGATGCGCGACGACGGCCCGTTGCTGGAGTCGCCGATCGCCATGGCGCACATGACACAGGCGCTGGCCGATCTGGTCGTGCGCATGGTGCCGCACCGGTTGTCGCATTTCCTCGAAAAGGGACCGGCCCTGATCGCTCCGCGGCATGTGCGCAGGGCAATCGAGTTCATGCAGGCCAATATCGATCAGCCGATCACCATGCCGAAGGTGGCCGAAGCAGCCGGCGTCTCGAGCAGGGCGCTCGAAACCGGTTTCCGCGCCTTCAAGGGAACGTCTCCCGCCGCCTATCTGCTGATGCTTCGTCTGCGCGCGGCGCGCCAGGACCTGCTCAATCCCGAAAGCAAAGAGACGATGAAGGCCATCTGCCTCAAATGGGGCTTCTTCCATTTCGGCCGCTTTTCCGCGGTCTATAAAACGACCTATGGGGAATACCCCTCAGACACGCGGAAACGCGTGAGCCGCCGATAAGCCGGGCCGCATCGCCGTCATCGCGAAATCACTGCACAATTTTGTGCGACAAGCCTCAGGGCCTGGCCAATCTGTAAAACACTCGCATCGTCCTCGGATCCCGCTTGACGATCTCAAGCTTATCTTCATGCTCTGCGAGCGCGTCGAGTTCCCGCAGGACAAGCGCATGCGCGATTCCCAGCCTGCGTGCAAAGGAGCGGCTGTCACATGCGATGTTGAGGTCCGCGGCGACGAGCAGACCGGCCTGGATCGCGGTCAGCCTGGCATCCCTATCTTGTGCCGTAGCGACAAGGGCGAGAAATCGGTCGGCGTCGGACGTCTCTTCGCTCACGCGGCATTTCGCCGACGGAAGGAAACCATGATTGATTTCGAGGTCGGCGTGTCGCTTTCCTCGCCGGCGCTGCCAAGCGGCACGAGCACGTTCAGCTCGGGATAATAGCCGGCGATGCTGCCCCGCGGAATGTCATAGGGGACAAATCGGAAATCCCGCGCGACGCGCTCGATGCCGTCATCGTGCTCGCCAACGACATCGACGCGGTCGCCGGCCTTGGCGTTGATCGCCTTCAGATCTTCCGGATGAATGAAGATGACCTGCCGCTCTCCGTAGACGCCGCGGTAGCGGTCATCGAGGCCGTAGACCGTGGTATTGTACTGATCGTGCGAGCGGAATGTCTGCAGGGCGAAGCGGCCCTCGCCTTTTCGCGCACGCTGGTGCACCGTCTGCTCGGGAAGCGCCTGGCAGGAGAATGACGCTTTGCCGGTGGGCGTCTGCCACTTGCGATGGGCGGCGGCATTGCGCAGATGGAAACCGCGCGGCTTGCGCAGGCGCTTATTATAATCCTCGAAGCCGGGAATGGTCGCCTCGATATGATCGCGGATGCGATCGTAATCCTCGGCAAGTTCCGCCCAGTCGACCACGGCAGAGCCGACCGTCGCTTGTGCAATGCCGGCAATGATGGCGACTTCCGAAAGGAGAAGCGGTGAGGCCGGACGATTGATGCCGGCGGAACCATGCACCATGCTCATCGAATCCTCGACGCTCACGAGCTGGGAATTGCCGGTCGCGTTGAGGTCCATCTCGGTCCGTCCGAGACACGGCAGGATAAAGGCCGTTTCGCCCGGCATCAGATGCGAATGGTTCGGCTTGGTCGCGATATGCACCGTCAGTTTCAGCCGCCGAAGCGCTTTTTCGACGAGGGCACTGTCGGGTGTGGCGCGGGCGAAGTTGCCGCCAAGCCCGATGAAGGCCGCCGCCGAGCCGTCGAGCATCGCGCCGATCGCGGCAAGCACATTATGGCCGTGCTGGCGGGGGACCGTGAAGCGGAAATGCGTCTCCAGCGCATCGAGGAAATCCTCCGAGGGCTTTTCGTCGATACCGACAGTTCGGTCGCCCTGCACATTGGAATGGCCGCGCACCGGGCAGAGGCCAGCACCCGGCCTGCCGATATTGCCGCGTAGGAACATGAAATTGGCGATCTCGCGGATCGTCGCCACGGAATGCAGATGCTGGGTCACACCCATCGCCCAGGTGCAGATCACCCTTTCGGCCTTGATATAGACATCGGCCGCCCGTTCAATCTCCTCTCGGCTAAGCCCCGACTGGTCCTCGATCTCGGCCCAGCTCGTCGCCTCGACCGACGCTTTGTATTCGGCAAAACCGGCGCAGTGCTCGGCGAGAAAGGAATGATCGAGGACAGACGGCAGGCCGGCTGCGGCCGCCACCTCTTCCGCGGCCAGCACAGCCTTCGCCATGCCCCTGATCGCGGCCATATCGCCGCCAAGCTGCGGCTGCAGATAATGGCTGGCAATATCGGTCGAGCCGCGGCGCAGCATTTCGATCTTGTCCTGCGGATCGGAAAAGCGCTCCAGGCCGCGCTCGCGGATCGGATTGAAGACAACGATGCGCGCGCCGCGAAGCGCTGCCCGCCGCAGGTCGCCGAGCATTCGCGGATGATTGGTGCCCGGATTCTGGCCGATCACGAAAATCGCGTCGGCCTCTTCGAAATCCTCCAGCAGCACCGTGCCCTTGCCGACGCCGACCGCCTGGCGCATGGCGATGCCGCTCGCCTCGTGGCACATGTTGGAGCAATCGGGAAAGTTATTGGTGCCGTAGACGCGCACGAACAACTGGTAGAGGAAGGCAGCCTCGTTGCTGGCCCGGCCGGACGTATAGAATTCCGCGCGATCAGGATTAGCGAGGCCCTTGAGGATGCTGCCGATTTCGGCAAAGGCAACCTCCCAGGCCACCGGCAGGTAGCGGTCGCTTGTTGCATCATAGCGCATGGGATGGGTAAGGCGCCCGTTGAGCTCAAGCTCGTAATCCGAAAGCTGGCGAAGCTCCGAAACCGTTCTTTTCGCGAAAAACGCCGGCGTTGCCCGTTTTTCCGTCGCTTCCCACGCGACGGCTTTAACCCCGTTCTCACAGAACTCGAACGACGATCCGTGTTCCGGATCGCCCCATGCGCAGCCCGGGCAATCGAACCCATCCGGCTGGTTCGCCTTCAGCATCGTTCGCGCCCCGGAGATCGGCATTCCACTTTGCAGCAATTGCTTGCCGCAACTCTTCAAAGCGCCCCAGCCTCCGGCTGCCGCCGATTTCTTCCCAATGAATTTTGTGCCCATGCGCCCGTGTATTGTCGAAGCCGGGCAAACATCAAGGCCATTCAAGCGATGGTCTGATAAAAAAATCCTATTAAAGGCCGCAGTCTCGGGAAGGGACCCAGGTGTCGCTTAGCCGGCGTCCTTCAGCGCATGGCCATTCTCGCGCAAATGCGCGAGAATGCGGTTGCGGCCTTGCGTCTTGGCCTCGTAGAGCGCGGTATCGGCCTCAGCGAGCAACCGGTTCGGACTGGCCCGCAACATTGCCCCTGTCGCGCAAGATATGCCGATACTGGCGGTCACACGTCCGAATTCGCTGCCGGAATGAACGATATTCTCCTGGGCGAGGCGTCGTGCGAATTGCTCGGCGACGATCATTGCACCCTTGGCGCTGGTGTCGGGAAGGAACACCACGAATTCCTCTCCGCCATAGCGCGCCACGATGTCCGCCGGTCGGCTGACGGATTGGCGCAGACATTTGCTGACGACGCGCAGGCATTGGTCGCCGGCGGGATGCCCGTAGGTATCGTTGTAGGCCTTGAAACGGTCGATATCGACCATCAGGAGACTGAAAGGCGTGTTTCTCCGAGCGTTGCCCGCGGTTTCGCGCGCGAAGACTTCGTCGAAGGCGCGGCGATTGACGATGCCGGTAAGTCCGTCGGTCTCGGCCAGATTCTTCAGTTGTTCCGCCGACAGCCTGAGCGCGATTTCCGCCTGCTTCGTCGCCGTGATGTCCGAGACGACGGCCATTGCCGTGCCGTCATCTGCAAGTCGCGTCCGGATGCTGCGCCAGTCGCCATTGTGAAGCTGAACCTCTTCATCCTTGTTGCTATGCAGGGAAGCTGTGGCGGCCTTGATCCATTCTTCCACATTTCCTTCCGGTATACCCTGCCGTTCGCCGGTTTCGACGACGCGGCGCAGGATGTCACTGATATGGGCGCCGACCACGCGAGCCTCTCCGGAAAGCGGGAACGCATCGCGATACTGATCGTTGCAAAAGAGGATAAAACCTTTGCTGTCGTACATGGCGATGCCATCGGACATGCTGGCCATCGCATGCGACAGCAGATTCTTGCTTTCGCGCAATTCCCGCTCCAGGGCGGTGCGCTCCGTCACATCCCGTGTTACGCCGGCCAGACCGATCACCCGCCCCTGCTTGTCGCGCAACGGAACCTTGGAGGCGAGCAGGAATCTGCCTTCTATATGCTCTGTGGAGTCGATCAGCGGCACGCCGGTGTCTATGACCTGCTGCTCGAGATAATAGAGTTCCTCGGCGAGCGGCCGCGACATCAGATTGAAATCCGACAATCCAATCATTTCCGCCGTCGTTCTGAAACGGAAGAGGCGGGTCATGTTTTCATTGACGGTGATGAACCGGCTGTTTCGGTCCTTCACATAGAGATAGTCGGGCGATTGCGAAAATGCCGTGACCAGAATGCTGCGTTCCAGCTCCCATTGCTGCGTTTTCAAAAGGACGAAGCCGCCCAGCACGGTGGCCAGACAATTCAAAGCGGTCAGCGGAAAACCGGCCCCGGCAAGTACATGAGCGGTCACGAGAGTGGGAAGCAGGGCCATGGATGCAACCAGAGCGCCGCCGAGGGCGAGGCTCAGCACAACAACGTCCGTGAAACCTGGAGATCTCTTGCGCGTCAAGAGATGACCGGCCACCCCGATCCCAGCGGTGATAGCGATCGTGACTATCCCGTCGACCATCGCCGTTCCGCCGACGGCAAAGCGAAAGGCGATAGCCAGTGAAGCGGCAAAAGCCGCAGCGATCGGCCCCCCGAACATGCCGGCCAATGCGAGCGGCGAAAATCGCAGATCGATATAGATGCCGGGGTGAAATTCGATGGCGAGCAACATGGATCCGACAGAGGCGCCGCCGGCTATGATTCCGAAGGCGATCCTCTCCTGTGTGATGGATCGGCGCTGGAACTGAATCGAAAAGAGCGCCCAGAGCGACATTGCCAGGGATACGAAGGAAAGGTTGCCACCAAATTGTGTCCAGATGCCATTCACTGCTTTGGATCCACTTCCAAACCACGTAAGAGTGTCATACGACGATACTGGTTTGAGCTTCGTTAAACCGCAGGGCGGACGTCTCGATCGCTGCTGGTGCACCGGATATGCAGGCTTTCGACGCATGCGGAAGGCACGATCGGAATGAGTTGCGTGAGGTTTAACACCGCGCAACGTCGGTCGCGTCGCGACTGAAATTTCCAACCTGCGCTTCGATTCCACTTCAGATGCGTTATTGTCTAGAATTCAGCCGCGCGCGTGGCGGCGGAGGCGAAGATTGGCACCCGCAATCTGGCAAAGGAGTTCTCAATAATCTTCTTGCGGGACATGATGCCGACATCCGGCGCTCGAGCGTGACCGACATCATAGCTGCGCGCGCGAGGCGATCAAACCAACCCCGTTGAGGCACAGCGCATCTGTTCGAGCGGGGAACGGCAAGACGAACATAGGACGCGGACGACATGCAGATGCGACATTGGGATCGCAGAGGGGACGGCGGCCTCACCTTTACGGAACTCGGATTTGGCACCGCGCCGCTCGGCAATCTCTATCGAGCCATAAGCGATGAAGAAGCAACAGCCGTATTGGATGCAGCTTGGCAATATGGCATTCGTTACTTCGACACCGCACCGCTCTATGGGCTTGGCCTTGCGGAAAGGCGAGTCGGTCGTTTCCTCGCGAGGAAAAAGCGGGAAGACTGCGTGGTGTCGACAAAAGTAGGCCGGATAATGAAGGTCTGCCGACCCGATGAGCGGACCGGCATCGGCAAATTCTTTGATACGCCCAGTCGCAGGGAGATTTTCGACTACAGCTACGATGGAGTCATGCGATCGCTGGAAGCATCCTTCGAACGCACGGGTCTCGACAGCTTCGATATTTTGTTCGTTCACGATCTCGACGTGTTCAACCACGGCACGCCGGAAGCCTGCGCCCATTACTTCGAGCAATTCATGACCGGTGGATATCACGCACTGATCTCGTTGCGCGACCAGGGCGTCGTGAAGGCCATCGGCGGCGGGATCAACGAGTGGGAGATGTGCCAGACGCTAGCCGAACGAGGAGATTTCGATCTGTTCCTGCTTGCCGGACGCTACACGTTGCTTGAGCAGGACGCGTTGGAATCCTTCCTCCCAATGTGCGAAGCCCGCAATATCGGCATAGTGCTCGGCGGTCCGTATAATTCCGGCATCCTCGCCACAGGGCCGATTTTCGGCGCACAGTACAATTATTCCGATGCCCCGCCAGGGATCCTCGACAAGGTTCGGCGAATAGAGCAGGTCTGCCGAGAACACAATGTCGCTCTGGCAGACGCCGCTCTCAACTTTCCGCTCTATCATCCAGCTGTCGTTTCCGTCATCCCGGGTGGCCAGTCGGTTGATCAGGTAACATCTAACCAGCGCGCGCGGAACACAGCCATTCCCCGCGAACTGTGGGAGGAACTGAAAGCGCTTGGTTTGATACGGGTTGACGCGCCCGTCCACGAAGTCTCTGGTCGTTGACTCCTCACAGGCCAGGCAGTCGCTGGGATGACAGGCAGTCCGATCGCAACCCCTGCTCTCTCCGCGCGGCGAAGACCGTGCGTCGCATCATCCGACCTAGGTCCTATCTCCGGAACAATGCGTGCCGCGCCGCTTTTCTGGTTCACCTGTGAAAAAGGAGAACAGCATGAAAAGCATTATTCTCGCAGCGGCAATCACCTGCATAGCCGGCTCGGCCTTTGCGGATGGCGCCGTCACCGGCATGGTCGGAGGCGCGGCCACCGGCGCCATCGTCGGCGGCCCGATCGGCGCTGGTGTCGGCGCAGTGGTGGGTGGCGTGACGGGCAGCGTGATCGATCCTCCGCCTGCCCAGGTGATAACCTACGTCGAGCAGGCCCCGGCCCCGGCGGAACGGGTGATCGTCCAGGAACCGGTGAAGGTGGGCGTCGCGCTGCCTCCTGATGTCGTGATCAGTGAAGTCCCCGACAATCCGAAATATGGCTACGTCGTGATGGGACAGCAGCGCGTCATCGTCGAGCCGCAGACCCGCAGGGTCGTGCAGATCATCGAGTAGTGGCATCCGGCGGTTTAAGAGTGACAACTCCCCCGGGTGATTGCGGGCGTCGGCTTAGCCGACGCCCGCTTATTTTGACGAATGGGAGGTTAGCGCGACGTCCATCCGGGGCTCGGCGGTTTAATAAGCCTCAACTAATTTACGCTTAAGTTTTGGTTAAAATGCGATTCACTTTGTTTGCAGGTGAGTTGAGACGTTTCGGCGCTTGAGGCGTTAAGTCGCCATGCAGCAACAGACCTACCGCCAATGGCAGATCTCCGCCCAAAACGCGACAAGTTACCGCGCCAAATTCAATCTGGCGGCGGAGATAGTGAAATCTGAACTATCGTCTCGCGAGATCCGGCGAGCCGCCCGGCGTGTCGTTCGCACGCTTGAGACCGTGATCGATCTCCCGATCGCCAGCGCCGAACTCCTGAGAAAGGCGCATGAGCGCTTCGGAGCTTTGACGGAACTCCTGCTCTCAGCCACCGATCTTACGGCCAGCAACGAAAAGAACTACCCGGAGCTTCTCACTCCCTGCATTGGCCGCGGCAGCGAACCCGTCTAACTTAACCGTAATAACCGGCAGACTCAGCCCGAGCCCTTCGACCGGCGTAACTTTCTCGGCATCCACCGTGTAGTGTCGGCTGCAGATGCCGCCAGGAAACTCATGGCGACACCCGCGACAAGCCGCCGCCAGTTACCGGCTTGGGCGCTGAAGAAGCCCAGCTTAGGAAGGGACAGACCTCTGGAAGACTCTCGCCAGCCGCTCCGCGAATTTTCGGGGATCTTCCGGCCGGTCGCCGTCCAGAATGCGCGCTTGGTCGAGCAGCAAGAATGTTGCGTCCTCCTGATAGGAGGCATCGTTCTCGACCGCTGCGATAGCTCTGACCAAAGGATGGGCCAGGTTGATTTCCAGAATTGGCTTGGCGGCGCCTTGGAGACGACCTGCATTCTGCAGAATCTTTTCCATCTGCCTGTCATAACCATCCTCCGGCGCAACGAGGCAGACTGCGCTCTCCGTCAGCCGGTCGGATGCACGGACATCGGAGACTTGACCGGCCAGTTTCTCCTTGGCGAAGCCGATGAAGATCGCCAGGCCGGCGCCATCCAGTTCCTGCGGTGTTTGACCATCGGTGGTTGGAAAGCCTGCAAGATCCGCAGCTCCTTGCGTGATGGACTTGAATGCCTTGCCTTCGAACTCCGGTGCATTCACCGGCCAGAAGCTGTCGACCGAGTCGGTCAACAGCAGCACTTCGATGCCGCGCGCCCGAAAGCCTTCCAGCTGTGGCGATGCCTTCAACTGGTCGAGGCTGCTACCCGCAAGATAGTAGATGGCATTTTGGCCTTCTTTCGCGTCTTTGACGTATTCAGCCAAGGAACGGTAGCCTTCGGCCAAGGTCGAGGTACGAAAGCGCGCAAGCGCCATCAGTTGCGTGCGCCGCTCGTAGTCTTCGTAAATGCCTTCCTTCAAGACAGCTCCGAAGTTCTCCCAGAACTTGAGGTAGGTGTCCGGCTCGCTATCAGCCATTTTCTCGATCGCGGTGATGACCCGGTTTGTGACGCCTTTGCGGATCGCCGCCAGGATCGAGCTTTCCTGGATCATTTCGCGAGAAACATTGAGCGGCAGATCAGCCGTATCGACCAAGCCCCTGACAAAGCGCAGATATCTCGGCATCAGTTCCGCGTCGTCGGTGATGAAGACGCGCTTGACGTAAAGCTTCATCCTCCCCTTGCGATCCGGGTCAAACATGTCGAACGGCTGTGTTCCAGGCACAAAGGCGAGAGCCGTGTATTCATGCCGGCCTTCGGCACGGAAGTGCACGGTAAGGACCGGTTCATCGTATTGACCGGACACGCCGCGGTAGAAGTCGGTATATTCTTCCTTGCTGACTTCGCTCTTCGATTTTGTCCAGAGCGCGGTGCCGTCGGTAATCTCAACCGGTTCGCTGCCCGGCTTTTCGATAAGCCGGATTGCGACGGGAACATGGCCGGATTGTTCTTTGACGATCCGCTCGACAGTCCACCTGGAAGTGTATTTCTTCGCATCCTCCATCAGATGCAGGACAATGCGCGTGCCGCGCTCTGGCGCCTCGGCAAGATTTACCGCAGCGACGCTGTAACTCCCCTTGCCGTCCGAGGACCATTTCGAGGCCTCCTCCGAGCCGGCGCGGCGGGAGATCACGTCGACCCGATCCGCGACCATGAAGCAGGAATAGAAGCCGACGCCGAATTGGCCGATCAGTTGAGCGCCTTCACCGGCTTTGCGCGCTGCTATGCGATCCATGAAAGCCCGGGTCCCCGACCTCGCAATCGTCCCGAGGGCCTCGATCATTTCGTCGCGCTGCATCCCGATGCCGTTGTCCTCCACGACGAGCTGTCGGCTCTCGTCGTCCAGCGACAGCGTGATACGGCTCTCGGCATCTGATCCCAGCAGCGCCGGTGCCTCGATCGCCTCATAGCGAAGCTTCTCGCAGGCATCGGCTGCATTCGAGATCAATTCGCGCAGAAAGACGTCCTTGTCCGAGTAGACGGAGTGGACCATCATATGCAGAAGGCGGGCGACATCGGCCTCGAAGACGTGGCTTTCGACATTCTGTTCGACACTTGTCGTCATGCTTGGTTTCCCCAAAAGATACGGATTTTTCCGCCGATCAATTGGCGAAACCGGGCGCAAAATTCAAGGGCTGAAAGCAGATGCGAGCGCGAAGCACGCTGCGCCGCTGCATCGCCGACCCTTTGCCAGACGCCCTCGATCTCAATTGCGTATGTCGCTCTTCGGACCGCGCCAATTGGCCTTGGCTGCGCCGGGAACTTACTCGGCGTTGTGCGGTTGGTAGGCAAGTCGAAGCTCTCTTCGCCAAGGAGCATGCCATGGCTATCTTTTCCGCCAGAAGTCGCGACGCGACCGCCTATCCCATACAGTCGCTCTTTATCCCATTTCCCTTCGTCTGCTTTACGCTCGCGCTGGCGACCGATATCGTCTTCTGGCAAAGCGGCAATCTGCTATGGCAAAACTTCTCAGCTTGGCTGCTGTTTGCCGGCCTGGTTTTCGGAGGGCTTGCAATTCTAGTGGGAGTCTTCGATCTGCTGCGTCCGCGGACTCAGCCTTTGCGGCCGACCTTCCTATCCGCCCTCCTATACCTATTGATATTGGTGCTTGCGGTCGCAAACAGCCTTGTGCATGCCGGCGATGGCTGGACCGCAGTGGTCCCCTACGGGCTGGCGCTATCGGCTGTCACGTTCGTCTTGTGCCTGGTGACTGCGGCCGTGTCTGCCCGCAAGTATGCCCGACTGGCCTGGAGAGTGTGATGATCAAGACCCAAATCCTCCGCGCGTCGATCCTGTCGCTAGCGAGTAGCATCGGCCTCACGGCTTATGCGCAGAGCGACAATTTCGATATTTCCACGCAGATCGGACCTAATCCGGTGCTGCCCGAGCCGGCCATGTCTCTGCTCGCTGATCTGAAGGTGGCGGAGGTCGTTGGTTGGAAAGGAGGCGAGACGCCGGCGGTTGCGGACGGCCTGAAGATTACTGCGTTTGCCAAGGACCTCGCCAATCCGCGCACCGTGCACACCCTGCCGAATGGTGACGTGCTGGTCATTCAATCCCGCGGTCCATCCGGCGAGCAAAAATCACGGCCAAAGGATTTCATACGGGGCTGGATCATGTCGATCGCTCATGGCGATAGTGGCGGCCAGCAGAAGGAAAGCAATCTGATCACGCTGCTGCGCGACACGAACCGTGACGGCATTGTAGACGAGAGGCACGATCTCCTGAGAAAATTGGAGTCGCCCTTTGGCGTGGCGTGGATCGACAATACGCTTTATGTCGCCTCGACGAGCGCCATTCTCGCCTATCCCTATTCGCTTGGGCAGAATGAGATAACCGCTCCGCCGAGACTGTTGACGCCTCTGCCAGGCGGCCCGATCAACCATCACTGGACAAAGGATCTTGCGCTCAGCCCGGACGGAAAGGTGCTGTACGTTTCGGTTGGCTCGAATTCGAACATCGTTGAAAACGGCCTCGAAGCGGAAAAGGGGCGCGCCGCGATCTGGCAGGTGGACCGAAACACCGGCGCCGCGCGCGTTTTCGCCTCGGGCCTGCGCAATCCAAACGGCCTCACCTTCAATCCCGATACCGGCGTCCTCTGGACTGTCGTCAATGAACGTGATGAGCTGGGTCCGAACCTGGTTCCCGATTACATGACGTCGGTCAAGGAAGGCGGCTTCTACGGTTGGCCCTGGAGCTATTATGGCAAGCACGTCGATGCGCGCGTACACCCGTCGCGCCCTGAGATGGTCGACAGGGCGATCCCGCCGGATTTTGCCCTGTCCAGCCACGTCGCGGCCCTCGGGCTGACCTTCTCCAAGAATTCGGCGCTGCCGGCCGCCTATGCCAACGGCGCCTTCATTGGCGAGCACGGCAGCTGGAACCGGGACAGCTTCAACGGCTACAAGGTGGTCTACGTGCCGTTCGAAAATGGCCAGCCCTCCGGCAAGGCGCAGGATGTGGTGACGGGTTTTATCAAGGGGGATCAGGCGAAGGGACGGCCAGTCGGCGTCGGCATCGACGGCACAGGTGCACTGCTTGTGGCTGATGATAGCGGCAACACCGTATGGCGCGTGGCTTCGGCCGACGGCAAGGTCACCCCTGGACCGATCGCTACCGATCAGGTTTCGATAAATGCTGAGGCCGCCGCACCCCCTGTGGGCAACAATCCCGCGGTCGGAACCGAAACGACAGGATCAACTGCTCATCCCCCGACGCCGTCGGCCGCGCCCGGAGCTCCTGCAACCGATACCGAAGTAGGCCCTGGGAAAGACGACGCGCTCCAGCCCCCGCAGATGCAGATCGCCCCAGCGACAGGCCCGTAACTCTGACGGAGTGCTGGACGGTCATCGCTGCGCCGAGGGCGGGATGAAGCTCGGGCGCGTAGATTTGCCCGAGCTCTAATTCGCCATGTGCACGATGCGCAGCCTGGACCCCGTCCCGGTCAGTCCTCCTAATCGACCCGCTTCAGGTCTTTGGGAACGCCATATCCCGATCCGTCGTACCGCAGCCGGTGTTTGCGGATCGTCGTCTTATCTTCGCTATTGCAGTCATTATCCGTTCCGACCCTATTGACGGATGTCGTCGTTGTCTCGGTGACAACGATGTCGGCAACCGTGTCTTTCGCCGATGGAACCATCGCAAGCGTGCGCGTGGTTTCGCTAAACTCACCGGCGCAGACGGTATCCCATTCTCCGTGACTTTCGCGAACGACAACGTTGTCAAGAATCGGCTTCAGCCCATCACCTTCGATCGCGAAGAGCCATAAGGTCGTTTCACCGAATGGGTTGGCGCGCGAACTGCCTTCCCGCGAAACACGCAGGCCGAAAGCCGTTCTCTTCGGAGCGAGCTGATAGCGTGCGGTGTCGAGGGCGACGCTTCGCACACGAACGGCGTCGTCGGACATGAAGCCGTCAAGACGCAGCCGCTGCCTTACTTGCAGGTTGGTGCTGTCGACGACGAGCAGTTCGATATCGCCTTCATTTTCCGCATCCGACTGCTCTGTCATCAGAGGAACCGCAATCAGCGTCAACTGAGGCTGAGCCGGCCAAACCCGGCAGATCACCGCATGCGGATCGCCATCAACACTGTCGCTCCTGGACAGCGTGATGGTTGCCCCCTCGAACAGAATAGTACCATCTTCGGCTTTTGTTGCGCTCGGATATGCATGCCGAATGATGTCTGCCGCACGGCCGGCGCATTCATTCTGCCCCGCCAATGCCGCCGGTGCGCCAAGCCCGATCAGGACGACCGGCGCGAAGAACAAGGTTCGGACGTTCGAAAACCGCTTCATATCGATCCTCAGCAAACCAGCCATGCAAAGCGTGACTGCAGCATACGGATCGCACCAAAGCCAGGCGCACGTCAATTCTCGACCAGACGGTCGCTTCCGCCCGTGCGAGCAGCTTCGAGATGGCCAAAGGGTCCTCGACCACCCTCTTTCGGATCGATATCGCGTTCGAGCGCAAAGGATCCCATCTGCGAAAGAACGCCCAGATATTCGATGAAGCCGCCGATTGAAAAATGCGTGGCGGGGTCTCACCGACGAGGCGGGAAATGCGAGATCACCAAGAGCGCGAGGACGGGTCATCCGCCGGCAGCAAGACGGCAATCGGCCGGCTACTCGAAGACAATGAGGCTTGCCGGAGTTGGCGGCATCGGTTTGACCATGACACCCGCAAGGCCGGCCAGTCTTGCCATCTCGGTCAGCTCACTTTGCGTATAAGCCTGCCCCGACGGCGTGCCAGCGAGCATCTCCCAGGAAAACGCCGCGGGAAAAGGCGGTGAAACCTGATCTTCGTTCGGCACGAAATCAACCGCGACGATCCGACCATCCTCTGCAAGACTCGCGATGATCTTTCGCAACAGTTGAGCGCATGTCGGCATATCGAAGTGGTGCAGGAAGTTTGGAAGCAGCACGAGGTCATATCCGGTGCCCCAGTCGACATCGAAAGCATTGCCGGCGACCGTCCGATATCGGTCAGCAACGCCGGCTCTTTCCGCATTCTGCCGCGACAACTCCAATACAGCCGCCCAGTCGACGGCGACGATCTCCGCCGACGGAAAGACCTTGGCAATTTCGATCCCGAACAGGCCCGGACCTGAAGCAATATCCAGAACTTTTCTGGGAGGCTTGCCCCAGCCGGAGATTTCGCCGGCCAGTATTTTGGCACTGAGCCCGGTGAAAGAGCCCATACCGCGCGCAAACTTCAACCAGACGGGATTATCTGCAGACAGGTTCGCAAGCCCGGCCGATCCGCCATTTCGAACGACGGCGGCCGGATCACGCAGGAAATTATCCAGGACTTCGGGAGCGGCGACGAACTCGACGGCGGAGCCCATATAGGCCGGTGAATTGCGATCGAGGAACATTCTGGTCGAGGGCGTCATTCGGTACTCGCCGCTCTCCTTTGTCAGGAAGCCATGGACCACGAGGTAGTCGCACAGGATGCGCGTCCCACGCTCCGAAGCGCTCATTGCCGACGCCAGGGATACTGCCGTTTTGCCCTCGCCGATATGCGTAAAGAGATCGAGTTCGATAGCCGCCCTGATCGCCGCCGTCTTCCGGCATGCAAAGAGTGCATCGACCACGAGTTCCGGCGATACGACGCCGGCATGGGTGTCCTCGACATCTGTTTCCATAGCATCCCCCAGAGCACTCGACCAATCTGCCTGGCCGCGCCAGCCGCGGAAATTATGCGTACATTCACATATTCTACAATAAGCACCCAGTTAACCCTATCGGGTGCTGCCCTGCTGACGGGCGGCCCAACCGAACCGCCTCCCGGCTTCATCCTGGCGGTTGCTGAAGCTTCAGATGACGATGCCGCTCTGACATGCGCTGTCGGATCGTTGAGTGGATCGATGGGCTTCACCTCATCGGCTCTGTGGCCCGATTGTTCGGCGCGGCGTGACTGTACCAAAACCGCTTTCTCCTTCAGCGGGCGGTGCATAGTCGTAATAGGTTGGCGGTTCCATGGAAGCCAAAAAGACCAGATGCTCGACCAATGGCATCTTCTGAAGATTCTTCAAAATGTTGCGGCCACCTAGATTAAGTGCAGGCGCAAACCCGTAAATCTGACTCCATGCAAGAGGTCCGAGAGTTTCTAACGCTTGCGGCATCATGTTTTTGCGATTTTCATCCTCCCATGGTGGCGCGGCCGGTGAGAAGCGCCCTGATGAACACAGACCCAGCATAACTTCGTCGGTCCATTCGCGCTGGTTTTCCTCATCATACTCGCGAGGATCAATACGCACCTTGTTCATCAGGAGGTGCAGCCTGATCATGGCGTCGCCATACCAGATATCGATTTCACCGAAGGCAGTATAGCCAAAGGCGTACATCTTTTGCGGATCAAGTTCCGGATCACCCAGAAAGACATAGTCCAGCACGGGCTTCGGCAAGGAAGGATTGCAGAGCCAGTATTGGCCGCCGGACCAACTGCACCAACCATGATCGCTCCAGAAACGCAGAAGAAAATCCGGCAGTTTTCCGCGATAGGCCTCCACATCGGCCGCGCTCGGGCGAATGACATTATCAATCTTGTAAGCAGAGAGAAATTCGTCGAACCACTTGATCTCGAAGATGTTGTAGTTTGATTTTTCAGCCATGTCTTACGCTTTCGAAAAGGGTCTTCTGAGGAAATCAGGCCTGCTTTGGTACATACGCAAATCCCACACAACGCAGAAACAATCGCCCTGAACCGCGTTCCCGCGGAGACGTAGCTAAATCGTATGACACTGCGCCTAAGGCAAAGCACGCATCAATTATCGATCAGACGATCATGTCCGATCGTGCGAACAGCTTCGAGATGCCCAAAAGCACCCCGCCCACCCTCCTTCGGATCGACATAGCGTTCGAACGTAAACGGTTCCATCTGCGATAGAATAACCAGATATTCGATGAAGCCACCGATTGCAAAATCCCTGGCAGTGCCATCGCCGCCGAGGCGGAGATGCGGGACCATTGTATAGACCTGATCGGCGCTGATCGGCCCGAGCCGCCGGCGCACAGCATCGAAAACAGGCTTACCGGTCGTAGAATCCACCCAGCCGTTAATATCGAAAACACTGGCGTCCACGGCGGCAGCTACCGCCATATCGTCATCGAACGGAGGGATACCCTCGATGACGTGGGTGGTGATGTCGGTGGTGGTGAGGGTGCCGAGATTCATCTTGAGCGTGATCAGCTTAAACTTTGGGAGCCAGATGCTGACTTCGCCGAATGCATCACGCATGAAGGGCACCATTCTTGCGGAGTCGAATTCCTGATCGCCGGCAAACAACATATGCAGAACAGGCATGATAGGCTCGGGATCGCAGATCCAATAGAGACCATCACGCCACTGCCCGCGACCATGTTCAATCCAGAAATCGACCATGGCGTCAGGCAGCTTCCCTCGATAGCCCTCAGCTTGCGAAGCAGAAACAGTTGAACCGTCTTTGAGCGGTCCGAATTCATCCAGGACTTCCTGCAGGGGGCGCCGAGGTGTAACAGACATATTAGCTCCAGATGCCCATCAAGCTGTTCGCCTGACGATCTATAAGTCATTCGCTGGTTTCGTTTTGCCAGTTCCCTCTGTGCGCCGGCTCAATGCGTTGGCGTGGTTGCAGTCGGCCACCCCTGCGACAGCCGACCGAGCTGGCCCAATGTATTATCGGCCACGTGCAGCTGAATTTATTCGGATGTGAACCAGCCAAGCCCCTCTACGACACGGCCACCATGGGCCGTCGGGTCACCGATGCGAACAAGCGCCTTGCCGTCGATAAAGACGATCGACGAGTCGGCCCGAAGTCCGGAGAACCATCAAGACCATTGCGCCGCTGCCCGCGACCATGTTCAATCCAGAAATCAACCATGGCGTCAGGCAGCTCTCCCGCGATAGCCCTCAGCCTGTGCGGCGGAAATCGCCGTGCCATATTTGAGAGGCCGAATTCATCCAGTACTTCCAGCAGGGGGCGCCGAGGCGTGACAGGCATATTGACTCCAGATGTTCATTGCGCTCGATAGGGGTCAAGGCGCGACTTGAACGCCACCCTTGAACGGCCTTGCCGAAAGCTCTTTCGGGACGTCGTATTGATGCCAACCCTCATCGTTCAAGATGTAGTAGCGAAGCCCATAATCGAACACCTGAACGAAGATTGCGCTCGGCTGAAGCACTGGTCGATAGCGTCAATCATCGAGGCTTGGCGGCCGGTAGTCCTTTGAAATCGCGCTCCAGCAGTTCATGCGGAATTTCGATTTCTGTCCAGCGTTCACCATCGAAGGTCTGAACGCCATGTTTCGTGTCGAAGTAATACAGCACATCGTCAACAGCCTGGACTTTGAGCGGGTTGGGAATATTGCGATTGATGCTCGGATCAAGGACGGGTTTCAAGGGAGACAGCAGATGTCCATCGAACCAATGCAAAGCATAATCCGATGCGATCACCATCCGATCCTTGAATTTCGTGATCGAGCGCAAATTCTCATCGTTTCCCTTGAAGGAGACGTCCTGAAAACCATATTCGGCGTTGCCGAACAAAATGACGCCATTGCCGCCAACAGCCCAGACCTTGTCTACCGACTCGATGAAAATGTCCGAAAGCGTAGCTGGTTCTGCATAATATTTTCCCGAGCGCGGCTTGGCTATAATCCGCCACTCCTGTCCGTTCCAATGATAGAGGCGGCCCTCCAGAACACGGCTTGGCCCCTCTGAGGCCCGTCGAATGGCTGCCGCCTCTTCATTCCGACCGGCTAGGTAAAGGCGGCCCATCTCCTCCTCCTCTTCCTCCGTCAATTCCCTGTTAGTGCTTGCCGGCGAATAGGTCACATTCATATAGAGATCGCCCTCGGCGGAGCCACTCAAATCTCCGAAGACGAGGTAATCGTAAGTTGCTGGTGCTTGCGGCAGCTTTTCCTTGTGAAACCAGCCTGTGTCGGAATCAGTCAGGCGGTAAAGCTGCGAATGATAACCAGTGACGAACAACGCATCCCCAATCAGTACGATGGAGTTGACGTATCCGAGATCAGTCGCATCGTCGGAATAGACGCCAGCCCCTTCAATTTTCCGATGCGAGGAGCTCTGCCCCATCGGCAGTGTATAAACATCGCCTTCATCGCTGAGGGCGTAGATGATCGGTCGTCCATCCTCTCCGATTTTGCCGGTAAGACTATCGATCTTGCGCGGGACGTCGGAGCGGGACCATGGCTGTTCCATTCGCCCTTCGTAAACGAGGATATAGGAGTCCATTTCCTCGTAATCCTTGCCGCTGAACACGACGCAGAATGTGTCTTTCGCCAGGGCAATGGCGCAGTCAAGTCGGAGTGGATCGAATGGCTTCATGTTCGTAGCTTCAATAAGTGCCTTGCTTCAGGGCATCACGCGTGCCCGCAATCAGGGCGGCGAAACAAAATTACCGGACGCTACCAGCGGCGATCGTTTGAGACACAATTTGCTGCTGTCCTCCGACTTCAACTGCGAACGAATAGTGAATCTCGTCAGGCACGCGCGAGACGGCCTCGGATATTTTCAGCTTCTGATAATGATCAGCCGTATTTCGTGCCGCATTCCTGTCTCGGAAATAGATCTCGTTCTGCGAAAGCTCACCCAGGCTCCGACGGAGCTGCGGTGTGAGGGCTTTACCGCTGTCGTCATAAATCGCCTTGTATGAATCCGCGCTCGTTGCCCCCAGCAATATGTTCCAGATGTCCTCCGGCATAGACCTTGCCTCCAGAAACAGCTCGACCGCGTTGTGGGGCATCTCCACACCGGCGGCGCGATAGATCTCGTCCAGATCATGGGGCGGGGGATCGGTTCGGGTTCTGCTCGTCAAATCCATCAGCAGCGCGACATCGAGCGAGAAAGTGAAATGTCGTCCTGCTCTATGCCAAAGATTGACGGTTCCGAGGCTCGAATATCCGAAGGCGGAGAGTTCATCAGCATTCAATCCCGGCACATTGGCGAGCATCTGGCGGAAGAAGCCATCAAAAAGTGCGGGCGTGCACAGCCAATAATTCCTGTTTGCATAGTACCCCACGCCATGTTGGATCCAGAACTCTCGCAAATCCTCCGGAACCCGCCCAACGGCACTGTCCGCTTCGGCCTCGGAAACTCTTCTTGCTTCCCGGGGCGTGCCTCGTACCTTCAAAAATCCTGCTGCGCTCATGTTTCGTGCACTAACCCTGGGTTATCTCGGCGATCCGATCTCGCGCACACGTTCGAGCCGCCCGTAAGGATTATTCGGATCGTTTGCATCCAGGATGTAACGCTCGACCCCTATACGGACAAATTGATTGAGCATCAAAAGATGCTCGATGATTGGTGTCTTCACGAGCGTTTCAGGAGTTCCTTGTCCGCCGAGGGCGAAGGCGGGAGAATAGCCGTAGATTTCTCCGGACTTCAGAGGTCCGAGAGCACTCAATGCCCGTTCGAAATCGTTCAGGTCCTGCTCAGCAAAATATGTTCTTTCCCCTTTTGCAAGACTGATCGAGTTGGCGACATAGCGATCATCGGTCCAACGTTCACCGGTAACGGGTCTTTCTTCACCCTGTTGGGAGCTGAAGACGGGATTGTAGGCGGCGATATCGAGCGTGATGATCTTTGTGTCATTACGCCAGCCATACAGTTTTCCAAAAGCGTCGTACTTGAAGATGACGAAGTCGGCCTGTGCGTATTCGGGATCATTCTGGAAGACGTCCCTTAGTAACCCGTCGAAGGCCTGCGGATCCGCGGCCCAGAAATATCCGTCCTGGAAAGAGCACCACCCGACCTCGGTCCAGAACTCCAGAAGTCCGTCAGGCACACGCCCGCGATAGGCTTCGATGACATCATGTGGCACTGGCCTAACGTTAGAAGGCTGGCCTGCTTTCGATATGATCTCGGCGAAGTCCTTTTGCATGTGCTCTCCCCATGCGGTCGCTAACTTGTCGCGCGACCGGTACTATCAGCTTTCCAGGTAGAATTGAGGCTCACCAAATCTCTTGAAGGCATTTGACAGGTGAAGAAGAGGTAGGACATCGTTTCTGATCTTCTTGTCGGGCGCACAACACGCTTTCATCAATAGGAGTGTTAGATCATCAGCTCTCACTGATGATCTCCGCCTCCGATTATCAAAGCTCAGTGAAGTTGCTCCAATGCTCCGCCATTTACCGGCTTGCAGTACTCGAACTGCCCACCCTCCCCGGAGACTGCAGCTGGCCACTCGGTTATCCGATGGAACGGACCGCAGTGTATTGTCCTCGCTCAAACCTCATCAGATGGAACGTGGCCAACTGGGCCAGAATGGCAAAATGCTCCAGAGCCGCCACGCGCTTGATGTTCTCGGCGCGTCGCGTTGGACTGTTCAGACCCACTGTGGCAATTGCGGGGAAATAGCCGTAGCACTCTGCCCGTTCCAGATCACCATGCATGGCGCAACAACGATCGAACATGGGCTGATCTAGCACGTCGAACTCCTCGTAATCCTTGCTCTCATAAGGCAAGAGAGAGCGGGCTAGAACATTCGGATCCGTGCTCCGTTCCCGATTTGCGAGATGTGCCGGGAGCACTAGTTGCGTCGGCGCGAGCTTGCTGGATGTCAGACGCATGTCGACAAGATCAATCTCGAAATGGTCGTGGCGCTCCGACCAGCATACAAGCCGACCAAACGCAGAGTGCCCAATGACGAAACAATCCTTATGGCTGAAATCAGGATCTGCCCCGAAAACCAATGCCAGAACGGGCGAGAATTCAGCAGGATCACAATATTGAAGTTTGCGATTGAAATAATCGCCAAATCCGAAAGTACGCAAGAACTCCATGAAGCTATCAGGCAGACGGCGCGAAAGACGGGCATCTTGCTCGGCAGTTAGCGGAATGCATCGCTGTGGAGAACCGATGCGTGCAACTCTGTCCGAAAAATTCTTGTCCATTGCTGTTCAGCCTACGCCGCATCTTGAAATCGGTTGGCACCGTCCGGCGCGTCGGAATAGCGGGAGTCCCTCGGTGATATGGATGCGGTCGGACGAGCCCTACGCCCGCCGCACTCGGCCACCCTCCCCCTTCGCCGACTGCGACGGACCGACCAGCCCGGCGTACTGTCGGCTACGCGCAACTAAATTTAGTCAGATGTGAACCAGCCGAGACCCTCGACGACACGGCCGCCATGGGCCGTCGGGTCACCGATGCGGACAAGCGCCTTGCCTTCGATAAACACGATCGACGAGCCGCCGCTGATCGTGTCGGGCCCGCCGACTACGCAGGTGCA
Organism: Rhizobium phaseoli; assembly: GCF_001664385.1. NCBI lineage: Bacteria > Pseudomonadati > Pseudomonadota > Alphaproteobacteria > Hyphomicrobiales > Rhizobiaceae > Rhizobium > Rhizobium phaseoli. The sequence continues at coordinate 223,551 of NZ_CP013536.1, read as the reverse complement.
TTTGTCGCCGACAACCGCAACAGGAACCCCTTCCACCGTCACCAGCGCCTGCGTTTCCGAGATCGGGCCGCCCACATGCGGCTTCGGTCCGGGTTCGACCATCGGACAAACATGGTTGTGGCCCTTGAGCGAAACGTTCGTCACCGGCTCACCTCCTTTCGTAAAGACTGCAATGACTAGGATTGCTCGGCACGCAGCCTCGGTAGATCTGCCGTCGAGGGCGTGTCTGGAAATTCCTCACGGAACTTTCTGTCCACTGCATCGAGAAGGGCATCGGCAGGCCATGCGACGGGCTTCGGGAGCTCCTTGAAGGCCCCCATCTGGAAAAGGTCGTGATTGAGGTAGCCAGGGTTCTGCAAGCCCTCCCATTCGCGTATGCGCAGGATCATCAGCAGCAGAACGGGAAACGCCCAATAGGCATCCGGCTCGATTTCGTAATGTTTCTCGCGCTTGTTGCGCTTGTCGCCGGTGGTCGTCATGTCGCTGCTCTGTGCGACGTGGTAGTCGGCCGCCTTGACGAGGATGCGGTGGAAGGCGACCGCGTCCGGCTCCCGCCAGTGCTCGACAAGCTCGCTCCAGCCACCATAGCCGCCGGCATATTCGTCGTAAACCTTCTCGCGCCACTCGGTGATGGTCGCGGCCTCGTCCGCCTTCAACCAGTCCGCGACGATATCCATCATCGCATAGGGGAAACCGAAGCTGGTGACGCCCTGCCCCAGGGCTCCGCCATAAAACTTGCCGCGCTGGATCGTATCCTTCTCCAGTTCCTGCAAGGCAAGCCGGCCAAGCAACTCGCTCCAGTCCTTCCAGCCGACGGTCATCGTCAGCGCCAGCCCGTTGACGACGTCCGGAAAGGATGCCGCGCTGTTGGTGTTCAGATGTTGGATGCCAATCGCGTAGGGAAGTCGCGGAACGGACAGGCGTGCTGCCATCGTCAGCCGATCGACTGCTGGGTGACCCTCGACGGCGCTCAAGACAAAGGCCTTCAACTCCAGAAGGCTGAGTTGGCTCAGGTACCGGCCGACGGATTTGCCGTGCGAGTCATCCCCGCCGAGCCATTCCTGCAGGTCGCTCCGCACCAAGTTGGCCAGCGTTTTCTCGTACTTTGCCAGCCACTCCGGAAATTCCGCCGTAACGTATCTTCTGATTTCTGACAGATTCATGTCTTCCCTAAACCCTGCTTTTGGCTACACCTTGAACACATCTATTTTTTCGGAGGACCGCGACTGCGGCTTCCCCGACCTATCGGCTTGCCCTTGCTCGTGACCTGCCCGCCGCTGCCGTCATACCACTTTACGCGGGTCTCGCGCTCGCCCGGAGCGTAGTTCCAGTCTCTTTCACGATAATTCGTGACTGCACCGGTGTCGGCATCGACGTCATATTTGATTTCCTTGAAATCTGGGCTTTCGTCCAACCATCTCAAGGCCTTTTGCGCGTCTGCAACCTGGGCCGGGGTAGCATTCTTCCACTCGCCACTTTGAGACGCAACACGCTCCAGGCGATCCCTCACATAAGCCGGCCCCCCCATGTAGGATTGATCGTCGCTCAATATAGCACCGTTAGACTTGACCTCGCCAAAAATCACCTTGTTGGTCGTTGGGTCACGTCCAATGAGATCGACGCCGTTGCCCTGCGGGTTCTGGATAACCAGCTGCTGGCTATAGCCCTCGTCAGAGAATTTCTTACGCGCCTGCTCTTCGGCCTTGTCGGACATCTCCTTATAGCTGAATTTCTTTTTGTCAGCAGTCTCCGGCCCACCCGGGTCCTTCACGTTTTCATGCGTCGACTTGGGCAGCCCCGCTTGGTCGTCGCCAAAACCCTTATGTGCCTTGGCATGTTCCACAACTTTTGCTTCGGAGAGCTCGATGCGAGCAGTCTTGCCGACATTGCCAGCGGCGCGCTTCAGCACGATGACGATCTTGCGTGCCGCACCGCCGACTTTCTTGCCGACAGACACCGCCACCTTGAGGGCGACGGCACCCGCACCGGCCGTCAGAGCACCGGCCGCCGCCGAAATCGCCAATTCAAGCGCGAGGAAGGCGCCGTCGATGCCAAGGGTCCCAAAGGCGTAACTCGGGCCGCCCTTCTCCCAGTCGGAAAGGAACTGCTTGTAGCGCGCCAGAGCGGTCTCTTTCAACGCATTCCACACCTTGGAAAGCGCTGCGGTGACCTGTGCCTGGCGCGCGCTGACTGTACCTTGCGTGGCCGCGATGACCTTGTCCTCGGCGGTCGTGTCCGCCTTGTAGTCATAAAGCCCGGTACTTTTGCCGAGCCATTCGACCGTCGCCTTGCCGCCCTTCATGACCTGCGAGGTCTGATTGACGTCGACGGCGACGCTGTCGCGTATGCTGCGGTCGAGATTTTCGATATCGTCCTTAAAGCCCGGATCATAGCCGAAGAATGTGCCGACTTTCTGCGCTGCCCATAGGCCGCCGCGCTGCATGCCGAGATGGGCGGCGCCTAAACCGGGCGGCGTGTAGTCGTCGATCGCAACCCCGGCGGCTTCGACGAACCCCATGGCCTCCTTGACCGCGCCCTCCAGGGCGGCAAGCACCGCCTCTCGTGCCGCCTTCTGCTCCTCCGCGGTGCCCAGGACGCCGCCCAGCAGGCCAAGCGTATAGACCATGCTCCAGTATTCGAGCAGCCGGTCGTAGGTGTATTTCTGCAGGTCGGTTTCTGGATTTGGATGAAAGCCCTGTGGACGCGTATCCGGATATCCGGCTCCAGTCGCGCTACCCATCGACATCTTCCTCAAGAAAATGCCACTTATGAAGCTCTTGTGGCACGAGATCGTTGAATTTGAGCGACGTCGCTCCAACCGCCGCCATCAGGCCGCCGGCACCTAGACCAACACTTCCAAGGGCCGCGGACAACGCCCAGAGACCGCGAGCGATGTCTGCCGAGTTCTGCGGATTCGCCTTGAACATCAATTCCTGGACAACGGAAACCTGCTGCTCTGGACTAAAGGACAATTCCGCCATGGAGCTAAATGGTTGGACCCCCACGCGCCCCTGAAAGCGGCTTCGAACTTCGTCGCGAACGCCGCGCCGTTCGTTTGCCTCGGGGATCCAGCCGCCGGAGGTTACGAGGGTCATAGCGTCAGTTCCTCCGGATATCGACTTTCGAAGCCTTCAGGACCAATTCCTGTCCCGCTTCGATCGTCACGTTTTCACCCTTTACGTGAACGGTCCCATCTGCCTCCATTCTTACACTGGTCTTGCCAACCACGATCTCATACGTTTTGCCCACGACCGTGGACTTGGCCATGCCCACTTCCTGATAATGGCCGATTGCAGTCGAATCGTTGCGAATGCCCCCGACCGTCGTCTGCAATCCTCCGCCGATCGTCATCGACTTCGCGGCACCGACGATCTCCGTGGAAGATATCATCACAGTCTCGGCCTTGTTCTTTGCCACTCCGATAACGAGATTGCCCTCGCCCATGGTCGTGTCGGACAGAAAGCCGAGCTTGTCTGTGAACGCACCGAGCTTATCAGTGAGCAAGTCACCGACTTTGCTGCGCAGAATGCCCATGGCGGCCGTCACTCCCTTCTGAAGGATGTTCGGGCCGACCATCAGCGTCATGTTGCCGCCGATCACTTCGTGGTGGTTGTTTCCAACCTCGATCGTCTTATTGTGGCCGACCGATTCCGATTGGTTGTTATCGACGCGCTTCGAACGAGAATTTTCGATATGAATGCGGTGATCCCGCTGTGCATGCACGTAGATTTCTTCTCGGCCGTTCTCGTCCTCGAAGCTCATCTCGTTAAAGCCGGTGCCTTTATGGGTTTGAGTTCGAAATGTGCTCTTGGTCTTATTCGCCGGCAGTGTGTAAGGCACCGCATTGGCCGGGTTCGGCACCACGCCTGTCACCAGCGGCCGGTCAGGGTCGCCGTCGACGAAGGCGACCATCACCTCCATGCCGATGCGCGGGATGATCTGGCCGCCCCAGGTGGAACCCGCCCAATTCTGCGCCACCCGCACCCAGCAAGTGTCGGAACCGTCCTTCTTGGCCTTGCGGTCCCATGGGAACCATAGCTTGATGCGGCCGTACTGGTCGGGATGAATCTCCTCGCCGGAAGGGCCGGCGACGATTGCCACCTGGGTGCCCTCGATGCGCGGCCGCTTGGTCTCGCGGTGCGGCGTCATCGGCACCCGCGACGGCACCGCCTCGAAGGTGTTGGTATATTCCGGCTCGTTGCTGTTGGTCTCGTAGGAGCGGTCGACGACGGTATGGGTCGTCTTCACCACCACATGCTCCTCATAGGCATGGTCGGGGTGGGCGACCTCGTAGGGGGTGAAGCGGCGTCCCGCCTCCAGGATGCGCGACGTTGAGCCGCCGAAGACGCGGTCATGATCGGCTTCCGACGCCTGCATCCTCAGTTTTTCCGCCCGCTCCGCCTCGGCGACGGAGGAAATGCGCGCCGGATATTCGTAAAGCTCGCGCTTGCTCGCTTCCGGCATCTGCACGAGCGACGGCGTCATCGTGCCCGGCACCATGCGCGGCGTTTCGAAGTTCCAGTCGGCGCCGGCCCGCTGGCCCGGCACATAGGAATAGCGCCGGCTCCACTCGGTGATATGGTTGCGGTCGGCCGAGCCCTGCGCCAGGCGGACACGCCCCTCGCCCTGCGCCGAGGGCGACGGGCCGAGCCAGGATTGGGCGCTGTCGGCCACATGCAGCTTGTGTTTGCCGTCCTCGTGCGAGAACCAGTAGAACAGGCCGTCCTCTTCGAAACGGCGGGTGAGATAGGCGAGATCGGTTTCGTTCCACTGCACCGAATAATGCTGCGGCGGCGGTGGCGTGATCACGCCGGAGGTATCGGGTGCCGGGATGCCATGCTCGGAAAACAGCGTCTCGACGATATCGACCGCGGTCTTGTCCATCCAGATACGGCAGTCGGAGCGGCGCGACAGCAGCCACATCTGCGGCCGCAGCACCATCGAATAGGACCTGAGGCCGCGGGTGATCGGCGGCCCCTCGTTGAGTTCGGTCACCAGACCGTTGAACGGCCGGCGCACGGCGCCTTCGCCATCGCCCTGTTGCACTTCCACGGAGACATCCATCAGCCGGCCGATCAGTTCCTCCGGCTTAACCGACGGCTTCTTGGCACGCGCCGAAATCTTGATTTCGAAGAGCGAAGAAATGCCTTCCTCGATCGTCACCCGCTCCGGCAGAAGCTGGTCCTCGCCAAGCGGCGAGACGATCTTCAGAATACGGTTCGCCTGGATGAAGTCGGCGGCAAGGGATTGCAAATCGTCCATAAGGTCACGTTCCGTATTGGAAAGCCGAATTACTGCTGCTGTTGCGGCCGGGGATGGGTCTTGAAATACTCCGCCAGCGCCTGGAAATATTGCCCCAGCATTTGCTTATTGGCCTGGTCGGATACGCGTCTGTAACTTTCGACGAGCGCGTCGCGCTTGGCCTTTCCGCCCGAGCTCGCATAGAATTCCGTCAGTACCGACAGGTCTTCGGGCGGCATGGTGGCCAGCACGAAGGTCAGCCGCGCCTTTTCGTCCGCCCGCGCCATGTCCTTGGGAAGCGGCTTTTCGTTTTCGCTTCTCGCACGCAGCGACGCGATGACGCCATTCATCTCGGATTGCAGCTTGTCTTGCGAAACCGACGCCAGCTTCTCGGCGTCGGCGCTGGAAAGGGCCTCCAGCGACAGATACATGGTTTGCCAGGTGACGGCACTTTCCACGGCAAGGTCCGGGCCGGCCATCAGATCGGCAAGGGCTTTGATACCCGGGCCTTTGTCAGGGTCGGCAAGGCGTGTTTCGATCTCCTTCGCTGCCACCTGGTCCTGCGCCTGGTACATGCGTGCGACCTTTGCCTGCCCCTCGTGCCATGCCGCGGCCGCTTTGGCGAAAGCCCTGGGATCCACGGCATCGCTGCCAGCTTCAGCGACGGCTTTCGAGATTTCGGCAAACATGCCGTCGGCGTCGAAGGAAGACCGCGCAGCGGTCTCGAGCAGCAGCTGCGCATCGGACGCGGGGACACTCCGGTCGGCGGCCGGCTTGGCGACGCTTCCGACGGCGCCCGGTGTGGCGGAAAGGCGCGACGACACCGCTTCGATCTCAAGCAGGGATTGATCGGTGGAACCGGACGCGCCGACCATGGCGGCGGCGCTCGCGACCATGGCACCCGTGAAAGCGGCCGCAACCAGCGACCATCGCATGCGCCCCATCAATCCCCGCTTGAGAAAATCAGTCAACAGCATCGACACCGCCTTAGATCATCCTGACATCGGTGAGCTGCTTCGGCCGCGCATCGGCGGAAAGCCGGTTGATGATCTGCTCCGCCTTCGCCATCTGGGCGCCGCTCGTGGGGTCGATGAACAGCTTCTCGAGGGAATTCTGCTCCGGATAGAAGGAGGAGTTGCCGGTGAGACGGCTGAGCGTGTTGATGCGTTCGCGCACCACCGATCCGATATTGTCGTATTCGATACGCTGACCGGGGTCGTAGGGCTGAAAGGGCCGGCCCGTCAGGCGCGGCGAAATGGATTTCGGATAGTCGGTTGCCGAGGGCAGCTGCGGAATGGCCTTCTTGCCGTATTCGATGTCGCGGCCGATGCCGCCGACAGTGCCGCCGGTGGAAGGCGCATAGGTCACGAGCTTGTCGGAATCCAGAACCGCGCTCATGTAGAACAGCAGCTCCATCTTCTGGGACAGCCGGTTTTCGTCCACGCGCCTGCTTTCGGGCGGATTGCAGAACGGCGTCTGAGCGACCAGATCGGCAAGCCTGGATTTGCCAGCTTCGCTGATCGTGTTGTCATGCTGCACGCCCCTGACGAAATCGTGCACGCAGACGTGGTTGATGGCGATGAAATCGTCGATCCGCGTCTTGAAGTTGAGGGCAGTCGGCGCAGCGGCGACCGGCGCGCTGCTCGTCAGTTTTTCCGCGGCGCTCGTCACCTGCTTGTTGGCGAGCTTCTTGGCTTCGTCAAGCACGCCGCCGAGCGCAAACATCACCACCTTATTGCTGGCAGCGGCATGCATGACGTTGAAGGTACGGTTGAGATTGTTGTTGCAGATCACGCTCAACGCGGCGCGGCCGGCCAGCACGCGCACCGAGGTCGTCGCGAAGGCCGCCATCATGATGCTGCCGGTCAGGATCGACGCGGAAAACACGAAGAGCTCGGCCAGCATCCGGTCGCGGGCTTCCTGGGCTTTCGTGGTTTTCTGAAAATTGTCGATGGCGAGATCGTAGGCCCTGACATAGGGACTGGAGACGTTCGCCTCCCATTGGGACTTGTACTTGGGGAGTTCTACCAGAATATCGTTCAAACGCTCAGTTGCAGCCGACACGATCATCTCCATTGTCAAAGCGCGAGGACGTCTCTCAACTCATCTGCGGAAACAGCATGTTTCAGCGCCCTCCCCAAGGCAGGGGGAAGATAGCCGGAAACATGGAGTTGCAGTGCCAGCCGCAAGGCCGGCACTGCCGATGTCGAGAGGCTTAAGCGGCCTTGGTGGTGGCCAGATCGTAGGAAGCGATCATCGGCGACTGCGGCGAGTGCTTGTCGTCGTAAGGCGTGTACTTCACTTCCATCTTGGTGAAGTTCAGCTTGATCGTCTCTACCGGGCGGTCGCCGTTGGAATCGATCGAGTAGCTGGCGATCAGCGTGTTCTCGAGTGAATACTCGATATAGGTGTCGCCGGGATTGCCCGTGGTGACGAGATGGATGACGGAGCGCTTGCCGGTGCGGCCCGAGCAGGCCTCCTGGAAGAGCTTGGTCGACGAGGAGTCGCTGACCTTGGTGAGGATCACTTCCGAAACGGTCGGCTCGGAAGCTTCACGGTTGGCCGCCGAACCGGCGGAGGTGTTCATGTTGCGGGAAACGTTCCAGTGAATGGCTTCGATGTCCATCCACTTGCGATGCTGCTCGTGAGTCGCATCACCCTGGATACCGTCGATCTGAAGATAAATCGGCATGCTGTCAGCTCTCCTATTGGCGGTTAAGTGCCTAGTTGCGTCTAAGGCGTAGTTGCCTTTCTTTTCGCTGCTCCCCGAGTACGTTTGCGGCTCGGGGTTACTTCATCCGACAACCGGCTTTCCCCCGGCGTGCCGAATTCCTGTGGGGCGGCCTCTTCGGCATCGAGGCCGAATTGATGGCCGTCGTAACCGATGGTGATCCCCGTAATCTTCTTCTGCTGCGCGACCGCTTCGAGGAAAAACGTCGAAAGAACGGGCAGCAGGTCGCGCGCGATCATCACCTCGATGGCGCGGGCGCCCATCTCGCTGGTGCGGGCGCGTGAAATCAGCGCCTCGCGCGCCTGCGGCGAGAGCGAAAGCGTCGTCCCGTAGGTCGTCCCGACTCGCTCGCGAATGCGGCCGATCTGGATATCGACGATGCCGGACAGCGTCTCGGACCCAAGCGGCATGAAGGGCAGCACGGTGGTGCGGCCGAGGAAGGCCGGTTTGAAATGCTTCTGCAGTTCCGGCAACAATATCGCTTCGAGCGCTTCCGCCTCCGGCATCGTCTCGGGATCGGCGGCAAGTGCGGCGATCATCTCCGAGCCGGTATTGGCAGTCATGACGATGGTGGTGTTCTTGAAATCGATATCGCGGCCTTCACCGTCACGCAGCGTTCCCTTGTCGAACACCTGGTAGAAAATTTCCTGAACGCCGGGATGGGCCTTGTCGATCTCGTCGAGCAGCAGCACCCCATAGGGCCTGCGCCTGACCGCCTCGGTCAGCACGCCGCCTTCGCCATAACCGACATAACCGGGCGGCGAGCCGAGGAGCATGGAAATCTTATGCTCCTCCTTGAACTCGGACATGTTGATGGTCGTCAGATAGCGGCTGCCGCCATAGAGCATGTCGGCAAGCGACAGCGCCGTCTCGGTCTTGCCGGTGCCGGACATGCCGACGAGCAGGAAGACTGCCGGCGGCCGGCGCGGATCGGAAAGTCCGGCGCGCGAGGCCCGCATGGCCGAAGCGATGCGTTCGATCGCAGCGTCCTGGCCGAGCACCCTCTCCTTCAGGCGGGCATTCAGTGTCTTGACGGTTTCGATCTGGTCCGCCAACAGCTTGCCGACAGGAATTCCGGTCCAGCGGGCAACGATTGATGCAACGACGTCCTTGTCGACGACGCGCGGCAATAGGGCCGTTTGATCCGCCACCGCCGCGAGTGTCCGTTCGGTCACGGCAAAGGCGGCGCGCGCGGCTTCCGCGGTCATGGCCTGCGACGGGAAAGGCGCGACATTCGTGCCGTCGCCACTGTCCGCCGGCGCCAACGGGACGATGGCATCGTCCGGCGAAAAGAATTCCTCCAGCCGGTCGGCCTCCCGGACCAGCCGGTTTTCTTCCTCGAATTGCGCGCCGAGCGCTTCGATTTGCGCAACGATCTCCTGCTGCTTGCCGGCGATTTCGCCAAGCCGGGCCGCCTTTTCCGGTGTCTCGGGTTCTCGCGCAAGCCAGTTCGCCTCGGTTTCCAGGAGATCGCGCTCGTCGGTAAGCTGTTTCAAAGCCTCCGGCCTCGTCTGGCGGGCCAGCGCCACGGCGGCGGCAGCCGTGTCGATCAGGCTGATCGCCTTATCGGGAAGCTGCCGGTCCGGCAGGTACCGCGCCGAAAGGCGGACGGCAGCGACGATCGCCTCGTCGCGGATACGCACCTTGTGATGGGCTTTCAGGCTGTGCGCCACGCCGCGCAGCATCCGGATTGCGGCCTCTTCGTCCGGCTCACGGACATGTACGGTCTGGAAGCGACGGGTCAGGGCCGCATCCTTCTCGATGAAGCGCTTATATTCGCTCCAGGTCGTTGCCGCGATCGTCCTGAGTTCTCCCCGCGCCAAAGCCGGTTTCAGAATATTTGCGGCATCGCCTTGCCCTGCCTGTCCGCCGGCGCCGATCAGCCCGTGGGCCTCGTCAATGAACAGAATGATCGGCTCCGGCGACGTCTTCACCGCGTCGACCACGCCATGCAGGCGCCGTTCGAACTCGCCTTTGACGCCGGCGCCGGCCTGCAGAAGGCTCAGATCCAGCAGCAGCAGCTTCACATCCTTCAGCCGGGCCGGAACATTGCCGGCGGCGATCTCCAATGCGAGCGCTTCGGCCACCGCCGTCTTGCCGACACCCGCCTCGCCGACGAGGATCGGATTGTTCTGCCGACGGCGCGTCAGGATATCGATCAGCTGCCGCAACTCAGCGTCGCGGCCGATAACAGGATCGATGCGGCCGGCGCGGGCGTCGGCCGTCATGTCGTGCGTGTAGAGCCGCAAAAATTCATTGCCTGCCGATGTTGCCGCGGGCACGGAAAGCTGGTCCGACGGGCCAGAGGCGGCCTTCTCCAGCAATTTGTCGAGCATTGCCCGGTCGAGATTGCGTATCGAGGGGGCAATGCCGCGCACAACCACCCGCAATGCCGAATCGCCGGTCAGGGCGGCGAGCAGGTCGGCCAGCAGCACGACATTACGGCCGCACTGCAGCGATGCAACCAGGAAGGATTCCCGGCCAAGGGCCAGCAGGTTGGCGGAGAGCGCCAGCGCGGCGCCGGCCTCCCGCGGAATGTCGGCGATGGCCGCGTCCAGCTCCGTTCTCAGCATTTCCGAGGAGAGATTGAGCTCTTCGAAAACGGCGGAAAACGCCGCAATATCAAGAAGGGAGCGAAGCCAATGCGCGACATCCACGACGGCGTGCTGATGGCGCACGGCGAGCGACGCCGCTGTCTCAAGTCCGACACGTAAATTGGGCTCAAACGTTCTTATCAGACGATTGAGATCGATATTCGACATCCGCAAGTCCCGTTCATTCGACGAATTCAGTGCGCCCTCGTGATGCGAAGCAACAACTAGGGCGATCATAAACCCTTGTCCAGAAGAAAAATGACTCTATTTTTTAAAATGAGCATATCCGGAAGACGTCATAAATCCGTCATCGTCTGGAGATGGTTGACAAGTCAATACAAGCCGCACAAAATGCTGGGCCGCCGCAGTATGATTTGATTTTTGAGGTATTTAGCAGCGTGAATGTCCGAGAAATCCTAGATCCACTTGACCAAAATTACCCGTGCGGAGAAAACGTTCGGAATAATACTTCGTCACGCGAACTATACTATAGAATTAAGGACGCCAGAAACGCCGCACGTACAGCCGAACGTAGTATTTCACCCGGCGACGTTATTACACTTGCACCCGCTTGGCATGATGTTAACAATCTTGGATTGCAAATTCTTTCTTCCAGGAGCAAGGACATAGAAGTATTGGCCTGGCTTGCCGAAGCGCAGCTGCGGCTGCGCGGCTTCTCAGGATTGCGCGACGTCTATGTTGCAACCGCGTCGCTTTTAGACAAGCATTTCGACGCTTTGCACTCGATCGGAGACAGCGATTTCGAGGAACGGTTCGCTCCATTTGCAGGTCTTAACGGCGTGGGCGGCGAAGGAACGCTTATCCAGGCTATTCGTTTGACATCGTTGATCCCGGACGGAAAATTCGCACAGTTTTCGCTCTGGGATTTCCAGCTTTCGCAGCGGCCGAACGAAGCCGAGCGGCGCAAGGAATTGCAGCAGGCGGCGGCAGAAGCTGGTGTCGCACAGATGTCGGCCCATCTCGGCGTGGTGACAGAGTGCATCGCCGCCTTCGACCGCATGATCGAAATACTTGACAAACACTGTGGGGATCAGGCGCCACCGAGTTCGAATACACGCAATGCTTTGCAGGAAGCGGCCTCTGCAATCCGGATGCTCGCCGGCATCGAGGCTCCCTCGGACATGTCCGAAACCCCAGCTTCGCAAGGCTCGGAGCCGCTGCCGGCAACCGATATCGGTGGGTCCGAGGCCGTCCGCATGCGGCCCGTCGGCGCCGAGATGATTCGGTCACGCGAAGAGGCCTTCGAACTGCTCGCTGCCGTTGGGCGCTATTTCCGCCGCACCGAACCCCATTCACCGATTTCCATGTCGATCGAGACCCTGGTGCGCCGCGGGCGCATGGATTTTTCCGAGCTTCTTGCCGAGCTCCTGCCTGAGCAGCACGCGCGCAATGCGGTGCTGACGGCGGCCGGCATACAGCCCGTAACCGACAAGGGAGGCTAGCGGTCTGAGGTCGGGCCCGTCCCGGCCGCAATCTGGAGCATCCGCAATTCGCAATCCGCCGATGAGACGAAGGAGAGCCTCGATGGCAAGTGTACATGAAAAACTGGAACGGGTTCGCAAGCCGCGGGTCCATATCAAATATGAAGTCGAAACCGAAGGCGCGATGGTGGTGAAGGAGCTGCCTTTCGTCGTCGGCGTGCTCGGCGACTTCTCCGGCAATCCGACACAGCCTCTCAAGGCTTTCGGCGAGCGCAAGTTCGTGCAGATCGACCGCGACAATTTCGACGACGTCATGCGCCGGATGACGCCGGGCCTCACGCTTTCGGTCGAGAACACTCTCGAGAAAGACGGAACGGAGCTTCCGGTTTCGCTGAAATTCGAAAGCATGGCCGACTTCGAACCGGGCGCGATCGTCGATCAGGTGCCGGCGCTGAAGGCTCTGCTCTGTGCGCGCAACCAGCTGCGCGACCTGATGAGCAAGGCGGACCGCTCCGAGGAGCTCGAGCGGCTGCTCGAAGACATTCTGCAGAACAAGGCCGACCTCTCGCAGCTGATCGCCCAGCTCGGCGGCGGCAAGGCCGACGAGCCGAAGGACGTGGTGAACTGAATGCCCGGGATCGCGGGCCTGTCGCCGCCCGCATGCCGAATGCCTGAAGAGTCGTTGTCCGGCAGCGGCCCCTTCGAAGGGAAAACTCATCCCTCAAGGGCCGCCGCTTTCGCAAAAAGGATCGTATAGATGACCGCTGAAACGCAACTGCAGAGCAGGGAAGAAGCAGGGTTCGCGCCTGATCAGGACCTGCTCTCGAAGGTCGTGGCCGCAACCCGCCAGACCGAGCCCGACCGTGCCCAGGACCTCCTGCGCACCCTTACCGACCAGGCCCTCAAGGGCACCGTCACCTATGATCGCAACCTGACGATCACCTTGAACAACGCCATCGCCGAGATCGACAAGGCGATCTCGACCCAGCTCGCGGCAATCATGCAGTCGCCTGAATTCACCAAGCTCGAAGGCGCCTGGCGCGGCCTGCATTATCTCGTCAAGAATACCGAGACCAGCGCCAATCTGAAGATCCGCGTGCTCAACGCCTCCAAGCGCGACGTTGCCAAGGATCTCGCCAAGGCCGTCGAGTTCGACCAGTCCAGGCTCTTCAAGTCGGTCTACGAAGACGAGTTCGGCACGCCCGGCGGCGAACCGATGGGTGCGCTGATCGGCGACTATGAATTCGACAATTCCTTCGACGACGTCCAGCTTCTGCAAGGCGTCTCGATGATCGCTGCCGCCGCCTTTGCCCCGTTCATCTCGGCGGCCAGCCCGCGCATGTTCGGCTTCGAGGATTTCCGCGAGCTGGCAAAACCGCGCGATCTCGAAAAGATCTTCGAGACGGTGGAATATGCCAAGTGGCGCAGCTTGCGCGAGAGCGACGATTCGCGCTTCGTGACCCTCGCCATGCCGCGCGTGCTCGCCCGCATGCCCTACGGCCCGAAAACCAGCCCGATCGAGGAATTCAACTTCGACGAAACCGGCGGCTCCAAGACCGGCGAACTGCCGCACGGCTCCTATTGCTGGATGAATGCGGCCTATGTGATGGGCACGCGCCTGACCGAAGCCTTCGCCAAGAACGGCTGGTGCACCGCCATTCGCGGCGCCGAAAACGGCGGCAAGGTCGAAGGCCTGCCGATGCATATCTTCTCGAGCGACGACGGCGATCTCGACCTGAAATGCCCGACGGAAGTCGGCATCACCGACCGCCGCGACGCCGAACTCGGCAAGCTCGGCTTCCTGCCGCTCTGCCACTACAAGAATACCGACTATGCGGTGTTCTTCGGGGCGCAGACGGCGCACAAGCCGAAGCTCTACGACCGGCCCGAGGCGACCGCCAATGCCGCCGTTTCCGCCCGCCTGCCCTACATGATGGCGACCTCGCGCTTTGCCCATTACCTCAAGGTCATGGGCCGCGATAAGATCGGCTCCTTCATGGAGGCGGAGGATTGCGAGGCCTGGCTCAATCGCTGGATCTCCAACTACGTCAACGCCAACGACGACGCCGGCGAGGAGTCGCGGGCGAAATATCCGCTGCGCGAGGCAAAGGTCACCGTCCAGGAAATCCCCGGCAGGCCGGGCGCCTACAACGCCGTGGCCTGGATGCGTCCTTGGCTGCAGATGGAGGAATTGACCACCTCGCTGCGCATGGTCGCCCGGATTCCTTCGAAGAACTGATGAAATCAGAGTCCGGCGCGGCGGTTTTCCGCCGCGCGAAGCTCTTGCGAAACATTTGGTCAGGTCGACGATGGGTTCCAGCACTGAATGGCGGCGCCGGGCGGATCAGCTGATTACGCTGATCGACGAAGCGCTGAACAGGCAAGTCAACGCCATCCTCCACCATCCCGATTTTCAGGCGATGGAGGCGAGATGGCGCGGCCTTGCCATGCTCGTGCGCGAGGCAAGCCGCAGCGGCGAAGTCAAGGTCAAGCTGCTCAGCGTCAGCTGGCGCGAGCTCGCGCGCAGCATGGAGCGCGCCAGCGATTTCGACCAGAGCCATCTCTTCGAACTGATCTACAGCCGCGAGTTCGGCATGCCGGGCGGCGAGCCCTTCGGCCTCTTGGTCGGCGACTATCATCTTTCTCCGGCCGATCCCGCCGACGGCGATCCCGTCAGCACGCTGTCGCAGATCGGCATGGTGGCTGCCGCCGCCTTCTGCCCCTTCGTCGCGGGCGCTGCGCCGGCTGCGATCGGCCTGGAAGATTTCCACGAGCTCAATCGGGTCAACGATTTTTCCTGGCTTGCCAACGAGACCGCCCGCATCCGCTGGAACGGCCTTCGCGCCCGCGAGGATTCGCGTTTTCTCGGGCTCGCCGCGCCGCGCGTCCTGATGCGCTCGCCGCTGACGCCGCATGCGCGTAACCGCAATGACGGCTTTCCCTTCCGCGAAAGCATTGCCGGCGACGGCAGCTCGCTGCTCTGGGGCAACGCCGCCTTCGCCTTCGCGACGGTTGTCATCCGCAATTTCATCAATTCCGGCTGGTTCGCCGATATCCGCGGCGTCACGCAGGATGCCGTCGACGGCGGCCTGCTGAGCGGGGCCGAATTGCCGCCCTATGACTTCGGCACCGAAAGCAACGGGCTCTCCGCACAAGCCCCTGTCGAAATCCACCTGACCAGCAGCCAGGAGCAGCAGCTCTGCGAGCTCGGCATCATCCCGGCCGCGACCACCTATCTCTCCTCTTCGGCGATCTTCAATTCCAACCAGTCGCTGCACGCGCCGCCGCATTATTCCAACGAGCATGCGCGCCAGAACGCGCGCCTTGCCGCCATGCTGCAATATGTGCTCTGCGCCTCGCGCTTCTCGCATTATCTCAAGGTCATCATGCGCGACGAGATCGGCCAGCTTTCCGATGCGATCTCGATCGAGCGCAAGCTCATGGACTGGCTGACCGCCTATACGCTCGGCAACGACGACGCCGATATCGCGCTGCGCACCCGCTTTCCGTTGCGCTCCGCAGGCATCAGCGTCGCCGAAATTCCGGGCAAGCCCGGCAGCTTCTCCTGCACCGTCCGCCTGCAGCCGCATTTCCAGCTCGATGACGTCGCCACGAGCTTCCACCTGATCGCCGAGACCGCGACCACGGGCCAGATCCTGAGCCGCCCCGTCACTATCCCCGAGAGGATGTCCGCATGACGCTTTCCGCCAATATCGCCCAGTCGCTCAGTAATGACGCTCTCGACGCGGCGCTCGAAGAGGTCAAGGCGCATCTGAAGGCCAGGCCTTCGGATCAGGAAGCGCGGCATCTCTATATCGATCTTCTCGTCCTTGCCGGAGAATATGAACGGGCGGACAATCAGTGCAGCCTTGCCGCGACCCTCTCCCCCGACGCGACAATGGGCTTTGCCCTGCTGCGCAACGAACTTCGGGCGATGGCGGCACGCGATGCCTGGTTTGCAAGCGGCGCCGTGCCGGAATTTCCGCAGGGGCCGAGCGAACTCGACAAGCTGGCGCTGCGCCTCGGCATCGCCCATCGTGAAGGCAATGCGCGTGAGGCAAGGGCCACGCTCGAGGCGCTCGAAACCTTGAGGGGCGAACGTCCGTTGATCTGGAATGGCAAGGCGATCTCGGATTTCCGCGACCTCGATGACCGCATCCCGCACGCCCTCGAGGTCATCATGACCGGCGGCGCCTATCTCTGGATCGACTTCGCCAAGATCGCTGCCGTCTCGATCGAGCCGATCGCCCGGCCGCGCGATCTCGCCTTCCGCCGCGCCGAACTGTCGCTGATCGATGGCGCCGCGGCATCGGTGCTTCTGCCGGCGGTCTATCACGGCACTGGCAAGGATGCGACGCTCAGGCTCGGCCGCGAGACCGAGTGGGTCGAGGAAGCGAGCGGCATCACCACCGGCCGCGGCCAGCGTTGTTTCCTCGCCGGCGACGAACTCGTCTCCTTCCACGACACCCAAAGTCTGGAGATCGTGCCGGCGAGCTCTGCCGGCAGGCAGGTCGCGCATGGCTGATCCGCTCGAACGCTACCGGCAACGCGATCGCGTGCTTGCCCGCTCGATCCTCGACAGGCTGATCGACGAGGCTCCGGATCGCGCAGTCGATCCGCCGGTGAGCTTCGTCGATCAGGTTCGCGAGATGCGCGAGGCGATCCGCCGCGATCTCGAAGCGCTGCTCAACACGCGCCGCTGCCCGGCCACACCGCCGGCCGCACTTGCCGAGCTGAAGGATGCGCTGGTGAGCTACGGCGTCGATGGCGTCGTCTCGGCCAATCTGATGACCGACGAGGCGAAGCTGAGGCTGGCCACTGCAATCGAGCGGCGGATCGCGCTGTTCGAAACGCGGCTTTCCGATGTCAGGGTGACGATCCTGAAAAGCCGGACGATGACCGAGCGGGCGCTGCGCCTGCGCATCCAGGCGACTTTCCGGCTGCATGAAGGCATGCCGCCGATCAGCTTCGAATCGACCATCGACCCTTCCACCCAGCGTTTCCTCGTGGAGGCCGCGCATGGCTGAAGGCTTCCTTCACCGTTACAATGAGGAATTGCTGGCGCTGCGCCGCCGGGCCGCGCGCTTTGCCGATGCCTTTCCGAAGATCGCCGGACGCCTGCGCATGACCGGCGACGTCGCCGACGATCCGCATGTGGAGCGTCTGATCCAGAGCTTTGCCTATTCGGCCGCGCGTGTTCGCCAGAAGCTCGACGACGAATTTCCCGAACTGACCGACAGCTTGCTCGAAACGCTCTATCCGCATTACCTCGCGCCCTTACCGTCGATGAGCATCGTCAAGTTCCGCCCAGGCGATACGCTGGCCTCGGTCCAGACCGTGCCGCGCCACACCGAAATCCTGGCCGAGCCAGTGCGCGGCGAAGCCTGCCGCTTCCGCACCACGCAGGACGTGGAGATGGCGCCGATCGAAATTACAGGCGCCACCCTTTCCGGCCAACCGATCAACGCGCCGCTGTCGCCCTATGCCGGCGTTGCCGGTTGCCTCAGGCTTTCCATCCGCCCGCTCGACGCCCGCAAACCCCTAGGCAGCCTCGGCGTGAACCGGCTGCGCCTGCACATTCCGTCCGCCTGGCAGCAGGCGGTGGCGATCTACGAGCTGCTGGCCAATCACACGCTCGGCATCGCGCTTGCCAAACATGCAGATGATCGTTCGCCTGTCTTCCTGCCCGCGAAAAACCTCAAGCCTGTCGGCTTCGAGCCCGAAGAGGCGATGCTGCCCTATCCGGCGCCGAGCTTTACCGGCTATCGGCTGCTGACCGAGTTCTTCGCCCTGCCCCGCAAGTTCCTCTTTCTCGACATCGAAGGGCTCGATGCCTGGTCGGGCGAGACGCTGGAGCTCTTCATCTATCTCAGGGAGAGTGACGCAAAGCTGGAACGCGCTGTGTCCGTCCGAGACTTCGCGCTCAATGCGACGCCCGTCGTCAACCTCTTCCGCCAGGTCTGCGAGCCGATCGCCATCGACGGCACCCGCACGGAATACCGTCTCCTGCCCGATGCGCGGCGCCAGAAGACCCGTGAGATCTATTCGATCGACCGCGTGCTGCTGACCGGATCGCGCGGCCAGGAGGAATTCTGCCAGCCTTTCTTCGGGCGGTCGCAGCGGGCGGGCGCGAGCGCCACCTACTGGCAGGCCTATCGGCGTTTCGACGAGGACGACAGGACCAGCGACATGGACATCGCCTTCGTCGACCGGCAGCGCCGCGCCGTCGGTCCCGTCGATGCGGTGGCGAGCGTCGATACGCTCTGCCTCAACCGCGACCTGCCGGAACAGCTTCCCTTCGGCGGCGGCCATCCCTTCCTGCAGCTTGCCTCCGGCCATGAGGCGGTGGCCGGCGTCGAAGCGCTGATCCCGCCGACGCCTTCGGTGCGAATGAACGATCAGGAGGGCCGGAACTGGCGGCTGATCTCGCATCTCGTGCTCAACCATCTCTCGCTCTTCGACAATGGCGGCGCGGCGCTGAAAGATATCCTGTCGCTCTACGCCTTCCGCGACAGCCCCGAGACCAAGCAGTTGGTCGACGCGCTGGTGCGGATCAAGGCCACCAATTCGACGGCCCGTCTCGGCAGCGGCGGCATGGTGCCGGGCACCGAGATCACGCTGGAATTCGATCCGGCCGCCATCGACCGGCCCTCGGCCTTCCTGTTCGGCAGCCTACTCGACCGCTTCTTCAGCCTCTACACCTCGGTCAACAGCTTCACCCGGCTCACCATCGGCATGAAGGGGCAGTCGAGGCCGATCGCCCGGTGGCCGGCGCGCGCCGCCGAACGCCCGCTTCTCTGAGAAAGGACCACCAGTCAAGTCATGGACATGCAAACCGCCAGCAAGCCAGACACGCTTACCGACCTGCTCGAACGCGACCCCGGCCGCTTCGAGCCGGTGACGGCATTTCGCGTCGCGCAGGCGTCGGTTGGCGAAGGACGGCTTGACGTCGCCTCTCATGTCGGCGTCTCGCCGGCGCCGCTTGCGGTCAGCGGATACAAGCGCAAGGGAGGCCGCGCTACCGTGCGCAGCGCGCTTGCCGGCCTCGTCGGCGCCCTCGGTTCGATGCCTTCAGTCTATAACGAACTCATCATGCGCGAAGAGCGCAACCGGTCGCGGGCGCTTGCCGGCTTCTTCGATCTCTTCGGGGCACGCATGGCGGAACTCTTCGCTGATGCCTGCGAGAAATACCGCATCGCCCGGCGGCTGCGCTGGGGCGGGACCTGGGCGAGCAATGCCTTCGTCACCACGCTGCTGTCGCTGACCGGCTTCGGCACCAAGCGGCTCGTCGAACAGAGCGGCGTCGACGAGGAGTTGATCCTGCGCTTTTCCGGGTTCTTCGCGGCGCGCAATCGCAACACCGTCAATCTCCGCGCCATGCTTGCGGAATTCAGCGGCCTGCCGGTGGAGATCGAATTGTTCCGCGGCCGCTGGCTGAGCATTCCGCCGGAAGAGCGCAGTCGGATGAGCCAACTGCAGGGCGTGCAGCTCGGGGTCAATGCCACAGCCGGTGCCGCCGTTCACGATTTCAGCGGCGGCTTTCGCGTCGTCATCGGCCCGCTGGGTTATGCCGATTATCTCACGCTTGCGCCGGGCGGAAAGGCCATCACCGAACTCTTCGCCCTGACCCGGCTCTATGTCGGCTCGGCGCTCGATTTCGACATACAGGTCGTGCTGAGGAAGGAGGATGTTCCCTTCTGCCGGCTCGGCCAGGCAGGCGATCCGCCTCGTCTCGGCTGGAATAGCTGGGCGAGGGTCGCACCGGCGGCAAAGGACAGCGGCGATGCGGTCGTCGTCGAACGCCTGTCGACCGAGATGCGGTGAGGAGGCGAGGATGCGGCTCGAACTGAGAGAGATCACCAGCGACGTGGCCATGCCGGCCGGCCGATCGAAATGGTTCTTCGAACGCGGCCGGCGCACGCTCGGCCGGGCGCCCGATTGCGACTGGCGGCTGCCGGAGGACCGACGTTCGATTTCGAAACTGCATTGCATCATCGAGCGCGACCGCGACGGCTTCCTGTTGCGCGACCAGAGCGCCAACGGCTCCCGGGTCGATGGCGTCATCGTGCATGAAGGCGAGATCGCGAGACTCTTCGACCGGTCGCGGCTGGAGATGGGCGGGCTTGCATTCTCAGTTCACATCTCAGGCAGTAGCGACCAGGAAATCGAAGATCCCGATGCCGGTCTCATGCTCAGCGACGAACCACTGACCATTTCCGCGATCCTCGCCGACATCGCTCCGGGCGGCCGGACTGCCAGCGGCATTCTCGGCGAACGCATTGCCGATGACTGGACCTTGCCCGAACAGGGCGGCAGGAAAGGCGTAGCCTCCTCCCGCAATGTCGAGATCGGCTGGAGCGGCCCGCCGGAAACCCGCTCGCTCACCCAGCTTCTACCGGAGGACTGGAATTCCGACGAGACCGAATATGGCAGCCACCTCGAGCATGGCGCCGCCACTCATGTCTCGGTGCCGATCGCGCAGCGCCGGTCGGCCGCGATCGAGATCGTCAACGACAACGATCCGCAGCCCGAAGCCGAGGACTTTCCAACCCTAACAATCGGCCGGCCGGAGGCCTTTGCTGATCGTCTGGAGCTGCTGCTTACCCGGCTCGAAGAGGCAGCCGAGAGTGCCTATGCCGTCTTCGACATGAACGCGCCGACCTCCGGCCCGGAGCCGGATTTCCTGGCCGGCCGGGAGGAGGCCCTCCTCGCGCGCATCGAGGCCTTGCTCGGCCAACAGCTCAAGCTCAATTCCGCGCTCGAGGCCCTGGTCCAGGCGGCGAACCGGCTGGAACCGCGCTTTGTCGAGGCGCAGGTCGAGACCGGCCCCTGGGACCTGCCCTGGCGGCGGGACCGGAACTATTGGCAGGCCTACCGGGCGGAATTCGAAAAGGACGGCAAGAGCCGGTCGATCCAGGATGTTTTCCGCGACGCGATATCAGGCGCGGTGAACGGCGGAAAGGCAGGGCCTCGTCCGCAAGACAGGCAGGAAGGAAAAGACGCGCATCATGAGGAATGAGAACCGGGTAGCCTGGAGCGAAGGCATGTTCCTTCGCGTGCAGCATTTTCAGCAGTCGGACCGCTGGACCGAGCGGCTCGTGCGCACCGCCACGCACAGCCTGTCGCCCTATCCCTGGGGCATAACCGAAATCGGCATCGACCGCGGCGCGCTGGCGATCGGCCAGTTCGCCCTGTCGAACCTGCGCGGCGTGCTGCCCGATGGCACGCCGTTCGAAGCCCCGGTCGATGCGGACCTGCCGCCACCACTCGATCTCGACGAGAACACCAAGAATGCGATTGTCTATCTCGCGCTGCCCGCCCGCCAGCCCGGCAAGGCGGATGTTGCGCTGAACGGCGGCGCTCAGCGCAACAGCGTCCGGCTCGTCGCTTCGCCCTATGAGGCGCCCGACGCCAATATCGAGACCGACTTCATGGCGCCGATCGATGTCGGCCGCCTCAGCCTGCGTTATCTCAGGACCGGCGACGAGCTTGCCGGCTACGAACTGATCGGGCTCGCGCGCATCATCGAGGTGCGCTCCGACAGGGCTGTCATTCTCGATCCCGATTACATCCTGCCGAGCCTCAACTGCACGGCCGCCGGCCGGCTGAACGAGCTGATCACCGAGCTTCTCGGTATCGTGCGCCACCGCGCCGAAGCGATCGCCGAACGGATCGGCGATCCCACAATCCGCGGGACGGCCGAGGTCGGCGACTACCTGCTCCTGCAGATCCTCAACCGCGCCGATCCGATGCTGAAGCATATTTCAGCCAATGCCACACGTATCCACCCGATCGTCTTTTACGAGCACTGCATTCAGCTTGCCGGCGAACTCGCCACGTTCACGACCGAGCGCAAGCGCGCCAGCGACTTCCCGCCTTACCGGCACGACGACCTGAAGGCGACTTTCGCCGCCGTCTTCGACGATTTGCGCGCTTCGCTTTCCTCGGTGCTCGAACAAGCGGCGGTCGCAATCGAGCTTACCGAACGCCGGCATGGTGTCAGGATCGGCACGATCAACGACCGCACCCTGCTTCGGGATGCCGGCTTCGTGCTGGCGGTCCGGGCCGAAATGCCTGCCGAAGACGTGCGCCGCAAGCTGCCGGCGCAGATCAAGGTCGGCCCGGTCGAGCGCATCGCCGACCTCGTCAACGTCGCGCTGCCGGGCATTCCCGTGCGGCCGCTGCCAGTGCTGCCGCGCCAGCTGCCCTATCGCTCCGGCACCATCTATTTCGAACTCGACACCAAGAATCCGCTCTGGAAACAACTCGACACTTCGGGCGCCATCGCCGTGCATCTCGCCGGCGATTTCCCCGGGCTCGAAATACGACTGTGGGCCCTTAGAGAATGAAGAACGACTCCGCTTCCACCTGGCAGAATCTCCCGACCATCGTCGAACTCACCGAGGATGGCGTGAAGAAGAAGCAATCCGCCCGCAAGATGGCGGAGATGCTGGACGACGTTCTGGATTTCCCCGAAAGCGGGAAGAGAATGGGAGCGGCGGCAGCGCCTGCAAACGGCGGAGCCTCCGTCGAAACACTCGTCAAGGATTTCCGCTTCGGGGCCGAGGACGTGCCGACCCTGGTGCGCTCCGCAGCGCCCCTCCTCAACCTTGCCCATGGCCTGCGCTACACCGAAGAGCAGCCCGACATCGATGAGCTGAGAGCGGTGGCGATTGCAGCCGTCGGCCGCTACGAGCGGGATCTGGCAAGCGCGCGCATCAGTCCCGAACGCGCACGTGCCGCCCACTATGTCGTCTGCGCCACGGTTGATGACGTCGTGCTCAGCAAAGCCTGGGGTGTGCGCGCCGGCTGGGCTCGCTCGGGCCTCGTCTCCACCTTCCATATGGACGTGACCGGCGGCGAACGGGTATTCGACCTACTCGACCATTTCCATCAGAGCCCCGGCGCCAACAAGGACCTGCTGCTCCTCATCTATCTCTGCCTGTCGCTCGCTTTCGAGGGCCGTACCCGCGTCTCCGCGCGCGGCGGGCTGGAGCTCGCCCGTATCCGCGACAGCCTCTACAAGACGCTGCTGGGGCAATACGGCGTCTTCGAACGCGAGCTTTCCCCGCATTGGAAGGGCGTTTCGGCGCGGCACCAACCGCTGCGCACCGCCGCCGCGCTCTGGACGCTTCTTTCCGTCCTGACGCTGATCCTGGCGCTCGGCTATCTCTTCTTCACGCTCTCGCTCAACCGTGCCTCCGACGGCACTTTCGAGCGCCTGGCCAAGCTGCCGCCACGTGACACGCCAAGCGTGCTCATCGAGATTCCCGAGCCTCCACACGAACCTCCGCCTGTCGTGGTCGCCGAAACTCCGCCGCCACCTCCACCGCCGCAGGTGAAGCCGCCGAGCCGGCTCGACAACCTGCTCGCCTTCCTCCAGCCGGAGGTCGAGAGGAAGCTGGTCACGCTCTCAGATTCGAACGGCAGGCTCTTGGTGCGCATCAGCAATTCCGGCCTGTTTGCCACCGGCAGCGCCGAGGTCAGCGAGAAATTCCACGATCTCCTGCAGCGGATCGGCGGCGCCCTCGCCGCAGAGAAATTCCGCGCCGTCGTGGTGGGCTATACCGACAATGTGCCGATCCGCACCATCCAGTTCCCCTCCAACTGGCATCTGTCGGAAGCGCGCGCCAAGGCGGTCGGCGACATATTGAGCGCCTTCACCGGGCCGGGCGCGATCCTGACCGAGGGACGCGCCGACAGCGATCCGATCGCCGGCAACGACACGCAGGAGGGCCGGGAGATGAACCGCCGCACCGAGATCCTGGTGCTGACCGATCCGAGCGAACGGCTGAGCGACGTCGGCTTCAAGACGCCGCCGATCGAGGCCGAAAACCCCAATGAAACGGCGCCCGCAGCAGGAGGCGCTTCGCGATGAACCCCTTAAGCTATTTCTATACGCTGCGTTCCTATGTGGAGGCCTATGCCGGCCTCCTCGGCCGCCGCTTCATCTCGATCATCTGGGTGGCGGCAATCTGCATCGTCATCTGGTTCTACGGCTACCTCGCCGCCTATGGCGATTTCAAGCCGCTGGCGAGTACGTCGGCACGGCTGACGCTGATCGGTATCATCATCGCCGCCTGGCTCGCCTATCTCCTCTTCACTGTGATCCGCGACCGGCGACGCGACAAGCAGCTCGTCGAAGGGATCGAGCGCGACGCCGAGGCCGAAGCGGCAGCCAGCCAGCAGACTGAGGTCGGCGAGATCCACAGCCGGCTGAAGGAGGCCCTGCAGCTCCTGCGCCGCATTACCAAGCGACGCTTCGGCTATATTTACGAGCTGCCCTGGTATGTGATCTTCGGCGCGCCGGGCTCCGGCAAGACGACGGCGCTCACCAATTCCGGCCTGAAATTGCCGCTCGGCGATGCGCTCGGCAGCAATTCGGTGCAGGGCATCGGCGGCACGCGCAATTGCAATTGGTGGTTCACCGACGAGGCGATCCTCATCGATACCGCCGGCCGCTACACCACGCAGGACGATCTGAACGGCACCGCCAAGGCCGGCTGGGAAGGCTTTCTCGGCCTCTTGCGCAAATACCGCCGGTCGCAGCCGATCAACGGCGCGCTGGTGACGCTGTCGATCGGCGATCTCTTGACGCGCGACCCCGAAGCGCAGCGCGAGGAAATCCGGGCGATCCGCCAGCGACTGTCCGAACTCGACGAACTCCTGCATGCGCGCGTGCCGGTCTATCTGCTTCTGACCAAGGCCGATCTCCTGACCGGCTTCGTCGAGTTCTTCGACGGCTTTAACAAGAGCGATCGCGAGCAGGTGTGGGGCACGACCTTCGGGCTCGACGAGAGCTACAAGGCGGCAAACCTGCCGGAACGCTTCATGGAGGAGTTCACCCTGCTCCAGCAGCGCGTCGACGCCATGCTGATCGAACGCCTGCAGCAGGAGCCCAATCCCGAACTGCGCGGCCGCATCTTCCGTTTCCCAGCCGAGCTCGCTTCGCTGAAGGAGCGCCTGCATGAGGTGACGACGGAGCTTTGCTCGGGCTCGAAACTGGTCGAGGCGCCGCTCCTGCGCGGCATCTATTTCGCCTCCGGCACGCAGAGAGACGAGACGGTTGCCATCCCCCGGGCGCGGCGCAGCTATTTTCTCTCGCGCCTCTTCAAGGAGGTGATCTTCGGCGAAGCTTCGCTGGTCGCGCGCGACAAGCGGCTTTCCGGCCGGCAGCTGCTGTTCCGCCGGGCTGCCTACGCCGCTGCTGTGCTGCTGCTTGCCGTTGTGCTGACGAGCTGGACAGCCACCTACGTCCAGAACACCACGGCGCTCGCCGCCGCCGAAAGACGCATCGATGCCTATGAGCAGCTGGTGCGCGGCGTGCCGGTGCGCGATGTTTCGGATGCGGACTTCCTGCGTATTTTGCCGGCGCTCGACAATCTCGCCGCCGTCAGCGCCGATTTTTCCAAGACCCGCGTCTGGCCGGTGAGCCTCGGCCTCGATCAGGAAGGCAAGGTCGCGAGCCGCCAGCGCGAAGCCTATCAGCGGGCGCTGAACACGCTGCTCCTGCCCCGCATGCTGGTGCAGCTCCAGAAGGAGATGACCGTGACCACCGACGTCACTCGGACCTTCGACGCGCTGAAACTCTACGGCATGCTCGGCGGGCTCGGCCCGATGAATGTGGATTTCGCATCCCTGGAAGCGGAAGACATGTTCACCAGGCTCTATCCCGACGAAGGCCGTACCGCGGCGCGCAAGGCGCTGATCGCCCATGCCGAGGCCATGGCGAGTGGCGCGCTGCCGCCGATCGAACTCGACAAGGCGCTGATCGCCAAGGCGCGCGAGATCATCCGCTCGCAGAACATCGCCAGCCGCGCCTATGAGATCCTGGCGGAATACCGCGCCTCCCGCGCCCTTCCCGGCTGGAGCCCGGCCGGGGCGCTCGGTCCGCTCGGCGAACAGGCATTCGAGCGGACCTCCAGGGCGCCGCTGAGCGAGAGCATCCCCGGCCTGTTTTCCGCCACCGGCTACCGGACCGTCGTTCTGCCCGAGATCAGCGAGGCCGCGCGCGAGGCACTCGACGAGCAGTGGGTTCGCGGCGTCCCCAATCCCGCCGGTGTCACGGTGGACACCGTCGCCCAGGCCACACTTCAGCTTTACTTCGACAAGTTCGATCAACGCTGGTCGACCCTCTTGACCGATATCAGGGTCAAACCTTCTCAGACGATCAGCGACGCCTCTGAGACCACCCGGATCCTCGCCGGCAAACCCGGCCCCGTTGAGACGATCGCGAATTCGATCGCCGCGGCCACCGATCTGCGCGGCCCCGGCGCCGAGATCGCCTCGGCTGCCGGCGGCAGCTTGAGCGACTCAACAATGGCTCTGAGCAGTGCCGCCAATGCGCCCGATCCCTTCGGCCGTCTTCGAGAGGCGCTGAAGGCGCCGGCCGGCCAATCGCGGCTTCCCGATCAATCGAAGGAGGCGCCGCGCTCGGAGATCGGGCAGCTGGAACCGATCCTGCAGAAAGTGCAGGAGCAGCTTTCGCGGGCGACGACCTCTACGGCCGAAGTGGCGAAAGTCTTCGACGTCGATAGCCAGCTGACCGACGCCAATCAGGACTTGCTGCAGCAGGCCCGGAAGTTGCCGGCGCCAATTGATACATGGATGGCGGGGCTCGCCGCCGATGTCGGATCGCTGGCGGTCAAATCCGCTCGTTCGC
The DNA here is from genome assembly GCF_001664385.1 of Rhizobium phaseoli. Taxonomy (NCBI): domain Bacteria; kingdom Pseudomonadati; phylum Pseudomonadota; class Alphaproteobacteria; order Hyphomicrobiales; family Rhizobiaceae; genus Rhizobium; species Rhizobium phaseoli. The sequence continues at coordinate 196,881 of NZ_CP013536.1, read as the reverse complement.
GCATCAGCGACGCCTGGGCCGCGGAGGGTGCCGGTTTCTGCTCGAATGTCGTGGCCGGCCGTTATCCCTTCGATCGAAAATCCGCGCGCGACGTAGCGATGAGCGACTTCGTGAGGCTTTTCGGGCCGGAAGGCCTGTTCAAGAGCTTCTTCAAGGAGAAGCTCGAAGCCTTCGTCGATACCAGCGCTTCGCCATGGGGCTGGAAGGGCACCTTCGGGGCGGCGAGCATTCCGAGCGCAGCGATCGCCCAGTTCGAGAATGCCGACAAGATCAACCGCGCCTTCTTCCCGGCCGGCAGCAAGGACCCGTCGATCACGATCAACATCAAGCCGGTATCGCTGACCGATGCCGCCAGCGCCGTGATGCTGGAGATCGAGGGCGAACGCGTCGTTTATTTCCACGGCCCGATCCAGTCGAAATCGATCACCTGGCCATCGGCGGAAGCCAGCAACGCCTCGCGGATCGCCTTCCAGCCGGGCGGCTGGCAGCAGGCCCTGACCGAGAACGGCGACTGGTCGCCCTTCCGGCTCTTCGACGATGCCAATGTCACGATCCAGGGCGACGATCTTTTCCGGGCGAAATTCGAGCAGGATGGCCGGGCGGCGGAGTTCGACGTGCAGTTCGGTTCGGTGCTCAATCCATTCCGGCTGGAGGCGCTCGGCGCCTTCTCCTGCCCGGCGCAATTCTGATCGCGACGTCATGAACGAGCGCGCCACCCTCGAGCGAACTCCGGCTGAAGCCGACAGGATCGGCTTCTACGGCAAGCTGCCGAGCCATGGCGATTTTGTTTCGATGGGCCTCGGCCACAGCTTGCAATCCGCACTCGACGCCTGGATGCAGGCCGGGCTGCAGGCGGCGCAGCAGGAACTCGGCGAGGATTGGGAACGTCGCTTCCGCTCGATGCCGGCATGGCGTTTCATCATCGAGCGTGGCCTCTGGGGGCCGGCAACCGTTGCCGGCGTGCTGCTTCCAAGCGTCGACCGCGTCGGGCGCAGTTTTCCCCTGGTCATCGCGGCGCAGCTTCACGGCTTTGTCGAGCATCCACGCCAGCTCTATCTCGACAACACGTGGTTCACAGCGGCCGAAGCGATCGCCGAAAGCTCGGCCAGGCGGGATTTCGACATCAACCATTTCACCGCAAGCCTGAAGCGTTTGCGGACCCTACGCCCGGCCGACCTCGCGGAAAACGAGATATTGCAGAACAACGCCTCCAGCCGCGGTACGCTCTGGTGGCGGATCGACCCCGAAGAGCGACGCGCCAAAGGCTTTCGTGTCAGCGGCGCCCCGGAGCCCGGACATTTTTCGAAACTGCTGCACGACAATTCCCCCGCCGCTTCGGCAGGCCCGCGACCCGAAACGACTGAGGCACCGCGTCCCGTCGGCATCGAACCACATCATCCTCTCATATTGCGGCACAGCCACGCCACGCATGCCGGCACGCGGCTCTCAGTCAATGCCGACGCGCTGCTCATTTCTGAAACGCCCTCGCTCTTCGCCGTTGCCGATGGCGTCGGCGACAGCAACGCTGCCGCAAATGTCGGCAAGATCACCGTTCACGTGCTGGCCGAAACCGCCAAACAGCAGACGATCGAAGCTCTGGTGCAGGAGATCAAGGGCAAGCTCGGCCGTGCCCACGGCCTGCTTCAGTCGGCCTATCTTTCGGAGACCCGCGAGCCGTCGGCCGCCAGCATCGTCGTCCTGACCACGCTGCAGGAGAGCTGCGCTCTGCTCTGGGCCGGCGATGCCCGCTGCTATCTTCTGCGGGACGGCATGATGCGCTGCCTCACCCGCGACCATGTGGAGATCGGCCTGCGGCGCACACTGTCGCGCGCCATTGGGCTGCGCGGGCATCTCGTTCCCGAAGTTCTCTCCGGCGGCTTGCAGCCCGGCGACCGGTTGCTGCTCTGCAGCGCGCCACTGCCGAGCGCCGTGCCCGAGCGCAGCATCGCCGAAATTCTCCTTTCCGCGGAAATCGACAAGGCAGCCGACATCCTCGTCCAGGAGGGGCTGATCGCCAATTGCCGTGATAATCTCAGCGCCATCGTAATCGACGTGAAGACCGATGAGCCATGACCCTCCGGCAGCGGATTTCGAGGAGATCGCGCGGCGCTTTGCACATCTCTGGCAAGCGTTGAATCAGGGTTCACCCGAGACCAGGAAAATCCTGATAGACAGGGTCCGGGACGCGCTCGATCGAGGCGAGGCCCGCCTCAGTGATACGGACACCACGATCATTGCCAACAGTTTTGTGCTGGAGAGGCTGGTTCATGATGGCGCAGTCATCCAGGTCTACCGCGCCCGCCATCGCGATCTCGGAACGTTTCATGCGATCAAAATGCCGCGGCTCGAACATGCCGACGATCCCGTGCTGAGGAAACTCATGCTGCGCGAGGCGGAAATCGGCATGGCGCTGCGCCATCCCAACATTGTCGCGACGCAAACCATTCTGCGTCTTGCCGACGGACGCCCTGCCCTCGTCATGGAATGGATCGGAAGCCGGCTTGCAGAGCTCTTGCAGCAAAGACCACTGTCTCCCGCTGACGTGGCCTCGCTCATGACATCGGTGCTCTCCGGCCTCGGCGCGATCCATGCCGCCGGTTTCGTGCATTGCGACCTGTCGCCGCTCAACCTTCTGTCTGACGGAAATTTCTCTCGTTTGAAGATCGCCGATTTCGGCGTCGCGCTCGAGGCCGGATGCCGGCATCGCCAATTCGACCTCGCTTTTGCCGGCCGGCCGGATTTCGCCTCTCCAGAACAGATGGCAGGTGAACCGCTCGACGGACGGTCCGATCTCTACGCAGCCGGGCTTCTGTTGACCCTGCTGCTCAGCCATTGCACGGAACGCGAGGAAGGCTTGGAGGCTTTGGCGATCCGTCTGTCGCAGCGTGATCCGCAAGACAGGCCGGAAAATGCAAAGGCCGCCTTGCATCTGCTCGGCGGCCCCTGGAAATCTCCGGTCGATTTTTAATTGCCGCTCGAACCGGGGATTGGTGCAGCGGCCGTCGGCACGCTCTTCTGGTAGACATTGAAGAGCTTGGCGAAGTCCACCAGGCCGGCATTGCTGGCGTAGATGATATCGCCGTCCATCATCTGGAAACGCTGCATCAGCGCCAGGTTGGAAACGTCCTTCATATTGACGCGGTAGATCACCGGCTTGCTGCTCACCACGACGGGCGCTGCCGTCTTGGCGTTCGCCGCCGCCACCTGCGTATAGACCGGCTGGTTGCGCAGCACATAGAAATTGCTCGCATCGGCCCGGTCGTCGAGCAGGCCGCCGGCCCGGCCGAGCGCCTGCGCCAGCGTCAGCCGACCCGGCTCGAATTCGAACTCGCCGACACTCTTGAAGGCGCCGAAGGCCGTGAAGGTCGGCGAATCCTTGTCGACGTAGATCTGATCATCCGGCAGCAGGTAGACATTCTGCTTGCTGTCGTCGATGACGCGCTGCAGCGGCACCGTGGCGCGCTGTTTGCCGCGCATCAGCGTGACGGTGGCCGAGCCCGGCGCAGAGGATGCGCCACCGGCAAGCGCGACGGCATCGAGCACACGCTCCTTGCGCGCGGTGAGCGGAAAGCGGCCGGCGGAGCGCACGTCGCCATTAACGGTGACGCCGCTGGAGGGCCTGTCGACCACCGTGACGACGGCCTGCGGATTGACGGCCGAGCCCTTCAGGCCGGTGACGATGCGCGTCTGCAGCGCCTCGATCGAGGAATCCACCACGCGCTGCTTGCCGATGAAGGGAAGCGTCACATTGCCTGTCGAATCGACGGTGAAGCGGCCGAGATTAAGGGTCTTGCTCTCCGTCGAGGAGAAAAGCCCATCTTCGCCGGGATCGAGGATCGTCACCTCGATGACGTCGCCGCGCCTGAGTTTCGTATCGGCAAATCCGCTTGAGCGCATGGCGCTGAGGCCGGGATCGGAGGCGGCATAGGCAAGCGGAACGGCCGAAACCGGCCCCATCGGCGCTTCCGAAAGCCGGACGACAGGGATCCGCTCGTTGGTTCCAGGTGCCGTGGCGTTGTAAAAACCACCGGCGGTTGGGCCGTCGGCTGGCCGAGCGCAGGCACTGAGAACTGCAACCAGAACGAACGGCGCCAGCTTTCGCATCACTTATCCTTTTGGCAATATTGGGAGAATCGGAAAATATCAGCGGTAGATGACCGAGCAATACCAGTTACACGCGAAAAATCAATTGTGACAGCTTAGGGGCAGTCAGCTGTGACTAATTGGCAACCATATCTCTTAAGGTGGAACCGAGTCCTTCGCTCATCTCTTCGGTCGAAAAGGATTCTGAACCGATGCGGGTGAGCAAATGACGTTGCACATCAAACGAATCTACGAACCGAAGCAAGACAAGGACGGCATCCGCATTCTCGTCGACAGGCTCTGGCCGCGCGGGTTGAGCAAGCAGGATGCGGCAGTCGATCTCTGGCTGAAGGAGATCGCGCCGAGCCCGGCGCTGCGCCGCTGGTTCGGCCACGACCCCGCCAGATGGACAGAGTTCCAGCGCCGCTACCAGGGCGAACTCGAAATGAACGCATCGGCCGTCGAAGAACTCGAACACCAGATCGGAAAATCGGACGCAACGCTTCTCTATGCGGCGAAGGACCTGCAGCACAATCACGCGATCGTGCTGCAGCGGTTCCTCGGCAGAAACTGAAACATCGGCGCCCGACGCCGATGAGAGGCTGCCCCTGCGTAAAAATTTCCGGGAACCTTTTCGACGGATCTGCGTCCAATGCCTGCTTCCAAAGACGCGCCGGCGCCGCGGAAGGCATTCACACGACACAGGGAGACAGATCATGTTGAAACAGATTTTCGGTGCAGCGCTGATAGCGGCCTCGCTCGGCACGGTTTCACTCGCCGCCGATGCCAAGCCGACCGACCCTCAGATCGCCCATATCGCCTACACGGCGGGGCAGATCGACGTCACCGCCGCTGAACAGGCATTGAAGAAAAGCAAGAATGCCGAAGTCATCGAATTCGCCAAGACCATGGAACGCGACCATAAGGCCGTCAACGACCAGGCGCTCGCCCTCGTCAAGAAGCTGAAGGTGACGCCCGAAGACAACAAGATCAGCCAGTCGCTCTCGGCTCAAGCAAGCAAGGAGTTGAAGACGCTTGAGGCTCTCGACGGCGCGGCCTTCGACAAGGCCTATGTCGAAAATGAAGTCGCCTATCACAAGTCGGTCAATTCAGCGCTGTCCACGGTGCTGATCCCCTCGGCTCAGAACAAGGAGCTGAAGTCGCTCCTGGAAACAGGCCTGACCCTGTTCAAGCAGCACCAGATGCATGCCGAGCATCTTGCCTCGATGATGAAGTAGGTTTGCGATGAACCTGCTGATGAAATCGCTGCCGCTGCTGTTTGTACTTTGGGCCGGGGCAGCATCGGCGGCGGAATATCAGGTCACCATCACGGGCATGAAATTCAGTGCGCCGCCTGCCGAACTGCATGTCGGCGATGTGATCGTCTGGCGAAATGATGATATATTCCGGCATACGACAACGGCGCGTGACAAAAGCTTCGACATCGATCTGCCGCCGAAATCGGAAGGTCGCCTGACGATCAGCCGAGCGGGAGCGGTCGATTTTTACTGCCGCTTTCATCCCGCCATGACGGGCACACTGGACGTCCGGCCATAGGCCGGACTCTTGGAAACACGGAGCAGCGAAGATTTCCATGACAGCCATTCCGGTTCCGGTCACACGACATCGACCGCTTCTATCGGCACTTGCCGACGCCGACCTCCTGCCGCTGGCAAAAATCGGCGACGAGGTCGCCATCCGCGCCATCATCCAGCGTCACAATCAGCGACTGTTCCGCACCGCGCGCGCCGTCATCCGCAACGATGCGGAGGCCGAAGATGTCGTCCAGGCGTCTTACATCAAGGCCTTCGCCAGCCTGTCGGCATTCCGCGGTGAGGCCGAGCTTTCGACATGGCTGACCCGAATTGCGCTCAACGAGGCTTTGGGCCGGGTCCGCGCGCAAAAGAACACCACCGGACTGGAGGAGATCGACATGCAAGCGACGTCGGCGGGTGGCCAGGTCGTGCAGTTTCCGTCCTCGCTATCGGCGACAGATCCGGAAACCGAGCTGTCGCGAAGCCAGGCGCGGCAACTGCTGGAACAGGCGGTCGACGAACTGCCGGATGACTTTCGGGCCATCTTCGTGCTGCGGGATGTCGAGGGCATGAGCACCGACGAGGCCGCATCCTATCTCGGCATAAGACCCGAAACCGCAAAGACGCGGCTGCACCGAGCGCGGAAGATGATGCGCCAGTCGATTGAAAAACGGCTGTCCGGCGCCTTCTCGGCGCTGTTTCCCTTCGATGGCGCCCGCTGCGCTTTCATGGCCGACCGCGTCGTCGCGGCGCTTCGCTAGACGTCATGATACCGAAGAATGCCGCCAGATCGACGATGCGCCCATGCGGCTGCGCTACCGGCAAGCGCGTCTCCCACATTTGGTGCTGAGACAGCCGACGTCCTCGGCGTTCAAAGGCGACGTCACCGCCCAGTCCCACGCCATGGCGCCCCACATGTTGAAAGGCTCGATCGCCGTGGTCGATGACTTCTTTAACAACAGAAATCTGTTGACGCAGCGCTGAAGCCCGCGAAACGGCCATTCGGTCTCCCACGACCGGCACCGCAGCATGGCACGAATATCCATAATTCGCAGAGATGTACGATAAGCGCAGCAAACGGCGTGCCGCAACTCCGCTGGCGGCCGGAACTCGCAAGATTTAACAAAGGCTCAAGCTTCGTTGAAACATCTTGCTATCACGATTTTCTTCAGGACGTTGGTGTTTTTTTGAAGGCAGTTTTTTTATTTTCGTTCGGTCGGTGCTTGCACACGCTTCGCAGTCTCGGCAGGGACAGGACGGGCAACGTCGCGATCGTCGTTGCGCTCAGCCTGGTGCCGATGCTTGTCGCGGTCGGCGCGAGCTTCGACTACATCCGCAGCTACAATGTCCGGCAGAGGATGCAGAGCGACCTCGATGCAGCCCTGATCGCCGCGGTCAAACAGATTAACAATAGCGAAGACACCGACGCGCTGAAGCAGAAGGTTTCCGACTGGTTCCATGCGCAGGTGGAAAACAGCTACGCGCTTGGTGAGATCGAGATCGATACCACCAACCACAACATAACGGCGACGGCGAGCGGCACCGTTCCGACTACCTTCATGAAGATCGCCAATATCGATACCGTGCCTGTCAGCGTCGCTAGCGCCGTCAAGGGGCCGGCCACCTCCTATCTCAATGTCTATATCGTCATCGACACCTCTCCATCGATGCTTCTGGCGGCAACGACTGCAGGACAGTCGACCATGTATTCCGGCATCAAATGCCAATTCGCCTGCCACACAGGCGATAGTCACACGATCGGCAAGAAGACATACGCCAACAACTACGACTACAGCACGGAAAAGGGCATAAAGCTGCGCGCGGATGTCGCCGGCGACGCCGTCCGCGAAGTGCTCGACATGATCGACGAGTCCGACAGCAATCATGAACGGATCAAGGTCGGACTATACGGTCTCGGGGATACGCTGACGGAAGTTCTGGCTCCGACGCTCAGCACCGACACCGCGCGCACCCGCCTCGCGGACGCGAGTTACGGCCTCACCAGCGCGACCTCGAAGGCCGCCACTTATTTCGACGTCTCGTTGGCAACCCTCAAGCAGAAGGTCGGCGCCGGAGGAGACGGAACCACCTCGGGCACGCCGCTCAAGCTGGTTCTGTTGTTGACGGATGGCGTCCAGTCGCAACGCGAATGGGTAACCGATAAAGTGAACAAGAATAGGACGTCCGGGGCATATTGGAACAAGGTGGCGCCGCTCAACCCTGATTGGTGCGGCTATCTGAAAGATCAATCCAACACGATGGCCGTGCTTTACACTGAATACCTGCCAATCACCTCGGACTGGGGCTACAACGCAACCGTCGGCTCGACCATGGCCAGCGCCAACTGGAAGAGCACCTGGGGCGGCACCATGGACAACGATGTGTCGAGCAGCATCACCAGGCGAGACTACATCCCCTATGCGCTTGCCGACTGCGCCTCGTCCAAGAGCCTGTTCATATCGGCATCGTCATCCACTGAGATCACGGAAGGCCTGTCTGCGCTCTTTACCCAATATCTCTCTTCCGTCCGGCTGACCCAATGAAGCGCGAAAAAAAGCTCGCTCCGGCTCGCCGTCTGCTCGGCGATCGCCAAGGGGTGGCTGCGATCGAATTCGCGATCCTCGCCCTGCCGCTCTTCATCATGTTGTTCGGCATCATCGAAGTGTCGCTCATGTTCTTCGTCAACTCTGCGCTGGACGCTTCGGTTCACAAAATCTCCCGGATGATCCGCACTGGCGAAGTTGCGTCGTCGAAGATCACCCTCGCCGGGTTCAAGGCGAAAATTTGCGACGATATGCTTTTGTCGTTCAACTGCTCCAGCGATCTGGTGGTCAAGGTGAACGTGCTTTCTGACCTGTCATCGGCAACCAGCACCGACCCGATCGACAACAGCGGCAATCTTGCTGTCACCCAGACCTTCGATGTCGGCAAGGGCAGCGATTATATTCTGGTTCAGACCTTCCTGCCCTGGGACACCGTCGTCAACTTCCTCACCCTGTCGAGCGCCCAGCTTTCCGACGGCCGTTATCTCCTTGGCTCGTCCGCTTTGTTCCGCAACGAGCCCTTCTGATATGATTAAGAAACGAAGCCTTTCCCTGTTCCGCTTCGCCCGATCCCGCCTGCTTGACTTTGCGCGCGATGGGGTGGCTGCTTCCGGCGTCGAATTCGCGTTGGTGCTGCCGATCCTGGTGATGCTTCTGTTCGGCACCGTCGATCTCGGACATGCGCTGACGGTCAGCCGTAAGATCGACGAAATCGCCTCGACGACGGGCGATCTGATCGGACAGCAGAGCGCCTGGACAAGTTCCGATGTCACCAAGCTTCTTTCCGGCGCCAGCTTCATTCTGCAGCCCTATGACACGAGCGGGCTTAAGATCACGCTCACGGTGAACGATATCAGCAAGAACGGCAACGCGACCGTCAACTGGTCCGCCGCATTCAACGCCACGTCGCCGAATTCCGGCGCGGCGAGCGCAATCGATATCCCCTCGCAGATCCAGGATGCCGGCGTCCAGGTCGTGCTCACCCGCGTGGAATACACATTGACGACACCGGTCTCGGCTTTTTTCTCAAATTTCACCGGCCAGAACGGCTACAGCTTCGACCATCATTTCTTCAATCGCCCGCGCGTAAGCGACACGATCAGTTACAAATAGGCCCCTGCGTGTGCGAGCGGCAACCTGTAGCAACCAGACCGGTTGTCGCCGGAGCGACAATAGTGCATTGCATCGCCTCAATGGCGGCTTGCTCCCACGACAACGCAACGGATGCTCGTGAACGCGGAAGGGTATGAGATGGCGGCGGAAAAAATTTTCGGCGGCGTGCATCGGTTGTTTTTTGCCGCGCCGATCGCCGCAGCGATGATGTTCCATTCACAGGGCTTTGCGCAGGCAGCCGCGGAATTGCAATGGTCGCAGGATCCGGGCAGCCACTGCAAATTCGTGGCGCCGGCATCCCTGACCGGCGGCCCCACCTTTTGGATCGGAGCCTGCCTCGAGGGCAAGGCCTCGGGCCAAGGGATGTTGCGGCGTTGGGACGGCGAACGCGCCGGAGCGGCCTTCTTCGGTCGGTTGAGGGACGGGGTTCCGGAGATCGGCGTCATCGATCTCGGAGACGGTTTCAAAGCCGGCCGCTTCAGCAGCGGCGATATCGGCGATGAAGCCGCAGCCGAGCCCCAGGACAGGATCGATGCTTTCCGAATTGCGGCCGAGGCCGCGCGGCTGGTGGGCGCCAAGTATGCCGCCGAGAAAAATGCCGGGTCTGCGCGTCACTATGAAGAGCTTGCCAAAACACTTGAGCTGCAGATCGATTGAGCGACCTGCCGGCCATGCTCGGCCAAGGTTCGGGTCGGCCGGTTTCGCCGACGCCCTCCGGCTCGACCGGCTCCCCGGAGAACCTGAGGCGCTCTTGCGGCCGCTCATCCGGAAAGCCGGACGATGCCGTAGGGATTGAACTTGAATTCGTCCACCTCATAGGTGGAACTGAAGGAAAGGCTGGCGTGGCGCTTCTGCAGCGTCGGATCCAGGCCCTGCCCGGCGATCTCATCGGCGACCTGGTCGATGATGGCAACGATCTGCCTTTCGCTGCCCATCGCCTCCGACACATAAACTTCCGGCAGCCCGACGAGATGGAAGCCGACGCTCTCCAGATATCCCCGCGCCGATAGCGGCCGTTTGGCGAAAGCGAGCCGGCCGATGCGCTGCTGGGCGAGCGGATCTGCCGCTTTCACCGCCTCCGCGCCTTGGCCGATCAACGCTCTCCATCGATCGAGGCCGTGGGCGATGCCGGCGCTTTCACCTTTGACGGCCACCGCTCCCGCGGCGATCAGCCGCTCGACGAGACGCAGCGCCGTCATTGACACCTTCACCGTCTCCGCCTGCGCCATGCTCGGCCCGAGCACATAAAGGACGGATTGATGATCGGCGACGGCTTTCTCGTCCGCTTCGGTCCACACATCGGCTTCGACCCGATCCCAGCAGACATCGAACGATTGGCTCATGCGATCATCCGGCTCTGCCTGCGAATAATCCTCGTCGACGCTGAATCCATCGGCGAAGTCCCGAATCGCTTGGGCTGCCGCCGCGGACAAGTGGCTGAGGTCGCGATCCTTCCCGAGGAAACACAGAACATGCCGGGGCGTCACCGATGACGCCTCCTCCCGGATCGCCGTTTCGGGGCTCGCTTCCCTTGAGAAAGACGGTTTCCAGCCGATCACGGCCCACAAGGACCCCAGCAGCGCGCGACGCAGGATATGCAAGATCGATGCCTCCGTTCGGTCGAATGTTTACAGCTTCCGCTTGTAAACATATGGCGTCCAGAACGAAAGCGGGATCATCGCCGCGGGTGATGCGTCGCGCGCCTTTCCTTAAGCCCAGATGTCACCGAGGGTGAAACCTTCGGTGAAGGGGTCGTCATGTCGAGAACGAGGGTATTCAGGCCCGAGATCCAGCTGGTGCCGCTCAGCGTCGGGACAACGGCGGATTGGTCGCCGATCCTTGCTTCCTCGACCAGCCTGCCGGTGTAGATATTGCCGAGAATCCCTTGGTGCCGGAAGTCCTGATGGAGCGGCAATTCGCCCTTCGCATGCAGAACGGCCATCTTCGCGCAGGTGCCGGTGCCGCAGAGGCAGCGATCGAGCGCACCCGTCCAGGTGGCTGGGTCGTCCCAGGAAAGATCGCTGTCGCCATCGTCACCGTGTTCTTCCGATCGGCGTTCGGATCGTCCGTCGGTCCCGACAGCTGTGAGATTGTAATACCGACGCCGGGATAATGCGGATGGGCAACCGGGAATTTTTCGATGGCGGCCTGGTGGATCATCGCGGACGCGCGCGATCTCCCGCCCGTCCCCGCCAATGACCAAAGTCACGTTTATTGACACCCATGTACATTTTTCCTTTCGTCGCCTCACCGCTGTTGCTAAATTCCATGGGCGGGAACAGCTACCGGCCGAAAAGCGGCCGCTCCGGATGCTTTCAAAGCACCGGGACTCAAGGAAACACGGGAACGGAGATTTCAGATGTCGGATGAGGTTGTGCTCGATCAGCCGGAAGCGGAGGCCCTCGCAATGCGGGCTTGCCTGGCAGCCGGCGCAACGGAAGCCACCGCCCGATCCCTCGTGGACGCCACCTTGTCCGCCGCACTCTACGGACCTGCGACACTCGGGTTTCCGCATATGGTGGATTATCTCGACAGCTTTCGCGAGGGGCGTATCAACTGCAATCCCTCGCCGAGGTGTGAGCGTCCCTATCCCGCTTTCTTCGTCGCCGACGCCGATCGGGGCATCGCGCAGCTCGGTTTCGATCTTGCGTTCGACGATCTCGTGGCAGCGGTGCGCAATTTCGGGCTCGCGATCTTCACGCAGACGAACAGCTACACGGCAGGAGAACTGGGATACTATGTCCGCAGGCTTGCCGGCGAAGGGATCGTCGGCATCGCCGCCACCAACGCCAATGCCATGGTGGTTGCCAAAGCGGGCCGCCCTGCCGTCTATAGCACCAACCCGATAGCCTTCGGCTTTCCGCTCGGAGAAGGGTCGCTGCCTCTCATCATCGACCAGGCGTCGAGCGCGACCGCCTATGTCAATATCGTCGCAGCCGCAGCTGAGGGGCGCAGCATCCCGGCGGGATGGGCCGTCGACGAAGCCGGTAACGACACCCAGGATGCGGCAAAAGCGCTTGGCGGAGCTCTGCTTCCTTTCGGCGGGCGCAAAGGTGCCAATGTGGCGCTGATGGTGGAAATGTTGTCGGCCGGGCTCTCCGGCGGTCCCTGGTCATTGGACACGCCATCTTTCCGAGAGGGAAGCGACAGCCCTGCCGTCGGATTGACCGTCGTGGCGATGATGCCGGGGCGCCGCGATGATAGTCTTGTCGAACGCGCACGTCGGCAGGTTGATCGCCTTCAGCAACACGGCGTGTTCGTGCCCGGTGTCGACGGTATCGAATATCCCCGATCGGCGTCGCAAGGACTGAAACTGCCGCGCGCGGTCTTTGAGGCCATCGTGAAGATCACGGGCGCCTGACGGTCCGGCATCGATTGGAGAATGCCGCTCATTCCAGGCTTTCTTGCTGGAAGATGTTCGAGGAGCGATCGGCAGGCGCTCATGATGTGAGCATTAACGAGGCTTGCCGCTTGTTCCTCATCCCGCCTCCGGCACGCCGCGATGGGCGCCAGCGACAGATCCCATTTACTGCCTGCAGACCGGCGGCGATATTGTCCCACGTCGTATCGACGGATCCGGGCTTCACCTTCAGGACATCGGCGAATTCCTTGCAGAGATCGGCAAAGAAGCCGGAATATTCGCCGTCGCCGGATCGCGCGTGACCTGCCGATATCACTCGGCGGTCTGGGCCCGTGCGGCGGTTGCGAAAAGACCTCCCATCAGAGCGAGCGCGGGCAGCGCCCGCAAGGCGGACGTGATCAACTTCGAAAGCATCGGGCATTGCTCCTTTGCTGTGCGCGAAGCGCGCGGTTCCGCTTGCCGACACGCTGTTTTTCTGGCCCAATGGACCGGCGCCTGGAGAAGGGGCCTTAAGTGTCTGAAGATCAGAACCGAAGCCGACCTGAAGAGCATCGCCAAGCGGCTGAAGACGTCCGAAGCGGCGGTCAGGACGGACAATCATCTCGCCATGTCTGAAGCCAACAAGGAATTCCACATGGCGATCGCCCATGCCGGAAAAAACCAGTATCTCGCCTCGTTCTACGAGAAGCTTTTGTCGCAGGGCCAGCGCTTGCTGCACCTGCATTTCGAATATCTGGAGCGGACCCATGAGGGCTATCTGCTGACGGACGAACACACGCTGATGCTCGACGCCATCAGGGACAAGAACGTCGATCTGGCCGACGAGCTCGCCCACGCCCATACGCGCCAGTTCCAGGACAATTTCATCAACTTCATGCGCGAGAACTACACGACGGATGTCGCGCTGGGACCGCTGCGGGCTGCGGAGTAACAGTGATGATCAACAGCATTGGATTCGTCGGCACCGGAGCGATCACCGAAGCGATGGTTCGCGGGCTTCTGGCAGCACCGGCTTACGCCTCCGAGATTCACGTTTCGCCGCGGAGCGCGCACATTGCCGCCACGCTGGCAGAGGAGTTCGCCTCCGTCAGGATTGCCGGGGATAACCAGAGTGTCGTCGATCGCAGCAACATGGTGTTCCTGGCAATCCGGCCGCAGATCGCCGAGGAGGTGGTACGGGCGCTTTCGTTCCGGAAGGGCCAGCTGGTTGTCAGCCTCGTTGCAGCGACGGAGCGTCAGGCGCTTCTCGGTTGGATCGGTGCCGACGTGCACCTCGTCCAGGCCATCCCCCTGCCCTTCGTTGCACAGCGGCAAGGCGTCACTGCCATTCTCCCGCCCGATGCCGTCGTCGCGGCGTTGTTCGATACGCTCGGGACCGCCGTCGAGTGCCAGTCGAAAAAGGAATACGATCTTCTCGCAGCGGCGAGCTCTATGATGTCGACCTATTTCGGCATTATGGAAACCTTGGCCGGCTGGCTGGAAAAAAGCGGCCTCGAAAGGCCGACGGCAAATGCCTACATCGCGTCGCTTTTCGCCAGTCTGGCGCAGAAGGCCAACAGCCCCGGCACCGAGCCATTCAGCGCGCTGAGCCGCGAATTCGCCACCAAGGGCGGATTGAACGAGCAGGTTCTTTCCGACGTCGACAAGCAGGGCGGCCTCGCTGCGCTGACCGCAGCGCTCGACGGCGTGCTCGCCCGAATTGAGGGCCGCAGCAGCTGAAGTGCATGCGCCCCAAGCGAAAATCCCCGACCGTCCTTTCGGCAGTCGCCGCGATTTTGGGCCAGACGACTTGGGCACGCGCCGAAGCGGTGGAGCGACCGACCATTTCCGCCATCATTCTCTCCATCTCACCACGGACCGTTCGTTGGGCCACCGTCCACGAGCTTCCCGATCCCGGGGAAGACGATCCCTATTACCACGTCGAGGTGATCGAAAAGGAGCGACACACACCGCCGTGGCAATTCAAACGGCTTGCCACCCATGTCGTGGTCACGGCCGATGCGTTGAACAGGAGCCGCTCGCGACAAAAAGCCAGGACCTATTTTTACAAGGATATCGAATTCCGGATCGCCTACCAGAACTGGCGCGCGCAGCCTCTCCCGCAGAGGGAGGCGGGCGTTTGCCGCACGACGATCCTCGAATGCGTCGGCATTGCCGGCAAGCCCGACTAATTCCGCTCCGCCATCGAAAATTCGCGGTTGCAAATATCGACGAAATGCAATTTAGCTCTGGCGATGAGTCACAAAACTACCTCGGCTAGAGAAAATATCCTCACCCGCCCACCGGCGGCGGGGTGGCCGTTTTCCGGCCCGCCGGTTCCGGCCGATCCCGATCGCATCACCCCAAATTAGCTGATCTGGCGAACGTGACGTCCCGCCCCTCTGCCAGCAGAGCCCGGCAGGGCATATTCCATAAATTTCACCGCATCACCTTTCTACATAAGGACATCCCCATGAAGCATTTGCGCAATTTCCACCTGATGATGGCAAGCACGGCGTTCCTGACGCTGGCCGGCCCGGCGCTGGCCCTCGACGGCGCGGATATGATGAAGAAGCTCAGCGCCGCGGCCAATGCCGGCGGCACGGTCATCACCTTCGAGAAGGCCGAAGTCGACGGCGACACGGTGACGGCAACGGGCGTCCAGGTGGGATTTGCGAACCTGCCCGGCGATGCGCTGAAGATCGGCGACCTCACCTTCGAGGGCGTGGAAGAAAAAGAAGGCGGCGGCTATTACGCCAAGACACTTTCCTTCCCGGATGTCGATCTCAGACAGGAGGGAGGACGCTTTTCCGCCAAGGCGATTCTGTTCACCGGACTGACGATTCCCGCCAATGCGACCGGCGAGACGTTGGACGACATCCTCCTCTATGAAACCGCCAGCACCGGGCCAATCGCTCTCAACATCAAGGGCAAGGACGTGTTTACTATCGAAGGCGTCGAGGCAAACATGGGGCGCCAGGACGGCGGCTTTGCCTATGACGCCAATGTCGCCGGCTTCAAGGCCGACCTGTCTGAGGTCGAGGACGCATCCGCGAAAGAGGCCATCGAGAAGCTCGGACTGACGACGCTCGACGGCACCATGACGATGAAGGGAAGCTGGGAAGTCGAAAGCGGCAAGGTTGTCCTCGACGAATATGCTTTCGATTTCAAAAATGTCGGCCGGCTGAACTTCGCCATCGACTTCTCCGGTTACACGCTCGGCTTCATCAAATCGCTGCAGGAGGCGGTCAGGACAGCCGAAGCCAATCCAAATAAGGAAGAGGCCAACCAGGCCGCCGGACTTGCGATGATGGGGCTGATGCAGCAGCTGACGTTCAACAGCGCCTCGATCCGCTTCGACGACGCCTCGATCACCAAAAAGGCGCTCGACTATGCCGGCGCCAAGCAAGGCGTCACGGGCGACGAGCTGGCGCAATCGCTGAAGGCGCTGGTTCCGATGATGATGGCGCAACTCAACATGCCGGAACTGCAAAACCAGATATCGGCAGCCCTTAACACCTATCTCGACGGGCCGAAGAGCCTGACGGTCCGCGCCGCCCCGGAAAAGCCGGTTCCCGTACCAATGATCGTGGGAGCAGCCATGGGCGCGCCGAACACCATTCCCACGGTGCTCGGTGTCAAGGTATCAGCGAACGACTAGGTCGAAATCAACCGCCGGAGGCGGACCGTTTATCGGTCCGCCTTCGGGATCATCTTTCCGCAATCACCGCGCGCTTTTGCGAAATCGAACTAAAAGGTCGGCGGCGTGCAGGCGCTGATAACCTCGCAGGGCACCGGTCCGACGCAGCGGAACCGATGCGGGCGCCGGCTTTCGAAATAATAAGCATCCCCCGGCCCGAGGATACGCCGCTCGTCGTCGACAGTGACCTCGAGCCTTCCCGAGAGCACGACCCCACCCTCCTCCCCTTCGTGAACAAGGGGAATTTTTCCGGTGTCGCCCCCCGGCTGGTAGCATTCCTTCAGGATCTGCAGGCTGCGCCCGAACAGGGTTTCGCCGACCTGCTTGTAGGAAATGGCGCCCTTGCCGATCTCCACCAGCTCCTCGGCGGCGTAGAAGGCCTTTTTCGGACGCTCCGGTTCGAAGGCGAAGAATTCCGCCAGCCCGATCGGAATGCCATCGAGGATCCGTTTCAGAGCGCCGACCGAAGGGTTGGAGGCGTTCGATTCGATCAGTGAGATCGTCGAGTTCGGCACGCCAGTGCGTTTGGCGAGCTCCCGCTGGGAAAGCTTATGGGCGATGCGCAGGTGGCGAAGGCGGCTGCCGATGTCGACTGACATGATGGATCCGTTTGCGTTGTCCAGAATATCACAAAACCTATCTTCTTCGTTGTTCAATTTCAATAACTTGCATCGGCAAAGAAAAGGACTTGTTTGAAGGATGGAAATTGCCATTCTCCGGGCGATTTCAAAGGAGGCCAGGATGGACCAGATCAGCAAGACGAATGCGCCCGTACTCGAAAATTTCTGGATGCCGTTCACCGCCAACCGGCAATTCAAGGCCGCGCCGCGCCTGCTGGCCGCTGCCGAAGGGATGTATTACACCGACGTCGATGGAAACCGGGTGCTGGACGGCACGGCCGGGCTCTGGTGCTGCAACGCCGGCCACGGCCGCAGGAAGATCGCCCAGGCGGTCGAGCGGCAGCTCGCCACGCTCGACTATGCGCCGACCTTCCAGATGGGGCATCCGATCGCCTTCGACTTCGCCGCCAAGCTCGCTGCGAACGCGCCGGGCGGGGCTGACGCCAAGCTCGACCGGGTCTTCTTCACCGGCTCCGGCTCGGAATCGGTCGACACGGCGTTGAAGATGGCCATCGCCTATCAGCGCGCGATCGGCCAGGGCACGCGCACCCGGATCATCGGCCGGGAAAAAGGCTATCACGGCGTCGGCTTCGGCGGCATTTCCGTCGGCGGCCTCGTCAACAATCGGCGGGTCTTCCCGCAGATCCCGGCCGATCACATGCGCCATACGCTTGATATCGGGCGCAATGCCTTTTCGAAGGGGCTTCCCGCGCATGGCGTCGAACTCGCGGACGATCTCGAGCGCTTGGTGCAGTTGCACGGCGCCGAAACCATCGCAGCCGTCATCGTCGAGCCGATGTCGGGATCGGCCGGTGTTGTCCTGCCGCCGAAGGGTTATCTGGAAAAGCTGCGCGCCACCGCGGACAAGTACGGCATCCTGCTGATTTTTGATGAGGTGATCACCGGCTTCGGCCGCCTCGGCACACCTTTCGCGGTGGATTACTTCGGCGTCGTACCCGATCTCGTCACCACGGCGAAGGGCCTGACCAACGGCGCTGTTCCCATGGGCGCGGTCTTTGCCAGCCGCAAGGTCTATGACGGGCTGATGGTCGGCCCGGAAAATGCGATCGAGCTCTTCCACGGCTATACCTATTCCGGCCATCCGGTCGCCTGCGCCGCCGGTCTCGCCACGCTCGAAATTTACGAGGAGGAAGGGCTGCTGACGCGTGCAGCAGACCTGGCCGTCTACTGGCAGGACGCCCTCCATTCACTAGTGGGCCTGCCTGCTGTCGTCGACATCCGCAACCTCGGCCTGGTCGGCGCGATCGAACTGGCGCCGCGTGATGGCGCTCCCGGAACACGCGCCTACGACGTCTTCGTCGACTGCTTCAACAGGGGACTGCTGATCCGCGTGACCGGCGACATCATCGCCCTCTCTCCACCGCTGATCATCGAGAAGGGCCAGATCGACACGCTCGTCTCGACGCTTGGGGACGCCTTGAAGCGCGCAGCCTAGGCTGCCCGACATCGAAGTATCTCGCCATAAAACGGGGAATGGCCGACGTACCCTTGGTCTGCCAGACCGGCGAGACCATGGCAGCGGCGCCATTACAAGCAGCGAGTGGGAAGAATTCTGACGCCGCCCGCCGCTCTCGGACCGCCCGCACGTTGACGATCATCGCAGCCGGCTGACGCGAAGCCCGGATCACGCCCATGACCAACCGCAGAATATGCGGCCGGTCATGGGCAGGCTTGCCTAGATCAGACCTTCAAGGTCTGCGACGGCAGCTGGCCGAACCGCTTCTTATGTTCGGCGGCAAAACGTCCGAGATGCGTAAAGCCCCATCTGAGCGCGATATCGGCGACGGCCTGCTTCGAGCCGGCTTCGAGCAGATCGCGATGAGCGGCGACCATCCGGATTTCGTGCAGGTAGGCGATCGGGGTGGTGTTCCTGAACTGCCGGAAGCCTTGCTGTAAAGTCCGGGTGCTCACCTTGGCCGCCGCCGCAATCTCGCTGAGCGAGATCGGTTCGGCGATATGTTCGTGCATGAAATCGATGGCCCATTTCACGTGCCGAGGAGCCGGCATCGGCGCGCTCGCCCCGAGCTCATCCGAATAGCGATTGGGACAACTCTCCAGAAGCAGATAGATCGCCGCGTCGCTAAGCGAACTGACGGCGAGCGGCGAGCGGCGCAACGGCCCGTTGCCGGTAAGACCGCCGTGAAGGTTGGCGACGATTTTCTGCAAGGCGAGTCCCGCACCGGCCGTCAGATCGATATCGGGATGAATATCGAGATCGGCGCTGATCGTCCGTTCCAGCATATCCGTGAGGCGCCTGGAGATGCTCGCCTGATCGATGAACAGGCAGAGATGACGGCGTGTGCCGAAAATGGCGGTGCCCCTGGCACGGCCGGGCTCCAGGATTGTACCGCGGCCGGGGACCGAATAGATCGGCCCCTGCCTTCCCCCGAAAGACATATTCCCTTCCGTCGGCAGAAATATAGCCATCTTTTCGCTGATCCCTTCCCGCTTGGAGAAGATCGTGCCCTCATAAGCGCAATCGCCAACGCTCACATCTCCCAGCGAGATGAAATTGCAGCTGTATGCGATCGGCATATTGCCATCGGCAGTAATCTTGATCGAAGCTTTCGGCGTCGACAATGCTTCCGAAAGTTCGTCCGGATCCGTCCCGCTTTCGGCCGTTTCCCGAAACGGGAAGCTCTGCGTTGCAGAGTGGCGGGCGGAACTGGTATCGGCAGGCTTATGCGAATAAAGGGTCATATAGGATATCGAAAATTCCCTTGGATAATAACCAATTCCTACAGATAACCACCTTTCTGTTTCACGTCACCTCGTGAGATTTCAGGTGTAACGGCTGATGGCAAGGTCCTTTGCATTGATTTCCGGCTTGGCGCCGCTGACAAGATCAGCAATGAGCCGGGCCGAGCCGGTGCTCATCGTCCAGCCAAGGGTGCCATGCCCGGTATTGAGGAAAAGGCCGGCGATCTTGGTCGGGCCGATGACCGGCGTACCGTCGGGCGTCATCGGACGCAGGCCTGACCAGAAAGAGGCCTTCGACACATCGCCGCCGGGGAAGAGATCGGTGACCGAATGCTCCAGCGTGCTGCGGCGGGCGAGGCCGAGATCGTTGGTGTAGCCTGAGATTTCGGCCATGCCGCCGACGCGGATGCGGTCGCCGAGCCGGGTGATGGCGATCTTGTAGGTTTCGTCCATGACGGTCGATTCCGGCGCGCGGGATGCATCGGTGATCGGGATGGTCAGCGAATAGCCCTTGACCGGATAGACCGGCAGGCGGATCCCGAACGGTTTGAGCAGCAGCGGCGAATAGCTGCCGAGCGCAACCACCACCGCGTCCGCGCTCATCCGCTCGCGCTCGCGATCGGGATCGCCATCAGTGACGACCCCGCGCACGCGGCCGGCTTCGACGTCCAGCGCCTTGATCGTCGTGCCATAGGCGAAGCGGACGCCGAGCGCTTCGGCTTGGGCGGCGAGCGCATTGGTGAATTTGAAACAGTCGCCGGTTTCGTCCTTGGGCGTCAGCAGGCCACCGACGATCTTGTCGCGCACGTGCCTCAGCGCCGGTTCGACGCGGATGCAGCCGTCCTGGTCCAGCACCTCATAGGGAATGCCGTCCGCCGCCAGCGCCTTGACATCTTTCGCCGAGGCATCGAGCTGCTGCTGCGTTCGGAACAGCTGCAGCGTTCCCTGCATGCGTTCGTCATAGGCAATCCCGGTTTCGGCGCGAAGCTCGGCGAGCGCGATGCGACTGTAATCGGCAAGGCGCAGCATGCGGCTCTTGTTGATCGCGTAACGCTCCGAGGTGCAATTCGACAGCATCCTTGTCATCCAGGCAAGCATGGCCATGTCGAATTTCGGGCGCAGGATGAGCGGCGCATGTTTCATGAACAGCCATTTCATGGCCTTGGCAGGAATGCCGGGGGCTGCCCAGGGCGAGCAATAACCGAAGGAGACCTCGCCGGCATTGGCAAAGCTCGTCTCCAGCGCCGGCCCCGATTGCCGGTCGACGACGGTAACCTCATGACCTGATTTGGCCAGCTGATAGGCGGATGTGACGCCGACGATGCCGGCCCCCAGAACGATGACTTTCATGATTTCCTCAAGAACAATGCCGGCCGGCTCTCAGCAATATTGCCTGTCGTAACGATCGCCCAGACCAGTTAGGATTTCGTAAGATATCGTTCCGGCAGCGCCAGCCACGTCTTCCAGCGTCTGGTTCGGGCCAAGCACTTCGACAAGGCTTCCAAGCCTCAGTGCCCCCTCGGGCAAAGCCGTGATATCGACAGTCGCGCTGTCCATCGACACGCGCCCGACGATCGGCAGACGGGTACCCTTGTGATAAACGGCGCCGCAATCGCCGAGACTGCGCGGCAGGCCGTCGGCATAGCCGGCGGCGATGGTGGCAAGGCGGGTTTCTCTGCGCGTCACATGCGCGCCGCCATAACCGATCCTGGCGCCCGAAGGTACGGTGCGCGTCTGCACGACGGCGACGTCCAGCCTGACGACCGGTTCCATCGGGTTCGTGCCGCCGGCGTTCGGTGCGCCGCCATAAAGGGCGATGCCCGGGCGGGCGAGCACGCCATGATAGGCATCGCCGAGAAAGACGCCGCCGGAATTGGCGAAGGAGATGTCGAAGCCCGGAAATTCATCGGCAATGCGCGCCATCTCGGCAAGCTGGTCGCCGTTCTGGCCGCTATCCAGCTCGTCGGCACAGGCCAGGTGGCTCATGATGAACAGGATCTCGACATTGGCGCCGTCGCCGATGACTGCCGCCAATTCGGCTCGCTCTTCCCAGGGAAAGCCGAGCCGCGACATGCCGGTGTCAAACTGCAGAACGGCCGGCAGGCTGCGCGTCAGCAAGCGCGCGGTCGCCGACCATTGCCGCCACTGCGCGAGCGAATTGAGAACCGGAATGATACCGCCTTCGGCGCAGGCGACCTCGTTGCCTGGCTGCAAGCCGTTCAGCACGAATATCTGGGCATCCTCGGCAAGGGCTGGCCGCAGCCTCACGGCCTCGACGAACTGGGCGACGAAGAAATGCCTGCAGCCCTGATCATAGAGCGTTTGGGCGACCCGTTCGGCGCCGAGACCATAAGCGTCGGCCTTGACGACGGCTCCCGCGCGGACCGGCGCCAGCATCGACGCGAGCTTCAAATAATTGCGGCCGAGTGCGGCAAGATCGATCGTCAGATAGCCGGTGGCTCCCTGCGTGATCGTAACGGTGCGTTCGCGGGAACCCAAAATGTCGCTATCCATGTCCACCCCATCTGAATGTCAGAAGCTTATGAAATAATGAGCGAAATTGCCGATGATTTTGTCGTCGATTATTGCACGTGCGGTCTATTATTCGCATAATAAATCATGATCTGAAGGAAACGTTCATGCCTGCCCTCGACCTCATCGATCGCAATATTCTCAGACTGCTGCGCCTGGACGCGCGCATGAGCAACGCCAAACTCGCCGCCGAGATCGGCCTTTCACCCTCGGCCTGCCTGAGACGCATCAAGATCATGGAAAAATCAGGGGTCATCCGCGGCTATACGGCGCTGGTGGACACCGGCAATGCGGATGAAATGATCGCCGTTATCATCAACATCACGCTTGAACGGCAGACCGAGGAGCATCTCGACCGCTTCGAGGCGGCGGTCCGCCGGCATCCGGAAATCCGCGAATGTTTTCTGATGACCGGTGGTTCGGATTATTTGCTGCGCGTCGAGGTCGCCAGCGCGGGCGAGTTCGAGCGGATCCACAAGGAAATTCTTTCGACCTTGCCCGGCGTTCTGAGGATTCATTCCAGCTTTTCGATTCGCAACGTTCTGGCGACACGCACCAAGGGCCGGCGATAAACAGGGATCGGCACGCTTATATCAGTTCGAGCGCCGTGGCCCGAGCAACTGCTTCGCTCGTCGTGGCAACGGTCAGCTTCCGGCGCGCCGAGGCGAGATAGAGTTGGACTGCGCTGACCGAAATGGACAAGCGGGCGCAGATCTGCTTGGCCAGCAAGCCATTGGCGGTCATCTCCAGGCATTGCAGTTCGCGGCGTGACAATCGCGGCAAATCCGCAACTTTTCTCATGCCCGACAAGACCATGGCTCGATCGTGGAGATGGTGGGCGAGAAACTGCAGGTCGCGCATGCTGTCCATGCGGAATTGCCGCCAATAGGCGTCGGGGTGGTTGGAGGTCACCGTAAACAGCGATCGCTCCCCCTGCGGTCCGCGCACGGGCAGGGTAACGCCTTGCCGGCCGACACCGAAGGCCATGGCCTCCTTGAAGAAGCCATAGGCTCGGCCTGAATCCCATCCTGATGCGGACCATTCCACGGGCAGGAAGCCACGCCGGCCGAGACGCACGACGGGGTCGATGCTGAAGTAGTCCCGGTCACGATATTGTTTCACCCACTCGGGCGGATAGGTCAGCATCAGCAGGGGATTGCTGTCCGTGGCGCCCGCGAAGCGGGTCACATGGAGAACCATATGCGATATCGCATAGATGTGGCGGACTTCGTCCAGCGTCGTTTCCAGATCCTGCAATGTCGGCGATGCGGAGATCCGGTCCAGACAGTAGAAAAAACGAGAACTGCTCAGCATGAGATGGACTCGTGGTTGCGTATTTTTTGAACTGCTCGCGATGGTAACATTTCACGATTACCGAGAACAGTATATTTTTGGCAACCATGGCGCGATATGAAGAACAAGTTAAAGACCGGTGAGACCTATCCCACTGCTGGGCGTTGGGACACGGCGCCTATCGCATGCCGCCATCGACAAGGACTCTGGCAGGATAGGGAGAGGCTTGCTCCAGAAGTTGGGACAGGTTGGCCCTAAGTGTCCGACAATTGTCCGCCGTCACATCCCATAGACCAACATACAGCTTGCCGATCTCGGGCCGGGATCGGGCAAGCGGCGTCGGCCTCCAGCCGATCCTCCGGTACACCGCGACCATCGCGACGTCATAGACGCCGACAATGTTTTCGATGCCGGTGTCGAGCGCAAGATCGCAAAGCCCTGAGAGCAGCTCCGTGGCGACTGCGCGCGATTGCTTCATATCGCCGGCATGCGGATGAAGGCAAAAGCGGGTACATTCCCAGGTCGTCGGGCTATCAACGTCGATAGGCTGATCGAAGAAATGCCGGAACTCGCTTTTGAGCATCGTCGCGCCGGTGGTCGGCAGCAGGCGCAGCGAACCCGTCAGCGTGCCGGAAGGTTGTTGCGTGACGAGATAGACGGGATCCTCAGCCTCGTCGTATCGGTCCCTCTCCCATTGATCCCGGACATCGACCTGCCATCCCAGACGATCTCGAAAAACGGCGGCGCGAGCCCGAAACATTTCATCGAAAGCCCGTCGATCGGTCTCGAGCATGTCTTTGGTGAGTATCCGCAACATATCCGTCCCTCCTGATGTGCTGACGGTTCAACAGGAGGCCTACCGGGCGCAATCTGGATATTTCACCAGGTTGACCGGTGCTTGGCTTTGCCGTCCCCTTCCATAAGAAATAGCTGATATTCGTCGACCGAAAGCCCTTGGTAATTGCCAATTTTATCGCAACAACGGGAGGATTCTTGATGACCCACGACATGGCACGCGGCAAGCGTATTCGGGAGGCGATATCCCGCGGCAAGTTCCGGAAAGTTCACGCCCTGGCGGCCGAACTGGACGTGTCCGTCGCCGCCGTCTCACGCTGGCAGAATGGCGGTCATACCTCGCTGGAAAGCGCCTGCGCGCTCGCCGACCTGCTGGATGTCTCCCTCGACTGGCTGCTGCTCGGGCGCGGCACAATGGACTGGCATAGGAACAGCGCGATCTCCGCCACCGAATTGCAAATGGTTCTGGCGTTGCGCAACCGGTCTGCGGCCACACGCTCCAATCTCGTCGGACTGGTCGAATCCATCCCGCCGGAACACCCGTAACGCCAAGCGCAATTCTCCAAGATTTTTTGACCTGAGGTCAACACCTTTAGGTTGATAAAAGGCGGATCGTCGACGATCTTTCTAGTTAAAGGTTCAGCAGCGGCGACCGAGGGTAGGGCGGCAGGCAGCCAGCCACCCTGCCCTCCGCAAAGATTTTGTGTTCACTCTGAACGCCCATTCGACCACAATATTTCTCCCGTCCGGGTCTGGAATATTTCTCGATCTGGTCCCCGGCAAGTCTCAACCGATTTTGGAGTCAGTCAATGACAGTTGCGCTTTGGAGTCAGTCAATGACGGGTGCGAACGCGGCCCATATCGGCGCCAATGCGCCGACAGTCAAACCGCGGCCTGCCTTCGCGCAGACCGATCTGGTCGCATTGTCGCGCTATTTTTCTCTTCTGATGATGCGCAACATCACCAGCGATGGCTATGTCATCGAGGATCCGGCATCGCCCGGCGTCTTCTCCGCCCCCGGCTGCGTCATCGCCGCACCTTCCTATCCAGCAAACACGCCGGGTGTCGACCAGGACTATGTTTTCAACTGGGTCCGCGACGGGGCCATTACGGCCATCGAGATCGCGCTTGCCGGCTTGCTGCCCGTTCCGGGCGGGGTTTTGCCGAGCCTCGTCGACTATGTGAACTTCGCCGCGCTCTGTCAGGCGAATGCGAAGAATTCCGATACCGTCACACTTGGCCACGCCTGCTTCACCATCACCGGCGAGGTTCGTCCGTGGTCGGAGCAGAATGATGGGCCGGCCATTCAGTCGATTGCGATCATGACCTTGTTCGATCAGCTGGATGGCGCCACCCAGACGATCGCCAAACAACTGGTCGAGGCCAACCTCTCTTATCTTCTCGAAGTTTACCAGAACAAGACCACAAATCTCTGGGAGGAATACGAGGGCTATTCGTTTTTCGCAAGAGCCGTACAGCTGCGCTTTTTCCGGGAAATTTCCACAAACACGATCGGCATTGCGGTGCCTGCAGGGGTGGCCGATGCCATCTCCTGGTTGGAAAGCCAGCTGGCAACCCACTGGAACGGGCAGCTCTATGTGAGCATTCTAGATGCCGCGGAGCAAGCCGGTTACGACGCGAACATCGATATCGTCTCTTCGGTCTGCTATGGCGGGATCGAGCCGACCGATACCAAGCTTCTGGCAACGGCGGCCATCCTGCGGCGCCAGTGGGCCGATCCTTCGTCTTCGAACTATTACCCGGTCAATGGCGCCGACGCGGCCAAAGGGCTCGGACCACTCTTCGGGCGCTATCCAGGCGATCATTACGATGGCGATGTGGCGGCTCCTGTTGCCGGCGGGCATCCCTGGGCTCTGTGCACCGCCAACTTCGCCGAGTTTCAATATCGGCTTGCCAATACCATCGAGGCCAGCGGCGCCCTCCCCCTCGATCAATTCTCCGAACCCTTCTTCGCAGAACTGGGACTTGGCGCATCCAGCAGCCCCGCCGACGCGTCGGCCGCTTTGCGGGCTTCGTCTGACGCCATGCTGCGCGCCATCGTCTATCACAGCGATCACTATGAACTGAGCGAACAGTTCGATGGAACCGTTGGCTACGAGAAAAGCGTCCGGAATCTGACCTGGAGCTATGCCTCCTTCCTCTCGGCAGTCAGGGCCCGCGCCGCCGCCCCGGCCGCCAAGTCCAAGCCCCGAAACTCTCGCGGCCCGAAATCATGACGATTGAAGGCCGTAGGCCTGATCTCGATTGAGTCCAGAACGGCATGATCCGCAAAGCCCTGATCGGCTTTCCGGGATTAATGGAGGACCAAAGTGCTTTTTCCCCTCGAATCGGCCATAAGAGCTGACGCCAAGACCGTCGCAGAGTCTGGCGACTACGACATCGTGATCGTCGGCAGCGGCATTTCGGGCGCAATCATTGCCAAGCAGGCTGCGGAAGCGGGCAAACGTGTCCTTATCCTTGAAGCCGGAACGGGTTCCAATGTCACTCTGGCAGGCTATGACAATCTGCTGACGACTTTCTATTCGGCAGCCTCCAAGGACAACCAGTCGCCCTTTCCGCTGAATGCGAACGCGGCCATACCCCGCAGCCCGCAGCTTCGCAAGCTGCAGGCGGGAGAAACCGATAGTTCGAACTATATCGTTCAATCCGGCCCTTATGTCAGCGATACGGTATATACCCGTATTTTCGGCGGAACGACCATGCACTGGGAGGCGAAAACGCCGCGCCTGCTTCGCTCGGATTTCAAGACGCGCACGCTTTTCGGCCACGGGCTGGACTGGCCGCTGAGCTTTGAGGAAGTCGAGGAGGATTACCGCCTTGCCGAGCGGGAAATCGGCGTATCGGCGAATGTCGAAGATCAGCAATATCTCGGGCAGACCTTCCCGGATGACTATGTCTTTCCCATGCGAGGACTGCCGCTTTCCTATCTGGATCAGCAGGTCAACAAGGGCATCGAAGGCACCAGTGTCGAACTTTACGACAAGACCTATCCCCTGAAGGTCAGGCCCTATCCGCAGGGTCGCAACGGCATACCGAACCCGGCCTATGACGGTGGGAAGGGCTACCGTCCAATCGGCGCCGTTGATACGCATCAGGTCGAAGAGGGCGGCCGGTGCCAGGGCAATACCAACTGCGTACCGCTCTGTCCCGTGCAAGCGCGCTACCACTCCGGCAAAACACTTGCCAAGGCGTTCGCGGCAAACGGCAAAGGCGGCGAGCGGCTTGTCGAACTGCTGCCGCAGGCGGTCGCTTCGAAGGTCAACATCGATCCGGATAGCGGGAAAGTCCGCTCTCTCGAGGTCAAGATTTACAAGGACCCGGCCTCACCGGCTCACGAGACCATCACCGTCAAGGGCAAGGTGTTCGTGCTTGCGGCAGGCGCCATCGAAACCGCGCGTCTTATGCTGGCCTGCGGCCTGCGCAGCACCAGCGGTCTTGTCGGACGCAATCTGATGGACCACGCCTACCTGCTGAATTGGGCGCTGATGCCTGAGATCTGCGGCACGATGCGCGGAACCAGTTCGACGGGCGGTATTGTCGACCTGCGGGACGGCCCTTTCCGGGAAAAGCAGGCCGCCTTCGCCATCGATATCCATAACGACGGCTGGGGCTGGGCCACGGGTGCGCCGACCTCCGACCTTCTGGAACTGGTGGATGATCGCAACCTCTACGGAGCGGATCTTCGGCGCGGCATGGTCGACCAGGTTTCGCGGCAGTTGCTGCTGGCGTTCATGATCGAGGTCATGCCCGTCGAAAGCAACCGCATCACGGTCGATCCGCAATATACCGATGCTCTGGGCAACATGCGGCCCATCCTGTCCTTCACGGTTCCGGAATATACCATGAAGGGTGCCGCCTATGGCCGCCAGTTTGCGCGCACCGTCTTTACGCGTCTGGGCGCGCAGGACCATACCCGTTACGACCCCAGCGATTACGGCTATGTGGCCTATGAGGGACAAGGCTATGCGATCCGCGGCGGCAATCATCTGGCCGGCACCCATATCATGGGAACGACGAAGACCAATTCCGTCGTGGACAAGAACCAGCGCAGCTGGGACCACGAAAACCTCTATCTCGTGGGCGGCGGCAGCATGCCGACGATCGGCACGGCCAATGTCACCTTGACGCTGGCCGCCATGTGCTTCCGAAGCGGTCGCGAGATTCTGAAGTCTCTGCATTGAACGAAGACCGGCATCCAGCGCGGAACGAACTTGTGGGTTCGATGCAAGTGACAGCCGGCCGGTGCACCCAACTTATCTTTCACGGAGCATGAGCATGGATTCCTATAGTATCAAGACGCTCGATGAGCTGAAAGAGTTTCTCTACCGGGCGATGCAGCTCGAACATGCGACGATTCCGCCGTATCTGACGGCGCTTTACTCGATCAAGCCCGGCGTCAACCAGGACGCAGCCCAGGTTCTGCGCGTAATCGTCGTGGAAGAAATGCTGCATCTGACGATCGCGGCCAATATTCTCAATGCCATCGGCGGCAAGCCGGATCTTGTCAGGCCGGACTTCGTAGCCAGCTATCCCGCCGCCCTGCCGGACGGTGAGACCGATTTCAAGGTCGGCATCCAGGCATTCGGCCATGAGGCGCTGGCGACTTTCCTGAAAATCGAGCGGCCGGCCCAGCGTCCTGAACATCTCGTCGGCAAGGGCCTGATGCACCGCAAAACTCCCGCTGGTATCACCGCGCTCGCCAGCCATCCAAGACATGAGGACCTCCATTTCTACAGTATCGGCGAGTTCTACTCGGCCATCGCGGAAGGCATCAAATACCTGGAAGCCGAAGCGCATGGGGCGGGCACAACCATCTTTACCGGCGACAGGTCGCGCCAGATCACCTCGGAATATTATTACTCCGGCGGCGGCGAGCTGTTTGCGGTGACCGATCTGAAAAGTGCCCAGGAAGCGCTCGAGCTCATCATCGAACAGGGCGAAGGCGACGGCGGCGGCATCTACGACGATGACGACCACGAACTGGCCCATTTCTATCGTTTCGAGGAGCTGGTCAAAGGCCGCTACTACCAGAAGGGCGACCAGCCCGGCCAGCCCACGGGTCCACACCTGCAGGTCGATTGGGAGGGCGCCTATCCTGTAAAACAGAACCTGAAAGTAAAAGATATACTCGAAGGTTCGGAACTGCGTGAGGCGGCGATCGCCTTCAACACGCGCTATGGCGAATTTCTCCAGCTTTTGACGCGTGCCTATAACGGCCAGCCAAACCTGCTGCTGGAAGCCGTTCCGATGATGTTCGAATTCCGCAACATGATCCTCGAACTCATCCGCAATCCGCTGCCGGGGCATCCCGGCAAGAATGGCAGCCCCACCTATGAGATCCCCGGCGGTATCAAACAGCCAGCCGTCACCCGGCAGGCGGAGGTGAACGCATGAGCAGCCGTTTCGAGCCATTTCTTGGTCTATCGGTCGAATTGACGGCCTTCTCCTACTTCGATCTTCTGGGAACCGGCCTGGCAGAACGCTATCTCGCCACGCTCGACACGGTGGTCGGCAGCGAGATCACCGACGCACTGCTGGCCGCTTTCACCGCCCTGCCACCATCGGAAAGCGAGGCCCGTATCCACGCCGTGCGCACGACCATTCTCGGCAATGAATTGCTGGGAGACGTGGCCCGCGCGCTGATCAAGCTCTGGTATTCCGGCACCTGGTTCGAGCTGTCCTCCGCTTGGACGGAGCGCTTTGGCCCCAGGCCTGCGAATACCACCTTCGTCGTGTCCCCCGATGCCTATATCGAGGGTCTGCTCTGGAAGGCAATCGGAGCCCACCCTCCGGGCGCCAAGGGGCAGGGTTTCGGCTCCTGGGCCTTTCCACCGAAAATTCCGGCTCCGGCCCCCGTTCCAAAACCTGACCTGACGCCACTTCCGCTTGTCTTCAAAGAACTGGATCAACGCCATGACGAATTATCTGCATCGACTGACGCCCGCTAAGGTCTGGCTCGGCGTCATCCCCACGCTCTGGTGGAATGACGATTTCATCAACATCGACATCGGCATCCCCTACGAGCAGGCTCTGAGTGAAATGGCGCTCGCCGGCTATGTCGGGTGCGGCGTCGGCCATAAATATCCGACGGATCCGAAAATCCTGCGCCCCGTCCTCGAACTCAGGGGGTTGCGGATTTCCGAGCCTTGGGTGAGCACCTACTTCACCATCAAGGCGATGAATCGTCACACGCTTGAAAGCGTCGATGCTCAGCTCGACTTCCTCGAAGCCATGGAGGGCGGCAGCGACGATCCGCGCAGGGCCGATCTCGTCGTCTCCGAGTTTGGCGGAGCGGTCAATCCGCTTCCGGTCGCCCTGTTTCCCAATTGCCCCGAATTCTCCGAGGACCAATGGAAACAGCTGATCGAAGGCCTGCATGCAGCCGGCGAGAAAGCCAGGGCCCGCAACCGCCGGCTCTGCTATCACCCGCATCTCGGAACAGGGGTGATGAAGACGGAAGCGATCCACCGGCTCATGGACGAGACGGATCCTCGCCTGGTCAACATGCTTCTCGATACCGCGCACCAGGCGGCTGCCGGCGTCGATCCGCTAGCGCTGGCCAGAAAATACGCCCACCGCATCAAGCACGTTCACCTCAAAGACATTCGCGGCGAGGTTGTTACGAACATTCACAAGGGAGAATTGTCCTTCCAGCAAGGGATCGAGGCGGGGATCTTCACCGTGCCGGGTGACGGCTCCATCGAGACCTTTCCGGAAATCCTCGACGCGTTGGCGGAGGCGGATTTCGCCGGGTGGATCTGCATCGAGGCAGAGCAGGACCCCGCCAAGGCGAATCCGCTGCAATACGCGAAAATGGGCCGTGAATATCTGCGCAAGCTGCTTGGATGGTAGCCCGGCGCGGACCGCTTGTTTCGGCCGGATGGCGATGTGAAGGAGGCGGGAAAGGATCTCGCCTCATCACAATGCCCGGCGAGACATCATCCTGAACCACGCATTACCGGATAGCCACAGCTGGAGCGATGAAGATGGAAGAGGCACGCAGGCGAGATATATATTTCAGCTTCTTTATGTTTACAGCGGATTTGAGGCCGAATGACGCCGGCTACACCGAGGTTCTCGTCAGACATCTGAAAGCTCTTACCGAGATCGGCTACACCGGCTTCGACCTGCATATCGCCCCAGGCCCGGCCCATGCCGATCATCACGCTGAGGTCGAAAGCTATATCAGCCTCAGACGAGCGTTCGATCGGGCGGGCTTCCGGGATGTGAAGTTCACAACCAATGTGGGGACCACGCGAAGCTTCGATCCGACCTCGCCTTACGAGGAACAGCGCAAGCAGGCTTTGTCCTATCTCAAATCCCGCGTCGACATTACCTCGGTGCTGGGCGGAGAGAATACGATCATGTCCGGGCCGTTCCTGTACCCCTATGGTGTCTTTCCGCTGACGGATGACGGCGATGGAATCTGGAGCGACGCGCTTCAGGATTGGATGAAGCCACGATATGCGGCGGCAGCCCCCATCTTCCGGGAATTGGCGCAATATTGCGCCGAGAAGAGGGTGAAGCTCGCCATCGAACCCGTGAAGAATTGGGAAACGCCCGGGCCGACCATGGTCTCGGAAGCGCTGGATTTTCTCGAAAGCGCTGACATTCCGGTCTGTGGCGTCACGATCGATACAGCCCAGGTCGTGATGGAAAGCCAGGGGCCGGCAACCTTCCGGAAAAATGTCGCCCGGGCAGTACAGCAGAGCCGGCTGAATTACGTTCATATCTCAGCGCCGGACCGGGGCGCTGTCAGCGACTGCTGGATTCCGTGGGAGACCATGCTGGACGAAATCGAACCGGTCTATTCCGGCCCTTATCTCGTCGAAGTCTTCAACGCGATTCCCCCCTTCGAGAGCTCGATGCGAATGACGCGCAGACGTTTCTGGCGGCCCGGCGAGGACGCGCCCGAGATGGGCGTCGACAGCGCCTACGACGTTGCGCGCGCCGCCCTGAGGACATTGGAGGAAAAGATCGCGTCCCACGGCCGTCGATCTCATTCGTGATGGTGCTCCGGCGCGCAAATGTTCGAAACAGCCCGTGAATGCTGGGGAACCAAGTCTCCGCCATGCCCGGGTGAACGTCAAACCTCAGCAATCAGGGAGATACCTATGGTGGCGCAATTGCCGGATCCCATTAAAATCATCAGGCGAGCAGGCGATGTCCGTATTCACACGTTCATTTCGGCATTCACGGATGACAATATCGCCAATGCAACGCACATCATCGAGAGCAGGAACAAGCTTGTTCTTGTCGATGGGCAATTCCTCGTTCCCTATGCGCTGCAATTCAGGGCCTATGCCGACAGTCTCGGCAAGGAGATCGACCGGATTTACCTATCGCACAGGCACCCGGACCATTGGTTCGGCCTGGGAGCCGCATTCAGCGACATTCCGATTCATGCACTGTCGGAAACGAAGGAGTTCCTGAGGCAGCATGGCCAGGATTCCCTGAATGACCATTGGAAACTGGGCAACCTCGCTCCGAAGAGCTTGGTAGTTCCCGAAAAAACCGTCCGCGCCGGCCACGAGATCATCGACGGAGTCAAGTACGTATTTGATGAAGTCGTTGATACGGAGATCGATTTTCTCCTCACCATAGGTCTTCCTGATGTCGGCGTTTTTATCGCCCAAGACCTGATCTACAGCGGAACCCACCTCTATCTGACGAAATACATGGAGCATTGGATCGGGGTTTTGCAGGGCATGCTGCTGTCGGACTATGAGCTGTTCCTTCCCGGTCACGGCTTTCCGGCGGACAAGAACGAGGTTGCCAAAAATATAGAGTATTTGTCCGTCGCCATGGAGGCCGCCGGCAACGGACTCACCAATGATGCTTTCAAGCGCTTCCTGCTGGAAAGATTTCCCGAACGAAGATGCCCAGGAATATTCGACATATACATACCGCGCTTATTCGATAACGCGAGCGAATTCTAATATGCGTCAATTCTCGTCAACAGGGGAGCCGCTGGAACATGGGCGATACATACACGGTTGGACAATATCTGGTCGACAGACTTCGCGAACTGGGCCTGGGACACCTGTTTTCCGTGGCGGGCGATTATTCGATCGAATGGGTAAACAGCTATGTCGAGAAAAGCGATATTCAGGTCATCGAAGAGGTGAATGAACTGAATGCCGGTTATGCGGCCGACGGCTATGCGAGACTGAAAGGAATTGGCGCGCTGTGCGTCACCTATTCCGCAGGCTCGCTTTGTGCGACAAATGCGATCGCCGGATCCTACGTCGAGAAAGTGCCGGTCGTCCTGATCAACGGTGCGCCAAGCATCCAGAAAACGCTGAGATTCGAACAAACCGGCTATAGTTCGCATCACTTCATCAGCGGACGGGAAACGGATCGTCAGGTGTTCGAATACATCACGGCCGCTACTGTTCGCATCGACAGTCCTCATCTTGCGCCAATGCTCATAGATTATGCGCTGACACAGTGCATCACGGAAAGACGTCCGGTTTATATCGAGTTGCTGGAGGATATGGTCGACCTGGAATGCGCGCGCCCGTCGACTTCATTGAAAGCGGCGCCTGACATATCCGACGAGGACAGTCTCAATCAGTCGATCGCGCAAATCAGCGATAAATTGCAGAATGCCACCAAACCGCTGATCTGGATCGGCGTCGAAATCGACCGGTTCGGTCTTCACGACCAGGCGGAGCGGCTCATTCGGGACCTCAAAATTCCCTACGTGACCGAGCTTCTGAGCAAGGCCATCCTGTCGGAAGACGATGTCCAATTTGCCGGCGTGTTCGATGGGAAATCGTCGTCACCCTATGTCCAGTCTCTGGTCAAAGACTCCGACTTCGTTTTGGCGCTGGGCGTCTGGTTGACTGATATCAACGATTTGGGCTGGCCCATCGACCTCGACAAAACCGCATTCGCCTCCTGGGATACGGTGAAATATGGCACGATCTTCAACTCACAGGTTTCGCTGGCGGATCTCGTCAACGGCTTGATCGACAAAAGGCTGACATGCAAAGCCCAAAGCCTTCCGGCGAAAACGGCCCGACAAGCGCCGATTGTGGATCCGGCGGGCGAAATAACCTATCAGGGCTTCTACGATTTCATTCAGCAGCAGATCGACGGAAATACCATCGTTGGTGCCGACGCCAGCTTGAATTATTTCGGGAGCCTGCTTCTTGAAGTGGGGGCTCGCCGCGGTTTCATCGTCCAATCATCCTATTCGGCGATCGGTTATATCGGCCCGGCCGCGACCGGGGTTTCGCTGGCGAAACAAGCTAAACAGAGGCTGCTGGTCTTTGCCGGAGATGGCGGGTTTCAGATGACCGCTCAATGCCTCTCGACACAAACCCGCTTCAATCTCAACCCGATCATCTTCGTGATGGACAACGGCATCTACGGCGTGGAGCAATGGCTTGCCGATGCATCGGTTTTCCATGGCAACACGCCGTTCTACAATTCCTGCATCCTGCACCGATGGAATTACAGCAAGTTGGCAGAGGTCTTTGGCTGCCGGGGCTGGAAAGTGGACACCTATGGCGAACTGCAGGACGCCATAAACGCCGCAAAAGAAAACCTGAACAGTCCGTCCATCATCCAGGTCGTCGTGCCTCAGCGGTCAATTCCCAATAATGCGAACTGGAAAGCAAGCTAGATGTGGAGCCTCAACAGGTTGTCCTCGATCAGGCCGAGTCTACTGACGGGCGGTTTGGATTGTAGGCTGCCGTGCGGGCGATGCCAATTGTAACGGTGGAGCCAGAGCGGCAGGTCGGCGGCGCGCTGCTGCGAGGTTTCGTAGGCCTTGGCATATGCCCATTCGCGCAGTGCGGTCTGGACGAGGCGTTCGGCCTTACCATTTGTCTTCGGCGTATAGGGTTTGGTGCGGATGTGTTTGATGCTGAGCCGCCGCAGCGCCTTGGCGTATCGATGGGAACGGAAGCTTGTGCCGTTGTCGGTCATGACGCGCTGGACCTTGACGCCATGGGCTTTGAAGAAGCGCAAAGCATTGAAGAGAAAGCGCAGACAGGAGCGTCGCGTCTCGTCGGGTAATATTTCCAAATAGGCCAGGCGTGAATGGTCGTCGATGGCCAGATGGACGTATTCCCAACCGATGCCGCGGCTGTTGCTCTGCCCCGTGCGATCGCCGGTGATGCGGTGGCCGGTTCGGTTGAATTTGCCGAGTTTCTTGATGTCGATATGGATGAGTTCGCCGGGCTGGTCGCGTTCGTAGCGCCGCACCGGCTCAGCCGGGGCCAAGGCCTTGAGCTTGTTCAGGCCAAGGCGCTTGAGGATGCGGCTGACTGTGGCTGGCGAGACACCCGTCTCCTTGGCGATGTGTTGGCCGGTCATGCGCAGGCGGCGTAAGGTCTCGATCCGGGCGGCGGTGACCTGCGAGGTCGGATGATACAGGCGGTGCGGTCGGGAACTGCGATCATTGAGACCGGCCTCGCCCTCCCGTCGATAGCGCCTTACCCATTTATAGACAGTCTTCACGCAGACGCCGAAAGCCGCAGCGACGGCCATCGGTCGCTGTCCTTCCATCAGCACGCGGTGCGCAATTACCGCTCGACTGAGCGGCGTGAGGCGGGCATTCATATGGATGTCCATTCGGTCCCCCGAGAATCACTGAAGCTTCGACAACCTCAGCTTTCCCGGTCCGGATCGAATGGACAACCTATTGGAGGCTCAAAGCTAGAGCGGCTCCGCTTTTAAGCAAAGCGCAGAACCACTCGTTAGCGACTGGCCCCAACAACGTCGGCCCACTGGCAATCGA
This sequence comes from Rhizobium phaseoli, assembly GCF_001664385.1. Lineage (NCBI taxonomy): Bacteria > Pseudomonadati > Pseudomonadota > Alphaproteobacteria > Hyphomicrobiales > Rhizobiaceae > Rhizobium > Rhizobium phaseoli. The sequence continues at coordinate 160,833 of NZ_CP013536.1, read as the reverse complement.
ATGTCTCCTGCTCCAATCGCGCCGACAGGTCGGCAAACGAGTGCGGTCGTCCGAACGCAAAACCCTGGAGGGTGTGGACGCCGAGGGCGGCAAGCACGTTGGCATGCTCGAGCGTTTCGACGCCTTCGGCGATCACTTCCATATCCAGCGCCCGCGCTATGTCGACCAATGAGCCGACCAGCCGGCGGCTGGGCACCGATTGCAGGATCGGCGTCACCAGCTGGCGATCGATCTTGACCCGATCCGGCCGCAGCTCGAGCAAACCCAGCAAGGAAGCATGCCCGGACCCGAGATCGTCGATTTCGATGTCGATACCGAAAGACTTGATCGCCTCGATGTTCTGCCGCACCTGGTCACTCAGGCTGTCCAAGAATATCGTCTCGATCAGCTCGAAGCTCAATCGACCGGACGGGATGTCATAGCCGTCGAGCTTCGCCGCCAGCTCGGGATCGTCGAGACGATCGGCGGACAGATTGACAGACACGCGGATGCCTTCGAGCAGCGCCGATGATTTCATGTCCGACAGGACAGCCTTCAGAACGACGTCGTCAAGCTCTGCAACCAGTCCATTCGACGAGGCGATGGACAGGAAATGCGCCGGGGCGAGAATTCCTCGAGTGGGATGATGCCACCGCGCCAGAGCTTCGACACCGTTCACCCGGAAAGATTTGGCATCGACCTGCACCTGGTAGAATGGGCGGATCTGGCCGAGCGCCAGCCCGGACCGCAGATCCTGGGCCAGCTGCCTTTCGTTCGCCAGCGTCGACGCCATTTCGTCGGAAAAAATCTCGGCCCGATTCCGGCCGTTGCGTTTGGCATGGTACAGCGCCAGATCGGATTGGGAGAGCAGTCTGGCGAAATCGGCGCTCATGGCGCTGGCAACGCCAATCGAGCACCGCACGATGAGCGTCTGATCGCCGACAGGAAGTGGGCTTTCCAGACGTCTCTGAATATGATCGAGCACAGCTATCGTCCTGTCACACTCGTCCTCGGTGATGACGACAGCGAATTCGTCGCCGCCGAGCCGTGCCGCGACGTCACCGGCTGAAATGGCCTCCAGCAGAATATTGCTGACGTGACAGAGAACGAGGTCGCCGACCGCATGTCCGAAGCGGTCGTTGATCTCCTTGAAATGGTCCACGTCTATATGAAGAAGCGCAACCTTGACGCTCTCCCGCCTGGCAAGTTCGGACAGGGCGAAATCGAAGCTGCGCCGGTTCAACAGGCCGGTGAGGTGATCGTGATCGGCCGCGAAGCGCGCCTCTGCCCGGCTCCGCTCCAGCTCCTTGTTGAGAAGCACGTCGTCCGTCACATCCCATTCGGCGCCCACAAAGCATGGATCGCCGGCGGCATCGACGAAATAACGAGCGCGCGAACGCAGGTAGCGGATCGCGCCATCCGGCCGAATAATGCGAAACTCGGATGCATAATCCGATTTGGTTTCGATCGCGCGCAGAAATATATCGTTTGTCGCCACCAGGTCGTCAGGATGGATACTGTCCAGCCAGATGACATCGAGCGGCGCTTTCGGAACGCCATAGATCAATTTGAGCTGTTCATCCCATCGCGTCTGATTTCTTGCGATGTTGTGCTGCCAGATCCCGATCCCGGACGCTTCAAGGGCCAGCCCAAGCTGGCGAAGCAGGTTCTCAAGCTCGACATTCGTCCTGGATCGTTTGTTGCTCAAGGCGATCTCGCTATTTCGTTCGCCCGAATGTCGCATTGAACATCTTAAGGAGTGCTAATCGAGAGTAACCCGCCGGCGATAATCCGACCGCTGCAAAATCCCAAATTCGCCGAATGCCGGGCAATGTCCGGCGTCGGACCAGGGCAGGCTGCGGTCAAAGAGCTTCCTCCGGAACCTCTTTGTCCACAGCAGCACAGCCTGAAGCTGCGGCGCCATTATTCTCATCAGGGAGTCTTCCCTTCAAACTGACAAGACTGCCACGGCGGCAAGTTTACCGTTGCATAGAGGGCCGCAGAGCGACCACCTGCGACGGCATGCGGCTTTCCAACGAGCGAGTATTGGACTGGGCATTCGCTGGACCTCTGTCACCATCCAAGTGGAACTGATTGACCAGTTCGCGCAGGCGGCTTGCTTCCGAGGCTAGTGAAGAGGCGGCGGCCGTGGACTGCTCGACCATCGCCGCATTCTGCTGAGTTGCCTGATCCATGTGATTGATGGCGGTGTTGATTTCGGAAAGCCCGGTCGCCTGCTCGCGCGCCGAGGTGGCGATCGCGTCCATGGCTCGATTAATTTCGGCAACGCGTTCGCCGATCGATTTCAGTGACGTCCCGGTTTCGAGAACAAGTTTGACCCCGTGCTCGACTTCGGTCGACGACTTCTGAATGAGACCTTTGATTTCCTTGGCCGCCTGCGCGGCTCGTTGCGCGAGTTCCCGGACTTCTTGTGCGACCACCGCAAAACCCTTTCCTGCCTCACCTGCGCGCGCTGCCTCGACACCGGCGTTGAGCGCCAGAAGGTTCGTCTGGAAAGCAATTTCGTCGATGACGCCAATGATGTTCGAAATCTGCTGCGAACTGTCCTCGATGCGTCGCATGGCCTGCTCCGCCTCCGACACGATGGTGGCCGAGCGCTGGGCGCTGACATTGGCTTCCACAGAGATATTGCGCGCCTCCTCGGTGCGTTTCGTCGCCATCGCGACATTCGAGGTAATCTCGTCCAACGCGGCGGCGGTCTCCTCGAGGGAAGCGGCCTGTTGTTCCGTGCGCTTCGATAGGTCCTGGGCCCCGGATGCTATTTCACCGGTGCCATTGTCTATGCTGTGCACCGTCTGAAGCACGGCGCCGATCGTCGCGCCCAATTGCCGCAGCGAAGTATTGAAATCGTCGCGCAATGCTTCGTATTCAGCGGCAAATCGCTCCGAGAGCTGGAAGGATATGTCGCCCGCGGCAAGGCGCCGGAGACCTCCGCCCAAGGTAGTCGTTGCAAAGCGCAGCTGCTCGGCTTCGCGTTCGGCACGCTGCTGGGCTGCGGCGCGCGCCGCCTCGCTCTCACTGCGGGATTCGGCAGCTTCCTTCTCAAGCCTGACAACGTTGAGAGCATTCTGGCGAAACACTTCGACTGCGCCGGCCATTTCACCGATTTCGTCGGCACGGCCGGCATAAGGAATATCGCTGTCGAGATCTCCAGCCGACAACCGTTTCATGGCGGACGCCGTATTGCGGATCGGATTGGCAATGCCGGAAATCCCAAAGACGATACCCGCGATAGCCACGAGCAAGGCCAGCGAGGCGATCGCAGCAGTCAGCATGAAAGCGGATTTCGCGGAAGCATCACTTGCCGCCACGAAGCCTTCGGTCTGGCTGAGAATGAATGCCACCAGATCCGCTACCCCATTGTTCACCAACTCGGCCTGCGGCTCCATCTTCTCCTTGAACAGCCGGACTGCCTCAGCTGTCTTGCCGCTATCTTCGAGCGCAATCATTTGCTCCGCCAACGCGCGATATTTGTCGAGTTCCGGCTTTATCTGATTGATCAACTGGCGCCCGCGCTCCGTGCGCACGCCCTTTTCGTATTCGCCGACGACCGTCTCGAGCCCAGCGGCTGCAGCTGCGATCGCCTGCTTTTCGGTTTTGTCGTTCTCCGCGGTGTCTTCGAGCAAGTACCGGGCGTGGGCAAGTTTCAGATCAAGAAAGTTTGCTTTGATCTCACGCGCCGTCACCAGCCGATGCACCCAGAAGGTACCGACCTGTTCGGCATTTGCGCGAAGCGAGGAAATGGTGTCCAGCGAGACGTAGGACAGACCAAGTATGAACATGCTGATGATGGATAGCTTTAGGATGAGTGCTTGCTTGATGCTCGGGCGTTTCATGCGGGTCTCCTCTTGGGACGGTCGCTGCCGGTTAAGGCAAAATCTCCCATCGGATTCGACAATTTAGTGTTAACTAAACGAAGAGATTCATTTGGTTTTGGAAATCTCCGGTCAGGGCAATTACTTGAGCGATTAATTTCAAGCTAGTTCCACTCAAAGTTACTGGAAAACAACAAGAATTACGACTTTTCCGGGCGCGAAACTCAGCGCAATGGGAGGCCTTCAGGCTCCCACTGCGTCGCGATTCGTCAGATTGAGAGCATTGGAACGCAACCGCCCCGTTTGATGCCTTCGGCCGAGGAACTTGAGCGTGCAGCCTCCCATAGGGTCGAGCCACCTATTTAGGTGTGGCCAAGTTATGTGCACTGCACAAATATGGCGCTTAGCACGTGCGCTACGCATTCGCACTCGCACAAATGATGATCATATTCTACAAGTGCCCAATAAATAATCATTGCTCAAATTACCGATTTTCTTGTTTTGCTGCCTGCAGTTACTCGCCTTCCTGCGAATTGGCACGCTGGTTGCAAGTCCCCAAACGCCCAGTCAACGGCGACTGAGCAGAGAGGCGCGGCATAGGCGCCGACTTCGACACCGACGTCGCAAGGTTTCTGCTGTGCGGGATCTCCCATTCCGAACGCAGATGCCGGCGGCGTTTTTTTGCGTCCGAACTCAGCAAGCAGAGGGGAACCTGCAGATGAAAAAGATTTCGACGACTGGCATTTCGACAACCGGCATCACCCGCCGCAGCATGCTCAAGACGACTGCGGCAGCCGCCCTGATCGGCGCCGTCAAGACTGCCTTTCCCTCCGGCGCCTTTGCAGCCGGGACGGGTCCTGAAGTGAAGGGCGTCAAGCTCGGCTTTATTGCCCTGACAGACTCCGCGCCGTTGATCATCGCCAAGGAAAAAGGCCTTTTCGACAAGCATGGCCTGCCGGAAACCGATGTCGCCAAGCAGGCCTCCTGGGGCGCGACGCGCGACAATCTGGTGCTCGGCGGCGCAGCCAACGGCATCGATGGCGCCCACATCCTCTCGCCGCTTCCCTACCTCATGCAGACAGGCAAGGTGACGCAGAACAACAAGCCGGTGCCGATGGCGATCCTTGCCCGGCTCAATCTCGACAGCCAGGGCATCTCGGTGGCCAAGGAATATGCCGAAACCGGCGTGCAGCTCGATGCTTCCAAGCTGAAAGCCGCCTTCGAGAAAAAGAAGGCGGAGGGCAAGGAGGTCAAGGCCGCCATGACCTTCCCGGGCGGCACCCACGACCTCTGGATCCGCTACTGGCTCGCCGCCGGCGGTATCGATCCGAACAAGGATGTGTCCACAATCGTCGTGCCGCCGCCGCAGATGGTCGCCAACATGAAGGTCGGCAACATGGATGTCTTCTGTGTGGGCGAGCCGTGGAACGAGCAGCTCGTCAACCAGGGCATCGGCTTCACCGCGGCGACCACCGGCGAGCTCTGGAAAGGCCACCCCGAAAAGGCGCTCGGCCTGCGCGCCGACTGGATCGAAAAGAACCCGAATGCCGCCAAGGCCCTGCTGATGGCCGTCATGGAGGCGCAGCAATGGTGCGAGAGCATGGATAACAAGGCTGAGATGGCCGAGATCCTCGGCAAGCGCCAGTGGTTCAACGTTCCGACCAAGGACGTGCTCGGCCGCCTGAAGGGCGACGTCAACTATGGCAACGGCCGCGAGGCCAAGGCTACCGACCTCTACATGAAGTTCTGGAAGGACGGCGCCTCCTATCCGTTCAAGAGCCACGACACCTGGTTCATGACGGAAAATATCCGCTGGGGAAATCTGCCTGGTACAACCGACGTCAAGGCGCTGGTCAACCAGGTGAACCGCGAGGACATCTGGCGCGAGGCCGCCAAGGATCTGGGTGTCGCCGCAACCGACATTCCCGCTTCCTCGTCGCGCGGCAAGGAGACCTTCTTCGACGGCAAGGTCTTCGATCCTGAAAATCCCTCCGCCTATCTCGACAGCCTGTCGATCAAGGCCGTCTCCTGATCTCGCCTCCGGCGCGCGCGGCGCGCCGGCCTTCCATTCCCGTGAGGAGCGCGCTGATGTCCGCCCTGGCAAACAAAGAACCCCCCGCGATCGTCGCACCCGCCAAGCCGGCAGCGAAAATTCTGTCATTCTCCGGCAAGCAAGGATCGCGGATCGATTTTCGCCGTGCGGCTCTGACCGCACTTCAAAATGTCGTCCCGCCCGCCGTCGTGCTGGCGCTCATCCTCCTCCTCTGGCAGGCGCTCTGTTCATCGGCGGACGCCTCTCTGCCTTCGCCGCATCAGGTCTGGCAGGATAGCTACGACCTCATCGCCTTCCCGTTCTTCAACTACGGTTCCCAGGATATCGGGCTCGGCTGGCGCGTGCTGGTTTCGCTGCAGCGCGTCGCCTATGGCTTCGGTCTTGCCGCCGTCGCCGGCGTCATCGTCGGGGCGATCATCGGCCAATCGGTCTGGGCGATGCGCGGCCTCGATCCGATCTTCCAGGTGCTGCGCACGGTGCCGCCGCTCGCCTGGCTGCCGCTGTCGCTCGCCGCCTTCCAGGATTCCAATCCTTCGGCGATCTTCGTCATCTTCATCACCTCGATCTGGCCTGTGATCATCAATACCGCCGTCGGCGTCCGCAATATTCCGCAGGATTATCGCAACGTCGCTGAGGTGCTGCGGCTCAACCAGCTCGAATTTTTCTGGAAGATCATGCTGCCGTCGGCAGCCCCTTACATCTTCACCGGCCTCAGGATCGGCGTCGGGCTGTCCTGGCTCGCCATCGTCGCGGCCGAAATGCTGACCGGCGGCGTCGGCATCGGCTTCTTCATCTGGGACGCGTGGAACTCGTCGCGCCTTCCCGACATCATCGTCGCGCTCGCCTATATCGGCATCGTCGGTTTTGCTCTCGACAAGCTGGTGGCCGCGCTCGGCAAACTCGTCACCCGCGGCGCCATGGCCAATTGAGGACCGTACGATGAACGCCTATCTCAAGCTCGATCATATCGACAAGCATTTCGATCGCGGCGGCGTGCGCGCCGAAGTCCTGAAGGATATCAACCTGACGATATCCGAGGGCGAATTCGTCTCGATCATCGGCCATTCCGGCTGCGGCAAGTCCACCCTGCTCAATCTCATCGCCGGCCTGACGCCGGTTTCTTCAGGCGCCGTGCTCCTGGAAAACCGCGAGGTCAACGAGCCGGGTCCGGAACGCGCCGTCGTCTTTCAGAACCATTCGCTGCTGCCCTGGCTGACGGTCTATGAGAACGTGAATCTCGCCGTCTCCAAGGTCTTCAGCCGAACGAAGACCAAGGCCGAGCGGCATGACTGGGTCATGGCCAATCTCGACCTCGTGCAGATGGCGCATGCGAGGGACAAGCGGCCTGCGGAGATCTCGGGCGGCATGAAGCAGCGCGTCGGCATTGCCCGCGCGCTTGCCATGGAGCCGAAGATCCTGCTGCTCGATGAGCCCTTCGGCGCGCTCGACGCGCTGACCCGCGCCCATCTTCAGGATGCGGTGATGGAAATTCATGCCCGGCTTGGCAACACGATGGTGATGATCACCCATGATGTCGATGAAGCGGTGCTGCTCTCCGACCGCATCGTGATGATGACCAACGGCCCGGCGGCCCGCATCGGCGAAGTCCTCGACGTCACTATGCCGCGCCCCCGCAACCGCATCGAACTCGCCTCCGACCGGACATATCTGAAATGCCGTGAAGCCGTGCTGAAGTTCCTCTACGAACGCCATCGCTTCATCGAAGCCGCGGAATAGAACCCGCGGCGATTGCCAATGGGGGCGCGTTACGCATACTGGCCTCATGCAGCAATCAGACAATGAACCGGCCGCCATAAATGTCGTGCTCTGGCAATATGCGAAGAACGGGAGCGATAGTGAGCGCTGGATACGGTCGCTTTCACCGAATGAGCGGGAGCGCGCCGCGACCTATCGCTTCGAACGCGACCGGACCTCGTTCATTGCCGGCCGCTATCTGCTACGGCAAGTGCTGGGCGTGCATACCGAAACGCAGCCTGACAAGGTCCTGTTGCTGGCTGGTGGGTACGGCAAGCTGACGGTCGAGGGCCGCGACAGGCTGCAGTTCAGCCTTTCCAATGCCGACGGGCTGGTGGCGGTCGCGGTCACTTCAGAATGCGAGCGCGTCGGAATCGACTGTGAACGCGCCGACGCCGAGATCGAAGCGGCGGCGTTGGAGAGCTATTGCAGTCTGGACGAACGGCGTTGGCTCGATCAATTGCCTGCGGGCGAACGTCCGCGTGCGGCCGTTGCCCTTTGGACGCTCAAGGAGAGTCAACTCAAGGCGCTCGGGCTGGGCTTGCGCCAGGATCCCCGCAGCGTCGCCTTTTCCTGGCAGGATGGCATTCCTGTCCTGGTTCAGAGCGCCGAACCCGGCCGGCAATGGCATCACCGTCTGCTCGAGAGCGGCAGCCGGCACGTCGTCGCGCTGGCCGTCCGCTGCCAATCCGGCGCTCCCGGCATTCGTCTCCGGATGTTTCAGGACGAGAGCAGGCCGTCCGAATAGCCGGCCCGCAACTGATGCGGCATGGCGGAAGCGGCCTCCGTCGCCCAGACCAGCTGCGCATTGTCGGGCTCGGCATCGAAATGCTGCCGGCCGAGAAGCGTGTTGACGATCTTGGCGCTGCGCCAGGCCATGAGGCTGAGCTGCGAGTCGGCGATGCCGTGCGAGTATCGGCCGGCATTCTGCGCAAACAGCCGGTTGGTCCGCGGACCTGCCCACTGCATCGTGTAGTCGTCGTTCAAGGTGGGATAGCCGTTTCTGTCGAGGCTTATCCTTTCGCTGAGCGAGCCGAGCGCATCCGGCAAACGGAACCTGTAGCCGGTTGCAAGCACCACCGCATCGGCATGCAGCACCTCGATCCCGCCGTCGAAGTGGTTGCGGACGATCAGCCGATAGGCATTGCCGTTCCGCTCCATCTGGATCACGTCGCGGTTCGGCGACAGGGATGCGGTGAGGGTGCTCTGATCGAGGTAGCGCAGCGCGTAGAGGCGGCGGTAGATCGAGTGGATCGTCGAAATCGACAGGCCGTCGCTGGTCAGGATCGAGTTCTTCAGCGCCGCCTGTTTCTGCTCGCCGCTGAGCTTGAGATAGGCCTGCACATATTCCGGCGAGAAGACCTGGTTCGAAAACGGCGTGTCGTTGATCGGCTCGAAATTATGGCGCCGGCTGATCCAGATCAGCTCCTTCATCGCATCAGGATTGCCAAGCAGCGCTTCGACCACCTCGCCGCCGCTCTGGCCGCCGCCGACCACGACGATGCGGGCGGCGCGAAGATCCTTGAGGCGCGACTTGGCCTCGCTGTTGTGGAAGCAATCGGCGCCCAGGAAGGATTTCGCCCAATCGGGCACGAAGGGCGAAGATCCCGTGCCGATCACCAGGTTCTTCGCTTCCTCCTGGCCGTTGTCGAAGCGCAGGACGAAACGGTCGTCGCGGTGCTCCACGTCGTGGATCTCCGTTCCGTAACGCAAACCGTCGACGCCATTGGCGACCCAGGCGAGATAACGCGCGAATTCCTGCCGGGGCACGGCGTCGTAATTGGCGTTCAGGAAGGCGTAGAGCCTCTTATGCGCCACCAGATAGGAGACGAAGGACCAGCGGCTCGTCGGCAGGACCGGGGTGACGAGGTCCTTCAGGAAGGACGACTGCAGCTCGACGCCGGGCATCATCATGCCGGGATGCCAGTCGAAGGCGCCGCGCCGCTCGAAGAAGCGGCTGCGGACCTCGGGCACGGATTCCAGCAGGCAGGCGAGGCTCAGATTGGAGGGACCGATGCCGATCCCGGCAAGATCGAGCGGCTCGTTGAGGGCGTCCCTGCGGGTAAAAGCGACGGTCATGCGTTATCCTTCTCTGTTTCCCTGAGACGCAGGGCAAGCCTTGAATGGAAGGCGGGAGACCCGATCATGTGCAGATGGTTGGTGCCGGTGATGATTTCGGCAGCCCGCGCCCGTGGCGACAGGCGGCGCCAATCGATCAGGTTGAGGCCGCGGTTGAGGCTGTCGTCGGCCGCCCAGGGATAGATCGGCACGTCATGGGGAACGAGCCGATGCTTGCGGAAGATCAGGGCGTTGTCGATCAGCACCCAGAACGTATGCTCGCGGCTGCTGATATCAGGCCCGTCTGTCGGAAGCGGATCCTTCTCGTCGCCGACGAAGCGCAGGAACTGCTCATAGGTATCGGCGTCCATGGTCGACAGCAGCCGGTCCCATTCGGGCCGCATCGCCGTTTTCTGCAGCCATGCCTGCACGTTGCGATGCAGCGCGTCGCGCTCGCCGGGGCGGAAGCGCGGCTTGGCGCCGATCGCGAATTCCGAGCCGAGATCGCAAACGTCGACCATCGCCATCATCCTGACATCGACTTCGTTGCCGAGGGTGCGGGCGGCCTCATAGGCGAGAAGCCCGCCCCAGGACCAGCCGAGGAAAGTGCAGGGCGCGCCTCTGCTATGGGTCCTGATATAATCGACATAGGGCTCGATGATCTCTTCGATCGGCGCGCCGACTTCCTTCTTTTCCGACAGCGAATGGCAAATGAAGCCGGTCGCCGGCTGGTCGGCGCCGAGATAATCGACGAGCTTCACATATTCGCGGGTGCTGACCAGAAGCCCCGGGAAGCAATAGAGTCGCGGCTTGGCGCCGGAGGCGCGCAGCACGATCACCTCGGAGAGATCGCGCTCCTCCCCCTGCTCCATCACGCCGGCAAAGGCGCGGATGGTCGGGTTGTTGAAGATATCGGCGACAGTCAGCGGAACCTTCGGCCGGCGCTGCCTGAGCTGCGAAAGGATGCGGATCGCGCCCAGCGAATTGCCGCCGATGGCGAAGAAATTATCCTCCACGCTGATCGCTTCCAGCTTGAGAACCTGGCGCCAGACATCCAGCACCTCCTCTTCCAGCGCCGTCGCCGGCTCGACGATGGCGCGTTTGACCGGCTGGGGTGCGGGCAGCGCGAAGCGGTCGAGCTTGCTGTTCGGATTGGTCGGCATCTTCTCCAGTTCGACCACGGAGGCCGGCACCATGTAGGATGGCAGGCTGCGTTCGAGGCCGGATCGAACAGTCTCGGCATCAAGCCCCTCGTCCTTCTTCGGCACGACATAGGCGACCAGCGCCTTTTCGCCGCCGGCATCGTCATCGCGCAGCACGACCAGGGCTTCGCCGACGCCGGGCTGCTGGAGCAGCGCGGCCTCGATCTCACCGAGCTCGATGCGGTAACCACGCAGCTTCACCTGATGGTCGACGCGGCCGACGAATTCGACCGTTCCGTCCTCACGCCAGCGCGTGAGATCACCGGAGCGATAAAGCCGGCCGCCCTCCTTCGAGAACGGGTCGGGAATGAAGCGGTCGGCCGTCGTATCTGCTTTGCCGAGATAGCCGCGCGCGATGCCCTCGCCGCCGATATAGAGCTCGCCGGTCACGCCGATCGGGCACAGGTTGAGGTCGGGATCGAGCACATAGACGCGCCTGAGCCCGACAGCGCGGCCGAGCGGCGCATAGGCGCCCTGGAACTTGGTGCCGGCCCTCACCTTCCAGACCATCGGCGTCATGATTGTTTCCGTGGGACCATAGCCGTTGATGAGCCACTCGGATTTCAGCGCCCGCGACAGAAGATCGAAGGTCGATTGCGCCAGCCCCTCGCCGCCGAAGGAATAGAGGCGCATCGGCGGCGCGCCGTCGGTAATGTCAGCCCATTCCGCCAGCTGCTGCAGATAGGTCGTCGGAATGCTCGCATTGTTGGCGCCATGCTTGCGCATCGCCGTCAGCGTCTCCTCCGGCGTCCACAGCGGCTGGTCGGGAAGAATGATGCTGCCGCCTTCCATCAGCGGGTTCATCCACCGCTCATGGCCGCCGTCCGAACTGAAGGGCAGGAAGGGCAGCTCGCGGGATTCCGAGCTCATGCCGTAGACGCGCGAGGTATTCTGCAGATGGTGGGTCAGCGGCCCGTGCTCGACGGCGACACCCTTCGGCAATCCTGTCGACCCCGAGGTGTACATGACATAGGCGAGCTGGTCCTTGTGCGTCGGAACACAGAGCGGCGTATCCGGCTCGCCGTCGAGATCGAGCTTGTCGAGTTCGAGGACGGTCGCGTCGAGCTCTTCCGGCAGGCGGCGGCGCAGCCAGCTATGGGTGAGCACGATCTTGACGCCGCCATCGCGTAGGATGTGGTGGTTGCGCACCGGCGGATGGCCGGGCTCGACCGGAATATAGGCGCCGCCGGCCTTCAGGGTGGCGAGGATGCCGACGATCGCCTCGGGCGAACGCTTGATGAAGATCGCGACCGTCACTTCGGCGCGAACGCCGAGCTGCCGCAGCCGATGCCCGAGGCGGTTGGTGCTCGCCTCCAGCCAGCCATGGCTCCACTCCTCGTCGCCATAGACGATCGCGGTGTTCTCGGGCGTCCGGCGCGAATGGGCGGCGATCAATTCATGCACCGGCCTGTCGTCGTTGACGACGTCATCCTCATAGGGTGCAGACAACCAGTCGAGCTCGTCGCTGCCCACGAGTTCGATATCCTTGATCCTGAGATCGGGCTTCGCGACGATCTGCTCCAGCACCAGGCAAAAATGCCGGGCGACACGGGTGATCAGGGCGCCGTCATAGAGATCCCCGGCATAGTCGATCAGCCCGTATGCGGCGCCATCGGCACGCGCCTCGATCACCAGGGAAAGCTCGCTGTCGGCACGTGCGCCCGAAGGTTCCAGGTTCGTCGCCTGCCTTGGGACCGGATAAGGCTCGCGGAATTCGAACAGAGCCTTGACCACGGCTTCTTGCGCGGCGGCCTCGTCGACGACCAGTTCCTGCGTGATGCGCTCCAGCGGCACGAGGCGGGCAAGCCCCTCCTCCGTCACCGACGAGATCGCCGCGACGACGTCGTCGAGCGAGTGCCTGGAGGTCAGCGAAAGCACGAGGGGAAGAACCTGTTCGGCGCGGCCGCGGCTGGCGAAATGTTTGGTGCGCGGCCGCGCGACGAGGAGGCCGTTCAGCAGGGAATAGTTGCCGCTGTAGCGCGCCAGCAGGGCGCAGAAAGCGGCATGCAGCACGCGCTCGACCTGAACGCCCTTGCGCCCCGCATGCCGTTCGAGTTTGCCCCAGAGCTCGGGCTCGATCGAAAACCGATGCTCGGCGCGCGCCACGCCTGCCAGCCCGCCGCTGTTGAAGCGGGTCGGAAAGGTCGAGGCCGCATAGTCGAGGCCGATCGCATCGCGCCAATAGGCAAGCGCTTGCCGCGCCTCATCCGTCTCCAGCCAATCGGCTTCCCGCGTTCCGGCGGTGATTTCCACCGGCTGCATATCGCCGGCGGGTTCGCCCATCGAGAATGCGCGCCAGCGACCTCGCCAGCACGGATTTTTCGCGGTCGTCGCAGATGATCGGATGCAGCACGATCGTCAGCAGCAATTGCGCCTCGGCAAGCCGGATGATCTGGATGCGCGCACCGGGGCCTTCCAGGAGATCGGAGCGCTTGTCGCGGAAGGCTTTCCGTGCGGCCAAGGCATCCGGCTCGGAAAGAGCCGCGCCGTCATTGCCGAGGATTTCGATCGGCACAGCGTTCGACGCGCCGCGATATTGCTCGATGCGGCCGCCCGCCAGCCGGCGGAAGCGGGAGGCGAGCGACGGGTTTTGCGCCACGAGCGCCCGGCAGGCGCCGGCAATCGTCTCGATGTCGATCGCGGCACTCAGCCGCAGCCCGATGACCTGGTAGGGAAAGACCGTGTAATTGCCGATCTGCTCCAGCGACCAGATGCGCTTCTGCGCGATGGTCAGCGGAAAACTCTCGAAGACGGCGTCCACTGCGTCGGTCGGACGGGCATCGGCGAAATTGGTGATCTGCTTGTTCATCTTGCCATCCAGAGGTTTTCAGAGACGCGCATCGCCGGCCATGGCCGAGCGCAGGGAGAGCGGGCGGGGATCGGTCCAGATCTCGCGGATATGGGCCAGGCATTCCTGGCGCGAACCGGCGAAGCCCGCGGCCTCCCAGCTCACCGGAATCCGCTTGTCCTGCGGCCAGACCGAGTAGTGGCGCTCGGTGTCGATGACGACGATCCAGAGATCGTCGCGGGGCTCAAGATTGTCCATTCGAAGCTCCTGCAGAGATGGATGTCATGCGCAAATGACGGATCCTGATGGCTGCAGTTTAGAAAATTGATGAGAATTTTTTTCTTCACCAAACCCTAAATCCGGCCAGAGATGGATCGTCATTCTACCAAATCGGCAGAGGAGCGGGCTTCATGCTCGCAGCATCAAAAGTCCTGCCGATCAAGGAGAACATCATGGATTTCGACGCCGCCAAACAGAGGCGGACTCTGCAGTCGCGGAGCTACATCAGGCTCGCCCCGAATATCGTCCACCTGAAGACCGCGCACGGGCACCACGAAGCCGCCTATGAGGCCGAGGCCGGCGTCGCAACAATCACCTTCTACCACGGTGATCCCACGCAATCGGCGGAGCTTCTGATGGCGGCGGCCGAAGCGGTGACGGCGGAGGATCGCTCGATCAAGTCGGTCCGTTTCGAGGGGCATCAGGCGAGCTTACCGCCGCATATTTCGGGCGCGGGAAAGCTCGATTCCGCGATCCTGTGGCAATGGCCGTCGCTATGGCTGCCGCAGCTGACCTATCCGCTGCCGCCCGTGCAGGAAATGACCGCCGGCCGCTATCATCCGCGCCGGCCGGCAAAGCCGAAGGGCACCGTCTACCAGCGATTCATTCCCTGGCTGGAGCGGGACATCAGCTTCCGGGTGGCCGATCCCAAGACCGATCTTGCCGCCTTCCACCGCTGGATGAACGACGAGCAGGTCAACACGATCTGGGAGGATGCGGGCTCGCTCGACAAGCACCGCGAGATCCTCGAAGAACGGATCGCCGATCCGCATGTGCTGCCGCTGATCGGCAGTTTCGCTGATATCCCCTTCGGCTATTTCGAGGTCTATTGGGCCAAGGAAAACCGGCTCGGGCCCTTCTACGATGCCGACGATTATGATCGCGGCTGGCATGTGGCGATCGGCGAGCCGGATTATCGCGGCAAGAAATGGATCAGCGCCTGGCTTCCCTCGCTGATGCATTTCATCTTCCTCGACGATCCCCGCACGCAACGCATCGTCGGCGAGCCGCGCGCCAGCCACGAGCAGCAGATCCGCAATCTCGACCGCTCGGGCTTCGCCAAGATCAAGCATGTCGATTTTCCGCATAAGCGGGCGCTGCTCGTCATGTTGAGCCGCGAGCGCTTCTTCGGCGATCGTCTCTGGGTGCCCGCATCATGAACGACATGAGCGAAATGAGCGGCAGTCTGCGGAAACGGCGGCTTGCGCCGGAAGATCTTGCCAGCCCGCACCTGTTCCGGCTGCTGCTGCGGCTCGGGCTGCCCGCCATGTTCGGCCTGTCGATCAATGCCGCGCATCACACGATCAACATGGTCTTTGTCGGCATGATCGGCGAAGACCAGATCGCCGCCATCATGATCGTGCTGCCGGTCCTCATGCTCGTCGCCGCTTTCGGTGAAGGCATCGGCGTCGGTGTCGCGACCGAGGTCGGGCGCGCGCTCGGCGCCGGCGACCGGTCGCGGGCGAGCACCCTTGCCTCGGTCAGCCTTGCCGCCGGAGTCGCCTTCGGCGCGGTAAGCGCGGTTGCGATCGTCGCCTTTCCCTCTGCCCTGCTGTTCGGCGCCACGCCGGCGATCGAGCCGCTGGCGCAGCGTTATCTCCTCATCATCGTGATCTCGATACCGCTGACGATGGCGCAGATCATTCTCGATTTCCTGGCGATCGCCGAGGGCAACGCCCGCTTCAGCATGTGGACGCTCGTCGCCT
The DNA here is from genome assembly GCF_001664385.1 of Rhizobium phaseoli. Taxonomy (NCBI): domain Bacteria; kingdom Pseudomonadati; phylum Pseudomonadota; class Alphaproteobacteria; order Hyphomicrobiales; family Rhizobiaceae; genus Rhizobium; species Rhizobium phaseoli. Next base: position 145,177 of record NZ_CP013536.1, on the reverse strand, counting down.
GCTTCGCGCTGAACATCATCCTCGACCCGATCATGATCTTCGGCTTCGGTCTCGGTCTGCAGGGCGTGGCGATGGCAACCATCCTCTCCCAGCTCGTGGCGCTCTCGATCTACGGCGCCTACCATGCGAGACGTCTCGGGACGATCCGGCCGACGTTCTCCTGGCGGTTCGCCGATATCAGGCATCTCAAGCCGGTGCTTGCTGTGGGCGCACCGACGACGCTGACGAGCCTTGCGACGGCGGGCGCGATTGCCGCGATGCTGTCGGTCGCCGGCACCTATCACGGTGAAGACGGCATCGCCGGCGTCGGCATCGCCTTGCGGCTGCTTGCGGTCGGCGCTTTGCCGGTCATCGGCATTTCGCTCGGGGCGCAGTCCATCCTGAGCTTTGCCTGGGGGCGCGGGGATATATCGCGCGTGCTGGCGGCAGCCCGCATGCTTTCCGTGGTCACGAGCGCGGTCGGCGGCGTCTACGGGCTGGCAGCGATCATTTTTTCCGAGCGCCTTGCCGCGTTCTTCACCGACGAAGCCGCCGTGCTTTCGATCGCCGGCCAGGCGATCGTCGCAACCCATCTTCCCTTCCTGCTGTTCGGCCTCCGGCAAACCGTGCTGATCCTCTTCCAGGCGCAGGGCAGGCCGAAAGCCGCGCTTGCCGTCGGCCTGGCGCAGAACGGATATCTTCTCTTTCCGCTGCTCTCGCTCCTGCCGCCCTGCTTCGGCTTTTCCGGCCTGCTCGCAGCCATGTTCCTGGCCTCGGCGCTCACCGGCCTGCTGTCATGCGTCTGCCTGGCAAGATCGCTCGCCGCGCTCCGGCAGCGGTCGGCCGACGATCCGACCGCTCTCCGCCCCCATCCCAACTTTTGTCCATGAGAGGATTATCATGAACCAGTCGTTCAGCCCCTGCGACCTTGGCGCCCATGCGGCGGCCGACGATCTCTTCACGCCCGTCGACCCGGCCGCCTTCAACGCCGTCTCGCCGCCGATCTTCCAGACCTCGCTCTTCACCTATGACAGCTACGAGGCGATGGAGGATGTCTTCGCCGGCCGGACGCGCAACTTCATCTATTCGCGCGGCGACAATCCGACCGTCCGCGAATTCGAGCTGCTGGTCGCCCGCCTCGAGGGCGCCGAAGACGGACGCGCCTTCTCCAGCGGAACGGCCGCCATCACCGCGACCATTCTCAGCCTGGTGGAAGCGGGCGACCGCGTCGTTGCGGTTCGTCACCTCTACAATGATGTCTACCGCCTTCTGGTGAAGCTGCTCGGCCGGCTCGGCGTCACCGTCGATTTCGTCGATCCCTCCGATCATGAAGAGGTGCGCAAGACGCTGCCGGGCGCCAAGCTGCTCTATCTCGAAAACCCGTCTTCCTTCATCTTCGAGCTTCAGGACATCGTGGCGCTGTCGGCCATGGCGAAAGAGGCCGGCGTGACGACGATCATCGACAATAGCTGGGCGACGCCGCTCTTTCAGAAGCCGATCCAGCATGGCGTCGATATCGTCATCCACGCCGCCTCGAAATATCTCGGCGGCCACAGCGATACGGTCGCCGGCGTCGTCGTCGGGTCGAAGGAGGCGATCGCGAAGATCAACTCGACCTCCTATCCCTATGTGGGCGCCAAGCTCGCGCCCTTCGAGGCCTGGCTGCTGCTGCGCGGTATGCGTACGCTGCGGGTACGCCTCAAGGAGCATGAGCGCAGCGGGCTTCTGCTCGCCAATCGGCTGAAGCAGCATCCCGACATCGCGCGTGTCCGCCACCCGGCCTTTCAGGATCATCCCGGGCGGGCGACGCTCTCGGGTTACGCCGGGCTCTTCGCCTTCGACCTGACGCCCGATATCGATGTCGCGCGCTTCGTCAACGCGCTTCGCGAGATCCGCCTCGGGGTCAGCTGGGGAGGACCGGAAACGCTGGTCGTTCCGGCCAAGGTCGCACTGCAGATCCCCGACCGGATGACCACTTTCATCCGGTTCGGCGTGAGCGAGCAGACGATCCGTTTCGCTGTTGGGCTGGAAGAGCCGGAATTGCTGTGGAACGATTTGCAGCAGGCGCTGCACGCCGCGAAGCGGTGATATCCCGCGGGCGCTCGTGATCGGGGCGAGCAGGCTCGGCCATTGCCAAATGGCAATGCTGCTCTGCCGCCTTGATCATGAAATTGACGAGTGTCCGGGAGACACCGAGTTCGGCTGCGATATCCTTCTGGGGCACGCCGTTCAGGCGATGGCGGATGAAGGCGTCGTTGGTGCGCTTCGGCAGCGCCTCGAGCGAGGCAAGCACATCACGAAGGGTCTCGGCGGCGACCAGCTGATCGAGCACGGTGGGGATGGGCGCCGTCATTTCCTGGACCTGGTCGATCGACCTATAGTTGCTCACCCGCTGGCGCCGTCGGCGGCTCTCGTCGAGGGCGAGATTATAGACCATCCGAAATGCGTAACCGATCGGGCAACGGATGTCGTCGGTTTTGACCCCGTAAGCTTTGATCACGCCGTCCTGAAATATATCTTCAGAATATGACCTTGATTTAACAACGCTTTCGATCGTCTTCAGGAGCTTATCCTTGTTTTCGATCATGGCGTTGACCACGGCATTTCCGTTCACATCACGATGCGATGCTCGCATTGTCCTGTACCCTTTTTACAAATGGAAAATCAGGCTCTGTCGTTGCTGGTCGGTTCGGCCTCGGTGTTCCTTTTTGAACAAAGGTACACGATGTGATTGCAGTGTCTAATTTAAGGTGATAACAGGAGTCAAGTTTAAATCGACCGAGCGGAGGCGAGAAAAAAATGGGACGGACAGTCGAGGTTCTGACCGGCAAGGCGGAGCTCTGCCGATCGATCATGGGGGCTTTGCCCGACTGGTTTTCGGAACCCGGAGTCATCGAGGCAAGCGCCCGGGCAGTCGAGGAACTGCCGGTGTTCGGGTATGTCGAAGCGGATGTCGTCACCGCCATGATCGCCTTGAAGCCGCACCTGCCTGATGCCGTCGAGATCGCGCTGATCGCGACCCGGCCCGACTATCACGGCCGCGGCGCCGGGCGTCATCTCGTCGATGTGGCCGAACGCTTCGCCCATGAATCCGGCGCCCGGCTGCTGACGGTCAAGACGCTTGCGCCGCGCGGCCGCGACGAGCCGCAATTCGAGGCGACGCGGCGCTTTTATGACCGGACGGGCTTCGTCAGGGCGGAGGTGTTTCCGAAACTCTGGCATGAAGATCATCCGTGCCTGTTCATGGTCAAGCCGCTCGCGGGGATGCAGCCAGGCGAGACTACGCTTTGAGACGACGAGATTTTCTTCTTGGCGCCCTGGCAATGACCGGTGCTCCCGCCATCGCACAGGCTCGTGACGGAGGCGTCGTTTCGCTCGACTACGGATTGGCGTCGACAATGCTGGCCCTCGGCAGCGTGCCGCGCGCAATCGCATCCTTGAGAAACTGGCCGGAATGGGTGGTCGAGCCGGCGATGCCATCAGGCGTCGTCGATATCGGCACCACCGCCGAGATCAATCTCGAAGTCCTGACCAGCCTGCGGCCATCGCTCATCCTCAGCACACCCTTTCTTGCAGCCATGGATGAGAAACTGTCGCGGATCGCGCCCGTGGAAACCTTCACCGTCTATGCCGAGAATGGCGAGGCGCTCGGCCGCTCCTACGCCGAAACGCTCCGCCTCGGCGCCATGATCGGGCGACGTCAGGAAGCGGAAGCATTTCTCGCTCGCGCCGACGCCACGTTCGATCGGCTGCGCAACCGGATAAAAAGCCTGTCGGCGCCGCCGGTCGCCGTCATCAATTTCATCGACCAGAGGCATGCGCGCATCTATGGCGGCCCCGGACTTTACGGCGGCGCCATGAACCGCATCGGCCTCGATAATGCCTGGAAGGGCGAGGCGAGCTACTGGGGATTTCAGACGATCGGCCTGGAGCAGCTCGCCGAACTCGGCGAGCAGGCGCACCTCGTCGTCGTGTCGCCGCTGCTGCCGCCCGATGTCCTGACCCGGCTTTCCGAAAGCCCGCTCTGGACCAGCCTTCCCTTCGTCCGGCGGCAGAAGATCTCGGTCGTTCCAGGCGTGCTGATGTTTGGAATGGTCCAGGAAGCGCTGCGCTTTTCGACCCTGATGGTCGATGTTCTGGAGACTGCCGCCCGATGACAGCGCAAATTTCCCGCTTCGGCGCGCCCGCACTCGCGGCGCTGCTGCTGTTTTCGGGCCTCGGCCTGGCTCTCCTCGACGTGCTGCCGGCGCTGCCGCATCTGGAGACATCAGGCGGTTACGATGCCCAGCACCTGCTCCTTCTCTATTCGACGCTCCCGCGCATGGCCACGGCCCTGATCACCGGCGCCGCCCTCGCGCTGTCGGGCACGATCCTGCAGCAGGTGCTGCGCAATCCGCTCGCTTCGCCGACGACGCTCGGCGTTTCGGCCGGGGCCAATCTGGCGCTGGTCTCCGTCATGCTTGCCTTCCCGTCGCTGACGGGATGGGGCCGCGACGCGGTGGCGCTTGCCGGAAGTGCCGCTGCCGCCTTCGCGATCTTCTCGATCAGCGCCCGGCATGGCTTCTCGCCCTTTTCCCTCATCCTGTCCGGCATGATCATCGGTCTCTGGTGCGGGGCCGCGGCCGCCATCCTGATCTTGACGAACGAGCAATATCTTTCCGGGATCTTCATCTGGGGCGCCGGATCGCTTTCGCAGCAAAGCTGGGCGATCCCGATTTCGCTGCTGCCGAAGGTGGCGCTGCTCGCCGCTCTTGCCCTTCTCGCCACGCGGCCGCTGGCGCTGACCCAGCTCGGCGATGCCGGCGCGACGAGCCTCGGCCTGCCGATCAAATGGGCGCGCGGCTTCATCCTGGCGATCGCGATTGCGCTCAGCGCCCTCGTCACCAGCGCCGTCGGCGTCATCGGCTTCATCGGTCTGGTCGCCCCGCAGATCGTCCGGCTGGCAGGTGCACGGCGCGTCGTCAGCCAATTGATCTGGTCGCCCGTTGCCGGCGCCGGTCTGCTCCTTCTGACCGATGAGGCGATCGAGCTGCTTGCTCCCGGCGATTTCGTGCCGACCGGGGCGGTGACCGCATTGCTCGGCGGACCGATCCTCATTGCGCTCCTGCCTCGCCTTGCCACCGCCACCCGCGCCCTGCCCGGCATGGCCTCGCCAAAGATTGCAGTCGGCAGCAGAACCACATCGCTTGTCCTGCTGCTCCTCGCGGTTGCCGCTTTGGCAACGGCGGCGGTCTTCTTCGGCCGTGCGCCGGACGGAAGCTGGGCCTGGCTGCCGGCCGCCGCGTGGGATGAGATCCTTCCCCTTCGCCTGCCGCGCGTCGCCGCTGCGTTCGGCGCCGGAACCGTGCTCGGCGTGACGGGGCTGGTCTTGCAGCGGCTGACCGGAAATGAAATGGCAAGTCCCGAAGTGCTCGGCGTTTCGGCGGGAGCAACGCTCGGCGTCGCCGCCGCCATGTTCGCCTTCGCCGCACCGGGGCTGACCATCCAGCTTGCCTTTGCCGGCGGCGGCGCGCTTGCCGTGCTGCTGCTGATCTTACTCCTGAGCGCTCGTTCGGGCTTCGGCCCGAACCGCGTGCTGCTCGCCGGCATCGCCTTCGGCGCGATCCTCGACGCCGGGATCGGCGTTCTCGCGGCAAGCGGCGATCCGCGCGGCCTGGCGCTGATCCGCTGGATGGCGGGCTCGACCTATTTCGTTGATAACTACGTTGCGGCCAGCGCCATGCTGATTGCGCTCGCCGGTATCATCGCGGCCTTTCTTGCAAGCCGCTGGCTTGCCCTGCTGCAGCTCGGCTCGGAGACGGCGAGCGAACTTGGCCTCAGGATTGCTCCGGCGCGCGGCGTCCTCTTCGGGCTCTCGGCGATCATGACAGCTGCCGCCACGCTCGTCGTCGGCCCTTTGAGCTTCGTCGGACTGATGGCGCCGCACCTTGCCCATGGGCTTGGACTTCGCCGTCCCTCCATCCAGCTCCTCGCCGCCGCGCTGATCGGCGCGACCCTGCTCGTCATCGCCGACTGGGCCGGCCGCATGATCGCCTTCCCCTACCAGGTCCCTGCGGGATTGATCTCGGCCCTGGTCGGGGCGCCGATGCTGCTGTACGTTCTGCGCCGGCGACCTTAAGGGGCCGCCGCCTTCATACCGTCAATGCTTCGGCGTCGACGCCTGCAGGGATGCGCAACGGAGAGGAAGGATCGGTCGCAGCGCGCCATACTGCCTCGACGACGTCGACGGGCTGCGTCAGAGCGGTCGCCGATTGCTGCTCCCAGGACGCGAATACGTCTGCGACGACCGACGAATAAGCCTCCGGGAAGCCGCCCTGTTGTTGAAGCCGTGAGCGCGCGGTATCGCCGAACCGCGTCTCCGGCGCGCGCCCCGGGAGCACGATCCTCACGCGCACATTGAATGGCTCTAGCTCGAGCGCGGCAGACTCGGTGAAGGCGTTCACCGCGGCTTTGCTGGCCGTATAGACCGAGAGGAGCGGGAGCGGCTTGAGCGTCACGCTCGACGTGATGTTGACGATGACCCCCTCCCGCCGCTCCCGCATCTGCGGCAGAACCGCTTGCGTCATCGCGATCGTTCCGAGAGTGTTCGTCTCAAAAACATCGCGAGCGATCTCCATTGGCGTTCCCTCAACGGCGTTGAGCCAGCCGATGCCGGCGTTGTTGACCAGCACATCCACAGGACCAGCGGTCTCAACCGCAGCGCGGATGCTTTCAGGGCTCGTGACATCCAGCGCAACGATCTTGAGATGGTCCGAGATCGGCAGAAGGTCTTGGCGCCGCGTTCGCATGGTGGCGATCACCTTCCAGCCATGCGCGAGAAAGAACCTGGCAATTTCCAGCCCGAACCCCGACGAGCATCCTGTAACGAGAACCGTCTTCATATCTGTCTCCTATCCATGCTGACGGCGATAGATGTAGACGGCGATATCGCTACTGAATATCATGCATCGTCCACGTTTCATTATCAGGCGTATCGATGAGCGACCCTCTGGCTGAAATGGTCACGCTGCTGCAGCCGGCGGCGCGCTATTCGAAGTTCGTCAGCGGCGCAGGGACGTGGCGCGTTGAGCGCCAGGAAACGGGCCAGCCTTTCTACTGCGTCGTCCTGGAGGGTTCTGCGCGGCTGAGCGCGGAGGACAAGCAGCTCACGCTGCGCGAAGGCGACTTCATCCTGATCCCGGCCGCCCATGCCTTCACGATGTCGAGCCTCGACGACGGATTGTCGCCCGGCATCGATCCCCTCACCGTCACCATGCTTCCTGGAGAAACGCGCCACGGCGATCCCGAAGGGGCTCCGAATGCACGATTGCTGGTCGGCCACTTCGCTTTCGGCTCGCCCGATGCGGCTTTGCTGGTTTCCCTGCTGCCGCGGATCATCCATATCCGCGGCGACAGCAGACTGTCCGTGATCGTTCAGCTCGTCACTGACGAAGCCCGCGCCGAGCGGCCGGGAAAGAACATGATCCTGGCGCGACTGCTGGAAGTATTGCTTGTCGAGGCGCTGCGCTCGAATGCTGGGGAGAAGGCGCCGCTTGGAATTCTGCGTGGCCTAGGCGATCCACGCCTTGCTGTGGCTATCCGTCGGCTGCATGAAAATCCCTCCAAGGAATGGACGGTGCAGCAGCTTGCCGGCGAGGCTGCCCTGTCGCGGTCGGCGTTTTTCAATCGCTTTCGTCGCGCTGTGGGCCTCGCGCCGATAGAATATCTCATATCGTGGCGCATGGCGCTCGCCAAAAACCTGCTAAGGCAGGAGGATATCGGCATTCAGGAGATCGCCGAGCGCGTCGGATATGGCTCCGCAAGCGCGTTCAGCACGGCATTTACACGCTTTGCCGGATTACCGCCCTCAAGATATGCCGAGCAGTCAAAAACCATTTCAAACGCCGCCGCATGACTCCGAGCGGCGTCAATGCCGCCCGTCCGGCAGCGGACAGGCTTCACCGCAGCCGCCAACGCCCGGCAGGTTATAGCGCAGGCAGCAGACTTTGCGGCGAGCAAATTCGAAGCCGCATTGCTGGCGCGCCATGCGGATCATGCCGAACATCGGATTGCGCCGGCCGCATGGCCATGCGGCTTCGTCAAGCAGCGCCAGACCGCCTTCGACGAGAGCGGGCTCGTGGCGGTGGGCGATCTCTTTCAGGATCCAGGAAAGATATGCCGCGGCATTGTTCCAGAGCAGCTTCGGCGCCACGCCGGCATTGGCCGCAATCGCCGCGATCACGGGCTCGGCATGGCCGAGCATCAGCCGGTGAAGCTCGGCAGCCGGATCGGTGGCAAGCTCGGGGCTGCCGGACATCACGAATGCTTCCGGCTCGCCTGTCTCACCATCGCAGACCAGCGACAGCCCGTCGATGTCCAATGGCAGCGCAATGCGGTTTACAAACATATGGACGCTCGGAGCGATCGTCAGCATGCTGAAATAATAGAGCGTCCACATGGAGACGATCGCACGGCGGTCGCTGCCCGGAAATTTCTGCGCATAGCGCGCGATGATGCCGTCAAACACCTCCCGGTCGCCAAGGTCCCTGCAGGGAATGACAATCCCGGTCGGCGGCGCAGAAGCAAGCAGCTTGCCGCGGCAATAGGCGAACGGGCCATCGCCCACCAGGCCGTCGAGGTCGACGGCCTGTCGGGCGACAGGATGATCGGCAATCGAAGGGCGTGAGGCCGCCCCGTTCATCTCTGCCGCCATGCCGTCACCACCGATACTTCAGGGTTGCCGTCATGTTGCGGCCCTGGCCGAGGTAGCAGAAGCCCTCGTTGCAGACGGTGTCGCGCTCATCGGCAATGTTGCGGATATTGAAGGCGGCTGTCAGGCCTTCGTATTTCTTGTCGACCGCGCCGAAGTCATAAGCGGCGGACGCGTCGATGTAGAAGCTCGAGGGGTTCTTCGACGTATTGGCCGTATCCGTCCAGTTCTCGCTGACATAACGGACACCCGCGCCGACAGACAGGCCATGGAAGGGGTTGGTTTCCTGGAACGTATAGTTGGCCCAGAGGCTGGCGACATGCGAGGGTGTCAGGGCTGGCGTATTGCCCTCGTTTTCACCGCCTCCCGTCACTTCTGACTGGTTGTAGGTGTAGGCCGCAATAAGATCCCAACCATCGGCTACCGCCGCGCGGGCTTCGAGTTCGATACCCTTCCCGGTCACCTCACCGATCGATCCATAGGCAAACAACAGCGGATCGACCAGCACCGGCTTGTTCTTTTCAACGATGTGATAGGCAACGGCCGACAGCAGGATGTCGGAGCCCGGCGGCTGGTATTTCACGCCGACCTCGTACTGTTCACCCTCTGTCGGCGCCAGGATCTTGCCTGAGGTCGAACGGTTGGTCACCGGATCGAACGAGGTGGCGTAGGAGACGAAGGGAGCAATGCCGTTGTCGAAGAGATAGAGGGCACCGGCTTGCCAGGAGAAGGCGTTCTTATCGACCTCCTCCGAGCTGACCGCGGGCAAAGTCGCATCGCGCGTCTGGTTCACCCAGGTCTGCCGGCCGCCGAGGTTGAACCGCCAATTCCCGACCTCGATCTGGTCCATCGCATAAATGCCGACCTGTCGCATGTCGGCATCGGAAGCCAGGATACTATAGTCCGGCGTGGCGCCCGAGACACCATAGGTCGGATTGGCGATATCGAAGTCGAACGCCGGATCGGACGCGCCGGCGCCGTAGCCAAAGCTTGACTGGAGATTGGTGTAATCGAGCCCGAACAGCATCGTATGGGCCAACGGACCCGTGTCAAACTTCGCCTCGAGCTGATTGTCGACCTGGAAGACATTCATTTCGTCGCGGATCGCATTCGTGCCGCGATGCGCGACGGTCCCGGTCCAGCCGGTCACACCGAGATAGCGGGCCTGCAGGTCGAGATGCGAATAACGCAGGTTCTGCCGGAAGGTCAGGCCGTTGTCGAATTCATGCTCGAACTGATAGCCGACCTGCTGCTGCTTGACCTTCTGGTAGTCGTAGTCGGGATCGCTCTCCCTGAGCTCGTGGATTTTCCCGTCCAAGGTCGTGATCGCGCCGACGTTGGAGTCGGTCTCGTCAGACTGCGCCAGACCGTACACCGTGAACGTCGTGCCCTCGTCGGGCTTCCAGGTGAAGGACGGCGCCAGGAAATAGCGGTCGTCGGCAATATCGAAATTGGTGTCGCCGCGACGGGCGAGACCGACGATCCGATAGAGGAAATCGTCGTTGCCTTCGCTGATCGGCCCGCCGAAATCGAACATCCCCTGCAGCCGGTCCTTGGTGCCGTAGGTAATGCCCACCTCACGGATCGGTTCCTCGGTTGGAAGCTTCGATATCTTGTTGACGAGGCCGCCCGGCGATCCCGCACCGTAGAGAACGGAAACCGGTCCCTTGATCACCTCGACGCGCTGCAGCTGATAGGGATCGGTGCGGAACATGCCGTAATTCATGTAGGGCTGACGCAGGCTGTCACGAAAGTCTCCGACTGTCGTGATGTTGAAGCCGCGAATGTAGATCTGGTCGAAACGCGGATCGAAGCCGTTCGGCCCTGTCGTCACGCCTGAGGTATAACGCACCGCCTCGATGATGCTTTGCGCGCCGCGCTGCTCGATTTCCTTCTCGGTGGTGACCGATATCGAACGCGGCGTCTCGACCAGCGGCGTGCTGATCTTGGTCGCCCCCGCGCTGTTTTTGGCGGTAACCGACGTCCTGTCGGTCTTGCTATCAGAGGATGCACCTTGAATGACGATCGGTTCCAGGGTCGTCGCCGTGTCGCCGTCGGTGGCGCTCTGAGCGGAAGCCGGCGATGCTGAAATACCGATCAGCAGGATCGCTGTCGTAGCCGCGAGGCTATCTCTACAGATTTTTGGTAGATTCTTAGAAACATTCAAAAAAACATGCGGCATTGCTCTGTCCCTGCGTCACGGATGCGGGCGGAACCTATGGAGCGCAATGGGCCTTGTCAACATAAGATGATTTTTTTTGTCATCTTTTAATCGATAATTTATGCACGCCCGGTATTCCCGAACAGGTTGCACGCAGCCTCAAGATCTGAGAGCGCATTACCGCGATGGCCAATGATCCAGCTGCGGCATGTCAGCCGCCGACGCCCTGGTAGCGTCGGATTGCGAAGCGCCAGAAGACGGCGGCTATCAAGGCGGCAACGGCTATCGGCGGCATGATGAAATCCGGTAAATGGGAAGATCCCGCTAAGAGAGTCGCATGAAACCTATGCAACAGGTGCCGCCTGGGATAGACAATTCTTTTGATACAACCGATCTGCCGTCGGAATATCAGGACCTGCAGATGGGCAGAGACAAGCCGTGGGGCCGCCCAAACATCTCGATACGGGAGCGAGCTGCCCCAACCCTCGGCGCCGGAGACTCGTGTGTTTCTGAGTAAATCATCATCCTTCGCCGAGTAACGATCGGGAGATAACGATGCGATCGATCCCCAACGCGTTATCGGCCCCTGAAAAAGCTGAGGAGTTTTCTATTGAGGCAAATGAAAAATCTGATTTACTGACATTTCGCTAATTGGCTTTCAGGGGGGATTTGGCCGATGGTGTGGACTCGCAGGAATATTGTGGTTGGTGGACTGGCATTGCTTGGTGCAGGCGCCGTTCGCAAACCGACGCTCGCCGCCGCATCTTCTTTTTTTGACGGCACGGCAGTCGATAACGGCGTCACGTATCGCAGCACCAATTTCGCCAAAATCGACAAAAAGTGGCACCGCCAGGTCGTCAAATACTTCAGCAGTGAGCCGATCGGCACCGTTGTCGTCGATACAAGGCACCATTTCCTCTACGTGATCATGGAGAACAAGACAGCCATTCGATACGGCGTCGGCGTCGGCCGCGAAGGTTTCAAATGGTTCGGTCGCGCCACGATCGACGCCAAATCGCTCTGGCCGCGCTGGACGCCACCGCCGGAGATGCGCAAGCGCCATCCTGAACTGCCGGAATTCGTCGATGGCGGTTCACCGAAAAATCCGCTCGGGCCTCGCGCCATGTATCTGCATCGTGACGGCGTCGACACCGGCTATCGCTTCCACGGCACGCTGGAGCCCTGGAGCATCGGCAAGGACGCCTCCAGCGGCTGCATCCGCATGTTCAACGAGGACGCCATCGATCTCTATCAGCGCTGCCCGATCGGCACGGCGGTGCAGGTGCTGCCGCACATTGCCGATCAGGCCGAAAGCACCACGCAAGTCAGCCAAACAACTCCGGTCGAATAAGGAACCTTACCCTGATGTCTGCTATAACCGGATATACGAGCCGCCTTCTCGCCGCGGCCATGCTCCTGGCGCTTGCCGCCTGCTCCACCACTGAGATCGCCGCCCTGGAAGAACCGACTGCGGCGCCGATGACCGGCCAGACCAATGATCCGGCGCCGGGGTTCGAAAACGTCGCGGCCGGCAGCGAAGAGGATTTCATCCTCAATGTCGGCCGGCGGATCTACTTCAAACAGGATTCCGCCACCCTCGATTCCGTCGCCATGGCAACTCTGGATAACCAGGCCGCCTGGCTCAACAGAAACCCGACCTGGCTGCTCAAGCTGCAGGGATTTGCCGACGATTCCGGCTCCGCATCGAAAATGCAGACACTGTCGCAGAAGCGCGCCGACGCGGCGATGGCCTATCTTGCCTCGAAGGGGGTGGACCCGAAGCGCATGTGGGCGAAGGGTTATGGAAACGACCGCGAGGTTCGCGACTGCACGGACCGCTCCTGCAAGGTGCAGAACCGGCGCGTCGTCACCAATCTGCGAACTGAACCGGACGCGGCCTGATCGCAGGAACCTGCTGCTTCGACGATTGAGGGCCGGCACGCGGCGCCGGCCCTTTTGATGTTCAATTCCTGTTCAGGATCGTGCTTCAAGAACCGAGGTCGCGGTGCGGAGCTTGCCTAGTTGCTTCAAAAGCAGAGGCTTTCCCGCATCCTTCGCGATGCTTCCGCGACGTTTCTTTATCTGCACGATAAACGGCTTTATCCGGGACTTCATGAAGAAGCTCTCCTTAAGCCACCTGACGTTCGGCATCGATCTGAAGAGGCGCCTGCTGAGAGAAGCCGTCTCCAATGGCGATCTTGCGCGGCTTCATGGCCTCAGGCACTTCACGCTTCAGCGCGATCGAGAGAATACCATTCATCAGCGAGGCATTCTCGACCCTGACGTGATCCGCGAGCTCGAAGCGGCGCTCAAATGTGCGCCCGGCGATGCCGCGATGCAGGTACTCGCCGTCTTTCGCTTCGTTCTTCTGCCCTTTCACCAAAAGGACGTTCCGCTCCTGCGTTATTTCGAGGTCGGCCTCGGCGAAACCGGCAACCGCCATCTGAATGCGATAGTCGTCTTCGCCCGTCTTGACGATGTCATAGGGCGGCCACGCATCGATCGCTTGCAGCCGCTGCGCATTGTTCAGCAGATTGAAGACACGGTCGAAGCCGATGCTGGACCGGTAAAGGGGAGCGAAGTCAAGTTCGTTTCTCATAGCCATATCCTCCGTAAAGCAACATGGGGTGGAGACGCGTCGCAAACCGATGTCTCCACGCGGGCTGCCGGCCCGCTTTTGCGCTGCCGACGAACATGATCTGGTTTGCCTGTTTTTTCGATTCAAGAGATGCGTCGAAAAAATTTCTGCACGTATTTCGGGCGAGCCCACGACGTTTTGAAGTCTGTTTTTGTTCACCTAAATCGTTTGGCACCTGATGATGTTCTTCGAGTGCTGGAAGATTTTTGGAGAAGATCCGATGACAAGCAGAGGCATCACCACGCTAGGCAATCACGCGTACGACGGCGGCAACAGATAGCTGACCGGTGACCGCAGTTCGATCACGGATTTTATATCTGCGGCATTGGCTGCAATAATCAGCTGATAGTCACCCGGTTCTGCCTGGAAGGTACCAGCCTCAGGGTCAAAGTAAGCGAGGTCGCGCGGCACGACCTTCATGACCGCCGTGCCCGTTTCGCCAGGCTGCAGCGAAAGCTTGGCGAAGGCGCGCAGTTCCTTGTCCGGCCGTTCCACTTTGGATTTGGGCGAACGCACATAAAGCTGAACCAGTTCCGATCCAGGCCGATCGCCTATATTGGTCAAGTCGACACTGATGGTCACCCCGTCAGCATCCATTTCGCTGGCCGACACCCGCGGTTCGCTCCAACGGAAGCGCGTATAGCCAAGGCCGAAGCCGAAAGGGAAGAGCGGAGCGACGGCGCGGCTGTCGTGGTGACGGTAACCGACGAAGACGCCTTCGGCATAACGTACATGCCCATCCTGGCCGGGATAGACCGCAGGATCGCCTGTCATGGCGGAATTGTCGGCAAGCGCCTTGGGGAAGGTCTGTGACAGGCGCCCACCGGGCTCGACATCGCCGAACAGCACATCGGCGACGGCGTTGCCGAGTTCCTGCCCCGGATACCACATCTGCAACACGGCGCGAACGTTGCCGAGCCAGGGCATTTCCACCGGGCCGCCGGTCTGCAACACGACTACGGTATTGGCATTGACGGCCGAAACCCGCTCGATCAGTTCCTCCTGCAGGCCGGGCAGCCGCATATCTGGTAGGTCCAGCCCTTCGGTATCCCACTCGCCGTCGCGGCCGACGAAGAGAAGCGCGACGTCGGCATTACGGGCGGTCTCGACGGCCGCCTCGATGTCGGCGTCGCCGAGCGGCTTTTCGACGCCGAAGCGCACAGCGATGAGGTTGATCCCCTCCTCGGTCGCGGTCGACGGCTCAAATTCGACGGCGATCTCGTATGACCGGCCGGCATCAAGCGGTGCGATACCGCGCTGTTCGTCGTTGGCGGTGCCGAAATAGTTCTCGCCGCGCGTCCAGCCGTCATGGCCGTCTACCATCAGCATTCCGTCGACGAACAGCCGCGCCAGGCCGGCATTAGTCATGCCGAACACATGCTCGCCGCTCTCCTCCGGCACGAATCGCATCGTCATCCGGGCCGAGAAGTCTGCTGGGTCGAGTTCGCCCGACGGCAGTTCGAACCAGAAGAATTCGCCCTTGTCGACCGTTTCGACGTGCTGCGGATCGCCCTTGCAGCCGCGCCCCTTGAAATACTCGACCGCGATCTTTCCCTTGAACACATCGATCAGCCGATTATGGCGGCAGCCGACGGCATGGCTGATGCTGTTGGCATTGGAGAGAGCGGCGCGAATGCCTTCGAGCGGGCTCACCGTATAATGCGCCGCGATCTGCGCGCTGCCGCCGCCCATGACGCGGGCGCTGGCCGCATTGGGGCCGATAACAGCGATGCGGTCGAGCGAGGCCTTGGCAATTGGCAGGATGCCGTCGTTCTTCAGAAGCACTGCGCCTTCCGCGCCGAGACGCCGGATCAGCGCCCGGTCTTCCGGAAGGTCGACCGCCCGCTCGGTGAGATCGGGTTTCTCCTTGAACGCGCCGACCCGCTCCAGCAAAACCAATATGCGCCGCGCCGCAGCGCGCACCGTCGCGGCATCGACCTTGCCCTCGAGCACGGCAGCGACCAGTTTGTCGCCGCGATCGCGCGCGGGGCCCGGCATTTCGAGATCGAGGCCGGCATTGATTGTCTCAGCCGTCGAGTGAGAGCCGAACCAGTCTGACATTACGATGCCGTCGAAGCCCCACTCCTCGCGCAGCACCTTGGTCAAGAGCCAGTGATGCTCGCTCGTATAGGTGCCGTTCAGGCGGTTATAGGAGGACATGACGGCCATGACGCCGGCGCGACGGACGGCTTGCTCGAAGGGCGGGAGGTAGATTTCGCGCAGCGTCCGCTCGTCGATATCGGAAGACATGGTCTGCCGCTCGATCTCCGATTCATTGCCGGCGAAATGCTTGACCGTCGCCGCCACCCCCTCGCCCTGCACGCCCTCGATATAAGCGACAGCCAGTTCCGCGGTCAGCATCGGATCTTCGGAATAACATTCGAAATTGCGGCCGTTGAGGCCGGAGCGATGAATATTGACCGTGGGCGCGAGCAGCACGGCGGCACCCTTGCTCTTTGCCTGGCGGGCAAGTGCCGCGCCCATCTGCCTGACGAGCCCGGGATTCCAGCTGGCCCCGAGCGCAATGGCGACGGGAAAGCAGGTCGCCTTGACGCCCGCGACCAGCGAGCCGGCGCCGCGCGCTCCATTCGGACCGTCCGTCACCTTGATCTTGGGCACGCCGAGACGCTCGACTGGAACCGTCGTCCAGAAATCGGCGCCCGACAACAGCGAGACCTGCTCCTCCAGCGTCATCTGGTCGAGAATGGAATCGATCATGCAAACCTCCCAAGCAAGCCCTTAAACCTACCGATTACTCGGTATTTTTAAGATGTCAATCGGGCAAAGCTGATGTATGGAAGGAGAGGATGGGAAAGTACCGGGGAACGAGGGCAGAATTGTCGGAACAGAATGTCGCGGAGGAAAAGCGCCGCCGCCGCTCCCGCAAGGGGGAGACACGCCGCATGGAGATCCTCGCGGCGGCGATGCGGCGCTTTGCCGAAGACGGCTATCAGAACGCGGCGATCGGCGATATTGCCTGCGATGTTGGCCTGTCGCTGCCCGGCCTGCTGCATCACTTCCCGACCAAGGTCGATCTGCTGCTCGCCATTCTTGCCAAGCGCGATCTCGATAGCGCCGATTTCATCGGCCACTATCGCGCCGATCTTCGCGGCCTGCTCAGGGGCATGGTCGAAATCTTCCGCCGCAACGCCGGAATGATCGAGGTCATCAGGGCCTTTGCCATCCTGAATGCCGAGAGCCTGATGAAGGACCACCCCGCCAAGGCGTGGTTTTTCGATCGCACCGCGGAAATGCAGAAGCATATCGCCGCGACCTTCGAGCGGGCTGTCGCCGACGGCTCGATCAATGCCGGCATTGACGGCGAAGCGATGGCGGCCGAACTGATCGCGGTGATGGACGGCCTGCAGATGCTCTGGCTGCGTGACCCCGATCGCTTCGATATGGTCGGCGGCCTGGAAGCCTATATCAGCCGCCTGCAGACGAGCCTCGGTCTGGAGGGTTGAAATGGCTAGCGGTTCGGAGGCGCGGGCGTCATCTTCTCCCGTTGAAGGGCACGGGATCAATTGTTGCACGACGGCGGCGGAGGGACTCAATGAGGGTGCGATATGCCTTTGGAGCGTTCTCGAACATAGCTGGCACAGAGTTTCTTCAACCCTCGGTACGATCCAATTCCGAGAAGGCTGCTCAGTCGCATCACTGTTGTTTGCGAAACGCCGCAGTTTTTTGCGACTGCGGCAGCGCTCTCGAAAGCAATCATGTCCGGCTGCTCAAGCATCCGCCTGGCCACCTGTTCCACCTGGTGCGGGAGGAAGATTCGTCCCTCAGCGATGAACTGTTTCAGTTCCTGAAAATTTTGAGGACGTTGATCTCTCAAAGGACGCATGGCTGACATTGGCGCCTCCGTGGCAGATGCATTTCGCGAAGGATAAGTCGTCGCATTTAGGGGATGGGCGATGCAGCAAGCGGTGTGGACCGGACTGCATCGCCATGACGTCAATTGACGGCAACTGGCCTGCCTGTCTGCCAGCTCACAGTGGCGGCCTCTGCCAATTTCTGAGCCTGAAGGCCATCGAGCCCCCCTGGCCTCGGCGAGGAGTTGCCACTGTCGATCGCTTCGATGAAGGCGTTGATCTCGTTGGCGTAAGCCTGTGCATAGCGTTCGAGAAAGAAATATTGAACAGGATCGCCGCTGACGCCGTTTGCATTGGAAAGCTCGACGCTCGTCGCATGGATATTCTTCGCCGCAAGCATACCGGCAGCTCCATGGACTTCGATACGCTGGTCGTAGCCATAGGTCGCCCGGCGCGAATTGGTGATCACGGCAATGCGGCCTGACGCCGTCTGCATCTGCACGGCGGCGGTATCCACATCGCCCTCGGCCCCGATTGCCTTGTCGACGAGAGATGACCCGAGCGCGTTCACGACCACGAATTCCTCGCCCATGAGAAAGCGAGCCATGTCGAAGTCGTGAATCATCATGTCGCGGAACAGACCACCGGAGGATTTGACGTAGTCGGCAGGCGGCGGCGCTGGATCCCGGCTGGTGATCGTCACGATTTCGATTGGACCGACATCGCCATGGCGCAGGCGCGCTTCCACACTCGCGAAGTTCGGGTCAAAGCGGCGATTGAAGCCAATCATCAAAGTCGATCTGTTTTTCTCGACAACCTCGAGGCAGGCATTGATGCGGTCGACCGACAGGGATACTGGCTTTTCGCAGAGAATGGCCTTGCCGGCGCGCGCCGCCGCCTCGATGAGATCGGCATGACTCGGGGTCGGCGTCGCAATGAGGATCGCATCGACGTGCGGGGACTTAATGACTTCCTCCGCCTCGGCAACCTCGGCGCCCGTCCGCGCGGCAAGCTCTTCAGCTGAAGCCTTGAAGGCATCCGCCACATAAGCAAGTTTCGCATTGGGGTTCGCCGCGATCGTTGTGGCATGCACTTTGCCTATCCGGCCGGCGCCAATCACTCCAAATCTGATCATTGATGTCTCTCCATTAACTGTAAGTCTTGACTATCCAAATCTTCAAACGGTGAAGGCGTCGCGGAAGCGGGCAAGCGCCGTCTCGTCATCACCCGAGGCCCAAGCCTCCATGCCGATCGTGCCGCGATAACCCATGTCCTTGAGCGCGCGGGCGATTGCCTTGTAGTTGATCTCTCCGGTGCCCGGTTCCATGCGACCGGGAACATCCGCCACCTGGATCTCGCCGATAAATGGGAGTGCACGCCGGCACAGCTCGATCAGGTTCCCCTCGCCGATCTGGGCATGATAGAGGTCGAGATTGAGCTTCAGCGCCGGCCGGTTAACGGAGGAGACGAGGGCGAGCGTATCCTCGGCCTTGGCAAAGGGGGTCTTGGGATGATCGACTGCCTGATTGAGGTTTTCGAGCACGAAGGTAACACCCTCCTGCTCGCCGAGGTCGGCGATACGGTTCAGCGTATCGCGCGCCTTGAGCCACATGGAACCCGTCACCTGGTCGGCCTTGACGACCGGCAGCCCGTTGCCGTCGAGACCGGTGCCATGCAGGTTGAGACGCGGGCAATTCAGCTGTCGGGCGACGGGGATCGATAACTTCGCGGTTCGCAGCAATTCATCCGCGCCCTCGTCATCGGCAAGTGTGCCGGACACATAGCCCGTCATTGACGAAAAGATGGCTCCCGATCGCGCAAGCGCGGCGATGTCGTGTTTTGTCCAATCCCAGATTTCGGCCTGAAAGCCGAGTTCACTGATACGCTTCAACCTGTCGACAACAGGAAGCGACTTGAAGACCATTTCGGCGCAGACTGCGAGCGTGAAGGGGGATGATGTATTCGACGGACCGTCGTTCATGACCATTTCCATGTTTGATAATTGAGAATGCGGCAGCCTGACAAAGACCAATCGGGCGCCGCGGGATGTGCAGGGCTAAATCGTGCCGCCGAGCTCGTCGGACAGTTGCTGCAGTTCCTTGCCGCCCGCCATCAGGTTCTGAAGCTCGTCCATCGCGATATCCGCCTTGGCAAAAGTGCCGAGCGTCTGGCCGCGATTGAGGATGGTGAAGCGGTCCGCGACCGCATAGGCGTGCCGAACATTGTGGGTAATGAAGATCACCCCCAGTCCGTTCTGCCGGACCTGGTGGATGTATTTCAACACCATCGAAGTTTGCGCCACGCCGAGCGCCGAGGTGGGCTCATCGAGAATAAGGATCTTGGCACCGAAATAGACCGCGCGCGCGATTGCAACGCATTGGCGTTCACCACCCGACAGAGTGCCCACCGCCTGATTGGGATCGCGGATATCGATGCCGATTTTGCGCATCTCTTCACGCGTGACATCGTTGCAGTGCGCGAGGTCGAAGTGACGGAATGGGAAGATGCCTTTGCGTGGCTCCCGCCCCATGAAAAAATTGCGCGTGATCGACATCAGCGGAATCATTGCGAGGTCCTGGTAGACCGTCGCAATCCCCGCATCGAGGGCATCGCGCGGGCTGCGAAAATTGACCGGCTTGCCGTCGACCAGGAAGACACCCCCGCTGGGACGGACGACACCGGACAGCGTCTTGATCAAGGTGGATTTGCCCGCACCATTGTCTCCGAGAAGACAAAGCACCTCTCCGGCCGACACGTGCATCGACACGCCGTTGAGAGCGATCACCGAGCCGTAGTGCTTGACGATATCGGTTACTTCGATGATCGGCGTTCGGTTATTGACGTCTGGCATGATCAGCGCTCCCCGGTAACCTTGCGGCGGATGAAATTGTTGAAGAGAACAGCCAGCAGCAGCATCGAGCCGAGGAAGACCTGGAACCAGTCGGAGTCGAACCTGGTATAGGTGAGGCCGATGGATACCGAGCCGAAGATGATCGCTCCGAAGAAGGCGCCGATCGCCGAGCCGTATCCGCCTGTGAGCAGGCATCCGCCGATAACGGCGGCGATGATCGCCTCGAACTCCTTCTGAAAACCCCGTCGGGCGTCGGTCGAGCCGGCGTCAAGCACGGTGATGATGGCGACCAGCGCGGCGGCACATGCCGTCAGCGCGAACAGGCCGGTCTTCACCCTATGGACAGGGACACCTGAGTTTCTTGCTGCATTCGGATCGCCACCGGCCGCGAAGATCCAGTTGCCCATGCGGGTGCGCAGCAGGACCCAGGTTGCAGCCAGGGCAAGCACGACGAACCACAAGACCGACACCGGGATGCCCGTGACCTTCGGCAGGCCATTGGGGAACTTGTCGATCAGATCGTGATCTGCAAGCCAGACGAATAGGCCCTTCAGCGCATCGCCGGAAAAGAGCCCGAGCAGCGGACTGTCCTTCACATGATCGCCTATGCCGCGAAGCTGAGTCGAGCCGCCGGTGGCCCATTTCAGACCGACGAGGGTCAAGCCGCGCAGTATGAACAAAAATGCTAGGGTCACGATGAACGACGGCAGGCGGGTGTGGATGACGATCTGACCATTGATCGCGCCCATGAACGCCGCAAACAGCATCGTCATGACGATGGCAACCGAAAGGGGTTGACCGAAATTGGTCAGGATGACGCCGAAGATCAATCCTGCGAAAGCCACCATCGAGCCGATCGAGAGATCGAACTCTCCGCCGATCATGAGCAGTGCCGCCGCTATGGCGAGGATTCCCAGTTGCGATGCCGGCGCCATGATTGTCATCAGGCCGGAAAGGGAGAACATCGTCGAATCTGCAGTAAGAAAGAAAAACACGATGACGAGGACAAGGCCGGCGACCGCACCCAGTTCCGGCCGCCGCATCACATGTGTTAAAAAACTCACTTGTTTGACGCGCTCATCGACCGTCGGCGCAGCCGCCGTGTTCTGCTCAAGCGAAGCCATAACTCCTCCGATGTAATCTTTGTTTTGAGGTAGCGGCGGCGCTGCTCGGCAGCGCTCTTTCAACCGAACCCCCTCCCCTCGAGGGGAGGAGATTCTCGAGAATGCCTTCCGGCAATTCTGGTCAGCGAATGCCCTTGGCGGAGAGATCCACAACCTGGGCAGCCTTTTCCTTGGTGATCAAGTTCGGCCCAGACGGAACGTTGCCGCCTGGGATCAGCCCGTATTTGGCGTAGTTGGCCAGGAATACGACCGGCAGGTAACCCTGCAGGAACTGCTGTTGATCGATCGCGAAGGCTGCCTTGCCGTCGGCCACGGCCTTCAGGAAATCTGCCGAAAGGTCGAAGGTCGCGACATTAATCTTGCCGGTCATTCCAACATCCTCGACAGCCGCCAGAGCCGGCTCACCGGCGGTGCCGGCGCCGAGCGCCATGACGGTATCGACAGCGGCATTTGAACTCAGCGCCGCTTTGACCTTCGACCGGACGTCGGCAGGGTCGTTGCTGACGGGCAGAACCGTGACCTTGCCGCCAAAACCGTCGGCAAAGCCCTTGCAGCGCAGATCGAGCGCGACGTTGCCGACTTCCTGATTGACGCACAAGCCTTCCTTGCCGCCCAGTTCATGCAGCTTCGCACCGGCGGCCTTGCCCGCGGTGTATTCGTCCTGGCCGACATGCAGAAGCGCTCCCAATTCCTTCGAAACATCGGATCCCGAGTTGATCGATATAACCGGAATGCCGGCGGCCACGGCCTTCTTGATCGACGGACCGAGCGCCGAGGCGTCCGGAATGGAGACGACAAGCCCGTCGGGCTTCTGATTGATGGCAGCATCGATGAGCTGCCCCATCGACACCATGTCGAATGTTTCCGGCGCCCGATAGTCGACGCTGATGCCGATATCCTTCGCAGCTGCGTTGACGCCGTTCTTGACCACGGACCAGAACGGGTCATTTGCCTGACCGTGGGTGACGGCCACGATGCGAATGTCCGCTGCGTTGACAATTGCTGAAGAGCACATGAGCGCAACTACAGCGGCGGCGCCTGCGAAAAGCGATTTCAAACCTAATTTCATTTTACCCTCCCAAAAACAGTCCGCCTCATGCGAACCGCATTTGCTACCGGTTGCAACCTCATTGCTACCGGTAGCAAGCGACGCCAAATTACTTTATTGTCGACAGAAATCAAGCATCCATTCCATTTTTATTTTTTTGTGGAATATTCATTCCAATCGTGAGGAGAAAGGCATGCGCAAAAGGGCAACGGCGAAAGAGGTGGCGGAAGCCGCCGGCGTATCGAAATGGACGGTAATCCGTGCGTTTACTCCTGGCGCATCCATCACCGAGGCCAGCCGGCAAAAGGTGCTTCAGGCCGCCGAGGCGCTGAACTACTCGCCGAACCTGCTTGCCCGCAGCCTGGCCACAAACGTCACGCATCAGGTCGCGGTGTTCGTCGATGACTTCGCCAATCCGCACAAGCTTCCGGTTTTGGAGATGCTCACCGAGCGCCTGCAGGCGGAGGGTCTGTTGACGGTATTGATCAACATCAACCGGCACTTCGATCACGTTCACGCGTTGATCAATGCCGACCAACGGCAATTCGACGCCGTGATCCTGTTCGGTACGGCCTTTCGCGAGGAAACGCTGGGAGATCGGCGGCTCGGCCCAGACTTCCCGCCAATGTTCGTTCTCGCAAGAGACAGCCAGATCCCTGGCGTCCCCGCAATCGCCTGCAATGCTGAACTCGCTCTCAGCCAAATGGTCGATTACCTGTTTGACAAAGGCTATCGCCGTCCGGGCTTCATGACGGGAGCAAGAACCCTGTCGACGGCCCTCGGCAGGCGCCATCACTATGCGAATTTCTGGCGGCGGAAGGGTGTCGAGAGCGTCATAGAGCTGAATGCAGACCGTTATAGTGCTGACGCGGGCGCCGAAGCGGCGCGAGCCTATCTGAGCGCTACCCCGCCTCCCTCGCGCGTCGATGTTTTGATGTGTGAAAATGATATTCTGGCGTTAGGAGCCATGGATACGGCCCGCAGCGAATTTGGTTGCCGCGTTCCGCAAGACCTTGCGGTGGTCGGCTTTGACAATATCGAGCTTGGCGCGACGCCAACCTATGGCCTGACGACTTACGAGCAGCCCACTTATGAGATGATTAACACGATAGTGGAGATGATTACCGGAGCCCGTGCCGTCGAAGCTGTCACCTTGCCAGGTCATCTCGTTCCCAGACTATCCGCCTGATTGCCGGGTTTCAGGGGAAGCGCGCCAGCCAGTCCAAGATGCGTCTGACCGCCTCGTGATATCGTTGCCCGACCAGCAAGCCCGTATGCGTCGTGCCGGCAAGACCCAGATATTCGCCGCCGATGTGCCGCGCCGCCGCCCGGCCGCGCCGGTCATCATCTTCATCTCCGACGGCTGAGATGACCAGGCTAGGACAGGTGATCCTTCGGCCGTCGACGGAAATTCCCTGCGCTCCGAAATGAAAGGAGAAGGCGCCGAAAGCCTTGCCGGACTCCATGGACAGGTATTTCCGCTGGAACGCGAGATCTTCGAAGGTCTCATCGGCGCTGAACTGCTCGTCGCGCGCCGGCGCGGGCACGACGAGACCGGGCGCCCGCGGCGCGCGACCTTGATAGGGCACCGCGTCATGCACTTGCCTGCAGATGCTGGAGTCGATCAGCACCAGCCCAGCGATCTCCACGCTTTCCGCCAGTTTCTGGCTGAGGATGCCGCCCATGCTGAAGCCGATCACCACAGGCGGGCTTCCGCTTTCATCGACGACTTCGGCGATCGCCTCTCGAATGTCTTCGAGATAATCCTCGAATTCGACCTGCGTGAAATCGACCGATCTGCTTTTGTAGTGACCGCGCAGATTGATGCAGGAGGAGTCCCATCCTGCGGCCATGAAATGCGGGATGTACTTGCTCCACATCCAGCTGCCGGTGAAGGCCCCATGGACGAACAGCAGCGGCGGCCGGCCGGCTTTTTGCGAGCCACAGTTCCCATGAAATATCTCAAGAAAAAGGTCGTTCTCTCCGATAAATTTTTCCCTGTGCTCGGGCAATTCCTTGGCATAGTCCCGCATGGCATTCGCTCCTCAAGTTGGGCAAGCTATCCGAGACAGAGGATATTTGTTACGCAATGTTGATCAATCACTGCAGATGGACTTACACAAAGGACAAAATATCCTCAATCGGATATGGCCGTGGATAGTCTCGCAAGCATCGTCGCCTTCGTTCATGCCGCCGAACAGCAGAGCTATGTCGCCGCCGCGCGCCTTGCCGGCGTTTCGCCTTCGGCGATCGGCAAAGCGGTGGCGCGTCTGGAAAGCCGCCTCGGCGTGCGGCTCTTCAACCGCACGACGCGCAGCATCAGCCTGACCGAGGAAGGGACAGTCCTCTACGAGCACTATAAACGCGTCCTTGACGACATGCGGGACGCGGAAGCAGCCGTGTCAAAGGGCCGGGACCGGCCGAGGGGGCGCCTGCGCGTCAGCGTTCCGCATATCGTCGGCCACCATCTGCTGATGCCAATCCTGCCGGGCTTCACCGCGCGGTTCCCCGAGATCGAACTGGACATCGATTTCGAAGACAGGGTCATCGACCTCATTACGGAGGGGCTCGATGTGGTCGTGCGCAGCGGCGAACTGGCCGATGCGCGGCTGATTGCCCGTCCGCTCGGCGAGCAGCATTTCGTCGTCTGCGCGAGTCCCGCCTATCTCGACCGCCACGGTCGGCCGGAGACGCCTGACGATCTCTCGCGGCACGCCTGCATTCACTTCAAATACCCATCCACCGGCCGCACCGCGCCCTGGGCGTTCCGCCCGCCCTCCGAGCGGCTGCTTCTGCCGAGAAGCCTGACATTCAACAACACCGATGCCGGGCTGCGGGCGGCGAGAGACGGGCTCGGCCTCGCGCATCTGCCCGTCTATGTCGCCGAGCCGCATATCCGGGCCGGCACGCTGATCCCCGTCCTCACTGCCTTCATGGCGCCCTTCGGTTCGCTCTCCCTCGTCTGGCCGTCGAACCGCCAGCTTTCACCCAAAATCCGGGCTTTCGTGGATTTCGTGGTGGAGAATTTTGGCGGCCGGCTCGGCACTCCATTTTCACGCTTCGGACAATGAGTGGCCTCGCCATGTAGAGCCGCGGAGCGTTTCTGCAACGAAGGACCTCAGGCCCTTTGCAGCTTCCAGGTCCTGATCTCAAACGGCATGATGTCGGCAGGACCTGTCCGCTCCATCGGTTCTTCGAGAATGTTGAGCGGCTGCGATACCGACCATCCGGACGGCAGGGTGACAGAGAGGCGGCCGCGCCGGCCGGCGGGCTCGTAGAGCCGCAGTATCAGGCCATCCCCCTCTTCCGCCGGTTTCAGGCCCGAGAGGGCAACCGGCACACCACTGATCGCGAGCGGCGCGAAAGTGCCGGTGGAGAGGCCTTGAGATTCAAGCGCAAGGAGCGGCTGGTTGAGATCGATCGCCTCTTCGAGGACGCCGCCCTCGTGCCAGGCGCCGTCATGAGGCATCAGTGCATAGGTAAAGCTCTGCTCGCCTTCATCGGCCAGCGGATCCGGATAGACCGGTCCGCGCACCAGGCTCATGCCGATCACATTGCCGCGGGCGCTATGACCGTATTTTGCATTGTTGAGCAGCGCGACGCCGAAGCCCGGCTCGCTGATATCGACAAAGCGATGGGCGACGGCCTCGAACATCGCCTGTTCCCAGGAGGTGTTGGTGTGTGTCGCCCGCTCGACGATGCCGAAGGCGCATTCGAACGTTGCTTTGCGCGATCTGACATCAACAGGATTGAGGGTGCGCAGCAGCGTGCGTCGGTCGTGCCAGTCGATCGTCGTTTCGATATCGAGCCGCTTCGCGTTCGCCGTCAGCACATAAGTCTGGGTGACGCTCGAATTGCGGTAGCGGTGCACGACGCGGATCGCCGCGCGTTGCGGGCCGTTTTCGACGAGGCTGATGCTTTCGGGCGTTTCGAGACGGAAGGCCTTTTCGGCATAATCGGCATCGATATCCCAGGCGTCCCAGTTGCGCGGCTTGTCGGCCGGATAGACCCAGAGCTGGTTGGCGGAGCCGTCGACCGCTTCGCGGCCGCTCGCCTTGTGGACGAGGCTCGCAACCGCGCCGTCCTCGCCGATGACAACGGCGAGATGATCGTTTTCGAGGCGGTCCGATGTTGCATTCAGACCGCCCGCCGGCTGCAGCACCTGCCTGTCGAAGACGGCAACAGACAGGGGCGCGACGATGTCGGCGGCCGAGAGGACCGTGCCGTCGGCAAGCCTCGCGCTGAGGGGCCGCGGCGCAAGCGACGGATTGACGACGACGAGCGCATCGCCGACGCCGCCCTTCGGCAGGTTGGCCGAGAGCGCCTGCAGGGCCTTTGCCTGCTCAGACTTGGCATTGCCGATCACGCCGTCGAGCTCCTGTTCCGCATCCTGATAGACCTCGCGAATGCTCGAACCCGGCAGGATGTCGTGGAATTCGTTCTTCAGTACCACGCGCCAGTCCGCTTCGAGGCTCTTAGGTTTTTCAGCTCCGAGCAGATGGGCGAGCGACGCCAGCGTCTCGGCGGTGATCAGCGCGCGCTCAGCCTGGCGGTGCTTGCGCTTGACGCCGCTTTGCGTCGTCAGCGTCGCGCGGTGCAGTTCGAGATAGATCTCGCCATCCCAGACGGGCAGGTTCTTCTCCGATGCGGTGCGGTGCGCCTCTTCATAGAAGCTTTTGACCGTGCCCCAGCGCGCCTGCGGAATGGCCGGGAAGTCGCGCAGCTGCACTTCGCGCTCCACCATTTCCGGCGTCACGCCGCCGCCGCCGTCGCCATAGCCGACGGCGAGAAGCGATGCGTGATGCTGCACCTTGCCGCGGAAATTCTTCCAGGTCGGCACGTAGCAATCGGCCTGTACGAAGCCGTTATAGCCCTGCATCGGATTGTCGAAGGTGTGGGTCAGAACCTTGCTGCCGTCGAGGCCCTTCCACCAGAAGAGGTCGGAGGGGATATGGTTGGTCTCGCTCCAATTGACCTTGATGGTGAAGAAGCTGTCGATACCACCCTGTTTCAGGATCTGCGGCAGGGCGCCGGAGAAGCCGAAGCAATCCGGCAGCCAGCAGACGGTGTGGCGCGTGCCGAAGGTCTTTTCGAAATAGCGCTGGCCGTAGAGAACTTGGCGAACAAGGCTTTCGCCTGTGGGCATGTTGGTGTCGGGCTCCACCCACATTCCGCCGACAGTTTCCCATTTTCCATCGGCGACCTTTTGCTTGATGCGAACGAGAAGCTCCGGATCCTCCTCTTCCATCTGTGCGTAATAATGCGCCGTCGACTGGTTGAAGCGGAAATCGGCCGAACGCTCCATCAGCGACAGCGCCGTGTTGAAGGTGCGCCGCATCTTCCGCCGCGTCTCGCGGTAGGGCCAGAGCCAGGCGAGATCGATATGCGCATGGCCGGTCAGCACCAACTCGCCATTCGGCGGGAAGCGATTCTGCAATTCCTTCAGCCGCGCCGTCAGCGCTTCGAAGGCGGACGCCGCCGAAGCGCTCTGCTCGTCGGAGAGGCCCGCCGGGTTCTCCGCAAGCTGCGGCAATTCCCAGATCTTCTGCTGCATGACGGCGTCGGCGGTGCGCGAGATGTAGACCGCCGTATGCGAGGGCCAGTCGAGGCTGCGCAGGGCCAGTTCGCCGGCATCGACCAGATGCGGCACGACTTCATGTTCGCCGAGCACGTCGATCGCCTCGGCCACCTGCATCAACAGCAGATGCAGGCGATGTGCCGGACCGTCGAGCCAGATCAGCCGGGCCTTGTTGAGCCGCGGCGCCCGGTTCGGCTCGCCGAAGGGAAAGCGCGCAACGCTCTCCGTCGCAATCGAAAAGCGCCGGCCCTTGACCGGGAATTCTTGATGGTAGGGGTCGAGCCCGAATGTCTCGCTCTGACCATCCGGGTAGCTCAGCGTAATCAGGCTCTCGCCGCCGAGATCGAGCTGCAGGCGGATATCCTCGATCGGCCAGCCCGCAGGCGCTTCCGCAGTTGCGGCAAAATGCACCACGCCCCGGCGATGGGGCCAATCCTGATGCTGGCCGATCGGCTCCCCGTCGAACGTCCAGCCGTCGATCGGGCTGATCTGCCGATTGCGCCAATGCGCGAGCTCCGCAATGCGGATTTTGAAGCGATCAAGGCGTTGGGCAATGGTCAGAGGCATGATCTATTCCTGTTCAGAAATGGGCGGCGGAACATCCGGAGTCTTGGCTTTGGGAGATCGTGCAACAGAGATCGCACCGGCCCCGCCTCCCAACCGGTCCTAACGCTTAGATTAAGTAACTTTGATTTGCCGTCAAGCGTGAAAGAGGTTGTGAACAGCCCCTCACCAACAAGCGCCTGTCTGCCCGTCCCGCCTAGATCGCCCGCCTTGCCGCGCAACAAAGGTAATTCTTGACCAGGTGCGCTGCCGGGTTCAGAAACAGGGCTTGCATAGCATGTTCACTACCGCCGGTCGGCTGGCCTGGCAAATTGATCGCCTTGAACAGATCAGAACCAGCGGCCCCGGTACCTACTTGAGGAGCGTGCTGCCGCGGCGGGGAAAGAGAGCGCATGTGCAGTCATTCCAAAGGCGGAGGCCACCTGCCCATTAAACAATCCATTTATCGAGGGCTGCACAATTTTCGCGCAAATGCATTTGTCGGCGATTTCGAAAGCAAATGGCAATCACCGCCTCATGTAAAATCAACAAGTTACGATCTGGCACATCACTTGCTTTGATTCCTGCGAGTTGGTGGCTAGGGTTCCGGCGCTCTCTTTGGGAGCGTGCTGGTCCGAGAGCCACCACCGGCTGGGCGAGAAATCCCACCGGATGCACGGCGGGACAAAAGCCCGGGAGACCTCGTAAGCCAAGGGATTGGCGGCGCGATGGTCTTTGCCGATCCCTTTTTGAAAAAGCAAAAAGGGGAATTTCTATGCAGACTTTTTCGAAGATTCTTTCCATAGCGGCCCTTTCGGTATCGTTGGCTTTCGGGTTCGGCTCTGCCGCCGGGGCGGCGCCGAAAACCAGCTTCAAGGTCGCCTGGTCGATCTATGTCGGCTGGATGCCCTGGGGCTATGCGAGCGACCACGGCATCGTCAAGAAATGGGCCGATAAATATGGCATCAACATCGAAGTCACCCAGTTCAACGACTACGTCGAGTCGATGAACCAGTATACGGCTGGCGCCTTCGATGCCGTGACGCTCACCAATATGGACGGTCTCTCGATCCCGGCCGCCGGCGGGGTCGACACGACCGCCGTCATCGTCGGCGACTTTTCGAACGGCAACGACGCCGTGATCCTGAAGGACAAGGCGAGCCTTGGCGACATCAAGGGCCAGAACGTCAATCTCGTCGAGTTTTCCGTCTCGCATTATCTGCTTGCCCGTGCGCTTGAAAGCATCAAGCTCAGCGAGCGCGACGTGAAGGTCGTCAATACATCAGACGCCGACATGGTCGCGGCCTACAAGACGCCTGATGTCAGTGCCGTCGTCACCTGGAATCCACTCGTCTCCACCATTCTGGAGGATCCCAGCGCCAAGAAGGTTTTCGACAGTTCGCAGGTCCCGGGCGAGATCATCGACCTGATGGTCGCCAATACCGACGTGCTGAAGGACAATCCAAATTTCGGCAAGGCTCTCGCCGGCATCTGGTACGAGACCGCAGCGCTGCTGCGGGCCGATACCGCCGAGGGCAAAGCCGCCCGCGAAGCCATGGGCGCAGCATCCGGCACCGATCTCGCCGGCTTCGAGGCGCAGCTGGCCGCGACCAAGCTCTTCGACAAACCGGCCGACGCCGTTGCCTTCACCGCCTCGCCCAGCCTGCCGAAGACCATGGATCTCGTCCGCGGCTTCCTCTTCGAGAAGGGCCTGCTCGGCAATGGCGCGCCGTCTGCCGACGTCATCGGCATCGAAATGCCTGACGGCAAGGTGCTGGGCGATGCCGGCAACGTGAAGCTGCGATTCAACGAGACCTACATGAAGGCAGCAGCCGACGCCTCGCTCTGATCACAACAGGGGCGCGGTTCGGCCGCGCCTCCTTTCTCTCCCAGCGGAGCAATTCCCATGCGTTGGATCAACACCAGGCCAAGCCGGGGCGCGCAGCTTGCCTTGACGCTGCTGCCCTTCGTGCTGCTCGCCCTTGCCTATGCTTTCGGCTCGGCCGCGCGATTGGCAGAAAACGCCAATGACAAGCTTCTGCCGAGCCTCGCGGGCTTCGCCGATGCGATCAACCGTCTTGCTTTCGTTGCCGACCAGCGCACGGGCGAATATCTGCTCTGGTCGGATACCGGAGCGAGCCTCATCCGGCTGCTCTCCGGCCTCGGCATCTCGACGGTGATCGCGCTTCTCATCGGCATGCTGATCGGCATGCTGCCTTATCTCCGCGCGCTGCTCGCTCCTTTCATCGCCGTGATCTCCATGGTGCCGCCGCTCGCGCTTTTGCCGATCCTCTTCATTGTCATGGGGCTCGGCGAAACCTCGAAGATCGCCCTCATCGTTATCGGCGTTGCGCCGACGATGATCCGGGACCTGGCATTGAAGGCGCTGGAGCTGCCCCGCGAACAGATCGTCAAGGCTGAAACGCTCGGCGGCTCCTCCTGGCAGATCGGGCTGCGCATCGTGCTGCCGCAGATCCTGCCGCGGCTGATCACCTGCCTTCGGCTGCAGCTCGGTCCCGCCTGGCTGTTCCTGATCGCCGCCGAAGCAATCTCGTCTGATTCCGGCCTCGGCTACCGTATCTTCCTCGTCCGCCGCTATCTCTCGATGGATATCATCTTTCCCTATGTCATCTGGATCACGCTGCTTGCCGTGGTCATGAACGCCCTGCTCGACCGCTTGCGGATCGCCGTCTTCCCCTGGTCGGACCTGGAGAAGCAGGCATGAGCGAACTGAAGATCGAACGGGTCTGGAAGGAATATGGCGACCAAATCGTATTGGAAGACGTGTCGCTTGCCGTCGCTTCGCGCGCATTCGTCGCCCTCGTCGGCCCCTCCGGCTGTGGCAAGACGACGTTCCTGCGCATGCTGCTCGGCCAAGAGCAGCCGACGAAGGGCAAGATCCTGCTCGACGGCGAACCTCTGCCGCCGGAGCCGGGGCCAGATCGCGGTGTCGTCTTCCAGCGTTACTCCGTCTTCCCGCATCTGACCGTGCTCGGCAATGTGCTGCTCGGCAGGGAATTTACCGCCGCGCGCTACAGGGCCAGGCTCTTCGGCGCGGCCCGCCGCAACGCGCTCGAGGAAGCGCGCCGGCTGATCGCTGAGGTCGGCCTTGGCGGTTCCGAAGGCAAATATCCGGCCCAGCTTTCGGGCGGCATGCAGCAGCGCCTTGCGCTCGCCCAGGCTCTGATCATGAAGCCGAAAGTGCTGCTGCTCGACGAACCCTTCGGCGCGCTCGATCCGGGCATTCGGGCCGAGATCCACACGCTGATGAAGCGGCTTTGGCACGAGACGCAGATGACCGTCGTCATGGTCACGCATGACATGCGCGAAGCCTTCACGCTTGCGAGCCGCGTCGTGGCTTTCGAACGCCACCGCAACCGGCCGGAGGAAAGGGAGCGCTACGGCGCCACCATCACCAAGGATATTTCCATCTGGCCGCCGCGCCTTGCCGGTCAGCCATCGATCTTCAGCCCCGACCGGGACGGCCCGGTCGCTTCCCTGGGGCACAGCCGGGACGACCTGGCACCATCAGGAGAGATGCAATGATGCATGTGGGACGCTCACCCGAAGAAATCGCCGCCAACCGCGCGCGATATGAGGAACATCAGAAGAAGGGGCTGAAATTCGCCCCCAAGGCGCTGCCCGGCCCCAGCCCCTTGCCGGCGCCGGCGATCGACGCCGCCGCCGTCATCCACCAGGAAACCGTCCCGGGTGGCTGGTACTGGTCGACGAAAGTCTCGCGCGGCGAGGCGATCCGCATCGATCAGGCGGAGGGCAATTCCACCGTCGCGCTCGTCGCCTGGAGCGCCGCCGATACCAGCGAACGGATCAATCTCGTCGATACCGCAAAGGTCCAGTGGACGACGGCGCTCGGCAAGGGCCGCGTGATCTTCTCCGACATGGGCCGCGTCATGTTCTCGATGATCGAGGACAGTTCCGGCGCTCATGACTGCCTGATGGGCGGCTCGACCGCTGCCTCGAACGCGGCGAAATATCCGGGCGAGAAGACGCGCAATACCCGCGACAACCTGGTCCTCGTCGCCGGCAAGCTCGGTCTTACCCGTCGCGATATTCCCGGCATCCTCAATCTCTTCGCGCCCGTGCGCCTTGCCGAGGCCGGCGGCTTCGGCTGGCAGGGTAAGCGTTCCAACAGTGGCGATTATGTCGAACTGCGTGCCGAGATGGACATGCTGGTCGGCTTTTCCAATTGCCCGCATCCCCTCGATCCGGATCCGAACTACCAGCCGAAACCTGTTGTCATCACGCGCTACAAGGCTGCAGTCCCGGCTGCGGACGATCTTTGCCGCACGGCAACCGCCGAAGCGGTGCGCGGTTTCGAAAACAACGCCTTGATGCGGGCCTGAGGAGAAGACGATGTCCGATTTCATCCAGACCTCCCCTGCCCGCGCCGTGGAAAATGCCGCGCAGCATCACTTCATCGCAGCCGAAGCGCCCTGGTCCGGCATCGTGCGCAAGGGCCAGATCATCCGTATCGAGGATAGCTACGGCCAACAGGCGATCGACACGCTCTTCTATCGCGCCGATGATTTCTCCGAGCGCTATTCCAACCAGGACACGATGCGCATCCAAGGCGCCGCCTATTTCGGCATCGGCACGAAGATCATGTCGAGCGAAGGCAATGTCATGCTGACCATGACGGCCGACAGCTGCGGCCGTCACGATACCTCGGCCGGCGCCTGCTCTTGCGAGAGCAATACGGTGCGCTTCGGCCACGGCACGAAATACCTGCATGCCTGCCGCGACAACTTCCTGCTCGAAGTTTCGAAACACGGCATGGATAAGCGCGATATCGTGCCGAATATCAACTTTTTCATGAACGTGCCGATCCAGCCGACCGGTGAGATGACGATCGTCGACGGTATTTCCACAGCCGGGGACTATGTCGAACTCGTCGCCGAGATGGATGTGCTCTGCGTCATCTCCAATTGCCCGCAGGTCAACAATCCGTGCAACGGCTTCGATCCGACGCCGATCCGGGTGCTGATCTGGGATGGCGAGGCCTGATCATGTTCAAGAAAATCCTGATCGCGAACCGCGGCGAAATCGCCGTGCGGGTCATCAAGACGCTGCAGCGCATGGGCATTGCCTCGGTCGCCGTCTATTCCGATGCCGACCGTTTCGCCAAAGCGGTGATGATGGCCGGCGAAGCCGTTCGTCTCGGTCCGTCGCCGGCCGGCGAAAGTTACCTGAATGTCGATGCCGTCATCGCCGCGTGCAGGGCAACGGGAGCGGAAGCCGTCCATCCCGGCTATGGCTTCCTCTCTGAAAATATCGGTTTTGCCGAGCGGCTTGCCGCCGAAGGCATTGCCTTCATCGGTCCTCGGCCGGAGCATCTATCGGCCTTCGGCTTGAAGCATACCGCACGGGAGCTCGCCAAGGCGAGCGGCGTACCGCTTCTGCCCGGTTCGGGCCTGCTGTCTGGCGCCGATGAAGCGCTTTCCGCAGCCGAAGCGATCGGCTACCCGGTGATGCTGAAAAGTACGGCCGGCGGCGGCGGCATCGGCATGCAGCTCTGCGCCGATCCGGAAAGCCTGAAGGCTTCGTTCGAGAGCGTGCAGCGGACGGCCCGCGCAAGCTTCGGCGACGCACGCGTCTACATAGAGCGTTTCGTGGCGGATGCCCGGCACGTCGAAGTGCAGATCTTCGGCGACGGCAGAGGCAATGTCATCGCGCTCGGCGAGCGGGACTGCTCGTTGCAGCGGCGAAACCAGAAAGTGGTCGAGGAGACCCCTGCCCCCGGTCTTTCAGCTGCAACCCGTGGCCGCCTGCACAAGGCAGCCGTCGATCTCGGCGCTTCGGTTTCCTATGAATCGGCAGGCACGGTCGAATTCATCTACGATCCGCTGCGCGAGGAATTCTATTTCCTTGAGGTCAACACTCGCCTTCAGGTCGAGCATCCCGTCACGGAAGCCGTGTTCGGCATCGACCTCGTCGAATGGATGATCCGCCAGTCCGCGGGCGAAGACGTGCTCTCCGGCGCCAAAACACTGGAGCCGAAAGGCGCAGCGATCGAAGTCCGGATCTATGCCGAGATGCCGCATGCCGACTTCCGCCCGAGCGCCGGGCTGCTGACGGAGGTCGTCTTTCCCCAGGATGCGCGCATTGACTGCTGGATCGAATCCGGCACGGAGGTGACGCCCTTCTACGACCCGATGCTCGCCAAGACGATCGTCTCCGCCGCAGACCGCCCGACGGCAATCGAAAAGCTGAAGAAGGCTCTTGCGGAAACATCGATATCAGGGATCGAGACCAATCTCGATTATCTCAGCGCCATTGCCGGCTCCGAACTCCTCGCCGGCGGCAAGGTGGCGACGACGGCGCTGCGCGATTTTTCCTTCGTGCCTGACGTCATCGAGGTGATCGCGCCCGGCGCCCAATCGAGCATTCAGGAACTGCCGGGCCGGCTTGGCCTCTGGCATGTCGGCGTGCCGCCAAGCGGCCCGATGGACGAGCGCTCCTTCCGCCACGCCAATCGCCTCGTCGGCAACGGCGATATGGTTGCAGCACTGGAGCTGACGGTTTCCGGCCCGGTGCTGAAGTTCCATACCGATACGGTGGTCGCGCTTGCCGGCGCGAGGATGGCGATGAGCGTCGACGGCGAGACAATGCCGCATGACGTAGCCGTGATGATCCGCGCCGGTCAGATCCTCTCAATCGGCACCATCGATGGACCGGGGCAGCGCGCATACCTCGCCGTCGCGGGCGGTTTCGCCGCTCCGGTCGTCCTCGGCTCGCGCGCCACCTTCGGCCTCGGCCAGTTCGGCGGCAACGCCACCGGCACGCTGAAGACCGGCCACGTTCTGCACCTTGCCCGCAAGGCCGCGGTCGAGCCGCCGATGCCGGCGACGGAGCCCGCTGAACTGACGCGGGAATGGGATGTCGGCGTTGTCTACGGTCCGCATGGGTCGCCGGATTTCTTTCAGGACAGCGATATAGAAACGCTGTTCTCGACGAGCTATGAGGTGCATTTCAACAGCGCCCGCACCGGGGTGCGCCTCATCGGCCCCGCGCCGAATTGGGCGCGTAGCGACGGCGGCGAGGCTGGCCTTCATCCCTCCAACCTGCATGACAATGCCTACGCCATCGGCGCAATCGACTTCACCGGCGACATGCCGATTATCCTCGGGCCCGACGGGCCGAGCCTCGGCGGCTTCGTCTGTCCGGCGGTGATTGCCCGTGACGAGCAATGGAAGATGGGTCAGTTCAAGCCTGGCGACCGTATCCGCTTTCACCCCGCCGCGCGGCCCGGAGATCCGGTCGCCGGCCCAGTCGTGCATCGGGCCAGGGAGGAGGCGGGCTCGCCGATCATCGGCAAGCGCGACGACGGCCCGGTCTCCGTCGTCTATCGCCGCCAGGGCGACGACAATCTGCTCGTCGAGTATGGACCGATGATGCTCGACATCGCCCTGCGGCTGAGGGTGCACCTGCTGATGCAGGCCGTATCGCAGGCACGACTATCAGGGATCATCGATCTCACGCCCGGCATCCGTTCGCTGCAGATCCACTATGACGGCACGTCGCTGACCCGCAAGCGCCTGCTCGGCCTCCTGGCAGAGATCGAGGCGGGCCTGCCGGCCGCGCAGGACGTCAAGGTGCCGAGCCGCATCGTCCATCTGCCGCTTTCCTGGAATGACCCGGATGCCGAGCTCGCCATGCGCAAATATCAGGAGCTCGTGCGGCCGAACGCGCCCTGGTGCCCTGACAACATCGAGTTCATCCGCCGCATCAACGGCCTTCCCGATGAACAGGCGGTGCGCGATATCGTCTTCGATGCCAGCTATCTCGTGCTCGGCCTCGGCGACGTCTATCTCGGCGCGCCGGTCGCGACACCGATCGATCCGCGCCATCGGCTGGTGACGACAAAATACAATCCGGCCCGCACCTGGACGCCGGAAAATGCCGTTGGCATCGGCGGGGCCTACATGTGCATCTACGGAATGGAGGGCCCTGGCGGTTACCAGCTTTTCGGTCGTACCATCCAGGTCTGGAACACCTGGAGGCAGACGCCAGTATTTGCCAAGGACAAGCCGTGGCTGCTCGACTTCTTCGATCAGGTCCGCTTCTTCCCCGTCAGCCACGAAGAGCTGACCGAAGCCCGCGCCGCCTTTCCGCACGGAGGATATCCGGTCAGGATAGATCAAAGCGAGTTCTCCTATGCCGCCTATGAGACCGGGCTTGCCCGCGAGGCAGCCGCCATAAGCGCCTTCAAATCAAAGCAGCAGGCTGCCTTCGAAACGGAGCGGCAACGCTGGAAGGAACTCGGCCTGGACAGCTTCACCGTCGATGAAGGCGCCGGCGCCAGCCTTGCTGGCGAGATACCGCTGGGTTGCTTCGGTGTCGAAAGCGCCGTGCCGGGCAACGTCTGGAAGATCCTCGTCGAAGAAGGGCAGCCCGTGGCCGCCGGCGACACATTGGCCATCATCGAATCCATGAAGATGGAAATCAACGTCACCGCACATGCCGGCGGCCGCGTCCGCGATCTGCGCGCCGGCCCTGGTCGCAATGTCAAAGCCGGCGATGTGCTGGTCATTCTGGAGGAAATCTGATGCTCCCCGCCATTCTTGATCTTGCTTCGCTGCGGTCCGCCTATGCGGCGGGCCTTTCCCCGCTCGAGCTGGTGGAAGAGATCATCGCAAGATGCAGTGCGTCCGATGATCCGGCCATCTTCATCACCACGACGCCCGAAGAGGAATTGCGCTCCGCTGCCCGCGAGCTGGTGGCCCGCGCGCCCGAACCGAACAGCCTGCCGCTCTGGGGCATTCCCTTCGCTGTCAAGGACAATATCGACGTCGCCGGCCTGCCGACGACGGCTGCCTGCCCGGCTTTCGCCTATCACCCGCAGGCGGACGCGGCAACGGTCGCGCGGTTGCGGGCGGCCGGCGCCCTCGTGATCGGCAAGACCAACCTCGACCAGTTCGCAACGGGGCTGAACGGCACGCGCTCGCCGCATGGCGCGCCGCGTTCGGTTTTCGATCGCAACTATGTCTCCGGCGGCTCCAGCTCGGGTTCGGCCGTCGCGGTGGCGGTCGGCCTGGCAAGCTTCTCGCTCGGAACCGACACGGCCGGTTCCGGCCGCGTGCCGGCCGCTTTTAACAATCTCGTCGGCATCAAGCCGACGCCGGGGCTGGTGCCCAATGTCGGCGTGGTGCCTGCCTGCCGCAGCGTCGATGTCGTCACCGTCTTCGCCGCGACGGTCGGCGACGGCATTGCCATCCGCCGGATCATGGAAGGCTACGACGCCCGCGATCCGTTTTCACGGCAAGCCACACCCGCGAGCCTGCCCGCGACGCGCCCGCGCATCGGCGTCCTCGATGGTGCGGAACGGGAATTTTACGGCAACAGGCAAGTGGAGGCCCTCTATGACGCGGCAATCGAAAGGGCGCGATCGCTGGGTGCGGTGATCGTGCCTTTCGACTACGCGCCATTCCGGCAGGCGGCCGAACTTCTCTACAACGGCCCCTGGGTCGCCGAGCGGCTGGCGGCGGTCAAGGAATTCCTGGCAACGAATGGCGGCGACTTCGACCCGACGGTGCGAGCCATCATCGAAGGGGCAAAGGCCTACGATGCCGTCGACGCTTTTGAGGGCCGCTACAGGCTGGAAGCATTGCGGCAGAAAACAAAGGCCGAATGGGAGAAGGTGGATTTCCTGATGCTGCCGACATCCCCCACCACCTACAGCGTCGAAGAAATGCAGGCGGACCCGATCGTCAAGAACAGCCATTTCGGCCGCTATACCAATTTTGCGAACTTGCTCGATTGCGCGGCGATCGCCATTCCCGCCGGCTTTGACGCAGACGGTCATCTGCCGGCAGGCGTAATGCTGGTGGGGCCCGCCTTCACCGACGATGCGCTGGCGCCCTTTGCCGACGCCCTGCACCGCGCGGCGGAAGCGGGAATGGGCAAGGACCGCCACATGGCGCTGCCAGAGGAAAGCCGCGTTTCACCGCCGGCCGACGACTTCGTCCCGATCGTCGTCGTCGGTGCCCATCTGACTGACATGCCGCTGAACCATGAGCTGACGCGGACGGGCGGATACAGGTTGAGAACAGGGCGAACGGATGGCAGCTACCGACTCTTCGCCCTTAGCGGCACGATCCCGCCCAAGCCCGGGCTGGTGCGCGATCCGGGCTTTGCCGGCGATGGCGTGGAGATCGAGGTCTGGGCGCTGCCACCGGCCGCGTTCGCCCGTTTTGTCCAGAACATTCCGGCGCCGCTCGGCGTCGGCAAGATCACGCTCGACGACGCGAGTTGCATCACGGGATTCCTGTGCGAGGCGCATGCGGTCACGGGCGGCCGGGAGATCACCGAATTCGGCGGCTGGCGCAACTATGTTCGCTCAACAAGTCCGGCGGCGTGAAGGGGAGAAGATGCGAGGATTTCTGTCGAAGGCAGCACAGCTTCTTCTGCGGGGTCTCATTGCCAGGACCTGCGCGATCTCGGCGAACAAGCCTCAAAAAGGCATCGGTCCGGCCGCAAATTGATGCTTTTCGCGCGCAATAATTTTCCCTACTCACTGCTTGAAAGCAACGAGAGGTGCGGCGATGGCGATGCCATTCTACTGGAACGAACTCAATACCGGCGATTTCGCCGGCCTTTCGCCCGACACGACCATTGCCATCCTTCCGATCGCCTCTACGGAACAGCACGGTCCGCACCTGCCGATCGCGACCGATGTTGCGATTGCCAACGGAATGCTGGCGGAGCTTCGAAAGCAGAAGCCCGCCGATCTCGATTTCCTTGTTCTGCCGACGCAGGAGATCGGCAAGGCGAATGAACATGTTTATGGGCCGGGAACGCTGTCGCTCAGCGCGGAACTCTTGATTCCGGTCTGGACGGCGATCGGCGCCAAGGTGGCCGAAGCCGGCATCCGCAAGATGGTGATCGTCAATTCGCACGGCGGCAACGTCGATATCATGAGCATCGTCGCGCGCGAACTGCGCGTGCTTCACCAGATGGCCGTCGTCTCCACGCAATGGGGCCGGTTTGGACACCCGGAGGGGATGATCGGCGAACACGAGCTGAAATACGGCATCCACGGCGGCGAGGTGGAAACTTCGCTCATGCTCCATTTCCGGCCTGACCTAGTGCGAATGGACAAGGCGGAGAACTTCACCTCGAAGGCGGAGTGGATGCGCGGGCAATCGAAATACATCCAGCCGTTGCCGCCGCATTCGCTCGCCTGGATCGCCCACGATCTCAATCCCAACGGCGTCGTCGGCGACGCGTCGCTCGGGACTGCCGAAAAGGGGGAAGCGATCTGCCGCCACCAGGTCACAGGGTTCATCGAACTGCTCCATGACCTGAAGCGCTACCCGCTGTCCAATCTCTATTCGAGATAGGTCTCCGCCGCGGCACGGCTCATATCGCTGCGGGTTTTTCCGCCGCGATGTGGCCTTTGGCCTGCAATTCCTCCACCAGGCCGGCGAGTTCAGCCAGGAGATATTCGACGAAGAGGCTTGTCGCGGAATCGAGCGGCGCGCGGGCGCGGGCAAAAAGCTTCATCGGCTGGTGGCGGGCATGCGGCTCCGCGATTGGCCGGAAGACCAGCTCGCCCTGGCGGCATTCGGTGATGACGTCGAGCGGATTGAGGATCGTCAGCCCCGCGCCCGACTTGACCAGCTTTTTCAGCATCTCCGAGGCATTGGTTTCGAGCACCGGCTCGACATGCACGTCGAGGCGCGCGAGCGCCAAATTGATCACATCGCGCAGGCTGGTGCCTTGCTGCGCCAGCACCAGGCGCTCCTGGACGATATCCGCGAGGTTGATCGCGCCGGGCCCGATCAAATGATGGCCGGGTGGTAGGACGACGCCAATCGGGATATCGAAATTGCCGAGCGTGCGAATGCCTGGCGTTGCCGGAATATTGAAACCAAGGCCGATATCCACCTCGCCTGAGATCACCGGGTTGACCGTCATCGTGCCGGCGTCGTTGCGCAACTGCATGAAGACACGCGGATGCTCCGACTGGAACCGGGAAATGATGTCGGGCAGCGGACCTGCCGCCAGGCCGACCGTGGTGACGATGCGGACCTTGCCGGCCTGCTGCATCTTCAGGCTGCGGATGCGCCCTTCCAGCCGCTCGTAATTCTTCAGCACCTCGCGAATATGTTCGATGCAGAGTTCGCCGGCGGCCGTCAGCCGCAGACCGCGCGGCAGGCGCTCGAAGAGCGGCGCGCCCATCTCCTCCTCCAGCGCAAGAATTTGCCGGTTGATCGCCGACGACGCCACGTTCAGTCGCGCCGCCGCCTTGCGGATTGAGCCCGTGCGGGCGATCTCATTGATGTAGATAAGCTTTCTGGAATGCAGCATCGCAACCTCGTTGCACAAAAACAAAGCAGACGCACAAATTAGACACAGGCTTTCCCTGAGATGCCGAAAAGGCATCGTTGCGCACGAAATTTGATGCTTTTCAAAGAGCAACGCAACCGCTCCTATGAAGAAAATGGAACGTCGCGATGGGCGTTCCGCGCTCAGAAGGGGAACGCTGATCATGGCCGATGCACTGAAGAACTGGGGCCTCTCCGCACTTGCCGGTCTTGGCGGCACGCTTGCCGCCATGGCCTCCGCCCATGCGGCCGACAAGGTGAGTTACGGCACGAACTGGCTGGCCCAGGCCGAACACGGTGGATTTTACCAGGCTGTCGCCGATGGGACCTATGCGAAACACGGCCTCGACGTCACCATCGTCCAGGGCGGCCCGAACGCGGCAAACAGCGCGCTTTTGATCTCGGGCAAGATCGACTTCTACATGGGCGGTCCGCAGGGCGAAATCTCAGCCGTCGAACAAGGCATTCCGCTCGTCGATGTCGCGGCGATCTTCCAAAAGGATCCGCAGGTGCTGATCGCCCACCCGGACGCCGGCATCGAGAAATTCGAAGATCTCGCCAAGCTGAAGACGCTGTTTCTCGGCAAGGACGGCTACCTCACCTATTTCGAATGGATGAAGGCGAACTTCAAAGGCTTCAAGGACGAGCAATACAAGCCCTACAATTTCAGCCCGGCTCCGTTCCTCGCGGATAAGGAGTCCGCGCAGCAAGGCTACCTCACCTCGGAGCCCTATGAGATTGAAAAGCAGGCGGGCTTCGAACCGAAGGTCTTCCTGCTCGCCGACAACGGCTACTCTCCCTATTCGACGATGATCACCACGACGCAGGCGATGATCGACAGTAAGCCGGATGTGGTTCAGCGCTTCGTCGATGCCTCCATCGAAGGCTGGTACAACTATCTCTACGGCGACAACAGCAAGGCGAATGAGCTGATCAAGAAGGACAATCCTGAAATGACGGATGGTCAGATCGCCTATTCGATCGCCAAGATGAAGGAATACGGCATCATCGAGTCCGGCGACAGCCTGGACAAGGGCATCGGCTGCATCACCGATGCCCATTACAAGGCGTTCTTCGGCGAGATGGTCGCCATTAAGGTCTTCAAGCCGGAGACGGATTACACGAAGGCGTTCACGACGAAATTCGTCTGCAAGAGCATCGGCATGGCGATGAAGAAGTAAGTCGGCCGCAACCCCCATAATCCGCCGCGGCTGCGGCGGATTGCATCTCCCCGCATGAACGAGACAGGCAATGCCGCTAGCAGAAGCCCAGGCCGTATCCCCGCAAGAGACGCGCAAGCGGCCATTGGTCGTCATGCGCTCGGTTTCGAAGGTCTTTTCCAGCGGAACCGTCGCACTTTCGGACATGTCTCTCACCGTCGAAAGCGGCGAATTCGTCAGCCTCCTCGGCCCGTCCGGCTGCGGCAAGTCGACGGCGTTGCGCATCATCGCAGGCCTGGGGGACGTGACATCGGGAGTGATCGACTGGCCGAGTTCCCGCATCAATTCGAAAGGCCAGCCCGAGGGTGATATCGGCTTCGTCTTCCAGGAGCCGACGCTGATGCCCTGGAAGAACGTATTCGACAATGTCCACCTGCCGCTGAGGCTGAGGGGTGTTTCGAAAGCCGCGGCCGCCGACCGGATCATGGATGTACTGACCACGGTCGGTCTGCAGGATTTCGCCAAGGCCTATCCGCGCGAACTCTCCGGCGGCATGAGGATGCGGGTCTCGATCGCCCGCGCGCTGGTGACGAAACCGAAGCTTCTGCTGATGGACGAGCCCTTCGCCGCACTCGACGAAATCACCCGTCAGAAGCTCAACGACGACGTGCTGCGGCTCTGGAAGACGACCGGCATTACCGTCATCTTCGTCACCCATTCCGTCTTCGAGTCGGCCTATCTCTCCAACCGCATCGTCGTGATGAAGGCAAGGCCCGGCCGCGTGCACGCAGATGTCCCGCTAACGACCAGCCTGGAGCGCGATGCCTATTACCGCAGTTCCGAAGAATACAGGAAGGCCTGCGAGACGGTCTCCCATTCGCTCATCGGCGCAATCAATTCGGCGGGAGATCATTGATGAGTGACGAGACCGGCGCATCGCCCCATACGGATGCCGCCGGCGCCAGGCGCCGCGATCTTGCGTTGCGCATCGCCGTGCCCATGCTCGTCATCGCCCTCCTGGTGCTGAGCTGGTACGCCTATGTGAAACTGTCAGGGGTGCCGCCTTATATCCTGCCGGGTCCGGCGGCTGTGGCGAACGCCTTCGTGACCGACTGGGCCACGCTTGCGCCCGCCTTCTGGGTCACCACCAAAATCACCTTCCTGTCGCTGATGCTGGCACTTGTCGGCGGCGTCGGCTTTGCGATCTTCCTCGTGCAATCGCGCTGGATCGAACTCGCTTTCTATCCGCTCGCGGTCATTCTGCAGGTGACGCCGATCGTCGCGATCTCGCCGCTGATCCTGATCTATGCGCCCTCGACGCAGGTGGCGCTGCTGATCTGCGCCTTCCTCGTCGCCTTCTTTCCGATCCTGTCGAACATGGTCCAGGGGCTGAAGAGCGTCGACCACAATCTCATCAACCTCTTCGAACTCTACGGCGCCTCCCGCTGGCAGACACTGCTCTATCTCAAGCTGCCCGCCGCCCAGCCCTATTTCATGACAGGCCTCCGGATCGGCGGCGGCCTGGCGCTGATTGCTGCCGTCGTCGCGGAATTTGCGGCAGGATCGGCGGGTGCGGGATCCGGGCTCGCCTTCCGGCTTCTCGAAGCTCAGTACCGGCTCAACATCCCCCGCCTCTTCGCCGCGCTGCTGATGCTTTCGCTTCTCGGCGTCGCGATCTTTGCCCTCACCTCGTTCATTTCCTGGCTTGCCCTGCATCGCTGGCATGAGAGCAGCCTGAAACGGGAAAACTGATGACCTATCCCTTCATCTCCCCGCCCAATGCCGGCCGCTTCGCACTGTGCAACGCGACGCTTCCCGCCGCCGCCACCGTCGGATTTGACGCGCCTGCCGTCGAAGGTCTGGTCAACGCCGATATCGTCATCACCAATGGCGTCATCTCCGCACTGCTGCCGGCGGGCGAAACGCCGGCAGAATTCGCGAGATCCGACCTGAAGGAGGGCATGGTCTGGCCGTGTTTTGCCGACATGCACACGCACCTCGACAAGGGGCATATCTGGCCGCGCAACGCCAATGCGGACGGCACTTTCATGGGAGCGCTGGAGGCCGTGCGCACCGACCGCGAAG
This sequence comes from Rhizobium phaseoli, assembly GCF_001664385.1. NCBI lineage: Bacteria > Pseudomonadati > Pseudomonadota > Alphaproteobacteria > Hyphomicrobiales > Rhizobiaceae > Rhizobium > Rhizobium phaseoli. Next base: position 101,162 of record NZ_CP013536.1, on the reverse strand, counting down.
CGAACTGGTCAGCGGCAGATGTCTGGAAACGCATGGAATTTTCGCTGCGCTCGGCCTATGCGCACGGCACCAGCCTGATCCGCACGCATCTTGATTCGCTCGCGCCGCAGCACCGCATTTCCTTCGAGGTTTTTGCCGAGATGCGCGAGGCATGGAAGGACCGGATCGCGCTGCAGGCAGTCGCGCTCTTCCCGATGGAAAACATGGCGGATACGGCCTTTTTCGCCGACCTGGTTGCTGTCGTACGCGAAAAAGGCGGACTGATCGGCGGCGTCACCCGGATGACCGCCGATCTCGACAGCCAGCTCGATGTGCTTTTCAGGGCTGCCGCCGACAACGGCCTCGATGTTGACCTCCACGTCGACGAGACCGACGATCCCGCTGCCGAGACCTTGAAGGCGATTGCCGAGGCCGTGCTGCGCAACCGGTTCGAAGGCCAAGTAACGGCCGGCCATTGCTGCTCGCTCGCCCGCCAGGACGAGGAGGCCGCAAAGCGCACGGTCGAGCTCGTTGCAAACGTCGGCATTTCCATCGTCTCGCTGCCGATGTGCAACATGTATCTGCAGGACCGCTACCCCGGCCGCACGCCGCGCTGGCGCGGCATTACCCTTTTCAAGGAACTGGCCGCGGCCGGTGTGGCAACGGCGGTCGCCTCCGACAATACCCGCGACCCCTTCTACGCCTACGGCGATCTGGACCCGGTCGAGGTGTTCCGCGAGGCGGTGCGCATCCTGCATCTCGATCACCCATTGGATACGGCCGCGCGCATCGTCACCACTTCTCCCGCCGATATTCTCGGCCGGCCCGATATGGGCCGCATCGCCGTCGGAGCCCCGGCCGATCTCGTGCTCTTCAGCGCCCGGCGTTGGAGCGAATTTCTTTCCCGTCCGCAGTCAGACCGCATCGTCCTTCGCCGCGGCAAGGTGATTGACCGCAGCCTGCCGGACTATCGTGAACTCGACAGCGTGGTTGGAGCCTGACATGCCGGATTATCAGACAGTCAAAAAGGAACTCGAAGGCATCGCCGTCGAGGACAATCCGGCGCTGGTGCGCCAGAAGAGCCGGGACTTCTACTGGTATTCGCCGATCCTGAAGGCGCAGCTCGACAATGTGACGGCCGACCTCGTGGTCACGCCGAAGACCGAGGAAGAGGTCATCCGCACGCTGAAGGTGGCCTTCGCCCATGGCGTGCCGGTAACGCCGCGCGGCGCCGGCACCGGCAATTACGGCCAGGCCATGCCGCTTTCCGGCGGGATCGTCCTGAACCTTGCGGGCATGGACAAGGTCAAGGAAATCCATCCCGGCCGGGTGATCTGCGAACCGGGCATCGTGATTGCGCAATTAGACAGGCAAACCAAGGCGCATTCCGGCCAGGAGCTGCGCTTCCATCCATCGACGGCGCAGACGGCGACTGTCGGCGGTTTCATCGCCGGCGGCTCCGGCGGCGTCGGCTCGATCACCTGGGGCGGCCTGCGCGATCTCGGCAATATTCTGCGCCTGCGCGTCGTCACCATGGAAGCCGAACCGCGCGTGCTCGACCTCACCGGCTGGGACCTGCAGAAGGTCAGCCATGCCTACGGCACCAACGGCATCATCACCGAGATCGAAATGCCGCTGGCGCCCGCCTATGACTGGGTCGATGTGCTCGTCGGTTACGACGACTTCATGGCGGCCGTGCGCTTCTCGGATGCGCTGGCCAAATGCAACGGCATCCTCGTGAAGGAGATCGCGCCGATCGCCGCACCCATTCCGCATGATTATTTCACGCGCCACAAGCCCTATATTCGCAAGGGTCAGTCGGTGGTGGTGCTGATGATCGCGCCGCATTCGATGGACGCGTTCCTGGCCTTCGCCGCCGCGCACAAGGGGGAGGTCATCTTCCGCTCCGATACGGTCAAAAGCATGAAGGGCATTCCGCATGCTTATGAGCTTGCCTGGAACCACACGACGCTGCGTGCCCTGAAGGTTGAACCCAACTTCACCTATCTGCAGGTTCAATATCCGGGGCCGGATCACGTGGCCAAGGTCGCCAAGATGGTCGAGATCTTCGGGGACGAAGTGCCGGGCCATCTCGAATTCATCAGGTTCGACGGGCAGATCCAGTGCTCCGGTCTGCCGCTGGTGCGCTATACCTCGGAGGAACGCCTCGAGGAGATCATCAGGATCCACCAGGACCACGGCTGCCCGATCTTCAATCCGCACCGCTACACGCTCGAGGAAGGCGGCATGAAACGCACCGACAAGGTGCAACTCGCCTTCAAGCACGAGACCGACCCGAGGGGGCTCCTGAACCCCGGCAAGATGATCGCCTGGGAGAACCCGGATTTCGATTTCGATGCCGGCAAGAACTATCTCTTCCCAGGACTTGCGAGCGTCATGGAGGCCTCATGAGAGTTCTCGTCCTTCACTCGCATCCGGTCGAGGAAAGCTATGGCAAGGCGCTTTACAAACAGACGCTGGAAAGCCTTCGCAAAGCCGGTCACGAGGTGGATGCCTGCGATCTCTATGCCGAGGAATTCGATCCCGTTCTCTCACGCCACGACCGGCTCGCCTATCACGACTATCCCGGCAATACCGCGCTGGTGAAGCCCTATGTCGATCGGCTGAAACAGGCCGAAGGGCTGGTGCTGGTGACGCCTGTCTGGAATTTTGGGTTCCCGGCAATCCTCAAAGGCTATTTCGATCGCGTCTGGCTCCCGGGCGTCTCTTTCGAACTCGTCGACGGCAAGGTGGAATCTAGGCTACGCCATATCACCAAGCTCGCCGCCGTGCTGACCTACGGAGCAACCCCATTCCGCGCCTTCGTGGCGGGCAACCCGCCGAAGAGGATCGTCAAGCGCGTGCTGCGAGCGCAGATCAATCCACTGCGGCCGGTCACCTTCCTTGCCCATTACGACATGAACAATTGCACGCCTGAAACGCGGGCCCGGTTTCTGGAAAAGGTACAGACGGCGATGGAACGGTTCTGAAACGCGTCATCACAATATTTTGGCGGCGGTGACCTCGACTTCGACGAGGAATTCCGGCCGGGTGAACCCGCCGACGATGATCAACGTCGAAACCGGCTTCGGATCGAGCGTATAGCGATCGCGCACCGCCATATAGGCCGGAAAATCCTCACGCTTCGTCACGAATCCGGAAATGCGGATGACGTCCGCAAAACTCATCTCCGCATCCGCAAGAATCGCCTTGATCGCTTCGAAACAAAGCTCGGCCTGCGCGCTGATATCTTCCGGCACCCCCTCGTCGAGACCGATGCCGAGCTGGCCCGAGACGACGAGCAGCGAAGCGCCCGGCGGCACGAGGAGCCCGTGATTGTAATTTCCAAATGGACGGCGGACGGACGGCGGATTGAAAATCTTCTTCATCGGGACTTCCTGCTGAAGCGGAACACGACACATCGTTCCATCTGATTGAATAACAAGGACAGGAAAGGATGCATAGCGCGGTTTCCCCCAGCTCCTGGGCAACCCCTGTCCGACTTCAGGCGCCGTGCTCTTTCCGCTCGGCGGCCGCAAAGACGGCGCTGGCGTCGCTGACGATTTCCACATGCGCATAGGCCGCGCGCGCGGCCGCCGCGCCATCCGCCCGCATGATCGCCGTCACGATCACGTCATGCTCATCATAGGATTTCGCCAGCCGGCCGGACAGCCGGAACTGCGCGCGGCGAAAAGGTGCAAGCCGAGCCCTGCTCTGCGTTACCAGCTCATAGATGTGTTCGTTGTGCGCACCGCGATAGAGCCGGCTGTGAAATTCGGTGTTATAGGCAGCATATTCTTCGTCGGCGCCCTGACGCACGAGCCGGGCCGAGGCGCGATGCTCGATTTCCAACAGGCGCCGTTCCTCGATCGTCATCCGCTCGGCGGAAAGCCGCGCGCAAATGCCCTCGAGCTCCGCCATCGCCTCGAACATCGAATGCAGATAGGTTTCCGTCACATTGGTGACGACAGCGCTGCGGTTCGGTTCGCGCTCAATAAGCCCCATCGCTCCGAGTTCCCGGAGCGCCTCGCGTACCGGAGTACGGGACACTTCGAAACGGGCAGCCAGCGAAATTTCGTCGAGCTTGTCACCCGGCAGCATCTGCCCGGTCACGATCATGTCGGCGATTGCCCGCACCATCTGCTCGACGGTCGTTCCTGCCCGGATGATCTCCCGGCGCCGGCTCTGCTTCGATGGGTCACTCTGGTCCTTGGTCATGCTGCATACACATGCATTGTCGGCGATTCAAAGTCAAACGTGGAAGCAATTCCTTGTTTTCATTTGAACAATTTAATTCCTTCCCATCTGGAAACAAGATTCCGTTCTTTAGAATGGAGAATCTTCGCCAACTTTATGGGCTTTGCATAAATTTTATACTTTAGACCGTTCAAATTGCATACACTTACGACATCCATCAGAGGGCCTCAAAATTCCTATCGTGAATTCAGATATTTAATATTTGGCACGTCCATTGCATACACTTCCCCGTAACCAATGAACCGGCAGAACCGCCATAAGGGAGCATTCCAATGACCAAACTCCTTTCCATGAACCGCCGCAATTTTCTTCAGGCTTCTGCCGCTGCTGCCCTTGTCGGCGCCGCACCCGGCCTCCTCTCCTCGCGCGCCCTTGCCCAGAGCGCCCTTACCGTCGGCTTCATCTATGTCGGTCCTAAGGACGACTATGGCTACAACCAGGCGCATGCCGAGGGTGCAGCCGCCGTCAAGGCGCTGCCCGGCGTCACCGTCGTCGAGGAAGAGAACGTGCCGGAGACGGTGGACGTCCAGAAGACGATGGAATCGATGATCAACCTCGATGGCGCGGCTCTGCTTTTCCCGACCTCCTTCGGCTATTTCGATCCGCACATGCTGGCGATGGCCGCCAAATATCCCGATACCCAGTTCCGCCATTGCGGCGGCCTCTGGCAGGAGGGCAAGCACCCGGCCAATACCGGCTCTTATTTCGGTTACATCTTTCAGGGCCAGTATCTGAACGGCATCGCCGCCGGCCACGCGACGAAAAGCAGGAAGATCGGCTTCGTCGCCGCCAAGCCGATCCCGCAGGTGCTGCAGAACATCAATGCCTTCCTGCTCGGTGCACGCACCGTCGATCCGACGATTACCTGCCAGGTGATCTTCACCGGCGAATGGTCGCTGGCCGTCAAGGAAGCCGAAGCCACCAACGCATTGGTCGATCAAGGCGCCGATGTCATCACCTGCCATGTCGACAGCCCGAAGGTCGTCGTCGAGACGGCAGCCGGCCGCGGCGCCTTCGTCTGCGGCTATCACGCCAACCAGAGCCCGCTTGCCCCCGAGAAGTACCTGACCGGCGCCGAATGGGCCTGGGGCAATGTCTACAGCGACTTCGTCAAAAAGGCCCAGGCCGGCGAAAAGCTCGGCAACTTCGTGCGCGGCGGCCTAAAGGACGGCTTCGTCAAGATGAGCGCACTCGGCCCCGGCGTTTCCGAAGCCGGGCGCAAGGCTTTTGAGGCCACCCATGCCGAGATGATGAAAGGCGGCTTCTCGGTCTTCAAGGGACCAATCAAGGACAATAAGGGCAGCACGGTCGTGACCGCCGACAAGAGCTACGCCGAAGACGCGATCGAACTAGAAAGCATGAACTACCTGGTCGAGGGTGTTGTCGGGTCGACGGCGTAAACCGCGAAGGGAGAAGCGCCATGACCGGCCAGGCCAACGATCCCGCAATATCCATCGCCGAAACCCCGGCTTCGCTGCGCCACATCCTCGAATGGATCGCGCGAAAAGCCGAACCTCTTCTCATCGGCCTTGCCGCCATCCTGATCGGTCTTGCGCTCTTCTCCCTGTTCATCCTGGCGATCGGCAAATCGCCGGCAGTGCTTTTAGGACTCATGTATACCGGCGGCTTCGGCAGCTGGTTTTCGGTGCAGAACAGCTTAAGCCGTGCCGCACCCCTGCTCCTGACGGCACTCTGCGTCGCCCTGCCCGCCCGCCTCGGCCTCGTCATCATCGGCGGGGAAGGAGCGGTCGTGCTGGGCGGCGTTGCCGCCGCGGCCATGGCCATGCCGCTCGCGGGTTCGGCGCCGGTCTTGCTGACGCTCATTCTCATGGGAATTGCCGCGATGGCGGTCGGCGGCATCTGGATCGGCCTTGCCGGTTTCCTGCGCCATTACCGCGGCGTCAACGAGACCATCTCGTCGCTGCTGCTCTCCTATATCGCCATCGCCTTGATGAACCAGTTCGTCGAAGGGCCGCTGCGCGATCCTGCAAGCCTCAACAAGCCGTCAACCAAACCGCTGCCGGCCGACTACATGCTCGGCAACATCCCCGGCATGGACGTGCATTGGGGCCTTGTCATCGGCGTTGTCGCCTGCATTCTCTCCTGGATTCTGATCGAAGTGACGAGCTACGGCTTTGCCGCCCGTATTGCCGGCGGCAATGTGCGCGCGGCACAGATTCAAGGATTGCCCGTGGGTCGGCTGATCGCCGGCTTCACCGCGATCGCCGGCAGCTTCGCCGGACTTGCCGGCATGATCGAGGTCGCAGCCGTCCAGGGCAGCGCTAATGCTTCGCTCGCCGCCGGCTACGGCTATACCGGCATCCTCGTCGCCTTCCTTGCACGCCACAATCCGCTGGCGATCATTCCGGTCGCGATCCTGCTCGGCGGCATCGACGCCTCGGGCGGCCTGATCCAGCGCCGCATGGGCCTGCCCGATGCCACGGTGCTGGTGCTGCAAGGCATGCTCTTCCTCGTCATCCTCTTCTGCGAGACCTTCTACGGCCGCTTCAAGATCTTCAATCCCGACCTCTGGAAAAGGAGCCTCTGATGGAAGAGACCGGCATCGGCGCCTGGGGCGTGCCCCTCGCCATCCTTGCAGGCGCCATCCGCGTGTCCACCCCCTTCATCTTCGTCAGCCTGGGAGAGACGATCACCGAGCGCTCCGGCCGTATCAATCTCGGCCTCGAAGGCACGCTCGTCTTCGGCGCGATGACGGCCTATGCCGTCGCCGTCATGAGCAACTCCCCCTGGCTCGGCGTGCTTGCGGCCATGGCGACAGGCGCGATCTTCGGCCTCGTCCATGGCTGGATCTGCAAATGGCCGAAGGTCAACGATATCGCGATCGGCATCGCCATGATGCAGTTCGGCCTGGGGCTCGCCTTCTTTTTCGGCAAGCCGTTCATTCAGCCGGCAGCGCCGCATCTGCCGGCAATTCCACTCGGCTTCTGGTCCAGCCTGCCGCAAATCCAGGCGGCGTTGAACATCAACGTGCTGTTCCTCCTCGGAGCCGCCCTCGCCTTCGTTCTCTGGTGGGCGTTCAGGAATACCCGCGTCGGTCTCGTCCTGCGCGTCGTCGGCGACAGTACGGATGCAGCGCGGGCAATGGGCATCGATCCGGATCACGTGCGACTGCTCGCCACCGCCGTTGGCGGTTCGCTGGCGGCGATCGGCGGCGCCTATCTGTCGCTCTATTATCCCGGCTCCTGGAACGAGGGCATTTCCTCCGGTCAAGGCCTGATGGCCGTGGCCCTCGTCATCTTCGCCAGATGGAATCCGATCGGCTGCTTCCTTGCCGCCCTGCTCTTCGGCGGCGCCGGCGCGCTCGGACCGGCGTTGCAATCGGTCGGGGTGAGCGAGGGTTATTATCTCTTCTATGCCGCCCCTTACGTGCTCACCCTCGTCATCATGATCGCCACCTCCTCGCCGACACGTTCGCTCGCCGGTGCGCCCGGTGCGCTTTCCCTGACAAAGTAGCATGAAAGGACCCAAGCGATGAACGGTCTCGGCGGGTTGAACAAATCGGAACATGGCGTCGGCGTCGGTCTCGTCCAATTGCAGCTTCCCGTCACCGTCACTCGGGAAGACCTTGCCCGCCAGACACAGGTGATCGTCGATCTCGTCGGTAAAGCGCGACGCAACCAGCTTGGCATGGACCTGGTTGTTTTCCCTGAATATGCCCTTCACGGCCTGTCGATGGATATCAATCCCGAGATCATGTGCACGCTCGACGGGGCGGAGGTCGCAGCCTTCAAGAAGGCTTGCAAAGAGAACGCGATATGGGGCTGCTTCTCGATCATGGAGCTGAACCCTGAAGGCATGCCCTATAACTCCGGCATCGTTATCGATGATAAGGGCGAGCTGAAGCTCTATTATCGCAAGATGCACCCATGGGTGCCAGTCGAACCATGGGAGCCAGGCAATGCCGGCATCCCGGTCATCGACGGGCCAAAAGGCGCAAAGCTATCGCTCATCATCTGCCATGACGGTATGTTCCCGGAGATGGCACGCGAATGCGCCTACAAGGGTGCGGAAATAATGATCCGCACGGCCGGCTACACCGCGCCGATTCGCGAAAGCTGGAAATTCACCAATCAGTCGAATGCCTTCTGCAATCTCATGGTTACGGCGAGCGTCTGCATGTGCGGCTCGGACGGCACCTTCGATTCCATGGGCGAAGGCATGATCTGCAATTTCGACGGCTCGATCATTGCTCACGGCACATCGGGCCGTGTCAACGAAATCATCACCGCCGAAGTTCGTCCCGATCTCGTGCGCGAAGCGCGGCTCGGCTGGGGTGTCGAAAACAATATCTACCAATTCGGCCATCGCGGCTATGTCGCTGTCTCCGGCGGCGCGGGTGACGCGCCCTATACCTACATGCACGACCTCGTCGCCGGCAAATACCACCTTCCTTGGGAGGATCGGGTGAAGGTCACGGACGGTACGTCCTGCGGCTTCGAGAAGCCGACGCGGCGCTACGGCGAAACATTCAAGCTCGCGGGCGAATAGGAGAAGAAGACGATGGACGCCATGGTCGAAACCAAAGGACATTATATCGATGCGGACCCCTATGCCTGGCCGTATAACGGCGATCTGAGACCGGAGAACACGGCCCTCATCATCATCGACATGCAGACGGATTTCTGCGGCAAGGGCGGCTATGTCGATCACATGGGTTATGACCTGTCGCTCGTCCAGGCGCCGATCGAGCCGATCAAACGCGTGCTGGCCGCCATGCGCGCCAAGGGCTATCACATCATCCACACGCGCGAGGGCCATCGGCCCGACCTTGCCGACCTGCCGGCCAACAAACGCTGGCGCTCGCAGCGGATCGGCGCCGGCATCGGCGATCCGGGTCCTTGCGGGCGTATCCTGACCCGCGGCGAACCCGGATGGGACATCATCTCCGAACTCTATCCGATCGAAGGCGAAACGATCATCGACAAGCCCGGCAAGGGTTCCTTCTGCGCCACCGACCTTGAATTGATCCTCAACCAGAAGCGCATCGCAAACATCATCCTGACCGGCATCACCACCGATGTCTGCGTCTCCACCACGATGCGCGAGGCCAATGACCGCGGTTTCGAATGCCTGCTGCTGGAAGATTGCTGCGGCGCGACCGATTACGGCAACCATCTTGCCGCCATCAAGATGGTGAAGATGCAGGGCGGCGTCTTCGGCTCTGTCTCCAATTCGCAAACGCTTGTGAGCCAGCTGCCATGAGCACCGTCCGCGACACACCTCTCCCGCACGCCGGTAAAGCCGTCGGCATCGATACGCTCGACATGACGATGCGCTTCGGCAGCTTCACGGCCCTCGACCGCGTCTCGATCAAGGTGCCCGCCGGCAGCTTCCATGCGCTTCTCGGCGAAAACGGCGCCGGCAAATCGACCCTCGTCAAATGCATCATGGGCTTCTACCACGCCACGGCGGGCGCGCTTTCCGTCGACAGCCGCGAAGTGGCCATCGCCTCACCCAAGGACGCCGCGATCTATGGCCTCGGCATGGTCTATCAGCACTTCACACTCGTCCCGTCGCTGACCGGCGCCGAAAACCTTGTCATCAGCCGCGCCGAAGTGCCCGCCATCATCAACTGGGCGAAGGAGCGGACGGACCTTGCCGCCTTCATGGAGCGCATGCCGTTCAGGATCCCGCTGGACCGCCCCGTGAGCGAGCTTGCCGCCGGCGAGAAGCAGAAGCTGGAGATCGTCAAGCAGCTCTATCTCGGCCGCTCTTTTCTCGTTCTCGACGAACCGACCTCGGTGCTGACGCCTGCCGAAGCCGACGAGATGCTCGGCCTCATCAGGGGAATGACCGAGCGCGGCGAACTGACCGTGCTGATGATTTCGCACAAGTTCCACGAGGTGACGAAGTTCGCCGATGCCGTCTCGATCCTGCGGCGCGGCAGGCTGGTCGGCACCGGCAAGGTCGGCGATCTCTCGACATCGGATATGGCCGCGATGATGATCGGCGACGTGAAGCTTGCCGAGCTCGACAGCCGTGTTCCCATCTCCGAAAACGCCAGGCCCGTCCTTGCGGTGGAACAGGTCAAGGCGCCGGACCGCTCCGGTCTCAAGACCATCGCGATCGATAATCTCATGGTCCGATCCGGCGAGATCGTCGGCATTGCCGGCATTTCAGGCAACGGTCAGAAAGAGCTGACGGAAATTCTCGCCGGCCAGCGGCCGACCGACACCGGCCGCGTGAGCGTCAATGGCGAGGTCTATGGTGCGACGCGCTCCGAGACCCGCAGAAACAACGTCCGTTTCATCCCCGAGGAACCGCTGCAGAACGCCTGCGCCCCGCGCATGACGGTCAGCGAAAATCTCGCCTTCCGGACCTTCGACCTGAAGGCGGATGGCAAGGATGCGATCTGGCTGAACAAGGGCAAGATGAAAAAGCGGGCGGCGGCGCTGATTTCGGATTTCAAGGTGAAGACCGCCTCCTCATCCTCGCCGATCGCCGCACTTTCAGGCGGCAACGTGCAGCGCGCCGTGCTCGCCCGCGAACTGACCGGCGAAGTGGACCTGCTGATCGTCTCCAATCCCTGTTTCGGCCTCGACTTCTCGGCTGTCGCCGAAATCCGGGCCCGCATCATGAAGGCCCGCAATTCCGGCACGGCAGTGCTGCTGCTGTCGGAAGATCTCGACGAACTGCTCGAGATGTCCGACCGCATCATGGTCATTTCCGAAGGCAGGCTGGTCTACGAGACACCGGCGCGTGCGGCCGATATCGCCGTGATCGGCGCCCACATGGCGGGGCATCATTGATGGCCGAGATCAAGGCAGAACCCTTCGCTTTCCCGGTAAAGCACGACCAGCTCGCCCTTATCGTCATCGATATGCAGCGCGATTTTGCCGAGCCCGGCGGCTTCGGCGCAAGCCTCGGCAACGACGTGAGCCGCATCGGCAGGATCGTCCCGGATGTCAAACGCCTGATCCAGGGCTTCCGCTATGCCGGGCTGCCGGTCATCCATACGATGGAATGCCACAGACCCGACCTTTCGGATCTGCCGCCGTCAAAACGCGACCGCGGCAATCCCATGCTCAGGATCGGCGACGAAGGCCCCATGGGCCGCATCCTCATAGCTGGCGAGCCGGGAACGGCGATCCTACCGGAGCTTGCTCCGATCGATGGCGAAGTGGTCATCGAAAAGCCCGGCAAAGGCGCCTTCTATGCCACCGGACTCGCGGAGGCGCTGCAGCGAAAGGGCATCAGACAACTGGTCTTTGCTGGCGTGACCACCGAGGTCTGCGTTCAGACGACCATGCGCGAGGCGAACGACCGCGGCTATGAGTGCTTGCTCGCCGAGGAGGCGACGGAAAGCTACTTTCCCGAGTTCAAGGCCGCCGCCATCGCCATGATCCGCGCCCAGGGCGCGATCGTCGGCTGGACCGCCCGTGTCGACGACATTCTGGAAAGCATTGCCCATGCCTGAAACCACCCGCGAACTTCTGACATCCGGCGGCTGGAAGGAATTGGCATTCGGCCCCTTTCGCGACGACGTGACCATCCATTGGATCCGTTCCTTCGAGGACGATCAGCCGGGTGTGGCGCTGCTGAAATACGAGGCCGGCGCCAGCGTTCCGCGCCATCGGCACGAGGGACTGGAAACAATTCTCGTTCTTGATGGCGTACAATCCGACGAGGCGGGCGATTATGGTCGCGGCAGTTATATCGTCAACGCTCCCGGTACCGAACATTCGGTCTGGAGCGAAACCGGCTGCGTCGTGCTCATCCAATGGGATCGGCCGGTGAAAATACTGGAATAGGACGTCGCATAAAACCGGCGATTCCGGCCTTCGACATTGCCCCGTTGCGCCAGTCTGTCGCAATGACGTCAGCACGCCGCGATCGTTGCATTATTCCTGGCCGCGTGACCGATCCCGGCATGAAGCGGTAAGATCCACGTAGGTTTTTCAAATCGGTTGCCTTGATGAGATTCAAACCTACAACCTCCCACCGACAGTATAAAGCTTTTGTATTACAACGTCTCCAGCATGAAGCGGCGCTACACGGGCGGCGGCTAGTGCTAGCAAGAGCCTGATGAGCCGATGGGAATTATCATTCTCTTTGTTGATGCTGCGCGGTCGCATCCGCGAAGGGTAGATGAGCCTTAAATCTGGTAATGCATTATCGTTTCCGGCCCATCGCCCAAGCAACAGGCAGCCGCAGCCGCCCTGCGCCTTTATGAATCCGTTAGGCCACACTTGGCCGATCGATCGTCAGGAAGTGACGGACGACAGGCTTGTCCGCTCCGGCATGATAGGCGAGAACCTTGCCTTGGAGATCGGCGTCGGCGTTCGACACCCGCTTGTGCTGGCGAAGATGCTCGGCCCACGATTCCACCATGAACCACTCGACGATCTTCTCCGGATCGGCCGAGTCTTCGGTGACGCCCCAGCCATAGGCGCCGTCGCGGCGACGTTCCTGGGATAGCCGGTCGAGGGCGTTCAGGAAGGCAGTGCGGTGATGCTTCTCGACCTTGTATTCGATCAGGATCAGAACCGGTCCGCGGTCATGGGCGACGGGTTGGGCGACCAGCGGCTCCGGCCAGTGGTTCGAAGGGACGAGGTCGGCTTCGCCTGCCGGTAGCTTCACCCGGTGCATGATGAAGCCCGCGACAAGCAGACCTCCCGCGCCAATGAGCAAGGTGGACTGGACGCCAACGGCCTCGCCGACCGCGCCCCAGCCGAGGCTGCCGGCCGTCATAGCGCCGTTGAACACGGTCAGATAGACGGCGAGACCGCGGCCGCGCACCCAGTTCGGCAGAACGGACTGCGCCGTGCCGTTCAGCGTCGTCAGGGCGGTGATCCACGCGGCGCCGAGGAACAGGAGGACGACGATGGCGACGATCTTCGGAGGCGCGAGCGCAAGGATTCCCATGACGACCGCGGCGACGATTGCCGCGCCGAGAAGCAGACCGTCGGAGCTCAGGCGTTCGCGCAGCTTCGGCATAACCAGGGCACCGCCGATGGCGCCGGCGCCGACTGCGCCAAGCAAGATGCCATAGAAGCTGGCGTCGCCGCCGAGCAGTTGCCGGGCCACGAGAGGCAGGAGCGACCAGACTGCGCTGGCGAAGGCGAAGAAGATCGTGGCGCGCAGAAGCACGACGTGGAGGGGTCTACTGGAGCGGGTGTATCGAAGTCCTGCACGGAAGGCGCCGAAGAAGTTCTCCTGAAGGGCATCGCTGGCGTTCCTTTCCCGCGGCCACCAGAGCAGCGCGGCGATGACCACGATGTAGCTGGCGACGTCCGCCCCGTAGGTGACCCCTGCTCCAAAAGCGGCGAGAAGCAGGCCGCCGGCGGCCGGGCCTATGGATCGGGCGATGTTGATGCCGAGCGAGTTCAGGGCGACCGCGCTCTTCACGTCTTCCCGCTTTACCAGTTCCGGAACGATCGCCTGCCACGTCGGGCCCATCAGGGCGGCCCCGATGCCACCCAGGAAGGTCAAGCCGACAAGTGCGCTGACCGAAAGCATGCCAGTCTGCGAAAGGACCATCAGGGAGATGCTCACCGATGCCAGCAGGAGCTGCACGGCGATCAGGAACTTGCGGCGGTCGAGGATGTCGGTGAGGACGCCCGCCGGAATCGCGAGCAGGAAGATCGGCAAAGTCCCTGCCGCCTGAACCATGGCAACCGCGGCCGGCGACGCCGAGAGATCCGTCATCAGCCAGGAGCTTGCGACGTCGCGCATGAAGCTTCCGGTATTGCCGAGGACGGTGGCCGCCCAAAGGACGGCAAAGACGGGCTGTGCAAGAGGCGCGAAGGTGCCTCCGGACGACTTGGTGGTGCTCATTTGCCTGCTCCTCTCGTGAGATCGTATGCGGCGACGAAGACGAATGCGCCGGCGAGGCCAAGGTGTTCGAAGAAGGCGTTGGTCGCCATTATGCGCTCCAAACCAGGAGCCATCTCCCAGAAGCGCAGCGCGATGAACGTCGCAAGGATGGTAAAGCCCGCAAGCGCAAGAGCTCCTGCCCAGCGCAGGAAGCCGGAGACGACCATCGTGGACGCCGTCAGTTCGAAGATGATGACGGCCACCGCAAAGAAGGCTGCGGGGTGCAGACCAAAACGATCCATCTCGGCGAGCGCACCGTCGAAGTCGGCGATCTTCGTGAGAGGTCCCTGGATATAGGCGGCGCAGAGCGCAAGAAGTGCGGCCGTCCGCAGGGCAGGTGCCGATGCGATGTCGGCGAGAAGCCCGCGAGTTGTCGGATGTGAGTTGCTGGTCATTGTTGCTCCTGCAGTCTTGCCGGTCCGTTCGAGCGGCTTTGGTGTTCGTCTGATGGAGCGATTTTTACGGGAACGACTTGCTCTAACAATTGCATCAATAGTTTTGAGTTAATTGCGAATTCCGCAATTGTCACCGCTGGCGGAAACGGAAACGGGCAGCGGTCGCCACCGCTGCCCGTTCGGTCATTTATGATGAGATCGCCTCAGACTGCCCAGCAGGAGCATCCAAGAGCGCCGAAGAATCCCTTGAGGTCCGATATCGGCAGCTTCGACGTCCAGGCGCCGGCATGGTCGTGACCATGCACGCCACAATCGCTGGCGCAGCCACATGTGGAGATCGCCGTGCGCTGCAAGGATCGCGCGCCTGCACCATCCGGCTCGCCCCACGCGGCATATCCGCCAAACCTGCGAACCGGCGACCAGTCCGGCATGGCAGGCGGGATATCGTTCTCATCAAGGGCCTTGAACTCGCCCGCTGCGTAGACGATCTTGCCGCCGACCATGGTCAGATCGGAGACGAGGAAGGAGATCTCGTCTTCAGGGCAGGAGAAGAAGTCCTTGTCCGGCACGATGAGGTCGGCGAACTGTCCCTTCTCGATGCGACCCTTCTTGCCTTCCTCGTTGGAGAACCATGTGACCTTCTCGGTCCACATGCGAAGCGCTGTCTCTCGGTCGAGGCAGTTGGCGCGCGGATAAAGCTGCATGCCGCCCACCGTCTTGCCTGTCACCATCCAGGACAGCGAGACCCATGGATTGTAGGAAGCAACACGCGTCGCATCGGTGCCGGCAGAGACATGCACGCCCTTGTCGAGCATCTTCCTGATCGGTGGCGTCGCCTCAGCCACGCCAGGGCCGTAGCGCTCCACGAAGTACTCGCCCTGGTAGGCCATGCGATGCTGCGTGGCGATGCCGCCACCAAGCGCTGCGATCCGGTCGATGGAGCGGTCGGAGATCGTCTCGGCGTGGTCGAAGAACCAATTCAGTTCTTCGAGCGGAATGTCCTTGTTGACCTTCTCAAAGACATCAAGCGCGCGGCTGATGGTCTCGTCATAGGTGGCGTGCATGCGCCAAGGCCATCGGTTTTCCGCTAGGACTCGAACAACCTCCTCCAGTTCGCCTTCCATCTCCGGAGCCATCTCCGGACGCGGCTGGCGGAAATCCTCGAAGTCAGCGGCCGAGAAGACCAGCATCTCGCCGGCACCGTTATGACGGAAGTAGTCGTTGCCCTGCTTGTATTTGACCGAGGACGTCCATTTGAGAAAGTCTTGCTTCTCTCCCTTCGGCTTCTGGGTGAACAGGTTGTAGGCCAGACGAACCGTCATCTGGTTTTCGTCGGAGAGCTTCTGGATCACCTCGTAGTCGTCGGGGTAGTTCTGGTAGCCGCCGCCCGCGTCGATCACGCCCGTAACGCCTAGGCGATTGAGTTCGCGCATGAAGTGGCGGGTCGAATTAACCTGATAGTCGAGGGGCAGCTTGGGCCCCTTGGCGAGCGTCGAATAAAGAATGCCGGCATTCGGCTTGGCAAGCAGCAGGCCAGTGGGATTGCCGTTCGCATCACGGGTGATCTCGCCGCCCGGCGGGTTGGGCGTATCGCGCGTGTAGCCGACCGCCCGCAGCGCCGCCCCATTGAGGAGGGCGCGGTCATAGAGATGCAGAAGGAACACGGGCGTGTCGGGTGCGACCGCATTGATCTCCTCAATCGTCGGCAGGCGCTTCTCGGCGAACTGGTGTTCGGTGAAGCCGCCAACGACACGCACCCATTGAGGCGCCGGGGTGATCGCCACCTGGCGCTTCAGCATGTCCATCGCGTCGGCCAGCGAGCGGACGCCATCCCAGCGTAGTTCCATGTTGTAGTTCAGCCCGCCGCGCACGACGTGGGTGTGGTTGTCGATCAAGCCCGGCAGAACGCGCTTGCCCTTAAGGTCGACGATCTTCGTATTCGATCCAGCGAGAGCCATGATCTCGGCATCTGTGCCGACTTCCAGAAACAGGCCGTCCTTGATGGCGATCGCGGTGGCGTTCGGATTGGTGCGGTCGAGCGTGGTCACGCGCCCGTTGTGGAGGATCAGGTCGGGATACATGGTGTCTACTCCGGTCTGCTTGGGATCGGCGGCTTTCGCCGGGGAGAAGAGATTCGAGAACGCCAGACTAGACGCTCCGCCCAGAAAGGATCGACGCGTCGTCATCAGCTCCGCCCCTCTATATCCGCCGCTGCCCGACGGGCAACCTCGGCTTGCTCGCTGCCCTTGGGGAGGTGACCGAACATATGCGGCTTGATCTGGTTGATCCACGACACCGCCGCGGGCTCCTGCGCCAGCAGCGTCTTTGCGAACGGGATGAGCTGCTCTCCGACCAGAATGCCGAGCAGACCGACGAGCGCGATGACGGGTGGCGCCGGCGAGCGGACGTTCAGAAGGCTGTAGACGATGCCGACAATCAAGCCCGCGCCGAGCGACATGAGATACATTTTCATGGGACACCTTTCGGATCTGAAGCCGCTCCGGCGGGTTGCCGGAGCGGCGGGGAGAACATTACTTCGCCGGGTTCGGGCCGATGCGCTTGCCATGTTTGACGCGTTCTTCCGCGCCATGAACCATCGTGTAGGCATAGTCGATGCCCATGCCGTAGGCGCCCGAATGCTCCTTCACCAGCGTGGTGACCGCGTCGTAGGTCTCCTTGCGTGCCCAGTCGCGCTGCCATTCGAGCAGGACCTGCTGCCAGGTGACCGGGATCACGCCTGCCTGCACCATGCGGTCCATGGCGCGGTTGTGGGCCTCCAGCGAGGTGCCGCCGGAAGCGTCGGCCACCATGTAGATCTCGTAGTCCGAAACGTCGTTGAGAGCGGAGAGAGCAAACGTGGTGTTGCAGACTTCCGTCCAGAGGCCAGAGACGACGATCTTCTTGCGGCCGGCGGCGGCATTCTTCGCCAGCGCGTCGCGGACGTTCTGGTCGTCCCAGGAATTCATCGAGGTCCGTTCGAGGATGTCGTTCTCAGGGAAGACTGCGAGCAGCTCGGGATATGTGTTGCCGGAGAAGGACAGCGTCTCGACCGTGGTGATGGTGGTCGGAATATCGAAGATCTTTGCTGCCTTGGCGAGGCCGACGACGTTGTTCTTCAGTGTCTGCCGGTCGATCGACTGGACGCCGAACGCCATCTGCGGCTGCTGGTCGATGAAGATGAGCTGGCTGTTTGCAGGGGTCAGGACTTCGAGCTTGGACATGGTTCTCTTCCTCTTGGTTGCGGCCCGCGAACGGTGCCAGAAATCGCTAGCGGCTGTCGGGAGCTTCCGGGCCTGCTTGCCGGTTTCGCTTGCCCTCTTGGCTGCTGAAATCAAACCTATCGCCACACGCGTCTACGAGGAATTGCAATAAATATGTCGAATGAATTACGGAAAACGAAATAGTTCAGGCGGCCAAGCGAGTCCTCCCCGGATGGAAAGAAGGGCCGCAACCCTTTCGGATCGCGGCCCTTCTTCTGCAGTAGGTCTGGAGGCGCGGCTACGCAGCCAGCGGGACAAGGTTGGACTCGATCTCAGCGCGGAATTCCTCATACCGGCTCGGCAGCTTGAGCGCCTCTCCGAGGTGGGCGGTGTCCTCGTCGCGATCGAAGCCCGGCTCGTTGGTGGCGATCTCAAACAGCACACCGCCCGGCGTGCGGAAGTAGATGGCCCAGAAGTAGTCCCGGTCGATCACGGGCGTGACCTGGTAGCCGGTATCTATCAGCGCCTTGCGGACTTCGAGCTGCGTCTCGCGGTTGTCGACCGCGAAGGCAATATGGTGAACCGAACCCGCGCCCTGCCGGGCGAAGGGCCTGTTGGGCAAGAGCTGCAGATCGATCGTGTCGGCGCCGTTTCCGTTCGGAATGACGAAGCGCGTCACGTCGCCCTCCTTCTCGGCGCGCTGATAGCCCATGAAGCCGAGCAGTTCCTCGGTCGCGGCCGTTTCATGCAGACTGAAGCGGGCTCCTGCGAAACCGCGGATTGCCGCGTCGTCCGGGATGCCGCCGGCGAGCCAGGGAGACGAGCGGCGATCGTCGGCCGACTCGATCAGGGCGAGGCTGTCGCCGTCCGGCCCCATGAACCGAAGCCGGCCGGCGCCGAAGACGGTGTCGCCGTCCAGTCCGTCGACGCCTTGCGACGAGAGGTGGTCCTGCCAGAACTTGAGCGAACCCTCGGGCACGGAGAACTGCGTCTCGCCGACCTCGCCGACGCCCGGACGTCCGAGCATCATGTTCTGAAAGGGGAAGTAGGTCATCACCGTCCCCGCAGATCCCGTCTCGTCGCCGTAGTAGAGGTGATAGACGCTGGGATCGTCGAAGTTCACGGTCTGCTTGACGCGGCGCAGGCCGAGCGTCTCGGTGAAGAAGCGGTTGTTCTGCCGCGCGTCCGACGCCATCGACGTCACGTGGTGCAGTCCCTTGATGTCCTTGATCATGTCGATGCCTTTCAGTCAGCACTGGTCTTTGTTGTGTGAACTGAATGTAGACCGGTTGCTCACCGCGCTGAATTGCAATACTTCTTTCGACAGAATTGCAAGAAGTGAAATAATAGCATGAACGACTATAAAGCCCTCCGCACCTTCCTCCTCGCCGCTGAGAAGCGGAACTTCGCGCAAGTCGCGCGCGAACTCGACATGACGCCTGCGGCCGTAACGCGAGCCATCGCTGCCCTTGAGGCGGAGCTCGGCGTCCAGCTCTTCGTGCGCACCACGAGGCAGGTGTCCCTGACGACGGACGGCGCGATCTTCGCGGCGCAGGTCCAGCCCGCGGTGAAGACGCTCGAGGACGCGCGGCGCGAGATGATGAACGCGCACAAGGCTGAGGAGGGGCGCCTCAGGATCAGCGCGCCAACCTGGTTTGGAAAGGTCGTGCTGCCGCCGATCCTGTCCGGCTTCAAGGAGAAGTATCCGAAGATGAGCTTCGAGATCTCCCTCTCTGATGGGCTGGTGAACATCGTTGACGACGACTACGACCTGGCGATCCGCATCTCCTCCCAGCCGTCCGATAAGTTCACCATCTGGAGAAAGATCCGCGTCGTGCCGCGCATCCTCGTGGCAGCGCCCGGCAGCCGCTTCGTCGACATGTCGCATCCTCACGAGCTGACGCCGGATGACTGCCTTGCCTATAGCGGGGAAAGCCGGCGGGAGAACTGGATCCTGTCGGATGGCGGATCGAGCATTGCGATCTCTGCCGGACGGGCGTTCAGTGCGAACAGTGGCGAGGTTCTGGCCGACATGGCCGCAGATGGAGCGGGCGTCGCCTTGTTGCCGGGGTTCAATATTGCCGAGCACATCCGTAGCGGTCGCCTTGTTCACGTCTTTCGTGGATGGGCGCCGCCGGATCTATGGCTGACGCTCTATTATCCACCATACCAAGCGCTACCGCCGCGGATCGCCTCGTTCTCCAAGTTCTTCGAGGAGCAGGTGGCAGCGCACATGGTCATGCTTGATTGACAGGCAGTGGACGGTCAACGTCGGCGCTTGATCGACTGTTTACAGTCATTGCTTGCAGCCTTGCGGCGACAAGCTTTTGCAACTGCCACAGGTTCCGATCGTAGATGTTTCGATCCGCCAGATCCGAGACCGTGCGATGCAGATATTCGGCACAGGACCCCGCAGGACCGCACGCCTGTGCGATCAGCAGTGCGGCTTCATCCAGAGGCACCTTCTCCGTGAGTGGAGATTGCTTCGGGCTTGCCCAAAAGGTCAGGGCACGGCGTGGCCCTGATGGCGTCTTTACCGAAACCCATCTGACCATGTCACAAACTTCGACATAGCGGATTTCTCGGGCGAGAAGCGTGCGAAGGTCTTGTTTCTTCGTCACGCAAGGAAGCTTCAGGACCAGACCGGAACAGCTGCCGCCAGGTTGAAGAGCAAGCATTA
The DNA here is from genome assembly GCF_001664385.1 of Rhizobium phaseoli. Lineage (NCBI taxonomy): Bacteria > Pseudomonadati > Pseudomonadota > Alphaproteobacteria > Hyphomicrobiales > Rhizobiaceae > Rhizobium > Rhizobium phaseoli. The sequence goes on along the minus strand of NZ_CP013536.1, from coordinate 80,814 downwards.
GCCCTGGCGCATCGGATGTCGCCCTAAGTCGTTCTATCCTAAGTGAGAATGCACGGTGCCACCCGTAGGCGACAGCATCTTCACTGGCCGTATAATCAAACCCCGGATTCCACATCAGGGAGCCATAGGCGAATATCCAGATCTCCCCGTCGCCCGCTTCCTCCTCGACATGGCTGACGAGTTGATCAAGCTGTGTGGTTGAGATCGGTGTCCAGTTCGGTTCCGGACCCTGCTCTTCGACAACCCTGAGGGATTTGGTCACGAGTTCGGCGGTCAGCTGCAACGAAGCCGGAAGGCGCGTCCTGATTTTTGAACGTCTTGGCATCTTCTGGTCCATTCAAAAGTTTGGCCGCCGGCGCCTTGTCGCATCCGATGGCCCTTGGCATGGCTGTTGCCGTATCAGGCAGCGTTGCGGTCGATGACGGCGCGGAACGCGATCTCGACGATCTGCTCCGGAAAGGCCAACGCGTTGACGCCAATCAGATTACTGGCGACCGGCGGCATGTCCGTGCCGTACATTTCCTTGCGGACCCTGGATCCCGCCGCAAAGGCGCTTGGAATGTCGAGAACAAAGAGTGTCTCTTCTACGACATCGTCAAGCGTGGCCCCAAATTCGGCGAGAAGCTTCTTGGCGTTGACGTAAGTCTGACGGATCTGTGCTTCCATCTGTGTGAAGTCGGCAGGCCGGCCTTTGCCGTCGAGTGTTGCGGGAGCAATAAGCTTACCTTCTTCATCATGGCTCAACTGGCCCGAGATATAGATGGTATCTTTCACCTGCAAGGCCTGCACGTATCCGAATGCGCCTTCCCAGGCGACGCCGTAGTTTGCAATCTTTTTGCTGTAGTTGGTGTTGGTCATGGTGATTTCCTGAATTCGAGACGCCCTATCGGCGCTGAGGACTGTTGCAACTAGCGAGGCGACGGAGGCCACACCCGCCGCCAATGCCGATCAAGCCTGGACGAAAGCCAAGAGGTCGGCGTTGAGGACATCGGCATTGATGGTCAGCATGCCGTGTGAGAAGCCCAGATAGGTCTTCAGCGTCCCGTTCTTCAGGAGCTTAACCGACTTGTGAGCCGAGTCGGCGATCGGAACGATCTGGTCGTCTTCACCGTGCAGAACAAGCGTCGGAACGCTGATGGCCTTGAGGTCCTCGGTCTGATCCGTTTCGGAGAAAGCCTTGATGCCATCGTAATGCGCCTTCGCGCCGCCCATCATGCCCTGCCGCCACCAGTTCTGGATAACGCCTTCATGCACTGTCGCACCATCGCGGTTGAAACCGTAGAACGGGCCGGCGGGCACATCGCGGAAGAACTGGGCGCGGTTTGCGGCAAGCGCGGAGCGGAAGCCGTCAAAAACCTCCATCGGCAGCCCTTCGGGATTGGCCTCGGTCTTGAGCATGAGCGGCGGTACGGCAGAAACGAGAACGGCCTTGGCAACACGCCCGTCCTTCTGGCCAAACTTCGCGACATAACGGGCAACTTCACCGCCGCCGGTGGAGTGGCCGATGTGAACGGCATTCTTCAGGTCGAGCGCTCCGACGACGGCAAAGGCGTCGGCGGCATAGTGGTCCATATCGTGACCATCGGCCACCTGGCTCGATCGGCCATGGCCACGGCGGTCATGGGCAATGACGCGATAACCCTTGGAGAGAAAAAACAACATCTGTGCATCCCAGTCGTCCGACGACAGCGGCCACCCATGGTGGAATACGATCGGCTGGGCATCCTTCGGACCCCAGTCCTTATAAAAGATTTCGACTGCATCCTGGGTGGTTACGTATGCCATGGTCTTGTTTCCTTCGGTTGGGTTGGCGGCGGGAGCGGCATTGCCTGCGACGCTGAAAGGAGGTGAAATCGCGACAACCGCTGCGGCGGCGCCTGCGGACAGCAGCGCAACTCTGCGTGTCATGGAAGAAAGGTTCAGGGTCATCTCGCATCCTGCGATTTCGTGAATGAAAACTTCAGGCGACGCTGTGTTCGTCTGACAGGGCGATATTGCAGTCAGATGCATCCACTCACAATTGCGAGAATAATTTCGACTTTATTGCGAATTCTGAAATACTGGGCGTCGTAGAGCTGACGGCCTTGCCCGCATCAGCGGACTCGCAGGAACCCCGCAGATATCTGAGATGAGTTCGGCTCGGTGAGCGCTTTCGCCTTGAAAAGAATCGAACCGGCGACAGGTCTGTCAGATAGGTTAAGTGCCTGAAAAGCTATAACGACTTATCTGGCGAACTCTGACGAAAAATTCGGTCCAGCCCCGCACGACATAGCCACCGGGCATCTGGCCGCCTTCAGGAAAACCGATGAGCTAGCCAGCTATAGCGACATCTCGGCGCGCAGGGGCAGGTTCAACCTCATCATCCCTCGGGGTCAGCCGACGGGCCGGCGAAACACTATCCTATGGGCTGATTGCCGATACCTTACTTGAGGTCGCCGACTGCTCCTTCATTCGTGTCGAAACGGAGCGATCTCTCATCGGCCTCGGTCGAGCTGCCTTGCAAGATCTGCAACCATAGCGACCTGCCCCTTGAGAAGCTTGATCTCAGCCTCGGCGGTGGGAAACCACTTTGCGCGGTCGACTTCGGGAAAATTCTGGAAACGGCCCGATCGCGGCGGCCATTCGAGCTGAAACTCTGAACTGCGCACCGTCTCGACATCAAGCTCCGCCTCCACCGACCAGACGACCACCGTTTTTCCTCCGGGTTGGCGATATTCGCCGAGCGGGGCGAAGGCGCCCCCAATTTCTACGCCGAGTTCCTCCCGCGCCTCCCGGATTGCTGCGGACAGTTCGTCTTCACCGGCTTCGATCAATCCCTTCGGGATCGACCAGGCGCCCTCGTCCTTCTTCGCCCAGAATGGCCCACCGGGATGGACGAGCAGGACCTCAGGACCCGTCTCGAAAAGGCGATAGATGAGAAGTCCGGCGCTACGGACCGGCATCGGCAACTCCCGGCATGAGCTTGGCCTTGTCCTCGACGACAACTTTCCGCGGGATGGCGCGTTAGGGGTGACATCCACATCGATGCGCGGAGTATACCATGCCCAAAGGATTTCGTTTCGACCTGCTTGCCAAGAGCGGCTATGTCGCGCGCGGCGTCGTCTTCCTGCTTGTGGCAGGCTTGGCCCTGTTCTCCGGTGTAGCCGGCGGAAGGCCGGAAACGAAGTCGGCGCTTTCGACGCTGCTCGCACAGCCTTTCGGCCGCATCTGGGTGGGGCTGATCGGCATCGGCCTTCTCGGCTTCGTCGCCTGGCGGCTGGCCCAATCCCTGGCCGACTCCGACGGGCATGGCACCGGCGCCAAGGCAGTCGCCATCCGCACGGTTCTCTTCGGGAGCGCCGTCGTCTACCTCGGGCTTGCCGGATACGCGCTGGCCCACGCGTTGTTCAGCGGCGGTGGCAGCCAAGGCTCGGGTGAGAAGGGATTGGCTCAATGGATCATGTCGCAGCCGTTCGGCGCCTATATCGCCGTTGCCGTCGGCCTCGGCTTCATCATCGGCGGTGTCGGGACCGCAGCCAAGGGCATCACCAAGAAATTCGAGCGCTATCTCAGGCTCGCCGACGCCAGCGGCGTGGTCGCCACGGTCTGCGTCTACGGCCTCGTCGCCCGCGGCGTCGTCTTCGTGATCACGGGAATCTTCTTTGCCTATGCGGGTTTTCGCGTCGACCCGCAGCAGGCAGGCAGCATGGCGGACGCGCTTGAATGGGTGAGGCAGCTTCCTTTCGGCTCGATCCTTTATATCGCCGTCGCGGCCGGACTGGCGGCCTTCGGGATCTATAACCTCGTCGAGGCACGCTATCGCATCGTGCGCAGCCCGTCCCTTGCCGATGTCAAACATTCGATCCCGACAGCTGGCCATTAGCAAAAACACCGGCTTTCCAACCAAGCGAGCTGCGCCATCTCTGTCAGATGATTTACTTCACCGGCGATACCCATTTTGCAGATCCGCGCGTCCTTCGCATCGACAGACGCCCCTTCCCCGACATGGCCGCGCATGACGTGACGCTGGTCCGGAACTGGAACGAGATCGTTGGTCCGCGGGACGACATCTGGCACCTCGGCGACGTCATGTCTTTCCGGGGCGGGGATTGTGATCAGCTGCTTTCCATGCTGAACGGGCGCAAGCACCTGATCATAGGAAATAATGATCCGCCGACGACGACGGAGGCGAAAGGCTGGACAAGCGTTCAGCACTACCAGGAGATGACGCTGGACGAACATCTGCTGGTCCTGTGCCACTACCCGTTCCGCACCTGGAACAAGATGGGCAAGAAGTCAATCAATCTGCATGGACATTCCCATGGCCGTCTGAAGCCCCTGCCCCGCCAGTACGATGTCGGCGTCGATGCGCAGGGTCTTAGGCCGGTGTCGCTGGACGCCTTGCTGTCAACGAAGCGCAGACTGTGATCCGCCGCATCGAGCACATTCGACGTCTGGGGCTCTTCTTGCGGCGGCGGCGCCATTGGTATTATTGCGGGCGAGAAGCTCGCTCGCGTGACTGGAAACGGATGGACGGCATGGATCGGCAGGAGGAGATGAAGGCCTGGTTCTCTTCGCTGAAGCCTGTCCGGCCGGTCGAGATGATCGGCTTGTGGAGGGGCTTGGGCATTCCGTCGGATCACCCGCTCGACGGCGTTCTCGAGAACCTTGGCTGGTTCGGCAAGCGGTTTCACGCGGACATGCGCGCGGACGCCCTCCTCTTTCAGTGGCGCGCGGATCGGCTGGTGGCCATAGAACCCGGCTTTTTGCCAATCAGACTGGCGATCAAAGCCGCGCCGTTCGGGCGCACAAGGGTTGCCCGGACATGCTTCTCCTATCTGCAGAAGGTATTACGCGCGAGGGGCACGACCGCGTCGCTTGCGCTTCAGCCTTCGGGAGATGGCGCCACCGCGGCAATGCGTTACGACAGGCAGCCGATCGTCGATTACTTTCGCTGGATGAATGCGCAGGAGCTGGCTGGCATGATGTGTATTGCAGGCGATGCCCGTCATTACTTCTTCCAGCTGCGAACAATCGACGCCGTCGCCGCGACGCAAGGATAGTCAGGAAGCGGGCCGCCGTTCAGGCGCGACAAAAACGATCTGAGGGGGGAACAATCTGCCATGCTGACCTGTTGTTCGGACACGCAAACCCGGGGGGCTGCCATGCGTACGGTCCTGATCGCAACTTTGCTTTTGCTGCCTTGTCTCCCTGCCGGGGCAACGGCGTCGGAGGTCGGCTTTTTGCAGTCTTTGTCCGGCGACTGGAGTGGGACCGGAAAGGTGCTCACGCGGATTGGCGGCACGAACCTGAATGTCTCCTGCACCCTCCGATCTGATGCGAGCGCATCCACCGTTTCGATGAACGGGAAATGTCGCGGCCTTGCGGTTTTCACCAGATCCTTCTCGGCGACCGTCAAGGCCGCCGGAGAGCGTTATACCGGCAATTATGTCGGGCCGTCAGGGCTGCCGTCGAAGCTTGCGGGCAGCAGGAAAGGGACTGCCCTTAACCTGCGTGTGACCTGGGCGCGACTGGTCAACGGTGATCGAGACGCAGTTTTGATGATCGAGAAAGTCGGGCAGGACCGCCTTAGACTGCAGACCGTCGACCAGGATCCTGCTTCCGGCCAGTCGGTCGTGACCAGTCGCATCGATTTGCAGCGGCCCTCGACGGCAGAAAGATAGCAGGCCGCACGCTGTTCTAGAGCATGATGCCGAAAACCGCTCGCACTTTTCGGCATCATGCTCCAGCGGCGCAACATCCCGATCGCTGCCTTGGTTTCAGTGCTTTTTGGCGTGATGGTCGCCGCGATCGCCTTCTCCGGGCTTCGCGTCATTCTTCGCCTTGCGCCGTTTGTCGGCCGAGAGCGAGCGGCCGACATCCGCCGACTCGCTGAAGCGGCCCTGATCGTCGCGGCGGACGTAGCGCTTGTCGGTGCCTGTATCGATGAGCTCACGTTTGGACATGATATTCTCCTGCTGTGGAGCAGGGAAAACGCACGAGATTCCAAAAGGATGCATTGGCCGCAGCATTTCAGGCGGCCATTCTGATGAGCGCGTCGCAGAGCTGCCGGCTATCGTAAGGTTTGGGAAAGAAGATTCCACGTTCGGGCAATTCATCTTTGTCCGGCTGCTTCATGCCGGAGACGATGATGATTTCGACAGGCGGCCAGCGATTGCGGACGGCCTTTGCGAGTTTCAAACCGTCCATGCTTCCCGGCATGTCGATGTCTGTGAACAGGATCCGAATGCCGGGAACGCTTTCTAGGAGCATGAGCGCCTCATCAGCATTGTGTGCTTCGAGCGCCTCCAAGCCTGCATCCTCGACAATGCCGACCGCCATCATCAGCAGCAGAGCTTCGTCTTCGACCACGACTACCTTGGTTTTCATGTTCCGCTCGCATGCATGTCATCCTTACCCAGAGGGTCAACTTCGCCTTTCGCAACCGGTTCCCCGATCAAAAATATAACTTCGAAGACGAGGCCCGCGGGCCTGTAGTCCGACCTGGAGCGCGCCTGCGCTTTCGACGGAAAGGCCCGTTCTATCAGCACCGACCCAAAGCCCTTCTTCGTCGGCGTCGAAACCGGCGGTCCACCCGCTTCCGTCCAGACGAGAAGGACACGTCCGCCGTCGCGCTTCCACTCGATGGAAACCGTTCCGTTTTCGCTTCCGAGACTTCCATACTTGGTTGCGTTGGTCGCCAGCTCGTGCACCACGAGCGAAAGCGGCAGGGCGATGTCGGCGGGAAGAACGACTTCCGGGCCATCCAGGCGAATGCGCTCGGCCTGCGAGGCGACGTGGGCACGCAAGGCTGCGGAGACGATCTCCCTGACAGGCGAGGCCGATCCCTCGCGTGACAGGATGAGATCATAGGTGCCGGCGAGTGCCGCGAGCCTCTCGGCGAAGGAATTGTATCTTTCCGGATCGGAGCGCGAGAAGGTCTGCCGGGCGATCGCCTGAACGAGGGTAAAGCCATTCTTGACCCTGTGCGCCAGTTCGCGGACAAGCAGGCTGCGCTCCTCCTCCGCCTCCTGGCTCTGGCGTCGTCGTTCTTCGAGTTCGTCAAGCAGCCGGTCGAAGGTCGCGCCGACGACACTGAGCTCGTCCGCTCCTTTCATGCCGGTCCGCGCCGTCGTTTGACCGCTGCGCCACTTTTCCATCACATCCGCGATCCTGGAGATCGGCAGGAGGATGAAGCGGTTGCCGATGAAGATCGCGGCGAGGAAAGCGAAAAGCGCGCCGCCAATAATGGCGAACGTATTCATCACCGTCGCCCGGTTGATCGGCGCGAAGGCTTCCTCCCTGGAGAAGCCGGCGCTGACATAGAGGGGGCTGGAGGGCTGCGCGATCGGGCGATAGCCGAGAATGCGGTCGGTTCCATCCTGGCCCATCACATCGATCACGTCGGGCTGGTCGGCATGAATCAGGGGCTGAAGGGCCTCGGGTATGACCGTGCCGACGAAGCGCTCGGGCGAGGGAACGTGTGCAACGATCGTGCCCTTGTCGTCGGCGATCGTCACCTCGTTACCCGGCGCGACGCCGCGCTCGGTAATGCGGTTCTGCAGCCAATCCACCCGGATCCCGCTGACGATGACGGCCCTGACGGCTTCGCCTTCCGTCAGGGGCATGGCGAGCGGCAGCACGGGTTTGTCGACAAGGCGGCTCTGCGTATAGGTGCCGACAGCGAAACTCTTGGTCTTGAGCACCTGCTGGAAATAGTCCCGATCGGAGAAGATCACGCCTTCGGGAAAAGCCATGCTGCCGCAGACCGGCTGTCCGTCGAGCCCGACGACGAAGATGGTGCGGATATTCGGAATGTTTTCGGCGACCGATTTGAGAGCTTCATTGCAGCCCTGGACGTCGAGGTGTCGCACGGAAGGCATGGCGGTGACGGAGACGAGAAGAGCATGCAGGCCCTCGATGATCCGTTCGACTTCGGACGAGGCTTGCCTGGCAGCTTGTGCCGCGGATGCGCGCACCTCGTCGTTGCGCTGATGGCGGAGTGCGATTTCGTTGTAAACGAGCATCGCCACCACCGGCGCCAGCGCCGCGACCGCAACTGCGACCAGCTTAAGTCTCATCCTGCTCCCTTTCGGAATAAGCTAGTTAGCATGTTCGAAAGGGTCTGGCCCAGATCACGCGGCCAAACTTGTTTACAAAATATCAACGCAGGAATCCGGACGTCCGCGCGGCAGCCTTGTCGAGTTTCCGATCGCGGCTAGATAGAGCAAAGATGAATGATGCCAAAAGCACGTCTTTCGACCGCCCTGCCGCCGGGTCCTTCTCGCCGCAGCCGCTGACCGGCGCGATGGCCGATGAAGTCGAACGCCTTTTATCCGGCCGAACCCGCGATATTCGCCTGACGGGCGACCTGCGGCGCCGCTTCGATGAAAGGCTATGGCGCCAGAGGGCGAAAGTCATCCGTTCCTGGATGACATGGGTCGCTTTCGTCGACGTTCTGACATTGGCGCTGAATGCCATGCTGCTTCCCCGCGAGGTCGCGCTGTTGATGGTCGCCCCGGCCTGCCTGCTGCCACCGGCAGCGATCCTGACGGCGCTCGTCTGGACCAAACCGCGCCCGGCGGCGGTTGAACGCGCATCGCTCCTCGGCGGAATGTGCCTCATTCTGCTGTCGGTCGCGCTCGTCGGCGTCTTTGCGGGAGGCGAATTCTACGAGCGCCATCTGACCATCATGCTGTTCGTCGCCACGAGCGCAATCACCATCTTCAGCGTGCCGCTCGCCTGGACGATCTCAATCGCCTGTTATGCCCTCTGCCTCTATTTCACCCTTCAATGGTACAACCCGCTCGTGGAAGCGGGCAGCGTCGTGGCCGGGACCCTGTTCTTTTCCTGCGGGATCATCGCGACCGTGGTCGCCAGGCGGACGATGAACATCCTGGCGCAGAAGACTTTTCTCCTCGACTGCAGGGATCAGCGCCGCGTCGCGGAATTGGCCGATGCGAATGCCCGCCTGGAACGGTTGGCCAGAACCGATCCGCTGACGGGGATCGCCAACCGCCGTTGGATGATGGAAACGCTCGAGAGCCTCTGGCGCCACGGCCGTGAAACCGGCATCGTCGCCATGCTCATGTGCGACATCGACCACTTCAAGGCGCTGAACGACAAGCTCGGGCATGGCGAAGGCGACCGCTGCCTCGTCAAGGTCGCCGGTATCATCCAGAGCTGCGTGCGCGCCGATCGCGACCTCGTCTCACGACATGGCGGCGAGGAATTTCTCATTGTGCTTCCTGACGTCGAAGAAGAAGAGGCCGTCGCGGTGGCGAAGCGGATACGTGAAAGCGTGGAAGCCGCCGCCCTTCCGAACCCGTCTTCCAGCGTCGGCCCGTCGGTGACGCTGAGCGTCGGGGTGGCCTTCAAATCGGCGGCCGACACCGGCGTAACGCTTGCCAATCTCCAGCACGAAGCCGACGTGGCACTTTATCGCGCCAAGGAAGCAGGCCGCAACCAAGTCTGCGTCTTCCACCGTCCGCCACCCGCTGCCGAGCAGTTGGCCGCCCGCCGTTGAGGCGCAGCTGGGCCGGAGGTTTCGATCGACGCGCATCGGCGCGATCAGCGTCAGCGGATCACCAGAACCGCCGCCAGGGCGACTGCCGAGATGAAGCCGGCGGCGCTGAGCCCGAAGGTCAGATACTCTGTCGCTCTTTGTCGGTGGCCGGGCTCGACCTTTCCAAGAACGGCCGTAAGGCCGCCCGCTATCCAGCTCGCCAACGTCAGTGCGCCGAAGAATAGCGCCCACTGCGTTGCTGTATCCATGATTTTGCTCCCGTTGCAGCTGCCTGCCCGGCAGGAACACGCCTGCACGGGTCCACGAGTAACAAAGCTCAGCCCACTTTGTTTCCACACAGCGTTGTACTTTTCCCGACCACTCCGACGCCGCTGCCCGCAAATCGCAGCTTGTCAGGCTGTTGGCGCTGTGAAACGGCGGACCTGGCTTGACGCCTCCATATTGTCTACCTAATGTCTTTCAAAAGAATTATATGGAGCTGCGACGAGATGAATGCCGAGACTGCCAATCCTGATCGCAAAGCCAGCCTCGAACTCGCGCTACGCCGGCGCATCCTCACAATGGAGCTGCCGCCGGGTTCTGTGCTTGATGAAGTGGCGTTGAGCGAAGAGTTCGGGCTCTCCCGTCCGCCGGTGCGCGAGCTGATGCGGCAGATGGCCGGCGAGGGCTACATCGAACTCGAGACCAACCGCGCCGCCCGCGTGAGCTCGATGAGTTATCAGTCGTTGCGCGACTTCTTCCTGCTCGCGCCGATGATCTATATCACCGCCAACAAGCTCGCGGCCGAGAACCGGACCAAAACCGAACTCGCGGTCCTCAAAAAGATCCAGCACTGCTTCCGCAAGGCGGTCGAGGATTGCGATGTCGAAAGCAGGGTCTTCTATAACGACCAGTTCCACCGCCAGATCGGCGAGATGGCCCACAATGTCTACGTCGTCCCGAGCCTGCGTCGCCTTCAGATCGACCACGCCCGCATCGGCAAGATCTTCTACCAGCATCCGAATACGCCGCGCATGCAGGAAGAGCTCGAGCTGGCCTCGGATCAGCACGAGCAGATGATCGAGGCGATCGAGCGGCGCGACGCAGAAGCCTCCGGTGAGCTGGCGCGTCTCCATATCGAGCTCTCTCGGCGGAACATGGCCATGTATGCAGCCCCGGAAGGCTTGGAGACGCCCACCCTTTAAGCGCCCGAGATCAATAAACGCAACTCAAGTCAATCCGGCTCGACCTTTCGGCCTAAGACAACGAGATTTCAATCGATGACCAACTTTCCCTTTCCAGGACTCAATCTTGCCATCACCACGCCGTTCGACGATGCCGGCCGCATCGATTACGGGCGGCTCGAAGTCAATATCGAACGCTATCTCGCGGCCGGCGTCCGCAGTTTCCTGCTGAGCTCCGGCACCGGCATGCATGTCTATCTCTCAAAAGCCGAATCCGAGGAGCTGGTCCGCCGTGGCGCGAAGATCGTCAACGGCCGCGCCAAGGTGATCGCCCAGACTTCGGCGCTGCTGGTGGAAGATGTCGTGGAGCGGACCGCGCGCGCCCGTGACGCCGGCGCCGAGGGCATCATGGTGCTGCCACCCTTCTTCGAAGGGCCGACCGACGACGAGGGCATTGTCGATTTTTACGCCGAGGTCGCCAAATCAGGCCTGCCGGTCATCGGCTATAACGTGCCCCAGGCGGTCGGCGTCGCCATCACGCCGGAGCTTCTCGACAAGCTCAACGCAATCCCGGGCTTTTCAGCCGTCAAGGACAGCAGCGGGGATTTGGGAAAACAAGCGGCCCTCATCCGCACCGGCCGTTTCGTCATGAACGGCGCCGATCCGCTCGTTCCCTATGCGCTTTATGCCGGATGCGATGGACTGATCTGGGGTGGCGCGAACTTCGCTCCCCGCACCTCAGTCGCGCTCGTCGAGGCGGCCTCCCAGCGCAAATGGGATGAGGTGCGCGATCTCTGGAAAATTCTCGAGCCGGCGATGGGGCTGATCTGGGAAGGCGATTATGTGCAGTCGGTCTATGCCGCTGCCGATATGGTCGGCTATGGCGCCGGCGTGCCGCGAAAGCCGTTGCGCGCGCTTGCTGCCGAAAAGCTGCCGGCGCTGCGGCACTGCCTCGATACGCTCACGGAGCGGGAGGCGATTTGACCTTGAGCCGGGGCGCAAAGAACGTCTTCGTCGCATCCAGGCTTCCCAAACGCGCCGGCGTTTCGGGTTGGGTGGCGACACTCCCCCCGCGCCGACCGCGGCCGGCGCTGAGCGAAGCGATCTTGGCCGATGTGGCGATCATCGGCGGCGGCTTTGCCGGCCTGTCGGCGGCCCACCGCCTCTCGCAACTCGACCCGACGCTGCGGGTCGCGCTTTTCGAAGCGGGCATTGTTGGCGAGGGGCCGGCCGGCGCCAATTCCGGCTTTATCATCGACTTGCCCCATGAAGTTTCCTCCGACGATTTCAGCGGCGAGTCGGAGGGCAAGTTCCGTGACTCCGTGCTGCTGCAGCGTTCGGCAATCGCGCTCGCCAGCCAACTTGCATCCGAGAACGGCTGGGGCGAGGCGCTGTTCGATCCCTGTGGCCGCTATAGCATCGCAATGAGCGAGGAAGGCGACAGGCACCTCGAAGCCTATTCGCAGCAGCTGTCGAAGATGGGCGAAGCGCATCGCCTGCTGAAGGGGAAAGAGATCGAGGCCGTGACCGGATCGAAGGCCTTCACCTCCGGCCTATTCTCACCCGGCACGGTCATCATCCAGCCGGCCGCCTATGTAAGGAGCGCGGCCGAGTGCCTGAAGGCGCCGGTGCGGCTTTACGAGCGGACGCCCGTTCTCTCCTTCGAGCGCTCCGGCGACGGTTGGCTGCTGAAGACGCCGCATGGATCGGTGCAGGCGGCAAAGATCATTCTCGCCAATAACGGCCACGCGGAAAGCTTCGGTTTCTTCCGCAGACGCCTCCTTCATGTCTTCACCTATGCGTCCATGACGGAAGAATTCGATCCGGCTAGGCTCGGCGGCGACAGGAAATGGGCGGCGACCCCGGCCCTGCCGATGGGAACGACGGTGCGGCGCATCAATACCGGCGGCGGTGACCGCATCCTCATACGTTCGCGCTACAGCTACAATCCCGGCATCGAGATCACCGATGCCGCCATCCGCAGCGCCGGCGGCCTGCATGACCGCAAATTCGCGCATCGCTTCCCCGCGCTTGCCGGCGTCGGCATGCAGTATCGCTGGGGCGGCGCGATGGCGCTGACGCACAACCATGTGCCGGCCTTCGGGGAGATCGAACGTGGCGTCTTCGCCGCTTGCGGCTGTAACGGATTGGGTGCGTCGAACTCCACCGCCGCCGGCATGGCGGCGGCCGAACGGGTGCTGGGGCACCAGTCCGAACTTGTCGGCGTTTACAGCCGCCTGGCGGCGCCGGTTTTGCTGCCGCCGCAGCCGCTGACGACGATCGGCGCGAAGATCCATCTCGCCTGGCGCGAATGGCGTGCCGGTACGGAGTAGCCCCGCACCGGCGTCAGGCATAGAAGACGTAAGCCGCATCTTACGGTCGGTCGGCCTCTTTTGCCGGACAGGCTGCACCCAAAAGCGGGCCATGCCTCGACGCCGCCGGCTGACGAATTCTCGAAGAACATTACTTGCGTCCGGCGACCTGCGATTACCGTTTCCTCGGCCAGATATTAGGCGCATGATCTGCCGCGGGAGGGAAAGGAGTTCGACATGGACCGGGCAATGGTGGAGAAGCATTTGCAGCAGGCGCGCGAGCATGTCGCATCGGGAGAACTGCACCTCGCTCGGCAGCGTGAAATCGTAGCTGAGCTGATCAGTCGTGGCGCGGACGTCATGGAAGCGAAGCGACTTCTGACGAATTTTGAAGAGTCTCAGGTCATGCATGTTGCTCACGTTGAACGGCTCAAGGCAGAGCTGCTGGCGCTGACACAAGGGCATGAAGCGAGTGGATAAGCGGTCGGGCCGCTACGGCGCTTATCGGCCAACCGGCGGCTTGCCCGGTCGATTGCTGCTAAGAGACCTATGCGCGTGCTACGGCCTCGATTGCCGTTTGCAGCGTTAGCATGAGCTGCGGCATGTCGACAGGTTTCGAATAGCAGCTCGTCGATCTGAAGCGTTCCGGCAACGTTGAGGCGTCATAGCCGGTTGTGAACACGAAAGGAACATGGCGCTCCAGTAGCATGTCGGCAACCGCATAGACCGATTTTCCGTGCAGGTTGACGTCGAGGACTGCGGCATCGAGAACATCAGGCATCGCCATCAGTTCGAATGCACGCTCAAGAGATTGCGCGGGTCCGATCACGACCGCACCCGCATCGACCAGCTGCTGGGACATATCTTCCGCCAGCATGAACTCGTCCTCCACCACGAGCACGTGGCGTCCCTGCAAGACTCCGTCAGTCATCGCCTTCGTCCTCAATGACATTGCTGAGCGAAACGGGAATCGCAATCGTGCAACGAACCCCGTCCTCACCGAGAACATAGGACGTCTTCGCATCCAGCTGATAGGGCAGCGCGCGCTCGATAAGCTCTCGTCCTTGTCCACCCCCTTGCGGCCCGGATTCGGCGGGAGGCATTTTAACCCGGCTTTCAAGCCAGTCGACATGCAGCCACGGCTTGCCTCCCTCGCCCGGTTGCTCGACGCGCCACGAAATGCTCAGATGCGCCTGCGGCTGACCGAGCGCTCCATATTTGGCCGCGTTTGTGCCGAGCTCGTGCATGGCCAGCGCCATTGTCTGCACCGTTGTTGAGCGCAGCCTGACGCCCTCTGGGCCCTGCAGGCTTATCTTGCCGTTTGCGCCATCCGGCATGCCATGCGCCTCCAATTCGGAGCGGATGAGCTGATCGAAAGTGATGCGATCTCCTTCCTGCAGTCGCGACAACAAGCCCTGCACCCGCGCCAGCACGTCCAGCCGATCCCGGAACCTTTCGTGGAAGTCTTCCAGGCTGGTGCTGGTCCGCATGGTCTTGTCGGCCATCGACCGGACCACGGCCATCAGGTTGCGCGTGCGGTGCTGAAGTTCGGCGACGAGGACTTTCATGCGCTCGGCCGAGGCTTTTTCCTCAGTGATATCACGGCCGATGCCGCCGATCTGCTTGACGTTTCCTTCCTCGCCGAACAGCGGGAAATCGGCATTTCTGAGCCAGCGAATTTCGTGATCGGAGGCCCGCCGGATACGGTACTCGAATTCCACGCGCTCGCCGTTTCGCACGCGCCCAATCTCCGAGAGCGCCTGCTCCCGATCTTCGGGAATGATCAGCTCCGCCCAGCTGCGGAAATTGTTGCCCGTCATCGCTTGCTCGCGATCGACGCCGTAGATGGTCTCGAAGGCCGGCGTCAGATAGACCCATTGCAGCGTCTCCGCATCGCGGATCCACAATACGTCGGAGGAGGCTTCGCCGAAGAGGCGAAACTGCTCCTCGCCCTGCCGCAGAGCTGCCTGCGCCTGTTTACGGGCCGAGATATCGATGCAGAACTCGGCGATCGTGCCGTCGCCGAGGTCGCGCCCGGCAAACAGCATCCAGCGACGCGACCCGTCGGCGAGGAAATATTCCTTCTCATAGGGTCCGATCTTGCCGGTCTCTTTGAGAGCTTCCATCTGCGCCGCGCTTTCGGCAAGGTGCTCCGGCGGGGTCAGGCGGCGCCAGTGCAACTCCGCCCGCTCCATTTGTGAGCGGGTGTAACCGGACATCTTCAGAAAGACTTCGTTGGCATCGAAGATAACGCCGTCCTGGTTCAGAAAAATCACTCCGACCGCATCCGTCTCCAGAACGCGCTGCAGGCGCTCTTCGCTGCGTCGAAGCGCAACTTCAGCCTCGTAGGTGGCCGTTAGATCGGTGAAGGTGACGACGGCGCCGCTGATGTAGTTGTCGACGCTGCGGTAGGGGAGTGCACGTGCGGCGTAATGCCGTTTATCGGTGAAGTCGCTGACCTTTCGGTCGACAGGCACCAGAGTTCGAAGGACCAGGCGAACATCGTCCAGCAGTTCCGGATAGGCGACGCGCGAGACGACATGATCGAGTGGCCGACCGACGTCCGTGTCGAGCAGGTGGAATATTTCCGTTGCCGCCGGCGTGAAGCTCCTGACGCGCAGATCGTTGTCGAGGAAAACGGTGGCGATCTGGGTTGCCTCCAGGAGGTTCTTCAAGTCGGAATTGGTGCGGTCGAGTTCGGTAACGCGATGAGCAAGCTCGCCGTTGACCGTCTGCAGTTCCTCATTCACCGACTGCAGTTCTTCCTTCGAGGTTTCCATCTCCTCATTGGCAGACTGCAGCTCTTCGTTGATCGACTGATATTCTTCGTTGGAAGATTTCAGCTCCTCATTTGTCGATTCCAGTTCCTCGATGGTCGCCTGCAGCCGATCACGCGTCACGCGCAGATCCGTCTCGAGCCGTTGGACATGCTCTTCGCTTGTCAGCCTCCCACCATCGGGCGCCACTCCCTCGGCAACCTGGCCCGCGTCCTGAAACAGCACGATCAGCGAGGTGACGTCACCGCTGCCAAGCGGTTCGACGATTATGTTGACCGCGTAGGTGCGATCGTCTTGGCGTAGCAGCACCCTCGGCACCTCGACCTTGATCGCTTCCGTCGTTGCCCGCTGGAGGGCGGAACGCATATCGAGTCTGAGATCGCGATGGGCAAGGCTCAAGAGGTTGAGTGTCGCCGTACCCGACGCGGGTTCGAGATAACGGCCGGTGCGTCCGGAGAAGTGCAGCACGTCATAATGTGAGTCGACGACGACATAGGCCGGCGCGAAACGCTCGGCGACGACCTCCGCCTGCCGGCTGATCGTTGCCGAAAGCCGCCCCGTCTGCAGCGTGGGAGCAGGTGCTGCAAGCGGATTGTCGGGATTGCGGGGGCGCGGACTGAGCGGGAAATCCGGAATGATGCGGGTTGCCGTTTCCAGCCGTCGAAACAGGCGGTTCTTGCGATCGACCGGTGCAAAGAGCTTGCCGTGGCGGGTGACGTTTTCGGATGAACCAAGGAAGAGTATTCCACTTGGCCTGAGGGCGAAGTGGAAGATCGGTATCACCCGGTTTTGCAGTTCACTATCGAGGTAGATCAGCAGGTTCCGACAAGACAGGATGTCGATGCGGGAAAATGGCGCATCCTTGACGATGTTGTGCGGCGAGAAGATGCACATCTCCCGCAGTTCCTTGACGACGCAATAGGTGTCGCCTTCCCGCACGAACCAGCGGGCCAGCCGTTCGGGCTGGACCTGAGAAGTGATTGCCGCGGAATAACGACCGGCGCGGGCGATGCCGAGGGCGCGGGCATCGAGATCCGTCGCGAATATCTGTACGTCGGGCGGATAGTCCATGGTTGCCATATGTTCGCGCAGCAGCATGGCGATCGAGTAGGCTTCCTCGCCGGTGGCGCAGCCAAGCACCCAGACACGCAGTTGATCACCCGGCTCCTTGCCCTCGAACAGCCTTGGAATCTCGCGTTCAAGGGCCTCGAACTCGCCGGGATCCCTGAAGAACTGCGTCACCCCGATCAACAGGTCCTGAAACAGGTTTTGAACCTCATCCCGGCTGGCGCGCAGGCGCTCGATATATGTTTCGATACTGCCGATCTGCAGCACCTGCATGCGCCGCTGCACGCGCCGCGTGAACGTGCCGCGCTTGTATCCGTGAAAGTCATGGCTGGTGACATTGCGAAGAACCGTCGCGATCTGCGTGATCTGCGCCTCGAGGCCGCTCGGCGGCTCGTCCTCCAAGCCGATGTCTTCTTCCTCGGTAACATTGCCGGCATAAAGAGCGATATGGGTTGCAATGCCTTGCGCCGGCAGACGCAGGTCGGCGATGGCCGATGCCCCTCCCCCGTCCTCGGCAGATCCCTCTTCGTTTTCACCGATTTCGGCAATCGAGAGGCCACCGAACTTCTTGGTTGCCGCCACGCCGGCGGTGCCGTCGTTCTCCAGTCCTCTCAGGATCACGGCAATGGCGCGCTCCTGGGCGTGTTCCGCGAGAGAGATCAGCATGGTGTCGACGGTGCCACGATGGCCAACCGGTTCCGAGGCCGCCCGGATGCGGATATGCCCGTCCTCCAAGGTCATCATATCGTCGGAGCCGCCGATATAGATATGATTGGGAAGGATCCGCTCGCCATCGGCTGCGACTGTCACCGCCAGGCGCCCCTGCCGCCGCAGCATTTCATGGACGGCAGCGGCATCGAGTCCCTCCTGCTGGCGCACCGCCACGAGGTAGGATGCACCGAGCCCGACGCCGACCTCGGAAAAGATCCGCTCCAGCGAACTCAGCGATAGCGCGCACACAGCTATGCCGACAATCACCACGGGCTGTTCGTGTTGCTCCGGTTCAGGCGCACTTGCCTGTTGCTCGATATTCTCTTCGTAAGCCATTGTCGATCCAGCCTCTGTTGCGCCGACTCTAAACGTTCAGCACGGCAGAAGGATACAACTTTATCAAACGTCCTGGAAACGCGATGAGCGACCGAAATGCAAAGACGTCAGGGCTGCCTCACGCAGGGTGGCAGCGTATCGGCGATATTCCAAAGCCCTGGCCTCATAGAGTTCAGCGACGGCGGGCCGGCCGGTGTCGCGTGCGTCTCGTGCCATCCGCTCGACAAGCGTCACCCGCTCCTCCATCACCCGCATGGCGATCCTGATCGCCTCATCAAGCTCGCCGCCATGCGCCGCCAGCGTCTCGGCAGTATAAGCGTGTCCGATCTGACAGCGGAATCGCAATGGCCGGGATCCGCGCACCTCGGAAAGCACTCCGTGGCAGTCGGGGCAGGTTATTGCGGTCGGGGAAGCGATCTTGCGAAGTTCGGCGCTGCCGAGACGGGCGCCGGCGGCTATCTCCACCTCCAGCCGCAGGTCGTCGGATGGCTGGTCGCGACGCGGCCCTGCATCACTTGCCGCGAGATTGGTCAGAAGCCTGCCGAGATCGGCTGCGGAAGCGACGTGATCAACTTCGACGGCCTCAAGCGCTGCCAGCGGCATCTGGTCGACCTCTGCGTCGATCGGGTGCTGCACCACGGTCGTCCCGCCATTCGATTTGATTGCATGCAGCCCCGCCGCTCCGTCGTTGAGCATCCCCGTGAGCACGAGACCCACCACCCGCGGCCCGAATGACAGGGCCGCCGAGCGAAACATCGGATCGATGGAGGGCCTGACCATGTTTTCCCGTGGACCGGCGCCGAACTGGATCGTTTCGCCCATAATCAACAGGTGTCGGTCGGGTGCAGCGATATAGATATGGCCGCGCTCGATCGGCTGCCCGTCAACCGCCTGCGTCACCGGGAGCCTTGATTTGGCCGCGAGAAATTCCGGCAAAATTCCGGGAGAGTGCGCAGGAATATGGGTACTGACGAAGATGCTTGCCGGAAGATCGGCGGGAAGATCGGCGACGAGCGTTCTGAGCACGGCGCCACTGCCTGCCGATCCGCCGATCGCAATAATATCCTTGGTCGCGCTTGAAGACATCGGCTTTGACCTTCCTGATCAGGCTCAACAGTCGGTGACCCCTAAGGTTCCCTTTTGAGCAGGATCCATGCCGAACGCAGCAGATAGGCCCAGCAACCTCCGGCCGAGATATCGCCGCAATCATTTGATGGCACGAGGCTTTTCAACAAGGAATGATCAGTTGAGCGGTTTCAAATCCGCTGATCGGCCGAATAGGGCGACGGCAATATGTGCGAGTTCAGTCGGTTTCTCGCAGAGCGCAAATCCTTTGTACTTCACGGGAATGTCAGCCGGGTCATAGCCGGTGGCAAAGACGAAGTTGATGTCTCGCGCCTCCAGCTTGTCGGCGACAGGAAACACCAATTCGTCGCCGAGATGGACGTCGAGGATTGCCGCATCGATGTGCTCCCGGTCGATGAGGTCGAGCGCGCGGCGAACGTTTGCGGTCGGCCCCACGACGATCGCGCCGAAGTCTTCCAGCCTGCGGCGGGTCTCGTCGGCCAGGAAATATTCGTCCTCCACGATCAGGACGCGCTTCCCCGAGAAGAGTTTCGTGTGATTGCTTTTTTCCACCGGGCACCTTCTTCAACGCCGAACTGTCGCTGAAGGCAAAAGTTGCGCCGGCGAACAGAATAAAACGCTGGCACGAGATCCAGCCGTTTAGCACGGGTTATTTGGAACCTGCGAAGGTCGGGGCAACATAGGCTGTGTTCTTTGCAGCAGCGTCGACGTCCCTGAGCGGAAAACCCATCAAACGCTCATATTCCGCCTCCGGAATGCCGTAGGAGCCATGGGCCTTGAGGATGAGGCCATCGCGATCGACGACAATGACTTTCCCGCGCACGGACCGGATCAGCCGTTCGCCTTCCAGCACATGAAGTGCGGCCGTCACCCCGGATCGCCGCACGCCAAGCATGGCAGACATGTATTCGTGGGTAAGGTGCAGCACTTGGCTGTCCACTCGATCGTTCAACATGAGCAGCCAGCGTGCCAGCCTCTGCTCTATCGAATATCGGCCATTGGCCAAAGCCGTGTAGCTGATCTGGATTCCGAGCGATCTCGAAAACGACGATGAAAGCGATCGCAGCTGCGGCGCCCGGTGAGTCAGTCGAAGGAAGCTGTCGACGTCGATACGCTGAGCCGTTCCTTCGATCTGCACCATCAGATTGTAGGGCGTCCGCCAATCCCCTTCCAGCAGGCCTGTGCCGGTCAAGCCTTCGCGGCCAATCAGCCCGGCCTCCACCTGTGAGCCATCGAGAGACAAGGCGACCAGCGAAACGACGCCGGTTTCGATGAAGGAGACCGCGCTTATCTCTCCGAATTGCTGTTCGATGACTTCGCCTTGTGCCAGCCGGACCGGTTTCAGATGTGGCCGGATCACCTCACTTTCCCGATGGGAAAGTGCCGAGAGAATGTGATTCTTCTGACGATCCGGTTTGTTTTCCGCCGGACCTCGGCAGTCGGAAAGCGCGCTATAAACCGCGTTCTTGTCCAGCGGCTTTTCCACGAAGATCCGGTCCGCAAAGCGGGGAGGAACAACGTCTCGGCTATAGCCGGTTGCGAAGAAGAAGGGGATTTTCCGTCTTGATAGCTCGTCGGCGACGGGAAATACCATCGTCCCCGCAAGGTTGATGTCCAAGATTGCAACGTCAATCCGGGGACTTTCCTCGATACATCTCAAGGCCTGCTCGACGTTGGGTGCGGGCCCGGCGACCGTGACGCCGATGTCGCCCAGCTTCGAGGCGAGATCGCTCGCCAGGACGTAGTCGTCCTCGACGACCAAGACAACCCGTCCCGCAGGTTTGTCAAAAGCCGTGTTCATGCCGGTCAGTCTCCAGGTCATGTCTATTTACGGTGGAAACGCTCTAGTAGCCCACCTGTTCCGCAAAGCTGCGACGACCGGCGTCGGGAATGGGAACACCGACCGTTTCCATAATAGACCAGAATGGCGGAGGGGGCTTCGGCTTTCGTGCTGGCGGAAACTGCCGCCCGGAAGCTCTTCCTGCGCTCTAAAAGGTCAGTTGCACCTTGCAGGCGGCCATGCGGTTGCCGGCAAGGATAAAGGCGGTTGCGGCTTCCTCAAGCGGCAGGCTGTGACTGATGATCGGTCTTACGTCGATCCTGCGGCTTGAGATCAGCTCGGCGGCGGCGGCGAATTCCTCGTGGAAACGCTGGGTGCCGTGGATATGGAGCTCCTTGCCGACGATGGCGTTGAGCGGGACCGGGATCTCTCCCGTCACACCGACCTGCACGATCGTGCCGCGCGGCTTGATGGCGGCAATGGCGCTGCGGATTGCGGGGGCAGCGGCCGAGCATTCGAAGACGAGGTCGAAATAGCCCTTCCCCGTCTCGAATTCGGCAAGCGCTGCAGCCTCTCGAGACACATTGATCGTCCGGCTCGCGCCCATCGCCTCGGCTCTCTCCAGCGCCGCATCGGCCAGATCGGTCGCGATGATCTCGGCCGCGTCATGATAGCGGGCGGCGGCAACCATCAGGCAGCCGATCGGGCCGGCGCCTGTGATGAGGACGCGCTTGCCCGAGATCTCTGCGGCACGCGATGCCGCGTGCAGGCAAACGGCCAAGGGCTCGCTGCAGGCCGCTTCCGCGGCCGTCGTCGCCGCTCCCATTTCGACGCACTGCCTGGCCGGCACGACCAGCCATTCCCGGAACATGCCCTGCTCATGCGGCAGGCGCATCGCGCTGCCCATGAAGCGCATGTCGAGGCAGTGGATCGGCAGTCCCTTCCCGCAATATTCGCATTGGCCGCAGGGCTGGCTCGGATTGACTGCAACCAGCGTCCCGGGTTTCAGCTCGACCCCTTCCCCTGCCCTCTGCACGGTTCCTGATGCCTCGTGACCCGGTATGATCGGCTCTCGCACCCTGACAGGGCCGAATCCACCATCCTGGTAATAATGCAGATCGGAGCCGCAAATGCCTGCGGCCGCCATTTTCAGAAGCACCTCGCCCGGACCGGGCGACGGAACGCTGTCGGTCTCGACCCTCAGATCGCCTTTCTGGTAGAGCCGTGCCAGACGCGTCTGCATCGCCCCCTCCTATCTCAACAGCCCGAGCTGCTGCGGCAGCCAGAGCGATACGGCTGGGATGAAGGTGATCAGGATCAATGCGAGGAAGAGCGGGACCAACCAGGGCAGGATTGCCATAGTGGTGCGTTCGACCGAGAGTTTCGCGACTCTGGACAGGACGAACAGCACCATGCCGAGCGGTGGATGCAACAGGCCGATCATGAGGTTCAGCGTCATGATCAGGCCGAACTGAACCGGATCGATCCCGAACTTCGCGACAATCGGCAGCAGGATCGGCACGAGGATGGTAATTGCGGCGATCGTATCGAGGAAGCAGCCGACGAAAAGCATCAGCAGGTTGACGAGGATCAGGAACACCCATTTGTTGTCGGTGATCGACAGGATCGCATCAGAAAGCAGCTGGGCGGCCTGGCTGACTGTCAAGAGCCATGCGAAGACCGAAGCCGCGGTAACAATGAAGAGAACGGACGCCGTCGTCTCGATCGTATCGAAGCTGGCCTTTGCGAGCGTCGAGAACGTCATGGTGCGGTAGCGCACCAGGCCGAGGAACAAGGACCAGAGCACGGCGGCGACGGCGGCTTCGGTCGGCGTGAACCAGCCCATGGTCATGCCGCCGATCAGGATGACCGGGGTCATCAGCGCCATGACGGCGGAAAAGCCAAAATACCAGTCGAGCGCCAGAAGCACGAGAAGGGCGATGCCGGCGGCGGCATTCATCGACAGGCCGGCCCGCATCATCAGATAGATCGCGACCGGTACCATCAGCACGACGACGATCTCCAATCCGGCCGACAGCAGCTGCCTGACGTCGAAGGGCGCGTCCGAGCCCCAGCGCTTGTAATAGGCAAAGGCGGCGACGGTGATCATCATCAGCAGCGTCATGACGATGCCGGGCAGGATGCCGGCCATGAACAGAGCGCCGATCGAGACGTTCGCCATCATGCCGTAGATGACGAAAGGCAGTGACGGCGGAAAGATCGGCCCGAGCGTGGCAGACGCCGCCGTCACCCCGACCGCCGCTTCGACCGGATAGCCGTGATCCTTCATCGCCTTGATCTCGATCGTGCCGATGCCGGCCGCATCGGCGAGCGCCGTACCTGACATGCCGGAGAAGATGACCGAGCCAATGATGTTGACCTGGGCCAGCCCGCCCTTCATCCAGCCGACCAGCGCGACTGCGAAGGAATAGATACGGCCGGTCACACCCGCCGAGTTCATCAGATTGCCGGCCAGGATGAAGAAGGGCACGGCAAGTAGCGGGAAGCTTTCGACGCCGGCGATCATGCGCTGGGCGACAATGATGTCCGGCGCGATGCCGTAGAGGACGATGTAAAGCACCGAGGCGACGGCCATCGAGATGGCGACAGGCACGCCGATCAACATCATCACCAAAAAGGAGCCAAGAAGCAGCAGCATTGGATCACCCCTCGACAGTCTGGAATTCTTCCGGACGCTCCAGAACGGAGTAGCCGCGGCGCATGTTGGCGATGAAGACGATCACGGCGCGGATCAGCATCAGCACGAAAGCGATCAGCACCGAGTAGAAGACGATGTTGCGCGGCAGTTCGATGGTGACCATCTGCTCGTCGGCGACGATGTCGACATAACGCCACATCAGATAACAGCCGTAGGCGAAGAAGCCGATGCGGACGATATCGACAAAGGTAGCAAGCACGCGCGCCAGTCCCGCCGGCATATAGTGATAGAACACGTCGACCTGGATATGCCGCGAGGTGCGCACGCACATGACGGCGCCCAGAAAGACGACGCCGATGAGGCAGTTGATCGCGATTTCCTCGGTCCATGCGTAACTGTCGTTCAGCACATAACGCGTGAAGAATTGCAGGAAGACGCAGCCTGCCATCAGCCAGAAGACGATCAGCGTGATCCAGTCCTCGACGGCGTAATCCGAGACATTTGCGGTCGGCGCGTGATCTTCGAACTCGTGGCCGATTTCCTCGGCCGTGATAGGCGTGTGAATTTCTTGCGACATGATCGGCCTTGTTCCTGTTGGGGAAGGAGGGCGCGGCGCGGGCGGCGCGACCTTTGGTCTGTTGACGAGTCCTGTTCCTTACTGGGCGGCGCGGCCCCACGTTGCTGCTGCCTGTCTCCGGGGCTGCCCTCACCCTAGCCCTCTCCCCGTTCTGACGGGGAGAGGGGACGTGCCCTGCGAGAGGTAGGCGGGGGACGGAGAGGTTGCCGCTTGTCCCTTCTCCCCGTGGGCGGGGAGAAGGTGGCGGCAGCCGGATGAGGGGCCGGCAATGCCTCCGGCGGCTCTTACTGGATCGCCCGGATCGCTTCCCAATCGGCCTTCTCGTAGCCGAAATCCTCGAACTTGACCTTTTCCATCACCGTCTTTTCGAAGTCGGCCTTGTCGACCTCGGTGACGTTGATGCCCTTTTCCTTGAAGGTCGCCACCAGGTTGTTCTCCTTGCCGGCGATCGTCTTGGTGGTCCGCTCGGCCGCCTGCTGCATCACTTCACCGAAGATCTTCTTGTCCTCGTCGGAAAGTTTCGCCCACAGCTGCTTGGAGATCACCGTATTGAGGTGATCGACGATATGGCCGGTGAGGATGATGTTCTTCTGGACCTCGTAGAATTTCTTCGCCTCGATCGTCGTCAGCGGGTTTTCCTGCGCCTCGACCGTGCCGTTCTGCAGAGCGAGATAGACTTCGGCGAAGGCGATCGGCGTCGTGTTGGCGCCGCAGGCGCGCGGCATCGCGAGATAGGCCGGGACGTCGGGAACGCGGATCTTCAGGCCCTGCATATCGGCGCATTTGGCGATCGGCTTGTTCGAGGTCGTTTGGCGCGTGCCGTAATAGCTGACGGCGGCGATGTGGTTGCCGGTCTTGTCCTCATAACCCTTGGCGAGCCGCTTGAAGATATCGCTCTTGGTATAGGCGATCAGGTGGTCGGGGCTGCGGAATATATAGGGGAAGTAGGTGACGCCGATCGGCTTGTAGTCGCGGGCCGCAAAACTCGATCCTGATATGATGATGTCGACCGTGCCGAGCTTGAGACCCTGGTTGATGTCGGCTTCCTTGCCGAGCTGCGACGCCGGATAGACCTCGATCTTGTAACGTCCGTCAGTGCGCTTGGCGATCTCTTCTGCGGCCCAGACGGAATCGGTATGGAAGGGCTCGGACGTTTCATAGACATGCGCCCATTTCAGTACGGTCTCAGCGTGGGCGATCGCGGTCGTCGCCATGATCGCGGCTGCGGTGCAAAGTATCGTTGCCAGTCTGCTCTTCATCGCTCTCTCCTCCGAGCTCGGTTAGGTCTTGTCCGTTTCGCGCGCGCCTTGTGGTCGCGCTTCTCCTCTCCCGAAAACTCCTCCCCGAAGCTCTCGGAAAACCTCTTCTGTGACATGGTAAGATGAGCCCGCATGGCGGCCTTCGAGCCGGCGGCATCGCCGGCGGCGATCGCATCGCGAATGGCCCGGTGCTCATCGAGAGCGCTGCGCCACGTCGTCGGTCCCTCGAAATGGCTGGCGAGCTTCGCGAAATACGGGGTCATGCGCATGTCGAACATTTCGCCCGTCACGCGGATCAAGGTCGCGTTGCCGACGATGGCGGCAATGCCGGTATGGAAGGCGCGGTCGGCAGCCAGCACCGTGCTCGCATCATTGACGCCGCCGCTCATGCGCATCAGCGCCTCGTCGAGGAGCGCGATGCCGTCAGGCCTGGCGCAGCCCGCGGCTTCCTCGGCAATGGCGCATTCGATGATGGCGCGCGCCTGCAGCAGTTCGAAAGGTCCCTCCACTGGCTCGCGGTCGCTTGCCGCGGCATTGGCGGCATGCTGGCGCACCACATAGATGCCCGATCCCATGCGGATGTTGACGAGGCCCTCGACCTCCAGGACGATCAGCGCCTCGCGAACCGTCGGGCGTGATACCGACAATTGCTCCGCCAGGTCGCGCTCGGCCGGCAGCCGCTGGCCGACGGCCAACTCGCCGCTCGCGATCATCAACCGAATCTGATCCGCCACCTGGCGATAAAGACGGCGGGATTCAACGGGCGAAAACATGCTGGCCTCCCTGGCGGCCTCTCCTCGTTGCTGGTCAACTGGCCTGACCAATTTCCTTAGAGGTACCACCCTGGCGGTTGTGCGTCAATCCGCCGCATAAACGCTTAACACGAGCGCCGGCGGCACCCGTGCGCGCCCAGGATCAGTCCGGGTGACTGCGGGAACCTTTGGCTTTCATCCAGGGTTGGGTTGGCCTGATATGGGACGACGATGATGAATTATATCTGGCTTTTCGCAGTGTCGGGAGGAGCAACACTTTTGGGTGTTGCTCTGGCCTTTGGAATGATCAAGCAGGACGGCCGGCGTTCGATTGCTGCCATTGCCGGTGCCTTTATCGTTGCGGTCGGGGCTTTGGGCCTTGGCCTCTATGTGGCCACTGCGCCGACCGCACCCTTGCGCGCGTCGGACAGGGAGGGATCGCAGAACAGGCTTCCTGCGGCTGCAACGACGCCAAAGGATCTGCCCGGAAAGTGAAGGTGGCAGCTGCCGTGCCCGCAAATCGGCAGGAGGTACATATCATGACAGGCTTTGCAATCGTTCAGGAGCGCGCCTTCGCCGCAGCTCTCGAGGAGATGACGGATGACGAGCTTTTTAATCTGATGAGGGACCTGGAAATGCGTGGGGAGGCTCTGGACCGCCCCTCGCCGGCAGACGAAATCTTTGCAAAGCTCGTGCTCACCGAAAGCGCTATCGAAAGACGCTTCCCCGGCCAGATGCTGCGGCCCTACAACGACTGGCTTCGCCGGCCGGAGCGATCAAAGCGGCGCGCCGTTGCAAGGCAGCCTGCCGGTCACGCGAGCGCTGGCGGCCTTCACTAGGCGGAATCCCTCTTCGAGCGGGACGACTATAGGGATGCCCCTGCCGCTGCCTGAATAGATGGGATGCCCCCGGATTTGTAAGCCATTGGTGACGCTATACGAGCGATGGAGAAATTTCGACCCAGCGGGACTTTTGTACGCAAACGCACGCGAAAGGAAATCGCTGCAATAGGTGTTAATATGCGTAGCATTAAGGCTGGGAGTGCGCTGGCATGGATCGGTATCCCTTTCCAAGCGACGAGGCCGGGATCTACCGGCATATGATCGAGAGCGCGCTGGATTACGCTATCATTTCGATGGATCTCGACGGCACTGTGGCGACGTGGAGCGCTGGTGCGGAAAATCTTTTCGGCTATTGCGCGAACGAGGTCGTCGGGCAGAGCGGCGCCGTCATCTTTACCTTCGAGGATCAGCTTGCCGGAGCGGCGTTGAAGGAGATGAGGATTGCTCTGGCGACCGGTCGCGCCGACGACAATCGATGGCACGTCAGAAAAGACGGCAGCATGTTCTGGGCCTCCGGACTGATGATGCCGCTGCGTAACGATGACGGCAAGATCTACGGCCTTATGAAAATCGTCCGTGACCGAACACGGGCGCTTCAGGACGATGAAGCGCTGCGTGCCAGCGAAGAACGGCTGCAGCTCATACTGGAAAGCGCGATCGACTATGCGATCTTTGCCTTCGACCGGGATGGCAGGGTCATCAGCTGGAATACCGGGGCCTGTCGCATCTTCGGCTATGAGGAGCGTGAAATCCTCGGTCGCGACGTGGGTACCCTGTTCCTGCCGACGGACCGCGAGGATGGTGCGCCGCAGCGTGAGATGAAGACGGCGCTGGAGCGTGGTCGCGCCGAAAATGAACGCTTTCACTTACGCAAGGACGGATCGACCTTCTGGGGCAGCGGACTTACCATGCCGCTTCGAGCCCGTCATCAGCGCGCCGGGTTTCTTAAAGTGCTCCGGGACGACACCGAGCGCCATTTCGCCGACGAGCACCAGGAGATCATGATGCGGGAGATGAGCCATCGCATCAAGAATAGCCTGGCGCTGGTTGCGGGCATGCTTGCCATGCAGGCTCGCTCGGCGAAACAGGCCGAGGTCGGTCAGGCGCTGCGTGATGCGGAGGCGCGTGTCGGCACGATTGCCCAGGTGCATGATCAATTGTGGCGCCAGCCGCATATCGAAACGGTTGATCTTGCGGATTTTCTGTCGAGCCTCTGCCAGCGCCTGGAGCAGTCGACGTCCCGTCATGCAGTTTCTGTTGATGTGGATTCATGCACGGTCGATGCGGATCGGGCAATCCAGATCGCCCTTCTTGTCAACGAACTGGTGACCAATGCCTTCAAGCACGCCTATTCCGACACATGTGGCACGGTTAGCGTAATTGCGCGCAGCACCGGCGATGAAATTTGCCTCGAGGTCGCCGACGCCGGCAAAGGCCTGGCTGCGGAATTTTCAGCTGACGAAAACGACGGAAAAAGCCTTGGAATGAAGGTCGTGCGAGCGCTGGTGCAGCAACTGCGGGCCGAACTCCAGGTCGAGGACCGTCGTCCGGGAACAAGTTTTGTCATTCGACTACCGAGAAATATTTGAACGGTCACCTTCTCCGCTTTCCTGCACGGGCCACCGTCAGTTTTGTCAGAACCGTACAAGTTCGAACGCAGATGGCCATAGCGGCTGTTTTGGCGCATAAGCTGATCATTGCCGCGATGACGAAGATATGAGCGCGGGCTCGCTCCCGCAGGAGACGGTCATGGCTACGCTCGATCGGCACAACACCCGCAATTTATTGTTGAAGGCCTTGCCTGTCGAAGCCTTCAATCTGATCGTCTTCAATGCGGACGATTGAACTCCCGGTGAAGCACATCTTGGTCGAATCCGATCGCCCGAACGAACATGTCTGTTTCATTGAGGACGGACTGGCCTCGATTGGCGTCCCCGAACGGGAATACCACCGCTTGATCGGACTGCCGATCCGTCGTGCTCCGAGATCCCTGAGCTAGATAAACACGGAATGTCGCCGAAAGCGCCATGCGTTGTCATCCAACGCTAGTCAGCCATTTTAATCGTTTCGCTGAAAGCCACGACCAGCAGGAGCGCCCCCTGCTCGTCGCAAATGTGGATTTTCCGTCCAGAAATATCTTTCCCTGAGAGCACTGCCTGGCTCATCAAAGCCCTGGCGTCCTTCACGGCTTCACCCCTCGCATCCTCGATCGTCGCAAGTTCCGTGCCGTCGGGGTCGACGACAGTTGCTGCATTCGAAACGATGTTGAAATAATATCTTGGCATCCGCGGCCCCATCGTTGCCGAAGCAATGCCACAACTTGGGATAAGTTCCTCGGAAAACGACCTGTTCATCAATCAAGCAAAGGAGCCCCTGTCTTACACCCGCTATCCCTCTCCGGGAAGCGGATCAATGGCAGATCCTCGCGGGTCCGGCCAGGTGCAGCATGGTCGCGCGCAACTGGAGAAGTTCTTCGATAATGTCATCCCAGCAATCTTCGTCGGCGCCGGCGATTAACCCGGTCGACGCGCGGATCGTGTGAAGGAGGCTGTTGAGCGCCGGACGCCGCTCGCCGCCGGGAGCGCTGTCGCAAAGATCCTGAAGTTCGTCGACGATGCGTCTAAGCACGTTCTGCCGGTCAGGGAAGCTGAGACCGGCGACGGCAATGGACGCTTTGCGCTGGCTCTTATCCATCATGACACGCTAGGCGACCGGCTTTCGCAGCTGGACGCGAACCCTCGCAACGCGCATTCGCTGCACTCGGGACCTCCATGTGCATGTGTCGCATCAGGCCGCTGAGCTTTTGCCGGTTGCGGATGCCGCATTCGAACCAGGAGACAAGCTCCCGTGCAACGTGTTGCGCGTCCGGACTGCCGATCTCGCATGATTTTTCCTGACACCATTCCCTCAGCACAGCATGCAGCATGGCTATGTCATCGGGTTGCAGTGCCGGCTTCGTAATTCCCGAATGCTGGCTCATCCGCATTCCTCCCGGTTACGTAAGGCGATCCTAATCTTCGGGTTCTCGATTTCAACCACGAGTACGGAAGCGTACTGACCTCGGAATCGCCTTCGACTTGCCGCGCCGAAAGCCGTGGAACCAACGCCGTCCGATCAGGTTCGACGGGGACGACAAAGATGTCGCACGGCAGGCTTGGCTGTGTTACGCACGAGGAAGCGGATCGGCTGAGGTTTGAGTTCGCCATTGGAAAGCATGAGTGCCGTCGAACCAAGGCTAGTGTGGTCATCCCTCATGAAATCGCTCAGCCCCCTTGCCGGCAAAACTATTCTTATCATCGGTGAACCGGGCTTCCTTTCGGATGGCGCCAAACAGGCATTGATCGCCCGTCAGGCTTCGATCACCGGGCCCATCGTCGTCTCCACGGCGATGGATTGCTTGAGCGAGGGCCTCGAGTTCGAGGCGGCGATCATTGACGTCAGGATCTCCGACGAGGCTATGCTCTGGCTGAATGAATGGCTGGAGACACGAGGAATACCCTTCGTCTTTGCGCATGATCAGCGATCAAAGGCACCTGCCGGCGGCTTTATTCTCAGCGGCCGTCGCGCCGATATTGACGCGATGATCACAGCGTTGTTCGGGCCGGACCTCTCCTACTATCATTGAGGGTGTCTGCTTCCGTACAGTTCGGCGGGGAGAGTTGTATCGAGTATCATCGGGTCCCATTATCAGAGGCTACGATGGAAACATCGGCATCAGGAAAGATGCTATGCCCAACTGTCAGTCCATTCATCTGAAAGCCTTGGATTCAGCCGATCTCGGCCGATTGCGGGCGATCTTGAAGGTGATCAGCTGCGAAGCCGATGAACCGTTGCGCGGCCCGGCAATGCAAAGGATCGCGGTATTGTTGATCGGACTCTATCGTCACGGTGTAACGGACCACGATAAGCTGCTGTCAGTCGGCCGTCTGGCGCTGGCGCAGAAGGCGCCCGGCGTAGCTGCTGCGATCGTAACGGGCGCTCGCAGAACGAAAGGCGCAATGGCCGGATCGTAAAGTGGAATACGAGCCCGGCGGCGGCTGCATTGATGTCAACGCGCAAGCTGCCTGCCGATCAAACGCCGATATTCTTCCTCGGCCGCCCCATAGGAGCCGTGCGCCTCTTCGATCAGGCCCCGCCGATTGAGAATGACGATCTGCCGCCGCGTAGAGCGGATCAGACCCTTGCCTTCGAGCAGGTGCAACGCGACGGTGACGCCGGCGCGGCGTACACCAAGCATGACTGCGAGGAATTCATGGGTCAGCCCGATGGTCATGCCGTCGGTGCGGTCGTGAACCATCAGCAACCAACGCGCAAGCCGTTCCTCGAGTTTCGCGTGGCCATTGGCAAGAACCGTCGACGTCGTTTGCGCAAGCAGCGCCTGGACATAGGCGAGAAGAAGACCGCGCAGGGCCCGGCTTTCTTCCATCGCCGCCGAGAGGATACGCGCCGGCAATTTGAAACCGTGCCCGGAGACCTGCATGAACGTTCGATTGGCGGACTGATCGCCGCCGAGGATGACGGCGGCGCCGGTCATGCCTTCGCGGCCGACAATGCCTACCTCGATGTCGCGCCCGCCGGGGAACCGCGCCACGATCGAGGCAAGGCCGGATTCCATTATGTAGACGTCACTGACCGGCGTATCCTCCGTCTCCAGAATCTGGGGGACCTCAAGAGCAACAGGCTCCAGATGCGGCAGCAGAAGCTCACGCTCTTGCGGACCCATGGCGCGCAGCAGTTCATTGCGAAAATTCAATTGTTCGTCGTCCATATCCATCCACGCATCGATGATCATGCGATCGTCGTTGCGGGCGAACCTAACCATCTAGAATCATTGAGCAATGCACTGTGCAATAGCGTACAGAGGCAATCGCCGCCACCGCGTCGGTCCTGATCAGCCGTCAAGCGGTGCGAGCGTTCGCAAAATCCACTCCCGGACAAGGGCGTTTGCCTTGGCCGCCAGCTTCGTTGGGAGCCGATTGAAGCCGTGGGGGGCATCGGGAACGACGACACAGTCGGCGTTGCCGCTCTGCTCCTGCCACTGCCGCGCCATCGAAAGACTGTCGTCGACGATAGGATCGAGCGCGCCTGCAATGAGCAGGGCTGGGGGTAGTCCCGAGAGATCGGCAGACAAAGGCCCCTCGGCCTCCCGTCCCGAAAGGCTCCGCGTCAATCGCCGGAGGTTATGAAGCGCCGCCGGACCGTCGATGATGAGGCTCGTGCCTGTGGAGCGCCGCAGACTGTCCGATCCGGTCAAATCGAAGGCGCCGCAAACCGAAACAAATCCTGCGACGGCGCCAGCCCTGCCGCGCTCGCGCAGATGAAGAAGCGCTTCGGCGGCAAGATGCGCGCCGGACGATTCGCCGCCGATGATGATGCGCTCGACCTGAAGTTCGCCTAGATGCTCGACCACCCACTCGACCGCCGCCTTGCAGTCCTGCAGCGTAATGTCGAGGCGATCATCGATCGCGTTATGAAAGTCGACGCCTGCGACCATCATTCCGCATTCCGCCGCGATCGGGCGAGTGATGCCGTCATCGAGGCGGGCATTTCCCATGACCCACGCGCCGCCGTGGAAGTGAACGTAAAGGCCACGGCGAGAGCCTGCCGGAAATAGCAGCCTCAGACGGAGCCGCCTGCCATCGATGAGGATGGTGCGGCAGGCGACTTCGCCACGGCCGATCAATCCGTCGGAAAGCAGGAACTGTGCTGTGCGCACCGCGGCCTGCACGGTCTTGGCGTTCCAGCGACGGTTGGTGTGATATCGGGGAAGAAGCCTGAGCAGAGCATTGAGCCTGCGCGCGCGGCCGCTTTCTCGACGGGTCACCGGCAGCAGGCACAAACCCGGTGCCGTTGCTGGCGCAGCCTTCTTCACTTCGAGGCCAACCCCTGAATTCTGGTGAGATGCATTCTGAGGTCCGGCAAAATCTTCTGCGCTGCGCGCTTCAGCGCGCCGTCCGGGCCCTTTTGCGCGTAATCGGCAAAAAGCGTGACAGCCTCCTCGTGCGCCGTCACCTGCGTCGAAAGATAAGCCTGGTCGAGGATTGACGCGTCGCTTTGCCGAAGCGCTTCAAGCTTCTTGCTGTGCTCGTCGTCGATCGCGGTGGGCAGCGCAATTCCGTCCTCCCTGGCTGCGTCGGCAAGCATCGATCCCGCGCGGCCATGATCCTTCAGCATGTCGTCGGCAAACCCTCTGGCGTCCTGAGCCTTGCCCTTGGCAGTTTCGATCTTTGCTGCCTCCACTTCGAACATGTTCGACGTGGCGGCGCTGTGACAAAAACGGTCGCTTTGCTGCGAGCGGCATCGTCGGCAGCCAAGCCGGGTGCGGCCGTCAACAAGAGAAGGCAAAGCTTGGATATCAGCCGCATGATTGTTCTCCTCGTCCTTGATCCACCGACGTCGCGATTGCGAACGCAACCCAACAATCGGATGCGGGGACGGTTCCGGACGTTGATGGCATCCGGCGCTTGAATCTTCTTCGGAACCAGGAGCAGCCCCTGCAGTTAGACCGGGGCGAAAAAGGAGCACTGATATGGCAGAGAGCGAAATTCGCGATGTTTTCGTCGCAGGCTTGAGAAATGCGCACGCCATGGAAAACCAGGCGCTAAGCATCATGAAACCGCAATTGAAACGGATCGAGAACTATCCTGAAGTCGCTGAAAAGCTCGATCGGCATATTCGCGAAACCGACGGGCAGATCGTGCGGCTGGAAGAGATCCTCGATGGATTGGACGAGGACAAGTCGACCCTGAAGGATATGGTGCTTTCCTTCACCGGGTCCGCGGCTGCACTCGGTCATGCGGTTGCCGGCGACGAAATTCTGAAGAATGCCTTTGCCAATTTCGCCTTCGAGAATTATGAAGCTGCCGCTTATAAATCACTGTTGGCGATTGCCGAGGCGGGCGGATACGGAACGGCGACGACGGGTCTTCAGGCAAATCTGAGCGAGGAGCTCGCGATGGCGGAATGGATCAATGGCAATCTGGTCGCCCTCACGACAAAGTTCCTGTCGCTGCGCCAGTCGGGTGAAACGGCCAAAGTGTAGGTCTTGGCCGTCAGCGGCTCACCGGTCGCCAGAGCGGAACCAATCACGCTCAAGCAAGTTGAAATGACGAAATCGGCCAATGACGGCGCCACGCTGCCTGCAGATCCCGCACTCGTAGGAGGGCGATATGGCAGAAACGACCATGCAGCCTAGAGAGAATTGCTTGCTCGGCCTCTTGCCGAAAGCGGAATATGAAGCGGTTGTCGCCCATCTCGAACCCTGCGCCACACCCCGCGGTTACGTTATCGTCCCGGCAGACGCCGCGATCGAGCATGCCTATTTCCCATGCTCGGGCGTAGGCTCGGTCATCAATATCTCGCCTGAGGGCAATCGCGTCGAAGCGGGGCTGTTCGGCCGCGACGGCTTTGCACCGGTGGCGGCGGCAATAGGTGCAAGCATCAGCGTCCCTGAGGTCGCCGTCCAGGTGCCGGGTTTCGCATATCGCCTGAGGCAAAGCGCATTGCTGGATCTGATGAAAACGCAGCCGTTCTTCGCCGCCCTCCTCCACAAGGCCGCTCATGTTCTGGCAACGCAGGCCGGCTTCACCGCGCTGTCCAACGCCGTCCATGAGATCGATGAGCGGTTGGCCCGCTGGATATTGATGTGCCACGACAGGATCGACGGCAACGAACTCGCGCTGACGCATGAGTTCATCGCCTTGATGCTGGCGGTGCGGCGGCCGAGTGTCACCACCGCCCTGCATCTGCTCGAAGGTTATCGGTTCATCCGCTCCGTCCGCGGCATGGTGATCGTCAGGAATCGCGCCGGCCTGGAGGACTTCGCCGCCGACGCCTATGGCAAGGCGGAGGACGAATATGAGCGGCTGATCGGGCCTCTCAGAAAACCGAAGCGCGGCCTTATCGACGTACCTATCCCGCGCCCCGTTTGAGCAAGCGGGTCGAAGCTCTGTCGATGACTTATATTCCCGCATACCATTCATAGCCGCGATCTTCCCAGAATCCGCCATTGCCGCCGTAAAGCTGACCGAGATCGGCGACGGCCTCGATGCGGGTCAGATATTTCGCCTGCTTGTATCCGAGCTGCCGCTCGACCCTCAGCCGCAGCGGCGCTCCATGCGCCACTTCCAGGTCGCGGCCATTCATCGAATAGGCAAGGATCGTCTGCGGATGGAAGGCGTCAACGAGATCGACGCTCTCATAGTACCAACCGCTGCCATCAAGCGTCTTTTCGTATTCGTCGGCGCAATGGAACACGATGTAGCGCGCCTCCGGCTTCAGCCCGACCGACTGCAGCAGGGCGCCAAGCGGCAGGCCCGTCCATTTGCCGATCGCGCTCCAGCCTTCGACGCAGTCGTGCCGGGTGATCTGCGTGCGCGACGGCATCGCCTTCAGCTGCGCGAGCGAGAGCTGCGACGGCTTTTCGACAAGCCCGCCGACGTCGAGCCTCCAGGTCGAGAACTGCCGGCTCATCCAGTCGAGATATTGCGGGTTATCGGGCATGCTGGTGCCGTTCGAGCGGAAAACCGGCGACAGATCGGCCTCGGTGAACTCACGGGCGAGCGCGGCGTCACCAAGCAGGAAGCGCTGCGTTTTCATGCTGAAGCGCTCGGCGATCTTCAGCACCGATTTCGTCCGGTCGCTTTCGACCAAAGCGTCGCAGCCGCTGAGACCCATTGCAGAGGCGGTGAGGGCCGAGCCGACCAGGAAGCGGCGGCGGGTGATCAGACGGCTCATCATTTCTCTCCCTGTTCGATGGCGTAGTAGCCGGTGATCATCGAACGCAGATTGTTGAACACACCCGACAGGACCACCATGACGATATGCACGATGACGAAGGCGACGAGCGAGAAAGCCGTGAGGAAGTGCACGGTGCGGGCCGATTGCCGTCCGCCGAAGACATCGAGCAGCCAGGGCGCAACGGCATTAAACCCCGGCGACATGGTGAGACCTGTCGCAATCATCAGCGGCAACAACAGGAAGATCACCACGAGATAGGTCAATTTCTGCAGCGTGTTGTAGTGCCGTGCCTCGGGCCCCTTCGGAAAGCGCAACCGGGCGTGGTTGACGACCTCTTGGCCGAGATGGGTAAGCGCCAGTTCACTGCGGGCGGGCGCCAGATCCCGCCGGAAATGCCGGCTGATCAGCCCATAGGCCAGGTAGGCAAGGCCGTTGACGACGAAGAGCCAGGCAAAGAAGAAATGCCAGCGCCGACCGCTCGACAGATCCTGATAGCTCGGAAGCGTCAACCAGCTTGGAAAACCTCTAGCCGTCGCCTCGCCTTCAGCCGTTGAGAGGCCAAGAAAGCCCGTCGTGTTGAAAGTAAACGAGCCGATATGCGTCAGCCCTTTCACCCGGGCACCATCTTCGACGGCTTCCATCGCGATGAAGGAGGGGTCGTTGTCGGCGCCGTACTGGCCCCAATAGAGCGCCGGATGCGCGTTGAATATCTGCAAGCCGCTGAACAGCAGCACGGTGAGGCAAAGCACGTTCACCCAATGCGACAGGCGCACGACAAGGCTGTGGCGGTATATAAGCATGCGGCCGGTTTTCGCGCCGGCATCGATCGTCGCCATGATCTTTCTCCGAAGGTCGGACGTTTCGAGAGGAGGAGACGCGGCCGCAGCGGATAGAGTTTCAGCGGCCGCGCAGATTGCTATTTCATCGCGTCGCAGCTCTTCATCATGTCGGCCTTTTTCATCGCGTCCTTTTCCATGCCGGCCTTATGCATGCAGTCGGTCTTGGTGCCCGACATCTTCATCGCATCCTTCGACATCGCGCTGCTTTGCATCGCATCCTTTTTCATCGTGTCGTTCTTCATCGTGTCGGACTTCATGGCGTCCTCCGCCGAGGCGGCGCCGGCAAGCGAAAGACCGAGGATGAAGGTGCAAGCTGCGAGACGGGAAAAAAGCTTGGTCATGGAACTCTCCTGAAAGGATTTTCGTGTCCACCGGCGACTTGCCGATGGCTCACATCCGGTTATTCGAGGGAGTGTCGGCATGCGTTACAGGCTCACGCGCATGTGATAGAGCTGTGATGACAAAATTGTTTCGATCTTTCCTGTAACCGGTTGGCCGTTTCTGCGAATGAATTCCGTGACAGCATGACAACCGCCCATTCGGAAGAAGCCCTGAAAGCATTGATGCTTCTGTCCCTCGATGGGGACGAGGCAGCCTATCGGCGTTTGCTGACCGCCTTGCGCGTGTTGCTTGTCGGCTATTACGGCCGCAGAATGGCGGCGGCGACGAAAGCGGATATGGAAGACCTGGTCCAGGAGACATTGCTGGCGCTGCATTCCCGTCGGTCCACATATGACCGTGAAAGACCGTTCACCGCCTGGTTCTTCTCGATCGCCCGCTACAAGCTGATCGACCATCATCGCGGCCGCGGCGGACGCAGGCTGGCTGAGACCGAACTTGGCGAGGAGATCGAGAGCGGGTTCAGCGAGGATACGCTGACGGCCCGCATGGATGTCGAGCGATTGCTTGACGGGCTGCCGCCGCGGCAGCAGGAACTGATCCGGCAGGTGAAGCTTGAGGGCCAGTCGGTCGCCGATACCGCAACCCGCACAGGCCAGTCTGAATCGGCGGTGAAAGTCGGTATCCATCGCGCGCTGAAGGCGCTCGGGGAGAGATTGCGAGGCGTATCGTGACAAAGACGGATGACATCATCGAACGCTTGGCAAGCGATCTGAAGGCGGTCCCGCGCCAAGCACTGCGGCGCCGCTTCGCGCTCGGCATAGTCCCTGCCCTCTCGGTCTCCCTGCTGCTGATGCTGATCGGTCTCGGCCTCAGGATCGATATGCCCGACGTGTTGATGCTGCCGGTTTTCTGGATCAAGTCGGCCTACAATGCCCTCATTGCCGTGGCGGGCATCGTCGCCGTCTATCGGCTTTCCCGCCCTGATGGTTCCGAGGGCGGCTTTTTTGGTTTGCTTGCATTGATCTTCGCTGCCATGGCGGCGGTCGCAGCCACCCAGCTCATGACGGCTCCGGTTGAAACCTATCCGGTCCTGATTCTCGGCTCCTCGGCGCTCCACTGCCCGCTCTTGATTTTCGGTTTCGCGCTACCCGTTTATGCCGGTATTGTCTGGGCACTACGGCGGGCAGCGCCCTCGGATCTGCAGTTGACGGGCTTCGTCGCCGGCATTGCCGCGGGAGCGGCCGGCGCCTGGGTTTATTCCTGGTTCTGCACTGAAAACGGCATGCCTTTCGTGCTGATCTGGTACACGCTCGGTATCCTGATCACGGGCGTTCTCGGCGCCCTTACCGGGCCTCGCCTGCTCCGCTGGTGAAGCCCTTGTCACCCTGTTGACTGGAACATTCCGCCTTTCGGCTGGTTCGAGAGCCGAAGGAGTGGAAGATGAACCACGAATCGGATCGTCGCGCTTTCGCAATCTATATCGGGGCTATCGTTTTGGTCGGACTACTGATCGTGCTCGGCGCCACACTTTCCTGGAACGCTAACGGCATAAGCGATCACGGCACACAGTTTTCGAGGGAAGCCAAGCCGTGATGAAACGGCCCAAAGACGACCCGGCCCCGGTGAATGGGCTGAGCGCCGAGCAGCAGCGGAACGGGCTGAAAACCTTATGGTTGGCCGTCGCCCTGTTCGCCACAACGATCGCCATCGCTTTTCTGCTTTACGTCTCGATCCTCGCCTACGCTGTGATGCAGAGGATGTGAGCGGTCGCGGTAATGTGCCGCCTCTATTTCTCTCTGCGGCGCGCGCTCAGCCGGAGCCGGATGGCGAAGTGATCGAGCGTGCCGGGCAGGTTGTCCACGGGCAACACGGGGTCGATCAGCGCAAGACCGCTCTCCGATAACACCGTGCCCACAGCAAGGCTTGCGATCGTCGGCACGAGATTATGTGCTGGGCAAATGACGGGACCGGCGCTGAAGGGCACGAGCCCGGCGTCCGGCAAAGCATCATTCTCTCCCCAGATGCTAGGTTCCATCCGATTGGCATAGAGAAGCGCGGGGTTTCTATGGAAGAAGGGAGCAAAGATGACGACGCCCGCGCCGCTCGGGACGATCCTGTCGGCGGATCTGATCTCTGTGGTCACGTGCCTGAGGATAGCGGGCGTCGCCGGCCAGAGCCGCAAGGCCTCGAGCAGGCAACTGCGCGTAAACGGACGATCAAGACGCCCGCCCATTGCCTCCTCCACGGCTGGGGCCCAATAGCTCGCATGGCTGGCGAGCAGGGCCAGCGTCCTCATGACGGCAATGCCGGCAGCATCGAAGGCGAACAGCCACTGAGCCACCTGGTCTTCCGGGGCGATCTGGTCGCTTGTCGGAAGACGGCCGACCAGGCTGTGCTTGTCTGGCTCGCCGAGATAGCCAGCGAGTTGCTGATGGAATAACGCAAGCTTGCGCCGGTCGACCCGGGCGGTAAACGGCCAGTTTGCCCGTTCTCGCAGTTCGTTTAAGGTTTCGGTCAATGTCACGTCGTTGCGCGCGCGCTCGCCAAGGACAACTCGCCGGACCACTCGCAACCAAGCTTGCGAAAAACCCAGCCAGTCGAGCTCATTCGGCCGGTTCGATCCGATGCCGCTGATTAGTTGCAGGAATTCCGCGTCGACGATACGCTTGAAATGAATCGAATATGGATGGAGCCGGTCTGCGGTCGCCAGAGCGTGTTCATGCGCCGGCCGAAGCTCGGCCCGCCGAGCGGTCGATGAAATCAGGACATTTTCCGGTTCGAAGTGCGCAAGGGCCGCATGCTTTTCCGCAGTTGCCGCGGCGAAAGGCTCGGGCGAGGATCGGAGCACGGTGGCAAGGTCTGCCGGATCCAGGATGAGGAGCTGTGGTCGGAATGGGATAGGCAGCAGAAGAGGTGACGGACCGTATTTGTCCTTCAGCCGCTGCATCTCTTTCACAGCCCTTATATGAAGGCTCTGCCGCTCCGCCAGACGCTCCATTGTCTGGCGGCGGATGATGGTGCCCTTGGCAACCGTCGGGACTATGACCCTCGTCATCACCCGAAGCGTATCGATCCACCCGGCGCGGTTCACTCTGGGAAAGATGGCGTGGCTTCGTGCGTTCATGGTATTTCAATCGGCAGCAGCAGGCCCTCCGCAGCGGATGGTCTGAAGTGATCCTATCGGCGGGGTTGGAACCAGCACCACGGCCGTTTTGTTCCGCCTCACAGGCCAAAGCCGGCGAAACAGCGCTCAGTCGACCAAGTTGTTTCCGAGCATCGCCACCAGGGATTCGCGGGCACGACTGACACGGCTTTTCAAGGTGCCGATCCGGCACCCGCACATTCTGGCGGCATCTTCATAGCTCGTTCCGGCGGCTACCAATGTCAGCGCGCGACGCCGGTCCTCGGAGAGAAGCGTCAACGCCCGCTGAAGCTCATGTTCCCGCAGCACCCACTCCTGGGTCGGCGCAATTGCGACCTGCTCCATCGCGGCGTCCATTCCCGACGGCTCGCGCTTCTTGCGGCGATAATTAGTGCAGAACGTATTTCGGAGAATGGTGAAAAGCCAGGATTTAAGTGAGGTGCCGGGCTGATAGAGATGGAGCGAGTTCAGTGCTTTGAGCAATGTTTCCTGCACAAGATCATCGATGTCGTCCTCGCTGCGCAGAAACCGTCGGGCAAAGGCGCGCAATGCCGGTGTCAGTTCGACGATCTCCAGCTCGATTGCGGACTTTTCTTTACATTGCGACGCGGAGCGTCCTGGGGGCAAGGAAGTCATTTTTTTCTCCCGGAATGTGAAGGAAAGTCGCTGACTGCCTATTCGTTGCCGTACGATACCGGACAGACGCCGAGGGCGGCGGGCAACTCCCGCCGGCCGAATGGAACCACCACCTCTTGCAATCGTTCGGTCATCGCCGCCCGATGCTGTCGGGCCGGCCTCTTCCTTGGCCGGATAGAGATGACGCCTCCGGCCGCGGAGGCGTCATATCCCCAATCGGAACATCCGACCGATGCGAGAGTTGTTTGTCGTCATGCACGCCATAGGAGGACCAACATGGCAACCGAGAAGACTTTGAATGATCTGTTTCTCGATACTCTCAAGGACATCTACTATGCGGAAAAGCAGATCCTGAAGGCTTTGCCGAAGATGGCCCGTGCCGCGCAATCGGAAGAGGGCAAGGCAGGGTTTCTGCAGCATCGCGACGAGACCCAGGCCCAGGTTGAGCGTCTCGAACAGGTTTTCGAAATGATCGGCAAGCCGGCCCGCGGCAAGACCTGCGAAGCCATTCAGGGCATCATCGCCGAGGCCGAAGAAATCATGGATGAGTTCAAGGGCACGCCCGCGCTCGATGCCGGCCTGATCTCATCGGCGCAGGCCGTCGAGCATTATGAAATCGCCCGTTATGGGACGCTGATCGCATGGGCAAAGCAGCTTGGTCTCAGGGATGCCGTGCCGCTGCTGCAGGCGACGCTAGCCGAAGAAGAAGCAACCGACAAGAAGCTCACACGGATCGCCGAGTCTTCGGCCAATGTGAAAGGCAAAGGCAAGGCGGCCTGAGCTCGTCCATTCAGCAACGGCCGTCTTCCCGGCGGTCGTGCTTTGCACCGGCTCATGCCGAGATCAAAGACCGAGCTGCCAGATTTCGGCCGCGATTACATTTCCCTCGGCTGCGATCAGACGCGCCGAGCTCACCCCCTTGAAGCCGGGCAGCCGTTTGGTTCCCGTCCAGCGGCCATCGTCGGCGAAGACTTCGATCGAGCCCGCATCGAGAAAGATCCGGATGGTCGACGGGCGTGCACCGGCGGCGATATAGCGGGGCGATGCCTTGGCATTCGCCACCGAGAAGGGAATGCTCAGCCCCTCGTCGTTCAACTGAACCGCGATCGTCGCATCGGGATGTTCGAGATCGAGGCGGAAAGCGTTGCCGGCTTGTCCGAGGGTGAGCAGGATTTCGACGGAGCCGTTGGCGAGATCGACGGTCTCGCCAACGAGAAGACTTACGGCATCCAGCCGGCGCTGCCGCAGGCTTTCGACAGCTGAGACCGGCGGCGTGATCAGCGCACCGCCTTGCAAAGCCAGCCGGCGCGGCAGGGTCATCGCCGTCGGCATGTCGAGTTCTCTTGATATATCCGTCCAGTTCGCAAGCCAAGCAATGCCGATCGGGCCGGCATCGTCGACGAAGGCCTGGAAAGCATAGGCATCGGTAGCGAAATCCAGTTCCTGTTCGAATTCCACCAGAAACCGCTGGCCATCGAACCGGCCGACGGTGGCAAGCGTCATGTTGCGCCGGCCGGTTACCGGGTCGCGGCTGGTCAGCAGGCCGAAGATCAGGGCCCAGCGCGTCGAAGGATCCTTCGCGGCACCGTCGAGCGGCACCATGCAGGGGCACTCCGCTGCGGTCATCCCGAAGCGGTTTTCGCGGTGAAGCATGCCGAGGAAGGTCCATCCCGCCGCCGCGGCCGGGTCATCCGTCTCATAGAGCAGAATGACGCCGCCCTCACGGTCGCGGGTCCCGAGCAGCATCTTCCACTTCTCGTCCGGTCCCTTAAAGACATAGGGATCGCGGAAATCGGTCGTCAGATCGAGGCCCGCGGGGCGCGCCGGCAGGATCAGCTTGGCCGGCTCGGCGGCCACCAGGTCGCGGCTGGCGGCGGTAAGCTGAACTTGCTCTTCCGGTTTGCGATCCTTCATGTGCTCGGTGAAGAAGATGCGAATGCCGGCTTCCTCGCCGGGGAGCGCGATCGCCGAGCCGGAAAATGCGCCGCCGCGCCCATCGGCCCGTGCGGCAAACTCGTCCGACGGAGGAAGAAACACCGGCAGATGTTTCCAGCGAAGGTAGTCGTCCGAGATCGCATGGCCCCAGTGCATGTTGTTCCAGCGAAGGCTGTGCGGATAATGCTGGTAGAAGAGGTGCAGCCTGCCGTCGAAACGACCAAACCCGTTGGGATCGTTCATCCAGCCGAATGGCGGACGGAAGTGGTAGCCGCCGGAAATCTCGGGTGCGGCGTTGGCAGGCCCGGTGTGAAGCAGCCGGATGCCGTCTTCCAGCACATGGGATTGGGCAAAAGCATAGAGGACCGAGAGTTCGGTCGTGACGGGATCATAGGCGAAAGCGGTCTCCCCGCCTCTTTCCAGCGTCAGCCGCCGGAATTGGAATTCATCGGAATTCGACACGTCGATGGCAGCGAACAGCTCGCCGCCGACGCAGACGCTCAGCCTTCCTGCGGCGCCGCCATGCGACGCCTTGATCCAGGCATGGATCGTGGACTCCGCGGGCAGGACGGCGCTGATCGTCTCCCGCCCCGCTTCATCGGACGGAGAAATCGCTTGGCTTGTCATCAATTCAACCTTTCACGGCAGACCCGATAAATGAGCTCACGAACCAGCGCTGGAATGCGAGGTAGAGCCCCAGGATCGGGATCATCATCAAAACGGAGGCCGCCATCGCCCGATCCCAGTAGATGCTGTCCTGCCCGAAGAAAGTGGCGATGGCCACCGCGATCGGCCGGGCATAATCGGTCTGCGTGACGAGGATCGGCCAGAGATACTGGTTCCAGGTCTCGATGCCCATGAGGATCGAGACGGTAGCGAGCGCCGGCAGGCTGAGCGGCAGGAAGATCGAGCGATAGGCCCGGAAAAAGGAGGCGCCATCGATCTCTGCGGCCTCCAGCAGCTCCTTCGGCAGCTGCGCGAAGAACTGGTAGAACAGGAAGATGTAAAGCGGGCTGGCGATCCAGGGCACGATCTGCACCGCGAAGGTATCGGACATACCCGCTCTGGAGACCATGATCACCAGCGGCATGATGATGCTTTCCTGCGGGATCACATAGAGCGCAATCACGATGGACAGAATGACGGCGCGGCCCTTGTGCGATCCCCAGGCGAGAACGAAGCCGGCCATCGAATTGACGATCAGGCCGGAGCAGACCGTGGTGATCAGGATGATCAGCGAGTTGATGAGGTAACGCCCGAAGGCGAGTTCGCCCGAGAGGTGGCCGACTTCGGCATAGTTGGAAAGCGTCGGGTTCGACACCCAGAAGGCCCGGAAGCTGCCCATGTCGGCGAGAATCTGGAACCGGTCGTCCTTGAGGCTCGCGACGACCAGCAGCAGCAAAGGCGAGACGATCACCAATGCGATGATGAAGATGCTGACGGTCTGCACGGTGCGCAGAATCCTGGTGGCTGAGCGGGGCCGTGCGGCGCGGGCCTCAGGGATCGAGAGAGCGAGATCAGACATCGAAGCGCCTCAGGAGCTGGCGCTGGATCAGCGCGATGA
The DNA here is from genome assembly GCF_001664385.1 of Rhizobium phaseoli. Taxonomy (NCBI): domain Bacteria; kingdom Pseudomonadati; phylum Pseudomonadota; class Alphaproteobacteria; order Hyphomicrobiales; family Rhizobiaceae; genus Rhizobium; species Rhizobium phaseoli. The sequence goes on along the minus strand of NZ_CP013536.1, from coordinate 36,790 downwards.
CGAGAACGATCACGAACAGGATGACCGAGACGGCGGAGGCATAACCCATCTTCTGCTCTTCGAAGCCGCCCCGAACCATGTAGTGCACCACCGTTTCGGTGCTGCTCTTCGGCCCGCCCTGGGTGAGAATGGCGACCTGGGTATAGAGCTTGAAGGCCTGGATGGTGGTGATCACGAGAACGAAGACATGGGTCGGCCTGAGGCCGGGCATGGTCACATGCCAGAAGCGGCGGAAAGCATTGGCGCCGTCGATCTTGGCGGCATCGTAGAGTTCATCGGGAATGCCCTGAAGGCCGGCGAGATAGACGATCATCTGGAAGCCGTAGGCCTGCCAGGCCGAGAGCAGGACGAGCGAAAACATCGCCCATTGCGGATCGCCGAGCCAATCGATCGGCTGGATCGCGCCGCCGGAGAGGAAGCCGAGGATCTGGTTGAAGGGGCCTGTCGGATACTGGAACAGCGTGCCCCAGATGACGCAGACCACGACCATCGAGGTGATCGCCGGCAGGAAGAACATGCCGCGCAGCAGATTGCGGAACGGCAACTTCTGATGCAGCAGCAGCGCCGTCGCGAAGGCGAGGCCGCATTGCGCCGGAATGATCCAGAAGGTGAAGCGCGAGACGTTCCAAAGGGCCGTCCAGAAGAGATCGTCCTGGAAGATACGGATGAAATTGTTGAACCAGACGAACCGGACGGGCGTCGGGCGCGGCACCAGCGGCTGGTTGGTCATCGCCGTCCAGAAGGACAGGAGGAACGGCACGATCAGAAAAAGGGTCAACAGGATGACGGCCGGCGCCAGCATGGCGGCTTCCTGCATCAGCCGTCCCCTGTCATGGCGGCGCGCCGAGGCCTTTCGAACGACGGTCGAAGATGTCGATTGCTGCAGGACCATATGGCTCCTCCTTTCCCAACCTGACTGCCGGTCCCGCCCGACGATATCTGCTGGAGACATCGCCGGGCCGCGACCTGGCGGCGATGATGCCTATTGCTCGTCGCCGAATGGCGGATAGCCGTCGTTGTCCTCGATATCCTGGTCGATCTTCTTGGCGGCGGACGCCAGCGCCTCCTTCGGATCGCCGCCATTGAAGGCCTCGTCGACGGCCTGCATGAAGGCGGAGGTGATGGTCGGATAGGCAGGATGCGGCGGGCGGGCGACGGCTGTCTTCGATGCCTGCTCGAAGGCGATCGCCATCGGGCCACCAGGGGCATAGAGCGGAGATTCGGCAGCGAAGCTCTTCAGGCCGGGATAGCCGGACTGGCTGGCGACGTAAGTGCGGAACTCCTTGTCCTTCAGCAGGAAGCTGACGAACTTGCCTGATATATCGGGATGGGCCGACGTCTTGGTGACCGCCCAAATCCAGGTGCCGTCGGGGCTCGCGCCCTTGGCGCCGAACTTCGGAAGCGGCAGCACGACGATGTTGTCCTTCATGGTCGCGGCGGCCTCGGCATAGACCCAGTGTCCGCCAAGCGCCAGTGCTGCCGGATTGCCTTCGGCGAAGAACTGGTTGGTCCCGGCCGATTGAGGCACGACCCAGCCGTTCTTGACCCATTTCTGCATCATCGCCAGCGCATCGACGCAGGCGTCGCTATCGAGCGTGCCCTCGGATTTCCAGGCCTTGCGGTCGATGAGATCGCAGCCGGCCGATTGCAGGATCGGGCCATAGGCATAGGTGATCCATTCGGTCTTGATGCCGTAGCCGCGGAAGGTGTCGATCGGCCACTTCACGCCATCGAGTTTCGACAGCTTCTCGAGATAGGTTTCGAACTCCTCCCGGGTCCAGGCATCGTCGACGGATTTCGGGATGCGGGCGCCGATCGCTTCGAGATATTTCTTGTTGCCGTAAAGAACGACCGAGGAGTCGGTCAGGCCGATCGCATAGAGGTCCTTGTCGATCGGGTATGTGCCCTGGGCGATGTTGGACTCCGTCATGTCTTCAAGGACATCCTTGTCGATCAGCGGCTTGATGGGCTGAAGATAGCCCGACCAGACGTAATTGGCGAGGAACGGCGCATCGAGCTCCATCACATCGGGCAGCTGCTTGGCCATGACCGCGGCACTGAACTTCTCGTTATAGGCATCGTGCGGCGCATAGATGAACTGGACGTCGACATCGGGGTTGGCGGCCTCGAAGCGCTCGGCGACCTTGCCATAGGCGGCGACAAAACCGGGATCGCCCTGATGCATGACCTGGATGACGGTTTTCTCCGCGGCCTGAGCGCCCATGCCGGATAGTGCCGAGGACAGGACCAGAGACCAAAGTAAACGTTTACCCATTAGAATTCCTCCTCCATTTGAATTTACCTATTTCAATTTATACCGATGCCCGTTCCACCAGCTGGAACGGCAGTTTCTGCACCCCGACCGGAGCCCGGTCTTCGGCAAGCAGGATTTGCGCGGCCTGGCGGCCCATGGCGCGATGGGGAAGCGCCATCGTGGTCAGCGGCGGGTCGAGCCGCGAGGCGATCTCGACCTGGTTGTCGAAACTCGCAACGGCAACGTCGTCGGGAATGGCCGCCCCTTCGCGGCGCAGCGCGGCATAGACCTCCATGGCCACGCGGTCATTGCCGCACAGGATGGCATCGGGGCGCCGAGGACCGTTCATGAGCGCTTGCACATGCGTGGCCACGAGGCTGTGCGCCCGGTCGCTGTAGATCGCCTTGCTGACGGCGGGCAGGACGATGGCGCCGGCTCCGTCGATGCCGGCTTGATCAAGCGCCCGCCGGAAACCGAGTTCCCGGAGTTCGCCGGCGAGCAGCCCCGGCAGATTGATGAAGGCGATGTTGCGGCGGCCGGCATCGATGAGATAGTAGGTAATCTCCAGCGCCGCCCCCGTTTCATCGGGCACCAGCGAGGTGACGCGGTCGTTGGCATCCCGGCAATTGATCATAACGCCGACGGCATCGGCAAATTCGCGCGGCAGGTCGACACTCTTGTGATACATGGCGGCATAGGCGATCGCCCGCGGGCGAAAACGTCGCATTTCGTCGAGGATCGAGGCGATGCTCCTGTGGCCGCCAAGCGTCATGGCAAAGACAGCCATGTCGGCGGCGCGCACGGCGCCGTCGAGCCCCCTGATGATCTCGGTCGCAAAAGGCGAGGTGATCAGGTCGTCGGCGACAAGGCCGACGAGCGGCATCCAGCCCTGCCGCATGCTGCGCGCGGCGAAGTTGGTGACATAACCGAGCTCCTCAGCAATTTCCTTGATCCGTTGCCGGGTTTCCTCCGACATGCGCGCCGATCCGCCATGCAGTGCGCCAGACACCGTCTTGACGGAGACACCTGCGCGGATGGCTATGTCGCTGAGTGAGGCGGTCACGGGATCTCTTTGGGTTATCGATTACCCAATTGGATACCGATCGTTTTGCCGGGAGTCAAGTTGGGATGGCGTTGCTGAACGCAAATGCCGATTCCCGGAGCTTTGACCGAGCGCTCTGGTCAATTCAACCAGAATTCTTGCGATGTTCGAAAGTGAGAGTTTGGAAAGCGCGGTACACACGCGTAAAAACCCCGCCGAAGCGGGGTTTTTCCCTTAGGGTATCCTCAATTGTTGTGTGCAGCGCAGGCTTCGTCCATCGGCGTGGCGTTGCTCGTGCCGCCCTGCGTCTGGAGGTTTGCCGAGTTATCGACCGGGTTGGGGCACTTGGTCTTGTCCATTTTCATCGTGCCGCCGGTCGTGGAACCGGTCGTGGTGGTGTCGGTTGCCATCGGCTTTTTGGCCTTCGTGTCGCTGGTCGCGCCACCACCCTGATCGGCCTGGTTCTTGTCGATGGTGGCCCCGGCCGGCGCCGGGTTGGATTGGGCGAAAGCGGACGTGGCCATGCCCAGAGCAAAAAGCGAGGCTGCTACGAGTTTCATATGCATTGCGATTTCCTCCTTGGGGAACTTTGCCTTCTTGGCCTATCCACAACAACGACGGCAGGTCATTGTTCCGCCACCGCCGTTGACAAAATAGGCGGTAGGTCCGGAGCCTTCGACCGGAAGATGCCGCAGCGACAAACGTCTGATCGGGTGTGTCAGATCGTCCGGTCGAAGAGCGCCAGCGACCGGGTGTCCTTCAATCGGAAGACCTGGGCAGGCCGGTTGCTCGCCCGGCGCATTTCGCCCTCGATCGGTTCCAGGAAATCGGCTTCGGCGACGCGCTTTCGAAAGGCCGACTTGTCAAGCTTCCGGCCGAGCAGGTGCTCATAGACCGATTGCAGCTCGCTCAATGTGAAGCGGGCCGGCAGCAAGTGGCCGGGCAGGCTCGAATATTCGACCTTGCTGCGGATGCGGCCGAGCGCCTCCTTCAAGAGCGATAGATGGTCGAAGGCAAGCGACAAGCCGACGCCCTCCCCCTCGATTAGCCGCCATTCCGCCTCCCCGGCCATCTCATCCTGCCGTTCGGCGACGTCATCGGCCGAAAGCAGCGCGATATAGACAATGCTGATGCTCCAGCCCCTCGGGTCGCGGCCGCGGCTGCCCCTGGTTTGCAGCTGTTCGAGATAGGGTGTTTCGACCCCGGTCTTTTCCTTCAGCACGCGCCGCGCCGCAGCCTCGAGATCGGCGTCTTCATCGATATGGATCCAGCCGCCGGGCAAGGCCCATTCGCCGGAAAAGGGCGCGTTCGCCCGCCGCACGAGAAGCACGGAGAGGCCGTCCGTCGACAGCGAGAAGATCGCGAGATCGACCGTCGCGATCGGTTTGAAGGCGTCATTGTCATGCGTTGTCATGATGCGAACATAGCATGCGAAAGTCTTAGTGTAAATCTTCAACTAAGTTAGTTGACATTTATCACTAAGTCATGTTTTCTCCATTTCGACACGAGCAGGGGGCTCGTGCCAGGAACAAGGAAACGGTCATGTTCGGACTCCGCTTCATCAAGACGGAACCTACGCAATACGTCATCCAATATCAAAACGGCACCGCCGTCCGCGAAGGTGCGGGCCTGGCCTTCTGGCATTTCGCGCCATCGAGCTCGCTGGTCCTGGTGCCGACGGCGAGCGTCAACGACCCCTTCATCTTTCCGCTGGTGACGTCGGACTTCCAGGAAGTGACCGTGCAGGGGCAGATCACCTACCGCATCGCCGAGCCGCGCCGCACGGCAGCCCTCCTGAATTTCACGCTCGACCGCAAGGGCCGTTATGTCTCGGAAGATCCGCAGAAGCTTTCGACCCGGGTGATCGACCGCGTGCAGGTGGCGATGCGTGCCGAGGTGCAGATGCTGTCGCTCAAGGAGGTTCTTGCCTCGGGCGAGGCGCTGGTCGCCGGCGTGGCGGAAGCGCTCAGGGTACACCCGACGATCGAAGCGCTCGGCCTCGAAATCCTCGGCCTGTCGCTGCTCGCCGTCATGCCGAAGGCCGAGACGGCCAAGGCGCTGGAAGCGCAGGCCCGCGAGGCCCTGCTCCGCCAGGCCGACGAGGCCATCTACAGCAGGCGCAATGCCGCCATCGAACAGGAGCGGACGATCAAGGAAAACGAGATCGCCACCGAGATCACGCTGGAGAACAAGAGGCGGCAGGTGCGCGAGGCGCAGATGGAAGCCGAGCGCGCCGTGCAGGAACGGCAGCTGCAGATCCGGCGGGAGGAGATGGCCGGCAAAATCGCGCTGGAGGAGCAGAACCGCGATCTGGTGACGCTTGCCGCGACCAACGCCAAGGCCGAGGCCGACGCGCAGGCCTATGCGCTGACGGCGATGATGAAATCCTTCGAGCAGGCCGATCCGAAAGTGCTGCAGGCGCTCGCCTCGGTCGGCATGAAGCCCGGCCAGCTGATGGCGCTCGCCTTCCGCGACCTTGCCGACAATGCCACGAAGATCGGCCAGCTCAACGTTTCGCCCGATCTTCTGCGCGAGATATTGCAGCCGCAGGAGGGCAAGGACCGTGCCGGCCTCTGACGAACGCAAGATCATCCTGGTCGTCCGCCCGACCCGCCTCGACGAACTCATCGCCCGGTTCAACACGGTGCAGCAGGCGCAATTCTATGTCGAACATCTCGGCGCCGATTTCAGCGATTACCTCGCCGAGAAGAAGCGCTATGAAACGGCGATCGCCGAGGTCGAGGCCAGCCTGCGCGCGGTCGCCCGCGTGCAGCGACTCGACCGCCGCTACCTCCCGAACTTCGTCTTCGGCCCCGACGATGTCGTCGTCGTGCTCGGCCAGGACGGGCTGGTCGCCAATACGCTGAAATATCTCGACGGTCAGCCGGTGCTTGGCGTCAATCCCGATCCCAAGCGCTGGGACGGCCTGCTGCTTCCCTTCAATCCGAAGAGCCTTCAGAAGGTGATCGGCGAGGCGCTCAGGAACAAGCGGCCGATCAAGCGCGTCAGCATGGCGAAGGCGACGCTGAATACCGGCGCCGTCATCCACGCGGTCAACGATCTCTTTATCGGCCCGCAAAGCCATGTCTCGGCCCGTTATCTCCTGAAGGCCGAGGAGCGCGAGGAGCGCCAGTCCTCCAGCGGCATCATCGTCTCGACAGGCATGGGCTCGACCGGCTGGCTGAAGAGCCTCTATTCCGGCTGGCTCGGAGCCGCAAGCGCCCTCGGCCTCGAACCCAGCGACAGGACGATCGATATGTCGTTTGCCTGGGACGCCGATTACCTGCGCTATTTCGTCCGCGAACCCTTCCCGAGTCGCACCACCGGCGCCAGCATCGTTGCCGGCCTCGTCTCCAATACCCAGCCGCTGACCATCGTCTCGGAAATGCCGGAACACGGCGTCATCTTCAGCGACGGCATCGAGGCGGATTTTCTGGAGTTCAACGCCGGGACACGGGCGGTGGTAACCGTCGCTGAAAGGCAGGGGTTGCTGGTGGTTTGAGCGGCGGGGGATCCGATGCAGGCCGATTACGGCCATTGCGACCTCCGCGATATCCCCTATTCTGAGCATATCTCAGCGGGAAATTGGAAAGCTGACACTGCCATGAGCGTTTTCGTTTTGCTGATGGGCTTCCCCGGCGTCGGAAAGCTGACGATCGCGACCGAACTGAGTTCTGTCTTTCCCGCAAAGATCATCGATAATCATTGGTTCAATAATCCGATACTCCGCCTGCTCGATGACGATGGCGCGACACCGCTTCCGAAAGGAATCTGGGAATACACCGGCAGAGTGCGGCAAGCGGTGCTGGATGCGATTGTCGCATACTGCCCTCCCCCGTCGAACTTCATTTTCACCCATGCCGGTATCGACGGCGACGAGCGTAGCGCCCGCACGTATCAGCAGATCTCCGACGCGGCCCGGCGGTGCGAGGCATTGCTGGTTCCGATTAGATTGCTTTGCGACGAGGAGGAATTGGCGCGCCGTGTTTCGACGCCGGCGCGTCGCGACCGGCTGAAGTCAATTGACGCGCAAGCCTCCAGAGAGAAATGCAGGCAAGCGCGCGTGCTCGATCCCAAACATCGGTTTACCCTGGACTTGGACGTGACTGCCAAAACCGCAGAGGCCAGCGCAGCAGCAATCCAGCATCACGTTTTGAGCGTTGCCGCCGGCGATTTTGGCCCGCCTTAGAGAAGGTGCTGTTGTCGCACCACAGTTGGCACTCGGTTGGCTCGGCTTTTCACTGTCGAGAGAAAAATCTGGAACATAACGCATTGATTTCTCTGCGCCGTATTGCCTTATGGAAGTAATATTATCAATTATTTCCGCTACATCGTGTCCGCATGGAGGGATGCGTGAAATCGCTGCCGAGGGCTGGAACCTTAAATCTCGGGGCGGGTGTGCCGATCTTCGTTCATGCAAGAAGCAACGTTGCGGCGGGTCCTTCGAGGCTTCGCCCTTTGGGCGGCGCGCCTCAGGATGATGAGCGTCGGAGGATGCCGCGCCGGCGCTGAAGAGAAGCCTTCACGGGGCCGCCAACACTCAAGCAGTTCCAAGATCTCGCAAGCGCTCAAGAGAGCCTCATCCTTGAGGCGCGGAAGCCGAAGGCTGGAGCCTCGAAGGGCGAGGCGGGTGCACCTAGATCGGAACAGTGCGGTCAAACCCGGGCAAGGCGCCCTTTCGATCAGCGTTCAATTGCCCCACGGCTGGTCATCTACGGTAGCGGCCGGCGAAACCAATCCGCGCTGTGCGTGCTTGATGTCGTCAGGCAGATGGAGCCACTCGTGCTTGGACTGTTCGAAGACGGACACCGAGGCCGCAGGAAACGTCGGGTCCGCAAAGGCGCCGACGGCGACGACGCAGAGGTTCGGATTGAAGTCGCCTTCCCAGTATAAGGACGTCCCGCAATTCGGGCAGAAGTGAAACCGAACGGTGCGCCCCTGCGCCGCGTCGCGCACGAGAACCTTCCGCTCTCCCTCAATCGTCACCTCGGATTTCTCGAAGATCGCGCCGCTGCCCGCCACGGCGCCCGTTCGGCGCTGGCAATCACGGCAGTGGCATAGGCTCACCATCAGCGGGTCGCCTGAGGTCTTCGCGCGGAGCGATCCGCAGTGGCATTGTGCAAGTCTTTCCATGTCCAATCTCGCTTGCTTTGCTGTTGGTCCTGTCGAATGTCCGAGGAGCATTCGATGAGAGATGCGGGGGTAAGGAACGGAGCGACGATGAGAGCCTCAGCTTGAAGTCCCTCGAAGGATGAGGAGGAGGTGTCGGCATTTTTCGGGAGGGCAGAAGCCCGGCGCGGGGGGGAGAGATGCGCCGGGCTTCGATAGTGACCGACAGCCTGGGAGGAGAAGTGCTGCCCGTCGGGCCGAAGCCGCTTAAGAGGGTGCAGCGCTTCAGCTCATCATGAGTTAGTGACCCAATGCGGCAAATTCAAGCCGGGCGGTTGCGTCGATATTGCGCAGATGTAAATGCGGGCGAGAGGCGGGCTGCGTGCGGCAAATGCCGTCAGGTCTCGAGTGACCCGCGTGAATATATGATCGTTGTCCGTGGACAACGAAGCTCGGTCGCTAGTTGAATCCGTCATGTGATAGACATCGTGAATAAGCATAGACCGGCGAAGCGCGGCCCTTGAGGGTGGCGGATTTGAAGGCTAAAATCTGAGTCTGGGGGCCCATTCCAAACCTGCTGCCGGGTTGAAGGGCGCTTGGAGTTTATCGACGGCCATGTTCACCGCGGTCGAAGCGTAATCGGCAGACTTCGACCAAGAACATTGGATCGTCCTATGCTCCATCCATCGATGAGATTCTCGCCTTCGAATGTCGCCGCTTTGAAGAAAGCTCTGCGGCGGCAATATCCCCACATTAAGTCGTCGCACCTCGATGAAGCCATCGCCGCATCTTTTGGCTTCAACTCCTATGCAGCCATGCGTCCGACGCTGCATCAACTCAGCGCCTATGCGAGACTGGTCGTCGTGACCGACCATCTGCTTATGCTGCTTCGGCTGGAAGAGCTTGGATATCGGAACCTTCCCCGGGAGGTGCTGCATCGCCTCCTCTGGAATATTGAATTCCCCGATGAGAGATACGACAGCGCGGTGGAAGAAATCATCCAGGCCCGCAGGCGGCCGGCGGCTGCTAACGCGGAATAGCTGCGGGCGTCGACTGCCGGCGGCGGAAATTCGCCGTGAGAGTCAAGGTGACCGACTCCGGCGGTTGTCCGCGGACAACTCGAAGCTCTGCGCCGTCGTTGCCGCCGACACGCCCGTCTGCTTGGCGATGTGCTTGCCTGTCAGCCGCTGTCAGCGCAACACTGCAATCTCGCCGGCAATGTTGGTCGCGGTGCGTCTCGGACTTCTCCTCGGCCGCGACGACCGGTCCGCCATGCCGGCGGTGCCATCCGCCAGAAAACGCGCCGTCCAACGAGCGACCACCTTCGACGTCACCCCCATATATCCTCGCAGCATCGGCTTTGGAGCAAGCGCCCTAAAGAACGGCGCGTGCCATCTCCTCTCGACGCCCCGGTGTCAAACGGGCATTCTTGTGAATGTTCATTCGGTCCTCCGAGAATCACTGAAGCTTTGACAACCTCAGCTTTCTCGACCAGGACAAAATGGACAACCTCCTGAAAGCTCACATCGAGAGCTTTTCCGGGTTAGATTGAAGCATTCTGTTGGCTCAAGCGGAACCGGCCGGTCGATCAGCCGGCCCGTTTCAGTCAGCCCTCCCGCAGATTCTTCAGGCAAATCTGCAAGACTTGGGAATCGTAGGACGCACGGATTGCTTCGCCGCGGCGAAGCGGCGCGTCCGGTGGGCCGGGCATCTCTAGCCAGGATCAGAGGCGATCGGCTCGGACGTACCTTGGGGTATGCCCGTCGCCAATCGCCTCTGCCCTGACGAAAAACTGCTCCGGCAGAATGCTTCAATCTAACCAGGAAAGGCTCCAGGGGAGGTCGGAGCGAGAGTGTGGCATTCCCGCCAAGCGTCGTCATCAGCGCGGCATTCCTAGTCTCCCTAATCTTTGTATGTTGGGGATCTGTGGATTGAGCGCCGTGACACGAGCGTCATCCTCGGTTTGAACCCGTGCCTCACGAGCGTCTCCGTTGCATCCTCTCCGCTGGAACGGTTGGCTGGGCTTCGAGCCGACGAAGCGAGGAGGCCCGGGCATGCATGCCCCTCAAGCTTTCGTGGTTGCCATCGATCCTCCAAGGCGCAACTCGACGTGGCCGTCGATGGCAAGGGCGCGGTTGTCCGCTTCTGCAACGATGCGCCAGGCTGCGCTGCACCGTTGGCGGTCGGCTCCGGGCGGACGAGCCGGACTGCCTTTGGCGGACTTCATCATGCGCGGATGGGCGAACGATGGCGCTTGACCGCTCCGTTGTCCGCGGGCAACCGGTTCGCACGCAGGGGGAGAGCCTGCATGAAGTTCCCGCCAGTTGGGATCGAGAGTGCCGATCGGAGCCGGCGCGGAAGGCCGTGTTGCTCCCTCCGGCAGCCGATTTCTTCTGCTCATGTCCGGTTCGGCATTTCCAACCTCCGTCATTCTGAGGTGCGAAGCGCTAAAAGGACGAGGCCTCGAAGCACGCTTCAGTGCTGCTTCTTGCATCGATCCGCCCACGGCGTGCCACCTCGCCCCGTGAAGTTCGGCCTTCAGCCTCCGCACTACCGAGTGAGGCTCCTTGAGCGATGGCGATGCTAGCGGTACCCGCCTCGTCCTTCGAGGCCCCGGGGGCGCTCGGGATCAGGCTCTCTTAAGCGTTTTGGCGTGGCTATTAACCGCAGCAGCCTCCATCCTGCTGCTGCGATATTCTCCCTGCCTGCGAGGAGAAGGGAACAAGCCGCAAGCTGTCCCATCCCCCGCCATCTTTCGCAGGCGCGTCCCCTTTACCGTTGTTGAAGAGGGTGGGGCGAGGGCAATCGCGGCAACCTCCAGCGTCCCTCATCCTGAGGCCGGAGCCTCGAAGGACACGCCGCAGCATTACTTCTTGCATCCTTCCAGTCTCGGCGCACCCGTCTAGCCTTCGAGGCCCCTTGCGGGAGATCAGGGCGAGGTTTCCTGGAAGCTAGCGCTGGCGCTCCCGGCGCAGACGAGTTTTGTTCGAGCCATGTTTTAGGTCCGAGTCATCGAGCGACGTTGGCGGGATAGTTGGTTGTCCGCGGGCAACCGGGTGTGCTCGCAGGGGCGTGGAGGATGTTCCGTCCTCTGAATGGTGTCCCGGGGATTGCCGAGGCCGCGCATCTGATATCTGTCGGGGAGGGCGTCGGTCCGAGTTCGATGCAGGACTTCGAGAGGGGTGAATTCCGGAGAAGGCGCGCTTCGCCCGCGCGTAGCGGCGTCGGCTGCTGTCTGCTGTGTTGATCTAGACGTGAGGCGAAGCTGACGCTTTGGCCATCATCGCTCCGATCGAGTCGCGCGGTTCCGGCCTCGTCGATGCACGCTTGTGGGCCTCGCCGAACGGGACGCCGGTTCATCAATCGGATCCAATGTTTGTTGTGGATGACAAGTCAAGTCTTGCCGGCCGCTGCCGCTGGGCCCATTGGTGAAGGCGGAGTTGCTTGGCGGATTTGTCGCGCAGCTGTTTCGTGTGATGCCTGAAGACCGACGATGATAGCACGCGGAATTCCAGCAGAATTGCGCTCATAAACGGCTTCAGCGCTCCAATGTGACGCCGTAAACGGCCGTCAAGCGATCGCTATCGGCGACCCGGTCAAGAAATCGGCGTAGCAGTAACGAAACTAAACTTCGCTTTCGGTTCCGTAGCGCGAAACGAATCCAACAAAATCATCGACTTATAATCTTTGAACCTGTGGCGGATCCCGGCCTTTCTCAGCGCGCCGGACCCCTTCCCTCTTCCGAATCTTCGCCAGGAAGCAACGGCTTGCATCCTTTAGCGACACTCGGGCGTTATCCACTCAGCAAATCGGAGGATAAGGTAATGGCAGACGGGCTTCACCTCAAGAGGTTCCCAACCGCCGCTCTGATAATGGCCGCTGCGGTCGGCGCGCTCGCGTTGTTAGAGGCGCGGCAGCAAGCTTCGATGGCTCCCGGGAAACCCGGCCGGGCCGATGACGATCATGGGCGCAGCGCCGCCGTGCCTGAGGCCATTCCGCTCAGCGGCCTTCGCGACGTGTTCTGGCGTGTCTATCATGAAGTACTGGATGACCGGATCACGCTGATTGCCGCCGGCGTGACCTTCTATCTGCTGCTCGCGCTGTTTCCCGCTTTGGCGGCACTCGTCTCTCTCTACGGGCTGGTTGCCGATCCGGTCACGATATCAGAACATCTGCGGGAGCTCGCCGGCCTCCTGCCGCCCGGCGCCTTCGATCTCATCGCCGATCAGATCAAGGCGCTGGTCGAAAAGCGCGAGAGCACCCTCGGCATCACCTTCTTCGTCGGCCTTGCCATCGCGCTCTGGAGCACGCATAGCGGCACGCTGGCGATCTTCGACGCGATGAACGTCGCCTATGAGGAGAATGAGAAGCGTGGCTTCCTCCGCCTGAACCTGACCGGCCTCTGCTTCACCTTGTGCGCGATGGTCTTTGCGGTCGTCATGGTGGTGCTCGTCGGCGTCATGCCGGTCATGCTGTCTTATCTCTGGCTCGACCAGTTCAAGGAGCACCTGGCCCTTCTCTTGAGGTGGCCGCTGCTGCTCTTTATTGTCGCGGTGGCCGTGACATTGGTCTACCGCTTCGGCCCCAGCCGTGAGCCTGCCAGGATCCGATGGATGACATGGGGGGCGGCGCTGACGACGCTCGCCTGGGCCGTCATGTCGATCGGCTTTTCCTTCTACCTCGATCATTTTGCCAATTACAACGCGACCTACGGCACGCTCGGTGCGCTGATCGGCTTCCTCATCTGGATCTGGCTGTCCGTCGTCATTCTCATCGTCGGGGCGGAACTCAACGCCGAGCTCGAGCATCAGACGGCACGCGACACGACGACGGGATATCCGTTGCCGATGGGCGCGCGCGGTGCCTATGTCGCGGACACTTTGGGCGAGACCGTAAACTGACCGTCAAGCAGCATTGTCGATGACTGCTCCCCGGCTGTGATTTTGATGTACCTTATCTCTCGGCAGGCTCGATAGAGGAGACGATCATGACCGCCCCGCATCCTTCCAAAACCCACATCGGCAATCACGCTCTGCATCCCGAAACGCAGATGCTGAACTACGGCTACGATCCCGAGCTCTCGGAAGGGGCGGTCAAGCCGCCGGTGTTCCTCACCTCCACCTTCGTCTTCAATTCGGCCGAGGACGGGCGCGATTTCTTCGACTATGTCTCCGGCCGGCGCGAGCCGCCGGCGGGCAAGGGCGCCGGCCTCGTCTATTCACGCTTCAACCATCCCAACAGCGAGATCGTCGAGGACAGGCTTGCGGTCTATGAGAAGACGGAAAGCGGGGCGCTGTTTTCCTCGGGCATGGCGGCGATCGCCACGACCTTGTTCGCCTTCGTCCGGCCGGGTGATGCGATCCTGCATTCGCAGCCGCTCTACGGCGGCACGGAAACCCTGCTGGCGAAGACCTTCCTCAATTTCGGCGTCGCCGCCGTCGGCTTTGCCGATGGCGTCAGCGAAGGCTCGGTGCAGAAGGCGGCCGACGAGGCGGTCGCCAAGGGCCGCGTCTCCGTCATCCTGATCGAGACACCTGCCAATCCGACCAACAGCCTGGTCGACGTCGCGATGATCCGGCGTGTGGCCGATGCGATCGGCGCAAAGCAGGGGCACACGCCCATCATCGTCTGCGACAACACCCTGCTCGGGCCGGTGTTCCAGCGGCCGATCGAGCATGGCGCCGATATCTCGCTCTATTCGCTGACCAAATATGTCGGCGGCCATTCCGATCTCATCGCCGGCGCCGTTCTCGGCCGCAAGGCCGTGATCAAGCAGGTCAAGGCGCTGCGCGGGGCGATCGGCACGCAGCTCGATCCACATTCCTGCTGGATGCTCGGCCGGTCGCTCGAGACGCTGCAGCTGCGCATGGAGCGGGCAAACAGCAATGCGCGGGCCGTCGCCGATTTCCTGCGCGATCACCCGAAGGTCGAGAAGGTTCATTACCTGCCTTACCACGATCCGGAATCGCCATCGGGCCGCACCTTCGCCGCCCAATGCAGCGGCGCCGGCTCGACCTTCTCCTTCGATATCCGCGGCGGCCAGCCGGCCTCGTTCAAATTCCTGAACGCGCTGCAGGTCTTCAAGCTCGCCGTCAGCCTGGGCGGCACGGAATCGCTTGCGAGCCACCCTGCCACGATGACGCATTCCGGCGTGCCCGCCGATGTAAGGGAGCGGATCGGCGTGCTGGAATCGACGATCCGCCTGTCGATCGGCATCGAGCATCCCGATGACCTGATCGCCGATCTGGAACTGGCGCTGCAATCCGCTTGACGGCGCAGGCAGGAAACGATGCCCGACGGCGCCGGGCATCGAGGGCTGCCTACTTGTCGTCGGTCGTCAGTTCGGTCTCGTCGGAGTTCACCACGAAGACGGCGAGAAGTTTCGCCGGCTCGGTCTTGCTGCCGTTGGCGCTGACGCTGTGATGATCGCCGGGGAATTCGGGAAAGCTTTCGCCGGCCTTGTAAATCTTCACCGGTCCGTCGTTCACCTGGCTTTTGATCGAGCCCTCCAGAACGGTGGCGTAGATGAAGGCCGATTTCGGGTGGGTATGGCCCGGCGATGTACCGCCGGGCTTATATTCGACGAGCACGGCCTTGATGCTCTTGCCGGGAACGTTCGGAAGCTGATGGTCGTAGACGAGGGTTACCTTGGCCTTGTCGCCCGCGGCATAGGCTGCGGTGCAGGCAACAAGGGCAACGGCGAATGCCGCTGCCGAAATTTTTTTTCCTGACATGTCTGGTCTCCTTGGATTGACGGGAACGGTTGCAGCGAGGGCCGCGAAAGCGGCCCCGGCGATCAGGCGCTCATCTTCTGGGGCGGATGCTGGCGCAGCCAGTCATCGAAGCGGATGCGGCCGAGCCGGGCCTTCGGCCCTGCCACGAGCGAATTGTCCTCAAGCTCGACGCCGAAATAGCGGGCGTGCGGATCGGCCATAATCTGACGCGGATCGTTCGTCGCCTTGAAGAGCCGCGTCACGACCTCGGTGAGGCGGATCTTCTCCGGGCCGCCGATTTCGATCGTGCCGTTGACGGGTGCTGAGAGCGCCACGTCGGCCATGACGTCGGCGACGTCGTCCGAGGCGATCGGCTGCACGTAAGCCGGCGACAGGTGCACCATCTGGCCGACCGCGCCCGCCTGGGCGATGCCCGCCATGAACTCATGAAACTGCGTGGAGTGCACGATGGTGTAGGGAATGCCGGAGCCCTTGATCAGATCCTCCTGGGCTTTCTTGGCGCGCATGTAGCCGCTGTCCTGCAGCCGCTCCATGCCGACGATCGACAGTGCGATGTGATGCTTGACGCCGGCGGCAGCTGCTGCCTTCAGCAGGTTGCGGCCGGAGGTCTGGAAGAATTCCATCACCGCCTTGTCCTCGAAGGAGGGCGAGTTGGCGAGGTCGAGCACCACCTGTGCGCCTGCCAGCGCTTCGGCAAGACCCTTGCCGGTGATCGTATCGACGCCTGAATTCGGCGAAGCCGGCAGCACGTCATGTCCCTTCTTGCGCAATCTTCCCACGGTCTTCGAGCCGATGAGGCCGGTGCCGCCGATAATGACGATTTTCATGGGTAGTCTCCTTGTCCTTTGCGAGGAGTATCCTCTGTTGACTTGAAGGCAGGCGCCGAAACCACGATCCCGATGAGGCTGGCGAAGGCTTCTGTGGCCGTCCCGCTCGCGATGTTCGGCTTGGCCGGCCGAAACCGACGGGCCGCAGAATGCGCCGGATCTTGCCCTCGAGCCATTCTTCGCTGGTCGCTGTCATCCTATGCGAAGGCAGTAGTGCTGCTCGCCTTGCGACCGAGGTAAACGGCCAAACGATGACCGAAGCCCTCGTGCAGATCACGGAAAGCCGTGCGCTTGACGATATTTACGGCGAGGCGTCTTGCGGCGATTGGCAGCTGGAACAGGGCCGGCGATCGGCCTTGGGCGCAGGCGGAGAACCGGGCGGAGCGCTTCGTCCGGGCTCAATCATGTTTTGTGGCTGGCGTTTTCCTCTCCGCCGATCCTGAGTGCAGCGGCGATCCTCACCTGTGAGGCGTTGATTGACGGGCAGCAGCAAGTCGCGGCCGTCAGTGCGTCCGGTCCGCCTCCCAGTTCGCCGGCCCCTGAAATTCGATGCCGTAGCGTTCCGCCAGCTGCAGGAGCCGATCCATGTCTTCGGGCAGCCGCGGTGCCTCGGCGGCCGCCTCGATGAAGAATTCTTCCAGGCCACCCGGCGTCAGGATGGTGAGGTTGCGTCCGGCAGACGTGCCGGTGACCCGAAAAGTGTGCGGCACGCCGCGCGGCAGGAAGATCGAGCTGCCGGGACCGACCGGAACAAGCCTGCCATCGCACCAGAACTCGTAGTCGCCTTCGATCACATGGATCACTTCGTCCTCGTTGTGATGAATGTGGATCGGTGGCCCACCGCCTGAAGGCACCTTGCTTTCGAAAACGCCAAGGATGCCGCCGCTTTCAAACCTGCCGATATTGATGGCGTAGGTGGTGTTCATCCAGTTTACCGTCCTCACGGTTCTCGCCGCAACGTTCATGGCAATTTCCTTCCGAGGTCATTTGGAATAGAGTTCCAGGCTGCTCTCCATCGCTATCGCCGACGGCCGCCGCACGGAAATCGAATGATCGTATAAGGGATATTGACCGCGTGAATTTCTCCGCCCTCGACCTGAACTTGTTGCGCGTCTTCGACGCCATGATGGCAGAGCTCTCGACGGTGCGGGCAGGCGAGCGGGTCGGCTTATCCCAGCCGGCTGTGAGTTCGGCGCTCGGCAGGCTGCGCGCCTTGCTTGATGACGAATTGTTCGTGAGGGAGGGCAACCAGATGATGCCGACGGCGCGCGCCCTCGAATTGCGCCAGCCGATCAGGCAGGCGCTAGCCGGTATGGAAGAGGCATTGGCGACGACCGCTGTGTTCGATCCCGCCACCTCGAACCGTTCCTTCTTGCTGATCGGATCGGATTACTTCTCGACATTGCTGATGCCGCCGCTGGCTGCGCGCGTGGCCGAAGCTGCGCCCTCCGTCACCTTGCAGATGATCGATCATGCCTCGTCGGAAGTTTTCGAGATGCTGCGCGACGGCCGGGCGGATATCGTCATCGACCGATCGCTCGAAGCACCCGAATGGGTTGCGAGCAGCAAGGTGCTCCAGTCATGGCTGGTCTGCATCGCGAAACAGGGGCATCCTCTTTTAGCCAGCCACGGACTTCGTCCGGGAGACGCCATACCGGCAGATCTCTTTTGCGCCGTCCCCCACGTTCTGCGCTCCGCCGATGGGAGCCGCACCGGAACGATCGATCCCGCCCTCGCCCGCCTTGGCCTTGCCCGGCGCGTCATGGTCACGGTGCCACATTTCCAGGCAGTCGCCCTCGCGGTTGAATCGAGCGAAATGCTGGGAAGCATTCCGGTTCATTTTGCCCGCACCCTGATCGGCCGGCTCAAGCTCGATGTGTTCATGCCGCCGATGGAATCGCCGAAAATGGATGTGACCATGTACTGGCTTCGCCGTTTCGACGGCGATCCGGGAAGTGCATGGCTGCGAAGCGAAATCGCGCACGCGCTCGCCGCGCCGGAGACGCCTTCATTCTCATCATCGGTCGAACAATCCGAGAATTGATCCGCAGGGACGAAGAGCGTCGCTTCAGGAAAGCGCGACAGTCTCGAACAGCGCCGTCAGCCCGATGCCGCCGCCGATGCCGAGCATGGCGAGGCCGGTTGTTCCGGGAGCGCCGCTGCGCACCAGCTGGGTATGTAGCCGGGTAACGAGAATCGCGCCCGAGGCGCCGAAGGGATGGCCGAGTGCGATGGCGCCGCCTTCCCTGTTGACCGCATCCGAAGAGATTGCGAGCTGATCCAGCGAAGCCAGAACCTGGGCGGCGAAAGCCTCGTTGAATTCGATGGCGTCGACGCCGGAGAGCGAGAGCCCGGGCTGGCGCTGCAGAAGCTTCTTCGTCGAGGCGACCGGGCCTATGCCGAGCAGGTTGGGATCGACGCCGGCGGCGGCGCTGTCGATGAAGGCGAGGCCTTTTTCGATGCCCAGGCGTCTTGCCATGCCGCGGCTCATGACGAGCACCAGGCATGCGCCGTCATTCACAGGGCAGGCATTGCCTGCAGTCACTGTGCCGTCGGTCAAGAAGACCGGCCGGAGGTTGGCCAGTGCCTCGAGCGATGTCGTCGGGCGCGGGCACTCGTCGCGTTCGATCAGGCCGTGGCCGGTGGCGATGCCGACGATCTCGGGCCGGAAGGCGCCCGCTTCGGCAGCTGCGACGGCGAGCCGGTGGCTGCGCAGCGCGAATTCATCCTGCCGCTCACGCGAGATGGCGAATTCCCGGGCGACGTTTTCGGCGGCGATGCCCATATCCGGGTCGCCGACCGTTTCGGGCGAGAACCGGGCGCGACCGTAAAAGCGCGGCAGCGCGCCATTGGCTTTCGGCCTTTCGACACGCCATGGCGCGGTGCTGACGCTTTCCACGCCGCCGGCGAGAAAGCAGGCGCCGGCCTTTGCCTGGATCAGCCGTGCGGCCATGATGATCGCCTCCAGCCCCGAGCCGCATTGCCGGTCGATGGCGACGCCGGGAACGGCAACGGGCAGGCCGGCAGCGAGTGCCGCCAGCCGGCCGATATTGCCGCCGCCGCCGGCGGCGTTGCCGACCAGCACGTCGTCTATGTCCTCGGGCGCGATCGCCGTTTCGGCGAGGATGCGGCGGATGATCGGCGCAAGCAGGTCTTCGGCCGTCACCGTCGCAAGCGCGCCGAAGGCCCGGCCGATCGGCGTGCGGTAGGCGGCAACCACGACAGGCTGCCAATCCTCGTCAGGCTGGTAGGCGTAGGACAAGACCATCTCCCGCGATGACCGCCGCTTCCACCCGCCCCCTTGCTATCTTGCCGCTGCTCGTCATCGGCCAGGAGGCGATATGGTAGAACTGCTTGGGGATTTTGAACCTGGCAAGCTTGTCTGCGCAATGGCCGGCCAGGATTTTTGCATCAACGGCCTCGCCGGAGACGACGGCGACGATGCTCTCGCCGTAATAGTCATCCGGCAGGCCGAAGACGACGGCATCCTCGACGCCGGGGCAGGTTTTGAGCGCGCTCTCGACTTCGGCGGGATAGACGTTGTTGCCGCCCGATATCATCATGCCGCCCGCCCGGCCGATCACCCGCAGCATGCCGCCGGCATCGATCTCGCCGAGATCGCCGACCGTGGCACCCGCCTCGGTGACCCGGAAAGCCTGGCCGTCGTCGCCCCAGAGATAACCGTCGGCGATCAGATCGCTGTTCACGAAGATGGTGCCCGGAACATCGGCGCCGACATCGTTTCCCTCAGGGTCGCGGATGGAGATTTCGACGCCGGGATAGGCCTGCCCCACCCGGTCGATCGGGAAATCGACCGGCCCGCCGACAAGCGTCGAGACGGTCATGAAGCCAATCTCGGATGCGCCGTAATATTCCCGGATGCGCGCCTTGGGAAAGAGGCGGCGCATGGATCCGACCTCGTTGAGGTTCAGCTTGGCGCCGGCGGTCAGCACGTCGCGCAGGCAATTCAGCGCCGGTTCGCTTGCCCATGCCCGCGCAATGCCGGCGATATGGGTCGGGACGGCAACCAGCCGTTCGATCTTTTCGGCGGCGAGAATGCGCGCGACGGAAGCCGGGTCCCATTTCCGCACCGAATGAAAGCTTCCTCCGGCATCGAGCGCTTCGACCAGGGCGTAAAGCGCCAGCCCATGCGCGAGCGCGCCCGGGCATAGCGTCGAGGGTGCGTCTTCGAGTTCGAAGATGAAGCGCCCGCGATCGAGGCTGCGGCGCCACTGCTCGCGTGAGCGGCAATAGGCCTTCGGCTCGGCGGTGGTGCCTGATGTGAAACCGATCAGGAAGATGCCCTCGGCACCACAGGGCAGGTCGGCTGCCGCAGCGGAGAGATCGAAGGGCTCGGCGCCGGCGACGATGACAGGAACGCCGAGCCTGCGGGCGATCCCGGCACTTGGGCTCGCATCGTCGTCGACGACGAGCACGTCGGGCGCCAGACGCTCGATGATGCGCTCGATCCTTTCCGGCGGCATCATCGGGTCGATGACGGCGCAGGCATTCGGCAAGGCGGTCGCTGCCGTGAAATATTCGGCAAATCCGATGTGGTTGCCGAGGCTCAAGGCCACGAGTTTCTCGACGCCGGGCAGATCGAACGTGCGGTTGCCGGAGCACGGAAGCTCACGGAGAAAGCGGCAGATCGCCCGGGCGCGCAGATAGAGCGCGCCATAGCTCAGGGTGCTGCCGTCGATCACCAGCGCCGGCTTGTCGGGCCTGTCCTTGGCGTGGCGAAGAAGCGCTGCGTGGATCGGCATGGATCAGCCCTGCGACAAGGCGGCTCTGGTCGCCTCCGGGATCGGCGTCGGGCGGCTGTCGGAAAGGCCGACGCAGACCCAGACAAGGCCGGCCGTTGCGCAATGGGCGCCGTCGCGCCGGCGAAAGAGTTCGATCGCAAAGGCGAGGCTGGTGCGCCCGATCTTTTCGACGGCGACCTTCGCCTCGACGACATCGTCGACGTCGATCGGGTTGTGAAAGGTGATTTCCGCCTTCTTGACGTGATATGCCACACCCGAGGTGGTGTGACGGAAATGGCCGAGGATCTCGCGGTGTCTGAGGAACTCGACGACGGCATCCTCGCAATAATCGAGGTAGACCGAATTATGGACATGGCCATAGATGTCGATGTCTCGCATCGAGACCCGGAACGATGCTAAAGCCCTGTCGTCAACGCTCATTCGATCACCCAAAATTGGTGGGCTGTTCTAACCGCGAGTGCGTGGGGGATGCAAATGCAATATCAGGCGGTGGTGCGAAAATTCGGTCCGGTCCAAGAGGTCGTCGGGATCGAGCGGACGCCGCTGCAGGCGCTGCGGCGCGATCAGGTGCGGGTGCGGCTGCTGGCGCGCTCGATCAATCCTTCCGATATCATCACCATTTCGGGCGCCTATGCCGGCCGCACGACCCTGCCCTTCATTCCGGGCTTCGAGGCCTTCGGCGTGGTCGAAGCCTGCGGTGAAGAGGTCTATGGACTGCCGCCGGGGACGCGCGTACTGCCGGTGCGCAGCGCCGGCGGCTGGCAGGAGTTCAAGGACACCGACCCGAACTGGTGCCTGCGCGTGCCGGAGACGCTTTCCGATTTCGAGGCGGCGACCAGCTACGTCAACCCGATGACGGCCTGGCTGATGCTGCATATCAAGATCGGGCTGAGACCGGGCATGCGCATCGCCGTCAATGCCGCCGCCTCCTCGATCGGATCGATCCTGATCGGCCTCGCGAATGCCGTTGGTGTCGAGCCGGTGGCGATCGTCCGCAGCGAAGAATCCCGCCAGAGCCTGCGCGGCCGGCTCGAGGCTGTCATCGTCGACAGGGAGGACAGCGACCTGGCAGCCGGGCTCGCCGGCCGGCATGGCCTGGACGCCGTGCTCGACTGCGTCGGCGGCCCGCGCGCCTCTGTTCTTGCCGATGCGCTGAAGCCCGGCGGCCATTTCGTGCACTATGGGCTGCTCTCCGGTGAAAGCATCCCGAATTCCTTCTGGGCCACCCATCCCGACATCACCTTTTCCTTCTGCCATCTTCGGGAATGGGTCCATTCCGAAACCATCGACAATGTCCAGCGCGCTTATTCAGAGGTGGCCGCGCAGATCGCCGCAAAGGTGATCGCAACCGAGGTGCGGGAGGTGTTTCCCTTGGAAAGGATCGGCGAGGCGCTGCAAGCCGCCCTTCCCTTCCGGACTGGCGGCAAGGTGCTGCTCGCTTGAGGGGCCACGCTCCAACCTTGCTTCTTGCGCCCAGCCCCGGGTGGCCGACCTCGCCCTTCGAGGCCCCTGCGGGGCACCTCAGGATGAGGTCGGAGAGAGGCCGCGGCATTCTCCAACACCCATTGTTGTCCGCGCGGCATCCACCAACCCCCTCATCCCGAGGTGCGCAGGCCGAAGGCCGAAGCCTCGAAGGACACGCTCCGATCTTGTTTCTTGCCTCTATTCAAACCCTACTCGGCCCCATGCCGGAGCCGCGATCGGATGATCTCAGGATGGTTCTGCTCCGCCCATTGGATCAGGGTTTTCATGGGAGTGAGGAAAGATCGACCCAGTTCCGTCAGCTCGTATTCCACGCGCGGCGGCACCTCGGGGTAGACGGTGCGGCTGATATAGCCGTCCTGCTCCAGGTGCCGCAGCGTCTTGGAGAGCATCTGTTTGGAGATGTCGCCGACCTCGCGCAGCAGCTCGTTGAAGCGCTTCTTTTCGGTTTCCAGCGCCTCGAGCGTCAGCAGGCTCCATTGATCGCCGATACGGTCGAGCACGCCCCTGATCGGGCATCCCGCGCCCGGCCCGTCCGTTTTCTCAGGCATGGCGTCCTTCCTCTCGGTCATCGCGCGCTGACCTTGGCACTGAAAACTGCCTTCTTGCTGGGCATTTCGCGCTGTCCTAGACCAAGCCTTATAGTCTGTTTCTTAGACTAGATCGCGGAGCCATACCAAGGAGCTTGATGCATGACATTCGGGAAATCGCTTTGCGCGCTCGCCATTCTAGGGGGCATCGCCATGCCTTCCGGCGCTTTTGCCGCCTCTCGGGATTTGAAGGTCGAGGAAGCCAATCGGAAGCTGGTGGTGGAGTTCTACGACCGCTTCTTCAACAAGCATGATGTCGAGGCGGCCTCGGTGGTCGCGGAGGATTATCGACAGCACAATCCTCAGGTTCCCGATGGGAGGAAGCCACTCGTTTCCTTCTTCACCGGTTTCTTCAAGGACAATCCTCAGTCGAAGGCAGAAATCGTTCGCACCGCGGCTGACGGCGATCTCGTCTGGCTTCATGTGCATGCGACGAACGGCGCGGACGACCGCGGCGAGGCGATCGTCGATGTTTTCCGCGTCAAGGACGGCAAGATCGTCGAGCACTGGGACGTGATCCAGGCCGTTCCGAAAGAAGCAGCCAACAAGAACACTATGTTCTGAAACAATGGGGCCGGCTCTCGCCGGCCTCGACCATTGGGCGGTTAGGTGAGCGACAGCCGCGTCGCGCACCAGTCCCATACCGCGTCCACGGCCTTTCGCGGCGATGACGAGCGTTTGCGGACGAGGAAGTAATTGGGACCGATGGTCGCCGTCGCGTCCGTGACCTGCACCAGGCGCCCGGCCTCGAGATCGGCTGCCACGAAGGCGCGGCATGCGAGCACCACGCCCTGGCCGGCGAGTGCCGCATCCAGGGCCAGCGTCGTGTGGTTGAATGCCGCGCCGGACAGCTTCTCGCGGCTTCCCAGGAATACCCGCCAGTGATCTTGCGAGTCATGCAGGAGCGGCAGGCTGCGAAGCGCTTCATTGGCGAGCGGAAGGGTGAGGCCTTTGACCAGATGCGGGCTCGCGACCGCGACCAGTTCCTGGCGAAACAGCAGCTCTGCCTGCAGGGTCGCCGGAAAAGGCTGCCGGGTGAGGCGCACGGCGATATCCACCTGGTCGCGGTCGAAATCCGCCAGCGCCTCGGTGGCGACCGTTCTCAGATCTATGTCGGGAAGGGCGGTGTAGAGTTCGGCTAGGCGCGGTATCAACAGCTTTGCGGCGACGGTCGGTGTGACGCTGATCGTCACGGTTTCCGGCCGCGCGAGAAGCCGTCCGGTTGCCTCGCCGAGCGTATCGAAGGCTCGGGTCACGTCCGCCAGATAGGCCGCGCCCTGCGCGGTCAGCGCGAGCCCGCGGGGAAGGCGCTGGAACAGCATCAGGCCGAGCTGACCTTCCAGCCCGCGAACCTGCTGCGCAACCGCCCCTTGCGTGATGCCCAGCTCCTCGGCGGCGGTGCGGAAATTCAGCCTGCGGCCGGAAACCTCGAAGGCACGCAGCGCATTCAGGGGCGGCAGCTGGCGGCGGGATTGAGTCATTGATTCACCCAGTAGATTTTCTACAGTCTGGCATGTTTCTTTCTCGCGCGAAAGTCAGCACCGCATCTGGCATAATGCCTTGGAAATTCAGCAGTCGGAGATTTCAATGTCTGAAGAAAAAGTCGCTCTCATCACCGCTGGCGGATCCGGCATGGGCGCCGCAGCCGCGCGGAAACTGGCCGCGGACGGCTACCACGTCGCCGTGCTCTCCTCCTCCGGCAAGGGCGAGGCGCTGGCAGAGGAACTCGGCGGCGTCGGCGTCACCGGCTCCAACCAGTCCAACGAGGACGTGAAGCGGCTCGTCGATCTCTCGATGGAGCGATGGGGGCGCATCGACGCGCTGGTCAATTCCGCTGGCCACGGCCCGCGCGCGCCGATCCTCGATATCTCGGACGAAGACTGGCACAAGGGCATGGAGGTTTATTTCCTGAGCGCTGTGCGCCCGATCCGGCTGGTCGCGCCGATCATGGAGAGGCAGGGCGGCGGCGCCATCGTCAATATCTCGACGGCATGGGCATTCGAACCCTCGCCGATGTTCCCGACCTCGGCCGTCTTCCGGGCGGGCCTGGCGAGTTTCACCAAGATCTTCGCGGATAGCTATGCGGCCAAGAATATCCGCCTGAACAACGTCCTGCCCGGCTGGATCGACAGCCTGCCCGCCACCGAGGAGCGGCGCGACAGCGTTCCGATGCGCCGCTACGGCACGAGCGAGGAGATCGCGGCCACCATCGCCTTCCTCCTGTCGGAGGGCGCGGGCTACATCACCGGCCAGAACATCCGCGTCGACGGCGGCATCGCCCGGTCCGTCTGAGCGGGAGCTCGCCGGTGGATTTGACTGACATCGACGCCGCGGCATGGGCGGAGCTCGAAACGGCTGCGGCGGACCCGCAGTCCGGTTTCCGCTATCTCAACCTCTGCTCCGTCGATGCCAAGGCGAGACCGCAGGCGCGCATGGTGGTGCTCCGCGCGGCTGACAGGTCGGCGCGGCGTCTCGAATTTCATACGGATACGCGGAGCCCCAAATGGCTGGAGCTTTCGGCCAATCCTCACGTCACGGTCCTGGGCTTCAGCGCCGGGAGCCGGCTGCAGCTTCGGCTACAGGGAAAGGTCGAGCTTCACGGGCCGGGAAGCGGAGCGGCTGAGGCCGCATGGGACAAGCTGCCCGCGCGGACACGGACGACCTATGCCGGCGGCCCGCCCGGGGACCAGCGCGCCTTCCAAACCACCGATATGCCAGAGCCTGCGGATGTGGCCGAGGGAAAGGCGCGCTTCGGCCTCTTGATCTTTCAGGCCCGGTCGCTGGACTGGTTCCAGCTGCGCCGCCAGGACAATCGGAGGGCGTTGTTCTATTATGACGAAGCCGGGGCCCTCTCCGGTTGCCGCTGGGGTAATCCCTGAACCAATGGCACAAGGCCATGACGAGGTCGGGTAAATTTGAAAGCTGGCACCGATCATAGAGCTTTGATGGGCGAGCGGTATCGGCTAGCATCCTTGGGCAGCGGCAAGACTCAAGCGGCGGGCCCGGGAGATGCGATAATGAAGCACAGATTCCTGATGTTCGCGATGCTCGCGCTCGGCTCGGCATGGCCGGTGTCCGGCGCCTTCGCTACGGCGCAGCCGATTTTCTGGAGCGCCTTGCGGCCGGCCGATCAGGCCAGGGCGACGGTTCCGCTGTCGCCGAAAATGGTCAGCGGCCCGCAGGGCGAAACGCTGGTCTGGCGTGACGAGGGCCAACCGGTCGAACTGACAGGCTTCGTCCTGCCGATCGATCAGGACGGCGATCTCGTCTATGAATTCCTGCTGGTGCCTTGGGCCGGGGCCTGCAGCCACATGCCCACGCCGCCGCCCAACCAGCTGGTCCGTGTCATCCCGCAGGAGCCTCTGCACCTTGAAAAAAACTATGAGACCGTCACCGTGACGGGCGCGCTGCGGCCCGGCCTGGATCAGGCGCAGTTCTTCATGATCGACGGTGTCCGCGTCCTGTCCTACGGCTACAGCATGGGTCATGCCGAGGTGGCGAAGGCGACGGCAACGAAAGACCCGGATCTGCTGTCGCTATCGCCTTTCGGTGTCGTGCCGCGCTAGCGGAGAGGAGCGCGCCCCTCTCCCGACATAC
This sequence comes from Rhizobium phaseoli, assembly GCF_001664385.1. NCBI lineage: Bacteria > Pseudomonadati > Pseudomonadota > Alphaproteobacteria > Hyphomicrobiales > Rhizobiaceae > Rhizobium > Rhizobium phaseoli. Next base: position 10,392 of record NZ_CP013536.1, on the reverse strand, counting down.
GGCCTCGTGTCAGATGTCGAAGGAACTCGGGAGGATCACCACGTCGCGGATCGTCACATTGCGCGGCCGGGTCAGCATGAAGAGCACGGCTTCCGCTACGTCGCGAGGTTCGATCAGCGCGCCCGCCTCTTTTGCCTTGCGCAGGTTCTCTTCCGGCCAGTCTTTCAGCAGCGCGCTGCTGACAGGGCCCGGCGAGACGGAGCCGACGCGAATGCCGTTCTTCAGGAGTTGCCGCCGCATGGTCTGGACGAAGCAGTGCATCGCCCACTTCGAAGGCGAATAGACAGGCTCCCATGGAACCGCGGCTTGGCCCGCGACCGAACTGGTGACGATGATGTCTCCCGTCCCTCTCTCGATCATGTGGGGCATGACCGTGCGGACGTTCTTGATGACCACGTTGACGTTCAGATTGAGCATGCGGTCGATCGCGTCGAGATTCGCTTCCACCAGATCCCCGCCGATATAGCTGCCGGCATTGGCGTGGAAGATGTCGAGCTGACCGACCTTCGAGAGAATGCCATCGAGCAGGCCGGCGCAATCCTCGGGGTTGAGGAGGTCGAGCGGCAGCGCGATCGCCTTCTCTCCCAGCCTGCCGCAGGCCGCACTCAGCGCCGCCTCGTCCCGGTCTATCATCACGACCGTACCGCCGGCCGCGATGATCGCTTCTGTCGACGCCAATCCAATGCCCGAGGCAGCGCCAGTGATGGCCGCGACTTTGCCTTGCAAACCGTTCATATCCACTCCTCCACTGTGTCGATCTTCTATCGCATGCGAGGTCCGCCATGGCTAGAAGTTCGCGGCGTGGCGGGGATGGTGTGGATGATCGGGCGGTGGTGCGCCGGGTGCTTCGGCGCGGGAGAGAATGCCTGACATCTCGTCCGTCATACTCAGGCTTGTCCTGGCTTGTCCCGAGTATCTGCCTCCGGTCGATAGGGCAGCAGATCCTCGGCACAAGGCCGAGGACGACGCCGAGTAGAAATGAAACGGCTGCAGAAAAGTGGCCGGAGGCCAACCCCACACTCCTCACGAAATCAGGTCATGTGGACAAGGCCCCACTCTCGGCCGTCATTCCTGTGCCTGTCACAGGAATCCAGCCACCGCGCGTCCGCGCGGTGAATGACTTACTGCCAGGCAAAGGAGTCTTCTGCGCCCAAGGACTTGGGCGCGCTGGATCCCTGTGACATCCCTCGGGCGAAGCCTGAGGCTACAGGGATGACGGCGGAGAGGTGCCTATATCCACCTAATCTGACTCGGTGAGACAGGAGAATGAACGCCTTGAGCAATACAAGGCATCCCGTACAGACAAAAAAGCCCGGGCGCGGCCGAAACCGCGCCCGGGCAAAACTCACTGAACCGATCAGACGAGATCGAAGCGGTCGGCGTTCATCACCTTGTTCCAGGCGGCGACGAAGTCCTTGACGAACTTCTCCTTGGCGTCGGCCTGGCCGTAGACTTCGGCGAAGGCGCGCAGCTGCGAGTGCGAGCCGAAGATCAGGTCGACGCGGGTGCCGGTCCACTTGGCAGCACCCGTCTTGCGGTCGCGGCCTTCATAGACTCCGTCCTTGCCGGCGGCCGGAACCCACTGGGTGGCCATGTCGAGCAGGTTGACGAAGAAGTCGTTCGTCAGCGTCTCGGGACGGGCGGTGAAGACGCCGTGTTCCGGCTGGCCGGCCTTGAGGACACGCAGGCCGCCGACGAGGACGGTCATCTCAGGGCCGGTCAGCGTCAGCAGCTGGGCGCGGTCGACGAGCGCTTCTTCCGGCTTCATGAACTGCAGGCGCTTGTCGTTCACGTAGTTGCGGAAGCCGTCGATGCGCGGCTCGAGCGCTGCGAAGGAATGCGCATCCGTCTGGGCTTCGGAGGCATCCATGCGGCCCGGCGTGAAGGGCACGCTGACGGCGGTGCCGCCGGCTGCCGCGGCCTTCTCGACGCCGGCTGCACCGGCGAGCACGATCAGGTCGGCGAGCGAGATCTTCTTGCCGCCGGTCTGGGCGGCGTTGAAGTCCTTCTGGAGGCCTTCGAGGACGCCGAGCACCTTGGCGAGCTGGGCCGGCTGGTTGGCTTCCCAGTCCTTCTGCGGCGCAAGCCGGATGCGGGCGCCATTGGCGCCGCCGCGCTTGTCGGAGCCGCGGAAGGTCGAGGCAGACGCCCAAGCGGTCGAAACCAGCTCCTGCACGCTAAGGCCGGTGGCGAGAACCTTGGCCTTCAGCTCGGCAATGTCCTTGTCGTCGACGAGGGGATGATCGACGGCCGGGATCACGTCCTGCCAGATCAGGTCTTCGGCCGGAACCTCAGGGCCGAGGTAGCGGACTTTTGGGCCCATGTCGCGGTGGGTCAGCTTGAACCAGGCGCGGGCGAAAGCGTCGGCGAACTGATCCGGATTCTCCAGGAAACGGCGCGAGATCTTTTCGTAGATCGGGTCGAAACGCAGCGCCAGGTCGCTCGTCAGCATGGTCGGCAGATGCTTCTTGCCGGCCTCGTAAGCATCCGGAATGGAGGCTTCGGCGTTCTTGGCCTGCCACTGATGCGCGCCGGCCGGGCTCTTCGTCAGCTCCCATTCATAGGCGAATAGGTTTTCGAAGAAGTAGTTGCTCCACTTGGTCGGCGTTTGCGACCAGGTGACTTCGAGGCCGGCGGTGATCGCATCCTTGCCAACGCCGCTGCCGAACGAGCTTTTCCAGCCGAGGCCCTGGTCCTCGATCGCCCCGCCTTCCGGCTCGGCGCCGATGAAGGACGGGTCGCCGGCGCCATGCGTCTTGCCGAAGGTGTGGCCGCCGGCGATCAGCGCCACGGTTTCTTCGTCGTTCATCGCCATGCGGGCGAAGGTTTCGCGGATGTCACGCGCCGAAGCGAGCGGGTCGGGATTGCCGCCCGGGCCTTCCGGGTTCACGTAGATCAGGCCCATCTGCACAGCGCCGAGCGGCTCGGCGAGCTGCCGTTCGCCGCTGTAGCGCTCATCACCGAGCCAGGTGCCTTCAGGACCCCAGTAGAGCTCTTCCGGCTCCCAGACGTCGGCGCGGCCGCCGGCGAACCCGAAGGTCTTGAAGCCCATGGATTCCAAGGCGACGTTGCCGGTGAGGATCAGAAGGTCGGCCCAGGAGATGCGGTTGCCGTATTTCTGCTTGATCGGCCAGAGCAGGCGGCGGGCCTTGTCGAGGTTGGCATTGTCGGGCCAGCTGTTGAGTGGCGCAAAACGCTGCTGGCCCTGGCCGGCGCCGCCGCGCCCGTCGGTGATGCGGTAGGTGCCGGCGCTGTGCCAGGCCATGCGGATGAAGAGACCGCCGTAATGGCCGAAGTCGGCCGGCCACCAATCCTGCGAATCGGTCATCAGCGCGGTGAGATCCTTCTTCAGCGCGTCGAGATCGAGCTTCTTGAACTCCTCGGCATAGTCGAAATCCTTGCCCATCGGATCGGCGCGGCCGGAATTGTGATGAAGAATCTGCACGTTCAGCTGGTTCGGCCACCAGTCGCGGTTGGAAGGGCCGCGCGGCTTGTTGCCATGGGCCACAGGACATTTGCCTGCGGTGTCAGTGGGGTTGTCCATGATCGTCTCCTTCATTGCTTGATCTGTCTGCGGTTCAAAAAGATGAGCCGAGCTGGCGCCCCACTCTCTCCCTTGCAGTCTTCATATCGGAAGCGTTCAATAATTTTAAGTTGGATTTACTGATTGCTGCGATAAGCTGAGCTTATGAAAAATCTTACCCTGAAACAGCTACGTTATTTTGAAGCCTTGGCAAGGGACGGCCGTTTTCGCCGTGCCGCCGATGCCTGCGCCATCTCCCAGCCGGCGCTCTCCATGCAGATCAAAGAACTTGAGCAGGAGTTGGGCAGCGAACTCTTCGAGCGCGGCGCCCGCGAGGTGAAGCTCACCCCGTTCGGCCAGACCTTCGCGCTGCGCGTTCGCGATATCCTGCGCGCCGTGGACGAGCTCGGCGAGTTTGCCCGCGCCTCGCGCGACAGTTTCCTCACGCGCCTGCGCATCGGCATCATCCCGACGATCGCGCCTTATCTGCTGCCGGCGATTATAAACGATCTCAACAAAAGCTTCGCGGGAATTCAGATCGAGGTGCGCGAGACGCAGACGGGCAAGCTGGTCCAGGAGCTGGCGCAGGGCCAGCTCGATATGGCGATCGTCGCGCTGCCGGTGTCGGAACCCTCGCTGACCGAGCTCGAACTGTTCAAGGAGGAGTTCGTGCTGGTCCGGCGGCACGAGGATGGCGGCAAGCCGGTGCCCGAACGCGAGGCGCTACGCGAAATGCGGCTGCTGCTGCTCGAAGAGGGCCACTGCTTCCGCGACCAGGCCCTGTCATTCTGCAAGGTGGGGCCCGCCCGCCCGCGGGAAATCATGGAAGGCAGCTCGCTCTCCACCCTCGTCCAGATGGTCGGCGCCGGCATCGGCGTCACTTTGATCCCGGAGATGGCCGTTCCGGTCGAAACGCGCTCGGCCCATGTCTCGATCTCCCGCTTCCCGTCGCCGCAGCCATCGCGAACCATCGGCATGGTCTGGCGCAATTCCACGCCGATGGCCAAGCAGTTGCAGGAGGTCGCCGAGGCGGTGCGCCGCTCGGCGGAGGCGATGCGGGAGCAGTATGCCGAGGGGTGACGAACGACGGCTGTCGCAGTCGGTGCCCAACACTTGCCTTTGTGGGGAAGGTTGAGGATCGATAAGTGCCAGCGCCTTCGCGTTACGGCCTTCGCTTGAAGGTATGGTCGGCTGTGGGGAACTTCCGCGCGCGCACCTCGTCGGCATAGGCGGCGGCGGCATCCGCGACCCTCTTGCCAAGATCGTCGTAACGCTTGACGAAACGAGGCTTGAAATCGTTGAAGAGCCCGAGAATGTCGTCGCAGACCAGAACCTGGCCGTCGCACGCGGCCGAGGCGCCGATGCCGATGGTCGGTATGTGTATGGCTGAAGTCACCTCGCGCGCAAGCGGTTCCACCGTGCCTTCGACGACGACGGCAAAAGCTCCCGAGCCGCCGATGGCATGTGCGTCGCGCCGGATCTTCGAGGTCTCGTGTTCGGAGTGCCCGACGGAACGATAGCCCCCGGCGGTCTGGACCTGCTGCGGCATCAGCCCGATATGCCCCATGACCGGTATCCCGCGCTTCGTCAGGAAGCCGATGGTCTCGGCCATCTCCTCCCCGCCTTCCAGCTTGACGGCGTCGCAGCCGGTCTCCTGCAGGATGCGCACGGCGTTGCGGAATGCAACCTCTTTCGATTCCTGGTAACTGCCGAACGGCATGTCGACGACGACGCAGGCCTTGGCGACGCCGCGCATCACAGCCCTGCCGTGGGCGATCATCATATCGAGCGTGACGCCGATGGTGGTCTCCATGCCGTAGAGCACCATGCCGAGCGAATCCCCGACCAGCAGCAGGTCGCAATGCTCATCGAGCAGCCGTGCAATCGGCGTGGTGTAGGCCGTCAGGCAGACAATCGGTTTGCCGCCCTTCATGGCCGAGATGCGGGCTGGCGTCAGGCGCTTCTGGGTTCCGGTGGCGCTCATTTCGTCACTCCCTTTCCCGACTGCCCGGTCATGCGGTTGTTCCGGACGATGTTATTGTCCCCGGCGCTTTGGCTACGGATCACCCGATTGTCGAGAAGCCGCGTCGTGCCGATGCTGATGAAGAGCGCCACGACGATGGGGTCTTCGATCCTAGCGACCGGCGCGAGCGTCGAAGCATCCCGGACGGCGACAACTTCCGCCTTTGCCAGGGGCTGCCGGCCGATGAAGGCGGTGAGCTTTTTCTCGAGCTCCCCGGCATCGGTGAGACCCTCGGAGACCAGGCGCTCGGCCTCATCGAGCGTCTGAGGAACGATCACCGCCGCGCGACGTTCGTCGGGGCTGAGATAGACATTGCGCGACGACAGAGCGAGGCCGTCGCTGTCGCGCACCGTCGGAACCGCAATCACCCGCACCGGCACGGCGAGATCCTCCACCATGCGCTTGATGATGACGACCTGCTGGTAGTCCTTCTCTCCGAAATAGGCGGTCTGCGGCTGGACGATGTTGAACAGCTTAGAAACGACGGTGGCGACACCGGCGAAATGGCCGGGCCGGACTGCGCCTTCGAGCTCGCGGCCGAGATCGGGAACGTCGACCACCGTCTCCATAGGGCGAGGATACATGTCCTCGACGCCGGGCGCGAAGAGGAAGTTGACGCCGGCCTGCTTGAGCATGGCGCCATCGCGTTCGAGATCGCGCGGATATTTGCCGAGGTCTTCGGCCGGCCCGAATTGCAGCGGATTGACGAAGATCGAGACGACGACAATGTCGTTTTCGGCCCGGGCGCGCGTGACGAGCTGCATGTGCCCGGCATGGAGATAACCCATGGTCGGCACGAGGCCGACGGTGCGCCCCTGCCGCTTCAGCGCGTCGAGCGTGTGGCGCAGCTCTTCAATATTCGAGAAAACCCGCATGCATCCTCCCCGCGGCCGGTCATTCTTCTTGGGCGCGGATAAGAAATGTAATCGAAGCCAGAGGTCAATGCACTTCCTGACAAAAAACGATTAGATGCATGGCCGGCGGATCAGGCTGGCCCAGTCAACTCGCAAATCGAATCTCATACCCGGCTTGCCGCACGGCTAGCGCGGGGCTAGCAATTTGCGAACTGCGCCTCTATCTACCCCCTCTCCTTCAAGATACCATCACAGTCGGCCGTTATGGAGTTTACATGGACAAACCCTGGAAGATCAGCCGCGGGCCGATAGCGGCGACCGAGCTCGATGTTGAGAAGGCAAACGCGATCAACTCGCTGTTGATCCGGCCGGTCGGCGTGCTTCCGGCCAAGCCCGGTGACCCCGTCCTCCCCTTCGTCGTCGGCCTGTTCAACGAGCTGCGCCCGCTCTTAAAGCCTGATGCCGGCGTGACGGCGCTCCGGCGTGCGACCGCTGCCTATGTCCACTGCCGGCGCTATTATTTCGCAAGCGCCCAACCCGATTCCATGCGCCATAATCTCGAGGGCGAACCCGTTGAAGCGCTGTCGCAGGAGGACAGGCTGGTCGCGCAGAAGCGCTTCCTGAGCCTGAAGCAGACCGCCCACAAGTCCGAGCCGCCCGAGGAGGTGGCGCCGGTCCCTCCTCCCGTCATCAGCAAGAACGAGCAGATCCGCGCCGCCCTCCTCCGCAAAAGAAACGCCGTCCAATAGGGTAACCGACGTAGGTCTTGCTCCTCCTGCGGCCAGACCGGTGCGTTTCCACGGCAGGTTGCCGTTTGCCGCATAAGAATGCTGCAATGGGTCGACGACGGCGCGCCTGGCGGATTCTGCTTGCCAGTGTGGTGGCGGGCGCCCGGTGGGAAGCCGCGGGGCCGGCCATCACCTTCGCCGCCGGCGCGGCCTTTGCGGGGCTCGCCGACGCTGCCCTCCTCGTCGTCAAAGCAACCATGACGCAGAAGTCTTGAAGAATATTGCGCTCGACATGCAGTGGAAGAATAACCTGCTGGTGTATTCTCAGGCCAGACTATTTCCTGTGCAACGTAAGGTAGTTATAACTTCAGTTATTTCACGCTTTACAGAGCTTTAACGCTATTACTCTAATTTAAGCACCAGCTATTAAATCTCGCTGGACGTTCTAAAACGATGCGCTTTCTGGTTGCAGCTTCCCTCTTTGCAATGGCCGCAGCCCAGTCCGCGGCGGCCGATCTTTCCGCCTACAAGCGGCCGCTGACGGTGCCTTTCGAGAAGGTGACGCCCTATTCGCCGCAACTCGCGACGCTCGGCAAGATGTTGTTCTTCGATCCCCGGCTTTCCGGCAACAAGAACATGACCTGCGCCAGCTGTCATAATCCTTCCTTCGGCTTCGAGACGCCGGTGAAGACACCGATCGGCGCGGCCAATACCGCGCTCGACCGGCAGGCACCGACGGTTCTGAACGTCGCCTGGGTGTCCCCCTTCTTCTGGGATGGCCGCGCGCAGAATCTGGAGGAGCAGGCGGCGGGCCCCATCACCGCAGCCGCCGAGATGAACGGCAAGCTCGAGACTGCTGTCGCTGAAATGCAGAACATTCCCGATTACAAGGCGTGGTTTGGCGAGGTCTTCCCCGAAAAGGGCATCACAAGGGAGACGATCCTGACGGCGATCGCCACCTATGAGCGGACCGTGGTTTCCAACTGGTCGCCCTTCGACCGCTGGGTGGATGGCGACGAGAAGGCGGTCTCCGACGGCGCCAAGCGCGGCTTCGAGGTCTTCACCGGTAGCGCCGGCTGTTCCGCGTGCCACTCCGGCTGGAATTTCACTGACAACAAGTTCCATGACATCGGCCTGCCGGATGAGGATATGGGCCGCTTCAAGATCGATCCGAGCAGTCCGAACAATCAGCATGCTTTCAAGACGCCGGGACTGCGAAACACGCTCTATCGCGGCCCCTATATGCACGATGGCAGCCTGAAGAGCATGGACGAGGTGATCGCCCATTATGAAAGCGGCGGCGTCGGCCGCCCCTCGCAAGATGCCGCCATGATGCCCTTCCTGCTGACGGACCAGGAGCGCGATGATCTGATCGCCTTTTTGGGAACTCTGACCGCCGAGAAGCAGGACATTCCCCTGCCGACGTTGCCAAACTGAGGTGCATATCATGAGACTCTCCATACGCATGCAGATACTCTTCCCCATGGTGGCGACAATCGTCGTCGGCTTCGGCAGCGCCCTCCTGATCGGCAACCAGGCTATCACCGGCCAGGCCCGGGTCGCCGCTGTGGTGCAGGAGGCTGTGAACGCCAAGTTGGCGTCGGCCCATATCGAACAACAGTTCCGGCAGGCGACATCGGTGGTCGACCGGGTACTATCGATGACGAATTTCGTGCCGGCAGCCGAGGTCAAGGCAGCGTTCGAGGAAAGAAATGGCGCACTTTCGCAATCGCTCGATGAACTTGGGCGCGTTGATCTCGCAATGTCGCTGACTGAGGGGGTGCGCTCGCTTCGCGAGGCGCATGGCGCCTGGGAAACGGACGTCAAGGTGAGCCTCGGCCTGCAGCAGGCAGACCAAGTCCCGACGGCCGAGAAGCTGGCGCGCTCGCAGCAGGCGATCATGACCGGCATCACAACCGTCAACAGTATCGTCGACAGGATCGCGACCGAAAGCGTCGCCGAAGCGGGCAAGGCCCTGGAATCGAAGATCGAAGCCGAACTGGCGCTCGCGGGTCTTGCCGCCATCATCGGCCTCGGCATTCTCATTGCCATCGCCCGGCATGTGTCGCGTCCGATCCAGCGCATCACCCGATCCATGCAGGAACTGGCCGCGGGCGAGACTGATAAGGCGATCCCCTATGCCGGGCGCGGCGACGAAATCGGGCTGATGGCGGGCTCCGTCGAAATCTTCCGCCAGAACGCCATCGCCCGGATCCGGCTGGAAAGCCAGGCCGAGGAAAACCGGCGTCTGGCCGAAGCAAACCGGCTGGCCGACCAGGAGCAGGCGGAGCGCAGCGCTGCAGCACGGCTGAAGACTGCGACCTCGGGCCTCGCCGCCGGCCTGAAACGTCTCGCCGAGGGCGATCTCGCCTTCCAGCTCTCGGATCGGTTCGCGCCGGAATTCGAGCCGCTGCGGCACGACTTCAACGCATCGGTGGAGCAGCTCGGCGGCACGCTGCTTTCGGTTTCAAAAAGCGTGTCGATCATCAATTCGGGCACTCGCGAGATCAACAACGGTTCCAGCGAACTTTCCGGCCGTACCGAACGGCAGGCTGCGACGCTCGAGGAGACCGCCGCTGCGCTCGACGCCGTGACCGCCAAGGTGAGCCAAGCCTTCACGATCGCCGAAGAGGCGCGCAACGTTGCCGACAACGCCAATCGCAGCGCGATGGCATCCGGCAAGGTGGTGGCTCAGACCGTCGACGCCATGGGTCAGATCGAGGAATCCTCCAAGCAGATCAACAATATCATCGGCGTCATCGACCAGATCGCCTTCCAGACCAATCTGCTGGCGCTCAACGCAGGCGTCGAAGCTGCACGCGCCGGCGAGGCCGGCAAGGGTTTTGCCGTCGTCGCCCAGGAAGTGCGCGAGCTTGCCCAGCGTTCGGCCCAGGCCGCCCGGGAGATCAAGGAGCTGATCGGGCGGGCATCCGCCAAGGTCGCGAGCGGCGTCGAGCTGGTCAACCACACCGGCGCGGCGCTTAGCGACATCGGCCGTTTCATCGTCGATATCAACCAGCGCATGGAAGCGCTCGCCGCCTCGGCGCGCGATCAGGCGACCAGCCTGTCGGAAGTCAATTCGGCCATGGGCCAGCTCGACCAGGTAACCCAGCAGAACGCGGCCATGGTGGAGGAAACAACCGCCGCCAGCGTCACACTGGCCAGCGAAGCCGAACGGCTGCGCGAACTGGTCACCCAGTTCGAATTGGGCGGGGCAGAGTCCGGCACGCGGAGCTATCGCGACGCAGCGTGAGGTAAGCACGA
>NZ_CP013535.1:0-435286 GCF_001664385.1 Rhizobium phaseoli | reverse complement strand
TTACCCAGCCCTCAAACCACCTTGCCCGTTGGCCTTCAACAACGCCATTATCATCGGGCCAAGCGAGAATTCACCGCGCTCACTTCGGCGCGTTAGATCCCGCAGATAGCCTCCAGGAGAGTTGATCAAGTTAGCCCTTTCCAGGATGCACGCAATTGCCACCGCAGCATTCTCCGGTCCTAGCGCCTCGCAGGCATCCTGGTAGGCGGAAGGGCTTACCCCCAGCATAGATCGAACCACCACAGCGGCAGACATCAGATCTCGCCAGCTCCCCACGCCGCGCGGTGCATAGTCGCTGATCATCGGGCACGCCTTGAGCACCAATCCCAATGGGAACGCCCTTTGCGATTCATTCTTCGGCTGATGGCTCAAGCTCGCCTTTGCCCCCTGCTCCTTTTCGGAGCGTGGTTCAGATTCATTAATGGATTCGGGTTTTGAATTCTGTATGTGCTGCTCGATATGAGCAGCATTGGTGCTAATTTTTTCAGCATTCTCGAGGCTTTCCAACCGATTAAGCACTTCCTCACGGAGCATCACCATTTCATTGAGAACGCTAGTGACCCCTTCAAGGGTCGGAACGCGCGGAATTCTGCTCACGAGCGCAACGTAGATGTCCTCGGTCGTCTTCCAATCGCCGTCGGCGCCCTCGACCATTGCAGCCGTAATAAGCTTGCGAACATCCCGCCGGCAAATTGTAAGGCTCTCTTTGGCTTTCCTGAGCGAGGCTCTCTCGGCCGCCACTCTCTGCGCCAACATCGCCAACTCTTCCGATCGCGCCAGGAGGGGCGACAGGTCGAAGCCAAAAGCATTCTCGATCTGGCCATCGTCGCCCTTGCGGGCGAAGCGCTTGCCATTGGCGCTATCCTTACGGACGATCAACCCCGACTCCACCAGAATGGCAATATGCCGCCGCAACGTTGCGCCCGCCATTGCATGCGCCCGAAGCGCCAGTTGGGCATTCGACGGGAAGACAATCAATTGTGCATCCTGACGCAACTCATTGTCAGGATAAAAGCTCAAAAGTGCGTCAAGAACAGCCAGACTGTTCGACTGGATCCCGAGCAGTTCCATCGCGGCGGAAGCGTCTCTCAACACTTTCCACTTATCGGCAGCTTTTCCATGCTTGATTTCCATTGCCGCCTGGCGCCGCACGAGCGCAAGCGTCATCGGCCGCCGCCCGAACGGCGTCGCTACATTCCCCGACTGCATTGTCTCTCACCTTTCAGCAGGCAAAGGAAATTCGCTCACCAAAACGGCGCCAAAGACTCTTGACGAGGATTCGAGGAAATGCGATTCTGTTCTTGCTACAGAGACAGAAGGGCTTCCACGACGGCGACGTTGAGGGAGCTCTTTTCTTTTGCGGGTTACACTCCCTGTTTCCGTTGATGCTTTGCGCGATGCTCCTGGTAAAGCGCCGGCAAATGCTCGAGTACGAAAGCCGCGAAATCCGGCGTGGCTTTCCTGTCAATGGTAATTTCGAGCTTGCTCTTGCTCTGCGTGACCTGCGCAAGCCTGTCGCCATCGGGGGTCGACAGGACGTCTGGCAACCCGCGCGCAGTCCGACGCGGTTTCAGATGGTCGATCACTGCCTTGAACCGTTCCGACGACGGCAGCGCCTGCACCTCCTCCGAGGCAGCATATTTCGCAGCGCCTGCCGGAGGCGATGCTTTCTCAACCAGCTCTGCCAATTGCTGCCAACTTGGGCGTCCAACGCCTGGAGCGGCGCCGATGGCATCGATCAATTCAGAGGGGAGGGCGTCAACAAGCAAGAGCATCTTCGACAAGTTGCTTTTGTCGATTGACATCGCCGCGATGACGATTTCTCGTGGAAACTGCTTGTTTAGCTTGTGTGCGAAACGTGCCTTTTCGATGAAGGTGAGATCTTCGCGCTCATTGTTTTCCTGACCCTGTGCGACAACCAACTGCTCGTCCGTCAAGTCTCGAACAACCGCCTTGACCGGCAGTCCTAGCTCCGAAACGGCGCGCAGCCGGCGGTGTCCAAAGGCAACTTGGTAGCGCGCGGGTTTAACGGGATGAGGTCTCACAAGGATTGGGACCTGCTGTCCTTGCTCGCGGATGGATGCAAGAAGTCCTTCGATATCACCTTGCATCCGATCCTGAACGAAGGACGGCTCGATTGACGACGCGTTCAGTTCAACCACGGCCTGACCTTCGGCGAGACGCCGCTCGATCTCCTCGGCACGACCAAGACGATCATTTTGCTCGCGCAACGCGTTACCGATGTTTGCAGTCAGCTTCGTCGCTGGATCTCGTTCTTTTCTGGTCACGCCGAGAAGCGGCATGGAGCGAGTCTTTGCCGCTCTGTGTTCAGCAGCTGATGAGCTGTCGGGCGCGTCCGTGGTGACGTCAAGGAGGTGCTTCCGACTCATGTGGTTCTACCCCATGCTTTTTTGATTAGAGTTTCGATCTCGTCGTTGACGGCGTTCATCGCCTCTAAGGCCCGATCATAGGTCGAGCGCGTGAACTGTCCGCGCTCAACCTCAAAGAGGGTCTGATTCGTCAGGCCAGCGTCCGAAACGGCGGTCGTCTTGAGCATCGGAAAATTGAGGACATTTTCGCCGAAGATCGAACGCAGATAGCCCACCATCTGGTTCTGCGGGCCATCGCTCGGTTCAAAACGAGTGACGAGGTAGCGCATCCAATTGAACTTGAACTGGGCGCCTGCATTCTCGATTTCCCGAAGGAGATTCGAGGTCATCGCCAGAAACTGGTTCATCGACATTACATCCAACATCTGGGGATGGACGGTGACGAGGATCGAGGTTGCGGCGGTCAGAGCTGAAAGCGTGAGATAGCCAAGTTGGGGAGGGCAATCGATAACGACGACATCGTAGTTGTCCGCGATGTCTTCGATGACCTGACTGATCCGACCGTAAAAAAGCGTGTCGCCTTCCTTCCGGTTCATAAGCGCGCGCGGGGTATCGTGCTCGAACTCCATCAGTTCAAGATTGCCAGGAATTAGATGAAGATCCGGGATGTACGTTCCTCGGACAACCTGCTCGATTGGGACCTGCTCGTCATCATACCGGATGGCGCCATAGAGTGTTTCGTTCGGACCAACGTCAGTTTCTGGCTGACTGCCGAAGAGTGCGGAAAGGCTTGCTTGGGGATCAAGATCAATCGCCAGAATCCGGTAGCCACGCATTGCCAGGTACTGTGCCAGATGCGCGGCTGTCGTCGTCTTGCCCGAGCCGCCTTTGAAATTCATCACCGAGACGACTTGAAGCTGCTCTCCCGTGCGACGATGGGGCAGGTAACGCCGGTTCCCGCGGCCAATCAGGTCCAGGTGCTTACGGATTGAATGAATATCTTCGATCGTGAACGTGCGTCGACCGCCAGGGCTCATACTAACGTGCAGTTCAGGCATTTCCGAAGCAGTTTGTCTAAGATAAGACTCACCGATGCCAAGCAGTTTTGAGGCTTCTGACGGTGCAAAGGATCGAATGCCCTTTTCGGACGTCGGCGGGAAGACCTTGAGATGATGTGCTTGAAGTTGGCTGGAGAGAGCGTCAGCATGACGCTCCATCAATGCGGTCAACCCTTCGACGACCGGCGCTGTTTTTGCTGCGGTTTTCGCCATCTCAAAACCCATTTCCTGCAAGTGGCGGAATTTTTCGCGAAACCACTAAAGTTCCGCCACTAGCTATTAGAGCCGATTCTGCATTTTGAGCAAGGGGTTTTAGGTTAACGAAAGGCTAACGCGGATAAACCCGGAACGTAGAGTAAATGGATTTTTCCGTTTATATCCTGCAGCTTAGCAAGACCGCGGTACCGATTGGTCATGGTGTGTTTTATTGTGAATCCTACAAATGTGCCCCGGCGATTTAGACGAAAAGCAGAAGACCTCGGCAAAGTCGGTGATCCCCTTGCCGCGACTCACTCGCACAAAACCGTAAGTATTCGACAACTGACGCCCGATTCCAATTCGTGCAGAGTTCCCGGCGCCTAACGGCGACGGAGAAATTCATGCAGGTATTTGCGATCTCGACACCAAAAATTTACTACGAAGCGCAGCTGCTTCAGGACCATCATAGGCTACGTGCGTGGGTCTTTTCCACTCGCACTTGGGATGTAGAAGTGGTTGACGACTACGGGCAGACGGGGTTGACGCTCTCGCCCCGACTCCATCCTGGATGTCACCGCGGCTGGACCACTTGCAGGATGTGCACGCGTTTTGCCTGCGATGGGACCGACCATGCTGGTAGACGTATTTCCGTCGCTGTTCCCGAAGGGCCGCCTGAACGCCAATCCCCTAATGGTCTAGAGTTCTCGCTTTTGCGTCGACACCTCGAAGAGGGGAGGGGAGACGGTTCCGTTCACGAGACAACGCTGACCATGTTCGCCGGCATCGTAGAATGGTGCCTGGCAGGTGGTCTCACCGAAGTCGGTAACGGATATCAGGTTCGAGCGAACTCTTGCTAGCGTCGAATAGCCTCTCCCGCGCTTGGGGAGCCAGAGAAGATTGGTGCCACCACCGCCATCGCAGGCACGCTTTCAGCAAACGCTGAGACCTTTCTGATGTTGCGGCCGCCCAACTACCGATCCAACCTCACCGCCTGCAGTCATCAAGCGTAACGGAGATCACTTTGACCCAGCTTCCTTCTCATCCCCGGTTCGTGCGCAACTTCGGGAGGCGCTTGGCGACAACTCTGCATCGCGCTCGAGGACGCGGCGGTCGACCTGATCATCTCGATCGAGCGGACGCCGCGGACGGCGCGCCCGCGACGTGATTCAAGTCGAACGGTTCGCAGGGGCACTACGAAACTGAGTCCGACCAGCTCACCGAAGAAGAGGAGGCGCGGCATATCGCATAGAGTTTCCCTCATCACCATCGCGCTTCTTGCGAACCGGTGCGCCACGAAGGATGAAGCTTTGGACCCTTATGTAATTAATTTACACTTGCGTATCTCCCGCATAGTCTCTTGCGATGTGGCGATAGGCTCATAGGAGGGTTCGCGCGGGCAGATGAGGGAAGGCGACATGGCATCTTCGCAGAGATGAGGATGCATCGAAGAACGGGCTGGTAAACAGCGCGGCTCGTGTTTGAGGCTGGTGGCATTGACGCGGCCCAAGCGCTCCACTCTACCTTCAATAGTTTCGTCGCTCCTTGCGCAAGGGAACACTTCTGCCGCTTGAAACGTCCTTTGCCGTTTGCGCCGACGATATTTCCGAGAAGCTTGTCAAGACCCAGGACTTAAGCAAGCCCGTCAGCAAGGCACGTGATTTCATCAGGTTTTTGACTGCCGCCTGTGGTTGTTGGCTAGATTCTGGATGCAAGTAAGTGTACATATTAGGAAAGTCGGTGTGTCGGCGAGCGAGAGGTCTCGTATGGAGGTTCGTGGACTCGTAATTACTTGCCCCCGCAAGGTTGAAGAATGGACATTGTCGGTTCCACTCGCCGTATCGTCCGAAGTCGGTGTGCGGATAGAGTTGTGTGGACTCTGCACACCGGAACAACGCGTTTATCGGGGCGCCAAGCCGACTTACCCCTATTGGGGCGGGCACGAGTTGTCAGGCACGATCGCGTCTCTGCCGGACGATGTACCGGATGGCTTGCGCGTAGGAGACCGCGTTGCGGTGCTTTTAATGCGCAGATGCGGCCAATGTCGTGCCTGCCGCCTCGGACTGGACAACCACTGTGCATATTTAAATCCTAAAGCGAGAGGAGGGGTGCCGCAGGGGCCGGGGGGATTGGCCAATTTTGTGGGCGTACCCGCCTATCAGGTCTTTTCCGTACCTTCCTTTTTGGCTCCCGAGCGTGCCGCGTTAGTTGAACCTGTCGCCTGCGTGGCACGCGGCATAAATAGGGCGCGTGCAAAGGCTGGAGACACTGTGGCCGTCATCGGCGGAGGCACGATGGGCCTTCTCCATTCGATACTTCTGACAACCAAAGGATGCGACGTTTACCTTTTCGATGACGACGTGGCAACGCATGGGCCTGTGATGTCGACCGGCGCCCATGCAACGGGGTCAGTTCATTCTCTGTCTGATCCGAAACTCGTCGAGAAATTAACGGATGGCTGGGGCTTCGACTGCATCTTTTGCACGCGCTTCGGTGTCAGAGGCATTCAGGGGGCCATAGCTGCCGCGTCACGCGGTGCCAGGATTGTACTCTACCAATCGATTCCGACGTCCGATTTGTTATCGGTAGGCGCTAACTTTCTGCATTACCGGGAAATTGAACTGATCGGCACCATAGCCCAAAGCGCGGACGACGTGAGAAATGCCATCCGAACCATCGTTGAACACGCCGCACGCTTCGACGTGCTGCAGGTCAATCTCTGGCCCTCGTCAAACGCCCAAGAGGCATTCGAGCAGGCGCTCGATCCACGTGTTAATCGCGTGATGCTAGATTTCAGGTAATGCTTCTCAGCGTGCCTGCAGCGCGCCTGCAATTTCGTTGCCGATCGAGACTACTTCGACACTGTCGGGGAAATTGTCGGTACGTCCGACGCTGTCGGTCACAACGATGCGGTCGATCTGAGACCGTCCCCAGTTTTCGTTCAGCGACGGCGTGAATATGGCATGGGCTGCGGCAAGGGTTATCTTGCGAGCGCCTGCCGCTTTGAGATGTGCGGCGGCTGAAAAAGCCGTCTGACCACTGTTGATTTCGTCGTCAATCAGGATGATCGTCCGGCCAGCAACGTCCCCCAGAATCTCGACGCTCTCCCGAAAGTCATCATCGTCTCTGCGGTGCTTGCGCATGACAGCGAATGGGCAGCCGAGCAGGGCCGCCAAGTGCTCAGCTCGCTTCGCTCCGCCGAAATCCGGTGAAACGACCATGTCGCCATCGACGGCCGCAGAACCGAGATGGCGAACTAGGGCGGGAGCGAACTGAAGATTGACGACAGGACAGGCAAATGCGGCGCACAGCTGAGGAACATGGAGTTCGAAAGTTATCAGCCGATCTATACCGAGAGTTTCGATAATCCCCGCAAGGATTCGCACCGGTACAGGTCCGCCGTCGAAGGCAGGGCGATCCGAACGCGAATATGGGAGGTAGGGAAGAACAGCGGTAATCGTGCGGGGACCCCGCGCCCGCACGGCACCAAGCGCTAGGAACAACTCGAAAAGACGATCATGAACGCTGTCAGGAAATGTTTGCACGACCACCACATCTCCGCCAAGCCTGCCGTCGCGCGGAGTAACAGCCATCTGGCCATTGCTGAACACCTGCGTGTTTAGGATCGTTATTCCTGACCGCGTGAGGGCCCGATGTACTGTTGACGCAAACTTTGCAGAGGTTTCGGTTGCTGCGATACGAAGGTCGTTCGCCGCAGGATCTGTACGATACGGTGACTCGGGCGTCATATTTACGCCAGCTCAAGATCGTTAACAGTGGGAATGGACAGCAGTTTGGGCAACACGTCGCCCCAATCATGTTGAAGTGGTACCTCGGTTTGATCAGGTCGAATGAGCTCTAGGAACTCGGACGGTATGTCTATCCCACAGATGCGCTTCATCTGCGTCAGGACGAAATATAACGCCGGCCTCATCTCGTATTTGTAACCTATTGCAGCGACCTCCGCCCAGCTAATATTCGCCATTTCTTTGTGTAGAACCGCATGAAGATCGCCGAACATCAATAGTCGAAGCGAATTATAAAGGAAGGCCTCGTGATAAAGCCTGGCCGAAAGGAACCAGACGGCGCCAGTTGCGGATTGGACCTGCAATATGCGGCCTAGACCGTTTGCAAGACGCACGCCTGACCATATGTCTTCGACATCGATGCCGACGGAGAGATTTACATGCATATCAATGAAGATGGGCATGTGCAGCTTCTTCGCGGAATCGATGTATCCCTTTACGTGGCGGTAGCGCAGCTGGCGTGGCACCGCGGGACCAGGGAACGGAGATTCAACGGATTCTATCCTTACAAACACCGGCAAGGAATAACTTTCGCGGAAGGTTTCGTCATCGAGTTCCTTTCGTTCCGGATGCCAGTTGCCATTTGAAGGGTCGAAAATACCGTGCCGGTAGCCGAGATCGAACATGAGCCGCTGCACGCGCTGCGCGTCAGCGGGCTTGACCATGATGTCGAGATCGGTCATCGGCCGTAGGAGTGGATCGGGATAGTGGAGAAGCGCGAGATCTGGTCCCTTCACCAGGAACCAGGCGATGCCGGCCCGATCCAGCGCATCCATGATTTCTGGCAGATTGCGAAATTCGAGTGCGGACCTGACCTTTGACATGACAGTCCAGCACTGAACGTAATGCGCCGCCTCAGTAGGCAATAGTGTCAACAAATCGAGGCGGCGCAAGTGATTCTCAAGCAGCGGCACCGTCCGATTATGCTCGGCGCGCCATACCACATAGGGCCAGTTGACAGGCTCCTTGCAGAGACGGACCAAACGCTCTTCATCCTCGGGTCGTAGGTAGGCCCGGCAGGTGATCAGCAAAATAGAGTCTTCTGGTGACAACCGAAGCATCGCGGAGACTCCTGATACGGCTGCGTGATTTATTTCGAACTTTCCGGGCTGCCGAATTCGGCTAGTGTCTGCCTCAGGTCGGCGAACTGTTGTTCGAAGGAAGCGAAACTCTGGTCGACGTTTTGTCCAAGCAACTGTTCAAGGCTGAGCGTTTCTTCAGCGCGTTCCTCTTGTCCAGACATAAGCTTGTAAACCGAACTTACCGGCAGCAATCGCGACAAGAGTTCACCACCGCGGCCCGTCTGGGCGCTGTCCCGAATTTGCCGGATGCAACTTTCGGCAAGCAATCCGTCAATCACGATTACCAGCTTGCCATCCTCTTCGTCAACGGCGTAGCCAAACAGTCGGGAACTAGCCATTGCCGCTACCTCTGAACCTTCTTGAGGTCTTCCACTTCACTGCGTATCTGCAGCAATTGTGCCTGAGCCGAGAGAAGTTTGGCGAATGCGGCGGTAACCGCCTTTGCCGATTGTGTGTCGGAACCAGTCATCCTAACCGGTCCTCGCCCAATGCGGCGTCCTACAAGACCTGAATCGGCGGCGCGCGGCCAATTGGCTTTGCCAAATTTCTTCGAGGCGGTTATATCAACGTAGTAGTCTTGTAGTTCGCCGTTAGCAGCGAGTGAGCCGGATTTCGACCGTTGCGATCTGCGTGACACCTTTAGCGATTGCTCTAATTTTACAAGGCCAGCCGTCAATTGCTGAGCTTGGTCATCCAAACCCGCCTGCAGCCGGGCGAGTCCTTCCGCGAGACGAGAAATCACCTGGGCTTGCTGGGCGGCTGCTTTGTTGCCGGATCGTATCGCGTTGTTCGCAAGTGTGTGCGCCACACCCGCCGCACCTCGGAAAGCTCTGCTCATCCTCAATCCTCCACGTTATTTTTGTTGACCTGGTTAAATTACGTCGTCGACACAGCAATTATTACGTCGCGCCTCCTGCGTTAGTGAGTGTGTTGCGCAGCAGCCGCGATTTCCTCCGAGAAGTTATAGACAGGAGCTTCGGCGGCGGGCCGACGCTCTTTCGCTATAACTCCGCGGCGGTAGGTGGAATCTTTCGTCGGGTCCACCAGGGCGTACTCCGGAAAACCTCCGTTATTGTAAAGTTCCTGGCACAGCGGATAGGGCGCGTCCTTTTCACCATAGTGCGACCAGCTACTCATCTTGCAGACGCCGCGACAGACTGGATAAAACACGCAGTTGCCGCAGACGCCCTTAACCTCGCCACTCACCACCTCGCGTAGCTCATGGAAGAACGGGCTGTTGCGCCAGATTTCCATCAAGGGCATTTCGAAGGCATTGCCGGCGATCATTTCCGGATCATCGTAGGAGGCACTGCACATCGAAACTTGTCCGTTCGACAGTATGCCCAGTACGTTGTCGCCCCAACCGCAAGTATGCACGCCGTTCAGATACTTGAGAGGCATCAGAGCCGGCGGCAGAGTCATGTATGCAGCGCCACTCTCAAAATGGGGAGATTTCAAAAGATCGCCTATCAGTAGCTTGCATTCCTCCAAGCTTATCGCATTGTCCTCATGGCTGCGCGCGTTGCCCATCGGATGTATGTTGAGCAGCGTCCGATGCTTCTTGATGCCCCAGCCGAGCACCAAATCTATAATCGAAATCACCTTGTCATAGTTGTTGCGATAGGCAGTCGTCGTTACCACCGTAGAGATGTCAGTTTTTCCAAGCCGCTGCAGGACAATCGCAGTCTTGGCGAACGCACCCGATTTTGCTCTGAAAGCGTCGTGCGCCTCTGGGTCGAAATGGTCGAGGCTGATGAAGACCGTCAAATTGGGGAGCCTACTTAGCTGCTCGATCGTGAACTCGTCAAAGAGGGTTCCATTCGTCTCGAAAACCAGCTCCTTCAGCCCACAGGATGCGAGATATTCCATGACTGCCATGAATTCCTTGTGAACCATCGGTTCACCCCCGGAAACCTTAACCTTGCGCAGCCCATTGGGTAGTGCTTGCTCGATCAGTCCTTGGATCGCCTCCAGGTTGAAATCAATGCCCTTGGCCTTGGGCCCGACGCCTGCGATATAACAGTGGTGGCATCCCAAATTGCACTTGCGGGTTAGAAACAGATAGATCGTTTTAATTTCGTTTTCCGAGACGACTCGTTTCGAAAGTTCACTTGTGACGAGGGCCTGTAGCGTCTGACTGGCTACATGCACGTCCTGCGGTGTCGAAAGCCAATCAGGGGTATTCATGCGCTTGCCTCCTTACGTCTATGTTGCTGCGCTAGCACGTCATCGCACTGATCACTGGTGCGTCGTCCAATTGACGCCTGCCTTTCAAAACTTCGATTTCGAGTATGAATGCGTATCCGGCGATCTCTCCGCCTTGGGACTTGACAAAATTCCCAGTCGCCCGAGCAGTGCCACCCGTCGCTAGAAGGTCATCAGCAATCAGGCATCGCAGGCCGTCACCGATGAGGCCGGCAGTTACCTCCAGGGTTCCGGAGCAGTATTCACAGCTGTATTCAAATGAGAGGACGTCCCCCGGCAGTTTACCGGGTTTCCTTACCATGATGAAACCGCAACCGAGCCTATCAGCCAATGAGGCGCCCAAGATGAAACCACGCGCATCAACCGCCAAAATGGCATCGATTTCTGTTCCCGACACTTGGCTTGCGACGGTAGAAACGACTTCGCCCAATGCACCTCTACCAGCCAGCATAGGCGCTATATCCTTGAACAAGATCCCGCCTATCGGAAAGTTAGGAAATTCTCGTAATGCTTCTACACCGGATTGGTTAATCCGTGACGCCCCGCTATTTGGAACAGCTACAATCATTTTACTATCCCCCACATGTAACCATCTAAGAGCCTCGTAAGGTGCGATGGCCTCGCGCACTTTGTGGCCAGCCACCAGATGAGGCCCTGGCAAGCTTATCTGCGGCGGCCGCCGCCGCGCCTACCACGTTCCTCCGGGCCGGCACGGGTCCGCTCTCTGACCAGATCACGCCGGAATTCGCCAGCGCCGCGAACAGATGAAACATCAGTCGGCCGCATAATGTTGTCTCCTCGAAAGCGGCTCCGATCATGATTCGTCCAGCCCTGATCTTAGTGCCGAGTCAACTTTACGTCGCTTTGGGGTTCGTCAAGACCTTGTCAAAAGCATCCTTGACCGGCTTTGAGATTTCCTCCACCGCCCTGCTTGAGAGCTCCCGGACTTCCTTGGCGTGCTGCAAACTTGTCTCAACGCGCTTGCGGAAAAAGGTCGACTGCTGTTCGAGGATCTGCGACGGCGAATTCGCGCCCAGCAAAGCTTGCAAATGTGAGAAGCCGGCCTCGGCGTCGGCTTGCAGTGCAGCGATCGTCTTCCACCACAATTCGTTGCCGAATAGACTTGTCGTTTCGAGGATCGGAGGCAGCATTTTCTGTGTCGCTTCAGCGCCGGACGCAAATTTCAAAAGAGCCTCTGTCACCTGCTTGTTCCCCTTTTCAACGGATGCGCCGAACTGATCTGGCACCTTGAGCGACGATGACCCCGGGTTTTCGATCGTTTCAAAGGATCTTTCGGAAATCTTGGTCATTGCATTTTCCTTCTCTTTGAGTTGGTTGCAAGCTGTGACATCGGGATTGACCCTTCCGCCGGCGGATGCATGGCCGCTTGGTAGAACGCGGATCCGATGACGAACGGTCAGGTGGCCTCCGTTCCGTTCGTTTCATGAACCGGCATCATGCAGACTGCTTTCTGCCGCTTGTAACCAGGGATCAGCAAACACCATGCCAACTGCTCCGACGCGCCAAGAAGATGATTTTCGTTTATCGATGGGCGGGTTGAGGGCAGGTTGATGTGTATTTGGCGGAGAGACCGGCGAACAAAACGTTCCAGTCACGACAAATCTGACAAAAGTGGCGAATGCCCGACATTTGCGAAAAATGTCGACGGTTGCGCTGGGGACAAGGGAATTCACGCGGACTTCAAATCGCGCCAAGGATCATGTGCCTGTTCGTGGCTAAGGGGCGTTACTCGACTTCTCGTGAACGTCCCTGGCGGTCTTATCAACCCTTGTCCTGGTTCCTGCTTTGCACCACCTTCCGCTTGGAGCCATGAAGAGGGTCGTTGTTTCGATAATTTGAGGATGGGCTGCTTGGCGATTTGTTCGTAGCCCAGCTCGGGTCCATACGTCTCGGTACGGTTCGCCTGCCTATCCTGTTCACGGCACTTTCGAACCTAAGACCGAACGTCATCAGAGCGATCGCTGTGATGCGCAACATATTTCATTTGGTACGACGTTTGCTGGTGATCGGTGACGCTGGTTGACCATAGGCTCTGATGCCGATCTCGTCGGACAAGGACGCAATTGAAGTCAACTACGGAGGTTTTCGGGACCTGACACGATGATTGGTTCGGTGCATGCGGAACGCTTGGCGGCACGAGGATGACACCGAAAAGTACGTGGGGTCAAATCAATGGAGTGAAAAATGAAAAAGTATGTTTGCGAATTCTTCGGGACCTTCACACTTGTCTTCCTCGGCTGCGGCACATTGCTTTATATGCGTCAAGAGGTGGGCCTGTTGGGTGTCGCTTTAGCCTTCGGGACGACCGTGGTTGCAATGGCCTACACGATTGGCCCAGTCTCGGGCGCGCATCTCAATCCGGCGGTCAGCCTGGGTTTCCTCGTGTCGCGCCGATTGAGAGTGTGGGACTTTCTCGCGTATGTCTCCGCCCAATGTGCAGGAGCTATCGCGGCGGCAGGCACGCTCTACCTTATCGCTATGAACAAGGTCGGCGGTTACGATATCACCCTAGAAGGTTTCGCCCAAACCGGCTGGGTAGTCTACGGATGGAGAGCTGCGTTCCTATTCGAGTTTATCGCCACGTTCCTGTTCGTAACTGTATTCCTCAAATGCACGGCTGGACGCGGCGCTGTTGCACGATTGGCGATTGGACTTGCCTTAGTTGCGATCCACCTTGGCGGTATCACCGTTTCGGGTTCTTCTGTGAATCCAGCACGATCGATCGGCCCAGCACTTTTCGCAGGAGGGGCGGCACTCTCTCAACTCTGGCTTTATATATGTGCGCCAATGCTCGGCGCTATTGCGGCCGGCCTTCTTCAGCTCAGGGGGATCGTCGCGTCAAGCGAGCCGCAAAGTCTGCGCCAATTTGAATCGCGCGAAATGACCAGCGACATATCCAGCCCGGTTTCATTCTTTCGCCACCGAAGGAGAGGTATCCCAAAAAGGGAAAGCCACTGATCGAGGAGGGGGTCTCGACCTTGACAGGGGAGCGCATCCCCAGACACTGGCCGTTGCATCCCGCATATCTTGACGCTTACTGCGATCTTCCTACGGATTGGGACCACGGTCGTCTCTGACGTATCGACAAACGTCGCATACGGATCGACAATGGCAGCCCAACGTCCAGCTATCATTGGCGGCGATCCAAAACGGCGGCGATCGCGGCCAAAGCCTCGTGTATCGCGATACTCACCGACCTTCCGCTCAAGGTTGTCAAGGGTCCGCGATACTCATCCATACCGCAGATGCGTGTCATTAGGAGCATGAATTTTACAATGGTGAGGCTGCCATATAGGACACGTTGGGCGGCGGATCTAATGGAGCAAATCTCCAGCGTCTGGGGGGTTGCGCTGGGGTGCCGATCCACACCCAAGCGCCGGTAGGTGATAGACGATACCCACAGCGGCTAGGAGCCATTGAATCGGCAATATGTTCTTTTGATACGGTGTCGCGCAAGTTTGGCATGGAGAATCATATGCAATCGCAACAATAGCCGAGTGCAGAGTCAAGCAGCGCTACTTGCATACGCGCAAATGTCCGTTAGAAGATTTCGACGACGTGGCAGCCCAAGCAGTTGCGCGGCAGCGAGTTTAGGCGGGGCGTACGTTGCGGCGAAAAACAGCCAATGGACACGCCGAAAACGGCTACTGGGCCTAAGTCGCCACGGTCGCCCTGTGAACTTGGAACCCAGGCAAATTGTATGACCGTTGGCCGTCGTTCAGCATGCCGAAGTCGGAGCGCTGATCGGAAGCTGGATTAGCCTGCATGATGAACGAGAGGTTGGAAAATGCCGCTTTCAAAGGCTCCCGTAGGCATCGTGAGATGTTGAGAATGCGAGCAAGAATTGTAGGTGGAAAGACAGTGCCTGAGGCGCCAGAGGCCGACGATCGCGATCTAGCTTTAGACTTCGCCAAAGGAATACTCATTGTCTTGGTGATTTTCGGTCACCTGATACAATATATCTTTTACGAGGGTGATGGCTTCTGGGATTCGGCATGCTTCAAATCGATCTACATGTTTCACATGCCTCTCTTTATGGCGATAAGCGGATATCTCTCTAGATCAGGGCTACTAGGCAAATCGTTCAGGCAAGCCATCGGTGATCGCGCGCTGCAGCTCCTGGTGCCGACGCTGTTCTGGTGCACCCTTTTGGAGGCAGTCAAATTGCTCATGTTTCCCCGGCCGCCGGACGCACCTGGCAACCTGTTGCAATTCATGCACGATTTCGTCGGCACATACTGGTTCATCTGGGCTGCGTTTGCTTCTTTTCTTTTGGTCAAACTTATTTCGATCTTCAACTCCGGGTCGGCACGCTCTTTGCTTGTCTCATCCATACTGGTCGCAGTTGCCCCCGTGACGTTTTCTATATTCCCTCTCATAAAGTACACCTATCCCTTTTTCTGCATGGGATTTTCATTTGCGCAGTCGAGAGATTGGTGGACGAGCATAATGCGGTATCATAAGCCACTCCTGATGATGTCCGCCTCTATCGCGGCTAGCTTGTGCTTCATGGCGTGGCGCGAGGACACCTATGTCTACAACAATCTCGCCTTAATCCAGGATCTGCAGTCGGCAAAAGATATCCTTCTGATGTTTTTTGGCTCGACAGTGGCCTCTGCAGTGATGATCGAGATTCTGCTTCAATCCTGGAAAATTGGACGCTCGAACCGGGTGGTTCGCTTTATCGCCGTGGAAGTGGGGCAGAGCACGCTCGTGTTGTACCTGGTGCAGGCTACGGTATTCCGTCTCATGGATTTGATACAATACGGAGAACAATGGGCTCCCACAATGAGGTCTGGCGCGGCGGGAATTCTCGGGACGATGATCATTGCCGTAGCACTAGCAGTTCGCTGGAGCGTGCGCGACATTCCCTATCTGTCCCAGCTCATGCTTGGAACGCCACCCCGCCTCGTTCGTTTGCCGAGCAATCCTGCGAATAACTAGCGGTGTTCAATTCTCAACCTAAACTTCGTCAGCAAGCAAGCATGCCAAGGCACGCGTTAAGGGGCCCATTTTTAAAGGATCCTTTTGCACGAAGATCGGCTGAGGTCCGACTGATGTGCCAATCACGTATCGAGAATCCGCAAACCCCTCGCGCCCAATGCTCCGCGACGACGCGGGCGCTTGACCCCCAGGGTATCGACTCCACCCTCTTTGAGGTTGCCAAAGATTCGGTTTGCTTCGCACTTGTTTGGGGTCCGCTTGCCGCCAGGTCCCGTTGTCCCTGCTAAAATCGCGAGCGTTCGCTAAGGTACCAGAAACGCTTTTCCGGCCTGTGCTAAGCAATGACCGGAAACAGCGAGTATCGCCTCAGCGGTCACACCGAGGCAGCACTGCTCCATGACGGCCGCTGCCACAGTCATCCTCTTGCCGGCGCCGACGGTACCGGCCAGCTAGGTCGTGCCGGCAGCATGATCCCCCGGGTGCCGTGTTCTGGTGCGGATAGAGAGTGAACGCGGCCGACGCACGTCGGCAACTTAAGATACACGCCGCCGAGGCGCCCAGGGGCTGGTTGTTGAAACGGTCCTAAAACCTTGCGGCCGGTCGATCCGGTGGGCATCGGACCAGGACCCGGCCCTGAAGGGCCATCTGATCTTCGTGAGCTTCCCCTTTGCCGGCTACGTCTAACAGCCGTTCACTGTGGAAATTCAGAGCGTTGTTGAGCTGTCGCCGGCGTCGCGGGGGCCTATGCCGCTTTCCATTTGCCCGCGGCATTCCCCCAAATGACGGCGCTAACTGTCGAGGAAGGGAGCTCCAGCCAGTGATGCATGCGGGTCTCGGAGTCCATCACTGGGAGGCGCTGTGATCGCCAAGCAAAGAAGATCGACCGGCTGCACCTCGGCAAGCGGCCGGACATTGCGCCCAATCCGCGAATTGAGAGCGGAGCGGCTTCGGCGGGTGTCATTTGTTGCTGACGTGGCCGGAGAATAGGCTTCCGCCGCTGCACCGGGATGCCATTTCTTCGATCCCCACCGCGTCTTGTCCGGTTCACGACAACGTTGTCCTCGATCAATTCTTCATGGGCTAGCTAAGAAGCTGGAAACAATACAGATGCCGTGTTCCGAACCTCAGCGGAGGAGACTGGCATGAGTCTTGAACTCCCAGAACTACGCGGCGGGCAATCGCCTGGTGGAACGTGTGGCGTCCGGTCGAAGTCGATTTGAACCTTGAAGGGAAAATACATGGCAGGTCTGCATCAGTTCGCACGGAAAAGGGGGGATCGGCAAGTACACGGCCTCTCAAGATACTCTCACTGTCCTTGTCGACCTCGAAAAGCTGATTCCACCCCCCGCCTGATCCTCAATTCGAAAGCCCGAGACACGGTTTTACACCTGGCGGCGAATAGGTTGGTTGAGGGTGGAGTTCGCGGCGAAACCTACCGCCACTGGACTATCGCGACGGGAATCTCGCTTGTGAAGCGCTTTTCGTCAAGCCCGCCAGCGTTGCCCGCCGCTTGCCGTTGTTGTTGCGGCCGCCCCGTTTCGAGGGGCCATGTCATTCGTCCGGGCCAAGTTGCGTCGCCACAGGTCCCATCTGCCGCACCATTTTAAGGGATGGTGTTACCGGAAGCGGGTGTGGCCCTTAGTCAAACCGCATCCAACACTCAGGAGGATTTTAACTGATGTCAAACGTCACCCCTGTCCCCAACAATGCTCGATTAGATGAGAAAGATGCTCTCGCCACGCCTTTCATTAAGTGCCTCTTGCGTCTGATGCGTGCTCAAGACACCTTTGAATTGTGGCAAGAGAAATCGGACACCGATTTGCTCTGTGATTTCATCGTGACGAGGCAGCAGCGTAGGGCGATTCCTCTCATCGGGGGACCTGACCTAGAGGTGCAGTGGCGGCTTGAGATCTTCTATGCCGCCGTAGCACTTGCTATAGAGGAGCAGTCCGGACTGATGGCGTCACCGGTGTTGACTGTGAACCATGAGGGATTCGGTCGGATATTACTCACGGCGGGGCGGCTCGTAGTACTCTCGAAGACGCTCCGCGACGTACATCGATTTGGCTTCGACAACCTCCAAAAGCTCGCCGAGGCGGGAACTGGCCTGGTCGATAATGGCTTAACAACAATTAAGACCTATTCAGATGTAGCGCGCGTTTAAGTGTAAGCGCTGTCTCGCTCCCACCTTGAAGCTTTCGCCGTTTCGAAGACTGCCGTCGTGAAGGTGCGACGGCGCTTCGCCGCAACATAGGGCGTTCCGACAAGGTCGATCAGCGCTATTTTCGGGGCCGCATTGATGCCCACCACTTGTTCGAGATGCCGTTCAGATGATCACGAAGCCTGTCTTCGACATGCTCAGGGCTCCAAACAGCAGCGCATTCTAGGCGGTCCGCCTCTTCAAAGCTGAGCGGAGACTCGGCATTCTCGATGGCATCATACGCTGAAATTCTGCCCGAAATTCGGTCCTGCTTGAAAAACACCGCGCCGTCCAACGCGGACACCGTGGGTGGATCAACCTTTCCAACGATGGGCCATCGCCCGGACTTCGCAGCGCTGTCCATCACCCATAGCTTGAAGAGAACCGCTCGATCTCGCACGTCTTGAACCGGTTCTTCACTTTCGAAAACACCGTCGAGAAAAGCGAACAGCGGATGTGTTAGGGCAACGGCGTGAAATCGCTTTCCGTTTCCAATGTCGATCCTAACGATATCGCCTCGTTTCTGCTTTCTGCCTCTGACCATCGCGCCCTCGCTGTTCTAGCGGCACGTTTAGCGGGTCCCGAGAAGTCCGCAAAGGGCGATGGAAGCCTTTGGCACATATTACCCAGCCGGATGATTCCACGGTAGGATACTCTCGATCTGACGCTGCTTATGGCCGTTGACAATGGCGGTGAGCGTGTTGGTCAAATATGCAAACGGATCAACGGCGTTGAGCTTGCACGTCTCGATGAGTGAGGCGATGGTTGCCCAGTTCTCCGCTCCGGCATCATGCCCGGCAAAAAGCGCGTTCTTGCGGTTAAGGGCAATCGGCCGAATTGTTCTCTCGACGCTGTTGTTGTCGATCTCGATGCGGCCATCGGCCAGGAAGCGGCAAAGGCCATCCCAGTATTTTGCGATGTAGGCAAGCGCTTCGCCAAGCGGCGACTTACCAGCGACACGATGCTGAGTGAGCCAGGACCGCATGTCGGCTATCAAAGGCGCGGATCGCTCCTGCCTTCCTGCAAGCCGAGCTTCGGCGGGAAGGCCGCGCAGCTCCGCCTCGATCCGATAGAGTTCGCCGATCCGCCTCACGCCTTCCTCGGCAATTGGCGCTGACCCGGTGCGCGTGATCTCGACCAGCTTGCGACGGGCATGGGCCCAACAATAGGCAAGCCGGATGTCCGGGCCGACGCGATCCGGGGCAATCAGCCGGTTATATCCAGCGTAGCCATCCACCTGAAGGATGCCAGTGAACCCTTGCAATATTCGTTCGGCATGTAGCCCGCCGCGACTGGGTGCATAGGTGAAGGCGACACCTGGCGGCGCACCTCCGCCCCAAGGTCGGTCATCGCGGGCCAACGCCCAGAAGTATCCGGTTTTGGTTTTGCGGGAGCCGGGATCGAGAACCGGTGCTCGGGTCTCGTCCATGAACAGCTTCGTCGACCGCTTCAGGTCTGCGATCAGAGCGTCGAAGACCGGACGCAGTTCGAACGCTGCCCGGCCGACCCAATCGGCGAGCGTGGAGCGGTCGAGATCGATGCCCTGTCGGCTCATAATCTGGGCCTGGCGGTAGAGCGGCAGATGATCGGCGTACTTCGACACCAGGACATGCGCGATAGTCGCCTCAGTCGGCAATCCGGCGTGGATCAGTCGAGCAGGTGCCGGAACCTGGGAGACGCCGTCGGAGCAGGAACGGCAGGCATATTTGGGACGGCGGGTGACGATGACATGGTACTGCGCCGGAACGACATCCAGCCGCTCGGACACGTCCTCGCCGATGCAATGCAGGCCGCCGCCACAGGGGCAGATCAGGCTTTCCGGCTCGATAATCTCCTCGACACGAGGAAGGTGGGCGGGAAGAGAGCCGCGATTGGCAGCGCGTGGTTTGGGGTGCGGATTACCCGAAGGGCTATCGGCCTCGTCTTCGGCATGGACGGCCGCAATGGCCGTTTCCAAGTCCTCCAGTGCGAGATCGAACTGCTCGGGATCGGCCTTCTCGGATTTGCGGCCAAAGGCTACCTGCTTGAAAGCGGCGACCAACTTCTCCAGCCGTTCGATCCGATCATCCTTGCGGACTTCACGCGCTTGCGCCGCGATCAGCATCGCCTTCAGGGCAGCAATATCGTCCGGCAAATCGGCGGCGTCCAACATGGTGGAAGGCTATCAAATTGCGGCTCCGCTCTCCGTCAAAATTTGCCGCCCGAGTCATCGTGACGCACCTATTCGATGGCGTTAGGCGCTCTCGCCTCAATGGAACGGACCCGACGCCAGTCGAGCCCCGCAAACAACGCTTCGAACTGGGCAGGTCCCAGGGTCATCAAGCCGTCCCGGATATCTGGCCAAGTGAACGTGTGCTCCTCCAGCCGCTTGTAAGCCATCACCAGACCGCTGCCATCCCAGTAGATTAGCTTCAACCGGTCCACCTTGCGTGACCGAAATACGAAGACGGTCCCCGTAAATGGGTCCTTGTGCAGCTCGTTTTTGACAAGCGCCGCCAATCCGTCATGCCCCTTGCGGAAGTCGACCGGCTTGGTCGCCACCATGATCCGGACGCGGTTCGATGGAAAGATCATGCCGGAACCGCAAGGGCACGTGCGACAGCGGCGATCCGGGTGGCGGACGCGCCTTCTTCCAAACGTATCGTGACAGCACCGACGATGATCTCGGGACGGCTGGCTTTCTTGATCGGCGGCTCCGAAACGGGTGGATCAACGATCACCGCAGCGAACTCCACCGCATCCTCGGGTGCAGGCAGAACCAGCTTGCCCTGCCGTGCCATCGTTCTCCATGTGGACAGGTGGTTCGGCTTCAAGCCGTGGCGCTCTGCGACCTCATTGACCATCGCGCCTGGCCGAAGACTTTCCGAAACGATCTGCGCCTTGACTTCGTCCGGCCAATGCCGATGCATATCACGTCCAGACTTCTTGGTCGTGAGAAACTCAATTGTAGTCTCCATGGAGAAACTCCTGTTGCTCGTCCATGGATAGGCGATCACAGATCAGGGCTGCCAGAGCAACGTGGGAGCAGAACATCGGTTACGTTTAAGTGCGGTTGAAACGGCTCATATAGGGCGGAATTCTTCGCTAATCTGCCCAGCAATCAAGCAATCCGGGGGTGTGCCCTAGCGTTCTTGGCGCGGGGGGGGGGCGACATGGAGGAACCTGCATGACAGTGCGTTCACTACTCACTACGGCTCCTCTTTGGCTCCGGCGTATCTCACAAGCACTGATCAAGCGACGTGTATTGGCTGCGCCCCTTGTTTTCTGGTCTGCCAGTGTTCGGCAGGAAGGTAGGTGGTTGGCCTTCAAATGACCTGTCACTGAATTTTCATCCGGCGGCGATTAGAGCCTCGGCGGTCTTGAAACGCTCCCAAACGTTGGACCACCGGATGCTAGAGTTTTCCGGCTTCATTCAGGGAGGCGGGCTGGTTGCGCCTCCCGAATTCACCAACGAGATCGGCACCTTGTTGCCGATCGCACCATGAGGTCTTTCCTCATTGTAGTATCTACGCCAATCCTCCATCTTTTCGCGGGCATCCGCAAGGGTCAGGAACCAATGCTGGTTCAGGCATTCTGCACGGAAGCGGCCATTGAACGCTTCGATGAAAGCATTATCAGTCGGCTTGCCGGGGCGTGAGAAGTCCAACGTCACACCCTTGGAATAGGCCCACAGGTCCAAGTCGCGCGACACGAACTCGGTCCCTTGGTCGACACGGATCGTTTTCGGATAGCCGGCTTTTTGGCACACCCGTTCAAGGGTTTGCACAACGTCTTCGCCTCTATAGCTATGACGTGGATCAAGCACCGGCACGTAGCGCGAGAAGGTGTCGACCACCGTCAGCACGCGCAGTTTCTTACCCGTTGCGAGTTGGTCGTGAACGAAGTCCATCGCCCACGTTCCGATCACCGCCGCTTCAAGTTCACAGCCGACAATGTTGCCATGCTGCTTAACCGTGACGTTCACAACCGTTTTCAATCCTCGAGCCGACAGGGCCTACACGGATCACGACCTTGGCGCCCGCCATAATCGAGCGTAAGGGCCATCAGTTCTCACTAGGTCAGCGTGCTTTCCCTCCTCAATGACCCGCCCCCTGTCCAGGACCACAATATTGTCCGCCCCACGAACGGTGCTCAACCGATGAGTGATGACTATGATGGTCTTCCCAGCGCGAGACAGATCCTCAACAACCCGCAGCACAAATTCTTCGGCTGCCGAGTCCAGAGAGGAGGTCGCTTCGTCAAGGATTAGAACGTCGGGATCCCGGTACAGGGCCCGAGCCAATGCGAGGCGCTGCTTCTCACCTCCGGAGAGGCGAACCCCGTTCTCGCCCAGATGGGCCTGGAACCGCCCGGGCCAGCGCTCGATGCACTCCCGCAGTCCTATTCGATCACAGATGCGTACGATCTTATCGAACTCCGGTTCGAACTCGCCCAGGGCGATGTTCTCGATCACGGAACCGGAGAAGACGTCTATCGATTGCGGTACTGCAGCCATGACCTTGTGCAGTGATGCGCTCGAGAAATCCTGGAGGGCATATTGGCCGATCCGAATGCATCCATCCTCAAGCTGGTAGACATTCTGCAGCAGAGCCGCAAGGGTGCTTTTGCCCGAGCCGCTCTCACCCACGACGGCCGTCAACTCTCCTTGGCGAAAGGAGACGCTTAGATCGCTGAAAACCTCCGCCTGCGCGCCATAGCGGAATGTGACGTTCTCCAGGCGAATATCTCCGAGATCGGTCTTCGTAGCATCGATGCCGCTGCTGCTTGCCGACTCCAGTTCAAAGATCTCGAAAAGTCTATCCGCCGCGATAAACGCGTCTTGAACGATCCGGTTGGTCTGGATCAGGCGGGCGACCGGCCGGGTGATATAGCCAAGCAACGTATAGCAGGACAGCAATTCGCCGGGCGTGACGGCCTGTTCGAGCGCAAGCGTGGTTCCAAACCACATCAGCACGATGGTGAACAGGACCGACAGCAACGTCGAGGCGTTGTCGCCGCAGATTGAGATCAGCCCGGAGCTGTAGACGGAATGCAGCATCTTTACGAAGCGGGTCTCCATTTTGAAGTTTGCGAAGCTCTCGACGCCGGAAGTCTTAATGGTGGAGACAGCTCCGAGTGATTCTACCAGTTGCGCCTCGAGTTTGGCGTCATTTTCCATGATGACTCGTTGGAGATTTCGATTCATCCGATTGATGGCCCAATATACCAGGATGTACATTGGAATGGCGAGCGCCACGATCAAAGCAATATTCCAGGAATAGATGAACATCATTCCGAACGAGAACAGTATCATTAAAATGTCAACAAACATGTTTATCGAAACGTCGTTCAGGAAGCTCCTGATTTTCACAGCGTCGTTCATGCGCGACACGATTTCTCCCATGCGCATGCTATCGAAGAACTTCTGGGGCAGGGCCAGGATGTGATTGTAATAGCCGAGGATCAAGCATACGTCGATCTTCTGCCCCGTCTGCAGGACGAGTCGGCCTCTTAGGAGGTTGATCAGGATCTGTATCGCTAGGATCAGCAGCATTGCGATGCTCATCAAGTTGAGCAGGTTGCGGTTTCCCGCTGGGATCACGTGATCAACGATCTTCTGAACGTAGATCGCCGTCGAGAGACTGAGGACGGTCGTCACAAGAGCGCCGACGAGAGCCTGCGCCATCACCGTGCGGTGTGGCGCGAGTAGGCGGGCGAATCGGGCGAGGGGCGACGTGGTCTCGTCTCGACGATTGAATGTGTCTGCCGGAACCAGCAAAACCAGAACGCCGGTCCATTGCTCCATGAATTCCTGATGCGGCACTTTGCAGATTTCGCCCAAGGCCGGGTCCATGACGATGACCCACTTGGCGTCGATCGCATGGACCACTACGAAATGGTGCAGGTCCTCCTTGACGACGTGCGCGATAGCGGGCTTGGGGATCTTGTACAGGCTGTCGAAGCCACCTTTGACGCCTTTCGCGATGAAGCCCAGCTTCTGCGCCGCTTCCGTGAGCCCCAGCACACTCGTACCGGAGCGGTCGGTCGACGCATACTGGCGGATGCGCGCCAATGGCAACTTGTAGCCATAGAAGGCTGCGACAGATGCGAGGCTGGCGGCGCCGCAATCCGTGATGTCACGCTGTTTGAACTTAATGGCCTTACTCGACATGGAGGCTCGCTGGCTGTTGGGACAATATTAGCGCCCCGCCAGCATCGGGTTGAGCCAATCGTCTGCCTCGTCGTAGAGCAGTTGCAGGAGAGTGCGATTGGCCAACAGAAAGCGAGCCCGCACGGTCATGCCTTTCTTCAGGTGGCCGATGGCCCCGCTTTTCAGCGCGAGTTCGCTGCGAGAGAGCGCGCACTGGACCTTGAAGACCGGGTTCCCGTCATGCAGAGTGAAGTCCTGCGCCACCTCGACCACCCTTGCTTTGATGACACCCCATTGGTTGTAGTTAAAGGCATCCACTTGGAGCCGCACCGGCTGACCAGGCTGCACAAAGCCAATGTCGTTGGGGGAGACGTAGATTTCCGCCACCAGATCGTCGTTCGGCGAGATCCAACCAACGGTTTGCCCGCTCTGCACGTAGCTTCCGTGCGCGAGGCCGGAGAACTGCTCGAGAGCACCCGATACTGGGGCGCGGATGCGGTGCAGGTCCCGTTCGTGCTCGAGCTGATGCAAGGTGGCCGTGAGTTCCTTTAAGCGCAGGTTAGCATCAAGGAGCTTCTGGTTCCAATCAGCGGTTTTGCGTCGCACGAGGATCTCGCCTTGGACCTCGATATTTTGGAGAGCGAAAGCCTTCTCGTCAACGGTCTTCGCGGGCGCCGCAGCAGCCGAGACAAGTCGCTTTGCGCGGTCGAGTTCCGCCGCGGCGTTACTGCGCGCATTTTGGTTCTCGCGCAGCAAGTTGAGAAAATGCACCCTTTCAGCCGTCGCGGATTCGGTTTGGAGGGGGGGCGAGACGCTGAGCCTTGCGCCGGAAGAAATCAGCGTTTGGAAGTCATGGGCAAGATCGCTCTTGGCATGAATGTCGGCTAAAACCCCGCTGAGCTTTTCCTCGATTACATGATCGTCAAAGGCGATTATTTCCTTCCCCTTAGCAACGACATCGTTCTCAAAGGCAAGGACACGGGAGATGCGTCCGGAGACGGGCGCTATCAGGGGCGTCTTCTCCACGATCGGGCGAATAGTACCGACACTCTGCATGGAGACCGGTATGGTAACGAGTGGCAGTGAGCCAAATGCCGCGGCGACGAAGAGCAAGATCGCCCTATAAATGCTCAAGGATCGTCCTGATCGTCGCGCCAGTATGCTTTCTGCGGTGCAGCTGGCCGTTTCAGCAGAAAGGGGAACTGCTAGTCTGTAGTCACTAGGAGCCATCGAGAGCCAGCTCGCTTATCAACCAAACAAGTGTCCGTAACGTCGCAAAAACAAGTAAACCCAAAAATACCAACCTCCGGAGGTTTCAGCTGCTTCTTGAGGGGTTAATTCGGTTACACGATAGGCTGCCATGTTGTTCATCATTGGTGTCTCCGTTCAGAGCTGGATTGAGAAGATGCCAAGGTCCCCGTTGGGAGCTCCTAGCGGCGCGCAACAAAAAGGTTCAAGATTCGTGCCAATGCAGAAGGAGCGAAAAGCATCAGAAAACTGTTCTGTATGTTATTCAATGGCTGCCCTAGAGCGCCGAGACGTGCCAAACCGCACATCACGCTGTCGCAAGCACGACAAACCGAGTAGGGTTCTGAATGAACGTCCTGAACAGGATCGACAGCTCCAAAGTTCGGTGGCGACGGTACAGTTGAGACTCGGCGCTCAGTAAGCGCGCCCCCATCCGCGTAGCCCCCATCGAGTTTGCCGTCGATTTTTGTTGCTGCTGATTCACTCTGAAACCTGGTGAATTGTTGGTGGCCCTCCGCACGATAGTGGGCGCGGATGCGCCGCTTGGTGCCGCGGGCCGTCGCCTTGCGCTGTGGCGGCAAATAATAGGCCGTCGCTCGAAGCCGGAGTGCCCATGGATCGGTAACCCCGCCTGCGCCTCGACCACCCTGGCTAGCGCCCGGTCGTAGGCTTCGCTCTCGACATGCCACTGTCGAACACGGATTAACACCCACAAGGTGTGGGTGTCTGTGGCATCGGCCATCATGCGCAGGCCAAAGCTAGTCTCTTCTGCGAGGATGACGTTCATCGCAGGGCGCTCCTGTACGCAGATGACTGAATGCTTCGCAGAAGCCAGTCGCAGCATCCACGTCTGGACGTCGCCTTCGCAATCGAGCCGCCCGGAATCGTAACAGCCCGAGCTGGCGCGGCCAAGCTCGCGTAACCGGATGTCGAGGTGAGCTTGAGATTTGCCAGCTATCCTCCTGTCGCAACGGCCCCGCGAGACGATCGCTGTCGGCCACAGCCTGGGCCGGAACAAGTGCAGGTCTGAGATCGCCATAGCGTCGGGACCCGCCCAAGCATTGCCCAATAGGTCTCGTGTTTCTTTTCGCATCCGGTGGATCTTTTACTTGACACATCCGGCCATAGCATCTGCCAATAGGGACAAGGCCACGCCCTGGTAAACGTGAAATACGGCAGGATGCTAGGCCTTCAGGCCTACAGCCAGGTCTCGGATCGATACGGGTCGATCCGTCTGTCGTCCTCGTCGATCAGACGCTTGAGCCATTCCAGCGCCGCGATGGCGGACCCGATGTGCTGCATTGTTCCGGAATTCGAGCAGGCTCAGCAGCCTCGGCAACATGCGTGGATAATGAAATGCCGTAGGAGGAACGTGGCACCGCCTGGGCTCGCTGCTTAGGAACCGCCAGTCTTGTATTTGCGGACCAGAGCCGAAAGTATCGCCTGTTCGGCAATTTCGGCACCGCTCCGTCGAGGGCCTTGATCGCGGACCCGGCGATGCGAGCCAAAAGGCGCTCCTCGCTGGCCCCTTTTCAATTTCTTGGCGATCGAGGCGACGACCCTACGTTCCCATTCGCCACCATCTTGTGCACTTTGATCTGAACCCTTCAAACTGGACCAGTTTTGGTTAGAGTTTTCCGGTGCATTTTCCTGGCTGGGAAAGGGACCAGAAGACGATGAAAGCGTCGCAGTTTTCGGACGCTCAGAAGGCGTTCATTCTGAAGCAAGGTGATGAAGGCGTGTCGGTTGCTGAAATCTGCAGGAAGGCGGGGATCAGCCAGGCGACTTATTTCAACTGGAAGAAAAAATACGCGGGCATGCTGCCACCGGAGATGAAGAGGCTGAAACAGCTCGAGGACGAGAATTCGCGCCTGAAGAAGATCGTCGCGGATCTGACGCTGGACCGCGAGATGTTGCAGGATGTCATCCGCCGAAAGCTCTAAGGCCTGCTCGGAAGCGGGAGATGGTGAAAGGCATGTGCTGCGATTGGGCGATCTCGATCCGACGTGCTTGTGGAGCGTTGAACTTCGATCGATCAACTCACCACTATACCTCTCGCCGTGCTGATCAGGCCGGTCTGGAACGTCGTATTCGCGAGATCTGCGAGATCCGTGTGCGGTACGGCTATCGCCGCGTGCATGTGCTGTTGGAACGCGAGGGTTGGGGCACCAACATCAAGCGAACCTACCGCATTTACAGGGACTTGGGGCTACAGTTGCGGAACAAGACACCGAAGCGGGGGGTAAAAGCCAAGCTTCGCGAGGATCGGCACATGGCCGTCGGACCCAACGACGTCTGGGCGATGGACTTCGTTCACGACCAACTCGCAACGGGTAAGAAACTGCGCGTGCTGACGGTGGTCGACACCTTCTCGCGCTACGTGCCGGTGCTTGATCCACGTCATAGCTATAGAGGCGAAGACGTTGTGCAAACCCTTGAACGGGTGTGCCAAAAAGCCGGCTATCCGAAAACGATCCGTGTCGACCAAGGGACCGAGTTCGTGTCGCGCGACTTGGACCTGTGGGCCTATTCCAAGGGTGTGACGTTGGACTTCTCACGCCCCGGCAAGCCGACTGATAATGCTTTCATCGAAGCGTTCAATGGCCGCTTCCGTGCAGAATGCCTGAACCAGCATTGGTTCCTGACCCTTGCGGATGCCCGCGAAAAGATGGAGGATTGGCGTAGATACTACAATGAGGAAAGACCTCATGGTGCGATCGGCAACAAGGTGCCGATCTCGTTGGTGAATTCGGGAGGCGCAACCAGCCCGCCTCCCTGAATGAAGCCGGAAAACTCTAGCATCCGGTGGTCCAACGTTTGGGAGCGGTTCAGAAATTCTCAGTGGCAGGTCAGACGCCGGATGAAAATTCAGTGGCAGGTCACACTGTCTCGACCAAGAGATGGAGGACCGCGTCAGCGGTTTCCGCCTCGCCTAAAAAGATAGCGTAAATGCCAAGGTGATAAGGCTGAGGATGCCGCCGAACTTCCCGCGCAGTTTCTTGGCCGAAACGACGATACAGCCGCTCCCCCTAGCAGCGCCTGCACCGGCCGTCAGGCCGGTTAAGCGAAGCGGGTTACCTCGATGAAGCTTGTTTACGGAGGAAACATTTGATTGATGAAAGGATAAACGCGCGCGAGACCGGCTTCTTACTTTTGCTTTCCCACAATAAAACTCGCTAAAATTTCCTGGCTTTTCGATCGACTCTCTTTTGAGAGGAACCCACAGGTGCCCCAGAAGACGCTGGCGATTTATCAATAGATGAAGAACTTGCCGTTGCCATCCCTTCCTCAGGAAGCGTAGCTACTTGAGCGGCACTGTCAATCGCTCTACGGCAGTCATCAAGGAAGTCAGCTATATATTCATTGACATAGACAACCAACGGCTCCTTTGGAACAACAATCAGACGCCGTTTGTCCGTTTTATCCCGAGTGATGTCGATGAACCCACGCAAATGCGCTGCCTCGACATACTTTTGGCAAACAGTCTGGTTTTTGAAAGGCAGATAGCGACACGCCTGCATCTTCGTCATGGGTTTGTTATTGGCGTCCATATGATATACTTTAAGCATCAATCCAAGAATATTCCTCAGGAATAGTTTTTCTTCGGAATTTTCGCTAAAGAGATCTGACAAAAACGAGTCAATTTTCTCAAGCTTATGCTTTACGCCGACGTCGATCTGTTCTGGCGTATATATTTTTCTTCGTGTTGTCTTCGTCACGGCCACGCCTCTGCGCAATGGGTCGTTCTGTTTTCACCCAAAGCCTGTTACCGGATCCCATCGCGGCGACATTTATCATATGTATGTCTTCATAACTACGACGAATATAAGAATTTGCGGGCGGTCGTGAGACTAACCTTCATCGTGCACGAGCCCCCGCTCTTGTTTTCACATCCATTTAAAAAAACAGTTACACAAGTGTAACTACGAGTGCTATCAAAAATTCGGGAGCTTCGCTTCCGATGGAAGGTCGGTCTCTTGATTGGCCCCCGACCAGCTCGCCCGCCGCCCGAGCTGGCATGCAAGAGCCCGACCTTCCGTTTTGCACGTGGCTTTTCGAACCAGGGATCCGAAATGAATAAAGAGATTTGGAAAGATTACAGCCAACCTTTCGGGACGATTGGTCCATTGATGACAGTGGGCGAAATTCTGGAAAAGAATATTGATGCGGGATACAACGCCTATGATGAGTATGCAAACGCAGCTCTTCAGAAATTTGCTCGGTATGCCTCAGAATTCCTCTCCAATCCACATCCTCATTTAGGTCGGGACGGGAGCGTTTGCCCTTTCGTTCCCGAGGCTCTGACGAAGGGGCTTTTACGGGTTGCCGCGTCGCAAGCTGTTGCAGTTGACGAAATCGAAAACGATTTGGCGCGTATGCTCGCCGTCTTCAGCCAGATGAAACCCGTAAAGTCCTTCAACGATCGAACGGGCGACTGGATCTATAAGGCCATTATCATTGCCCTTCCTGGAATACAGGATGAAGGAGAGATCATCAGGATTGGTCAACTGCAAAAACGGCTGAAGCCCGACTTCATTCAGGAAGGTTTCATGATCGGTGAATTTTATCCAGGTTGCCCGGAGCCCGGTTTGCACAACAGGATGTTTCGACCGCTCGACACAACGGTTCCAGCCTTGGCTATTCGGCATATCACCAAATATGATGCTCCTTTCATGCTCGATAGCGATAAGTGCCTGGAGGCTTACTTCAGTATTTTTGGGAACGAGGGTCGCCGCCGCATTAGGCAGCTTTTGGAGCGAACCGCCTGAAACTTACTCGCAAGAGGGCTGTACTCGCAGTCGCTGAAACAGCTATCCTCGATCGTCCTACCAGGTGAACCGGAAGGAAACGACTATGTTGGACGTTCATCCGAACGTACTTGCTGAACTGCACCAGATCGGAGCGTCGACGGTACGATTGTGGCGCTATAGTGAGTTCGCCACCCCTATTACATCTCCTTCCGATTTAGCCTCTGCTATCGGCGTTCCCGTGGGGCGCGTTGCAAAGACGATGATTATTGCCGAGCAGAAAGCGAACGATGTGATGCGCCGGTCTCATCCTGCGCGCCACCTTTGTGCCGTTTTGCTGCCATCACCTTCAAAGATTGACATGAAAGCGGTTGCTGGCACGTATGGATGGAAACGAGCCGAGCTTGCTCAGAAAGAACAGGTACTCGATCTCTTCGGCTACCCGTCAGGAAGCGTATCACCATTCGGTCTCCAGAAGATCGCTGTACTGATCGACACCGCCCTTTTTTCTTATCCTACCGTAGTCACAGGTGCGGGCAAGGTTGGAGTCGAGCTTGAGATCGACACAAGCATGCTTTGGAAGATCGGGCAGCCGTTACAGACGCGTGGACGGGCCAGTCAAACCTAACGCCTCGTCACCCTTCATAGAGATGCCGTGAGGTAGGTTATTTCTTCGGGAAAGGAAATGCGGTTCCACGTAACGGCGCCTCGATTAGAGAATGAGGGTTCAATACGTATGTTGCGTAATCGGACTCATAGTGCGCACTATAACGAAAATCGTCACACCCGTCCCAACGTCTGCACGACATCTTCACCTCGATAGCTGTGAGGCGGATCAAGCGCGGGAACATAGCGTGAGAAGGTGGCGACCACCGTCAGGACCCGCAGTTTCTTTCCGGTTGCGAGCTGGTCGTGCACGAAGTCCATCGCCCACACGTCATTTGGTCCGACAGCCATTTGCCGATCCTCGCGAAGTTTCGCCTTAACACGGCGCTTCCGAGTCTTATTCCGCAGCTGCAGTCCCAAGTCCCTGTAAATGCGATAGGTTCGCTTGATGTTGGTGCCCCAACCCTCGCGTTCCAAAAGCACATGCACGCGACGATAGCCGTAGCGCACCCGCGCTTACAGGTCTAGACCGGCCTCGGCGCGGCGAGAGATGTAGTGATCGGTCGACCGATCGAAGTTCAACGCGCCACAGGCACGCCGGATCGAGATCGCCCAATCGCGGCACATGACACCACCTCCCGCTACCCCTCAGGCCTTAGAGCTTTCGGCGGATGGCGTCCTGCAGCATCTCACGGTCCAACGTCAGATCCGCGACGATCTTCTTCAATCGCGAATTCCCGTCCTCAAGCTGCTTGCGCCTCTTCATCTCTGGCGGCAACATGCCGGCGTACTTTTTCTTCCAGTTGAAGTAAGTCGTCTGACTGATCCCCGCCTTGCGACAAATCTCCGCGATCGAGACGCCCTCATCACCCTGCTTCAAAATGAACGCCTTCTGAGCGTCCGAAAACTGCGATGCCTTCATCGTGTTCCGTTCCTTTTCCCAGCCAGGAAAATGCACCGGAAAACTCTAACCAAAATTGGTCCAGTTTGAAGGGTTGAGAGCAATTTCCCTATCGTAAAACCTGTGATCCTATGAAGTTAAGATCGGGAATGTTAAGGACATATAACAGCGTGCACGAAAGACGCGGAAGCCAACTGCGTCACATCTATTTCTGGTATCGGCGCTGTTGCGCTGCGGCCAAAACCGCACTGGCTCCTGATCCTTCCACCTTCGGAAGGGGCCGTGATCTCGCCTGGGTCGACCGTATGCTAGTTCGATCAGCAACCCTTTGACGGTGAAGATTCCTGGTTATTCACCTGGTGGATCAATGCCATACAAACAATCAATTTTACGAAGCCATGGGATGTTATTAAACACCTCGATTATGAATTGGGGACCCCATGATGTTGCTCCACCGAGAGCAGCCGAGGGCAAGGTCACAGACCTGGCCGGTAAATGGAGACGAACATGGCCAACGTGGAACTGCAGAAGGCGCTCTCGTCTGCCAATCAAGCGCCGAGACATAGCTCTGGGTCCTTTCTTCGCCTACTGCAGGAGCCTCGTCGCATTAAACCGAATACCAGCTTTAACACATTTGGGTCGCCACAAAAGCTGAACAACCACTATCCGATCTTGCCAATCCTTGGCTTCTCAAAAGTGAACGGAGCTGTGGGTATGCGAGATGGGGTGTTACCCACCGCGAAGTCATACATGAATACGAATGATTCAATGTCATTTCAACGTGAGCATTATGATTAGCTCATCGGCGTCAGCATCGTTTTTTAGAACCAGCAGCTTTTCGATGATTCCTGGCGAAAGACATCGGGGCCACCCTCCGGTCTTGGTCACCGAAAATTCGCCGCCAAACTTGGAGACATTTAAATGACAAACTCTCTTCCCGCAAAGCTGATGGTTGGTATCTTCGACCATTTGGACGAAGACGGAAGGGAGATTGGGCGCCAGTATGAAGATCGGATGAAGTTGGCAGAGGTCTGCGATCGCCTTGGCTTTTATGGATATCACGTCGCAGAGCACCACTGTACTCCCCACGGCAGAGGACCTTCGCCGAATCTATTTCTAGCAAGCGTAGCTCAGCGCACGCAGCATCTTCGTCTCGGTCCTTTGGTTATGCTGTTGAACCTTTATCATCCGTTACGTGCGTTTGAAGAAATTTGCATGCTGGATCATCTGAGCGGTGGCAGGCTCGAGTTGGGCATGGGGCGCGGCTCCTTACCAATCGAATGGAGCTTTTTCGGTATTGATGAGGAGGTGGCGACATCGCGCTATCTCGAAGCCAGCGAGATCGTCATCCAAGCGATGAAGGAAGGAGCTCAGGCTCTTTCCTACAAAGGCGACCACTTTGAACTAGACAAAGTCCCGTTGATGTTGCGGCCACACCAACGTCCTCAGC
This sequence comes from Rhizobium phaseoli, assembly GCF_001664385.1. Taxonomy (NCBI): domain Bacteria; kingdom Pseudomonadati; phylum Pseudomonadota; class Alphaproteobacteria; order Hyphomicrobiales; family Rhizobiaceae; genus Rhizobium; species Rhizobium phaseoli. The sequence goes on along the minus strand of NZ_CP013535.1, from coordinate 402,362 downwards.
CTCCGAGATGGATTACAACCAGTCGTCCTGAGGTTGCGCGCTGGGCGGCTGAGAACGATACAAATCTTGCCTGCGGGGGCCCTGCTTCTGCTGTTCGCCAGATCACTGATGCCTACCGAGCACACGAGAGACGTACCGCCGGGGGCAGGAAACGGGCGCCGTTCCTTGGGTTGGTCCGAATGGTGGTGGCCGGCAGCACGACGAAGCATGCCATTTCGCTCGCGGCCCCGGCTTATCAACGGTGGCTTCGGAGCTTTAGGTTTCTGTACGAGATTAACGGGATACAGACTCCTCAGAACCTCCCGCCGGATTTTGATGCAGCAGTAGACTGTCAGTTGTGCGTAGTTGGTACTGCTGCTTCAGTTAGGCAAGATCTTCTCGATCATGTCGAGGAAGCAGGTGCTAATTATCTTCTTTGCCAGCTGGCGTTTGGTGATTTGCCATTGGAGGCTTCCTATTACACTGCAACGAGCGTTCACTCTGGAGTTATGGCTTAATCTGGACTGGCCTCAGGTTGCTTTCCGATCACAGAGATTAAGTCTCTGTGGCCGCGCCCTCAAATCGATTGAGGAGCGTCAAGGCGAATTCAGCCATCGCCGTAGGAACAGCCATTGTGGAATGGGCTGCACTATTGGATAGTTAAAAGATATGCGATTTAAGGGCCTCGATCTAAATCTCCTTGTCGCGCTCGATGCACTAATGATTGAGCGCAACCTTACTGCGGCGGCACGTAGCATTAATCTGAGCCAGCCCGCAATGAGTGCAGCTGTCCGCCGGCTCCGCTCCTATTTCCGCGATGAACTATTTACGATGCGTGGTCGTGAGTTCGTTCCAACTCCGCGTGCGGAAGACCTCGCGCCTGCGATTCGTGAGGCTTTACAGCATATTCGGCTCAATATCATACCCTGGGATAAATTTACTCCTGATCAATCAGATCGTCATTTCCGAGTAAGCTTATGCGATTTCGTTACAGTTGTTCTTTTTCAGAAGATACTGGAGCGTCTTGCGCGGGAAGCACCCGGCATTAGTTTTGACTTGCTGCCTCTTACTGACAATCCAGACGAGCTTTTGCGACGCGGCGACGTAGACTTCCTTATTAGCCCACCGCTATTCATGTCGAGCGCGCACCCTAAGATAGATCTATTTCAGGAACGACTGACTTGCGTCGGCTGCAGTAATAACAAACAACTTGAGGAAGCCCTTACTGCCGAGGAGTATTCTTCAATGGGGCACGCGGTAGTTAGGTTCGGTCGGACGCAGCAGCCTACCATAGAAGATTGCTTCTTGCAGGAGCATGGCCTCAAGAGGCGGGTCGAAGTCGTTGTTTCAAGCTTTAGCATGATCCCCGCCGCCCTAATGGGCACCGATCGCATCGCAACCGTTCCGTTACGACTAGTTGGGCTTTTTGAGGACACGATACCATTGCGGATGACTGCGCCCCCGATAGCGCTGCCGACATTCACCGAGGCAGTCCAATGGCCGGTACTTCACGACAAAGATCCGGCAAATATCTGGATGCGAGATATAATGGTTCAGGAGGCAGCGCGATTGCCGTGACCATCCTGAAACCTAGGAAGCTGGGCTGCATTGGGAGCGACGACCCGCGACGCGGCCGATTAGCTGAAGACGGCACCACCTGTGAGTGACCCTAGGCCATTTTATCGACGAAGCTGAGCGCTACGCCCGTCGCCGATCGGCCGCCCTTCGGACGATTGCGCGACGTGCTGTCTAGCACCTTCGGCGGCAAATCGAAGGGTGCTGGGGGACCACAATTGCTCCGCACCGCAACCCGCCGCTACCGCCGCAAATACAGCAACCCAAAACCGTCGGAGCGAACTCAAAACTGGATAAAACTTGGGGGCAAGGTCAGCGGCCTTCCCCGGATGGATACCTTTGAAAAGCCTCTTTGGTGGCTGTTGAACTTATTCGGGCTCGGGCGGATCTTACTCAAGCAGGAACCTTGGTCAGGAACCGGATTGTTGTAGCAACCCATGTATTTTAGGTGCGTTGGAGGACATCATACGGGAAGCTTCCTCAACCAATATCTCCCTGAACCAGATGCTCCCTGGATCGGCATTATGGAGCGCTGGCCATTGAACAGCTTCTGTGAAGACGGGGAGCGGTAACGGAAGGTTGATGATCCGCAAAGGGAAAGTACTTTCGTAATGCTCGACTAAGCGAAGCGGTAGGTTAGCTATGCGGTTCGTGCCACGCAGGACTGGTGGTATTAAGCTAAACCCTTGCACGACGACCTCCACCCGCCTCTGAATACCATTCTCGAGCAAGAACCAGCCCTCGACCGATGGCTTCAAAAAGCGCCCAAACGCGGCAGCGACGTGTCCCGTGGAGACATATTGCTCGATCGTCAGCGCTGAAGGTAGGTCCACATTTGTCGAACAGGCTACACATACAAACTTCTCTGTGAACAGTTTTGCACTCGGGTGTGCGCCCGAGAGAAAAAATTCAGGCACGATGAGGAAGTCGACGTCACCGCGGCTAAGCATCTCGTACGGATCACTATCCAAAGGCAGCAACTCAAAGCTGACTGCGGGCGCTTCTCGAGCAACTCGCTCAATGATTTTATTGAAGTATATCAGCATCATGAAATCGGACAGAACTATTCTAAAGCATCTGTCAGACTTCGACGGATTAAACGGCTCCCAAGAGATGATTGAGCATTGTACCTGCAAGAGAGTTTCACGCACTGCCGAGGCAAGTCCTTCGGCACGGGGCGTCAGCCGAAGTTCTCGACCATTCATTGTAAACAATTCGTCGCGGAAATAGTCCCGAAGCCTACCAATGGCGGCACTCATTGCTGGTTGACTTAGATTGATACTACGTGCGGCAGCCGTTAGGTTGCGCTCGGTCGTGAGCGCATCCAATGCAACGAGCAGGTTTAGATCAAGGCCCTTGAAACGCATCTTTAGTCACATCCAAACAACGGATATTTTATATCCAAACAATCGATTTTTCCAGTACAGAACCTTCCAGCATAGATCCAATGAAGGTTCGTCAAAAAGGCTTAGGTTAGTTTGGTGATCAATTAAGTAGGCCGCATAGTTACGATAGACGTTATAGTTGCAGATAATCCACTTTAAATATCGAATGGCACCTTAGCAATAGGCGATGTGGAGCGGCGTCACCGAGCGACATGAAATGCTAGTGAACGGATGGGCGGAAGTAGGTTCATCATATCGCGATACCGGAGAGGCTTTGCCGTACGCTGGCTATCGACTGGCGGGCTCCTTCTGTTTGGAAGCATGTTCAAGATATTGGTGGCGTGCCAGTAATTTGTGATGAAAAGATCAACGCGCCTGAAGGCGCTTGAGGAAGAGAACGCCACACTGAAGAGACTGCTCGCCGAGCAGATCCTGGATACGGCCCCACTTCCCGAGCTCCTTAAAAAATAGAAAGGCCCGCCGCCAAGCGCGACGCCGTCGCACGCCAGAAAGCCGTCGTGGGCCTTTCGGAACGAAGTAGGTCGCCCGACTGCCGCCTTGCGTTCTCCGCTATCGAGATGCCGTCATCCGGTCGGCGTCCGCGTTACTCGCCTCGGGATCGTCAAAGCGGTTGCCGTCATTAAAAGCTAAGAATTCGGCCGGACTTGCCTAAATCGTCTTTCATAAGCCTCTATGAAGGCTTCCGGAATCGGGTCGCTAAACAATGGGAAATCAACCGGTTTGCGTAAGCCGGTGCTTGGCCGGATAGTGCCGCCATCGAGCCCCGGCCGCCATCCGGCTCCGAAAAAGAAAGCACCATACCGCGCCGCAAGCATCGGGGTCACAGGATTAAGAAGGCTTAGAAATACGGAAACTTCCGCTGCGCTGACTGAGGTATCTGCCCTTGAAAAAGACGCAACGTCGAAAAAGGCGTCTATGGCGTCCATGGCATCCCAGACGCGCAAGTCCTGCACCGCTTCGGAATATCGTTTAACATTGTGGTTCTGCTCGACTGTCAGCTTGTCGGCCGTCAGCGTCTCGTTACATCCGGCGTACTTGCGCAAAGCCGTTTCGAAAGCACGAATTCTAGCCGCGGTCTGAAGCAGCCCCTCGATCAGAAAATCGTTGTCGTTTGCGCCAAATGGCTTGGCGATGCTAGCCAAATAGTAGCGCAGCACGTTCGTGTCGATATCTGCTGCCACCTCGTCAGCCCACACAGCGTGGTCACGGCTAGTAGAAAATTTCGCGCCTTCGAGCTTATAAAAGTCCTGAATTGCATGGTTGTATGGAATCGCATAACCGCGCGAGAACAAACTAGCAGTAACGCCGATCGTGTAATAAAACCGGTTATCCTGACCCATGAAGAATACGAGTCTCGTGCTCGCGTTGCGCATAGTGTCATCGAGATCTGCGCCATTTTGCTTGCAGAGGCGTTCGATTCCTGTCTCATAGCACCACAATCCTTCAAACCAAGTCATTAAAGTTTGGCCTGCCACCTCCACCGGGGAGTTCAAAGTCACACCACGGTCGAAATGCCGCGACATCGGCAATGCCATCAGTTTTGACCGTAGCCAGTCAAGTTCTTTGCGCTTTATGGATTCCGGCCATCCGCTCGCCTCAATGGCGTGATCGAGCCCCGGAGCAAATTTTTCAAGCTCAAAATGAACCTGTCGAATCGGGCGCAAGATAAGGCTCTGGCCGCATGTCGTGTGAATCGGGTTGCGTAGTAGATTGTGTTGCAGCGCCGAGCCGCAATCTTCGCAAAGGTTACTATCTGTTGGCGCGTTACAAGCTGGACACTCTCCGACCGCGAGTGAGTCTGCGGCGAACTCTTCGCACGTCCCGCAATACAGTTGCTCTCCGTCGCGCAGCTCAACGTAGCCGGACGCTCTTAGTTGGTCGTAGATCGCCAAGCTGCGGTCTTTGTGGTCTTCGCTTGAAGTCCTTACAAATACGTCCGGTTCAATATCAACTGACCGCAGACACTGCAGAATTTCTTCAATGTGCATGTGTGCGACGTCATCAACCGGCCTGCCAAGCTTTCGGGCTTTCACCAGCGTGTAAGTGCCATGTTCGTCCGCACCTGTCACGTGATAGGCCGCGTTGCCTACCATGCGGTGGTAGCGTACGAACACGTCGGCGAGAAGGTACACGCCACCTATATGCCCAAGATGCAGCTTGCCGTTCGGGCACGGCGGCGCCGAGCAGGCAAAAAAAGTATGTTGGTTTGCTCTCAATTCAATCCCACCATATCGAAAGGAACTTTAAGCTGGTTTGAGGGCTGCTATTTTTGATCGCGTGTTTTTGGTGCGGCGCTATATAGACCATCGTGTCCCCACTGACTGCGGAGGTTTCTCCATCGGATTGAAACACGCCGCTGCCCGAGATCAATACCCAGAGTTCGTGCTCTGGGTGCGAATGAAGATCGACCGCATCGCCAGGTACCACCTCCACAATCGATGTGCCGAAAGCCGTTGCGACTGCCTGCGGTAGATGCTCAAGTAACCGGCACACCAGAACGCCATACTCCTGGCGCATGATTGAGCGGTCGATCTGTTTCGTATACATGTTTGCCTCTGTCCTCTGCCTTCAATCGCGATAGAAAATGCCGTTCGGCGGCTTGAGCTCGTCGATGTTGGAGACCTTGCCCTCGGGAGGGTTGTAGGCGCGTTTCAGTTTGTTGTATTCGGCCCTCGTTGGCCCACCAGTTGAGGCACGCTGGAACACGAGATAAATCACCCTTCGAGAATTTTCACTTTTGTTGGGCTTTGAGTAATGTGGGGCATAGTCGTCAAAGATGAAAATGTCACCGGCCTTCCACGTTACGGGCTCCCAGGCCAGCCTGTCCGCGACCTCGGGGTACATTACGCCGCCGGCGTCCATTGGGAACACGCCCTTTTTGTGGTTCCCGGGGCTGAAGAAAAGCCCTCCGTTGTCTGGGCCGGAATCGTCGATGCCTATTGCAACAATCGCGTGCACCATCCGGTCTGGTAGCTTATGTGGGATATGGTAGATGTCCTGATGCGGGCGATAGCCGCCGCTGTCGGAGTACTTAAAGATCAGCAACTCTTTGAGCATGCGGGCATCTTCCCCCAGTAACTCTTCGACGATCGACTCGATACGGTGGTCAGCCAGCAGTAAATCACGCACGGGGGCGTTAAATTCGAGGAAGTTCTCGACCTTCGAAATGATCCTCCTACCGACAGTTGTTTTTTCGAACCATATCAGCCATTTGTCTTCACTTGTCTCCCAGCACGAAACATCAGCCACAAGAGCTGAAAGTTTATCTCGGCTTTCTAGATCGAGAAATGACTCAATCCTAATGTATCCAACGTCATCCCATGTTGATTTTTGTTCTTTGGTTAACATGTGTAACTCCTTTTTAGATTTAAAGCCGCCTGGTAAAGCTGCGTCGTGAGCAGGCGCCCCGAGCTGCACTGCACTGGAGTGTTATCTTGCGTTTTGTGTCTCTTGAGCGGGAAGTAAACCTAGGCACCCAAGGATCGGCCGATCTGGGACGTTCAGATAGTATTCACGCCGAAGCAGGCTATTGATGATGCGACCGTTTCGGTAGGCGACGAGCGATAGATTCACACTCTGCAAGCCACTTTGGACTGGGGATCGGTTTTGCAGATATACCTGGCCGGGGGCGTTGTCCTCGAATTGAACGGAGTAATCGTCCTTCACGACCGGCAGACCGCCTTCCATAGAAGCGGAAGCCAATAGGCGATCGATAAACGCTAGCGGGCGAGGCTCGAAACCGGTGGCGAGTACGACCCGATCAGCCACTACAGTCGGTCGCTGACAGGTGCCGTGCGAAGCCAACAGCGCGTGCCAACCGTCCGCATGAGGAGACAACTCCTTCATGACGACTGCGGGTAGCAGTTGAATGACATCGTCAATATTGCCAGTCGCGCTGCGGTGATAGATAGTTTCGTAAATGCGGTTGCTCAATTCTGCTGAAATGCCGTCACTGGTGAGTTTTTCGTCGTCGACAATAGTGCGACGTTTTTTAAGTGGCAGCGAATGAAAGCGCTGGCTGTAAGACGGCGTGTATGACACGTTGATAAAAGAGCTGTCATCCCTCGTGAACAGGTTCCCGCGTGACGTCACCCATGTAATTTTACCGATACCCGGACTGCCCAATAGGTGTTCAACAACCTCCGCACCGCTCTGCCCCCCACCAACGACTAATACGCGTTCACCGATGTCGATTTGTGGCCGATCCAGATAGCTCGCCACATGGTAGACCTTCTCGCCCAGCCAAGGTTTGGCGCATTCGGGAATTGTTGCAACGACACCGACGCCAATCGCAACTGAGCGTGCATGGTAGTGATCTCGAGTCGTCGTCACGCGGTAACCCTCGTCTAATCTGGTTACGTCGGTAACCTCCTCCCCAAACCGGAGTTGTGGCAACTGATGCGCAACCCATTGGAAATACTGTGTGAACTCTCTTCGCGACGTGGTCGCGTCGCACCGGTTTACGAAGCTGTACAGCCGTCCATGCACCGCGAGGTAGTTGAGAAACGAAAACGGACTGGTCGGATCTGCAAGTGTCACACAGTCCTTCAGCGGAGATACCTGCAGGCGACTGTTGGGCAGCAGCAGCCCAGGATGCCAATCGAAGCCGCTTTCCTTTTCGAAAAAGGCAGTGCGCAGCGGCGTCGGACACGCGAGTGCTGCAAGACTAAGATTAAAGGGTCCGATGCCTATACCGATGAGATCCAGCACTTGCATAAACACACTTCCTTTGGTTGGGCGGGCACGTGGGCAGCGATACGGAAATCATTATGAAGGACGTCTGTCTCCTACACCGCCCTCCACAATGTCTGACTGGCGATTGCGATGTTGAGAGCGACCAGACCCGCCATCACGAGCATGGCAACGTCGATGCCATAAACAGCAATTAATGTGCCACCGAGATACGGGAATTCGAACGAACCCACGAAAATAAGCGAGTGTAAAGACTTGGGAGGCCGTTGAGATTGACAGACCACGTTCGCCAGCGAGGTTCACCACCATCGCATTCAAGGTCGAATAAGTGAGACCGTAGCCTATCGCAAAGAGAACGGTGGCGACGACGTACAGCAGCTCGCTTCCCGGGTTCAAAACCAAAAGTCCGATCCCAATCAGTGTCGTCACGAAGAGGGTGAGTGCTAGGCGCCCAAGCGGCAACTTACCGATCATACCCGCGACGGAGAATCGCAATGTGACAGTCGTGACGGTGAATGTCAGAAAGAAGACATTCGGTGAGAGTCCGCGCGTTTCGGCATATATGCTTTAAAACGTGGACAGGCCTGCGAACGTACAAGCACCGATCGCCAACATGACCACCGGCAACACCGTTCTCCCCCACAAAATAGACATGGTCGTCGGATCGGATAAGCGACGGCGCTGGTAGAAAGTTGCGGCTGATGCTGATCTGAACCCTTCAAACTGGACCAATTTTGGTTAGAGTTTTCCGGTGCATTTTCCTGGCTGGGAAAGGGACCAGAAGACGATGAAAGCGTCGCAGTTTTCGGACGCTCAGAAGGCGTTCATTCTGAAGCAAGGTGATGAAGGCGTGTCGGTTGCTGAAATCTGCAGGAAGGCGGGGATCAGCCAGGCGACTTATTTCAACTGGAAGAAAAAATACGCGGGCATGCTGCCACCGGAGATGAAGAGGCTGAAACAGCTCGAGGACGAGAATTCGCGCCTGAAGAAGATCGTCGCGGATCTGACGCTGGACCGCGAGATGTTGCAGGATGTCATCCGCCGAAAGCTCTAAGGCCTGCTCGGAAGCGGGAGATGGTGAAAGGCATGTGCTGCGATTGGGCGATCTCGATCCGACGTGCTTGTGGAGCGTTGAACTTCGATCGATCAACTCACCACTATACCTCTCGCCGTGCTGATCAGGCCGGTCTGGAACGTCGTATTCGCGAGATCTGCGAGATCCGTGTGCGGTACGGCTGTAAGCATCCGGTGAAGGACGCAGGTCAGGCCGCTTGAGCATCCAGCGCCGTCGGCGTCCAGTTCCACGGAAGCAATTGTTCCAGTTTGCTCGTCGGCGTGTCAGCGATGTTGGCGAGGACATCAGCAAGCCAGGCTTGCGGATCGATGTCGTTGAGCTTTGCGCTCATGATCAGCGTCGCCATGAAGGCTGCGCGATCAGCACCACGATCCGATCCGGCGAAGAGCCATGACTTCCTTCCGAGAGCAAAGCCTCGCAGCGCCCGCTCGGCTGCATTGTTCGTCAGGCAAATTCTCCCATCTTCCAGGAATGACGTGAAGCCGTCCCAACGCTTCAGCATGTAATCGATAGCCTCGGCGACAGGAGAACTGCGCGACAGCTTTGCCCGCTCGGTCCGCATCCAGTCCTCGAGTTCTTTGACGAGTGAGAGGCTGTCGATGCGACGGCGCTGCAGGCGTTCGTCGGCGGCAAGCCCGTTGATCTCCCGCTCGATGTCGAACAGGGCATCGATCCGTTTGACAGCCTCCAGCGCCAGCGGCGAGATCGGCATGGCACGGCTGCCGCGTTTGGCATTCGTGGCAATGTCAGCGAGCACAAAGAACTTGCGGCGTGAGTGCGCCCAGCACAGTGCCTGCGTCAGCGGATCGGGATCGCGGTCAACCTTGAACAGGGGATTGTAGCCGCCATAAGCATCCGCTTGCAGAATGCCGGTAAAGGTCTTCAGGTGGCGCTCGGGATGCTCCTGCCGCCGGTCCCGCGACGCATAGTAAAGAGCTGCCGGTGGTGACTGCCCGCTGAACGGTCGGTCATCCCGGACATATGTCCAGATGCGCCCCGTATCGGTTTTGCCTTTCGCCAGGATCGGCACGGTGGTGTCGTCGCCATGCAGCCGCTCGGCGGCCAGAACATGCGCCTCGATCAACGAATGAATGGGCTTCAGCGCCGCCGCGCAAGCACCGACCTGGTCGGCCAGTGTCGATAAGCTGAGGTCGATCCCCTCTCGGCCATAGCGCTCGCTCTGGCGGTTCAGCGGTTGATGCTGGGCGAACTTCTCAAACAGGATCATCGCCAGCAGGTTCGGCCCGGCAAAACCGCGCGGCGTCACATGGAAAGGTGCGGGCGGCTGAGTGATCTTCTCGCATTCGCGGCAGGAGAACTTCTCCCGCACAGTCTGGATGACTTTCCACTGGCGCGGGATCACCTCCAGCGTCTCGGTGATGTCCTCGCCGAGCTTCGACAGCCTGGCGGAACCGCAGCAGCGGCAACTCGTCGGGGCGGCGATGACGACGCGCTCGCGCGGCAGGTGTTCGGGAAACGGCTTCCGTGATGGACGCTTTCGCTCGAACGCCCGGACTGTAGAAGCCTTGGCAGCAATCTCCGCCGCCAGTTCGTCTTCACCAGCGTCGGCTTCGAGTTCCTCGAGTTGCAGCTCCATCTGCTCGAGAAGTCGCGCCTTGCGCTCGGACCGGCTGCCGTAAAGTTCACGGCGAACCTTCTCGATCTCCAGCTTCAACCGCGCGATCAGCGCTTCTGAATGTGACACGAGCGCCTTGGCACTGGCGGCTTCCGCCTCGGCTTTCATACGCCAGGCACGCTCTTGCGCCAGCAGTGCAAGCGCACTGGCAAGATCGTCAGGAAGCTGTTCGGCCGCATCGTTCATGGTAGGATGGAATCATATTCGACCCAGCCATTCCAGTGCTTTTGCTCATCCTGCCGACGTCGGTCGCCAGGTTTTTTGCGGCATCCGCCAGTCTATACCTTCCAGCAGATAACCGAGCTGCGCCGGTGTGATCACCACCGATCCATCTGCCGCCGACGGCCAGACGAAGCGTCCGCGTTCAAGCTTCTTCGTAAACAGGCAGGCTCCCTGGCCGTCATGCCAGATGACCTTGATCAGGCCACCACCGCGACCGCGGAACACGAACAGGTGTCCGCACATCGGATCGCGCTTCAGCGTCTCCTGCACCATCAGCGATAGGCCGGGGAAGCCTTTGCGCATGTCCGTATGGCCTGTCGCCAGCCAGACCTTCACACCACTCGGAACCGGGATCATCTCCGTTCCAGCACGACATCGAGAATACGGCCCAGCGCCTCGGTATCGATGTCGCTGTCCACGCGAATACGACGGCCCCGACCCAGCTCAATCGTCACATCGCTACGCTTCCGGCGGGACTGCGATGGGGCAGGCGGCCCCGAGGGAATGGGCGTGGCTGGAGGCGCGGCCTCGGATAGGATCACCGGCACCAACGTGCTCGCCGTTTCCGTCTTCGGCTCCTCGATTTGGCAAAGCTCCTTGCGCCAACGGAAAAGCTGGCTGACATGGATACCGGCCGCACGGGCAATCTCGGAAAGCACCGCATCTGGCTCAAAGCAGGCCGCAACAAGCCGCTCTTTGTCTTCCCGAGACCAGCGCCGTCGGCGCTCGACAGACGTGATCACTTCAATCGGATGCTTCGTCATAGGACTACTCCTAGTGTTTGCACTAGGACTTCCGATGTTCGTCTCAACCTCGCAAGACGGCCCTCACCGGGCGCTTACGTACGGCTATCGCCGCGTGCATGTGCTGTTGGAACGCGAGGGTTGGGGCACCAACATCAAGCGAACCTACCGCATTTACAGGGACTTGGGGCTACAGTTGCGGAACAAGACACCGAAGCGGGGGGTAAAAGCCAAGCTTCGCGAGGATCGGCACATGGCCGTCGGACCCAACGACGTCTGGGCGATGGACTTCGTTCACGACCAACTCGCAACGGGTAAGAAACTGCGCGTGCTGACGGTGGTCGACACCTTCTCGCGCTACGTGCCGGTGCTTGATCCACGTCATAGCTATAGAGGCGAAGACGTTGTGCAAACCCTTGAACGGGTGTGCCAAAAAGCCGGCTATCCGAAAACGATCCGTGTCGACCAAGGGACCGAGTTCGTGTCGCGCGACTTGGACCTGTGGGCCTATTCCAAGGGTGTGACGTTGGACTTCTCACGCCCCGGCAAGCCGACTGATAATGCTTTCATCGAAGCGTTCAATGGCCGCTTCCGTGCAGAATGCCTGAACCAGCATTGGTTCCTGACCCTTGCGGATGCCCGCGAAAAGATGGAGGATTGGCGTAGATACTACAATGAGGAAAGACCTCATGGTGCGATCGGCAACAAGGTGCCGATCTCGTTGGTGAATTCGGGAGGCGCAACCAGCCCGCCTCCCTGAATGAAGCCGGAAAACTCTAGCATCCGGTGGTCCAACGTTTGGGAGCGTTTCAAGACCGCCGAGGCTCTAATCGCCGCCGGATGAAAATTCAGTGGCAGGTCATTTGGTCTCGATGTTGCACAAGGAGCCAATTCCAGCGGCCACGAAGTACTTGGTATGCACCCGTGGGAACAACATGGGCGCTTCAATTGAACGGAAACTCAAATTTATGGCTGGCTCTGACAAATTACGGACGATCAGCGATAGTTCGGGTCTCCAGCGGGATTGCAGCATGAGGCCGGCAGTCAATACCAAAGGACATTACTGCGACTTCGCCGAATGCCGGTAATAGACATCCGCCAGAATGTGGTGGTCATGGCGGTAGACTTCGGCCATGATATTATAGAGGCTTGGATCGTGAGCCTCGAAATCTTCTGATGTGGCAATGGTGAGATTGCCTCGGCTGTAAGCCAAGTTCGTATTGAACCAAAATCGCGTGCCCTCGGCCCAATACTCATCGACGTTGTTCTCCATATAGGAACACGCCCAGAGGCCTTTCTCGTAGGCGTGCGAATAGGCACGTTCAACTCGTGCAACGAGATCAGGATCTACCGTGCGCAGCGCGTTGAAAATATTATGTGAGAATTCGTGAACAAGAATGTTCCCGCCGTAATACCGCGTGCCCGGCACGCCCATCAAATTCTCCACAGCTCCCGTCGTGTAGAGCCCGCCCATGCCGCGCGCCCTTTGTGCCCAGTAGTCTCGGGCAGTCATCTTGCCGATCGTGTTGGCGTAATCCCGCCGCTCGTCAGGGGTGAGACGTGGATCATCGGGAAGAGGCTTCTTCCAATCCCGCTGCTCGGGAATATCAGTCGTCGTCTCGTCAATTGCCATGACGCCCACCCGCGCTCCAGCCTGGATTAAAGCATCGCGGACATCACGGCGTTCTGACAACATGTAGAGGACAATGTCACGTGAGATCAATAGTGCCGTGTCTGGAACCTTGTTTGACGAAATAATAGGTATGCCCGCTGCGTCAGCATATTTGGCATAAAATGGATCCAGATTGAGTGATGTCGGTGGGCTGCGAACTATGAAAGTCTCGAAACTCGATACATCAGCCGCGGACAAAGGCGAGTCAGATAAGACATTCTCAGCGCCGCCGAGTCTGCCTGCGGATGCAGCAAGAAGGTACCCACCGCACAACACCATCCCCATCGAGCATACATCCATCATCGTGACCTCTCGTTAACGGCTGTCTTTCGTGAGACGACGCAACAACCGTGCCAGTCACTAAGTATTTCCTCGGGGGCTCATCGGCGCCGCCGGCTCTGTACCAGACCATGTGCGTGACGATCGGCATCCGGTGACCAGGGTATGACGATCACCTCATACCGTTATCTAGGAGAAAATTGCGATCTCGCGGCCGCCTCGCCAGTCCTGGGAGGCGTTTGCTGTGTCCGGGGTCCTAAAAGCTTGCACCGGAAACGCACTGATCTGCGAATCCATTCCTGTACCCATCATCTTCTCCCGAGGTCGGGATCGCCAGGCAAGTATGTCCTCTGGCAATCTTCGCCGATACCCAGCGTGCCGGTCCATGGGCTGCGATAGCCAAAGCGAACCAGGGCGTTTTGCGAGGGGAACCCCTTTCAGATTCAACAGGAGAATGCTGCTGCCTATCGCCGCGTCCCATTTTGTGTGGAATCAGACTGTCGCAAACCGAACATTCCGAAAAAACCCCTCCGCCAGGTCGGGTCGTTCGACGACTTTCGACGCCGGGATAGACCAGCCCGGTTCCGCCGAGGGTTCTAATGTGATCTCGACAATTTGCCTGATTATCGCCGAAAACGTCTTTGGCTTGCTTCTGCCTGAGTAGCGAGCCTCTCAGTCATGGTCAACTTTTCAGTTCAATGTCCTGGATGCCTGATCAAGATGATCCAGCATGATGGACAAGGCGGCATGTTCACGAAGAAGTTGGAGCCCGGCCGCTTCATCTGGCGTCGGCAGCCGATGGCAGGCCGATTGATTGGAACGCATCCATTGGACGGATGAGTTCCATCCAAACAAATGATTTCACCAGCTTATACCAGTGCCATTAGAAGCGCCCCAACGAGTGCGTATCAAGTAGTTGCTCTGTCGACGCCTGGACAGAGTATTAAGTGGAGGTTTAGGTATGAGCCCTCAGGTGCGGTGGAAAGTGTGCTGGGAAAACGAGTTGGAGCTCTCTGACCACACGGAGCTCGCAGATTTCTTTCGGAAGACCTATGGGCCAACTGGAGCTTACAACGCCCTTCCATTCGAAGGTGCTCGTAGTTGGTCAGGAGCTAGGCCCGAGCTTCGCGTAATAGGCTATGATGCGCACGGTGTGGCCGCTCACATGGGGTTGTTGCGTCGTTTCGTTCGGGTTGGCGAGGTCGATCTACTCGTATGCGAGCTTGGATTGTGGGGCGTGCGTCCAGATCTTGAGGGGTACGGCATTAATTCGATGCGCATTGTTTACCCAGTGCTGCAGCAACTTGGCGTTCGGTTTGCGTTCGGCGGTGTTCGGCAGGCGTTGCGCAACCTTGTTCTCAGGCTCTGCCGAAATGGTCTTGCGACGGTTTTGGAAGGGGTACGCGTGCGATCCACCCTTGCCGATGTTTATCTCAACCTCCCGCCGACGCGCTGTGAAAACGTAATTTTGGTAGTATTCCCAATAGGATGCTCAATGAGTGATTGGCCATCGGGGACCTTGATCGAGCGGAATGGCCCTGAGCTATGAAAGAGCATGGTCCCATAGCTGAAGTTATCCGAAGAGACGGTGGCGGCCCAGTGATCGGTGCGTCTATTTAACCCTCGATGACGGACCGACCCACACGATGACACATCCCGCACCTTTCGATCTGCGAACGCTTAGACGTCAAGCGTGAGATATTCGAGACAAGCAGGACCATCAGGAACATATGCCCCGAAGCCTCGGTACCGCAATCCGGGCACCTGGTGGAAGTATGAACATCATCGGCTAATGCCGTATTTTTGCGCGCTCGCGGGTTCACGATCCGCGCTCCTCGTTCGACCCGCTAACTGACGCCACTGCCGCAGAGCACGGCATCGGAGCCTGCGCACAAGCGCACTGCCGACCATACTGCGATGGCCGACAACCCAGATCTTCTTGTTGGACAAGTCGTACACTCAGAGCTCTTCCCGGCTGTTCAGGGCCTTCCAGTGCTTGACATCCTCGCGCACCATCTCGGCGACGAGCTCCTGAACCGGGGCCTTGTGTTGCCAGCCCAGCTTCTGGCGGGCCTTGGTCGGATCACCGGCAGAAGATCAACTTCCGTCGGGCGGAGGTATCGAGGATCGACTTCAACAAGGCAGGCACCGGACGCGGAGTCGTAGCCAGTCGACGCCGGACGCCTTCCATTCCAAAGTAATGTTCAAGTCGGCAAAAGCCCGCTCGAGAAATTGGCCGACACTCGTCGTCTCGCCGGTCGCCAAGACGTGGCCATCCGGTTTGTCCTGCTGCAGCATGCGCGACATGCCCTCGACATACTCACGTGCGTGGCCCCAGTCGTAGCTCCTGGCGCTGTTTTTGGCCAGCTGTCGGGCGCGGCGGGCCTGCGCGATCGAAGTTGGCTTGTTCAGCCACAAGGCGAAGCTCTATCACTGGGCGCTCGCAGCGTCTCCCGTGCGATACGCCATTTCTCTCTTGGCTACAGGGATGTGCGATTGTCTCCTGTTTTCAAAGCTCTTTGTCCTGCTGATGGTCGCGGTCGCGCTGGCGCGCGGTCGACCTAGACATGTCCTGCGATTGATGAATCGATTGTGAGGTGACGAGAGCGACCGAAGCTGATTCAACATCCACAGCGGAGAGGTGGATGATGGGACAGGCCCTGAGCGATGATCTCCTAATACGGGTTTTGAAAGCGTCTGCGGCGGGCATGTCGGCTCGACAGGCTGCGGCTCGTTTCGGAGTTGGGATTTCGACGGCGATCCGCTGGATTGAAGAGCGAAAGAGGGTGAGTTAACTGCTCTGCCACAGAGCTGGAGACGACCTTCGGCAGTGGATGCACACGAGGAATTCGTTGTCGCGTTGATCAACGAGCGTAGGGATGTGACGCTCGATGAGATGGTTGAGCGCTTGTCCGTCGAGCGGCAGGTGAAGATCAGCCGCAGCGCACTTGGCGCCTGGCTTCGAGGCCGTGGGTGGACCTTTAAAAAAAGACCGCACACGCACTGGAGCAGGACCGACCGGACGTCCTGAAGCGCCGGCGCGCCTGGTTCGATGGTCAATTGGACCTCGATCCGGAGAAACTGATCTTCATCGACGAAACCGGCCTCTCGACCAAGATGTCACGTCTGCGCGGACGTGCATTGCGAGGTGAGCGTTTGCCGTGCCGGCGTGCCGCACGGCCATTGGAAAACAACGACTTTCACCGGTGCGTTGCGCCTCAGCGGAATGACCGCCCCATTCGTCTACGATGGCGCGATGAACGGCAACGTCTTCCTTGCGTATGTCGAACAGGTGCTGGTGCCGCCCCTGGAGATCGGCGACGTCGTCATTATGGATAACCTGCCTGCACACAAGATAGCCGGTGTCCGCGATGCCATCGAACGTGCCGGCGCCAAGCTCATGTTCCTGCCGCCCTATAGTCCGGACTTCAATCCAATCGAGAACGCATTCTCGAAGCTGAAAGCCATGTTGCGAGGCCGAGCCGAGCGAAAGATCGATGCTCTATGGGATGCGGTCGGGGCCTTGATACCTCGCTTCACTGCGGCAGAATGCGCAAACTACCTTAAGGCCGCTGGATATGACCCAGATTGAGCAGGATTTGCTCTAGCGGTGCAAGTGATGCCATCACGACACCGTCTGTCGGCTTTGTCTGATCGGCGACATTAGGTTTGTTTGGCAGTTTCCTGTGGTGGTTCGGAGTAACTTTCTGAAACCCAACAAAAGGATCTTTCCTTTGGCTCGATCGGCCCACATGGCACGGGTTTTGAAGATTGCCATGCGAGGCGGCGCGAGCTGCCTGCCTTTTACTCAGCGATGGATGGAACGAAAGAAGGAAGGCGATATGTCAGATTTGCGTCAAATCGCATTTTACGGCAAAGGGGGGATCGGCAAGTCCACCACCTCCCAAAATACGCTCGCAGCGCTTGTCGACCTCGGGCAGAAGATCCTGATCGTCGGATGCGACCCGAAAGCCGACTCCACCCGGCTGATCCTGAACGCCAAAGCACAGGACACGGTTCTGCATCTGGCAGCGCAGGAAGGTTCGGTGGAAGACCTTGAGCTCGAGGACGTGCTCAAGGCCGGCTACAAAGGCATCAAGTGCGTGGAGTCCGGCGGTCCGGAACCGGGCGTCGGCTGCGCCGGGCGCGGCGTCATCACCTCGATCAATTTCCTTGAAGAGAACGGTGCATATGACGATGTCGACTACGTCTCCTATGACGTGCTCGGCGATGTGGTGTGCGGTGGCTTTGCGATGCCGATCCGTGAGAACAAGGCCCAGGAGATCTACATCGTGATGTCCGGCGAGATGATGGCGCTCTATGCCGCCAACAACATCGCCAAGGGCATCCTGAAATATGCCCATTCCGGCGGCGTGCGGCTCGGCGGCCTGATCTGTAACGAGCGCCAGACGGACCGCGAGCTCGACCTCTCCGAGGCGCTGGCTGCCAGGCTCAATTCCAAGCTCATCCACTTTGTGCCGCGTGACAACATCGTCCAGCACGCCGAGCTCAGGAAGATGACGGTGATCCAGTACGCGCCGGACTCCAAGCAGGCCGGGGAATATCGGGCGCTAGCCGAGAAGATCCATGCCAATTCGGGCCAAGGGACCATTCCGACCCCGATTACCATGGAAGAGCTCGAAGACATGCTGCTCGACTTCGGCATCATGAAGAGCGACGAGCAGATGCTGGCCGAATTACAGGCCAAGGAGTCAGCGGTGGTTGCGGCTCAATAACTGCCGCTGTCGACAGGACGCGCTGGCCCTTGAGCCAGCGCGTCCTTCCACGAAAGACGCTTCGGCGACGACGACCTAACCCGAACCTTGAAAGGGGGCAGGGGCCCATGAGCCTTGATTACGAGAATGACAGCGTTTTGCATGAAAAGCTCATTGCGGAAGTGTTAGCGCAATATCCAGACAAGGCGGCGAAGCGCCGCAAGAAGCACCTCAGCGTCGCAACGAGCCGCGACGAGCCTGGCGATGAGCCGAAGGCCCTTTCCGAATGCGACGTCAAATCGAACATCAAGTCCATTCCGGGCGTGATGACGATCCGCGGCTGCGCCTATGCCGGCTCCAAAGGCGTGGTATGGGGGCCGGTCAAGGACATGGTCCACATCTCGCACGGGCCGGTCGGTTGCGGTCATTATTCCTGGTCGCAACGCCGCAACTACTACGTCGGCCTGACGGGCATCGACACGTTCGTGACGCTGCAGTTCACCTCAGACTTCCAGGAAAAGGACATCGTGTTCGGCGGCGACAAGAAGCTTGAACAGGTCATCGACGAGATCGAGGAGCTTTTCCCCCTCAACAACGGCATCAGCGTGCAGTCGGAATGCCCGATCGGGCTGATTGGCGACGACATTGAGGCGGTGTCGCGCAAGAAGGCCAAGGAGCACGAAAAGACGATCGTGCCGGTACGCTGCGAGGGCTTCCGCGGCGTCTCGCAATCGCTCGGCCACCACATCGCCAACGACGCCATCCGTGACTGGGTTTTCGACAAGAACGAAGTCGAGTTTGAGACCGGCCCTTACGATGTCAACGTCGTCGGCGACTACAATATCGGTGGCGACGCGTGGGCTACGCGTATTCTATTGGAGGAGGTGGGGCTGCGCGTGGTCGGCAACTGGTCGGGTGATGCCACGCTCGCTGAAGTCGAGCGCGCGCCAAAGGCCAAGCTGAACCTCATCCACTGCTACCGCTCGATGAACTACATCTGTCGGCACATGGAGGAAAAATACGGCATCCCGTGGATGGAATACAATTTCTTTGGTCCGTCCCAGATCGAAACCTCCCTGCGCGAAATAGCCAAGCACTTCGGTCCGGAAATCGTCGACAAGACCGAGGCTGTCATCACCAAGTACCGGCCCCTGGTCGATGCTGTCGTCGACAAGTACCGGCCGCGCCTCGAAGGCAAGACGGTGATGCTCTATGTCGGCGGCCTGCGTCCTCGCCACGTCATCACGGCCTATGAGGACCTCGGCATGCGGATCGTCGGCACCGGCTACGAGTTCGCCCACAACGACGACTATCAGCGCACCGGCCATTATGTGAACAAGGGTACGCTGATCTATGACGACGTGACCGGTTACGAGCTGGAAAAGTTCATCGAAGGCATCCGCCCCGACCTTGTTGGGTCCGGCATCAAAGAGAAGTATCCGGTGCAGAAGATGGGCATCCCCTTCCGCCAGATGCACTCCTGGGATTATTCCGGCCCGTATCACGGCTATGACGGCTTCGCCATATTCGCCCGCGACATGGATCTGGCCATCAATAATCCGGTGTGGGATCTCTACGACGTCCCCTGGAAAAAAGAGGCCGCGCCAGCTGAGGCGGTTGCGGCCGAATGAGAGCCTGGCCTGTCTTGGGAAGGGGCAGGCCAGGCTCTTCCCATCGGACTTGATCCGCACTCGTGACAGATGACATCCCATTGCCGCCACCGGTGCGGCGCGATGAAAAGAAAGGTGCTTACTATGCCGCAGTCGGCGGAAAAAGTTCTCGACCATGCTCCCCTGTTCCGCGAGCCGGAATACAGGCAGATGCTCGCCGAGAAGAAAGCCAATTTCGAATGCCCCCACCCGGATCAGGTCGTTGCCGATCAAAACGACTTCACGAAGACCTGGGAGTATCGCGAAAAGAACCTGGGCCGCGAAGCCCTGGTCGTGAACCCGGCCAAAGCCTGCCAGCCGCTCGGTGCCGTCTTCGCAGCCGCAGGCTTTGAGCAAACGATGTCCTTCGTCCATGGCAGCCAGGGCTGCGTCGCTTATTACCGTTCGCATCTGTCGCGTCACTTCAAGGAGCCTTCATCGGCGGTCTCGTCCTCGATGACGGAGGACGCGGCAGTGTTCGGCGGGTTGAAGAACATGGTCGACGGGCTCGCCAATACATACAAGCTCTACGATCCGAAGATGATCGCCGTCTCGACCACCTGCATGGCCGAAGTCATTGGAGACGACCTCCACGGCTTCATCGAAAACGCAAAGAACGAAGGGTCGGTCCCGCACGACTTCGATGTTCCTTTCGCCCACACGCCTGCCTTCGTCGGCAGCCACGTCGATGGCTATGACGGCATGATCAAGGGCATTCTGGAGAACTTCTGGAAAGGCAACGAGCGGAAGGAGGTTGCTCAAGCCATCAACATCATTCCCGGCTTCGACGGCTTCTGCGTCGGCAACAACCGCGAACTGAAGCGCCTGCTCGACATGATGGGCGTATCCTACATCTTCATCCAGGATGCCTCCGACCAGTTCGACACGCCGTCTGACGGTACGTACCGCATGTATGACGGCGGCACGAAGATCGAGGACTTGAAAACGGCGTTGAATGCCGAAGCGACCCTGTCGCTGCAGCACTATAACACGCGCAAAACGCTGGAATATTGCAAGGAGGTCGGTCAGGTTACGGCTTCGTTCCATTATCCGCTGGGTGTTCAGGCGACCGACGAATTCCTGATGAAGGTCTCGGAGATTACCGGCAAGGAAATTCCTCCGACAATCGGCCTGGAACGCGGCCGTCTCGTCGACGCTATGGCAGATAGCCAAGCCTGGCTGCACGGGAAGAAATACGCGATCTACGGCGATCCTGACTTCGTCTACGCCGTTGCCCGGTTCGTCTTGGAAACCGGCGGTGAGCCGACCCACTGCCTTGCTACCAACGGCACGTCGGCCTGGGAAGCCGAGATGAAGGCGTTGCTCGCATCCTCGCCCTTCGGCAAGGATGCCCAGGTCTGGGCGGGCAAGGACCTGTGGGCGTTGCGCTCGCTGCTCTTTACCGAGCCGGTTGATCTTATGATCGGCAATTCCTATGGCAAGTATCTCGAGCGCGACACCGGCACCCCATTGATCCGGCTGACCTTTCCGATATTCGACCGGCACCATCACCACCGTTTCCCGCTCATGGGCTACCAGGGCGGCCTGCGCGTCCTGACGACGATCCTCGACAAGATCTTCGACAAGCTCGATCGCGAGACGAGCGAGCCGGGTGTGACGGACTATTCTTACGACCTGACCCGCTAGGAGCGGCGGCGGTCGGCCTTGTGAGGCCGGCCGCCTTCATCTGAACTTGGAGACCGCAATGCCCTTGCTCAATGCTAAAGTCCAGGATGTCTTTGACGAGCCTGCCTGCGAGAAGAACCGCAGCAAGGATTCCAAGGCGCGCAAAAACGGCTGTTCGAAGCCGCTGATCCCCGGGGCGGCAGCCGGCGGATGCGCTTTCGATGGCGCCAAGATCGTGCTGCAGCCGATCACCGACGTCGCGCACCTGATCCATGGGCCTCTCGGCTGTGAGGGCAATTCCTGGGACAACCGCGGATCGGCTTCTTCAGGTCCCACGCTCTGGCGCACGAGCTTCACGGCGCTGACCGAAGCAGGCGCCATTGAAAAGAAGCCTTTCGATGAGGAGGACTAAGAAATGGGTACATTGACAGGAAGTACGAATGGCCCTGCTGTCAACGAAGATGGGGATCTCGCCACCCCTTTTCTCAGATGCCTGATAAGGCTCATCCGCGCTCAGGATGCCCATGGGGCGTGGGAAGGCAAATCGGACACTGACCTGCTGGCCGACTTCATCCTCACCAAGGAGCAGCGCCGTAAGATCCCGATCATAGGCGATCCGGATCCTGATGTGCTGTGGAGGCTACAGAACTTTTACAGTTGCGTGGGGCTTGTGATCGAAGAGTGCACAGGCCTGTTGGCATCGCCGATCATGACGATCGGCCATGAGGGCTTCGGCCGCTTGCTTTTGACGACTGGACGGTTGGTCGTTCTGTCGAAGACCCTGCGCGATGTCCACCGGTTCGGCTTTGAGACGCTAGGCAAGCTCGCCGAGACCGGCACGAAAATGGTCGATGACGCTATTGAAGTTATCGAAACCTATCCCGACGTGGCGCGGGCATCATGAAATCAATTTTCGAGGAAAGAGATCATGTCAGACATTGTGGAGCAGCTGAAGAAGGTCCGCAAGCTGCAGTCCCGCGCCGCCGCTGCGAAGATGGAGTTGCACGATCTTGCCGAGGACCTTCCGATTAATTGGGCTAGAATCAAGACCATAGCAGGAGAGACGTTCGACGCCTTCGCCGAGTTGAACGCTGCGAAGGAAGAGCTCGCTGCATTGGAGAATTCACGATGACTGGCCCTTTCGTCACGCGCGACGGCTCCAGCTGGGTGCCGGAGTACCTGACCTGCATCGATGCTACAACCTGCATCGGCTGTGGCCGATGCTTCAAAGCCTGCTCTCGCGAAGTCATGCACCTCTATGGCGTCGGTGAAGCGGGTGAAATCCTCGGCATCTGCGACGACGAGGAGGAAGACTTCGATGGCGAGCTCAATCGTATGATCATGGTTGTCGATGAGGCCGGCCGCTGCATTGGTTGCGGCGCCTGCGCGCGCGTCTGCCCGAAGAACTGTCAGACCCATGTCGCGGCAGACAAGGTTACTGCGTGATCTCGCGAACAAGTCAACGCTGTTACCTTCAGATCGTTTGTTGTCTCCTGCTGCTCGTCGTCTGCGCAAACGAACGAACGTAGTTACTTCGTGTGGCATTCCATCCACAAAGTTGGCGCTGCGATGGTGGCTAGTTCGTCGCTTCTTTCAATAGGACTTTTTTAAAAGCGCGAAGTGGCGATCGCTGTCTCGTCGCCCTCGGCGATGAACTTATCCGGTTGCCAAGGCAGATGCCCCGCGATTGGATCGCCACAGATCGTGCCGTTCGTGTCCCATGCCTGATCCGCGGATGCGGCGGTTCTAATCAATGGCGGCCGGTGCAAAGAAGGCACTGCAATTGCACGCAATGTCTCGCGCAAGCTGACCGTCAAGGTAAGCACCAGTGCGCAGCTGACGGAGGCACTTGCGGCGAGGACCGCAACGCCACTTTCCACCCCGCAGGCTCAATACGATCCGACACAGGACGATCCTGAGCGCGGTTGAATTACATGCTAATTCCCTTGTCCCCAGCGCAACCGTCGACATTTCTCGCAAATGTCGGGCATCCGCCACTTTTGTCAGGTTTGTCGTGATTGGAACGTTTTGTTCGCCGGTCTCTCCGTCAAATACACATCAACCTGCCCTCAACCCGCCCATTGATAAAAGAAAATCATCTTCTTGGCGCGTCGGAGCAGTTGGCATGGTGTTTGCTGATCCCTGGTTACAAGCGGCAGAAAGCAGTCTGCATGATGCCGGTTCATGAAACGAACGGAACGGAGGCCACCTGACCGTTCGTCATCGGATCCGCGTTCTACCAAGCGGCCATGCATCCGCCGGCGGAAGGGTCAATCCCGATGTCACAGCTTGCAACCAACTCAAAGAGAAGGAAAATGCAATGACCAAGATTTCCGAAAGATCCTTTGAAACGATCGAAAACCCGGGGTCATCGTCGCTCAAGGTGCCAGATCAGTTCGGCGCATCTGTTGAAAAGGGGAACAAGAAGGTGACAGAGGCTTTTTTGAAATTTGCGTCCGGCGCTGAAGCGACACAGAAAATGCTGCCTCCGATCCTCGAAACGACAAGTCTATTCGGCAACGAATTGTGGTGGAAGACGATCGCTGCACTGCAGGCCGACGCCGAGGCCAGCTTCTCACATTTGCAAGCTTTGCTGGGCGCGAATTCGCCGTCGCAGATCCTCGAACAGCAGTCGACCTTTTTCCGCAAGCGCGTTGAGACAAGTTTGCAGCACGCCAAGGAAGTCCGGGTGCTCTCAAGCAGGGCGGTGGAGGAAATCTCAAAGCCGGTCAAGGATGCTTTTGACAAGGTGCTGACGGACCTCAAGGCGACGTAAAACTGAGGAGACCCTAGAAATACCGCGCGGTGATCTGCCCGGTGAAGAAACACCTGAAGTTCGCACTCGCTTCGATGACCGCCCGGTAACCCCGATCTTTCCCATTCATCTTCTGTGCACGGCTGATGCGCGGGACCATGTCTATGGCGCTTATATTCGCGCCCGAATGCAGAGCCCGCTTGAGCAACTCATTGTTGGCTGCGGGATAGAAGAAAGCGATTAGCGTCTTTTCAGGCGACAGCAGGGCGACCTCATTGATCGAGGCGCACCTTGACGATCACGTCGGCGGCCGCGGCGAGGGCCTGTGGAATTGGAAAACGACCACGACTTCCGCGTTTCGGTAGGCTTCGCTCGAGATTCCCGCCGTTAGGCCGGCACCAGTTCCACTGGCGATCAACAAACTATCGCCGGGGGCCAGCGCATGGAGCGAGCCGAAACCGTGGGATGGCTCGACCGGCGACAGCACGCGGACACCAATTTGTTTCACCCGTTTTGCGTATCAGTCATTCTTGCTCATTTCCTTGTGGCACGTCTCTTCGAACAGCCGGGACCGCGGCTCGACCCATGTCAGAACGAGATGTTAGGCGGGTTCGAAAGTGCTGACTTTCACAGCGGACAAAGATCCGGCTGATTCTGGCCTGAGACGTCATCATTGATTTGGGACAAGGAAGCCGGCGCGGCCGGAGGTCATAAAGCATCCTGTTTTGAAAAGGGATGCGAAAATGTCTGATGATCTGATCGCCAAATACGGCGATGCGCGGGTTCCGCGTTATACGAGTTACCCGACGGCGGCGGCTTTTTCTGCAGCCGTGGGGCCG
Organism: Rhizobium phaseoli; assembly: GCF_001664385.1. NCBI lineage: Bacteria > Pseudomonadati > Pseudomonadota > Alphaproteobacteria > Hyphomicrobiales > Rhizobiaceae > Rhizobium > Rhizobium phaseoli. The sequence goes on along the minus strand of NZ_CP013535.1, from coordinate 377,499 downwards.
GATGAATATGCCGGCAATCTCGCCCATATCGCCGCGGCTGGCCCGGTTTCGGTTTATCTCCACGTCCCGTTCTGCCGTTCGATATGCTGGTACTGCGGCTGCCACACGACCATCACCCGGCAAGACGCTCCGGTCGCCGACTATCTCGACGTGATGAAGGAAGAGATCGAGCTCGTCTCTTTTGCGGCCGGAAACGACGTGCCCGTCAAGTACGTGCATTTCGGCGGCGGCACGCCGTCGGTCATGAAGCCGCAGGAATTTTCGGCTCTAATGGCAAAGCTCAGGAGTGCCTTCACGTTTGAAGCGAAAGCCGGCGTCGCAGTCGAGATCGACCCTCGCACATTGGTCGCCCCCATGATCGATGCGCTCGCCGAAAACGGCGTCGACCGCGCAAGCCTCGGCGTCCAGAGCTTCGATCCGATCGTGCAGGCCGGTATCAAGCGGCTGCAATCCTTTGAGCAGACGGAAAGGGCGGTCGCCGGGTTGCGCTCAGCAGGCGTCAGCAGCATCAACTTCGACCTAATTTATGGCCTTCCGAAACAGACTGTCCAATCTTGCATCGAGACGGTCCGGCTGGCTGCAGAACTGCGTCCCGAACGTTTCGCCGTTTTCGGTTACGCTCACATACCCGCTTTTAAGAAAAATCAGCGCCTGATCGACGAAGCATCGCTGCCGGACGCAAAACAGCGGAACGAGCAGGCGGAAGTGATCGCCGAGGAGCTCCAGAAGGCCGGATATCTGCGCATTGGGCTCGATCATTTTGCACTGCCGAACGATCAGTTGGCGCTCGCCGCGCGCAACAGAACGCTGAGGAGAAACTTCCAGGGCTATACCACGGATGATTGCGATAGCCTGATCGGCCTCGGCGCATCTGCGATCGGGCGGCTGCCGGCCGGCTATATGCAGAACCACGTGCCTCTCGGCCTCTATGCCGAGCGAATTGCCTTCGGGGTGCTGCCGACCGCCAAGGGATATCTTCTCAGCGAGGAGGACAAGCTTCGGGCGAGGGTCATCGAGAGGCTGATGTGCGATTTCGAAGCCGATCTCGGCCAGTTGAGCAGCGGATCGGGTTTCGACACCGGCTTCCTTGTCGAGCGCAACGACCGTCTCGGCGAGCTCATGGCCGACGGCGTCGTGACGATCAGCGGTGAGCGGATTGTCGTATGCGAGGAGGCGCGCTTCATGGTCCGTGCAGTCGCGGCGGCATTCGACGCCTATTTTAGCTCGCACGGGCACACGCACAGCAAGGCAGCCTAGTACTTGTCGCCGGAAGTGTGCATCGGTTCCGGCGACACGAAACGCATCAAAGGCCGCGCGAGAAGACATCGAGTTCCCGTTTCTCGATCGAGGACCCTGCAGTTATCTTCCCAGGAGTCCCGTCGACAACGGCACGTCGAGGAGGATCGACGTCGCAAGTTCGTGTGAAGCAGGGCGGGCGCACTCACAAATACGGTCATCGGGCCGCCCTGTCACAAGTAGATGGGCGCCCGTATCACCGCCTGGACGTCGAGGTCGTTATCGTCGAGCTTTTCGGCTCATTCAAATACAGCTCGATCTCGGCAGGCCCCGGCCCAGGGTATCGTTGGCGACTGACGTCGAACCTTTAAGGTGGCGTGGGCAAGCGCCGGTCCGCAGAGTTGTGCCCATCGCGATTATGGCGGCCGCGCAGGCGCCTGAAGGAGCCTTTTCGCGAGGTGAGCTACCGAGCGCCACATGATCGACGGCTCTCGCCCTCTCACGAACGCGGTTGTTCGAGCACGTCGAAGGACGAGGCAGGGGTCTCCTAGTTGTAGGACTTGCCTGCCGCGGGGATTTCGATCAAACGTTCGACGGCGCCTTCCGTGCAATTCTTGGGTAACCAGAACGAGACCCCGGGTTTTGGCTGGCATCTCCTTCGCAACTGCCGCGCAAAAAAACGACCTCGTTATATTCGTCGTCAGCGAGATTGCCGCCGGGCTAGTGATCTTGCCCACGCGTTCCTTCACAGGTCTGCCGTGCAGATCATAGCTCTTTTCACAGGCCACATTCACTTTCTCGACGGTCCCACCAGGTTTCGGCATCGGCTTTGCCGACAACCGTGTCCGACCACTGCCTTGGACGTCTTGCCTGACAGCGCCTGGCTCTGCTCGATGCTCACTGAGCATCAGCTGCTCCTGGCGAGGCAAACAGCTGCCACGAAAGCCATCGTCATGGGCTGCGCGGTCATCCGCACCTGCTGTGTCTCACTGGGTGATGTTTGTGAGGTCGGCATCGAGCCGCTTGCGCACCATGTTCGGCACCTTTGCAGTCTTGATCGCTTCGAGATTGGGCGGACTGTCACCCACCTGGATCAGGGCAACCATGCCCATGCCGGAATGTGGGGTGCATTTCAGGACATAGACGCCTGGAACATCGAATTTCGCGCGATATAGCTCATTCGGCTTTGACTTGAAGTCGGCAACGCCATCCGGAATGAGGCCTTTGAAGGTTTCGACGTTGTGGCCCTTGTCGGTGGGGATGAAGGTGACGGTGTCGCCGGGGGCGATCTTCAGGAAGCCAGGCTCGAACACCATCGCGCCTTCCGTGCCTTTGTTGAGCATCCGAACCTGGTGGTCGGCCGCCATCAACGGCGCTGCCGAAACAATCAAGGCTGCCGCTGCAGCGATCAGACCGAATTTTAACCGCATTTGCAAGCTCCTTTTCTGCGAGACCCAATCAGCCTCATGAATGTGTCTTAGCAGATGCCGGAATTGGGCTCTTTGACGCCCGTCAAATTCGGGGAAAAAAGGCAGAAGGTCCCAATTTTTGCCTGCTTGCCCAGCGCCCTTGCGAGGGACATGGCAGCCTGCAAGCGATGTAGGAATCACCGAAGGACAAGCACGCTCGGCGAACGTCGGCGCTGCTGAACAGCTTAGGATTGCCGTGACTGAGCTCATATCGCGTCGAGAAGTTCGCGGAGGGCATGAATGTCGATCCCGCGGCTTGTCGCGTGTGTTGAGGTTTACCCTCTGACAGAAATCCTCGGAAAAATCATCAGTGTCGCCCGATAACCGTACCAGCGGGCAAGATTGACGTTCCGCAGGTCGTGCCTGCCCTCGGGAATAACGATGTTGCGCGACGCAAGTTTCGTAACGGTGTGGGCCAGGGTCTCGCTGGTCAGGCCGAGATGATCCGCAATGTCTTGACGATTCATGGAAACGCGCAACGGACCTTGGCGGACGCGGGTTGCGCCGGAATGCAAGCTTCACGATGAAGCTGCAGGGGCGCTCCTCGGCGTTCTTCTTCGGCAACAGCACCATCTGTTCATGCGAAGCGGCCGCCTCCTGCCAGAGCAACGAGAGCTAGGTCGAGCGAGCGCATTAGACCGAGCGACTTCCCCGTGGAAACTCATGTGCGATATCCGGCGGATCTTGCATTTCGTGACGGCCTCAGCCGTAAATAGGAAATCGTTTTGCAGCGACGCGCCGTTGAGATCGCCGGCGAATTGAAGAGCGATTATCACCCGACGATCTTTCGCCGATGATACGAAGCAGGCGCACGACACCTTCTTCCACCTGGACAAGATGGTTGCTTATCACCCTCCCACCAAATCGCCTTACCGGCTGCTACGGCCTGGCCGCCGAGCCTACGAACAGCGAAGAGAGGGATTGGCCGGCATGTATGGCTTCGCGCCCCTTCGCGCCATTGTCGAACGCGTGGTTGTTCTGCACAGCATCTTCATCGCCCCTTGTGGCAGTGGGTGCGGTAGAAAGCAGCTGCGTCACACGGGAGTAAGCGGGCGGTGCCAAAGGGGGAAGTTTGCAACAGAGTGTAACAACGTCGGTTCGTCCACCGCTTCCAGTCCGCTTGTTGATGTAGATCAAGGAGCCGTTCCCGTCTTCGTGACAGTCCTGCCTCGAAATCCGAGAAAGCCGGCCGCGAGGCGGTCGTCTGCGCACTGGAGACGACATCATGAATTACACGACAGAAACGATGGTGATCGCGGTCGCAGCGTTTCTGGCGCTGCTCGCGGCCGCATTCGCGCACGATCATCTGTTTGCAGTCCATATGGGTATACTTTGCCTCTGCCTGGTTGCGGGAACGCTGCTGCTTGTCAGAAACGCAGAGTTTTCGCCGACGGGCCAACAGCGCAAAACAGAGCTTACGGGCTATTGCGACGAGGTAATCCGCTACGGCCTGATCGCTACGGTGTTCTGGGGCGTCGTCGGCTTCCTCGTCGGCGTGATCATCGCGCTGCAGCTCGCCTTTCCCGACCTCAACATCGCGCCCTATTGGAATTTCGGAAGATTGCGGCCGGTTCACACATCGGCGGTGATCTTCGCCTTCGGCGGCAACGCGCTGATCATGACATCCTTCTATGTGGTGCAACGCACCTGTCGCGCGCGTCTCTTCGGAGGAACACTCGCCTGGTTCGTCTTCTGGGGCTACCAGCTGTTCATCGTGATGGCTGCGACCGGCTACGTGATCGGCATCAATCAGTCGCGCGAATATGCCGAGCCCGAATGGTACGTCGACCTGTGGCTTACCATCGTCTGGGTCGCCTATCTGGCCGTCTATCTCGGAACGATCCTGAAGCGCAAAGAGCCGCATATCTACGTGGCAAACTGGTTCTATCTCAGCTTCATAGTCACCATTGCGATGCTGCATGTGGTCAACAACCTCGCTGTTCCGGCGTCGTTCCTCGGCTCCAAGAGCTATTCTCTCTTCTCCGGCGTCCAGGATGCACTCACCCAATGGTGGTACGGCCACAACGCCGTCGGCTTCTTCCTCACCGCCGGCTTCCTGGGGATGATGTACTATTTTGTGCCGAAGCAGGCCAACCGGCCGGTTTATTCCTACCGGCTGTCGATCATCCACTTCTGGGCCCTGATCTTCATGTATATCTGGGCCGGCCCGCATCATCTGCATTACACGGCGCTGCCTGACTGGGCGCAGACGCTCGGAATGGTCTTCTCCGTCATGCTCTGGATGCCCTCCTGGGGCGGCATGATCAACGGTTTGATGACCCTTTCGGGCGCCTGGGACAAAATTCGCACCGACCCGATCATCCGGATGATGATCGTCGCCATCGCATTTTATGGGATGTCGACCTTCGAAGGCCCGATGATGTCGATAAAGGCGGTCAATTCGCTCAGCCACTATACCGAATGGACGATCGGTCACGTGCATTCCGGAGCACTTGGCTGGGTGGGTATGATCACCTTCGGGGCGATATACTACCTGACGCCGAAACTGTGGGGGCGCGAGCGCCTCTACAGCCTGCGGATGGTCAACTGGCACTTCTGGCTCGCGACGCTCGGGATCGTGATCTACGCCGCGGTGCTCTGGGTCGCGGGCATCCAGCAGGGGCTGATGTGGCGAGAATACAATTCCCAGGGCTTCCTCGTCTATTCCTTCGCTGAAACGGTCGCGGCGATGATCCCCTATTACGTGCTGCGTGCCGTCGGCGGAGCACTCTACCTAGCGGGTGGCCTCGTCATGGCCTGGAACGTGTTCATGACGATCCGCGGCCACCTGCGCGACGAAGCGCCAATCCCGACCAGTTTGGTGCCCCAGGCACAGCCTGCCGAGTGAGGTGAGACATGGCATCGTTACTTGATAAACATAAGACCCTCGAGAAGAACGCGACGCTTCTTCTGGTCGGCTCGCTGCTGGTCGTCAGCATTGGCGGCATCGTTGAAATCGCACCGCTGTTCTACCTGCAGAACACGATCGAAAAAGTGGAAGGCATGCGGCCCTACACGCCGCTAGAGCTCGCCGGACGGAACATCTACATCCGTGAAGGCTGCTATCTCTGCCACAGCCAGATGATCCGGCCGTTCCGTGATGAGGTCGAACGTTACGGCCATTATTCGCTCGCCGCGGAATCGATGTACGACCACCCGTTCCAATGGGGATCCAAGCGGACAGGGCCCGATCTGGCCCGCGTCGGGGGGCGTTACTCGAACGAATGGCACGTCCAGCATCTCGCAAATCCGCGGGCCGTGGTGCCGGAATCAATCATGCCGAGCTACGCCTTCCTCGAAGAGAAGGAGGTGACGGTCAGGAGTATCGGAGAGGACCTCAAGGCCAATGAGGACGTGGGCGTGCCTTACAGCGACGACATGCTGGCGAATGCCGAGGCCGACATGAGAGCCCAGGCCGATCCGAACGCGGACACGGCGGCTCTACTCAAGCGCTACCCAAATGCGAATGTCGGCGATCTCGACGGCGATCCAACCCGGCTGACCGAGATGGACGCGCTGGTGTCCTACCTGCAGATGCTCGGAACGCTGGTTAATTTCTCGACCTATGACGACGCGACCGGCTACCGGTGAGGTGATCCATGGAAACTTACACTGCAATGAGACACTTCTCCGACAGCTGGGGCCTCCTGGCAATGGCCGCATTCTTCGTCGGCGCGGTCATGCTCACCCTTCGCCCAGGTAGCAAGCAGACGGCCAAAGATGCCGCCGATATTCCCTTGAAGGACGATTGAGATGTCGCAAAAGCATATCGATGAACTGAGCGGCGTCGAAACGACGGGTCATGAATGGGACGGCATCCAAGAGCTCAACAATCCCATGCCGCGCTGGTGGATCTGGACCTTCTACGTGACGATCCTCTGGGCGATCGGCTACGCCATCGCTTACCCGGCCATCCCGATGATCACTTCCGCCACTAACGGCTATCTCGGTTATTCAACGCGCGCCGAGCTGCAGCAGGACCTCAATCTCGCTAAGTCATCGCAGACGGAGTTCCATGACCTGATCGCTGCCAAGACAGTGGAGGAGATCGACGCGGATCCGGCTTTGCGTAAATTCGCGATCGCTGGCGGCGCATCCGCTTTCAAGGTGAACTGCGCGCCCTGCCATGGATCGGGAGCGAGCGGCGGTCCGGGGTTTCCGAATCTCAACGACGACGACTGGCTGTGGGGCGGGGATCTGAATGCCATCCAGGCCACGATCTCTCATGGCATCCGCTTCGACGGCGATACGGATAGCCATTCCTCCGAAATGCCGCCCTTTGCCGGTGTTCTGGAGCCCATCCAGATGAAGCAGGTCGCCGCCTTTGTCTGGGGGCTGACCAATACGCCCTCGGATGTCGGTCTGGCGGCGGCCGGAAAACAGGTTTTCTTCGACAATTGCGCCCCATGTCACGGCGAGGACGCCAAAGGAAAGGTGGAAATGGGTGCGCCGGATCTCGCCGACGCAATCTGGCTGAAGTCGCGGGGTGAAGACGCCATCCTTCGTCAGGTTGCCTCTCCCAAACATGGCGTAATGCCTGCCTGGGCAGCGCGCCTGGGGGACACAACGGTAAACGAGCTTACTATTTTCGTTCATGCGCTCGGCGGCGGCACGTAAGGAGAAGAGACATGACAGCCCACGACCGCAATCCGATCCTCCCTCTCTACGGCGCGCCGCGTGCTGTTATCCGATCGCGTGTCTCAGCCCGCGCCCAACAGATGCCTGCGTCTTCGGAGCAGGACGACCCTGCAAAAATCGGCAATTCGATGGTGAGTTTGATCTGCCTCAAAGACCACAAGCAGACGAGCCGATAGTTTCAGCTCCTGTGGAGGACGTCCCAGCGGTTTCTCCGCCGCTGTCCTCCGGCCACGCCCTTACTCTGGGGCGTGGCCTTTTCGCTTCTGCACGGTCGTTCTTGATCTGCATCAAGGAACGGATCCGCCACGGCTGGGAAAAGAGTGGTGAAAATCGGACAGGTCCTATGAATCTCTATACCCGCCCTAATCTAAATGACATTGACCACGTTCGCGTCGAACCCGTCAACGCCCGGCGCAACCGCCAGCCTCTCTATGCGCCGCGCAAGAAGATCTTTCCGAAACGAGCCGAAGGGCCCTTTCGCCGGTTCAAATGGGTCTTGATGCTGCTCACGCTTGGCACCTATTACCTCGCGCCGTGGATTCGCTGGGACCGCGGTCCCTATGCGCCCAATCAGGCAATCCTCGTCGACCTCGCCTCGCGGCGCTTCTTCTTTTTCTTCATCGAGATCTGGCCGCAGGAATTCTACTATGTGGCGGGCCTGCTCGTCATGGCGGGCTTCGGCCTCTTTCTCCTCACCGCCGCTGTCGGCCGCGCCTGGTGTGGCTATGCCTGTCCGCAGACCGTCTGGGTCGATCTCTTTCTCGTCGTCGAACGCGCTGTCGAAGGCGACCGAAACGCTCGGATGAAGCTCGATGCCGACCCCTTCACTTTCGACAAGCTCAGGAAGCGGGTGATCAAGCACGCGATCTGGCTGCTGATCGCCATCGCCACGGGCGGAGCATGGATCTTCTATTTTGCCGACGCGCCGAGCCTGGCGGCTTCACTGTTTGACGGCAGCGCTCCTGCCGCTGCGTATGCCACGATCGCCACCCTGACCGCGACGACCTATGTGCTTGGCGGCCTCATGCGCGAACAGACATGCACCTATATGTGTCCGTGGCCGCGCATTCAGGGCGCGATGCTGGATGAGAATTCGCTTGTTGTCACCTACAACGACTGGCGGGGCGAGCAGCGGTCGCGCCATGGCAAGAAGGCTCAGGGTCTGCCGGTGGGCGATTGCGTGGACTGCAATGCCTGCGTCGCCGTCTGCCCGATGGGGATCGACATCCGCGACGGCCAGCAGATGGAATGCATCACATGCGCCCTCTGCATCGACGCCTGTGGCGGCGTCATGGACAAGCTCGGGAAGCCACACGGCCTGATCGCCTATGCGACGCTCAAGGAATATTCGAGCAACATGTCGCTTGCTACTGACGGAGGACGGACAGCCATCCAGCCCTCCAATGTCCGAAACGACGACGGAAGCTTCATGCCAGCTGTCCGGAATTTCGACTGGCGCATCATCTTCCGCCGAAGAATTGTCTTCTACGGTGTCGTCTGGGCATCGATCGGCGTCGCCATGGTCGTCCATCTCGCCTTACGCGATCGGCTCAGGCTCAACGTTATCCACGACCGGAACCCTCAATATGTTCTGGAAAGCGACGGCTCCATCCGAAACGGCTACACGCTGCATGTCCTCAACATGGTGCCGAAGCCGCGGGACGTGACCATCACCCTCGTCGGGCTGGAGGGGGGCACAATGCGCATTCCCGAGTTCGGCGGGCAGGATGCCCGCAGCTTCACCGCTCACGTCGAACCCGACGCGGCCACGACGCTCAAGGTCTTCGTCACGCGCGCCCCAGACGGGGCAGAGATCAACGAATTCCTCTTCGTCATCGAAGATATAGGTCAAGACGCAGGTCAAGCCGACCGGGCGAGCTATCGCGCGGCGTTCAACGCGCCGGGAGACGTGAAATGAAGACTTCTACTCAGGGCTTTACCGGCTTGCACGTGCTGCTTGCCACCTCGGCATTCTTCGCCGTAGTGATCGCCGTAAACGCCACCATGGCCTTCTATGCTGCGTCCAGCTGGAGTGGCATCGTCGTGGAAAACACCTATGTGGCCAGCCAGGAATTCAACACCAGGGCGGCAGCGATGAAGGCAATGGCCGCCTCCGGCGTCGAGGGCGCGCTCGTCGTTAAGGGCAGCCAAATCCGTTACGACATCCACGACCAGGCCGGCACGCCTGCGATCATCGATGATGTCACGCTGAACTTCAAACGGCCCGTCGGCGATCATGAGGATTTCCGCGTGACGCTCCGGAAGACGGGCGAAGGGCGGTTCGAAGCCGATCACCAGGTTGTCGCCGGCGACTGGATCGTCGAGGCCATATCGAGAATGAACGGGGCGGTCGTCATGCATGAGGCCAAACGCTTCGACACCGCGGAGTTCCGCCAATGACCTGCTGCTCGATGGATGCGGAAAGCGTTCTCGGCCTCAGCGCGACATCCGCCAGCGCCGAGGAGGTATGCCTTGCAAGCCACCCGCTCGGGGCTGGGTTACGCCAGGTCGACCTCAGCGTGCCCGACGTCCACTGTGGCGACTGCATATTGACCCTCGAAAAAGCGCTGTCGGCGCTTGCGTTCGTCAGGAAAGCCCGGGTCAATCTCACCGCCAGGCGTGTCACCTGCGTCTATCAGGAAGAGATCGAGGCGAAGGCGACCGATCCCTCCGAAATCCTCGCCGCGATCACCTTGGCCGGATACCGCGCCCATCTCATCACGTCGACAGCACCCGAAACCGACAGGATCCGGAACCAGCTACTGCTGGCGATTGGAGTTTCCGGCTTTGCGGCCGCCAACATCATGATGCTCTCGGTGTCGGTATGGTCGGGCGCCGATGCGGCCACGCGCGACATGTTTCACTGGATCTCGGCGATGATCGCGGCGCCGGCGCTGGTTTATGGTGGACGCTTCTTCTTCAAATCGGCCTGGAGCGGGCTCAAGCGTAGGCGCACCAACATGGATGTTCCGATCTCGCTTGCAGTGACGCTGTCCTATGCGGTCTCCCTATGGGAAACCATGCACCATGGCGAACATGCCTGGTTCGACGCGTCGGTGTCTCTGCTGTTCTTCCTGCTGATCGGCAGAACCCTCGATCATGTGATGCGGGAAAAAGCCCGCGCCGCGATCAACGGGCTTGCCAGACTGGCGCCGCGCGGGGCGCAGCTGATGATGCCGGACGGGTCGCGGCACTACATCCCGGTCGAAGAGATCGCCGTCGGGGATAACATCGCGATTGCCGCCGGCCAACGCATTCCCGTCGATGGCATGATCGTCAGCGGCGAGAGCGATGTTGACCTCTCCATCGTCACCGGTGAAAGCAGCACGGTCGCCGTCGCCGCAGGCAGCGCGCTGAATTCGGGTGCGATGAACCTGACCGGTTCGCTCGTCCTGCGGGCGACCAAAGTGGCAAGGGATTCGCTTCTTTCCGAGATCATCGGCCTGATGGAAGCGGCCGAGGGCGGCAGGGCTCGTTATCGCCGGGTCGCCGATCGCGCCGCAGCACTTTATTCTCCCGCCGTGCACCTGTTGGCGCTGGCCTCCTTTCTCGCCTGGGGCTTGCTTGGGGGCGATTGGAAACAGGCCATGCTGGTCGCGGTCGCGGTGCTGATCATCACATGCCCCTGCGCATTGGGCCTTGCTGTACCGGTGGTCCAGGTGGTCGCCGCCGGCGAACTTTTCCGCAGGGGCATCGTGGTGAAGGACGGTTCGGCGCTCGAAAGACTGGCCGACGCGGACATCGTGGCCTTCGACAAGACCGGCACCCTGACGATGGGCCGGCCCCGCCTCGTCCGAATCGACTCGATCGCGGGCAATAGAGCCATCGTTTGCGCAATGGCGGCGCATTCACGGCATCCGCTTTCCCAGGGTCTGGTGCGGGACATAGACATCTCTTACCCCTTCGCCTTCGACAGGGTCACGGAAATCGCCGGCGGGGGGCTGGAAGCCTGGCAAGGAGCGGACTTCTATCGGCTCGGCAACCGGGCCTTTGCCTGCGGAACCGGGCTCACGCCCGCGGGCGATACTCCGTTTTCGGAGGTGGTCCTGTCGAAAAACGGCGTCGATCTCGCCCGTTTCCTGTTTGACGACACGCTTCGTCCGGGCGCCGCGGAGACTTTCCGCCAGCTCGCTGCAGCCGGTATCGAAACGTTGATAGTATCCGGCGACAGGCAGGCCGTCGTCGACAACACAGCGCGGGCTCTCGGTATCGGCAAAGCTCTGGGCGACCTGGGGCCGAAACAGAAGGTCGAGGAACTCCAGAGGCTGGGCGCCGAGGGCTATCGCGTGCTCATGGTCGGCGACGGGATCAACGACGCACCGGCGCTGGCCGCCGCGCAGGTCTCGATGGCGCCTGCAACCGCATCCGATATCGGCAGGCAAGCCGCCGACCTTATCTTCTTCAACGATCGTCTCGATGCCGTTCCTGAGGCAATCGCCGTTGCACGAAGATCCGCCAGCCTCATTCGCCAGAACTTTGCTCTCGCCATCGGTTACAACGTGCTTGCGGTACCGATCGCAATCGCCGGCCTGGCAACGCCGCTGATAGCGGCGGTGGCCATGTCGACTTCGTCGATCATCGTCGTGACGAATGCGCTGCGATTAAATGCCTTCGGCCTACGGAGCGAGCCGCTTGCCGGCGGACGTGCGGAAGTTGAAACCGCATGAACATGCTGATCTATCTGATGCCGATCGCACTGCTGATGGGGGGAATGGGTCTCCTGGCGTTCCTCTGGTCGCTGACGAGCCGCCAGTACGAGGACCTTGAAGGAGCAGCTTGGCGAATCCTCGTCGAGGACGAAACCGATTGCAAAAGACCTTGAACCGCTCACGGCCGAAACGAAAGGAAGATCGATGCTATCGAGACATCCCATACTTTTGCGATCTGACCTGTTTCACGGCCTGGACAAAGCAAGGATAGAAGAACTGGCCGACGCGGCTCAGTTCCAGATCTTCGCACCGGACGAGCGGATCATCGCCGAGGGCCAGCAGGCGTCGTTCGTCTATTGCGTGATGCGCGGCTTCGTGCGACTTTCGAAGTCGGAATCCGCGGGGCGCCAGGCAGATATCTGCATCTGCGAACCGGGTGAGACGTTCGGTGAATATCTCCTGTCGGCAGGCGGCTCCTACACCTACAGCGCATGGTCCGCCGACGGCGCAGAGGTCGCGTTGTTCGACCTTGTGGAGTTGCGGGCGCTTGCCGACCGGGACCCCGTCATGCGTCGCAACGTCATGCGCATCATGGCCCGGCATCTGCTCGGTGCCATGGATTGCATAGCGGGAGACCGGCTGCACACGGCTGCACAGCGTGTTGCGAATTACCTCGTCAGCCGCTGCCCGGCCTCAGCATCGCAGGCCACCTTTCGCCTGCCTTACCGGAAAAGAATTCTGGCCGGCAAACTCGGGGTTGCGCCCGAAGCCCTTTCGCGGGCTTTCGCTGCCCTCGGTCCTGCAGGGGTCGAAGTCAGAGGCAGGGTCGTCGTGGTTGACAGCGTCGATCTGCTGCGGAAGGCGTGCTGACCTCGGGGCAGGGCGATAACCGCGCCGGAATTCGACAACCGTCAATATGGCGATCGCTTGCTCCGTTATGGCCAGGCGCAAAAAAGCACCAGGACGGATTGTTTTTGTGATCTCGACTGTCTTCATCGCTTGCTTCAGGCCTTGTCCGCATCAACGGTGGCGCTGACGACACATGCGGATACCGTCGGACTGGCGGGCTTAATAGGGAAGTGCAGACGAACGGGCGCAACGAGCACCAACATGCGACGGAGAGCGTCCGGCGCTATTCTTCGAGGGGCCGTCGCGAGATAACCCATGCTGATGGTGCTTGCGAAGAGGTAGATGAACAGGCCCTTCGCGAGATAATTCTCAAGCGTGCCTGCCGCGGCAAATCCATTTTGCCAAACGAAGAAGCCCACGGCGGATCCAATTGCGAACCCCGTCGCCAAACGCGTGAGTATGAACCTGATCATGCGAGGCATGGCACCACCTCAGACTTAATCATTACAAATGGCCGGGCAACGGAAATGCTGGCTGGCCAATTGAGTTTTGTCAACGACTGGCGCAAGCCGTCATGCAAGCAGCGGCGGGAGCCGGAGACTACAACAGTGCATCTTCTGTCTTTCGCAGCCGGCGTTATCACGCCTGCGAATGCGTCGAGGCTGAGTGAGTTGCGAGTTGCAAGGACGATGGGCGCTAAGGACCTAGCGCGGCGGCGGCTTCTGTGGTCGCGCGGTTTGCCAGACGTGTCGGGATGCGGGAATAAAGAACGGCACCGGCCACGCCCACGACCGCATAGAGCACGAAATCAGCTTGATGGCGATCTGTCGACCAAGCCCGACGAACGCCCTCGCATCAGGCAGGGCGTCGGCTAAGGCGCCGACGAGGCTGTGGCGCGCGAACGTCCTCATCCCATCGGAATCGCCGACGTGCGAGCTTGCTATGCCAATGGTGCGGGTCGAGCGCACGGTGCCGTTTCCATTCACCGAAGGCGCCCAATAGCTACCCTTCACAACAATGATCCGGCAAGCCTTTGGACGCGCGAGACGCTAGGAGAAGATGCGCCCCGGCCTTGTCTCGTCGGGTGCTGCGCCCACATCGCGATCCAGTGAACACCTCTCCTCAATCCTGCGAGGGCGCCGAGAATTTGTTCAGCGGAGTGCCGGTTCATCAAGCCGGCTCATGCTCGGACGATTCATCAGTCAAGATCAAGCGAGTCGGATTTTTCAAGTCGAACTCAATAACACGTGGCACGAAGAGACGGGCATAGCGCGTAAAGGCGCTGGTCGGCGGAAAGCGAATTACCGTATCGCATCGGGCGAGAAGGTACATCTCTGTAAGAGCAGAGATACCACCGTCCACTCCCAGCGATGCACTGTGTAATGGCCCGGCCTGGGCCGCCTGGAAGCATTTCGGGATAGTGATTAGATCGGGGAACACACCGAGTAAATGGTCCCGTACCTGCGCGCTGTCCGTACACAAGAAAACCATCACAGGGCGTCGATGCGGTAGCGCTTTGGCCTTCTCGATGGCAGTGCACACCTGGCGTAAGGCCAACTCCGGATCGGCCCAGTAGGGCGTATGGTCCATTATATCTTCGCCATTGCCATGCCGTACGTGCACACCGATGATACTGCGCCCCTTGAAGTGCTCCTGATAGATGGCGTGAATACGAGCCTGAATTTCAGGTCTAAGGTTGAGGCTCTGAAATATCTGGCGTTCGGCAGCTTGGTCGCACCGCCACATTAAACAGGCATCACAGACTACCGTGTTGGCATCAGTATCGTCCTGGGCTTGAAGAAGCTCGGTCAGTTCGTCACGTTCCCGGAAAATTTGCTCATCGGGGCGGTAAACGCTCTCGATTGAGGGCTTGTTCCACCATGATGGGAAGAACGGTCCCGGAAATGAGAACTGGTTGATCTGGTCATCGCAAATAACCCGTACGCCAGCAATATCTTGAATCGGCTCGAAGAACACCGTAAAAGCGTTCGTGAAGGGTTGATTGAGATAGCAGGAGCCACGCCAATCGATGGCCAGCGTCCGCCCCGTTCGCTGTGCATAGCGCCAAGCTGCCGCCAGCGACCAGAGACAATCACCGAAACCAGTCCGCCGTCGAGAAACAACATACCGATCCCTCTTCAGGTCGCCAGCGAGCATGTTCGTTGCCTTGTTCTGGAAAAGCGCATCGGCTTAAATCCTGCTGAAATTTTGCATATCAATTCCCGGACCTGCATCAACGCTCGTGATTCCCGCCAATTTTATGCATGACCCTTCGTCGCACAGATTTACCATTTTACGCCAGACTGGAAGTTGCGGCGCCATACGCCTTTTCAGTCCGGGCATTGAAGCCGCCGCATAGCCCTCCGTCATCGTTCAGTCGTTTATCTCGCACCCGATCCAACCCATCGGCATCGCACTTGGCTCGGAGCGAGAGGCCGGAGCTTACGTTGCGGTACGGCTCATGTTGGCGCGCTTCGCCGATTCATCGAGGGTGGCGCCGATCTAGCCAATTCCCGTCCTTTCCCGCTACCTGATCTCTATTTCATGCGTCTTCTGGAGCATCCTGGGGAATCCGTAAAATCGATTGTTTGGATAATCTCCATCCGCTTGATGGATAAGTGTGGCCACCATTGCGTCACGGCTGCCACCGTGGCGGCGATGCTGGCGAGTCTCACAACTGCGGCTCGCTGGACAAGCAGTCGATGATCGTGCCGCGGCCCAGGTTGTTGATTCAGACGAGCTCGGTTACCCCCACTTGGAGGCCCATCGCGCCCGTTTGTTTTCCAAATGTGTTCCGCGCTACGACAACAGCTCGATCCATAGTCGCGTGGTCGTCACAGCATTATTGGACCGCCTGCTTTCACCTCTCGACGGTGGTCACCATCCGGGCGACAGTTATCGGCTTAGCCAAAAGCGACGCTCCGACCGTCTGCGGAAGATTGGGGCCAGTGCTCGGATCTAACGAAACGCAAACCGATGGGGTCCGTTCTTCAATTCGGCAAGTGGGACTAGTTCCTCGAGTCGTTTGACAGCCATAGCCGATCAATTCTATCCGGCGCTTTCAGGCTTCCGGAAGGTTTCAATCTGCTCCGGAGCTTTACCCAGAGTAGGTTAGAAAGCCGCCAATGCCGAGCCATGATAAGTTCGTCAAGGGAGCGACGACGGAAATCCGGCGTCAGCCACGACAACAGGCTCGGTCCGTTAGCAGGAACTGTGGCTCGAATTTTATCTATGGCGTGGATGGGTATCATCCAAACAATCGATTTTACGAATTGAATGGCATGATCCATTAGACGAGCATCTTGACGGAAATCAAGTCGTCGATGGCGCGCCAGTGGTGTAGAGGGGTCAAATGTGTGGCTTTGGAATGTAATGCTAGCATAAGCGTTCGATCAGCCCATTGCATCATCTTGCAATCGTCGATAGGTCGGGGTTCGCGACCAATCGTCACTTTGATCGCAAGATCGATCGTTTTGGCAAATCGGCAAAGATTATGAGGCCTTTGCATGCGATTTACGTGCGTTGGGAACCGTTGCGGAAAAGGAATCGCAACTCCGACCATGTCGAGGGAATTTACATTCGCACTCGGTACAGTCCGCAACGAGCCGCGTATTGACAGATTCAAACGAGGCGGTCTGGTGACCGCTATTTTGGGAAACGGCGTACGCTACACGCTGCCACACGCGCGTTTCGACCTGCGTCCACGCGCGGCGTCATCATCCTACCTTTGGGCGGCCGGTCTCCGAATGGCCACCAGGATAATTTACCGGAAAGGACGAGAGCAATGACGCACCTCGATTGCTCGTGCGAAGTGCACGGTGAGCGCGATGACGGCACTGGTCGTCACAGCGTTTATTTGACGTTCGACGACGGTCCGCATCCATTTTGTACACCGGAGATTCTCGATATTCTGGCTGAACACCGGGTGCCGGCAACATTCTTCGTCATCGGCGAGTTCCTGGCCGATCAATCGAAATTGATCCAGCGAATGATTGCAGAGGGGCATGAAGTCGCCAACCACACAATGACGCATCCAGACCTGTCTGACTGCGAACCCGACGAGGTGCAACGTCAGATACTCGAGACAAACAGAGCCATAAAAATGGCGTCGCCTCAGGCGGTGGTGCGGCACATCCGAGCTCCTTACGGCATCTGGACCGAAGAAGTGCTCAAGGCTTCGGCGAATGCGGAACTCACTGCCGTGCACTGGTCGGTAGATCCGCGAGACTGGTCTCTTCCCGGGGCCGACGCCATTGTTAATGATGTGCTGCAGTCTGTCCGGCCGGGGTCAATCGTGCTCTTGCACGACGGTTGTCCCTCCAGTGAAATGCAGCAAGGAGCTGACCACAGTCTGCGCCACCAGACTATCATGGCGTTATCTAGCATAATTCCAGCTTTGCATGATCGCGGCTTTGTATTTCGCTCGCTTCCTCGGGAGTTCTGAAGATCCGATGGATATGCTTGACACAACCAGCACTGTCGCCGTCTCGCTTTATGCACTTCTCTCGACTGCATATAAAAGCATGCAGGCCGTTTATTCTCTGCCGACCGATGTTTCATTGGCGTCCCACGGCTTGGGCGGCTTTGACGAGCTGCCCAGCGTAGATGTCATCGTGCCAAGCTTCAACGAGGATCCCCGCACGCTTTCGGAGTGCCTGGCTTCTATTGCGGGTCAGGAATACGGGGGAAGGCTGCAGGTTTACCTAGTTGATGACGGTTCCGAAAATCGCGAGGCTTTGCGACTTGTGCACGAGGCCTTCGCGCGAGACCCCAGATTCAATATTCTCCTGCTTCCCCAGAATGTCGGCAAACGGAAGGCACAGATCGCTGCGATACGCCGCTCTGCTGGAGATATGGTGTTAAACGTCGACTCCGACACGATCCTCGCATCTGATGTCATCAGGAAGCTCGTGCCTAAAATGCAAGATGCGGCTGTCGGCGCGGCCATGGGACAGTTGACGGCCCGCAACCGAAACGACAGTTGGCTGACCCGTTTGATCGACATGGAGTACTGGCTGGCTTGCAACGAGGAGCGTGCGGCACAAGCTCGCTTCGGTGCCGTTATGTGCTGCTGCGGTCCATGTGTTATGTACCGTCGCTCTGCGCTCGCTTCGCTGCTTGACCAGTACGAGTCACAGTATTTTCGGGGAAAGCCAAGCGATTTCGGTGAGGATCGGCATCTCACCATTCTCATGCTGAAGGCAGGCTTTCGAACAGAGTACGTGCCGAGCGCCATCGCAGCGACAGTCGTTCCGAACAAGCTAGGACCGTATCTGCGCCAACAACTACGCTGGGCGCGGAGCACGTTCCGGGACACGTTGCTTGGGCTGCGCCTGCTGCCCACCCTCAATCGCTTCCTTACGCTCGACGTCGTCGGACAGAACCTCGGACCGCTGCTTCTGGCACTATCAGTGCTGACGGGACTCGCACAGCTTGCATTGACGGGCACCGCGCCTTGGTTGGCAGCCCTGATGATTGTGGCCATGACGATGATCCGCTGCAGCGTTGTAGCGCTTCGGGCCCGCCAACTACGGTTCCTCGGATTCTCTCTGCATACATTCATCAATATTTTTCTGCTACTGCCCTTGAAAGCCTACGCGCTGTGCACGCTGAGCAATAGCGACTGGCTGTCGCGCAGCTCTGCTGGCAACTCGAATCAACATCCGACGGCTGATGCACGCACTACAGAATGTTCTGGACATGCGACAGCGCCTCGAAGGCTCAAGCCCGCCCGCCATCCTGCCAGGCGAACGACGTCTGACTGCATGTGCAGCGACGAGTAAGATCTATTTACCGAGGTGAACGAGTTGACACAGAGCGACAATTATCAATTGCTGAATCGGGAACTGGCTGCACCCGATCCATGGGGACTCGACGCCAATCCATTCGAGCGTGAGCGTCACACGCAAATGCTCCGCTTGGCGCTTGCCCAGGGATCCATCTCAAGTGCGCTCGAAGTGGGATGCGCTGCCGGCGCATTTACGGTGCAGCTAGCCCCCCACTGCAAACGGCTCACCGTGATCGATGTTGTGCCTCAGGCTATAGAAAGATCGCGTCGACGCATAAGGGGTTCTCCGCACATCAGCTGGATAGTCTCTGATGTTCAACAGTTTTCACCTGACGAGAGGTTTGATCTGATCGTTGTGGCGGAAGTGCTCTACTACATCGGAGGAATAGCCGAGATGAGAGGGGCTGTTCGGAATTTAGTGCGGATGCTTGCGCCAGATGGATATCTGGTTTTCGGATCGGCGCGCGACGCCAACTGTCGTCGCTGGGGCCACGTTGCTGGTGCTGAGACGATCCTCGGCATGCTGAACGAAACTTTGCTCGAGGTAGAGCGGCTTGAGTGTCGGGGTGAGTCGGTCAACGAAGATTGCTTGCTCGCCTGTTTCCGAAATCCGTTTTCTGCCTCCTAACGGCTCAACCCTCGACGTTCAGACATGGAGACACTATGCGCATCTGTGGTATCAAATTGACCCATGACGGAGCGGACGCGCTTGTCGAGAATGGGTGGCTCGCCTTCTGCGTCGAGCAGGAGAAGCGGGGCAGCAACCCGCGATATGAAACTGTCGACAATCTCGACGCGATTGGCGCCGCTTTGGCGCAACACGGTCCGGATCCACGCGTTCTTGATCAAATCATCATCGACGGCTGGGGTGCAATGCTGAAAGTTCTCTCGAATCCGTCGAGGGCTCCGGTCTCGTTCCAATGACAGGGCATTTCCCTGCAAGAACTATCCTCGTGATAGGTGCCGCGCGGCCACCGCAGCCCGTGGCTCCGCCTCGTGGCGCCGATCTGCCTGGAGGACCCGTGCGCCTTATATAGTCAGCCCTCGAACTCCGGATTGCGAAATGTTGTTTAACCATCAGACCCGGATGAGATGCCAGGACAGAATTCCGGCTGTTGTCCATCTCGATGAATCTGCACGATTTCAGACCATCCCAGGCACTCTCTCCGTGAAGGCGCCGAGCTACTCTTCGAATGTAACAAGCTCAGGGACATTCGGCTGCTCTGCAACACGAGTGCCAATTACCACGGACGAGGCGTTTTCCCGGATTCTGCTGCAGCCCTTTAATGGAGACGCAATGAACACATACGGTGCGATGGACCAGGAAGAACCCAACCAACCGAAGAAATGCCGGTCAACGGCGCCCGACGGTCAGATGAGCGCATGTTCATGACCGCAATAGATTTTTCCGACGTAAGTAAGACATATGGCGACAAGGCCGTGGTCAGCGCGCTATCGTTCCGCGTTTCCCCGGGGGAATGCTTCGGGCTGCTTGGACCGAACGGCGCGGGCAAGAGCACGATCGCACGCATGATCCTTGGCATGACAGCCCCTGATGCGGGGAAGATTACCGTGCTCGGCGTGCCGGTGCCTGCCCAGGCTCGCTTGGCGCGAAAGGGTATCGGCGTGGTGCCGCAATTCGACAACCTTGAGCCTGAATTCACTGTGCGCGAGAATCTGCTGGTCTACAGCCGCTACTTCGGCATGAATACACGCAAAGTCGAGGCGGTCATGTCGTCGCTCCTTGAGTTTGCACGCCTAGAGAGCAAGGTGAATGCGCGTGTGTCTGAACTTTCAGGCGGCATGAAGCGGCGCCTGACGCTAGCGCGTGCGTTGATCAATGACCCGCAGCTACTTGTCATGGACGAGCCGACCACCGGTCTCGACCCGCACGCGCGCCACCTGATCTGGGAGCGCCTGCGTTCCCTGCTTACGCGCGGCAAAACGATCATCTTGACCACCCATTTCATGGAAGAAGCCGAACGGTTATGCGATCGACTCTGCGTACTCGAAGGAGGTCGCAGCATTGCCGAAGGGCGTCCGCATGACCTGATCGATGAACTGATCGGGTGCGAAGTCATTGAGATCTACGGCGGCGATCCGCATGAGTTGGAATCGCTGGTCGGGCCATATGCCGATCGCATCGAAATTAGCGGCGAGACCCTTTTTTGCTATGTGTCCGACCCGGAGCAGGTGCGTGTGCGGTTACGGCAGCGCGCGGGCTTGCGCATTCTGCAGCGTCCGCCGAATCTTGAGGATGTATTTTTGCGGTTGACCGGGCGCGAGATGGAGAAGTGAACGATGGATGAAGGTTGTGCTGCGGCTCTGCCCGCCAACGCTTTTAACTGGATTGCGATATGGCGACGCAACTATCTGGCATGGAAGAAAGTAGCACTTGCGTCAATTGTTGGAAGTCTGGCCGATCCTATGATCTACCTGTTTGGCCTCGGCCTTGGCCTCGGAATTATTGTGGGTCGCGTTGACGGCACAACCTACGTTGCATTCTTGGCGGGCGGCATGGTGGCGACAAGCGCGATGACGTCTGCGACGTTCGAGACGATTTACGCGGCCTTTACGCGAATGCACGCCCAACGCACCTGGGAAGCCATGCTCTACACACAAATGACACTTGGGGACATCATCCTGGGTGAGTTGGCATGGGCAGCGAGCAAGGCATTTCTTGCCGGTACGGGAATCATAATCGTCGCCACCGTGCTAGGCTATGCGACGTGGCCATCAGTCGTCTATGTGCTGCCAATTATCATGCTCACTGGATTTGCATTCGCGAGCCTTGCGATGGTAGTCACGGCGCTTGCGCCCAGTTACGAGTATTTCATTTTTTACCAGACGCTCGTCCTCACACCAATGCTGTTCTTGTGCGGCGCGGTGTTTCCAATCACGCAACTGCCCCAGACTTTTCAGCAGGTAGCGCAGTTCTTGCCTCTAGCGCATGCGATCGACCTCATACGCCCGGCAATGCTTGGGCGCCCCGCGAGCAGCATGGGCCTGCATATAGGCGCGCTTTGCATCTACGCGCTTTTGCCGTTCTTCCTGTCGGCAGCGCTGTTGCGTCGGCGCCTGATGTCTTGACGCCACTCGCCACCACGCCAGGAGGGGTATTGCGATGCAGTGTCTTGAAAAGACCCGCAGAGCTCTGAAGATAATCATCATAGTCCGGGAACAAACGAACCCATGTCGGCACCGGCGAGACGATGCAGGTTTTTCGCTCTGCAACTGGCCGAACTCGGAAGCAAACACCCTTCAGGAAGATCCGGCGTGTATCAGGAGAAAAGCAAATGAAGGTCATCTCAATCGCTACGGCGCTCTTTGCTCTGGCGTGTCCCGCGAACGCGTTCGAAAACAAAGCGGTCGCGGCTACGCTTATCTTAAGGACCGATCGTACGATTGCCGGTCAGCCCATCATCGTTCCACGGAAGGATGTCGAGGTCATCGCTTCGATTTATGAGATTGCGCCCGGTGCGACGTTACCAATTCATCAGCATCGCTATCAGCGCTATGGCTATGTGCTTTCGGGGGAGATCACGGTCACCAATACAGAATCTGGGAAAGAAAGCATTTTCACGGCAGGGGATTTTATCGTCGAGTCCTGGGGCATATGGCATAAAGGGGCGAACAACGGCACCGAGCCGGTAAAGCTGCTCGTGATCGATCAGGTGGAAAAGGGCAGTGAGAATGTTCTGCCGCAAAAATAAAGACGTTGAGGTATTACCGGAGGGCAATCTGGCGCCACGGCTCGGATGTGGTGAACCCGTCCCATATTAGGGGTTGGTTTGCCGCTCCTTGCTAATGTCGATTGGAGCTGCGTGAACCTTCGACTTGCGTCGTCGACAAACTGTCGAGGAGGTTGTTTCATTGGTCGGCTGAACGGCGGGCGTAGGAGAGCATCTGTCCAGTTCCTCCATACTTGGTCGTCAGTCAGCGCGGCTGTTGGGCCAGCGGCGACAGGATCATCGATCATCCGTGAGACTGTAGCGGCGGCGTTTCAAAGAGGCTCCTCATTCCGACGCCATGAATCACGCCGAACGACAAAACCACGAAAGAATGCTAGGAAATCCTGAGACGTCTCATTACCTCATGGGGCGAAGGCATGCGGGATGCTTCCTGGCATAGCACGTCCCGCATCCAGAGGCTTGCCTGATCACTATTGTGAAGCGCGGGCCATTGGAGGGCCTGTGTGAACGCGGGCAAAGGTAGCGGAAGGTCAGCGATCCGCAGGGGTATTGTCTTTTCGAGC
This sequence comes from Rhizobium phaseoli, assembly GCF_001664385.1. Lineage (NCBI taxonomy): Bacteria > Pseudomonadati > Pseudomonadota > Alphaproteobacteria > Hyphomicrobiales > Rhizobiaceae > Rhizobium > Rhizobium phaseoli. The sequence goes on along the minus strand of NZ_CP013535.1, from coordinate 354,615 downwards.
TGCTTGACCAGGCGTAAGGGCATTGTCGCTATGCGCTCGGTCCCTGAAAGCATGAACGGAACCATGCTGAAGCCCTGCACGACTACTTCGACATGTCTCTTAAGCCCGTGCCCAAGCAAACACCATTCCTCGATGGAAGCAGCGTTCCCAAACTTCACCACAACGTGCCCCATCGACATATACCTCTCGAGTGTAAGTTGCTCCGAGAGTAGCTTGTTCGAGCGGCAGCCCACGCACACGAGGGTCTCCTCGAATAACGCCACCTTAGGATGTGCGCGCGACATGAGCAATTCCGGAAAGATGAGAAAATCGGCGTCACCGCGCCGCAAGTAATCATCGTAGTTATCGGCGATCGGCAGCAACTCGAAGCTGACGGCGGGCGCTTCTCGGGCGACACGCGTCACGACCTTTTCAAAAAAAACGAGTGCGGCGTAATCGGAAAGAATGACTCTGAAGCAGCGATCCGATTGAGCAGGGCAAAACGGATCCCAGGATATGATCGAAACCTGGATGTGAAGCAGAGCCTCGCGGACCGAAGGCGCGAGCCGCTCCGCACGCGGGGTTGGAACGAGTTCGCGACCGACCATGGTAAAAAGGTCGTCATTGAAATAGGTGCGTAACCTGCCGACGGCCGCGCTCATGGCCGGTTGGCTCAAGTTGATGCTGCGCGCTGCCGCCGTGAGATTACGCTCGGTCATCAAGGCGTCGAGTGCGACGAGGAGATTCAGATCAAGGCCCTTGAACCGCATGTCTTCATCCATAGCGAGGTGGCGAGATAAAAGGTGAAAAGGCTTGGTCTCGCAGTGTGCGCCGCCACGAGAGATCAGCAAGCAAAGGGTCGCCTAAAATTGAGAAAGTATCGATGTTCCAGCCGCCGTGGCTTTGATGGTCTTACTGCTACCTTCAACCGACACGATTCAGTGGTGCCTGATCATTCTGGCGAGTAGCAGTGTTTTCCGCGGATAAAGGTTTCGGTCTGCGACGTCGATCACTTCGGCGCCTTCAATATGTACTTGGGGGGGTAAGACGCACTCGTAGCACTCACCTTCTTCGGCAGGAGTATCTTGGCAATTGAAGTCTTGAGTGTGCTCCGCTGAATGGGCTTTGTCAGCACCATTCAGGTTTGCGCGGGGGTCACTTGCCGCCGGGCCACAATCTTGGTTACGATCATCTGCTGCAAGTGACGGCCCGGCCCGCAATGTCAATGCGAGCAACGCTGCAACGATGACGTAGTAACCAATAACCTTCATGAGACGTTTCCTTTCTTCGACTAAGGCCAGGCGATACCAGGTAGGATTGATGCCATTCCCGCCGCCAGTGCTTCGGGGCTACAGGCGTTGTTGGATTGGTTGAGAGCCTTTCAACGGATCATACCCGGTGGAGTGGAGACGGCCGTCTATGGAGCATCCGCGAAAATTGGTGAAATCTATTGTTTAAATGCGAGTCATCCATTTGATGCATGTAGACGACGTCTTGCCTGCCCGAGCCAACAAGTGTCGCCAAACCCACTGTTTTCAGGGGCGCCTTTTCACCCAGTCCTTCTATCCTCAGTGGGCTTGCGCATGTCGTTGCCGCCATCCCCTTCATCCGGGATAGCAAAGGGCGCCGCGTGCGGGAGGGACACCCCTGCGTCTCCCGTCAGGCTACGACATTTTGTTCGATCGGCTGCCTTGTATGGAGAAGACCGGATTCCTGACGTTTCAGTGTCATCGTTTGCAATGAGATAGAGGTAATGGCCGCAAGCCGGCTGGGTCGACCACGTTTAGCTTCCATCGCGGAACGTCGCCATTAGCTTTCGACGTTCATTTCGAATGATCGTAGCGTGATGAACAAGTCGGTCTACCGCGGCAAGCGTCATGGCCGGGTCCGGAAAGACGAGGTTCCATTCTCCAAAGGGCTGATTGGCGGTGATGATGATGGACCGCCGCTCATATCTTGGGAGATGAGTTCGAAGAGCACGCGGGTTTCGGCCTGGTCCTGGTGACGTAGGCCAGGTCGTCGAGGATAAGCAGATCGAACTTGTCGAGCTTTGCGACGGCGGATTCGATCTGGAGTTCACGCCGTGCGACCTGCAGTTTCTGGACGAGGTCGGTCGTGCGAGTGAACAGCACCCGCCAACCGTTCTCGATCAGCGCGAGGTCGAGGGCCGCGGCGAGATGGCTCTTTCCGCCGCCCGGCGGACCGAACATGAGGATATTGGCACCTTTCGCGACCCAGCTGTCGCAGCGGCAATGGCCATGACCTGGGCCTTGGAGACCATAGGGACTGCATCAAAATCAAGGCTGTCGAGCGTCTTTTCCGGTGGCAGGTTTCGCCTGGGCAAAATACGCCGACGCTTTGCGCAGAATCTCGTTGGCCTGACGAAGCTCGCGGCTCTCCCGCTCAAGAGCATTCATATTCTCGGCGACATCGTTCGGCCGGCCTGCTCGCTTACCGCTATCGACCTCGGTCTTCTTCACCCATTCGTGCAGCGTGCGTGGCCGGCGAGCAGCCGATCTTGGCCGCGATAGATGAAACGGCAGCCCACCGCGCGGGGTGCTCGGCTTCGTGATCCAGCACCATGCGGATGGCACGCTCACGGACTTCAGGCGAGAATTTGTTCGTTGTCTTGCTCATATCGGCTCCAATCTCTCATGAGTTGAAGCCTCCGGCAAACTCGGCGCGGTTCTTGAATCCCAAAAAGGGAACCGGCTATAGGCTTGTGTTTTTAAGCAAAACGTCACCCTCCACTCCTAGGTCCTGTTGACAAAGTCAGCAGTGATAATGCGATAAGATGGCTCCTAACGGAGGATTTGATGTCTGGAGCTGATCGGGAAATACGACTTCGACTTAGTGTGCAACGCGCCTTGCTCGGGGCCGTATCATCGACGCTCGCCGCCGTTACGTGTGGCTGGAGTGGCAACGAGATTGTCCTCGAATTCTTGGTCGATCCCGATTTCAGCGATGATGACCGCGAACGCATGGAGGTAGTCGCATCCGAGGTCATCTCGGATTTCGGTTATGAAACAATAATGACTGTCTTCACATCCCCACCATCGGATGGACCGAAGGTTCCGGTTGATAGGCGATGGTGGGCTTACAGGCGATTTGAGCCATTGCTGGGCTAAAGGCGTTCCATGAAGTGCGGCAGCCAGATTTTTGCGGCGGCCAGCAAAAGGAACGCTTCGAAGGAAGTTCGGGTCTTGTCGTAACGGGTGGCAATCCGTCGGAACTGTTTGAGCCGGTTGAACATTCGTTCGATGCGGTTGCGGTCTTTATAAACTTTGAAGTCGCAGGAAGGCGGGTCTTTCCGGTTCGCTTTCGGCGGAATCACGGGCCGAATGCCGTGGATCAGCAACTCTTCGCGGGCGGAGTCGCCGTCGTAGCCCTTGTCAGCAAGGAATGATTTAGGTTTGCCAACGGGTATGGTAAGAAGCGCTGGAACGGCGCTAGCTATAATTAGAAGCCTCGCCACCTGTCAGGACAAAGCCGAGAGGACGTCCCTGACCGTCTGCGCGGGCATGGACTTTTGTCGTAAAGCCGCCGCGTGATCGACCAAAACCCTCCTTATAAGTCCCCCTTTAGCGCCCGCAGCCTGCGAATGGCCGCGAACCGTGGTGCTGTCAATCATATGTTGCCAGTCATCGGTCAATCCAAGTTCGACAAGCGTTTCCAGAAGTGCGTCCCAAACACCTTGTTCGGCCCAGCTGCGGAAACGAACATAGACCGAATTCCACTTTCCATATCGCTCGTGCATATCGCGCCACGGACAGCCGACGCGCAGAACATGGAGCATCCCGTTAAAAAAGCGGCGGTTGTCGTGGGATGGCCGAGACTTGCGACCACGCTCGGTCGGCAATAGCGGTTCGACAATCCGCCATTCCTCATCACTCAAATCGCCTCGTGCCATAGCTGCTTCCTAAAAAGCAGTCTTGAATCACGCCTAGGCTGATTTGGGAATCCACTTTGTCAACAGGACCTAGTCTCAACCGAAATCGGAGGGTCAAACCGAACCCACTCGTACTCAGAAAGATGGTTCTTGGGACGGCGTATCGAGCCCGAGAGATCCCATTCCTTAGCGCTGTCATTGCCATTGCTGGGATGAAACTCGATCATCCCGTTTCGGTCGCTGATCGCAACCTCGGATAGCCTCATCCGATCCCGATCAGAACCCATTTTCTCCTTGAAGCGTGCAGCGGCTCTGGGGTCTGGCTCAAAGCAATAGAGCTGGGCGCTCGGAAGAAGGCGCAGAAAGCGTTGAGCATCGCTTCCGTCATTGCACCCAATGTCAAAGATTACAGGGTTAGGCTTATCGAGAAGCGAAACGATCTGTCGATGTACGTTTAACTCACACACCGGATCCATCACAGTCTCCTTAACTTTTCGAAGTGCCCCTGCTGAACGAGCTCGGACAGGATATCACTGAAATACCGAGCCATTTGGCCCTTCTTTCGACATGGTTGTTGACGCGTCGCCGTGCGATTAGGTGGGCACGGCGCATTGTCGGTCGCGGGCTTTGCTATTCGCGAGTTTGTTTGGCGTAACGACGCGACCCCAAGCTATGCTGAAAGCCCACTAGTCACCGAGGCCTCAGCGGGGACGGATACCTGTGATTTGCGGCCACGTACCGGGCTTAAGCATATGCAACGCTGCTCCCAAATCTGCCGAAGTTCATTTAGGAAAGTCTCACGACTACCTGAAACAGGCGCGATTCCATCCAAAATGTCGCCAACCAGGGCTTCTCCCTCAATCCTAATTAGCTGTTCAAACAACTCCGGTGAAATACGCACGGCCTGCAGGCTGGAGGCGCCTGTGCGGATCTCACATACAGTCTCTTGCCGATCCAGGGTGGAATATGCACGCGCCTGATGGAGACTTGCGTAAGGTGGCAAGGAAACTGCTAGTTTATTCCACTCCTCCATCGTTGAGATTCGCTTCTTGACGAGAAATGGACCGATCACAAGTGCATCCAGGTCGGTCGTCAAAAAAGTCGTTACGGCATCCCTAACCGAATCCACTACCGGCTCGGCGTTGTTGTTAAACGACGTGTTGAGCAAGATCGGAACGCCGGTTCGCTTCCCGAAAGCATTGATTAGCTCCCAATATGCGGGATTTGTCTCGCGTGACACTGTCTGCAAACGAGCCGTACCATCTACGTGCGTGATGGCGCCTAGCGAACTACGCTTGGGTTCGCGCACAGACACTACGAAATTCATAAAAGGAAATTTGCGCAAGGTACCTGGCAGATCAAAAAATTCCACGGCGTCCTCCTCCAATACCGAGGGAGCAAATGGGCGGTAGCCTTCCCGCTTCTTGACCATCATATTAATTCGATCCTTGTTTGACGCCGGCCTCGGATCAGCAAGAATACTCCGGTTGCCTAGCGCCCGTGGACCGAACTCCGAACGCCCCTGCACCCAGGCGATCACGGCGCCATCCGCAATCCATTCGGCTGCTTTGCCTGTCACGTCATCACTCCGTTCAATTTCGAGATGCTGGCCCCAAGCAAAAAGTTCCTCCTCCACGCTTCCTTCGCTCTCCAGGTCGGGTCCCCAATAGACGTTTTGCAAACGCTCACGAGGTGCCGGATGCCCCAGATCATGAGACGCCATCAATGCGGCGCCTAGTGCGCAGCCAGCGTCATGGGCAGCCGGTTGCACGAAGATGTCGTCAAACATCCCCGAGTACAGCAGCTTGCCATTCAAAGTGCAGTTGTGAGCCACTCCTCCGGCCAAACACAGTCGTTCGATGCCCGTAACCTTGGTGTAATGCCGTAGGACGTGGAACACGATCCGTTCCAGTGCTTCCTGCAGTGAAGCACTCACATCTTTATGCTGCTGCGTGAACGGCATGCCTTTCTGGCGTATTTGAATGTTACTGAGCAACGTAGGACCAACTCGGTCGAGATGGACCCGATAACCACCGTCGTCTAGGAGTTCGTAAAATTGTTCGAAGATCTCGCGGTACGAAGCGGGATTGCCGTAAGGTGCCAGACCCATGATCTTATATTCATCGAACGCGCCATAACCTAGGTAGCGGATCGTTTCCAAGTATAGCAGCCCTAGAGAATCATTCTCCGGAAATGTCACGAGTGGCTCAATCTCCGTGCTGGAACCAATCGCCAAAAGCCCCGAAAGAAAGTCTCCACCGCCGTCAATTGAGAGGACCAAACTTCGCTCGAAGCCCGACATGAAAAACGAGCTCACCGCGTGCGACATATGGTGGCTCACGAACGACACACGTGAGGGATCAATTTCGGCACCAAATTCTTGCCCGAGTAATCCGCACAACAACAGTCTCGCGTCCGGTATTGGGGTACTTGGGTGAGAGAGGCGCACGCGCTCGAGCACAGCGTTGCAATAGGCCTCGGTCGCATAATACGCGATGCGGTCGATGTCGCTCAGGTGAACACCTGCAGATGCGAGGCAATATTGAATCGAACGCGTTGGTAACTTGTTGGAGTGCTTGATCCGGTTAAGGCGCTCCTCCTCGACCGCCGCTATCACTCGCCCGTCGCGAACGAGAACCGCAGCCCCATCGTGCATAAAGGTGTTCGGTAGATCGAACGAATTTTCGTAGACTCTGCTTAGACCGCCACTGAGCCCTAGACACAGCATGTTGCTCTCCAGTTCGTTTCGAAAGGTAGGTCGCTCTGGTCTGGCCACCGGCTTTCGCAGTTTCATAGGGTGGCGCTTGACAGTGCAGCTAGAGCTCACGGGTCGAAGCCGAAATCAGATCGTGACCGGATCGGTGAGATTGCCGACAATCGGCGCTAACAGAGCCCCAGACCGAAGCATTTGCGGCAGTAACGCCGCGTAACGTATCCACATTACCCAGTCCTTCATCTTTCCGCCCGACAGCCACAACGACGTTTGGTGGTCGCTGCAAAGGTCGCAGACCGTATCCTTGCAGCGGCGAGTGCGCCTGCGTTGGCTCCGAGGCATAGCACACAGAATTCCGCCGCCGGCCTCCGTCATTCGCATATGCGCCAGTACCGAACTCAGCTCCCACGCGGTGGGGCCGCCATTGATAATCACGTCGAACGGCGCCCACGGCGTGAGAACCGATCTGCAACAAACGCTAGAAGGGGAAGCAGTAGAAAGATGACCAGCGCGCGGTGAAGACGAATAGGAGGCGGCATCGACCGGGGCAAAAGTGCGTCCCGTGAGAGCCCACTGAAACGTCGAGAAGCAACGACCAAGATTCTACCCGATCACGTCGAGCGCAAGATAACGATCGAGACCAGGCAGCAGACCGACTGCCTCATCTCGTTTTCCCAGCACAGTCTCCACGGCACCCGAGGACCCATTTTAAGAACTCCGAATTACGGCTTTTACAAAACGCTTCTTCAGCGTCTTCTAATGGCAACCGTTTCGATCAGTAAAATCGATTGTTTGGATGGAATGCATTCACGAAAACGATGGCGTGACTCAGCAGTGAAGCGAGCGGCGACCCCATCCTTCTCTCTATGGCGGCCGTGTGCAAGGCAGATCCGCCTGTGACATTCGACCGACAAACTCCTCGTGTCTTGTCATAAAAGCAACACTCCTTCGCTACTCTTGTTTCAGCCGACAAAGCCAAGCCGCATGTTCGTCTCGGCACATCAATGAGCCTAATGGCGGCGCTAGCTGCAAGGAAACTGCGTTCGGTCTTGGTCAGCACCGCCGCTGCGAGTGCCGCGAAACGTGGGCCAAGCGCTTCAACATTTTCCCCGGCGTAAGTGCGCAGCATCTGGTCTTTGAAGCGCCAGCCGACGAAGGAGAAGCCTGGGTTGGTGCGCGGCTCCTTCACCACTTTAGGGACCGGGACGATAAATCGGCAGAGGCCGCGGTAACTCCAAAAAATAATGCGGCGCTAAAAAATTGGCCTCAGGCTAGACCGTGGGTATAGACTGGTAGTCCGGTAGGCGCTATTCGTGCTGTTCCAGCATAACATCAGCCACCCCGTGGATTCTCCAAGGCCTCTTATATTGAAAAAAGTGCAACGCAGTTTTGCCGTCGAGTACAAGAACGGCAGGCGAAAACTTGATGCCAGATCGAACTCGATCTGGGGCAATGTGGATCTAAAGTCAGTCGCGCGCGATCTAGAGGAAGAGGCATTGCCTTTTCTGTCAGGTAGCTCTCAGAGTGGCAAACCCGACAGCGAAATGTCTTTGCCGGAACAAGATCAGGCCGAGCAGTTGTTGACAGCGCCTCTCGGGCCGTCGACAACTGCATCAGATACACAGGAGATGAGCATGGCCGACGAGACTAATACGACAACCAAGGTCGATGGACAGACCGTTGTCGAAACGCCTAATGCGCCGAAGAAACAGCGCAAACCGCGCGCCAAAAAAGTCGCGGCACTCGAGACCGCGTTAGCTGACGCTACGGCAGAGCCGGCAGCTGCGCTGGCCGGGGACGGTGGTGTGAAGAGGAGAGGGCGCAAGACAAAGGCTATCGAAGCCACGGCGAGCGCCAAACGCGCACCTGTGCGCCGTGCTCCAAAGGCTGTGCAGGCAGCGCCGGCTGCCCCGATGACGGCGAGCGATGAAATGGCAGACCTTTTGCAGTTGGAAGAGGAAAATCAGCGGCTGCGCAAGCTTCTTGCTGGAAAACTTCGCGCTGAAAATGAAGATCTGCGCAAACGGCTCAAGCTCGATTGATATAAGCAGCCGGTCAATAAGCGACCGGATCTACATTCTTATCGAGACAAACAATTCGGCAACGGTAATGCTGTTGCCGGACCCCAAACTCACTGCCTGCTTGCGGGATAAAACGCGAGGTCGGATAGATGGCGTCTCCCTGGAAACTTCTTGCCCGACTGATCTCACCGGGTCGCGAACAAAAGCGAGAAAACGGCTCGGACCAGAAGGTTACGCCGGACACATTGGCCATTGCCGGTCCGACCGAAACGCCTGCCGAGAAGAGCCTGATAAGCGCCGTTCGACCGGCAAGCGAGGGGCCTCCCCGTCACGGCCATTCTCCTGCAATTTCCACCGAGTTTGTTGTTTCTAAGGAAGTCGGAATCGGTGGCCACGATCAGGTCGAAGGCCAAGATGCCAAAAACGTTGAGGCGGCCGATCCACCTCCATTCGGCGGGCTTAGTACCGACATCGCCGCTGGGCACGATGCTACGAGGCTCGAGCGAACTCTCGAGGTCGCCCCGCGTAAGAAGGCATCAGCCGCGATTGCAAACGCTGCCCCGGCAGTTCACACTGCGGACCAGATGAGCCTCGACGAAGACATCAGGGTGCTCAGGAGGCAGCTAGCCAGAAAGCTAAGGCTGCAAAACGCGCAGTTGAGAACAATGCTGGAGCGGTTTGAACGGTGACCTGTCGCAGTGCAACAACCTGTCGCCCTGGGCATGTAGTGGAGCCAACGGCAGCATCACCTGTGTACGGCAAGGACAAATAATTGGGGTCCGAACACGGTCCCATTTCGTCGAGATCAACGACAAGAGTGTTTAGGCCATGTTCTAGGCATTTAACCGCGCTCGATCGCCACCGTGAACATCGAGCCTGCCGCAGGTTTCCTGGATGCGCGTCTCCGCCGCCTGCGCAATCGAAGCCGCATTGGTGGCGTCAAGCTGAACTGTCCGGGCGTCTGGTCCGTTTTGAACGAAGGTGTCGCCTGCTTCAAGTTGGCGCGCGCAACCGAGCCGGTGAAGCCGTGCTGCGCCAGACCTTTCACGATATTTGACGGCGGATTTCTTTGCCAGTGGCGAGAGCTGAACTGTGACGCGATCGAGACCGACACATGCCATGGACTGCGAATTCAGCGATCGATTTAAAATCGAGCAATTGGGGGCTTGCCTCCTGCCTAACATCTCCACGAACTCGAGCTCGATTAAGTGATCACTCCAAGGTCCTCCGTTTGCCAGTCTAGATCGGCTGGCGGCCAAGATAAGCATCGAACGCGGCAGCGACATGGCGAAGGGCAGAGCGACGTTCGTGCCGCACACTGACTAAACCGTTGTCAAACTCAACGATCCCATCCTCAGCCAGAATCTCTAGCTGCTTAGCTGAACTCACTAGATGGGTCTGATCAAATCCCTGAGCCGTACAGATTGCTGATATGTCCGCCTCCAAGTAGCACATGAGCTGTTCGATGATTGCAGCTCTTACGCGATCCTCGGTAGCTAAACGGTAGCCCCTTGAGATCGCCAAGCGGCCGGATGCTATGTGCCGGTTATAACAGCTTTGCGTGAGATCGTTTTGAACGTAACCGTCGCCGCAACGACCAATGGCGGACGCGCCCAAACCGATGACAGTTGAGCAGGTTTCGGCAGAGTAACCAAGCGAATTTCGGCGCAGACGACCAGCTCTCTGTGCTATTGCAAGCTCGTCATCCGGCAAAGCAAAATGGTCGAGACCAATTTGCAGATAGCCTGCTGCAACTAACGTATCGGCCATGGCTGAGGCCTGCTCAGCTCGCGCGGCTATATCGGGCAGTGCTGCTGTGTCAATCAAGCGCTGATTTTTTCGAAAAGATGGAACGTGGGAATAACCGAAAACCGCGAGGCGGTCGGGACGCATCGCAATAGCTAACATAGCGCTCTCGAGACAGGACTGGACGGTTTGGTTCGGCAAACCGAACATCAAGTCGAAATTGATACGCCTGACCCCATACAGGCGGAGGTTTTCGACGGCGGTCATCACTTGCGCCTCGCTCTGAATCCGGTTGATCGCTTTTTGTACGACGGGATCGAAGCTCTGCACACCGACGCTTGCGCGATTCACACCGGTTCTTTCTAGGGCTTCGGCCATATCGGTGGTGAACGTGCGCGGGTCGACCTCAACGGCAATGGTTGCACCTCGCTCAAGCGCAAAACGGCCGCGCAGGAGTTCCATTAGCGACAGGAAGTCTGCCGATGGCATAATGGTCGGGGATCCGCCGCCAAAGTGCACGTCACCCACGGAGAGTGCCTGCGGCACTTGCTCGGCGACCAGGCGGATTTCCTCGCGCAGCATTGCTAGATAATCGGTTATCAAAGTGTCCCGACGAGTGATGCTAGTCGGAAAACCACAATACCAGCACATCGAGCGGCAGAATGGAATGTGGAGATAGAGCGAGACAGCGTCATCAGTTCCCTGGCTTCTCAGCCATTGCTCATAAGTGTGGGCGCCGATTTCTGGAGAAAACTCCTGTATTGTTGGGTAGATAGTATACCAAGGCAACTGCGCCCCGCTATTTGTGTTCGGAACGAAAATCGACGACGGTGCGCGCAAAGACTTTCGCCTGCAGTCCGTGTCACGTTCACATACAATATTTGACACGTTTTTTTCCTTCGAAAGCGTGGTCCTATTGGGCACATGCCACGCCCGGAATGGACTTGATGTTCGATTTGACGACGCATTCGGAAAGGGCCTTCGGCTCATCGCCAGGCTCGTCGCCGCTCGTTGCGACGCTGAGGTGCTTCTTGCGGCGCTTCGCCGCCTTGTCTGGATATTGCGCTAACACTTCCGCAATGAGCTGTTCATGCAAAACGCTGTCATTCTCGTAATCAAGGCTCATGGGCCCCTGCCCCCTTTCAAGGTTCGGGTTAGGTCGTCGTCGCCGAAGCGGCTTTCTTGGAAGGACGCGCTGGCGCAAGGGCCAGCGCGTCCTGTCGACAGCGGCAGTTATTGAGCCGCAACCACCGCTGACTCCTTGGCCTGTAGTTCGGCCAGCATCTGCTCGTCGCTCTTCATGATGCCGAAGTCGAGCAGCATGTCTTCGAGCTCTTCCATGGTAATCGGGGTCGGAATGGTCCCTTGGCCCGAATTGGCATGGATCTTCTCGGCTAGCGCCCGATATTCCCCGGCCTGCTTGGAGTCCGGCGCGTACTGGATCACCGTCATCTTCCTGAGCTCGGCGTGCTGGACGATGTTGTCACGCGGCACAAAGTGGATGAGCTTGGAATTGAGCCTGGCAGCCAGCGCCTCGGAGAGGTCGAGCTCGCGGTCCGTCTGGCGCTCGTTACAGATCAGGCCGCCGAGCCGCACGCCGCCGGAATGGGCATATTTCAGGATGCCCTTGGCGATGTTGTTGGCGGCATAGAGCGCCATCATCTCGCCGGACATCACGATGTAGATCTCCTGGGCCTTGTTCTCACGGATCGGCATCGCAAAGCCACCGCACACCACATCGCCGAGCACGTCATAGGAGACGTAGTCGACATCGTCATATGCACCGTTCTCTTCAAGGAAATTGATCGAGGTGATGACGCCGCGCCCGGCGCAGCCGACGCCCGGTTCCGGACCGCCGGACTCCACGCACTTGATGCCTTTGTAGCCGGCCTTGAGCACGTCCTCGAGCTCAAGGTCTTCCACCGAACCTTCCTGCGCTGCCAGATGCAGAACCGTGTCCTGTGCTTTGGCGTTCAGGATCAGCCGGGTGGAGTCGGCTTTCGGGTCGCATCCGACGATCAGGATCTTCTGCCCGAGGTCGACAAGCGCTGCGAGCGTATTTTGGGAGGTGGTGGACTTGCCGATCCCCCCTTTGCCGTAAAATGCGATTTGACGCAAATCTGACATATCGCCTTCCTTCTTTCGTTCCATCCATCGCTGAGTAAAAGGCAGGCAGCTCGCGCCGCCTCGCATGGCAATCTTCAAAACCCGTGCCATGTGGGCAGCAGCATATAAAACAGCTGTTTTGCTGATCTTCAGCTATTTAGTTCCGAACTTTCGAAGGCGGGATCGACAAACTCTTGTCTCGAAACCGCCAAACTGGACGAAGCGGCTGCGAGGTCTTGTCGGTTGGAAATCGCTTGCGTCAAAGATCAACAAATCTCGTCCGTATCCTTACATCTCAGGCGAGGGACAGAAGTAGTGTGGCAAGTCGTAGAGCCAAGCAGATCGGTACCGTCTTGACGGCCGATCGGCTTCGCACCACGCGTCGAATCAAGGCCGGATGATCAGCAGAACGCATATGAAGGCACAGTAGAGATTGTCGCTTACAACAAACTCGCTGTTATGCTGTCTCCATGAACAAATAGGGGGAATGCCGACAGCTTGGCAGCTGCAGTCTTGCAGGCCCGGATTGTTTCGCCATTGGCTGAGATTGACAACGGAGCCGGTTTCGATCGTCAGCGGGCCAGATTCTGAGGAAATGCTCGAAGGCTACAGCAAAGATCGCGAGCAAGCTATCAAGTTAAAGCGCTAGTCGCGGACGCTTTTTTCCGGCCATACGCTCAGCTCCGACAAATTGTGGATCGCGTAGTCGAATACGGCGAAGAGCTTAAGGCAATTTTAGTAGGTGCTATCAGAATTGACCGATGATCATTATCCGACGACGACATCACCGCTCATCTTTAGGAAAGTGGCATTTGCGCGTGCCCGCACAGTCGTAATATCGGGAGCAATAATCCCCCGTATCGGTTCAACGTCGCCGGACAAGCCCGCCAAGTTGCATCTGTGGCCTTCACGTTTTCAAGATCTCGCGCCCGACGAACTCTGCCGCTCCAGAAAGACTTCCGCTTTCCTCAGGGAGAAAGCATTCATTAAAATCGCCGCATTCCTTGCAGCTGGGAGCGCTACAAAGGGAAAAGCCTTCAGCTTCGCAAATCTTGCGGTAAAAATACTTCTTCCACCTCATGTTGTTGGTGTTGCCTGCCACCAGCGCCGGAAAATGCGCGAACAGCAATCTCCTAAGTTCGGCTTTGTCAAGCAAGCCGAGATCCCGCCAGAGGTGGTCTTCGCGCATGGAACGTCGCGCAATGATCTTAGCAAAACGCACGCCCTCAGGGTCGCCTGGCCGCACATGCCCTAGGAGCATATCGCGCAACAGTTGCTCCTCCGCATCAGGCACGCAATCACTCGCCTCTTGCAGGGCAAAAGCGCGGATAAGCCTTGCCGGGAAACTGCGGGCTGGTATATCCCGCAGCTCCCTAAGCGAAAGGCCGGTTGCCTCGGTCGCGGTGGCAATCCCCATCTCAATTTCTTCAAGTGCGCGCGAAAAAACGCGGAAGAGCACATAGTCATCAAAATATAACTTGAGACCCATCTGGCATGGTCGGCTGAAATAGCGTGTTTGGCAATCGTCGCAGTGGTCGACGGCTATGCCGGTTTGACGTGCGGCGTCCGCAGCTGGCACCGCCACCGTCGAGACCCCGATGTGATGCACATTTGGCATGCGCTTCGTCGCTTTCTCCAATAATCGAATTCAGTTGGCTGCTTTGATCCCCGCAAGGCGAGCATTCAAAGGTTGTGCCAGCTTGAGCAAGTGACAGTTGAAGCCGGCTTTTCAATCACTCGATCGCCCGTGCAGCGGGGAGGCGATCCCGCCTCCCAGTTATCGCCAAACGGACAAACGCAGGCTTTCAATCTGCGGCGCCGATCGAGCAGTCTGAGTGTAGCAATCTGAGGGAAGATCAAAGATCAATTGCTGCGCAACGACGTGTTAGCCGCCGATAGAGTTATCATATGTCTCTTCGATAGTCCTCAGAGTAGTTGGAGACCGGCACTGAACGTCTTCCGACCTTCAGTGTTGACCTTTGTCCAGTTGAACGGGAGGCCTTCGGCAACGTAGTAAACGCCGCTTTGAGGCGTCAGCTTTCCGTTTCTCGAGCCCATGTCGCCACGCTCGCGGACTCTCAGCGAATCGGCGCGATAGAGTTCATTCTCCTGGATCCTATCATTCGTCATTGCGCTCATAGGAGCACCGGGGAGCGGCGATCAATACGCACTTGCAGGCCTTCCAGTGCGCCCGCAACGATGAGGCCCTTGTTCGCCACTCGGTCCATCGGAACAAACACAGGATCAAGCACCGGCCGGCAACATTCAAAACGTCGCGCGGCTTCCGTCATCGTTATTGACGGCGAACGATAAGGTTTACTACCATCGCCTCCCAAAAGCGCTATCTGCCCGGCAAGAGGGATCGGGTACCCGTCAAAGATCGTAAAGGCGGTTAACCCAACTCGCAAAGCTTCTTCGCCAACAAATAGCGAGTGCATGTCGTCGAAGCGGATCATCTGAATAAGATCACTGCCAATTAAACCGGCGATCGATGCAATGCTGTTGCGATCAGGGAGCTCAGCGGCGCGAAAGATCGCACTTTCTGGCTCCAACAGATACACAAAATTTTCCATATCCTTGCCTTCTAAATTCTTGAAAAGAGCTCGTGCCCAGCTGCTTTTGACGGGAGCGAAAGCGACTCGTGCATCAACTTGGGATAGCGACAACGCGCGGCAATATGCAGATTTCAGCGTGCTGTGTAAATGGTCCTGCGCCAATTCGGTTCGGTTCAATTCAAGCCAGGCTCCGGACGCGTCGCTCCGATGTCGCCCAGCCAGTTGATTCTATTGAGATATTTTAATGGGCGTGTTTTTATTCCGGCCAGCCCCCATACCAACTCCGGGCCAAACATGAACGCGACGATGTTAGACCATACCGGCAGCCGCGAGTCGACTAAGCGGGTTCAGCAATCGAACGCGGCGGCCATCGGCGTCGCCGCACGTATGGCTCGAATTTGTCCCAAATTTGCGGAACGGATCCCGACCTTGGGCAAACTATGCAAACGGGTGCGTGTTCCAAGTTTGACGAGATCTGTACGTTGTACGAATACCCGGCAGAATTAGAAATCATTTCCCATGCTGCAGACGCGAGAGCCTGAACTCGAAGCTAACGAGTGGAGCTTCTATCAAGGCACCCCTTACGACGTATAAAGCAGAAAGAAAATTTGCAATCGGCGAGTTCCATCCGAGCATCACGACATTTGGCTAGCGCAACCGGGGCAACAGCCGCGCTCACTGTTGGCTGACTTAAAGTGTGCTGAAAGCCGCGGTCGCGAGTTCGCGCTCGGTCCCCAGGCGTTTTCGGTGCCGCGTTTTTAGCGTTATTCAAAACGCGGATGATGGCATCCAATCAATCTATTTTGCCTGATTAGCGACCTTGGTGCATGACCAAGGTGTCTCACCAAACAAGCCGATCGCGACCTCAGCGGAGAACGTACAAAAATGCAATAGATAGGAAGCGGCAGATTTTATTGCGTATCCCGGAGAGATACTGGCGCCGCCTTGTTGCTCGCTATGGCGGCGGCCTTCGGAGTCTGGCGAACAGGATTTGCCGAGTCGGAAGCCGCGAAAGAAGAAGTCGTCACTTTGGCGTATTCGCGCTGACCCAACTTTTGGCAACCTATGGCACTCACGGCGAAGTCATGCACGTTCATAGCGTGGACGAATCGGGCGAAACGTCAGCGTCGACGCAGTTCAAGTATTGGACGAACGAACGGGAGCAAGGCTTTGTCCTTTAGAACTTTTTTTTGCATCCTGCTACTGGTCACGTGCACCAGCGCTGTTTCGGCCTACGCCGCGTCGCTTTCCATCTTCAAAGCGTTCGCCGTAACACTAGCGGCTTCGGTTTTCCTTCAGGTCGTTTATTTCTTGAGCCTGCTATTTATGTCCTTCCGGCCCACGCGCGAGAGCGACAGGTCGATACATTCAGGAACTCGGCAGGCAAACCAGCCACAAAAACATGATCGCGATGAAACTGAGCTGACCTGCCACTGAATTTTCATCCGGCGGCGATTAGAGCCTCGGCGGTTTTGAATACGCCAAGTGGCGCGGTGTGAGCAACCGGCGGAAACGCGAAGCCTTCATCTTGCGCAGCGTTGGAGCCGGTTGCGGCGATGGTCCCGGCATAATCTGCCGGGGTCTGATATCCGAGCGATTAGTGCGGCCGGAAATTATTGTGATCGTCCGCCCATTCGGCAATGGCGCTTCGGGCATGATTGAGGCCAAAGAACAGGCTTTCGTTGAGCAGTTCGTCGCGCATCCGACCATTGAAGCTCTCGGCATAGCCGTTCTGCATCGGCTTTCCCGGCGCGATGTAGTGCCAGTCGACTTTGTGATCCTTCGACCACGCGAGGATCGCATTCGAGGTGAGTTCAGTGCCGTTGTCGGAGACGATCATCCCCGGCTTGCCGCGTCGTTCGATCAGCGTCGTCAGTTCTCTGGCGACACGGCGGCCGGAGATCGACGTGTCCGGGATCGCCGCCAGGCATTCGCGCGTTACGTCATCGACGATGTTGAGCACGCGAAACCTCCTTCCGCAAGCGAACTGGTCGTGCACGAAGTCTAGCGACCATCGGGCATTGGCCTTAGCTTCGACCAGAAATCGGAGCACGCGTGCGGACAGCACGGCGTCTGGCTTTGCGCTTGCGGACAGAGAGACCCTCCTCCCGATAAAGGCGATAGATGCGATTGACCCCGGACGGTTCTCCCTCCCGCCGAAGCAGGACGAACAGTCGCCGGTAGCCGAAACGCCGCCGCTCATTGGCGAGGTCGCGCAGCTTCGCTCGCAACTCGGTTTCCGGCGGTCGGTTCGACTGATAGCGGATCGTCTTGCGGTCGGCGGATATGATCTGGCAGGCCCGCCGTTCCGAAAGACCCATGACGGTCTTCAGATGCGTGACGGCGTCACGCTTCGCGACAGGCCCTACCATTTTTTTGAAAGAAGCTCGCGGAGTGCTGCTGCGTCCAACATCTGCTCGGCCAGCAGCTTCTTCAGCCTGGCATTCTCATCTTCAAGCGCCTTCAGCCGCTTGGCCTCGGAGACTTCCAGGCCGCCGTATTTGGCTTTCCAGTTGTAAAACGTCGCTTCTGAAATCCGTGCTTGCGGCAAAGGTCGGCCGCCTTCGCACCAGCCTCCTGCTCCTTCAGCACCGCAATTATCTGCTCTTCGGTAAATCTCTGCTTCTTCATTCGTCCGTCCTTTGATGGGCCGGACTCTAATCAATTCTGGAGGAAATTCGCAGGGGCAGGTCAGAGCAGTCCAACGTCCCCCAGCTTGACCTAAGGCGTAAACGGCGCACCCCTTAGTTAGCGGTGTAGGTATTGACCCAATTCATCAGGCTAAAGCTCAATTCGATGTCATGGAACTACTCAACAACCTCCAGCAACCGAGGACCGCTTTCTTCACCACGGTGCGGCGGTCCATGAGATGCTGCATTGGTCTCCCGATTGCTTCATCTTCGGCAGGAGGCTTCTGGATTGGGCATCGTCTGGTTTAGAAAGCACCTCCGACTCAGGCGACTGTTGCCGACCGCCGCTCCTGATTAGATGACATGTTTCCGGAAGAGAACATGCTTCGAAATTTGAGCGTTTCCCGTTGCCTTTTCTACCTACGCCGATCGAGAAGCTCGACCGTCTCGGTAAGCGCGGGGGTGGAAACATTAAGAACAACGTCAACGAGATGACTACAAGCTCAGAACTTGCATTTGGCGGAAATAAGCTCCGCAAACTTTACTACCGGAGGGTCGAGGCGGGTCCAGTCTGATTTGCCCAGAGCCGGCGCTTTTAACGCGGCGGCCTCGGCGCAGTCGACGACGTTCCCGCCCATCGGACGAAAACTGGCGGGGCAACTTCGACGTCGAAGATGGCGCGGATTGTTGCACGAAAGCCCGCCGCGAGGGCATCCCATGCAGGTCGCCGACTATCGGACGCAGACCGGCTTAGAGCAGTCTTTTGTCAGACATGTACTCCGCGGTTGTCGGCATTGAGACTGAATGGCGGGAGCTTGACACTACGCGCTGCTACGAAATGCCTGCTGAACCCACGAATTCACTTCGGCACGCGATTTGCTCTGGTCACGGTATGTCGCCAATCGCAGCGCGATGGTCTTCGGGCGGCGCATCGCTGTTCGCGTCTCGTGAGTTCCGATGGTTTGCTGGGCAATGATAGTGGCTCGGTTGTGTGTGCCGGGAAAATGTGAGGAGTGTTAGATGCGATCTAGAGTTCTTCGTTTGCGACCCACAACAATCGCCCACGTCGCGAGCGGTACAGCCAAAGCGGCAGACCTTGAGCCAGGCGGGAAGCCGGGGGTGTGGGACTGGACTGGAAGTTCTGTTTGCGGACGGGTCGGTGGGCGGGTGCGGTCGAACCTGCTGCGCCAATTCCTACGGTCGGCCGACCTATGGCGATACCGACATGTTCGATTTCAACCGGCTGCAAAACCCGCACCTGCCGCTCGGCCAGGGGCCGCATCTGTGCCTGGGCGCTGCGCTGGCGCGCCTGGAATTGGGAAGTGTCTTCCCCCCGCCGTTCGTGCGGCCGGAGGATCTGGCGCTGGCAATCGCCGCAGAGGGCGTGGTCTACACGTTGCCTTAACTCATTTGCTGCCCGCAGTCTGCCCATCATCTTCCGCCCCTTCCGGGCTTAAAGAGTGAAGCGTCACCATGTCCGAACAATCCTTGCCGACGCTGCCGATGTGGCGGGTCGATCACATCGAGCCCTCGCCCGAGATGTTAGCGCTACGCGCCAAAGGTCCGATCCACCGCGTGCGCCTTCCGTCCGGGCACGAATGCTGGTGGGTGACAGGCTATGACGAGGCCAAGGCGGTTCTGTCTGACGCGGCATTCCTGCCCGCGGGAATGCCTCCGGCGGATTTCACCCCCGATTCGGTCATTCTCGGTTCGCCGGGATGGCTGGTCTCGCACGAAGGGGACGAGCATGCTCGGTTACGCACGATCGTGGCGCCGGCCTTCAGCAACAGCAGGGTGAAGCTGCTTACGCAGCAGGTCGAGGCGATCACCGTGCAGTTGTTCGATACGCTGGCGGTTCAGCCCCAGCCCGCAGACTTGCGACGCCATCTCTCCTTTCCGCTTCCGGCCAAGGTAATCAGCGCGCTGATGGGCGTGCCCTTCGAGGAACACGCCTTTTTCGCAGGGCTCTCCGACGAGGTGATGACGCACCAGCATGAAAGCGGCCCGCGCAGCGCGTCCGGCCTGGCCTGGGAAGAGCTCCGCGCCTACATCCACGGCAAAATACGGGGCAAGCGACAGGATCCGGGCGATAACCTGCTGACGGATCTGCTAGCCGCGGTCGACCAGGGCAAAGCGACCGAGGAAGAGGCGATCGGCCTCGCGGCGGGCGTGCTGGTGGCGGGGCACGAGAGCACCGTCGCGCAGATCGAATTCGGCCTGCTGGCCATGTTTCGCCATCCGCAACAGCGCGAACGCCTGGTCCGCGATCCTTCCCTGGTTGACAAGGCGGTGGAAGAAATACTGCGCATGTATTCGCCTGGCGCGGGGTGGGACGGCATCATGCGCTATCCCCGGACCGACGTTACCATCGCGGGCGTGCATATACCCGCGGAGAGCAAAGTACTGGTCGGCCTGCCGGCGACCTCGTTTGATCCGTGCCATTTCAAAGACCCGGAAGTCTTCGACATCGGACGCGACGCAAATCCCCACCTGGCGTTCTCCTACGGGCAGCACAATTGCATCGGGGCGGCGCTGGCGAGGCTGGAACTGAAGGCCATATTCGGTTCGATCTTCCAGCGCTTTCCCGCGTTGCGCCTGGCCGTGGCGCCCGAAGAACTGAAGTTGCGCAAGGAGATCATCACCGGCGGGTTCGAGGAGATGCCGGTGCTCTGGTGCGGACGCCCCCCGGCATCGCAATCTTCTCATTTGGCGGCGCCTGGCGCGCACCGGTCAGATCAGCCACTCGACAGGTAATCAAGATGGACGTGCAAGACACCACGGCAGCATGCCACGACGCCTTCGCCGAGCTGGCGTCGCCAGCATGCATCCAAGACCCGTACCCGTTCATGCGGTGGTTGCGAGAGCACGATCCGGTGCACCGCGCGGCGTCGGGCCTCTTTCTGTTGAGCCGCCACGCCGACATCTACTGGGCGTTCAAGGCTACGGGCGATGCGTTTCGGGGGCCGGCGCCATCCGAACTGGCGCGCTATTTCCCGCGTGCGGCGAGCAGCCTGTCGCTCAATCTGCTGGCGTCTACGCTAGCCATGAAGGAACCACCGACGCATACGCGTCTGCGCCGGCTGATTTCGCGCGATTTCACCGTGGGCCAGATCGACAACCTGCGGCCGAGCATCGCGCGCATCGTCGCAGCTCGCCTGGATGGCATGGCGCCCGCACTGGAGCGAGGAGAGGCGGTGGACCTGCATCGGGAATTCGCACTGGCCTTGCCCATGCTTGTCTTCGCTGAATTGTTCGGCATGCCCCAAGACGACGTTTTCGAGCTCTCAGCGATCGTCAGCGCCATTCTAGAAGGCCTGAGCCCGCACGCCAGCGATCCACAGCTCGCCGCGGCGGACGTGGCCAGCGCCAGGGTGAAGGCCTATTTCGGCGACCTCATACTGCGCAAGCGCGCCGATCCCCGCCGCGACATCGTGTCGACACTGGTCGGCGCACACACCGACGACGCCGATACGCTCTCGGACGCGGAGTTGATCAGCATGCTGTGGGGCATGTTGCTGGGCGGCTTCGCCACCACTGCTGCGACTATCGACCATGCGGTGCTGGCGATGCTGGCCTACCCCGAGGAGCGGCACTGGCTGCAGGGAGACGCCGCAGGGGTGGAGGCATTTGTAGAAGAAGTACTGCGCTGCGAGGCGCCCGCCATGTTCAGCTCCATTCCGCGTATCGCCCAGCGCGACATCGAACTGCATGGCGTGGTGATCCCGAAGGACGCGGACGTGCGCGTGCTGATCGCGGCCGGCAATCGCGACCCGGACGCTTTCGCTGATCCCGACCGCTTCGATCCGGTGCGGTTCTACGGCACCAGGCCTGGCATGTCGAGCGACGGAAAGATTATGCTGAGCTTCGGCCACGGCATCCACTTCTGCCTAGGTGCTCAACTCGCCAGGGTGCAACTGGCCGAGAGCCTGCCGCAGATCCAGGCTCGCTTCCCCACGTTGGCCTTGGCCGAGCAGCCGACCCGGGAGCCCTCAGCGTTCCTTAGGACGTTCCGCGCGCTGCCGGTGCGGCTGCACGCGCAGGCGGCGGCTGAGGTTCGCGCCGTGGTCGACCAGGACCTGTGCGGAACCACTGGTCAGTGCGTGTTGACGCTGCCGGGCACCTTTCGTCAGCGCGAGCCGGACGGCGTGGCGGAAGTGTGCATGGCGACGGTCCCGCAGGCGCTGCACGCCGCCGTGCGCCTAGCAGCCAGCCAGTGCCCGGTCGCGGCCATTCGGGTGATCGAAAGCGAAGCCGGCGATGACCATTGCACCAACCCCGGCCCTACGCCCTCTCCGGCAGACGCTGAGCGACATGCAGCGAAAGACCTACGCAATCCAGGAGAACATGATGGAACGATTTAAAGGCAAGGTGGCCGTGGTGACCGGCGCCGGCGCCGGGATCGGCAAGGCATGCGCCCTCGCCATCGCGCGCGAGGGCGGCAGAGTGGTGGTGGCCGACATTGATGGCCCCGCTGCCATCGCCTGCACCGCACAGATCGCAGCCGAAGCGGGCCAAGCGCTGGCCGTGGCCATGGACATCGCAGATGCGCAGGCGGTGGCAGAGCTGTTCAAAACGGCGAAGCGGCGCTTCGGTGGGGTCGACGTGCTTGTGAACAATGCGAGCGCCATGCATTTGACTCCGCACGACCGCGCGATCCTCGACCTGGACGTGGCGGTCTGGGACCAGACCATGGCGACCAATTTGCGCGGCACGCTCCTTTGCTGCCGGCAGGCCATCCCACAAATGATCGGCCGTGGTGGTGGCGCGATCGTGAACATGTCATCGTGCCAAGGGCTCAGCGGCGACACCGCACTGACGTCATACGCCGCGTCGAAGGCCGCAATGAACATGCTGTCGGCCTCGCTTGCCACCCAATACGGACACGCGAAGATCCGCTGCAACGCGGTTGCGCCAGGTCTTGTCATGACCGAACGTCTCTTCGCCAAGCTGGACGAGTGCATGCAACGGCATCTACACCGGCACCAGCTCCTGCCGCACGTCGGCCGCCCCGAGGACGTAGCCGCGCTGGTCGCGTTCCTGCTCTCGGAGGAGGCTGCGTTCATCACCGGCCAGGTGGTGTGCATCGACGGCGGCATGTTGGCGCATGTTCCAACCTACGCCGACGGTGGCAACAGCGCGGCTCGGCCGGCCGGTGACGCCGCCGAAGCAGCCGCAGCGTCGCATTGGTGATGGACATGCTGCTCAACCCGCTGAACCGCTGGCGCCGGCTACGGGACGACATCCCGGTCATGCCTGGCGCTTTCCCCCTGGTCGGGCATCTTCCCGCCATCGTCTGCGATCTGCCGCGCCTGCTGCGGCGCGCGGAAAGGACCCTAGGCAGCCACTTCTGGCTGGACTTCGGCCCGGCCGGACACCTGATGACATGCCTGGATCCAGATGCGCTCGCATTGCTCCGGCACAAGGAAGTGTCCTCGGCACTGATCGAAGAGATCGCGCCCGACATCCTTGGCGGAACGTTGGTCACTTTGGACGGTAGCGCGCACCGGCAGGCGCGCGATGGGATAAAAGCGGCGTTTCTGCCGAGGGGTCTGACCGAGGCCGGCATTGGCGAGCTGTTCGAACCAATTATTAGGGCTCAGGTCAAGGCGTGGCGCGACCGCGGTGAAGTCGCTATCCTGCCAGACACCCGCAACCTGATGCTCAAACTCACCTTCAGTCTCATGGGCATCCCCGCCCAAGACCTGTCGGAGTGGCATCGCAAGTATCGGCAACTGCTACAATTGATGGTCGCGCCCCCGATCGACCTGCCGGGGATGCCCTTGCGACGCGGCCGCGCCGCCCGCGATTGGATCGACGCGCAGTCGCGCCAGTTCATCCGGGACGCGCGCGCGCGCGCCGCGCGCACCGGGTTGATCAACGACATGGTGAGCGCCTTCGATTGCAGCGATGGCGCGCTCTCCGATGACGTCCTGGTCGCCAATATCCGCTTGCTGCTGCTTGCCGGCCACGAGACCTCCGCCTCGACGATAGCCTGGATGGTGATCGAGCTGGCGCAGCATCCAGAGCTGTGGGACGCCCTGGTCGAAGAGGCGCAACGCGTGGGCGCGGTGCCGACCGGGCACGAGGACCTGGCGCAATGTCCGGTCGCAGAGGCGCTGTTTCGGGAGACGCTACGAATGCATCCGGCTTCCTCGCTCGTACCGCGTCGCGCGATGCAGGAATTACAACTCGGCCAGCGGCGCATTCCTTCGGGCACTCATTTGTGCATCCCACTACTGCATTTCTCGACCTCGCCGCTGCTGCACGAAGCGCCCGATCAGTTCCGTCTGGGGCGGTGGCTGCAACGCACGGAGCCGATCCGGCCGGTGGACATGCTGCAGTTCGGTGCCGGCCCACACGTCTGCATGGGCTATCACCTTGTATGGCTGGAGCTGGTGCAGTTCAGCATCGCCTTGGCATTGACCATGCAGGAGGCCGGGGTGCGGCCGCGATTGATGAGCGGCGTCGAAAAAGGCCGGCGCTATTACCCGACCGCACATCCGTCCATGACAGTCCGCATCGGATTCTCATGAGCTGGGATCCTCTGCCCCGTGTCAAGAGGCAGCGGCGACGACGATGGGCGGCATTGCTGCACTCGGCGCGCGCGCGCGGTGCGACGCCGGCAGCACCGCGGCGGCTCGCCGCTCGCCGCGGCATTCTCTGTCAGGTAGAAGGAGATGAACAACATGCAGAAGGGTTCCACGCTAAACGACGACCGAACTGGCGTTTCCCCGTTCGGCGGATCGGGCGCGCAGGCGTGCGGCGGATTGCCGGTGCGCGCGTCCATAGGCATTGGCGCGCTATGCGCCGTCGCGGAGGATGCCGCGCTTTACTCTGTACCGCGCACTGGATCGCTATCGCGCCTGTTTCGGCCTTGTATTGTAGGTGGTCGAGGATGACACGCCAGCGGATGACGCGACGCTGGGCAAGCCCCCGGCAAGCATGCGGCGGAGAAGAAAGCAACCGGCGTGCCGATCACGAAGCTGCATGCAGCGCCCCAGTCAGTGCCGGGCCTATGGCCAGAGGCCGAGGAAGCCATCACCTCGCTGCGCCCGCGTGCGGAGCGGTTGGCGCAGGCCGTGCAGCGGGCCAAAAGGGTATCTGTTCAAGCACGCGCCGTGCGCATTGGCGCCGGTCCGCACGGAGGCGCCGCCGTACCGCTGCGATCGGCCGGCGGCACCGCTAGATGCTACATTGTGTTCGATTCCACGGCGCAGATCGGAGCGGTTGCCCACCGCGGACCGCCGCCAGCATAGGTGCGCTTCGCCGCGCTTCTCGTCAACTGCCTGCAGAGGGAACATCCCGCATGAGTGCGCTGTCCGAACAGATCCTTTCTGAATTGCGCCACTTGCTGAACGAGACGCGCGATGGCGGCAGCGTGAGTCCGTCCGTTTACGACACGGCGCGCGTTTTGCAGTTCAGCGGCAACGTCACCGGTCGGCAGAACGGATACGCGTGGCTCATGGCGCAGCAACAGGCCGATGGCGGGTGGGGAAGTGCTGACTTCCCACTGTTCCGCCATGTACCCACGTGGGCGGCGTTGCTTGCATTGCGGCGTGCCGATCCTCTTCCCGGCGCTGCGGACGCAGTTCAGGCTGCAACGCGGTTCCTCGAGCGCCAGCCGGATCCCTACGCGGATGCGGTGCCGGAAGACGCGCCGGTAGGCGCGGAGCTGATCCTGCCGCAGATCTCCGGCGAGGCCACATCCTTGGTGGGCGACGTGGTGTTTCCGCGCTACCCGGCGCTGTTGCCGTTGCGGCAAGCGTGCCTGGTTAAGTTGGGGACGGTGGGACCGCTGCCGAGCGGCCATCCGTTGTTGCACTCCTGGGAAGCCTGGGGGACGTCGCCGACCACGGCATGCCTGGACGACGACGGCAGCATCGGCATCAGCCCGGCGGCAACCGCCGCGTGGCGTGCGCACGCCCTCACACAGGCGAGCGCGCCACAGGTCGAGCGTGCCGACAGGTATCTTCAGGCCGCATCGCGCGCGGCGCGCAGCGGCATCGAAGGTGTCGTTCCCAGCGTCTGGCCGATCAACGTGTTCGAGCCATGCTGGTCGCTGTACACTCTGCATCTGGCCGGGTTGTTTTCGCATCCCGCGCTCGCCGAGGCGGTGCGCGTGATCGTCGCGCAGCTCGATGCCTGTCTGGGCGTGCGCGGTCTGGGTCCGGCCTTGCACTTCGCGGCCGATGCGGATGACACTGCTGTTGCGTTGTGCATCCTGCACCTAGCAGGACGCAACCCGGCTGCCAACGCGTTGCGCCACTTCGAAATCGGCGGGCTGTTCGTTACCTTCCCCGGCGAGCGCAATGCCTCGGTGTCGACCAACATCCACGCCCTGCATGCGTTCAGACTGTTGGGAAAGCCCACCGCCGGTACCAGCGCTTACCTTGAGGCCAATCGCAACGCGGACGGTCTATGGGACAATGACAAATGGCATGTTTCGTGGCTGTATCCCACCGCGCATGCAATCGCTGCGCTCGCGCAAGGCGCGCCCCAGTGGCGCGACGAGCGCGCGCTGGCGGCGCTGTTGCAGGCGCAGCGCGACGACGGCGGCTGGGGCGCGGGTCGCGCGTCAACATTTGAGGAAACCGCCTATGCGCTGTTCGCGTTGCACGTGATGGATGGGCGCGAAGAGCCGACAGGGCGCGCCCGCATCGCGCTGGCGGTCGCGCGCGCGCTGGAGTGGATGCTCGCTCGCCATGAGGCGCATGAATTGCCGCAGACGCCGCTGTGGATCGGCAAGGAATTGTATTGCCCGACCCGGGTCGTGCGCGTGATCGAACTCGCCGGCTTGTGGCTGGCTCTTCGTTGGGGGCGGCGCATCCCGACCGAGGGAGCAGGAGGAATGGCGCAATGATCCCGACGGAAAGCGCGCTGCAGCAAGTACTGGAGTGGGGGCGTTCCCTGACCGGATTCGCCGACGAGCATGCCGTAGAAGCAGTTAGGGGCGGACAGTACATCCTGCAGTGTATCCAACCGAGCTTGCACGATATCAGCGCCCGCACCGGCCGAGATCCGCAGGACGAAAAGCTGATCGTGGCGTTTTATCGCGAGTTGGCGCTACTGTTTTGGCTCGACGATTGCAACGACCTTGGCCTGATCGCGCCGGAGCAGCTGGCCGCGGTGGAGCAGGCGCTGGGGCAGGGCGTGCCATGCGCGGTCCCCGGTTTCGAGGGCTGCGCTGTGCTGCGCGCTTCCCTGGCCGCGCTCGCCTACGATAGGCGCGACTATACTGAGCTTCTAAACGATACCCGGTGCTACTGCGCGGCGCTGCGCGCCGGACCCGCGCAGGCGGCGGGGGCTGAACGCTGGTCGTACGCCGAATACTTGCACAATTCCATCGATTCGATCGCCTACGCGAACGTGTTCTGTTGCCTGTCGTTGCTATGGGGGCTGGACATGGCGACCCTGCGCGCGCGTCCGGCGTTTCGCCAGGTGCTGCGGCTCATCTCCACGATAGGGCGCCTGCAGAACGATCTGCATGGATGCGCCAAGGATAGGGCGGCGGGAGAAGCCGACAACGCTGCCATCCTGCTCCTGCAGCGTTATCCGGCTATGCCTGTGGAGGATTTCCTCAACGACGAGCTGGTCGGCCATGCGCGCATGCTGCACCGAGTGATGGTGAAAGAACGCTTTCCTGCACCATGGGGACCGTTAATCGAGGCCATGGCGGTCATTCGCGCGAAGTACTACCAGACCTCGATCAGCCGCTACGGCAACGATGCGGCGGGGGGAGGCCAGCGTGCGCCGGCGTGAACGCGCGGGAGGCGGCGGCGTGCGCGCGGCGCCCTCGGTCCGATCCGACGCAACGCCAACGCCCAATACGGCGGATCGAGCGAGCGGGTGCGACGACGCCCTGACCCGGCGCAAGGACGACCATCTGGACCTCGTGCTGGATCGGCGAACGGCGCCAGCCACGGTCGCTGCCGGCTGGGAGCAAATCCGGTTCGAACACTGCGCACTGCCCGAGCTGGACCTGACGCAGATCGAACTGCGCACATCGCTGTTAGGCAAGCCCATACGTGCGCCGCTGCTGATCAGTTCCATGACCGGCGGAATGCCACGCGCAAAGGCCATCAATCGGCACCTGAGCGAGGCGGCGCAAGCCTTGGGGATCGCCATGTGCGTCGGTTCGCAGCGCGTGAGCCTCCAATCGCGCAATTCCCAGGGGCTGACGCGCGCCCTACGCCGCCTGGCGCCTGACATTCCCTTGCTGGCCAATATCGGCGCTGCGCAACTGCGCGAGGCCGACGGCCTTGATCTGGCGCGCCGGGCTGTCGATGCGCTGGAGGCTGATGGGCTGATCGTCCATCTCAATCCGCTGCAGGAAGTGCTACAGCCGGATGGCGACCGCGACTGGCACGGCGTACTGGCGCAGGTGGCTCGCGCCGCGCGTAGCGTGGGCGTGCCGATCGTGGCCAAAGAAGTCGGGTGGGGCCTGTCCGCCTCGGTGGCCTGCGCGCTCGTCGAGGCGGGTGTT
This sequence comes from Rhizobium phaseoli, assembly GCF_001664385.1. Classification (NCBI taxonomy): domain Bacteria; kingdom Pseudomonadati; phylum Pseudomonadota; class Alphaproteobacteria; order Hyphomicrobiales; family Rhizobiaceae; genus Rhizobium; species Rhizobium phaseoli. The sequence continues at coordinate 326,493 of NZ_CP013535.1, read as the reverse complement.
GAGGTGATTGATGTCGCCGGAGCCGGCGGCACCAGTTGGGCCGCGGTGGAGGGCGAGCGCGCCCGCGATGCCGCCGGCCGTGCAGTGGCGATGGCGTTTGCCGATTGGGGGATCCCGACACCGGCCAGCTTGCAGGCGGTCCGTCGGGCACTGCCAACGGTGAAGCTTATCGCGTCCGGCGGGATCCGCGACGGCGTCGACGTGGCCAAGGCCATTCGCCTGGGTGCGGACATTGCCGGGCAGGCAGCCGGCGTGCTGCCGGCGGCTACGGTATCGACCGAAGCGGTCGTTGCGCATTTCGAGGTCGTCATCCGCCAGTTGGCCGTCGCCTGCTTTTGCACCGGCTCACCTGATCTGGCGACGTTGCGCCAGGCGCGCTTGTTGCCCTCCGCGCACTTGTTGCCCTCCGCGCATCCGCCAGTCGGATGATGCCGGCGTCGCCCGCTCTGTCGGCCGGCCCTCCAAGCTGGTTGCAAAAACCGTTAACGCTAAAGCTAGACCTCTAATCCACCTTGGCCCAGCGGTTCGATGCAGGGAACGAAATGTTCATGAAGCAGCTGTTGACGATGAAGCGGTAATGATGCCGCCGGCTAGGTTATGCGTACCGTAACTCGGGCTTACAAAGGCGCGCAATCCAGCGCCGTTTGTTGAATCAGACCGGCTTTTCCCGGTCCAGCCACGCCTTTGCAAAGTGCATGATTAAGCCAGTCAACGAAGGACCGTTTTTGAGGGCTGGCAGGAATGGTGTCACCTATCTGTTCGAGATACGCATAAAATCTGGCGGCTGCGCTGTCCAATCCTTGGCCGCGAACGATACTGGGTCGATTCAGCTGCGTGTCCACGGCAGGCAATTTGCCAAGCACTTCTGCGCGGCCGACTGTATCTGCGATGTCGTCGGCGATCTGATACGCGTGCCCGAGCAATTCCCCCACCTTAGACCATGGGGCCGGATCTGCACCACTTGCCAGGGCACCGCAAGTGGCCGCCGCGACAAAGAGGGAGCCGGTCTTGTAATGGTGATAGCGGTCGATTGGGACGTGCGTCATTGCCTCCATCGACTGTCCGGCGATCAGTCCGTGACTGGGGCCGACCGCCTCCGCAACCACCTCGATCATGCGCGCGCCCAACTCAGGTGTTAGCGCAGCCTGCAAGCTGAGGTATTTGAAAGCCATCACAATCAAGGCATCGCCGGTCAAAACGGCGATAGGCTCTCCGAAAAGCCGGTGCACCGTTGGTCTGCCGCGGCGTAGCGCCGCGTTATCGAAGCAAGGCAAGTCGTCATGCACCAACGAGGCACAGTGCAGCAATTCAATTGCTGCCGCGGCTCTTGTCGCCAGCTCAGGATCTTTTTCGCCGCACACATAGGAGACTTTCAAGCAGAGCTTGGGGCGCATCCGGGAGCCCCCTGGAAACACTGCCGCGTCCAGCGCTCCACGCAGGTGAGCCGGCGCAGCCGGACTTAGAGCAGTATCCATGGCAGCTCGCAGCGCTTGCTCGATGAGCTTGTCGCTATCGCCAACCACGTCGGCTTGGTGATTCGAAATCATATCGCATCTCCACTTTTGAGACGAAAACGAAAACGGGCCTAGTCCAACCGGTGCCAAACAAAAGGCCGATTTCGCTGTGTCTCTTCAGGTTCTAAGGCACCGTTAAGTTTAGCGGATTGCGGCGGCCAACATGCGGCACCGGCGTGACCAATGAAACCGTGTGCCAGTGGGAGCCTTAACTCGGCAAGGCGATCTCCCACTGGAATCCCTTGAAGCAGTCTCATTCGTGGCGACCTGACATCTGAACGTCGGTTACTTCGATCGCGCGCGAAGAACATTGGCTCCGGCGGCGCTGTCGGCCAGAATGGCATCGCTCTCAACGTCTTGGTCCAAAGCTGAAGAGGCTCCCGCGCTGAGCAGTGGCTGGTGACAAAGCTCTTTGGATCGGCTGCACGCCGCCGCGCGTGATGATCGCTGACGAGCTCCGTTCGTACGGTACGACATGGGCGAAGATGGGCCTTACATCTAAAGGTGTTGGTCATCGTCGATAGTAGCCACTGGAGCTTGGACCGGAACCATTGCTGGCAGAGATCTGGGCTCCTACAAGCAATTGGTGTGCCACCAGATCATTGTTAGTGAATGTTTCAATGGCGACAGAAGGCGTCTTCCGGTGCTCACCGTGTGTCGGGAGTCGCGGATTGTGCCACTCCGCCTAGTATTTGAACAGCGTCAACCTTGCGAGCGATCCGTCCGAAGGCCAACCCAGCATTGGAGTGATTTGGGTTGAGGTCACAATGCACGTCGGCGCTTGCATCATGCCAGCCTGTCAATGTGCGCGATCGCACACGACTGTCAGCTTTGCGTCAATTACGATCGAACCGATGCTTTTGACGTTTCACGAGGTTACGCTGCCGATAGACCCAGCGTGAGAAGACGACTGAGCCTTCCAGTTGTTCTTCGGCGCAATGTTGCCGAAGCCTTACACTCGACCGGCTTGGCGAGGATTTCAGCGCTGCCGTAGCCCTTGTCGGCCGGCAGGAAACCGCTTCGAAAAGTCGGTCCCCTACCGCCTTTTGCTAGCGGACTAAAAGGGCGGAGCAGGTGGATCTATACAGCGCTTTCTTTCAAAGCCCTGGTTGCGCCTTGTGTTCGTCAGCGATCAGGAGCGCCTTCGGCTCCACATGCTTGGCGACGGCCGCCCATGCATCCTTGCCGTTCTCGTCCAGGATCACCCGCGTCACCGTTCTGTTCGGTGCATGGCGGTTGGCCTCCCTCAGCGCCAGAACTCACATACGCTTGCCGTTCTGATTTTCCTTCTTGCGCCCGTCCTTGCGCTCTTCCTTCTTGTCACCTTGCGGAGGACGCCGCCCACATACTTGCCGTCGATCTGCACCGTACCGTGCAGCTTGATCGCATCACGGCGAAGGTCGGCTGCCTCCCGGAGCTTCTGCAGCAGGAAGTAGGCGGTCTTGTACGTACCCATCCGGCGAAGGCCGTCTGTCCTGACTTGCTGATTGGCTTTAAGTCCATGCCTTATGTCATGCGCTACAATCATTTCCCCCATTGAGGTCTTGTCCGTCGACGATCTTGGTCGCCGACGGGATTGGTCGGACGAAGAGAAGGTTCGGATCGTCGAGGAAAGTCTACAAGGCTTTCGGAAAGGCTCGGTGACGGCGCGGCGATATGGATTGTCACGGTCATTGTTGACCCGTTGGCGTCGGGAATACCGTAGTGGTCTTCTGAGCAGTTCCGCTACAACGGGCTTCGTGCCACTTACGATTTCGCCACCGGCGGCGGCATCTTGCGAGGTAGCCTCACGGCCGCGATTTGAAGACGACATGACGATCGAGATCGGCCTGCCGAATGGCCGACGGCTGACGATCCCAGCCTCGCTTGATCCGACCATTCTTGCCCGCCTGTTGCCCGTCGTGGATGGGTCATGATCGCGTTTCCCGCGGGGGTAAAGGTGTGGATCGCGGGCGGGGTGACGGACATGCGTTGCGGCATGAACAGCCTGGCGCTGAAGGTTCAGCAAGGTCTTGGCCGCGATCCTCATGGCGGCGAAGTCTTCTGCTTCCGGGGTCGCAAGGGTGACCTGATCAAGGTCCTCTGGCATGACGGCGTCGGCATGTCGCTTTACCTGAAGCGGCTGGAAGCTGGAAAGTTCATCTGGCCGGTCAGCCAGAATGGCTCCGCCGTGCCTGTATCGTCGGCGCAGCTCGGCTATCTCCTGGAAGGGATCGACTGGCGCAACCCGCGCTGGACGCAGCGGCCTTCGAAGGCAGGCTGACCGCCTGCATTCCTCTGTTTTTGTTGGGCTTTCGGCATGCGGCATGGTAGCTTTCGGCCATGGATGATGCTGCTTCGGAGATAGCCAGACTGCGCGCCGCGCTTGCGGCATCGGAAGCGCGTGCCGCCTCTGCCGAGGCCGACCTCGCACAGGTGCGCGCGGTCGTGACGACGTCTGAGGCGATGATCCGGCATCTCAAGCTCGAGATCGCCAAGATACGTCGCGAGCAGTACGGCCAGAGCTCGGAGCGCCGCGCCCGGCTGATCGAGCAAATGGAATTGCAGCTCGAAGAACTTGAAGCCGACGCCACCGAAGACGAGATCGCTGCGGAACGCGTGGCGACGAGAATCACAAATGTCTCCGCTTTCGAACGCCGCCGGCCGGCCCGCAAGCCGTTTCCCGAGCACCTGCCGCGCGAGCGCCTGGTCATCGATGCCCCGTCGACCTGCACCTGCTGCGGCTCGCACCGCATCGTGAAGATGGGCGAAGACATCACCGAGACGCTGGAGATCATTCCGCGCCAGTGGAAGGTGATCCAGACGGTGCGCGAGAAGTTCACCTGCCGGGACTGCGAGAAGATCAGCCAGCCACCGGCCCCTTTCCATGCGACACGCGGGGATGGGCAGGACCGCACCTGCTGGCGACGATCCTGTTCGAGAAGTTCGGCCAACATCAGCCATTGAACCGCCAGGCTGAGCGCTACGCCAGGGAAGGCGTCGCTCTCAGTCTCTCCACACTGGCCGATCAGGTCGGAGCCTGCACGACGGCCCTGCAGCCGATCCATGACCTGATCCGTGCCCATGTTCTGGCCGCCGAGCGGCTGCATGGTGACGACACCACCGTGCCGCTTCTGGCCAGGGGAGCAACAAAGCAGGCGAGGCTCTGGACTTACGTCCGCGATGACCGCCCTTTCGCGGGCGGCGCGCCTCCCGCCGCACTCTTCCACTTCTCTCCCGATCGCGAGAAGACCCACCCCAACACGCATCTCGCCGGATGGCACGGCACCCTGCAAGCCGATGCCTATGGCGGCTACAACGACCTCTATCGTGCCGACCGCCGCCCCGCGCTGGTGATCAGCGCACTTTGCTGGAGCCACGCGCGGCGCAAATTCTTCGAACTCGCTGACATCGCCGGCAACGTGCGCAAGGGCAAACCTGCCCACGAGATATCGCCCGTCGCGCTTGAGGCCGTTGCCCGCATCGACGCGCTCTTCGACATCGAGCGCGGCATAAACGGAATGCCTGCCGAGGATAGGCTCGCAGCGAGGCTGCAACATGCTCGCCCGCTCGTCGAAGAACTGCACGATTGGCTCATGGCCCAGCGCGGGCAAATGTCGAAGCACAACCCCGTCGCCGAGCCGATCAACTACATGTTCGAGAAGGAGGGTCGCTGGGAAGCCTTCGCCCGGTTCCTCGACGACGGCAGACTGTGTCTGACGAACAATGCCGCCGAACGAGCCCTGCGCGGCGTTGCCGTACCTGAGTCATTGTGCACTCCCTCTTTAAGTATCTGTAAACATTGGAAGCGTCTCGGTGTCAGCAATGCGACACGGGCGGCCCTTTCGGGCTATCGCGGCTTGGACGGTTGCCGAAGTCAGATTGCTGGCCCGGATTTGATACGGCGCGCCGGGAACCACCTGCTCGGCAGACAACACGTTCGTCTTGATCAGGTGGCGTATTCGGTGGTTGGTCACGCCCAAAACCGCCGCCGCCTCTGTCATGGTCAGCCATTCGCCCTCTTTATCGGCTGATTTGTACGCGTGAATGGCCCGGACCCGCCTTACTGAAGCGACCCGGTGTGCAGTCCAGGTTTTTCCTTGCCCCGTGGGCATTCCCATTCGATTGAGCGACGCGGCGATATGTTCATCGGACCAGCGTCCTGCCATGCTCCGCATCACTGCCAAAGCATCTTCCGTTGTGGCGCACCCGTGTTCAACCGTCTGGGGCTTGCGAACCTTGAGCTCCGAATGCTGACCGCCTTTCCAATGGATGGTCAGCACCACGTCGCGCACCTCATCATCGACATCGACAACAATGTCGGCGATCAATGTACGTAGCAGTTGCTGGCGCACGCGCATGGTGACATCCGGCGACTCCCAGGCCGCCTGCAGATTGTCGGCGAGGTTTGCGAAAGTGCCTGGGTCAACTTCGATGGTTGAAGGACTTTCGGTAGGCCTGCGCACTTCCAGATCACGGACGCGGCGTAGCGCCGTTTCCCAATTCTTCTCAAGCTGTGCAGCTATCAGGCGGTTGTCGGGATCGCATGCCGCATAGCGGCGCTCGGCGAGGCTAGCCTCGTAGCGGGCCTGTTGTAGCTCCAGATCGTGAATGTGGCGCTGGTCTTCCTGTCGCTCCCGGTGCATCCGCTCTGCTTTAAAAGTCGCCTCGATCGCTAATGGTTCTACCGCGCGCAACAACTCGCGCGCAACCGCCGCATCGACCTTCGAGCCGCCGAACGTCATGCAACGGGGCAAGCCCATCATCAGGTTCTGTTTATAGCAGCGATAGACAGGATTTTGTGGATTTCCCGTATAGGCAACACTCAGTCGCCGTCCAGACCGTCCGCAGGTCAGGAGACCTGATAATAATGCTTTGCCGCCGCGGCCCGATTTAGTCCCACCCGATCGGCCATAATTATTGAGGGCCAGTTGCTGTTGGTTACGCTCGTATTCGCCCCAACTAATGTAACCTTCGTGATGGTCCCGGATCATCACCTCCCAGGTACCGACGGGCTTGCCGTGCCCGTAACTGCGCCGAGCCCATCCATCGACGATGGCAGTCCGCTTCTCGCTCTTCCCATAGACGTAAACGCCGGCGTAGAAGGGGTTTTTGAGGATGCCGATCACATTGCGATAACGTACTGGCATCCATACGAAGTTGGTCATGCGCCCTTCATCCGACGGCCGAGGGAAGTGAATGTGATCTTTCGTCATCGACAGCAGCACCTGACGCGCGCTTCCAAGGTCGTGGAAGCGGGCGAAGATGGATCGAATTACCTCTTGCAGACGCAGATCAGGATCGAGCCCAAGCCCGGCCTCCCGATGCCAAATGTAGCCGAACGGAACAGAAAGTCGCAGTTCGCCACGGCGCGCCTTCGACCTGGCGGCATCGAGCATCCGGGCTCTCAGCACGCCCAGTTCGAACTCGCTGATACTGCCCTTCATTCCCAGCAGCCGATCGTTGGGTCGACATGGATTGTAGACGCCGTCATGGTCAATGACGCGGGCTTCGACCAGGCCGCACAGTTCGAGCAGGTGATGCCAGTCCCGACCGTTGCGCGCAAGCCGTGAAGCATCGAAGCAGAAAACGGCACCAACTTTGCCGGCGCACAGTAGGGCGACGAGACGATCGAAGCCCGGACGGGCGACGGTTCCGCTGGCAGAGCGCCCGAGGTCGTCGTCGATCACCTCGACGTGGCTGAAGCCGTGGTGTCGCGCAATGTCAACAAGATCATACTGCCGTCGCTGGCTTTCCAGATTGGTTATAACCTGCGACTGAGTGGATTGCCGCACATAAACGACGGCCTTGCGCGCGAGCAGCGCTGTCGGAATCAAATCAGTGATGGTCATCGTTGAGCTCCTCGAATATCAGGTCGAGCTGCCGGCCCGACGCCGGCACCAGCGTATTGCGAGATCTCATCATGGTCCTCCTGAGTGATTCTACGTCCACTTCGGAAGGGTGCCGCTTTGCTGCCGCCAGAGACCAGCCTGTTCAATTCGATTAGCGTCGCAAGATCGACGCGTGGCGTTCCCATGGTCATGCCGCGGCAGACCACGGGATCGATCATCCACCCTGAGATCGCGATGACGACACCTGTCGGCCCCAGAACCTTCAAAAACCGGCCTGTCGCTCGTTCTTCGACGCGACGAATGGAAACCTTCTGGCCAAAATATGGATGCCAGCAATAGTGAACCTCGACTTCATCGCCGACATGGGCAGAATGAACAGGGCATTGCTCTCGGAAGAAAGGCATGGCTATTCGCCGGTTCCCAGCGCGGAGGCGAGCGTGCTGCCTTCATGTATTCCCTAATCGTCACGGCAAAGACGAACGATATCGATCCGCAGGCCTGGTTGGCGGACGTGCTCGCCCGCATGCCTGGCATTCCCGTATCACGGCTGCCGGAACTGCTGCCGTGGAACTGGCCCGCCGGAAGCGCCCGGCAGATGGCGGCCTGATGGCGCGCCCGACGCATGTCTACACGATCAACTACGTCGCCACGCTGATTGGCGAGAACCTCGAACTCATCCAGGAGGTCGCCAGCAACTCCGACAACATCGACTATGGTGAGATGATCCATGCCCATGACGGCAGCGAAGAGGGCATCACGACCTTCACCGACCGGGGCATCGAAAGCTTGAAGGAGTTCCTCGCCGATATCCGCACCTGGGAAGGAGGTGTTCGGCAGTTCCTTGTCGACGAGCAATGCGATCGCGACAAGATTCGAACGCATCATGGCAGACGAGCCGAAATCATAAGTGCCGCGGCCTTCGCCGGATGGATACTCTTGTACTGGACGTTGACCTTGCGGCTCAGATGGAGCGCCGCCATGCCCTTGGCGGCCGTGATTCCTCCCAGATTGCCATGATGATCTTCTTGAATGAAAGCTTGCGGTCGGCGAAAACCGAAAATTCGGCGCGGCATTCCGGCTCCGAGCATCAGAACGACGACGCCGTACGGCGCCAGGCAGCCACAGCGAGGGCAATATGGCTTCCCGACGTTCTTGGGCCAACGGAAGTCGACGAACAGGCCGTAGGTGTCGTCCTCGGCTGCCCGAAGCCTCTCTCGGGTCAGGCCAGGCGCACTGGTCGTATTTCGAACCTCCGGTCTCCTGCGGAGAAAGCGTCGTAGGAATTGGAATTCGCTCCTGCAGCATGTTCAGGCTTCCGGTCCATACGCGAGACATAAGCAGACAACTCCGTCGTAAGGACGGAAGCGAAAGGTCAGTGCTCTATTCGTATCGATTTGAACATGAAAGGACCCTTACCAGGAGAACGAAACCACGTTCAGGGGTTAGCACTTTCGTAAGGTTGTCAAACCCGTGCCCTTATATCGGGAGAAAATTCAATGTCTCAGAGCCAGACTACCCAGCGCAATCTATAATCCAGTTCAGTGAATGGGTCCAGATCGTGAGAGCTGTCTTCGGGTGACCGCGCCTCATGACGACTATTAACGACTCGTTCCCAACAATCGAACATCCGCAAGGTAGATTCACGTTCGAGCATCTTGTGCCTACCTCTGTATGCCTTACTGGGCAGGTAACATTGCCGTTTCAGGCCCTGTCCTGACCTCTGGCCTTAATGATCTTGTTGTTTATTACCTTTTCCCGAGCAGATCAGACGAACACAACGTAGAACTGGTGGTAAAAAGCGCTGATCAGAAAGAAATTAATTTCAGCCGCATCAAGCGAAGGTGTAACGTCTGCCAACTCGTAAAAAAGGCTCATTTCCAGCAAATAAGGGTGCCCTAGAAACAAAAAAGGCCCCCTAAAGGAGCCTTCCCATGGCGTTTCCGCCGAACGCGTGTGCCCTACCGTGGTGTACCGACCTCTAAGGGTGCACCTGCAACAGCGACCTTTCGGAAGCCTCGTTGTCTGCTGCTCACAAAGATATAACCCTCACGGTCGACTATTTCAAGCCCTTTGTGTGGATGCGATAAGGTGGCGGCTTCGTTTAGCAAAGTTCACGTTTGTGGCACTTGCTCCATGATGCCGGAATTTTCAGAGAGCATCGAACCTACACGCTAGCGGGAGCGGTAACCGATATGGGTTCTTGGCTGAGTGATTTCCAGCACGGCGGAGCTTTCCCAGCTAGCCAAATGGGATATCGTGGGACGGGGAAATGGATCGGTTTTCGAGGATTATGTCTTATCGTCCTCAACGAAGACCGCTTAGAAGATGTTGAGCATTGAATGTGAATTTTCGCTCAAATTCGACGCAACCTAGATGTTTCAGTCGCGGGTGCGGCCATAGCCGACTCATCTTTCATGGAACTGGGCCACCGGTCTAGCGAGACTGTTTTGAATGCATTCATGAAGCAATTTGGCTAAACTCTCAAATATTTGCTATAACGCAAAAAATGCCCAAAATGGGTATTTAAAACGGTTGTAGTGTGGCGATGACAAGTGGTTCAAATCGGTTCAGGTTGGCTCAAGCCTACAACGAGTGGCAGGAAAACAGGGACGTGCGGTGACGGAAGATCTAGCAAGCTACAGAAGTTCGAGAGGCCTCGTCAGCACCGCCGATCCGGAGGTTGACAAGGCGATCTATCGAAAGCCAGGTTTCGGCGGCGAAATTACATCGTTGGGTCACATGGAGGAATTGATCAGCGCGTTCCTGAAAAAGACACGCGAAGCGCAGGGCCTGTCTCGCGCAGACGTTGCTCCAATGCTTGGTCTGTCCATCCCTGTATACGGACGCTACGAGCGGGCATTTTCCAAAATGACTGTTACTCGGATGATCCATCTGTGTGAGATTCTTGGCTTCATGCCTATCGATATGATCTTTGAAGCTGCGCCACATCTTTGGGGCCGCACATCGGAGGAGGCCGAGGATTGTCTCACACTGGCGAGGATTCTTAGGAGACTTCCGAACGGCACGACGCGCGATCTTATTCGGCTCCTGCAGCGAATGATCCCCGATGACGACGAGAGCGACAGAGGTATCAGTGATGTAGCGGAGCCCGTGAAGTGAGCTGGGTTTGTCTATGACGCCCCGACCAGTAGTTAGCAGTATTGGTGATAGCTGTCGCAGCCGACGCGCTGTCGTCGGTGTGCAGACACCCGCAATCTCACAACTTAGTTTTTCACTCGAATTTCCGTCTGATCAACAATACGCGCCGATTGCGCAATTTTTCGATGTTTGGTTGGCGTTGATCTCGCTCGATGCTCGAGCGATTCGTCGGCGAGCGACGCCAAGTCTATTTGCATGCGCTTTGCTTCGACAGTAGGGTCTGTGTTAAACTCCCTCGTTGGGTTTTCCCGCTCAATGCCATGTGGGTATTCGAGCTGCCGGCGCGCATGCTTTGATTTCGATTGCTGAATCTAAGCCCGTCCTCTCCGCGCCTCCGTTCCATCGCGCCGATCCTTTTTGCCATTCGGCTCGGAAACAGTCTTTTGACATCACGATCAGGTTCCGCGAAAACGGGGTCGAGTCGCTGAGACTGGAAACGCTGTTCATGGCTGTCGCCGTTCAGAGGTAAGGGCATCGCCTAGGTGTTTAGTCCCGGCATTTGATGGATGGGGTCGATGATGAATCGATCCGGCTCCAAAGTCCATCGTCTACAGATGAACTCGTAAGGCGTAAGGCCCTTTAACGTCTTGAGCCGGCGCCCGAAATTGTAGGCGTCGATAAAGTCGGCCAGATGTTTTTTCAACTGCGCATGATCGTCGTAGTGGAAGCGCTTGACGGTCGGCTCCTTGATCGTTCGGTTCATCCGTTCGACCTGTCCGTTGGTCCAGGGATGCTTCACCTTGGTCAGGCGATGCTCGATGCTGTGATCGTCGCAGACCCAATCGAAGATGTGCTGGAAGGCATTTCGATCACAAGCTCGGTTGGTGAACTGAATGCCATTGTCGGTCAAAACGGTGTGAATGGTGTAGGGCACTGCCGCGATCAGATTGCGCAAGAACTGAGCGGCATTCATCTTGCCGGCTTTGGTGTAGAGTTCCGCGAACGCGAACTTGGATGTTCGGTCAATTGCGACAAAGAGATAGAGCTTGCCCTCAGCCGTCTGCACCTCGTCAATATCGATGTGGAAGTAAGCGATCGGATAGCTTTTGAACTTCTTCTTCGGCTCCTTGTCGCCTCTGACCTCCGGCAGACGTGAAATGCCGTGGCGCTGCAAACACCTGTGCAACGACGAACGCGTCAGATGTGAAATGGTCGGCTGAAGAGCGTAGAGGCAATCATCGAGCGGCAGCAACGTGTGCCGGCGGAAGGCGACGATAGCGGCCTCTTCTTCGAGGGAAAGGGTCGTCGAGTGCGGGTCCTTTGGGCCTGTAGGAAGGTCGACCAACGATGTCCGCTTCTTCCATTTCGCCACGGTTTTCTGGTTGATCCCGTATCGCTTCGAAAGCGTTTTCAGGCTCTCTTCACTATTGCTCGACGGATTGCCTCTGTCGTCGTGGCGCTCCCGTGTAGAACCTGGCCCATAGTGCTTCCCTCCATGCCAAGGAAAATATTGCACCATCAAATGCCGGAACCAAACACCAGAGCAGCCAGCGCGCGGAGCCGTGATTGGTCTGCCGTGAACCGAGAGCTCCACGTGCAGGACAAAAGGCCACCATGCCCGCACACGACGTCCCGGGAGCTAGACGAGGAAATGAAGCGACCGTTATCACCAAAATCACTGAGGGTCATAGCCAATTTGGCGCAAGTGGATAATCCTTGCGTGAAGCGATTTCGGTATGATCTATGTCTATGTACTTGCGATCACTTATATATTTTGGTGAACGATAGCTATCGGGTGAGGTCCGCGTGGCCCAAAATGCGCCAAATTAGATCGAAACGAAACATTGGTGGTTCCAAGCACATCACTTTCCGTATAAAGAGCTTTGGCGCATTTACCTCAGTCGGAGCAATGTCAGGACCACCATTGAAGCAATGGATTAATGAACTCGGTTTGCAACAAGTCGATGATCCAGGCATAGACAAGCCGGTCTATCGAAAACCTTTTGACGGACGGATTGCACTTAGCGCCGAACTCGAAAACTTGATCAGCATCAGCCTTCGCGAAGCCCGCGATAAGCGAAAACTCCCGCGCTCGAAACTGGCGCCCTTGCTTGGCATCACTAAGCAGGTCTACGGCCGGTACGAAAATGGAGTATCCCGCTTGACCGTGAGCCGACTGATTCATCTGTGTGAGGTTTTGGATGCCACTCCGGAAGAGATTATCGCCCCGGCGGCACCTTATCTTTGGGGCGAAACTGAAACCAAAGCGGTTCTGCTGCTGGCTACTATCGTGAAGTTGCGGACTTTCGATGAAGAGATCTTGCAAGATATTTTCAGCTTACTAAGCCGCATAGACGAGACCGGTAGCGATAGCGGCGATCGTGCCATGAAAGTCGCGTCTACCAGCGCCACTGCAGACGATCGCGAATAGGACGTAGATCGCTAGCTTCAATAAACAGAACGTGCGTCCCTGATGAAGTTCCATCAGAAACCGCGAAGGACTAGCTGGCGACCGTTCATCGCCACTCCGGGACATAGGTGGGTAAACCGGGGAGGGCGCAGTTGGGTCAACTGGTCCAACGCATCCCTGCTTTCGGCCGCTGGAGGGGACGCGCGGTCGTCTTTACGCCGCGAGTGCCAGGGAGGTCACGTCAAAGTCTAAGAAACCCGTATATTCGACATACAAAGCATCGATAATTCCATTCATACAATCCATTTTACCAATCTCCCGTGATGATGCACTAGGAATGATCTCAGACGCGAGTGACGGCGAAACATTTGACGATCCGGACTGGCTATAGCGCGAACCCGAGCAACGGCGCCGACATGCATCGGGGCGGCCACTGCTTCGATCGCACAGTGCGGGCTTCAAAAACAGCAGCAGGAAATACCAAAGGAGGTCTTTGCATGCGTTCTGAGGTGCGGTGGAAGCTGTGCTGGGAAAACGAGCTGGAACTCATCGACCACGTCGATCCTCCCGAGCTCTTTCGCAAAGCCCAAGGGCCGACCGGGGTCTTCAATTTCAGTGGCAGCCAAAGCTGGGCAAGGCGCGCCGACAACCTGCATTGGCAGGCGACCGACGCTGACAAGGGCGCGCGCGGCGATGAAGAGTCAGCAGCCAGCCGTCCTTTTGTTCACTGGACTTTCCGGCTCCGGCAAGTCGACAATCGCCAATGCGCTCGACCGGCTGCTGCATGCCCACGGGAAGCACACCTACATCCTCGACGGCGACAACGTGCGCCACGGGCTCAATCGCGACCTGGCTTCAATCAACCCGATCGCGTCGAGAACATCCGCCGCGTTGCCGAGGTCGCCGAGCTGATGGAGGAGGGGAGCTTATTGAAATCCTCGTCGACACGCCGCTTGAGGAATGCGCGCGACGCGATCCGAAGGGGCTTTATCGGAAGGCGCTCGCCGGCAAGATCGCCAATTTCACCGGCGTTTCCTCGCCGTACGAAATCCCTGAGGGCGCTGAATTACATCTCGAAACGGTTGGCCACGACCCTGCGGCGTTGGCGTTTGAGATCGAACAGTTCCTCGAAAGGCGAATGGAGCAAGTGACGCATGAGTGTGAGAGTGGGGAGGCTTGACCATTGGCGGCTTGAAGCGGCCGCGGCGGTCCTTGGCCTATTAACTACGCGGCGACCGTAGCAGCCCGCAGGCGGCCCGCGCCAACGTCCGATGTGGCTTCAACAGGAGACGGCCGATCACGCGCTCACGACTCGGCTTACTGAAACGGAGAAAAGATATGGCTGATGCAAAGCTGCAAGCCGTGCTTTCGGCTCTTTCGCCGATGGCGAGACAGCTAAATGCGCTACCCTCCAATCAACCGGGGCGAGATGCGAACTGCGTTAAACTAAACACGAATGAGAATCCGTTTCCGTTGCCGATGATGGTGTTGCAAAGTGCGCTGGCGGCCCTCGAACGGCATTATCTGTATCCCGAAGATGACAATCTGAGCTTGCGCGACGCAGCCGCCAGCGCGTATGGCCTCTCCCAGGATCAGGTGGTCGCCGGGAACGGCTCGTCGGAGCTGCTTGGGCTCATCTACAGAGCATTCCTCGACCCGGGAGATAGCGTTGCGATGATATCGCCAGGTTTTTCCTTTAACCGCAAACTGGCCAAGTTGCAGGGTGCCAGATTTCTCGAAATCGAATGGGGCGAGTCTTATTCTCTGCCAATCGAGCAGCTGCTTCTTGGTCCAGCAAAAGATGCAAAATTCATACTGCTGGCCAATCCGAACAATCCAACGGGAACATTCGTTCCGGTGGCTGAAATCGACCGCCTCGTCGCGCAATCGGACCAGTTGATAGTGGTGGATGAAGCGTATGTCGACTTTGCACCCGATGATGCCCTGCGCCTAGTCGATCGTCATCCAAACCTTCTAGTATTGAGAACACTTTCGAAAGGCTTTGCAGCCGCGGGAATTCGCGTCGGTTTCGGCTTTGGTCATCCCGAACTTATTGGGAGGCTACGCAACCTGCAAAATGTCTTTAACATGAACGTGATCGGCCATGCGGTGGGCATTAGTATCCTTTCGCACCGCGCCGACTACGACGAGAACCACAGATATATTAAACATGAAAGACACAGAACGACCACTGCCTTGTCTCAATTGGGCTTTTCTGTCATTCCCTCCCACACAAACTTTTTGCTAGCTCGGGTGCCACCCGGACGAGATGGCAAATGGTGGCAAGCGTCTTTGGATAGGCAGAACATACTTGTAGCCGTCTTTCCCGATGCCGGTTTGGAAAATTTTATCCGCGTCAGCATCGGCACCAGAACCCAAATGGACGCGTTCCTTTCAGCCGCCAGGGACATCATTTCTGGAAGTATGAAGACGCAGAGCTAGGCGGTTAGAATTATTGGCCACACTGCTTGTCACTTGGAAACACCAAGTATCGAAGTCCATATTGTGGGATAAAGATCACAAATAAGCGCAAGACCGTAAAGCGTGTGCCGTCTCGATCCCGTTGATTACGCGTGTTATTGGCGCACGAGTGGAGCACCCGGTGGCCGATGCGAGGCTTATTTCTGGCGATTCGGCCGCGGCTCTGCCGCTGTATTGGGAATGGTTTAGGTTTCTTCATAATCGGTCCTTCGCATTGACATTGAGCGAACAGTAATCTGCGGTCGTCGCCGATCTTCCGTCGATCACCTGCGACAGAACCTCGATCCGCTAAAGATCACGCTCGCTCATCGCCATTGATCCCACCCGCAATCCCCTACGCCAGCAAACGTGGGCAGTATGGCATTCGAACTTGGCAGAAACAGAACTTTTTCAATCTGCGGCACTCTAGCCGCTACAGAGATTCGAAGCGGGAGCCGTGCGGCCATGGTCACCATCCGCCTTGCTACCAAATGGTACAAGCAGAGCCGCGGCTTCGCCGATCGGCAGGTCGACCACCGTGATTCCGCTTGCTGCAAGGAAACGGCGCTCGTTTTTGGTAAGGCCTTCCGCATCAAGTACTGCAAAGTGGGGGCCGTGAGAGCGCTTGATGATCTGTCGAGCGTAGATCCGGAGCATCTGATCGTTGAAGCGGCAGCCAATGAAAAGAAAACCGCGATCTATACGCCGTTCTTTCACCATTCCAGGTATTGGCGTCTGGATATCGATTTCGGTTAGGACTTCCACGTAATCGGAATCGGACACCAGAAAGTTCGAAGCTGGTATAACACTGCCGTACGGCGCATAGAGGACCGTCTTTGGCGCTGCGACGCATTCGACGTCTCTCCCGGACAGATCGTAAGTTTTTGTCCAAATGTCGCCGCCGCCGTTTGCACGCGTGACGCCCTGAATCTCGACGACATCCGTTCGACCGGTCTTCGCGAAAGCCGCACGCATTGTCCCGTCGTACCAACCGTCGACGATAAGGGAGAGCGGCAGCGTTGCGAGCCAGTCGTGGAGGGCGGTCGGCGCCACGGGTGCTCCAAATATTTCTGCCATCCAGGCCTGAAGCGTCCGGCGATGCCGTCGCTGTTCAATAAACTGCGCGACTGACCACATATTGCTGCGTATCCTGGAAGGGGCAGGTGTGCGTTCGTTGAGTGCCGCGGAGACGGCTTCCGGGGTGTCCGGTACAGGTGGTTCCGTGGATTGCAGCCGAAGGAGATCCGGACCGAGATAGGGAACGATCCGATCCGCAGCGAGCGCTTCCTGAAGCAGCCTAAGTCTTTCTTCGGCGTCACCGTTGCGAATGATCAGGAGACGGTCCGAGGTCAAAATTTTATTCATGCTGTTTTCTCTTACCTCTCGTTTGCAGCATCAGTCCTCGTCAGGAATCTTCCTTGCGTGGACGGTGATCGGCAGAGGCGTATCCCGCGATAGCTTGGGCAAGACGAGTCTCCAGCCGTTCCTGAGAGTGATCGTGCCGCCCCACATGTCATCAGCCTCGACATCTACGATCGGCTCTTCGAGATCTTTCTTTGGTACGTAAGCCGACAAGCCGGCGCTCGTTCTGCGAATCATTATCTTCATGTCGCTATTCCTTCGTTGGGGGCCCCGCGATTTCAGCAGCGCCGCAAGCAGCGGCGTTGTCTAGACTCGTCAGTTCACGGGCACGCATGCCGACGATAGTGCCACGTTCGACCCATTCGACGGCATAGATGTAAAACTGCTGGAGAAAGGTGCCGATGTCGCGCACATAGCCTTCGTCGCCCTTCCGCACCAAACTTTCCCCAATTTTTTTGCCAGCATAGGTGCCGTCATTCTTTACGTGAAGTCTGGCCCGCACCCGCTCGCCGGGTGTAAATCGTGGAGGCCTGTGGATTTCGACCTCCTGTTCACGTCCAAGGCCCATGGGCATTCCTCCTTGCAGGATATCATTGAAGGCTTCTCCGCAGGAGCCCCGACCATGCTGAAGGTCAAATCGCAGGTGCGGCGAGGACGCAGGTCTTCGGCACGGGGCAAACCTCCGCGCATTGCTGCGTTTCGAAGGTACCCTTGCATTCGGTGCATTTTTCCGGGTCGATAACGTAGATCTCACCTTTGAACCTGATCGCACCGGAGGGGCATTCGAACTCGCAGGCACCGCACTGGGTGCATTGGGACGCTATGATCCTGAAGGCCATTTTTAAACTCCTGAAGATGTTGGATTAAGAGCGCTCACGCCGTCGCCGCTTGTGGTTCGACGCCAAACTTGGCGGCGTAGAGGGTGCCGATGGCGGTCTCGATGTAGTCATAGCAATAAGCATCCGTTGCCCGAACCCCGGCCTCCATGAGCTTAGTCTTAGGGCACTCCCCGATCTTGGCGCATAGCACGACGTCAATACCGACCAGCGCAGTTATGATGCCGTCGAGGGTGGCTTCCTCGCCCCTGCCTCCGAGGCAATACTGTTCGATCTTGCGATGCCCGACGTAGGTGATGCCTCTCGACGAAGCTTCGTATACTTGGAACTCCTTCGCATGGCCGAAGTGCTCGTTGATGCGACCGCCACCCTTTGTCGCGACCGCGACGTGGAGGGACCCATCGCCGGCTGCTTTGACTGTCTCGATTGCCTCGCTCTTGGCGGTCGCGTGATCGCCGCGTTCGCGGGCGATCACTTCCCGATAGGCCTCGCGCTTACGGGCGTCATAGGTGATCTCTCCGGGAAGCTGGTCGAGTGCGAACTCCTGGCCCCGATCATCCCCAAGCAGGCCGACGGCATCGGCCCTACACTGCCGGCAATGGCGCATTAGCTTTGCGCCGCCTTCGAGACGATCCTGGAGCGCCTTCAATTCGAGCGCCCGCGGGCCGCGCTGTCCGGTCAAGCCGTAGTAGGTGCCATGGGCCGGATCGGAAATAAGCGGCATGACGTTGTGCAGGAACGCCCCCCGCTCCTTGACCCATTTATTTACCTCGACCAGGTGTTCGTCGTTGACACCAGGAATCATCACCGAATTGACTTTGGTGATGATGCCGCACGCGGTCAGCATCTCCAGGCCCACCATTTGCCGCTCGTGCAGAATTCTCGCAGCTTCGATGCCGGTGTAACGACGGTTGCGGTAAAAGATCCAGGGATAGATCTTTGCGCCGATTTCAGGGTCAACCATGTTGATCGTAATTGTCACGTGATCGACATTCATGTCGACAAGTTCGGCGACGTGATCCGGCAGCGCAAGCCCGTTGGTGGAGATGCACAGCTTGATGTCGTGGATCTCCCCCGCAACTCGTTCGAACGTTTCCTTTGTCTTCTTCCAGTCGTAACAGGCATCGCCCGGTCCGGCGACACCCAGCACGGAAAGCTGCGGCACTTCGTTGGCGACGGCAATGACCTTGCGCAGCGCCTGGTCTGGCGTCAACTTTTCCGAGACGACCCCAGGGCGGCTTTCGTTGGCGCAGTCATATTTACGATTGCAATAGTTGCACTGGATATTGCAGGCTGGTGCGACCGCGACATGCATGCGCGCGAAATAATGGTGAGCCTCTTCTGAATAGCAGGGGTGGTTTTTGATCTTCGCCCAGATAGCCTGGTCCACGTCGGCCGGTTTTGTGGACACGCCACATGACGAGGATGTGCAGCCACTCGGTTTCGCGGTCGCCAGCAATTGATACAAGGATGTCGTGCTGGTCGCACTTTCAAGCGAAATCATCGGTGCGGACATTGAGTGCTCCGTTGCTAGTTGACGTCGCCTTTCAAAACGCAAAAGCCATGCCATCCCAAGGACGGGATTTGCTTTAAGAATTTGCATTTATTGCCCGATTCCGACCGTGTTCGGACACAGACTTGTCAAGCTTCCGACAGTCGACAAAAGAGTTGTCCGTAAGCCACCAAACCAGGCATTGGAGATCGAGAAGGTCCAACATCACCCAGGCGCTTAAAGCTTTTTCACCTCGATGCGATGCTGGCGTAGAGCATAGCCGACCTGACGAGGCGTAAGGCCGAGAATACGAGCCGCTTTGGCCTGAACCCATCCGGCCTTTTCCATCGCCTCGATCAACCGGTCCCGTTGCGTGAGGCGCGACTCCATTGCGGGACAACCGGAACCGTGCGGATCACAAGCCTTGACGGAAGATACCTCGTCCGACGCACCGATGCTCCCGCCCGAGCGCGGCGATGAAGTCGGCATCACATTGCTCCGGGCATGCCCATCGACGGTGATGCCGCCGGGCGACCCGTCGGTTTTCCAGAGGAGCGACGAAAGGCACTGGCTGTTCTTGCAGGCAAAATCAGACGAAACGATCGAGCTTGAACGCGCAAGGGTGGCAGTCCTTCGCACGCAGTTTTCGAGTTCCCGGACGTTACCTGGGAAATAGCATTGCGACATCACCTCGATCGCCGACGACGAAAACGTCAGCTCGCGTTGGTTCTCCTTGTTGAATCGGTCAAGAAGAGCGTTCGCAAGGCGTGGAATATCGCCGGGTCGCTCTCGAAGCGGCGGCAGGACAATTGGAACTACGCTGATGCGGTAATACAGGTCGGCCCTGAATTCGGCGTTTGCAACAGCCATCTCGAGGTTCTTATTCGTGGCGCATATGAGCCGGACGTCGACCGCAAGCGTCTTGGTTCCGCCCACCCTCTCCAGTTCGCCTTCCTGCAGGACGCGCAGCAGTTTGGCTTGAAAGGCGGGCGAAATCTCGCCAATCTCGTCAAGTAGAAGCGTTCCGCCATTTGCCAGTTCGAAGCGTCCGGCGCGCTGCGCGATGGCCCCGGTGAAAGCCCCTTTTTCATGCCCAAACAGCTCCGATTCCAGGACGCCTTCGGGCAGCGCGGCGCAGTTCAATTTGACGAACGGCTTGTTTTTACGAGGGGAAAGTTCATGGATCGCCTGTGCAAAAAATTCCTTGCCGGTGCCGCTTTCGCCCCGCAGAAGCACGGTGGAATTCGTCCTCGCCACCACCGAGACGGTTTCAACCACCTGCTGGAGAGCCGGGCTATCCCCGATAATCCCGTCGATTTTGACGGGTGGATGTCGGCCCGGCGCGCCCCTTTGCGCGATGATCGGCTTCTCCGGTCTCTCTTGTTCGCCGATAGGTCGCCGACCCTCCAGGTTCAGGAAACGATGAAGCCTGATCGTCCGACTGACCAGATTGGCGACCATGGTCAGAAAGCGAACGTCCTCGTCGGCGGGGAAGGGGGCGGCGTCGTTCCTGACGCGATCGATCGATATTGTGCCAAGTATTTTATTATCGGCTTTTACCGGAACGCCAATAAAAGAAATTGGGACGGTGCCGCTGCTCCAAGGCGGTTGCGGCTCAGCCTGAAATAATTCGGACTTGCTGACATCCTTTACGATTAAGGGCATACCGGTCGTCGCGATATGGTCGATTACGGCCTTAGGTATAACGCCTCGAGCGGCTGATTGAGAGGATGGGGGGATGTCGCCAGTTGCGGCAATCTCGGGCTGACCTTCAGCGTCTAGAACAACGATTGCTCCGCATCGAATCTGCAGAAAGGAAGAGAGGACGTTCACGACGTTGGCAAGCGTAATCTCTAGCCGGGCGGGGGCAGTCAGTACCTTTGATATCTCGTAGATTCCGCTGCGCTGCGTGCCCGCTTGGCGCATAGGTCCAGCAGGTAGCGCAGATAGGGGTTCCGCTCCATCGACCGGTCGGGCGGGCATGTGGGTCATTATATGGCCTTGGGTTGTCTAACGTTTCTTATCACCCTTGCTTGCATGTATATATAGTAATTTCTAATACCAATCTGCAACGCGCACCTCTGCAAGTTTCCGATGCGCCCGTCTGCAAACCCAAGTTGGTTCTGAATCGTGGAGTTGCAAACCTTTATCCGAACTTGAAGAGAACGCCGAAACCGCCTCTCGGATAGTTCCACTCGATATCTCCACTTGCCTCGCAGAGTACGCGGCACGTGCCGCACTCCATGCACCCGTCGGCGATAACCTCCACTTGGCCCTGGTCATTCAATTCGTAGCACTTGGCCGGACAGACACTTGTGAGGGCATACAGATTTACGCTTGGCCAATCGTGTGGACGCACCCTAATATGCGGGCGTCCGGCATCGACCACGTATCGATTTTGGTAAAGCTTGTCCTCTACGCGTATGTTCGTCACTGCAACCGTCATCTCATCTCTCCTTTATCGCCACGCGCGCGCCAAGCGAACCGCGTCACCAAACAGCCCCCAGCGGGAGCGTGCCTTGATGAAGGTGCCCGTGGTCGCCCGTTCCTTGTCGATCTTCGGGGTGCCATCGACTCGCACAAAGTTCTGTGCGGCCTGCGACAGCAACCTTGGATAAGTCGTGAAGAAATTGCGGGAATTGGTGTGCAGCAGGGCAGGCATGTCCTTGTATTTCCGCAAGTCTTTGATAACGAACGACTTTTCAAGCATCGACTTGTAAAGGGAGAGGTTCTCCTTGACCATCGGCTTTTTGCGATTCTTGATCTGGACGATTGCTTCGCCGGCGATGCGCCCCGACGTCATGGCGAGGTTGGACCCCTCGCGGTGCACCGCATTATTAAGTTGTGCCGCGTCGCCGACGACGACCCAGCCGTCACCAAAAAGCTGCGGAATTGCCTTGTAACCACCTTCTGGAATGAGATGCGCCGCATATTCCTTGACTTCCGCTCCTGCGATCAGCGGCTTTACCGACGGATGGCTTTTGAATTTTTCGAGCAGATCATAAGGACTTTCCATTGTTGCCGCGAATTCGGAGACAAGGCAGCCAATGCCGATCGAGATCGATTCTTTGTTGGTGTAGAGGAAGGCAAGCCCGGCCATGTTGCGAGAGATCGTGCCAACTGCCTCGATGACGCAGCCTTCATTGGCCTGGAGGCCGAACCGCTGGTCAATTACCTCTTCGGCCAGGAAATGCATTTCCTTGACGGCGAGCGCGACAGTTTCCGGTTTTGGCGTGTCACGCAATCCAGCACGCGTGCCGAGCAGCCCATTGACGCCCTCTGCGAGAACGACCACGTCAGCAAGAATCACGTCGCCGGCGCGGTCGGTGCGAACGCCAATCACCTTGCCCTTTGGATCACGAACGAGTTCCGTCACGGTCGTCTCGCATAGAAGCGTCGCTCCGGCCTCGCGCACCTTGCGTGAAAACCATTTGTCGAATTGGGCGCGAATGACCGTGTAGCGATTGTGTCTCGACTCGTTGAAGTCGTCCGACCGGTATTGCATACCGATGTGGGACGAGTCGTCCATCATCCAGAAGCGCTGCTCGACTAAGTGCCGCTCCAGAGGCGCATCATCCCGGAAATCCGGCAGGATTTTCTCCAGCATGTCCGCGTACATGATGGCGCCCTGCACATTCTTGGAGCCCGGATACTCGCCACGCTCCAACTGCAGCACCTTCATGCCGCGGTTCGACATCGTGTAAGCAGCTGCGTTTCCGGCCATGCCGGCCCCGATAACTATGGCGTCGAAGTTTTCCTCAGTCATGGGGCGCCCTCAGTTTGCAAGCTTATCGCGACTGTGCGGCGACAGTCGATGGGTGAAGAGTTCCGTTAATGACGGCAGTAAACGGATCGCATCGGTGACGACGCCGAGGTGGGCGAAATCAAAAATCGGCGCGTTAGGATCGGTGTTAATGGCTAAAATAAGATCAGCTCCCTCGACGCCAACGCGATGCTGGATGGCGCCGGAAATGCCGGCTGCTATGTAAAGCTTCGGCCGGATAGTTTTGCCAGTTTGGCCGATCTGCCGATCAGCAGGCATCCAGCCCTTTTGGACGAGGGGGCGCGAACAGCCATAATCGGCCCCGATCGTCCGCGCGAGTTTCTTCATAAGCTTCACGTTCTCCACCGCGCCGAGACCGAGGCCTCCAGCAACCACGACGTCCGCATAGGCGAGATTCGCCGTCGCCGACTGGCCATCGGACAAGAAACCGAGGACCTTAGTGACGATCTCTTCCTCGATCATCGACACTTTGTGTTGAATGACGCGTCCGATCTTATTATTCCCGCGCGGAGGCATGGCCATGACCCTCGGCCGGACCGTTGCCATCTGCGGCCGGCAGTTGAGCGTGTAGATCGTGCAAAGCAAGGAGCCGCCGAAAGTCGGCCGGGTCGCCGCAAGCGAGCCGTCCGCATCCACATCAAGTTCGGTGCAATCCGCCGTGAGCCCTGTCAACAAGGTCGTCGCCACGGAACCGGCAAGGTCGCGCCCGAGCGTCGTTGCCCCTAAAAGAAGGATTTCCGGTTTGTAGTTAGTAACCAGATCCGTCAATGCTTTGGTGAAAGGCTCATTTCGGTAGTCGGCGAGCAGTGGGGCCTCGACGAGGTAGGCCAGGTCGGCGCCATAAGCAAAAGCCTCGGCGATGGCAAACCACGTGGCCTCTCCCGGTGGTCCGAGAACGACGCCGGCAAGCTGGACGCCCAGCTTGTCGGCGAGCTTGCGGCCTTCGCCGAGCAGCTCGAAGGAGACGGGATGCACCTGATCGCGCTCCAGCTCCATGAAGACCCAAACGTGCCGATGGTCCTTAAACTGATCGGGCAGCTCTTTCTTCATGGCGGCACGGCCAGCGGCTGGAGGAGGGCTCTCTCGATTCGTGCTCAACATCGTCGCTCCTTGCCTTCATTCGCCGTCAAAGGCGAGTTCGCTTTCGAGCGCCGGCTGGCGCAAAAAGATCCCAGCGATCAACTCCTCCGCGAGATCGCGCGGTGTTTTTTCCGCGGTGTCGATCTGCTCCGCCTTTTCCGCCCGCTCAGGAGGGGCAAAGACCCTCTTAACGACGGTTGGCGAGCCACGCAGGCCGCACTTGGTGAGGTCCTCTATGCCAGCGTCGGCCGCATTCCACTTCACGATCTGGCTGCGCGCGGCCCGTAGCGCGTCATCGAGCGAGCCGCGGCGGATTTCGTTTGTGCCTTCGAGCATTGTAATTAGGCAAGGGAGCTTGCTCATCAGCGTCTGCGTGCCCCCTTCCGAGCGGCGCTCCACCGTAATCTCGCGCCCATTGATGTCGACAGAGACGATTTTGGCAACGTAGGTGAGCTGCAGGAGGTCGAGGCGCTTGGCGATGCCAGGCCCAACCTGGGCGGTATCGCCGTCGATGGTCTGTTTGCCCGTAAAGACGATATCGGGCGTACCGAAGGCCTCTCCGATCTTCGCGATGGCTCGCGAAAGAGCAAACGAGGTCGCCAGAGTGTCGGAGCCGGCAAAATGACGGTCGGTCAAGAGTACGGCGCGGTCGGCGCCGTAGGTGAGCGCCTTGCGCAACGCGTCCTCTGCCATGGGCGGCCCCATGGTGAGCACGGTCACCTCGCCGCCATGGCGGTCGCGCAACTGGAGCGCCTCTTCAAGGGCGAACAGATCATAGGGGTTGATGATGGTTGGCACTCCCTGACGCATGATTGTGTTCGTCACCGGATGCACTCGTATTTGTGCGGAGTCCGGTACCTGTTTGATACAGATAACTATGTGCATGGCGGTTTCTTACTCCCTCCCTCTATGGGTGGCGGGCTTGTCAGTACACATGCTTGCGTGCATCATTCGTGCCAACCGTTTGGCGTTCTCTATCACATTGAAATGGCTTCGATTCCGACGTTGCTAGCATATGACTGAATTGTAAGCTTCCCGACATTGTCGTGTCGCAACCGTGCTCACTTCTTTTCGAACGGCTTCAGGAAAGAGTCTAACGGGACAACGGTGCGGCCGGGTGTGACAGGTCTGTTCGGATTGTGGTCCTTGAGCACCTTGAAGACCCGGTGCGAGAGCGGCGCGGAGGTCGCGAAATCACAGTAGGCCCTTTCCAGTATGGCACGGGCACGAGCAGCGATTACCCGGTCTGGGAGATGGGAGAAGTCCTCTGCCGCGAGGTATTGGCCCATACGCTTCATGATATGGAGTCGTGAGACATCGAGAACCTTAGGGTCATAGGGGACCCCTAGGGCTGCGAAGAACTCCTCCGCAGCCGAGAGAGATTTCAGCCGATTGAGGATGTCTTTGACATCGACGGGACTGCTGTCAGCGGAGCAACGGCACATAAGATTCCCCCTGGTCGTGAGCGGTGATCGCGAGATCGTTCTCCCGTAGCTTAAGCTGCAACGTACGGAATGCGTGGTTCGACGCGGCTAGGCGCAAGGCAGTCGCGTTGCAACTGGAGTCGGCATAGGCTGGTGGTCGGATGCGATCCACCGATGGTGTCGAGAGATTGATTAAGATGATATGGCGCTGGGCCCCCTCCACGAACACGCATGGGCGGTGAACCGGCGATCTATGTGACTGAGAGCCCCGGCTTTTACCTGATCGTTCATACGATGCCGGTGCCGTCATGCAGGTCGTATCGGTGAAAAGGAATTGCCGTTTCATGAGCGTGCCTGCTCCTACTCCCCTGAACGAACCCGGCTGCTCGTGTCGGCCACGTGGCCGGAACGGCATTGGCTCCGGAGCCTTTCAACGATGCCCGGTAAAACTTCGAGCACCCGGTCGACATCCTCGTCACAGTTATCGCGCGAGAACGAGAAGCGGATTGTTCCGTGCGCCATAGCATGAGGGATATCCATTGCCCTCAAGACATGGCTCGGCTCCAGCGAACCGGAGGAGCAAGCAGAGCCGGAAGAGCAGGCGATGCCATAGCGGTTGAGAAGAAGGAGCATACTGTCTCCTTCGACACGTTGAAAGGCGATGTTCGCCGTGTTCGGCAACCTCTTAAGCCTATCGCCGGTTACGAAGGCGCCTGGAACACGCTGGACAATGCCGTTCTCCAATCGATCTCGGAGCGACTTTAATCGGGTGCTCTCGTCGTCTATTGATTTCAGGGCGAGTTCGGCAGCCTTGCCTAAACCGACAATCCCGGCCGTATTTTCTGTCCCTGCGCGTCGGTCGCGCTCCTGATGACCTCCCTTGATCAGTGAGGAGAAAGATAAGCCCCGCCTGAGATAGAGTGCACCAATGCCTTTTGGTCCATGGAATTTGTGTCCGGACAACGAAAGCATGTCGATTGCAGTAGGTTGGAGGTCCATTGGAACCTTGCCGACCGCCTGGACCGCGTCGGTGTGGAAAAGTGCACCGATTCTCTTGGCCATCTCGGCAAGCTTAGCGACCGGGAAAATGGTTCCCGTCTCGTTGTTCGCCCACATGATCGAAGCAATCGCTACACGATGAGTGAGGGCGGTCTCATAGGCGTCAAGATCGAGACGTCCATGTCGATCCACTGGGATCCTGTGTACCTTAATGCCGCGCGTCTTCTCCAGATGGCCGCAGAGTGTCAGCACCGCTGAATGCTCGACTGCGGAAGTCACGATCTCTGTGCGCTCAGGCATCACCTCCAGCGCCGAAAGGATCGCCGCATTGTCGCTTTCCGTCCCCCCCGAGGTGAACACGATCTCATGATCGAACTCGGCGCCGATCAGCGCTTGCAATTGCCGGCGCGCCTTCCTCACCGCCTCGCGGATGGAGGAGCCAAAAGCGTGCGTCGACGAAGGGTTTCCAAACTGATCCGCAAAGAACGGCAGCATGGCTTCAACCACTTCAGGATCGACTCTGGTCGTTGCATTATTGTCGAGATAGATCGCTCTCATGGGTGGATCTCGACTGAGGGGAAGCGGTGACAATGCTGCGGCGTCTTGCACATGCTGTTGTTTGATAGCCTCGGGCAAGCAGCGCGGGGTGGAGTCGTGCGATGGCGCGTCACGCGATCTTGTTGGCATCGATAACGTCGCATAGCCGCCATCAGTAGGAAGGGAAGAACGTTGTGCGCTCGCGCCTTTTCCAACGGTTGGATTCGCCGCGGCTGCTTAACTAGATGGGTCGCCAGCTTAGCTTGTCGCTGAGAACTGAACTGTTGCAGGCTGCGGCGATTTTTAGACCCTGTCCTACGCGATTGCCGGCTACAACATCCATTTCGACCCTGCCAATTTCTCCAGGCCTCAGATTTCTGTTGTGACGGTCTGATCGTCCTCCTCTGCCGGAACGAGGCTTTCGACGACCAGTATTGTATAAACCGCTGACACGTCTTCGACGGCTTGAACGAGTGTCGTCCGTCTACTGCCAGATCTAGCGAAGTGAGCGACTTGGTCATGAAATCAAGCCTCTTGACACGCACGCGTCTTCGCTCACCTTTCCTCGGCGCGGAACTGCTTGCAGAGGGGGCGTCTCCTTTGGAATCCTGGCCCGGATGCCCGCCAAAAAATTTTGCTGCCTCAGGATAATCCGTTGATGAGCAGACCTTTCTCTCCGGCAGCAAACCGCTTAAAAAGCCTGCTGTCTCCTGACGGACGGTTTGAGGCGCTTCGGCGGGCTTTAGGGTTATGAGTTCGGCCAGCGCTGGCGAGAAGGCGGTCGCTGGGTTGGAACGCAAGGACGACGGCGTCACCAGAAACGCTTCCACCGTTGGATCGACTCCAATTATCAATTCAGGCCCTCTACCGTAGGAAACTGCCCCGGTCTCGCTGAGGGGATTTTCCTGCACGCCGTCGTTCTTCGGATTGAAAAAGGAAACCATGACCTTTTCGCAATAATTCCGCATGGCTCTCTCGCTTTCTCGGTGATCAGCCGAAGGATTTGCCGCAAGTGCAGTTCTGGTGCGCATTGGGATTGTCGAAGACAAAACCGGAGGTTTCTGGTCCCGTCACGAAGTCGATCGTCATGCCGTTGATGTGTGCTTGCGAGTCTGCGTCAACGAACACCTTGACCCCATTTGTTTCGATCACCGCGTCGCCCTGGCCCTGGACGCTTTCTAGCCCCACCAGGTATTTGTAGCCGGCGCATCCACCTGCCTCGACCGCGATGCGAAAGCCTTCCGCCTGCTCGGCTCGGGAAAGCGTTACGTTCATGATGGCGGCGGCATTCTCTGTGAGCTTGATCATGGGATGATTCCTTTTTGTTCGATGGCGCATTTTCGGATTACCGTGCATGCGTCGTGCCAAGCGGTGAGGAAGGCCAAGAGTTCGATCAGCCCGCGTGTTGTATTCCTGCGTCGTCGAACATCGGAGATCTCGAAAGCGCGCCAACTCCAGAACGTCTGCCCGCGTATCTCCGTCTATCATTTTCGGTTGAGGCTCTCGTTGCCGCCGCACCGAAATCCCAGCGGTTCGGCGAAAATGAATGGGAGGCGACAACTGCTTCTAGATTTGTCGCTTGCGCGACATAAAAATTCTGCACGAGTTTTCGTGATTAACCGCTTAGCCCCTAAGCGCTTGGGCTATGGAACAGACATCTAATCTTTTCTGGAACGTCAGCTTAAGCGGCCGGAACAACTTTTGAAGCTCCCGTGACGAGGCTGCGGTCGCCAGCCCATATGAAGTCGATCCTCCATGGAGAGGACTAAGCACAATGTCACATGTGCCTCAGTTCCGCGGTTTTTGGGAAAAGGGCATCACCTACGGTACAAAGGACTTATCCCTCCGCGGCCGCCAGTACAAACCGTTTCTCCCGCCGGCGTTGCGCGGACGAGGGGATGTTCATCGCCTCGCGATATTTGGCGACTGTGCGGCGAGCAATGTCGACGCCTGTTTCCTTGAGCTTGGCAACGATGCCATCGTCGGACAGCACATCATGGAGCGTCTCTGCGGCAATAAGTGCCCTTATCTGATGGCGCACAGCTTCGGCCGAGTGCGCGTCACCGCCTTGTGAGGACGGGATCGCGACGGTGAAAAAATACTTGAGCTCGAACACGCCGCGGGGCGTGAGAATGTATTTGTTCGACGTTACCCGACTTACAGTGGACTCGTGCATGTCGATCGCGTCAGCGATGGTCTTAAGATTGAGAGGGCGAAGATGAGCAATGCCATCTTCCAAAAAGACATCCTGGTGGCGCACGATTTCGGTCGCCACCTTAAGGATCGTCGTGGCGCGCTGATCGAGACTCCGAACCAACCAGCTCGCGCTCTGGAAGCATTCGTTCAGGAATGACTGATCTTTCGAGCTTTGGGCGGTTAGGCGAGTAACTTGCGCAAAATAGGTTTGGTTGATCAGTACCTTGGGCAAAATCTCCCGATTAAGCTCGACGTGCCATCCGCCTCCCGGCGAGGGTAGGACGAAGACGTCGGGTATGATGGATTCCGACCTTGCGGACTGGAACTGGTTTCCAGGCTTTGGGTCAAGTGCACGAATTTCGTTCAACATATCGAGAAGGTCGTCTTCATCGACCCGGCAACGTCGCTTCAGTGCTCGAAAATCGCGTCGCGCAAGCAACTCGAGATTTGCGACCAGAGCTGCCATGGCCGGGTCGAACCGGTCTCGTTGGCGCAACTGAATCTCGAGGCATTCGCCCAGACTTCGCGCAAATATGCCCGGCGGGTCAAATAGCTGCAAAGCCTCAAGAACCCGCTTCACTCCAGCCTCAGGGCTATTTAGCCTCTCTGCTAGCTCCAGAAGGTTCACTTGCAGATACCCAGTGTCATCCAGATGGTCGGCAAGCGCGCCAGCAATCAGCCGCTCCTGGGGTGTGAAGGCAGTGAGGGCGATCTGATGGGCGACATGTTCGTGCAATGTCTCAGTTGAGGCGGCGAACTCATCCAGGGAAGGCCTTTCCCCCGGCGAAAGGTTGCCTGTGTCACGGATTGATTTCCAGGGACTAGACAGCTCAGGCATGTCCGTCCTGGCCGGTCCATCAACGTGGTCTTCGCGTGCGCTGATATTTGGATCATCCGCCGCAGTTGGCGATACGCCAGAAGCCCCGCCGTCATTCGACGCCAGGTCGAGAAATGGGTTCTTCTCGATTTCCTGTTCCACGAACTGATTCAGTTCGGTGTGCGCCAGCTGCAGCAAGCGAATAGACGCGATGAGCTGGGGCGTAATAACCAGCGATTGCTGCTGACGCTGATGAAGGCTTGTAAAGGACTTCATGGTTCGAGCAAAACTCCTATCATTCGGCGCAGGTGTGCACGACAAGTCGTAGCTGCTGGTCGTTGGCTTCAATGCTCATACGAAGGCTGGGGCCTTAAGGCATTTCAAAATGTTTTGCGGCGAAGAAACGCCATACGGATCGGTCGCGCAGTTGTCGCCAAAGCCTTCTTCCTCGAACCACCCCTCCACGACGCCATTATTGATCACGGCAGCGTAGCGCCAGGAGCGCAGACCGAAACCGAGATTGTCCTTGGCGACGAGCATACCCATTTTCCGAGTGAATTCTCCCGAACCGTCCGGGATAAGCTTGACATTTTTCAACCCCTGAGACTTGCCCCAAGCATTCATGACGAAGGCATCGTTGACGGAGAGACAGTAGATGTCGTCAATGCCATTCTTCTTAAACTCGACATAAAGACTTTCGAAATCAGGCAGTTGGAAGGTGGAGCAGATTGGCGTGAAGGCGCCCGGCAGCGAAAAAAGGATTACCCGCTTACCGCTGAAATAGTCATCGGTCGTCTTGTCTTCCCAGCGGTAGGGGTTGGGACCGGATATAGACTCGTCGCGAACCCGCGTGCGAAAGGTGACAATAGGGACCTGCTTTTCCATGGTCATCAATGAAGCTCCTCTAGGAAAATTTATTTGCGGCCTCTCAGTCACGGCTAACACGAATCCGACCTCGGCCCACACGCCAGGGCAAGCAAGCGTCATGCCATTTGGCCTGAAGGAGATGGACTTGCGGTCAGCACAGGGCCTTCGTCGCCGCACTCGTGCGCTGCTCGTGCGGGCGAGCGAATTGTGAAGCCGTTGTGCCGCGCTGACGGCCGGGCGCTGTTTCGGCTACTTCCGACCGCATCTCGATCAAGGTTTCTCTGCCGCCTTTTAGAACCTTAGCATACTGCCCGCCAGTCCGGTCGCGGCGGGAAGGCGCGGGTCACGAGGTTTGAGGTTCTGCTCGTGCGTATGTCTACCCGCGCACGTTTTCTTGTTTGAAACTGCACAAGAAAGTTTGAGGTCCGACAAAAAGGGGGCGCCAGGCTCGGACCGCGCATCGAAAAATGGTGAAACGCAAACGGCTCCGATAATTTCGTCACAGAAGACGACGATGGCGGATATCCGCAGGTTGGGGGCGTGAAGAGCTCGCAGCCGCCAATATCGATCGGCTGATGCCGACCGGCACCCGGGTCGCGCTATGTAGCCTTTGGCCTACGAGCATTTGTTGCTCGGCTGACGTCGCCGCGGAGCTGATATTTTGTTCCTCTCACCGCTCACCGCTCAGCTCGCTGGCGACCTGCTGGGCGCCCGGCGCCGATGGCGACGCCACCCACCTGCCCGGCGGCTATCCCGAGCTGCAAGCCGGCGGCTCCGGGACTAGAAGTTTTCTCGCCCGGAATGCTCGATGTGGTAGCGCCCGGCACGTCCGTCTGCATCCCGACAATGCCGCCTAGTTCTTTACGCTGGCGCGCCAGGCTGGCCTTTCCAATACGCGGGTGGTAATTACCCGCTGATTTTCTTTGCGAGCGCATCCATGTCGGGCACGGTGATATGCCGGATGTTCTCGATGCGGATGACGCCCTCTTTGCGAAGCCGGGTCAACTGGCGGCTGACGGTTTCGATCGTCAGCCCGAGAAAGTCGGCAATCTCGGCACGCGATAGCGGCAGATCGAAGGCAGTGCTCGTCGCCGTCTCGGCGTGGGCGGCAATGAGGTGGAGCAGGCTTGCGACCTTCTCCTCGGCGGTCCGCCGGCCGAGCGTCAGCATCCATTCGCGCGCGGCATCCAGCTCATTCAGCGCCTGAGCGTGCAGGCTACGCTGCAATTCCCTAGTCTCCAATATCATGCGTTCGAGCAAATTGCGGGGGAACACGCAGATCTCCGCATCGGTCGCGGCCTCGGCCGACAGCGTGCTTTCGCGCACGAAGGGGCGGCCGACGAAATCGGGGGCGAATTGCAGGCCAACGATCTGCTGGCGCCCGTCCGACATCACCTTGCAGAGCTTCACCACGCCGCGCGTGATGTTCGAATAGAAAGAGTTTTCCGATCCTTGTGCAATGATCTCGCAGCCTGCGTCGACCTTGCGGCGCAGCGAGTGGCGGCCAAGTTCGCTAAGCTGGCCAGCCGACAAGGCGCCGCAAACGACGCCGTGCCGCGCCTGGCAGGAACGGCAAGCGACGGAAGTGCCAATCACGAGAACCTCACTGCGTGCGACGTCCATGTCCTGATCCCTTCGAAAACCGCCTATGCCGGACATGCCCGAGACGACCACGCGGCCGTTGCGACTTCGGCTATCCCTATTTCTTCCAGCGCGTCTTTGATGGCTATCAATTTCATCGGGATTGCGATTTGATCCAGATCAAATCTCCGTACCCACGCTCTTGCCGTGCCAGGCAGGGTAGTTTGTGGATTTGTTTCGGACGGCATTTTCGGCCCGCCGCTTGAGCGGGCTTTCTGCGGCCATCGCCTTCCGTCTCGGCGGACGGTAGGCCACCATACCCATTGCTGTCAGGCAACACCCAATCGGCAGATTGCCGCCGACTCTTAGGGTGGTGTCGTCGGGCTGGTAGAACTGACATTCAGGACAAAGGAGTAGCACGCTTCGAGCTGTTCCCGGAATTCCGCCGCTAGCTCGATGCCACAATTCAAAGCTACCCACCCTCAAGCTATCCCACTGCATCGCAGTACATCAGGACATTCGTTACTCGTCGCGCTGTCTCTGGCCCCCGGCTGTGGTGGCTGGAAAAAAGTCGCACCTGAATAGATGGCATCCGGCACCTGATGTCGGGTTTTGTTAGATACGCGACACGGCCTTGATCAGCCAATCTTTAGTTCTGCCTTGAGCCAAAGCGCTGAAAGGCAATTGAAAAATTTCTTTCCGGCCAAATCAATCAAATTGGCATGAACTTTGAAGTTCTTCTTGCGGGGCGGCAAGGACTGTCGGCCGGTTTCTTTGGTGACCGCCATGGAGCGGAGGAAATCAAAATGCATCTGTGCTCAGAACGCATTTACCGGAAGAGAGGTACCCGTGAAAATCCGATGTCGACCGGAAGGGCGGGCGAGGCATCCAAGAAATTTCGACTTCGGCCAACAAAGCAGCGTGGATTTCGAGCCGCACGGCGATCTGATCGCTGCATCGCATGTCATTGGCGCCTCGCGCTGCTGAGATTGGAAATCTGGCGCTCAACGATTTTGCTCGCTCCCTCTCCGAGGAGAATTCGTTCTCGGCGAAGGGGCTTTGATGACAGGAGAAAAGCAGTGGCTACCATTAGGGTTCCAGAACATGTCCCTCCCGAAATGGTGAAGGACTTCAGCCTGTTCACGTCGCCCGGCATGGAGCGCATGCCAAATGGGGATCCGCACGCAGCTGTCGCTTGCCTCCATAATGGACCGAGAATCTTTTATTCTCCCTGCAATACGCGCGATGGCCGAGGTACCTGGGTCATCGTTCGCGCTCAGGACCAACGCAAATTGCTGCAGGACACCGGAACCTTTTCCAGCCATCGGAGCCTTTTCGCCTCGGCGCTTGGCGAAAACTGGCCGCTGATCCCGCTTGAACTCGACCCCCCGGCTCACAGCGTGTTTCGCTCACTTCTCAATCCGCTGCTTTCGCCCAGGCGGATAATGGAGCTTGAACCGGCGGTCCGTGATCGGGCGATTGCGTTGATTTCCAAGATTTCCGCGTCGAGCACAAGCTGCGACATCTTGACGGACTTCGCCTTTCCTTTTGCGGTTAGTATCTTCCTCCGTTTGCTCGGCTTATCCGATGAGCGCCTCAATACATTCGTGGGCTGGGGGAAGGACCTGCTCCACGGCGACGGCATCAGACGAACCGCAGCCGCCCGAACAATTTTGGCGTTCATCGATGAACTTGCAGCGATGCGCCGCAAAGAACCGGCCGACGATTTCATGACCTTCGTCGTGCAGGCAAAGGTCGACGGCCGCCTGTTGAGAGACCAGGAAATCCATGGAATAGGCGTGCTTCTATTCGTCGCGGGACTGGACACCGTGGCAACGGCGATCGGCTTTGACCTGGCCTATCTCGCGCGCAATCCGACAGAACAGGAATTGCTGCGGAGCAAACCGGATCGAATTGTGCTCGCAGCCGAAGAACTGCTTCGCGCCTATTCGACCGTGCAGATGATCCGTGTGGCGACGAAAGATATCAATTTCGAAGGCGCGCCGATCCGTAAGGGGGACTACATTTCCTGCGCCACGATGATTGCCAATCGTGATCCGGTGGAATTCGAAAATCCGAACACGATCGATTTGGCACGAGAAGACAATCGCCACACCGCTTTTGCGTACGGTCCCCATCGCTGTCTTGGATCACACCTTGCCCGGCGAGAGATCGTCATCGGCCTGGAGGAGTGGCTGTCGCGCATCCCTGACTTCCGTATCAAGGATGGTACGGCGCCCATCACCTATGGGGGCCACGTGTTTGGAATGGAGAATCTGATCCTGGACTGGTCCTGATAATTGAGAGGAGGAAAGACATGGAGTACCGTATGCGCGTCATAGTGCACACTTCCAAATGCCAAGGTCATGCAAGATGCTGGGCCCAAGCGCCCGAAATATTCAATCTTGACGACGAGGGATACATACTGCCCGGTGCAATCGATGTCGAGGAGAGGGACGAACTGTTCGCGTCGCGAGGCGCTCGATCCTGCCCTGAACGTGCGCTGGAGATAGATTGCGTTTCGGATGCGTTGCTCGATCGCCTTTTGTTCAACCAACATTGTGGGGGTTGAAACGCAACGCAACTGGTGCATGACGGCGCCGTCGCTGTCCAAACACCTTACCCGCAGCTCTCCCATTGATGTCTACTTCTAAGGGCAGTTGTTTACATGCATGCCTAAGCAGAGGGAGGGTTTTTCCTTACGTCAGCCGAGCAGTTGAAAGCTGGCTGCGTCACTGGATGGGTAAGCGCCCCGATATCAGATGTGCGACAAGCGATGAAACACAAAAAAATTACCGAATTGCTCGACCGCGAGGCGCTCCGCGACTGCCTCTATCGGTATTGCCGCGGGATAGACCGCGCCGATGAAAGGGCGCTGCGCAGTTCCTACTGGCCCGATGCACGTGACAATCACGGGACCTATTCCGGTTCGGCCGAGGGCTTCATCGAGTTCGCCCTTGGTGTCTTCAAGACGGGACCGCGCAACATCCATCAAATCACGAACATTCTGATTGAGTTCAAAGCCGACTGATAATGCTTTCATCGAAGCGTTCAATGGCCGCTTCCGTGCAGAATGCCTGAACCAGCATTGGTTCCTGACCCTTGCGGATGCCCGCGAAAAGATGGAGGATTGGCGTAGATACTACAATGAGGAAAGACCTCATGGTGCGATCGGCAACAAGGCGCCGATCTCGTTGGTGAATTCGGGAGGCGCAACCAGCCCGCCTCCCTGAATGAAGCCGGAAAACTCTAGCATCCGGTGGTCCAACGTTTGGGAGCGGTTCAAGACCGCCGAGGCTCTAATCGCCGTCAGCGGCAGGTCAGGATCGAAAGCTTCAACATTTTTCGATTGGGAGCTGGGTGCGATTGTCTCCAGTTTTCGGATCCGTTGTCCTGCTGATAGTCGCGGTCGACCTAGCGGTGCAAGTGATGCCATCACGACACCGTCTGTCGGCTTTGTCTGATCGGCGACATTAGGTTTGTTTGGCAGTTTCCTGTGGTGGTTCGGAGTAACTTTCTGAAACCCAACCAAAAAGATCTTTCCTTCGGCTCGATCGGCCCACATGGCACGGGTTTTGAAGATTGCCATGCGAGGCGGCGCGAGCTGCCTGCCTTTTACTCAGCGATGGATGGAACGAAAGAAGGAAGGCGATATGGTAGATTTGCGTCAAATCGCATTTTACGGCAAAGGGGGGATCGGCAAGTCCACCACCTCCCAAAATACGCTCGCAGCGCTTGTCGACCTCGGGCAGAAGATCC
Organism: Rhizobium phaseoli; assembly: GCF_001664385.1. NCBI lineage: Bacteria > Pseudomonadati > Pseudomonadota > Alphaproteobacteria > Hyphomicrobiales > Rhizobiaceae > Rhizobium > Rhizobium phaseoli. The sequence goes on along the minus strand of NZ_CP013535.1, from coordinate 290,445 downwards.
TGATCGTCGGATGCGACCCGAAAGCCGACTCCACCCGGCTGATCCTGAACGCCAAAGCACAGGACACGGTTCTGCATCTGGCAGCGCAGGAAGGTTCGGTGGAAGACCTTGAGCTCGAGGACGTGCTCAAGGCCGGCTACAAAGGCATCAAGTGCGTGGAGTCCGGCGGTCCGGAACCGGGCGTCGGCTGCGCCGGGCGCGGCGTCATCACCTCGATCAATTTCCTTGAAGAGAACGGTGCATATGACGATGTCGACTACGTCTCCTATGACGTGCTCGGCGATGTGGTGTGCGGTGGCTTTGCGATGCCGATCCGTGAGAACAAGGCCCAGGAGATCTACATCGTGATGTCCGGCGAGATGATGGCGCTCTATGCCGCCAACAACATCGCCAAGGGCATCCTGAAATATGCCCATTCCGGCGGCGTGCGGCTCGGCGGCCTGATCTGTAACGAGCGCCAGACGGACCGCGAGCTCGACCTCTCCGAGGCGCTGGCTGCCAGGCTCAATTCCAAGCTCATCCACTTTGTGCCGCGTGACAACATCGTCCAGCACGCCGAGCTCAGGAAGATGACGGTGATCCAGTACGCGCCGGACTCCAAGCAGGCCGGGGAATATCGGGCGCTAGCCGAGAAGATCCATGCCAATTCGGGCCAAGGGACCATTCCGACCCCGATTACCATGGAAGAGCTCGAAGACATGCTGCTCGACTTCGGCATCATGAAGAGCGACGAGCAGATGCTGGCCGAATTACAGGCCAAGGAGTCAGCGGTGGTTGCGGCTCAATAACTGCCGCTGTCGACAGGACGCGCTGGCCCTTGAGCCAGCGCGTCCTTCCACGAAAGACGCTTCGGCGACGACGACCTAACCCGAACCTTGAAAGGGGGCAGGGGCCCATGAGCCTTGATTACGAGAATGACAGCGTTTTGCATGAAAAGCTCATTGCGGAAGTGTTAGCGCAATATCCAGACAAGGCGGCGAAGCGCCGCAAGAAGCACCTCAGCGTCGCAACGAGCCGCGACGAGCCTGGCGATGAGCCGAAGGCCCTTTCCGAATGCGACGTCAAATCGAACATCAAGTCCATTCCGGGCGTGATGACGATCCGCGGCTGCGCCTATGCCGGCTCCAAAGGCGTGGTATGGGGGCCGGTCAAGGACATGGTCCACATCTCGCACGGGCCGGTCGGTTGCGGTCATTATTCCTGGTCGCAACGCCGCAACTACTACGTCGGCCTGACGGGCATCGACACGTTCGTGACGCTGCAGTTCACCTCAGACTTCCAGGAAAAGGACATCGTGTTCGGCGGCGACAAGAAGCTTGAACAGGTCATCGACGAGATCGAGGAGCTTTTCCCCCTCAACAACGGCATCAGCGTGCAGTCGGAATGCCCGATCGGGCTGATTGGCGACGACATTGAGGCGGTGTCGCGCAAGAAGGCCAAGGAGCACGAAAAGACGATCGTGCCGGTACGCTGCGAGGGCTTCCGCGGCGTCTCGCAATCGCTCGGCCACCACATCGCCAACGACGCCATCCGTGACTGGGTTTTCGACAAGAACGAAGTCGAGTTTGAGACCGGCCCTTACGATGTCAACGTCGTCGGCGACTACAATATCGGTGGCGACGCGTGGGCTACGCGTATTCTATTGGAGGAGGTGGGGCTGCGCGTGGTCGGCAACTGGTCGGGTGATGCCACGCTCGCTGAAGTCGAGCGCGCGCCAAAGGCCAAGCTGAACCTCATCCACTGCTACCGCTCGATGAACTACATCTGTCGGCACATGGAGGAAAAATACGGCATCCCGTGGATGGAATACAATTTCTTTGGTCCGTCCCAGATCGAAACCTCCCTGCGCGAAATAGCCAAGCACTTCGGTCCGGAAATCGTCGACAAGACCGAGGCTGTCATCACCAAGTACCGGCCCCTGGTCGATGCTGTCGTCGACAAGTACCGGCCGCGCCTCGAAGGCAAGACGGTGATGCTCTATGTCGGCGGCCTGCGTCCTCGCCACGTCATCACGGCCTATGAGGACCTCGGCATGCGGATCGTCGGCACCGGCTACGAGTTCGCCCACAACGACGACTATCAGCGCACCGGCCATTATGTGAACAAGGGTACGCTGATCTATGACGACGTGACCGGTTACGAGCTGGAAAAGTTCATCGAAGGCATCCGCCCCGACCTTGTTGGGTCCGGCATCAAAGAGAAGTATCCGGTGCAGAAGATGGGCATCCCCTTCCGCCAGATGCACTCCTGGGATTATTCCGGCCCGTATCACGGCTATGACGGCTTCGCCATATTCGCCCGCGACATGGATCTGGCCATCAATAATCCGGTGTGGGATCTCTACGACGTCCCCTGGAAAAAAGAGGCCGCGCCAGCTGAGGCGGTTGCGGCCGAATGAGAGCCTGGCCTGTCTTGGGAAGGGGCAGGCCAGGCTCTTCCCATCGGACTTGATCCGCACTCGTGACAGATGACATCCCATTGCCGCCACCGGTGCGGCGCGATGAAAAGAAAGGTGCTTACTATGCCGCAGTCGGCGGAAAAAGTTCTCGACCATGCTCCCCTGTTCCGCGAGCCGGAATACAGGCAGATGCTCGCCGAGAAGAAAGCCAATTTCGAATGCCCCCACCCGGATCAGGTCGTTGCCGATCAAAACGACTTCACGAAGACCTGGGAGTATCGCGAAAAGAACCTGGGCCGCGAAGCCCTGGTCGTGAACCCGGCCAAAGCCTGCCAGCCGCTCGGTGCCGTCTTCGCAGCCGCAGGCTTTGAGCAAACGATGTCCTTCGTCCATGGCAGCCAGGGCTGCGTCGCTTATTACCGTTCGCATCTGTCGCGTCACTTCAAGGAGCCTTCATCGGCGGTCTCGTCCTCGATGACGGAGGACGCGGCAGTGTTCGGCGGGTTGAAGAACATGGTCGACGGGCTCGCCAATACATACAAGCTCTACGATCCGAAGATGATCGCCGTCTCGACCACCTGCATGGCCGAAGTCATTGGAGACGACCTCCACGGCTTCATCGAAAACGCAAAGAACGAAGGGTCGGTCCCGCACGACTTCGATGTTCCTTTCGCCCACACGCCTGCCTTCGTCGGCAGCCACGTCGATGGCTATGACGGCATGATCAAGGGCATTCTGGAGAACTTCTGGAAAGGCAACGAGCGGAAGGAGGTTGCTCAAGCCATCAACATCATTCCCGGCTTCGACGGCTTCTGCGTCGGCAACAACCGCGAACTGAAGCGCCTGCTCGACATGATGGGCGTATCCTACATCTTCATCCAGGATGCCTCCGACCAGTTCGACACGCCGTCTGACGGTACGTACCGCATGTATGACGGCGGCACGAAGATCGAGGACTTGAAAACGGCGTTGAATGCCGAAGCGACCCTGTCGCTGCAGCACTATAACACGCGCAAAACGCTGGAATATTGCAAGGAGGTCGGTCAGGTTACGGCTTCGTTCCATTATCCGCTGGGTGTTCAGGCGACCGACGAATTCCTGATGAAGGTCTCGGAGATTACCGGCAAGGAAATTCCTCCGACAATCGGCCTGGAACGCGGCCGTCTCGTCGACGCTATGGCAGATAGCCAAGCCTGGCTGCACGGGAAGAAATACGCGATCTACGGCGATCCTGACTTCGTCTACGCCGTTGCCCGGTTCGTCTTGGAAACCGGCGGTGAGCCGACCCACTGCCTTGCTACCAACGGCACGTCGGCCTGGGAAGCCGAGATGAAGGCGTTGCTCGCATCCTCGCCCTTCGGCAAGGATGCCCAGGTCTGGGCGGGCAAGGACCTGTGGGCGTTGCGCTCGCTGCTCTTTACCGAGCCGGTTGATCTTATGATCGGCAATTCCTATGGCAAGTATCTCGAGCGCGACACCGGCACCCCATTGATCCGGCTGACCTTTCCGATATTCGACCGGCACCATCACCACCGTTTCCCGCTCATGGGCTACCAGGGCGGCCTGCGCGTCCTGACGACGATCCTCGACAAGATCTTCGACAAGCTCGATCGCGAGACGAGCGAGCCGGGTGTGACGGACTATTCTTACGACCTGACCCGCTAGGAGCGGCGGCGGTCGGCCTTGTGAGGCCGGCCGCCTTCATCTGAACTTGGAGACCGCAATGCCCTTGCTCAATGCTAAAGTCCAGGATGTCTTTGACGAGCCTGCCTGCGAGAAGAACCGCAGCAAGGATTCCAAGGCGCGCAAAAACGGCTGTTCGAAGCCGCTGATCCCCGGGGCGGCAGCCGGCGGATGCGCTTTCGATGGCGCCAAGATCGTGCTGCAGCCGATCACCGACGTCGCGCACCTGATCCATGGGCCTCTCGGCTGTGAGGGCAATTCCTGGGACAACCGCGGATCGGCTTCCTCAGGTCCAACGCTCTGGCGCACCAGTTTCACGACCGACCTCACTGAAACCGAAGTGGTGATGGGGCACGGCGAGCGGAAACTTTTTAAAGCAATCCGCGAGATCAAGGAGGCCTATGCTCCACCGGCGATTTTCGTCTATTCGACCTGTGTGACAGCATTGATCGGCGACGACATCGAGGCCGTCTGCAAGCGGGCCGCGGAAAAATTCGGCCTTCCGGTGGTGCCGGTCAACGCACCGGGCTTTGCCGGCTCCAAGAACCTTGGCAATAAGCTCGCCGGTGAAGCGTTGCTCGATCATGTGATCGGCAGCGTAGAGCCGAACGACGTGACCGCCTACGACATCAATATCATTGGTGAGTTCAACCTATCCGGCGAGTTTTGGCTGGTAAAGCCGCTTCTTGACCGGCTGGGGATCAGAGTAAGGGCCTGCATTCCAGGAGACGCCCGATATCTTGACATTGCTTCTGCGCATCGCGCCAAGGCGTCCATGTTGGTGTGCTCGACAGCACTCATCAACCTCGCCCGCAAAATGGAGGAGCTCTGGGATATCCCGTTCTTCGAAGGCTCCTTTTACGGAATTACCGACACCTCGGAAGCACTCAGACAGATCGCCAAGCTGCTCGTGATGCAGGGGGCGGATCCCGAAATCCTCGAGCGCACCGAGGCATTGATCGCGGAGGAGGAGGCGATTGCCTGGATGAAACTCGCAGCATATCGACCAAGGCTTGAAGGCAAGCGCGTGTTGCTCAACACCGGCGGCGTCAAGTCCTGGTCGGTTGTCCATGCGCTGATGGAGGTGGGCATCGAGATCGTGGGCACCTCGGTCAAGAAATCCACGCCTGAAGACAAGGAACGTATCAAGCAACTCCTGAAAGACGAAAAACACCTGTTCGAGTCGATGGCGCCGCGCGAGCTTTATAACATGCTCGCCGACGGTAAAGCCGACATCATGTTGTCTGGCGGGCGCACGCAATTCATCGCGCTGAAGGCCAAGACACCTTGGCTCGATATCAACCAGGAACGCCACCACCCCTATGCCGGCTATGACGGCATGGTGGAGCTCGTTCGCCAGATCGATCTTGCTATTCACAATCCGATCTGGATGGAGGTGCGGGAGCCGGCACCGTGGGAATGCCAGCATGCGGTGGAAGAAGAACTGACGAATACCAAGAGCGAGAACGAGACTGGGTACGTCTTGCAAAACTTTGTCGGCGCGGTCGCCGGCAGCTTCGGCAAGCGTTGAGGAAAGCCGATGGTTCAAGTCTTTCCCCAGACCAAATCAGCTGCGGTCAATCCGCTGAAATCGTCGCAGCCGCTCGGCGCCGCGCTCGCCTTTCTTGGCGTCGAGCGTGCCGTGCCGCTGTTCCACGGCAGCCAGGGCTGCACCAGCTTGGCGCTGGTACTTTTAGTCCGGCACTTTAAGGAAGCCATTCCCTTGCAGACAACGGCATTGGACGCAGTGGCGACCATTCTTGGCGGCGCAGGCAATCTGGAAGAGGCGATCCTAAATCTCAAGAGGCGCGCAAAACCCAAGCTGATCGGAATTTGCACGACAGCCCTGGTGGAAACCCGCGGCGAAGATTTCGCAGGCGATCTCGCCAACATCAAGCGGGATCGTGCCGATGAGCTCGCGGGTACGGAGGTTGTGCTGGCGAATACCCCGGATTTCGAGGGAGCGATCGAAGAGGGATGGGCGAAGGCCGTCATCTCTATGGTCGAGCGCATCACCACTCCAGGCGAGCAGAGCCGCCACCAAAAGAAGATTGCGATCCTACCAGGATGGCATCTGACAGTCGCTGACATCGAGCTTCTGCGCGAAACGGTCGAAAGCTTCGGTCTGAAGCCGGTGATCCTGCCGGACATTTCCGGCTCTCTCGACGGCACGGTGCCCGGCGATCGTTGGGTTCCGACCACCTATGGCGGTACTCCCGTCGACGAGATACAAGAGCTTGGCACGGCGGCGCAATGTATCGCGATCGGCGAGCATATGCGCCGCCCCGCAGAGCTACTGCGGACCCGGACGGGAGTCCCTTACGCATTGTTCCAGTCGCTGACAGGATTGAAACGAGCCGACCGGTTCGTCTCGTTTCTTTCTGAGATTTCTGGTGCGCCGGTGCCAGCAAACATCCGCCGTCGCCGAGCACAGCTGCAGGACGCCCTGCTCGACGGACATTTCCATTTCGGAGGCAAGAAAATCGCAATTGCTGTGGAGCCGGACCAGCTCTACCAATTCGCTACCTTCTTCACCGGCATGGGCGCCGAAATCGCGGCAGCGGTCACCACGACCGGCACCTCAAAAATACTCGCGGAAATGCCGGCCGAATCGCTCCAGGTCGGTGATCTTGGCGATCTCGAAGAACTTGCCGTCGGCGCTGATCTTCTCGTCACGCATTCGCATGGACGACAAGCGGCGGAGCGCCTTGGGATTCCGCTCATGCGGGTGGGCTTCCCGATATACGACCGACTCGGCAGCCAGCATAAGCTCACAAGTCTCTATCAGGGAACGCGCGACCTGATCTTCGATGTTTCCAACATCTTCCAGGCCAATCAGCGCGCGCCGTGTCCTGGATCGCTTGATCCCTCCCGCAAAGGAGAACTGCCTAGATGATCGCCGCTCGTCGCCTTTCCCTCGTCCCTGACGGGGTTCACTCGTCAGCTCCAAAACGGAAGGCTGGCGCGTTGCGCGTCGCAATCGCCACTCAAGATATGAAATCTCTCGACGCCCATTTCGGATCGGCAAAACGTTTCGTCGTCTATGATGTGAGTCCCGACGACTGGAAACTGGTGGAAGTCCTGGACTTCGAAGACGTTTCCGACCAGAGCGGAAAGCATCGGAACGAGGACGTCGATCGTATTAACCCGAAGGTGAAGGCGTTGGAAGGTTGTCACTTATTGTTCTGTCTGGCGATCGGTGGGCCATCGGCAGCCCGAGTTGTTTCGGCCAAAATCCACCCAATTAAAGTATCCGATCCTCAACTGATCGAAGATGTTTTGTCGCGAACTCGGGCGATGCTCAGGACTACTCCGCCACCCTGGTTACGCAAGGTGCTAACCGAAGCAGGCGCCATTGAAAAGAAGCCTTTCGATGAGGAGGACTAAGAAATGGGTACATTGACAGGAAGTACGGATGGCCCTGCTGTCAACGAGGATGGGGATCTCGCCACCCCTTTTCTCAGATGCCTGATAAGGCTCATTCGCGCTCAGGATGCCCATGGGGCGTGGGAAGGCAAATCGGACACTGACCTGCTGGCCGACTTCATCCTCACCAAGGAGCAGCGCCGTAAGATCCCGATCATAGGCGATCCGGATCCGTATGTGCTGTGGAGGCTACAGAACTTTTACAGTTGCGTGGGGCTTGTGATCGAAGAGTGCACAGGCCTGTTGGCATCGCCGATCATGACGATCGGCCATGAGGGCTTCGGCCGCTTGCTTTTGACGACTGGACGGTTGGTCGTTCTGTCGAAGACCCTGCGCGATGTCCACCGGTTCGGCTTTGAGACGCTAGGCAAGCTCGCCGAGACCGGCACGAAAATGGTCGATGACGCTATTGAAGTTATCGAAACCTATCCCGACGTGGCGCGGGCATCATGAAATCAATTTTCGAGGAAAGAGATCATGTCAGACATTGTGGAGCAGCTGAAGAAGGTCCGCAAGCTGCAGTCCCGCGCCGCCGCTGCCAAAATCTCAGCATTTGCAATGGCCAGAACGAGAGTTCGATGGTGAGCTCACTGGCATGATCATGGCTCTCAACCACGCGGCGGTTGCCGCCTGAAGAACTGCCAGACTCTCGTTGCCGCAGACGACATTGCTGCGCAATCTCGCGAACAAATCAGGAGAACGGTGTTGCGTTTCACAATCTTTTGCGGCCTCCTGCTGCTCGTCGTCTGGGCGAAGGCACTAACGAGTTACTTCGTCTGGCATTCCATCCACGAAGTCATCGTTGCAATGGTGGCTAGTTTGTTGCTTCTTCAGTGGGCGTATATCGCAAGCCTGCTCTTTTCCATCTGGCAATCCAGCCGTAATTACAGGAGTCGCCAAAGGGCTCGACGATCCGATCATCGCTAGACTAGAACGTGGTGTCAGCCACAGCCTATCATGAGGGCGAAAACCTCGGCGTTCTTTGGAACGCCTCTCATCAAATCAGATCCAACCATGAGTCAACGGAATTCGAACCTGCCGGATGACGTGGATGCGTCGAGAGCCCTATCGCCGCGCAAGCTCTGCAACCTCGGCCGTGCCATGATGACGTGTAACAGGTGGCCTGCTCATGCCCTATCTGTGGTGGCTCCGACTTCATTCGCGGCGGCGAGACCGTCAGCGAAGTGCTGGACTATGTTCATGCGTCCTTCCGTGTCGTGCATCATGTCCAGCCCCGCTTTACCTGCAAAGCAAAATTGGCCCTTGTTTAGATAGTCGAGGCCGCACTGCCAGAACACAGCGAGGCGATTTTGTCTTGTGGCCAGGTATGTGAAAGACGCTCATGCGAGCCCACTGGACAGGAGAGGTCAGCATTTGAATTTAAAAAGGTACCTTGATCCAAAAGTGGATGTGCTCGCTTCAGTAGCTGAATTGGATGGTCTGTACCGCGTCCAGAGGACCATAAAGAAACGTAAGTTATAAGGCTGAGCCTATGAATTTCATGAGAACGGAGCAGGGGCTTCTCTGCGTTTCAATTGCCGTTACCATCCTCCTTGCCTGCATCGGCATTTTGTTCGGGATCATTTCAGGTTCGTTCGCAATCATATTCGATGGTGTCTACGCATTGACGGACGCTGCTATGACTGTCGTAGCTCTGCTTGTTACAAAGCTCATCGCGTCATCCGAAGCGCCCTCCAGCAAAGGAAAACTTATCGAGCATTTCACGATGGGGTTCTGGCATCTTGAGCCCATAGTCTTGGCTCTCAACGGCATTCTCATAACCGGGTCGGCTGTTTACGCACTTGTCAACGCAATCGGCAGCATTTTGCATGGGGGACGTCCGCTCAACTTTAGTCAAGCGATCGTCTACTCCGTCGTAACACTCGGTGTGACAGCCACCATGGGGGTTATTGGTGATCGAGCTAATCGTAAGATCAAATCTGATTTCGTTGCCCTGGATACGAAAGCTTGGCTGATGTCCGCCGGGCTAACGATCGGGTTACTCGTCGCGTTTGCCATCGGATATTTCATTCAGGGGTCTTCTTACGAATGGATCTCGCCGTTTATTGACCCGGTCGCGCTGGCATTAATCTGCATTGTGATCATTCCCATTCCGGCGGGCACGGTTCGGCGAGCGCTCGCCGACATACTGCTTGTTACGCCATTAGATCTCAAACAACAAGTTGACGCGGTCGCCAAAACAATCATCGAACGACATGGATTCATATCCCACCGGGCTTATGTGGCCCGGGTCGGCCGAGGCCGGCAAATCGAGCTACATTTCGTTGTCTCAGAGGACCTCCCGGCGAGGAAATTGCAGGAATGGGATAAGATCCGTGACGAAATCGGGCTCGCGATTGGTAACGAGGGTCCGAGTCGTCGGCTCACCATCGCCTTTACAACCGATCCTGAGTGGGCGGATTAGGATTTTGAACCGAATTTGGAGCCCTGTATCGCAGGCATTCCATAGCGGGCGTGATCCTCGAACCGGATGCATAGCTCGGCGTTTTTTCCAGCCACCATGCGTCAATTTGTAAGCGACAAGCCGTGGCCGTTCAGGCGGCGTAGTTCCATGGCATGAGCGCGTCGATTTCACTGCTGGGCCATCCATTCGCAAGGCGCTCAAGCGTCTGGGTCAACCAAGCTTGCGGATCGACTGCATTCATCTTTGCCGTTTGCAGGAGCGTCGCGATGGTCGCCCAAGTCCGGCCGCCACCGTCGCTTCCAGCGAATAGACTATTTTTTCTCGTGATCGCTTGGGGTCTGATTGCTCGCTCGACTATGTTGGAGTCGAGTTCGATGCGGCCGTCGGTCAGGAAGCGCTCGAAGATGTCTCGACGCGAGATGGCATACCGCAGAGCTTCGGCGAGTTTGGATTTTCCAGAGACCCGTGGCAGGGTCGCCTGCCAGAGAGTGAAGAGGTCACGGACGATCGCTGCGGAGATCTCCTGGCGTGCAGCGACACGAGCTTCAGGGCTTTGGCCGCGCACACGCTCCTCGATCTCCCATAACCTCGCCATACGCTCGACGGTGTCTGTAGCGACCTTCGAGCTCTTTGCGACATGCAACTCGTAGAACTTTCTCCGGCTGTGCGACCAACAGCCGGCCAGGATGGCGCTGTCATTGCCTCCATCTTTCCGGACGAGCTTGTTATAAGCGGCATATCCGTCGACCTGCAGGATTCCACGATAGCCGCTCAGGTGTCGTGCGACACACTCGGTGGCTCGACTGTCCTCGAAGCGATAGGCTACCATCGGTGGACCGCTGCCCCCAAAAGTCCGGTCATCCCTGGCATACGCCCATAGCCATGCCGTCTTCGCTGATCCGGAACCAGGTGCAAGTGTGGGCAAGGTCGTTTCGTCGGCAAAGATCCGTTCGGCCTTCTTGATCTCATCGAGGATGTAGTCGGCGAGGATATTGAGCTCGAACCCCAGCTTGCCCATCCATTGAGCCATCAGCTTGCGGTCGAGTTCGACCTTGTCGCGTGCGTAGATGGCTTCCTGGCGATAGAGTGGCAGCCCGTCGGCATATTTGGAAACGGCGATCTGGGCCAGAAGTGCTTCCGTTGGAATGCCACCTTCGATGATATGTGCCGGAGCCGCCGCCTGGACGACACCATCCTCGTTCCTAAAGGCATACTTCGGCCGACGGGTGACGATGACACGGAACTTCGCTGCCACGACATCCAGCCGCTCGGAGACGTCTTCTCCAATCAGGATTTTGGTCTTACCTGCATGTTCTGGAAGCTCTTCCGGTTCGATCACGACCTCGACGCGCTCAAGATGAGGCGCAAAGCCCTTGCGTGGCCGCGGAGCGCGTTTGCTGTCCGCGCTACCGCGGCCTTTCGTGACCTGAGCCTTGATCGTCGCAATGCCGGTCTCGATCTCTTCGAAGACAAAGGCGTGCTGCTCGTCATCGACGGTGGATGATGCAAGCCTTTCCGAGCGTCGGCCAAATCGGGCGCGATCGAAAGCCTTCAGGATCTGCGTCAGCCGCTCGATGCGCTCATCGGCGTCCGCGTTGCGGGCCTCTAGATCGTCAACCTGCTTCTCCAAAGCCTCGACGCGGGCTGCTTTTGCGGCCATGGCAAGAACCATGGCTTTGAGAGCCTCTACATCATCCGGGAGCTCAATCTCGGGCCGCGTCATGGGTATGATCAGAGCATATTTTGCCGCGCTCCGCCCATGCTTTCAGGGACCTGATTCACTTCGCCGCAGCGGTTTTACCCAACAATCTCGGGAGGCTTCACCGGCGTGGATCGAACCCGCTTCCAGTCCATTCCGTCGACTAAAGCCAGAAGCTGGGCATGATTGAGCTGGACGCGATGATGGCCGATCCGGGGCCAGCAGAACTGGGCTTTTTCCAGCCGCTTCGCATAGAGGCAAACGCCGGAGCCATCCCACCACACGATCTTGACTCGGTCTGCTCTCTTGGCCCGAAAGACATAAAGTGCACCGTTGAACGGATCACTGCCAGCATCCCGTACCAGCGAAAGCAAGCTGTCCGGCCCCTTTCGGAAGTCGATGGGATGGCTCGCAAGAAAGACCTTCACGCCGGACGGGATCATGCCGACCGCACCGCTCGGATCACCCGCTGCAGGTGTGCTTCGCCGATATCTGCGTCGGCCCGGATAACGACGTCGCCGATGATAAGCTCGATCATCGCACGTGTGCCAATCGTCCCAGTCTCCGTCTGACCAGCCCGATTTGCGAGGAAGATCGTTGTCCGTCACGAGCATCACGACGCCAGCCAAATAGCTGCGAGGGATGTATGCCGATGCGATGCGCAATGGCTGAGACGCTTGCGCCGGGCTCCATTGCCTCAGCCACAGCCCGCGCTTTAAAATCATCGGACCAGCGGCGCCGAAATTGCCGTGGGGCGCCCTCAAGCCGTTCCGGAACAGCCTCGATCATATGGAAGTTTCTAGTTCCAGAGCTAGGCGCAGACATAGAAGCTCACAGTTTGTGAATCGTCTGTCCGCAATACAGCGGCCAACGCTACTGACGCCAGATGGGGTCAGCTTGTCGCTTACGTCAATTTCACGGTTCGTACCAATCTTCGATCAATGCGGCCAGTTTCGATGCCGTAGTTTTCCGTTATGCCTCCAGGCGCGATACTCGATTCAGCGAATAGGGTTGGCTGAACCCAGATCGCGCCTTTGCGTTCAAGCTCCACAGGCGGTTTCGCCGTCTTGATCTTGTTGAGATCCTGCCGGAGGCCGATTGTCTCGCGTTCTTTGAAACGAGCGACGCCTATGTCCTTGTACTGGCTCAGGAGGGCGCGGCCCAGCTGCCCAGGTTCCGATAGATGTCATCGCGCAGCTGTCGGACCTGTCGATTGAGCTCACCAAATTGCGCAGGCGTATGGTCGGAAATTTCCAGAAGAGCGTCGCCCAGGCAGCCAGCTCGCGACCTCAGCTCCGGCCCGCGTAACCCGCCGGGTGATGCTGCGGGCGGCAAGGGTCATCAGCGACTATGGTTCCGCGAACGCGACGAGGCGCCCGCGGATAGCCGTCGGCAACATGAAGTCGCCTCGTAGGTCAGACCTTGTGCAGAAAATCGACCACGCCGGTATCGAGATCATAATAGGCGGGCACGATCTTCACCTTGCCTTCCTCGACCAGGCGAGAAACAATCGCACTTTCGGTGAGGATGCGCTCGGCGCCGTTGAAGGCATTGGCATGGACGGTCTTGTCGACAAAATTGTCGCCGCGATCGGTCTCCGCCAAAGCCACGGGCAGGATCGGCTGGGTCATCTTGCCGATTGAGCCATCGAGCTTGGTGCCCTTGGACACGACCTCGCAGGCGGCGGAGACCGCCCCGCAACGCTTGTGGCCCATGACGACGATCAGCGGCGCATGCAGATGTTCGGTGCCATATTCGATCGTGCCGAGCACATCGGTGTCGACCACGTTTCCGGCATTGCGGGCGACGAAGAGTTCGCCGAGCGTCACCCCGCCGAATACAAGTTCCGGCACGACACGGCTGTCGGAACAGGTCAGCACGATCGCCCAAGGTGCCTGGCTCTTGGCGACGTCCTGCCGGCGCTTGGAAATATTGGCGGCGCAGGCTTCCGTGTCGGTGACGAATTTCTTGTTGCCTTCCTGGAGTTTTGCCAGTGCTTCATCCGGCAGGAGGGCGGGAGCGTTCGAGGCGAATGCCGGCATGGTCATGTCAAAGCCTGCAGTCATGACGGCCACGCCTCCGATGCCGGCAAATTTCAGCAGGGAGCGACGGCTGAGTGGGGAGGAATTGCATTCAAAGCACATGGTATCGGTCCTTTTGCAATATCCGGGATGGCTGCGGAGAAATGGCACCTGCTCCAAGTCATGTCCGGCAATTCTCCGGGAATCGGAGAATGGCCGATTGGTTATGCCTTGATATGGCACTCATCAAGCGGAATTTTGACGCATCGGAGGAGCTAAGCCAATCCTGGAGTATTGCCCCGGCCGTACGGTAGATCAACCCGGCCCTGACGGGTTCTGGCGAGGGATGCTCATGCGCGGCATATTGGGTTGCAAGGGACCCTTTGGGCGCTGCCTTCTGCTTCTTTAGTGGCTCCGCTGCCGCCGGCGGGATCGCATTCATTAACTCACTCGGGAACCTAGGAGCATTTGTGGGGCCGTTCGTTATAGGGTATCTCCGTAGTCAGCCCGGAGGTTTTTCTACAGGCCTATACGCTTTGGCAATCATGGGCCTAGCCGCGACAGTCATGTTGATTTTCCTCCTGCGCCTCCTGCGCCAAACTTGATAGAAACAACCAGATGTTCTTGTGTTTGTTGTCACGTGAGCCGAGCCGGTTAGGTGCACAACGAGATGCGGCTCGGGTCCGCGAGGAACCAACAGCAAGAGCTCGCAAAATTCCTCAGCGTCACCGGCCGCCGTCTTCGCACCCAAGGCCGAACCCGGCAATGCCGCTCATGTCGGCGCACCGATGCCGGGCGCCATCTCGCGCGTCTTTATGTCGCCCGGACAGGCGATCAATGCCGACGATGTGCTGGTGTCGACCGAAGCGATGAAGGTGGAAACGGCAATTCACGCCGAGGAGAACGGCACGATCGCCGAAGTTCTCGTCAAAGCCGGCGACCAGATCGATGCCAAGGACCTGCTTGTAACTATCGCGGCCGGTTCAGCGTAAAGTTCCATAACGTTGATTATGCTATTTGGTGTTGTAGAGGCTATTTAGTAATGCGACAGTTGGGCCAGTTAGAGATGCGACAATCTCGCCTCTCGACGACTGGTCAATGCCAATGTCGGGAGCAAGGATGACGACCTTCAGCCTGGTCGAGACCATGAGCGGTCGGAGTCGTCATGTCCTTTATGATCACTATGTCGCAGAAAGAATTGCATCGGCTCGAACTCATCCAGAAGATCCGTGACGAACGCCTGAGCGTTGTGCAGGCCGCCGAACGGCTCGACCTCAGTCGAAGTCAGGTCCATCGGCTGCTGCAGGCCTATGACCGGGATGGTCCGGCCGGGCTTGTTTCCAAGAAGCGATCGCGACCGAGCAACCGGCGCCATAGCGAGGAGTTTCGCAATGCGGCGCTGAATGTGATCCGTGAACGCTATCTGGATTTCGGTCCGACGCTGGCGCGTGAGAAGCTGATCGAGCTGCACCGGATCTCGGTCGCCAAGGAGACCCTGCGGCAATGGATGACCGAGGCCGGCATCTGGGTCTCGCGTCGGGAACGCAAGAAGCGGGTTTTCCAGCCACGCGGCCGACGTGATTGCTTTGGCGAACTGGTACAGATCGATGGCTCGCATCACTGGTGGTTCGAGAACCGTGGGCCCAAATGCGGCCTGCTCGTCTATATCGACGACGCCACCGGCAAGCTGCTGCATCTACGGTTTGCCGGCTCGGAGAACACCTTCGACTATCTGCACGCGACCAAGGCCTATCTGCAGCAATGGGGCAAACCGCTGGCCTTCTACAGTGACAAGCACGGCGTCTTTCGTTCGACCCATGCGTCGGAGAAGGACCGGACGAGCGGCCTGACACAATTCGGCCGCGCGCTTTATGAGCTGAACATCGACATCATCTGTGCCAATACCCCGCAGGCCAAAGGCCGCGTCGAACGTGCGAACCAGACACTGCAGGATCGGCTGGTCAAGGAAATGCGGCTGCGCGGCATCGACACGATCGAGGAAGCCAACGCCTATGCGCCTGAGTTCATTGCGGATTTCAACGCGCGTTTTGGCAAACAGCCGCGTAATCCGAAGGACATGCACCGGCCGTTGGCCGACCACGAGAACCTCGATGGCGCCATGTGCCGCAAGGAAGTTCGCACGCTGTCGCAGGCTTTGACGCTGCGCTATGACAAGGTGCTGTTCATCCTTGATCCGACAGATCTTTCCAGGTCCCTGGCGGGTAAGAAGGTCGTCGTTTGCGACTATCCGGACGGGCGCCTCGAGATCATGCACGAGAGCTTTGCCCTGCCCTACCGAACCTTTGACACGTTACGCTCCGTGCATCGCGCCGAGGTCGTCGATAACAAGCGGTTGGACGACATGCTGTCTGTTGTCGCCGAGCTGCAGGCTGGGCGGGAGCAGCAGCGCAGCAAGGGCGGACCACGGCGAACTGGGCAGACGGACCATATGTTCGGCATTCGCGATGGCAGCACGGGGAACGGCTACCAGAAACGTGGACGCAAGCCGAGAACGGATTACATGAACGATCCGGCGGTGATCGCACGGCGGGAGAAAGCGTTATTGAGGCAGCCGGCTGCGGAATAAAGGGCGTCAATGCACGCCGATATCGCTTTGCGTATCTGACTCCAATTGCAGGCAGGCGGACCAAAGCGGCGTCTTGTGGAAGGCTCCGTCTTGAAGAAGCGTGAGCCCTTCTCGTGCCTCATAAAGCAGGCCCAGCCAGCACAGGCGCCGCAGGACGCCATATTGGAGATCGGATTTGAGCTCCCAGGCTTCCAGGGTCATTTCGGTGGCGGACAGAGGTGCCGTGTCTGGATAGAGGATCTTCACGACGTCCAAAGGCGTACAGCCTTCTCTCGCCTTGATATTGAGAAGATTGAGGAACATGCGCCACCAGCGTAGGCGCGCTTGCACCTCAGCTTCCCGCTCGGTGGCATGGACATACGAGTAGAGATAGTCTGTGGCCACGAGATCGAAGAAGGCTTGCGGGTTCACCAGAAACTCCCGGCCGCGTCTGGTTGGCAGCAGCACATCCTTTTTCCGGCGAAGAAGCTTCAGATGGCGGGTCGTGTCCCGCACGACCCAGAGCGGCGGCATGTCGCTTTCGTTCAGCACTTTGTTCATGCTGTAAAGGTCTTCAGCTGTGAAGTCGGGCCACAGGAAGTTCACAGCGGCCCAATGTACGAATTTGCGGTTCATAGCACCGGTCGCGGTCAATCCTATGCCACCCTCACCGTCAGCATAGGCAACGGACAGAAGCATGCCGCGGAAGAGGTGACAGCGCGGCGACATCGACGTCACCCTGCAGCTTGATTTCCGGAAGCATCGTGCAGCTTTGATCCCTACCCGCTCAATTCAGATAAAAGCGAGTATCAGCCGGCGACTGAACAATTGCTATTGAGAAAGCTAAAGCCGAAGAGGTGTTCTTTCACCCGCCCCCGCTCCGCCCTTTCAACCCGGCCCAGCCGGTCGGATCGGGGGCTGATCATCGGTGCCAGTGTCGCGTTTCTAACTGGCCGACAGCGTCGCAGCCCTATTCGGCTTTGACAGGTGTTGTAGCCGCAAAGTTGAAGTGTCCTGATTCTGCAAAGTTGGAATGTCACACTCTCCCCGTTTTGATGACGGCGGAGATTGCAGATGGGATTGATAGCGATGAGCGAGCGTGATCTGCAGCGGATCGCGGTTTTGTCGAAGGTTGCCGACGGCCGCATGACGATGGTGTCGGCGTCGCATGTGCTTGCTCTCAGCGAGCGCCAGGTGCGGCGGCTGTTGGATCGCATCAGAACGACCGGTGCGGCATCGATCCGGCACAAGGCGATCGGCCGGCCGTCGAACAACCGGATCAGCGATGGTGTTCGCGATTATGCGGTGACGCTGGTTCGTGAACGTTATGCGGATTTCGGTCCGACGCTGGCGGCCGAGAAGCTTGCCGAGCGCGATGGATTGCGTGTGTCGCGCGAGACGTTGCGCGGCTGGATGACGCAGGCCGGATTGTGGCTGTCACGCAAGCAGCGGCGGACGTTTCATCAGCCGCGCTTGCGGCGCGAAGCCTATGGCGGGCTGGTGCAGATCGACGGGTCCGAGCATCGCTGGTTCGAGGATCGTGGAGATCCGTGCTCGCTCCTGGTGTTTGTCGACGATGCGACGGGCCGGTTGATGCAGTTGCGGTTCGTGCGCTCTGCCTTTTATTCCGACAAGCACTCGGTCTTCCGGGTGACGAAGAAGGAGGCCAAGGGTGGTCAGGGCATGACCCAGTTCGGGCACTCTCGGAGCTAAATATCGAGATTCTCTGTGCAAACTCCAGCCAGGCCAAAGGCCGTGTCGAGCGGATGAACCGGACGCTGCAGGATCGTCTGGTCAAGGAATTGCGACTGGCAGGCATCGACAGCATGGAGGCAGGCAATGCATTTCTGCCGGGCTTCATGGTGGACTACAATGGGCGGTTTGCGATTGTCCCTGCCCGATCCGATGACCTGCACCGGCCGGTAAATCTTGCACCGGATCGGTTGAAAGAGATCCTGTGCAAACGCGAGCAGCGCTATGTCGGATCGCAGCTGACGTTTTCGTTCGAGCGTAAGCGGATCATGCTGGAGGAGAGCGACGTGACGCGCGGATTGGCCGGCCGCTATGTCGAGACCTATGCCTATGCCGACGGCCGCCTCGATGTACGATGGAAGGGACATTCCCTGCCCTACAAAACCTTCGACAAGGACCAGCGGGTGACGCATGCGGCGATCACCGAGAACAAACGGCTCGGCGACGTTCTGTCTTATATCAAGGAGCGTCAGGAGCAGCCGTCGAAGCCGGTGGTGATGACCAACAGCGAGATGAACGGCTATGTGCGACGTGCTCACGGTCCGGGACGGCGGAAGGATTTTACGAACGATCCGGCCGTCATCGAACGCCATAAAGCTGCGCTGGCAAAGCGCGATGCTGCCGAGTGAGGCGTCGATCGCATCGTCTTAAAGCTAAAGCCGATGGGCGCCCCTCACCCGCCCCCGCTCCGCCCTTTCAACCCGGCCCAGCCGGTCGGATCGGGGCTGATCATCAGAGCCAGCGTCGCGTTTCTAACTGGCTGACAATGTCGCCCCTCTAATCAGCTTTGACAGCAATTGTAACCGCAAAGTTAGAATGTAAGAACGACTGGCATCTATTGCTCGATCCATCTCCACCCTATTGCAGGAAAAGGTAAATGTCGCTCTGCATGCCTGATGGCCCCAGAGTGGCCGTGTAGGGCACACCATGGATACTGAAGTTGGTGGGTTTGTCCGCGCTCGGCAGCAAGTCAAACAAGTACATTGCAGGCAGAAGGTCATCTGGTACCGGTTGATTGCCGTGTTGCCAGCTCGGAGGGACAAATCCTCCCAAGTCGTCCACAGGCAGCGTGTACTGTGGGGTGCCGAAGATCGATGCCCCCAAGCTTTGCTCCCATGGTGCGTCTGGCGGATTGACGCTTTGCACCGGTGAATAGGCGGCTGACGGCAAATCCTGCCGGAAGGTCGCTGTATTCCAGCTATCGGGAAGCTGGCCGGGTTGACCCACTCCATGCCAAAACTCTGCGGGATCGGCGATCTGTGTGGAGGACTCCGGTTCAGCCGCCGCAGCCCCCGCTCGAGCACTGTTGGTCGCGGTGCTCAGACGTCGTTGGAGTTGCTCCCGATCGGCGACGAGGTTGTCGAGGTGCAGCACGGCTGGCCGGTCTCTTCGCGCCAGACGTCTAACGAGCGCCCGCGTGCCGTCAACCACGAAGACTCCGCAATCATAGCCGTTCCGCTGTTGGGTCATGCGGACGGGCTCCAGACGGGTACCCAACCTTTGTGCGAGCATTGCTGCAAACTCGTCGTTCTGGCCCCGGAAGGAGTCATAGTGATAGGCAGCCGGCCCCTCGCGGTTGCGACGGTCAACGAGTAGCAGCGACCAATGGGTGCCGCGGTGATCAGGATCCGAAGCACTGGCATCGCTCACTGGAAGGAACAGGAAGTCGGCTGTATCTCTTCCATTCTGATCATTAACGATGCGCTGGAAAGCGCTCAGCGCGGTGCTCTCATCGCCCAGGCGCAGATGATAATGGGCTATCAGGGGATCGATAAGCCGCGTCCTGGCTGCGAGATCCGGATCGTTTCGCTGCAAGTCCTGCATTAGCAGCTCATAATCCGTCTGGATATGCTGGTCGCCCAGCCATTCGATATGGTCGAGCGACAATCCGCTGCGGCCTTCGATCGACGGATCAACCTGCTGCAGCGGCGAAGTTGATCTGAACTCGGCACGTGAATCCGAACGGCCGTCCAGACCGGCCGGTTCGCGGCCACTTGCCGGCTCAGGGGACAACCCCGACGCTGCGTTCGCCTCAACGACTTGCTGGTACTGCCGAAGCCGCTTGAAAGAGATAGTGTGTTTTCCCATGTCTTCGGTGAAGTCTTGGTAATCTTTTTTCAACGACCATTGCTGCTGATCACTGCCGTTGAGCCGGCTCGCTATGCTCTCCCTACCCCTGGTTTGCAGCCAATCACTAAACTTTCGTTGATTGCTGGCCAGTCTCCAGACGACTCTCCTCTTGGAAGTCGAGGCCGATCCGAGCTTGCTCAGCTCTTCGTTGGCCAAGGCATCAATCATGAGGGCGTCGTCGGGATAAGGATGATGCTGTTTCAACTGCGACTCAGCGCCTAGATACTGCCGCAGCCGATCGAGACTCACGTTTATTTTTACTTCAACGTTAGTAGTAAATTCCCTAAAATCGTCCTTCAACGACCGTTGCTGCTCATCACTGCCAGTCAGGCGACTGCTTATGCTCCCCCGACCATTCTTTCGGAGCCAATTACTAAACCTCCGTTGATTGCTGGCCAGATTCAAGACGCCTTTCCTCTTGGAAGTCGAGTCCGGTCCGAGCTTGCTCAGCTCTTCATTGGCGAAGCCATCAATCATGCGGGTGTCGTCGGGATAAGGATCATGCTGTTTCAACTGCGACTCGGCGCCTAGATACTGTCGCAGCCGATCGAAACCCACGCTTATTTTTACTTCAACGTTAGTAGTAAATTCCCTAAAATCGTCCTTCAACGACCGTTGCTGCTCATCACTGCCAGTCAGGCGACTGCTTATGCTCCCCCGACCATTCTTTTGGAGCCAATCACTAAACCTCCGTTGATTTATCGCCATATTCTGGACAACTTTCCTCTTGGAAGTCGAGTCCGGTCCGAGCTTGCTCAGCTCTTCGTTGGCCAAGCCATCAATCATGAGGGCGTCGTCGGGATAAGGATTATGCTGTTTCAACTGGGACTCGGCGCCTAGATACTGCCGCAGCCGATCTAAACTCACGACCACTTTTCCCTCGGCCTCGGTAAATTTCCTAAAATCCTCCTGCAACGACCGTTGCTGCTGATCAGTACCCGTGAGTCGGCTGACTATGCTCCCCCTACCCTCCCTTTTGAGCCAATCGCTAAACTTTCGTTGGTTACTGGCATTTTTCTGAGAAATCGAGACCGGTCCGAACTTACTCAGCTCTTCCTTGGCCAAGCTATCAATGACGCGGGCGTCATCGGGATAGGGATCATGAATTCGGCGGCCCATCAGGCGCGGCCCAGCTCCAACGGCTTGGAGTTCTTGCCCCTCAGGTCCGAGCCTCCTGAAATGAGACAGCGCTGAGTTAAGACGGTTCTGATCGTCCTCACCGCTTGCCCAATAATCCGCGATATCAACGGCTAGTGAATCTGGATCGTTTAAAAACCGAGAAGCCATCGAATCTCTGTTTGCTGCTCGGAGCCAACGAGCGAACCTCCTAAGAATCCCTAAATTGTTCTCGACGGTAGCCTCGGGAACCCTTCCGTCCCCTCGGCCGATGCTACCGTCGGGTAGAATTTCATAGCCTCGGACTGCTTCCGCGAACTGGTTGATGCGGGTCTCGTCATCGGGATGCATGTCCCGGTCGGCGGGGCGACCACGCTTGGCGCCGACGCGAACCTTGGTTGAGGCCACGTGAGTCTCCGTTGCGGCATCGACGTCTTGCTGCCCCGAACCCCTCTCCGGCGCCAGCGACTGCGGCGTCACTCGCATCGAACCGCCCACGGATCTGCGACGCGGCACACGGTCGCCGGCGTCACTATCGTGCGAACCGAGGCGTAAGTCGCTCGGATCCTGTTCCATGTCTCGGCTCTCTGAATAGTAGTCCTCGATCCAGGCGTCCGTATCGAAAGCTCCGGTCACGCCTTCGATCCACCCACTTACTTCGCGAGAATCGTCATCGCGCGGCTGGTTCCGTCTTGGGTACATCGATGCCGGTCCTCCGGAAATTCAAATTTGGAACCTCGATCCTAATGCCTGCCGACCGCCGCCCAGCATGCTAAAGCCAGATCCAATCATGCCCTCAAGGCATGGCCGAACACCATATGGCGACGGCTTGCCGACAATCGTCTGCACTCGACCATCAGGCCGGCACATGGCTTGAGAGGCTCGCCAGCAGTTTCGGGTGATGTGTGGAACATGCAGCGCGAAGGGTGCCGTCAGAATTTCCGATTCCAACCAATCTTTCCGCCGGCCTTTCTGATTTCGCCGCCTCAGGCAACGGAACCATTGCGGTGTAGCTGCTGACAGAACCCGTTGCGCGCCTGATAGTTATGCGACCTATGGGGCGGCGATCAGGATGAGACGCGCGCGACAATCTGGATGAGATTCTTATGTCGCGGTCGGGATGAAGTTATCATGTTGATTGTCGCTGGCAAGAGCTTCATCGTGGTCTGATTGCCGCTCCGCGACAAACTGTGCGGTGCCTTTGATTGTCGCGAATGAGGCTGGCCTGCCGCGCCGGCGTTTGACCCCCATGGGTGGAACGTCGTCGATAGCTTTCAACGTTCATTTCGAATGATCGTTGCGTGATGAACAAGTCGGTCCACCGCGGCACCCGCCCGCAGGCATTAGTTGCAGGATACGGGGTCGGCATCGAGTACCCAACTCACACGTTGGCTCATGATCGCCGCATGAAATGCATCCGGCGCCATGGGGGGGTCGTCCGGGCCTGAAGCCATAGTAGAACCCGCAAAGGATAGGCCGTCATCGACGGCACTAAGCACTTCAGCGACCGCGCCAGCATCCTTCGCACCCGAGGCTCTTCCCGCATCCGTATCTGTCTACACTTCAGATGCGACAGCCGTCGCCTCTTGGGATGCTGGCCAAACGTCACGTTTTGAAGGAAGACGGACGACGTGCACATTCGATGTTGCCCCGGCACTGGGGATCGTCTCATCTGGGTTGGCGCGCTGCACGTGGCCGCGTAAAAACGGATTCTCTCTCAACGGTTTGGTGCTTTTTCAAGAACGACTGGCATCTATTGCTCGATCCATCTCCACCCTATTGCAGGAAAAGGTAAATGTCGCTCTGCATGCCTGATGGCCCCAGAGTGGCCGTGTAGGGCACACCATGGATAGTGATGCTGGTCTGGGGTTTGTCCGCGCTCGGCAGCAAGTCAAACAAGTACATTGCAGGCAGAAGGTCATCTGGTACCGGTTGATTGCCGTGTTGCCAGCTCGGAGGGACAAATCCTCCCAAGTCGTCCACAGGCAGCGTGTACTGTGGGGTGCCGAAGATCGATGCCCCCAAGCTTTGCTCCCATGGTGCGTCTGGCGGATTGACGCTTTGCACCGGTGAATAGGCGGCTGACGGCAAATCCTGCCGGAAGGTCGCTGTATTCCAGCTATCGGGAAGCTGGCCGGGTTGACCCACTCCATGCCAAAACTCTGCGGGATCGGCGATCTGTGTGGAGGACTCCGGTTCAGCCGCCGCAGCCCCCGCTCGAGCACTGTTGGTCGCGGTGCTCAGACGTCGTTGGAGTTGCTCCCGATCGGCGACGAGGTTGTCGAGGTGCAGCACGGCTGGCCGGTCTCTTCGCGCCAGACGTCTAACGAGCGCCCGCGTGCCGTCAACCACGAAGACTCCGCAATCATAGCCGTTCCGCTGTTGGGTCATGCGGACGGGCTCCAGACGGGTACCCAACCTTTGTGCGAGCATTGCTGCAAACTCGTCGTTCTGGCCCCGGAAGGAGTCATAGTGATAGGCAGCCGGCCCCTCGCGGTTGCGACGGTCAACGAGTAGCAGCGACCAATGGGTGCCGCGGTGATCAGGATCCGAAGCACTGGCATCGCTCACTGGAAGGAACAGGAAGTCGGCTGTATCTCTTCCATTCTGATCATTAACGATGCGCTGGAAAGCGCTCAGCGCGGTGCTCTCATCGCCCAGGCGCAGATGATAATGGGCTATCAGGGGATCGATAAGCCGCGTCCTGGCTGCGAGATCCGGATCGTTTCGCTGCAAGTCCTGCATTAGCAGCTCATAATCCGTCTGGATATGCTGGTCGCCCAGCCATTCGATATGGTCGAGCGACAATCCGCTGCGGCCTTCGATCGACGGATCAACCTGCTGCAGCGGCGAAGTTGATCTGAACTCGGCACGTGAATCCGAACGGCCGTCCAGACCGGCCGGTTCGCGGCCACTTGCCGGCTCAGGGGACAACCCCGACGCTGCGTTCGCCTCAACGACTTGCTGGTACTGCCGAAGCCGCTTGAAAGAGATAGTGTGTTTTCCCATGTCTTCGGTGAAGTCTTGGTAATCTTTTTTCAACGACCATTGCTGCTGATCACTGCCGTTGAGCCGGCTCGCTATGCTCTCCCTACCCCTGGTTTGCAGCCAATCACCAAACTTTCGCTGATTGCTGACCAGCTTCGAGACGACTATCCTCTGCGAAGTCGAGTCCGATCCGAGCTTGCTCAGCTCTTCGTTGGCGAAGCTATCAATCATGAGGGCGTCGTCGGGATAAGGATTATGCTGTTTCAACTGCGACTCAGCGCCTAGATACTGCCGCAGCCGATCGAGACTCACGTTTATTCTTTTTCCTTCAGCCTTGGTAAAGGCCCTCAAATCGTCCTTTAACGACCGTTGCTGCTGATCACTGCCAGTCAGGCGACTGGCTATGCTCCCCCGACCCTTCTTTCGGAGCCAATCACTAAACCTCCGTTTATTGCTGGCCAGATTCAAAACGCTTTTCCGCTTGGAACTCGAGTCCGATCCGAGCTTGCTCAGCTCTTCCTTGGTGAAGCTATCAATCATGAGGGCGTCGTCGGGATAAGGATTATGCTGTTTCAACTGGGACTCGGCGCCTAGATACTGCCGCAGCCGATCTAAACTCACGACCACTTTTTTTCCTTCCTCCTTGGTAAAGGCCCTAAAATCCTCCTGCAACGACCGTTGCTGCTCATCAGTACCCGTGAGTCGGCTGACTATGCTCTCCCTGCCCTCCCTTTTGAGCCAAGCGCTAAATTTTCGTTGGTTACTGGCATTTTTCCGGGAAGTCGCGGCCGGTCGGAGCTTACTCCGCTCTTCGTTGGCCAAGGCATCAATAATGAGGGCGTCGTCGGGATGGGGATCATGCTGTTTCAACTGCGACTCAGCGCCTAGATACTGCCGCAGCCGATCGAAACTCACGCTTATTTTTTTTCCTTCAGCGTTGGTAAAGTTACTGTAATCGTCCTTTAACGACTGTTGCTGCTGATCACTGCCAGTCAGGCGACTGGCGATGCTCTCCCTGCCCTCCCTTTGGAGCCAATCGCTAAACCTCCGTTGATTGCTGGCCATATTCCAGACAACATTCCTCTTGGAAGTCGAGACCGGTCGGAGCTTACTCCGCTCTTCGTTGGCCAAGGCATCAATAATGAGGGCGTCGTCGGGATAGGGAACATGAATTCGGCGCCCCATCAGGCGCGGCCCAGGTCCAACGGCTTGGAGTTCTTGCCCCTCAGGCGAGAGCCTCCTGAAATGAGACAGTGCTGAGTTAAGACGCTTACGATCGTCCCCACCGTTTGCCCAGTAATCCGCGATATCACCGGCTAGCGAATCTGGATCGTTTAAAAACCGAGAAGCCATCGAATCTCTGTTTTCTGCTCGGAGCCAACGAGCGAACCTCCTAAGAATCCCTAAATTGTTCTCGACGGTAGCCTCGGGAACCCTTCCGTCCCCTCGGCCGACGCTACCGTCGGGTAGAATTTCGTAGTTTCGGACTGCTTCCGCGAACTGGTTGATGCGGGTCTCGTCATCGGGATGCATGTCCCGGTCGGCGGGGCGACCACGCTTGGCGCCGACGCGAGCCTTGGTTGAGACCACGTGAGTCTCCGTTGCGGCATCGACGTCTTGCTGCCCCGAACCCCTCTCCGGCGCCAGCGACTGCGGCGTCACTCGCATCGAACCGCCCACGGAACTGCGACGCGGCACACGGTCGCCGGCGTCACTATCGTGCGAACCGAGGCGCAAGTCGGTCGGATCCTGTTCCATCTCTCGGCTCTCTGGATAGCAATCCTCAATCCAGGCGTCCGTATCGAAAGCTCCGGTCACGCCTTCGATCCACCCACTAACTTCGCGAGAATCGTCATCGCGCGGCTGGTTCCGTCTTGGGTACATCGATGCCGGTCCTCCGGAAATTCAAATTTGGAACCTCGATCCTAATGCCTGCCGACCGCCGCCCAGCATGCTAAAGCCAGATCCAATCATGCCCTCAAGGCATGGCCGAACACCATATGGCGACGGCTTGCCGACAATCGTCTGCACTCGACCATCAGGCCGACACAGAGGCTCGCCAGCTTGCCGCTTGCCATGCGGAGCCCGCCATTCGATGTCGCCCCCGGCACTGGGGATCGTCTCATCTGGGTTGGCGCGCTGCACGTGGCCGCGTAAAAACGGATTCTCTCTCAACGGTTTGGTGCTTTTCAAGAACGACTGGCATCTATTGCTCAATCCATCTCCACCCTATTGCAGGAAAAGGTAAATGTCGTTCTCCATGCCTGATGGCCCCAGAGTGGCCGTGTAGGGCACACCATGGATACTGAAGTTGGTGGGTTTGTCCGCGCTCGGCAGCAAGTCAAACAAGTACATTGCAGGCAGAAGGTCATCTGGTACCGGTTGATTGCCGTGTTGCCAGCTCGGAGGGACAAATCCTCCCAAGTCGTCCACAGGCAGCGTGTACTGTGGGGTGCCGAAGATCGATGCCCCCAAGCTTTGCTCCCATGGTGCGTCTGGCGGATTGACGCTTTGCACCGGTGAATAGGCGGCTGACGGCAAATCCTGCCGGAAGGTCGCTGTATTCCAGCTATCGGGAAGCTGGCCGGGTTGAGCCACTCCATGCCAAAACTCTGCGGGATCGGCGATCTGTGTGGAGGACTCCGGTTCAGCCGCCGCAGCCCCCGCTCGAGCACTGTTGGGCGCGGGGCTCAGACGTCGTTGGAGTTGCTCCCGATCGGCGACGAGGTTGTCGAGGTGCAGCACGGCTGGCCGGCCTCTTCGTGCCAGTCGTCTAACGAGCGCCCGCGTGCCGTCAACCACGAAGACTCCGCAATCATAGTCGTTGCGCTGTTGGGTCATGCGGACGGGCTCCAGACGGGTACCCAACCTTTGTGCGAGCATTGCTGCAAACTCGTTGTTCTGGCCCCGGAAGGAGTCATAGTGATAGGCAGCCGGCCCCTCGCGGTTGCGACGGTCAACGAGTAGCAGCGACCAATGGGTGCCGCGGTGATCAGGATCCGAAGCACTGGCATCGCTCACTGGAAGGAACAGGAAGTCGGCTGTATCTCTTCCATTCTGATCATTAACGATGCGCTGGAAAGCGCTCAGCGCGGTGCTCTCATCGCCCAGGCGCAGATGATAATGGGCTATCAGGGGATCGATAAGCCGCGTCCTGGCTGCGAGATCCGGATCGTTTCGCTGCAAGTCCTGCATTAGCAGCTCATAATCCGTCTGGATATGCTGGTCGCCCAGCCATTCGATATGGTCGAGCGACAATCCGCTGCGGCCTTCGATCGACGGATCAACCTGCTGCAGCGGCGAAGTTGATCTGAACTCGGCACGTGAATCCGAACGGCCGTCCAGACCGGCCGGTTCGCGGCCACTTGCCGGCTCAGGGGACAACCCCGACGCTGCGTTCGCCTCAACGACTTGCTGGTACTGCCGAAGCCGCTTGAAAGAGATAGTGTGTTTTCCCATGTCTTCGGTGAAGTCTTGGTAATCTTTTTTCAACGACCATTGCTGCTGATCACTGCCGTTGAGCCGGCTCGCTATGCTCTCCCTACCCCTGGTTTGCAGCCAATCACTAAACTTTCGTTGATTGCTGGCCAGTCTCCAGACGACTCTCCTCTTGGAAGTCGAGGCCGATCCGAGCTTGCTCAGCTCTTCGTTGGCCAAGGCATCAATCATGAGGGCGTCGTCGGGATAAGGATGATGCTGTTTCAACTGCGACTCAGCGCCTAGATACTGCCGCAGCCGATCGAGACTCACGTTTATTTTTACTTCAACGTTAGTAGTAAATTCCCTAAAATCGTCCTTCAACGACCGTTGCTGCTCATCACTGCCAGTCAGGCGACTGCTTATGCTCCCCCGACCATTCTTTCGGAGCCAATTACTAAACCTCCGTTGATTGCTGGCCAGATTCAAGACGCCTTTCCTCTTGGAAGTCGAGTCCGGTCCGAGCTTGCTCAGCTCTTCATTGGCGAAGCCATCAATCATGCGGGTGTCGTCGGGATAAGGATCATGCTGTTTCAACTGCGACTCGGCGCCTAGATACTGTCGCAGCCGATCGAAACCCACGCTTATTTTTACTTCAACGTTAGTAGTAAATTCCCTAAAATCGTCCTTCAACGACCGTTGCTGCTCATCACTGCCAGTCAGGCGACTGCTTATGCTCCCCCGACCATTCTTTTGGAGCCAATCACTAAACCTCCGTTGATTTATCGCCATATTCTGGACAACTTTCCTCTTGGAAGTCGAGTCCGGTCCGAGCTTGCTCAGCTCTTCGTTGGCCAAGCCATCAATCATGAGGGCGTCGTCGGGATAAGGATTATGCTGTTTCAACTGGGACTCGGCGCCTAGATACTGCCGCAGCCGATCTAAACTCACGACCACTTTTCCCTCGGCCTCGGTAAATTTCCTAAAATCCTCCTGCAACGACCGTTGCTGCTGATCAGTACCCGTGAGTCGGCTGACTATGCTCCCCCTACCCTCCCTTTTGAGCCAATCGCTAAACTTTCGTTGGTTACTGGCATTTTTCTGAGAAATCGAGACCGGTCCGAACTTACTCAGCTCTTCCTTGGCCAAGCTATCAATGACGCGGGCGTCATCGGGATAGGGATCATGAATTCGGCGGCCCATCAGGCGCGGCCCAGCTCCAACGGCTTGGAGTTCTTGCCCCTCAGGTCCGAGCCTCCTGAAATGAGACAGCGCTGAGTTAAGACGGTTCTGATCGTCCTCACCGCTTGCCCAATAATCCGCGATATCAACGGCTAGTGAATCTGGATCGTTTAAAAACCGAGAAGCCATCGAATCTCTGTTTGCTGCTCGGAGCCAACGAGCGAACCTCCTAAGAATCCCTAAATTGTTCTCGACGGTAGCCTCGGGAACCCTTCCGTCCCCTCGGCCGATGCTACCGTCGGGTAGAATTTCATAGCCTCGGACTGCTTCCGCGAACTGGTTGATGCGGGTCTCGTCATCGGGATGCATGTCCCGGTCGGCGGGGCGACCACGCTTGGCGCCGACGCGAACCTTGGTTGAGGCCACGTGAGTCTCCGTTGCGGCATCGACGTCTTGCTGCCCCGAACTCCGCGACGACGTCTTGCCGCTGCTCAATCCGAACGCCTTCTTGAACCCTGACGCCATGCGCGACGTAAATCCGCGGCGTTTGCCCTGCGGCGCCGCGGCGACTTCGCCCGCCTCCGCCATATTGCTCGATGTCTTGCTCCCCGAGCCGCCGAATCGCAAGCTGCTGGAGCCCGCCCGAGAGACGTCTATGCTGTGGCGGGCGCCGCTCAACGAGTTCTCCGGCGCCAACGACTGCGGCGTCACTCGCATCGAACCGCCCACGGATCTGCGACGCGGCACACGGTCGCCGGCGTCACTGTCGTGCGAACCGAGGCGCAAGTCTGTGTTTCGGCGTGCAAATTTGACCCCCTTGGCGGGGTAATCGGCGTCCAATTTTGACCCCCCTCAGATTTCATCTGACCATCCGGCTTTTGGCGGCGGATGGAGTGGGAGTTGAAGCGAGTGGATACTATTGCGCGTGTTCGACGGGCCTTCCATGTGCAGGGCTGGTCGGTGAAGAAGATCGTCCGGGAACTGCATGTTTCGCGCAACACGGTCCGCAAGATTTTGCGTTCCGACGAGACCGATTTTACCTATGAACGAGAGCGACAACCGCTGCCGAGGATCGGAGCGTGGAAGGCCGAGATCGAGCGGTTCCTGACGACCAACGAGGGCAAGCCATCGCGCGAACGGTTGACGCTGATCCGGATTTACGAGGAGGTTCGGGCACTCGGCTACGACGGCAGTTATGACGCGATCCGGCGATACGCCAAGACCTGGGCGAAGAACCGGGGAGCCATGACGGCGGAAGCCTACGTGCCGCTCTATTACGCGCCGGGTGAGGCCTACCAGTTCGACTGGAGCCACGAGATCATTCTGATCAACGGCGTGACGACGACCGTCAAGGTTGCTCACGTCCGGCTCTGCCACAGCCGGATGATGTTCGTCAGGGCCTATATGCGCGAAAGCCAGGAGATGGTGTTCGATGCGCACGACAAGGCCTTCGCCTTCTTCCGTGGCACCTGCACGCGCGGCATCTACGACAACATGAAGACGGCGGTCGAGGCCGTATTCGTCGGCAAGGAGCGGCAATACAATCGCCGTTTCCTGCAGATGTGCAGCCATTATCTCGTTCATCCCGTGGCCTGCACGCCCGCATCAGGCTGGGAGAAGGGGCAGGTCGAGAACCAGGTTGGCCTCGTGCGCGAACGCTTCTTCACTCCACGCCTTCGCGTCAAAAGCCTGGAAGAGCTGAACGTATGGCTGCTCGACAAGTGCATCGCCTACGCCAAGGCGCACCGCCATCCCGAGCAGACCGAGCGGATGATCTGGCAAATGTTCGAGGAGGAGCGCGGCAGCCTCGTCCATTACGTCGGGCCGTTCGACGGATTCCACTGCGTCCCGACCTCGGTGTCGAAGACCTGCACGGTCCGCTTCGACAACAACAAATACTCCGTCCTCTCAACTGCGGTCGGCCGGCCGGTCGAGGTTCACGCCTATGCCGAGAAGATCGTCATCAGGCAGGACGGTGTGAACGTCGGTGAGCATCCTCGTTGCTTTGGCCGTGGCGAGACGATCTACGATCCCTGGCATTATGTCCCTGTTCTGGCACGCAAACCCGGTGCTTTGCGCAATGGTGCGCCGTTCCGTGAATGGGTCCTACCCACAGCGATGGAGAAAGTGCGCCGGCGGCTGAAGAGTGTCCATGATGGTGATCGGCAAATGGTCACCATTCTCGGATGCGTTCCCGCCGACGGTCTGGCGGCCGTCGATGCTGCCTGCCAGGAGGCTTTGGATCACGGCGTCTGCTCGGCCTCGGTGATCATCAACATTCTGGCCCGGAGCCGTGATCCGGCCCCGGCCGCAACCCTGCAAACCCCGGATGCGCTGCGGCTTACCCATGAACCGGTCGCCGACTGCGCACGGTATGACAGCCTCAGGAGGGCAAGCTGATGGAACGCACACAGGTTCTCGAACTGATGAGCACGCTGAAGCTCTATGGAATGCGCGGCGCTTACGACGAGGTCATGGGCAACGGCATCAAGCGGCAGCACGAACCGCCGCGCATCGTCGGCGATCTCTTGCAGTCGGAGATCGCCGAGAAGCAGGCCCGCTCCATTCGCTACCAGCTCAGCATTGCCAAGCTGCCGCTCGCCAAGGACATCGACGACTTCGACTTCGCCGATACGCCCGTCAATGAACCCCTGGTGCGGGAGCTGTCGACCGGCACCTTCGTCGCCGATCAGCGCAATGTTGTCCTCGTCGGCGGCACGGGAACCGGGAAGAGCCATCTGGCCATCGCGATTGCCCGCGCACTGATCCGCAACGGAACACGCGGGCGCTTCTTCAATGTCGTCGATCTGGTCAATCGCTTGGAAACGGAAACGCGCAGCGGCAAGCAGGGGCGGACGGCCGACTACCTCAACCGTCTCGACTTCATCATCCTTGACGAACTCGGCTACCTGCCGTTCGCCCAGGCCGGCGGCCAACTCCTGTTCCATCTGATCAGCAGGCTCTACGAGCGGACTTCGATCATCGTCACCACGAACCTGGCCTTTGGAGAATGGCCGACGGTGTTCGGTGACGCCAAGATGACGACCGCGCTTCTGGACCGTCTCACCCACCACTGCGAGATCGTCGAAACCGGAAACGAATCCTGGCGCTTCAAGAACCGCTCTCAAAGCTAAAGCCGAAGACGATCATCACGCGCACTTGGCCTACCCTCTGCAACCCCGGCCAGCGCCGGGCAGGCCAAGCGCTGATCTACAGCATATGGGGGGTCAAAATTGGACGCCGATAAGGGGTGAACTTTGGACGCCGATTGACACAAGTCGCTCAGATCCTGTTCCACATCTCGTCTCTGTGAATTGTACTCCCGGATCCAGGCGTCCGTATCGAAAGCTCCGGTCACGCCTTCGATCCACTCACTTACTTCGCGAGAATCGTCATCGCGCGGCTGGTTCCGTCTTGGGTACATCGATGCCGGTCCTCCGGAAATCAAATTTGGAACCTCGATCCTATTGACGCCGGACGGCTCTCCTTCCCGTCGAAGCAGGACGAACAGTCGCCGATAGCCGAAACGCCGACGCTCGTTTGCAAGGTCACGCAGCTTTGCCCGCAGCGCCACCTCCGGCGGTCGGCAGGACCGATAACGCACCGTCTTGCGGTCGGCGGATATGATCTGGCAGGCCCGCCGCTCCGAAAGACCCATCACGGCCTTCAGATGCGTGACGGCTTCACGCTTGGCGGCAGGCCCTACCATTTTTTTTTGCAAGAAGCTCGCGGAGCGCGGCCGCATCCAGCATCTGTTCGGCCAGCAGCTTTTTCAGCCTGGCGTTCTCGTCCTCAAGCGCCTTCAGCCGCTTGGCCTCGGACACTTCCATACCACCGTATTTGGCTTTCCAGTTGTAAAACGTCGCTTCCGAAATCCCGTGCTTACGGCAGAGGTCGGCCGCCTTCGCGCCTGCCTCCTGCTCCTTCAGTACCGCAATTATCTGCTCTTCGGTAAACCTCTGCTTCTTCATTCGTCCGTCCTTTGATGGGCCGGACTCTAATCAATTCTGGAGGAAATTCGCAGTGGCAGGTCACCTTCACCACCTAAGGGGTCACGTGGCTCCGCTTTTCCAAAGCATTTTAGAATATCGATTTTGCATGATGGCGACCAGTCCGGTTGCACTAGCATATGCGTAATCTGCAATTGGAGACCAACAACGGTGAAAACAGAACAGGCCCGCGGGGCGGTAAATTTTCCGAGACGCCTCTAACATTCAAGCTAATCTTAGCCCTGCCGCGGCGCAGACACCTCCGACGGACTGTCAGCCGATTCGACGATGGTCTGGCGAAGGGAGCCACGCTTTCGCGGATCCTCGAGGCTTGGGCTGAGGTAAAGGGATCAGGAGCGGCGCATGCAACGCGCACCGCCCGCTTCATCGAGTCTAGCAGTCACGTATCCGCTTTATAGGCCGGACATGTGAGCGCACCGTTCCCATGTGAAGCGACTGAAAAGAATGCGCTTCATCACACCTTTCACTCTCAGGAGAGACCGCCATGGATAACTCAGAACGATCGCTGCGCTACAACATTTCCGAGGAAGATGATCGCACCCGGGCCATGGCGGGGTGGATCGAGAATATGACCGGGGCACAAACGCTTACGGGCATGCCGTCCCGATCAACGCCAGATCCCCATGCTCTTTCGCCTTCGTCGCCAACGCGACCATACTCGCTCTCTTCCGAACCTCCAATTAAGGTGCTCGACAGATCGACATTTGCCAGAAAAGTAAGGGAATTTTACGGTGATGAAATCAAGCACATTTCCGTCAATCCACAAGAGTACTCGCCCTTCGTGTCCTCTAAAGCCCTGCGTACGGCTACCATCGCTCGACTCTACGGCGGCACCGACAATGATACGCCCAGCGCGCGATATTTCAGCTATGATCTGGGAGAACGAAGCGTTGGGCTTTTAAGAACAGAGGATGGATTTAGCATCGAAAACGAGCCGTGGCGGGAACTATTTCCCGGTCGAAGAAGAATCACGTCGATTGTAGACCTTCGCGTTACTCATCCGCTTGTCGAGAACGCAGGCGATATTCTGCTCGAACATCAACTTCAACTCGACGGCGAACAGCCGTTGATCATGTCACGTCCCGCTACGCCGGAGATGGGAACCCGTCTAGAGCAGATGGGTTTCGTTAATGTGGGTGAAAATCGCTGGGTGCTCGACCCTACGCAACATCCCGACAAGTGGACAAAGAATAGCAAGGGTGGATGGCAGCGCGCCGACAAACCTTGGAGTTATCTCTCTAAAACCGTGGAGTATCTTAGCGACGATGAAGCAGGTGTCGAGGAGCATTCGAGTGACGCCAGTGTCGAGACAGATTCATCCGATGATGACCCGTCTTGGTACTTCGAACACCTCAATTTGAACCGCGGCTAAAAGCTTGCCTCATCGTGAGGACTTTTTGCGCCGCCGGCTGAGTTGATACGCCCTTGTATTACGGGAGGACGCAGGCGAAGATTAGAGACTGCAATAATTGCTGCGACTCTCTGCGACGGCCCGCCTCATGCTGCACTCCGATCCTGCCGCGATGCAGATTGGCGGGGCTGGCTTCTGGGTGGTCCGCAACGATATCGCCGTTGGGGGTATCTTCTGATAATGGCCGTCGGGTTCGAAAACCTTCTGGTTGAGCCCCTAAAAGATCACCCAGGTACTCCCCAGGCGCCTCATGAATAACGACACCGAAGCGCTTGAACTCGAATCGCTCGTATCCGGACCCGTCGCCAAGCCCAAGGCGACCGTCCGACACGATGTCGATGAATGATCGACGTGCGAGCTGACCGGAAACCGCAAGGTCCGGTCGACATCATCGGGACGCGCCCATGGGCCCCATCGGCACGCGTCGGCGAATAGCGGCGAGATCCGTCTCGTCGGCGCGTTCCAGTTCTCGACCATCGGCGTGCGCACATAGCCGAGCTCTTATGGCCGTCAGGCCCACTCGACGCGACGCCAACTCGCATGCCAAACTTTTCGTGATCAAGATCAGGCCCCTTCCAGGCAGCGTAGCCGTTGCGTCTGGGGCGCCCAGCAACCCGCCCAGCGAGGCCACATTGAAGATCGCAGGGCCGCGCGGCAACGCCGCACCGCACCGTTCCGCTTCCAGGAAGATCCACGGCAACGACAATGTCGCCGTTTGTCGCAAAGGCATCGACCAGAGCGCGGCCAATCCCGCCTGCAGCGCGTGTAATGACGGCGGGTGTCTGCTTGCTTCATGGATTAGCTTCTCCTGCTCCGGCGTATGCGATCTAACGCTAAAGGAGCCAGATGACAGCAAGTTAGCACCACGTCCCGGAAAAGAAGAGTTCGGCACCAGCTGAACGCGCCGCTATTCCGCCTCGGCTTTTCATGCTCTTTGCCGCTTCCGAGCGTATAGACCGGGTCGTTAGAATGCGATGTTCCGATCGGCTGCCTGAAACCGAACCGCTCAAACTCTGGCGACGCCGCCTGCTGTGTCTGCTCCTCGAGCCAATCATAGACCACTGTGCGGTCGGCAATTCTCCACTCCCCTTCCCTTTTCAGAAAATGGTCGCAATATCGACCACATAGGAGAAACCTGGCAACGTTTGATCCGGCCGCAGTCCGGCCCTCGTTGGAGCGCAGTGAAGTAGCTCTCGACAGGTGCTTCAGCCGGGCTGATAAACTCAATCAGAACGTTGGTGATCTGGTGGATGTTGCGCGGTTCGGTCTTGAAGACACCAAGCGTGAACTCAATGAATCCCTCGGCGGAGCCCGTGTACGCTCCGTGAACGTCCTGCGCATCAGGCCAGAAGGAGCTGCGCAGCCCCGCCTCGTCCGCCCGTCTATCCCGCGGCAATACCGATAGGACAGTCGCGGATCGTTTCGCGATCATGCAATTCGACCCATTTTCGTGGTCCATGGCCCGTCGCAAGTCTGGTCTTGAGTTGAAAATGGCGTTCTATGCATCTGCGAACGGACATTCGCGCCGTCGGCGCTTGACTTGGCCTCGCAATGCCACTTCCCAGGGAACGTCTGTGAACTCAAACAGCGTGCGTAGGACAGCAACTCCCGCGCAATCAAGGACCATTGGTGCGTTGGATTTTGTCTGCAAGAACAGCCAGGGCCTCTCTGCGCTTGTGTGGAAGGTAGCTAACGGTCCATTCGGCGACAATGCGATCGACGAGTTCGCCAGAAAGAGCCCAATGTCGACTGGATCCCCGTTTGCGGCCGCCGGGGCTGCCGGTGCCTGTCTCGGCGAAGTCTCCTCCAAAGCCTGTATCCGAACGATCCTGCCTGGCTCCCAATCGGGCTCGTCTGACCGAGCGGGAGCGGCTGATCGACGCGAGGGAGAAATCTGGGGCCAGGCGGCTCGCCTCTCGGCGTCACCCCACGTTAGGCTGGTTATGCCATCCGCGGGCATCAAATCGGGGTGAAAGAAAGTTCTAAGCCTGGTGTGGTCGAGCGGCCCGACCTGCCCTCCTCAACTCAAGCACTCGAGGCGAGCCGCCATTTTACCGGTGTAGGTCTATTGTCGAATGCCTGACAACCCTATGTCGGGTCGCAAATGGAGGGAACCGGACAAAAAACTCTAACCAATTGAAAACTAACGCAATTTTCATTGGCATGGCCCTTGCTTCTTGAACCGCGACGTTAAGCAGCAACGGAGCCTTTAATGCCCCCACCAATGATTTCGCTCAAGAACCTGACCAGCACGACAACTATGAACCAACTGCTGGCCACAGCGAAGTCCACTGCTTGCGCCGCGTCATTGTGCGGTTCGTCCGCAAAGCCGCACCACGTCGAGCCGGCTGTCTGGGAGAAAATCACGGACCTTTCCTGCTATTTAGAAAAAGCGCACTACTATTTCGCGCGCATGCACGTCGTAGCCGCACCAGCTTGCAATATCCAGTGCAACTACTGCAATAGTAAATACTGCGCCAACGAAAGCCGGCCTACGCCTGACCAGGCGCTGCGAAAGGTCGTTGCGGTCGCCAATGAAGTCCCTCAGCTTTCCGTGCTCTTTATCGCCGGACCAAGCGATGCCTGTTATGACCGGAAGAAGACAAAGGCGACATTTGCACGCGGAGCCACAGAGGTCCCCGATATCAAGCTGTGTCTTTCAACCAACGGTCCGGCAGTGCCAGACCGTGTCGGCGAGCCTGCTGACATAAATGTTGATCACTTGACGATCACCATCAAAATGGTCGATCCGAGAGCCGGCGCGAAGATATCCGCGCCACTGCAGGGCCGAGCCGCAGCTCAGCAGAAGCCCGGATACAAGCAGACCCCGCGAGCACATAGGCATCCAAGTCTCGATATTCGTCCAACATGCCTGGCACTCTCGGGCGCAGCAGCGCTGAGCTCTTGGTCATCTCCCCGCGCAAAATCCCCGTTTGCTCTCTTTGATGCTTCGGGAGCATCCCGATCACCGCTTCTGTGTCAGTCTGCTCCCGTCTCCAACGCTGCGGCGACCTCCTTGCGCAGCCATTTATGCTGCGGGTCGTGATGGCACCGCTCGTGCCAGATGAGCATGACCTTGTACGGTGCCGGCTCGAGGGGTGGATCAACAACCCTAAGCGGCAGCATCGCGGAAACTTGGGTCGCAACGCGGCGCGGGACGAGCAATACCAAATCCGTCCCCGAAGCCACCACCGCTGCCGTGAGAACGCTGGAAAAAAGTATGGGACTACGATCCTCTCGCAGGTTGGGCAAGTGGTCGTAGATCGGGCCGAAATGGTCGGGGGAGTCCGTACTGATGGCAGCGTGACGCAAGGTCGCGAAGTTGTCGATCGTCCATTCCTGCGCCAGCGCGGGATGGTCGTGGCGCAACAAACACGCGAAGCGGTCTGTATAGAGACTGCGCCGAAAATAGCCAGGCAGTTGCACGTCAATATGCCCAACGGCCAAATCAATATCACCTTGCTCAAGCCCCCGCACGGCACGATCAAACGGCAAACAGGCGAGTGTGTCGAGATGAGGGGCACGCTCGCGTAACCACGGCAGGAGGCGCGGTAGTACAGCCAAAGCTTGATGATCGGGGATCGCCAGCGTTGCCCCCCTCCCCCATTCTTTTGAGATTACGCTGCGGCTTGTCACCATCTCTCGGATCGTACGCAGTGCCGACGGCAGCCTTTGAGCCAAGTGTTCGCCTTGCGGCGTTGGGATCAAACCCGTTGAAGACCGCACCAGCAGGTCATCATTGAACATGCCGCGCAGCCTTCCCAGTGCCCGGCTCATCGCCGGTTGACTCCGCCCGATGTGCTGGCCCGCGTGCGTCACGTTCCGGTATTCGAGCAGAGCCTCGAGCGCGACCAGGAGGTTGAGGTCTATTGATGCCAAGTTTATCTGGTGTCCAGTGAGGCGCTCTCCTCTCCAATCTTGCAACATCTTTCGCCTATAAGCGAGTTGATCCGTCACCTCTTTTTCTACATAGCGTTTCATGACGTTCATTCCTCAACAATCAATTCCGGGTCCAACGTTTTCGAGTTCATCTCGGCGGTGGAGCGCGGGTGACAACCTCATGGCATTGTGCCATCACGCGTCCAAGGGGCGGCCAGATCTGTGTGACGATGGCGATCACATGGAACATCGGGGTGTCCCACAGGAATATAGCGCCCGTGTCGACTTCCCCGAGCCCGTTGCAACAGTCTCGGATCCGATGCTGGGGTGCTTGGGTGAAAGAGGCGCACGCGCTCGAGCACAGCGTTGCAATAGGCCTCGGTCGCATAATACGCGATGCGGTCGATGTCGCTCAGGTGAACACCTGCAGATGCGAGGCAATATTGAATCGAACGCATTGGTAACTTGTTGGAGTGCTTGATCCGGTTAAGGCGCTCCTCCTCGACCGCCGCTATCACTCGCCCGTCGCGAACGGGAACCGCAGCCCCATCGTGCATAAAGGTGCTCGGTAGATCGGACGAATTTTCGTAATCTTTGCTTAGACCGCCACTGAGCCCTAGACACAGCATGTTGCTCTCCAGTTCGTTTCGGAAGGTAGGTCGCTCTGGCCTGGCCACCGGCCTTCGTAGTTTCATAGGGTGGCGCTTGACAGTGCAGCTAGAGCTCACGGGGTCGAAGCCGATACCATTAGTGACCGGCGCGGCGACATTGCCGACAACCGATCCTGCGCAACCTTCTTGATCATTGTTGCGACGCCGCACAGAAACCCGGGCCGAAGCGCTTGCAGCAGAACTGCCTAACCTATCCACATCACTCAATCCTTCATATTTCGGCCCGACAGCCGCAAGAAAACATCACGAGGTTTGGTGGCCCTGCAAAAGGCGCAGACCAAGTCCTCGCGGCTGCGAGCGCGCCTGCTCTGGCTTCTAGTGATTGTGGGAGATGCACTCACAGGTTAGTCGACCAGGGAACAGTGCTTCTTGTGAGAGCCCTATCAGCACTGAAACGGGAGAAGCAACGGTGAAGATTCTGCCCGATCACGACCAGCGTAAGATAACAATCGAGGCCAGGCAACTGACAGAGGGCTCCAGGTCGAATTTCCAGCATCGTCTCCGCACCTGAGGACCCATTTTTTTAGAACTCCACATAATCTACACAGCGCTCTTCAGCGTTTTCTAAGGGCAATCGTTTTGAGCAGTAAAATCGTTTTTGTGGATGGAATGCGTGCAAAAAGGAATGGGTGGATTCATAGCAAGGCGAGCGGCACTTTCAAACAGCGGCCGTGATGATCAACGTTTACGGCAAATCCGCCTCCGACGTCGGTGCCGACGACCGACCTCCGAAATCCTCGTGTATCGTCGTACCCGCAACACTCCTTCTCTACTCTGGTTTTCAGCCGATAAACCTAGCCGCAGCTTCGCCAGTCGGCACGTCGATAAGCGTGATCGGGCTTGCTGCAAGGAAACGGCGTTGGTTGTTGGTCGGCGCTGCCGCATCCAGCACCGCAAAACGTGGTGCGTTGGATCGCGTCATGATCCGTCGGGCGTAGGTGCGCAGCATCTGGTCGTTGAAGCGGCAGCCGATGAAGAAGAGCCTCTGTTGGTGCGCCGCTCCTTCACCGCTTCGCTGACCCACCTGAGCGGCGGAACTCCTTCCGTCGCTGATGAGGCCGTTGATGGCCTGCTCGCCCGGCCTTCCGGTGGGTCGGCCGGCATCGAGACAGGCGATTATTACGCGGCGGGCGCGGCGCGCGAGGTTTCGATGCGCTTCAGTCCATCGGTGATGGCCGCGAGCCCTTCCCGCAGCGTCTGCCCTATAGTGCCCGGACCGATGTCGATTGGAGGATTGTCAAGCATGGCTACAATGTCGCTGCCGTTGAGATAATCGAGCTTCTTCTGGACTGTGGTTCGGACACGCTCGGTCGCGCTCGACAGTGCCTCACCGTTGCGTTCGGTGATGGCGGAGAGCTGATCTGAAAGCTCTCCTCCGAACTGCAGGAAGATGTCGTCGACATACCTCCACGTTCCGCCGCGGGCTTCCACATCGACCATCTGGTTGATCTTGCTCTTTACCTCATCCCGCAGCGTCAAGGCAGTGTCGAGATGAGCCTGCCATATAGCTATGATACTTTCGACCGAGTTCTCGATGGATTTGGTCCTTTCGGGCTGGTCTGCGATGCCAAGAAGGACCAGAAGTTGATCATCGTTACCGAGCCGCGGGACCACCGCTGCGATCAGACGCTCCACAACCGCGCGCCTACGGGCTGCATCGCCTAGTTCCTTCGGCCATTGCGACGACACTATCTTCGCAATCCTCTCAGAATTCGCGTTCTCTAGCGGATAAGAAAGCTGTCGCTCCTGAGCCTTTGCCTTGATCAGACGGAACAAGGACTCTACTACCTCGTCTTGATCGAGAGCGCCCGTTGGAACTCTGTTCAGATCGATCCCATTCACCACGACCTCTTCGCGGCGGTCGCCGTTTGTCTCGCCCTGCCCCGCCCCATCGGGCATGTCATCCACATATTGAAGATTTCGCAGATTCTCAGGATAGGCCAGCATCAACAGAAGTCGGCCGGCGAAGTTGTGCAGCGTTGCCTCCTGCTCTTCCGGAGGCGTCGCAGCCAGCACACGTTGCAGCCAATCCGCGATCTTCGTGGTCAGATGGGACAACTCTGCGGTCTGTCCCGCGCCAATTTGCGCGCTGAGACTTACTGCGTGATTGGAAATGGTCGCGGCCGCGGCGGCAATGCCCTCCTTCACTTCCGGGAGAAGCTGCTCCAGGAGCTCAGCCCCGCCTTCACGCTTGCTTCTCTCTTCAGTTTCTTCAACACTCCCTGCAGAGTTCCCTTCCGCGCTATCGAGCGCCGTCATCGGCCGATTGAATTCTTCAGAGTCGTCGGGTGGAAGAAATTGGGAGTTCTCCTCGGCGTTCATCTCAAACTGCTGAATGTCTTCTTCAGTTAAGATTCCTGCTTCCTGCATGTCAGGCAACCTCATGCGGAAGTTCACGAAATACTTCTTCATCACCTTTTGGACCTGCGGGAACCCGGCCTTTCCACCATCAGCCAACTTGACGAGGATAACGCCGTTTTCGTTCATCCTGCCCGTGCCTCTCCGCAGAAGCGAAAAGTTCTCCTTACTACTATCCTCATCATCTTCAAAAGGCATGTTTTTCAAAGTTTGTGCCAATCCATTGAGCTTTTTCTTACTCACCAGGACAGCAGGCTTCCGCAGATCGCCAACCGTGCCGACCGCAAAGCAGAACTCCAAATCCGCTCTGTTCTTCGTCTGGTCGATCAACTGCAGAAATTTCTTCGCTCTTGTCCTATTGTGCTTCATTCCGGCCATTATATCTCTCCAGTTTCCTGTTCTAGATCAGTGTACGTCGGTTGATAGGGTGGGACAGGATCTGATCACCCAACTTCCCGAAGATCTGCCTGATGGAGGTGACCGCGCTCTCCAGCGGTCTAGTCGAGCGGGAAAGCGGCGCGCCGAGATCAAGCGACGATCGCCGCCAGTCGCAGCCGTGACCGCCTCCGATCCGGCCGGCAACCGACATGCCGACCTCTCCCGCCGCAGACCTGCGTGGGCGTCTCGTGACCCCATAGGGCTTTCCCAGCGCCAGTCGGATGCTATCCCGGCGTTCATAAGAAATCTGGACATCGGAATTCTGACAGCAGATTGCGGGACAACGGGCTCATCACGCTGTCAGGCTGGAGGTTAAAAACCGCCCAATGGCGACCGGACACCAGTCGTACCTGAATAAGGTCCCCTCCTCCCAATGGCTGCTTATCCGCCTCATTTAAGAGGCGAAACAGCGCCCAATGGCCGCTCTTGGAGAGGGTGGCGCCTTGAAAACCGATGAAAGCGACGGAAGCGCCGCCGACGCCGCCGGCCGTAGGCCAATGGAAATGCATGGCCGCGGCGGCCGTTCCTCGTCGATGTTCGAGGCGCTGGCCGTCGATGTCTACCACCACCTGGTCTGTCAACGGATCGGTCTCGGCGACGGTGAGCAGGAATCCAACTGACACCTGGCCGGCATCATCGAACATGGTGTCGCGGATCGTGGCTGCCCGTTGGAACTGGGCCAAGGTATTGCGGCCGATAGGGAAATCGACACCGCTCGTTGGCCGAAACTGCCACGAACCTTTGGATTTGTCGACGAATGGGGAAAGGTTCTCGGCGAAGAAAGTGTCGATCTCCGCCTTGCGGCCGAACAGCCGGGCGAAATCGCTCAAAGGGATATCCCGGCGGGATCCGCTCGCGAAGGGATACCGTCCTTCGGTAGCCCGTCGGCACAAATCGCCGGGGCCGCCCGCCCAACCGCTCGCCAACCCGCGCCTCATGCCGCTGACGGTTAGGTCCGAGCTGTGGCGGCTGAGGCCGAGGATCCATTGCCGGATGGGTTCGGGCAGATCGGCCGCCCCCGCCTCGATCTGTTGGATGGCGACGCCCGCCTGCCCGTTGTGTTCCAAGATGTTCGAACCCGCCAGCCCCTGCGCCTGGCTGAGGGAGCGATACAGTTCGCCGAGATCCCGGAGAGCACTGTCGATCGGCGCCTGCGCGCCCGCTTGGCTGTTCGACGGCACTTCGACCAGCTGGTGCAGCCACCGGAAATGATCGCCCATATAGAGCTGGACGTGAGCTTCAGGCGTGTCCGCGGCCGGTTGAGACCGGAACAGTGCCTCGAGCTCGCTTGGCAACACCTCGCCCTGGGGGACACTGTCACCTTTCGTCAAGCCGTCCTCGGGAGCCGGTGGTTGCTTGAGCTTTAGCTCCTGCGCCGCCGCGAAAAGGAACAGGCGCATTGGTGACGTCGGCGCGGACAGCGTGTTCAAGGTGCGCAGCGCGTCATCGATACCCCCAGACGGGCGGATGGACATATCGCCAATGAGCTGGTCCCAGCGCAACGCGAACTCCTGAGCGTAGAGATCCGCCGCCGAACGCCGCAGCTTCTGGCTCACATCACCGGCTGCAATCGGCGCGACTACCTGTGAGTCGAGAACCCAGCCTTCTGCAGCGACAGCGTCAGCCACTTGCGGCAGCAATCGCAGGAAGGTTCCGTAAAACCCCGCCCTCGTGTAGATGCCAGGAACCCCCTCGCTGAGCGGCTGTCCCGATTTGCGAGCCAGGACGCCCTGCGCCAGCGGCCCGGCATGGTCGGCCAGACGCCAGGTTGGCGCCCGCGAGGCTTCGGGACTGGTCGCGATGATGTCGAGGACGCGGCGCGCCATCGAGACGGTCTGGAGCTTCGCGCGGCTCCTCTCGATCAGTTCGCCATTAAGCTCACTATGGGGCAGCGGCCCTTCCATGAGTGCATCCAGGTGATCAGCGAGCGCGCTGCGCAGGCCGGCATCGGCTTCGGCCGGAAACATCACTCGCCAGTCGGCAGCCATCCAGTTTTTGACGACCGCGCGCTGGAGCGGACCCTGCTGACCCAGCATCAGGTAAACCTTTAACGCCTGGTAGACGAACTGATCATCGTCGTGCCGCTCGACCAATAAGGTTTCCAACCGGAACATCAGCCGCGGCAGCAGGATGGTGTTCACGGCGCGGCGGTACGCCGCGAGCGTCTGAACCTTGATTTTCTTACTCTGGTCGAGACCCGAACTTGATAGGCGGCCGCCCGCGCTGTCGCCGTTGGCATCACGCAGCCGCTGAAGCAGTGGCAGGATGGGTCGAAGATCGCCACTCTCAACCCGGTCGAGCTTCAGCTTTTCAGCCCCTCTGGCATAGCTGCCAGCCATTAGGCGAACGCTCTCGATCAGCTGAACATTCCGAATATAGCTGAACGTCCATAAGACGCTGGCGGTAACAATGACCGCCGCTATCATCGTGTAGGCGCCATACCGGATCCGCCGCTGGCGCCGATCGAAGCGGTGATTGGCATCGACGAGCCCAGCTTCGGCGAAAACGACTTCGCGCAGCAGCCGGCTGATGAAATAATTACGGCCCGGGCCACGAAGCGCTGTACAGGGCGGCTGAGCGATCTCGAAGGTCTGAGATCTGGCGTTCGCAACTCGATCGAAGGGCATGCCAATTTGCGTGCCGCTTAAGAAGTAGACGCCGCGGAGCATAAGCGGTTCCTGGAACGAATTCCCGCCAAAGGCTTCCTTCAAGAACTGTTGCGTCAGGTGCTTGAGGCTAGCGACCTGCTGTGGGAAGCCGAACATGAGCGCACGACGCTGGAGGTTGCTTTCGTGCTGCATTCGTTCAAGCAGCCTTTCGTTTAGGCGGCCAACAAGCGCATCGTATGCTGCGGCAAACGCCATCGGATCGCCTTCGTCCTCCGACGCCTCTTGCGCAAAGGTGAACCCCCACACCGCCTCCCGCCCCTCGCGACCCAGATCGTCGAAGAATTCAACAAATCCCGCCAGCAGATCGCTCTTAGTGAAAAGCACATAAATCGGCAGTTGCAGGCGAAGCTCCCTGTACACTTCGAGGAGCCGCTCACGGATACAGCGCGCGCGATCGGCGAGCACTTCCTCGGATGTAGAATTCAGCTCGCTGATTGCGATCGTGACTAAGACACCGTTCAGCGGCTGCCGTGGCCGGGAGCGTCTGAGCATACGAAGCAAGCCACGCCAAACCGCTTTGTCCCGGTCTGCATCACCCTCCTGTACCGTGTAGCGCCCAGCAGTGTCGACGAACACCGCGTCATCGGTGATCCACC
Organism: Rhizobium phaseoli; assembly: GCF_001664385.1. Taxonomy (NCBI): domain Bacteria; kingdom Pseudomonadati; phylum Pseudomonadota; class Alphaproteobacteria; order Hyphomicrobiales; family Rhizobiaceae; genus Rhizobium; species Rhizobium phaseoli. The sequence continues at coordinate 245,610 of NZ_CP013535.1, read as the reverse complement.
AGTCGCAGTTTTCCGTACCCGCTAACCCACCGGCGGCTCTCAGACCGGACCTCGCCGCCATCGGAAAGCTGAGCCCGGAATTGACTATTGCTGTGGTCTTCCCCGAGTTGGGCGGACCGATCATCACATACCAGGGCCGCTGATAGAGCCACCGCCTGCTGATACCTCCTGCGTAGCGGCGCCCCTTGAGTGTGGTAAGGGTCTCGCGGAAACGATGACGAATCGCCTCCAGCTCTCTTTCAGCAAGCGTGCTGGCTTGCCCCACACTTCGGTCGGAAGGCCTTGGGTCTCCCTTCTTCTGCTCGGCCCCACCCGCGTCCAGCGCTCCCGACACTCGTGATTGGACGAGGTCTTCAAAATAGGCCTGAACCTTGTAAAGCTGGGACTGGATCAAGTAGATCACGGTGTATCCGACCGGAATCAGCATCGATGCCGCGATCTGGCTGCGAAGGCTGTCAAGCGGCGCAAATCCTCCGACCGAGATATGCGGTCCGAGCGTGAAGATTAAGGCACATACGATCGCCGCCCCGCCGACACGGAGCCATTGCCACCTAAGCGCTTTCTTGATTGACTGCATGGCTTGTCTTCATTGTGTCTTTGTGATGATGATTTGAATCCGACGGTTCCGCGCGCGGCCCTCGGGCGTGTGGTTCGAAGCGACCGGTTCTCCGCTCCCTCTGCCCTCTTCTCGCACGCGGCCTGGGTCATCCATCATGGATTTGATAATCTCGGCAGCTGCGCTCGCACGCGCGAGCGAAAGGGAATCGTTTGAAGGGAAGGCGAGTGATTGCACCGGAATGGCGTCGGTGTGCCCGGTCAGGAGGACCGATCCCGACTCACCGTTCAGAGAACGACCAATTCGTAAAAGAAGCGGCAGGAACATTTTCTTCACTTCCGGACTAGCAGAATCGAACATCCCGGAGGCGCGAATGATAACGACGATCTGCTGTGGGTCCTCGGACACAGTGACAAGCCCTTCGCGGATTTCGGGCTCGAGGAAGTTACGCAGTCGGTCGCTGCTCATAACAACCTTTGGTGGCAATGCGATTCTCGCCGATCTGACAACGCCGTTCGGCGGCAATGTCGCGATATCGTTGAAGACAGCGTCGGCGCGGGCATTTAATGCATGCAGGAGTCCGGTATAGATCGAGAGGAGTAATCCTGCCCCAAACGCTACGACGGCCCAGATTGGAACGATTGTGCGGCGTGGCTTCGGATTATTTGAGTTCCTCCGCCAGTGCGGGGATAGTTCGCGCTCGAAGTCACCACGGGCTGCTCGGATCAGGCGGTAGACGTCTTCGCACAGCACACTGAGCTCTGCGGCTCCTCCCGCAGTGACGCGGTAGCGGCCTTCGAAGCCCAACCTCATGCAGTAGTAGAGCAGCTCCAGCAGTTCTATATTGATGGCCGGTTCATTTTTCAATTGCGTCAGCAGATCGAAGAAGCGCTCGCCGCCCCAGGTATCGCTGAACAGCGATCCCACCAAGCTGCGCGTCGTCCAGACGCTGTTGCTGCCCCAGGCTGTGTTCAGAACGATGTCATCGATGGTCGCGCAGAGGGCGTATTTGCAGACCTTGATCGCTCGCGAGGGCAATCCGAGCGGCGTGATCCGACGCTCAAAAGCATCGATCTCCCGCAGCACCCTAAGGCGCAGTGCTTCAACGTCGATATGGCTAGCACTGCTCTTGAGCTGAGCGCTGAGACCCAGCAGCGCCGCCGCGGCCGCGACCAGTGGATTAAGTCGGTCGAGCGCAAGCATCTCCCAGGTAAGTTCGTCCGCCACTGGCGATGACGGCGAAGGGACAGCCAACTGCTCCTCGGCGTGAAGGAGGACGAGTGGCTGGGATTTTGGCATCGTTTCCTCAATCACCACCATCAACCCGCCCACTTCCCTTCGGAGCGGACGCTCTCATCGTGGGATCGGCGGGCGGGTCGACTACGCTCTCGCACTGGGCGCGCGAAGTCGGCGCCGAAGCTCCGGAGCAAATCGGTTTCGATGCTCGATACGACGTCATTGAAGACGCGCACGTACGCACTCCGGTTTCGCGCCTTATGGTTGCGGTGCAAAAGGGAACGGGGCCGCCCCATCGCCTTCTCGATCCCTGCTAGGGACAAGCGTGCACGGACGCTGGACAGAGCCTTCTGCACAGCCGCGAATGACACGTCATGCGTCCCACGGTCGGTGAAGGCTTGCTCAACGGCCAGGTCTCCGCGGAGGGACCCGCTGGAGTCATTGCACAGAACTGCGCGCAACGCCTCGCCGACATCGGGAACGAGACTCAGGGTTTTTTCGTCGGAACTCTTATTTCTGAATAATTGTTCGCCAGCTCTCGCTCGGAGAGTATGCTGTGCAGCGCGGCGGAATACAGAAGCATTTTCCCTGCACGATCCAGCACGCTTACGATGCCGGCATTCCGGACATCTGCCAATGATAAGCCGCAGGCGGCAAGGAAAGCCGTGACCGCCGCTCGATGATTCTTGGCGAGATGATTGCTCCACCTTGGGTTGCGTCAAGATGGGGGCCCGATCTGGCACACTGTCTGCGTAGATATCCCACGGACTTCTCATCATGCCCGCCAGCGCGTCTAAACGAGTGCCTAAGAACGGCAATGGTAGGAACTCGCCGTCCCTCAGGTCCAGCAGCGCTTCTTCACCCCGGGTGCAATTGCCCGCCAGGAGCGACGAGGCCGTTTCGAGGGGGCCAAGAAGACTCAACTCCTCACTTGTCGCTGCAAGTTGTCCCTCCGGTTCGGCGGCACTCTCCGCAATGGATATCGAAGGCGACACCGCGACGACATCGGTCATATAGGCGCCGATCTGAATAACATCGCTGGTTTTCCGGGCGACCGGCGCCTCTGACGGAAGCGGCACCGCCTCGTCATTTTGACATGTGTCGTCGCGGCCTCGGTCGATCAGTACGTATCGCCGTGCCATGCACTCGATTGAGCAGTGGGATTTCGAGACCATCTGCTGATCATCCGGCAGAACCAGGCTGTTGCCTGCTCGGCTGGTAGTCAGTCCACCAGCCGCGTCGCCCGGCACGAGATATTCCGGAAAACTACATCTATTGCTGTGTACACGTAGCGTGAGGGGCATTGGTGGGCTAACTCAAATGTGGGTTCTGTCCGGCTCGGATGGCCCAGAGAGCCATTTCGAGATTTGGGAAGTCGCCAGCAACGTGCAGCGCCAAGCCGGCGGATTGGGGCATATCCTTCCAGAAGCGGCTATTTTGATCGATCTCGAAATAGCTGAATCCAACATGGAAGGGGATCTGACGCGGCGCGACCGGTAGGGGATTGATGATAATGCCGGGCAGTGCGACATTGACGAGTTCCGTGATTTTCTCCGCCGGGCCGATCTTAATCTGAGACGGGAACTCGCGCCGGAGGCGCTCGACCTCAATATCAGCCCGAGCAGCCAGCACGAAGCTCGAGGTCGTAAAGAGAGAGCGGTCGGCCACCTCAGCCACATGGACACCGTATTTTTGCCGCTGCAGCGGTACGGGGACCGCAGTCTGCTCAATCACTGCACCCAGCGAAGCCCGGATCGACTGTATCACTGGCAAAAACGCCTCCGCGAGAGAGTCGTGCTTGTAAACACCAAGGGTCGGGGCACGTTTATCGACGCGGGCGAACGTGGCTAGTTCACCCGCCAACTGGAGCATGAGAACATACAGCGATTCCGGATTTACAACGGCGGCCTTGGACAGGTGGCAGAAGTACGGCTCGTACCGATTGATCGCCTGCAGCAGAAGGAAGTCCGCGAGCTCTGCAACCCGGTTCGTTCCCGACTGGGAGACCCGAGTGGCCAGAGCTTCACCACGATGGTGAAGCAGGCCGGTGATCTCAGTGATGTAGTTCGAGAGGACCCGGGAGCTGGCGCAGTCGGGGGTTGGCGGCACGTGCGTTTCGTCCAGAATGATCTGTCGGTCGGCCCGGACCTCTATGATACGGGCGATTGGGATGCAAGTGTAGCCAGACCGGTCTGCCGCGTCCGGCAGCAGTCGAAAATCCAGCCTCGCTACGTCGATGGAGGCGCTGCCTCGCTCGCCAGCGTTGGTGTCGACAACATCCTCAGTGGAGACTGCGAAGCGGATAGGTACGTCAATTCCCGCTTGCGCGTCGGTTTCAAGAGCGCCGGGTTGATAAAACGGTACCGCCAAGTGAATAAGCGAATCTCGAAAATCCGGCGGAACGTCGTAGGGAGTTGGCTGGTTGGCTTCGTCAGGAATACTGAAGGGCATCCCGTCCTCCAAGACGCCGCGAGCCGCTTCGATGGCGATCTTACCGAGACCAAGCAGCTCTCGATTGAGCCGCAGCTCGCTGATACCCCACCCGTACCCATGCAAAACCGCCGTCCTGCTGCGCACCAGCTGTTCGACGTGACGATCGGCCTGCTGAAAATGCTGCGGGCGGAGGAACAAGCCCTCCGACCAGACGACCCTATTATTCCACGACATTCAAGACTCGCCTCGCGTCCACCTGACAGAACGGCTTTCTCCGTAAAAGTAGCAGAGCTTCACTGCCCCCTTGCATGCACATCTGATATCCAACAATGCGCTGGTAGAAGGGCATCGCGTGTCGGGACAGCTCAGATATGCAAGCGCCGAAGCTCATCAGGATTGGTCATGAGCCCCCTTGCAGCGCGACAAGCAAGGGGTCTCATCTAGACTGTCGCTCAGTAGCCCGTTGCCCTCAGAGCCTTATTGGTCGTTCATGTTCACACTGACCTACAACGCGCCAATTCGCCTGTCCTGTCACTCGTACGGGATGAATCTCGCAAATGACCGCCCGGAAGCCTTGAGACCCGGCGCCGCAAGTACGGGGCCAAAAGAGCAGCGCAACAGGCAAGGTGACACGTGATGCGCATTGCCTCGTCGAAAATGTTCCTGAATACGCTGAGGCAGTGCCGCCGCCAACATCGTCTTCACGCGCCGCCGCCCCTAAAGCACCTTGACGACCAGTTTAGCGATTAGACAACCACCTCCTGGACACGATCCACGAACCGGTTGCAGTCCCGGTTCGCGCCAGGTGCGGGATAGCAGCCTGGCGGCATGGATCATTCATGCGGCGAAGATAGGCATTTCCACATTTGGTGATGCCCAATAGCTAGCGAATGGGATATGCGCTGCGCCTCATGTTGGCGCGCGAGCACATGCAAGATGGCACGGTGGAGATCGACCGTTTTCATCTCGGTGAGCGACCGAGAATGGATCCGGACGGTCTACCGCCTGGACGGGGCCGAAAAGGCCTTTCGATACATGCAGGGCGCGCGACGGCGAAAGGGATCGAACCGCAACCTGCCTGATGGGCGGTGAGGCGTTCATGGCGATTGGCAAGAGCTTTGCTACGCATGAGAACGTAAAGCATTCGAGCCGCGAATTCGTCCAAGTCGCCGTCCACTCGGTGGGAGGTTTCAGGTCCCGGGTCCGCCGCACCATTGCCGGCGTCTTTCATCATATCAGCCCGCAGCATGCCTTGTCTTTCCACGAGATCGGCTTCCGCTGGTCACAGCGCATTGTTACGGGCCAGGCAGTGCGGATACTAGTCACGGGTGCCGCCGGCGCTGCGATTGCTGCAAGTCTTTCGCGCTATTACCGGCCGGCAATGCGCAGAAGTCCGGATGCCGGGATCATCGTTAGATCTCCCAGCCTTTTGTGATAAGGCCGCGTTGTTTAGCGGAAGCCAGCAAGGAGTTCGAAGACGAAGGCCGACCTCACTGGCGCCGCAATTGGCGACAGTTGCCACTACCCTGGTATCGTTGGGCCAATCCCACCATAGAAGAGATCATGTCGATGTTTCGTCGTAACCGGCTTGCGCGGCACCGGCGGCCGTCAGCGTTGATAGCAATCCGAGCCGATCGCCACATCAAGCACGGACCTCCGGTCTGGAGAACGGGTCGTCGCTGCATCTCTCGAAGGATCGCCGCTGTCGTTATGGGTTCACGCAGGAGCTGCGCCATAGCCGCTCACTAACCGGATGCGAGCATATCACCTGTGCATGCAATCCAATACCGGGACTGCGCTAGTTTGAATCGCGGGCTCTTCTCCGTGGTTTTTGAGGTTCTGCTGCAATGATGCGTTTACGCTACCAGTTATCAACGGCCTGGCCATGTCTTCGGGATCTGCCGGCCTCCCGTCACCTGAGCTCGATTCCGCAGAGCCGCCCCATGCCACAACAGCAAAAAACGGGACCCACGGTGATTGAGCGGCGTCCGAACGAGGCTCGGCAAGCTGGAGCGGTCGATGGTCGCAGTCGCGCCCCTTGCACTCTGGTTAAGTCGCTTGAGCCCCTGATAAATTCTGACCTTCCGTCAGCAGTCGGTGCCCGACAGCTGACCCCTTGTTTCCTGAAGGCCATATCCCAGGGGGGTGAGCATGGTTGACAGGGACCCTCGGACTAAGGGGCAGGGCTCTTCGCGGCCGGATGAGGGCCGGCACCCAGCGGATCAAAGAGCGCAGTCTTCAGTGGCGCGTGTCGATCAAGTGGCCGACAACTTCAATTCGGACGACATCTGGCAAGAGAATTCGGTATTGCGTTACGTGGAAAGGCTAAGCGTCGACCAGCCAAGCCCGCCGACCGAGCTTCAAAGCCCTGAAGAACAAACCCCGCAAATGATGGCTGACATGACGGAACTGACGAGAGTTCCGGTCGTCCCGGCAGAGACCGCGTTCAACCTCACGAGGACAACAGATGAATACAATAATGCCGATCGCACTATTCACCTCGTCGAGGGCCAGCCGCTGGAGACTGGCCCTCAGCGCGGGGGGCTGCATGGCCTTGGGAATTTAGAAGCCTCAGCGGTTGCCGGGCCCACCGAGGTGCCGGGTGGAAGAGAGGAGCATTCGGCCATGTCCGAGGTGCCCGCGGAGCCCAGCGATCCGACCGGTGGCGGGCGCAAGAGGCGGACTACTGAGAAGGACGCAGATCCCAGGCCCAGCCGCAGGCAGACGTTATATGCTCAAAGGCCGCTGGCGTTGGCGCCTGATCTCAGCGCCGCGAATGCCGGCATAATCGTGGGGGCCTCAACGGGCGATCTCGTCAATCGAGCGGCGTTCCGGACGGTGTCGGCCCAGGACCAGGCGAGGCTGGACGAAATCGCCAGGCAGACACCGCGGCAGTCGAGGCAGAGCAAGGGGGCGTGGGCGGACGCGCTGAAGGCGGCCCATCCCAATCTCAGCGCCGCCGATGCCGCCGTAATCGTGGGCGTCGTAAAGCGGGTTATCGCCAGGAGGGCGGCGTATCGAACGGTGTCGGCCCAGGACCGGGCGAGGCTTGACGAGATCAAGGCGGCGACACCGCAGCTGCCGGGGCAGAGCAAGGGGGCGTGGGCGGACGCGCTGAAGGCGGCCCATCCCGATCTCAGCGCCGCCGATGCCGCCATAACCGTGGGCTCTTTTAAGGACGATATTGCAAGGAGGACGGCGTTCCGGACGGTGTCGGCCCAGGACCAGGCGAGGCTGGACGAAATCGCCAGGCAGACACCGCAGCTACCGGGGCAGAGCAAGGGGGCGTGGGCGGACGCGCTGAAGGCGGCCCATCCCGATCTCAGCGCCGCCGATGCCGCCATAATCGTGGGTGCCGTAAAGCAGGATATTGCTAAAAGGGCCGCGTTCCAGACGGTGTCGGCCCAGGACCAGGCGAGACTGGACGAAATCGCGGCGGTGACACCGCGGCTGCCGGGGCAGAGCAAGGGGGCGTGGGCGGACGCGCTGAAGGCGGCCCATCCCGATCTCAGCGCCGCCGATGCCGCCATAATCGTGAATGCCGTAAAGCAGGATATTGCTAAAAGGACAGCGTTCCAGACGGTGTCGGCCCAGGACCACGCGAGGCTGGACGAAATCGCCAGGCAGACACCGCAGCTACAGGGGCAGAGCAAGGGGGCGTGGGCGGACGCACTGAAGGCGGCCCATCCCGATCTCAGCGCCGCCGATGCCGCCGCCATCGTGGGCGCCGTAAAGCGGGTTATCGCCAGGAGGGCGGCTTTTCAGACGGTGTCGGCCCAGGATCAGGCGAGGCTGGACGAAATCGCTAGGCAGACACCGCGGCTGCCGGGGCAGAGCAAGGGGGCGTGGGCGGACGCGCTGAAGGCGGCCCATCCCGATCTCAGCGCCGCCGATGCCGCCATAATTGTGGGTTCCGTAAAGCATAATATTGTAAAAAGGGCGGCGTTCCGGACGGTGTCGGCTCAGGACCAGGCGAGGCTGGACGAAATCGCCAGGCAAACACCGCGACAGTCGAGGCAGAGCAAGGGGGCGTGGGCGGACGCGCTGAAGGCGGCCCATCCCGATCTCAGCGCCGCCGATGCCGCCACAATCGTGGGCGCCTTAAAGGACGATATCGCCGTGAGGGCAGCGTTCCGGACGGTGTCGGCCCAGGACCAGGCGAGGCTGGACGAAATCGCGGCGGTGACACCGCGGCAGGGGCGGAGCAATGCGGCCTGGGCGGACGCGCTGAAGGCGGCCCATCCCGATCTCAGCGCCGCCGATGCCGCCACCATCGTGGGCGCCGCAAAGGACGAAATCGCCAGGAGGGCGGCGTTCCGGACGGTGTCGGCCCAGGACCAGGCGAGGCTGGACGAACTCGCTAGGCAGACACCGCAGCTGCCGGGGCAGAGCAATGCGGCCTGGGCGGACGCGCTGAAGGCGGCCCATCCCAATCTCAGCGCCGCCGATGCCGCCGTAATCGTGGGTGCCATAAAGCAGGATATTGCTAAAAGGGCGGCGTTCCGGACGGTGTCGGCCCAGGACCAGGCGAGGCTGGACGAAATCGCGGCGGCAACACCGCGGCAGGGGGGGAGCAATGCGGCCTGGGCCGATGCGCTGAAGGCGGCCCATCCCGATCTCAGCGCCGCCGATGCCGCCACCATCCTGGGCACCTTTAGGGACGATATCGCCAGGAGGGCGGCGTTCCGGACGGTGTCGGCCCAGGATCAGGCGAGGCTGGACGAGATCAAGGCGGCGACACCGCAGCTGCCGGGGCAGAGCAAGGGGGCGTGGGCGGACGCGCTGAAGGCGGCCCATCCCGATCTCAGCGCCGCCGATGCCGCCATAGTCGTGGGTGCCGTAAGGCGCGATATCGCCGTGAGGACGGCGTTCCAGACGGTGTCGGCCCAGGACCAGGCGAGGCTGGACGAAATCGCTAGGCAGACACCGCAGCTGCCGGGGCAGAGCAAGGGGGCGTGGGCAGACGCACTGAAGGCGGCCCATCCCGATCTCAGCGCCGCCGATGCCGCCATAATCGTGGGTGCCTCGAAGAAACGGATAGCCAGGAGGGCAGCGTTCAAGGTGATATAGGACGGCTCATGACTCATCACCACATTCCCTAGGAACTGCACCATCATGTGCGTTGGTTGTCCACCACGGGATTGCATGAGCATGTGAGAGCGCCGAATTTTTCTTCAGTCTGGAGGCCAATACCTGGCTCGAGATCGATATTTAGGGGCACGACGGCCGGCGCATTCCGGCTGACTAACACGCCGAGAGCGACCTCGTCTTCGACGGTCGGGAGCGCAGAATGTCGGCTCGCATGCCGCTGCGACCATCAGCCCGCTCCTCGCAAGATTGGCGCCAAGGCCGCCGTCGAACGATGGCGACGAGGCAAGTTTTTCCAAAACTTTCTTTAGCATAGAGGTAGAAGGATCGCTACAGCGGGGTTGCAGTGCGCGGGCGGCTAGGGTGACTAAGTGCGTGCACTCCACGACCGTCAAACGGGGTCGGTGTCCGTCAATTCGAAATCGCAGGGATCTGCACGAGAGACCGCGTGGTTGCCCTGCACGACTAATGGAAGCAGGGTCGACAGTCACGTTGGGATGCGGTAGGTGCGCGATAGAACGGGGGATTGGCGGCGGGACTCGATTCTTTTTAGAAGATCACGCAAAGCCGCATCACACCCATTGTCAAAAGTAAATACCGCGACGATGGTTATTAACCTTCGACTTCCGTCGAAAACGGCAATGGCGCTCACGAAGGAGGCCGGCCGCTGCGAAACCCCGCCATCTCCGCACCCCACTCCTTCGCTCCAACTGGGAGCAAAATGAATGAGGCAACGTGCGAATCTCGGGGAGCATCGTTACATGCGGTCAATACGGATCTCATCCAGATTGTCGCCCTATATGCCTCGTGCGGCGGTCCGGCGGAGCGCAGGAGATATAATGCCGTTGAAGTGCTCGAGCCGTTCTACCACTGACGCCGGGTCGCTGCACGCGCGATGGCGCCGACACCCCCAAGAGCGATCGCCGAGGACGCCATCCACCTTATGCAGCAACTGGCGCGGAGGCGGCCGCGCGAAGACTTCGTAGTTGGAGGCCTTCAGGCTCACGTTTGCAACGGTACTCCGCAGGTTGCCCTTTGCAACGACTGCCCGACGATGTCAATTCAATCTGGCTGAGCTTGTACCGTCAAGTTTATCCAGTTTGGGGTTCGCTCCAGCGGTGGGTTGCGCATCTGCGGCGGCATCGGCGGGTTTAGGTGCGGAGACCATTCCGGCTGCGCAGCACTGCATCACGTCGCGGGTTGCCGATCTGGGCGAACTCTGCAGGGTTAGTTAGCCGAGGCCAGAGTGCTTGGCTTGCCACGCTCCTCGATAACCCGATCCAGTCCACAGGCGACCGCAGGCCGGAGAGCGAAGTATCGGCGACGAGAGTCCGGCTTTCCTCACGACCATCAGAAGCCTGAACCCGCGCCAACGATCATTGGCAGCCAGCGGGATCAACACCAACGCTTGCCTTTCGCTCGTTTCCGGCCACGGCGCTTGCGCATCGTGAGCTTCTCCTCCCGATGGACCCGGAAGAGCTTCTTGTTGTTCACAAGGTGTCCCTCGCGCCTGAGCAGCACATAGCTGCGTCAAGATCCGAAGCGGCGGCATTCACGCCCCAAGCATTCACGACATATACGAATGTCGATTGTGCATGAGCAATCGCGTCTGCTCATTGCTAAACATTGAGAAACAGAGGCGCGACGATCTTTTATGTCGGGAAAACTGGGATTTGGGTCATGCTCGATGCAGATCATCTATTAAAACCGATCAGCGACGGCAACGCATGCGGGGATGCTCTCGATTACGATTTGAGCTTCCTGGAGTTGGAGATAGCGTCGCATGGCAAGCCGCACCAGCAGATAGGCGACTCCATCGCCACCGAGGAGGCTCCCGATTGGACAGAGGTGTGGCGGCTTGGCCTCGACCTTTCTGCCCGCACTAAGGATCTAAGAGTCGGAATCTTGCTCACACGATCCGCCCTCAGTCAGTTCGGCTTCTCTGGTCTAAGTCGGGGGCTTGAGCTGCTCGCGGCCTATGTCGAGCTCTACTGGTCAGAGCTACATCCGCGACCGGATCCAGAAGATGACGAAGATCAGACCGTTCGCCTCAACGCTCTAGCGAGCCTCTGCGATCTCTCCGGGCTCTTGGCAGAAATACGCCAAGTCCCACTCACCTCCTCCAGGCAATTCGGGACTTTCACGCTCCGCGATTGGGCTGGTGCGCTACGGTCCCAATCTACGGAAATTGATCGTTCGACCATCGAGCACGCCTTCATCGACACCGATCCACTGCAGCTCGAGCAGATCAGCACTGGTCTCCACGCCAGCCTGGCAGCCGCCACCCATCTAGACGCGAGTGTTCGGCAGCACGTCGCGAGTGACGAGGCCGTTCGATTCGACCCTCTGATAGTGCTACTCACCCAGGCCAAGGATCTGGTCGACGCCCATCGGAAAAGGGCCCAGCCTGCAGCCCCGGCATCTCCATTGCCAGACTCTAGCAAGGCCTCTTACCCCGAAGTGATCCGCAACCGCGATGACGTTGTCGAAATTCTTGGCCGCATTTGCCACTGGTACCAGGTGAATGAGCCCGCGAGCCCGCTGCCAGCCCTCCTGGAGCGCGCGCAGCGACTTGTCTCGAAGGACTTCATGGCTCTTATCAAAGAGTTGGCGCCAGAAGGGGTTGCCCAATACCGTTCGATTGCCGGTCTGGCGGTCGGCGAGGGCACGTGACGTGCGCAATCTTCCCTATCAGGAGAGTGGAACACATGACAAAGGCGAGTAGTCAAAAGTTCATCGCGCGGGTTCGTCCGCCTCGCGTACAGATCGAATACGACGTCGAGACCTATGGCTCTCAGAAGAAGGTTCAGCTTCCCTTCGTGGTCGGCGTGATGTCCGACCTCGCCGGCAATGCTGCCGAGCCGCTTGCCCCTGTCGCGGAGCGCAAGATGATGGAGATCGATATCGACAATTTCGATGATCGGCTCAGATCGCTGAGGCCCAGGGTGGTGATGCGGGTGCCGAACCTATTGACCGGAGAAGGCCAACTCGCTGTCGACTTGACGTTCGAGCGGCTCGAAGATTTCTCGCCGGCGGCCGTGGCGCGCAAGGTCGACAGCCTTAGCAGGCTGCTCGAGGCGCGAACGGAGCTCTCCAATCTGCTGGCCTATATGGACGGTAAGAACGGTGCCGAAGAGTTGCTCACCCACTTCCTCGCGGATTCGGCACTGCTAAGCGCCCTCGGCAATGGCATCGAGACTGAGAAGCCTGATGCATTGGTTGCCGCTCCGCCATTGCCATCCCCAGACACAGAGGAGAACTGATCATGATGCCTGCAGATGCCACAGATGTACAGGTCGCCACCGTTGATCTCGGCGATTTCACCCGCATGCTTCGATTCGAGTTCAAGATCCGCTCGGACCACTCCCGTGACTTGGTGGAGAGTGCCGTCCGAACACTGGCCGAGCAGGCACTTCAAAACACGTCGCTAATCAGCGACGATGTCGTCACGACTATCCAAGCAATGATTGCTTCGATCGACCAGAAGCTTTCTGCACAACTCAACGAGATCCTCCATCACGAAAATTTCCAGCGCGTGGAATCAGCTTGGCGGGGCTTGCATCACCTTGCCATCAACACCGAAACCGATGAAACGTTGAAGATTCGCGTTCTCCCAGTTTCAAAGGTGGAGATGTCCCGAACTCTGCGGAAATATAAGGGTGTCACCTGGGATCAGAGTCCGCTATTCAAAAAAATTTACGAAGACGAATACGGCCAAATCGGCGGTGAACCCTATGGCTGCCTGATTGCCGACTACTATTTCGACCATACCCCACCGGACGTAGAGTTGCTTTCGGGACTGGCGCAGATCGCGGCGGCGAGCCACTCACCGCTTATATCTGCCGTCTCACCACATCTGCTGCAGATGGATTCTTGGCGTGAGCTTGCGAACCCGCGTGACATCACAAAAATCTTCCTCACGCCCGAACATGCCCCTTGGCGGGCGTTCCGCGAGAGCGAGAACTCTCGGTACGTGGCCCTGACCTTACCACGCACCCTTGGCCGGCTGCCCTACGGGGCCAAAACCAACCCGGTCGATGAATTCGCCTTCGAGGAGGACACAGACGGCGGCGACAGCGAGAAATACCTTTGGACGAACGCAGCCTACGCCATGGGCGTAAATATCACGCGCTCGTTCAAGCTCTATGGCTGGCTCTCCAGAATTCGTGGCGTCGAATCCGGCGGCCTGGTCGAGGGTCTGCCGGTACATACCTTCCGCAGCGACGACGGTGGCGTCGACCTAAAATGCCCCACTGAGATCGCGATCAGCGACCGCCGTGAGGCCGAACTGTCCAAAAACGGTCTTCTACCGCTGTTGCACCGCAAAAACACGGACCTCGGCGTATTTATTGGCGCTCAAACTATTAACAAGCCGGTCAAATACGAAGACCCCGACGCGTCAGCGAACGCCGAACTCAGTGCCCGGCTACCCTACATCTTCGCAACCTGCCGCTTCGCACATTATTTGAAGTGTATGGTCCGGGACAAGATTGGCACGTTCAAGGAGCGCCACGAGGTCGAGGAGTGGCTCAACCAATGGATTCAGGGCTATGTCCACCCCTCGCCCGAGCTTGGGAGCGAAGAGAGTAAGGCACAGCAGCCGCTCTCCTCAGCCGAGGTCAAGGTGGAAGAGGTCGAAGATAATCCCGGATATTACGTTGCGAGATTTTACATGCGGCCACACTACCAGCTCGAAGGCCTAACCATCTCTTTGAGACTTGTCTCGCGCCTGCCATCCGCCCGCAAGGACTGAGAAAACCCGCAGATGATTGTGCTCCGTTCTCGGCGCCAAAACTCCGGAATAGCTGCCCCGGGCTGGCCGATGCAATCCAGGCCCAATCAGATCAACGAGAAAAGGAAAGTCCATCATGGCGTTCGACGCGGTTATAAAATTCACGCAAGCGTCCAAGGACGGCATTTTGCCCAAGGGCGAATCTATCATTCTAAAGGACGGTATCACCCTAGCGGACGAATGGAGCTTTTCACTCGAAAACAAGCTGAACATTGGGCCTCATACCGCCGGGGCGGGCGCGGGCAAGGCCGAATTCGAGGTCTTCACTATCAAGAAGCAGGTGGATACGTCATCGCCCTCTCTGTACGTTGCCTGTGGTCGCGGCGCCCACTTCAATAGCGTCGAACTGAAACTTTTCAAAGCGACGGGGAGCGGACAAGCTACATCAGAATCGAACCTGTTCTTGCACTGGAGTTTCAACATGCTGGTAGTCGAGAAGGTCGAGTGGTCCTATGCGGAAGAGGCCCCCGAGGAGACGATCACATTCCGGTTCGGCGCCTGCAAGGTCATTTATTACAGGCAGGATGAAAAAGGCGCTCTTACCAAAGCCGGCGAGGGCATCTGGAACCAAATCGCGAACAGCACCGACTTCAATAGGCTCGTCGGCTGATGGGGCCATCGGCAACCCGGGAATATTCGGGGCTGCGCGCGAAAACGACGGATCGACTCGTCGCTATTGCACCTGGAGATTGTAACATGGGCAGAGATGTTAAGCGGGATCTCGTGCAACCATCCCTCCTGGACCGGCTTACGGACGATGAGCCGCGCAGCTCGTGTGAAGCGCAGGACAAGCGCAGCTTCTCTGTTCGCCAACTGGAAGAGGTGATTCTACGCGATGTTTCCTGGTTGTTGAACACCAATCAATTGGGTGCAACCGTAGATCTACAAGCGTACCCTCACGTAGCGGCCAGTGCACTTAATTATGGTGCCTGGCCTCTCAGCGGACAAATTCGCGAAGGGATGGATAAGAGCGCATTGCGCGAAGCGATAATCGAGAGCCTTCAGCGCTTTGAGCCGCGTCTCTTACCGGACACCCTGAAGGTCACGGTCCTGGACGATGGTCAGGGTTGCGGCACTTTTCGCTTTAGGATCGAAGCCGATCTGTGGGCGCAGCCGTTGCCGGTGCGAATGGTGATGCGTACGGAGGTAGATTCCGAGCTCGAATCCGCCCGCGTTCATCTCGGTACAGAGATAAGCTGATGGATCCCCGGCTCCTGCGACTGTACAACGACGAACTTGCTTATATGCGCGAGATTGGGGCCGAGTTCGCCCGCGCATTCCCGAAGGTCGCCGCCCGGCTCGGGATGGAATCAGCGGAGGTCGCCGACCCCTACGTCGAGCGGCTTCTGGAAGGCTTCGCTTTCATGGCGGCGCGGGTGCAATTGAAGCTTCAGTCTCGCTTTCCGGAATTCACCCAGCACCTCCTGGAGATGGTCTATCCGCATTTTCTACCGCCGCTCCCCTCGATGACGATCGTCCGTTTCGAGCCCGACCAGGATGCCGGACGACTTGAAAATGGATACCTCGTGCCGCGGGGAACCAAGCTTTTGGGCCGTCTTGCTCCGGGCGCCGTCACACATTGCGAGTTCCGCACGGCCCATGATGTGCATCTCTGGCCAATTGTGGTGAGCGCTGCCGATTATTTTTCGACGCCGGGGCAGATCGCCGCACTGGATCTTCCGGCCCGGCAAGATGCGAAGGCTGCTTTGCGACTACGCCTTCGCACCACCAATGGCATGCCGTTCAATAAACTCGGACTAGAGGCTCTCACACTGCACCTAACAGGCCCCGGTGGCATCGGCGCCGCACTCGCCGAACAGCTTCTCGGTGACGCATGCAATATCATAGCCCGTCCGGTCGGCCGGCCTATCCCTTGGCAGGAAAAGATTCCGGTTCATGCGCTGCAGCAACGCGGTTTGGAGCCGAGCTGTGCTCTCCTGCCCGAGGTGCCACGCTCTTTCGACGGGTACCGTCTCCTACAGGAGTATTTCGCCCTCGCGGAGCGGACGTTGTTCGTCGAGGTTAGCGGGCTGGCAGACGCAGTAGCCCTGTCAACTGCCGAGACCCTTGAGATCGTCTTCGCACTCAGACGTGTCGAGCCACGGCTGGAACGACAGCTCGGACCCCAAAATATCGTTCTCTTCGCAACGCCCGCGATTAATCTCTTCGAACGCCAGGCAGATCTCGTCCACGTGAGCGACAAGAACACCGAGCATCATGTGATTGTTGACAGGATGAGGCCGCTCGACTTTGAGGTCCACTCGATCCTCGAGATGAGCGGAGACGGGGCGAAAAACGAAGCGGCTCCCGTGAGGTTCTACCCGTTCTATAGCATCAGCGCGCACGGTCAGGAGGAGCAGCATTCCAGATACTACGCGATCCGCCGGGAGCAGCGCCTCATGTCGGAGCACCAGCGTCTAAATGGCGCGCGGACTGGCTACATCGGCAGCGAAACGTTCGTTTCTCTAGTTGATCGCCAAGCGGCTCCCTATTCGGCGGAACTCCGGCATTTGTCTGTAAACTGCCTGTGCTCGAACCGGGATCTGGCGCTGCTGCTGCCGATCGGCCGGGACGAGACAGACTTCACCCTGGAAATCGGCGCTCCAGTTACCGCCACCCGGTGCGTATCGCCCCCGAGCCGACCGCGCCACTCCTTCGCCAATGGCGATATCACTTGGCGATTAATTAGCCATCTTTCACTGAACTACCTCTCGATCAGCAATTCCGATAGGAACGACCACCGGGGCGCAGAAGCGCTACGTGAACTCCTCCGCCTCTACGTCGATCCAGTCAATGCCTTCGCCTCACGGCAGATCGACGGGATCCGGGAGATTCGGTCCAGGCCTGCGGTCAGGCGATTGTCCAGCGGTGGACAAGCCGCCGTAGCACGTGGGATTGAGGTTGGTATCATCCTGGACGAAGCGGCCTTCGAAGGCGTTGGCATCTTTCCGCTCGCCTCCGTGCTCAACCAGTTCTTCGCGAAATACGTATCCATCAACAGCTTCACCGAGATGGTCGTCTCGACGCTACAGCGCGGGGAGGTAATGCGATGGCCGACGATGGCCGGCCGCCGGGCGATCCTTTGATTTCGGGGGCACTCGGCGACTTCCTAAGCTCGCTCAGGGCCGAACCGCATGCCTGCGACTTCTTCCAGGCTCTGCGGCGGATCGATGCAATCTGCTCAGATCGGCCTCGGCTGGGAGAATCGAGCGGTCCCAGCCTGGATCGCGTGCGGATCGCCCAGCAGCCCTCCCTTGCATTTCCGACTCGATCGATCGCGGGCGTGACTGCGCACGAGGAGAACGACCCCGTAATCTCCACCTACGCCTTCGGCTTGTTTGGACCCCACGGTCCCCTCCCATTGCATCTGACGGAGTACGCCCTTCTCCGGCAGCACAACGCCGCGGATGAGACGCTGATCCGATTTGCTGATACCTTTCATCATCGAATGGCCTCGTTCTTCTTCCGCGCATGGGCGGAGGGCGAACCGACCGTGAGCTATGACAGGCCACAAGAAGATCGATTTGCCCTTCAGCTCGGCGCGCTAGCCGGCTTCGGGATGACCTCCCTGCGCGCGCGGGATGCTATGCCTGATCTGGCCAAACTCCACTTCACCGGCCGTCTCGCCTCACACACCCGCAACGCCGAGGGGCTCGCTGCCATCCTCGCCAGCTTCGTCGAGGCGCCGGTTGATATCCGTGAATTTGTCCCAAAGTGGGTGGATCTGCCCCGCATATCGCTCTGCCTCCTGGGCCGCGACCCGGCCACGGGCACGCTGAACAGCAACGCTATTGCAGGTGCGAGGGTCAGAGTGTGGCACCATCGGTTCCGACTCATTGTGGGTCCCCTCAGCCTGGCTCATTACGAATCGCTTCTGCCCGCAGCTCCCGGCCTTAAGTCGATAGCGGAGATCATCTGCAACTACCTTGGAGATGAACTTGACTGGGAGATTAACCTCGTTCTCCGTCAGGAGCAGGTCCCGGAAGTGCAGTTGGGTCGCTGCGGCAGACTCGGATGGTCCAGTTGGATGGGCAAGCGGAAAACGCGCCAGCACGCCGATGACTTGACAACTACCCCGACTGACCGGGGCCCACCGGCTGCCGCATGGCACTCTCCTGAAACGGACATCCATGATGCGGCGGGCCCGCTCGACCTTCTTTTCGGGCGGGGAGAAGATCTCCTTGGCGAGATCGATCTGGAACGGGTGAATGGCCCACGTAACCTCGATACCAAGTGCGGCGGCACGGCGGGCGGCGGCTTGGAAGGCCCGTTATGACAAGCATCGGAAGCTCGACTCTCTTCAGTAAGCTCAACGCAAACTGCAATGGGACCGCCAAGGCCCTTTGCAAAATTCGCCGTGACGCCTCTTTGGAACGTTATCGCCATTTTGACGCCCTTGAGGCTTCAGCAGCGGAGAGGCCTATCGAGCCGACGATCGCGGCGAAACTCGACCACCGTGGTTGTCCGCTCGGGCGCTGCGCCCTGGGCCTGGTTGAATCTTCCAGGAGACACGTCGTCGCTAGCACCGCCGGAATCCGCCAACTCATCGATGTTACAAGGCCGCATGGCGAGATTTGGGTGGGATTTAGCGTGGGTGAGTTCCAAGAGACCCACACGCTTTCTTCACCCCGCCCTCCCCCGCTTGGCTCTGACGATGCGGGCCAGCAAGACATCTTGGCTGAGCAACGGTCGGCGATTTCGATGCACGAAATAAACGCTTTTCGGCATCTTCGCCGATGGCTTCGGCAGCATCCTACTCACGCCATCGGGCGCAACCGCGCCTTCTCATCAAATCTGCGGAACACACACCACCATGGTCGAGTCAAGAATCGAGAGTCTCTTAAGGCACAATCGTTTTGTTGCGGTCACTTCGGCCGCGTCCGAGTTGAATGAAATCTCTCTCCGGCGGCTCAGTGGCACCGAGCGGCTGGGGGAACCTTTCCTCTACGAGGTGAAGCTCGCCAGCCGCAATCCAGTTCAGAACTTTGCTACGATCCCCGGTCAAAACCTGACAATCGGCCTTAAGCTCAAGGACTCGCAAACCCGCTTCTTCAACGGTGTTGTTACGCGCTTCCAATATCTCGGCCTCGACGATACCGAGCACCTCAACTACGTGGCGCAGGTGCGGCCGTGGATTTCATTGCTCGAGCATCGCTCTAACAGTCGGGTCTTTCAGAACAAGACGAGCATCGAGATCATCACCACGATTTTTCGAGAACATAAAGGCAATTTCAAGAATCAGACCGCCCGACGGTTCCCACAGCGCCCATATTGCGTCCAGTACGATGAAACGGATCTGGCCTTCGTCAGCCGCCTCATGGAGCAGGACGGCATCTACTACTATTTTGAACATGCTGAGGACCAACATGACCTGGTGCTGGTCGACAACGCCGCGAGTCACATGGCCTGCACGCCTGAGATCGTAGAGACCCACCACAATCTCAGGCCTGCCCGAAGTCTTTACCAAGAAGATGTCATCCTGCATTGGGACGAGGTCGTATCGCTACAGCCGAACAAGGTCGTTCTCAGGGACTATGACCATGAGAAGCCGATGGCAGAACTGACGTCTGTCGCGCGTGTTCCTCCCGTGAGGACAGGCGGCATTCCGCCATGCAAGCTCACGGGAAGCGCCATCACCCGACCGCGGGAGAGCGTGGCGGTCAGAACGGGCGAGACCTCGTCGGCAAGCAGCGGCTGCACGGCAATGCGGGAGGTCTTCGAGTATCCAGGCCAGTATACAAAAAAAAGCGATGGCGATTTCTACGCCACCATCCGTGCCGAGGAACTCGCCTGCAACGCTTATCGCGCGCGGATCGAAAGCACTGCGCGCCAGATAACGACCGGGTCATTATTCAAGGCGGCAAATCCCTTCTACTACGGCCAGGTCGGTTCCCGCCCGAAACCCACCGATCGCTTTCTGGCAGTCGGACAGGACTTCACTGTCATCGGTGAGGTGGGGGACGATCTCACTGCGGACACCGTGGGGGGGAAGGGCGAGCGGTTCCTCTATCACAGCAACGTAGAGATTATCCCCGCGACCACCCAGTACCGACCGAGGCGCCGCACACCGGCGCGGTTGATTCACGGACCGCAGACGGCCGTCGTCGTGGGCCCCGAGGGCGAGTCGATCGCGACGGATAAGTACGGCCGTGTGAAGGTTCAGTTCTTCTGGGACCGAGAAGGCGGAAAGAACGAGAACAGCTCCTGCTGGATTCGGGTGGCCCAGAACTTCGCTGGTAAGGGTTTTGGCAACCTGGTCGTCCCACGGATCGGCCATGAGGTCGTGGTTGATTTCATCCACGGCAATCCCGACACGCCCCTGGTGACCGGCGTCGTATACAATGGCTCAAATCTGCCGCCTGAAACCCTGCCGACCGACAAAACGCGGTCGACCTTCCGGACGCATACCGATGGCGGCGCCGCTAATGCCTACAATGAACTGCGCTTTGAGGACAAGCAGGGCCGTGAGGAGGTCTATTTGAAGGCCCAGAAGAATCATACCGTCGAGGTCGGGAATATCTACAGCATCGACGTCAAGAGACACTTCCTCCTGACCTCGGGCGGCGCCGCGCCCGACTCCCCTGCCGCAGCGGCCTTAGGTAGCCGCGTCGAGGTAACACCCGACAAGATCCGCCTTGTAGTATCGGGCAGAACCGGCCCGCAGGCCATCGAAATCAGCGGCGATGGGATCGCCATTATCGGCACGATGATTGGCGTTATGGCAACGCCTCCGCGGCTCGGGTCCATCGTCTCCATGCCGCCGCCGACACCGGGTCCACCCACGCCGTCGATAATGAAGCTTATTGCGACACTCGGGCTGCCGCCTGTTACGCCCGAGTGACACGATGTCAAGGTGAACTGGTTCTGGGCCTCGGCTGTCCGGAAGTCGTTGCCTTTAAGTCGGCAGGGCCCTGCAGGCGTAGAGAAAAAGCGTAACGGCTTCGGCGTCGTAAGCTGACCTACCAAATCAACGTGACACTGCGAGATTGCCCGAAAATGAGGAAAGGTTATCGCGCGTGAGCGTTTGTTCCGGGAACTTGCGCCTCAGTTAGATGGAGTTGCCACGCGAAATCGGCCGCAAGCGGCTCCAAATGCGTCTGGTTTAGGTCTCCACCAAGCTGAAACTGGTGGATGAAATACCTTTATCACTCGGCGTCACGAAATTGCGATCAGGGCGCGGGCGGCGCAAAAATCAGCGTTCTCGATCTGGGCGTTACAGCGCTGCTTTGCAGGGCGGGCTCTCGCCTCGAAGCGCTTCTGGCGGAGCGTGGCCGCCTCGAGCAGCAGTCGAAGCCTTTCACCATGCTCGAAGGTGTCTCGCTTCTATTTGCGTTTCGAGTTCCTGATAGGCGCTGGCCATGCCTGTCAGGCCGAGTTTGCGCAGCATGTCAATGGTGGGATTGTTCAACGTCGCGATAAAAATCATGCGCTGTCCAGCTCGAGGGAGGACGCTGGCCATGCCCCCGAAGCATAACGGGATACGAATTTGGTATTGGAAGGAAAGGTCGCGACGGAAGTAACATCAGCAGTGACGCAATGACCTAAGGAACGACGCAATGTACGGCAGAAGGCAGGGGGGTGTTGGCAATAGTTCCGAACAAGGCGGTGAAGACACCTTTAACTGGGTTGAAGGCTTGACTGGCTCCTCGTCCGGCGAAGCGGCACTGAAAGAAATTTTACTGGCCTGGGCGGAAGACGGGCAGCAGGAGCAGGACGAGGACCGGCACGAGGCAATGGCACGGATCGAGGCCTGGACGGAAACCCGCAATTTTCGTGCCCCCCTGAACTTAACATCGCTGTCCCTAACGGCACTGCCCCCCACCTTACCGGCCGGCCTCCAGCGGCTCAACGCCAATGACAACCGGTTGGGCAGGCTGCCCAACAACCTCCCGCCCGGTCTGCGAAAGCTCTCTGCCTGCGACAACCAGCTGACCACGCTGCCTGAGGTTCTTCCGGACATGCTCGAGACGCTCTACGTCGACGGCAACCGGCTGACCAGATTGCCGAACGAGCTTCCTTCCGGACTAAAGTATCTCTACGTCAACCACAACCGGCTGACCAGTTTGCCCGATAACCTGCCGCCTGAGCTCAGGGAGCTTCATGTCACCCGCAACGAAATCGCGCACCTGCCGGAGAATCTCCCCCTCGAATTGACGGATCTCCGCGCCGAACTCAATAATATAATTCGCCTGCCCGAGCGCCTTCCTGCAAAGCTCACGAGGCTCGAAGTCCCTCACAATGAACTGACTAGCCTACCCGAGGACCTCCCGGCCACCCTAAAGTGGCTCAGCACCGACAGTAATGAACTGACCCACCTGCCCCCTAACCTGCCGAGGGGGCTGGAGGAGCTTAGCGTTCGTGGAAACAACCTGAGAGGACTTGGCGACGGGCGAACTGCACTGCCGTACATTCTGTCGCAGCTTCCGCCTCATTGCAAAGTGTACCTGAATAACAATCCGCTGCCAGATCGACTGCGGGCGCACCTGAGCGCGCAAAGCGGGACGAGCCTTCCGCAGATCTTTTTGTGATGCTGCCTGACAAACGGGCCAAACTAGGTCCCTGCGTTTTGAGTAAAAGGCCTTTTGCCGAAGCCATGGCGGTGGGGTGCAGGCCAGGTATGACGCGTGCGGATCAAAAACAATGAGTTTGCAGGTTTATGCCGCTCGCCGGAATATGTTGAGTTGTGGAAGCAACAGACGTCTCACTGAAGACTATGGCCGGAAAGCCCAGGCTCGGCACTTGTGTCCTTCGGGCGACCTTGCATGCGAGCCAGTTCGTACAAAGGATTACCCGCTATCGCGTACCAGGAGGTGCGACGCGTACGGCCTAGAGGCATTGCCGCCGGTTGGAACGTTCGGAAGCTGGACCCAGATTTCAACAGGCCTCAAGCGCATCCACCATTTCCACATGGTCCACCCCCAGCATCGCGTATTCGTTGATCTAACTACCCGAGACTCCAGCCTACGGGCCTATTTGCATTCGTCGGCGATCGACGACTCTGTCGCCTATTAGTTGAAATAGAGTTTTCGTGGCGAGCCAGCAGAGGAACAGCCCATGGATGAGAAAAACAGCCCCATTGTTTGCATCTCGGGTGTAGACGAACGAAAGCTCGGCGCCGCTCTAATCGCGGTCCAATCGGCATTTAGTGTCGCGATTGCGGAACTATCGAAGCTTCACAAAGGGAACAGTCCTCAGTGGTTCGAAGACCTGGAGGAGGTGGTAATCGCTAACGCAAAAGGCACAGTCACCGAGGGCATCTCGCTGGATGTCGAGGTGGAAAGCCTCAAATTCGGCATCGACGTCCTTCGGGCGATCTTAGATGTCAGCCGCGTTGAGCTAGGCTTTGCAGCAAAGGAATAACCTTTCGCCCAAACGAGGTCTCGATGCTATTGGCGCCGGAGATGTTCGATGCACACTCGAACCTTCGCATGAGTACCGCGCTCGTCGCCAAAGTCGCCCGCATCGTCACCAAATGGTATGGCCGTCCGACAAACCAGGAGGTCTTGCCGCAGATGATCGACGATACGACCTATGCATGGCGCACCGGCGTTTTTGAGGCAACGCGCGTTTTCCATGCGGAAGACCCGGGCGGACCAACCTTCATCGGGGGCAATTTGCGCAAGCCGGACTCCCATGGAAGACAATAACTTGTCGGACGCTGGGCGCACGAGACTGAGGGACTCAGCGTTGAAGATGTGCCGACAAGCTCGGCATTAGCGATGCACCCTGTATAGCGGGCAGCGACCGCCTTGCCATGCTTGAAGATGCCCTGAGCCGACACGCCCACAGTTGATAAAGATGTCGACTCAGTACCGCCGGCCGCTCCTCACCTTCTACCTTGCTGAGCCGCCAGCCATTGCGGCTCGTGGCAAGGATTTTTCGGACTCTTCCCGAGAATATGCACAACGCGACGCAGCGCTTGTCGACCCGCTGTTTCGTGAAGTTCGCGCTCGCCAGGAAATGGTGCGTGATGAGCCCTTTGTAAGAGTCACCCTTGCGCCGGCAGTCCGAGACCTCCCCGTTCATCTGGTTCGTCGTCTGGAATCGCAATCGATCGATGATCGACCTCCGCCCCTTCGTCGCAGGGATACACATCAAGTGGATTTGACCTGGACAGCGACCGCTCGCGCTGGAGCGCCGAATACCGGCGGCGCATTTCACCGGACGCAATCGACCCTGCCGTCCAAAGAGCGACCAGTTCCATGAAACCCGGGTCTTCATCGATCCGGATTCCTCGCGCCTTCCAACGCGCGATGACCCGCTCGGCTATGTCCCTGCGTGAATCCATTACCACTTCCCTGCCCCCTGCCCCCTGCCGCCTACGCGGTTAGATACCAAGATGGTGGGTTCTTCGCCAGTTCAAACCGTCCAATATGTCACGCCGGCCGCCCGCGATCCGTTTTCAGGAGCTTGTTAGCTGGAGCTATCGAGATCGCAGGACACACTTTCCAGCTCTCTCCCGACCTGATGGTCCCCGTCACCATCTTTTCCGTCCATGAATAAGGTAGGCCGCCCCCGATCAGTCCAGGCGATTTAAGTGCGAGTCCGCTTTTACGTCGCCTTGAGGTCCGTCAGCACCTTGTCAAAAGCATCCTTGACCGGCTTTGAGATTTCCTCCACCGCCCTGCTTGAGAGCACCCGGACTTCCTTGGCGTGCTGCAAACTTGTCTCAACCCGCTTGCGGAAAAAGGTCGACTGCTGTTCGAGGATCTGCGACGGCGAATTCGCGCCCAGCAAAGCTTGCAAATGTGAGAAGCTGGCCTCGGCGTCGGCCTGCAGTGCAGCGATCGTCTTCCACCACAATTCGTTGCCGAATAGACTTGTCGTTTCGAGGATCGGAGGCAGCATTTTCTGTGTCGCTTCAGCGCCGGACGCAAATTTCAAAAAAGCCTCTGTCACCTTCTTGTTCCCCTTTTCAACAGATGCGCCGAACTGATCTGGCACCTTGAGCGACGATGACCCCGGGTTTTCGATCGTTTCAAAGGATCTTTCGGAAATCTTGGTCATTGCATTTTCCTTCTCTTTGAGTTGGTTGCAAGCTGTGACATCGGGATTGACCCTTCCGCCGGCGGATGCATGGCCGCTTGGTAGAACGCGGATCCGATGACGAACGGTCAGGTGGCCTCCGTTCCGTTCGTTTCATGAACCGGCATCATGCAGACTGCTTTCTGCCGCTTGTAACCAGGGATCAGCAAACACCATGCCAACTGCTCCGACGCGCCAAGAAGATGATTTTCTTTTATCAATGGGCGGGTTGAGGGCAGGTTGATGTGTATTTGACGGAGAGACCGGCGAACAAAACGTTCCAATCACGACAAACCTGACAAAAGTGGCGGATGCCCGACATTTGCGAGAAATGTCGACGGTTGCGCTGGGGACAAGGGAATTCACGCGGACTTCAAATCGCGCCAAGGATCATGTGCCTGTTCGTGGCTAAGGGGCGTTACCCGGAAAATCAAAACTCGCGGAGCTCTCCGCTATTCCATATCGCGCCGCGATATCTTCGAGCGCTTCCTGAAAGACGGCCGCGTCGAAGTGGACTCCACATGTTGAGCGGGCAATCAAGCCCCAGGCGTTAAGAAAAAATAGCCTGTTTGCTGAAGGTGACGAGGGCGCGACATACTCCTCATCTGATGATGTCTATAAAAGAGGATTTTGAACCGGATCCTGAGATATCGGACGCCGGGATCGCCTGGCATCGGCTTCGCGGCGCACGGTTTCGTGTTGAAGGTCGGAAAGCTGGATGATCCACGGCGCTCCGGTGCATAACTGGCGAGCGGGAAGGACACCGCTGCTGACCATCCGGTAGGCGGTAGCTCGACTCACCTTTAGAATGTCGGCGGCCTCGTCGAGGGTTCTCTCACCGCGTTCGGCCCGTTCACCTTCTCGATAGACGGAGATGCCGTGGATGTTGCGAAGACTGCAGACGTGGCTTCGCGTCCAGCTGGCGCCATGCCCTGTCCGCTTGCCGGATCGATTCAAGATCGCTGCGATCGACAAATCGGGCAACTGCCTCGCCAAGTTGCGAACGAGATCGACAACATCAGCCTTAACTGCCCAGCGGGTCTGGCCGATCTTGTTTTTCTTCACCGTCATCCGGGTGTGATCGCCACCCTGCCAATGAATGACGAGCGCCAATGTGTCGTCAACGGTATCGACAATGATTTCTTTGATCAGCAGCCGAATGATCTTTTGGCGTGTCTCGATAGACGCGTCGGGACCTGTGCCATGCCTTACTATAGATCGCTACCGAGCATCATCAATCTTGTACGGTCGTCGGCCGATAAAGCAGGCGTGTTACGGTCGGTCGAGAGCATCTCGAACTGGACCTCGAGATCACGCAATAGGATCAGCTTCTCATTCCAGCGCCGCTCCAGTTCGCCGGCGACCAACCGATTGCCCGGATCGACAGCATCATACTGGCGGCGCGCCCTGGCAGCCTCGTATTGTGCTTGCTTGATTAAGTTCTCGAGTTGCTGTTGATTGTCGCTATGACGCTGCGTGTGCGCCTCCATTGCCCGCAAGGCCGCCTCGATTCCCAGAGGTTGCAATCGCTCGAGCACCTCCTGCGCCACGGCCCGATCGACCCGCATGCCGCCGAACCCGATACAGTTGCCGACCGCCATGGCGCCGAACGTGCCGCGACAAACATATCGCTGCGCCGCCTTTCCCGGAGTATTGAATGTGCAATCGGCGACCGCAGCGACCGCAACGGAATAGTCAGGCAACAAAGCTTGGCGCGCAGTTCAACGAGTTTGGTTGCCGAAAGGCGCGGCGCAGCTACGATCTCGATCGAACTTGCCGCAGGATCAAACATCCATGCCGGAATTTGAAATGAACCACCGTGTGCCAGAATGAGCAGATAGTGAACGCCTTCGTGCTCATGGCTGCCGGTTACCAAGACGGTTTGGTCAACCAGTGGATGGAAGGGATAGGTGACCCTTGCTTCAAACGTCGGAAATCCGGCATTATGAACCCGGCTCGGAAGGCGGCGGCAGGACTTGGGCGACGATCGCGACGCTGCTTCAAACTGCATTTTGCCGCGCGCGGCAAAAGCACGTTTATACTGACCAGCAAACTATGCCGATTAACCGACTTTGCCAACGTTTCCGGCACCATAGCAGCCGCCTAGTCGGCATAGCTTAGGGTCTCTCCGTCGCGAAGGAGAGGACACATGAACGCAACTCAGGATCGCATCGCCCTATGCAGGAAGCTAGTCTACAGTCCACATCGGGACGACGATG
The DNA here is from genome assembly GCF_001664385.1 of Rhizobium phaseoli. NCBI lineage: Bacteria > Pseudomonadati > Pseudomonadota > Alphaproteobacteria > Hyphomicrobiales > Rhizobiaceae > Rhizobium > Rhizobium phaseoli. The sequence goes on along the minus strand of NZ_CP013535.1, from coordinate 218,261 downwards.
CACGTGGCACTCGCTAAGCCTGTTTCGGGATCTGATCGACTGGCATGTCGGCAATGGAATACTCCGCAGGATTTAAGCGAGGTTCACGTCGACCGCTTCCCTGAGCATCGTTTCAAACACTGGAGACCCGACTCGGGCGATTGATCGGCGCTCCGCCGCTCGCCTTTGGCGTTACGGGAGAATGGCTTAATACCGACCGCGCTTCCTATTCAGCGCAGTGAGCACGAGAAGATCGACGATGCTGGCCGGTCCCAAAAACGGGATGGCAGCTTCTAGAAGTCGATTGAACGGACCGGTCGGGACCGGCGTCCGCACGCGGTGCCCCACGGTCTGTGGGCCTCTGAATTCTGTTCTGCAGGTAAAGTCAGCCGACGCCGTCGCGTATCGCGACTTTGGAGCTCGTTGGGTTCGCTCGCCAGCCCCTTCCTCATGCGATGCGGCTCCGCCCCTTGCAAGAAACGCTCCGGCGTCCCAATACTTTTGGCTTTGCTCGACGGCGCTGTATCCCGCAGCTTCGATAGCCTTGCTCCGAAACGCTTCCTGCGGGGTCGTCAACTCCTGCAGTCAGGCGCCTTCCGCCGCTGCGTTATGATCCGTCGGAGCCAGACTTTCAGCGGCTGTTTCCGCCGCTGACTTTATGGCTGCGGACCCTCACGGTTGAACTCTCCAACCCGGATTAGTGCCGGTCGAGTTCGGCTTCGACCTTCTTGCGACTGTTGCCTACGTTCTTCACGGTCTTCTTCACCGCTTCCTTGGAAATGCCTTCCTTCCGGGCTTCGTACTTCACCTCGTGATCCTGACCACCTGCGACGCGAGCACGATCCTGGCTGCGGGCTTTGGATGTGGTTGCCATGGTGAGATCCTCCTAATGTCGGTCCTTACGAACGGGCGCCGATTCAATAAGTTCCGGCCTCCGTTATGGTGAGGCGCGCTTCGGCGATGTCGCGGACGCGCTGCACATGGCCTCGGGCGAGATGGTTCACTTCGACGATGAGATCGCGCAAGGCATATCTGCGACCGCAGTTAATCAGTAGCGGACAATTCTTCCCAGGCAGTTGGTACGGCTCGTCGTGTGCCTATGAGCAAACCCATGGATTGATTGTCATAGAAAGCAGGACTAGAACAACAGCGCTAATGCAGGAGCGCTCGGCATCCGAACGCAGAACAAGATCGCGGCGGAAGCCACGCAAGAGCGTCGTCTGCGAAGAGAAACCAAGCGGCTCGGCAGGTTGCGGCTAACCTCTGACCGAGTCGGCACCACGAAGGAGCCAACCCATCGGGGACAGATCCCCCTCAGCCGCTACATCAACGTGATTTGGAGTTTGGAATGGATCAATTTGCTACCGCCGACAACACCTCCGCAGCCGCTCGTCGCCGCGAAGCCAGGATTGCGAAGGGCTACAGCCTTGAGGACCTGGCCATCGCCACCGGACTTACGGTCGAGGAAATCGCAGCGGCCGAGGAACCCCTTCAGATCGTGCCTCAGCACCACCTCGAGCGCATTGAGCATGTGATCTCATAGCTTCCGTCGCCACCGGCACGCGGTCCCGGTTTAGGGGCCGCAGTCAACCACGGAGGGCGCGGAACGAAAGATCGATGCTCTATGGGACGTCCTAGGCGCATTGATGCTCCGCTTCACGCCGACAGAATGCGCAAACTACTTCAGGGCTGCTGGATATGAGCCGGATTGAACAGGATTTGCTCTAGTCGATATTGCGTCCAATTGAAGTGTCATCCGCCATTTTAAGATAACTGCAGAATCACTTAAAGAGAACATGGCACCAATGATCGCACAAACAACCGGTCCGCTTCTGCCAACCGACGCAGTTCCGATTGTCGCGATGTTCTTCTACGATATGGCGCAACTATCTGCTCGGTGGCTTAGGTAAGCCACCGCCGTTCGCGGCTTGTGGCTACTCATCCTGCCGGGCTGCGCTGTCCGTCGCGTCACGCGCCGCACCCAATCGATCGCGATGCTGATGCCAATGCGGAAGCGCTTGGACGCCGCCCGGCACCACACCCCTCCTGTATCACCGCTTCTACAACTTCTCGCGGTTATTCGAAACAGGTCTCGCCATCCAGCTCAGCCTCCTGACCGGCCAGAAGGATGAATCTGATTTGCGTCATAGGGAATCCTTCTCACGGGTCTACCTAAAATCATCCCGCTCTAAGCTTACGCGCACAACTCGCGGTTCAGCATGAACTCGCAACATCTGTTTTACGGTGCGAGGGTCATACCTCGATGCGATCGTCAAGCAGCCCGATCTGTCAAAGCCGCGACTATCTCTTCCAATGCAAATCTTAGGCTATCACTCAGCTTTCGATCTTTTTGCCAAACGACGACGTAGTGATATGTTGCCCCTGGCTGAAATTCGCGGAATGCAACGTCGAATTCAGCATATTCGCTCGCAATGATCTCGTTCGTAATCGAAACGCCGATCCCTGCCATGACATAGCCAATGTCATGGCCATTGGCGTCATATTCCACGGCGATGTCAGGAGCGGTTCCCATATATCGAAGGGCATTGACGCTCATTTGGTGAGAGGCAATTTGCGGGTCGATATCGATGATCGCCTCACTAGCAAGATCTTCGGCAGTGACAAGCTGCTGTGCCGCAAATCGATGGTTGGCCGGAAAAAGACATACGTTGGTGGCCGAGCCGACGGGCACCCAATCAAGAATGCGCTCATCAAGAGGCAATCGGGAGATGCCAAGATCCGAGCGGCCGTTTAACACATGATCTGCAATCTGCTCATAAGTTCCTGATTTCACCTGAACGGCGTAAGAGCGGCTTCTCTCCCGAATCCTTTTGACCACTTTCGGCAAGGTCGCGAAGGAGAAAGCGCTTGGCGCCGCGATGCCGATCATTCGCGTATCGTTGTTCCGCAGGAAGTCGATTGACGGTCCGATCCGATCAAGTCCGGCAAACGCCGCGTCGATTGTGCGTAGAAATTCCCATGCCTTGACGGTTGGCACCAGTCTGTTGTTTTCCCGGCGGAAGAGCGCGAAGCCGACAGTCTCCTCTAGCTGCTTGATGTTTTGGCTGACCGCCGGCTGGGTTATTCGCAACATCTGCGCTGCGAGCCTTTCCGAGCCGGCGCGCATAACCTCCCGCAATATTTGAAGGTGGCGGATCTTCACTCCGGAGTCGGTGACGTCCATGGCCGGGAATCTCAATCGTGGTCGAGCGACGCGCCTCATAAGCTGCGCTTATCAAAACTTCCTGAATCTTATAAATTGACGGCGGCAAGTCAAAGTATATTTTTGACATACGCCAAACTTAGAGCGCCGGTTAAGCTAATAAATCCAATCTACCCTCGGTTAAATCTCGGCAAGCCCTTTGTATATGTCGGGAGAATACCTTTCCTATTTCGGTGCGCTCGCAAGAATATTGGAGACTTGCATTGTACGCATTTGTAGATCAATTTTTATCTGGATTGAAGAACACACTTTTAGTGTTTGCCTTGAGCTGCGCTTTCGGGACCCTATTAGGTTTGCTTATTGCCGTTCTCCGCAACTCGACCCGTAAGTCGGTTTCATCGTGCATGCGGGCCTACACGGGCATCATCCGGGGTGTTCCGGAACTTCTGATCATCCTCCTGACGTATTTCGGCGGAACCGCCCTTTTGAGCGCGATTGCCGGTGGCTACATCGAGATTAATGCATTTGCGGCCGGTGTCGCGGCACTGACCGTCGTGTTCAGCGGGTACGCCGCGGAAATATTCCGTGGTGCGATCAACGCGGTTGCACCAGGCCAACGAGAGGCTGCAGCGGCGCTCGGGCTTTCGAACGCGCAGATTTGGTTTCTGATCATCATTCCCCAGATGATCCCGATCGCTCTGCCGGCATTCTGTAACCTTTGCATCTCCTTGATAAAGGATACATCGCTGATTTCCGTCGTCGGGCTGACGGATGTCATGCGCGTCGCCTATATAGGCGCAGGCTCACTGCGCGCTCCACTCCCCTTCTATCTCGCAGCGTCTGCAATCTACCTCGCCCTCACAAGCCTGTCCCTTCTTTCGTTCCGGTTATTGGAGCGCCGCTATTCGCTCCCGGCGATGAAAGGTTGAGGCAATGAGCATGACCATCGCGCTTGAAGCGTTTCTCACCCTTCCCCGCGGCCTTCTTCTCACTCTGGTTCTGACATTCGCATCGCTTGCCGCAGGCTTCGCCGTCTCGGTCCCGCTCGCCTTCCTACGGGCATCATCAAATCCGTGGGCTTCCGCGCCCGTGCTGGCATATACCTATGCGTTCCGCGGCACGCCACTTCTGGTTCAGCTTTTCCTGATTTACTACGGGATTGGCCAGCTTCCCCTCGTCCGCCAAAGCTTTCTATGGGCCGTGATGCGAGAGCCGTTCTGGTGCGCCTTCATTGCTTTCACCCTGAACAGCGCCGCCCATACGACAGAAGTTCTGCGCGGCGGGATCCAGGCGGTCCCGCGTGGGCAGATTGAAGCGGCCAAAGCCTTGGGCCTTTCCCGTTTCCACACTGCCCGTCTTATCGTGTTCCCTTTGACCCTCAGGATCGCTCTTCCCGCCTATGCAAATGAGGTGGTTGGAATGCTGAAGGCAAGCTCCCTTGCAAGCACCATCACGCTGCTTGAGGTGACCGGGCTCGCCCGACAGCTGGTGTCGGAGACATTCGCCCCATACGAGGTCTTCATTGCCGCGGGGGCTTTCTATCTGCTGCTTACCCTCTTGATCACGCAAGGTTTCCAGATGCTGGAGACGCGTTGGACGCCGACGGCAAACCGTCCACCGCCGGCGCAACCTGTACCTCGAAGAGCGAACGGAAAGCCGCCTCTCGCCTCGGCTGAAACTTGACGCCAGCCCACATCCCGGACGCCAACAATCAAACTCAGCAATGAAAGGAACATCGTCGTGAAACGAACACTTCTGCTTGCCCTGTCTCTTGTCGTCTGCGCCAACAACGCGGGAGCAATGGACAGGAAGACACTGACAATCGCCTCTGAAGGTGCTTCGCCGCCCTGGAATGCCATCACCCCCCAAGGGGAGCTCGCCGGCTTTGACATCGACGTCGGCCGCGATCTTTGCCGGAGGATGAAGTTCGAGTGCACTTTCGTGCCTCAGGACTGGGACGGAATCATACCGGCGCTCACCGTTGGAAAGTTCGATGCCATCATGTCGGGGATGGCGATAACTGAGAAGCGGAAGAAATCTATCGCTTTTTCCAAGCCCTACGCCGGAGGTTTCAACCAAGTTGTCATACGCAAAGATCTCAATCTTCCGCCCACGGATACGTTGGCCGAGCTCGACCTCACAACTATCGACCCTGAAAAGCAGGCAAAGATCGAGGAGCTTCGAGCCGCTCTCAACGGCAGAACTTTGGGCGTATTGCGATCATCGAATTCGGAAGCGGTGCTCAATGAACTGTTCGGAAAGGTCGCGACGATCAGGAGCTACGATTCCCAGGACAACATGCATCTCGATCTCGTGGCTGAGCGCATCGATGGCGGTCTTGCCGACTATTTCACCTGGAAAGCCTTCCTCGACAGCACGGATGGCGGGATTGCGACGCTCTACGGCCCGCGGCTCTCCGGTGGCCTGTGGGGCCCGGGTGTCGGCGTCGGGCTCCGGCAAGATGACGGCGAACTGGTTGCGGCATTCGATAGCGCCATCGAGGCCGCCACGAGCGACGGAACCCTGAAGCGGCTGAGCGAGCAATGGTTCAAGATCGATGTTTCGCCGCAGACATCGAACTAGACACTGGCTTTCCGACACGCATTTCCCCCGAAGCCATAGTGCGTGAGCAGTCGGCAGTCCTAAAGATCGAAGGTAGACCATATGTCCGCACCCTTTTCCATTGCTGTCACCGGCCAGTCGCTCATCCGTCATGATCTTCGAACGATCGGCGATCCACGGCTCGCTGAGATCGCCGAGATCCTCAAAGCAAGCGATGTTGCCTTCACCAATCTCGAGACGACTATCTATGGTCGTCATGGTGGATGGCCGCTCAAAGGCAGCTATTTCGGCGCTGCAGCGCCGGATGTCTTGGCGGCGTTGAAGGAGCTCGGTTTCAATAGCCTGGCTCTGGCGAACAACCATGCTTTCGATCTTGGACCGCCGGGGATCCTCTCGACGCTGGAGGAGGTTGCGGCACACAATTTCCTGCATGCCGGCATCGGCCACAACAAGCATCATGCTTCCACGGCACAGAAAATGACGTTCGGATCCCGAAATGTCGCGCTGATTGCCATGGATGCCGGGCCAGGCCCGTCTTTCATGTACGCCGAGGACGCAACTGAGGGCAGGATAGCAAGGCCCGGCATCAATAGTCTGAAAGTCTCCAGGGTATTCGACCTGGAAGCGGGAACATTCAACTTGCTTCGCTCCATTCAGGAGCGTCTTCTAAGTTCGCCCTTGGAGCGCGCGAATTATGCCCAGCCAGAGGATCCGCCTGATCTTCATGGCCAAGACGAAATTGATTTCTATGGAACCGTGTTTCGCAGATCAGATGAGACCGCTCGCCGCATCGTCATGGACCGGCACAGCGCCAGGGCTCACCTTTCGGCGATCGCGGAAGAAGCGGGCCGCGACACGCTCGTCATCGTGTATTTGCATCATCACCATTGGGAGCCGAACTGGCAGCAAGTCCCCGTCTGGGTCCGCGAATTTGCGCACGATTGCGTTAACGCGGGCGCAGGCCTCTTTGTCAGCCATGGCGCTCCGGTCCTTCAAGGGGTTGAGATATATCGGAATACGCCAATTTTCTACGGCCTTGGCAACTTCCTCTTCCATACGGAAAAGGACGAACAGGAATGGAGCCCGCCGGAAGTGTGGAGGAGCGTCATCGCGACCTGCAATTTTGGATCTAGCGGACAGCTGGAAAATGTACGCTTGCGTCCGATTGTGATCGGTGGAACCGAGGCATTATCGAATCCTGCACGCGATCGCCTCCCCTTCCCTGTGCTCGCCGATGGCAGAATGGCGGCAGACATCCTTGACGATCTTGCCGACCGCAGTGCCGGTTTTGGCACTGTGCTTGACCGAGAGAAGAACGTTGGCCAGATCGCTTTTTAGAACCTGCAGTATGCGGCGATAACTCTACGAACCGCTGACCAATTTTTGCGGCCGCGCTCTTGTTGGTCTTTTTATGGGGAAACGTCCTTGTGTTCTTCCATCTCTTCATCGACAATCGAGCTGACGAGGGCAACGACCCGGCTGCGCACACGCGGAGAAAGGAGCAAAACGTCGTCTATCAGACGCCGTCCCTCCGCCGTGGATATGTAGGCAATCTTCCCATCGATCTCTGTTATGAATTGCTGGCCCTGAGTGGTTTCGGGATCTGGAAGGCCTTCGAAAAACCTCGAAACCGGGATCTTGAGGCAATTGGCAAGCTCGTAGAGCATCGAAGCGCTGACGCGGTTCTTACCGCTTTCATATTTTTGTACCTGCTGCAAACTCACCCCGATGCCGGCGCCGAGATCCCCTAGGGAGACATTCGACTGCATTCGGCGGATACGGATTTGCTGTCCGACATGCCGATCGACTGGATGTACCGACTCGCGTGCAACATCCGACTGTTTGGCTTGCGCAGGTCTCGAAGTCCGAACCTGGGCTGCTACATAGCGCTTCATGGTGGTCACCCCGATGGAGAGTTTCACGCGGTGCGCCCCCGCTGAAAACTCGCTCAACCCACTGATCGGGGAGTTAGAACACCGTGCTAGACGGCCCTGTGGCCTTTAGTTCCGAGGAACCTGGACATACGCCACAGGCTCCTCGACCGAAGGTCAAGGAGTGTGGTGCCGAATCGGCCGACACCAACCGCTAACAGGGGGTTCTAATCCCCAAGGCAGCGCGTACTGCCTCGCTGCGAAACCTAGTTGAAATCCGCCCGCCGCGCAACCGAATTCTTTACAAGATTCAATAGCTTCGCTTTACGCGCGGACACTTGTCTCAAAAGCGAGAGGTCACGCTTCGGGCGGTAAAGTGGACAGAAAACCAAAGGAGGTGCGATCAGCGGAACGCCCATTGCGAGGAGTGTCTGCCCACCCTCCGGGAGGAGTATGCCACCGCAAGCTCCGCCCATAGGGGGTCCTGGGTGAAGCTGGAAAAGGGCCCGCAAGCGTCGATAATGCTCATCTTGCCGAACTGCTCGAGAAGCGTTGCAATACCCCCGCGGCTAACTGCATTCAGCAGCGAAAACGGCTCGCACGGCGAGGAGATGATGCGATGGCCCCAAACCCCCGGCCGTTCGTCCTTTGACAGTGCGTTGAGAAGCTGTGTGTCACGATGGTTGTTCCTCAACGCCTCGCAGAATGCCCAGCGCATCAACGGATAATAGATCGTATGCCGACTTCCACCCAGGACACGCACGCCAGGCAGGATCGACGTTACGATGAACATCAGCAGAAGGTTCGGAACGATCCGGCCAGTTCTCAGGGCCTCCACAAGACTTGGCGGCGAGAATTCAACACAGACATCATCTGTCTCCTTCGACCGGAGGACCCTGCCATCCAGCCAAAGTGGAAAAAGCCGCCCTTCAATGCAGCCCCAGAAAAAATGCGTCGAGTTTTTCAGCCAGCCTCGCCAAGCCGTGTCAGCGAGTTGATCGATGCAATGGATGAGGCGCATCGCGAATGCTCGGTCCTCGATCAACGAGGCTCGCAGCCAGGACCGGCCATCGGAAAGGTGGTCCGCGACCAGATCGGCAACGTCGCTATCGTCAAGCTGAAGAAAGTCCACCTGGCTGTCAGAATACCGCTTCCAGAGGCAAAGATTTGCCGCTTTGATCGCCTCTGCCGCCGACTGGAATTCGCCAAGAGGCAAAAGGTCTCGCAAGCAGGAAATTGCCTCCGAGTCATGACCGGGCCTGTCGACGTTTTGAAGATGGAATCTGTAGCAGCCGTTTCTGCCAAGAATGCTGTAGGGGATCATTTTGCTGCGCGACAGGCCGAAGACATTGACTGCATCGCCATCGACGTGGAGCCAGGCCGGACCCTTGCGACCGCGTTCCACGAACTTCACTGTCGAGCAAGCGTAGGAGATATAGGATGTCCTGCCATGCGCGCGAAGTCCCATCAGGGAGAACAGATGGGTGTAAAAGGCGTCAGGCTCGATCAACAGGTGGAGGTGGGGGCCACACTGCAGCACCGGAGCGACTTCGATTTCGGTTTGAAAGCGCGTCACGGCCCCTGCTGAATAACCCTGACGTTGCGCGACGGCCGCCACGCGTGACCGCAATAGAGACATTGCCTGGCTTCGCGCGACGCAGCCCGATTGATCCGATCCAACCGAGAAAGCCGCCTTTGCGTAGTCGTTCAGCGATGCCTGCTCAAACTGACGCAACCAAGGGAATAATTCAAAAATGAGGGTCAACACCTCACCTTTTGAAACCAGGTCGCTATTGGGCGACGTCTCCATCCTCAGACGAACCGGCTTTCCGCCGGCGCTCCCCGATCCATGTCAAAGTAAAAGAAGAGCGCGACGGTCATCATCAGCGCCCCGAAGAGGCCGAAAATCCCCGAAGGTGGAATTGCGTCTCCGATCGTCCCGATGATGCCATACGCAAGAAGCCCTATCGAAACACAGATCGTGTGGATCTGGCTTCGCGCCCGCCCCAACATGTCAATTGAAACGGTCGATTGAACCCGTACATCGATCAGGATCCGCGTGACATTGTAGCAGAAGCCAAGCAACACCAGTTGAACGAGCCCGGAGAAAAAGCTCTGGAAAACAGGAAAGCCCAACAGAACAATGCCAGCGAGCGCCGACTGGAATAGGATGCTTTGTCGTCGCGAACGCGCCCTTCTGAGAAGAAGGGTTGAACAGCCCGCAATCGAACCGAGGGCCCAACCTGCCTCGAGATAACCGAACTCTAGCGCTGACCCCTTGAGTTCGCGGGTGACATATGCGGCGCCCAATACACTCACGAGCATGCCCATCGCATAGGTCAACGCATACATGACGGCGATGGTCTTCAATGGGTGAACGACGAAGGTCGTCGGCAACAGATCCATCCGACGAATGCTCTTTGCCTGCAAATTCGATCGAGAACGAGAAGGCGGCTGGCGGCCGAGCAGTGCCAGCAGCCCCAACAGTGATAGGGCGAAAAAGGCGCCAGGCAAGACCGACGTCAGATTCATCCCGATGGCGTTTAAGCTGTAACCGGTGACGATAGCGGCGATGAGATTGCCCGCCTGCATCGCAATATAAGACGCCGAATTGAATGAAGTGAGGTTCTTAGGACGCACGATGTCTGGAATGATGGCCTGCAGCGCAGTCGAATAGGTTCTGTCGATGAACGCGAAGATGGTCCACGATAGGCAAAGAACACCAAGTGGGTCACCGAACGAGAGACCAATACCCGTTGAAAATATGAGGATCAACCTGGATAAATCGCAAGCGATACAGACGAAGCGACGATCAAATCGATCAACTAGAACCCCACCAACATTGCTGGTGAGCAACTCAGCGGCACTGCCGAGCGCCAAAAGGATGGCGAGAGCGCTCGTGCTCTTGCTGACATCTGTCGCAACCCATGCCGCCAGCACAAAGTAGACATTGCGGCCGGTGGCCGACGCAAGAACACAGAAGAGATAGATGCCGCGAGAGGCATAATACCCTATGCCGCTGCTTTCTGTCGCGCCCACTTCATCCACACTCCCTACTGGCAGGTTCATGGGGACATGCTATTCTTCTGAACAGCTGGCGGCTTTCATGAATTTGATATTATCTCTCGTCCAGAACCAGCTATTCTTTCCAGAGCGCCCGGTACTCGGCAGGGGAAAATCCCGTCTCTCGGCGAAATCTGGTCGAGAGGTGGCTCCCGCTGGAGTAGCCACAGGCGATGGCGATCTCGGTCACACTGATCGCAGTCGTGCGGAGAAGGTCGGTCACGCGTTCAAGGCGGCGCTGGTTATAGAAGCCATAGGGCGTCGAGCCTTGCGACTGCTTGAAAGCGCGGGAAAAATGCTCGTAGGTCAATCCCGCCTCTTCAGCCAGAGCGCGCACGCTCGGAGGTCGATCGATGTGAGCTTCAATTCGCCCTATCACCCGCTTGAGAACCGTAGGAGACAATCCTCCTCGAGACAATCTGCCAGATGTGCCGGAGCGGCGCTGCAGAAGTCCGAAGATAGCCGCTAGGTGCCCTTCAACGATCAGACTCCCTACGGAATCGTCGTGTGAAAGTTCTCCGGCAATCTGCCGCGCCAAGCATTGGATTGGCAGATCTCTAAATCCAAGCTCCGGACGTAAGGTGCCTACGCGCGGGAGCTTGGTCGTGAGGTTGGAAAAAAAATCCTGCGTCACGGTTATCATAAGATAACAACCCTCAGCATCGCCTTCATCCCAACCGCTCCAATGGCAACCGGGCGGAATGTAAACAAGCGAGCCGTCTGGACGCGGACTGAACTCGACTCTTCGTCCGTCCACAAAATTTTCGCCGGATGCCGCCGTACCCCTTATGTTGAGGAAGATCAGGTGGTCATCCGCGACAACGTCGATAACCTGTCGCCCGAGACTGCGCCGGCGAACGACATCTGCGCGGGCATGGCTCCAAAGGCCTTGCTGGTGAAGAATGATCTCCCCTTGTGACTTTTTCATCCTGTCGGGGTGAATTGATGGAATGATCCCCACTCGAAAGCTGCTCCCCTGAAAAACCGGTGTGGTAGCGACCCTACCTCACCCCAAGTTGTCAACAAGTCAGGCTTTAACCTCAGGTCGAACTTCATGTCAATTTCATGAAAACCAATCAAAATCGTGGATGCGAAAACATGACGTTCGCGATCATCTTCTGCCGACATCATCGCTGACGGCACAATCTTTTCGGGATGCGCGATTTCCTCCTGAAACCCGGAAAACGCGATGGTGCGAGAGAAAGGCAGGCTTTCGCATGCGTGAATTTGCCGACTTCATCGAGGAGTGCGACCGCGCCCCTCGCCTTAACGAGCTTACTGAGTTTTTTTCGACCACCGCATCCGGTGAGGCTGGAATGCCTATCCGTCCGCCTGAGCTCGATCGCCGCTTGTTCCCATTGGACATGACGTTCAGGCGCTTTTCAGCCCTTCATCCGCTGCGCCAAGGTCCATTCGATAAGCACTACCTGAGCAGCATACCCTATCGCCTCGAAGAGGAGTGCCGCATAGGCAGCGCGATCCTCAAATACGCGCGCGCCAGAAAGGGTCAACTGCAGCTCTACACGCTAGGTACAGCCGAGGGGACGATGGCTCGTGTGATCGGCGAACTTGGCAATGGCAGGATAGAAACACTGTCCTGCAGTCCCAACGTCGAGAACCTCAGAAGCTTCTATGCCTATGGCGTTCCTCCTCACGCCATGTTTTTTCACGGACCATTTCATCATCTGACATCGCAAAGGATCCAAGAAGACGTGGAGCTCCGAAAATTTGGCAGCGGTTTCGATATCATCCTCGAGGACACGACTTTCCAGATGTATTCGCCAAATCGTTTCGATCAGATCCGGTTCGTCTCGCAGCATCTCAAGACCGACGGGCTCTTCATGTTCGTCGAGAAGTTCAGGCATGAAGACGACGAGGAATATCGGCGGCGGGAACGCCAGAAGGACCATAGTTTCAAAGCTCGCTTTTTCAGCGCGTCAGATATTCGCGCCAAGGAAGAGACGGTGCTGACGCGAATGGATCGAAACGAAGTTACCCTTACGAAGATGAGCGAAACACTACGCCGGTTCTTCGAACACTCATTCGTCACCTGGAACAGCGGCAATTTCTACACGCTTGTCTCCAGCAACAGTCGGGAGAATCTCGACCTGTTCCTATCGAAGCTGTCCGCACCCGCGATTCCAGCAGAATATGTCTATGCGGACCTTCCTTGCCGCCTTTACCCGGAATCCGAAGCCAGGCGGCTATCGGGGCGATCCTGGACCCTTTAGCAATCTCACTCATCTTCGCCGTCGCGTGAGCGACTGCGTCACGTCTTCACGAGCTCAACTGGAACAACGTTTGCGTCAGCAGAAAGCGATCCATCACGTTGAGCAGCCTCCAACGCTTTGCCATCTCGAAAAGCTTTTTTCTCCAAATAGGCAGGAACAGCATGAAAAAATCGATTGGCGAAGTCCGTCACTTCGTTGACCTAGGCCCGCCGGGCAACGCGCACCTGATCTTGCCACGAGCGCCATCAATCGCGGGTGAGGAAGATGTTTCAAAGTGCGTACACGTCGCCGAAGCGTGTGTCGCTCTCTCGCGCACGCAGCACGTTGCCGACAAGATCTGCACGCAAATCGAGGACTTCTACCAATCCCACGTCTCCGTGGGCCCTGACAGGTTTCTAGCTTTCGAAGGTGGAGGCGCGATCATAAGGCCGACCAGTGAAAGCTTGTTCTTCAGGGTCTCAGCGCGAGACCTCGTCACATTCTGTGGCATCCGCGCGCTGTTGGAAGCAGGCTTGTTTCTGGCCACGTCCGTGTCCGAGGGGGCTATAGAGTGGCTTCACGCAGACGGCACGCGATCTGGTGAAACCTGCAATCGCCTCTACAACGACCGCTGCGGAACGGACGAACAGTAGCTTCGACCGCTCCGCCACCCCCCCGCTTTTCTTCGAGTCTCAGAGGTTGATGCCGCGAGCGCGGCTAGCAGCCCTTTGGCGCCGCTCCGCTGTGATCTGCTCACTGCTCTGCAGACGGACAGTCTGCTGCAGGACCTTCAACCGCTCCTGCATCGCCTCGAAAGCTCGACGCTGCGCCGGCGGCAGGCGGCTGACAAGATCCTTCTCGCCCCGAACGATGGCATTGCGACCGAAACGTTCATCGAGCGCCCGGCTGACAGCGGCAAACTCCCGGCCAATGCCCGGATCGAGGGGAACTGCGGAGACTCTCAACCCTCTGCTGTCCTTCCTCGCCTCGGCCGTCAGGCGCGCCAACGCCTCTTCCGCAGCTTTCGACAGAGCAGGGATCGCGACCCCCATGCGCCGCCGCTCTTCTGTGATGGCCTGGCGTTCTGAGTTGAGCGCATTGGCGTAGGCCGCACCGAGCGCGCGCAGGCGCGCTGCAGCTTCCGGCACGGCCGCCACAGCCTCTTTCCGCTCTCGGCCAGAGGCCAGCATCCGGTCTACGAGACGGTCGGAACCGCGCAAGGCCGCGTAGGCCGCCGGGTCATTGGCCACAGCGGCTCCAATGCGATCGGCGGCAAAACCTTTCTGGAGAAGTTCCTCGATCTTGCCGACGACTTCAGCCGGATCGCGCCAGATTGTCGTTGCCGCGTTCGCCAGTGCCACACGCTGCTGACGATAGAGAGGTGCAGAGAGAGCTCTTGATCGCGCCTCGTCGTCAACGGGGACCTTGAACTCGGTGACGGCGGCGAGCATAGGGGGAATGGGAACGTTCTCCTTCCCCACCCCCTTCTCCGTCTCCAGATCGACACTGGCGCCGGCGACGACCTTCGAACGATCCCGACGTTCGGCGAGGTGCTGCTCTTCCGCAAAGCGTCGCACGGCTTCGAACAGCCGCGTCAGCTTTCCGCGCCGTTCATCCGTCAGGTCCTCCGGCATGCGCTCGACAATGTTGCGTTCAGCGATCGCATCCGCCTTCGCGCTAAATGCGCTCCAGCCAAAGCGGGCCGTTAACGCTTCGCTGACCGCCTTGATCTCCTGCACGACCGAGCGGTCCTCAGCGGCAAGCGCAAAGGCGCTCTTATAGGCGTCGTCCCCGCCCTGGCGGCGCACCGCCTCGATCTCCATAAGGCGCGCCATCGCGCGCTCGGAAAGCGCCGGGATCGACAATGACATATGCGCGCGGCGCGTCTGCTCGCGCAGGTCGAACCGTTCGGCGTTCCTGCGGAACTCGGTCGCATGGGCACGGGCCATCGGAAGCAGTTCCTTCACGGCCGCGACAGCGAGATTGCGCTCTTCACGCGCCGCGCGTCCGTCGACGATCAGCTCGGAGCCACGCAGCCGGCCAAGCCGACCAGGGGCTGCGGCAAGGTCGTCGGCGAGCCTGCGGGCTGCGACCCCGATATCCGACGCCAGTGCATTCAGGGAGACGAGCGCTGCATCCGGATCCCGGTAGATCTTCTCCAGCAGCGGCCGCAGGATCACCTCCCGCTCTGTCCAGGCCGGCGACGCAAGCTGCGCCAACCGCGCATCCTCCTCGACGCTGCTGACAAAGGACGTAGCCGGCGGGATCAGATAGCGTGTTTCATCAGCGCTCGCGCCCGAGACGGAGTGGGATGCAGTTCGCGCGTCACTGGATGTCGCTTCGACCATCGTCTGGCTCCGTTCTTCATTGTAGGCGACCCGCCGTTCCCGTTCGATGGCAAAGCCGAGCGCCACGCTTGCCC
Organism: Rhizobium phaseoli; assembly: GCF_001664385.1. Classification (NCBI taxonomy): domain Bacteria; kingdom Pseudomonadati; phylum Pseudomonadota; class Alphaproteobacteria; order Hyphomicrobiales; family Rhizobiaceae; genus Rhizobium; species Rhizobium phaseoli. The sequence continues at coordinate 202,991 of NZ_CP013535.1, read as the reverse complement.
TCTCCCAGAGCTTTTCCACCTGCTCCCGCTTTGCGGCAATCCACGCCCAGCGCCGGGTAAGGCTTTCCTCCATCTCGGCGGCGGCAAGCGAGAGATGATCAAGCCCGCGGCGCCGGGCGAAGTCGTTAGCGTGTGCGCGGTAACTGGCCTCGCTCTCAAAATCGAGCGTCGTCGTCTTGGCACCGGAGCGCGACAAGCGTTCGACGAGCAGATTGAAGAGTTCCGGCCGATGACTTTCCCGCTCGATGCGCTCCTGTCGTGCGCTAGCGGTCTCGACCTGACTGGCTGTCCAGACGTTGCGATCGACCTCCCGCTCCTCGTAATGCTTGTGACCTGTCTTCTCGTCGACAACGGCAATCTGGACCTTGACCCGCTCGACACCATCCTTTCTGAGCGTCACGGTGTCGCCTTCCATGATGCTGGCCTCCTCAAGTGCCTTCGGCAGGCTCACGCCCCAAAGGCGATGGACGGCTCCGCCATCCGTCCTGATGTCAGCATAGGGGCTATCGTCGGCATCTTCGTCATCAGGCCGGAATTTGGCTTCGCCGGTTTCGACAAGCTCGCCGGTCACACCCGCGGCATGATCGACACCCGCCTTGCGTCCCCATTCAGGTTTTGCCTCAAAATCCTCTATCGCTGCATAAAGATCGACACGATCGCGATGCCTCGTCATCGACACATAGGTCAGATGCTGGTCCATCATCCCGGTCGCCAGCACGAAGGTGCGATCGACGGTGGCGCCCTGCGACTTGTGGATCGTTGCGGCATAGCCGTGATCGACGTTGCGATAACTGTCCTCGCCGAAGACGACTTTATTGCCATTGTCGAGCAGAACCGACAGCAGCGGACCTCCACGTTTATCGCCGGTGGAGACGACGGTGCCGAGCATGCCGTTCTTGACATACTGCGGCCCGGAGTGCTTGGCCCGCGGCTCGAGGAAGCGGGCGTTCTCCAGGAAGATGATGCGGTCGCCGGCGGCAAATTTTCGCGCCCCGCGCTCGGTCCGGAAGCTGCGGCTTTCGCCGAGGGCATTATCGCCGGCCATCACCTCACGCAGCGCCTCGTTGAGCTTGCGGACATCGTCGTTGGTGTGGGCGAGCACCAGCAGTTCATCACCGCGAAGACGGCCATCCCTGCCCTCGGAGATCGAGCGACCGATTGCGTGTTTGCGTGCCTCTGTCCAATCGACCACAATCCTGTCGATCGTTTCCTCGCGTGTGCCCGCCTCGACCAGGTGGCCCTGCTGGGCATAGGCGTCGAGGCCCTTCTCGACCTCGCCGCGGGCAAACAGCCGCGAGGCATTACGTGCCCAGGCCTCACGCTGGCGGCGCACGCCGGCAAGCTCTGCAAAGCCGATGCGTTCGGTAATTGCCCGGAAGGCAGCACCGGCCTGGATCGGCTGCAGCTGCATCGCATCGCCGACCAGCACGACCTTTACCTCAGCCTCCTCGGCAATCTTCAGCACACGGGCCATCTGCTGCGAGGCCACCATGCCGGCCTCGTCGATCACCAGCACATCACCGCGATGGAGCGTATCGCGGCCATTGGCCCAGGCCAGTTCCCAGGAGGCAAGTGTCCGCGACTTGATGCCGGAACTGTCTTGCAGCCCTTCTGCGGCCTTGCCGGCAAGGGCTGCACCGATCACCCTGTGTCCCTCGCCCTCCCAGGCAAGACGTGCGGCAGCAAGCAGCGTCGATTTGCCGGCGCCGGCAAGCCCAACGACGGCGGCAATGCCGCTGTCACCGGTGACATGACGGACAGCATCGACCTGCTCTGCATCGAGCCGAAACGGAGTTTTGGGATCGCCGCTCTCGACGCTTTCGATCGCCACTTTCACATTCCGCTCGGAAACGCCGAAGCCGCGACGCTCCGACAAAACCCGCGCCGACTGCGCCATGTCGTATTCGATGCGCAGCATCTCCCGCGTCGTAAACATCGCGGGCTCCGACACCTTTCCTGTCTCTGCCTCGATCTCCTGCGGCTTCAGTATGACCAATTGGTCCGACGCCATGAGGCGTACGCGGATGTTGGCAAAATCGACGGGATCGTCGACATAACGGTGCAGCGCCTTAGCGATTTCCCTCTCGTCGAAGGTAGAGCGTTCATTGCCGAGCTGCTTCAGCAAAAGCTCCGGCTCTGAAAGCAGCCGATCGGCCATCTCCTGGCGGCGGGCGAGATCGGCCGGCGCGAAGTGGAGCTCCCTGCCCTTCCTCGCCAGCGCCGCCTTCTCCGGCCCGAGATGTTTTTGCGCGATGCCGTCGAGGCCCTGTTCGGCATAGGAGCGACCGTCGAGGCGGATGTCATGTCCGGCCAGCGCCAGATGCCGGTTGGCCGTTTCCGCCCAGGCGATCTTCCACGCCTTCATCGTTTCCTTGTCGCCCGCCCAGACTTTGTAGACGATCTTGCCGTTCGGGCGGTCCGGCGTGACGACGCGCAGCGGCTTACCATCCTCACCAAGCACTGGAACCTTCTTTGCCCCGAACCCCTCCTCCGTCAGCGGCCGGAGCGTCGTCATCAGGTGGATGTGCGGGTTGCCGTCCTTGTCGTGATAGACCCAGTCGGCGATCATTCCTTTCGAGGTGAGATTGTCGCGGACGAATTCGCGCACCAGCGTGATATTCTCGGCCCGCGTCAGCTCCTCCGGCAGCGCGATGATCAGTTCGCGGGCGAGCTGCGCATCTGCCCGCGTCTCGAAGGCGTCAACGGCATTCCAAAACACTTCGCTGGCCTTGCTGACGGACTGACCTGATATCGCCGACCGCAGCCAATCCGGGATCTCATCCGGCAGCGCCAGTTCCTCATACATCAGTTCGCCCGCCCCACCGCGATAGCTGAACGACGTTCCCGCCTGCTCGTCCATCATCCGGGCGCGGTGGCGATAGGCGGCAGCCGAGACGATGCTGCGTCCCGATCCCCTACTGATCACCTGCGCTCTGACGAACATGATCGCCACTGGCGTCTCCAGACTGGCCCAAGCACGTCGCGACAGCGACGTATATTGCGCCCTCAAACAGATCGGACCGAAGGGCCGATGCCGCTTTTCTGGTTGCACGCTAGCGCATTTTACTGTTTTATTCTAGTTAGTATAATCGCACCTTCGACATCAAAGCAGAAAAGGAACCAGGAATGGCGACAAAATCATCGATTTCCGATCTCGACGCCCAGATCGAAAAGCTGCGCGAACGCAAACGATTGTTGATAGTTAAATCGGCCGAGCGGTTTGCCCGCGCCGCGACCAGAACCGGGCTGGCGGAGATGGAGATCGCCGACGAGGAGGTCGATCGGATCATCGAGGAAATCGCCGCGCGATTTCGGAAGGGGGAAAGGAAAATCGCCGCTGGCCCCGCTCCTCAAGCGCGTCGATCAGGAGATAGCGGCGCTGGAGCGCAGGGGCAGGCTCCAAATGACGGCTGAGCGGAAGCGCGACGCGCGCGAGAAGTTCCTGCTCGGCGGAATCGTCGTCAGAGCAGGGCTGTCGAAAGCCGATCGGGCATTCCTGCTCGGCGGCCTCATAGAACTGGCAAAGCTCGCCCCAGGCTCCATTGAGCATCGGCGGCTGCGCGATATCGGCGAAGAGGCTTTCAAGGCTCCGTCGCTGGCCGACGTTTCATCGCATCTCAAGGAGACGGCGGAATGGGCCTAAGAGGGAAACCGCATCCGAGCCTGCTGCTCGTTTTGGCGCCGATCGCCGTCACCACGATCACAATCTACATTGTTGGCTGGCGGTGGCCAGGGCTCGCCGTCGGCATGTCGGGAAGGATGGAATATTGGTTCCTGCGGGCAGCACCTGTACTGCCTCTAATGTTCGGACCTCTTGCCGGACTTCTGACAGTTTGGGCCCTGCCGCTGCATCGGCGAAGGCCGGTCGCCATGGCAAGTCTTTTGTGTTTTCTCGGCATTGCCGCCTACTATGCGCTACGCGAATTCGGCCGGCTTGCACCGACTGTGCAGGCCCGGGTCGTTCCGTGGGATCGAGCGCTGTCCTATCTTGATATGGTCGCAGTCATTGCTGCCGTCGCCGGCTTCATGGCAGTGGCGGTGTCAGCCCGCATCTCCGTCGTCGTGCCAGATGAAATCAAGCGTGCCCGGCGTGGAATATTTGGAGATGCCGATTGGCTGCCGATGGCGGCAGCAGGAAAGCTGTTCCCGCCGGATGGGGAAATCGTGGTCGGCGAGCGTTATCGGGTCGACAAGGAAATCATCCATGCGCTTCCCTTCGATGTAAACGATCGCAGCACATGGGGACAGGGCGGGAAGGCGCCATTGCTCACCTACAGACAGGACTTCGATTCCACCCATATGCTGTTTTTCGCGGGATCGGGCGGATACAAAACGACCAGCAACGTCGTGCCGACGGCGCTCATATATACCGGACCCATGATCTGCCTCGATCCTTCCACTGAGGTCGCACCCATGGTCGTCGAGCACCGCACCAATGCGCTCGGGCGCGAGGTCATGGTGCTCGATCCGACGAACCCGATCATGGGCTTCAACGTGCTCGACGGGATCGAAGCATCCAAGCAAAAGGAAGAGGACATCGTCGGCATTGCCCATATGCTGCTGTCGGAAAGCCTTCGCTTCGAAAGCTCGACGGGATCCTACTTCCAGAACCAGGCGCACAACCTCCTGACCGGTCTGCTCGCCCATGTGATGCTCTCGCCCGAATATGAGGGCCGGCGAAGCTTGCGCAGTCTCCGCCAGATCGTTTCCGAACCGGAGCCCTCGGTGCTCGCTATGCTGCGCGACATTCAGGAGCATTCCGGTTCGGCCTTCATCCGCGAAACGCTCGGCGTCTTCACCAACATGACCGAGCAGACGTTTTCGGGCGTCTATTCCACAGCATCGAAGGATACCCAGTGGCTGTCGCTCGACAGCTATGCCGCGCTCGTCTGCGGCAATGCCTTCAAATCGAGTGATATCGTTTCGGGCAAGAAGGACGTCTTCCTCAACATCTCCGCATCGATCTTGCGCTCCTATCCGGGCATCGCTCGTGTGATCATCGGCTCGCTCATCAACGCCATGGTGCAGGCCGACGGCGCCTTCCAGCGCCGGGCGCTGTTCATGCTCGATGAGGTCGATCTGCTCGGCTACATGAGGGTGCTCGAGGAGGCGCGCGACCGCGGCCGCAAGTACGGCATCTCGATGATGTTGATGTACCAGTCGGTCGGGCAGTTGGAGCGGCATTTCGGGAAGGATGGCGCGACGTCATGGATCGATGGCTGCGCTTTCGCCTCTTACGCAGCGATCAAGGCGCTCGACACGGCGCGCAACCTCTCTGCGCAATGTGGCGAGATGACGGTGGAGGTGAAGGGCAGTTCCCGCAACATCGGCTGGGACACGAAGAACAATGCATCCAGGAGATCCGAGAACGTCAACTTCCAGCGCCGGCCGCTGATCATGCCGCACGAGATCACCCAGTCGATGAGGAAGGACGAGCAGATCATCATCGTCCAGGGGCATAGTCCGATCCGCTGCGGCCGGGCGATCTACTTCCGGCGAAAGGAGATGGATCAGGCAGCGAAGGTCAATCGTTTCGTCAAACCGGTGCTATGATCGTGGTTTTATGAGCGGCCCACCTCGTCCTCGCCGGCATAGGCGTCGACGGCGTTTTCGAGTTCGGCAAAAAGCTCATCGGGCATCGTTTCGATAGTGCCGACGGTGCGTCGGTCTGCCTGCCTGATCAGTTGCTGATAATCTTCGATATTGAGGAGAACCAGCCGGGGTTTGTTCCGCTGGGTGATCGTCACCGGATGACGCAGCGCCTCGGCGATGATGTCGCCGGATTTACGTGAGAGGTCACTGGTTGAATACGTCCCGCTTGGCTTCGGCATTGGGCTTCCTTGCTATCGCTGGAATTTACAGCATTTACAACATTACTGCGATTGTTGTGAAACTTCGCAGCCGTCCTTCCTCGGCTCACTTGAGGGCCATCGGCAACTGAGAGGCAACCTCGTCTGTCGCCTCTCAGTATGTGAGATGGTGCTGCTACCACCATGACCAAACGACGCGCCCCGCATAGACCGGGATGCGAGTTGCCAACGTGATATCCTTGATGATCGGCGCCAGCGAGCCGAGTTCGTCCGCAATCAGCGCAACGAGCTCAGGATAGTTGATATCGACGCCAGTGTCGTCGGCAGCCCAAGCGCTCATCCAATCGCCGCCGTTGACGCGGAATTCATGCGTGTCGTAATCAATTTCGAGTTCGTCCAGCAGATTGATAGTGAAGCGCCCGAAAATCTCGATCTCGCCCTCCAGCTGATATTCGGCGAATTCATCCTCCCCGATGAGAACACTTCGTTCCAATTCCATGATGACGCTGATCCGATCGATTGCCGCGTCGAGCCCCTCAACCAGGCGATCGTGAAGCTCTCGCGAAAAATCGCTGTCGCAGCCGAAGCGGTTTGCCAGGACGACGAGCCGGAAGCCGGCAAACTTGGTGTAGAGTATGAGGTTCTGATCGGTTGTCATAATGTGATCTCCTTCGTTGATGACGGAGATCGGCCACTCTCTTGCAAAGAGGGGTCAAGGACCGCGGGACGCGGCTCGCAAGCGGGGGAACCGATTTTTCCAGAGCGCAGTGAAACGCAGCAGCGGAAAAATTGGGGGAGACGCGCCGTCCTTGACGCCGGATTTGCTGGAGTAAAATTGGACGTCAGAGAGAGAAGAGACCCGCGGACCCGAAGGGGACGCGACCGTTTCCGGCGTGAGCCGGCAGGAGGTGTCGAGGATAGAACCGCCGCCCTGCGGCTGGGCAATTCGCTCACGTCATTCCGCGAGAGGGGGCGTGACCGGAGGCGGAGACGGTGTTCGGGCTCCGTGAGCGGAGCGAATAGCACCCGGCCGCCGATTGGCCGGCTCGCCCAAATCCATGATCTTCGGCTTCAACGATCATCACAAAAATGAATCGGTGTGGGCCGACCGATTCATAAGTGTCGTTAGACGCAAAAGCTGGAAGAGGCGACTCTCCGTCATGCTCACTCAACCCTATCAGCTCTACATCGAACGCAGGGACGCGACGAAAAACATGGCGCGCTTCTACGCGCTCGCAATCGAACCGACGTTGTTCGGCACACCATGCCTGACGCGGCGATGGGGACGCATCGGAACGATCGGACAAGCCATGGTGCATCACTTCGACAGAGAGGAGGATGCAGTCCGTATGTTCCTCGAACTTCTCCGATCAAAACGGGCGCGCGGCTATAGGCCGAACACAAATGTCGGACGGGAACCCATGGTCCGGGCTGTCCGCGGAAGTCTTCCTGGTCCTTGCCGGTAATTATCGGCGTGAAGCGCAGCTTCGGGTCGACGCGCCGGTCGATCCGGCGTGCCGGCCCAGGCGAGGAGGCAAACGCCGCCTCAGAAGGGTGGCGCGGCGTCGATGGCGCCCTCCTGCTCGGCGATCGCTACCCTCAGTTCGGCCCGAGCGATCTCCAGCTCCGCTTCGATCTGGCGGCGCTCAGCCGGATCGGCGTTTCTGAGCTCGGCCCGCAGTTCCTCAACCTGAATTTCGAGTGCAATCGTCATCGTCGTCGTCTCCTGAAATGTGAAAGATGACGCCCGGGGTCGTGAGGATCGGGCCGGGTCAAGGATCGCGTCAGCGACCGGCGGAGCCGGCGAGCGGAGGAACCGATTTTCTGACGGTGCCCTTCAGGGCGCCGGCTGAAAATAGGAGGGGCCGCGAAGTCCTTGAGGCGGCACGAGCCTCACGGCAGACTTCAAGTATCTGAGCAGACAGGGTCCTTGGTCTCGTGTGGCACGACAGGAGGATTGAAGGCGGGCTCGATGCCCGCTTTCAATCCCGCTATTGCGCGCAAAACCTGAGATACGGCGAAGCCGGCCCCGATTGCTCGGGGCCGCTCGCTTTGTTCTTCAGTTCGGGCTGTTCCAGAGGATCACCTTCTTGCTAGGATCGCCGCCGGGTGCCGGTGCGAGATTGCCGAAGATCACACCGATCTCGGGAGCCTCAAGCTTCACTGAGAGGTATTCCTCGCCGGTCTGCCGCGCGATGCGGTTCCAGGCGGCGCCGATCTCGAAGCCCGTCTTGCGGTGAATGACGCGGTAGTCGGGCGCTTCTTCGCTTGCCTTGCTGGCATTTGGGACGATGGCGATCGGGGCGTTGACCCGGATCGTGGCGAAGACGCCTTCGAGGATGCCGTCGGTCTTCTGCGTGAGCGTTGCGATCGTGGTGGCCATGGTTGTTGTCTCCTTCGGTTGCTCGGGACCATTCCCGATGGCGCACGAAGAGACGGCCGACCTGCTGCGGTCAGCTCGCCTGAAAATTTTGCAAAATTCTATTTTCCACCAGGATAAACGAACCGAAATCGAATTTTGCAAAAATTTCGGGCGAGTCTTACCCCTTCAGGGGTTGGCCGCCAAAGCAGGCGGTCGTCTATACGAGCGATATAAAACGGGAATGGTTCGGGGCAATCGAAGGAGACAACAAACCATGGCCTCCCGGTCCAAGCACTGGGGGATATTGGCCGCACACTCCACGGACGGTTCGCCCGCATGTCGATCAACATAATACCCTCGCCCGCTCCCGGCTGCGGCAGGCTGTGAGCACCTCGATAACATTTCTGCTGATCGGCGAGGTCGCCGCGGCACCGCATTGCCGTCTGCACACCGTGCTCCAATCCCGGGTGAAGCTGTTCACGCGGGCGTCGAATGAGTGATCTTCCCCAAACGTGCCCGCTCCCAAGCACCTGAGCCGCCGATGGGTCGCCAGGTACATCGCCATTGGCAAACACGCAACCGGAACGATCTGAGCCGGCTTCATCCGCGGAGCCAAGCTCGGTGAGATCACAAGGCAACAGGATCGGAGCAAGTCACAAACGGAATGCCATAAAGCGCGACATTTTGATCGTCCGAAACCAAATACGCTCCCTCCGCCACGGCTTGCGCCATGAGCAGATGATCGAAAGGATCGCGGTGATGAAGTGGAAGAGCAGCGAGAGCGATAAGATGCGCGTCCGAGATATCCAGCCGGTCGAAACCTTGATCCGGCAAAATCGCAACAATCTCTTCGATATCGGCATCAAGTTTGCCGATGCGCAGCTTCACAGTGATTTCCCAAAGGGAGACAGCACTGACGAGGACATCATTCTCGGGATCGCCAATAAGGCGACGCGCATGGTTCCCTAGCTTCTCGTCGTCGTTCAGCCACCACAGCAAGGCATGTGTATCGAGCAGCAGCCTCACGTCCCGTCTTCCATGGACTTCAGAACATCCGCCGGCAGACCATCGAAGTCATCGGCAACTTTGATCTTTCCGCGCAACGCGCCTGGTTTCCGCATGACGACGCCGGCTGACGGCGGGCCGATTTCGGCGACAACCTTGTGATGCGACGTCAGGACGAACCGCTGGCCGTCTTCGACCTGCTTGAGGAAAGACGTCAGGTTGCCGCGAAATTCCCGCACGCCGACACGGCGGGGAGATGGTATCTGCTGCCGAGATTGGGTCATGGCGAAGCTCCGTTTCAGCGGCAAATGTGTACACAATTTTTGCGAAATGCAAGCATCTCCTTCAGCCGTATGGACAGATGGCGCTTACGCGCCATCTCCCGCCGCTTGCCAAAACGGAGATGCCAAGTCGGCGGGCCTTGTCGGCAAGATTGCCGGTAATGCCGGAGCCGGGGAAGATGACGACGCCAGCCGGCATGACCGAGAGCATGTCGTCATTGCGGCGGAACGGTGCGGCCTTGGCGTGCTTCGTCCATTCGGCTTGAAGGCGATCTGTATCACCTTGCGCGCTTCTGCCCAGCAGGCAGCGATACGTTCGGCGCCCTTCGGCGAGCCGCCGTGCAGCAGCACCATGTCGGGATATTTGGCGAGGGCTTGATCGAGTTTCGCCCAGATTCGTTCGTGATCATTGTAGTCGATGCCGCCGCCGAAGGCGATCTTGGTGCCTGCCGGGATCAGCACTTCGGTCTCGGCGCGCCGGCGGGCGGATGGAAAGTCTCTGGAGTCGATCATCGCCGCGGTCATGTTGGCGTGGCTGACCTTGGAGCCCGTCCGCGGCCGCCATGCCGAGCCGCATTGGCTTCGAAGTGGTCGCCCGCATAGGCGCGCATGAACTCGAAGGCATTGCGGCGCTCAAGCAGCGTGATGCCTTCGGCAACGAGGCGCTCCAACTCGACACTCTTGACCTCCGAGCCGTCCTGCTCGCGCTGACCGTTGCGTTGGCTATCCTCATTACGCTGAAGCTCCCGCTGGATGCGCTCGCCGGCGCGGTGGAAGAGATTGACCGTCGACCACAGGAGGTCTTCGAGATCGGGCTCCAGGCGGGTATCGCCGAGCATTTCGAATAGAGCATCGAACATGGCGGTCAGCGCCGACTGGACGACCGGCTCCTCCGGCAGCGGACGCGGGTCCGGTTCATCCTGGAAGGGGCGATGGCCGTAGATCTGCATCTCGTAGATGAAACGGTCGGTTGGGGACGAGGCGGGGCGGGGCTCGAAGGCGTCGTCGATGGGAAGACTTAGGTTCAGATGGTCTCCGTCGGATTTGGGCCGCGCCTCTCGCGGCCTGACGGCGATCCCTGTCCACGCGGCAGACGGGCCGGAACCGCGGCGCCTGACGCCGCGGCGAAGCGCCGGGCGGCGGAAGGGAGGTTTCTTGCTGTGCCAGGAATGGCGGGCCGCACGCGGCCCAAGCCAGGGGAAGAAACCTGAGCGACCCGCTGAAGGCCCGCCCGCCGCATGGTAAGGGTCGCCTCTCGGCAGGCCCGCGGGCGGGCGCCTACCCGTGCGGCGACCGGCAGAGACCTGCCATCCTGTAGGCCCTCACGCCCTCACCTTCCCCGTCCGGCTCGATCATGCGGGCAGAAAGGCCAGAGCGTTTCAGAACGAGCTGCGCCCTGAGATTAGCGATGAGCCGTTCCGGACTGAGCCGGCGCAGATCCTCGTTGAAGTCGCCGAACTCCGGGGCAAGCACTAGCGGCAGGATCCCCAGCGCCTGGGCGCGGTAGCTCAATCCCTCGATACGTGCCGGCCGGCCGCATCGGCGTCAGCTGCGATGTAGAGACGCCGGCAGCCATCGGGCAGTCGGAAGGCGGCAAGGTGATCGGCGGTTCAGTGCCGGCCGGCTCGAAGGGCTGGGTAGCACGCGATTAGAACTCACTTCATGCTGGCGCAGCCTCTACATTTTGACCGGCTGACTTCTAATCAACGCACCGTTGACTTCTAATTATCATGATCGTTAATTTTAATTTTTGGAGGCTGGAATGCACGTATCTTCTTTCCTGCCTTGGCGTTGAAATCGGCCCCAGCGGCCGTAACATTTACATACTAACTATTTTGCGCTAGTAAAGTCCGCGAAGCTCATGCTACGCCTTCCTTTTACGGCTCGATCAGCCTTTGGCCAGGCAAGGGAGGAACGACGTGCGACAGTTTTTGATCGGCAACCAGGCGTTCGACGACAGTTCTCCAGAGTTTCTGCCGCAGCTCGAACGCGCTTACGAACAGAAGCTCAGGCCACTTTGCCCGTGTCGGCAACCGCCGGTGCCGATGTACATTGCCCGGATGGATGGCCAATTCCTGATCAAACGCATGCCGCTCTCAGGCCGGCAGCATGATCCCGGCTGCTCGTCTTACGACCCGCCGTATGAGCTATCCGGCCTCGGGCCGTTGATCGGCAACGCCATCCAAATCGACGCGGCGACCGGTGCGGCAACGCTGAAACTCAATTTTTCGCTGTCGAAACGAGGGGGCCGATCGACGTCGACATCGCCTTCGGAGCCGTCGGAGACTGTGCGAAGCGAGCCCAAGAAGCTCTCGCTCAGGGCGATGCTCCATTATCTCTGGGACATGGGGGAGCTGACGGAATGGACCTCGCTATGGGCCGGGAAACGCGGCTGGGGGCGCGTGCGCAGCAGTCTGGTGAACGCGGCAAAGCAGATGATCGTCCGCGGCGGCCCTCTCAGCGATATCTTGTTCGTGCCGGAAGTGTTTCATCAGGACGACAAAGAGGGGATTTCAGCGCGGCGTGCGGCTATGTTGGCCGGAGCCCAGTTAACCGGTCCCGGTCCGCGGAAACTGATGATGACCGTCGGAGAGGTAAAGGAATTTTCCTCAGCGCGCGATGGCCAGAAGATGCTGGTGCGCCACCTGCCTTTCCCCTTCATGCTCGATGAGGGGGCGTGGAAACGGTTGAATGCCCGATATGAAACCGAACTGGAACTGTGGCGATCCAACGAGGGGTTTCATCTCATCGTCATCGCCACGTTCGGCATTTCGGGAGCGGGGATAGCTTCGGTCGAGGAAGTGGCGCTGATGGTGGTCAACGAGAACTGGATCCCGTTCGAAACCATCCATGAACAGCGTCTCCTGGAGCGGCTCTCCAGCCTGAAGCGAAGGAGCGTGAAAGGACTCCGGTTCGATCTTTCGCGCGACCAGCCGATTGCCTCCGTGACCTTACCGGAGGCAAGGCCAGCGCCGATCGCCATGTTCATCGTTCCGACGAAGGCCGACGAAGACTACGACGTTGCATTGAATGAGATGATCGCCGCGAGAGCCGAGATGACGCCGTGGATCTGGCGTGTAGCCGACGGCGAAATGCCGCGGCTGCCATAATCCACACCAGCCTCCTTGGTCAGCGACGTAGACGCCCTAAAAGGAAGCCATCGAGCGGGCGATCTCGACTGCGTGAAGCTATATCCCGGTCAAATCGGCCCAGAGAACTCTCTGCCATTTCTGCATAGCTGCACTGCACAAAAAATGTTTACCAAGCGGTCAAAATATGAGCATATTGCCTCCAGTTGATGCAATCGATGGTTTTCCTCCCAGTGCCATCGTATCAGCTGTTCCCCTCTGGAGGTTATTGACCTTCACACCTTAAAGGGCCCTGGTTTTCCAGCGGCCCTATTTTTCTGCATAGTTGGTGAGGCGGCCCCCTTTGCATTGCATGACCACATCGAAAGCGGAGCGCTTGCGGTTGGCGGGTAACCCACGCTTCAAGTTGGCGGGTCGAGCTTGTTCGCCGCGCGCTCCTATGGCACCCAGAAATCGGAGATGGAAAGCGGAGCATATTTCAGTTATTGCAGTTATAAGCGACTTGCCCTATATACATGGTCAGAGGTGTTCGCCATGACCAGCCATGTTCTTCAATTTACCAAATTGTCGGATCGCGACCGCAAGGCCGTCGCGCCTATGCCAAATCTGGCGGAGGGCGACCAACTGGAACTACGGATTCGCCGTGAAGGTGGACAACTTCAAACCCTTTCTCTCCCAGCCTCGGCTCTCGCACCTGTCGAAGCACTCCTCGATCATCTGTTGCGCGGCAAGCGTGTTGCCGTGCTCACGGAAGATCAGGAATTGAGCCCGACCGACGCCTCCACCATCCTCGGCATCTCACGTCCTCTCGTGGTGCTGCGCATGGATCGCGGCGATCTGCCCTTCCGCTATGTCGGCAAGCACCGCCGAGCCAAGTTGAAGGATGTTCTCGCGCTCAAGGACAAGCTCGATGCTCGCCAGAAAAGCCTCGACGCGCTGGCCGAGGACACAGAGGATCTGATCGTCAATCATGGCCTCTAAGCCGCCTGTCGCGGTCTATGATGCCTGCGTCCTCTACCCTTTCCATTTGCGTAATGCCTTGGTCCAGTGTGCTTTCGACGGTCTCGTCGACGCACGCTGGACCGACGACATCCACGCCGAGTGGATTCGCAATCTGGCCATCGGCTCACCCGATATACCCTTCGCCCGTCTGAAAGCGACCCGTGATCGGATCAAGGAAGTTTTGCCCGATGCCGATGTCGGCAACCACCGAATTCTCATCCCCGACCTCTCGCTACCGGATCCGGATGATCGTCATGTTTTAGCTGCAGCCATCGCCGGAAAGGCTTCTCTGATTGTCACGTGGAATCTCAAGGATTTCCCAGCCGCGGACCTTCGGCCTCATGGGGTGGCCTGCGTGTCGCCAGACAATTTCCTCGTGGGCCTCCATTCCACGTTTTCGAGCGCATTGATCGACAGCATCAGGCGCGGCCGGTTGAATTTACGGAAGACGGTGCCGGCGGTTCACGAATTCATTGATGCACTGGACCATCAGGGGCTCCGCGCGTTTTCAGTGGTCCTGCGTGAGAAGGCCGCACAATTGGACTGACGGTCGAGACCGACAGAATTGTTTGAGGCCCGGACGCAACCCGCTAAGCTCGATCCGACGAAGAGCGGCCGAGGTCAGTCGCGGCGTCTCGATAGTAGATCTCGCTCACCCGAAACCGGCCGTCGATCCGCTTGCATTGGATGATGATGTCGACCGCGATCGTCAACATCTCGCGGATGTCGTGCCGTTCGAGGTCCCCACCACCCTCCGACTCCTTGACCAGCAAAGTCAGCTGCTCAAAGGCGAGGCGGGCCGAGTCGGCATGGACCGTGGTGATGGAGCCAGGATGGCCGGAGTTGACATTGCGGATGTAGTAGAATGCCGTCCCGTCCCGCAGCTCCTGCAGCAAAATGCGGTCGGGCCGCATGCGCAGGCAGGATTCGAGCAGGTCCTTCGCGCCGACCTTGGCGAGCCCCTGCCCGCCTTTGGAGTAAAGGAGCCGAACATGGTTGGGCTGCGGGACCACCAGCTCGGGAGTGTCTTCGATCGAAATAATCCGCTCGCTGTGCGGAATGTGGCGGATCAGCGCTTTCGATAGAGTTGTTTTTCCCGACCCGGTGGCGCCGGAGATGATGATGTTCTTTCTTGCAAACACCGCCTCCCGGAGAAACGCTTTGTAGGCGCCAATGCGATAGTATTCCAACAGCCTTTGGTCCGATCGGCTCGCGTCGCCGTCGACCCGCAAAACGTCGGCGAACAATCCTCCATGATCGAGATCCTCAAGGGTCAGCGACACGGAGGACGGCTTGCGGATGGTGATGCTGACGGTTCCCTTCGTCGTTGCCGGCGGGATGACGATCTGGATCCGCTCATCATCCGGCAGGGTCGCCGACAGGATCGGCCGCGTCTCGTCGATCGATTGATCGGAGAAGCTCGCGACGGCGCGAGCGAGACGCATCAGCCGGTCGAACGAAAGTTCGGGCATCTCATAGGTCTGCCATCCGTCCCTACCCTCCGTGACGACCTGTCCCGGCAGGTTGACGACGACCTCATAGAGCGTCTTGTCGCGTAGGAAGCGTGATAGTGGCGAAAGCAGTTCGCGCACGACGCCGGAGTCGGCAGCTTCAGTCATTGCCGAACCTATTTTGTCACGAGCTTCGAGGAGGGGCTGAAATCCCCAAGGACAGCACGGTCGTAGACGCGATTGCGGGGCTCGGTCACGCGAAGCCGATAAACGCTTGAGAAGTCGAGGTCGCGTGCGACGAAGATCGAAACCAACTCGCCCTGATGTTTCATGAGCGTCGGCGGAATGTTGATCGACTGCTCGACGGCGATCGCCGCGGCCTGCTGACCGGCGCTGGTGGTATTTTGCGCTTCGACGTCGCTGTCCTGCAGCCGGCTGCTGGCATAGGAACTGGCATCACCGACGATCGACAGGAGCATTGCGCTGCCGAACCGCTCCCACCAATGGGTGTCCACATAACCATCGATGCCGGCCCGGCCAAGCGCATCGGTTGCCGGCGAAGCCAAAGTGATGATCACGCCTTTCGGCGTCTTCGCCCGGTTCCAGAGAACGAACAGGCGCTTTTGGCCACGGCGAAGACCGCCGCGATATTCTCCGACGATCTGCGTGCCTTTTTCCATCAGCACCACACGGCCATTATCTGAGAGAACGTCCCGGTTGATGACGCAGCTCGTGAACCCTGGCTGATCGGAGGAGAGCGCGGTCTCGAGAACGCAAGGAATGGATGTCCCCATTGCGACAATGAAATCGCGGTTGCCCAACGTGCCGGCGCGCGATCCCTGCAACTGCGTCGGCGTCAGCAAGCGGTTGAAGCGCTGGTCTTCGTTTTCACCCTGCGAGGCGAAGCCGCCGGGATTGGCGCCGAGCGGCACGTAATTCGAGGCCTGATCCGACGCCTCGCCCTGATCCTGCCGCCGCGTGGCCGGCGATTTCTCGCCGCCATAGGCGATGACCGGCGCACGGCGGGCAGCGTCGAGCAGCTTGTCATCCTCGGTCGGCGCCTGCTCGGCGGCGACAGGCGTCGGGAGCTGAAATTGCGGCGGTGTCGCCACCGGCTGTGGCTCCTTCGCCGGTTCGAAATCCGATGTCTGCCGGATGACAACGCGCTCCGGCTGGGCACCGTCTGACGGTTTGTCCTGCCCTCGCATCGACCAGAGAGCGAAGGCGACAAAGACGACGATCGCCAACGCGACAGTGCCGCGTTTGAGGGTGGGGTTATTGTCGAGCCGGCCACCGGCCGCCGTCTCGGCCCGCTCGCCCGGAATCTGGGCAATCTCTTCCTCGGCCATGTCACCTCCTATTGCGCCGCGCCGGGCGGCACTTTGACGACGCGCTCGACCGACGGTGACGTCGTGTTGGTCTCGGAATTGATGCCGACGCGATCGTAGGCTTCGTTGAAGACGCAAAGCACGTCGCCGCCCCGGCGCAGGATGAACTTGCGGCTGATCGCGTGAACAAGGACGAGATTGCCGTCGACCGACTTCGAGACCAGGCTTTCGCTGCCGTCGGAATTTTCCATATAGATCGCCGGCATTTCCTGGTTGCCGGCGAAGGCGAAGGTCGTGACCTTGCCGTTGTCATAGACCGCTTGCGGTTCGAGCGCTTGGGATCCTTGCGCCGAATAACGCCAGTTGCGCGGTCCATAGGCTTCGTGAAGGGCAAGCACGCGATCGGCCTCACCGGCCTGCGCCGCCTGCGCGCGCGCAGCTGCTTCCTGGCGGTGCCGCTCCGCTTCATCAGCGGGATAGCGATATTTCACATAGAAAAAGGTGTTCTGACCGGCTTCAACGCTTCCGTCGCGGACAGTGAGTTCCATCTGGTAGCTGCGGGTCGAGCCGTCCCGTCGTGTCGTCACGACCGAGATATTCGTCACCGGCTGATTTTCCCTGGGCTTCAGGAACAGGATGTTGCCGGCCGGCGCCACTTCCCAAGCAACGCTGTTGCCAAGCGCCACATGAGCGATTTCCTCGTCGGCGGCGAATTCGATTTGCACCGAAGACCGCAGCGTGCCGACGACTTTGGTGATGTTATAGGGCTGGTAGTCGACGAAACGGATGCGGTTGTCCTGCGCGGCGCCGCGCGGCGTCTCGAGGGCGAGCGCTGCAGACGAAAACCCGGTGGTCAGAATGAGCGGAAGGAGAAAGTGCAGTCTCAATTGATGGCCTCCGGATCGGCGCGATATTCGCTGACGACGAAGCCGAGCGGATTGGTCAGCCGGTCGGTCGAGGACATCGGAGCGTTGGCATAGGAGAAGGTCAGGGTCGTAACCCAGTGCGTGGTGCGCACCTCGTCACCGCGGGTCACGGTCCTCATATAGCGGACGGATGCCACATTGGCGTTGATCAGCGAGATGGAAACAATGTTGATCCGCGACGTGGCGCTGCGGCCATAAATGTTCTGCGGGGAATCGGGATTGCTGCCGCGGTAGACTGCGGCAAATCGAGTCTGTTCCGGCTGCGTCGACAGCAAGGCGACGGTGCGGAAATTCTCCTCGCCCTCGCTCCAGACGTAGCCCTCGCGGGCGCGGACATATTTGGCCGCGAAATATTTGGTGACGGCCTCGTCGTAGGTGCCGGCGGCCGACGTCAGCGCCGAGACTACGTCAACGATGCCTGTGGAATTATCGACCCGCACGACGAAAGGCTCGACGGTTTTCAAAGGAGTGAGGCCGGCAACGGCAAAGACGGAAACGGCAGCAAGCGTGCCGGCGCAAGCAGCGACGAACCAAGCGATGCGGGCGGAACGCTCGACCTGGATCATCCGGTCCTGATCGAACCGGCGGGCTTTGTCGAAGTAACTTTTGAGGTTATTCGTGGTCACCATGTCATTCGCCCTCGCATGGACGGTAGGAGCCCGCGACATCGAAATGCGCGAAAGCGGCCGGTGTGGCTGAAGATGGTTCCGGCACATAGGCGGCGGCGTGACTGGTCGGCTCAGCGGGAACGGCCCGGGTCGCCGGCTGCTCGCCTCCACTGTCCTGCCATTGCCACATGGCGCGGTTCAGCGGCCGGCGGGAATAACCATCACATTTGGGCAACGGGTGGGAAATCGAACCGCAGCCTACGAGACCGGCGGTCAGCAAAAACGATAAAACGATACGGAGCATCCCAAAAAAACCTGTTCAATTGTCTGAAGCGTTGGTGGCCGTCATTCGGTCCGGCCTGGAGTCAGGCGGCGGCCAACGGAACGCGCGCCTCGGCCGACCGCTCTGACTGTGTGGGATGTCGCCCAGGCGAGCGTGCTTTCATGCGCATCGCGGGCGGCGCCGTAGCCGTAGGTGAGCGACGCCCCGCCCGCCGCGAGAGCTGAAGCGATGCCGGGCAGTTGGTAGAAGACGTAGAGTGCGGCAACGCAAATGGCGCAGAGCGCGATCGGCCGCATAAGCACGTCACTATAGCTTTCGATCGCCGTAAACGTCGTGTCGATGCAGGTGATCAGCAGCGAGCCGATCGCCACCACCAGCACCTGCAGGATGACGAAGTTGGCGAGTTGGCCGATCCAGGATTCCGTGAATCGGCGGGTCGACTGGAACATGGCGAGCGCGATGAAGATCGGACCTATTGCCAGCACGATGGCAAGCGCCAGCCGGGCATAGAGCGAAACTATATAACCGATCGCCGCGACAAGAAAACTTGCGCCGATAACCAGCAGGCCGCCCACGCCGGTGACGATATCGATAGGCCACGAACCCCGCGACCATATCTCTTTGGCGCACCTCTGGCCCTTATCCAGCAGGCTGTCGAATGTGGAGGCGCTCGGCGCCGCGCCGGAGTTCAGCGCCTGCGAGATTTCGTGCGGCAGCGCATCGAAAAAGATATTGGTGACGTAGGTTTGATACTCGCCGGCATTCCTCACCAGCATGACGATGATGGCGAGCTTCATCGCTCGGAAAGCGAATTCGAGGATCGGTTCCTGCACGGAGCCGCGCAGAACGAGATAACCGTAGAGCACGACATAAAGTGTAAGTGCGGCCGTCAGCGGGCCGCTGACCCAGCTGGCGATATTGGAGGTGCCCGACGAAATGAAGATCTCGAGCGGTGCCTTGAACTGCCCGTCGACGAAGCTGAAGACCTGATACATCGTCAGCCTCCCAACGATTTGCCCATCCGCTCCAGCCGCAGCTTGCCGTCGGCCGCCTCGGCGTTGCGGCAATTGGGCGTATCACGGAGTTCTCCGGGATTGTTACGGCATTCGCCGATGATTTTCGCGAGCAGAGCATCGTCCGCCATGAACTCATCGACCGTGTAAATCTTCTCCGCCTGCGGGGAGCAGGCCGCCAGAAAAAGCATTGCCGCGCTAAAAAGAAGCCACTTCATTTGAGCGCCGCTCCCATCGTGTCCATGCGCTTGCGCCAGTCCTCGGCCTTGCGTTGGTCATCGACCTGCACCTGGGCCTGCTGGACCATCTGCAGGCCCTGCATGCGCAAGACGTCGGTTTGCAAGAAGGCGGTTTCGGCCTGGAGGCGGGCCTGCAGATCGGCGATGTCCTTGGCGTCGGCAGCACCGGAGATTTTCTGGCGAAGCTCATCGATGCCGCCGATGCGCTTGGTCGCCGCATCGTAGATCTGCCGGCCGAGGCTCATCTGCCCGGCGTTCTGGTTCTGGATGCGCGACAGTTCCTGCGCATAGAAATCGTCGGCATCGGTGCGGTAGGTGGAATTGTCTTGAAGGAATTTGGAAGCGGAACTACCGAAGACGCCGCTGCCGGAACCTTTGAACAGCCCCTCGATCGCGTTGAAGTCCTGCGGAAGCGCCTTGCGGATCGACGGATCGTTCAGCAGGTTGGCGACGTCGGCCATGTTGGTGATCTTGTTCAGCGAGCCGTAGAGCTGCTGGGCTTGTTGGAGTTGCTGGTTCAAGGCGTCGAGCTGGGACTTCAGCTGCGCGATGCTCTCGATTTGCTTGGCGATCGATGTCTGATCGATGACGGGGATGCCCTGCGCCGATGCTAGCATCGCCGACGCCAAAAGAGCGGCCGATACAAACAATGGCCGCATCGTTCCTGTTCGGATCATGCTGTCTTCCTCCTCTGATGAAACACGGCAAGCCAGTCCTCCGGTCCCTCGCCGATCTCCGATCGGATCGCATCGGCGAGCTCGACATTGGCCGTCCGGCCGGAGAGGATGGCGAGCTCGTCGTCGAAGCCGCTGAGGTTCAGTTCGGCGACGACGCTGTTGTGCCCCTGCTTGACGATGAACCGGCGGCTCTCGACGGAGAGCTCGCGCGAGACGAGCTCGAATTCACGTTCGGTCAGCTTGAAACCGTCGACGTAGTCGGCCCGGTCGCCGCGCGGGTTCGGCAGAAAGATCTGGGTCGGGCACTGCTCGATGATCGTGTGGGCGATCGGCGATACGATGGCGTCGCGCGGGCTCTGGGTCGCAAACAGCATGAGACCGTTCTGCTTGCGGATGGTCTTCAGCTTGTTCTGGGCGAGATCACGAAAACCTTCGTCCTGCAGCGCCTTCCAAAACTCGTCGATGACGATGATGATACGGCGCCCGTCAATCAGTTGCTCGATGCGATAGAACAGGTAAGCCATCAACGGCGTGCGGATTTCCTCGTTATCGAGGAAATCGGTCATGTCGTATCCGATGAACTTGGCGCCGATGCCGATATCGTCGGCCTCATTGTCGAAGACCCAGCCAAGTTGCTCGCCCCTCTCCCAGCGTCTCAGACGTGAGGCAATGCCCTCGGGATCGGTATTGTTGAGGAAGGCGCGCAGGGCGCCGATGGAGCGATGCTCCACCGGCAGGTCCGCCACCCCGTCGATCGCCGAGGCGATGTCGCGCAACTCGGTGATCGATAGTTCGCCGGATGCGGATCCGACCAGCTTGGCGATCCAACCGGTGAGGAATACCTTGTTTTCCGCAGTGAGTTCCAGAGCTTTCAACGGCGCGCAGCCGGTGGCAGCACCATTCTTCAGCGGGAGATAGGTGCCACCGGCCGCGCGTACGAAGAGATCGGCGCCGCGGTCCTTGTCGAAGAAGACCATATGCGGATCATGCTTTTCGAGCTGGGACAGCATGAAATTCAAGAGCACCGTCTTGCCGGCACCCGACGGACCGCAGACGAAACTGTTGCCGAGATCGCCGTGATGAAAGTTGAAATAGAAGGGCGAGCCGGACGCGGTCTTGAGCATGGCGACCGCCGGTCCCCACTCGTTGCCGTCCTTCTTGCCCGCCGGATAGGAATGATAGGGAGCAAGGGCTGCGAAGTTGCGCGACGTGATCGCTCCCGAGCGCGCCCGGTAGCGGAAATTGCCCGGCGCTTGCGCCCACCAGGCAGCCTCGAGCCCAAGATCCTCGCGGGCGACGACCGCGCCGCCGCTGGTGAGATAGGCCCGCGCTTTCGCCATGTGATCAGTCAGTTCCTTGACCGAGGGCGCGAAGACGGCAAGCGCAAGATGATGTTCCCCGAGAACGAAGCGATTGGATTCGAGATCGTCCATCGCCTCGCCGAGTTCCTCGATCTGTGAGGCCGCCTTGTCGCCGGCGCTGACCATCTGGTTCTGCTTGCGGCCCATGATCGTGCGGGCATCGGCCTTTGAGGTGAAAGCGAAGGACTGCGTCAGGATAAGCTCGAAAGGTGCGGTCAAGATAGCGTCGAGCATGCCGCTGCGCGTCGTCGCCGGATATTCCTTGAAGCCGAACATGCCGGCATAGCGGCTGTCGGCCTCGTGACGGATCTCGACGGTCTCGCGCCCGAAAATGACCCGGTCGGAATAGATTGCCGAGGAAATTCGTCCCTCCGTCAATGGGATCGGCTCCCGCCGGCCGCCGACGATCTGGTGGAGCACTTCGCTCGGCTCGGAGAACAGGATCCCGTCCTGTTCGTGGAGGGTGAGCAGCCGCGGCTCGAAGCGCTTCAGGCCGGCGACGACATCCGCCACGCGGTCACGCAGATGCTTCAGGGCCTGCCCGTCGAGCTCGGTATCGGATCGGCGGGCCTTGCGCAGCCGGGAGAGAAGCTTGGCCGCCTTTTCGGCAGGATCCCGGCCGGGATGCCAGACAAGGGTGAGGTAGAGATCGTTGCGAAACAGGTCTTCATTCACCATCCGCTCCCGATATCGCGCGTTCAGACCGTCGGAAAAGGGATTGGCGAAGCGGCCATCTGGATAGGCATTGTCACGGCGGCGCACGACATGCGTCCAGAGCGCCAGCCGCTCGTCGGCGATATTGCGATAGAGCGTGTTCAGGCTGCGGTGCAGGCCGTTGAGATCCCTGACGTCTGATGTCTCGAAGGAAACGCCGTCGAGAGCGATCATTGTCATCAACGCTCGGGATTCGAGCGCAATCGTCGTCTCGTCGACATGCCTGACATAGGGAATGAAGGTCTCCGGCCCTAGCTCGCGCGACCGGAGCGTCGCAATGTTAGACAAAGCTGAGATCCCTTTCGTCATAACGCCGGGTGAGCGTCAGAGGCGAGAGCGTGGCGCCGCCCCAATACGCGGTATTGCGGGAGCGGCCACGGGTTTCGATCCACGCAATCAGGATCCGAAACATATTGTGGTCGTGCTTGACGAGCGCGCGAAACAGGACATGGAAAACGATACCGACCAGCGCGTAGGCGATTGATCCCGCAGTGATATAAAGGATGGTCGTCAGCATGATGTTGACGCCCATCGCCTCCATCGTCACGCCAGCGATCATTGCCGGGCGCGTGCAGGCGAGAAACAACGTGTCGTCTTCGAGACTCGGAATGCTCGCCATAGCGCTCAATTCCCGACGATGGTATTGACCAGCTCGGTGGCGCCGAAAATGCCGCCGATCCCGATGATCCAGAAGCCGGCCCGCCTCAAATCCATGTAGCCAAACATCCAGGCGATGCAGATAATGATGACGGCGATGACGGCCAGTAGGCGGGCGATATTGCCGGTCAGCATGTCGACGATGTTCTGCAAAACGGTTTCGATACCGGCGGCCTGGGCGAAGGCTGGCTCGACCAGGCAGATGACAATGGCGGCCGCCATCAGCGTGGATGCGGCAAGGGGGCGAAGAGGGGCTTTGGAGATCATTCACTTTGCTCCGATCGATCATTCTGGAAAACGAGAACCGAGGATTGCCGCCCTGAGCTGAACACGTCCCAGGATGGGGCCTCGACGGTTTGGGAGGGTTGTAAAGGCGGTTCGGGACGTGCTGGTACCACCTCATCCTGTGGCTGCCCGCCCGACCCGGCCTGGTCACCGCGTTCGCCAATGGTGAGCGAGGCAAGCGTTGGCGATAACTGCTTTGCTTCCTGGCGTACCTGCTCGTCATATTTGGCCATGGCGCCGAGGGATGGATCATCGCGGCCATAATAGGACTGGAGCATCACCCTTTCGGCCTGAGCCGGATCCCCCGCGCGTAATGCGGCGCGGTAGTATCCGTCGAGAAGCGTGGCCGTGGCCTTGAGGTTCCGGCAGGGATCGAAGGCGTCGGCGACGGATAGCTTTAGTTTCTGAAGGTGCTCGATGCCAAGGCCGCCAAGGCCGATCTGGATATCCTGGCGATCGGCAATCAGGGACGTGGCAACCTCGATCGCCTCCGCCTTCGATGCGGGTTGAGCAGCGAGTGGTGGGCCGCTGTTGATGCGGATGGCGAAGGGCTGAAACCGGCTCTCGAGGCTAACAACGCCGGCCAGCGTCTGCACCTGAACCATCGGCGCACAGGTTTGCGCGATTTCGACGAATGCAGCACCCATCGGTCAGTACCAAACGCGCTGTTTACCGGCGCCGTCGATGGTGACATCGACATAGTGCGGCTGCGATCGCACATTCGGACGACTTATCGGATAGCCCATGCACTGGCGGTGCCCGTCCACGCGCTGCCAATGTGGCGACAGGACAGAATTGTCGCGGGAAGTATAGTCGTTCCCATCCCAGCAGAGGCTGTTGCTCACCGGCTGCGGCGATGTCGACACACAGGTTGCTTGCCGACCGCCGCGACCGCTATCAGTCGTGAGCTTGTACCCCGCATCGCAATAATAGGGTTCATAGCCCGGCCGCGAACTCTGAAAACCGACGCCGCTACAGGTCGGGAATGAGTGCCCCTCGGCAAGCTCCCGCCACAGCTTCTGGATCGGCGGCCGGCATTCTGCATATTGCGTCGGCCCGCCGGGATTGGAAAGGCATAGGATAACCTGGCATCCCCAGTCCTCGGCCCGCGCTTTGCTGCCGAAAATAAGATAGGGTGGCGCAACGAAGCAGATCGTAAGCAGTGAATTCAGGAGAAGGCTTTTCATGAACAGGATCCTTCGAGACGATGGCGCCCTATTGCGTTTCGGGAGACCCAATCTGCCTGCCCGCATTCATACTGCCGTATATAACACAGTTAAATGACATGACAAGCGCGATTAAAACGCAATGGCACAACCTTGCCTTCTCCGGACTCATTCTCCATGAGATCCTCGACCATCCGCTGGAGGACGAGACCCCCCAGGCGAGGCTGAAGCAGATCGGCATGATGACGATCCTCTACACGATGACTCAGGCCCACCAGAAGCTAACACTCTCTAATATCATTGAGATTACCGAGCTAACACGCAGCGGCGTGAAGGAGACGGTCGACCTTTTGGTAAAGCGAGGAATGCTTTTGGAGACGATGGGGAAGAACGCCATGGGCCGGGGGACGGCGCGGCAATTCGAGATCTCTCAGGACCTCCTGAGCAAGCTGAGCTCTTTCCGCGCCAGCCAGGAGGCGGGGTTAAACTGACTGATTTTCGGCCTTTAGTGAGGCGAGATAGCGAATCATCCGCCAGCCCGATCGCATGGCTGCCGGTAGTCATCAGGGACGATCAGGCAACCCGTCCGCAGGCGGGTTTCAATCAAACAATGAAGAGTATCGGAGAAATCAGCATAGCGGCGCCGTGAGGCGGATTTCGGGAATTCTCGCCCCGCTAAGGGCGGAACAAGGGCAGCCGCAGGAGCCTCAGCATAGCGGCCGTCAAGGGAGGCGGGACCGACTGCCCCCGCCCGTGCGTTCCCTATCTCCGTCGCCGCTCAGCATATGGAGCGCGTTGCGCACCGGCGAACTCGGCTGGAACATGACCTACCGGTGAGGGCGCCAAAGCAATATTTTTTGCTAGTTCCAAATAAATCATCCGACGACCCGCTGTCATCAACGCTTCTCTCGATGCTACGCACGACGACTCCTTCGCGCGGGACATCGTTCTCGTTCGCCCTCGGCGGACGATGGCTTCCGCCATCGCGATGCTAAGGGAGGATCTGCCGGAGGAGGTTGCAAGCCTGGACAGTCGCGTGATTTTCAGCATCGACGGTCGAGGGGATGCGCTGGTTCTCACCACGGGGCCGCATGACGACGCCGTCGGAATACTTCGCGCGTCACTTCAATATGCCGGTGAACACGCCCCACTAGCTGCGCGAGGTCAATGCCTGACGATTTTAGACGCCGGTTCGCGGGATAGGAGCTTGCGGCCGTCGGGTCGCGGCAGTGGGCGGCGTCCGGGTGGCTAAGAAGGAGACGGCTCACGCCGCCTCCTCCTCGTTGAGGTCCGGCTGCAAGTCATGCAGATAGTCGACCGCGCGCTGGGCATGAGCTGCCGCTGAAAAGATGGCACGCTTGTCGCTGCCGAGAACCTTGAGCCAGTCATCGAGATAGCTTGCATGGTCGGGGCGTGGTTCGAGCTCGGGGACGATACCAAGATCGGCGCAGAGAAAGCAGCTGCCGAGTTCGGCAATGAGCTCTTCGCGGGCGCGTTCGCTCCTGTCTTTCGCATAGCGGCTGAGATCCCGATCGAGCCTTCGCGGTGCAGCGGTCCAGTGCGTCATCTCGTGACTGAGAACGGCGACATAGGATGCATCGTCCCGGAAGGCGTCGAAGCACGGCATCTGGATGTAGTCACGGGCAGCAGCATAATAGGCCGCCGATCCTCCATGGCGGATCAGGGCGCCGGTATTGGCAAAGAAGCGGCCGGCAGCACCGATGCGGCTCATCCAATCCTGGTCAGGCGCGATGGAATGGGCAAGGCCATCAAGGCCGGTGATCTGGTCGGTGTTGAACACGGTGTAGGTTTTGAGGAAGGGGATGTCGCGTTCGATTTCGGCGCCTGTCTCCGTCGTCTCGGCGCGGATGAAAGAGCTGGCGAAGACGACGGTCGTGCCGGTTTCGCCCCTGCGGACGGCGCCGCCGAGCTCGATTGCCTGGCGAAACGTCATCCACCTTGGTGATGCAAAGCCGCGGGCGATGGCTTCAGACCAGAGGAGCAGAGCATTGATGCCGGTGTAGGGTTGGCCATTGTGGCGCAGTGGCCGGCTGACCTCGGCTGTCCAGCCTCCCGTCGTCCATGGCTTGGTCCATGGACGGACGCCCTGTTTGAGATCGGCGATGATCTTGGTGGTGATGCGGCTGTAGATATCGGATCGTTGATTGGATTGCTGCCTGTTCATCTCTGAACCTCCGTTCGAGGTCGCGGCCATCGCGACCTGCTACGGCGGTCCAAAAGCCAGGCTGCAAGTGCGGCCAGCACCCGCAGGGCCGCAACGAAGTGAAGGACGGCAAAGCCGTTGCGGGCAGCGCGAGCCTGGCAGGACCAAAAGCCGGGGCAGGACGGGATGCAGCAACACCACGGCGAGACAGGTTTGAAACCCAGGCAGAAATGAAAAATCCAGTCTATTACGCAAGGCGGGAGCGTCCGGGATGAATCGATGGACCCGAAGCGTGGCATCGACCTTGCGCGGCCGTTCCTCGTCGACGCAATGGAGAAGGTTAGCAACGAGAGTGCCATTTCGTCGAGGAAGCCAAGACCGCCGAGACCAAACTCGTAGTCTTCGCGCGCATGCAATTCGACCCGTACCTCAGCCCCTACTTCGTCGCCAACCAGGACAAGATGCGGGTAGAGTTCGAGGATCCGTATATCCTCATCCACGAAAAGAAGCTATCGAACCTGCAGTCCTTGCTGCCGGTAAGTTGAGGTCTGATGGAGCATTCCAATCGGCCGACCGCCTTCAGCAAATAGGCAGAACCATTACGAAATCACGGCGCAATCGCTGGCGTTTTTTTCCGCCACCCGTTCAAATGGCCGAAAGTTTCGAGTTGATCGAATTGAAGCTCCCGTGTTCGGGAAGTGGTGGGATCCGGGAACGTTTGGCAAGATTCAACGAACCACTGGCCGCCACGCCCAGAGAGGGTCATAGGGAATACGATGACAAGCGCGGACGCTCAGTCGTTCAGTCAGGTTGCGAGCACGTATCAGCTTGGGATCGGTATGACTCACATAGCGCCTCCAACTGATTTACGGCACTAGCCAAATCGTGAAGTTCCGATTTCAGCGATTGGATGATGTCGAAATGTCCGGAGCCATTCGAATTCGCAGTTGAACTTTTCAAATCCGCAGAATTTCTATTCGGATGGGGAAATGGGATGAGCTTTTGCACGGTTATGCTTTTGACGATATTGACGCAGAATAGTAGATTGTACTGGGCAAGTCTTTGCAATGGCAATCGAAAGCGAAAACACGTCAACGTATGTTTCGTCGCGCAATTCGGTACAGGGCCTGCATATTTCGGAACATCAAAGCACCTGAAGTTTTAAGTAGTTCCTATTGGTCCGCGTTTTATCCAATCGCCCAGAGTAGTTTGGGCTTCCGTTGGATGAGTGCGGTATAAACAGCGCCGCAGGTGGCGTGGATCCTGCGCGCTGTTAGCCGTAGGCTTCACGCGGTTCGGGTCCCAACAGATGCGGGAGGCAAGCGCATGAGTGCCACCCCTTCCTCTGCGGGCATCGGCGTAAGATGGGAATCACCGCGAGAGAACTCGAGCACTGCGTTTGCAGCGAGAAGTTCGGACTTCGGGATGGGCTTGCTATAGTAGAACCCCTGTGCCACAGCGCAGCCGCTTTCAGCCAAGAATTTTTCTTGATCGACCGTCTCCACGCCCTCAGCGACTACATTTTGCCCTAGGCAGCGCGCAATTGAGAGAATTGCCTTGACCAGTTCTCTACTTCGCTTGTCGGATCGATTGATGAATGACCGGTCAATTTTGAGGGTATCAATGGGAAAGTTAGCCAAATAGCTCAGAGATGAGTAGCCGGTGCCGAAATCATCGATCGCTATGGAAATTCCGCTCGCATGCAATTGAGAGAGTGTCGTCGAAACGCCCTCGCAGTTATGGAGCAGGAGACTCTCAGTTATTTCAACCTCGATCCACTCCGCACGACAACCGGTTTCCTGCAATACGTCCGCCACCGTTTGCGACAAACGCGGGCATTGAAACTGCTTAGGAGACAAATTTATCGCAATCTTGTGCGGGGGCAGTCCATCTGCATTCATGACGGCAGCCGTGCAACACGCCTCATGCAGCACCCATCGTCCAAGATCGATGATCAATCCCGTTTCCTCGGCGACACCTATGAATTCTCCCGGAGGGATCATTCCCATCTTCGGATGATGCCATCGTAGCAGTGCTTCTGAACCGATCACCTTTCCGTTGTCCAATAGGACCTTTGGCTGATAATGGAGTTCAAGTTGCTCATGTTTCAAAGCTAGGCGTAGGTCTGATTCTAGCGCTAGGCGCTTTTCAGCCCCAATCGTGAGATCCTTTGAGTAGAAGCGGAAGTTGCTACGCCCCGAGCGCTTCGCCAAATACATCGCAGAATCCGCATATTTCACCAAATCGTCGGGAGCGTCGCCGTCATTTGGAAATACCGATATCCCGATGCTGCAGGATACAAAGATCTCCCTGTCGGAAAGCATGAAGCGTTCGCCGAATGCGGCAAGCATTCTGCTGGCAATTTGAGCCAAATCGTCATTGTCCTGAACATTGGGCAGCAAGACTGCAAATTCATCTCCACCGAGTCTCGCCACGGTGTCGCTGGCACGGACGCCTTTTTTCATGCGTGTCGCCACCTGCCGCAGCAACTCGTCACCGACGGGATGTCCCATAGTGTCATTGATCGCTTTGAAATGGTCCATGTCGATCAGCATCACCCCGGCTCGCTGGCCCGCCGAAGCCGCGTCCCCGATCATCTCGCGTAGCCGTTCATTGAAAAGTGTCCGGTTAGGCAGGCCGGTCAGAGAATCGTAGAATGCCATCTGATGGATTTTCTTACGGGACGTGTCCAGTTCGGTGATATCGCGGGCGACGCCGAGGATCCCCATCAGCTTTCCCCCCGTGAATACCGGAACCTTACGAGTCTCCAAAAGCGTTGATCGACCGTCCTCGTGAGCGGTAAACCGTTCCTCATTGATGAGAATACGGCCGGCTTGCATGGCCTCCTCATCCTTGTCACGAAAAAACTGGGCGAGTTCGGGAGTAAACAGGTCATAATCCGTTTTCCCGACGATTTCCGCTTCTGCCTTGCCGACCAATTCTTCGAAGGCATGATTGCACAACAGATATTTGCCTGTTACGTCTTTCAGCCATACCATATCCGGAATGGTCTGCAGGACACTTAGGAGGCGAGCCCGAGCTTCAATAGTCGTGCCCTCGGCGTGCTTTCGTTCGGTAATATCGCGAGATAACACCAGAAAAGTGACGGTTGAGTGATTGCTGCTTGGTCGCCTTGCGACCGACAGTTCAAACCAACGGGATTCGCCGTTTGGTAGGGCTATACGGACACAACGACCGTAGGAGGCGCCGGTTTCATCGGCTTCTTCAAGAGCCAGCATAGCGATGTCGGCCTGATCTGGAGGGAGCACATCGCGGACAAGCTTGCCGAGCAGCACTTCTTTTCGCTGCGCCAGGATCTCCTGATTCCTTGCCCAGACCTGCAGGTAGCGACCGTCGGCATTTACCTCGAACAGAACGTCAGGAATGGCGGCAATAATTCCCTCTGCGAATTCAAGAGCCTCTTTGAGATCATGCTCCGCACGTTTTCGCTCTGTGATGTCCAACATCGCGCCAACCAAGCCGATCCTGTTACCAGCGATATCAGTGATTGCGGTCTTGCTGAGTAAAAGATCAACGACACCACCATTCTCGGTGGTGGCCTTTGCTTCATATTGCTGAACACCGCCATTTGCAAAAAGCGCCTCGTCCAACGCGGCATACGTCTCGGCTATGGGTGCGGGCACCAAATCGAAAACGGTTTTTCCGATAATATCTCCCTTTGAGCGGCCGGAGAAGCTTTCGAAGGCCCTGTTGCAACCAAGGTGTATCCCATCTCTGTTTTTGAAGAAGACGGGTAACGGGATCGCGTCGAGTACGACGGCACTGGACATCTCTTCGGCGTTGAATGGCAAGTCGATGTTTGTCGCAGGATTCCGGGGATTCGCCCGGAAAGCCTTCTCAAACGGTTGCTTCAGACTTGCGACATCTGCGTCGTGACCGTGCGATGGCCGGACAACGGAGGCTTCCGAAAATGGCGGGGCCGTGCCCGTGGCAAGCGGAGGGCTGGCATTGACCGCGTTGCGGAAGGCTCCACGCCCCTGGTCGATTTGAGCATCAGTCGGCATCTGCACTTCCACAGGCTGTTCGGGGCGGGATGTGCGTTCCGATTGACGTACGTGTTTCATGTGCCTGTCCTGCTTTGTCACGTGGCTGAGCAATCATGCGTCAAGCCAGCATTTTGTTAGGACCGCACAAGTCATTTGGCGGAGTACCATGCCGCTACCCCACCGGGATATCGCTCTCATTCAGAATCATCAAAGACGTGTATTTGCATGTGGTCGGCGACGCCGCCCATATCATTTAGAACGCTTGCCAATCATCATTCGAAGGCGCGAGCACCAGGTTACCACGGCGCATCGGATAGTCTCCGCGGTCAACCATTGTCTGACCGGGCGGGAAGCTCTTCCCAAGTTCGCCCGTGACCTTCTGTGGCTTCCCGCTCTCGTCTTTGAAGTGGAAATGTTTCAACAGTGCGGCTAGGCTTTGGCTCTCTTGAGCGAGGTGCGATCCTGCAGTATTCATCTCCGCGACCATGCTCGCATTTTCTTGAGTGGCATGGTCCATATGGTTAACCGCGCCGTTGATCTCGCGCAGGCCCGACGATTGTTCCTGGGAGGCCGTTGCGATTGCGTCCATATGAAGATTTACATCCTGCACAAGCTCTTCAATCGTTCTCAGGCCCGATCCGGTTTCACTCACGAGCCTTACGCCTTCGTCGACGGCAAGAGCTGAATTGCCGATGAGATCCTTGATTTCTTTTGCCGCTGTCGCTGAGCGCTGTGCAAGCTCCCTGACCTCCTGGGCAACAACCGCAAAGCCTTTTCCCGCGTCGCCAGCACGCGCTGCTTCGACGCCGGCGTTCAGCGCCAGGAGGTTCGTTTGGAAGGCGATCGCGTCGATGACGCTGATGATCTGGGAAATCTGCTTGGAGGAGTTTTCAATGCGATTCATGGCGCCGATAGCATCGCGTACAACCCGACCGGACATTTCCGCATGATCTCGCATCTGTTGGACGGCTCCGCGCGCCTCAGCCGTCCTCTTCGTGGTCGATGCAACGTTGACGGTTATCTCCTCCAACGCCGCTGCAGTTTCCTCGAGCGAAGCCGCCTGCTGCTCCGTGCGTCTTGAAAGATTTTCAGATGCGGCCGAGACGCCCGAGCTGCCATTCGTGACCGTTTCGACTGAATGGCCGACGGTAACAAGCACGTCCCGGAGCTGACGAATGGAAGCGTTGAAATCCCTGCGCAAACTTTCAAACTGTGGCGCTAACGGCTCCTCAATTTCATAAATCAAGTCTCCATCCGCCATCCGCTTCAACCCGGTTGCCAATGCCGTCGTCGCTCGGATGAGGCGCTCTTCTGCTTCTTTTTCCGCCCTTACCTGAATATCCAGCTTCTCTTGGTCAGAACGAATGCGCTCAGCTTCCGCGGATGTCTCCAGGTTACTTTTCTGTATGGCCGCGCCGCGGAAAAACTCAAGGCAACGCGCCATGTCCCCGATCTCGTCGCGTCGGATCGTCAAGGGCACCGGCGCCGACGTATCGCCTTCTGCGAGTGCCTTCATTCGGCTTGTCAGAGTCCGAATGGAGCTTGAAATTCTCCGAACGACCGAAATGCACAAAATGAGTACCGTAGACATGATCAGAAGCGTGGCGCCGGAGTAGCCGATAAAGGCATTGCGAAGATCGGCGTAACGCTGAAATGCCATCTCGTCCAACTCGTCGCCGGTGCGCATAATGAGTGCGGTCAACAAAGCAGCCCGCTGTTGGGTGATTTCATTCCATCGATCCAACGTCTCGGGGGGGAAGGAAACGCCCGGCTGGTTTGCATACATCTGATCGCGAACGCCCGCGATGAACTTGCCTGCGGCGCTGGCCTCGAAGTCGTCATAAGATTTGACGAGATCGGCGGGGAGAAATTCCTGCATCGCAGGCACATAAAGCTGCTTTAGATTTTTTGACTGTAAGAGGGACGAAAATAGATCGACGGACATGGCTGAATTTTTGACGTAGGCTCGGCCGGGCCTGATCTCCAGCAAACTAGCTTCCGTGATCTGCATGAGCGCGTGAAAACCGGTAATTTGGCGTGCTAAATCCAAATCATTGACAGTCGCCCCAGTGCGACGGACGAGCTCCAAGCCCGCAAGGGCAGCTGGGCGCAAAGCAACAGCTCCCTCCGCCTCGCTAGCCGTTCCGTCATCGACGCGCCGGCGGAAGCTATCGATATTGTCCCGCCTTTCACGAATGATCTGTACCGCCCGTTCTATGGCCGGATCGTCGAATGCCTTTTTCCAAGAGTCGTAAGCGGAAAAGACCGCTGTAAAAGCCCTGTCCGATGCAGCTTGCTTTGCCCGACGCACGTCGGCGCCTGCAAACGCTTCCGCCGCTATAGCTTGGGCGAGGAATCCGCCTTCCCGCCCAAGTCGCTGCGTTGTTTGTGCGCTGCGGAAGGTAGAGTATTCTCGGTAATATCCCAGTGATGTTGATACTCCGATGATTACGAACGCCGTCAACGGGATAATTGCCAAAATCATTAAAAGTAGAGATAGCGGCAGTCTCGACATATGTTCCTCATAGACGACTATAAATTACACCGGCTTCCATTAGCGACGCGGTCCAGAACATTGCGACATTGACCGCTATGTGTGAGATGACCTCGGCATAATTACTATAAGATTAACCCCTGTAGTGGTCTTGAACTGCGTTGCGCAGATCGGAACATCGTCGCGTTCAGGGGATCATCTGCAAGACAGATCTTGGGCCGAGGCAGTCGGCTTTTCTGGAGAGTGCTGTTGCTGCAAGCCTTGAGGACGGTCGAGCGTGCCGGCTGATCGTAGCTCGGTCGGCGCAATCTGCTTATGATATACGCAATGTTTCCGAGGGAAGTACCCCATAGCGCTTGCGATAGTCCGCAGAAAATCTGCCTCTATGCACGAAGCCCCATTTCAGAGCGACCTGCGTGACCGAGAGGCCAGGTTCGCCTGTCATCAGTTCCTGATGCACTAATTCCAACCGTAGGTGCTGCAGGAATGCCAGAGGGGTCGTATTCCGAAAGTTGCGAAAACCGCTTTGAAGAGTGCGTCGGCTTACGCCACAAGCCGTTGCGATTTCCTCAAGAGATAGCGGCCGAGTAATATTGGCACGCATATAGTCGACCGCCCGCTTAACGGCCTTGGGTAAGGGTGATTCAGCAACGCGGCATAACTCAGATGAGTAGCGATGCTGCGCAGCTTCGATCAAAAGCTCCATCGTCGTTTCAGTGAGGTGATGAAGTGCTATCGGTGATTGAAGGAGGGTTCCGTCTCGTAATCCAGCATACAGCACTGGTACCAGTTGAACCAAAAGGGAGCCGAACCCGACCGATAGGTCGATTTCTGGCGAAAAATCGAGGCTGCCTCTTATTGGCGTATTGAGCCGACATCCCAAACGGCGCGTCAGCTCATCATGGGCGATCCTAAGCCCCAAATGTTTCCTGGGCCCAATGAATTGGGTCGTACTCGCCGACATACTGTTCACGAAAACGCCCCGCGTTCCCTCTGACGGGATTTGTCTGCCGTCAACGGTAACGACCGATCGCCCATGTAGTGGAAGCATGATGATGTTTGCCTCCGCCGGTCCCCGGTGCTGGACGGTTAGGTCGCCCTCGTAGTGCGCGGCAATAACTGCAATCGGACCATTGGTAATCGCATGTACATCGTAGGCGATCGTCTTATCGCCATGTACATGCGCTTCAGATTGCGGGGAAAGCCTCGAAAGCGCTGCCGCGAGTTCCTCGCTGCAGGTACCTTTGAGCGAGAAATGGTCAATCTTAGAGGGGGACACTCTCAACTCTCCACATCATCACTTCCTTCCCGAAACGGTATTCAAGCATGAGGCCCGCCTATCGCTAACGACAGGCGGACAGGGCAATTGACTTGTCGCGGCCAGTCCTCGCCGTGAATTCGACGCAGTCGAAGTCGCCTAAGTTGATAGTGCGAAGATCAATCATTGTTATATATGGAACTCCGACAGAATTGTTACCTGCTGCCAACCATCGCTTCGCAACCGATTCCCAAATGTCTGGCCTTTGATGGTCTCCATTCACGGCCCAGCAGACTCGGGCGTGC
This sequence comes from Rhizobium phaseoli, assembly GCF_001664385.1. NCBI lineage: Bacteria > Pseudomonadati > Pseudomonadota > Alphaproteobacteria > Hyphomicrobiales > Rhizobiaceae > Rhizobium > Rhizobium phaseoli. Next base: position 168,506 of record NZ_CP013535.1, on the reverse strand, counting down.
TCGCGCTAGCGACTAAACCTCATCCTTTAAGGTTTCTTTTTGCGTGATCAAACGTGCGGAGTGATGGCCGGAAACAAAGATCCATAGCCAGCTTAGTCCCACTGCCAATCTGCTCCTCGTACCTATCAGGAAGTAGATATGGGCAAGCCCCCAAATCCACCATGCAATTCCGCCCTTGAGCCGGATCTTCCCAAAGTCGATAACAGCCGAATTCGGCCCGATGGTAGCCAGGTTTCCCAGATGCCTATATCTGAACGCACTTGGAGTGGGTGTACCCAGACGTCGTGCTTCAATTACCGAAGCGACATATTTGCCTTGCTGTTTGGCGGCGGGAGCCACTCCGGGGACGGGTGTTCCATCAGCGGCCTTCACGGAGGCAGTATCTCCAATAATAAAAATCTCGGGCTTACCGCCAACAGTCAGATCTGGCTGCACGACCGCCCTACCCGCCCTGTCCTTTTCAGCACCGACCCAGGCGGCGGCGTTCGACGCTTGCACCCCCGCAGCCCAGATGACGGTCCGGCTTGAAACGAACTCATCTCCGATCGCGATGCCGTTCTCGTTGCATGCCGTCACGGGAATGCCTGTTCTCACTTCGACGCCCATCTTGATTAGCGACTGCTCGGCATATCTCGAAAGTGCTTCCGGGAACACGGGTAGGACACGTGGACCTGCCTCGATGAGAAGGATGCGCGCCGATCTGGTGTCGATGCTACGGAACTCCTCAACAAGGGTTCGTTGGGCCAGTTGCGCTATAATCCCAGCCATCTCCACGCCTGTCGGGCCTGCTCCGATTATGCTGAACGTGAGCATTGCCTTCCGCCGTTCGGGATCAGCCTCCAATTCGGCCTTCTCAAACGCGAGAAGAAGCCGCCGCCGGATGGTCGTCGCGTCTTCGAGTGCCTTTAGCCCGGGCGCAAACGGCTCCCACTCGTCCCGGCCAAAATAGGCGTGCCTTGCACCTGTCGCGAGAACGAGCGTGTCATAGGGAATAGCATTCCCATCCTTGAGCGATACTACGCGTGCCTCGGTATCAACGCCAACAACCTCGCCCAGCAGCGTCGATACATCCTTTCGTCCTCTGAACAATGCTCTGATGGGCCAGGCTATCTCCGAGGTTGCCAATACAGTCGTGGCAACTTGGTAGAGGAGCGGTTGAAAGAGGTGATGGTTGCGCCTGTCGACGATCGTTATGGAAGTGTCGGGACACTTGAGGTCCTTCGCTAACTGGAGTCCGGCAAAGCCACCGCCGACTACGACAACTCGATGCGTATCCATTTCGTCTCCCTCAAACCTGCGCGCTCGGGGCGCGCGCCTCGTAGAAATGGCCATTGCGCCCGATCAGTCGCTGATACGGGTATTTACATTAATCGACGGTGGACTCACCAACAGTGGAAGAAGAGGCTCCAGCACCCGCTTGACATTAGGATGTTCGCCATGGCCAACGACAGCCGCCTCATTCTGCCAGCCGTCTAAGATGATGAAAGTGTTCGGATCGTCCGACCGCTGGTAGAGGTCGTAGTAGAGACAACCAGACTCTTCGCGGGCGGGTCCAATGAATTCCTGAAGGAGTTCTTTTACGCGATTTCGATTTTGGGACGTGGTTTTGAATTCAACGACAAGGTGCTGTTCCTCTGACTTCTTCGATGTCATTTGCGCTGGCTCCTAATTGAAAACGACGACCGGCTTGATCACTCGCCCGGCTTCGGCGTCCGCGATCGCTTCGTTGATCTTCTCGAAGGGATACTTGGTGATCAATTTTTGGAAGGGGAAAAGCCCAGCCTGATTAAGATCCATCATCTGCGGAATGAACAGCTGTGGAATCTGATCACCAAGGATCGCACCCTGGATCTTGCGATTGAACACCATTAGATCGAGGGGGATGGGAATGTCGTTCCCGAGCGCGTCGAGGCCGAGCAAGACAACGTGCCCGCCGGCACGGGTGCACTTGATCGAGTTCAGAATAACCGGAATGATGCCAACTGCGTCGATCGCGAAGTCGGCACCGCCGCCCGTCAGCGCATGGATCTGGTTGACTACGTCGGGATCTTTGCCGTTGATCGCATGTGTGGCACCAAGCCCCATGGCCATGTCTAGCCTCTGCTGATTCAGATCTATGATGATAATCTTGCTGCACCGACGAACTTTGGCGGCCATCACGGCGGCCATGCCGACAGCACCTGCGCCGAAAACGGCTATCGTCGACCCTATTTCCGGCTTCATCGCGTTTATCACTGTTCCTGCACCCGTTGCCATGCCGCACCCGAGTGGCGCAGCGTCGGTAAGGTCGAGGTCTGTTTTCGGCAAAAGCGCTGCATTGTTTTCAGTCGCAAGGATATGCGTCGCAAAGGACGACTGGCCCACGAAATTGCTGCCAATGCCAACTTCATCGCAGAGCAATGCCTTCTTACCATTCGGACGAAGCCCCGTAAGATTGTACTGGGTATAGTTTTGGCAGTTCATTGGGTGAGAACGGCGGCAGTCGGCGCAGAATCCGCATGAGCTCTGGCTCAGTGCGACGTGATCACCCACTTTGAGGCTCTGAACTTCTGGTCCGACCGCCTCGACGACGCCGACGCCTTCGTGCCCCGGGATCACCGGTGCCGGCGGGCCAAAAATACCGTCGCGAAGCAGCAAGTCCGTGTGGCAGATCCCGCTCGCAACCGTGCGTACCAGGATCTCGTTGCCTTCGGGGTCAGCCAGTTCGAGTTCACGGAACTCCAGCGGGCTCTTTGGCTTCACGGCGACAGCCGCAGTGATTTTCACCATTATATTCTCCTGCGTTCTCCCGCAATTGCTACGGGAATGACTTGATCGGCCCGACGGACTAGACGCGACCCGCGCGCGCACCGTAGATGATTGCGGCAAATGCAATGATCACGCCCTGGACGATAAGCTTGCCCGGCTCCTGGATGCCGAAGACGGTCAGCATCGCGAACAGGAAGCTGAAGGCAACGACGGCAACGAACGGCCCGGCGACGCCGCCCCGGTCGACGCCGAACGTCACACCGCCGAGGATCGTGGCGGCGAGAGCATTCATGAAGGTGTCGAAGCCTGGCTTGATGGTGCCGACCGCCAACGCGGATACCTGGACCAGGGCCGCGATGCCTGTCAGGGCGCCCGCGAGCGTGTGCGAGACAAAAATCGTACGTGCCAACGGAATTCCTGTAGTTTCCGCCGCCCTCGGATTGTCGCCGACGGCCCTGAAGTAACGCCCGACGATGAGAAAGCGAAATGCGATAGAAATCAGGGCGGCGATGACGATCCACAGGACCACGGAATAGGAAAGGCCGTGGATATTGCCGCTCGTAAGTATTCGAAGCCAGCTTGGCGTTGAACCGGGCGCGCGGCCGGCGCTCATGTATTGGACGATCCCAATCAGAATGGCCGAAACACTTAGTGTGGAGATAACGGCAGAAGCGCGCACGTATGCTACGAGTATTCCGTTTACACCCCCCACAGCTAGCCCAATCACAACAGGCATGAGGACGGTCATTAGCGGTGGATAGTTGTTGAGCTGGCCCGAGCTGGCCAGATAAATCGCGAACGCGAAAATACCGCTGACAGAGAGATCGATGGATCGCACCCGCATGACAAGCGACTGGGCGAGCACCGCGATCCCGAGCGGCGCTGACTGCTTGAGGATTACAAACCAGTAGTTGGGATTTATGAGCGTGGCGCTCACTGCTGGAGCAACCGCAACCAGGATTGCGAGCACATAGTATGCGGGCGGTAGCCCGAGTATCCACGAAATGGCGCTCTTACCCCTCAATGAGCGAGATGGTGCTTCAGTTTTCGAGTCTGATGTGGTCATCGAGAAGTCCATTTCTTTCAAAGTCCGATTGTTTTGCGTCGCTGCGAAACGACGAGTACGAGAAGCAACACACCCTTGACGACCGACTGAAGAAATGCAGAGACGTTGGCCAGATTCATCACATTATTCACTGTCCCGAGGATCGCCGCGCCAACGACGGTTCCCACAATGCTTCCGATGCCCCCGGCGAGGTGGACCCCACCCAATGCTGCAGCCGTTACAGACTCAATCCCGAATGAAGCGCCGCCCTTAGGATCACCCGATGCAAGGCGACCTGCAAGAAACATCCCCGCAGCGCATGCGAATAGAGCGGAAAGAACATACGCTTTGATGATGGTGCGCTCGACGGGAACACCGTTCATCCGTGCGTTGAAGTCATTGCCGCCGGAAGCGAAGAGGTAGAGGCCGAAGGGACGACGATAGAGAATCCAGGATGCGAAGAGCGATGCCGTGATCAACCAAAACAATGAGTTAGGTACGGGGCCGATGGATCCGGCTACCGAGCCGGAAAGCCACTCCGGCACGCGCCCGCCTGGGATTGGCAAAATGATCAACGCGATACCTTGGCCGATGCCCATTGTTGTCAGCGTCATGATGATTGGATGTACATTGAGGCGCGCGACACCGTAACCGTTCGCTACTCCGAACCCCATCGCCACCGCGATGCAGATAAGCACGCGGGTTATCTCAGGAAGATCAAGCGTCATGATCGTCGTCGTTAGACTGATGACGGACCCAACCGACACGTCGAGGCCGCCAGTGAGAATGACGAACGTCTGACCGAGAGCCGAGATGACGAGCACCGTCGATTGCGCCAGGAGATTAGACAAATTCTCCGGATCCATGAAGTCCGGCAATAATATTACCGAGGCGACAACCATCACCAGGAGCGTTCCAATGGAAAGCCCGATCGCTCCCGCGCGATAAGGGAGCTTCAGGCGACTGGCAAATGAATTCATAAGTTATCCTCCTCAATGCACCGCAGCACGGGGATCCGGTGACGCACTCGCCCCCAGCGCAGTCTCGAGGATTCTTTCCTCGGTCGCCCCCTCTGCGGACATCTGCCCGACGATCTTCCTGTCATGAACGACCAAAATGCTGTCGCAGAGCCCTATAAGCTCAGCGTGCTCGCGCGACGAAACCACGACCGCACCGCCACGATCACTGAAGTCCCGCAGCAATCTGTAAATCTCTGCCTTTGCACCGACGTCGACGCCGCGCGTGGGCTCCTCAATAACGAGGATGTCCACTCCGGAGAGCAACCAGCGGCCCAGCAGCACCTTCTGCTGATTCCCGCCCGAGAGTTTACCTACGGGCGCATTGGGATCGGCGGCCGCAACTCGTAACGACTTGATCACCTCGCGGACCCTCGACACCGATCGCCACGCAACGCTTGCCATATTCCGATTGAGCTGTTTTCCCAGCGCGATGTTGTCGTAGATAGGCAGGCGCAGGAACAGCCCTTCCTGCTTCCTGTCCTCAGGGATAAAACCGATTCCTGATGCGACCGCGCGAGCGAACCCTGACCCTACATTCACCACGTGCATGCTGTTGTCGGGGCCGGCACGCCACACGGCGATGGCCTTTGGCGATTCAACGCCCACAATGGCACGCATTATCTCTCGCTGGCCCTGTCCTTCGAGCCCTGCCAGCCCGATGATTTCACCTTTTCTGACAACGAAAGTGACTGTCGAGCTGCTGTCGTCGAGGCGCAAGTCCGAAACCTCCAGCATTGCCGCTCCGGTGGCCTGCGAGCGCGGCGGAAAGAAGTTCTGAAGTTCGCGACCAACCATTGTCGCTACCAGCGTTTGCAAGTTGAAGTCCTGCGCTCTTGCAGTCCTTACCCAAGCGCCATCTTTCATGACGGTGATGGTGTCGCATAGTTCGAAGACTTCATTCATGCGATGAGAGATGTAGACGACAGCCTTATGTTGAGCCTTAAGGTCGCGGATAACCTTGAAAAGATGCGCGACATCGGTCGAGTTCAACGCCGCCGTTGGCTCGTCGAAGATGAATACGTCCGCGTTCGACGTAAGTCCCTTCGCGATCTCTACTGCCTGCTGCTGCGCGACAGTCAGTGTCTCGACGATCGCGGTTGCGTCGAGCTGTGGAAATACGTCAGCCAGCAAAGCGCGAGCGCGTTTCACTACCTCGACGCTATCGATCGAACCGTCAATGCGACGAGGTTCGTGGCCCAGGAACATGTTCTCAGCAACGGTGAGATTGGGGATCAGGGTAAACTCCTGAAACACCGTCGACACTCCCGCCAACCGTGCCTCCTTAGGGGAACGGAAATTGACTTCCTCCCCGCGGAGCCGAACACTTCCTGCGCCCGGCTGATATACCCCCGCCAGAATACGCATCAGGGTGGACTTCCCCGCGCCGTTTTCCCCCATCAGAGCGTGCACGGAGCCACGTTCCAGGGAAAAGCGAACGTCCGAAAGGACTTTCGTGAAACCAAACGATTTGTTGATGCCGACCATCTCGACAAGCGTGCTCATGGGAATTTCCATCTTCGACAGGGATACGGGCACGAGTGATCGTGCCCGTAGTTCATCAAGCCTTGAAATAATCAAGGAGCTTTTCGTTCGGCATTTCGGTCGGCGCCCAGTACGCATCAGTGAGATCTGCGCGATAGAACTGGGAGAGCGTCTCGTCGGTGATCGGCTTGGGGCGGTTCGTCCAGTTACGCTGAATCGGCTTCCCATCCAGCAAGGCGAAGGCGGCCCGTAGCGCGGCAGTAGACAGAGCGGGTGGGCAAATCGGACCGATCGAGGAAAGTTTTTCGTCATTCCAACGACGCATCCAGCCGTTAAGTGCTTCGCCCGTGATTGGCGGGATCGTTGAGGCGCCAGCCTCCTGCAAGGCATCCAAAACGCCAAGAGACATGTTGGCTCCATCGGTCCAGATGCCCGCGACATCTGGGTCGGAGAGATACAAGCTTTCGGCGATCTTCTTTGAGTCCTCATAAGACCAGCTTCCGTGCTGGGTCGACGTGATCTGAAGTCCAGACTTGCTGAAGACTTCCATGGCGCCTGCATAACGATCTGCATCGATGGGATGCCCGGCGACGCCACGCAGAACCCATACCTTGCCCTTGTTGCCAAGCTTGTCGACGAGGAACTGAGCCATCACGCGCCCGAAATAGAAGTCGTCGCCCTGGACCTGAACCGTAAACTCCTCGGTGTCGACGCGTCCGAGATAGACTACGGTTGGAATGCCAGCAGCCTTTGCCTTCTTGATGCCCTCGACGGCGGAACCGGTGGTTAGCGGTGCGATGATGATCGCATCGACCTTCTGGGCGATCAGATCCTCGATATCGGCAACTTGTTTGGAGGCATTGAGATCAGCGCTCCGGAACTGGTAATCAGCGATCCGATCCTTGTTCTTTTTTATTTCATATTCGGCTTCAAACGCCGTCTGGTAGGTATGCGTTGAACCAGCGAGGCCGTAGTGGCTGTGTCCGATCTTCCACGGGCCTGACTTCTTGAACTTACCCGCGTCGACAATTGGGTTGGCGCCTTCGGAGGGCCAAGTGTCAGGTAGGAGACTGATCGCGTCGTCGGCGCGAAGAATCCCCGGCATTCCGAACGTGCCGGCTACAGCAATTGCCCCGCTCGCTTGTAGAAATGTACGTCTCTTCATGAAAATTCCTCCTCCGGCCGCTCTGGGCGGCATTGTCTGTTAAGGCGAGAGCCTTGCCTTCCCAAGCCGTGCCGGACTCTCCTCAATACGGCGGAGTGCATTGGTATGAGCTATCAGACAATCTGTCAATAAATATAAACTTCGACGTTTGTTTTTTCGACATCGTTTTGTTTTCACTTGCACATAGTCGCACTTGACGGATTGTCCGATAGTGCGACAATATTCGTGTTCGCTAAATCGATGGGAGGGTTATGAATGTCCACTCTGGTGATTGTCCGGCATGGCCAAAGCGAAGGGAACGCGCGCGGGGAGTTCACGGGTACGAGCGACGTTCCGCTCACACAGGAGGGCTGGTCTGAGAGCAGGCGAGCCGGCTCACTGCTCGCGAACCTCGGCATCTCGTTCGATATTGCGTTTAGCTCTGCCCTCTTGCGCACAGTCGACACTTGCAGAGCGATTTTGAACGAAACCAACGGCGATCTGCTGGAGCCAATCAGGAGAACCGAGTTGAACGAACGCGACTACGGACAGCTCACCGGCATCAACAAGAACGTGGCACGTGAGCGGTGGGGCCAGGATGTTGTCCAGGTTTGGCGCCGCTCGTACAGCACTCCACCACCTGGGGGAGAAAGCATACGGGACATAAGCGCGAGGGTTCTGCCCTTTTTGATAAGCGAAGTGTTCCCCCCCTTGTTGAGAGGGAAATCGGTTCTTGTGGTGGCCCACGGGAATACGATCAGGTCACTAAAGCAGGGCATCGAACGCCTCACGATCCAGGATACGCTCGCTATTGAGTCACCGACCGCCGCGCCAACTGTATACCGGATTGCGTCGGACCTCTCGATCATCGAGAAGACTAACGTCCTGGTTGGTACTGTCTGTTAAGCCTGGCTGGCAGTAGCATCGTTTGTAGTCGGTTGAACTTGGCAATACCGGTGTCTCGAAGCTGTCGATAGCCTTCAGAACCGGCTCGACGTCGGCAAGCGACGCCATCCGGCTCGCCTCACACGTTGCTACTAAATTTTCGTCTGCCGATCTTTCAGCCCAAAGCGGGACAAGACGCATGCTCCCTTTCGAACATGCATCGGAACCCTTTGATCACTTCAAATCAGCGTTCACTCGTGACTTTGCAAAAATGCAGCCCTGCTCCGGTTGAACTGATCTAATTTAATAGAGTAATTATTGACTGATTGTCTGACGATGAGTACGTTCGCGCGAATTGCGTTGTGAGCCTTGGAGGAACAGTTACATGAAGCAGGCATATGCGGCGGTCTCGCGCGAAAAGGCGAAGCCCTTGATCTTGGAGTGCATAGGGATTGAGGAACCTCGTGCAGACGAGATTTTGGTCCGCATCGTCGCATCGGGGGTATGTCATACCGACCTGGTGGTCAGGGACCAGGGATATGACGTACCTCAACCTGTTGTGTTGGGACACGAAGGCTCTGGCGTCGTCGAGGCCGTCGGGAGCGCAGTTAAAGATCTTGTGCCCGGTGATCACGTTGCTTTGAGCTACGCCTATTGCGGCAAGTGCGAAAAGTGCCTTTCCGGTACACCTTTCTACTGCGAGGACTTCTTCGGTCGCAATTTCCGCGGCACTCGTCCGGATGGCACCTGCCCGATCCATGATTCTCACGGGAAACAGATTAGTGGCTGCTTCTTCGAGCAGTCGTCATTTGCAACCTACGCCATCGCCAGCGAACGAAACGCCGTGAAGGTTGCAAAGGATGTTCCACTCGAGTTGATCGGACCGCTCGGGTGCGGGCTTCAGACCGGTGCTGGCGCGGTACTGAATTGCCTCAAGCCGAAGCCCGGCTCGTCAATAGCAGTGTTCGGTGCTGGTGCGGTTGGCATGGCGGCTACGATGGCCGCGAAAATCGCCGGATGCGCGACCATCATCGTGATCGACTTGAACGATGAACGGCTGGAACTTTCGCGCGAACTCGGGGCGACGCACACGATAAATGCCCGCAAATTGGACAGCGTTGCCGCGATCAGGAAGATCGTCCCCGCAGGCGTTGATTTCAGCTTGGAATGCACGAGTTCGCCGCGAGTTTTCCGTCAGGCAGTCGACTGCCTTGGTACGCCGGGAACATGCGGTCTCGTTGGCTCGTCCGCTCTCGGCACTGAAGGCACGATCGATATCGGGAACTTCCTTTTCGGCCGCACATTGATCGGCGTTGTCGAAGGACAAAGCGTTCCGTCCGAGTTCGTCCCGCAGTTGATCGAGTATTGGCAGCAGGGACTTTTCCCGTTCGACAAACTGGTTCAGTTCTATGACCTCGACCAGATCAACGAGGCGATGGCTGATTCCGAGAGCGGCAAAGTCATTAAGCCGATCCTTCGCATGAAGCATTAGTTTTGCGAGACTTTTCGAAAGACAAGACGGACCGCGATTAAATGCGATCCGTCGGAACAGCCGTGCTCAAGACGAGATATGGTCGAACGCTGCTTTCGATGCAATCGCGGGCCACATCACTCCGATAGGCCTGCACGAATGATGTGCTGGCAGGGCCCACGCAAAAGCTCTAGGACTCTGCCGGTCAAAGGCGGCCCCCTACAATCACCGGCAGGTAAGTGGCGAGGGCGGCTCCGTTATCCAAGGGGTCCAGAGAACACCTGCGCGCCAAACACTGAAAAGACGTTGCTCCGGCCGACGTGTTCAGCTGACGTGTCCTGGTCCAACAGGTGGCCAAACCGATCGCGCTTTGTCTTAAAATAAGTGATGTTGGACGCGCTAGATGCGGCGATCAGACTCTGGCGAGACGACACGATGACGCCTGACGTTCGCAGCGCCTCTATTTTTGTAGGATTGTTGGTCAGAAGCCGAACGCTGCCGATACCGAGGTCGCGGATGATATCCGCCGCTGCGTTATATTCGCGGGAATCAGATGCGAAGCCGAGTTCCCGATTTGCCTCAAGAGTATCACGACCATGATCCTGCAGGCTGTAAGCCGCAATTTTGTTTCCTAAGCCAATGCCACGCCCCTCTTGCCCACGCATGTAGATCACGCAACCAGCGCCCGCTAACTGGACCGCCCGAAGAGCCATTTCGAGCTGTTGACCGCAGTCGCATCGCATGGACCGGAACGCCTCACCTGTCAGACATTCAGAATGCACCCGTACCAGAACGTCTTCCTTCTCGCACAACTCGCCAAGTGTCAAAGCTAAGTGTTCCGTTCCCGTCAAACTATCGCGATAAGCAATTGCCTTGAAATCCCCAAACCGCGTTGGCATAAAGGACTGCGCGTAACGCTTTACCCTCGTATCACGACTCCTGCAGTACTCAATCAAAGCTTCGATCGTTACTATGTGCAGGCCATGTTCGATTGCGAACTTCTCGAGATCTGGCAGTCGAGACATGGTTCCGTCGTCATTGGCGATCTCGCAGATTACGCCAGCCGGCGCCAGGCCGGCAAGTCGTGCAAGATCCACGGCAGCTTCGGTGTGGCCAGGACGGCCCAGGACACCGAGACGATTTGCACGCAAAGGAAAAATGTGACCCGGTCGCGATAGGTCTTCCGGCCGCGTCTGCGGATCGATGAGCGACTTGACGGTTGCTGCTCGATCTTCGGCTGAAATCCCTGTCGTTGTGCCGTGTTTGCAATCGACGGAAACGGTAAATGCCGTCTGCAGTGAGTCCGAATTACGTGTGACCATCAGGGGGATCTCGAGTTTGTCGAGACGTTCGGCTGGAAGTGGCACGCAGATAAGGCCTCTCGCATATTTCATCATGAAAGCGATGTGCTCAGCTGTTATTTTTTCGGCAGCAACGACTAGGTCGCCTTCATTCTCCCGGTTTTCGTCGTCGACCACGATAACCATCTCGCCCGCTTCGATCGCCTCGATCGCCTCATCTATGCTCGAAAAAGACATGGAATCCTCCTCCTTATTATGGGCTGACGGCGCGACGCGCGGCATCGAGCTCTCTGTCGACAAGCGCGCGCAGGTTCTCAGAAAGAGCATCGTTCTGAAAATCTTCATCGAGAGCGAAAATGAAACGGCTATGTATTTGCGCTTCGAAAAAGTCGAATAAGGCTTCCATCGAGGCTTCGACGAGCGGCTTGTGACTCGATGCTTTACCGGTTGCAAAAGGGATCACATAGCGGCCCTTAAGCGCTTTCATGTCGACAAGGTCGAATAAATGCTTCAGCAACCCAGTGTAAGATGCTTTGTAGACCGGACTACCAACAACTAGCACGTCACTAGCCAAAATATCGTTGAGTGCCGCTTTAACAATCTCAGCGGCGCTGGAGGGCAACACTGTTGCCCCAAGGTGCGGATGAAGGTCGACAAGGTCCCAGCAGCTTGCTTCGTTGCCGGACGCGCGCACCCGATCCACCATGAAGTCTGCTACGGCCCGGGTTTTCGAGGGGCGCGATAAATTCCCCGTTATTACAACAACTTTCATGTCACAGGACTCCCAACATTCTCGCATAAGACAATCTTACAATTTTCACTCACACCGCAATGGAGGTCGTTGAGGACCCGTGGGGGCAAAAATAGTCCTGCGGTGTCCTGAGCCCTCACAACCCGTAATTTCCCAACCTCGAAGGCTGGATTGCTTCGCAGAAGTCTTCTGTCTCGTACGACTTTATTCTCTCAATGGGTGGGCTCGCCGTGCAAGCGCACCTACTGTCTGCAATCCCTGCCGCTTTTACCGACCCAGCACGTTTGCGTTAGAACCTCCTGGACACGGAATGAGGCGTTGCCGCTTGATATACGGTCGCCGTGGCTCCACCTCAGTTACGACAGGTAGTATCCCGGTCACTTACGGGAACTCTGGTGAGCTTGCCTTCGATGGATCATGGGCGAGCCAAGGTTCCGCATGCGATACCCATACGTTTGACATCGGCACACTTCCAGGATCGGTATCGAACGTGCCGGCTCTAACGACTTTGAGCTCCGGGCTGGCCGGCCGCTCCGCATAAACGTGCGAGCCACATACCGAACAAAACCACCGCAGCTTTCCAGGCGTCGATTCGAAGCTATGAAGCGTATCTTGGCCTGTAAGGATCTTGAAGTGCTCGCTTTTCACCTTCGCAGCGGTATTGTGATCAGCGGCGTGTGACTTCCGGCATGTTTGACAGAAGCAATTCCACATGGGTCCATCAATTTCCTGAACCTGGTACGTTACCGCTTTGCATTGGCATGATCCGAAGATTGGCATCGGGTATCCTTTCACTGATTCATTACGTTGATTTCAAATTTCTCGTCGCCGCTAAGCCAGCGTTTGATGTTGCGCGCAGCCTGGCGGATGCGGTGTTCGTTCTCGACGAGCGCCAGACGGACGTAGTCGTCGCCCATTTCGCCGAAGCCGATACCCGGTGCAACGGCGACGTCGGCCTTCTCGACCAGCAGCTTGGAAAACTCCAGCGAACCGAGATGACGGAACTTTTCCGGGATCTTTGCCCAGGCGAACATGGTGGCAGCCGGCGGCGGCACGTCGAAGCCGGCCTTGCCGAAGCTTTCGACCATGACGTCGCGGCGACGCTTGTAGACGTTGCGAACCTCCGCAATGTCGGAACCGTCGCCGTTCAGCGCATGGGTCGCGGCCACCTGGATCGGCGTGAAGGCGCCGTAGTCGAGATAGGACTTGACGCGGGTGAGCGCCGCGATCAGCCGCTCGTTGCCGACGGCAAAGCCCATGCGCCAGCCGGGCATGGAAAAGGTCTTCGACATCGAGGTGAATTCGACGGTCACATCCATTGCACCCGGCACTTCGAGAACCGATGGCGGCGGAGCGCCGTCGAAGTAGATCTCGGAATAGGCAAGGTCGGACAGCACGATGATGTCATGCTTCTTGGCGAAGGCGACGACGTCCTTATAGAAATCGAGCGTCGCGACGAGGGCCGTCGGGTTCGACGGATAGTTGAGGATCAGCGCCAACGGCTTCGGGATCGAATGCCGGACCGCCCGCTCCAGCGGCGGGAAAAAGCTCTCATCCGGCTCAACCGACATCGAGCGGATCACGCCGCCCGCCATCAGGAAGCCGAAGGCGTGGATCGGATAGGTCGGGTTCGGGCAGAGGATGACGTCGCCGGGCGCGGTGATCGCCTGCGCCATGTTGGCGAAGCCTTCCTTGGAGCCCAAGGTGGCGACCACCTGGGTATCCGGGTTGAGCTTGACACCGAAACGGCGGGCATAATAGGCGGCCTGGGCACGGCGCAGCCCCGGAATGCCCTTGGAGGAGGAATAGCGGTGGGTGCGCGGATCCTGCACGACCTCGCACAGCTTGTCGACGATCGACTGAGGAGTGGGAAGGTCGGGGTTTCCCATGCCGAGATCAATGATATCGGCGCCGCCCGCTCGCGCGCTTGCTTTCAAACGGTTGACCTGTTCGAAAACATAAGGCGGCAAACGTTGAATTCTGTGAAAGTCCAGCACACTATTTCCAATCAAATCGCAGATACCTCCCGCGCCGATTATAGAAACCGACGCGGGAGGCTGGGAGGTCTCCTTCCGGAGAACATTCATTACTTCTTCGGCCGCCAAGCTAACGGATCTTCAGGACGTTCGAAGTAGTTTGCAGCGACGTCTGCAGGCCACCAGCCGTTGTTCTTCGGCTCGATCCAATCCGTGGAATTGGGATCGCAATCTTCCTTCAGCACTTCCTTCACGTCATCAATGGTGTAAGGAAGCGCAGGACGAAGAATCGACTGGATCTTTGGTCCCTGGCCTTCGAGCGTTCGCATCATGACGTCCCACACAAGGCGGGCATCAGACCGCGGCGGCCAGAAATGGAAGCTCTTGCTTATGAAATCAGGGTTCTTACGCCAGTAGCAGGCTGCGGAAGCCTCACCCCCGAGCACGATAGGCATCATGTCGCGGCCGGATTGCTGTACTGCGTTCACGACACCGTTTTCTGAAGCGGACTGAACGAGAATGCCATTAACCTCAGCAAGATTGGTGGCAAGAAACTTCTGAACCTCAACCTGGGCGACCTGGTCGGTCCATTTGCCAGCTATCGTGCCTACAATTTTGATACCGGGGAATTTATCGAACGCGTTCTTCGCGCCGATGTCGAAGCTGTCCGATGATGCGAAACCGGGGATGCCCGATACCATCAGGACGTTGCCTTTTTCACCGATTTCCTTGGCAAGCCATTCAGCAGCCTTGTAGCCACCGTCGGTGTTATTCTCTGTGGCATTGATTGCGTAGGGTGATGTGACATAGCCCGAGACTGAGAAGACTGGCACGCCTTTCGAATGAGCATACTCTATGGTCTTGTTAAGTGCGGTAATGTTCGAGCAGCAAATGACGATCGCATCAACACCGTCGTCAACCATCTGCCGCATCTGCTGGATTTGGACAGCGTCTTTGAGGTCAGACTGCGTGACGATTAGATCGGAGACTAGGCCTGCTTCCTTATATTTCGGAAGCAATACGTTGGTGAATTCGTCCAGGATGTTCGCGCGCCAGGTATTACCGGCATATGTGGATGCATAACCAATTTTCCACGGCGGTGGACGTTTTGGAACAAAATCCTTGTACACCGTCCCCCCGAGCGGAATGGCGGGATCGATATTCTCGTAAAGCGCCTTTTGGTCCGGCGGCAACGAATCGAGGCCGTCAGCCTTCGCCACGCCGTTCATGTGATAAAGGCTCGACAGCGTAAAAAGCGCTGCAACGATTTTCTTCAGCATTCAGGGCCTCCTCCCCTTGTGGTTCCGCTCAACCGCCGGCCCCTTTGGCCGCCAGCCGCGAAAATCCTGCCAGAATCTGGCAGAGTTCGTGTCGGGACAGCAATCGCCGTCCCGAGGACTGGTTCAGTTGCGCAGACCGGCTTGCTTGAGCAGCGGCATGACACGGTCGTTAAAGAAGGGAAGTTCCTCGTTGTAATCGACCATTGTCAGCAAGGCGCCGTTGACGCCTGTATTGCTGAGATCCACGAGCTTGTCGGCGACTTGTTCTGGATTGCCGACGATCGGGTATCCACCCCAGCCAGCGACGAAGCGTTCCTTGAATTTTTGATACATTTCGGCAGAATGGTTTTGAGATTGCACCTGCAGAACTTCACAGATGTTCTCGCATGCCTCCCAGTCACCCTTCTGGTTGACGTAGTAGTCGTAGTATTCCTTTGCTTCCTTCTCCGTTTCGCGAACGATAACGGGGCAAGCTGTGAATGTGCCAAGATCACGGTTATATTCAGTACGCGCCAGGTCCTTCACCTTTTTGACCCAGGCAGCGCCGGATTCCATGTCTTGCATGAAGCCGAAGTTGAAGTCGCAGAACTTGGCGGTGAAATGCAGTCCCTTGCCCGAGGCGCCGGCGCAGATCAGGAGCGGGCGACCCGCCTTGTTGTAGGGTTTGGGTTCACTGAAGGCGTCTTTGACTTTGAGGAACTCGCCTTCGAAGGTAACGCCATTGCGTTTCCAGAGCGTCTCGACGATATCCATCCATTCAGTGGCGTATTCATAGCGGGTGTCGTGCTCCATCATAGGAACTCCGAACATTTCCATTTCGGGAGTGAACCAGCCGGTAACGAGATTGAGGCCGTATCGACCCTTCGAGATGTGATCGATTGTTGTCGCCATCTTGGTTGCAACAATCGGGTTTAGCGTCGGAATGTGAGTCGTTGAGAAGAACTGGAGCTTCGTGGTGACCGCCGCGAGAGCGGCCGCCCAGGTGAACGTATCCATGTTCACGCCATTGAAGTTTGAAGGACCGCCAAAACCACGCCAGCGTGCAATCGGCACCATGCATTCCCAACCGGCTGCCTCAAGCTTCTTTGCAATCTCGACGTTGTGGTCGAAGGTAGGTTCGAACGTTGTCTCAGCGAGCGTAATCGCGCATGCATTCGAGCAATTCGTGCCAAATACGCCGAGCTTGAGCTTGTTATCATTGAACATTGGGTTTCCGGCAGCGCGGAAATCGTCTTGTGCGGTCACTGTAGTCCCTCCTCGGGCTGGCAACGGATGATGCTCAGCCCACTCAAATGCGTTGAATAACTAGATGCCCATCTCGTCGAAAACTTCCGCTGCCACGCGGAAGCTGTCGATGGCCGCAGGAACACCGCAGTAAATCGAAACCTGGAGGAAAACCTCCCGAATTTCCTCTTTGGTAAGACCGTTGTTGATTGCTCCGCGAACATGCAGTTTCAGCTCATGCGGACGATTGAGGGCCGAAATCATCCCGAGATTGAGGATGCTGCGCTGCTTGCGCTCCAGGCCCGGCCGATTCCAAATCGCGTCCCAGCAGTATTCCGTGACGAGGGTTTGCATCGGCCAATTGAAGTCGGTGGCTTTGCTGACCGACGCATCAACATAGGCCCCCCCCAAGACTTCGCGCCGGGTCTTTAGTCCGCGCTCAAAGCGCTCTGTGACTTCACGTCCATGAATTTCTCTTGCGGGTGCCATATTGCTCACGCTTTTCTCCTTGCCGCCCTTGGGCTTTCGATGAGTGATGTGATTGGTGGTTAAAGCCACCTACTATGCGGCCGATCCACTGATGGACGACGACCTGACGAGTTGACCGTTTTCGTAGAGAAGCGGCGCGATTGACTCGATGAACCGTGCTTCGAGCACTTCTCCGAGCACAACATCATGCGTTCCAACGTGAACGACATCTTTTAGCTTGCAGACAAACGCCGCCTGCGCATCGGACAGGACCGGCATGCCGTCAAGAGACAGCCACTCGCCGTAATGAAAGCGCTCTTCACCCTTCAATTGCCCACTGAACAGCGGCACAAGATCGGCATGTGAAAGATGCAGCATGTTCACGGCGAACTTCCCGGAGATCTTCAAAGGCTGATTCACCGAAGCCGATTGGTTGATGCAGACAAGAACAGTTGGTGGGTCCGCGGTAACCGACTGGACCGCGGTGGCGGCCATGCCATGACGGACTCCGTTGAGTTCGGTCGTGATCAAGCAGATGGTTGATGTGAACCGACGCATAGCTGCCTTAAAAGCCAACTGCGCCTCAGTGCTGGTATCGGCCATATTGTCCTCCCACGGCCAAATTCGATCGAGCCTAGATAAACAGATCAGCAGACAATCTGTCAACCGGATTTTCACAATTGACAGATTGTCTGCTAAAATGTCTTCTAAGGCACCCAAAAACGAGGAGATGGTCGATGGATTTGAATCAAAGGGTTTGTATCGTCACAGGGGGCGGCAGCGGCATTGGTCGTGCGACCGCCGAGCTTTTCGCAAAGAACGGCGCCTATGTGGTTGTTGCTGATGTCAATGAAGACGCCGCGGTTCGTGTGGCGAACGAGATCGGCTCGAAGGCTTTCGGTGTTCGCGTCGACGTCTCGTCCGCCAAGGACGCGGAAAGCATGGTTGAGAAGACGACCGCAAAGTGGGGCCGGGTCGACGTGCTCGTCAATAATGCCGGGTTCGGAACGACGGGGAATGTGGTGACCATTCCTGAAGAAACTTGGGACCGGATTATGTCCGTAAACGTCAAAGGGATCTTCCTTTGCTCAAAGTACGTCATTCCTGTTATGCGACGGAACGGCGGAGGTTCGATCATCAATACGACTTCCTACACCGCAACCTCAGCAATCGCGGACAGGACTGCCTACGTAGCATCGAAAGGAGCAATATCTTCGCTGACGCGCGCGATGGCCATGGATCATGCGAAAGAGGGAATTCGTGTCAACGCGGTCGCTCCAGGGACAATCGACTCTCCTTACTTCACGAAAATCTTCGCCGAAGCGAAGGACCCCGCGAAGCTTCGCAGCGATTTCAACGCCCGTGCCGTCATGGATCGGATGGGGACAGCTGAAGAGATTGCTGAAGCAATGCTTTTTCTTGCGTCCGATCGTTCGAGGTTCGCGACCGGTAGCATTCTGACGGTCGATGGCGGCTCCTCGATCGGAAACCACCTGGTCAAGTGAAGGAAAGGGCGGCACTCGTCATGCCCTTACATTTGAGGCAGGAACACCGGGTATAAGGCCCCAGCCTCGTTGATCATTGACGTGTTCCTAACCCGTCAATGACAGCACAGAGCTGTTGGCCTAGGCGCAGCTCTTGTCGGACTTGCGGCACGCTCCAGCAAATATGAGAAGGAGAAGGACTGCCGGCGACAACTAGATCTAACAGCGGAAACTGGATCAAGGACATTTCGCAATTTTTGTCGAATAACCCCACGATGTCGGTCAGATGACGTCATGCGAGTGCCGACCTTCCGGAATAGCCGCATGCTGGTTCCGAATGCCCTCTATCGCAACGCTGTCGGCATAAGTTTAGTCCGGAATACAAGGTGATACGATCGTGTCCCGGGAGGTGGTGTAGGTCGCGGCTGATGGCCGTGCTTTCCCGACATGGGTCGGAAGGGGATATCAGCGTGCCACAGCGGGGCAGGCTGATTTGGGGCTCATCTCATTTGGGCCATGGTCTCAAGCGTCATATACTTGGCGCGTTGAACGGCCCATTCGTCATTCTGTTCGAGCAGCAGTGCGCCGACGAGACGGACGATGGCTTCGTCGTTCGGAAAGATGCCGACGACCTCGGTGCGTCGCTTGATTTCGCCGTTGAGACGCTCAATTGGATTCGTCGAGTGCAGCTTTGCCCGGTGCTCTTTCGGGAAGGTCATGTAGGCGAGCACGTCCTCTTCAGCGTCGTCCATGATGGTGGCAAGCTTCGGCACTTTCGGCCTGATTTGATCGGCGACACTGCGCCATTGTGCGGCTTGCTGCCTCCGGGGTCTCCTGGGCAAAGGCCGTCGCGATGAAGGCGGATACGACCCGCCTGCCGCTCTTTCCAGCATGCGCGAGCACGTTCCTCATGAAGTGAACCCGGCACCTTTGCCAAGTGGCATTGAGAACCTTGGAAACGGCAGCCTTGATGCCCTCATGTGCATCAGAGACAACCAACTTCACCCCGCGTAGACCGCGGCGCGTTAGCCTGCGCAGGAATTCCGTCCAGATCGGTTCGGCCTCCGAGGTGCCAACTTCCATACCCAGGACCTCGCGCCGACCGTCGTTATTGACGCCGACCGCGATAATGACGGCGACTGAGACGATGCGGCCGCCACGCCGGACCTTGAGATAGGTCGCATCCACCACAGGTCGTCGACAGAACGAGTCGAGATTCCCTGGATATACGCTTCCTGGATAACGGCCGTCAGAGCTTTCTCTGCCATGCGGCGCGGTTCAAGGAAGCTCGGAAAGTAGCTGCCTTTGCGCAGCTTCGGAATGCGAAGCTCGACGGTGCCAGCCCGCGTCTCCCAATCGCGGTCACGGTAGCCATTGCGTTGAGTGAGCCGCATGGGGTTCTTCACACCGAAGTCAGCACCCGTAGCCGAGCCGACCTCCAACTCCATCAGCCGCTCGGCGGCAAAGCCAATCATCTCACGCAACAAATCTGCATCGGCACTCTTCTCAACAAGCGAACGCACGTTCATCATGTCATTGGTCATCGGTGATCTTTCCGTCAGGTTGGTCTTGAACAACCCGACCCTAGCGGAAAACACTGATGGCCGCCCGCAAAGCCGATCACCCGCTACAGCGCAACGAGAAGCGCGCGGGCGCTCGGCTTTACTCCCTACCGTCACCTACGCCACGTACTGGGACACGATCGGTAAATGGCCAACGCGGTTGCTTTGTGATCAGCCGTTATCTTCGACGAACCGAATAGCGTCTTGCAAGAAGCTCCGGAAATAGTCAGGATTTTCGCACATCGGAAAGTGCCCAAGCCCCTCCATAACGACATGACGGCTGCCAGGAATGAGGGCCGCTAGCGCTGCTCCGTCTGCAGGCGTCGCAGAGTAGTCATAGGTCCCGGAGAGAAGAACGGTCGGTGTTCGCTTGGCATCAATCTTCGGACCGACGACGGCACCGTCGAACTCGTCGCTGTAGAACGAAAGATCGCCGGGATAAACTCCAGGAGCACCCTGCGAGTAGATCCAACTGGCGCGGCGTCGCTCTTCTTGCGGGCTGAGCGGGCTCATGATTCCGCGGACATAGGCTGAGTTATGAAGCGACCCATGAACGTTGACGTTGTGTTGAAAGGGGTTGCGACGGCCCTTTGACTTCAACGGCGGCTCGACCGCAATTACACCCATTAGACGTTCCGGTCGCTCCGCCGCCAGCACCATGCACATCGCCGCGCCCATAGATCCTCCAACGACGATAGCTCTGTCTCCGACGAGCTGGTCGAGTATCGCCGTGCACCAGGTCAGGTAGAGATCCGTTGTGAGTTGATAGGGCGAGCCGTCCCAAGTTAAAGGAGGCATCGAACGTCCGTGAAACGGCAGATCAACTGAGATCAATCGGTTCGTACGCGCAAACCCAGTGTCGGAGAGTTGCGGTAGAAACTGACGGCCGTCTGCGCCAGCCGTATGGAGGAAAAGGATAGGAGTTCCTGCACCGGCTTCCTCGTAAAAGATATCGTGTTCTACGCCGCCGACCTCTACCCGCTTATAGCGTCCGGTGACCTGTTCAATATTTCGATCGACCTTCGGCGCAACTAGGGGCGGAGACGCTACGACGATTTCGAACAGTCGCTCCAGAGCGGGACGCGCTTGAGCGATTGCTACGGGCGAACCAGATAACGTGAACTCAGGGTTAGCGAGTTGAAAGGCGGTGAACGAATGGTAGGTTGCCGGCGGCGGCACCTGCATAACCTTTTCCCAAGCTCCTTCTGGGGCACTCAGTATGACGTCAGCATTTTCGTCCGCGCCGTCCAGTGCGACTATCCCGCCTCCCACAGCAAGTGATGACTTTTCTGGTCCAACTTGCAACGAGATCCGTGTTGTAAGACCTGGGGTCAGTCGCGGTAGCTCCGGATCTTCGATCGCCAGGGTTACGCGTTTAATCAGCTCGGCATGGGCGCCCATACGTCCTCCCTAACAAAATGATGTTGTTGGGAAGCCGCACTTCCTGTGTCTCACCTCCCATAAGAGAGGTAAGCAGATTTTCAGACAATCTGTCAACCTTAGCCGTCGCCTGAACTTCGTTTTGTGGAACTACTCGGAGGTTTCGACGGGGTTCTTGCTCAAGTAGTCCAACGCCACCTTAGCCGCGATTTCGATATGGCGCTTGCAAAGCGCGGCTGCCCTGTCGCCATCACGCAACGCAATAGCGGCCGCAATCTCTCTTATTTCGAAAACGCTGTTCTGCAGCCGCCCTGGCTGGGTCATCGATGTCATCCGCAACAATGTGACCCGGTTGTGCAACGACGTGAGCATTTGCTTCACAAACACGTTCTTGCTGCCGGTCATCAAACAATCGTAAAAAGCGGTCTTGGCTTCGATGATCCGCGTTCCGGAACCGCTCTTGGCTGCGGCTTCGAACGCTTCCACGGTCTCGAGGAGAGCAACGATCTCTTCATTCGAACCGTTCTCGGCGAACTCCTGGCCGGCAAAGCTTTCAAGCAGCGCGCGTACACTATAAAGCTGCCTAGCCTCCTCGTAGCTGATAGTGCTGACAACCGGCCCCCGATGCGGATAGCTAGTAATAAGCCCTTCAGCTTCTAACTGGCGTAGCGCCTCGCGAACTGAAGTTCGGCCAACCCCGATAAGTTCGCACAACTCGCGCTCCACCAGCCGCTGCCCGGGCTTGAAACGGCCACTTGAAATAGCCTGCCGGAGCTTATCCTCAACAAGGATTCGAAGAGAGGCGTTTTGACGTCTAATCTGGAGGTCGATCGTTCCCATTCACAACAAACCTTCGATGAAATTTCTAGTGACGCACAGAATCAATATACTGCCGGAGCGTTTCGTAGGACAACCCGATTGTCTGCAAACAGCAAAAAATTTCAATCGGTTTATTGTGGGTCACAGGAGAACTCTAGCGAACTGGAGGTCTGGCGCAAGGGGAGAAAATTTCTGTAGCACCTCAGGGTCATGACCCGGAATGATGAGTCCGTTTGCTCCGGCAAGGACGCGGAGCTTGTTGTAACCCTCGATGACCTCTAGGTAATCTGCAAACAGGGGAAACGCGCCGTCATTTTCAAGATAGTGCTGGAAATGAAGCGCGTCGGAAGCGATAACCAGCAAAGCGCCGCCTGTTGCCACCGTAACAACTTGCAAACCTTTCGAGTGACCGCCAACCAGATGCACCCTGCATCCAGGAACAATTTCCCCATCCCCATCATGGAACCGTACCCGTGACTGAAAAACGAGCCGGACCGCGTCGACGACACCTTCTGTAGCAAAAGGCCGACGCATTCGCTCATGGCACATACACCGCCCCGTTCCATACGCCATCTCCCGATCCTGAATGTGAAAAGTGGCGTTAGGAAAGGCCGGGAGGTTTCCGGCGTGATCGTAGTGCAGGTGTGTCACAACGACATCAGTAATTTCGCTGGATTTGATGCCAAGGCTGCTCAGTGCTGCCACCGGATGGATCAAGAGGGTCCGCCCTCTGGCCGCGCCCTCTCCGGCTTCGAAACCAGTGTCAACAAGAATTAATCGGTCCTCGAGACGGATCAGCCACACGAAGTAGTCGATTTGTGATGGACGATCATGAATGTCATTCGTCTCTAGTATCAGGTCACTTACTGGTCTTTGCGCGGTGCCGTAATGGATGGCGAGCACTGTCCACTCGTTCAAGAGAATTCTCCCCGCCATCAGTCCATCAAGACTAGGTGTCGATTGATCTCGGCCCTGTCAAGACGGTCGAAAACCTCATTGATCTCATCAAGGGGGCCAGTGCTCGACAGCAATTTGTCCACTGGCAGCTTACCTTTGAGGTAAAGGTCGATATAGCGGGGTATGTCGCGCGATGGCACGCAGGAACCCATATAGCTGCCCTTGATCGTTCTCTCCTCTCCGACCAACGGCAAGGGCGAAACCTCGAAACGGGAATTTGCGCTGGCCAGTCCGGCCGTAGCGGTCATCCCTCCGCGCCGGGTAATCTCATATGCAAGCTCGAATGCCTTTTTGGATCCAGCCATCTCTATCGCGTAGTCTACCCCGCCGCTTGTCGCGCCTTTTACTTGGGCAACAATATTCGGCGAGGTGGCCAAAAAAGTCTTCGTCGCTCCCAGCTCCTTGGCAAGATCCAGCTTCGCTTGGATTAGGTCGATCGCCACGATATCGCTTGCACCGCTCGCAACAGCGCCAAGTATCGCCGAAAGGCCTACGCCGCCGAGCCCGATTACCGCCACACTACGGCCTGGGCGGACCCCACACGTGTTCATCACAGCTCCAACGCCGGTCATAACGGCACAGCCGAAGAGAGCAGCTGTCGCCAAATCGATATCTTTGGTCACTTTGACTACCGAGCTCGCCGACACGACAGCATATTCGGAAAACGCAGAAACGCCGCTATGGTGGTTAATTTCGTATCCTCTCAAACGGATGTGCTTGCCGCCGGATAGAAGCGTTCCTGCAGCATTGGCCTGGTAGCCCGGTTCGCAGAGGCTGGCGCGGCCTTCAGCGCAATATGAGCAATGGCCACAAACCGGCAGAAATGACATGACTACATGGTCACCAACCTCAACCTTCTCGACACTCGGTCCGATTGCTGCGACGACGCCAGATGCCTCATGGCCTAGAGCGACTGGAAGCGGACGCGGTCTGTCCCCATTGATTGCGGACAGGTCAGAGTGGCAGACACCGGCAGCCTTGATCTTGACCAACACCTCCATGGGGCCAGGCGGCGTCAGTTCCACAAGCTCAATCTTAAGAGGTTTCGAATTTGAATAGGGCTTCGGCAGACCCGACTCCCTGAGGATTACCGAACGCATCTGCATCTTTGAAATTCCTTATCGATGTGCAAGCAACTGCATTGGAGAGGGGATATAGCGGAATCCGTCTCCGTTTCGCACCACATGCCCGGCACCTGGCCATGCGAAGTGATAGGACATTACCGCAATGCGATCTGTCGCCAGCATATCAAGCACGCGCGTGCGGGATCTAGCTGACAGCTTCGGGTCCGTGTCGTATCGGAATTCCATCATCGGCCTCTCCATCAACAGGATATGATGGTGCGTAAGGTCGCCGAGAAAACAGAGGCGATCGTTTCCCGACTGCAGCATAAAACAATGATGACCGAGCGTGTGGCCGGGGGCCGAAATCGCGTGAACGCCCGGCAAGAACTCCTCGCCGTCTTTGAAAAAGAAGGTCCGATCCTTGTGGGGAAGCAGGTTTCGCCGAGCGTTATCGATTTGAAATTGAAATGAAGAATCGATCGACGACCCGTCCGTCCAGTCCGTGAAGTCTCGCTCACTGATGAAGATGTCGGCGTTCGGGAAATTTAACCTTCCATTGGCATCGCACAGACCGCCGATATGATCGATATGGGCGTGCGACAGAACCACCGCATCGATCTCCGTCGGATCTCGACCTGCCTCTCTCAGGCTGGCTAGGAGTCGACCTGTGGTGGGCCCGAAAGCTTTGGAAGACCCCATCCCGGTATCAAATAGAATTGTTCTTCCATTTATCTCAACAAGCGGCACGTTTTGCTCGAGTACAACTTTGTTCGTTGGCAGGAAATTGTCCTCTAGCATCAGGCTGACCGTGCGTGGCTCTACCCCCAAGAAGTTCAGGCGAGGATCTCCTAGCTCTAACGGCCCGTCGGACAGTACCGTGATTTTTCCATCGCCAAATTCGAACGGATAAAAATACGGAAGCTTGGCCAGGTGATGCATACTAAGAGACACTGATTTTCCTCCCATCAGGTGCTTGGCGACATTTTTGGCAGATTGTATGATAATCTGTCAAATATTTTTGAAGAAAGCCATATCGAGAGCGACTGCCTTGCTTTAGGAGCCGGTGTACCGCGTTTTCCCCGGCCTACCGAATGCCGCGCAGTAGGAGCAGAGCATTCGAGAATGCGGCTCGCGGGGCCGCACAACGCATGGTCGTTGACCCAGCGTTGCCCCCTGTTCCGCGAAAAACCGCAGACATTCAGAGATTGACGAGGCTCAAGTTGAGTTGTCTCACAGCGCGCACCGCATCACCGTCCATCAGACAGGTGACATTTTCCCTTATTCGCGCTCATCATCGCGAAGCGGCGTAACGATCTGAAACGAAGCCGGTGGCGGACGCGCGCACCCAAAGAGCGATCAATTCCATCTTCGGCAGGGCCTTGCTGTAAAAGAAGCCTTGCGCCGAACCGCATCCGTTCGCTGCGAGAAATGCTGCCTGCTCGGCGGTCTCAACACCTTCCGCCACCACGTCCTGCCCAAGACATTGTGCAATGGACAGAATCGCTTTGACCAATTCTTCGTTCCTTTTGTCCGAGCTATTTATGAATGACCGATCGATCTTCAGCGTGTCGATCGGGAAGCGGGCTAGATAGTTGAGCGCCGAGTAACCGGTGCCAAAATCATCGATAGCAATCGAAAATCCCATTTGACGCAGCTTAAGAAGCGTCTGCAGGGTCTCGCCCTTCCGATCGAGAAGCAGACTCTCCGTGATTTCGATTTCGATCCATTCCGCGCGGCAACCGGTTTCACCGAGGATTGCAGCGATCTCGTTTACCAACCGTGAGCATTGGAATTGCTTACCCGAAAGGTTGACTGCAATCTTGTGCAGGTGGTGGCAATCGGCGTTCAGCTCCTTCGCCGTCTTGCACGCTTCACGCAGCACCCATCGCCCGAGTTCAACGATCAGCCCGGTATCCTCAGCGACCGGAATGAATCGAACCGGCGGAATCATGCCCATCTCGGGATGAGGCCATCTCAACAACGCTTCCGATCCTATCATTACGCCGCTGTCCAGAAGCACCTTGGGCTGGTAGTGCAGCTCCAATTCTTCGCGCTCGATAGCGCGGCGCAATTCAGATTCCAACTGCATCCGCTCCTCCACGCCCACAGTCAAATCCTTCGAATAAAAGCGAAAACTGTTTCTCCCCGAGCGTTTGGCAAGATACATCGCAGAGTCGGCGTATTTCACCAGATCGTTGACATCTGTGCTGTCGTCGGGCGAGATCGCGATGCCTACACTGCATGACACGTAGACTTCCTTGCCATCCAATAGGAAAGATTCCTTGAATCTCTCGAGGATCGAGCACGCAACCCAATCGAGATCGTCGGTTGTCTGGATTTCCGGCAACAGAATCGCGAACTCGTCGCCGCCGAGACGCGCAACCGTGTCGAGATCGCGGACAGATTTCTTAAGCCGGGTAGCGACCTGGCAGAGTAGTTGATCACCCACAGGGTGACCCATCGTATCGTTCACGACTTTGAAATGGTCGATGTCAATCAGCATTACCCCTGTCCGCCGACGTTGAGACGACGCGTCACTGACGACCTTTTGCAATCGCTCGTTAAACAGCAAGCGGTTCGGCAAAGAAGTCACCGGATCGTAAAAGGCCATTTGCCTGATTTTTTCCCGCGAGGCGTTCAGTTCCGTGACATCGCGAGAGACCCCGAGGACTCCTGTAACCTCTCCCCCGGCGCCGAGGACCGCAAGTTTACGTGTTTCGAGAAGAATGGACTGACCGTTCTCCGGGGAAACCACCCAATTCTCGTCGATAAGTATGCCACCGGCTTCGATCGTGGCCTCATCAGATTTTCCGGAAATGTGAGCTCTCTCAGCCCCGAACAATTCAAGGTCCGTTTTTCCAACGACCTCCGCCTCCGATTTCCCGGTCAGCCGCTCAAATGCATGATTGCACAACAGGTGTACGCCATCGACATTCTTTACCCAAACCATGTCAGGAATGGTTTGCAGCACACTTAGCAATTGCGTCCGCACGGAGTTGATGGCGTCTTCCGCCTGCCTTCGTTCCGTGACATCACGCGAAAATGCCAGGAGCGTGGTGGCGGCGTCAGGATCGGCGCTTGGTCGTCTAGCCACCGACAACTCGAACCATCGGGTCTCGCCGTTTGGCAAGGATACGCTAATGCATCGACCGTAGGCAACTCCTTCACTGCTTGCAGTTCGAAGCGCCTCCATTGCAATAGCCGCTTGATCAGGCGCAAGAACTTGGTCGACCGTCCTACCCAGTAGCATTTCCCGCTGCTGGGCTAGTAGTTCGGGATTTCTGGTCCAGACCTGAAGATATCGCCCATCCTCGTCGACCTCAAACAGAACGTCTGGAATAGCGGTGACGATCCCTTGGGCTAGTTCGAGAGCGTTTTTGAGTTCCTGCTCCGCCAACTTGTGTTCGGTTATGTCGATGATAACGCCAATCAGACCCGCGGGCTCGTCGTCGTGACCTCTGAAAACTGCCTTGTTGCAGACAACATCCAGGATGGCGCCGTTTGCGAGAGCGATCTTACGCTCGGAGACTTGGGCTCCACCCCTTTCAAGAAGGCCTTTCTCTTCAATAGAATAAATTTCCGCCAGTTGCGTTGAACTGAGATCAAAATCTGTATTCCCGATGATCTCGTCGCGCGAGCGACCGAGGAGATCTTCGAAAACCTTGTTGCAACCGACATAGCGACCGTGCAGATCTTTGAAGAAAATTGGGAGGGGCAACACGCCGATCAATGCTTCAAGCAGCGCTCCTCGGTCGGCTGAGGTATCATGATGCAGCGCTTCGTCTCTCCGGCGATTGCGCCTTTTCTGAAAAAAGGAGCGTTGCCAAAGCGGTTGTAAAGTCGAATTCATCGTGAAGCTCCTTACCGAGGGCCAAGACAGATGCATCATCCATCCGATCAGGAATTCCGGGAACGCCACCCAAATCATTCGAGCAACAAATTGATGCAGATATGTCAGTAAGGCGTCGAACCGCGCGTCGGCCTGAGCCGGATAGTGCGGTCGGAAATGAACTTTGCTTTCACATTCGAAGCAACAACCTTCGCGGCAGCACGTAGATCGAAAGGCGCAATGAGTATGTTGTCCCGTTTGGCGAGAGGAGGGCCGGAGGAAGAATGCTACCGCGGAGCAAATATGTTCGTTGGAACCGGATCGCTTGTCTCATGTCTCCTGAGGCGACCCGGGCATTTCCCAATTTGAACTGTCATTCCTTAGCGCAGCCTACCTTGCACGAGAGCCGATCATGAAGGCACCGCATTCCACACAGACCCCGCATGCGATCTTCAATCGGCCGGCTTCCAGGAGAGCGGATCCGCTGGGTTATCGAAATATTTAGCAGCAGCGCTGGCAGACCACCAAGCTGTATTCTTCGGCTCGATCCAATCCTCAGAGTTAGGATCGCAATCAGCTGGCAAAACCGCCATTACATCCTCTATGGTACTGGGAATTGCTGGCCGCAGGATTGTCTGAATTTTGGGGCCCTGTCCCTCAAGAGTTCGCATCATTACGTCCCATACGAAACCCGCCTCAGAGCGCGGCGGCCAGAAATGAAAACTCTTGCTTACGAAGTCGGGGTTCCGTCGCCAGTAACAGGCTGCCGAAGCTTCGCCCCCTAGAACGATTGGGATCATGTCGCGCCCGGACTGGCGCACCGCGTTGATAACACCATTCTCAGCTCCCGACTGAACGATAATACCATCAATTCGACCGGGATTCGCTGCAAGGAATTTTTGCACCTCGGCCTGCGCGACCTTGTCTGTCCACTTCCCGTCGACATGACCTACGATCTTTATCTCGGGATAATACTCCAGAGCCTTCTTTGCGCCGACGTCAAAGCTGTCCGAGGAGGCAAAGCCGGAGATCCCCGAAACGAGAAGCACATTGCCACTTCCTTCGATTTCTTCAGCGAGCCACTTCGCCGCCTCAAACCCGCCTTGCATGTTGTTCTCAGTTGCGTTGACGGCGAACGGCGATGTTACGTAACCAGAGTACGAGAACACAGGCACTCCTTTTGAATACGCATACTCTATCGTAGGATTAAGCGCCGTGAGGTTCGAACAGCAGATAATAATTGCATCAACGCCGTCGTCTACCATCTGCCGCATCTGCCTGATCTGGACAGCGTCTTCAAGATTTGACTGGGTGACGATGAACTCGGAGACCAGCCCCGCTTTCTTGAAAGCTGGAACAATCTTGTTTGTGAACTCATCAAGAATACTCGCACGCCAAGAATTGTCAGCATATGTCGATGCGTACCCAATTTTCCACGGCGGTGCTCGCTGTGCCTTAAACGTGCGGAAGACAGATTCACCTGTAGGCAACTTTGGATCGAGCAACTCGTAGGTTTTTCGTTCCTCCCGCGGCAATTCCGTAAGGCCACCGGCGGCCGCTACAGAAGGGATCACCAAGCCGGTGATTAGAATAATGGCTCTTGTAATTTCACGTATGCGCACGGATTTGATACCTCTCGTGTCTCTGAGCATTGCAAAGCAGTTGATCTCTTGAAGGTTGATCGGCTCTAGGTGGGTTTTTTACAGTCAGACGGGCGGCGAAAGGGAGACCAAGAGCCTAAGGCCGGATTTCGCTTCCGTAAGCGGATTTCCCTTCAGTAGAACGCCGCTATCACAGTGGCCATCCGACGCGTGGCAGTCTCGTTCGATGCGTAGCTTACGCCACTAACCTAACCCGACGCGTCGACTTATCTTCGGTCAATTTGAATGAAGCGAGCCGCTCGCTGAGTTCGTTAGTCTGATCCGAGAGAGTCTTTGCCGCGGCATTTGTCTGCTCGGCCATGGCAGCGTTTTGTTGTGTTCCCTGGTCAAGTACATTGACGTTATTGTTGATCTCGGCGAGGGACGCCGCTTGCTCGCGGCTCGAATTGACGATTTGATCAATCCGATCGGAAATCTTCAAGATCGACGCCGTTATGTTGTGTAACGCCTCACCTGCTTTCCCCACGTAATCTGAGCCGATCGCCACCTCCGAAGAGGATTCCGAAATCAGGTGGCGAATCTCGCGGGCTGCAGCTGATGATTTCTGGGCAAGTTCGCGCACTTCCTGGGCTACGACTGCAAAACCCTTTCCGGCATCTCCAGCACGAGCCGCCTCGACACCAGCATTTAGTGCCAAAAGATTTGTCTGGAACGCAATCGTATCGATCAAACCAATGATTTGGCCGATCTTGTGGGACGCGTCTTCTATTCTGCCCATTGCGTTGATCGCATCGGTCACAATGGTTGCCGCACCCTCGGCGTGTTCTTTAACAACGGACACGAAAGCCTGGGTTTCATAGGCATTCTCGGATGATTTTCTGACCGTGACCGTCACCTGTTCGACGGCGGCCGCAGCCTCCTCCAGTGAGGCGGCTTGCAATTCAGTTCGCCGCGACAGATCATCTGAGGCTTTGAAAAGCTCGCTGGTTCCCCATTGAATTTGATTGGTATTCTCGTCGATATGAGACACTGTCTCTCTCAGGATCGAAAGCGAGTGATTGAAATCGCGCCTCAGCGGCTCAAGATTGGGATGGAATTGGCGGTCAATTTCTTGAGAGATGTCGCCACGCGCCAATCGAGATAACGCCTCTCCTAGAATGGTGACGGCAGTTGCGACCTCCTCCTCCATCTGAGCGCGTTCGCGTTCACGATCCATCCGCTCCTGTTCAACGGTTTTCCTATCGGCTTCCGTTCGTGTCTCGATGTCCATCTTCGAGACAGCATTTTCACGGAAAACCTCGAGTGCGCGAGCCATTTCACCTATTTCGTCTCTCCGGTCACGTCCGACAATCTGCGATCGAAGATCGCCCTTTGCCAGCTCTTGCATGCGCTTCGCGATCCGTTCGATCGGGGCGCGAAGTGTCGCCATCAGGCCGGCGCCAGCCGCCAAGGCTACCAAGACGCCGGACACTGTGGCGATAGTTGACAGCAAGCGGGCAAGATTGCTTTCATTGCGAGCATCGTTTTCCTGAGTTGCTGCAAAGGTTACGAGGTTTTTCCAGATCTCCTGGCCGGTTTTGTCCGCCTCAGAATATTGCGCTTGGCGGGCTTCCGCTATCTTGACCAGCTTCTCTGTGTTCTCTTGGATAGAATCCACCTGGGCGAATAGATCTTCCTGCATTTTATCGAAGCCAGATATCGAGCTGGCAACGCCTCCAACTGCCACGGTGTCACGCGCCAATTTTGTAAGTTGCTCAACGAGGCGCTGCTGATTCTCTGCGTTGGCTGTACGGAACAGGTTATTGATTTCGATTTCGATCGAATCGGCGTCCTGGCCGATCGTTGTCGCCGTCGCAACAAGCATTTCGGAATCCGTCAACGCTTTATCCAACGCCCGGATCGCATTTGTTCCTTCAATCATGTGCTGGATCGCATCCACTCGCAGGTTCGTCGCAAAGCTCTGTAGGTCAGAGCCGGCAAGCCGTGTGGAAGGGTCGACAAATTCGGGGTTGGCGATTAGCTTGGCGATAGTCCTCTCAATTTTAGTAACGGCCTGCTCGTCAGCAGTCGAGACTACCCGCTTAACTGTTTTTAGCGACTTTTTGATCACAAGCCCTTGCTGGGCGACAGTCGGAGGCTGCTTCGCTCCGTCCGGCAAGCTCACCAAGTCTTCCGCCATGTGTTGCATAACTGATGCCGTATCGAGTGAGCGGGTAGCCTCCCGGAGCATGGTTTTCCCGGAGTTCTCCTGATTGCGTACTTGTGAGCGCACATCAACCGCAGCCAATTTAAGGGCGCCTCCGACCTCCTTGATCTTCGACAAGTTGGAAACAATGTCGCTGCGAACGGATTCCTCGTCATTATGCAAAGACCACATGCGGCCGATGCTGCCCGAGATAACGGACATTGCCGATACACTGTTTTCGAGCGCACCAGTTTCGCTCCCGCTACCTGCCGCCGCTTCCTGGAGCGACTGCATGGTTGCGCTCTGCCCGTTTAAACTTGTCAGCGCCTCATCTCGGTACTCCGTTGAGCTTTGCGCCAAAAAGCGGTTCATACTTTCCGCGACACTTCGAAACCCGCTCAAGGTCTGAAGAACCTCATTTGAAAGCCGAAGACGAGACTGAAGCAAGCCAGTTGCTTTTAAGCCGACCCCACCAACTGCCGCCAATATCAGGATCAAGGGTACAAGTACCAATAACACCTTTGCTCTTATGGTAAAGGTGGACAACAGGCGATCGACGAACATACTTACCTCCAAAGGGCTCAAACGGTGCTGGGGCCTCGCTTTTGGAATAGTAATGTTTGAGCCTGAACGAACATGGATAAGAGTTTCACTAAAACAATCGAAACTTTTTTACGTGTTGTTAGGATTTGACCTCTTACCCATTGCGTCTTTCGAGAAACTTAACGGAAGGTTAATACCTGCAGATTTGCCGGATCAGAACGTGGGAGTGGATCTATCTGCACCGAGGATCGATCTCCAGCACGTTCCCTGTCAGCTTTCCGGACAGTTCCGAATTCGCCAGGAATTGCACGGCGTGGATCACTGTTCGAAGCACGTCATTTTCGCTTGAAGACGTAGAGTTCACATCGCTGGCGTGTACAGCATTTATCCTCAGCCCGGAACCGAAATATTGCCTAGCAATTGCGGAGGTAGTAGTGCGCAACGCCGCTTGAAGGACGGCTTCTGCTTCCAGCGAGGTCGTCTCTTCGAACCATGCGACGTCCACTACGGCAAGCTCCGCGCCCTGAAGTCGAGAGCTAAAGGCACCTGTAACTCTGATTAGATTGGATACGGCATCAAGCCCCAGATTCGCGCTGGATAGCGATCCCGTTACAGTTTGGGTTGTTTCATTTCTGCGGAAAACTATGTTCACCAGAACGTCGACCCGTCTCCAGCGCAAATACACCTGGTCAGCCATTGAGTTGACGTAAACGTCTCTGTTCGGGTTGACTTTGACCGGTAAAAAATTGTTTCCCTGGCCTTCAGCCAGGGAGGCGAAGTCGGCGGGATTGGCGTCGCCTACGGCGACCCGATAGCCTTTTTCTATAAATGAGCGCGCCAAACAAAGACCAACAGGATTTGACGCGCCTATCAAGACACAGACTTTTTCCCCAGGAGAAATGTTGGCGTCACTGTCACGTTCAACCAGTACCTCGGTCGATGGAGTATGACACGCCTTGTGAGTCAGAGACGCTTGTATCACGCGCCGGTCGCCGCTTCCGGCAGATTAAGAAGGTCGACAATTTGTGCATTTTTGGCCAAGTTTAGCACTTATAACTCCCGGTCCGTCGCTGCGTCTCCCGCGAACAAGCAATGCGCGGGCGATATAGTAAAATTTTTGTCCGACAATCTGTCAATTCCTTTTTGCGATTTTCGGCGGACACAGGTCGAGACCGGCGTCATTTTGAGGCCTCATGCACGTAATGCCGTAAGCATCGGTATTCCGACACCCGGTTGAGTTTGATGTGGTCTTTCCTGTTAGTCTTCTCTCGCCGCCACGTTCCGATTTGATCGCGCTTTTCGCGTTCGCGCGGCACAGACAACAGCACGCCTATGGCAGCACAAGCTGTTTGACCATCATCAGGTTTCGTCCTTAAGCTCTTCTTTTGCCCAATCAGACGCCCGGAGTCCGTACCCGCTAAGAAGAGCGCAAAGTCAACTCAATGCGACGAGGCGCGGCTTACGCATTGATATTTGCCGCGACCGCCTCGCTTAGTAGGCCAAAAGAACTCGTCGACGTCTTTGCGTCTCCGAGTGTTGAGCCTGGAGCGTGCCTCTCTTATACGTCATAACCGAAGTATGCTGATGCGCAGGTTAAGAGGACCAGCGTGTGGCGAAATCGTGGGGCCATCCTACAGCACAATCATTTTTCTCCGTGTCGACTCAACGGCCTCCAAGGTCGGTTGGCGTAGGTTCTCTCCCACTCATAGCACTCCCACCCTTCCCGTGACGGGCTGCGATCGAAAGCAGCCCGTCACCCCTCGCCTTGGGAGGCATCTTTAGATTGATTTGCCGTGCGGGAACTCCACTAGAACCGTGGCAGATTTCCCTGATGCTGCCTTGCCTTTGATCAGGAATAGCATTAACGTATATCAGACAATCTGTCAATCTGTTCGAGGCTTGTGGAAGCCAGTCATCGCATCATTAGAGGCTTCCCAACTGCAGCGCTGAAAAACTAGGAGGCCATCTCGAGCGGGAGAACGTGGATGTCGGTGCTGGTGATGATCCGCCATGACGAAAGCCTAGGGAATGAGAGATTCAACCGGCCTCCACAAAGGTCCGAATCGGTCATGTACGCGATCAAAATCGCTCGCACGCCATCCGGTCTCGAGCTTTGAAGGTTTGGAAAACTAGTCCCGGCATGTGCGAGTTGGTGTTCATAGATAGGTTTATATTGGATGACCGAAAGTTTGTTCAGCAAGCCCGATGAAGGGACCTTAGTGAAAGACAACTTTATCGAGGGCTCCGATCCCGAACGTCTTTTGCCTTTGATATCATCGCCCCTGGCGTCCTCTGACCTTGCTCAACACGACAGTAGATCGCTTAACTCTCGCTGCAGTCGAATTTCCCTTGATGGTTTTGGCGTTGCGGATGCCCATCATGAAGGGGCGTTCTCGGTCATGATAGATTCCCCAGTTGACGTCGTAACGGTCTTCCTGCCGGCGTCCGGGAATGCAGTCTTTCATTGGTCTGGGCAACAGGTAGAGTCGCCGCATGTTGCAAATGCTCCGCTGAATGCCCGACAAGATGGCATAAGATCTCAACTGTCATTGACGATCGATACGCAATCCTTGCGTGACAAGCTTTCTCGCATGCTCGATCGGACGATCAGCGGAAATCTGCAAATTCAGCCGACCCTTGATCTTGCATCGAGCGCGGGAACGCTCATGCGAGAACTAGCCCTGTCTGCCCATCGCGGCCTCAGTGCCGGGGGGGCTCTGCGACAATGCCCGTCGGCCTATAGCTCGCTCCTCGACGCGATAGAGTACCTTTTGATCGAAAGCTGTATGCATCGCTATACCGATGAACTTCGTCGTCCGTCTCCGTCTCCCACGCCTCGCCACGTGAAACGGGCAATGGAGTTTATGGAAGAGCATATGGCTCAACCCATTTCCCTTAACGATATCGCCGCTGCGGCCAAGGTCAGCGTGCGGACTTTGCAGCACGGCTTCCGACAATTTCGTAATACCAGCCCCACAATGCACCTCCGAGACTTGCGTATGTGCGCAGCTCGACAGGAACTGCTGCAAAACGGCGCTAAAATCAGCGTTTCGGAAATAGCGCTTAAGTGGGGCTTCACACACCTCGGCCGTTTTGCTGCAGAGTACAAGAGACGTTACGGCGAACTGCCATCTAAAACAGTGCATATGATGGCCTCTCCGCCCGAAAGCTGACCCGGAAATAGCCCTTCGCGATGGCGCTGTGGTTCGCAGCGCTCCACCGGGCTATACCATCGCTGCGCCCTTAATTTTTCGGTCTGTCGCCACAGACGGTCAGCAGCCGAGCGTACAGTGCTTCAAGGTGATTGGTGATTTGGATCATTTGCAGCCGCTCTTGCTCCAGGCGCTGCGACTGTGCATCTTCGTGGCTTTCTAAGTGGGTATCTGTCTTAGCCTGTTGCCCGAAATTGATTGCGATAACTTTGGACATCTTCGAACTCTCGTTGAATTTCGTTAATACTCCGCGTCTTGAAGGAAGACAGTCGCGGAAGGTGAAAAAGCAAAAGTCTGCTAGGCAGCTGCGATGCGTCCTGATTGGTGCCAAACCTTTGCTCAAAACTAAGGGAGCATTCCATCCCTTGTTCAAGCGGAGTGATTCCGTAGCTGAAGGTTGGGTCGAAGTCGCGCCTAAGTCCGAACCGGTTGGATCCGATCGCCGTTGATCGATAGAATGCCAGAGACCTGATCGACGACCGGGCCGATGATACCATCTGCTACCTCAACGACGACAATGGCGCTGTGGCTAGACCGATGGGATTGGTTATCTCGGCAGCAAGCTCTATCACCGGAATGACAGAACCGGCAGATCCCTGAACCGAGAACATGCGTTAGGGGCAGCGGCGTCGCCTCTGCTAACCCCCGGATTTCCGGGATCAACGTCGTCTTCATGCAGAACTGCTGGCTGCCAGATGGAAACCGATAATATCCTGCGGTGAATTATGACATGATTCATTAAAACTCTTCCCATTCCTTAGTCGCGACAGCGGCTGTAGTACGTCCGCCGAAGGCGCCGGCAAGCTTCTGGGAGAGGGCACGCGCTGGCGAGGCGGCCGGCTTACCGTTCTGGTGGGCAACACGCCGTACAAAAGTCGAACCGTCGAGCCTGAAGCGCGCAATAAGCCGCGCCAGATTGGAAGCCTCATCCGCCAACCGGTTGGTGGCCGCC
This sequence comes from Rhizobium phaseoli, assembly GCF_001664385.1. Classification (NCBI taxonomy): domain Bacteria; kingdom Pseudomonadati; phylum Pseudomonadota; class Alphaproteobacteria; order Hyphomicrobiales; family Rhizobiaceae; genus Rhizobium; species Rhizobium phaseoli. The sequence continues at coordinate 132,124 of NZ_CP013535.1, read as the reverse complement.
GTCGATTCTTCCACCATCGCCGCATTCTGCTGGGTCGTCTGATCCATCTGGTTGACCGCAGTGCTGACTTCCGCCAGCCCGGTCGATTGCTCTCGTGCCGCCGTCGAGATCGTATGAACGTGCTCGTTCACCTTGATCACGTGGCCTCGGATTAGACCAAGGGCATCGCCTGTGGCCGTTACCAGCCTGACCCCAGTTTTGACCTCGTCGCCGGACCGGTTGATCAGCGCCTTGATATCCTTGGCGGCAGTGGCGGAGCGCTGTGCCAGTTCACGCACCTCCTGAGCCACAACGGCGAAACCCTTTCCAGCGTCACCCGCACGCGCCGCCTCGACGCCGGCGTTAAGGGCCAAAAGATTGGTCTGGAAGGCGATCTCGTCAATGACGTTAATGATCTGGCCGATTTCATCCGAGGCCTGCTCGATGCGGCCCATGGCGGCGACCGCGTCTTTGACAACCGCGCTCGACTGCTCGGTGCTTCTGCGTGCCTCATCGACCATATGGCTGGCTTCCGTGGCTCTTTCTGTCGAGCTTTTTACCGCCACCGTGATTTCCTCAAGCGCCGAAGAGGTCTCCTCCAGGGCCGCGGCTTGCTGTTCCGTGCGCTTTGAAAGGTCGCCTGAGGCGATGCGCATCTCGCCGGCTCCGCCGTTGATCGTGTCGACGGCGGAGCGAACCTCGCCTAATACGGATCGAAGGGCTGCCATGGTGGCGTTGACATTACTCTTCAGTTCACCAAAGGCTCCCTGAAACTCGCCGCACATGTTTTCCGTCAGATCCCCATCGGCAAGCGCTGAGATAACTCGGCGAGTTTCGGCGATGCCCCGGTCAACAGAGGTGACCAGCTCATTGACGCTTCCTGCAAAACGGTCGAGAGCCGCATCGCCGTATTTCTTGGTGATGCGATGGGTGAAGTCACCGGCTACGGCGGCTGACACCACCTCGGCAATGCTCGACTGCAAGTCGGCGCTCTTGGCCTGCAACGCGGCCTCCTGCGCGTTCAGATCGCGGGCCTTGATGCTGTTTTGCTTGAATACCTCAACGGCTCTCGACATCTTGCCGATTTCGTCGGCGCGCATTGCGAAAGGAACCTCAGTGTCGAGATTACCATCTGCCAGTACGCCCATCGTGGTAGTCAACCGCGAGATCGGATCGGTAATCTTCCGGATGCAGTAAAGCAGGGCTATAATGCCCGTCGTAGTTGCCAGCGCCATGGCAAGAATGGTGACCAAAACCGTCGATGAAACGGCGCCCATCGTGTTTCCGACGGCCGCGACTCCACCACGCTTGTTAACTGCGACATCCTGGTCAAGGAGCGCTCCGCTATCATTATACAGTTTCGTCGTGGCGTCACTCGTTAGAAGAGCAAATGCTTCATCCTTCTTGCCTGCCTGCATTAGTTTAACAATCCGCTCGCCATCCTCCTGATATTGCGTCCACAAAGCGGAGAACGCGTCATAGGCCTGACGCTCCTCGCCGGATGTCACCATCGGCTCATATTCACCACGGGCATTCGCGAGATCCTCCATCTTCTGGCGGAAGGTGGTGATATTATGCGCAAGGCTCGTCGAATCTGATGAGTTTGTCACCAGCCTGAACTGCAGGATGCGGTAGTCCCCGGTGATCGTATTGATCCGATTTATCACATCGATCGATGGCAGCCAGTTGCTGGCAACTTCGGATATATTGCTCCTAATGGACAGCAGCTTGACGATACTCACGATGCCCTGGCCCGCCGCGAGAAGAGAGAGCAGAACAAATATCAAAGATAAAGCGAGTCTAATGGACTTGGGCATAAAGGCAAACCTTTTAGGTGAGGTGGACGATCGACTTGTCTACTCAAATCTTCCAATTGCCGTTTCATTCATTCGAACGGCAGATCAATCTTGTGGGTCTGTGACATAGCTGAGAATACCTATTGGTTGCGTTGGTTAATGAAGCCTTTCCTGCCCGTCTCGAATGCAAAAAGACGACGTTTTAAGGATAGTCAGGCGTCCAATGGATCGTCCGCGCTTACAAGGAGGATGCAGCCGGCAAAATTTCATTTGGCGCCGTTCGAAGAGCATCATCGTTTTCAGCAACCGAGTTTCGCCGCGCCACGAGCGACCTAGAGCAAGTCCTGCGATCGATGAATCGATTGTGATGTGACGGCGTCCATCGAAGCTGATTCAACTCCACAGAGAAGAGGTGGATGATGGGACAGGCCCTGAGCGATGATCTTCGAATACGGGTTTTGAAAGCGTCTGCGGCGGGCATGTCGGCTCGACAGGCTGCGGCTCGTTTCGGAGTTGGGATTTCGACGGCGATCCGCTGGATTGCAAGAGCGAAAGAGGGTGAGCTGACTGCTCGGCCACAGGGCTGGAGACGACCTTCGGCAGTGGATGCACACGAGGAATTCGTTGTCGCGTTGATCAACGAGCGTAGGGATGTGACGCTCGATGAGATGGTTGAGCGCTTGTCCGTCGAGCGGCAGGTGAAGATCAGCCGCAGCGCACTTGGCGCTTGGCTTCGAAGCCGTGGGTGGACCTTTAAAAAGGACCGCACACGCACTGGAGCAGGACCGACCGGACGTCCTGAAGCGCCGGCGCGCCTGGTTCGATGGTCAATTGGACCTCGATCCGGAGAAACTGATCTTCATCGACGAAAGTGTGCTGCAGAGGCACGGAAGGAGTTCAGTGTGAGCTAACCCCGTAACGTGAAGCTGCGTGAATGATGGAGGATGGCCCTCCGGGATCGGCTTTCAGGAGCGGGTCTCAAACCAGTCCGAGCTGCTGCGGTAAAGAGCCGTGGTGGTGAGCGCCGGATGAAAAGTTCGGACGAGATCCGAGCAGGTGCGTGTCCGAAGACGAACGAAAGTGAACCCTCCGAAGACGCGCCGTTATGAATATAAGCGTCGTCGAAACCAGGACTGTTTCGTCATCCTGGGACAAGTCCGCCGGGTGCCTGATGATTGGGCGGGCGGCGACCGGCGTAGAGGGGGCGTGAGTTGGACACAGGCTTTCACCCGGAACTGCAGGAACCAGGCTCCTGATGCCAAGGGAGAAGCCCAAGCGGAGAAACCGTAAGGCGAGAGTACCGATGCAGGAGACTGGGGCGGACCGATCCGTATGAGCGTTGAGGGCCCTGTAATGGGGCCGGAGCAAAGGGATCGGATCAGGTGGTCGTATTGTTTGGAACAACTGGAAACAGGACTTCGATAGGTACGACAGACAAGCCGTTTCGGATTGAGAAGCGGCAAGTGTACGAAGCTTACAAAGCGGTCAAAGCCAACCGTGGTGCAGCCGGGTGGACGGTGAGACCCTGGAGATGTTTGACAAAGACCTTGCGAGAAATCTCTACAAGATCTGGAATCGGCGGTCAGTGATCGGATCGCGCAGATGGTGGTCAAGCAGATGATTGATCCGGAATCCGACATCAAAGCTGTTCGACAATCTTCCGCATGATCTCTTGCTGAAGACGGTCAGAAAAGACGTTAAATGCAACTGGGCTCTGCTCTACATCGAAAGATGGTTGACCGCGCCTATGGAAAAGAACGGAGAAGTCATTGAGCGGATGCGTGGTACCCCGCAAGGGGGCGTGGTCAGCCCGATCCTATCGAATCTCTTCCTGCATTACGCGTTTGACGTCTGGATGACCCGGACGCATCCGGATCTACCATAAAGGCCTGGCGCCGGCGAAGATCGGCGGCTACGTCAAACCGACACTGAGGGTGCGGCCGCCGACAACTACACCTTGACGCGTCGCTGGTTGACGCGAATGGCTTTCGCTTGACCCTCCACGCTGGCACGTGCAGCATCGTCGGCCTGATCGATTTCAGGACGAACGCGTGCATCGATCGGGTGGTGATCATGCTCCTGCTCAGGACTCCGATACGTTGAAACGACAACGCCACGGTGCAACAGCTCGTTCATGTCGTGTTACCTCTTCGAAGGCTACAAGCTATCTGGGAAAGACTTACCTTGTAGGGCATTGGCGGAAGGATCGACAATCGAAAAGACAGGCAGAAATCTCGTCTGCAAGGCCGGCCCCAGAAGGGGTCGGAAGGGAAGATCCGTAGGACAGCTCCCGCGAAACCTCTAGAAAAGTCCAGCCTTTTGAGACCTCGCAACCGGCGGAGAGGATGTTGCTGTCCTGCCTCTATTCAACAGACCTCTCCCCCTTTAAGTTCAGTCGGCGAGCGACCCTTGGGCGATCGCTATGCGCCGATCCCGCCCATGCAGACGTATTTCATGGATAAGAAGTCATCCATTCCGTACTTTGAGCCCTCTCGGCCGAAGCCGGATTGCTTGACGCCGCCGAATGGCGCTAATTCGGTGGAAATCAGACCCGTGTTCACGCCAACCATGCCGTATTCCAGCGCCTCTGTGACCTTCCAAACGTTCCTGAGGTCGTTGGCGAAAAAGTAGGCTGCCAAGCCGAATTCCGTATCGTTCGCGAGTTCGATGACTTCCTCGACAGTATCGAACTTGAACACCGGAGCCAGAGGCGCGAAGGTTTCCTCACGCGCAACCTTCATATCCTTTGTGGCACCCGAGAGAAGCGTTGGTTGGACGAACGTGCCTCCGCGAGCATCGCGGTCACCACCAACCACGACAGTCGCACCCTTGGTCACAGCGTCATCGATATGACCATAGAGCTTTGCTACCGCTTCATCGTTGATCAACGGGCCGATCGTCGCCCCGCTCTCAAACCCGTCAAGAACCTGCAAGGCACTCACGCGCATTGCCAGCTTCTCGACGAACCTGTCATGGATCCCGCTCTGTACGTAAATACGGTTCGCGCACACGCAGGTTTGACCCGCGTTACGAAACTTAGAAAGCATAGCCCCCTCGACCGCCTGGTCGAGATCTGCATCGTCGAAAACGATAAACGGCGCATTGCCGCCGAGTTCCAGGCTCAGCTTCATGATCTTCTGGGCGCCTTGCGCCATCAAGATACGGCCAACTTCGGTCGAACCGGTGAAGGTCAGTTTCTTGACGACCGGGTTGGAGCAGACCTCCTCGCCAAACATTCTTGCATTATCCGTCGGGAGGACGCTGAACAAGCCATCGGGTATTCCGGCACGCTCCGCGAGGATCGCCAATGCAAGCGCCGATAACGGAGTCTCGGCAGCAGGCTTGAATACGATCGCGCAGCCGGACGCGAGCGCCGGCGCGATCTTGCGGCACACCATCGCCGACGGAAAGTTCCAAGGAGCGATGGCGGCCACAACGCCAACCGGCTGCTTGATGACAAGCAGTCGCTTGTCGGCCTGGTGACCTGGAATGGTGTCACCATAGACACGCTTGGCTTCCTCACCGAACCATTCGATGTAGGAAGCGCCGTAAGCAATCTCGCCACGCGCTTCCGCCAGTGGCTTGCCCATTTCCGATGTCAGAATTACGGCCAGGTCTTCAGCGTTAGCTACCACCTCTTCGTAGAACTTCCGCATGATCAGCGAGCGTTCCTTCGCCGAAACCTTAGCCCACTTCTTCTGTGCAGCCTTTGCAGCATCGATAGAGGCTCGCACTTCAGCAAGGCCAGCGCTAGGCAAAGAGGCAAGGACGTCCATCGTGGAGGGGTTTAGCACGTTGATGCGTGTGCCGTTTACCCCTTCGCTCGACCACTTTCCTCCAACCAGCATCTGCTCGCGAACGAGAGTCTGGTCCTTTAAACGGCCTAGCAGGGTGCTGGAGATTGCCATGGATCTTCCTTTCTATGCATTGATCATATCTGATTTCGAATGTGTGGTGACCGTGCGTATATCGCGACCATCGGAACGATGAGCAGACCGACGACAGCCTGCTGCGCCGGAAAGTTCAGTCCGAGGCCAACTAGAAGCGAGGTCAGTACAGTCAGGACAAGAACACCGAGCACTGTCGCGCCATAGCCGCCCGCCCCACCAAGAAGCGACGTCCCTCCAATCACCACCGCTGCTACGGTGGTGAAAAGATAAGGGTCGCCCACGCCGACGAAGCCACCACCGGAAAACCCTAGTAGCAGCATGCCCGTGATTGCAGACATGGCACCGCTGACGCTATGGATGACGGTCCAGACCTTGAATTCGGAGATTCCGAGGCGGGCGGCCGCCGTCCGGCTTCCGCCGACGGCGTAAATGCTGCGGCCAAACCAGGTGTTGTACATGAACCATCCAAGCGCGATGGCGACGATAGCCCAGATCACGATGACCGGAGGCAGCGACAGGCCGAAAAACTTTCCGTTGAACGCCGAAATGTTCCTCAGCCATTCGGGTACCGGAGCAAACACTGTACCACCAAACGCCGAGCCGAGTGAGGTGTAGATCTGGACCGCACCGACGGCCGCGAAGCCAACTCCGAGCGACATGATCAGCGCTTGCCCTTGGAGACGGAAGCTCAGGGCGCCATTGGCGGCCCCGACAAGCGCACCGAGGAGCATGACAACCAGCATCGCGAGGGGAGCGGGAATACCTGCGACCATAAGGCTGGGAAGGAGGATGTTCGCGCCTCCAATAATATATGGTATCGAAAGATCGAGCGCACCGACCAGAGCGCACAGGGTCTGGCCAATGGAGGCAAGCCCCAGAAACGCTGCGAGAAGAAGGATTGAACGCGCGTTTTGGGATGATACGAAGCCGGGGACCAGCAATGCACCGAGTGCTAAGAGAGAGGCCAGAAGAACAAAGCCAATGACGATGCTCCGATGAGCCTTGAGCGGGTTAGACTTCTGAGCCGATTTGATTTCGGAATTCATAACTGTCGCGACCATTATCTTGCTCCTTACACAACCGCGCGGCGACTGATGACAAAGACGTTCACGAGAAGTGATCCGACGAGGATTAAGCCGAATGCCATCTGGGTAACGAACCCCGAAACCGTGCCGAAGTTGAAGGTGGAGAGGAGATAGGAGATGAGGAACATGTTGATCGCGCCAAGCGTAGATCCAAGTGCTCCACCACGACCACCGGAGAGGCTCGCACCTCCGAGAACCAGGGCCGTAACAGCCTGAAGGGTGTAGGTGCTGCCCTGCGTCGGATCACCAGAGGAGATCAGCGCCGTGTAGCTGAGGGCGGCAAGTCCAGCGAATGCTCCACCAACAACGTGGGCGATGATGCGGACTGCGTCCACTCGAACGCCGCTCGTATACGCCATGCGCTCATCCGCACCCGTCATGCGAAGGTTGCGGTAAAACATAGTCCCCCTGAGAAGGAGCCATAATGCATACGCTGCAACCAGCAACAGCAAAACAGGTGACATGATGTCGGTCCCCGCCCCCCAGCTAAGCATCCAGTCGGGCGCGACTCCACCCGGTCGGGACATCACCATCAGGTTCAACCCGGAGAGGACAAGAAAACCCGACAGCGTAACGATTATCGGAGCGACACGCACATAAATGATAACCAGCGCCTGGAGTAGCTGGAATGCCGCTCCCAGGCCGACTGCCCATACTATCACTGCGATAGGGTTGGTAATTCCGTTACCCACAAGCCAGGTAATAAGGGTAACGTTGATGAACCCCATCAAGGGGCCAACTGAAAGGTCCACTGCTCCACGACCCGCCATGACAATGGGGGTGAGGGCAAGCGCCGTTAGAATCAAGGGCGTGGCGACAAGGATTGCACCTGCGAGGCCGTTGTTCGTGAATAGCCCGTGTCCGCGTAGGGCAACGGCGACCAAAAGGACAATGAATAGGCCGGCCGGCACGAAGAGGGAACGGTCCTGGGTGATTTGACGGAATGCGATTCCAGACATCATGCAGTCCTTTCCAGATCGAACTCGATGGAGGCGTTTGGCGATTTTCCAAACATTGCGGCCAAGATTGGCTCTTCCGCTATGTCCTCGCCTGCTAGCGACCGGAAAAGCCTTCCAGCAAAGAAGACGTCGACGCGGTCCGCAAAGCCGATGAACTCTTCGATTTCGCTTGATAGATAAATCACGCTGCCACCCTTCTCCGTGAACAGGCGCAGTTCGCGGTAGAGATCGCGCTTCGTTCCGAGGTCGACACCGCGAGCGGGATCGTTAAGGACGATGACGGACGGTTCGTTTGCAAAGGCACGGCCGATCAAAACTTTTTGCTGATTTCCGCCCGACAGTGAGGTGATCTTGTTCGCCGGACTTCCAATCTTAATCCGGAGCCGATCCACCTCGCGTTTGAACATGGGTTTGAGGCCGGCCTTATTGATTATACCAAGAGGACCGAGGTTCTTTCGATAGACGCCGATGGCAAGATTTTCGAAGATGCTCTGCTGAGGGAAGATACCTTCACGCTTGCGGTCGCCGGAAATATACGAGATTCCTGCTTTGGTAGCGTCTTCGAGCGATGCGACCTTTTTCATTCTCTCGGTGCTGGATGACCAGACTTGGACATTACCACCAAAAGGCTGGATGATACCCGCAACGGCGCGTACGAAAGCGTCCTGCCCCTGCCCGTCGAGTCCTGCAACACCGATGATCGCTCCTTTCGGTAGATCGAAATCGAAGGGCGCTGCCGCGCTGTGAGTAACGAGGTCTCTTACCGCTACCACGGCCGGCGCGGCGGCGCCTACTTGCTTTGATTCGTACGCCTTCGCGTCGCTTGCGTTTCGGTCCGCGGGCGTCATCATTGAAAGCAGGTTCTCTTCAGTTATTTCATGCTTCTCGAGCGTACCAATGGTGACGCCGTCGCGAAGGATCGTGGCTCGATCGGCGATGCGGACAAGTTCAGCGATCCGATGCGTTACGATCAGCACGGTCGCACCTTCCCTACGGAGACGATCAATTTCCTCGTGGAGGCGGATCGTGGAATCGAGGTCTAATGCCGCAGACGATTCATCGAGGATGAGGACCTTCGGCCTGCGCAAGACCGCTCGCGCAATAACTATCCATTGCTTGACGCTCAGAGGCAATGCCCCAACGTTCTGATCGAGATCCACGGGCTTGCCGACGAGGCGTTTCAGGATCTCCTCAGCCTCGGTACGCCGACCACTGCCGCCCTGCGAGCGGAAGATGCCGTCGCGCCCGACATACAGGTTTTCCAATACACTGGCCTCGTCGGCCACCAGCACTTCCTGGAAGATCGTTGTCAGCCCGATGCGCTTGGCGTCAGTCGGAGTCGAAATCTCTTCTCCAAGGACCGAAACGCTCCCGGAATCTGGGTGCAACACTCCAGACATGATCTTCGCCATCGTGCTTTTGCCACTTCCATTCTCTCCGACGATGGCGTGCACTTCTCCGGCCCGGGCTTCAAAATCACACTTCTTTAAGGCCTTAGTCTCGCCGAAAGACTTGGCAACATTGATCAACTTGATCGTAGTTTGGTTTTGCATCGGAGATCCTCTAATCCCAACGGCCGCGCGAGGCGGTCCTCCCACAAGAGAAACTTCTGTCCGGTGGCAAGACCCACCGGGCAGAACAGTTTCACTTCGACACAGGCTTCCAGGGATTAGCCGGGCGTTCGAAGTAGTCTGCAGCAATCGCAGCAGGAAACCACCCGTCCGCCTTGGGCTCCACGAAGTCTGTCGAGTTCAAGTCGCAATCTTCTGGTATTGCCGCGCGGACTTCATCGATGGTGTAAGGCAAGACGGGTCGAAGGAAGGACTGAACCTTAGGGCCTTGTCCCTCCAATGTGCGGAGCATGATCTCCCACATCTGTTGCATCTCGCGACGCGGCGGCCAAATATGGAAACTCCTGTCCACAAACTCGGGGTTCTTGCGCCAGTAGCACGCGGCGGAAGCTTCCCCCCCGAGAGTAATCGGGATCATGTCTCGACCTGACTGCAGCATTGCGTTGAGAACGCCGTTCTCTTGGGCCCCCTGCGTGAGGATCCCATCAATCTTCGTCGGGTTCGTCGCAAGAAACTTCTGAACTTCGACCTGGGCCACCTGGTCGGTCCACTTCCCTGCAACTTCACCGACGATCTTTATGTCGGGGTACTTAGCAAGTGCTTCCTTAGCCGCTTTGTCAAAGCTGTCCGAAGAAGCGAAACCGGGAATACCAGAAACGAGAAGGATATTGCCCTTCTTTCCTATTTTTTCCGCCAGCCACGTCGCCATCTCGGCACCGCCCTGCGCGTGATTGGCCGCGCCATTGATGGCGTATGGCGACGTCACGTAGCCCGAAAATGAGAACACCGGCACACCGGCTTTGTAGGCATATTCGATCGTCTGATTAAGAGCCGTGACGTTCGAGCAGCAGATGATGATTGCATCGACGCCTTCGTCCACCATTTGACGCATCTGCTGGATCTGAACGGCGTCTTTAAGATCCGACTGGGTGACCACGACATCAGACACCAGGCCCGCAGCCTTTGATCGCGGTAAAAGATCGCTCATGACCGCATCGAGAGCTGCGGCTCGCCAGGTGTTGCCAGCGTAGCTGCTTGCATAGCCGATCTTCCACGGAGGACCCTTTTTGGGCTTGAAGTCTTTGTAGGCGCTCGCCCCCAATGGAATCTGCGGATCTACAGTTTCATAGATCTTCTTTTCTGTAGCCGGTAGCTGATCGACACCATCCGCGTAAGCGGTTGTCGCCAGGGCGCTAACCGAGATCAGCGCCCCAAGTGTGACATTCAGAATGCACCTCATTGAAGTTCTCCTCCCGAGAAAAGGATCAGGCAACCTTAGACCGGGCTGCTGATGACTGTTGGATCTCCTCAAGAATCGGCAACAGATACTTCCGGAACTCGCTATAGTCCTCAGTAACGGGAAAATGTCCGAGCTTTTCCATTGTCCAAAACTTGGAGCCTTTGACCAGGTCTGCAGCAATCTTGGTATCGGCCGGGGACGTGTTTGGATCGTATTCGCCCGTGAGGAAGTATAGCATACATTTCGACGTATCGATTTTGCTGGCTTCTTCTGGCGACACATCGTGGTCGTAGTAGTAGTAATAAAGATCACCCGCGAAGATTCCCGGTCCACCGCAGCTGTATTCCCACTGGATTTCACGGACATTCGCTTCTGGCGAGTACGGTGAGATATTCAGCATCATCGCCGCACCGATGGAGGTGCGATTGACGTTTGGATTGTCGAACTCCCTGCGGATGCCAGCCATACCGACGTCGACGTACTCCGCCGCCGAGCGCAACGCACCTTCGACCGAGATCGTGGCGCGGAAGTTGTCCGGATAGTTCGATGCCAGGTCGATCGCGAGATGGCCGCCCATGGAGCTGCCCAAATAAACGGGGCGGTCTAGGTCGAGCGCTTTTGAGAGTTCGAGCTGGAAGTCCATCATGAACTTCTTGGTCATGTTGTATTCCTTCTCCCACCAGCGAACGCCGTAGGGGGGAAGGGACTTGCCGTGATACGGCAGATCGAACGCGATGACGCGAAAATTTTTCGTCACGTCGGAATCGCAAAGCATATGACGGTATTGGCGACCGTCGGACCCTGCCGTATGACCGACGAGAAGCGGAATCCCCTGGCCCGCTTCTTCGTAATAGACGCGGTACTCGATACCTTCTACGGTGAGATAGAGATAACGGCCGATAATGGGGTCAAACTTGGTCATGCTGCTGCTCCTTCAGAACGGGCATTGCGCATCAGGGTGGTCATGCGGTTGAGAGCAGGCAGATACGCGAAGGTTTCGTTGTTACTGCTAAGGTAGAGGCCATGCTTGATGTTTGATGACTGCAAGCACTGATAAAACGGCAAGGGTTTGTGCTGAAGCAGCGCCTCCCACTGTGAACCGGTCCCGCGTATGACGATAGTGCACTTGTCGTCGTCGTATTCGGCCTCTTCCACCTTTAGCAACGTACCGTCCTCGAAATGAAGCGCTACACTGCGGGTAGGGAAATCGCATTTTAATATACCGTTAAGATAACGAGTTTCGCGCTTGAACTCGAAATCCTCCCGCACGAATTCTATGAATTTCTTGAGATCTATCGCCATTTTAGGCTCCTCCCTTGTTGATAAGCGCTGAGAACTCCGCGCATGTTGTACATGCCCCCTCACGGGACAGCACATTCTCAAATGCCCATTTCGGTGAATACTTCCTGGGCATGCCTGAAACTGTCGATGCCTGCTGGCACACCAACGTAGATAGCCACCTGAAGGAAGATCTCCTGGATCTCCTGTTTCGTAACACCGTTGTTGATGGCGCCGCGGATGTGGCCTCTGAGCTCGTGCGGTCGGTTTAAAACCGCTATCATTCCAAGGTTGAGGATCGATCGAGCGCGACGGTCGAGGCCAGGTCGGTTCCAGATATTGTCCCAACAATACTCGGTGACGAGTTCCTGCATCGGCCAGGTGAAGTCGGTCGCCTTTCCGAGGGCCGCATCAACGTAAGCGTCCCCCATCACCTGCCGACGAGTAGCAAGTCCGCGCTTGAACTGCTCCGATGGAGCTGTTCGCTCGCCGGCCTTAGACCCCTTATCTTTCCTGTCCAAAGTGGCCATTGGGTTTCGCTCCCTTCATCATATTTGACAGATTATCAGACAATTTTCAACTGTCAGTTTGGCGTAGTTTTTCGCGGTCAGGCCTGATCTTTCACGAACTGCGCAATTTTCGTATGGTCGACATCGGGGCCTAAAGCATGCCGAGCAGCATCCCAGGCATCAGCGGTACCGGCCAATGTCGGCAGCTGGAGATTGAGCGCCTTCGACAAGTCCGCTGCAATCCTAATGTCTTTCGCCATAAGCCCCAAAGCAAAACCAGAGCCAAAAGTCTCCGAGAGGATGAACTGCTTCATCTTCACTTCTGTTGCGTTGTTCTTGCCAGACGACGAGTTGAGAATATCGACGATCGTTCTAGGATCGAGACCAAACGTTCGGCCAAGAAGAACGCCTTCGATAGCTGCCAGAACCCCGGCTCCCGATACGAAATTGTTGATGGCTTTCATGGCGTGCCCTGAGCCGATCGGGCCTGTCCTAAAAATCTGGCCGCCCATGGCGCACAGGATGGGATCAGCTTGATCGATATCGTCAGAAGCACCGCCTGCCATGATAGTAAGAGAGCCTTCGACGGCTCGCTTCACTCCGCCTGACACGGGAGCATCGACCAGCCGCAAGCCCTTCTGATGCAAGCGTTCTGCGAGCTCACGAGTATCATTGGGCGCCGATGAGCTCATGTCGATGACAAGCGCGTCGGCACTCAGGGATTGCCAGGCCCCATCCTTGAAGAGCGCGTCTTGAACAACCTTGCCGTTGGGAAGCATGGTAACCGCAACATCGGCCCCATTGAATGCTTCCGCTACCGTCTCTGCCGGAACGCCGCCGACGGCCGCGAACCTTTCCCTAGCCTCGGCCGATAGATCAAAGCCAGTGACTTCGAATTGAGCCGACAACAGATGTTGTGCCATCGGCCCGCCCATTGCGCCGAGACCAATAAAGGCGACGCGCAGATTTTTTCGTGGTGACAACGTCCCGCTCCCGAATGTGAGGCAAGCACAATCAGCTACCTCCGTTAGTGAGGAGTAGTTAACGACCTATCAGACAATCTGTCAATCGGAAAATTCATGCTTGGGCCGGCCCTCCCTCGCTACGACGCCAATTTTGCCGTCGCTTCTTCAATCACCTCACTTAAAATGACCGTGCAAGCAGCACCCATCTTATCGTCCGATGGACACCAGAGAGGTTGTTGCGTTGTCAAAAGCACCGTGCCCTGAAGGATTTAATTACACCCGGCCACCTCCAGCATCAGACAATCTGTCAATTTTCGGAAAATCTTATGGCATCAGCCTGAGGTGTTGTTGCGCAGGTACTCGAGTGCGACTTTCGCAGCCATATCAATGTGGTGCTTACAAGCGGCCGCAGCCCTGGGTCCGTTGCGATTTTGGATCGCTTCGGCAATCTCTTTGATTTCTGCAATGCTATGTTTGAGGCGCCCCGGTTGTGTCATCGAAGTCATGCGCAGAAGATTGATCCGGTTGTGCAGCGATGTTAGCATTTGCCTGACGAAGACGTTTTTGCTGCCATCCATCAAGCAGTCATAGAAGGCGTTTTTGGCAGCGATGAGCCTGTGTCCCACGCCGCTTTCCGCCGACGCTTCGAATTCTCTAACGGCATCTTGCAAAGTGGCAATATCTTCCGCCGTTCCATTTTCGGCGAACTGCTGACCAGCAAACCCCTCGAGCAGCGCGCGGACGGTGTAGAGCTGAGCGGCCTCCTCATAGGTTATGATACTGACAACTGGACCCTTGTGGGGGAAGCTTGTGATCAATCCCTCTGCCTCAAGCTGCCGAAGCGCTTCACGGACGGACGTGCGACCCACGCCGATCATTTCGCAAAGCTCGCGCTCGACGAGCCTTTGCCCCGGCTTGAACTTGCCCGTCGCAATAGCCTGTCTGAGCCTTTCTTCGACTTGCACTCGAAGAGAGGCATTTTGCCGAGCGACCTGCAGCTCCACATCTACCATGATCAATGTCCTACGTAGCACTAATGAATTTGAGCTAAATATATGGCTGCTTCGCGGGGAACTTTCAATCAGATTGTCTGATGAGCGGTCATTAGCAACTATTCTAGAGGATTGAGCCCGCTGTGTAGAGGTCGGCTTCCCGATCCATGAGGAACCGATCGGTTGGCGCGCCATAAGTGGAAATTCTAGTCCAAATGGCCTAGTTCAATTGGTGTCCTGATGGCCGACAATGTCCGCCCGCCGATTTCTCAAAACCAGCCACGGTTGCGACCCTGATCGACGAGGTGTCCACGGTCACCGACACCACCGCATCTTCCAGGAGCACCCGTTCGACTAAGGGCCGGGTGCAGCTTGGCAATCGGCAAAAGCCGCATCAGCAGACGATAGTGGTTCCGATCGCGCTTCCAGTCCGGAGGCGGCATCGATCTTGAGCACCTCAAGATCCGCCATCTTTCTTCGCCTGCCAGCCTGGCTCGTACTTGCGCTATCGCTCCCGCGATTCCCATTCTAACCACTTTTCTCTCTGACCATCTCTCTTGAAAAATTGTAACCTTCGTGCTACATATCTAGTGCAATCTGTAGTGCGAAGGTGACAAATTCCGACACCTCACAACGCTCCGGCCGCTGTGCGGCGCGCGCTGCGCAAACTGGGCGCAGACATCCACGACGCACGTCGACGTCGCCGCCTGCCTATGGCGGTAGTAGCCGAACGTGCCTTCACCTCACGCTCAACGCTTCAAAAGATCGAGGCCGGCGACACCAATGTCAGCATCGGCATCTATGCAGGCGTCCTCCAGGCACTCGGCCTGCTAGATGGGCTGAGCCAAGTCGCCGACCTCCGTAACGACAGCGTCGGCCAGTCTCTGGCCAATGCAGAGTTGCCCAAGCACGCTCACCCAAGGCGATCACCGGGATCGTCACGCGATGGCTGATTTCGAAGTTCATCTCGACCTTCACGGCCGCACACGTCCCATCTGGCCCGGAGCAATCGCGCCCGTGGTGCCGAAACAATCGTGTTTGAGTATGATCGTGCCTGGCTCGAGGACCCCGGCCGCTTCTCGCTGCAGCCCGCCTGGGGAGAAAAATCACGGCTTTCTGTGGCTCAATAAAGCCAGCTGGTCGTTGTCCCCTGCCTATGACCTCAATCCAGTGCCTACGGATGTCAAGGCGCGCGCGCTGACGACAAACATTGATCTTGATGAAGGCACCTGCTCCCTTGACCTGCTGGAAGAAGCTGCAGGGCTCTACGCCCTAACGCTCGCCGAGGCTCGCGCGATCATTAAGGAAGTCGCGACACCGCAAGGTGGCGCGAGACCGCCAAGGCGGTCGGTGCGCGGTCAGCCGAGATCAACCGTATGGCCAGTGCGTTCGATCACGATGATTTGCAGCGAGCGCCAGCCCTATGACGAGAGCCTTCCTCCACAGTTTCAATCCGCCCTCTGCCGGCCCGATCACTGAACCGGATTACGGCATCGTTGCGTTGTAAAGGACGGATGTCCAATGGCAATTTTCCGATCTGCGGTCCTGGCTGAATTTGCGATGGAATTGTTTCAAGCGCCTCCGTGACCAACGAGCGAAAACCAATAATTATGTGATTCGGTGAGATCGAGACGCTACTCTACGAACAAACTATGTCACTGCCAGCGGATCCTCAATCACATCGACGATCGATGGCTGGCCAAGCACGTCCGCGAAGCGCTGTAGCATGGCAACAGTACTCGATGACATCTCCGCCCTGGAGCCCGGGATATAGCAAGCGGCTGCATAAGCGAGTTGCCGTTGCCTCGGTTCCGTTAGCAACAGCGGCAGCGTCTCCATTGCTTGCTCCGGCTCAAAGGTGACGATAGCCGTCTGCACGCGAGTGATTTCGGCCAAATGATCAGCGCTTAGTGAGCGGAAGGGCTCGTCCTCGGTCAGCACCCGTGACCAGCGCGCCAGGCGGTCGCGTCGGATCCCGCCACGATCGCTCACCAGGAGTACGACCATACGGATGATGGCATCGGCGAGTCCGCCGATCGCGATCCTCCTGAGCGCATTGGCGATGTCCGGCTGCCATCTCATATCGTCAAGTGTCGTCCCTTTGCGGTATGCTTCGTGGGGATTGTCAAAATATCGCTGCCAAGGGTTGTTCCAGATCATGTGAAACGCGAGCTCATAACCCATGTCGCGCCAGTCGCGCATGACCACGATCGCCTGTTCGACAGCCTTGAAATAGAGCGCTTCCGCAGCCAGGAAAGGATTTTCCGCTGCTGCGTTCGCCCGGGAGTTCCGTACCTGCTCTGAAATTGACTTATAGCCAACCATGATCGGATTCTGAGAAGACAGCAGCGATCGCTCCAGCCGCTTTGGATGGAACATTCGGCTGGCGTCTGCTGAGATGTCTGTGACCGCGGCCTGCACAAAGGGGCGGGCAACTGTGTGATAGATCTGCGCTTGCAGTTCAGAGACGCGGGCGACGGCAGCGAAGGGACCTCCATCGTCATGGCCATCGTTAAACTCACGGATATTCTCGAAGGTGCGCTCGATCAGTTCAACACTATAGCTCTTGTGTCCAGCATCTTCTTGAATGTCCGTGATGCGCATCTCGTAAAGGCCAGGCAACAACGCCTCAATTGCCTCGAGCGTGCTTGCAACCTCATTGTATTCTTTGTTGATTACTCTCGAGGAAACGAATGTACCGAGGTGACCGACGTCGTTGTGTACCATATAAATAATGTGCTGGCCGAGAAGGCGGATTTCCTCCTCGTTGTCATAGATTTCGGGGATCCAATTCAGCGCCTGCTGCGGCGGCGTGACATTGTCGCCATGACTGGCAAATATGATAATAGGCGCCCTGATCTTCTTAAGGTCGAAATGCCGCCGGTCCGGCTCCCCATACGCCTTGTTGTGCGCCAGTCGATTACCAACAAAGAGGTGCTCAACTATCCAGCGGATCTCGTCTCCCCGCATCAGGCAGAAGCCGCCCCACCACTTCTCAGCCTTAAGGAAGGCTTCGCTCGCCGCATCCACATCTCGGAACAGTTCGACATACTTCATGAATAACTGGCGCTCGGGATTGAGCGTTTCGAAATTCTGTACGAGATGGGCGCCGTCGAAGATGCCTCCGCCCAGATCTGACAAAAACATGGTTATCCAAGCTCCCCCGAAGAGGCCCGCCATGTAGCGGAGGGTATTTTCACCGATATTTCCCGAGGTAGGTGTCACCGGCGATCCGTTGAGGATGATCGGGCCAGCTAAGTCGAGATTTGTCGCAACCATCAGAAGGGTAGCCCAGCCAGCTTGGCAGTTGCCGACTACGACTGGAAGGCGGGCAAGCGGATGCAGGCGCATGACCTCACGAACAAAGGCCGCTTCCGCATACGTGACATTAGAGAGATACTGCCCCCCCTCTGGCTCTCGGCGGAAGGACACCAAATAAACCGGGTGACCTTCCCGGAACGCTACGCCGACCTGGCTGTCTTCTTTGTGGCCACCGACGCCGGGACTATGTCCGGCGCGCGGGCAAATGATTATGAAGGGGCGCTTCGTGTCATCGACGTTAACACCTTGGGGCGGGATCATTCGAAGTAACACGTAATTGGATTTCAAGGGCAGATCGTTTCCATCCATAACTGTCTCGTAGTCGCAGAAGAAAACCGGCGGACAGCCTGCCGCTTCATGTTCGAGGAAGATGTCGCCGCGCTGTCGGAGAAGATCCATGCACAATATGGCGCGCTCACTAGCGTCGCGCAGGTATTCCGCCCAAGCGTAGCCCAAATTCCCATTGCCGTGCACCTCGCGTAGACTCTCGGCAAGACGTTCGGCCTCAGTAAAGAGCTTTCCCTGGCGGGTAGAGTGGCTGTCGCACATGACTTGCACGCGGCGCAATAAGGCAACCTGCAGAATTTTAGCGGTTTCAGCGCCCGCTTCCGCCAAGCGTTGGAACATCGGGAATAGACTTTGGGTCACTTGGCTCTCCAGTTCCGTGGATGGCGCTTCAATCCACCGGAGCGGGTTTAGAGATGTAAGAATATCCGCCATCGTTTCAACTCCTCTATGGTTATGATCCCGTACGCATACATACGTGCCAGATCGATCGTGCTTCCGTCTGGCGAGGTGCTCGGTAGGCAATGCCGACGCCTAGGAAAGCAGTTTGACGACTTCCGACCCCAACGAGTTACCGCCGCATTCATCCCCTGCAATGTCTATGCCAAGCACTGGGTCAGCCAGCTACGCCGGGAGAGGGGCAGCAAGCTCGTCGCCAGGGAATGCCACACAAAGTCTTCATTCAGCCTGGATCAGCAGTTTCTCCCAGCTCGTTGGAGACTATCGGAGGACAGGAGGTGATGGATTCGCCTGCGGTGTGGGATCCCACCAACTAGGATGTTTCAGCGGCCGTCCGCGTGGCTTTGGTTGGGGCTAAGGCTGGTGGTGGCATGGTTTATAGACGATGCCTTCTGTCTGACGCTCACCGATGACGGCAGTCTTCATCCGGTCGCAAAGCACTCCCGCGGAGCGCCGCCGAGAGCCTCGAAGGCCGCGATGTGGAAACGCAGGCCGGTCATCTCATGCATGACGAAGCGTGCCCAGATGGGACGGCTATGACCCGGCACTATCGTGAACTGCCAGATGATCCTCGGCGCCAGTTAAAGTGCCGACCGCGTGACACCGCCATTTTCGCTGGCGTTAGTGTTGGTCAGGTTTACAGCAGATCACCGATAACAGTGGACAGGTTAAACGGAACGATTCCGATCTCACCACGCGGCATCCTGTCGAGCAAGTCGACCGTGCGGGCAAAGGTTTCGACTTGCTGAAAGGCGTAATCAGGGTCGAGCCGGTCCAAGCCTCCGCCCGGCAAGACCTGGCAAAGATAGTCCGGTATCGGACAGCTTGATATCGTCGGAATTCCTGATGCGTATAATGGCTGTCCTTCGCCCAACATCACCTGCGCCGCCGCTGGGGCGACTATCAGCGCGCGTACCTTTTTGCGCCCGCGTGCGGCAGCGATGTACACGCCACTCATCGACTTATTACTGGTATAGATCAAATCGAGTTCCGGCTTCCCGGTGGGCGCGGGGTGCCCTTTTGCAAAGTCATCTCGCCACTCGGTACATCCAAGATGCTCAATCGTAGCTCCTGCAACGGCTTTAGCATGGCCGGGTTTGCCGTCCCACAATTCTGGATGCATTTCGAGCCAGGTCGCCGTCGCCTGATTCCCGTGGCGGCCGAACTGGGCAAGCTGGAAATGACCCGTGACGAGTACGAAGACGAGGCTTCGGTTGCGGGCAGATTTCGGTAGCGAGGAGAAATAATGCGCCAGAGCGAGTACCCCAGCACCGCCGTTCTCTTCGCACGCATTAGGTCCATCGGTGTGGGTGTTGATGATGATTGTCTCAAGCAGGTTGCAGCCCGGCAAAACCGCATAAATCGTATCGGTCGCAACGTCTTCCAACGTGCCATCCAAGGTCAGGCGACCGCTCAAACCGTGCTTGATCGCGGCTTTGATCCGCTCTCCTTCAGATTGCGCCACCCATATTGCAGGTAAGCCCCAATACGGTGTGGTGAATGGCAGCACCTGCCCCTTCAACTGCACTTCCGAGACGCCTTCGAAAATGCAAACGACGGCTAAAACCCCTGCTTCACGCGCCTTGTCGATCGGTACGCCAAGCAAACCGGTGATAAGCGGCGTGGTTACGGCTTTGGGAAAGTCTATGCCTTCCGGCAGGCTGCCGCGTCGATTGGTCACCAGTTCGAGGAATGCCGCCAGATCCCGACGCTTTACCGTCACCACCGCAATTTTGCCGCGGGCTTTCTCAAACGCCTGAACCCGACCGTTGAAAAGAACCATCTTACCCGAGATACCGCCGGGAGGTGTAAGCCCGGAATACGGGAACGGCGCCGCTACCTCAATTACTTCACCATTTGACAGTTTGAACGCGGTGGTTCGTGGCATCCACCGGCGCATCGTGAGTTGATCGCGCTTCACCTCAAGGCCCATCCCTCTCAACTCACCAGCAAGATAATCGATTGCCCGTGCTTGCGCCGGGCTGCCGGTCAATCGGGGGCCGAAACTGTTGAGCCTTTTGATCCAACTCCAAAGTTTCCGCTGATCAGGGAGTGCGGGGATGGACGGCTTTCGCTGCTCACTGAATCCGGTGCTGGGAAAAGCCGGGAATACGATCCCGGCGAGAAGAGCAGTGAGCCCAACAGTCGAAAAATCTCTTCGTTTCAAGACTAACCTCCGCGCCTCTCTATCACGAATGGAAGCGATACCTATGGCCGCACGCCGCCCGTGTCCTTGCAAATCCAGTGCCATTAAAAGCACACGTCTAATCTTCAGTTTTGAATTGAACGCGCAGTCTGAATCGGTTTTGGACCGCGTGCGAAGTCAATGCAGCTTTCGGACAGACTCCGCGCAAGCATCTGAAGTGGTTGAAGAGTCACTTTACTGATCTAGGAACGCGTCGTTGGTTCAATGCCTTTAAGAGCGACTTTATCTTGAGCCTAGTCTCGGGTCGGCCAAAAACCTTTGCCTGCTTGCAGACGACCATCAGTCGCCGAATGCAGCGGCAAGACTGTAAACTGTTGACCACGATAGGCGCTGCGCGTTGGACCTTTGTCACAACAACCTATCAAAACCCTCTATTTTATCCGGCGGACTTTCATTGCCGCCAAGGTTCTGGAGCTAGCGGCAAATCAGCCCCGACTGCCAATCTATTCGATGCTTGCGTCGCTGATAGTGATGCTGGCGCCCGAACCGCCGCCTGTTTGAGGCTCCAGCCGGATAATGACGGTCTGTGGCTGACGGCAAGACGGGTCATCGGGCAAGGGAAACCCAAATCGTTGAGGCTTTGCCCCGTCCAATACCGAAAACGCCTTGTTCGGAAAAATACCAAACCTACCAATTTCGCGAACGTTACTGCCGCAGTCAAGCGAAACGACCGTCGTCACTGGTCCTGAAGTCGACGGTTCATAACCAGTGACAGTAAGGACGACCCGCGCACTGGTATCAGCCGATGAGTGGACTGCTCTGCTCGATATGGTTATCGTCGCGGGCTTACTGGTCGTTGCCCGCATGTCGCTCTCGTTAGCTTGAACCGGGCTGACGATGCGCAGCATCGATAATGCCGCCGCACGAATAGCGATAAGCACCCAACGATGATAGCGCATCGATGTCTCCACAACCCAGCCAGTCCGGATGTTAGGCGGACACTATGGCTATTTCTAGCTTTGCGGGCTCTACGGCGCCGGGTTTGCCCGCTCCCGATCCGACAGGAATGAGCTGCAGGTCGATGGCCTCGCCATCCGTCTGCCCCCTTCCGCCGTAAACCCGCTGGATCGCGTCCGTCAGATCGAGGACGAAGGATGGTTTGCGATGATGGTCGCCGTCATGACCGAGAACGGCGAAAGAACCGACGTAATGGGGATCGGTGACGGGCGTATCGGCCTTAAGGTCGTTCTTGCCGAGAAACACCCGAACGCTGGTCGTGCTGGCACTGGTGATCTCGACATCGCGCAGGAATGCCAGCACACGAGGAGCGGAGGCCGCCTGCTCCTGTGCCGCGCCGAAATCCATTGTATCCATGCCGGATGGCAGAGGCGGTTGGCGGACGATCTCCTGCAATGCGCCCGCCGGGATCTTGATCGGCAGCGAAAGCGGCACGTTTTCCGTTGCCGCCTTGCTGTTGTCCGTGGAGGTGGTCGTCACGCCGGCGATTGCAGCATCGGTCGCCGTCGCCGCGATCACGGACGTGAGTTTATCGTTCAGGGCCAGCGTTTTGGCGCTCGCCGCCGCGACCTTGAAGTAGGTCCGGAAACCATAATTGTATCCGAGTTCCTCTGGAACATAAAGGTCAGAGACCTTCGGGGACCAGAAGTTGCCGTCGACATCGTAGAAATTGTCGGTGAACGGCATGTCGGCCCAGAGCCGATCCGTGCTGTTGGCGTTGCGCAAATTCCACGTCGCCCAGATGCGGTCGATGTTGCAATGATGCATGAAGAAGATCGGATCGCGGGGCGACGACATTTCCGGCATCCAGCCACCGATATTGTTGTGCACCTGATTGTGCGGTGTGTATTCCAGCGTCCCCTGCGTGCCGCTGCTGGTGGTGACCCAGGAAGGATCGAGTGAGTTCTGTCCCTCGGGGCGGGTGGTGCCGAAGACCTCGTATGGCTTCGCCGTTAGGATGGTGTTGAGAACCTGTGGCCCAACTATATTGTCCGGCATCGGCTGCGTGATTGGCCAGGTGCGCGACGAAACATAAAGTGGATTGTCCTTGCCGTCGGGCGTCTTTTGCATTGTGAACACTTCGGGCAGGTACGGATTGTCGGTCCAGTCCCAGAACGGCATAGCGAAATCGTTGTTCTTGGTCACGTGCCGAACGATGCGCTCGTACATAGCCGTATAGGCCCTGTGCCACGGCAGGAAATACCAGTTGCCATGCGGGCAGTATTTGACGACGTCACCGCTGCCGTGAATTTTCGAGAGGTTGACCCAGTTGAATTTGTCGCTGGCGGGAAGGGCGTTGAGAAGGCGCACTGCGTCGCGATAGGTCTCGATGATCGGGTCGTTCCAGGCCAAGCCCTGCAGTGAGCGCCGCCAAGGGATTGACGGTATCTGCGCGAAGGCTTTTGTCCCCGGTAGGCCGCTGGCGAGCAGGCCTGCTGCAATGACGCCACCCTGAACGATGACATGTCTGCGTGTGATGCTCATCTTACTCTCCCTTGGATTTGAATTGTCCTTCGCCAAGATAATGCCGCTTTTAGGCCGGTTCCGCGCCGTCTGGGCGCGGGAGCAGTGGGCAATTCGCACCACCATAGAGCTTGCGTTGGCTCTTTCTGAGTTTCGGTGAATCGGCGGCATGAGAAATGAAGCAAGCGACGTGCCACTCGAAAATGCAGCGTAAAATGCGAGCTAAAAACGCTACTACCGATCGTATTCCTGCATTCCAGTTGGAATCCAGATTCCGGAAAACTTAGTATCGCATTCCATGATCGTTCGAGCGACGGCTTGCCGACCAGCCACGGCAAGCACGTTCGGTTGCGAAAACCTCAAATGATCAAGCTGAAACAGTTGTTCAGACCGGTGAGAGGGCCCAAGATGCTGAAAACGCCCTGTGCGACGATAGAGAAGCACGCATCTCGAACAGGCTTTCGCTATCGGACCCCCAGCAATGACGGAGCCGTAGCCCGCTCGCTCTCAAATTCAAAACTGCGAAGCAGGCACCACTCCGTGGCTTGACGGGTGCGTAGAGCAGAGCGGGACAAACCGATTGTCGTGATCTCGACAAATGCGACAAAGGGCGGCGGCTGTCCGACATTTGCGAGAATAGCGGCGGGATCTCCGCGCGGGAACAACGGGCTCACCAAGTGATCCCACTTTCAGTCCCATTGTGCCCACTCATTCGGGCTTACTGTCGGACCCTATCGAGACCTCGCCGCAGCTGCGAAGCCCCACTCATATCCGTTTGAATTTGGCATCAAGGCTTGACGCTTGCCGTCCACACGGGGCAATTCGGGCAGTGTATTAGCCTGCTGTCCCGCTCGTTTCCTAACCCGACATCACAGCGGGGCAGGCTGATTTGGGGATCATCGCTCATTTGGGCCATGGTCTCAAGCGTCATATACCTGGCGCGTTGAACGGCCCATTCATCATTCTGTTCGAGCAGCAATGCACCGACGAGACGGACGATGGCTTCGTCGTTCGGAAAGATGCCGACGACCTCGGTGCGTCGCTTGATTTCGCCGTTGAGACGCTCAATTGGATTCGTCGAGTGCAGCTTTGCCCGGTGCTCTTTCGGGAAGGTCATGTAGGCGAGCACGTCCTCTTCAGCGTCGTCCATGATGGTGGCAAGCTTCGGCACTTTCGGCCTGATTTGATCGGCGACACTGCGCCATTGTGCGGCTTGCTGCCTCCGGGGTCTCCTGGGCAAAGGCCGTCGCGATGAAGGCGGATACGACCCGCCTGCCGCTCTTTCCAGCATGCGCGAGCACGTTCCTCATGAAGTGAACCCGGCACCTTTGCCAAGTGGCATTGAGAACCTTGGAAACGGCAGCCTTGATGCCCTCATGTGCATCAGAGACAACCAACTTCACCCCGCGTAGACCGCGGCGCGTTAGCCTGCGCAGGAATTCCGTCCAGATCGGTTCGGCCTCCGAGGTGCCAACTTCCATACCCAGGACCTCGCGCCGACCGTCGCTGTTGACGCCCACCGCGATAATGACGGCGACTGAGACGATGCGGCCGCCACGCCGGACCTTGAGATAGGTCGCGTCCACCACAGGTCGTCGACAGAACGGGTCGAGATTCCCTGGATATACGCTTCCTGGATAACGGCCGTCAGAGCTTTCTCTGCCATGCGGCGCGGTTCAAGGAAGCTCGGAAAGTAGCTGCCTTTGCGCAGCTTCGGAATGCGAAGCTCCACGGTGCCAGCCCGCGTCTCCCGATGTCACGGTAGCCATTGCGTTGAGTGAGCCGCATCGAGTTCTTCACACCGAAGTCTGCACCCGTAGCCGAGCCTACTTCCAGCTCCATCAGCCGCTCGGCAGCAAGACCGATCATCTCACGCAACAAATCTGCATCGGCACTCTTCTCAACAAGGGAGCGCACGTTCATCATGTCATTGGTCATCGGTGATCTTTCCGTCAGGTTGGTCTTGAACAACCCGACCCTAGCGGAAAACACTGATGGCCGCCCGCAAAGCCGATCACCCGCTACAGCGCAGCGAGAAGCGCGCGGGCACTCGGCTTTACTCCCTCCCGTCAGCTACACCAGGTGCTGGGACACGATCCGCGTGCCGGTTGCTCACACCGCGCCACTTGGCGTATTCAAAACCGCCGAGGCTCTAATCGCCGCTGGATGAAAGTTCAGTGGCAGGTCACGCAGGCTCAAGACCCTCAAGGGCCTCACACTACGAGTTCGTCTGCAAGACATAGACTTCGCAGCCTGAACGTTTCACCCTCGATCCGCTCCATGAAAATGCCGGGACTGAACAACGACGGCTGAGTGCAGGCATCAAGACTTAAGTCTGTCGTAAAGCAGACAAAGCGAATACAAACGTGGTGCGAACTGTCGGCTATTGGCTGACACGAAGATGCAGAACCCTCGACGTGCTGGAGGTGCCCCAGGCACCTGCTATCATCGCAGGTTGGGGCCAAGGCTGGCCTGCTCTGATCCCCGGTAGTGGGCGGGGTACACCCTGCCGATTTCAATTAAGCTACGCCTTTTTTCCCGGCTGATCTCGTCCACCGTTCAAAGGCCCCACCGCCACGTCAGCAGCGTTTAGGCGAATATACGCTCCAGCATCTCTCTTAACTGCAGCGCTTCGCCGCCATCTGAGGTTTCGCGACCGCACGCGCTTGCCATGGCAGGTCCCGCAATCCGTCGCCCAAAGCCGTTATGGATGCAATACGAAATTTCCCGGCAATCTGGACATCTGCCGCGTGAGACCTGGAATGCAATATTCGAGTTCTGGTGCCTATTCAGCTCGCATTCGTGCTGCATGTCCGAGTGGCACGTCCCTTGCTTCACTTCATGCTACTGATTCACCGCAGAGAGCGAGGATGAACTGACGTAAACTCTATTTCTATCGCCCCAGTCGCTTTGTCGGAGATGGGTCACGAGCCGCATCGACGGGGCAGGAAGGCCTCAGATCGGGATTTAGCCCCAACGAAGCTGAAACCAGGGAGGCGCTCGCGCCGTGCTGGCCTTCGCGCCAAGGGCCGGCGAATTCTCCTGCGATATCGTGGCGCGGATGCACTCTGAGCCTCGAGAGGTAAGTGCTACCCTGCTCGTCAACGAGACGCCAATGAGCGTGCGGCGTCACAGAAACATATGGGACGGATTTTTTCCACGGTAAACGTCCGTACTTTCGAAAGCTGGCAATGGTGAATCCTTCAACATACTCTGCGCAACTCGCCGACGGCACTATCTCGGTTCACGTGGATCGAAGCCTTGTACCCCCCATCGAGATGTTCGGCTTCGGGCAGCGAATCAACCCGAACCGCTCGTTTCTGTTTGTTTCCAAGGTTCTTGGTCGATTCCTGCCGATCCGCCCTTCGGTCATGGGAAATGCATTCGACCTCCTTGCACGTCAGATTCCTGCCGATATTCCTGGTCCGGTTTTGTTCATCGGAATAGCCGAAGCGGGCATTGGCCTTGGTGCGGGTGTCCATCGGCGGTTCCGCGAACTCACTGGTCGCGGCGATGCAATATATATCTGCTCCACTCGCCATGATCTTAAACTGCCGCTGCTGTGCGAATTTGAGGAAGAGCATAGCCATGCCCCGCGGCACCTCCTGCACGAACCATGCGAGGCAAGGCTCCGCGACTTGGTTCATGGTGCGACCGGCTTGGTACTCGTTGACGATGAGGCTTCGACAGGTAAGACATTTGCCAACATCTTCGCTGCCCTTCCCGCAAAAATTCGTTTGAAGCTGAAGCACACAGTCCTACTTACGCTTACCGACTGGTCAGAAGGCGCTGCCCGCGCGGAGATCACGGGAACAGTCAGTGAGGCTACTATCGTTTCCGGACGGTACAGTTGGACTCCGCGTGGGGATTTCACGGCAGCTACTCCGCAGGTCCCTTACTGTGACCGTCCTAAGCGGCCCGAGGTCTGTCCCGACGTCGCTCGAGACTGGGCGCGTCTCGGCGTCGTCGATCACTTGCAGGGTCTCAATGCAAACGCTGCCGATGACGGGATTACCCTCGTACTCGGAACGGGCGAACACGTGTGGCAGCCCTTCCTGCTTGCGGAGCGCTTGGAAAAGGAGGGCGCTGAGGTTTTCTATTCATCCGTGACGCGTTCCCCCCTGTCGAAAGGCCACGCGATCGGTTCAGTACTTTCGTTCTCCGACAACTACGGCGGAACGGTTCCACATTACCTCTACAACGTCGATCCAGCGCTGTACTCGAAAATTATACTCTGCTCGGAGACAGGCCCGGAAAATGTCTGTGCCAGCCTGATGTCCGCACTGGGCGATCCCATTGTCCTTTCAGACGTAGAAGGTGAATGAAGCCGCCTTAGGCCATGCGGTCTGCCGCTTCGAAATCGGCTCACTCGATCGGACATTTCCGCCAGTCCACGGCGACACAACACTGCTGTCGCGTTATCTAAGGACATCACTCCCATGGGGGATACCTATGACAGCATCGCCTCCCCTGCCACACTGGGCTCCTACGCCGAATACGACGTGACGCTCCTTCTCAAGAAAGTGGATATTCAGCCTACTGACACGGCCACGAGGGAAGAGGCCATCCAATCCGGGCGGCGGCATTACTCGGAAATGATTTCCGCCGAGATGGCCCCGACCCGCGAATACATGGAGCTGTTTGCTAAGGCCATGGCCACTGGTGGCCCGCGCATGGGCGCCGAGACGGCACGCCTCGCCCTCGCGATCGTGCAGTCGGTCGAGGGTCCTATTACCCTTGTCAGTTTGGTCCGCGCCGGCGTGCCCTTCGGCATCCTTCTCAAGAGGGCCATCGCCTTACTCGGCCGGGACGTCGGACACTACGGGTTGTCGATCATTCGCGACAAGGGCGTTGACGACGAGGCTATGCGCCACATTCTTGCCAGGCGTCCTGTCGAGAGCATCGTCTTCGTAGATAGCTCGACGGGCAAAGGAGCAATTGCGAACCAACTCGAAAAGAGCTTCAAGGACTACTCAGACCGGCCTGCGCGGCTAGTTGTATTGGCCGACCCCTGCGGCTGCGCATGGCTCGCCGCATCGGGCGACGACTGGCTTATTCCCTCCGGAATGCTAGGATGCACCGTATCCGGGCTTATCAGCCGCTCGATCCTCAACGCTGCCCTCGTCGGTCCCGGTGACTTCCACGCCTGCGTCCAGTGGGATAATCTCGCGGAACACGATATTTCCCGATCATTCGTGGATGGTATGTGGAATGATGTCTCCACTGTGATTGCAACCGAAATCCCGAGCGTCTGGAGTATCGAGACCCGCCGGGCGCATCGCGATGCCGCCGCCGCTGCCGTCGCCTGGGTGATGGGGGAGGACGCCGTAACGAACATCAACCGAGTAAAGCCGGGCATTGCGGAGGCGACCAGGGCCATCCTGCGACGTGTGCCGGAAAAGGTGTACGTCTCGTCGCCAACCGATCCAGAACTCGCGGCCCTCATGTACCTGATCGACAACAAAGGCGTCCCGTATGTCGTCTCCCCTAGAAAGATCGCCCCCTACCGCGCCGTCACGCTGATCCGGCACGTCTCCTAATCTCCACGTATGTCTACTTACGAGCTCGGCGCGCAGGTCAAGGAAACTGAGATGTGACAAATTCCGTAT
Organism: Rhizobium phaseoli; assembly: GCF_001664385.1. Lineage (NCBI taxonomy): Bacteria > Pseudomonadati > Pseudomonadota > Alphaproteobacteria > Hyphomicrobiales > Rhizobiaceae > Rhizobium > Rhizobium phaseoli. The sequence continues at coordinate 103,559 of NZ_CP013535.1, read as the reverse complement.
CGTAAAATTCATTGCCAATGGAGAATCCGCGAAAGCTCACATCTGGCAATCGATCAGATATTTAACCAGTCGCATTTTGGAGTACGCATATGAAGCCCATTGCTCTGGTGGACCTCGACGACACCTTGTTTCAAACCAAGAAAAAGATACCGGAGATTGCGGAAGCCGATCTGGTATTGGCGTCCAAATCCATTAATGGAAGCAACTCCTATATGACGAAGATTCAAGCTGCCTTTGTCGAGTGGCTGCTCGTCTCCACGGAGGCCATCCCGGTTACGGCGCGCGGCTCTGAGGCTCTTTCGCGCGTTACGATCGCGTTTGAAAGCTACTCAATCGTATCGAACGGTGCCGTCATCCTCAAAAAGGACGGCAAGCCTGACGCCGAATGGCATGAGGTCGTCGCAAGGGAGCTCCGGCCGCTTGCCGGCTTTTTCGATAAGCTCCTCGATGAGGGCAGGACCAAGGCGAGGGAACTTGGCGTCCACATCCGGTGCTGGTCGGTGATGGAAGCTGATCTCGCGACATATGTTGTCTTCAAAGAGATTGACGGAGACGGCTCACGCCTTGAAGAGATTGTGCCGATCATTCGAGAAAAACGGGGTTGGGTTCGACACCACAACGGCAATAACCTTGCGCTAGTTCCGCCTGCGATCTCAAAACGGGTGGCCTCACAATTTCTGCTCAAAAAGCTTCGGACGGAGCATCCAGGTCGCCCAGTGATCGGCTACGGTGACAGTGTGAGCGACTTCTCCTACCTGTCCCTCTGCGACTGGTGGGGCGCTCCGGGTAACTCTCAAATGACAGACCTTGTCGTTTCCGCTGTTGCGCGTGAGAGATAGGTGACACGCGTACTGCGAACGTGGTGATATGTGAGGAGGGTGCAGGAATGATCCTGCACCTCCAGTCTTTCAGTAGAAACTTCCTATGGGTAAAACGCCGCGCCATATCGCGGTAAGAACCATGGCAAGCGCGGCGAGGATCGCGAGATTCCCGTCGGCTTTTACCACGAGTACGTAGAGCTTGTATTTCAGCATGATATGACCTTTCGATGAGCTCATTAGGAACTGCCGTCTCGACGGTTCGTGCCTTACTTGCGCAGAGCGAAATTTCGCGCCCATGATCCTCTCGGCGTCGATCCGCCGGAAATGGTCGACGATGGGTTGATCGTCATAGACCATGGCCGCGCTCTTGACGCAGCCGAACATCATGGCCTTCAAAGACGCGACCGGGCCCTCGCCCGCAGCCGGCGCTGGAGATAGGAAAACTTGGTTGCTTGCCACACGCGTCCTGTCGATCTTATAAAAACGCAACGTTAGCCGAAGCGGGATCCATTTGGGATCCACGGCAACCAGCCGCCGGTCTCCCGCTCGAAACAGCAGCACATCGGCGCGCATGTCCGGCGTGAACCGTTTGCCGAACCAGCCAAGATCTTCGAGCACACCATCGAACGATGCCCCGTCGATTGGCGACTGTCTATCCATTCAAGCGGCCAGTGCGGCTGCTCGGCGTCACGCTTTCAACGCTGACGACCTCCGATCGGCAATGCACGACCCCAGTCCCAACTTGATCTCGGGCTCTGACGGCCCATCGCCCCGAAATAGAAAAGCCTGCCGCGGGAGGAGGTGCGGCAGGCTTTCCTAAAAGAACCGAACGGCGACCTGGGAGGAGGAGTGCCGCTGTTCCCACAGACGTCCCTTTGGGAGGAGGAGTGGGCCGTCTAAACTTCGAAGCGTTGCGGGAGGAAGCATCGCTTCGATGAAAATAGCAATACTCGGGCCAGCGCCATGAAGCCAGCGTCTATGTTGCACTGCAGCTATGCACCCGCCGCAACAATCGGCAGGACATCGAGCATTCCTACCCCTGATTTTGTCGGCGGCTCTGCCGCTGTTACAGAGTGGAACCGCTACAACGTCAATTTCGATATCGAAAGCCCCAAGAAGGCCGTGACAGTTCGCGGCGGCCCTGCCGTCATGGAAAGTAGCGCCGCTGGAGACGGTGGCCGGCAGCTAAGCTGGATCGGTGCGGTTCGCGACAGTCATTAGGGGACACCCGGTGACAGACAGTATGAAGTGGCAGTCGCTCCCAGAAGCGCAAGATGTTCTGCGGGTATGTTTTCACCGTTAAGACCCGGCTGTACAATCCCGATCCGGTACTCGATGAACTTGCGTCGGGCAGCCTTTCGAAGCGTGGCCAAGTCATTCAGGCTGCCTCGAATGAAACGGGCCCGGCCCTTAAGATGTGATGTTTCTCTCACGGTCAGGTGGTTGATGAGGTTCTTCAAGCTCCATGTCCCCTTCACCCCCTTCTGTGCTTGACCGCAAACGAGGTAAAGATCGTCCGCCCGGCGCCCCATTACTGCCTGCGAGTATTTCAGATGCCAGAGAAGTACGGTGACGGTATCGTCCGTCTCCTCGATCGCCACGACGTCCGCACTCTCCCAGGTGTCATCGTCATCTCTTCCGGGAGAGTGGGCAGACACTCCTCGCAATGGGCGTTCCGCTGATCGCACCTCCTTTGGTTTTCTGTCCACTTTACCGCCCGAAGCGTGACCTCTCGCTTTTGAGACAAGTGTCCGCGCGTAAAGCGAAGCTATTGAATCTTGTAAAGAATTCGGTTGCGCAGCGGGCGGATTCCCGCTATCTTTTTCGATAGGGCAGTACGCGCTGCCCTGGGGTGTGGAAACCCCTACACGTGGTTGATGCCGGCCGTAACGGCATCACACTCCTTGACCTTCGGTCGAGGAGCCTGTGGCGTATGTCCAGGTTCCTCGGAACTAAAGGCCACAGGACCGTCGTGTACGGTTTCCAACTCCCCGATCAGTGGGTTTAGCGAGTTTTCAGCGGGGGCGCACCGCGTGAAACTCTCCATCGGGGTGTCCACCATGAAGCGCTATGCAGCAGCACAGGTCCGGACTTCGAGGCCTGCGCAAGCCGAACAGTCGAATTTAGCGCGCGAGTTGGTGCATCCAGTTGATCGGCATGTCGGACAGCAAATCCGTATCCGCCGAATGCAGTCGAATGTATCCCTAGGGGATCTCGGCGCCGGCATCGGGGTCAGTTTGCAGCAGGTACAAAAATATGAAAGCGGTAAGAACCGCGTCAGCGCTTCGATGCTCTACGAGCTTGCCAATTGCCTCAAGATCCCTGTTTCGAGGTTTTTCGAAGGTCTTCCAGATCCCGAAACCACTCAGGGCCAGCAAATCATAACAGAGATCGATGAGAAGATTGCCTATATTTCCACGGCGGAGGGACGGCGTCTGATAGACGACGTTTTGCTCCTTTCTCCGCGTGTGCGCAGCCGGATCGTTGCCCTCGTCAGCTCGATTGTCGATGAAGAGATGGAAGAACAGAAGCCGGTTGGTTCATCTGCTGGTTCTTAGCTCCCTACCGGTCGATTCTCTCCGCTGCTTCAAGCGAAAACTCGGTGCGCAATACCGCCTTCTGTGCCCGCGAAAAATCGGCGGCGACGTGTTCTGCCCGCTCTTGCGCGGCGCGCCGGGCGGCTTTGCGCTGCGCAAGCGATAGGCTGGCATCGGCTTCATGGCTGCGCAATACGGATTGTCGCATCAGCGCGTCCTGAAGCTCGGCGGCGGAGATAACGTCGCTCTTGCGCAATGCGTCGACGACAGGATTGCCGGCGGCCCGGCTTGCCGCGATGTCGAGCGCTTCGGAGGCTTTTGCTTCCCGCTCCCGCGCGCTTTCGGCATCCGCCCGCGCCTCAGAGAGGCTGCGGGAAAGATTGTCGGCCCGCAGGCTGCGGATCTGCAGCAACTGCCTGAGAGATTTCAGCGCCTTCATATCAGCCGCTCAGGCACCGTTGTTCGTCGTCAGGATTTCCAGCTGGCCGCCCTTGATGACCTTGATGCTGTCGGCTTGCTGCCGGCTCAGCACGTCTTCGACGGCCTTGGTGAAGACGGCGGGCCCGCGCACCAGCACCAAGCCGCTGGCGGGATCTTCACGCAGCGCATCGTCCGGCAGCAGCGGGAACAGCGCGCGAATGGCGTTTTGCTCGGTCTTCCAGCTGCGGCCGCCGCGATCGAGGACAACGGTGGAGACCTCCTGCTTCGGCGCGATGATGATGCGGCTGCCGTCATAGGCGACGAAGAGATTGCTGGCATCGCCAAGCTTGACGAAGGCCTTGGCTCCGCTTTCCCGCACGGACCAGTGCTCGACCTTGCCGCTCAGTGTCCCGACTGTCGTGACCGGGATGCCGGACATGAAGGACAACGTCTGGACAACATCGCCAAGCGGCAGGGAGACGACATCCAGGCGCACCTCCCGCTCGCTGGCGCCGGCCGGTGGAGGAAAGGAGGCCAGCAGTCCGATAGCGGCCATGTAAACAAAACGCGCAAACATCTGAGTTTACCTCACGATCCGGATATCGCCCGACAACTAATGAACGAAGGAAGGCAGGGGCTGCAAAATCCAGTCTATTAATAATTATCTGATCTACTGTTGCAGATCATCGGTCTGCTGGGAACAGGACGGATATCCATTTCGCGCATTTGTTGTACATATCGCGAATTAATAACTTTTTAACATAAGCTATTGAATTCGATCTTGAATTCTGCAAGGTTCTGGCCGCCAAAACCATGCAAGGAGTTCAAGACATGGCTACCAGCACTAGTACTTCGACACTTGATGCGGGCATCGGCTCGGCGATTTCCGCCTTCAAGTCGGCCCAGAACGAAGCGACCGCGCAGAGCCTGCAGGTTGCAACCGAAATCACCAAGATCAATGGCGTCGCAAACGCCATCAAGAAGATCGGCCCAGGCTGATTGAAACAATGGCGAGACGGGTTCGCCCGTCTCGCTTCCCCGCTCTCGAAGACAATAAAAGCCGCTCGACGGACGGTTCGGGAACAAGATGACCATGGATCTAGATCCCTCTTCGCCGACATTCAGAGGTAACGCCGGCAACACTGCGTCAGGCAGCGGCGGACCGGTCTTGCGCATCACGCGCGCCGGGCGCAGCTCCATTCTGCCGTTGACGGCGGAGCGGCAGGTGGTCGGCGGCAGCGCCGATTGTGACCTGATCATCCTAGGCGCCAAACCGGAACCCGCCTTTGCCATCAGTCTGCAGCGCTCCCGCGGCTCCGACACGGTGTCGTTGACCGCGTTGCGGGATGACGTGGCGATCGACGGTCGTTCCATCCCGCGCGATCGGACGATGAGCCTTACGAAGAGACAGACCATCTCCTTCGACGGCACGATCTGCGAACTCGAAGGTCTCGGCGCCCGGCGCGTGCGGTTCGAGCCGCGCCGGATTGCGGCTGCCGGCCTTCTCGGGCTGGCGGCGTTGCTTTTGCTGGCCGGCCTTTACAACAGCGATGCGCCGGCTCACGAAGCCCCGCTCGTCAAGGTTTCCGCCGCGCCCGAACCGGCGCCGTCATCGGCGGCGATCGCTGCCGAAATCCGCCAGGCCATTCGTATGGCTCAGCTTCCCCAAGATCTGAGCATCGTCGCCACCGCCGACGAAATTCGCATCGGCGAAGGATCGCGGCCTCTCGGCCTGCCCGATGAGACCAAGCTGCGCAGCATCATCGCCTCGATGAGCCGGCGGGGTTCCGTTTCCATCGTCGATCTCACCGCCCTCTCTTCCGGTCTCGACGGCTTCGTCGCCGCCGCCGGCTATACGCCCGTCAGATTCATCATCGGCTCCGACGGTCGCCGCTACGAGGAAGGCGATGTCGTTGCGAGCGGCTGGCGCATCAAGGAGATCGGCAAAGACCAGATGATCGTTTCCCGTGACAGTGAGGACGATACGGTCAATTTCGCCTCTGCCGGCAATGCCGAGCCGAAGCTCGCCGAAATTTCCAGCAGCGAACAAGAATAGGCGATGGCGTCGGAAGCCGGATCATGAAGGTAAGGTCATCCGCCATCGCCATGCTTGCGCAGCGCACCGATATGCTGCTTGCGGTTTTTTTCGCCTCCGTCGTGACGATGCTGGTGCTGCCGCTTCCGACAATCGTTCTGGACGTGCTGATCGCTTTCAATCTCTCCTTCGCTTTCGTGGTGCTGATCACCACGACCTATCTGAAGAGCGTGCTTGAAATCGCGACCTTTCCCGCGGTCATTCTGATCGGCACGCTGTTCCGCCTGGCCTTGACGATTTCCTCGACCCGGCTCGTGCTGGCGGACGCCGATGCCGGCGAGATCATCATGGCCTTCGGCGATTTCGTCGTTGCGGGAAATGTCGTCGTCGGGCTGATCATTTTCCTGATCGTGGCGCTGGTGCAGTTCATCGTGGTGACGAAGGGCGCCGAGCGCATCGCCGAGGTCGGCGCCCGTTTCACGCTCGACGCCATGCCGGGCAAGCAGCTCGCCATCGACAGCGACCTGCGCAACGGCCATATCAGCACGGAAGCCGCGCAGAAGCGCCGGTCGCGTCTCGAACAGGAGAGCCAGTTCTTCGGCGCGATGGACGGCGCCATGCGCTTCGTCAAGGGCGATGCGGTCGCAGGATTGGTGATCGTCGCCGTCAATCTCATCGGCGGCCTGGCGATCGGTATCTTCCAGAAGGGCCTGAGCTTTGCCGAGGCGGCCCATCTCTATACGCTGCTGTCGATCGGCGACGGCCTGGTCTCGCAGATCCCATCCATTCTGATGGCAGTCTCGGCGGGTATCGTCGTGACCCGCGTGTCCGATGACGGCAATGGCAGCCTCGGCAGCGATATCGGCCGCGAACTCTTCCGGGAGCCCCGCGCATTGGCGATTGCGGCGGCGCTGACGATCTGCGCGGGCTTCGTGCCGGGATTTCCCACAGGCGTGCTCGGCGCAATCGGCCTGTGCCTGGCGGGCCTTGCCTTTATGGTGCATCGCCGGCGCACCGGCCCGGCCGCAGCCGGATCGGCGAATGCCGTGGAAAGCGCCAATTCCTATCCGCTCGACCGGACGAAATATGGCGATCCCGTCGTCGCCACCGTCTCGGTGGAAACGCTGGCGCGGCTTGAGGCGATGCGGCTCGGCGAAATGCTGGACGGGCGGATCCGCATGGCGGCGCGCGCCGTCGGCGTCTCCGTGACGGTGCCGACGTTCAACGCCGATCCCCGCATGGCCGAGGATCTGATCCACCTTCAGGTCGAAAACGTGCCCGCCGGTCTCGTCAGCTGCGGTCCCGAACGGACGGCCGAACAGATTGCCGACGACATCGTGCGCATCGTCCGCCGCCATATCGGCGCCCTGTTCAGCGTCGACGACGCGGCACAATGGCTGGGCAGCCTCGAACCGCGTCTCGGCAAACTGGCGATCGACGTCGCCACCCAGGTGCCGCTGATGCTGACGGTCGCGGTCGTCAGACGCCTGCTGGATTCCGGCGTGACGCTTTCCCAGCCGCGCGGACTGCTGGAAGTGATGCTGCACGCCGGCACCGATCACGCGCCGGATGCCCTGGCCGAAATGGCGCGCGCCGCGCTGGTCAAGCAGATCGCCTTCGGGCTTCTCGACCGGCGCGGATTGCTGCCGGCGCTGGTGCTTCCCGCCGAATGGGACCACTTCATCCGCTCCTATGACGCCGCTGGAGCGACCGAGAAGATCGAGATAGCCGAAAGGCTGCGCCTGCTGGCCGAGAAAGCCAGGCAGGCTCTCGAGGACGCCAACGAGCGGGGATACGATCCCATCATCATCGTGCCGGGCGAGTGGCGCCTGCTCACCCAGACGCTGATGATCCACCACAACTGCCGCATTCCGGTGCTGGCGGCGGAGGAGATCGACAGGGATATAACGATCGAAACCATCGGAGAGATCGGGCAAATCCGGAACGCTGCCGGCTCCAAACAAAGGCCGGGCTGATAGAGCAAGTGAAGTAGACGAGACCAACTGGGGATGAATGCAATGTGTGGCGTAGATGGACAAAGGCCCATAGACTTCGACAGAACCTCCCGTTTCGACCTTGAGTCCGATTGCCTTGGCGGCAGCAATAGGGCCGACACGGATTTCACCGCCATCCGAACCCGCAAGGTCTCGCCCTTCGAAGATTTCTCCGGCAACCCGCCGACGCTGACCTCCTATGTGCCGAAGTCGCGGGAAACGTCGGAAAACGGCATGGATTCCGACCCCAAGGATCTGCTGCGCAAGCACATCAACTGGCAATCCCACTCCAAGAAGGTGGATCCATCCGACGAGAAACAGGCCACGACTTTGCAGACCACGACGGAAAAACCCGACCTCTCGAAAGAGGGCAGCGTCATCGTCGTCAACGAGCCGATCGTCGTGGATGGCGGCGTGTTCGACGGCAAGGGCGCGACCTATACGGCCTCGTCCAAGCTCGGCGATGGCGGCCAGTCCGAAACCCAATCGCCGCTGTTCATTCTCAAGAACGGCGCCACGCTCAAGAATGTCGATCTCGGCGAGAATGGCGCCGACGGCATTCACGTCTATGGCGGCGCGACGCTCGAAAACGTCAATTGGCAGAATGTCGGCGAGGATGCGCTGACGGTAAAAAGCGCCGGCGACGTCACTATTATCGGTGGCTCCGCCAAGGGCGCGACCGACAAGATCTTCCAGATCAATGCCGACACGAGGTTCTATCTGAAGGATTTCGTCGCTGACGGCTTTACCACGCTCGTGCGCACCAACGGCGGCAAGCAGATCGACGCCGACGTCACCATCGATGGCGGGGCGTTCTCCCACGGCAGCAACGTCTTCCGCACCGACAGCTCGCTTGCCAGCGTGACGTTCCTCTCCGATATCACGCTGGACGATGTGAAGAACTGGACGCGTGTAGGTGACAACCAATCGGGCGTCTGAGACGCCCGACCACCGGAACCGCAAAGCGAAGATCAAGCGGGCGGCTTAGGCTCCCGCTTTTCATTGCCGGCCTGGTCCTTGCCTGCGCGGCGGGCTGCTGCGCATTTCCGCGCCGATTTGCCGGCGCGCCGATTTCAGCTTCGGGTCGCCCTGGGTATCCTTGTATTCGCGCCGCGCCTCGGTCTTGGTCATGCGGTGTTCGTGCCTGAACAGCGCGCGCGAAATGCGGATATCGAAAAAGGCCGCCGCCACCATGATGCCGGCGGCAATGACGAGGATCGAGCCGAGGAGATGGGCTGTCGTGGAGAGCGTGCATGCTTCTCCGCAAAGAGGCGACCAGAAGATGCTGTTGAGGAAATAGAGGATCGCACCGCCGCCGGCGGCGGCGAGCAGGACAAACTTGACGAGCCCCTTGACGAACTCGGCGATGCTCGCGAGCGAAAAAAGCCTCTTGATGCCCTCGAACGGATTGAGCCGGGTGAAATCGAAGCTCATATGTTTGAACGATACGGGAAACCCCTGCCCGTCGAGGATCGACACCAGGATGGTCGCGGCAAGACCCATGGCAAGCGGCAGCCACATGAGATCGAGCAGCGCCACGCCGGTTTCGCTCAAGCCGACAGTGACGGCGTCGGAGAGGTCGGCCCGCGCGGCGGACTGCAGGCCGCTATCGAAACTGCGGGTGAAATCCTCGAGGATATCAGGCAAGCCCCAGGTGACGTAGACGGCGATGGCAAGAACGGAGATCGCAACCGGGATTTCCTTCGAGCGGGGAACCTGGCCCTCGCGGCGGAGCCGATCGAGCTTCACCCGGCTCGGCGGCAGGGTTTTTTCTTCGGTATCGTCATTTTTGGCCATGGGTCACCTCCAGCATGGCTTTCACCTCGTTGAATCCGTCGATCCAGAGATCGTGGAAATAGCTGGAGATGAAGGCCGTGTAGATGACGAGAATGACCACGACCGCGAAGTTCTTGATGGCCGGCAGGCTATCGTTCAGCGGGAATTGTTTCGACGAGCGGCCAACGAAGGCCAGCGACAATTCGAGCGCGCAGGTGACGATCATGAACGGGGCGGCAAGCAATCCGGCCGCTTTGAACAGCCGGCCGAATACACCGAGGATCATGTCGAGCGGATCGTCGGGCATGGCGGGCATGAGCTTGAAGAGCGGCCAGAACTCGAACGACTTGTAGAAAATCGCGACCAGATCGATGATGCCGCCGGCGCTGACGAAAATCACCAGGGCGATCGACATCATCAGCGAACCGAGCGGCGCGGTTTCCAGCGCGTTGATCTGGTCGAAGAGATTGGCGGCATTGGCACCGCGATAGACATCAGTCATATCACCCGCCGCCTGGGCCGCCCAGAAGGGAATGCCGAGCCCCATGCCGACAAGCGCCCCGAAGCAAAGTTCCTTCATCGAAAGGGCGGCCAGATCGAACCAGGACGTATCCCCCAGCGCCAGCGTCGAATAAGCGAAGGCGACGGAGGGCGCCGACAGGCCGATTGCGAGGCCGAAACGCAGGATGCCGACGATGCTGAACAGCGAGAAGATCGGGAAGATCAGCAGTATCCCGAGCGCGCGGGCGGCGCCGAGCATGGCTGCGGCCGGTGCCGCGACCTCGATGCCGACGAGCGGAAGATGATCCGGCCCCATCCGCCTCGCCTCACTGAACCATGGTCGGGAAGTCGTTGAGGATGTGAACGGAATGTTCGATCAGCGGCGTTGCCAACACCCGGCCGAACAGCAGCAGGGTGATGGAGATCACGAAAATCTTGACGATCTGCGCGATGGTCTGTTCCTGGATCTGCGTCGCCGCCTGGAAGATGGCGATGACGAGGCCGAGAAGTGCGGCAAGGCCCAGAATAGGGCCGGCCAAGGCGAAGGTCGCCATCACGGACATGCCGATTTCGGCTGCGACCTGATCCTCACCCATGACGGCAAGCCTTTCCGGTCTGCGCGGCAGGCACCCGAACCGGTGCGTTCGTCATGGCAGGCTGCTCACTGCGCATAGGATAGCACCAGACCTTCCAGCAGTCGCCGCCAGCCGTCGATCGAGACGAAGAGCAGCAGCTTCAGCGGCGTTGAAACCACCGTCGGCGACATCATCTGCATGCCGAGCGCCACGAGAATGGCGGAGACGGCGAAGTCGATCATCAGGAAGGGCAGATAGATCAGAAATCCGATTTCGAATGCCCGCGTCAGTTCCGAAACGAGGAAGCTCGGCGTCAGAACGGTGATGTCGTCGGAGGCGATCGGGCTAACCGGTGCGTTTGCCCAGATTTTCTGCGATGCCTGGACGAAAAAGTCGCGGACCTCGGCATCGGAAAATTTCAGCATGAAATCCTTCAGCGGTGCCGCCACCTTGACCATGCCGTCCGCCATACCACTGACCGTGGCGAAATCGCCGCTATGGGCGAGCAGCAATTGCCAGCTGTTCTGCAGCACCGGGTTCATCACGAAGGCCGAGAGCACGATGGCGATCGCAAAGACCAGGAGATTCGGCGGTGTCTGCTGGATGCCGATCGCATTGCGCACGATCAGGAGAACGACCGAAATCTTGGTAAAGGAGGTTGCTATCACGGCAATGACCGGCAGCATCGAGATCGCCGCCATCGCCACGAGGCTCTGGGCAAGAGGAAAGGTCTGTTCCATCAGTCGTGCAGCATTGTCACGCGAACGGCGCTCAATCCATCCACGGAGATAATTTCCCCCCGCCCGATGACACGGCCCTGGGCGATGATATCGACGGCATCCGTCAGCGGCCTGTCGAGATTGAAGACATAACCTTCGCCGATCGTCTCGAGTGTGCGAAGCGGAAGCTCCAGCCGTCCTGCATCGAAGACCAGCTTGATCGGGATGCTGTCGACAGGCGACGGACGCGGCTCGCCCTGCAATTCCTGATCGACGGTTTCATTCGTCATGAAATGCCTCATTGGTCCGGTTGGCGTCGACAGAAGCGGCTGGGTGAGGACCGCGCCTTTGTCCGATCGCATGCAGGTTGCAAGGTAACGTTCACCCGTGATCGCGATCACGGTCTCCGGCGCCGCCCCATCGATGACGATGCCGTCCCCCAATCGCAGGGATTTGATCTCACCGACCGACAGCACGGCATAACCGCGCCGGATGCCGACGGTCGTCGTCAGGGCATCGAGCGTGCGGCGCGGCAGGCGGCTCGCCCAGCCGACCAGCCCGTTCAGAAAAGCCTCGTCGAAGCGGCCGCTCAAGGGCAGGCTCATGCCGTTCCAGCCGATTTCGAAGCCGAAATTGCCGCTGGCATCCGGCTGCGGCTCCACGCCGATCTGCAGCAGCGACAGGCTGATGCCGATCTTGTTCTCGATTGCCTCGAAGGCCTCGACGAACTGATGTTCGACCACCGCCGCCTGTTCATGCGGCGACAGTTTTTCCCAGAGGAGCAGCGGTTCAAGCCTTTCGGCCAGCAACCGCAATGCGCCGGCCGACGCAATCAGCATCTGCTCCCGTTCGCCGATGCGGCAGAGAAGACCGACCGGATCGACGATCCGCGCGGCTGCGATATCGGGGGACAGTGGGCGAACGGAAAGCGTCTGCTCCCGGACCGGAATTTGCCAGGCGGCGCGCATCATCGTGTCGGAACGGGAAAAGAAGCTCTCGGCCATCGATGACCGGGGCCATGCGGTCGCTGCGATATTCATCGGACAAGCTCCTCGATCGCTTCGACGATCACGCCGAACGGCTGCGGCTTGCCCTGGCCGTCAAACAGGAAGCGCTGGATGAGCCCGTGTTTGGCGACGGCCTCGTCGACGGCGGCATCGCGCCCCTGGCGATATTCGCCGACGCGAATCAGCAGTTCCACCTCGTCATAGAGGGCCAGCAGGGCGCGCAGCCTGTCGGCGGCCTGGCGATGGCTCTCGCTCACCACCGCGCTCATCGTCCGGCTTCGGCTGGCCAGCACATCGATCGCCGGAAAATTGCCCGCCCTGGCAATCTTGTCGGAGAGCACGATATGGCCGTCCAGCAGCGATCTGGTTTCTTCGGCAATCGGATCGTCCTGCTCTTCGCCTTCGACGAGGACCGTATAGAAAGCTGTCATCGTGCCGTTTGCGCTGTTGCCGGCGCGCTCGAAGATCTGTGGCAAGACGGCGAATACGGAAGGCGGAAAGCCGCGTCGCACCGGCGGTTCGCCGGCAGCAAGCCCCACTTCGCGCAAGGCGCGGGCCATGCGGGTGACGCTATCGATGACGAGCAGCACATGTTTTCCCTGCTCGCGAAAATATTCGGCGATCGCCGTTGCCGTCATCACCGCCTTGAACCGCTCCAGCGCCGGGCGATCGGATGTGGCGACAACCAACGCCACATTCGAGGGGACGCCTTCCGGCATGTTGCCGGCAACGAATTCGCCGACCTCGCGTCCGCGTTCGCCGACCAGGGCGCAGACGATCACATCGGCCTTGTTGTTGGCGACGATCTGGGACACCAGCGTCGACTTGCCGGCGCCAGGCGCGCCGAAAATACCGATGCGCTGGCCCTGGCCGCAGGTCAGCAATCCGTCCAGGGCGGCAATCCCCGAGGTAAACGGCTGGCGGATGGGGCGCCGCGACAGAGGATCGACCGGCTGGCCGTAGAGCGGCTGCAGGAAACGCGCGTCCTCGCCGGCGGGGTTGGCGGAGGGACGCAGGATATTGCCGTGTGCGTCGACGATCGCGCCGAGCAGGAAATTGCCGACGGAGACGGCCGGTTCCCGGCCGGTCGGGACGATTTCCGTGCGCAGGGAGATGCCGCGGGTTTCGCCGTGAAGCGAGAGAAGCGCCGTCTCGCCGTCGATGCCGACGACATCGGCAAGGCCGATGCGACCTCGGCCCGGCTCATGCAGTTCACAAAGCTCGCCGATCCTGACCGAGGGGATGAGCGCCCGCACCAGCAGGCCCGAAACACTCTTTACGCGCCCGCTCTGCCGCCGCACGTCCGTTTGTTCGAGTCTCCGCTCCATCCGAAGCAACGCGTCAACCATGGACGAGGGCCTCGATCACGGTGGCGAGCTGGTCTTTCAAGCCGATCTGGCTGCGTCCCGCCGACGTCTCCAGAATAATCTCGCCGGCAGACATCAGCGGATCCGTCTCGATAGTGATGCGGTGATCGATATCCGCAATTGCCCGGGCGATCATGGCGGCATCGTCGGGGGCGACATGCAGGGCGATCTCCTGGGCCTCAGCGGTCTGGGATATGGCGTGGCGGACCAATCGCCTCGTGCGCTCGTCGGCCTCCATCGATCCGAGGATCAATCCGACCGATTTCAGAACCACCGCCTCGACCCAGCTGTCGAGATTGGCAATTTCCTGTTCGGCTTTTCCGAGCGAGGCGGCAAGCCGTGCGGCGGCATCGCGAACGCCCTGTTCGAACCCGTCGCGATAGCCGTTTTGGGCGGCCTGCTCGCTGGCGGCGGCAAGTGTCGCCTGCGATTGGGCGGCGTCGTGGCGGGCAGCCTCCAGAATTTGCGCCGCCTCTCTGATCTGGCCGAAACTCTCCGCCGGAATGATGCGGTCGTGGCGCGCAAATCCCGAGCTCATCGTCCGGCGCCTTCCTGTATGGAGGCGACCTCGTCGACAGCGGCCGTCGCCAGAACGAGCGCCGGGCTCTTCAAGAGGGAAGCCGAGCCGTTTTCGGCCATGTCGCGCCAGCCCGCCCACCGCCATGCCGCAGAGATCCGGTATTCGTCTGCCAGAAGCGCCAGCATCGACCAGCCATCGGCCTCGACGACATGCCTTGCCTGCTCGCTCAACAGATCAAGCGGCGGCGTTGCCGTGGAAAGATTGATGTGGCCGAGGGCGAATGCGACCGCTTCCTCGCCGTAGACGGCCTTGAGCCTCGCAAGGGTCGGGCGATCGACCGCGGGGCAGAAGGCTGCGAGATGATAGGCGAGGCCCGCCCGGAGCGCGGCCGTTGCGCGTCCGCCCGCGTCCATGGAAATCAGGCGGCGGGCGCCGTCGGCAAATGTGGCGGGGTCGCCATGGGCTTCCGCGATCTCAGTGAAAAGCCGCCGATACAGCCGCGGTGACAGGGTAGACCCATCGGCAAGGAGCGGCGCGGTCCCATCCCATCGGGCGGCCGGCAGCATATCCGCGGAAAGCAGCGCTGCCCTGCGGATCCTCGCGGCATCCGAGATCGCCTCGCCGTCCGAACGCGGCGTGCGCATGCTCAGCGCTCCTTCCGCTGCGGCAACAGCAGCAGCAGGCATGCCCCGATGGCGAGGATGATGGCGCCGATCACGGCCAGATTGGGGCCTTTGAAAGCCGAGAGAGCGCTTTGCACCATCGAGAATGGCGCCGCAGCGGGTGCCGGCGTCACTGGTGCTGCTGGGGCGGGCGCTGCGGCTGTGGCAGGAGCCGCCGGCGCGCCGACCTCCGACCAGGGGCTGACCACCACCGAGACATCTTCGTAAGAGAGATCACGGATGCTGTTGACCAGAACGGATCGGCTTTTCATGTCGATCTCGTTGAGATTGGCGCCGGGGCGATATTGCAGCACGGCCGCCGCCCTCGCCTTCTCCTTGATGAGCCCGCGGCCGTTCTCCTCCGGCAGCACCACATGGACGCGCGCCGTCGCCACGCCGTCAAGCCCGGAAAGCGTTTCGGCAAGCTGCTGCTCGATGGCGTAGCTCATCCGGGCTTTCTGTTCGTAAGGCGTCACAAGGAAGCCGTTGCCGGGAAAGAGTTCGGCGACATTTCCGAACGACTGACGCGGCAGACCGGCGCCCGCCAGCAACTCGATCGCCCGGGCATGATCGGCTGATTCAGCGATGATCGCATAGGTCCCGCCCTTTTCGCTCTTCATGGTGACGGAGATGCCGGCGCGTTCCAGCAGGACCTGAGCATCCAGCGCATCGCGCTGATCGAGTCCCGTCAGCACGTCCTGGCTGCAGGCGGCGAGGAACAGGCAGAGGGCGAGCATGGCGGCCTTCGGAAGGACTTTGCGCGCGGGCGAAGAGATCGATGATCTCGCAAGGGCCGATGAGATCATGATATTCACTGGCCCTGCGTCAGCCGTTTGGACGACGACATCACCGACTGGGTGAGTGACGACAGCAGCGTCGTGCCGGTTGCGAATTGCTGTGATTTCTCCAGCCGGTCGATCGATGTCGTGATGTCTTCGATCTTCGGGCCGCTGTGATCCTTGTCCGCGGCAAATCGCACCAGCGGCGTCTCCGGCTGGCCGCTCCCGGCCACGGGCATGAAGAATGCCGACAGCCGTTCGAGAATGCTGGAGGGCCTGGTATTGCCTTCCGGTGAATAGGAGGGCGGGACGGCGTCGGACTCAGGCGCGATCTTGCGGCCCTGGGTGTTGGGAATAGAGGTGAGTTCGGTTGGCCGAAGGCCGGCGAAATCCGCCGGTTGCAGTCCGATCCGCTCCGCCACGATCTCCGAGGTCTTCAGCACATTGCCTGTCGATACGCCGTCGACGGGCGGCGTGAAGGCGCGGCCGGAAAGTTCTTCTCCACTCATTGCAATTCCTCAACTCGGTACACGTCAACTGCAAACGATGAACGGGAACGCTACTCGTCGCTGCCTTCGTCGATCGCCTCCTTGGCGAAATTGAAAAGCGAATTGTTCAGCATCAGGGTGTTGGAAATCATGCCTGGCAGAAACGCGTCCACGGCAGCGGAGAGTATCTCGCTCTCGCTGTTCGGATCGACCTTTTTCGTCGTGCTGCCGGTGGTGTCCTTGGAACCCGTCTTATCGGTCGTCAGCTCCACCGAGACAGGGTTTGCGAGCGCCAGGTTGAGGTCGGAGTTCACTGAATCTACGGCCATATGAGCACTTCCATCAAGGAGTTATCAAAATGAATGCATGATTTGATATGGATAAAAAAACGGCCGGTCAATTGTTTAAACTTAACCGATGGTTAATTTTCGGAACTTGCAATCGGCATTGACAACTTTATCGACCTTTATATTAAAATTGAACGTTTTTTATCCGTAAAGCGCAGCAGATATCCAGATTGCGCATGAAATTCATACTTAAATTTATTGCTATCAAATGTTCACAGGCCAGACTGCCTCTACGCCAACCGGGCCTGTGAGTACCCAGATATTTGGTGTTGCGAAAGCGTCCCGGATCAGCCCACCGCCGTACCGCGGCGCTTCTCGATATCGGCGATGATCGCGTCCCAGTTCTCAGGGGTCAGCTCGCGCTGTTCCGGGTCGCGGGGCGCGGGGGCGACGCCGCCCTTGGCGCCGACGATCGGGCCGGTCTTGGCGTAGATGCCGACCGTGTCGTTGACAGTGCGCTTAAGCATGTCGTTCATCATGTCGGTCTGCTTGTGGAAGGCTTTTTCCTGCTTGATGCTCTGGTAGATGGCAAAGCCCGCCCAGGCCGCCCAGGACACCGCGCAGGCGACTGCGAAGGCGAGCGAGAAGCCGCCGGAGACGAGCGCTACCGTTGCGCCCGTGCGCCCGAGGAAGGTGGAATTCACCAGCATATTGGCAACGCCTGCGATGCCCTCGATCGCGCCGACCGTGTCCGCCGCGGTTCCGATACCCATGAAGATGAGATCGACCGGATCGCCCTTGCCACTGGTGAGCCCCTGCAGGAACTGGTAATATTCCACCGGCAGCCAAGCGACGCCGGCAACGGCGCCAACCGTCGTCCCGGTATTCTTGAAAAAGGCGGAGAGCACGCTGCGCTGCGCCCGCGCCAGCTCGTCGGAAACGCCGACGAGTGAACTGATCCCATCCAGCAGCGAAAAATTCGAGGCTTTGATCGCCGAGCCGAGCGCACTGCCCATGTGCGCGAGAGCGCCAAGGGCGTGCAGAACCACGATGCCGATGCTGTCCCAGGTCGGGCTGGTCATGTTGAGGCCGGCATAGATGGAGCGGGATGCGGTGAGCACCGACATCACGCCGGAAGAGAGCGCCGCCTTGTATTTGACAGGATCGACCCCTGCCGGCGCCGCCGTCGCGGTCTTGTCGATCAGCTTGGCAAGGTCGGCCTTGATCGTTTCGACGCTGCCGCCCGGTCGCATCGTCGCCCAAAGCGCGGTGAAGATCGTCGTGAAATTGGTCTTGTATTGCGCCATGGCATCGGCATTGCCCTTGAACAGGGTTTCCGCCAGCGCGTCGAGGCTCGGGGCGATGATCTTCTTGATCGCCTCTTCGGCGGTCTTGCCGTCGACGATGATTGGATCGATCACATCCGTGCCGGGCATCAGCGTCTTCATCAGGCCTGACATGGAAAGTCCCATGTCCTTGAGGCTCGATGTCAGATATTCGCTGTCGATATAGGGCAGATCGAGACTTTGGATGGTCTTGCTCCAGCCATTGTCCTTGGTGGCGAACATGCGCTCGGCGATCCAGGCGTCGCCCCCGCTGCCGGCGAAGAAGCGCCCGCCGTCTGAGCCGTTGGCGGCAATGCCCTTGCCGGCCAGCCCGGTGCCGATCATGATCGCCGCCATGACGTCGTTGAACGAATAGCTGGCGAGATTGCTGGAGGGCAGCGGCGAGACGCTCTTGTCCCACTCGGCATTGGCCGGCAACTTCGAGACCAGGCTGGCGCCCATGACGAGCCCTTCCAGCGCGGTCTGCACCGCATGGCGGTAGCCCAAGACCTCCTTGCCGCCGGGTGCGCTCAGGCGCGACGTCAGGCGCTCCAGATTGCCGGCGAGATCGCCGATGCCGATTTCTCCGGCGCCTACCTTGTCGAGCAGCGGACCGAGAAGCGCCTTGACGTCGGCCTTGAACTGATCGCGCACCTCGGGGCTGTCTGACCCGTAAAACTGGTTGGCCATCGCCTGGATGGTCGGGTTGAACAGGTGGGTGATATTGTTGGGCACGGTGCTGCCGAATTCGGAAGCGGCAACCTTTTTCAAACCGTCGAGGTCGATCTTGAGATCGGGGAACAGGCTGCCGCCGAGCCCGAGCGACTGGTCGAAATCCATAACCGGCAGGATGGAGCCGAGCCCCTTCAGTTCCCGCTCGGTCTTGTTGCCGGCCAGTCCCATGCGGATCAGGCCATCGAGCGCCGTCGTCGGATCGGAGATCGTCGGCAGCACGTTCTTGTCGAAGAATTCGGCATAGGTCTTGTCGGCAATCGCCGAGCGCTGCTTTACGAAATCGTCGGGAAGCACCATGGAATAGAAGCCGAGGGCGGCATTATATTCCTTGAGAATGGTGGTGACGTCCTTGCCGGATTTGAGACCGTCATTCAGCAGGCCGCCATTGACGATGTCGCGCTCAAAGGCATCCTCGACCTTCGTACGCAGGTCCTTCATCTTCTCGTCACGCGTTATCGTGTCGTTGATGATCTCGGAAGCGTCCTTGTTCGTATCGGGCGGCGCCACGCGATAACCGGAGAAGATCAGCTTGAAGGCCTTCAGCGCCTTCTCCGTCATCAGCGAGTTGACGTCGGGGTCCGAGCCCAGGATGGCGATCGACTTGTCGAGATCCTTCAGGATCTCCTGGTCGTTGTAGATGCCGCGCTGGTTGTCGCCGAGGCTGTCCTTGTATTGGCCGAAGGTCGCCTTGGTCTGAAGCAGATCGAGATACATGATCAGTTTCTGCTCGGCAGTGTAATTGTGAGGGTTTTTGACGACGTCGATGCTCTCGAAGGATTTGTCCTTGTCCTTCAGCCCTTCCATGAAGCCCTGATTGATCTCGCTCATGAAATCGGAATTGAACAGGAGATCGATGACCGGCTGGATCGGCGCGGTAGGGCGGGACGTGCCATTCGACGTGGCGGCCAGCGAAACGAACTTCGGACTGCTCGTCTGCGCCGATATAGAGGAGAAAATCGTCAGGGCTGCCGTCGTGGTCCCGTCAGAGGCAAAAGGCGATGCCTTCTTGACCGTGGTGCTCGTGGTTTTGCCCTGGCTCGTGGAATTTTCGGACTTTGGATCGGAATTGGCGTTTAGCCGGAGAAATGAAACCGTATCGATATCCGAAGATGCTGGTGCGATCGATGACATGCGTTCCCTTTGATTTTCTTTTTCCGCTTTTCGCGGATGACGTCGTTTACCTTACGTTAGGCATAAGATCGACCTTTGCGTGATAATTCAAGCCCGATCGCGACATCGCGGTTGCATAAAATGCAGCGGCCTCGCGCCTGGAGATCAAAAATCACATTTTTACCGAGGGGTCGCAGGGTATTTCCCAGGCTGTGGCGGTCATCGTTGCCGCCCCTCTGCCTCTACCAGATGAATGACGGGTCTGGCCCAAATTCGAGATGCACGGACTCGCCGGTGTAGCGTTCAAGCTTCTCGTTCAGCTGCTTTTCCATTTTGTCGAGCTTCTTCACGCCATTGGCCATATCCCACAGGCCAAGCGCTAGCCCGACGGCCGAGGCAACGAGGCCGGTGACCAGTCCGGCCGCGGCAAGGCCGGTTTTGGCGGCGCTGCTGAAGATGGTCACGACTTCCGGCGCCACCGTTCCGAGTCCGGAAAAGGCACGGGACATGGCATTGGTCAGATAAAGCATCGCCTCGGAGAAACCGATGAGCGCGTTGCCGGTACCGGCAATGCCGCCGATTATTTCGAGCGCGCCCTTGGCGCGGTCGCCGGCCTTCATCGACCGCGACGCCGAATAGAAGCCGAGGCCGGCCATGGCGAGGCCGCCGGCCGCGCCGAGGATCTTGCCTGCCGCTTCCATCGTCTTCGGCGAGAAGTTCATCGAGATCCCCTTGCCCCAGCTGCCAGGCTGATTGCCGAAGGCGCTGAACGGTTTGCCGGCAACGTCGAGGTTCTTGCCGAGACCTTCCATCGTCATGCCGACGATCTGTGTCGCCGAGCCGACCGCAGCGGCGATATCGGCCGGCGTCCACTTGCCGCCGACACCGAGGCCGCGCGCCACCAGCACGCTCGACATCGTCAGCATCTGCACGGCGTGCATCAGACCGGCCTTGTACACTTCGGCATCGATGCCGGCAGGTGTCCGGGTCTGGCGCGGCAGATCGAGCGAATCCTTGAAGGAGGCAAGCGCATCGTCGAGCTTCATACCGCCGCGCATCATCCGCAGAACGCCGTCGACGTCGCGTGCTATGTCCTGTGCCAGGTTCTGTTTCAGCGTCTCGCCGCCATCGGCCGGGCCGTTTTTGCTGATGAAATCCTCGGCGAAGGTGTTTGCCAACTGGCTGATGGCGTCATTCGTTGCGCCGGGCACGAAGGTGTCATCCGGACCCGACAGCAGCGGCTCGAGATCGACACCCTGGCCGTCGCCGATATAATGTTCCTTGATGACGTTCGAGAAGGTGACGTTCGCGGCGTCGAGATGCGCGTCGATATAATCCTGGGGCAGGAGATCGACGAGCGTGTTGAGTTCGGAATAATAATCCTTCAGGGCATCTTCGAAGCTCTTGCCGGCGCTCAGCGCCCGGTCGATCGCCTTGCCGCCGCCGATATCGATCAGATAGGCGTCTTCGATGTTGGTGAGCAGATCGGAATTCGCCGGGCGTTGCAGATATTCCTTCATGCCGCTCGCGAAGATATCCGAGAGATGCTGCTGCGTCGCCGGATCGGCCGTCAGCTTTTCGATCCGCGCATCGAGGTCCTTGCCGACGCGCTCGCCATCGGGCACGCTGTCGCCATACTGGTTCATATAGCCATTGAACTGCTGTTTGATCTCGATGAGATCGTAGAGCAGCGTCGCCTTCTGTTCCGGCGTCAGCTGGTCGAGGTGGTCCATGTTGTCGGGCGCGACGAAATCCCGGCTCACGTCCTTCACGGCGTCGCCGAGAATGCCGTATTTGAGTTCGTCGAGCTTCTTCAGCGTCGGCTCATAGGCGGTCGACGGAGCGTAGCCGCGCAGCAGCTTGCTTTCCAGGATGTCGTTCTCGTCGATCGGGCGCTCCACGACCGGCTCGATGGCATCCGAGCCCGACATGACAAGGTCCATCTTCTTGAGGCTCGATGTCAGATAGTCGCTGTCGATATAGGGCAGATCGAGATTTTGGATGGTCTTGCTCCAGCCATTGTCCTTGGTGCCGAACATACGCTCGGCGATCCAGGCGTCGCCGCCGCTGCCGGCGAAGAAGCGTCCGTCACCTGAGCCGTTGGCGGCGATCTCCTTGCCGGCCAGCCCAGTGCCGACCATGATCATAGCCATGACGTCGTTGAAGGAATAGCTGGCGAGATTGCTGGAAGGCAGCGGCGAGAAATTCTTGTCCCAGTCCGGATTGGCCGGCATCTTCGAGACGAGGCTGGCGCTCATGACGAGCCCTTCCAGCGCGGTCTGCACCGCGTGACGGTAACCCCAGACTTCCTTGCCGCCGGGAGCGATCAGACGCGAGGTCAGGCGCTCCAGGTTGCCGGCGAGATCGCCAATGCCGATTTCTCCCGCGCCAACCTTGTCGAGCAGCGGACCGAGAAGCGCCTTGACGTCGGCCTTGAACCTGTCGCGGACCTCGACGCTGTCTCCCCCGTAAAACTGGTTGGCCATCGCCTCGATGGTCGGGTTGAACAGGTGAGTGATATTATTGGGCACGGTGCTGCCGAATTCGGAAGCGGCAACCTTTTTCAAGCCGTCCAGGTCGATCTTGAGATCGTTGCCCGGGTCGGTTTCGGGCGTGCTCACCTTTGCATCGACCAGGATCGCGGTGGCGCCGCTTTTGCTCTGGGTAAATCCGACGAAGCCCCGCGCAGCGGAGATGTCGAGTGCCTGCCCGTTGCCGCTCGGCGCGATCTTGCGTATTTCGCCGGCGTCGATGGTTTTTGTCGATGCAGAACGGCCAGTCACGTCTTTCTGGCCGAGGTCCACGACCAGGGTTTCGACCTCTTTCGATCCGCTGCCAACACGTTCCAACATGATTTCGTCACTCCTGATCGACGGCCGCACCCTGAACGGAGGCCCGGAAAGCCTCGTTAGGTCAGAAGTTTTTCAGTGATATGACAAATGGGTGCTATCGGAGCGGCAAAATTGAACCATTGACCCCCACATAGCTTCCAAATTATACCGCAGTACAAATGCTGGTGACACCGCAGTCGCCAAGGTGCGGCGCAATAGAGCACGCTCCCGTAGGGAATGCGCTCACGAGACAGATCGAAGTCGGTCCTCGGGCTCGGTTTTCAGACTGCATTGTCCGGCAAATCGGTATAAGCCGTCCTCTCGAACAAATCAGGGGACAACATGGAAACCGTGGAAATCAGCAGCCGCAGCGACTTCGGCCTTTGGGCAATTGAGCGGGCGCGGGAAATCATAACGTCCGAGGGAACTGCTTTTGCGATGGCCGCTCGCGATATGGACGACGAGGCGCTTGCAAACGCTGCAGCCGCGCTAGGCAAGGCCATCAGCGATGCGATGGTGGAAGTGTTTGACGGCCTGATAGATGAATCGTGATTGTGAAGAGACAGCGGGTCACTGACCGATAAAAATTGGTCAGCACCGTCCGGGCTCGCCGTCTTCCCCTCTCATTGCAAACTGTCAGAAACTTGCATATATTTCTGACAAGAGAAATGCCATGCAAAAGCTGACATAGCAAATCATGGGACATGCTGAACGACTGCCGGAAGGATCCGCGCTTTCGGCAAAGAGTTTTTTGCATCTCGGAAATCGAGCCGCCCTGGATCAGGCTCTGTCGCGCCTGGCCGAGCGTGGCGAGCTCGTCCGGGCGGGCCGTGGTATCTATATGCGGCCCGTCAAAAGTCGCTTTGGCAGTCGGCCGCCGACGGTCGAACAGGCCGTAGAGGCGGTGGCGCAGCAGCGCGGTGAGGTCATCGTCTCGAATGGCGCCGCCGCGGCAAATGCCCTGGGCCTGACCTCCCAGGTCCCGGTCCGCTCCGTCTACCTGACATCCGGCCGTAGCCGGACGATGACCCTTGGACAGCAGACGGTCGAGCTCAAGCACGTGCCGCGCTGGCAATTGGCCTTGGCCGATCGACCTGCTGGCGTGGCGGTCCGCGCACTTGCATGGCTTGGGCCGGAGAGGGCCGATGAAGCACTGTCGCGGATCAAGCGAAAGCTGCCGCCGGAGGCGTTCGGCGAGCTGGTGGCGGCGGCTCCGCAGTTTCCGACCTGGCTTGCAAGAAGCGTAGGAAGGGCTGCGCATCGCTGATCTATTCCTGAGCTTGTCAAAGATGACCGGCGCGAAGCCTTGGCTGTGGCAGCCGACCACAGCGGACGGCCCATTCATCTCCTCGAAAAGGATGTCTGGGTCGTCTGGACGCTGCAGACGCTCTTTTCGTCCAAGCTCGGTGAGCATCTCGTCTTCAAGGGCGGCACCTCGCTTTCGAAAGCCTACGGTGTCATCAAAAGGTTCTCCGAGGATGTCGACCTGACCTACGATATCCGCGCCCTGGCGCCGGACTGTTGGCGACAATGACGAAGCACTGCCGAAAACCCGCAGCGAGGAGAAACACTGGACCAGCGAGGTGCGAAAGCGGCTTCCGGTCTGGGTGGCGGGCTCGGTGGAGCCGGTTATGGCGCGTTGCGCGTTCAATCTCTTCCGGCGGCAATCCGCCTCGAGGACGATACGCTCTACCTCGACTATGAAGCGGTGAGCAGCGGATCCGGCTATGTCGCCCCGAGCGTCATGCTCGAATTCGGAGCGCGTCGACCGGCGAGCCGGCCAGTATCCGCGATATCGACTGTGACGCGTCGGGCCAGGTTGATGGTGTCGAATTTCCGAAAGCGAGTCCCCGCGTCATGCACGCGGAGCGGACGTTCTGGGAGAAAGCGACCGCCATCCATGTCTTCTGCCTGCAGGAGCGCCTTCGCGGCGATCGTTTTGCCCGCCACTGGCATGATGTCGTCCGGCTGGACGATGCTGGTTTCGCCGACAAAGCATCCGCGGATCGGCAACTCGCCAATGCCGTGGCGAAACACAAATCCATGTTTTTTGCGGAAAAGGCGGCCGACCGCTCGCCCATCGACTACGCCGCAGCCGTCAACGGCAATCTGGTTCTGACGCCATCCGGAGAAGGTCTGCGTGCGCTCGGCGAGGATTACGTGCGCATGGTCGACGACGGCCTGCTGCTCGGCGATTCCGAGCCGTTCGAGCACCTGATCGAGCGATGCACGCAAATTCAGGCGCATGCCAACAAAAGCGACGCGTCAAAATAAGCAATTGCCGGCCCACAGCCGCACCTGCCCATTACTGTGAGTGCCCTGTCACCGACGCGGTTTGGCTTCGCGCCAATTATTAGGCGTTTGCTCGTGGCAGGCACCCTTGATGTGATGAGAGTGACCCGGTTATTCCGGCTCCGGCCTCGGCGAGGATGTGGCCAAATACCGCACGGGCGCGGGTTCGTTTGAGGAAAGTTGCGCCACGTAAAACGAAGATCCGGTGTGTTTGCAGTGAAGGCATTCCAATTCCCAATTTCAATCTCGCCGGAAGCCCGAGCAAGCTCAAAATCGCTGACGCGAGAATCGACACGGATGTTCCACTTGCCGCAACGGCACGTTCTCGCGCCAAGTGCCATCCTCCCACTGGCGCGCCGCACGCTTGATTGGCTCTATTCCCGCAGGGGGGGTCGACAAGACGACGGTCACTTCTTGGCGTCCAGCGGATCGATGTCGCCTTTCATCAGGAAGGCCGCAATCTCGACAGGGCCAGCGCGCCCGGGCGTGACGATGATTTTTGCCATCGCCTTGTCTGAATGAAGATGCGTCGAAGCCGGCTGTGCTGCCGCAGCGATAGGCGCGCGGTGGCGGCGTGAATCGCCAAGTTGCCGCAACGGCCAGCACGAGGAACTCGACCAACGTCTCGGCGGCGAAATAGCGGAAGGTGCATTCCGGTAAACCACGGCGATCGAAACTTAAATCCGTCGCAATCTTCTCGACACTCACGTAGCATGAGCCTCGCGAACAAACGCCGCCACGCCACTATGGCAATTTCACTTCTCCTCCTCGGGATGCCGACTAACACGTTCGCCCATCCCCATATCTTCGTTGATGCGAAATTCGAGGCGGTCGCGGCGCCCGATGGAAGCCTCCAGGAGCTGCGCGACACATGGCAGTTCGATGAGGTGTTTTCGTCGTCAGTGCTGCTCGACTACGACAAGAACCGCAACAATGCCCTCGACCCTGCGGAAGTTGCTGCCGTCGCCAAAACAGTCCGGGAGTCGCTTGCGCAGTACAACTATTATATGAACATCACGATCAATGGGAAAACACTCGCGCTTGCGAAGCCGGACATCCTGCATGGGACCTATGAGAACGGCTCCCTCACCCTGTCTTTCGCACAGAAGCCAATGGCCAAGACGCCGCTCAAAGGATTGATTGTTTTCGGCGTTTATGATCCGACACTCTATACTGCTCTCGATTTTGCCAGCGATGCCGATCTGAAAATCTCGGGCGAAGGCTTTAGCGGTTGCACTCACAAAGTCGTCAGGCCTGGCTCGAAAGAAATCCTTTCCGAAAATCAGGCGATGCTGACGACGATGTTCTTCAACGATCCAGTGGGCACAGACTACTCGCAGATTGTTGCGACCCGATTGGAAGTGCGCTGTTAAGGAGTGTCGAGGCATAATTGCGAACTATCGAACCTCGTTGTCGCCTCTGTCATGATGATCGATGTCATTCAGGTCTTTGTTTACATCACGGAGAGCACCAGATGCGTTCCAGGCTCAACCTTTTGCTAGCAACGGGGTTGGTCATCCTGGCACCAATGCTGTCCGGATCAACTCCCGCACGTGCCGCGGGCAAGAGTTCGCCTTTCCCGGCTTGGATAGCAGACTACGTCGGCGACGGGAAAGGCCAGATCACGCGCGTGGTTCTGGAGCGGGCGCGGAGGTTATATCTGGAGAAGGTCGCGGAGGGAACGGTCAAGAACGCCTGTTACTTCGCAATGGATGCGACACGACCCAACGATCTGACAGTTGGCCGGTTCTACGTGATCTGCGAGGCGAAGCAGTCGTTTCGGGTGATCTCGGCAGGGCATGGTGGCGGCCTCAACCTCCCTGGCGTGGTCAACTTCTCCAACGGCCGGGAATGCGCTAAGAATTTTGGCAACGCGCTGGACTCAAACTTGACCGCCGGCGCGTATCTGACAAGCGAGATCAAGACCTCGTTCAAAGGCTATTATCTGGCGCCTTCTAACAGAGAGGCGGTTTTGACCCGCTCGTTTGTTCAATTCGATGGGATCGGCGATACCGCCAACGCCAGACAACGCGCCATCGGCGGGCATGCTGCGGCGCTCGTCTCTGGGATCTGCATGCAGAAAAAGCCGGAGAGCCCATATGCCGATCGGAAAGGCTATGTCCCTGTCGGGAAGTTGGTCACCTATGCGGGCGGGCGAAGCGACGGATGCACCAGCTGGTCGCCGGAAGAGACCCCGGAAGTCTTGTCGATGGTCAAGGATAATCCGACGACGCTCTATATCTACCCGGAGGCGCGCGACATCGCCGCGGTCGGCCGGGCAACGACATCGGGCAAGTCGCCAGTAAGCGCTGGATCATACTGGAACGCTACCTGCCTTGGCGAGATCGGCTCTCCGCAGTTCTGGCCGAAAGAGCGGCTGGAGCCGATCATCGCAAGATATAAGCAGGATCATCCAGCACCACCGCCGCGTCCAATTCCCCTCTGCCAAGCATCCAATTGAAAAGCGGGTGGCATCTGAGAAAACGATCGTCGTTTTGAATGTCACCTTTAGCTTTGACGACCAAAGTCCTCTGCGTATAACATTGCTGCAGCAGCCTCCTCGTCGCCGCCAATGCTTGGAGCACACTGAGATGGAACTCGCTCGTTCTATCCTGAATGCCGCGACACTCGCAACCTCGGGAACCACAGGCACAAACACGCACGAATTTTGCTTTTCCTCGCAGGGCAAAATTATTCTGGCAGGGTGCTGCTGGCGAGCGCCCGGCAGGAGAAGCTGGAAAGTGGCAAGGTCGTGCGCGTCGACAGCACGTCACCGCCGCACTGATCCATGAGCCGAGCGACCGTAGCCTATTATGGGACGCTGTCCGGGTGACGGTGCGGCTGTTGCAGCAGGCCGTGGCACTGGGTAGAGCCATCCCATGGCACGACCACCGCCGCGCGGCAAAGAAGCGGGCTCGAGCGATCGAATACCCGCGGCCGCCCCAAACGGATCAAGCACTACCGCGAACTGCTCAAGATCACGCGCACGACCTTGAGTTATCTGCAGCAGGCGAGTGAACAGTTGCCCCTGACGGCTGGCCCGGCCGGCGAACTGTGGCAGACCCAGCCCCGCCACTATAAGCTGCTGATCGACCGGATCATCGGCCAGACCGAACGGCGGGTCCTGGCCGGCGAGCCGGTGCCGGCTGGCGAGAAGCTGGTGAGCCTCTTCGAGCCGCATGCCGACATCATCGTCGAAGGCAGCCGCGACGTCGACTACGGCCACAAACTCAATCTGACCACCGGCAGAAGCGGACTGGTCCTCGACCTCGTCGTCGAAACCGGCAACCGGCAGACAGCAAGCGTTTGCTGCCGATGCTGGAACGCCACATCGCCTTTTATGGCCAGGCGCCGCATCAGGGCCGGCTATGCCAGCCGCGATAATTTGAGCCGAGCCAAAGCCTGCGGCATCCGCGACATGGCCTTCCACAAGAAGTGCGGCCTCAAGATCGAAGATATGGTCGGTAGCCGGGGTCTATCGCAAGCTCAGAAACTTCCGCGCCGGCATCGAGGCCGGCATCTCATGTTTGAAACGCGCTTGTGGCTTGGGGCGCTGCACCTGGCGTGGGCTCGACCACTTCAAGGCTTATGTCTGGTCATCGGTGGTCGCTTACAATCTCGCCCTCTTTGCCCGCCTCCGGCCGGATCGTCGGCGTTGGTGAGGCGAACAATGCTGTCCGCGATGGCGAGGACGTTCTTCGACCGGTGGCCGATCCGTCAGCAGCCGATGCTCGGACGCTTCCAGCGCCTCTATCCGCCGGTACTCCGTCATGTCGATTTACGATCCGAAAAATAAAGCATCCTTCCGTCGTCCCCATGGATGGGACTTAAATGCAAGCGGTTCCAGAACTGCTCCCCGTTCTTCTTATAATTCAAGATCTCGACGCTCACCTCCCGCTCGTCGGCGATGCAGCGCGAAGTTCGGCGACGGCGATCGGAGACGTCGCCGGGCCCTAAAGGAAACGACAATTCCGGCCCAGCACCTCTCCGGCGGCGCAACCGGTCAGCTCGAGGAATGATCTGTAGGCCAGCCCGATCGGCAGATCCGGCTTGCGCGCGTCATTGACGACCATCGGCATCCTATTCGTTCGAACGCGACCGCCGCAAGTTCTTTCCGGTCGGCCAAGGCTGCTTCTGACGATACCGAAGGTAAGTCTTTGTCAAATTGGGTCGTCATCCTTCCACGCTCAATAAGAGGTCCGATAACGTCGCACGCCGTCTTTTTCCTAAAAGACGATCGACCGACTTGGCCTATGCGGCAGGCTTCCCGACCAGCCCGTCCGGGAGTCACGGTTCGATGGCGTTGTCATTGCGCCTGTATGGGATGAGGTAAGGCAATTCCGCTTGCGCGACCGGAAGGATCAGGCGCAGAATAAAATCATGAACCCCATTTCCACCTCCAGTCGCGCTCGGGAGCGCTTTCTCGAAGCAATCCTTCAGAGTGCCATCGAATATGCGATCATCGCCCTGGATCTCGACTCCCGAGTGATCACCTGGAATGAGGGTGCCCGCCGAATTCTCGGATGGGATGAGACCGAAATCGTCGGCCATCCCGTGGCCGTTATTTTCACTGAGGAAGACCGCGCGGCGGGCATTCCTCAACGGGAAATGACCGCCGCACTGACCCAGGGCCATGGAGATGATGAGCGCTGGCACCTTCGAAAGGACGGCTCGTTATTCTGGGCGTCGGGCCAGATGATGGCGTTGAGATCGGATGATGGCGAACTCGAAGGCTTCGTGAAGATCCTCAGGGATCGAACCGAGCAGCGGGAAAATGAGGAGCGACAGCGCGTCCTGATGCACGAACTTTCTCACCGCATCAAGAACACGCTGGCAGTCGTTCAGGCGATCACCAACCAGTCATTCCGGAACGCCGCCAGCATCGAAGCCGCGGAGCAGTCGATCTCGTCGCGCATCAAGGCATATGCAAACGCGCACGATATTTTGCTGCAGAAGAACTGGTTATCCGCAGCCGTCGATACGATCATCGAAGCGACCGCGGTGAATCTCGGCGTTGAACCGAGCCGCATCAAAGCAAGCGGTCCGGCAGTCAGCCTGAACCCGCAAGCGGCTCTTGGCTTCGCCCTCGTGCTGCATGAGCTTGTCACCAATGCGACAAAGTACGGGGCTCTATCAGGGGATACAGGAACTGTCGAGATCGAGTGGTCCGTGCGCAAAAATGTCGGCGACGATCGCTTCAATCTCCATTGGCAAGAGAGCGGTGGCCCAGCCGTGGAAGCCCCAAAGAAGAAGGGCTTCGGCTCCCGCTTGGTCAATACGAGCCTGTCCGCTTTCGGAGACGTCTCGTTTGACTACGCCGCAACCGGCTTCAAGCTCGACCTCGAGGCATCGCTTCAGAAACTGCAATATCAAAATTGTCCGGATCTTGAAGTATGAAGAGATGTCAAATGCTGCCCCGAGGCTCCGTGTCGTCGCCGATGCCAAGATCAGCGAAACAACTGGCCTTCATGCGCCTACTCGGCCTCAGCCTCTTCGATCTCCTGAGGAGACAGGTGGTAGATGACGAGTTTTTCGACGACGTATTCCAGGTCCTGGTCCATCCTGAGAAGGTCGGTTGATTTGCCCAGGTGGCCGCATTCACCGAGATAGTCGAAGCACATACCCCACACCGCATTGCGAAGCTTAAGAACCTTCCTCGTCGTCTCCGGCGAGAAATATGGTTCTTCACTGAAATCGAGGGCATCAGACACGTCCCGCGCTCGCCGCGACATAGCGTCCGACGAGACCTCGAACCATCTTCCGCGAACACTTCATAGCACTGCCTGCAACGTTCTACTGCAATCTTCAGTACATCATTAAGCGAGATGTCTTGGTCGTGTCTGAACAACACCGTAGGCATGCCGGATCCTCCGTATTCGAGATGGAATAGAGCGCCTCAGGAATGTTCCCATTTCGTTCCTTTCAAAAAAGGAGTCAGGGGCGCGCTTTTTTCGATGGTCGTCATAAGGCGCTCACTATCCAACGGGTCCACCGGATTTCGTCGGCTATGCCTTGCACCATGGTCTCGGCCTCGGAGGACAGCTCTTGCGGCCGCAGACGAATGGTACTGCAAGGCCTTCGCTGATCAGAATGCTGCCGACATCCTTCCCGTCAACCAACAGCATCCCGAAAGGGCGCCATGGTTGCATTTCTTCGTACCTTCGGTGTCCGGCGGACAAAAGCACGCGACTTTTCTCAGTTCGGTGCTGCCGCCGGCAACCAGCTCTCGAAGCCGCGCCAACGCCCGCTCGCCCTGTTGGCGCTCATATTAGCATTGGGGCGAGAACTTCTCCGGCGTGTTGAAGCCCACCAAACGTGTTCCGGCGGCATCGCCAACGACGTGTACGGTGTCTCCGTCGGTCACCGTGAATTCCTGGGCCACAGATGTCCTCGCTGTGCCGGAGTTGACTGAAATTGCCCTCCCAAATCGGATACCTGCTGTGCGACGGCCACAGCAGCAACGATCAGGAGCCCAATGGCCAGCCGTCTGCCTGCTCTACCAAAACTGGGGACGAACATTTTCTTGGGCTGGTGGCGAGATCGGGGAAAGGGAACGACCGCGGATTGCGATGGGGCGGGCCGAGCGCGCTGCCTTAGAATCTCGAAAGTCTTTCGCCACTGTTGAGAGGCGAGCATTTCCGCCAGAACGCTCAAGGCGAGCGTGGATGTCGGCAAGAAACGTTCGCTGCCAACCCGTCAAGTTTTGACGTTGCAGTGCCGCTTCGATGTCGTGTCGCAGGTTTCCAGCCGGTTCCATGGCTCTATCGCTTCGTGCGGATAATCACACCTAAGCAGGAGGACCGGAAGAAATTGTAAACTGCAACCTCATTCAGCGACCAGGGACGGATTTCAGCCCATCGCGGGCGTGAATTGGCCGCTACGGGTCGTAGCGGCGCCGGCGAATTATTGCACCTCATAAACGCCTGCGTTATCAGCAGCGTCGCGCAGCCCCTTAAATGACGCGTGCCGCAGCTTCCCGTCGTGCGTCCACGCTCGATATTTGATCTCGGCAACAAGCTTCGGATCGACGAAGACCGCATTTCACTTCCGTCCGTATCGACAGGGGGCTTGCCGATGGTCAGTTTGTCTATCTGTTTCCGGAACTCACCCGCAGAATATTCGCTGAAGCCGGTTCCCACTCCCCCCACATACCAGCTCTTTTCCTCTGCGCGGCGAGCAGCAGCCGCCCAATGCCCGCAATGACGCCGTCGACTTCTCATGCCCAATGATTAAAAAGCCATCGCTCTGGACACATTTGATCTTCACCCAGCCGACCGGGTCGATAGGTGGCGTCCCTTCGCTTGGCGATGATCCCCTCAAGCCCGTGGTCGCAGGCGATGCGCAGGAGAACCTCTCCGTCCGTCTCGATCTCCTCGGACAGTCGAAGGGCGTCTTCGCCGCCTGCCGGCACCAGCCCTTCCAGAAGATGGCGTCGCGAGGCGAGTTCGGTTCCAGTGAGGTCGTGGCCGTCGGCTGGAAGCTGTCGATCGATTAAGAATGCTCAGGGCGAAGCCTGGTTATGCAGTCAATCGGGCAGGTCAGTGAACGGCAGCCGACGTCGGCGCGTTTACACGTGTTGCCCACCTGCCGACATAGGTGCCGATGAGCAGCGTCGTGACATCCTCTAACGATCTCGCGCCTTCGTTGAAGAACTCGATGGCGGCCGAGCACAAGGTTTGCGACGCCTGGTCGTCGGGTTCGACCTCGTAATAGCGGTACCAAGCCTGTACCGCTTCCGAAAGCATGCGGAAGTGTTTGTCGTGCGTTGGCATGTGACATCCTCCAGCTATCGACATAGCGGAGGAGCGATCTACAACAAGACCTCAGTCTCCAACTCTTCGGGATCCTGACGGCGGTCGTTCCCCACTCAAAGGACGCCACAGTCGAGAACGGTCACTGTCAATCGGCGTCCAAAGTTCACCCCTTATCGGCGTCCAATTTTGACCCCCCATATGCTGTAGATCAGCGCTTGGCCTGCCCGGCGCTGGCCGGGGTTGCAGAGGGTAGGCCAAGTGCGCGTGATGATCGTCTTCGGCTTTAGCTTTGAGAGCGGTTCTTGAAGCGCCAGGATTCGTTTCCGGTTTCGACGATCTCGCAGTGGTGGGTGAGACGGTCCAGAAGCGCGGTCGTCATCTTGGCGTCACCGAACACCGTCGGCCATTCTCCAAAGGCCAGGTTCGTGGTGACGATGATCGAAGTCCGCTCGTAGAGCCTGCTGATCAGATGGAACAGGAGTTGGCCGCCGGCCTGGGCGAACGGCAGGTAGCCGAGTTCGTCAAGGATGATGAAGTCGAGACGGTTGAGGTAGTCGGCCGTCCGCCCCTGCTTGCCGCTGCGCGTTTCCGTTTCCAAGCGATTGACCAGATCGACGACATTGAAGAAGCGCCCGCGTGTTCCGTTGCGGATCAGTGCGCGGGCAATCGCGATGGCCAGATGGCTCTTCCCGGTTCCCGTGCCGCCGACGAGGACAACATTGCGCTGATCGGCGACGAAGGTGCCGGTCGACAGCTCCCGCACCAGGGGTTCATTGACGGGCGTATCGGCGAAGTCGAAGTCGTCGATGTCCTTGGCGAGCGGCAGCTTGGCAATGCTGAGCTGGTAGCGAATGGAGCGGGCCTGCTTCTCGGCGATCTCCGACTGCAAGAGATCGCCGACGATGCGCGGCGGTTCGTGCTGCCGCTTGATGCCGTTGCCCATGACCTCGTCGTAAGCGCCGCGCATTCCATAGAGCTTCAGCGTGCTCATCAGTTCGAGAACCTGTGTGCGTTCCATCAGCTTGCCCTCCTGAGGCTGTCATACCGTGCGCAGTCGGCGACCGGTTCATGGGTAAGCCGCAGCGCATCCGGGGTTTGCAGGGTTGCGGCCGGGGCCGGATCACGGCTCCGGGCCAGAATGTTGATGATCACCGAGGCCGAGCAGACGCCGTGATCCAAAGCCTCCTGGCAGGCAGCATCGACGGCCGCCAGACCGTCGGCGGGAACGCATCCGAGAATGGTGACCATTTGCCGATCACCATCATGGACACTCTTCAGCCGCCGGCGCACTTTCTCCATCGCTGTGGGTAGGACCCATTCACGGAACGGCGCACCATTGCGCAAAGCACCGGGTTTGCGTGCCAGAACAGGGACATAATGCCAGGGATCGTAGATCGTCTCGCCACGGCCAAAGCAACGAGGATGCTCACCGACGTTCACACCGTCCTGCCTGATGACGATCTTCTCGGCATAGGCGTGAACCTCGACCGGCCGGCCGACCGCAGTTGAGAGGACGGAGTATTTGTTGTTGTCGAAGCGGACCGTGCAGGTCTTCGACACCGAGGTCGGGACGCAGTGGAATCCGTCGAACGGCCCGACGTAATGGACGAGGCTGCCGCGCTCCTCCTCGAACATTTGCCAGATCATCCGCTCGGTCTGCTCGGGATGGCGGTGCGCCTTGGCGTAGGCGATGCACTTGTCGAGCAGCCATACGTTCAGCTCTTCCAGGCTTTTGACGCGAAGGCGTGGAGTGAAGAAGCGTTCGCGCACGAGGCCAACCTGGTTCTCGACCTGCCCCTTCTCCCAGCCTGATGCGGGCGTGCAGGCCACGGGATGAACGAGATAATGGCTGCACATCTGCAGGAAACGGCGATTGTATTGCCGCTCCTTGCCGACGAATACGGCCTCGACCGCCGTCTTCATGTTGTCGTAGATGCCGCGCGTGCAGGTGCCACGGAAGAAGGCGAAGGCCTTGTCGTGCGCATCGAACACCATCTCCTGGCTTTCGCGCATATAGGCCCTGACGAACATCATCCGGCTGTGGCAGAGCCGGACGTGAGCAACCTTGACGGTCGTCGTCACGCCGTTGATCAGAATGATCTCGTGGCTCCAGTCGAACTGGTAGGCCTCACCCGGCGCGTAATAGAGCGGCACGTAGGCTTCCGCCGTCATGGCTCCCCGGTTCTTCGCCCAGGTCTTGGCGTATCGCCGGATCGCGTCATAACTGCCGTCGTAGCCGAGTGCCCGAACCTCCTCGTAAATCCGGATCAGCGTCAACCGTTCGCGCGATGGCTTGCCCTCGTTGGTCGTCAGGAACCGCTCGATCTCGGCCTTCCACGCTCCGATCCTCGGCAGCGGTTGTCGCTCTCGTTCATAGGTAAAATCGGTCTCGTCGGAACGCAAAATCTTGCGGACCGTGTTGCGCGAAACATGCAGTTCCCGGACGATCTTCTTCACCGACCAGCCCTGCACATGGAAGGCCCGTCGAACACGCGCAATAGTATCCACTCGCTTCAACTCCCACTCCATCCGCCGCCAAAAGCCGGATGGTCAGATGAAATCTGAGGGGGGTCAAAATTGGACGCCGATTACCCCGCCAAGGGGGTCAAATTTGCACGCCGAAACACACTCACACCGCGCCACTTGGCGTATTCAAAACCGCCGAGGCTCTAATCGCCGCCGGATGAAAATTCAGTGGCAGGTCACCTCTTCCATCCCTTGGTGTCCACCTATTTGGGTGGACACCTCATGCCAAAGCTCACTCAATTGCAGAAGGTGCGGAGAAAATCGCGCTTACGATCGTTCAGAAAACATTGCCTGTTTTTGGAGGCGCAGGCGGTGTTTGGCCGGGCCATTAACCAAGTACCGGTTTTGAGGCATTCTCTCACTCAACTCACCCAGCTTCACCGCCAAAACTGCATACGTTGGAACTCAACCACTGCCCAATATGGTCATTGATTTGCGGCACATTCAGAGCGCCAAGACAGCGCCCTTTTGCGTGACAGTTAAACTCAAACGGATGTCGGTGGCCGAGAACCCAGCCATCACTGCAAATTCCCCCGCCTCTATCCGCCAACGCCGCTCGGTCGTGTCGAAGAAGGCAAATGTTCGGGCGTCAAGTATGAAACGCAACCTTCGTTTCTCACCGGGTTCCAGGGCAATTTTCGAGAAGGCTTTCAGCTCTTTAACCGGTCTGGGTATAGATGCTTCAACATCGCCGACATAGATTTGCACCACTGCCGAACCTGGCCGCTCGCTGATGTTGGTCAATTCCAGTGTCACTGTCACCGCGCCGGCAGCGTCCGGTAGCCCTACCGTCAGGTCCGACATCGCAAAGCTTGAATAACCGAGACCATGACCGAACGGGAACAGCGGCTTAATGCCGTGGCGGTCGTAGTGCCGATAACCGACGAACACACCTTCGTCATATCGCACATGGCCGTCCTTACCTGGATAGACCGCGTCATCCTCGGTATGTGTGGGGTTGTCAGCCCAGCGCACGGGGAAGGTCTGTGCCAGTCGGCCCGAGGGCTCGGCCTTGCCGAGGAGCACATCGGCGATCGCGTTGCCAGCCTCCTGTCCGGGATACCAGCATTGCAGTACTGCACGAGCACCGGAAAGCCAGGGCATTTCCACCGGTCCACCGGTTTGTAGTACGACGATCGTGTTCGGATTGGCCGCAATTACCGCCTCAACAAGCTGGTTCTGCAGACCGGGAAGTGCAATACCGCGAAGATCGGAGCCCTCGGTATCCCAGTCGCCCGTTCTGCCCACGAAGACTACCGCATGATCAGCCTTTGCCGCGACGGCTGCTGCCTCGGCAATCTCCGCTTCGGCCGAAAATCTGCCTATTCCTACCCGAATTGCAGCGATATAGAGGTTGACGTGGTCGTGCCGGGCGTACTCGGCGACGACCTCGTATGTACGGCCGGCTTCGAGCGTGATTTCACCCACGACCTCTTCGCAGCCTTCTTCAAAGAATGTGGTACCACGTATCCAGGAAGCCCAAGCGTCCACCACAAGTCTGCCGTCCACATAGACCCGGCCAAGCCCGGCCGAGGTTAGTCCGACGCGATAGATGCCGGCTTCCGAGGCTGTGAAGATGGTGCGCATTCTAGCCGAAAAGCGAAGGGGATCGACAAAGCCCTCGGCCACGGGGGGCAACCATACACCAAGGCTCGACGGTTCCTCGACGACCTTCACCGGTTCGCCAGCTAGCTCCCTTCCTTGGAAAAACTCGAAGGTTGTGGGGTTTTCGATTAGCGGCTGAAACCGATAATTGTTGCAACCCTGAGCGTAGCACAGATTCTCCTCACCCAGCGCGTCCACCAGCCCCTGCCACGGACTGATGACATAGTGAGGGTTCAACTGCGCCGAGCCGCCTCCCATCACCTGCGCGACCTTAGCATTGGGTCCAATGATGGCGACCATACCTTGCTGAGCCAATGGCAGGACCCCGTCATTCTGTAGCAGAACTGCGCTTTCCGCTCCCGCGCGCCTGATCAATGCCCTATGTTCCGGTCGATCAATGGCGTACTCCTTAAACTCGCGATGATCGTTGATAGCGCCGGTGCGTTCCATCAAAGTCAGGATATTGCGCACACAGGCGCGGATCGTCTCGACACTAACCTCGCCGCCTTCGACCGCAGCCAGTAGCTTGGAGCCGCGATCGCGAGTCGGGCCCGGCATCTCCAGATCCAGCCCGGCATTCACGGTGGGTGCGGTCGAACGCGAGCCGAACCAGTCCGACATCACCACGCCGTTAAAACCCCAGTCACCGCGCAGAACCTCGTTCAACAGCCAATGGCTTTCCGCCGTGTAAGTACCGTTTAGCTTGTTATACGAAGACATCACGGCCCAGACCTTTGCCCGCTTCACCGCCGTCTCAAAGGGTATCAGGTAGACTTCGCGCAGCGTGCGTTCATCGATATCTGAAGAGATGGTTGTACGTTCAATCTCGGACTCGTTGCCGACGAAATGTTTTATCGTGGCACCGACTTTCGTGGACTGCAGACCTTCGATATAGCCGACTGCAAGTTCCGCCGTCAGGATCGGATCCTCAGAGAAGCACTCAAAGTTGCGGCCGTTTGTGACGCTACGCTGGATGTTAACGGTGGGGGCTAACGAGACGTGGGCACCTTTTGAAAGAACCTCGTCACCTAGGGCACTGCCGATTTCCTTGGCTAGATCCGGGTTCCAACTCGCTCCGATGGCGATGCCCACCGGGAAAGCCGCTGCAGTCACACCTCCGACAAAAGACCCCGCCCCGCGGGCGCCGTTGGGGCCGTCGGTCAAGCGCAATCTCCCTATCCCTAGGCGGTCGATGGGCGGTAAAGACCAGAACGTATCGCCGGAAAGTAGCGAGACCTGCTCCGCCAAGGTCATATTATCGAGTAATGCTTTCTTATCAATCATCTTCTCTGCTTCTTGAATCTCGATACTTACCTGTCCCAGATCGGCATCTCGAGATGCATATTGGGGAAGCTGGTGATCTCGGCGCCATGGAGCCGTCCATCCATAAAAAGGACGCCCGTTTGTTCATCAAGGCGTCGCGTCCCGCCGTCGCGAGGACGACGACATGTTCGAAGCCTTCACATAGCCGAGATGCGGTCACCGCTTTCCATTGAAAACAAGGGACATCGCGGCAATCGATTTCAGCAGTGAAAGTTGTGCCGGCTGCGGCAGCGCCGGTTCTGTTACGGAGTTATTCCTCCGCAAGTTTGTGAGACAGTTTGAACCTTAGCAAGCTTTATCAGACAATCTGTTGACAGACAACCTCGGTCGCGCAGCTTTCGTGTCGTCATTGATGATTCGATGCTTCCCTCGGAGGCGGATCCCGATTGATGAAGTTTCTTCGCCGCCTATGGACAAGGATCGACCACAATGGACAGGCTGTTGTCCCGTTTCCGGCTACAGAGTAATCATTTTCGTACTGTCTTTCATAATCAGCATTTGCGCGGTGGGGTTTTCGGGGCACTACGCCGCGGGTCTCCTACAAGGCCGCCTGGAAACCTCGAGCGAGGTGATGCAGGTGCTCTCGGGTTTCCGTGACGTCTCCGCCTCGTCCGTCTGCATCGCCCTCACGCCGTGCTTGAATCCTCCCTACATATGCAGGCATTCCCGGTTGATATCGATCCAGATTGTCTGAGAGCTACCAGTATTCGTTGATCCTGCCGTTATAGCTTTGCCTGCTCGTCTGCACAAATTTAGATATCGAGAGATCAAAAACGGGCGCCTGGAGGAGAGCCGTGGCAGTACCGCATTCGTACCGGCTGGTCGTGTCAGACAGCCGAAGACTTGCGGATTCTCTACCATCATGGATGGCCTCCGCTCAGAGAGGGATCGGAGGCTGTCACGTATTTTTTTCCGCTTTCGGCATGTTAAAGGATGCCAGGCGATCTTGCTGCCAATTATTTTTCTGGCTGCGAGCGACCGCTTTCTGCCGGCACTCAAATTCCCCTGGTGAAGCAGGGCTATCGCATATGAGCGATGATAGAGATGAGGAACTGATCGTCCCACCCTGCGTTCTTGATCTTTCGACGAATGGAGGCCTTATCTGGATGGGCTCGGATGAGGTTGAGGGCAATCTTTCGTAACAGAGCAATGTTTGCCGGTCCGTGATCCTTACGGTTTCTGGCGGCATCCTCGCGGAACTGGACGTCGAGCACCCAGTGCAGTTTGTTTTCGATCTGCCAATGAGTTCTGGTTACCTCGATCAGGGCGGCAGCCGACATGATGGTGGAGAGCAGGAAGTAGCGGACATGGCTGGTCAGACGGCCATCGGCATGACGGCTTGTGGCCTCGACGGATCCGATGGCCTGCAGGCCGGGGAAGTCGATGTCATTGACGGCGACGATGCAGGCACGGCGTCTTTCGCAGCGGTCATGGTCATTCTCGGCGGCGGTCTGGACGCCGAGTGGCTCGACGTCGTCCAGACGAGCAATCGTCTGTGCCAGGAGGCCGGGCTGATTGGCCTTCAACGCCAGGGCATAGTCGCCGCCGGCGGAAAGGATGGCATGAGCGGTATCGGCGCGGCAATGCAGGGCATCGGCGGTGACGATGGCACCTTCCAGCGACAAAAGCGCAAGCGCATCGAGCGCCCCTTGGACCTCGTTGCGGCCCGGCGCGGTCTGTTGGCCGATGACCAGGCCGCAACCGGCAGCCCAGACCTTGACGAGGGGCAGCGGCGGCGCCTCGTACCGCCTTGCCGTCGACCGCCACCACGCCTTCCATGCCCTTTGCAAAGGCTTCGGTAAAGCGGCTTCGAAGGCAACCTGATTGAGGCAGCGGAAAACGGTGGAGAAGGTGCCATGGCCGGCGATGCCATAGGGCAGCGGCACGATCGTCTTGAGCCACTTCTTTTTGGAAACGCCGAATCGGCCATGTCGGCGCAGCTTTCGGCGCCGCAAACGATCGCGGCAATGGCAATGAACAGGATCGACATCAGCGGATGACGTGTGTTGCGCCCCGAGGGTCGGGCAGATCTTTTAAAACAGGTGGCAAATCGATTCATCCGAACCTCCAAATTATCGGAGAGTTCTTGAGTCGATTTGCCTCAGCAAAACAACTCCTTACCATCCATGTGCGATTCTCCTGCCTGGTGAAGCTGTCTCGTCTGGTCGTCACTTCAATCGCCCGCAACCGGCGCCTTAAGGTAGTCGAGAAACGTCCGGAGAGCGGACGGCACCTGTCGATGCGAAACGTAGTATGCATGAAAACCCGGCCCGGTAGAGGTCCAGTCCGGCAGCACGACTTCGAGTGAACCGGCCGCAAGTTTGTCCTCGACCCGGGCCTGCAGGCAATAAAAGAGACCGCCTCCCTCCTCCGCCATGCGGATAGATAGTTCCGAATCTCCGAGCGTGAGAAGTCCCGGAACGTCGAGAGAAACCATGCGATCGCCGTCGCCAAGTTCCCATTTGCAGAGGTGATCTGTACCGGTTCGGATCCGGATGCACTCGTGCGTCAAGAGATCTTCCGGCCGCGCGGGCCGCCCTCGTTCGTTGAGATAGGCCGGAGAACCGACTACGATCCATTCGAGTTCGGATGTCAGACGCGACGCGATCATCCCCTCGGGAACCGTTCCCCCATAACGGATGCCCGCGTCAAAACCTTCGGCGACCATATCGATGAAGCGATCCTCGACGCTGACTTCGACCTCGACATCTGGGTAGCTCTTGCGAAAACTGTGCAGTCGAGGAGCGATCAGCAGCTCGGCGGCGTCACGCAGGGTGGTCACTCTCACTCTGCCCGTAGGCCCGCTCCTGAAACTGTCTAGGAGATCCATCGCAGCTTGAATGCCGAGGAAACGGGGCTCCAGTTCGGCAAGCAGCACTTCGCCGGCGGCGGTGAGACTGATGCTCCTGCTTGTCCGATGAAACAGACGGACGCCCAGACGGGCCTCCAAACCCCTGATCGAGTGGCTGAGGGCAGACCCGGAAACGCCGCGAAGCGCGGCGGCCTTTCGGAACCCCCCCGCACGCGCGATCGCGACGAAAGTTTCAAGGTCGGCCAGATCGGCCCGCGTTGATACCATGAGTTATGGATACTCGCACTTGTACTGAAAAAGATCGCCCTTGCCGGCGCCGACCTTGCTTCAGGCCGGCCGGCACCTTCAATCCTTATTTAACTGGCCCTGTATTTGGTATGTGATGGCCGAGGAAGCAGTCAAAAATTTGACCTAGTGATCCATGTTGGATCCTGCGAAGGACGGCGGAGATGGCCCGGTCGCTGAAAAACGAAAACGTCCGGGATTAGATCGTCATGCAATGAAGATCTTCGTGTCCACAGCCACGAGAGACGGCACCGGTTGGTTCCGCGAGGCGGTCTAACAGTCCCGGAGGTTCTAGTTCTGAGCTCTCGAAAACGCGGGCTACCAGTCCTGCCGGGTTGGATGGACGAAATGTCGTTGATCGTGATCTCCGGGGGCTGGTCTAGTGCATAGACCACGGCTTCAGCCATCGACGACGGCGGAATACCCTGCTTGTTGAGCTCTCCGGCGATCTTTCTGCCCGTCTCGTCATGAACCTTGTCGGCCCAGCCGGTATCGATCACGCCAGGGCTGATCATAGACACTTGGATCCCGCTACCCACGCCCACCTCCTTCCTGAGGCTTTCGGTAATACCGCGTATGAAGAACTTCGTGGCTCCGTAAACCCCTGCCGCCTCGCCGACATGAACGCCGGCGATAGAGCTCATATTCAGGATGCGGCCGGACCGGCGCTCCAACATCGACGGCAGCACCGCGGCGATCGCATGCAGATAGCCACGCAGATTGGTATCGATCATCTTGTTCCAATCGCCGACGGCGGCATCCTTCCAATAGGAAAAGAGCATGAGGCCGGCATTGTTGACCAATATATCGACCGGGCCGTACGTCGTTGTGGCGAACGCGACGAGGGCCTTGGTACTCTCAAAATCCGTGGCATCAGCAACCTTGTAGCTGGCAATACCTCCCGAACCGGTGATGTCTTCGACGATCTGACTGAGGCGTTCCTCATTGCGGCCGGCAAGGACGACGCGCGCACCTTTTTCCGCCAATCCTCTGGCGGTCGCCGCTCCAATGCCCGAGGAAGCCCCTGTGACGATGGCGACCTTGTTTTTCAGATGTGACATGACGTGCTCCTTCACTGCGGTTGGGTCAATTCGGCTTGCCGCGCGGCTTTGACGGGCTCGGGGGTCGTCCGGTTTTCCAACACCTGGCGCTTGGTTTCCTGATCTCCGCCGACGATATGGTCGATGCCGTTCATGAGAGCCTCGAACCCCTGCTGGGCGACGAGCGTCTTGTCGTTTTTTTGTTGGCCACCGAGCTTCGTACCGCCCATTCCAGCGTTCGCGTGGAAGTCGCTGTTGGTGGCGCCCGGAAGGAGTGCCGTCACCGTGACCCCGGTCGAGCGCAACTCCTCGCGCAGACGCGAACATATAACCAAATGCCTTCGACGGGCCGTAAACGGTTTCGTATGGCGTGGGCAGGGTCGCCGAAACCGAGGAGGTGATGAGAATCCTGCCGCGGCCGTTCTTGACCATATGTTGGACGACGCGTTTGGCCATATGGACGGTCCCGGTTACATTGATCGCAAGCAGGCGAAGCTCATCCTCGAGATCGTTATCGACAAAGGCGCCGCCAATACCGATACCGACGTTCAGAGCCGCGGCTTCCAAGGGGCGCCCCAGCCCGTGCGTAAAGGTCCAGAACCTCTCGACGCCATCGTACGTCGAGGCATCCGCTTTGAACGGATATGCTTCGGCATCAAGGCTTCGTAGCGCATCGGCGGCCTCGTTCACCTTGTCGCTTGAGCCTGAAATGGCGACATCGAATCCATTCTTGGCGAATTGTTTGGCAAGCTCGAAGCCTATTCCAGATGAGCCGCCCGTGATCATTGCGAGTGGTTTATTCCCTGTCATGATTTCACTCCTTTGGTTTGGTCAGCACCACGATCGTCTCGAGGCGCTGGTGACCAAATGCCCGTGGAGCCGATTGGTTACATGAGCAAAATTGATCGGGGCGGTGAGTGAAAATCATCCACCGATCTGGCAGGGACCAGGAGTGCGTTACCTTTTTGGTCCCGTCCGCGGTCGAACTGGCCAGGCATTCCCTACGTCACGAAGGCCCTTGAGTGAACACGGCTCATCGGTGCGTGCGATCCCGCTCACTTCAAGTAGCCGTCGCGCTACCCTATTCTTATAGTGCGATCGAACGGTCGTTCGCAGCCCGCGGATATGATCCGACGACCCAAGCGCCCGAGTAGCGTTGATGGACTTCTCTGCGCTGGTGCCATCGGCCGGCACGCTTCTCGGAGAAAAATTCCACGGCGACGGCTTGTCCGGCACACCTTCCAGCGGTGACGGTCCAATGACGGGAAAGACAAAAAATGAGCGAGAGAATGAACAGCGTCGTTGCTCCTGGCCGCGTTGCGGTCATCACGGGAGCTGCGAAGGGCATCGGCTTGGCAATCGCGAGGGCTCTCGCGGCCCGCGGCATGAAGCTCGCGCTGCTGGATCTCGACGCCGACGCACTTGAGGATGTTACTTCGACACTCGACACGGACATCCTGATCGTGAGCGGCGACGTATCAGATTTGTCGGCACTGACCAGGTTGCGGGACGAAACGATTTCGCGGTTTGGCGACGTGGCCGTTCTAGTAAACAACGCGGGCATAACGCAAGGAGCCGGCCCTTGGGACAATCCTGCAAAGTGGCGACGCCAGATCGATGTAAACTTCCGAGGTGTTCAGGCCGCGCAACACGTCTTCGTGCCCTACATGATCGAAGCCGGTCGCCAGTCGGCCGTTGTCAACCTCGGCTCCAAGGAAGGTATTACGACTCCTCCAGGTAACGCCGCATATTCGGTGGCGAAGGCAGCTGTCAAAGTCCTGACCGAACAGCTGTCGCACGAGCTTCTGAAGGAGACGGGAGGTCGTGTTTCGGCTCATCTCCTCGTCCCTGGCTACACGTGGACACCCATGAACATCGCACTCAAGCCGCAGGGCATTGCGAAACCCGATGAGGCATGGACCGCAGAGCAACTGGTGGAATACTTCCTGGTCCGTCTGCTCGACGAGAATTTTTACATCATCTGTCCGGATAACGCGGTTACGTCTGCGATCGATGCCAGAAGGATCCGCTGGGCGGCCGACGACATGATCCTGAACCGGCCGGCGCTTTCACGCTGGCACCCCGACTGGATGGATAAATTCGCAGCCTGGTTGAAGGCAGGTCACTGACGGTGGAATGTTTGTAGAGGAGAGTAATCCAATGCCCAGACCCTATGTAATCTGTCACATGATGTCGCCGCTGGATGGCCGATTGATCGTCAATGATTGGGCCGAGGCAACCGGCCATTCGGTCGATGAGCTCGTGAAGATCTATGACGGCCTGCATGAGAAGATCGGTGCCGACGCCTGGCTTTCGGGAAGAGCGACGGGAGAAGAGTTCGCGGACGCCGTCGACCGCCCCTATCAAGCAACCGGCACAGCCGCGCGACCGATCCATATCGCCAACCCGGACGCCGGCGAGTTCGCTGTCATCGTGGATAAGGACGGTCGGCTACGCTGGGACAAGAGCGACATTGACGGAGCTCACCTTGTGGTCCTGACAGGATCTGACGTGGATGATGCTTACCTGGCGGGCCTCACCCAGGCTGGCGTTTCCTATATCGTCTCGGAGAAAGATGGCGTCGATCTGAAAAACGCGCTTGACCTTCTTGGAACCGAGTTCGGTGTGAAGCGCTTGATGCTGGAAGGCGGGGCGCAAACCAATGGCCATTTCTTGAAGGCGGGTCTTGTTGACGAGGTCAGCCTGGTCATCTTCCCTGCGATCGGAGGCAAGTCGAATACACCGGCCATATTCGAGGGCGGCGAGGATGGGCTTGCCGGCAGGGCGAGGCTCACGTTTATCAGCGCCGAAGCCGCTGGCCTCGGCTCCGTGCATCTGAGATATCGCGTTGGACGT
Organism: Rhizobium phaseoli; assembly: GCF_001664385.1. Taxonomy (NCBI): domain Bacteria; kingdom Pseudomonadati; phylum Pseudomonadota; class Alphaproteobacteria; order Hyphomicrobiales; family Rhizobiaceae; genus Rhizobium; species Rhizobium phaseoli. The sequence continues at coordinate 58,577 of NZ_CP013535.1, read as the reverse complement.
CCATAAGAGACGTCCATAGGAGAAGATTGTGGAAGGGCTCCCTCCTGCCGTCGTCGAAATGATCGTCGAGGAGCAGGGCGCGATACTCCTGAGCAAGCAACCTTGTTTCGAGATCATCGCGCAGCGCAGAGAGCCGGAAGAACTGGCGTAGTCTGCCCGTGGTGTCTCTCCGATTAGGCGGTGTGATGAACGGTATGTGACGCCGACATTAATGCCCGCGGCGGTGACCGCGATATGAGCGTCAAGGCGTTGCTCGAGTGCAGCTCGACAAACAAACAAGGTGAGACGCGTATTGCCGCACGTAACGATGCTCCCCACAAAAATGTCGGGCCTACTACACCTGCTGTCAGGTTTGTCAGGTGCGCGCCATGGTGCTGTTCCGCCCGACTTCCTACCGCGCTCTCGTGGAAGTCCTTGAAGCATAGGCACAAGATTCCTTCTGAGGCTCGATCCGGCCAGAGTGGCATGAGTCTTGAAACTTTCTCGTCGCGCGGCGGCAGCTGTCTTCTCCCGAGAAAGCGCGCGAGTCAAAGTCGAATTGCAGGTGAACGCATGGTGACGCAGTAGAACTTTGTGGATGCGGTTCGACCCGGGGAGAACAAAACTCCGGGCAGAGGTTTGGGAGGGTTGTTTGTCTGTGTCTGACAAAATTGCGATCTTCGGTATGGCGAGCGTTTTTTCGGTCACCCATGCGCTATTCGCAGTCGCTCAAGAGGCCAGGGCCGTGACTAACCCCCTGGCCTATATGCTGCAACCTATCACAAAATCCCAGGGGATGCTGAAAACCTTCGAACAAAGCCGGGAGACATTTCCGGGCGAGGTTCTGCTCGATATGAACGCTACCTATCTCGACCGACAGATCTACAATCCGGCCACGGCGCGCTACGACCACGTTAAACTGCGCGGCTATCAAGACGCCCGCCAGACCGGCTTATCCGGTGCCGACACGCCATTGGTTGGACCGACCATCGATCTACGGCCCGGTCAGACGGTGCGGGTAACGCTTCACAACCTGTTCCCTCAGGATTCCACCTGCGGCATCGGCGGTGGCAGTGCCAATACCCCCCATTGCTTCAACGGTACCAACCTGCATTCGCACGGTCTCTGGGTAAATCCGTCTGGCAATGGCGATAATGTGCTGATCTCAATCCGTCCCGGCGTTTCGTTCCAATATGAATACAACATCGCCGTTGAGCATCCCGCCGGCACCTTCTGGTATCACCCACACCTACACGGATCAACCGCATTGCAGGTGTCGAGTGGCATGTCCGGGGCGTTGATCATCCGTGGCGATCGCATGCCGACACCGACCGAGACTGGCGATATAGACCGCCTATTGAAGCAGCCGGGCGGCTCCGATATCGCCGAACGGGTTTTGGTGCTACAGCAGATTCAATATGCTTGCACCGATAACAATGGCGACATCACTTATGATTGCCAGCCAGGACAGGTGGGCGGCATCGAAAGCTACGATCAGTTCGGACCTGGCAGTTGGCCGGCTTCGGGCCGCTTCACCAGCGTCAACGGCCAGGTGCTTGGTCAGTTGGCATCAGCGGAGGCTGGCTCGGTCGAGCGGTGGCGGATGATACACGCCGGGGTTCGCGACACCATCAATTTCGAAATCCGGCGCAAGACCGGGACGACCGCGTTCCGCACGCTTGCGGCAGCGGACACCGACAGATGGATCGACCAGAATTGCGGCAAGGATACTATTCCGTATGGGGTGGTGGCCCAGGACGGGCTGACAATGGCGCAGGTGCAGATGCGGCAGCAAGCGATCCTGCAACCGGGCTACCGCGTTGACGCGCTGGTGGTGTTGCCAGGAGCGGGTGACTACTGCATCATCGATGGCGCCGCACCGGCAGCGGCCAGCGTCAACCAGGAGGCTCCAAGCCGACGGCTTCTCGGCATAGTCACTGCAGTAGGCGGCCATGCCGTCAATGGCGAGATCGGCACCTATCTTCAGGATTGGCTGATTTCGGCGGCTGAGCGCACGATGTCACAGAATGTCGCCGGCAAGGTTATCGATGACCTCAAGAACGAGATGTCGCTCTCAAGCTTTATTCCCCATCCGGACATCGACGCGGGCGAGGTCACCGGCGAGCAGCAACTGGTGTTTAACATCGATGTGAAACAGCCGGGTGCCACCTTCTTCGAGGTTGACGGCAAACCTTATGATCCCAACCGCATCGACCGGACGTTGCCGCTGAGCGGAGTCGACGAATGGACGCTCCGCTCGGATTTCGTCAGCCACCCATTCCATATCCATGTCAATCCGTTTCAGATCATCAAAATTGTCGATGCGGCCGGCAACGATGTCAGCGCGCTTGGCGCCGATGACGACGGCGATCCGCAATATCCAGGCTTGAAAAATGTCTGGAAGGACACGCTGTGGATCAAGAATCCCGGCACCGATCCGTCGGCGCGCTACACGATCACCGTGCGGACGCACTACCAGCGCTATATCGGCGAGTTCGTTCTGCATTGCCACATCCTCGATCATGAGGACCAGGGCATGATGCAGAACATCAGGATCACCCTGCCGGACGGCCAGGGTGGCACCGTTTCCGGCCATCATTAGGGCGTCGATCGCCATTGGGAGGAACTATGAGCTTCACTGGCACTTGGAGTTATCGCAGCCTGATCAACAATCCCGATTTATCGGTTGATTTCAATGCACTGGAATTTGGCCAGGGAACGCTGGTGCTGACCGAGTTGGCTCGGCGCAAGGTCGGCGGAACCATTGGTGGGCCCGGGTGGTCGCTGGAATTGACCGGTACGGTGCGTCCGGGAGACCCTGTCGAGCTGCAATTCACTGGAAAGGGCGATGTGGCCGGCGAGACCTGGATCTACAGCTATCGCGGCTACATCGTGCCGAACTGGCCGAATGGCGTCGATCAAAGGGACGCCATTGTCGGTAGCATCGTCCGCGACGTCCCGCATTCGCATGGGGTCGCCGCAGCCGGCTACGTTGCCTCCTGGTATGCCGTGCGACAGTGATGCTCCAGCATTTGCCGCAGCTCGAAGACATTCGGATCAACATTCACCGGCCAGGGTCTAGGTCGACGGACCGATGCCTCACATTTGAACCGCGTGCTCTGGCGGTTCAGCGGGATGTGCTGCCCGAACTTGTCGAACACGATCGTCGCCAGCAACTGAGGGCCGATGAAGCCGCGCGGGCGTCGCATGGAACGGTGCGGGAGCCTGACTGATCGCCTCGCAATCGCGGCAGGTAAATTTCTCGCGCACCGTCTCGATCACCTTGAATCGGCGCGGGATATCCTCCAGCGTTTCCGTCACATCCTCGCCCAGCTTCGACAGCCGCGAGCCGCCACAGCAGGCACATGCCGTCGGCGCTTCGATGACGATGCGTGCGCGCTCGACGTCTTTGGGCCACGCCTTGCGCACTGGACGCTTGCGGGCGAAGGCGCGCACGGACTGCGTTCTGGCCGCGGCCTCTTGGACGCTCAGTTCGTCCTCGGCGGCCTACGCCACGAGCTCTTCGAGCTGCAAATTCCAACTGATCGATCAGCCGCTGCGTGCGCTCGCGGCGCGGCCCGTGCTTCTCGCGCTCCAGCTTGCCGGTCAGCAACTGCAAATGCACGTTGAGCGCCTCAATGCTCGACAGCCGCGCCTTCGCGTTGGCCGCGTCCGCCTCAGCTTGCAGCCGCGCAGCACGTTCGGCCAGCAGCGCCGGATGAGCGCTGGCAAGGTCCGATGGCAGGGTAAGCGGCGGCAATGTCATAACGACATTGAATCAGATTTCTCAACAATTTCAATGCAAAAATTGAGTCAAACCCGGCTGGGGCGCCAGGTTTCCTGCCGTGCGCGCCAGTCAATTCCCTCCAGCGACAACGCATGTTGATGCCCCTCCTGGTGAGGCTGAATGATTCTCAGATCGAGTTGATGAATGGTACGGTTGCGAAGGTCGCGAACCGCGTTGACGACCGCTGGGGAATTTTGGAACAAATATGCTCCGGTTGATTGCTGGTCGATGAGCAGGCGCTTCCGCCTGATTTGAACGTAAATCCAATTGACGGGAATATCGAGCCTGGCGGCAAGTTGTACGGCGCTGAGCAAACTAGGTTCGTGTGTCCATCTGTTGCGCTGTGCCTTTACCTAGATGCCCGCTGCAAGGCGGAGGCGTTGCACAGTGATTGGCAAAACCTTCTCCTCACAATTGGGCGAATGGTGTCCTTCGCGCGTCAGTATTTCAGGCTTCGACATATCCCTGTGTCGCAGACACGGGTATCAGCAAGGTCGATCCACCACGATGTTCAACCTCATACGACGGCGCGAAGTTGCCGCCTCTACGTCCCACCTCACGCATCACATTAAAGGGGCGTCCAAATAACGGATGGCTCGGATCCAGCACCTCGATCTTGTCCGGTGATGATTCGTCAGACTCACAAGCAGGGATATTTCTGTAGACCTTCGAGCAGATAACCGAGCTGCGCCGGTGTGATCACCACCGTGCCGTCAGCGGCTGACGGCCAGATGAAGCGGCCGCGCTCCAGCTTCTTCGTGAACAGACAAGCGCCCTGGCCGTCACGCTAGATAAACCTTCCTCGCTCCAATTTTTTCGTGAACAGGCAGGCCCCCTGGCCATCGTGCCAAACGACCTTGATCAGATCGCCGCGTTTGCCCCAAGGCGGCGCATCCTCGGATGCTTACTTTTGTCCGGAAAGTTTTGGCCGCATTGAACTCATCAAATAAGGATTTGCGCCGCGCGGACGAGCACGCGGCGCTTTTATTCGGCAGGGAAAGCAGCTTCGTCTAAGCCTTTGGCCATATTCGATGAATTCTTGCTCCACAATCTCTGACGGGCCAGCGCCGGCAGGGCAGAGGAGATTAATCCTTCAAGAGGCTTTTGTTCTCAGTCGTCGGCACGTACTGGAAAGTGTCTTGTCCTTGCTCAATGGCCGGACCGGAGCCGCCTTCGTAAGCGAGGTTCCAGCTCGTGACTATCTCAGTGTTGTTGCCGTTGACCTGTGCGTAGCCGGTCCATCCGGTTGCGGAATTGCAGTTCTCCGTCGAATTGTTCCAGCCGACCGAAAATGCGATGAACGTCCCGTTTACCCTTCCTGTTAGCGGATAGGGCGAGTTCTGGCATCCGGTGCCCTGGGCTCTGTTTACATATTGGCCGGAGACATTTCCGAACGAGTCGACTTGAATGATCATCGTCGAGCCGGACTGGTTCTGCCAACTGCTGGAAGCCGATGCGATGCTTGAAAAATCCTTGAAGTTGCTTGCATCGAAAGCAAGAGCTGAGGTTGCTACAGCAAACACAAGTGCTGCAACTGCATTAGTACGGATCATGGTTTTTCCTCCTGATGTGCGCCGACCGTCGGCGATCGTACCGAAGGTTGCATATAAACTCGTAATAATCAATCAATCCGAGTAGCAATTTCCCGGGTTGAGAAAACCGAAAGACGGGCCGCGCGTTGCGTGGCGCGGCCCGAGAACGAGCATCAGGAGTGAAGACTTACACGATGCAAATTACGAACGGGATAGCGCAACGCTAATATTTGACCATCATTGGAACGGACAAACTGCATGGCCGCAACCCCGAGAGCTACCTCACGGACGTCCTAACCCAGATCAAAGATTAACCGGTAGATAGGCTTGAAGACCTGTTGCCGTGGAATATGCTTCCGACGGTCTCCACTGCGCAAAAGGCCGCCTGATGGCTCGTTCGATGCATATCTGCACGATCGAAGACGTGGCCACCATGACCGGCGAGAACCTCGAACTGCTCAGAGAGATCGTATCCATCCGAGCAGGGCCGCGGGATTTTGGGCGCCGCGCGTAGTAACGTCGGTTCATGGAGATCGGATCGAACTGCACGGAGATCGGGTGAGAATCGGCGCCGACGGTACGCCATCACATGACCGCGACAGACCCGATCATCCGCCAACACTTGCCGATCGTGCATGAGGCGATGCATCACGTCACCCATATGACCGTGCGCAACCGCGGCACCTTCGGCGGCAGCGTCGCGCATGCGGATCCAGCGACCGAGATGCCGATGATGACACGGTTCCTCGGTGGGACGGTCATCGCCTCCTCTCAGCGCGGCAGACGCGAAATACCTGCAGCCGATTTTTTTGTCGGATCGCTGGTCAACTCGTTGGAACCGGACGAGTTTGTAATTCGCGTCGAGCTCGACGCGATGAGACCGGATGCCGGATGGGGATTTGAGGAGTTTGCAAAACGCCACGGGGACTTCGCACTCGCTTGCTTTGCGACGACGCTGCATTGTGTAGATGGCAGGGCGTCTGACGTTCGCGTTGGCATGATGGGCGTTGGTGAAACCCCGCTGCGGCTTGAAGAGATCATCGAGGACGGATGTTTCCGAGCCGGCTCTCGATACGGTGGCGGATCGCCTGGCTGGAATCCTCACGCCCAACACGGATATCCATGCCTCTGCAGATTACCGCAGGCATCTCTCAGGCGTCCTTGCCAAACGGGCCCTTCGCGCCGCCTGGAGCCGCGCGAACCACGAAAGGCTTCAAGCAAGATGAGTGAGAAGACGATCACCGTCAGCGTCAACGAAGCGTATATGACGCGCACGATCGAAGCACGAACGCTGCTGAGCCACTTCCTGCGCCAGGATCCTTTGCCTGACCGGAACCCATGTCGGGTGCGAACATGGCGTTTGCGGTGCCTGCACCGTCATTCTCGATGGAAGGAGCGCACGCTCCTGTCTGATGCTTGCAGTGCAGGCAGACGGGAGCGAAATCGAAACCATGGCCAGGGAAGCGTCGATACTCGGACGAATCCAAGAAGCGTTCCGCCAGCATCATGGCCTGCAATGCGAATTTGTAGGCCCAGTTTCATCGTTGGCGATCATCGACCTTCTTCGCCACCATCCGCTGGAAACCGATGATAAGATCAGGGAAGCGCTCTCAGGAAACATCTGTCGTTGTACGGGCTATGAAAACATCGTCAACGCCGTCCGCGAACTGGCTAGCAAGAGAGGACCTTAAGATGAAGATGCATTTTCTCGAGGCCGGCCGCCTTCGTATGCGCCGGTCCATCTACGTCCCTGGGGCGCTGAAGGAAGAAGCGATTGAATTGCCGGTTCACGCCACCCTGATGCGCCATCCCCAAGGCAACGCGCTGTTCGATAGCGGATGCAATCCAGAGGCCGCCATCGATCCAGGCGCGCGATGGGGTGGGTTAAGCAAGGTTATGACCCCGATCTTTTCGCCAGAGCGGACGGTCGTTCATCAGTTGAAGACTCTTGCTCTCGATCCCGAGGACATAGATGTTGTGATCTGTTCACATCTGCATCCCGATCATTGCGGCTGCAACGCGTACTTTCGGCGCGCAACGATCCTCTGCCACGAAGCGGAGGCGCAGGCCGCCACGGCAAGCGGTGCAGAAAATCAAGGCTATCTTCGAGGAGAATGGGACCAGCCCCAGGGTTTCCAGACCTTCAATGCGGAGCATGACGTCTTTGGCGACGGGCGCATCGTCTTGCTGCCCATGCCGGGTCATACCCCCGGAATGACCGTCGCCCGTGTCGAGCTGGAAAAAGATGGTTCATTTATACTCGCTTCAGATGCTGCCCCGCTCCAGGCGAGCGTCGACACCGGTATCGCTCCGAGAAATACTTGGAACATCGAACTCGCCGCAGAGGCACTCGCTCGCCTGAAAGCTCTTCGGGAGCGGGGAGCTTCTATCATTTTCGGCCACGACGACGCGCAATGGCAAGAGTTGCGAAAGGGTGTGGAGTTCTACGAATGAGCCAGCAGGACCATTCCGTCGAGCTGCGGCCCAAACTTGTCGGCAAGCGGGACAAGCGCACCGAAGATCCACGTCTGCTGACGGGTGTTGGTCAGTATGTCGATGACATGGCGCCGCGGTATGTTGCATATCGCATTGCGACGCTCCGACCAGCCACATGCCCGAATCCTGAACATCGATGTCGGCGATGCGTTCTCGGTGCCCGGCGTCGTCGCGATCTATAACGCGAGCGACCTGGAAGGAGAGATCAAACCTGCCATACCGACCTCGCGTATGCCTGGTTATTACGCCACCCCCATATGGCCACTTGCACGCGGGAAAAGGTGGCCGTTCTATCGGATCGTGTCCCAGTACGTGGCGTAGGTGACGGTAGGGAGTAAAGCCGAGCGCCCGCGCGCTTCTCGTTGCGCTGTAGCGGGTGACCGGCTTTGCGGGCGGCCATCAGTGTTTTTCCGCTAGGGTCGGGTTGTTCAAGACCAACCTGACGGAAAGATCACCGATGACCAATGACATGATGAACGTGCGCTCCCTTGTTGAGAAGAGTGCCGATGCAGATTTGTTGCGTGAGATGATCGGTCTTGCTGCCGATCGGCTGATGGAGCTGGAAGTAGGCTCGGCTACGGGTGCAGACTTCGGTGTGAAGAACTCGATGCGGCTCGCACAACGCAATGGCTACCGTGACATCGGGAGACGCGGGCTGGCACCGTCGAGCTTCGCATTCCGAAGCTGCGCAAAGGCAGCTACTTTCCGAGCTTCCTTGAACCGCGCCGCATGGCAGAGAAAGCTCTGACGGCCGTTATCCAGGAAGCGCATATCCAGGGAATCTCGACTCGTTCTGTCGACGACTTGGTCAAGGCCATGGGTATGAGCGGCATCTCCAAAAGCCAGGTGAGCAGCCTAACATCGGGACGAACGCAATCTGCGGGGCGAAGGTGGCTGCGACGGCCATCCTCATCAGCGGCTGGAGATAGATCAGATAACCGCCCACGGTGACAAGGATGCCGATCTGGAGTAGCGGCTCGGAGATGCTGGTCCCAACGAAACTGCCCACCGGTTCCGCTTCCGCAAAGACGATCGACAGCTCAACCCCCTCGAGCGTGGATTCCGATGGCGGCGTCTCGGCCCGATGCAGAACGCGCGCCCCGAGCCAAAGCGTGCTTTTTTCGCCCACCCAGCTTCTTTAGAGGTTGGAGGTGAATTTATCGCGCCCTTCAACACTGCGACCGCGAGATAGAGGGAGACGAGAAAGAGAAGAGACCGGTATGACGCTTGCTCGGTCGCCTCATTGACGATCCGGCGCTGGAGTTCGAGAGGCGCCGCGCCGATAACGAAAAGAGCCAGGGACAGCCCTGCGACCAACGCCTGATGACGCCTTCCCATCAGCCAGATGAAGCCGAATAGTTCGGAGAGCATCGAATCCGTCGCGCCATTTGCGGGACGCGGCCGGACAATTAAATCCTGGAGGGCCAGATGTTCATCGCGCACTCACGGGTCAGAGAGAGCGCTCGACGCGCCCGGTTCGGGAGTCGTCGGATGGCCTCACCAGTAGGACGCTCACGACCGTCCCCACCATGAGGATCAGGATGACGAGGAGAAGCCTCGACACGACGGCGTCTGCGATGACCCTGACAAACATGACGGAAACTCCAGGGACGATTTCATAGTTTGAGAGAGCTCACCATGCGGTATCCAGGGTGATGTTGTTTACCACGCCGCCGACGCCGCGGATGCTTTCCGCCGCCACCCTGGCCGCCGAGCATTCCAGCTCCGTCTCGACCTCTCCCCTCAGGGTCACTGCCCCGTCGGAGACGGTCGCATTGACGATGGGGAACCTTATTTCGAACTCGGTTTCCAGGCGGCCACGAACGGCCGTCCCTAGGGCCTCGTCGCCGGAAGCAGTACACTGCCGTCGAACATCGAGAAGCGCTCGCATCAAGTCGTGACGGCTGATTATGCCGGCGAGTCTGCCGTTCGGTGTTTGATGTCGTGGGCCTGCAGGAGTTCTGCGAGCTGGCTCGCGGTTGCGCTCGGGGCGGCGCTGACGACGGGCGTCGACATCACGTCCTTGACGCGCCAGCTTCGGGCCTTCACATAGTCCGCCAGTGCATCTTCGCGGTCGCGCGTATGCGGTACCGCCCGTCTCGCCCAGGATGACGCCACCCGGCGCAGCAGGTCTCCCCGGTGACGATGCCGGTGAGCCGCCCTTCGCCATCGATGACGGGCACCGCGCCGATCTTGCTGGCGTTGACGATCTCGACGGCTTCCCTGACGTTGTGTCCCTCGTCGAGCGTCGTCACGGGGTCGTCATGATGTCTCTAGCAAGCATCGCGCTGTCTCCTTTTCGATCGGACAATTACGGAGCCAACTTGTTGAGCGCATTGACGTGGATCAAGGCAGACACGAAGCCGCGGGAGGCATCCTTCACGCGTCGTCGTCTCTGAAGCCTTCCGACGAAGTGCGGCGTCAGGCTCGCCCGCATTGCAACTTATTGAGGATCGAGGCGTTACGGTTCGGTCTCGTCCTCGCGCGGCGTACCAAATTCTTCCCGCGCCGTCGCAAGGAGTCTTATGCAGCAACCCGTCAAGCTGGTATCCGTCGGCACCGCCGTTCCGCCACATGTCATCGACCAGCGTGACGCGGCGCGAGCCTCGCACACCGCGTTCTCATCGCGATTTGGCGATTTCGAAAAGCTGGCAAGGGTGTTCGAAACCTCGGGAATTCGGCGCCGCTATGCCGTCCGGCCGATCGAGTGGTATCTCGAGACGTCGGGATGGCCCGAACGAAACCTCGCTCATATCGAGGGCGCTGGTGCAATGTTCGTCGCCGCCGCCAGCAAGGCTCTCGTGTCGGCGGGCATTGCAGCAGGCGATGTCGACACGATCGTAACCGTCTCCTCGACTGGTATTGCGACACCTAGTCTGGAAGCGAGGGTAAGCCGAGAACTGGGCTTCCGGGACGATGTCGAACGGGTTCCCGTGTTTGGCCTCGGCTGTGCCGGCGGAGTCTCTGGGCTTTCAATCGGGTCACGGCTGGCGGCATCCCGGCCAGGCTCAGTCGTGCTGGTGGTCGCCGTCGAGACCTGCACGTTGGCATTTCGCATGGACAAGCTTACGAAGGCGAACATCGTGGCGACCGCCCTCTTCGGCGACGGGGCCGCCGCCTGCGTGGTGCGTGCTAGTGAGACCGGTCTGGCCGAGGTCGAACTTGCAGGCCAGCATACGTGGCCCGACACGCTAGACATCATGGGATGGAGCGTCGATCCGGAGGGTCTGGGCGTGATCTTCGATCGTGCGATACCACCGTTCGCCGAAACTCATGTGCTGAAGGGCGTAACGTCCATACTCGCCCGATCAGATCTTGCTCCTGCCGACGTTGACCGGTTTGCGTGCCACCCCGGTGGATCAAAGGTTATCACCGCCTTGGAATCGGCGCTTAAACTAAGCCAGGGAACCCTCGACCAGGAACGTGAGGTTCTCTCGGACTATGGGAACATGTCCTCGCCAACCGCGCTGTTCGTACTCGAGAAGCTTCTTGCGCAAGGACTACCCAGGAGAACTGTCCTGACGGCGATGGGACCGGGCTTCACCCTTAGCTGCCTCTCGTTGACGGCTGCAGCATGACCCGGCGATCATTCTCCAGGACGTTTTAAGATCGCATCGTTTGCAGAACGAACAGGACTCGAAACACGTAGCTGACGCTGCAAAGGCTGCGATTGCCGTGGGACACCCCAAGTCGAAGGCGAGGTTGCCACCTCGCACTCGAATCCTTTCTCTTGCGTGCCGGCGTAGCTGCGGCAGTATGGCTGGTGGTAGTCGCTACCCAATCCGGTCCTCTGTCGCACTAGGAGGAGCGTGCCCAGCGCCAATTCTGGATTTCCGGCAAGTCTTCTCCACGCTCCCGCACGAACGCCCGGTGCTCGTCGAGCTTTGCATGCAAGGCTGCCGTCACATCTGGCACCTTTTCGGCGAGGCCGGGCACGCGCGCGATCGGTCGCGATGTCTATCTGCGTGTATCTGAACCATGCGATCCAGCCATGGCACTGAATGTGCATCGGCAAACAAAAGCGGATTTACAACCAACGTTGTCAGATACGTCTCCCCCAAGCGGGATTGATGTCTCGGGGGCCAGTGTCTCTCGATTACGCCTGTCATCGATCGCCGACCTCGGCAGGCCACAAGGAGTGGGAAACTTTGATCTCCTACGCACTTTGCTCATCGCTTCCCATTCCTAGCTGCATTGAAGCGTATCTGGGGCAGAGTGACTTCAAATAGGCGCTTCAGCGGAGTCCACCGACCGAGGCACTGGATGTTCGCAACCAACTGCCGCTTTTCCGGAAGATGATGAGTTAAGGTGGCAGGAAACGGAATAAGACTGGTTGACGAGAAGCCCGGGAAAAACAACAGAAACTGGTTCGAAAGTTCTTGTTCGTTCATCAGCGCTTTTTGTTGGATTGTGAGAGCACGGATCCTGCCAACTGCTTGGTAGCAGTGCTGTATTTCGTGCTCGATAGAACCTGCGAAGCCTTGTCCTCCATCGCAGCTCCTGTCTGCTTTGAGGTGCCCGCCTGCAAGGGCTCTGTTGCAAGATCGACTCCGACTATGTCCTGATGTACCCGGCGATCCGCCCCGGCAGCTACGTCCTCATTTCCGTGACCGACACCGGCACCGGAATGACGTCCGATGTGATGGAGAGGGCTTTCGACCGTTCTTCACCGCGAAACCGACGGGCTCGGGAACGGGGCTTGGGCTGAGCATGGTCTACGGTTTCGCAAAGCAATCCGCAGGGCACCTGCAGCTCTACAGCGAACTTGGCGAAGGGACGACGGTGCGCCTCTTTCTTCCACGCGCCGACGCCGGAAAGGATTCTCATCCGAACGAGCAGCGGGCTGAGGAAGCCCCGCCTCGGGGCACGGAAACTATCCTGGTGGTCGAGGACGACGCGAGAGTTCGCCGAGTGACGGTCAGCCGCCTGCAGACGCTTGCCTACTTCGTGATCGAAGCTACGAACGGGATCGACGCGGTGAAGGAGCTGGAGGCGGGGCATGACGTAGCGCTCCTGTTCAGTGATGTGGCCATGCCGGGAATGAACGACGACGAACTGGCCCGGAATGTCCGGGAGCGCTGGCCGAGGGTGAAAATTCTCCTGACGTCGGGCTTTTCTGAACCCCATGCCGCGGACAAGGAGATCGAAGCGGGCGCCGGCTGGCTGAAGAAGCCGTACACTGCATCGGAGATGTCGACACGTCTCAGGCTGCTGCTCGCCACGAGGCCTAATAGCGATTCTGCTCGACAGCAGGATTTCAATTTAGAAAAATCAAACCCAAACCTCAATCGCGCTGCCGTTGCGGGGACTCATATCTTTCTTCGCGGAAGATCCCAGCCTACGTCGCCACCCAAGGTCGCTCTCCAAGAACATCAATGGTCGCCTTGTGCTCGCGACGGAGGCTCTGCAACGGGTGGTGCGGAATTTCGTTCCGAAGACGAGATCTGCGCGCAAGTCGATCAAGGAAATTGGGCTCTATGCGAAGGGCGCTCAGCGGCGCCCTTGCTGCTGAGTGTGGGCAGAGCAGTAATGTCTAGCCAATCCCGATATTCGATCACCCGACCGTCAGTCGGTCGTCGAGAGTGCTGATCCCTGGAGCGGACCATGCAGCGCGCTCCGCCGCCTGCCGTTCCGACCAGGTCTTCACCTTGCCGGAGAGGATTACCTTTCTGCCTTGGACGTCGATTCTGATTGCATCGGCCTCAAGAGCGGCGTCGCGCTGGAAAGCATCCTCGATGCGTTTCTTGACATCCACCGCCGTAATATGCGGCTTCAGCTCCACTAGGTTGGACACCCCTACTACGCCGGCGAGATCCCGCACGGCGTCGTAGGCCGCGTTCTTTTGATATTGCCACTCGACCTCTCCCCGCAAGGTGATCCACCCTTTGAGGACCCGCACCTGCACCGAATCCTTTGGCACGGAAACGTTCCAGTCGAGCATTTTGACAGCTCGCCGGGCGATGTCGTCGTCGTCTGTTTCCTTCGGCCCGAAAATCCGGACCTCGATATCGGCAGCTATTCCGCGCACGCCCTTGACGCGACTAACCACGCGCTCTGCGGCTTCTTTCTCCGCGTAGGTGCGCACGTGACCAGTCAGTGTGACGATCCCGCTATCGACCGCGACGCCGATATCAGCCGCGTCGATGCTGGGCTCGAATTCCATTTCGTCGAGAATGTTCTGTCTGAGTTGAATGTCGTTCATGACAACCTCCTTCAGGTTTGCGACGTGCCGATCGTGACAGCGCCGCAGATTTTCGTCGTTGATCTTCATCAAGCACGAGAGCGACCTTGGAATTTCAGCGGACAGAACACGGTCTGCGGGCTGCTACTGGGTCTGCACGTCAGCGGCCACGAAGAGGCGGTGGCCGTTCCTCACGACGGTGATGAGAGCACGGGCATGCTCCTTCACGAGTATTGAGAGGAGTTGCCCGACGTCCGTCACCGGCTGCTGGTCGAGAGCGACGATAACGTCGTCCGGCTGCAGGCCGGCCTGTGCCGCGACCGAACCCTCGGCGACGACGACGACGCGGGCGCCGGGACCATCGGGAGAGTTCGCCATCTCGGCGTCGGCGAGAGGGCCGCGGGCGATATGAATGGTACGCGAAGCAGCCGGTTCGGCAACCGGTGCGTCGGACACCACGGGAAATGCTTCTATCCTTCGGCTCGCGCGGTCGATCTGGAAGGACGGCTTGGACTGCAACGGTAGCGATCCCACAAGCCTTCGAACGTCGGACGCGCCGCGCACCGTCCTTCCGTCGACCATCCGAATGACGTCGCCCGGCTGAATTCCTGCATTTGCCGCCGGTGAACCCGGAAGGACTTCGCTGACCAGCGCGCCCGCCCCTTCATCGACGCCGAACGCCTTTGCGAGACCGGGCGTCAGGTCCTGCGTTAAAATTCCCACCTCGCCGCGTACCAACTTGCCGGTCAGGATGAGCTGCCGCATCACGATGCCGACAGTCTCGGCTGGGACCGCAAAACCGATGCCGATGCTTCCTCCGGCGGGGCCGATGATCGCGCTATTGATCCCGACCACGACGCCGTCCTCGCTTACAAGCGCGCCGCCCGAATTGCCGGGATTGGTCGACGCGTCCGTCTGAATGAATCCTTCGTACCCCTCCGATCCCACGGCACGGCGCCCAAGCGCGCTTACGATGCCCATCGTCGCGGTCTGGCCCAGGCCGAAGGGATTCCCGATCGCCACGACGACGTCGCCGACGTGAAGCGAGGACGCGCTTCCAAACTCGGCTTGAACAAGATGATCAGGTGGAATTTGAACGACAGCGACATCCGTCTCGGGATCGGCGCCGACAAGTTTCGCTTGGAAGCGTCGGCCGTCGGAGAGCGCCACCTCGATTTTTGAGGCGCTTGCTATGACATGCTGGTTGGTGACGATGTAGCCGTGGACCTCGTCGATGACGACACCCGATCCGGCCGATTGGAAGCTGTGCTCTGCCGGCGCAGCGTCGTCAGGTAGTCCGAAGAACTTTCTGTAGAAGGGATCAGCAAGCGTTGCATCCGCGTCGTCGAGTTCCCTGCCCTGCACCGAGATGCTGACGACGCTCGGCACGACACGCTGGAGCATCGGCGCGAGCGACAGGCTGTCTGCAACGGCTGGAGCCGACAATAGGCTCTCACCTGCGATGAAGAGCGCCGCCAAGGCGAGCAACGAACGCGACATCTCTGATCTCCTTGCGGAAGCGCCGCCGGTTGTCGGCGGACGTCTTGACGAAGAAGCTTTTGTGTAGCGCAAGCAAAGCGCATTGATCCTTGTCAAGGGGAACATCGGCTACGGAACGATCACGGCGGCTCCAGAGACACGGCCTGCGCGCAGATCGTCGAGAGCCTCGTTCGCATGCTCGAGGGGGTAGACGCTGGTGAAGCATCTGACCCCTGCCGCCTTCCCGATCGAGAAGAATTCCGCCCCGTCGCTCCGCGTCAGGTTCGCCACCGAGACGACCCGCCGCTCGCCCCAGAGCAGACGATAGGGCATGCTCGGAATGTCTGACATGTCGATGCCGCCGCAGACCAACGAGGCCGGACGGAAGTTCACGCTTGATCTTGGCGCCGTCTGGACCGGGTTTTCCGGTGAAAGGCCGCCGGTGCCGCTCGACGCCGCCATCATCTTCGCGCCGGCCGGCGAGCTCGTGCCAATGGCGCTCGACGTGGTGCGGAAGGGCGGAACGGTTGCCGACCGGCAAAGATCCGTCTTGAATCAGAGCGCCCGCGCGAAACGCGGGTGCGAGGTGAAATTAGATGTGGCGCTTGGATATAGGCCGCGTAGATATGGCATGTGGTGCTCCGATTGTGGGATGCGGGTTCGGCTCGAGCATCGACGGTCATTCCGTTCTGACTGCACTGCGTCCCGACACGGCCGTGACGGCAATGCCGTAGAAGACATGAGGAGAGCCATCGGGCATGGGGAACTCCTGGGGCTTTATAGAGCCGATTTCCCACCAGTCCGAATACTTTTGGAGAAGACCACGCGTGGAGCCGTTCGCTTTGTCGCGCCTCGCTGTCAGGAAATTCCTCGAACCTGCCTTCGACGACGATGCTCGTCCACCCGCCGGCGCTCGAACGCTGCTCGATGTGTAGGCAGACCTTGTCGTTCCCCGCATCCAGTCGAGCTTCTTGCCGGGCATGGTGAAGCTATAGGCGACGCCGTTGGAAAAGGCGAAATAGATCGCCGCCACGTAGAGCTGCCCATCCTTGCAGCATGCCAGATGACCGAAACGCTCGTTCTCCAGGATGCGGTAGCACTCACCGGGGTTGATCTCCGTCAGATTGATCGTCATGGCCGTGTCCTCCAGCTTCGATGAAGGCGCGATTATAGGAGCTTCATTGCGCCGCGGCCTTGACCAAGCGCAATGCGAACTCTCTCAGCGGCATGCATCATGACGGAAGTTAAACCTCAGGAGGCAAGCATGAAGCCGCAGTTCCATCTCCCGTTGTCGACCTATCCCGACGCGAGTTCCTTCGCCATAATCGACAATGCTATCGGCCTCGCTAGGCAGAATGACGCCCATCTCGTCGCCAGTATCCCACAAGTCCGGATCCCCCAGGTCCATCCGCCCTTTCCCACCGTTATCGATGTCGAGACATGGCGGGGACAAGCAGAACGGTATAGCCGGGACAGCGGGACTTCGCTGCGGGGACACATCGCCGACGCTATTTCGGAAACTGGCTTCGAGGTGCGAATCCACGGATTCGAGGTCAGGGAACCGTTCGTCTATGAACGCTTTTCTGAAATTGCCAAGTGCTACGACCTTTCCATCGTCGAAGCCTCGGAGCTCTCCCGGCAACTCTCCGAAACGCTGCTATTCGGAAGCGGCCGTCCGCTCGTGCTATTTCCAGCCACCAGCGTCTACTCTCGTGTGGACACGATCGCCGTCGCCTGGGACGGCAGCGCCACCGCAGCGCGCGCCCTTTCCAGCGCACGGGTCTTCATCGAACGCGCGATCAAGGTGCAGGTCATCTCGATCACCGACGACAAGGAGATCGACGAGGCGAACCGCGCCCTCCTGATCTCTTCGTTGAAGCATTCGGGACTCGACGTGGATGACGTATCGATCCAGGCAGGCGGCGAGACCGCGACAGGCGCCATCCAATCGGCCGCGCTGGAACGAAAGGCGGACCTTCTGGTCGCGGGCGGATTTGGCCATTCGCGGCTTCGTGAGTTCATCCTCGGCGGCGTCACTCGAGAACTTCTCGTCAAGGCCGAGCTACTAGTGCTTCTCGCCCATTAGAGGGCGCGAAGGGCGTTTAGAATGACCGCGACGTCGATGGCCTCCTAAAGCAATGCCCCGCCGACTGGCGGAAGGTATTGAAGCCGGTCTTCGAGCGTGATCGTGCCAGCCGGCGTGCCGTCAAACACTACCTTGACACGCATTGCGCTGCCTGACCCGTTAGGCGTCTCCTCCGACGCCGACGCGCACGCCATCGACGATTCCGGATCCCGCGGTCTCGGTCACCTCCGATGGGCGGCTCACTCCCAACCCACGTCTATGCGCCTCGTCCACCAGCGCGCGTCCGACCACATGGCCCGACGCCTGGTCCAGCGAGGCGGCCAGCCGCAGGATCCTGTTAGGATGCTCCGATCCCTCGATGTGGCCGACTTCGGGCTGTCCCGCGGTGAGCGTCCCCGTCTTGTCGAACACCGCCACGGTGGCCTGGACGAGTGCCTCGAGAGGTCCCGCACCCTTCACCAGAACGCCCTCCTTCGCAAGTGCGACGGGTACGGCCAGGATCAACGGACAGGGCGTGGCGACGACCAGCACGGCCACGATCCTTGACAGGTCTCCGGACATGAACGCCGAGACGCCTGCAATCGCTACCGTGGCGAACAAGAACCACACCGAGAACCGGTCGGCCAGTCGCATCAGCTTCGCCTTGGAGCGCCTCGATGCTTCCACGAGCCTCACTATTCCGGTATTCCGGCATAGGTGCTGTCTCGGCGCGACTTAGAACGCGGATTTCGATCACGTCCCCCTCGTTCGTAGCGCCACTTGAAATGTTGCCATCCCTCGCGATGCGCACCCTTAAAGGCTCTCCGGTCAGGACCGCCTGGTCGATCGTCGCGACTTCGCTGACGAGAGCCCCGTCGGCCGGTACGACGTCGCCCTTGCGTATCAGGAGCACGTCGCCGACCGCGATCTTCTCGATTGACCCCCTTGCTATGTAGATCAGCGCTTCGCCTGCCCGGCGCTGGCCGGGGCCAGATCTGAGACCGTGCGATGCAGATATTCGGCACAGGACCCCGCAGGACCATATTCATCTTCATTGTCTTCACGACTTCGAATCAAATCAACTGCTTAGCCTTGAAAGACGGCCTATTCTCCAAACGGAAGTTCAATTTCTTCGCCGTTTCTTTTTCCGCCCTCGGTCAGGACCGTGTTGAGCCGCTCGGCATCTTGTGCTGGCAGCATTCCCGCCCCGGTTCGAATACCTTCTCGCCATGTAGGCCCGCGCCTCCATGCTTCGTTGTAGACGAGCGCCAAGTCGGTAGATCGCCTTGTCTGCTGCAGCGCTTCGAAGAGCAGCGCAGCTTGTCGGATGTCCTTCTCACGCTTCGCCGGCCCCTGCCCGTCCGTGTTTCGGCGGCTGGCGACTATTAGCTTGTGGACGGCATACCGGGACGGATCAGGGACGACGACCGGAACACCGCTTCGGTGGAGCAGCATTGTCCTGACGGGTTCCCTTATGAGGAAGTCGAGAAAGCGCAGTGGATCCGCGCTGGCGCCACCAAGAGCGGGCATCTTCGCCGGCTGATCGATGTAGTCATCCGAACCACGGTTCGACGTCAGGAACTCAACCCTGTAGCCGTCGGCATTCTGAAACGCTGACGATACCGCGGCTCCCGATCGATGTGGAACTGGACGAAAGCTGGCGTCGACGCCCTGCAGCAACTCAAGGATCGGAGGCAGACTATCTTCGACCTCCCGACTGATGGCATAGTCCTGGGCGATGTCAGCATCGCCGGTCAGGATCGCAGCCATGGGAAGACGGACACCGAGCAGTCCTGAATAGCACTGAAAGGCCACCGTGCCTATGAGAATACCCCGGAGCCGAAAGAGACCGCCATCGGCAAGAGCCTCGACGATATCGCCCGACATGGCGTCAGGGGCGATCATCCCGCCTTCGCGGGTCAGGGTATTTACCAAGCGCCTGCGAGCGCGTAGATCGTCCTTGTCCCGCTTATGATCAGCTACGCGCTGTGCGATAACCGGATCATCAGCGGAACCGACGTAACGACGTTTCGTACCACCATGTCCATCCGGGATGTCGAAATACCAGTACTTGCGCCCCTTGATGTTTGCCGGGGTGAACCGACCCTCCGGAGGGAAATCGGCCGTCCAAGCGGCGTCGAGCGAGCGCTGACCGAGCTCAGCGAGCATCGTCTGATACATGAGGTCGATGGACTTCATAGCTCGACTCCAGGGTTATACTGTTTTTCAAAAACAGTATAACGGTCGTGAGGATAGGTCGCAAGATAGGATGCCGCCTCTATCGCCTTGAAAGGACACCTGCAACAAGCTTAAAAGGCAGGCAGCGCGTCACGCTCATCGTTCAAACCGCTCCAGCATTTTTCTCAACTGCGCGTTTTGCAACGTTAGCTTTCTGGCCAGCTGATCCCTGAGCATCCTGATCTCGTCATCGAGGCTCATCCCGTTTGCAGTTTGGATAAATTGGGGATCGTCTGCAATCGCCACCGCTTCCTTGCTGCGGCTCCTTTGCTCGCGCGGTGCGACTCGGCAATTCGCTTGAGCCTAGCGGCATCATTCGCAGCGGTGACGTCGAAACCAGTACCACCTGATATAGCGGGATCAGCGACCTCCACGATTTCGGCAACTTCGCCGTCGACCTTGTCGTGGACATCGCTTTCGGCTTCTTCGGAATGCACAGGCTTGAGGGAAATTGCACCGGGTTGACCGTGACGAGGTAGCTCCGCGCCTGCCGGCCGACCATCGCTATTCAGGCTGTCCTCGGCAGGCGTTTCAGTCGGACCAGAACTAGGCAACGCCTCCGGCGAAACCTTCTCGGTCGAGCCGCTTTCTCGCTTTTGTTCGCGTCCCGGTGAGACCAGTCGGGCAAGAAATTTCCAGGGAGACGCCATCTATCCGACCTCGCGTTTTATCCCGCAAGCAGGCAGTAAGTCTTCATTCCGGCAACAGCTCACCGTCGCCAAATTTTATCTCTTGATAAGCATGGAAATGCGGCCGGCGATTGACCAGCTGCTTTTATCAATCGAGCTTGAGCCGTTTGCGCAGATCGGCATTTTCAGCGCGAAGTTTTTCAGCCAGAAGCTTGCGCAGCCGCTGATTTTCCTCTTCTAACTGCAGGAGGTCCGCCATTTCATCGATCGCTGTCATCGGCGCGGCAGGCGCCGGCTGCACAGCCTTTGGAGCGCGGCGCACCGGTGCGCGTTTGGCACTCGCCGCAGCTTCGACCACCTTTGTCTTGCGCCCTCTCCTCTTCACACCACCGGCGCCGGCCAGAGCAGCTGCTGGCTCTGCCGTAGTGTCAGCTGACGCGGTTTCGAGTGCCGCGGCTTTCTTGGCCCTGGGTTTGCGCTGTTTCTTCGGCGTAATTGGCGTTTCGACAACGGCCGGCACATCGGCACTGGTTGCAGTATCAGTCTCGTCGGCCATGCTCGTCTCCTGTGTATCTGATGCAGTTGTCGACGGCTCAAGAGGCGGTGTCAACAACGACTCAGCCTGATCTGGTTTTGGTAGAGAAATTTCGCTGTTGGATTTGCCACTCTGAGAGCTATCCGACAGAAACGGCATTGCCTCTTTGTCTAGGTCGCGAGCGACGGATTTTAGGTCCACGTTGCCCCAGATCGAGTTCGACCTAGTATCGAGTTTTCGTCTGCCGCTTTTGTACTCGACGGCAAAACTGCGTTGCACTTTTTTCAATATAAAAGCCCTTGAAAAATTCACGGGATGATTTGGTGATGGGGTGGTGTATCCGAAATAACGATTACCGGACTGCCCGTCTATAGCCACGCTCGAATGTCCACCTCACCTTTCCAGGAGCAGAATTCGTGGCCAGTCGAATGGGGGATGAGACGGGTGAGGCTACATTGGCCCTGAACGAAGTCAAACCGTACTGATTCAAAAGTTGCACGTGGGCAACTTATCGGCGAGCTTCCTTGTTGTGCATCGCCGGAGTCTTAAAAGATTTTAACTGCCGAACCCTCAATCGAAGAAGCAATGCGCCTGTCAACCTTGTCTTTCTTTGCTCGCCTGCCGGGCCAGTTCCCTTCGATCCATTATGCGATCTTCCTGGCCCAAAACGTGAACTCCATAGCAACAAGCCGGCCGCTGGCCTCGAAAGCTCTCCCAGTACCAGCGACGTAGGAATGTCCTGGGCCGAGCGGATTGCGACTGACCGCTAGAGCCAATATCGGTGCGCCGGCGGAAGCTTCATGCGTGCGAGCCCTCATTCTTTTGGATGACTTTCCGCGCATCGTAAAAGCGTCATACTATCTTGGCGGGAAATTCGGAGAGGGGCATGCATTATCGCCAAAGGTCGGTGCTGTCTGCGGCACCTTGGCTGATCATCGGAGCTGCCGTAGTAGGCGCTTCGAGCGGTGTAACTGTTGCAGACTTCGAAAAGCCGGAACTGCTAATCGCCGCCCTGCTTGTCGGCCTTATCATCGGCATGTCCGTTGAGCAGTTCCTAACCAGGACGAGCAGACAGGCGTGGCGCGAGAGAAACAGGTCACGATCGGAGGAAAGGCGCTGGAACGAGCGCATCATACAGGAACCCAGGCTTCAGACGCCAGCTGCTGAGCCATTGCGTCCAGTCGACGCCACGGATCAACTGCGTATTGTGATGCGCTCCAATTTCACCATTCAGCCATTGTTGAACAAGAGCGAAGCCCGGGTGTTTCGGGAACTCGACAGCGTCGTGATCGGCTGCAATTCCACCTGGCAGGTGATGGCTCAGGTTTCGTTGGGCGAGATCCTTCGAAGTGCCGACCCAGACGCCTACAGTTGCATCAACTCCAAACGTGTCGACTTGCTCCTCGTCGACGGCAATTGCCAACCGAGGCACGTCATCGAATACCAGGGCGGAGCACACCACCAAGGCACCGCGGCCGCGCGTGATGCGGTAAAGAAGGAGGCGCTGCGACGCGCCGGGATCGGCTATTATGAGGTGGTGGCTGGCCAAACGACGCCGTCGGAACTCAGGCGATTGGTCGAGAAGCTGGTGGACAACCCGCGTGTCACTTAAAGCGATATCATCACAAACCTATGCACGGCCGAGCCTCTTCGACAGGAAGAAACGATTGTCTTGCCGCGATGTAATTGAGGCACACCCGGAATGATCTCCGATCTCCAGGCGGTTCGCGAAAATCTGTTTCCGGCCAGTCGCGCAGCGATCGAGGACTTGCAGGCGTTCCCTTGGCATCGTGATCGAACCAATCGAATCCAAGCCTACAAGGCGCATTCGTCGCAAGCCATCGTAATCGATGTACTGCCAGAACTTTGTCGCCATCCCGCAACGTTCCGGGCGATGAGCCTGATGGCCCTTGAAGGCACCCGGAATTGCCAGCGAGGCGCACAGGCCGGCTCCAGTCGCTCCGCCCAGATGTAGACGGCGACAATTGCCATGAGTGGCAGATGATGCGACGGCGCAAGCAAGGGCAACAGCATCAAGCCCCAACAGCTTGCAATGCACCAGAGACCGTGTGTCATCCCCCATGCCAGCACATTTTCATAGGCCGCCGGCGGAAAGGCGGCCAGGCTGGGGCGGCGATGACACCGGTTCAGGGCGACCTGCTTCCAGGGTGAAATCTGCCAGATAAACGCGATGATCAGGCACGCGACCAGAGGCAGGGCGGAACTGGTTGAAGCTAGGCGCAGCGTGATCGCGACGCCGAGGAGAGCAATACCCGCCACCATCCATGTACCGAGATAACTGACGACAAACAACAGCTCGGCCCACGGCCGCACGCGCCAGAAGCTGCGCTCGCGCACATGCCTCAGTGGAACAGAGAGCGTCGGCAGCATCATTGCCATCACCATCATCGCCCAGCTGACGATCAGCTGCAAAGGTGAGACGTAACTGAAGAAAAAGGCATAAGTCTTCGGTGAGGGAGTGGACCAGACGAAAGCAGCGGAACAGATCGTCGGCATGGAGGTGCTGTCGCCGCCGACAGCCAGGGGAATCCATGCCGAGCCGGCAGCCAGTGCGAGTGGCGCAAAACCGCGGCGCCACTCGCGCACCGCAGGAGAGGTGCTGCGCAAGACGCTCACT
The DNA here is from genome assembly GCF_001664385.1 of Rhizobium phaseoli. Taxonomy (NCBI): domain Bacteria; kingdom Pseudomonadati; phylum Pseudomonadota; class Alphaproteobacteria; order Hyphomicrobiales; family Rhizobiaceae; genus Rhizobium; species Rhizobium phaseoli. The sequence goes on along the minus strand of NZ_CP013535.1, from coordinate 35,018 downwards.
CGAATTGCCGATAGATGCTGATCCGGCCGATTTTGATATTCGCCGCATCCGGGATGTTTTCGAGCGGGACGAAACTTACCGGCAGGCGGGCGACATCAAATTCGCCGTCGAGGTGCATTTTATCGACAATGTCTGTGATTTCCAGCTTGTATGTGATGCCGTTTCCGGAATGTTTGCCTGCCGGATCGCTCGCCTGCGTCACGCCAAAGAGCGCGACACTGCCCGCCAGATATTTCTTGTTCCCGGCGGGATCGGCCCCCTCGGGCAGCCCGACATAGACCTGGAATATCACGGCGTCATGCACGCCGGTGACATTCTCGAGATTGAGAAACACGCGGTCGGGCGCCGTCGGGGCGATCCTGTTGGCGCTCAGGCTTTGGCTCACCCTGGCCCTCGCATCCGGCTCGACCTTGACAGAGCTGCGCATAGTGCCGCTGCCGGCGAGCGACATGCCGCTGTCGCTGGCCGCGACCAGTTCCACCTTGTTCTGTGTCGGCATGTCTAAACCTCTTGTGGCAGCAACGGAACTCCGCGCAATGCCCAGTCTCTCCATGCGTGCGGCGACGGTGACGATCGGTCCGGCCTCCGCGCCGGGTGTCAGGTCGTCGTATTCATAGCCCAGACTGGCCAAGTCCTGCATTTTCGTCGGAGTATAAACCCATTTGGTCTTATCTGGGTTCGGCATTGTAAATTCGCGCTCACCGATGCTCGCCGGCCCATCCAACCATTTGGAGTCTGTCGGATTTTGCCAATCCGTCGGCGAAGTAAAGGGTTTGCCTGTGGGAAATTTGTTCCAGCTCTCCCACAACCGATCGATATTGCAGTGATGTAGGTAAAAGATAGGGTCGAGCGCTGCCGCGGTCGGAGTCGACATCAGGCCCGGCAATGGGCGCCCGGCCTGAGGCGAACCTGGCGGAAACACCAGGGTTGGGTGACCACCACCAACCAGCACATGGATGATGTTGTGCGGATCCGATTCGATTCCGCCGCTTTCTTCGCCGCTCCAGCTGAAGCCCGTTTCAACGCCACCGAATCCGGCACTGCCCCCGCCGCCGGGTCCGGCAAATTCTGGATCCTGCATCGCATTCAGGTTGGTTTGCGAGCTGACGTCGAATGGTGTGCTGCTGCTGAGCACCCCCCACCGCTGTTCGACAAACAGCGGATTGTCTCCGGTGCCATCCGGCCAATTGGCCGTGCGGAATGCCGGCGGCAGGACGTCCTGATCGGTTCCGAAATAGTTCCAATAGGGCAAGGCCCAGCTGGCGCTTGGTCCGTTGAGCAGTTCGATCTCGTGCCGGAGCATATTTTCCAGAGCCAGGAGATACCCGCGATGCCAGGGCAGGAAATACCAGCTCTGGTGCTGACATTGGTCGAGATAGGTCGACGTGTCGGATGCATTGGGGTCCGCATCGGCACTGTCGGTGATCTGATAGAAATCCCAGAGCCCGCGCCACATCCCATGAATCGCCGCATAGAAGTTCCAGCTTGTCGGATCTTCCAGCTTGCGGGCCTTCATCGCCTTGACGCCCCTTGCATACCAGAGGATCGGGTCGGCCCAGTCACTTCCCAACTCAAAGATATTCTCCCGTTTGCGCATCGCACTGTCCTCTCAGGAAACGATCGAGAATTGCTGGCCGCAGACTGCACGCGACCACTCAGGCCGGCCGCATCAAACGCGCACCGCATAGAACGTGGCCGTATAACCCGCGGGTGACTGACCATTGGAGTGGGTCACTGTCCGAATAACCGTACCGACGATGGTGTCGATCTGGTCCACGCCGTTCGGCCAGCGGGGAACGGGATAGCCGAGATAGTCGTAGACCCATTCCTCGTTGTCGATCATGCCGCGCCCCTGCCATTTCAGCGTCGCCGGCGCGCCGTCCGTGGCAGCCCCGTCGAGGGAAAGAGACCAGCCGGTTCCGCCAAGAGAACCGCCGATCTTGCCGGGCGCAGGCTCGGACAAAATCAGCGTTCCCGCGCCAAAGCGCAAACTGTCGAAAGATGCGGAAAGGTCGGGGTTGTTCACCAGGCTTCGATAACTCCAGATGCCGGAAAAGCTTATCGCCATGATAGTCCTCCTTCGGTGAAGCATGCTCAAATCATGTGGCGAGCGGCAGAGGGTCCCCCCGCGTCAGGCGATGCCGACACCGTCGAATGACGCGTCGATCGCCGAAATCCGTCGCGCAAGCTGAGCGGATGGAGCGGTCCTGAACAAGGTGCGTGCCGCACTGACGACAGCCCGACGACTGTCACGGAATTGCGAGGTGCGCGAGAGCAGCTGCGTCACCGCGACATAGAAGACCGCGGCGACTTCGTCTGGCGTGAAGACCAGACTGCCGCCTTCCTCCGCCACCAGCATGAGATAAGCCGCCTTGTTATGGATACCGCTGTTGACATGCACCCCTCCCCAGTCGCCATTCTGAGTGACCGGCATGATCCGATACTGGTTCATATGTGCAGGCTGGCCCCGCGACGCGGGATCGGACATGTCGCGGATGGGACCGCCGCCTCGCGCGAACCCCTGCCCGAGCCTCCAGTCCCATTGGCGGGGATCGGGATTGCCTCTATTGGCGATCAGCATGCCGAAAATATCGGAATAGGATTCGTTGAGCGCTCCGGATTGCGCTGCATATTCGAGGCGTGAGGTATTGTCGGTCACGCCATGGAACATCTCGTGCCCGACGATATCGAGCGCGGCGGCCAGGGTGAGAAGCTGGTTGCCGTTGAGCACCTGGCCATAGACCATTTGGACGCCATTCCAATAGGCGTTGAACCACTGGTTTCCACCGGGGCTTTCGCGCATGACGACGCAATTGATGCTGGCGTTCATCGGGCCGCCGCGATTGTCGATATTATTCCTCAACACGACTTCACGGAGGAAATGCGCGACGGCCGCCGCATTTGCATGCGCGCTGACTGCGGCAGGCGGCCAGGCAGGTCCTATTTCGTCCCCCGGCAGCAGGGCATCGTTGACGTTCGGATCCCGAAAACGAAAGTCGAAGGTCTGGATATTGTTCACCGTGTCCTTCAGAACGGCGCGGGCACCAATTTTTTCGACATTTATGGTCCGTTGAACATTGCGGGCGTCGAAGGCGAGCTGCTCCTCGGCGGCCATTGTCGGGGTACGCGGTAATTCCGCAATCACCCTCCCGGTATTCGCATCCACCACGTAGTCGAAATAACGCGGCCTCAACGGACCGGATCCGGCACTCTCCGGCATCGTCACCTCGACGTCCTCGAAAATATATGCCAGATGCCATTTGTCCTTCTTGGCCTCGTAATAGAAACTGAGACGGGGCGCGACACCGGCGATCTTCTTCTTGAACTGGCCTTTCTTGTCGACCGCCGACGCCGCTCTGGTGGCCGAAATCTTCGCCACAGGCGGAACATTGGTCGGCTCCCCCAGCGCCGAATTCAGGCTCACGAGTTTGTTGTCGTCGTCCAGCTCCACGGTCACCAGCGACCCGTAGACAGGGATGTCGTGGAACGCCTGGCGAAATTTGACGGTACGGGTATGGGTCAGTGGAACCGTTTCTGTGCCGATAACCTTGAATTGAGAGTCAGCGTTTTCTGCAGACGGCGCAGTAAAGTCGGGGACGCTATTGCTTGTGAGCGCATGGCCGAGATATCGACGGGCCGCAGTCTCAGGGTCCACCACCTGTGTGGCAGCAGGCTCAAACGCGAAGGTCGGGAGGTCAGACTGTTCTTTAGCGAGAGCGGCGAACATAGGAGCCGATCCGGCGTCCGATACGTGCATCGAAAAAGATTTCATCCCGTTTCCGGGCCTGTGTGACTCTGCCATGGCAAATCCCCATCCCCATAGAGGCAGCCGCGTCGCAGGCGGCACGCCGGCTATGCAGTGTTGCTTCGGTCAAATCCGATATCGCTCACACCCTTCTAAATCGTTCGCGGAGGTATCCATGCTCGTCGGCTCGCCATCTGTAGCGCACGTCCTGTTCGTTCTGCCCGCGTCTACGGTTCAACGCCAAAGTCACAAAAGCACAGCATGCTCCGCGAGTAGGGTCACGACATAGTCGCGTCCCCCTCCGAGAGAGGATCCGGAAGAACTGAAATGGTGTGGATGCCCTTATAACGATAGGTTTTATTAAAACACGAACGCAAGCAACCATCAAGAGCTTTATCGTTCATAGTACAATTATTTCATGCACTCATTATTACTTGTAGGGACGATGGATCCATAGGTGTGCAGGTGGCCGCATTAGGCCTTGCAGGGAGAAAACGCGCACCAGCCGCCTGGATGAGAATCTGCATTGGTCGGCAAGGCGGATTTAGGCTCAGAGGCGGGTCTGGGAGAGCAGGCAACTTGCGAGCACGAGCAGCTTGAGCATGATGGCGACGAGGAGATCTTGGCTATTTTTCCTGCGGCTTTGAATGTGTTTGCTAAGCGAGCAAGAGCGGGGGGACTGAACCGCGCCGGGTTTGCCGGAGACCGTTTGGTTTAAGTTATGCGGCCATAGCTGGTGCGTCCAGCATGGCGTAGTATCGTTCTTCTGCCTCTGCTGGCGGAATATTCCCAATGGGTTCCAGAAGACGGCGGTGGTTGAACCAGTCGATCCATTCGAGCGTGGCGAACTCCACGGCTTCGAAGTTGCGCCATGGGTCCTCGCCGATGGATGACCTCGGCCTTGTAAAGACCGTTGATCGTTTCGGCGAGAGCATTGTCGTAACTGTCGCCAACGCTTCCGACAGACGGCTCGTGCCCGCCTCCGCCAGCCGTTCGGAATAGCGAATGGACACATATTGCGAGCCGCGGTCGGAATGATGAACCAGCGCGCCACGTTTAACGGGCCGCCGATCATGAAGCGCCTGGTCGAGGGCATCGAGCACAAAGCCCGCATGGGCCGTTCGGCTTGCCCGCCAACCGACGATACGGCGGGCGAAGGCATCAATGACGAAGGCCACGTAAACGAAGCCCTGCCAGGTCGCGACATAGGTGAAATCGGATAACCACAGCATGTTCGGCGCTGGAGCGAAGAACTGTCGGTTCACCCGGTCGAGCGGACATGGAGCGGACTTGTCCGACACGGTGGTTTTGACTGGCTTGCCGCGAATGACGCCTTGAAGCCCCATCATTCTCATAAGCCGAGCGACGGTGCAGCGGGCGATGTCGTAACCTTCTCGCTGCAACTGCCGCCAGACTTTGCGCACGCCATAGACCTGGAAGTTCTCGTTGAACACCCGACGTATCTCGACTTTCATGGCAATATCATTCCGTTCGCGGGCCGATAGGCGGTCCACGTCCATGCGCTTGGCGATAACCTCATAATAGGTGGACGGGGCAATCGGCAGCAGTCTGCAGATCGGCTCGACCCCGAGCACCGAGCGGTGTTCGTCGATGAAGGAGATCATCGCTTCAGTGGGCGGTCGAGCTCCGCCTGGGCAAAATACGCCGAGGCTTTGCGTAGAATCTCATTCGCCTGACGAAGCTCGCGGTTCTCTCGCTCCAGAGCCTTCATCTTCTCCGCCACGTCACTCGGCAAACCTGCACGCTTGCCGCTGTCGACCTCGGCCTTCTTCACCCATTCATGGAGGGTATGCGCCGAGCAACCGATCTTGGCCGCTATCGATGATACCGCCGCCCAGCGGGGGGGGGGATGTTCGGCTTCATGCTCCGTCACCATCCGAACGGCGCGGGCACGAACTTCAGGAGAGAATTTGTTCGTCGTCTTGCTTGTCATAGACCCTACTTCTCACGAGTTGGGGGCTCCGGCAAACTCGGCGCGGTTCATTCTGACAAGACCTCCATACCTACGACCCGGCCCGTGAAGGGCTTGAGCCGCTAATCGAAAAGGTGTGGAGTTATTGCGAGGCCAACGGGATCGCCGCGAAGACTGTGACGCTCAAGTTGAAATATTCTGATTTCGCCCAGATCACCCGCAGCAAAACGGTTCCCACACCGCTGCCGGTAATCGCCGACCTGAAGGAGATCGTCAACCTTCTGCTGGTGCCGATCTTTCCGCCCCGAAAGGGCATTCGCTGTGTTCCGGCGTGCAAATTTGGCCTAAAGCTCGTCAATGCCAATGATTGTCGTGGTCGTGGTGCGCGCCGGTCAATGCGTTTTTGAAATAACGGTTATAGTATTCGAGGTCGACGTGATGCACCTGTATCCACACGCCGGGAACATGAATTGCATCGACATGCGCGGGGAAGCGACCATGGGTATCATATATGTACTCGCAAATGTCCGTCACGCACTCAATCACGTCGCTACTGTACTCGGCGGCCTCGGTTAGGTAACGATCGCCAAAGTCATCCTTGTAAATTCCCTTGAAAAGGGCCGCATCCTTGTAAATCCCCTGTGAACCAAACTTGGCCGAAACCACTTCGTCCACGGCTTCTCTCATGTTTTGATAGTTCGGGGGGGACTTCGCCTTGATAAGGTCGCGGTCTCCCAGTCGCAGACCAACCGGATGTGCCCTGAGGCTGCTGTATTTCGGCAGCGGCACCTGCCAGCGTAAAATGTCGAGCAGTCGCCATTTCGGCACAGCGAAATCGAAACCTAGCATCGGACCGTAGCTGTCCCGGAATTTTGGATCGCCGAGCAGTACCGGCGGGCTGATGGAGGCGTGAATATAGGCTCCTAGGCCCATGGCATCAGCGACCAACATGAGATTCTGGAGCAATAAATCTGCTTCGATCTGGGTCCGTAGGCTACCGATGACGCCGAGCGGCACCTTGATCTCTTCGTTGAGAAATCGATTCTTGACCCATTTTCCTACGCCGGCCCTAAGATAGAAATTACGATCGTCAACGATTGTTGGTCGGTGTCCTTCGGGCTGTGTCAAGAGATACATCAGGCCGTTAATATATTGATGTGACAGGTCTACGACGGGAAAAAGCACCGTCGTGCCGGGCAGGTTCGACAGCAAGCGATTGGAATCGAGATAGGCGGGGAATTCGCGGTTTGCCGTATCCAGTCTGCCATTGCTAATTTTCACTTTCGCTCGTTTGGCATGTGCGATTAGTGCCTCCGGTTCGAACGATAATGGTGGGGTGAACGGAACCCTGTCGATGAAGTATGTGCCGGTATCGTTGATGAGGAAGAAATATGTCCCTTGGGCATTGTCGGGGCTGCCGGCCGTTCGCCCTTCCATATGGACATTCGGCTTTGCCATTACGAACTCGCCGGTGACAGGATCCTCAAACGGCCTGTCCGGCATTGTAAGGCCGGTAAGGCCAGTCATGGCGATTAAAATTGCCTCTTCGAGGTCGGTAAGTGGCACCGGTTTTTGGGTGGATTGATAGGTCATGGTGCCTGCTTTGATCAGGGGAACACCTCGGCCGATCCGGTGCGTACGCCGTTGAAGAATCGTCTGGATTAATGGGCGCTCGAGCAATCGCTCAAAACCGGTTTTGTTTGTCTCCTCGCTGCTCATGTTTCCTCCCCAGCCTCCGAATGTGGCGTCGACGACCCAGCTTGGCCGTCTCAGTATTGGACGGCGCGCTCACGTACCCACAGCCGAATGGCCAGGGATAGCGAGATCACGGCCGCAAAAATGATCCCAAGAATATGAACCGGACCACTTCGCAAAAACAGGAAGGTGGTCGCGAATATTAGAAAAGTAAGCGTGCGTACAGCGATCTGGAAGCGCGCCGCGGGCGGGGTCCGGCTCGGCGCAAACCATAGAAGCAAAACATCCAAGCCCCACAGGATAACGAGCAGGAAATTTATGCTGGCAATGGGAATGCCCATCTGCACGAAGGTGTCCTTAAGCCCGTTGAATATTACGAATATGGCCCAATAAGCGTGAACAAGAAAAAGCAGATAAGCGAAGGTCCAGAACAAGTGTACGACGTTGGCCATGCGTTGGGAGAGCGTGCGGTAGGGATAGAGCGCCAAGCTCGGGAGAAGCATGAGACTTGTCACCCAGATAGTGGCTTTCGTGCGACCGAGATCGACGTCGTCCAGCGTCGTCTCCGGCCAGAGGAGCGCAAGAACCAGCAGTACGCCAAACGTCACGAACGCCAGCGAGAACTGCGGCAGAGTTATACTGTTCGGAGGCATGGCCTTCATGGGCTCGTTCCTGACGTTAGAGCATTTTCAAATAGTCAAGCAGCGCGGCAAGATCGTCCGGATTTCGTTTCGGGTCGTCATAGGCCCATGGATAGTCATGTCCCCTGTTCGAGTTGCCGATCTGAGTCGTATCGAACGTGAAGTAATTTCGATCGTCAGCGCTTTCCGGAGAGCGAAAGCCGACGTCGGCCGGATCGTAGGTGTTATCGCCCCGATAAAAGACATCTCTACGCTTCCTGAGATTAATCAGTTCAGCCAACGTCATGACACTGCCGTTATGGAGGTAGGGGGCACGCAGGAACATCCCGTCCAGCGGCGCGTTTACGTAGCCCCTAATGGATGTCTCCTCCTCTTGTCCACGCTGGGGCCAAATATCCTCTCGCTTAAAATGGAACGGGTGCTTGTCGGGGAAGAGCGCAAACATTTTTTCGGCGAGAGGTCCATAATGACGAAACCGCACGCGTTCCGGATCGGTGTTGAGCTCACCGGCCGGCACGACTTGGCCGGTCTTCTCGCCGTTGACCCAAGCCCCGGTCGAATCCCGATCGCCGTGGCAGGCGGCGCAATATTGCCCGTAGACTTTGCGCCCCTGCAGGATACGTGCAGGATCGATCGAGGCCGCATCTTCCGGGAACATGTCGGAATAGCGCAACGGACGCAACGTCTTCGTGAAATCGCTCGCTTTGCGGATATTGTCGGCAATTTCCGGCTTAGCCATATTAGTGACCGTGGCCCCGGCTGCGAGCGCCGCCAGCGAACTGCGGGCATATATGTCGCCGATCGACCCATCGAACTGGGCGCGCGCGCGATGATCCTCCGAAAAAACCGTGGCAATCTTCGTGTAGACGGGCATATCGTTGCCAGGCCGGTCGAGCACAGTGCGAACGAGAGTGCGAAACGGTTGGGTACGTGTTGGACCCGTCGGTGTTACGTCTGCATCGCGGGATCGGTAATTTCCGATCGGTTCGTCGAAGCGCGGCAATCCTGCCTCGATCCGAGCGCGAACCTGGCGAAGCCATAGCCCAATCAACAGGCGTTGTATCGAGCCCAGCGTTTCACCCGTCTTGGCTCTATACGAATCGCAAATGCTGTCGACGGTCAGACGATAGGGCCGTTCCATGTCCGTTTCGCCATCTCTTTGCGGCTTCACCCTGGTCAAGACCGCCGCCTGAAATGCATCGATCCAGGCGAAGAGATTGATCGATACGCTGCCTGGTCCGTAGACGACGACGCCCTTGCTCTCCTCACTTTTGCGAATTCGCGTGGTGTGGCAAAGAGCACAACTGAAGCCGACGAACGGGACAGGCGACGGCGCCGCGGAACCGGGGCGGTAGTTGCTGGTCGCAAAGCCGAGTGGCAAACCGTTATTGGCCTCCGGGTTGTCATACGGCAAGAACCCGAATTGCTTCACCCAATCGCCGGCATCCGCACCGGCCGGCTGAAAATGCTCGGGAAACAGGTCGGGCAGTACCAAAGCGACCGGTAGCGGCATGAGTTCCGTGCCGATGGTGCCATTTTCGAACGCATCCTTTGGATCCCGGATAGTTGGATGCACCCAGTCGCCTTCGAGCCTGATGAATATCCCCGTTGCAACAAGAGTGATGAGTACAAGCAGGTTGACGCTCACCAAGAGGAAGCGAAAGAGCCGGTATAATCTGTCGCGGGAAATTGGCATGGTGTGCCCCTCAAGACAGGATAGGCCGGAAAGGGGCGAATGCACTGGCAGTGCGCGGCAATACCGGGGCGAGTTGCGGACAGTGACGCAGGATGATGCTGGTCATACCGTTGTTCTCGATCCAATCGAGCCCCAGGGGCGAGTAGATTTCCGGCCGAAAGTCGACGGTGAGAAAACGGTCGCTCTGCAACCGTCGGGAGGCCATCAGAATAAACACGCGAAAAGCCGTATCGCTGAAGCCGAAACCGTCCGGCGGAGGCTCAGAATGCAGGCCGACCATGGTGTCCACCATGTCGATATTGCCATAGAGAACCTGCATTGCCCGCACCGTTTCTGGATCCGACGACAATTCCTCCCAGTTGCTTAAACGCGGCTTGTGCAACGCCTCGCGAAAGTCATTGAAGCGAGGAATTCCGCGGTGCCTATCCCTGACGATGTCGACGACGGAAAGATCGATAATCTCCTCCACGTCGCCTGACATCCGTTTAAACTGGCGTAACGCATTGGGGTAATTATGCAACGTGATTGCACCGGGATGTGCGATTCCGAGTGAATAGATGACATTGTGGAGCCGAAGGTGCCGCATTTTGGCATCGGTTCCCGCACCTTGAATGTCGGCGAAGCCCAATGTTTCTGTTCGCGCACCGGTCTCATAGTTGAAAAACTGATAATCGTCGGGAATGAGCGGATGGAGACGGTAGACCGAAACGAATTCCTCCGTCAGCGAGTACGGGATGCCGTGATGGTCGGGCACAGTCTGCGGAATGCCTTTGAGTTCGTGCGTGTCGAGCATCCAGATGCCGAGCTGCGTGAGCCAGTCCTTAGGCGCGCCGTACCAGTTCGCCGGCAGGCCGACTTTGATCGCCCGCGTCGCCAGAATAGCTGGCGTCCACTCAATGGTGTGAATCTTTGCGATCAGAGCCGATACAATCAATCGAGCGGTGTTGTAGATCCGGTCCGGCTCCCAGTCCGGATATTCGCGCATCAATGCTTCGGCGAGCACGTTGTGTTCACGAGCAAACAGCGTGTGCATCATACTGAGGCCCAGCCACCAGCTTTCGTTGAAGCCAGTGACGTTCATGCCGTTCAATTCGGTCGGCAGATAGAGATCCTCGGTGAGCTTAAGACGACCTCCGTCTCGCAGATCCAGCGCTTTTTCCGCTGTATTGCCGTAAACCTCTGAACCGTCCCACCACGGTGTCGTCATATTTTTGAAAATGGGGTAGCCGCCGGCAGCCATGCGGAAAACCTCATTGCCAGCAATGCGCATAAAAGCCTCCGGCTGACCGCCTGTGGTGCTCTTCCAGAGCTCTCCGTTCGGCATTCGCAATGCAATGTCGGTCTCCGCATTCCCGAGACTATGGCGCTTGTGGTTGACCCAGTCATGCACCTGGAACTGAATCCAGGCCGCGGCAAGCACATTTAGCGAGCGTGCCGGAATGAAAGCCTTTCGCGTCATCAGTTGGCGACTGACTTCGATTGGGTTCGGCTGCCCGAATAGCTCTGGCTTGTAGACCGCTCGCATCGTACGGCCGAACGTCGCTCCCTCCGCACCCATCCGCGGGTTTGAGAGATCGTTGTAGGTACCGTCGAATGTCCGCTGAGTGCGGACCGCCTCGGGAATTACTGGCGGCTGCGGGGTCGCCTGCGGTGGTGCATCCGGCAATTCGGTGTCAAACAAGTTCTTTGTGCGTAGCTCTTCCCGGAGAATGGAGATGTTAAGCAGGCTCATGCGCCAACCGAACCTATACCAGGGCACGTGTGCATTAATCGCCTTAAACAGGGCCGCGACAGCCCGGGCAATCACGATGTTGCGTAGCGGCTTCCGTTCCCGGAACCGTTGGTTCAAGCGATGCGCGGAGCTGGCCGTATAGGCTGCCTTGCGGACACGGTTGAGATTGCCCAGCGGGCGAAATGTCTCGGTCGTATTCCAAGGATTGAAGCCAAGCTGGTCGACAAGCCGCTCCATCGCCCTGCCAGGCGCCGCATCGATGTCCTGCGACGGAATGGTCAGCGTTGCGACCCCGATCGGCCTCGATGCGTCTTCCGTCCACTCGACCGCACCATCCTCGATTGGAGTAAGTTTCTCATCGACATAGCGCTGCAGCAGGAAATCGAACTCGACAGGGCCTTCGCGAAGCCGCTCGGCAATCTCACGATGTAGAAAGTCAGGGTCAGTTGCCGAGGCGGGCTTTGCCGCGGTCGTCTTGGCGCTTGGACGCAGCAGGAACCGAACTGGACCTGCTTCATTGCCCCAGAGAAGAGCGCCTCGGCTCCAATAGCCCTCTGTGGCTAGGCTGTCGACGACGCGCGCTCCCCTCAGGACGTTTCTGAGCATCCTGAGGGTTTCGGAAAAGCCGACTGCGAGGACGAGGCGCGGCAAAAGCAGCAGCTTCGAGCCGGACATCGCCTTGGCGAACGCCACGAATTGATAAGCGTTGCGGGCATGAGAAACCGGAAAATTCGTTGCGAGGAAATCGTGATATTCGTTCTCGGATACTTTAACGCGTAGCGCTATCCCACGCATATCCTTCTTGAAGTCGGCCTGACGGACACCGTTGGCGTTGGAAAGCCGCACGGTCACGTCGTATTGCTTGCCACGCTCAAAAAAACCGACTTCGAGATCTTCTGGAATATTAGGCAGAATCTGAAGTTTCGCATTGTCGACACCAAGTATACATTTCGCGTGAAACGCGCGACTTATGTCGCTTGCTCGGGCGTTCGCCCTATTGGCAAGTTGCACATCCATGATATCGCGTGCCAGCTCTGCAAAAAGCAATGCTTCCGCCTCAGGGTTTCCTCCCTCGTAATTTTCACGCCAGATATGGCCCGAAGACATGCACATCCCCCTGCACAAAAAGCATTGCTAAGAAAAACAAGAATGCGCGACTGGCCATTTTCAAACGCAGGCGTAGCTCCCCACACAATACGCAGGGCTGCGCAAGCTTATCGCCAGTCAGGATACTCGAATAAATTGCGAATTTGATGATAGCACCAATAATGGGAAAATAAAGTGCCATTAGCAAAGACCTTTTTCTCCCCATGACGGCATCGCAAGGGGCACTGGTTGGCCTAATGACTTCAACCAAAGGCGATCAGAGCGTCGGCGGCTTGAATACAGCCAATCGGAAATGCCAAGCGATCATCTTGCGCAGGGTTAGAGGCGGTTGCGGCAACTTCCCGACATAGTCAGCCGAGGTTTTGCGGCACAGCTCTGCCGCCTTTGCGCTCCAATCCGGAAATCTCTCTGCTTTTTCATTTGTCCGTCGGGAAGGTGCACCGATTTCGTGATAGCTGAATGACCGCAATTGACCCGTAGTTGCCGCATCCATCATGGATGCGACCGTTGCCTTCGAATATCCGATTCGGTCAGGGGCGAGTGGCACGCCGCTTACGATGAAACCTGTGAAGCAGAGACTTCGCTGCTCGTAGCGGGAGGCAACGCGCCGGAAGTGTTGCGGCCATTGGAGCACCTCTCGATGCAATAGCCGAAACAGTTCAGAGGCCGTCAGTTGCCGGAGCCATTCCCCCGGGGCGGGGCGGTCTTAGAGCTGACCGATGCCCGCATCAGTGCGAGAAAAAATGAAGAACGAAACGCCAAGCCTCGTTGCCAATCCCGTCCCGCGCTTCTTGCTGCTCGCCAATCGTCGCGATCGGCATTATGGTGCTAGCGCAGTTGCAACACTCTTCCACAAGCTTGGCGCAATTCCATGTTTCTATCCTTGTCGAGGTTGCCTTGCAAAGGAAAACCGCTTTTATGGACGCCTAAATAAAAAGGACGCCTGCAATGAACGAACCGCTCAGAAACCTCCTCGAAGCCGCCAGAAAAGTGCAGTTGTCGAAGAGTGACATTGAAGTCCAGCGTCGCAGCTTTGCATACGGCAACACTCATTTCGAAAATGAGATGATAACCCGCGAGTTGGTCGATCGCGTCGCCGACGAGATGGCAGATCAAAAGAAACATGACTGACGCTACGCGCCGCCACAGCGTGGCAACCGAAGCTTATTTGATCATGGATGAGAAGGCGCGCGCCGAAGCCGAAGCCCGCAACGGCCTTCTCCAGTTCGACCTAGCGCGCGACATGATTGTCGATGCAATCGACAAAGGGGAAAAATGGAAGCTTCGTCCCTCGATGCTACTGTCGCTTCACCGTGAGGCATTGCAAGGCATTAGCATCTATGCCGGCAACTTCCGGCCCGCTGAAGTTTCAATTGAGGGCAGTAAGCACAAGCCTGTCGGGGCATTTCAGGTCCCTGGACTCATTGAGGATTTGTGCGATTATGTCAACGACAACTGGACCGAAAAGACAGCCGTGCATCTTGCGTCGTTCGTGATGTGGCGGCTCAACTGGATCCACCCCTTCAGTGATGGGAATGGGCGGACATCGCGCATGGTGTCCTATTTGGTTCTTTGCGTAAAGCTTCAATTGCCCCTACCCGGGGTCAAGACCATCCCGGACCAGATTGTCGATAACCGGCGCCCGTACTTCGACGCTTTGGAAGCGGCCGATGCGGCTTCAGAAGACGGTGCCTTCGATCTGACAAAGATGGAAGAACTCATTGAGGGCATGCTCGCTACCCAGTTGGCAAGCGTCCTGGAGACCGCGACGGGAAAGCATTTTCTTTCCTGATCGAGGAGGCGTGGCCGGGACGACAGACCAAGTCTTCCGAAAGGCGGCCTGACCGTGGTTGTTGTAGTGCGGCGGCGCGCAGCAGCCGCGGCCAGTGCGGGGGATCGCCCAGCTACACTTGGGACGCCGCGCACCCACGTTCTCTGTTCTTCCAGAGGCCGACCGGCTTGCGTCCTGCCAGCCGAAAGTGAAATGGGCGCGGTCGTGCTGCCTGCGGCGCCTCGGCACCCCACGTCCTCACTATTTGCCCGTCGAGGTCCGGATTTCGCCATGGAGGGAGTCGATGATTGAGCATTCGTACGCATCACCGTTCACCATAGTCCGTTTTAGACGCTTGACGAGGAGTCACCGCGGATTCATAGTTTCGCTGGTCCGTCCCGGTTCGATTTCTGTACCAAACCGTTTCGATGATATCACAGGCGGAACAGTTCGCGACCAATGCAAAGCCGAGGAAATCAATTCATGGACTTCCCATCGCTCGCCCTTGACGCCGCCATCGAGCTCGACAAGTTGGAAAAGCGGCAGCCGGCTGATCTGGCGACTATCCAGCGCTTCGGTCACTATCTTGAGGCGCCGCCGAGTGGCGGACGGCCTGTCAGTCTTTTCGCCCTGAGTGAAAACCCGGTCAACGTCGAGATCCTCAACTCAGCGATCTTTCACACCGAAGGCGCCTCACTCAGCAACTTCAACGATCTTGAACAGTGGGTCAGGGATCTCGTCGCGCAGGCAAAAGCCATCGCCGCCGGTGAAAGCACCGGCAGCGAGGAGATTGGCTCCCTCAAGCGCTTCTGCCTGTCATTGCATCAGGTTCTTCTCGAGGAACTGACACCCGCGCCCGACGACGAGTGGATGCCGGCATATGACGAACGGGTCGCTTGACATCGATTTCGTGCGGCAGAAGCTGCTGTCGGTCATTGACCAGATCAAGCATCTGCAGACATCGGAGTTTCCCTATCAGGAATCGAGAGAAGCTCTTAAATTGCTGGCCGATCTTTACGGTCGGGAACTGAACCGGCTTTCCGGGATCGGGCCAACGACTGACCATACAATACGCCAGCAGGTAACCGCGCAGGTCAATGCCTACATAGCGCGCTATTATACCGTTCTCGGCTTTATCCTGCGCTCGACTAACGTGCGCAATGCGTTCGAGATCTACGATCCGCTTCTGCGCATGAGCCAGACTATCTACGGGCCGGAAGCCAAGTTGATCGTCAGCTCGGAATGGAGCTTTTCGCCGTTTACTTATCCCGCGATTACTGACGAATTCCCCAATCTCATGTTCATAGGGCTGCCAGCGACCGAATCCGGCAACCCGTTGATCGTTCCTCTTGCCGGTCATGAACTCGGCCATTCCATCTGGCGCAAGAAGCCGCACCGCAGCCCCCACCTTTCTGCCCTTGACGCAACATTGCAGAGCCGCCTGGTTGGCGAATATCAAAACAGCTGGAGTGAATTCCAGCAGTTGTTCGACGTCCAAACCAAGCCGGCCGACCTGTTGAGCGACCTTTTCCTGCGCAGCATCTGGGCGCGCTCCTACCGGCTGGCCACGCGCCAGATTGAAGAGCTTTTCTGCGATAT
This sequence comes from Rhizobium phaseoli, assembly GCF_001664385.1. NCBI lineage: Bacteria > Pseudomonadati > Pseudomonadota > Alphaproteobacteria > Hyphomicrobiales > Rhizobiaceae > Rhizobium > Rhizobium phaseoli. Next base: position 19,099 of record NZ_CP013535.1, on the reverse strand, counting down.
CATCGGGCTGCGACTGTTCGGTGAAAGCTACCTTTATTCGTTCATCTACCTGATCGCGCCGCACACAGGCGAGCGCGCCGCCTACTATCCGTCCTTGGGCTCGCGGGTCACGGCACTCGAAAGCGCAGCGAGAGCGTTCGGGATCACCGAGCCGCCGGCCTTCTCGGGCTATTTCATCGATTTGCCGAAGCGGCTACAGGCCAACGAGGCGTTTTGCCTGCGTATGGCAGATCAGGCGTCCACCGCGATGATCGAGGATCTGATCGCCGCCGTAAGTGGTCACGTCGCCCGCACCGGCCTGGCTTTGCCTTCCGACGCCGAGCGCGATCGAATTGTGAAACAATTCTGCGCCCTGTCACCGGCAGCATCGACGACTTCGATCGGCGATACGATCAACGCAGGTTGGGCGATCCGGCTCAACTGGGCGCATTGGAAGAATTTCAACTTCCGCGAGGACACTAGACTGGAAATCCTCAACGATCTGGTGTTCAAAACCATGGAAGTCATGGAATTTGAGTCCCGCACGAGGTAATCTCTATGTTGAGCAGCACTGGATTGATCGGCCGGCTCAATCTCGCTCCTGGCGCCGACGGAGGCATGCTGGCAATCGTGCCGCGCCCTGATCTTGGACGGCTGGCCGCCGTGGGCGCCGCGTCGCTCGATCTGCGTCTCGGCCGATGGTTTCGGACACTGCGGCACTCGCGCACCTCGCTGTTGCGCGTCAGTGAACCGGATGAGGATCCGGTTCCGACCAAGGAACATTTCGTTCGATTCGGCGAGGAGTTCATCCTGCACCCGCACAATTTCGTACTCGGGACGACCTTGGAGTGGATGCGCCTGCCGGCGGATCTCGCCGGCTATGTCACAGGGAAATCGTCACTCGGACGGCGCGGTCTGATTATCGAGACGGCAGCCGGAATCCAGCCGGGGTTTGCTGGCTGTCTTGCCCTCGAATTGAGTAACGTCGGAGAGGTGCCGATCGCCCTGCAGCCGGGAATGGAGATCTGCCAGATCTTCCTCCACGACGTCGGCCCGGACGCAAAGTTCGCAAAGAGCCAATTTACCGGCCGCCGGAAGCCGGTTCTCGGCAATGTCCGGTCCGACGACGTACTCAGGCGGCTCAGCAGCAAATGATACGGCACCAGGGTTAACGGGAGAAAGCGAGCCCGCCTCTATAATCTTGCTGGTCATGTGACAAGACCCGGAAGACGTGTTGAAACCGGATGCAATCGTTGCTGTAAAGAATGTCAGCAGTATTGTTTATATTGCTGATTCATACAACCATGGCAGCGTATCCTCATTGCAAAATCGAAAAATAAGAGACATAAAGTAGTATCCTTGGGGGGCGATACGGTGATTGAACTTGATATCCTGCGTTCCGTCTGTGAAGCCTGCGACGCCGAAGATCCCGTTCTCCGGCCAGGAATTATACGCTTCGAACTGGAGTTGAAGCGGCCAGATGACGCTGGCGGGTTGGAGGCCCACATCGCCGGTTTGCTGAAAGACGGCCGCTTCGTCCTTCAGCCGCTCGATCCCTTGCTCCCGACGTTCTATGTCCTGCAATTTCCTGGCGTTGCGCGCACCATCGCACCGGACCGCCTATTCGCGATTGCCGACTACCTTGCAGGTGAACTCGAACTCGTGTCCTGCACGCCCGACATCGGCTCGACACTTTACGCCGAGCCCGATGCCCATAGGCTTGACCGGACCAATCCGGAATCAGCGGCTGTCGATGCCCTTTGCTGGTCGAAGGCGTCGGCCCCCACTGATTTCCACTGGTCGGCAAAGGCGGTGCGCGCGCCCGAAGCCTGGGCGATTTCGCCCAAAAAGGGTGCGGGCATTATCGTCGCTCAGCCCGATACCGGTGTCGCCAGTCATCCCGAACTGGATACCGAGGCGCTTCGCTTCGATCTCGCCATCGACATCGTTGGTGGAGATAAGGACCCCGCTGATCCCCTTGATCCGTCTTTTGCCAATCCCGGACATGGAACGGCCACGGCGAGTGTGGTCGTAAGCCGTGAACGTGGCCAGATGGTCGGAACGGCACCAGCAGCGAGCCTTGTGCCGATCCGTTGCACGACCGACGTCAAGATATTCGACGGGACCCCGGTGGCGGCCGCCATCCTTCACGCCGTGAAAATCAAGGCCGACATCATCACCATGAGCCTCGGGGGGATCTTCTCAAGATCGATTTCGGCTGCCATCGGCGTCGCCGTCGATCGGGGACTGATCGTGCTTGCCGCGGCAGGAAATTGTGTCAACTTCGTCGTCTATCCGGCCTCAGACGACCGTGTCATTGCTGTGGCCGGTGTCGATTCGAACGACAAACCGTGGAAGGGAACCAGCGCCGGGCCCAGTGTGACGATCGCCGCTCCAGCGGAGAATGTCTACGTGGCACGCAGGACACCGAATGATCTCGGCATCGGCACGGTTAGCGGTGGGCAGGGGACCTCCTTCGCGGTAACGACCACCGCCGGCGTGGCGGCGCTATGGCTTGCGCGGTTCGGACGCGACAAGGTTCGGGCGGAGGCCAAGCGCCGCGGCGTCAGCGTCCAGGCGCTCTTTCGCGCGGCACTGACGGCGACTGCACGGCGTCCCGCCCGCTGGAACAGCTGGCTTTACGGTGCCGGTGTTGTCGATGCCGCTGCCTTGCTGCGCTTGGCGCTGGCGAAGATCCCGGCAGCAACCGGGAATGAAATAGCACCTGAAGCCGTTCCGGATGCGCCGGAGAGCGCCGCCGTTGCGCAAGTCTTTGCCGATGCCCAGAGCACGGATGTGGTTTGGGCGCGTTACGGCGCAGAGGCAAGCTACCTTGCCGCCGACGCCTGGAGGCGCGGCGACGCCGGGCGCTCCGCGCTGCTCGAAACCCCTGCCCGGCCGCTCCCGTCACCAGGGCTTCAAGCCAAGGCGCCCACCGTCTTGAAACGAAGCCTGCGATTTGCGAATGCAGTTCCACATCTCCAAGCTCCGATTCTTGCGCCCACACCGCCTGCGCGCCACCCTCTGACAATAATTGCGCCGTTGAAGCCTGGCCAGGAAAGCACTGCAGAAAACGCGCGCGCAAGTCTTGCCGGGACGGGTCTGAGGGACTTGCAAGATCTCATCGAAGGCACGCTGACGCAGATCGAATCCCAGACGGAAAGTACCCCTGAGGCAACCGCCGCACGCCGCGATCTGTTGAACAGCACCGAAGCGGTCGTCCGCCAGCTTGCCAGCGATGGCGAGGCGGCGCTTTCCATCGAAGGCAGAATCGTGACCGAGGCGCTTGTCCGGCTGAAGGGCCGCCCAGCCTTCAAGGTGGAGGATGGCGCGATCTCCTCGAAGCATGCCGAATTCACCGATTGGAGTGCGCTTCTGACGGCGGCCAAGCAATATCTGCCCGCCCTTTGTGCGAGCGTCGGCCGCATCGACGTTGCGGGCGCACATGTCGGTACGGGATGGGTCGCCGGTCCCGGGCTCGTCGTGACCAACCGCCATGTGGCAGAGGCCATCGCGGACGTCGTCGTCAAGAGAGGTAGCGGATCGAAATGGTTCATGCGTGACGGTGTCACGATCAATTTCAGCGACAACGGAAGGGGCAACGAATTGCGTTTCAAGGTCAAAGGGGTTGCCGCTGCTGGTGATGCCCAAATTGGCAGAAGCGTCGATTTCGCTCATCTTGACATGGTGGTGCTCGACGTCGAAACGGAGAACACTACCGCGAAGCTCCCCGCGACCGTGGGGCTGACGGGCGATCCCGGCGAAGCCGCAACTTTGCAGGATATCGCGGTGGTCGGTTATCCTGCCCGTCCTGATCGGTCCGCTCTGGAGGATCCTTCCGGCAAGGAAGCTACTGAGACGATCGGAGGCCGTCTGGCGATGATCTTCGGTCTCGACTATGGCCGGAAATATTTCAGCCCGGGCACCATCGTCCAAGCGGCCGGGGGCGTGAAGGCGGACGGCAATCACTGGATATTCAGCCATGACGCGACAACGCTGGGTGGCTCGTCAGGCTCCGCAATCATTACCTTTTCAAACGATCTTCCGATCCTTGGCCTGCATTTCGCAGGCCAGGTGATGACCGCCAATTACGCTCACTCTCTGGCCGCAGTGAAACAATCGCCATTTATCGGGGCGGATGTTACCGAACGGATGGTATGGAGATAGGGCGCGCCGTGTCAGAAGGTCCTGATGAGCTCGATCCCGGCAGGCTCTCACGTCAGGTCAAGGTAACCCGCGAGACGTTCGAAAAGGCCTTCGACGCCTTTGCCGAGGTGAGCCCTGACGAACGCATCCCGTTCAAGGCCGTCGCCTTGAAACGTCAGCGGGCAGCGCCCCTTGGCCCGGGCCGCGAGCGAGATTTCGCCGATTTCGAAGCTGCGCTGCGCTATGCGAGCGATAAAGGGTTCCTGCAGGGTTTCTGTTCCGCAGGCGGTGCAACGCTGTTCAAGGCAAGCAGCGAGGATGATGGTACTGGCGGGGTGGTCATGGCGGCCGCGCTGGTTGCGGATGCGCGCGATCGCGCGAGCGTGCTCGTCACCTTCGAGGCAATCGTTAATGACCAGGAGCGCTTTCGCGATCCCGACGACGTCAATGCCGCGGTGATGCGCGCACAACGCTGCACCTGTCGCATCGTTGTGCGCGATGGTGCCCGGCGTACACGGGGAACGGGTTTCCTGATCGGGCCGCGCCTCGTGCTGACGAACTGGCACGTCGTTCGTTCGCTGTTGGAACCTATGAGCGACGAAGAGGCTGCGGCCGCAGGGCTCGCCCCGGCAGAATCATGGAAGGCTGCCGCCGGCAGCGCGGCAAGGCTCGGCGTGGAATTCGATTTCACGGCACGCGCCGCACAGGCGGGCGGTGTTATCCGCATCGGTGTAATCGAGAACTGGCTGGTCGCGGCAAGCAGTGCCGAAGGATCCGAGCGAACCGGCAGTGAAGGTGCCGGCGACTGGCCGGCAGACGGCGCGGATTTCGAGCCGTACGACGATTTCGCCGTGATTGAGATCGCCGAGCCGGCAGGACTGGAGCGGCGCTTTTATGATATCGTCTCCGAAGACCCGCCTATGCCAAGAGGCAATATGGTCCTCCTGCATCACCCGGGCGAATTTTCGATGCGCCTGTCCTACGGAAGTTTCGATCTCGGTCTACCAGCTGCAAACCTTCTCGGCGGCGTTCCCGCGAAGACATCTGCGAGGATCCTTCATAGCGCAAATTCCATCGGCGGCTCATCCGGCGCACCTTGCTTCAATTTCGACATGATGCCGGTGGCGCTGCACCAAGCGGGCGTCACCTATGGCGGCAATTCTGATATCAGCGACGATAACGGCGATCCCGTGCCAAGCGCGAACGTCAATATCGCCATACCGTTGCGCCGTATCCGTGCCAAGGCCGGACCGGCCATCATCGCCCGGATGGGTGCTCTCCAAGCACTCAAACCAGCGCTGTCAAATGGCGATCCATTGATTGGGCGCGGAGAGTTGCAGGAGGCGATTGCGGAGGCAAGCCGGGGCAAGGTCAAGATACTCATCGTTCGCGCCGATCTCGGTGTGGACGGAAAGCCGCTCCAGCGCGTCGGCAAAAGTTTCTCAAGGCGCATCCTGCGGGAATTTCTTGATCTCGCCGAACACGAAATCGTCGAGATCAGCGCCGCAAACCTAATGCAGAACGCGTACCGCACTGCAGCCGCCCTCCTTGAGGCTGTCAGCGCCGGCCGGTCATCCGCCCTGACCCCCGTTGATGACAGCAGCCTACCTGCCGATCGTCAATCGACCGAGATCAACGACGTTGTCATGCGCGTTGCTGGCGAACTAAAGGCTGAGCTCGTCAGGATCGCTGGCCAGCGAACATTGTGGCTCGTCATCGACGAACTTGAAAAACACGCGCTGCCGGACACAACTACGCGAACGCTCCTCGACCGGCTTTATGCAGACGTCTCCGTCGAACCGTCGCTTCGCCTCGTCATGCTCGGCCTGGTTGACGTCGATCTGCCGTCACTGCAAGGCATCAAGGCCAAACGCCTCGAAAAGCCGCTGACGCATCTCGACAGCAGCCGGGTAGCCTCCTGGGTAGGCAATCGAGTTGACGGGCGGTTCGGCTTGCCGGACGTGGCGTGCGAATGCCTTGCCGCCGTCGTCTCGTCGGTCGCAAGCAGCCGGGTCAGCGAGACCTTCAGCATGACGCAGGCCGTCGCCGCGGTTGTCCGCAACGACCTCGACCCCCATCTCAAGAAACGGATGGGTGTATGAACGCAACCAAACATGACACACCCGAAAACGCCGCTCTCGTCCTTCGCCGGCGGGCCGCCGTCGTCGGCACGTTCGATCCGGTGGCTTTCCTGCAGCTGCCGGTCCGCGCGGAGGACAAGGAGGCCTTCGAGGACCGTGTCCTGGCATTCTTATCGCCGATGATGGAAGAGGTCATCGAAGACAAGCGCGTGCTCTGGCGCCTGCGGCCGCAGCCACGGCGCGACACTTTGAGGGAGATGGCCGCCGAGGGGGTACTGGAACAGACCGTCAGGCAAACCAAACCGCAAGTTTCTGATCGCTTCGGCCAAGTCCTCCAGGCAATGTTGAAAAAGGGGGCGGCAGCCGGCGATCCGCGCAAAATGTCGACGGACGACCTGATGTTACAGGCCTTGGCGCTCGATTTCGTCCGTTCCTTGCCGACGGATTGGCCGGTCAGGGAACCGCCGGTAGACCCGCGCGTGATGTTGGCGCGCAAGGCCGAGCGACGCCGGCAGGACTTTGTGGCCCCCCGTAAGCTGTTTGGCCGTGCGCTCGAGGCACATGCCCTCGACCAGTATATTGAAAGCGGCCTTTTGCAGCAGCCACTGGTCGCGCTCCCCAAACCGCCAAGCGACTTCGCACGCCTTCGTCCTCTGCTCGTCACCGGCATAGGCGGCTCGGGCAAGTCGGCTCTTGTCGCCGATTTAATGCGCCGCACCCAGAAAGACGACTGGTCAGGTCCGATCTGCGTCTGGATTGATTTTGACCAGCGCAACGTTGCTCTCGGGGGCGAGCGCGAATGGCTGAACGAGGTTACTCGGCAGATCGGCTTTGCCAGGCCAGCAGCGGCCGAGCGTCTATCGGCGATCCGGAACGCGGCTCGAAACGATCTGCACAGGCTCACTCAAGAGAGCGGCGACGTGGAGCGGCTCTCCGGTACCGAGAGCTTGAACGTTGTTTCATCCATGCGCGAGGAAATGCAACGGGCCTTGGGTGACGGGATGTTTGCCGAACAAACCCTCGTTGTCCTCGTCGATACCTTCGAGGAAGTCCTGGTACGCTCCAATATGAAGGCCCCTTTTCTGGACCAGGAGCCGTTCGGCCTTGTGCTCGAATTCTTGAACTCACTCGAAGTGCTCCGGTGCCACGACGGACGTCCGCTGTTCAAGGATGTAAGGGCGGTAGTCGCTGGCCGAGCGCATCCCTTCCAGGGCGATGATGGTGATGCTGCTCGTTGGTTCGAAGCACGCCTGGAGATCGGCGAGCTCGGTCCCGAGGCCGCGGTCGAGTTCCTGAGGAGCCGTGCAGATCGCCAAATCTTCACACAGGCGCGAAGCCGGCGCCTCGTTGGCGCCATTCCGCGGTTTCCAATCGTGCTCCTGTTGCTCGCTGCGTTTTCGCGCGGGCGCACGGCTGCGGAGATCGAGGAGGCTGCCACGCTTGCCGAAGGCTCAGGGGTTCTTGGTGCCGCATCCAGTACGCGCGTGCTCTATTCCCGCTTTCTGCACCGGTTGAAAGACCATATCGTCACCGATGCTGCCGGGGAGCGGCTGATTTCCAGGGACGACCTTTCCAAACTGGCACATCCGGGACTTGCGCTCACGGTGGTCACGCCCACACTTATCCGGGAGGTCCTTGCCGGTCCGACAGCACTTGGCGCAATCGATGTGCAGAAATCTATAGACCTCTTTGAGGCCCTCTCCCGTGAAGTCTGGCTGGTCGAGCGCTCCGGCGATGACGCAATACGCCACGTTCCTGTCCTCAGGCGCATCATGCTGCCGATGCTCGACAGCGACCTGTCACCGGCGGGAAATTCCGAGATCCCCATGCGCGAGACGGTTCGCGCGGTCCATCGCGCTGCCGCCAACTGGTACCGGGCTGGCGGTGGGGCTGGCGAGCCGGACGCTGCAACTCTCGCAGCCTATCATGACGCCTTCTTGGGCGAGGTCGGTTTACTGCTCACCGATCCCAGCCTGGTGCGCCGCCTGATTGACCTTGCCGGGGAAGACGTCTTCGCGATGCCGCTTGCGGCGCGTGCAATCCTCCGCCGCGAGGACAAATCGGACATCGGGCTGTCCAACCAGGAGACCGCAGCCTTGCCTGTCGACGCGCGCAGAAAGGCTGTTGCGACTCGCCGTGCCGAACGGGCGCGCCTCGGGGTCACATCGAGGCAGGCAGAACGATATGAGCCCATAGGCGATCTGGAGATGGAGCAGCTGGCGCTTATCGATGCGGGTTCCGATGAGCATTCTTACCAAGGCTCCGGCCACGGACGGCAGCTCGACATAGTGGAAGACATTGATACGGCTCGCCGGATCGCAGCCCTGTTTTCCGAGGCCGACTTCGAAGGCGTCGTTCGCTCCGGCCGGAGCGGCGTATTGCGGATGGCGGAGGCTCCCGAGCATGAGCCGCCCCTTGACAAATTGGGCGACTTGACCAGCCACTGGCTTTGGAAATGGGCATTGTCTTGTCTGGCGACTGGCGCCGTCCAGGAAAGCGACCTTCTGTGGGCAACCGAGAGCGCATCCTTCCCTTTTCAGCCATCGTCGCGAAACCCCTTCGCGCTGGGGACCCTCTTGGCGCTTGCCGTTGCGACGGTGGCGCTCGGACGTACCCCGGCTTTCGTCGACCATGCTCCTTATCGCGACGCTATTACCGCCTATCCGGTTCTTGCCTCTGCACCAATCGCGTCCATCCTATCGCTGCGCCTCCATGCGCTGTCGAAGTATTGGAACCCGGCCTTGATGGCCTATCCGCGGAACTATTTTGACGTCCGAGCGGATATCACCCAGGTCGTGGCCATCTGGGGGATGTTGAAGCCAGACGAGCGCGAGGGGTCGACGTTGCTGCAGATCCCTGGCACCCTCTTCAGGCAAATCGACGAATTCCAGAGTGGGCCACCGGCATCGACGGACCTTAAAATCCTGGATGCCCCAGAGGCGTTCTTCCGGGTCTCCAACGAGGGCGTTCCAGCCTATCGTTCCGCACACGGCGGCATGGCCCGGGCGATGGAAACCGTGTTGCGTGGCCGGACCCCGGAGCTTTACGACCCCATCCGGGCGGCGTTGGGAGACGTTGCTGCCGACGACCCCAGCGGGTTTGGCGAAGCCCTCGATGTGATCGCCGCCGGAACGCCTTTCTGGCCATCGGACTGTCACCCGGGCCAACTGTTTTCGACGCGTCACAACCTCAGAGAAATCGACTTTTTTCTCGCGCGACTCGTTGTGTTCCTCGATCTTGCGGGACTGACGCAAGACCTGTTCGCTGCACTCTCGGCAAGCGCCCAGCGCGGACGACGGTTCGTCGCCGTTGCCGGGCTCTTGCATCGCTATGACAGCCTGCTGCGGCTGCCCCGCTTTGACGAGATGGTGGCCGCTGGTGGAGCCTAAAATGCCGACCAGAGCAGGAAGCCGTTTTCCCAATAAGCTCGGCAGCATCAAAGATTGCGCTGCGGCAGGTACCTATGTAGGGCCGCGAAGAAGCCTGCCGATTTCCATGCGGCTCGATTTCCGATGACGAAGAGCGATGTCTTCGCGCGGGTTACGCCGACATTGGCGAGATTCGGTCTTCCACCAGCCCACGCGCGTGCGCCCTGTTGAGAGGGAGACTGCGCGCTCAGAACAAAGAAAACAATATCCGCTTCTCGGCCTTGAACTGTTTGAACGGTCCCAACCCGGTCCCTGACCCACGTCCGAGGCCCGTCTACCCAGCCGTCGAGAACGCGACTGTCGACCAGTTTGTCGCGGAGATTGTCCTGAACGACGACAAATGGCGTGATGACACGTCAATCAGCACCGAACATTCACCCCTTTTGCTTATCCAATTTTGACCCCCCTGTGCTGTAGATCAGCGCTTGGCCTGCCCGGCGCTGGCCGGGGTTGCAGAGGGTAGGCCAAGTGCGGGTGATGATCTTCTTCGACTTTAGCTTTGAGAGCGGTTCTTGAAGCGCCAGGACTCATTGCCGGTCTCGACAATCTCGCAGTGATGGGTCAGGCGGTCGAGAAGTGCCGTCGTCATCTTGGCATCGCCGAACACCGTCGGCCATTCACCGAACGCCAGGTTCGTGGTGACAATGATCGACGTGCGCTCGTAGAGCCTGCTGATCAGATGGAATAGGAGTTGGCCGCCGGCCAGGGCGAAAGGCAGGTAGTCGCGCCCATTGCGCGCGAGGCGCGGCGCGTCGAAGCAAAGAACAGTACCGACTTTGCCGACGGACAATGCAGCCACCAGCTTCTCAGGAGCTGGACGGGCAACCATTCCGCTGGCTGAACGTCTGAGATCATCATCGATGACCTCAACGGTGCGGAAGCCGCGATGCCGCCCGAAGTCAACCAGTTCATATATTGCCGGCGACAGCTCGCAGGATTGTTCTCAACGTGGCCTTTGCTCGACTGCCTTACGTAAACAATGGCTTTCGCTTGTCGCTTTCAATTTGCGATTTCAAACGGCGGAATACCTTAAGTCAGTTGGACTTAACGGGCAGAATCAGCCCAATTTTCAGCTAAGGATTTCATGGTTTACAATTGCAAATGCGGTTAAGGTCTTGGATCAGCGCCACTTCCCAAGGGAGGTGTTGTTCGTCGCGATGCATCGTATGCAAGCAAAATTGTGTCCACCGATAAGCCTTAGTCACTCGCAGCCAGTCTTGACCTGCGGAGATGGCGTCCGATTTTCAGCTGGCGCTTGAATGAAATCCCTAGCTGAAATTCACAACGCCGGATCCCGGGTGCCTGGCAAATCGGCGACGGCGTCGAATTTACGGTTCGTTAACCATTTGAATTAACCACGTTCTTTTGGAATAAGGAATTGAACTTGGCCCTTACTTCCGTCGCACCGAGGGCGTTTTTTTGAGGCAATCACCTCCGATAAGTAATGCTTATCGGAAGTAATTGCTATCACGCCGCAAATCAGTGAAAACGGGACGAAGGACGGGGCGCCGACGACGTTGCGGCTGCCGGATTTTCGCCGTTCAGGAGCTCCTGTGGACATCATCGCCCCGAAATCAGTGCCCGATGGCATTGCAAAGCGCGCCGAAACCCTCGACACCATTGCCGCGGTACTGCCGATCGACCGGCGCGACAAGCTCGCCGAGATCCTTACCGACCAGGACGTTGAGACGCTCAAACACCTGGTCAACGAAGGCATGGGTGACAACACCCTGCGGGCGCTGGCCTCCGACCTCGGCTACCTCGAAGCCTGGTGCCTGGCGGCGACCGGCAGCGCCCTGCCCTGGCCGGCGCCGGAAGCGCTGCTGCTGAAATTCGTCGCCAATCATCTGTGGGACCCGGCGCGGCGCGAAACCGATCCCGAGCACGGCATGCCGGCCGCAGTCGGCCAGGCCTTGAGGGACGGCGGTCTTCTTCGATCGACCGGGCCGCACGCGCCGGCGACCGTCGGACGACGGCTCGCCAACTGGTCGACGCTGACCAAATGGCGCGGTCTCGACGGCGCCTTCGCCTCCCCTGCCCTCAAATCAGCCATTCGTCTGGCGATCCGAGCCGCGCCAAGACAACGTCTTCGCAAGAGCGCCAAGGCGGTGACATCAGATGTTTTGGCCAAACTGCTGGCCACCTGCGGCGGCAACAATCTGCGCGATCTCCGCGATCGGGCGATCCTGATGGTCGCCTTCGCGTCCGGCGGCCGCCGGCGCAGCGAAGTCGCTGGCCTGCGCAAGGAGCAGCTGACCATCGAGCCGCCCGTTGCCGGCGAGGACGGCAGCCCCCTGCCCTCGCTGTCCATCCATCTCGGCCGAACCAAGAATTCCGGCGCCGGTCAGGACGAGGTCGTCTACCTCACCGGGCGGCCGGTGGAGGCGCTGAATGCGTGGCTGGCGGCCGCGAAGATTAGCAGCGGTAGCGTGTTTCGGGGGATCGATCGCTGGGGCCATGTTTCGCGCCGGGCGCTCGATCCGAAGGCGGTCAATGATATCGTCAAGCGGCGGGTGAAAATGGCCGGGCTCGAGCCCGGGGAGTTTTCGGTGCACGGGTTGAGGTCCGGCTATCTGACTGAGGCCGCCAATCGCGGCATTCCCCTGCCCGAAGCCATGGAGCAGTCACGTCATCGTTCGGTTCAGCAGGCATCAAGCTATTACAATAGTGCAACCCGTCGAAGCGGCCGGGCCTCTCGGATGCTATAATTAGATGCCGCTAAACGTCCACCACCGTTCTGGCCGGCATCCGCAACACCCATGTAGCCCCTCTTCGCCAAAAAGAAGCCGTGCTCCCCGAGCACATGATCGCCATACTCGAAACGCTCGATAGGGGAACTCCGCGCGGCATGCGGGATCGGGCGATACTGCTGATCGGCTTTGCCGGCGGCCTGCGCCGCTCCGAGATCGTCGGGCTGGATTGCGGCCGCGACCAGACCGAAGGCGGCTGCGGCTGGGTCGAGACGCTTGCCAAGGGCCTGCTCGTCACCCTGCTCGGCTGAGGTCGACTTGCGGTATGTCCAAAAACAGCTCGGTCATACCAGCGCGGAAATGACCCGCAAGTATCACCTGCGCCGTGACCGTTTCCGGATCAAACTCACCAAGGCATCGGGCCTTTAATGGCAACAATCAGAGCTGTGCCAAGGGGCAGCGGCCGCTGATCTGCCTTTTGGCGATCGCAGCAAGTTGACCCCTACCCAACTGCGACGTCGTTGCCTTTCGGCAGCGTATCTTCAAACCGTTCGTGCTGCGGGCCTTCCAAGATGACCGCCTCGATATTGTCGCAAGACATGACTTGAAGACGCAAAGGGATGTTGTTGCCGGCCCGATCTGGTTCATGAGCCAGCCGACACAGTGGGCTTCCTCCCCTGGCGCATGCTCATGGCAAGCCATCACCTGGCCGGTGCCTTTCAGCGATTCCGGCTCGGCGATGGTGCGGACAAGAGCCTGATGCAGTTCTTGACTATAGCCATTCGGAATATCATGAGGGTTCGTGGACACCTTCCAAGGGCACTTGGCACACTGCTTAACTCGCCTCAGTTTCCAGCTCATCCGAAATTCCTATCGTTATCGTTAGCCGGTTTTTACAACCGTGAGCGCGTTCTTCCAACACCCTTCCACCAACTCGAATGATTTCGAACATCGCTCTCCCCTCCCCTGCTCCGTGTGAAGCCATTAGGTCAAAGTTCGGCGCCAGTTTTTCAGCTTAGCGCTTCAACTGAAAACGGGAAGTAAAAGCCACCTCGGCAGCGATTGATTTCAGCGCGCAAATCAGTGGTCGGCCGTCCTGGATGACCGGACTCCCCGAGACAGAATTCGGCCGCCCCAGTTGGCCCGCATGATCCCGACCCCTTCTTGCCGCATGATGCGCCGGCGTCCTCCTGCGGCCCCCTGCTCTCGCGACATCTCCAAAACCGTTGTTTTCCGGCCTTTCCGCCACAGGAGCCCGCTGGCGCGGGTTTGTCAGTGCGGACGCTCCGTTGCTTATCTCGGGTGGCGATTTGAGTCTGGTGGGCCGCTATTTGACACTTAAAACACGCTTGCAACTGTTCTATTTCTAACGCATGCATTGTCTGTACAAACTACTTCGAGACAGGGCCGTTACAAGCGCGATGGCGAAGCCACAAACATTTAACAACCAACAATCTCCCAAGCGGCTGATCGGTTATGCCCGGGTGTCGACGGATGAACAGGTCCACGATGCCCAGTTGGACGAGCTGCGTGCAGCCGGCTGCGATCGGATCCATCAGGAGCATGGTTCCGGAGCATCGCGGGCTCGACCGGTGTTGACGCGATTACTCGCTGAGCTTAGCGCCGGCGACGTCCTCATTGTCGTGCGCCTCGATCGGCTGGCCCGATCCGTCAGTCATCTCTTGTCGGTGATCGAGGACCTCGAGGCGCGCGGCGTGCATTTCCGGTCGATCCGCGATCCAATCGATACGTCGACCCCGCAGGGCATGTTTTCCCTTCAGGTCCTCGGCGCCGTCGCGCAGCTCGAGCGGGCGCTAATCGCCGAGCGTACCAAAGCCGGCATTAAGGCGGCGAAGGCACGCGGCAAGCTTCCTGGAAATCCGGGTCTGCGAGAACGACGGCCGGAGGCGATCAAGGCAATCTCGCAGGCACGGGAGAAGCTCTATCTCGATGAACTCACTGCATCGGCGCAGACGTGGCTGCCGATGGTGCGTCAACTCCGGCCGCAGCACAGTTGGGACAATGTCGTGCAGGTTCTCAATCGCCGTGGCCACGACTGGACCGTCGAACGCCTTCGTCGCGCTGTTCATCGCATGGTACGCGAAAAGCTCGCGGAGAAGGAACTCCTTGCTCGATCCCCTCGCCGCGCTCCCGAAGACTATCTGATGAAGCTGGTGGCGGCAATTGCCATTGCCGATCCCAACCTGTCGCTGCGCGACATTGCCGCGCAACTGGACCAGATGGGAGAACGGCCTGTGCGCAGCGGCAAGAAGTGGCAACCGTCCTCGGTGCGGGTCCTGCTGGACGAAGCCCACCGATTTGGCCTCATTCGCCGTTGAGGGCATGGTTCATCCGACGGCCGATGGCAGAGAGTCTTTTTTCTTGTCGCTATTCGACGGAATAACCGTCAGGTCCGGCCTTTGGGGATCTGTAGCGCCAGGACCGCTAGTCGCTATCGCTCCGCGGTTTCAGCTCAGCGCCTACATCCTCGCCCGCGGAGCCGGCTTCCTCCGCCTGCTCGCCCCCTCCCCCGGAACGTGCTGAAGGCTTCAGCCGCGGTGATTATGATCCGCAGAGGCGCGCGGGCCATGACCTTCGGCGGCGCGGGTGAAAGCAGAGGACAGCCCCTCCCGCTACCAAACAGCCCTCTCGGCTGCACGAAGAATTCGGGCGCGAGCCGGGACTCAGTCAGACAGTATTTGTTTCTTTTACAATCCGTACGCGTTTCGGCGTTCTTTCAAGGATGCTCGACAATTTGATTGAGCCATTTGTCCGCGCCTATTTCCTACAGGAATGATTACGGCCGAAAATCTGCAAACATTCGTTTTGCGACCAGCAAATTTCGACCGTCCTCGAAGCCTGGGAGGTCTTCGTCCTGAAGCATCCTGCGGAGACCGCCGTTAAGATTACAAAGCAATGTCTCCTTTCAGTCGTGACAAATACCGCCATTGTTCGTTTGAACACGAAGCCGCTCAATCGGCTCCGTGCATCAACTGACCTTACTACACCAGCCGCATAGAAGGGCTGTCGGCCATTCTACCCGGGCAACCATAACCAATGCCCTTAGAACGTAATGTGCGATCAAAAATGACCGCCAAGACCCTGCGACCCATGGCGGCGACAGGACGGTACCTATCTCTACACAACTGATCTTGTGAGAGGTGGCGCGAGGAGCGGGTCATGCGACGTCCATAGTAGCGCCAGAAAATATCGTTTCTTTTCAGAGTGTTGGAGCTGTGGTCAGCTGACCACCGGAAAAGCAGCTGTTGGCAGTGCGTCCCACTCCAAAAAACTTGCTGGCCCACGACAGCAGAGTCTGGCGAAAAACCTCGATCAGTGGACCCGCTGACCTAGCATTCAATCCTCTCCGGCGGCGACTAGATGTGGAGCCTCAACAGGTTGTCCTCGGTCAGGCCGAGTCTGCTGATTGGTGTATTATATTTTAGGCTGCCATGGGGTCGATGCCAATTGTAGCGATGGAGCCATTTTGGCAGTTGGTCGGCTCGCATGTCCGAGGTTGGGTATGCGACGGCATAGGCCCATTCCCGAAGCGCGGTCTGAATGAAGCGTTCGGCCTTGCCATTGGTTTTTGGCGTATAGGGTCTTGTTCGGACGTGCTTGAGGCCAAGTTCGCGGCAGGCGCGGGCAAATTCGCCTGAGGCATAGCAGGGACCGTTATCGGTCATGACGCGCTCGACGGTAATGCCGAGGGTATTATAGTAGGTCAGTGCCGCCTTGAGAAAGGCGACCGCGCTGTCCTTCTTTTCGTCTGGCAATATCTGCGAGAAGGCAACGCGCGAGGCGTCATCGATGGCGACGTGAACGTACTCCCAGCCAGCGCCCCAGCCTTTGCCCCTGCGCGAACTTTGGCGGGTTCGATCACCCGTGATGCGGTGGCCAACCTGGCTGAAGCGGCCAGGTTTCTTGATGTCGATATGGATCATTTGGCCGGGCCGCTCGCGCTCATAGCGTCGCACCGGTTCGGCCGGCTCGATCCTTCAGCCTGGAAAGACCGGCGCGCTTGAGCACCCGGCTCACCGTTGCCGCCGACACGCCCGTCTGCTTGGCGATGTGCTTGCCCGTCAGCCGCTGTCGGCGCAACACTGCTATCTCGCCGGCAATGTTGGCCGCGGTTCGTCTCGGGCTTGTCCGCGGCCGCGACGACCGGTCCGCCATGCCGGCGGCGCCATCCGCCAGAAAGCGCGCCGTCCAACGAGCGACCACCTTCGACGTCACCCCATATGTCCGCGCAGCATCGGCTTTGGAACAAGCGCCATCAATACCGGCGCGCGCCATCTCCTCTCGACGCCGCGGTGTCAAACGGGCATTCTTGTGAATGTTCATTCGGTCCTCCGAGAATCACTGAAGCTTTGACAACCTCAGCTTTCTCGACCAGGGCCGAATGGACAACCTCCTGAAAGCTCACAACTAGAGCCTGCGCGCTTCGAGTACGCCAAGTGGCGGAAACGCGAAGCTTTCATCTCGCGCAGCGTTGGAGCCGGTTGCGGCAATGGTATCGGCATAGCTTGCCGGGGTCTGATTCCGAGCGATGAGTGCGGCCGGAAATTATTGTAATCGTCGGCCCATTCAGCAATGGCGCTTCGGGCATAATCGCGGCCGAGGAACAGGCTTTGGTTGACCATCTCGTCCCGCTTCCGGCCGTTGAAGCTCTCGACATTAGCGTTTTGCATCGGCTTCCCGGCGTGATGCCGTGCGACTCGACTCTATGATCCTTCGACCTGGCAAGGATGGCATTCGAGGTGAATTCCGTGCCGTTGTCGGAGACGATCATCCCCGGTTTGCCGCGCTGTTCGATGAGGACCGACAGTTCGCGAGCGACGCGACGACGCAAGATCGAGGTGTCCGGGATCGCCGCCAGGCATTCGCGAGTCACGTCTTCGACGAAGTTGAGCACGCGAAACCGCCTTCCGCAAGCGAACTGGTCGTGAACGAAATTCAGCGAGCATCGGGCATTGGCCTTCGCTTCGACCAGGATCGGGCCACGCGTGCCGACAGCGTGCCGCCCCGGTTTCTGCTTGCGAACGGAAAGTCCTTCTTCGCGATAGAGCCCGTAGATGCGGTTCACCCCAACGGCGCTCCCGCCCGCCGAAGCCGCCGGTCGCCGAAACGCCATCGCTCATTGGCGAGGTCGCGCAATAGGGCGACTTCTTTATCATGTGGGCGCGCCTGCCCGACCAACGCTTCGATCTTTTGTCGCGCGTCATGCATGACCATGCACTCATCGGCGGCTCTAAACTGCGTGATGTCGTAGAGACAGTTCGGTTCTGCGACACCCAAACGATCGAGCTGCGCGAGCGCGCCGACCGTCCGGCTCGGCAGGCAACGTTGTGCCTGCGCTTCGGCCAGGCGACGATCAGGCGGCCGCAAAATCGGCGCGAAGAAGGGCTGCCCGACGGGGTTAGGCTCAGTTGGGTCGAGGTCGTCGAACCGGACGCACCCGACGGTGTCGAGCCCTTGCATTGGCTGCTCTTGACCACCCATGCGCTCTCCAGTGCGACTGACGCCTGGCAGATCGTCGCCTGGTACAAGCAGCGCTGGATGATCGAGCAGTTCTTCCGGGTGATGAAGACGCAGGGCTTCAAGATCGAGCACAGCCAATTGCAGTTGGCGGCGCGGCTGGAAAAGCTCGTCGCCATCGCCGCCAAGGCCGCGGCAATCGTCCTCCAACTCGTGCAGGCCCGCAGTGGCGGCGATCCTCACCCGGCAAGCCTGGCCATCAGTCCCCACTAGATCAACACGCTCGCCGCCCTCGAAAGCCGCTTCAAGGGCAAGACCAAGCTGCAAATCCAATCCCCATCCCAAAGCTTCGCTCGCCTGGGCCGCTTGGATCATCGCCAAACTCGACGGCTGGAACGGCTATGCCTCCTCCAAGCCGCCTGGACCCATCACCTTCTTCAACGGCCTCAAATAATGTGCCGATGGCTGGGCCTTGCGAGATATGTATATGCCTCAGTCGTTCGGTGGAGAAATGATTCCCTGGATCATTTGCTTTTGGTCACGAACAAAATCCAGCGACCAGCGGGCAGAGCCTTCGCGTTGACCAGGATCGGTGCGCGCGTGCCTGTAAGTTCGCTTACGGAAGGGGGTTTCGCGTGCTCAACATCGTCGATGACGCGACGCGCGAATGCCTCGCGGCGATCCCCGGACACCTCGATCTCCGGTCGTCGCCTCGCTCGAGAGCTGACGACGCTGATCGAATGGCGCGGCAAACTCGCAATGATCTCTCCGACAACGGCACCAAACTCACCTCGAATGCCATTCTTGCCTGGTCAAAAGACCATAGGGTCGAGTGGCTCATTGCGTCACCTCGCCCAAGATAGCGGTTGATGAATTCTCCCAGTATTGTGGAAGTGCCGTCGCGAATCAGCCCGGTAGATTCCGGCGCTGCGGATGGCAGCAGGTAGTTGTTCCTATTGCGTCCTATCCATGCGGCGCCATCGCCCATTCGCGATTAGCCGGCACAGCCGGCCACCTTGCGATTTGCTCGCCGCGCCGGTGCCAATGAAAGGCGGCTGCGATTTCGTGCGAAGACTTCGCTCCTGGTCTTGTTCGTGCTCGACCTTGGGCGCGTTCGTATTGAGATCACGGTCTACTGTTCCCCTAAGAGGCGTCATTTGGCTCGGGAGCCAGACGGTAACCGGCACAATGCCTCCGACAAGCCGCCTTTGAAAGTTGGTGTTTTCCAAGGGGTTAGCTTGGTGGTCAGCTGACCACAACTGAAATCCTCAGCGGCAGGAATAACGATCAGCCGCAC
>NZ_CP013534.1:0-413457 GCF_001664385.1 Rhizobium phaseoli | reverse complement strand
TCAGCCGGTTCGCCTCGCCAGCGGACCATTTGCCCGCATCAACGCCATCAGCATCGGCCCGATCGAGAATTCGCCGCGCTCCGCCCGCCGGGTCAGATCGCGCAGATAGCCGCCAGCCGAGTTGATATGGCCGCCCCGTTCCAGAATGCAGGCGATCACCGTGGCGGCGTTTTCCGGCCCCATGATATCGCAGGCCAGCTGATAGGCGCTCGGGCTGACGCCCAACGTCGAGCGGACGATGACGGCCGCGGCCATCAGATCCCGCCAGCTGCCGATCCCGCCGCCCGGCCCATAAGCGGCGATCTCGGGGCAGGCCTGCAGCACCATGGCGAGCGGAAAGGACTTTGGCGGCTCCCGCCACGTCCGCTGTTCTTCCTCCGGCTTCGCGCCCTGCTTCGTTTCGAAGCTTGGTTCAAGTTCAGATGTGGGGTGTGGGTTTGAATTATGTATGTGCCGACCGTTTTGGCTGTCATTGGCGTCTGTTTTTTCTGTTTTCGTTTTCGATTCCAGCGTCTTGATGATCATCTCGCGGAACGCTTCGAGATCAGTCAAGAGGCTCCTCATCTCCGCCGCCGACGGACGACGCGGCAGGCTGGCCGAAAGCAGATTGAAGTGCTTCTGCATCTCCATCCATTCGCCCGCTATTTCCTCTTCCAGCGCGATCTCGATCAGTTTGGCGATATCACGCCGGCAGAGCGTCAGGCGCTCCCGCAGACGCTTCCATTCCAGCCTGTCGGCCATCACCTGCGCCGCCTGCGCTTCGATCTCGCCGGCGCGCGCTAGAAGGGGCGCCAGGCTGAAGCCAAAGGCCTCGCCAAGCTTACCCTCGCCATTGCGGCGGGCAAACCGTTTGCCGTTCGGGCTGTCGCGCCGAATGATCAGGCCGGCTTCCACCAGCATCGCCAGGTTCCGTCGCAGCGTCGTCCCGGCCATGCCATGCGTGCGCAGCGAAAGCTGCTCATTCGACGGAAAAACGACGAAACCATTGGCCTCGGCAATCTCGTTCTTCGGGTAGAAGGTCAGCAGCGCGTTGAGAACGGCAAGCGCACGATCGGATACGCCGATCATATCCTTTGCCTCGCAGAGCGAGCGGAAGATCTTCCACTTGTCGACCGATGCATCCGGGTCGACCTTGCTGGCGCTTTCCTGGCTTGCCAGCATGCCAAGCGTCATCGATCGCCGCCCAAAGGGCGTCGATACATATTGAGGCTCCATATCCCTCACCTTTTTTAAGGCAAAAGAAATCTCACCATCCAAAAGGATGCCGAAGATGCTTGACAGCGATTCGAGGAAGTGCGATTCTCAGATTGTCCAGATATGAGAAAGGCTTCCGCGACGGCAACGTTCGGAGGCTTTTTTCTTTTGCGGCCTACTCTCCTGCTTGCAACTTGCCGGCCCGATAGGCTTCGTAAAGCTCATCGAGACGGCGTGAAATGTAAGCGCCGAAATCCGGCGCATCGCCGGTTTTCAACGCGATCGTGAAGGAATTACCGGCGCTCTTGATTCGGCCGGCAATCTTGCCGCCGCTCTTCGGCTTCCAGTCGTATTCCGTGGGCTCCGGCTTCGCCTCTTTGCGGGCAAGTTCGGCAACCAAAAGTTCGAAACGGCGGTCGCTCTCTTCCGACATGAAGCGTTCCGAGGCGATCAGCTTCGCAAGCCGCGCCGCCGTTATCCCGTTCCAATCCTGGGCAAGCGCCATCCATTTACGCCGTCCGATGCCGGGTGCCGCTCCCACGGAGCGGACGATCTCGGCCGGGATGGCCTTTGCAACGGATAACAGCTTCGATAGCTCCGTCTTGTCGGTCGATAGCGCCTTCATGATGACGGGGCGCTCAAACCCCTTGAGCTCGAGATTGAAGGCAAAGACGGCGCGTTCAATATAGGAAAGGTTGCGGCGCGCCGAGTTCTCGATACCCTGCGCGATGACGACATCGGTATCATCGAGCTGGCGGACGATCGCCTGCACCTTGCGTCCAAGCAGCCTCACGGCCTGGAGGCGTCGATGGCCGTAGGCGATCTGGTAGCGCGCCTCGTCATCTGGATGGCGGCGGACGAGAACCGGTACTTCCTGGCCGTTCTCGGCAATCGACTGCACCAGCTCGTCTTCCATATCGAGCGGCTGGTCGGCAAGCCGGTCACGCACGAAGGAGGAATCGATCAGATCCGGATCGAGCTCGACAATACGTTCGCCGGAAAGCAGGGCCTCCTGCATCGCCCTGCTCTCTTCCTCCATGCGCCCGAGGGTCAGCGCCATCGTCCGGACCGGCCCGGCCGCTCCGCGCGACGACGACTCTTCGTAGTTGGCCGCGGCCAACTCCTGCGCCGTATCGTCGAAAAGACCTTTAAGGCGATCGCGTCTGCTCATGTCCTGCCCCAGGCTTTGTGAATGCCGGCAAGAACCTCGCTGTTGGCGGCATTGACCGATTCCAGCGCCCGATCGTAGGTCGAGCGGCGCACTTGCCCCTTCTCGATTTCGAAGAGCGTCTGCTTGGTCAGGCCGGCATCCGCGATTGCCGTCGACTTGAGAATGGTCGCCGTCAACACGTCGTCGCCGAACAGGCTGCGCAACAGCGCAACAATCTGCGACTGCGGTGCATCGAACGGTTCGTGACGGGTGACGACATATTTGATGAAGTCGTGCTGCAGGTCGCCGCCGGCCTTGCGCACGACGGAGAGCAGATCCGAGGTCATCAGCAGGAACTGCGACATGGACGCGACGTCGACCATCTGCGGATGGATGGTGATGAGCAGCGATGTGGCGGCGCAGACGGCCCCGAGGGTGAGATAACCGAGCTGCGGCGGGCAATCGATCACCACCACGTCGTAATCGGCCTCGACCTCGGCAATCGCCACGCCGACCCGGCGGAAGAACAGCTCGGCCGGCTTCTGCCGATCAGTAAGCGCCCGCGGGGTCTCGTGCTCGAACTCCATCAGTTCCAGATTGCCCGGCACCAGATCGAGCCCGTCGAAATAGGTCTTGCGGACAATCTCCTTCAGCGGCTTGCGTCCGGCATCGTAGCGAATTGCGCCATAGAGCGTATCGCCGTCGGAGAGATCGAATTCGGGCTGCACGCCGAGCATGGAGGAGAGCGAAGCCTGCGGATCGAGATCAATGGCAAGCACCCGATAACCAGCCAGCGCCAGATACTGCGCCAGATAGAGGGTCGTCGTCGTCTTGGCCGAACCGCCCTTGAAATTGGTTACGGCGACCGTCTGCAGCTTCTCGCCGGGACGCCGCCACGGGAGATAGCTGAGCGCATCCTTCGGCTTCAGCTTCGCCATATAATGGCGCAATTCATTGATCTGGCCGAGCGTATAGGAGCGCCTGCCGTTCGGGGAAAGTTCCGGCTGCGGCCCCTTGCCATCCAGCGAAAGCTGGCGAAGATAGCCGTCGGAAACGCCGATCATCTGTGCGGCCTCGCCGGAGGAGAATGTGCGCAGCGTCTTCTGCGAAAGCGGCGGAAACAGCTTGTCGCGCAGCAGCTTCAATTGCCGCGAAAGCTGGTTCGCATGCCGCTCGATCCGCACATCTGTCGTCGATACGCTAATGTTGTCCAAAACACCCAATCCTTTTCGATGCGCTTTTCTGTCAACTTAGCGTCAAAAAGCGTATCGAAAATGACACGATTCGGTATCTGCGGCAACAATAGGGGCCGGAGCCTCCTGTGGATCCAGTTGGCCGCGGCCAACTCGCTGCTCTGCCCTTGCGGCGACCCGGCTTTTTCGGCAAGACCGCCAGGAATCATGGGAGTATCGGCGTGAAGCACATCCATATCATCGGCATCGGCACGGGCAATCCGGAGCACGTCACCATACAGGCAATCAATGCGATGAACGCCGCCGACGTGATCTTCCTGCCGCTCAAGGGTGCGGTCAAGGAGGAGCTTGCCGAGGTCCGCCGAGAGATCTGCCAACGGTATATTGCCCGGCCGGGCGTCCGGATTCTAGAATTCGAGGTGCCACAGCGACAGACGGCGGAGAGAAGCTACGGGCAAAGCGTCGACGCCTGGCATGGCGAAATCGCCCATATCTATGAAGAGCTGATCTCAGGTCTCCCCGAGGATGGCAGCGGCGCCTTCCTCGTCTGGGGCGACCCCAGTCTCTACGACAGCACGATCCGCATCATCGAGCGGGTGCGGCAGCAAGCTGGCCTCGAGTTCGACTACCAGGTCGTTCCCGGCATCACCAGCATCCAGGCCCTGGCGGCCAGCCACAATATCCCGATCAATCTCGTTGGCAAGCCGATCGAGATCACCACTGGACGCAGGCTGGCGCGGGAGGGACTCCAGGCGCCAACGACCGTCGTCATGCTCGACGGCGAACAGGCTTTTGCCAGGATCGACGATCCCGACGCCGAGATCTTCTGGGGCGCCTATCTCGGCACCGAGAACGAGATCGTCCGATCAGGGCGGCTCGGCGATGTCGCGACCGATATTCTGACACTCAGGCGCGAGGCCCGGCAACGGCATGGCTGGATCATGGACATCTATCTCCTGCGCAAGGGGCGGGATTTCGAGGAATAGCCGATCGACCCTTTCCAGCATGTTTTGCCCCGCCCGCCGCGATCATGTAAGAAACGGACAGAGGATTGAGAATGGGCATGGAAACCGCCAGGACGATCGACAACGGAGAGGCGACGGACAGTCATGACCGCGCGGCGGCGAAGAGGCGCGCCCGCGGCGCCTGCCCCGCCCTTGCCGCACCGATGCCGACCGGCGACGGCCTGCTCGTGCGGCTGCGTCCGGCCGGCGGCGCCTTGACGCTGCCGCAACTCGCCGCACTTGCCCGCTCGGCTGCGGCGCATGGAAACGGCATTCTCGAGATCACCGCGCGCGGTAATCTGCAGATCCGCGGGCTGCGGGCCGAGACGGTCGCACAGCTCGCCGCCGATATCGATGCCGCAGGCATCAGCGTGCCGGACGGACCGGCAATTGAGCTCTCGCCGCTGCACGGCATCGACCCGGAAGAGGTGAGCGATCCGGCCGCCGTGGAACTGCCGTTGCGCAACAGGCTACAGGAACAGCTCGCCTCGCCGTGGCTTGCGCCGAAACTGTCGATCGTCATCGACGGCGGTGGGGTCTTCGGCTTGTCGGCGCTTTCCGCCGACATCCGTGTCGTCGCGGTTTCACAGACGCAATGGCTGGTCGCCATCAATGGCCACGGGGCGACGGCAACGCCGGTCGCGGTCGGGTCTGCGGAGGCAGCCGTCTCAGCCGTCGGCGAAATCCTGAGCCTGCTGGTAATGCTCGGGCCGGGCAGTCGGACACGGGATATCGATCCGGCGCTTCTGCGAGCACATTTTCCCGCCATGGCCGTCATCCCAACGATTCAGTCCCGCTCGGCAAGGATGCCGTTATCGGGCCTGCATCGATTGGCGGAGGGCAAAACCGTGCTCGGCGTGCGGCCGGATTTCGGGCAGACGCGGACGTCCGACCTCACCGCCCTGCTCGCTCTCGCCGACGCCGCTGGCGCAACGGCCATCCGGCTGGCGCCGGGCCGCGGTTTCTTCTTCCTCGGCCTGCCGGCAGAGAGCGTGCCGGCGATCGAGGCTGCGGCCGCCAGCTATGGCTTCAGCGCGCAATCCGGCGAGAAAGCCGAGCATATCGCCGCATGCGCCGGCGCCGGCGGCTGCGGCTCCGCCTTCTTCGAGACCAGAACGCTGGCGCGCCGCATTCTGGTCGCGGCACCCGACCTTTTCGACGGCTCGCTGATGCTGCATCTCTCCGGCTGCGCCAAGGGCTGCGCGCATCCGCGTCCGGCGCTGACGCTGACCGGCACGTCTGAAGGTTACGATATCATCCTCAACGGGTTGGCAATGGACCGGCCGGATGAACGGATCGCTGGCGGACGGATCGATTTCGCTATAGAGAGGCTCGCCCGCTTCATCGAAGACAACAGAGGCGCTGGCGAATCGACCGCCGCCTGCCTTAAACGGCTTGGTGCAACCGGCGTTGCGAAGGCGCTGCGACAGGGATAGGAATGCCAGACTACGATTATATCCGCAGCGGCGACGCGATCTACGAGCGTTCCTTTGCGATCATCCGCGCCGAGGCCGATCTTTCGCGCTTCACCGAAGATCAAGCCGAGATCGCCGTCCGCATGATCCATGCCTGCGGGCTGATCGAAGCGGCGGAGCATTTCGTCTTTTCGATCGATTTCGTCGGTGCCGCACGCGAGGCGCTGAAGGCCGGGGCGCCCATCTTCTGCGACGCGGAAATGGTCTCCCATGGTGTCACCCGGGCGCGGCTGCCGGCGCTGAACGAGGTGCTCTGCACGCTGCGCGATCCGGCGACGCCAGAGCTGGCGCGCGAGATCGGCAATACGCGCTCGGCCGCCGCCATGCATCTGTGGCTCGACCGGCTCGGCGGAAGTGTCGTCGCGATCGGCAACGCGCCGACGGCGCTGTTCCACCTGCTGGAGCTCCTGCGCGACGGCGCTCCGAAACCCGCTGCGATCCTCGGCATGCCCGTTGGCTTCGTCGGCGCGGCGGAATCGAAGGACGCGCTGGCAGAGAATTCCTACGGCGTTCCCTTCGCCATTGTGCGCGGCCGGCTTGGCGGCAGCGCCATGACGGCTGCAGCGCTCAATGCGCTGGCGAGGCCGGGGCTATGACGGAACATGGCCGTCTGATCGGCGTCGGCACGGGTCCCGGCGATCCGGAGCTTCTGACCCTCAAAGCCGTCCGCGCCATCGAAGGCGCCGATGTCATTGCCTATTTCGCCAAAGAGGGCAGGGGAGGCAACGGCAAGGCGATCGTCGAGCCGCTGCTGAAATCCGGCGTGAAGCTGCTGCCGCTCTATTATCCCGTGACGACCGAGATCGACAAGAACGACGAACGCTACCAGAGCCTGATCACCCGGTTCTATGATCGATCTGCCGCGGCACTCGCCGGCCATCTCGATGCCGGGCGGACCGTCGCCGTGCTCAGCGAAGGTGATCCGCTGTTCTATGGATCCTATATGCACCTGCATGTCAGACTTTCCCAGCGCTACCCGACGGAAGTGATCCCCGGCATCAGCGCCATGTCGGGCTGCTGGTCGTTAGCCGGTATGCCGATCGTGCAGGGGGACGACGTGCTGTCCGTACTGCCAGGTACGATGGCGGAGACGGAGCTGACGCGCCGCCTGGCCGATACGCAAGCGGCCGTCATCATGAAGGTCGGCCGCAATCTGCCGAAGATCCGCCGGGCGCTCGAAGCCGCCGGCCGGCTTGCGGAAGCCGTCTATGTCGAACGCGGCACCATGGCGAATGCGGCCATGGTAAAGCTTGCCGACAGAGCTGACGGCGAGGCGCCGTATTTTTCGCTGGTGCTGGTTCCCGGCTGGGAGGGCAGCCGATGAGCGGCGCGCTTTTCGTGATCGGCACCGGTCCCGGCAATCCCGAGCAGATGACGCCGGAGGCATTGGCTGCTGTCGAAGCTGCGACTGATTTTTTCGGGTATGGACCCTATCTCGACAGGCTGCAGTTGCGACATGATCAGCTACGGCATGTCTCGGACAATCGCGAAGAGCTCGACAGGGCAGGGGCGGCACTGTCGATGGCGGCGGATGGCGCCAAAGTCTGCGTCGTCTCCGGCGGCGATCCCGGTGTCTTCGCCATGGCTGCGGCCGTCTGCGAGGCGATCGAGAACGGACCGGCCGCCTGGCGCGCCGTCGATCTCACCATCCTGCCCGGCGTCACCGCCATGCTGGCAGTGGCGGCAAGGGCGGGGGCGCCGCTTGGTCACGACTTTTGCGCCATATCTCTCTCCGACAATCTAAAGCCCTGGAATATAATAGAAAACCGTCTTGAATTGGCGGCCAAGGCCGGGTTCGTCATCGCCTTTTATAATCCGATCAGCCGGGCCCGGCCCTGGCAACTCGGCGAGGCCTTCAAGCTGCTGCGGGCGCATCTGCCTGCAACGACACCAGTTATTTTCGGGCGTGCGGCCGGGCGGCCGGACGAACGTATTGCCGTGCAGCCGCTATCCCAGGCTGATGCCTCGATCGCCGATATGGCGACCTGCATCATCATCGGCTCGGCCGAAACCCGGATCATCACGCGGCCCGGCAGGTCGGATCTCGTCTATACCCCGCGTTTCATGGCGGAGGGAAAGAGGTGATCGATCGCCGCCAGCGCCGCCTCGACAGTTTCGATCGTCTTGACCGCGGACGCCTCAGCCCGTGCGACCATCATCACCTCGATGCCGAGCAGGCGGGCTGCCTCGATTTTCGCATAGGTGGTGGCGCCGCCGCTGTTCTTGGCAATGATGACATCGATATGGTGTTGCCTCAGCAGAGCCAATTCGCCTTCCAGCGTGAACGGACCGCGATCGAGGATATAATCGACATTCGCAAGCGTCAGCGGCGGCTCGACGGGGTCGACGCTGCGGACGAGATAGTGATGCTGCGCTGCCGCTTCCGCATGATGCGCACCCTGCCGACCGGTTGCCAGGAAGACGTGGCGGGGGGAGGGGCCAAGTGCCTCGATGGCCGCCGGAATGCTCCGCACGTCCCGCCAATGATCGCCCGGCAGGCGCTGCCATTCGGGACGGCGCAGAGCGATTGCGGTTATGCCGATGGCCTCGGCAGCATGAGCGGCATTGGTGGAAATGCGCTCGGCGAAGGGATGCGTGGCGTCGATCAGCAGATCATATCCGCCGGCCTTCAGGAAATCGGCCAGCGCCGCAGCCCCGCCGAAACC
Source organism: Rhizobium phaseoli (assembly GCF_001664385.1). Classification (NCBI taxonomy): domain Bacteria; kingdom Pseudomonadati; phylum Pseudomonadota; class Alphaproteobacteria; order Hyphomicrobiales; family Rhizobiaceae; genus Rhizobium; species Rhizobium phaseoli. The sequence goes on along the minus strand of NZ_CP013534.1, from coordinate 404,775 downwards.
ACCGATTCGAACCGGAACCGGCTGCGCGGCCGGTTTTTCGGTACGACCGGCCAGCGACAGAAGAACGTCGCAATCGTCACGCGCCGCGAGCGCTTCGGCCAGCAGACGCGCCTCGCTGGTGCCGCCGAGGATCAGGATGCGAGGTCGTCCCATGGCTGATGTCTCTCCTGCCGGCAATCCGCCCTGGCTGACTATTATCGGCATCGGCGAAGATGGTCCAGAAGGGCTGGGCGAGGAGGCGAGGAGGCTGATCGCCGGCGCACCGGCTGTCTTCGGCGGCGCACGGCATCATGCGCTGGCGGCGCCGCTGATATCAGGTGAGACCTTTGCCTGGCAGAGCCCGTTCGAGCGCTCGATCGAAGCCATCCTTGCCAGGCGCGGCACTCCGGTTGTCGTGCTCGCCTCCGGCGATCCGTTTCTCTATGGCGTCGGCGCAACGCTCTCCCGCCATGTGGCAGTGGACGAGATGCGCACCATCCCCGCGCCCTCGGCCTTCAGCCTTGCCGCCTCGTGCCTCGGCTGGCCGCTGCAGGACGTCGCGACGATTTCGCTGCATGGCAGACCGATCGACCTGATCCGGCCGCATCTGCACCCAAGGCGGCGCATCATTGCGCTGACGTCGGACGAGAATGGGCCTCGCGCGCTGGCAAACCTGCTGGCCACCGATGGCTTCGGTCAATCGCAGCTTACCGTTCTCGAGGCGCTCGGCGGCGCGCGGGAACGGCGCAGAAACGCGATCGCGGCCGATTTCGATCTCACAGATATCGATTCCCTCAACGTCTGCGCCCTGCAAATCGCGGCAGGGGAGGGGGCGCGCATTCTGTCTTTCGCCGCAGGCCTTGAGGACGGGCTGTTCGAACATGACGGTCAGATCACCAAACGCGAAATCCGGGCGATGACGGTGTCGGCGCTTGCGCCGCGTCACGGGCAACTGCTCTGGGACATCGGCGCCGGTTCCGGCTCGATCGGCATCGAATGGATGCTCGCCGATCCGTCGCTGAAGACGATCGCCGTCGAGCAATCGTCGGAGCGGGCGGCGCGGATCGCCCGCAATGCATCCGCTTTCGGCGTGCCGCATCTCGCCGTCGTCGAAGGCGCAGCACCCGGCGCATTGGCGGGCTTGCCGGAACCGGACGCGATCTTCATCGGCGGCGGCGGCAGCGAGCCCAACGTTATCGATGCTGCGACTGCGGCGCTGAAGCGGGGAGGGCGGCTCGTCGCCAATGCCGTGACGCTCGAAATGGAGGCCGTGCTGCTCTCAGAACACGCAAAACGCGGCGGCTCGCTGACGCGAATCGAAATAGCGCGCGCAGGCGCCATCGGCGGCATGAGCGGCTGGCGGCCGGCCATGCCGGTGACGCAGTGGTGCTGGACGAAAGGATGACGGAATGACGGTGCATTTCATCGGCGCGGGGCCGGGGGCTGCGGATCTGATCACGGTGCGTGGCCGCGATCTCATCGCCCGGTGCCCGGTCTGTCTTTATGCCGGCTCGATCGTCTCCCCCGAATTGCTGCAATATTGCCCGGCGGATGCGCGGATCGTCGACACCGCACCGATGTCGCTCGACGAAATCGAGGCGGAATATCTGAGCGCCGCTGCAGCCGGCCAGGACGTCGCAAGGCTGCATTCCGGCGATCTCTCGGTCTGGAGCGCGGTCGCCGAGCAGGTGCGCCGGCTTGAAAAACACGGCATTGCCTATACGATGACGCCAGGTGTTCCGGCCTTTGCCGCCGCTGCCTCGGCACTCGGGCGCGAGCTGACGATCCCGGCCGTCGCCCAGAGCCTGGTGCTCACCCGCGTTTCCGGCCGCGCTTCGCCGATGCCGAACGATGAGACGCTGGCGAAATTCGGCGCGACAGGCGCCACGCTGGCGATCCATCTGGCAATCCATGCGCTGAAGCAGGTGGTGGAGGAATTGACGCCGCTTTACGGCGCCGACTGCCCGGTCGCCATTGTCGTCAAGGCCTCCTGGCCGGACGAGCGCGTCCTGCGCGGCACGCTCTCAAATATCGAGGCAAAGGTTGCGGCCGAACCGATCGAACGCATGGCGATCATTTTCGTCGGCCCGTCGCTTGCGGCAGAGGATTTTCGCGAGAGCTCGCTCTACGACCCCACCTATCAGCGCCGGTTCAGAGGCCGCGAATAGATCGATACGATCGGCCGCTCGCCGGCGGCCGATCGTCAGGCGACATTGCTTAGGCTTCAAACCCTTGCGGAGAGATAATCCATGCTGGCGCGCAACGCGCCGGCCGGGTCCTTGACCGCATGCACTTCGGCTGCGAAGGGCTCGAAGGAGAAGGGACCCTTATAACCCGCCTGCAGCAGCGCCTTGATCTGCCCGGCATTGTCCAGCCGGTCGTCACCGTCGACGAGCACGCGGTGGGAATCGCGCATATCGGCAACGGAAACAGCGGGATCAGTGACGCCGGAAATGTGGACGAGACCGGCCAGTTCGGGGAAGGTCGCGGCTTCGCCGGCAAGGTGATGGTGGAAGGTGTCGTGGACGAGCTTGAAGGTCGATTGCGCGCCGAGTTCCTTGATTGCCTCGGCCGCCTCGGTCTTCGAGCGCAGTGAGCAGATCTCGAAACCGAGCGGCTCGACGAGACCGATAATGCCGGCTTTATCGAGCATCGGCTTCAACGCCGTCAAGGACTGGCGCAGATTGGCCTGCCTTTCGCCATCGGCGCAGCCGGTGCCGTCGTTCTTCGGAACGAGGACGAGCGCCTTGGCGGAGCAGGCGCTGGCATAATCGATCAGTTCCTGCGCTTCCCTGGCGCGGGCTTCATTCCATTCGTTGAAGCGCTGCAGGGCGTTGATCGAAATGATCGTCAGGCCGTGGCGGTCGGCAGCCTGCTTGATCGCTTCGGGTTTGGTGCCGTCGAGAATCGCATTGCCGGAAAGGTCGTTGCGGATCTCGACCGAATCGATGCCGAGCGACTTTGTCAGCGCGAAGAAATCATCGATTGCGAGCGACGGCGCGGCCATATGGTTGAGCGCAAAGCGGATCGAAGTCATGACGGATATATCCTCCTCGTCTCCGCGACATCAGCGGAGCAGTTCCTCGTGAATGAGCGTGCGAATTTCTATCGGAATTCCTGCGGCAATCCATCGGGCATCGCTGCCCCCCCGCTCTCATTGCTGAAAGAATTTCAGCCGAAATGATAGATTTCCATCATTTCTCAGATATTCTCCGAAATATGGATATCGAAGGGCAGGAAGAACTGGCCGGGAACGGCCGTTTCGCTGTTTTCGATCGCACTCGTCATCAGCCCTATCAGCTCTTTGCACAGTGCGGGCAGGGGGGTGCCGATCGCCATGGCGACGATATCGTCGGCAAGCCCGGCTTTGCTGTCGGGCGTCAGCTCGTTGACCACGAGAACGATCCTGCCGCCGAGATTCTCCTCACGGATCGCCGAGATCGCGCCTTCCATGCCGCCGCCGCAGACATAAAGGCCGACGAGATCGGGATGCTTCTGTAGCAGCGTCAGCGTCGCCTCATGGGTGATCTCCGGGGTATCTAGGTTGATCAATGTATCGATGACGTCGAATTCCGGCGCGTTTTCACGAAAATAGGAACGAAAACCGATCTCACGCAGCTCATGTCCGTGAAAACGGTGACTGCCGACGAAACAGGCGACTTTACCCGGCACACGGGCAGTCTTGGCAATCACCCAGGCGGCGGTCCGGCCGACCTTGCGGTTGTTGACGCCAATATAGGCATTGCGCACCCCTGAGGCGAAGTCGGAAAGCAGCGAAAAGACGGGAATGTCTCTTTCCCTCAGTTCCTCAATTGCCGCAGTCACCGCAGGATAGTCTGGAGCGACGAGAGCGATGGCCTGGTTGCGGGCGCCGAGGGCCTTGAGCTTCTCGACGATCGCCGCCGGTGTTGAAGCGGAGGGATAGTCGATCTGGGTCTGGACACGGGCGGTGGTCACGGCGCGCGCCGCCACTTCGATCTCGCGAGCGAAAGCCTGATAGAAGGGCTGCATTGGCTTTTGCAGCAGGAACGCCAGCCTGTATTGCGGCAAATCCTCGAAGACCCGTTGCCGGATGAGGCCGACGGCATGGTAGCCGATCGACTGGGCTGCGTCATAGACCCGTCGCGCCGTTTCCTCGCGCACGCGGTGGCGACCGTTGAGCACCCGGTCGACGGTGGCGACGCTGACGCCCGAGGCGCGGGCAAGGTCGGAGATGGTGGGGCGGCGCATGGTGTTTCCTGATGGATTCGCTCATGGATGCGAGCCACTCTTGATGGCTTTTGATAGATTACATCAAGCCTGCATTGAGCCTCGCCCAAAGTCAACCTATTCTCCCGGCAACAGCATTAGGGAGGCGGATAATGGCGACCGAGACCAAGAAGCGTGACTACGACCTGCTCGGCGAAAGCGGCCGCACCGCCGTCGAGACGGGACTGGCGGCAGCGCAATGGTACCACACGGATATTCCGCGCAAGGAGATGAAGGCGCTGATGCAGCGCTCCGACACGCCTGCTATCCGTGACACGGTCATCTGGCTCGGCAGCATGCTGGTCCTGGCCGGGCTCGGCGTCTATTTCTGGGGCTCGTGGATCGCTCTGCCCTTCTTCCTAGCCTATGGCGTGCTCTACGGCTCGGCCTCCGACAGCCGCTGGCACGAATGCGGCCACGGCACTGCCTTCAAGACGCGCTGGATGAACGATGCCGTCTATCAGATCGCCTGCTTCATGATCATGCGCAATCCGGTGACATGGCGCTGGAGCCACACTCGCCACCACACCGATACCGTCATCGTCGGCCGCGATCCCGAAATCGCCGTCATGCGGCCGCCGGACCTCTTCCGGCTGGTTCTCAATTTCTTCGGCATCCTCGATGTCTGGCACGCGATGATCGACATGCTGCGCAATGCCGCCGGCATCATCGGCGCGGCGGAAAAGACCTTCATTCCTGACATGGAGCAGCCGAAGGCGATCCGCATCGCCCGCATCTGGCTGGCGATCTATGTCGCCACGATCGCCGCCGCGATCGCCATGGGTTCGATCCTGCCGCTGATGCTGATCGGCCTGCCGCGGCTCTACGGCGCCTGGCATCACGTGCTGACGGGCCTACTGCAGCATGGCGGGCTTGCCGACAATGTGGTCGACCATCGGCTGAACAGCCGCACCGTCTATATGAACCCGATCAGCCGCTTCATCTACTGGAACATGAACTATCACGTCGAACATCACATGTTCCCGATGGTGCCCTACCACGCGCTACCGAAGCTGCATGCGATGATCAAGCACGACCTGCCGGCGCCGAATGCGTCGATCTGGTCTGGCTATCGCGAGATGATCCCGGCCTTCCTGCGCCAGCTGCGCAACGAGGATTATTTCTTGAGGCGCGAACTGCCGGCCACCGCGCGGCCCTATCGCGAGGAATTCCACAACGAACTGGCGCCGGCGGCGCAATAATCGAAAATCGAGGAGGATTGAGATGAGCGGAAACTGGATCGAAGTCTGCGGCAAGGACGAGATCGATGAGGAGGATGTCATCCGCTTCGATCACGGCGGGCGCACCTTTGCGGTCTACCGCAGCCCCGACGACGAGTTCTTCGCCACCGACGGGCTCTGCACGCACGAACATATCCACCTCGCCGACGGGCTGGTCATGGACGAGATCATCGAATGTCCGAAACATAACGGCCGCTTCGACTACAAGACCGGCGAGGCCAAGGGCGCTCCGGTCTGCGTCAATCTCAAGACCTATCCGGTCAAGGTCGAAGGCGACACCGTCTTCATCTCGCTCTGACGGAGGCTGTCGTGGCTCATTTCGTGATACTGGGTGCGGGCGAATGCGGGGCCCGCGCCGCCTTCGCGCTGCGGGAAAAGGGTTTTGACGGCGACATAACGCTTGTCGGCGCCGAACCCCTTCATCCCTATGAGCGGCCGCCGCTGTCAAAGGCCGGCATTGCCGATGCCGGCGAGCCGAAATTCATCGCCGCGGCGGAAAAATACGGCGACAGCGGCGTCCGGCTGCTGACCGGCCTCGAAGCCAGGGATTTCGACACAGAATCCAAGACGGTCACGCTTTCTAACGGGGCGACGCTTCCCTATGACAAGCTTCTGCTGGCGACGGGTGCCGCCGCGCGTTCGTTCCCCGGCGTCCCGGACGGCACCCCCCATATTCGCTTGCTGAGGACGCATCAGGATGCCACGGCACTGCGCGAGACCATGCGGCCGGGGAAGAGTATCGCCATCATCGGCGGCGGCTTCATCGGTCTGGAACTGGCGGCGACCGCACGCCGGCTCGGCGCCGAGGTCACCGTCATCGAAGGGCTGGAACGCGTGCTGAAGCGCGGCGTGCCGGAAGCGATCGCGCACCTGCTGACCGAACGCCACCGCGCCGAGGGTGTCGATATCCGCTGCGGCGTCTCGATCGAGAGGCTGAGCGAGGAAGGCGGGAGGGCCACAATCAAATTGTCGAACGGCGAGCGGATCGAAGCCGATCTCGCGCTTGTCGGCATCGGCGCCCGGCCGAATGTCGAGATCGCCGAAAGGGCGGGGCTGACGATCGAAAACGGTATCGCCGTCGACAGCTATCTCCAGACCTCGGCGCCGGATGTTTTTGCGGCTGGCGACTGCTGCTCCTTTCCTTTGCCGATCTATGGCGGTCGCCGGGTGCGGCTCGAATCCTGGCGCAACGCCCAGGAGCAGGGCACATTGGCCGCGGCCAACATGCTCGGCCGTGGCGAAGCGGTCTCCGCCGTGCCGTGGTTCTGGTCGGATCAATACGACATGACGCTGCAGATAGCAGGCCTTGCCGAAGGGGCGGCCACGCACCAGCGCCGCGACCTCGGGGCGGGCGCCTTCATTCTGTTCCATCTCGATGCCGACGGACGATTGATCGCCGCGAGCGGCATCGGACCGGGCAATGCGGTGGCGCGCGATATCCGCCTTGCCGAGATGCTGATCGCAGCACGTGCCCATCCGGACCCGGCCGCACTCGCGGCCAGCGACATCAAACTGAAATCCCTGCTGGCCGCCTGAGCCGCCCGATATATTCAAAGGAATTGACGATGAAGAAACACAAGCGCGCGACCGTCGCCGACCTGCTGGCGGAAAAAGGCAAGCGCCAGCTCACCATGCTGCGCGTCACCTCGCTGGAGGAGGCGGAAGCGGCTGAAAAGGCGGGGATCGACATCGTCTCGGTGCCGCCATCGCTGCTCGGCCCGGTCTTCCGCGAGATTGCGCCGACGCCCTTTGCCATTCCCGGGCTCGAATATGGCGACCATGTCTCGGCGGAAGACTATCTGCGCGCCGCCTTTGCGGCGCTGAAGGCCGGCGGAGACGCGGTTTATTGCGCCGCCAGCCTGCAGACGATCCGGCGCATGCGCGATGAGGGCATCCCGGTCTGCGGCCATCTCGGGCTGATCCCGTCGAAGGCGACATGGACCGGCGGCTTCCGCGCCGTCGGCAAGACGGCGGCAAGTGCAGCCGAGATCTGGCGGCAGACCAAGGCGCTGGAAGAGGCCGGCGCCTTTGCCGCCGAAATCGAAGTCGTGCCGGGCGATGTCGCTGCCGCGATCAGCAGCAACACCTCGATGCTGATGATCTCCATGGGCGCCGGCAGCGGCTGCGACGCCCAATATCTCTTCGCCGACGACGTGCTCGGCGCCAATCGCGACCACTATCCGCGCCATGCCAAGGTCTACCGCAATTTCGCCGCCGAACACGACCGGCTGCAGCGCGAACGCATCGCCGCCTTCACCGAATTCGCCGAGGATGTCCGCACCGGCGCCTACCCGGAGAAGCGCCATCTCGTCGGTATCGACGAGGCGGAATTGAACGCTTTCCTGGATCGGCTGAACGGCGAGACGGGGAATAGCTTATAGTATTTGCTGGCTGAGGACTGAAAGATGCCTTTCGCTTGCCGCTCAAGGCGTTCGTCGCTGACGCTCCTCACCCCCTCATCTGCCCTACGGGCATCTTCTCCCCGCTGAGGAGAAGGGGAGCAAGCTGCACGATCGTCATTCCTTGGCCTCAAAGGAACGAGGCATTGCCACGATTCCCCTTCTCCCCAGCGGGGAGAAGATGCCGGCAGGCAGATGAGGGGGCGAGCGGCGAAGCCGCGAATGCGCTGGGCAAGCGAAGGGCCATATGCCGACGTGCCCTCTCTCCAGCCTCATCCTGAGAGCTTGTGAAGCTTTTGAGTTGGTGCGGTTCTGGCCGGTCTTGGCTGACCGATGCAATCGAACGTTAGACGATTGCGCGGTGCGTGCGGATGGTCGCTAGTTGGCGTTTGGGTGATGGCACTAGCTATCCATTGGCAAGCCGACGGCCTTGCAAGATATTGTTGGTGAGTGCGTAGCAGAGCACGACGGCACGGACCTTTTCGATACCGCGGACCGTCAATTGTCGCAGATTCCAGTTGCGCCAGCGGGCATGGATGCATTCGCAGATCGATCGGGGTTTGTACTGAGCCTTGCCCGCCTCGCTTGCCATGCGGGCCCGCCAGGTCGACACACCCGGACCGTCGCCGCGCCGCGGCAAGAAGGGATCGGTTCCGTGCTTGGACTGAGTGGGCGGACAAAAGACCTCAACCCCTTCGCCGTGCGCCCACTCGATATCTTCAGCGCTGCCAAAGCCGCCATCGGCGAGATAGCGCCGCGGCAGATGGCCGCTTAACGCGCGCAACCGCTCCAGCATCGGCCGCATGAGGCCGCGATCGGAGCCGGCATTGGTCACCTCGAGCCCGACCACGAACTGCTCACCGGCCGTGCTCGCAACCTGCACATTATAACCCGGACGGAAGCCGCCGTCGGCCATCTTCATCACCCGCGCCTGTGCATCCGTGCTGGAGGCGCGCGGCTCCTTCGGCTTTTTGCCATTGCCGCGCTTTTCTTCGCGCGCCTGACGCTGGCGCTGGATCTCGTCAAGAGCGACCTGGGCTGCTCTGACCCGCTCACCACGCTCGCGCGCCGCTCGTTCCCTGGCCGCTTTGATACGCCGAGTGCTGGCATCCGAACGCGCATCAACCTCGTGCTTGAGCTGATCCACAACCGCCTCGGCAATCGAAAGATGTCGATCAAGCTTCGCCTTGCGGCCGAACGAGGCGGCCCCCGCGCTCGCCCGGATCCGCACGCCATCCTGCGCCAGACTGTCGAGAGTGACGAGGCCGGCATCGGCAAGCGCCGCCAGATGCTCGGCCAGCAGCCGGTCGAGCAGATCGGCGCAACCAACCCGAAAATCCGACAGCGTGTGATAGTTCACCGAGACACCGCCGCACAGCCAGCGATAGACGTCGTGGCTCTCGCACAGCCGTTCCAGAGCCCGCGCGCTGCCTACACCGTCGCTGCTGGCATAGAGCCACAGCGCCAGCAAAAGCCGTGGCGAAATCGGCGGATGGCCCGGCCGGTGCTCGCGCGCTTTGATCCGACCTTCAAGCGCGCTCAGATCCAGCCCCTCGACATAGCTCCAAATGACGCGCACCGCGTGATCCTGGCCGATCAAGCTGTCGATATCGACGGCACGCAACTCGATCTGATCGCGCACCGGCTCACGCATGCGCGCCGCTCCGCGTCCCACCTGAGCACTGCGCCGCGCTCCATGCACCGGCAATCCTTCGAACAGGTCGTCGCCCACCATCATCCCCCAAGCAAATCAACGACCAAACAGAATCACAATCCAATCGCCTCCGCTACAAACATTCACAGGCTCTGAGGCGCGTAGCCCACAGGGCGAAGCCTCAAAGGGCGAGGCTGGCCACCGGACTCGGCAAATGAGGATGGTGTGGGCATCACCCCGAACTCATCGGCGCGCCATTGGCTTCCGTCCCGGCCTGTGTCAGGAATGGCCCATTCGGAACGGAGTATTCGGCCCCCTGTGACGATCGGCTTTGCGCATGCGGAATTGATTGCAGTGCTCGTCGCGGTGACGGGGGATGAGCCGCGTGTGCTGACGATCCGTTCCGGCAATGCGCTGCCGTCCGGCCCGTTCGAAATGGGCCATCGCACCCTGCAATCGGGCCTGCGCGAATGGGTGCAGGAGCAGACGGAACATCCGGTCGGCTATCTCGAGCAGCTCTACACCTTCGCCGACCGCGACCGGAACAATGACATTCCCGGCGGCCGGACGATCTCGATCAGCTATCTCGGCCTCGTCAACGAGCAGGCCGGCGCCGGCCGGCCGGGCTGGCACGGCTGGTACGACTATTTTCCCTGGGAAGACCACCGGCACGGCCGCCCGGCCGTGCTCGGCGAGATCATGACGCGTCTGAAGAGCTGGGCCGATGCCGATCCGGCCCGGCGCGACCTGCGCCATCGCCGCGCCGATTTCACCTTCGGCCTCGACGGCGGCGGCTGGAACGAGGATCTCGCCCTGCAACGCTACGAACTGCTCTATGAAGCCGGGCTTGTGGCCGAAGCCGGATGTTCTGCCGAGGCCAATCTCGGCCGGGCGATGTTTGCCGACCATCGCCGGATTCTCGCGACCGGTATCGCCAGGCTGCGCGCCAAGATCAAATACCGCCCTGTTGTCTTCGAGCTGATGCCGGAGAGTTTCACGCTTCTGCGGCTGCAGCGTACCATCGAGGCGCTCGCCGGGCTGACATTGCACAAGCAGAACTTCCGCCGCCTGATCGAACAGCAGGAATTGGTCGAGGAAACCGGCGGCACGGAAAGCGAAACCGGCGGCCGGCCGGCCAAGCTTTTCCGCTTCCGCCACACCGTGCTCGAGGAACGGGCGCTCGCCGGAACGAAATTACCGCTCTCCCGCAATTGACATATGCTCAGGACGAGAATATCTCTTTGCTCACGATATGCTCAGATAGAGTATAATTAGGAGCCGGCCATGAACCATCCTGTTTCCGCATCCTCGCTCTATGAGCGCGTCAGCCGCGTCATTCCCAAAGCCGAATGGATGTCGTTCGAGAACGATGTCGACGCCATCCTCGACCTCAAGCGCCGGCGCAATGCCGTCATTCTCGCCCATAATTATCAGACGCCGGAAATCTTTCACGGTGTCGCCGATATCGTCGGCGACAGCCTGGCGCTCGCCCGCAAAGCGATCGAGGTCGATGCCGATGTCATCGTGCTGGCCGGCGTGCATTTCATGGCCGAGACGGCCAAGCTCTTGAATCCGGAGAAAACCGTGCTGATCCCGGATCTCGGCGCCGGTTGTTCGCTGGCGGATTCGATCACGCCGGAGGACATCGCGCTGCTGCGCCAGGCCCATCCCGGCGTGCCTATCGTCACCTATGTCAATACTTCCGCCGCGGTGAAGGCCGCCTCCGACATCTGCTGCACCTCCGGCAATGCCAAGCAGGTGGTGGAATCGCTCGGCGTGCCGAAGGTGCTGATGATCCCGGACGAATATCTCGCCCGCAATGTTGCCCGCGAAACCGACGTCGAGATCATCGCCTGGCATGGGCATTGCGAGGTGCATGAACTTTTCACCGCCGACGATGTCCGCCAGCTGCGCGAAAATCACCCCGGCGTGACGGTGCTCGCCCATCCGGAATGCCCGCCCGACGTCGTGGCCGAGGCCGATTTCGCCGGCTCCACCGCCGTGATGTCGGACTATGTCGGCAGCCGGAAACCGGCCCGCGTCGTGCTGCTGACCGAATGCTCGATGAGCGACAACGTCGCCGTGCACCATCCTGATGTCGAGTTCATCCGGCCCTGCAATCTCTGCCCGCATATGAAGCGGATCACCCTCGCCAATATTCGCGCCGCACTTCAGGAAAACCGCCATGAAGTGACGGTCGATCCGGCAATCGCCGCAGCGGCGCGGCGCGCCGTCGAAAGGATGCTGGCGATATGAGCGAACGTCTCGATCATCTTGCCGGGCGCACCGTCATCGTCGGCAGCGGCCTGGCCGGGCTGATGACGGCACTGACGCTGGCGCCGGAACCCTCCGTCATCGTCACCCGCGCCGCCCTCGGCACACAGACCTCAAGCGCCTGGGCGCAGGGCGGCATTGCCGCCAGCATCGGCGCCGATGATAGTGCGGCGCTGCATCTTTCCGATACGCTTGCGGCCGGCGACGGGCTCTGCGACCGGACCGTCGCGGCCGGCATCATTGCCGAGGCGCCGGCGGCAATTGCCGCACTGGAACAGGCCGGCGTGCGCTTCGACCGCAATGCGAAGGGAGAATTCTCACTCGGATTGGAGGCGGCTCATAACCGCCGCCGCATCGTCCATGCCGAAGGCGATGGTTCGGGTGCGGCAATCATCGCCCCATTGGTACGGGCCGTGGCGCAGTCGCCTGCCATTTCAGTGCTCGAAGGCTTCGAAGCGCGGCGGATTCTGATGGACGGAGAAGGGGTCGCCGGCCTGCTCTGCGCGACCGCGGATGGGACTGCCATCCTGCCGACCGCGAAGGTGGTGCTGGCCACTGGCGGTATCGGCGGCCTTTATGATGCGACCACCAATCCGATCGGCAATTTCGGCCAGGGGATTGCGCTCGCGGCACGGGCGGGTGCCGACCTTGCCGACATGGAATTCGTCCAGTTCCATCCGACGGCGCTCGATTCTCGCCGCAGGCCCTTGGCCCTGGTCAGCGAGGCGGTGCGCGGCGAGGGGGCTCTGCTCGTCAATGAAAGCGGCGAACGGTTCATGGCCCGAATCCCGGGCGCCGAGCTTGCGCCGCGCGATGTGGTTGCGCGCGCCATCAGTGCCGAGATCGCCCGCGGCGGCAGGGTCTTCCTCGATGCCCGCGACGCGCTCGGCAGCCGGTTCGCTACACGCTTCCCTGTGATCGCAGCCCTTTGCGGCGAAGCCGGAATCGATCCGGCGAAAGAGCTCATTCCGGTGCGCCCGGCCGTTCACTACCACATGGGCGGCGTCGCAACCGATGCCAATAGCCGCAGCTCCGTTCCCGGCCTCTGGGTTGCCGGGGAGGCGGCCTCGACCGGCCTGCACGGCGCAAACCGGCTGGCCAGCAATTCGCTGCTGGAAGCGGCGGTCATGGGCATGCGGGCGGCGCGCGACATAGCGGGAATGCCGGCACGAACCGGCAGTCCCTTCCAATCCGAAAGGCTGCCGGCGCCGGCCGACGCATCGCTGGTCCGGCCGGTCGTCTCGCGCCATCTCGGCGTGCTGCGCAATGGCGGCGCGGTGCAGGACGCGATTGCCGCCCTGCTGCCGCTTGCCGAAATTGACGGCCCGGCCGCCGATCCGGCCATCGTCGCGCTTCTGATCGCCGTCTTTGCCGGTCTGCGGATGGAATCGCGCGGCGCCCATGCCCGCACCGATTTTCCGCTGAAGCTCGCCGATATCAAGCGTCGTCGGATGCGTCTGTCCGAGGCGCTGGAGATCGCCCGTGCAACACCGTCCTATGCCCTTGCCAGGAGTGCCTGAGATGAGCCTTACTCCCCTTCCGCGCCTGATCGTCGAGCCGCTGGTGCGGGCGGCATTGCTCGAGGATCTCGGCCTTGCCGGCGACATCACCTCGGCAGCGGTCATCCCCGGCGAGCATCGCTCGACGATGATGATGGCCGCCCGTCAGCCGGGCGTGATCGCCGGTCTCGACGCGGCCGAGCTCGCCTTCACCCTCGTTGATCCCGAGATCGTCATGCGACGCCATATCGAGGATGGCGACGCGGTCAAAACAGGCGACGTCATCGCCACGATCGAGGGTCCGTCGCGCGGCCTGCTCACCGCCGAGCGCACCGCGCTGAATTTCCTCGGCCATCTCTCCGGCATTGCCACCGTGACGGCAGAGATTGCCGCCGCCATCAGCGGCAGCAAAGCGTCTGTCGCCTGCACGCGCAAGACGACCCCGGGGTTGAGGGCGCTGGAAAAATACGCGGTGCGGGCCGGCGGCGGCATGAACCACCGTTTCGCACTTTATGACGCGGTGCTGATCAAGGACAATCACGTGGCGATATCAGGCGGCGTTGCCGAGGCGATCCGCCGGGCCCGGGCCGGCGTCGGCCATCTGGTGAAGGTCGAGGTCGAAGTGGACCGGCTCGATCAGCTGCATGAAGCGATGGAAACAGGCGTCGATGCCGTCCTGCTCGACAATATGACGCCGGATCAGCTGCGCGAGGCGGTCGCCATCGTCGCCGGCCGGGCCATCACCGAGGCATCCGGCCGGGTGATGCCGGCAACGGCCGCGGCCATCGCGGCTTCCGGTGTCGACCTGATTTCCGTCGGCTGGCTGACGCACAGCGCGCCGGTGCTGGATATCGGCCTCGATTTCGTCGCGGCCGCAACCGCGGCGGAAACTCGCGCCAAACGCGTCGCATCAGCGCTGTGAACCCTCGGCTGTGTCTGCTGAATTGCCGGCCAGCAAGCCTCGCCCGCCTGAAATAACGCAAGGCAATCCGCGTCGCCTACAAAGTGTTGGCAAGCATTTCCTGTCGGCCGACGCGAAAAAAATACAAATATTCGACGAAAAATTCGTTTTTCGATAGCAATACCGCTATGCGCGGACCGCATATGGCTCTAACATGTACCTGCGGGTGCGCACGCGCGCTTGGCTTTCAGGGGTGAGAAGCGGGATGCAACGGACATCCGGACAGATGCCGACGAATAGGCTCTGCCTGCTCGGAAGGCCGCGACTGCTGGCAGCGGGGAGGGAACTCTCCTTGCCGGAGAAGTCTTATTTTCTCCTCGCCATGCTCGCCGCCGAAGCCAATCTCGAACTCGACCGCGAGACCGTCAGGCGTCAGCTCTGGCAATCGGAATTGCCGGAAAAGCGCGCCGGCAGTCTGCGCCAACTCCTGGCGCGTATCGAGCAGAGCATTCCCGCCGACCTTCCGCCGCTGCTGGCGGCGACCCGAACCCATATCGGGCTTGCCGACGGCTGGGAAGTCGACGTTCATTTGCTGAAGCAGCGGGGGCCGCTCGCAGCAGAGGACATCGGCATCTTGAATGGCGAACTGCTTGAAGGCGCCAAGTCGCCGACCCAGGGGGCGGAGGACTGGCTGACCTTCGAGCGCCAGCGTGTCGACGAATTGCGTGCCGCCCATCTCACCCGGCTGGTCGAGACCGCCGAAGACAGATCGGACGAAGAACAGGTCGCCTTTGCCCGGCGGCTGCTGGAACTCGACCCAGCCAGCGAGACGGCTTATCGCGCCCTGATGCGCCTCTATGTCAGGATGAACGATCCGGCCGCGGCTCGTCAGGCCTATCTGAAGTGCAAGAGCCAGCTGAAGGACGACTTCGACACCGAACCGGAAGAAAGCACCACCGCGCTTGCCCGCGAACTCGGCCTGACCCCGGCCGCACAGGCCGCGGTCGAGCGCCCTTCTTCGACGCTCGGTGGCTTCGCCGGTCCACTCGGCGAGCCGCGGATCATCATCCTGCCGCCTGAAAGTATTTTTACCGATCCGCTGATGGAGCGCGTCGGCCGGGCGCTTCTCGAAGATGTCACCATCGGTCTCAGCCAGCAGCGCGGCTTCAAGGTGATCGCGGCCCATACGAGCCTCGAGATCCTCAGCCGCGCGGTCGATCCGGCGCGCGCCGTCCCCGGCCCGCTCGATCTCAGCTTCGATTATGCGGTCTATGTTACCATCCAGGGCCGTGACGAGGATGTCTATGCGACCTGCCGGCTGACGCGGACGACGACGTCGGAGGTGATCTGGGCCTTAGAACTGCCGCTGGTCATGCAAAAGATCAGCGAATCCTTCGCGCATCTGACACGGCGGATCGTTTCCTCGCTCGCCGACACGATCGAGCGCCACGAACTGGCGATGCCGATCGGTGATGCGCCGCCATCGGCCTACCGTCTGTATCTCGAAGGCAAGCGGCTGATCGCCCAGACCGATCTGCAGCATCTGCGCCAGGCGCGCAAATGGTTCAAATCCTCGCTCAATCGTTATGAACACTTCTCGGCCGCCCATGCCGGCGTGTCGCGCGCGCTCGGCATGGAATGGCTGATCCGCGGCATGCAGGACACGGATCTGCTCGACGAGGCGAATGGCGCCGCGCGGCTCGCCCAGCAGTCCGACCCGAATAGCGGCCGGGCCTTCCGCGAGCTCGGCTTCGTGGCGCTGTACCGGCGCCGTTTCGACGAGAGCCTGGAATACTTCCAGCAGGCCCAGGATCTCAATCCCAACGATGCCGACATCCTCGCCGATTATGCCGATGCCCTCTCCCATGACGGCGATTTCGATCGCGCACTGGAGCTCAGCCGCGCGGCCTTCAAGCTCAATCCGTTGCCGCCGGACTATTATTACTGGAACCTCGGCGGCATCCACTTCATGCGTGAAGAATATGAAAAGGCAATCAAGGCGCTGGAGCCGGTAAAGACCAAGCAGGCGACCGCTCGCCTGCTCGCCGCCTCCCATGCCATGGCAGGCGAAAAGGGGAAGGCCGGCAATTACGCCCGCGTGGTGCTCGAAAACTTCCCCGATTTCCGCAGTGAAGATATTCGCCATTTCGTCCCCGATCGCGATCCCGCCTTTACGGAACCGTTGATAAAAGGCCTACAATTGGCCGGTCTTCCTTAATTGCACGGCCTTTTAACGAAGCCTGTAACGCTTAAATGACGCGGACAATGTTTCTCTCCGATGGTTAACGGCAGCAACGCGCCGTCCAGCCAATTGGAGATGAACATGCAGACGAACGCTGAAACCAATGCTCAGACACAGTCCTTGCGCTTTTCCGCAGCGGCCAAAGCAGCCCTGAAGCAGGACCAACTCAACGTTTCTGCCAATGCGCTTGAGAGCCTGACGCATGCGCTGAGGTTCCGATAGGGACGAGATCGGTATGTCCGCTTTCGCCGACCTTGAAACGCTAGCCGATGACCTCGAACGATCATCGGCCGGCGTCAGCGACTATCATGACCGCGCGGTCACGCCGGCGCAGACATTGGCCGCCGTCAGGCCGCATCTGCGCGAATTCGGCATTACCCGCATCGGCCTGCTGACCGCCCTCGACGTGCTGAACATTCCCGTCGCCTTCGCGACGAGGCCGAACAGCCATACGCTTTCGGTCTTCCAGGGCAAAGGCATCGACAATGAGGCCGCCATGGCATCGGCGGCCATGGAGGCGATCGAGACGCGGATCGCGGAAATTGCGCCAGCCGATCTGACACGGGCGACCGTCGACAGCATGCGGGCGGAAGGTGCCGCCATGATCGATCTCGACAATGTTGCGCGCTGCGCGCCCGATGACATCGGCGGCGGCGCCATCCCCTGGTGCTCCGGGCTCGACATCCTCTCCGGCAGCAGCGTCTTCGTCCCCTGGTGGCTCGTCGGCCTCGACCATCGCGGCGAGCGGCCGTCGGGCTTCGAGCAGTCGAGTGATGGGCTCGCCTCCGGTAACACGCCGTCCGAAGCGGTCCTGCACGGGCTTTGCGAGCTGGTGGAGCGCGACGCCTGGGCCCTGACCCAGCTGAAATCGCCGCAGCGCCTCAAGGAAAGCCGCATCGACCCCGCCTCGTTCAGCGATGCGGTCATCGATGTCATGACCGACCGGATTTCGCGCGCCGGCATGCGCCTGCTGCTGCTCGACATGACCACGGATATCGGCGTCCCCGCCTTTCTGGCCGTGATCATGCCCGGCAATCTGTCCGATCGCGTCGATGCGCGCTGGACCCATGTCTGCGGCGGCTGCGGCTGCCATCCTGATCCCGTGCGTGCCGCGCTGCGCGCCATCACCGAAGCGGCGCAGAGCCGACTGACGGCGATCGCCGGCAGCCGCGATGATTTCTCGCCGCGCATCTACCAGCGGCTCGACAAGAGTGCGGCGATGCAGCAGGTGGTCGAACTCTGCGCGGGCGATGGCCGAATGCGCGCCTTCCAGCCCCGCCATCGCCGTCCCGCAACCATCCAGGAGACCATCGGCCATATTGCCGACCGGCTGACGGCGACCGGCATCGAGCAGATCGTCGTCGTCCCGTTTCCGCAACATCAGGCCCTGCCGGTCTCCGTCGTCAGGGTGATCGTACCGGGCCTCGAGGTGGATATATCAGGTCAGTACATCCAGCTCGGCCTGCGCGCCGTAAACACCATGAGAGGAGCCCAATCATGAAGGTTCTGTTCGTCGGTCCGAGCCTTGGTAGCGGCCTTGCCACAGCGAGAAACATGTCCCCCTGTATCGATTTCCGGCCGCCGGCCGCCTGCGGCGACATTCTCAAAGCGGTGGAGGACGGCGCCACGGCGATCGGTCTGGTCGACGGCTATTTCGGCGATCTGCCTTCGGTCTGGCACAAGGAAATTCTCTACGCGCTCGAACAGGATGTCGCCGTTGCCGGCGGCGCCAGCATGGGCGCATTGCGGGCGGCCGAATGCGCGCCTTTCGGCATGGTCGGGCTCGGCTCGATCTTCGAAGATTACCAGTCCGGGCGGTTGCTCGATGACGAGGCCGTGGCGCTGGTGCATGCGCCGCAGGCGCTCGGCTGGCTACCGCTTTCGGTGCCCTGGGTCGATTTCGAGCCGACGATCAACGCCCTTCATGCTGGCGGAGAGATTTCGTCGGGCGAGCGCAAGAAACTGCTGCTCTCCGGTCGCTTCCTGCATTTCTCCGAGCGGACCTATGCCAGGGTGGTGGACGAATGCCATTTCCGCAAGGCGCGCCGCGACTATCTCCTCGCCGCCCTGCGCAAGAACCGGGTCGAACGCAAGCGGGACGACGCGCGGCTGGTGCTGGAATGGCTGAACCGTGACGAATTCATGCCCGTCGACCGTGACTGGCACTTTGCCGCGACCTCTCACTGGGAGCTTTTGCACGCCGAAGTCACGCGCAATGTGACTGCTGTAACGCTTGTATAACGGTCACGGCGAAAAGATGCAGCGGTGATGGAATCTGAGGCCTTCATGGCCAAAGGGGCGGGACAATGTTTGAACAGCATAACGAAGGCACAGGCAGCGAATACGCAAGGATCTTCCGGCTGCTGTCGGCAGCCAAGGAGGAGGCTGAAAAGCTTCAGCTGCGCAACCTGATGCACCTGACGAACATGGCGCTGCTGCAGGTCGTCATCGATTGGGACGGCATAGATCCGGACAGGGAGCTAGACGTCAACCTCGAGAAACTGCTCGGCAGCAAGGCCAAGATCGCAATGAAGGACGCCAGCGAAAATCTGATCCTGATTGATCGCCATTGACCTTCATGCAGTCCGGTGGGATCGCGTGAAGGAGATCCGGCCTATTCGGCCGCTTCACCGTCCATCTGTTCGGTGTGGGCGATTGCCTGGACGAGCTTCAGGATCTTCTTGCGAAGCGCTTCGTTCTTGATCGAGAAGAACGCGGCGTTGAGAAGGACGCCCTCGCGCGAAATAACGAATTCCTCGCTGGGAGCGGGGTTGTCGTTGGCCGTATCAGGCGTGGACAGGTCGTCGAAGAACGTCCTGACGTCGACCTTCAGCGCGCCGGCGATTTCAACCAGCATGCTGGCGGAAACGCGATTGGAGCCTTTTTCGTATTTTTGAATCTGTTGGAATGTCACGCCGACGCGATCGCCCAATTCGGTCTGCGAAACTTTCCGCAGCAGACGCTGTATGCGGATGGTCTTCCCGACATGAACATCCACTGCATGCGGTTCTTCTTTCATTTTGTTTTCCCTCCTGAGGACACGGAGATGAGGTTATTCGCCATATCCGTGTCTGACAACTTTTACCTGAGTTACACAAAGCTAGCAATTGCCCGGCTGTAAGTCGTCCCAAACCGAAACATCACCTTGCTTCATATTAACAGGAGCAAAAAGCATGCCAAAGCAGTACTTTTGGACGACACATCACCTGATTTTGGGATGTGGCGTAGTCTCCGGGAGAGAGGGACGCTACCAATGGTGGCGACCGCCGGCATGCTCGGGGAATTACAGCGCCGCGGGCCGGAAAAGCTGCACAAAAGGCGCTGTAATATTTCGAATTAATTACCCTGAAATCGGTGCGATTTCGCAATTATGCCCCGCAAGAAAGGCGACTGGCGGACGTTGCCAGGCAAACCGTCGATCGAGCCCTACGCTCCTGTTGTCAGAGTGGAGATCTGATCGGCGTCGTAGCGGCGCCGAAGGTCGGCAAGCGCCGCCGGATCCGGAGAATCCTGGGCAGCGAGCGTGGCGAGCGCTTCGAAATAATGTTCGTGCCCAGGTGGAGAAAGAGTCATCAGCACGCGCGCAGGCTTGTCGCTGACATTGGTGATGTTGTGCGGCACGCCAGGCGGAATGAACAGGAAGGTGCCCGGCGTCGCGCGGATCGTCTTTCCGCCGACGTGCCAGACGCATTCGCCATCAAGCACATAAAAGGTTTCCTCCTGCACCCGATGGATATGGACGCCGGTGACGAACCCGGCCGGTATCGTCCAGTCGAACATGCTCGTGTGTTTGGTATCCTCGCCGGTGACAAGAAACACCGTGGGATGGCCACGCAGCATGACCCCCTTATTCTCGTTGGGCATGCGGATGACAGGGGAGGCGCAGCGGGGCATGCGGCTAAGCGCGTTTGACCCATGGGCCTTTGCCGCCTTCGATGCGCAGGCGATGAGCCATTTGCTGGGTGGCCGCTATGATGAAGCCTGTCTCGCCGCCTACCGGTCTGTTCAAGCCAATCCGGCACATAGCATCACGCATGTACAACTGGCCGCCGCGCTCGCCAAGCTCGGCCGGCCGGCGGAAGCGAGGGCGGCTGCCGCGCGGGTCGTCGAGCTGCATCCGACGTTCCGCTTCGGTCGCCAGTTCGCCAGCGTCGACTGCGCGCCGGCGCTCGCGAAATGCCTTGGGGACGCGCTGCGGGCCGCCGGTCTGCCGGAGTAGCCGGTAAAAGCCGCGTCAGAGTGACCAGAGCCGTCGGGCATTGGCGAAGAGCAGCTTCGAACGCTCCGCCTCGCTGCTGCCGGAGAGCGCGGCATGGGTCGCCGCGACCCAGGTGGAAAGGCCGCCGCCGAGCGTGCAGACCGGCCAATCGCTGCCCCAGACGACCCGGTCCCAGCCGAAACTTGCAATGACATGTTCGATATAGGGCCGCAGCGTCTGCGCCGTCCACGTCTCGGCATCGGCATAGGCGACGACGCCGGAAATCTTGCAGATGACGTTCGGCCGCCGGGCGATCTCCGATATGCCGGCCTTCCACGGCTGAAAGGCGTCCGAGCGGATATCGGGCACGCCGCAATGGTCGAGCACGAACTGGACGTCCGGCGCAAGATCGACGAGGGCGGCGACGCGTCCGGCCTGATGCGGCAACGTGCAGAGGTCGAAGGTCAGGCCGCTGCCGCCGATGCGCCTGATGTTTTCGCGAAACAGCGCGCCTTCCGAGACGTCGTCGGCCACGACATGCAGCACGCGGCGAAATCCCTTGACGAAGGGATTGGTCTTCTGCCGCTCGAGATAGGCGGCAAAGCCTTCATCTTCCGGCCGGCAGGAAACGATGGCGCCGGCAATCAGGCTGCCGGGCTTTTGGGCGATGCCGGCAATGTGGTCGGTCTCTGCCTGCATGGCAGCCGGATCGACATCGACTTCCATATGCAGCGCCGTGGTGATGCCGCAGCGGCGCGCTTCGGCTGCATAGGTCTCGTAGAGAAAATCCTGGTCGAGCGCAGGCACGCCGGAGAGCCAGGGGTAGGGGAGCGCCGACCGATCGATGATATGCAGATGGGTGTCGATGAGCACGGGTTCCTCCAAGGCTGGCTTGCGGCAACCTATCTCTGGTGAATGGATTGTTCAAATAAAAATTCCCGAGCTCAGGCCGGGATGATGACGTCGGCGCCGGCAAGCTGCGAGAGTTCGGCGGCGGTCTTCTGCACCAGCGTGATCGTCTGCGTGATGTCGGGGGCCGACGGTGCATTGACGAGCGCGATGAAAGGACAGGTCAGCGCGGCAATGCAGCGCCGATCCGGCCCGAGAACCGGCGCCGACAGATTGTAGACGCCGGAGGTCTGGGCGCTCGCCATCATTTCGTAGCCACGCTCGCGGATCTGATCGAGGCGATCGTAGAATTCGGCGCCGAGCTCGATATCGGCGCGGTTGCGCACATGTTCCGATATCATCATCTCCCGCTCCTCGTTACCGCGAAAGGCGAGCAGCACATGCCCCGAACCAGTGTCGAACAGGCTGATATGAGCGCCGATGCGGATCGAGAATCCCCAATAATCCGGCGCCTCCTGCTGGGCGATGACAACGGCGGCGCCGCGATCGAAAACGGCCAGGTGATTGGCCTGACGCGCGCGCTGGGCGAGATCGCGCATCAGCGGCGTGGCGTAGGAGGCGAGCCGTCGCACCGGCGCATGCAGCTGCGCAAGCCCGAAAAGCTTCAGCGTCAGCGAATAACGATCGCCGTCCAGCCGGGTGACGTAGCCGCGACGCACCAAGCGGTCGAGCATGCGATAGAATTCGTTGGGGCTGCGGTCGAGCCGCTTGGCGATTTCCGCCTGGGTAAGGCCGCTGTCGACGCCGGCCAGCAGTTCCAGGATGTCGAGGCCCTTGTCGAGGGCAGGAGCGCGGTAGCGGTCTGACTCGTCGGGCTCCATTCCATCCTCCTGTGAATATTAATCTGCATATACGCAGAACCGCGGCCGGAAAAGCAAAACTTCGCGCTTGACCCTTGGCCAATCGTCTGTTTGTCTATAAACAGACAAATTATTGCTGAAGACAGCTGCTCGACGGAACCGACGAGAAGCCCGGTATCGTGCCTCGCTTCAGGCGGGCCGCAACGCGCAAAGAGGGAAAATGGCAGGCGCTGACGGACAAGCTATTCCATCTCAGCCCGGCCTTCGCCAAGATATGACTATACGCACCGCCCGCGCAGACAATTCCAGAAAAGGCCCGTGACATGACAAACAGACTTTCCGGCAAGACCGTTCTCATCACCGCCGCCGGCCAGGGCATCGGCCGGGCAACGGCGGCAGCCTTTGCCGCGAACGGCGCCAAGGTCCACGCCACCGATATCAACACCGAGGCGCTGGCGACGCTGGCGGCCGAAACCGGCGTTTCGACCCACAAGCTGAACGTGCTCGAAGACGATGCGGTCAAGGCCCTCGTCGCCGAGATCGGCGCGGTCGACGTGCTGTTCAACTGCGCCGGCTTCGTCCATGCCGGATCGATCCTGGAGATGAAGGATGCCGATCTCGAATTCGCCCTCGACCTCAACGTCAAGGCGATGATCCGCACCATCCGGGCCGTGCTGCCTGGCATGCTCGCGCGCAAGGACGGGGCGATCATCAACATGGCCTCGGTCGCCTCCAGCATCAAGGGCGTGCCGAACCGCTTCGCCTATGGCGTCACCAAGGCGGCTGTGATCGGCCTCACCAAATCCGTCGCCGCCGATTATGTCGCCGACGGCATCCGCTGCAACGCCATCTGCCCAGGCACGGTGGAAAGTCCGTCGCTGCAGGACCGGATGCGCGCCGGCGGCGACTACGATGCGGCCCGCGCCGCCTTCATCGCCCGCCAGCCGATGGGCCGGCTCGGCTCGCCGGAAGAGATTGCCGACCTCGCCGTCTACCTCGCCGGCGCGACCTACACCTCGGGCCAGGCGATCGCCATCGACGGCGGCTGGACGATCTGACCCAGCGCATGTCGCGCAAGATCGTGCAGCGGTTTGCGATGACGACATGCGAAAACAAGAACTGAAAGCGCGGGGCGCGAAGATCGCAACGCACTTTCGCCGATGGGGAGGCCGGCAGGCTGCCGGTCGATCCGGCCATCGCAATCGGGAGGAACAACATGACCCGCATCACCGACCTTCGCGTCTTCGATCTCCGCTTTCCCACCTCACAAAGCCTGGACGGGTCCGATGCGATGAACCCCGATCCGGATTATTCGGCCGCCTATGTCATTCTCGATACGGACGCGCCTGATCTTGCCGGCCACGGCCTGACCTTCACCATCGGCCGCGGCAACGACATTTGCTGCATGGCGATCGAGGCGATGCGCCACCTCGTCGTCGGCGTCGAGCTTGCCGAGGTGCTCGCCCATCCCGGCAAATTCTGGCGGCATCTGACCAGCGACAGCCAGCTGCGCTGGATCGGCCCGGAAAAGGGCGCCATCCATCTGGCGACCGGCGCCGTCGTCAACGCCGTCTGGGATCTGCTCGCCAAGCAGGCGGGCAAACCGGTCTGGCGGCTCGTCGCCGAGATGTCGCCGGAAGAGATCGCCGATATCGTCGATTACCGCTATCTGACCGATGTGCTGACGCGCGCCGAAGCCGTCGAGATCCTCAAGCGCGCCGAAGCGGGCAAGGCCGAACGCATCGCTCTCCTCGAAAAGCAGGGCTATGCCTGCTACACCACCTCGGCCGGCTGGCTCGGTTATGAGGACGAGAAACTGCGCCGCCTCTGCCAGGAGGCGATCGACGCCGGCTTCAACCATATCAAGATGAAGGTCGGCCGCGATCTGGAAGACGATATCCGCCGTCTGCGGATCGCCCGCGAGGTGATCGGCCCCGACCGTTACCTGATGATCGATGCCAACCAGGTCTGGGACGTCGGCCAGGCGATCGACTGGGTCAAAGCGCTCGCCTTTGCCAAGCCCTTCTTCATCGAGGAACCCACCAGCCCAGATGACGTCGCCGGCCACCGCAAGATCCGCCAGGCAATCGGCCCGGTGAAGGTCGCGACCGGCGAGATGTGCCAGAACCGCATCATGTTCAAGCAGTTCATCGCCGAGGGCGCGATCGACATCGTCCAGATCGATTCCTGCCGCATGGGCGGGCTGAACGAGGTCCTCTCTGTGTTGCTGATCGCCGCCAAGTTCGGCCTGCCGGTCTGGCCGCACGCCGGCGGCGTCGGCCTCTGCGAATATGTGCAGCACCTGTCGATGATCGACTACGTCGCAGTGTCAGGCACCAAGGATGGCCGCGTCATCGAGTATGTCGATCACCTGCACGAACACTTCCTCGACCCCTGCCGGATCGAGAACGCCGCCTACATGCCGCCGACCCTGCCGGGCTTCTCCATCGAGATGAAACCGGCTTCGATTAGCGGCTATACATTTCGAGGCTGAGGAGCGCCGGCGGCGCGCTCGTCCCCGCCAGAACCCGGAGAGGGAATTCTCTGCTCTCAAACCAGCATCGACTGCTGGGCGGAGATACCTGCCGTCGCGCCCTGCGATATTGCCGTGGTGACCGAGTTCATGGCTGGGTTTGCGAGATCGCCGGCGGCGTAGATGCCCGGCATGCTGGTTTCGCGGCGCTCGTCGACCTTGAGGGCGATGCCGAAGGGCGTATCGACCGTGGCGAGGCCCAGTGATTCATGCAGGCTTGCGGACGGCTTGTTGCGCGGATGCGCAAACAGGATATCGACCCCGGCGTTGCGGCCGCTCTCGAGATTAACGGTGGTGATATGGCCCCGGTGTTGGGCGATTTCGGCGATCCGGCCGTCGATGACAGGTATATTGCGGCGCGCCAGGTCGGCGCGGATATCGGGCGCAATGTCGTGACCATCGGCGAAGACCGTCAACGTGTCGGTCCAGTCGTGATACAGCCTGACATAATTGTGCGACGGCGGACCGGACCAGACGAGGCCCCAATGCTGGTCGGCGACTTCAAAGCCGTCGCAATAGGGGCAGGGCACGATGGAAGTGCCCCAGCTTTCAGCAAAGCCGGGAACATCAGGCATCTGATCGGCGACGCCATAGCTCAGGATGAGGCGGCGCGCCCCAAGGCTTTCGCCATCGCCAGTGAGGACGGAGAAATCATCGATGGCGCCGGAGATGCTGTCAGCCCGGGCATTGACCAGCCTGACCGCGGGATAACGCGCCAGCTGCTTCCGCGCCTCGGCCAGGATGTCCAGCGGTGGCTTGTGATCGTGGCCGAGCAAGCCATGCGAGTGACCGGCGAAGCGATTGCGCGGCAGGCCCGTATCGAGAACGGTGACCCTGCGGCGGGCACGGCCGAGCTGAAGGGCGGCGGCGAGACCGGCAAAGCTGCCGCCGATGATGATGACGTCATCCATGGTGATAAGCTCCGTGCTGTTGAGCGAGTGTGATTGGCTGAGCCTTGACGCGTCTCGTCCACCGATCCGCATCGATATGGCCAAGCGGCTTAGAGACTCGATCTATGGGACAGGATAAAATCCGTTCGTTGGCTTGCATATTTCCGATACTGCGTGGTATCGTAAGACATGAATAACGATACTGTCAAGGATCTTAATGGTCGTGACCGAAAATAGTCGAGGCCGGCGCGGCCGGCCAGCCAACGAGGCGCTTGGCCAAACGATAGTCGACGCAGCATACGAACTCTTTGTGGAATTGGGTTTTCAAGCGACGACATTGGACAAGGTCACCCAGCGCGCGAAGATATCCAAGCTCAGCATCTATCGGCACTTCGAGAACAAAGAGGCGCTGTTCAGCGCGGCCATCGCGGACCGCTGCCATCAGTTTGCACCACAGGCCCTTTTTGAAGGCGTCGACGGTTCGGCCGAAGAGCAGCTCATGGCGGTGGGATCATCCCTGCTTCGCACGCTGTTGAGCCCGGACGTCCGTAGTGTCGAAGCCATGGTCATGGCCGACAAGACGAATCAAAAGTCGTTGAGCAAGCTCTATTACGAAGCCGGCCCCGCCCATGTCATCGCCCAAATCGAGGCCCTGTTGCGTCAGTTGCACGCGAAGGCGGTTCTGAACGTGCCCGATCCTCTCCAGTCCGCCCGCTTGTTTGGCGCGCTTTTCAAAGGATCCGATCTCCTGATTATTGCGCGCTTCGATCCGGCAAGAGCAGAGGACGACAACGAAATCGAATCCTATTGCCGGTCGGCCGTCGCCATGTTCATCGCCGCGCACGGTGGCAGCGGCCACGCGGGCGGATAACCCAGTCAAGAACGGATCAGAACAGGATATGGCATGGCAGAGAAAAATATTTATCAGGTAGCCGACTGGAATGGCCAAAGCGGGGAGCGCTGGGTCGCTTACCAGGCCCGGCTCGATGCCATGATGGCGGTGTTCGGCCAGGCCGCGATCGAAGCCGCCGCGCCCGCCATAGGCGAACGCGTGCTGGACGTCGGCTGCGGCGCGGGGGCGTCTAGTCTGGATTTGGCCGCCAGGGTCGGCGCGGGGGGCCAAGTGCTGGGCGTGGACATATCCGAACCGCTGATCGGCAGAGCGCGCGAGCGAGCGCCGCAGGACACGCCGGTCCTGTTCCAGGTGGCTGACGCCAGCAGCGCCGAGCTGCCCGAGGGCGCGTTCGATATCCTGTTCTCGCGCTTCGGGGTGATGTTCTTCGACGATCCGACAGGGGCGTTCGCCCATATGCGCCGTACGCTCAAGCCGGGCGGGCGGGTCGCTTTCGTCTGCTGGCGCGGCATGGCCGAGAACGATTGGGTGCGCCTGCCGATGGGCGCGATCAAGGGCATCCTCCCGCCGACCGCGCCGCCCGATCCCGAAGCATCCGGACCGTTCTCGTTCGGCGACCGGGGGCGGGTGGCGCGTATCCTGACGGCGGCTGGCTTCACCGATATCGCCATCGCGCCCTTCGATGCCTCCATCGCGTTCGGCGAGGGTGGGACGCGGGACGCGGCAATCGACGACGCGGTGGAGATGACGCTCAAGGTCGGCCCGCTGTCGCGCGCTCTCGCTGATCAGCCCGACGACATCCGCGCCCGCGCCTCGGCCGCGGTTCGTGCCGCCTTCGCGGACCGCCCCGGCGAGCGGTCGGTAATGATCGACGGCGCGGCGTGGATCGTCACGGCGCGCAATCCGGGAGGTTGACAGAGATTAACAGAGGAGACACGCCCCCGCTTTGAACAAAGTCAAAGGCGACAACCGCCCTATGTCTGAGCGTGCATTTGAGGGAAGGCAAGCCTGGTTGCCTTCCCTCTGTGTTTACCGGCGCTTTTTACGCCAGGGCGCATTCTGCTGCCAGTCGCCGGCCATGATGCTCCCGTAGGGGATCACCTCGTCGACCACTTCGGCGAGGCCGTAGTGCTCGATCTGCGCCCGCACGTTCGCAGCGCTCTTGTAGGCACTCGGCAGTTCCGACAGATCGGCGAAACCGGAGAAGAACCGCGTGTCGAGACCGCTTGTTTCCTTCTCCAGGATAGCCGCGATGTTGTTCGGGCTCAGACCTCGCGAATCCGCCCCATACTCCGCGGACAGCTGCCGCATATGGGCGCTGCGTGAAAAGTTGCGGCCGGCGCCATGCGGCGAGAAGCCGAGGCCATGGGCAGCGTTCGAGCCGCGAACGATCAGGATCGGCTCCGCCATATTGAGCGGAATGATGGTCAGATCGGTCGCGTCATGCGCCCAGTTGTCGAAGGCAGGGGTGGCACCCTTCCCGTGGTAGAACAGCCCGTCCGACTTCCGGAAGACGAAATTATGCTCGTTCCAGAAGCGGTCCGCGACCTTGGCCGAGAGCTTTTCCGCCGCCATGTCGTGAAGGACATAGTGGTTCTCTTTCGTCCACTGGCGGATCGTCTGCAGCGCCGACCAGTAAAGCTCACCCTCCTCGGTATCCGCCGGAATCCAGGCATTTTCCCGATGCGTCTCGGGCGAAATGCGCTCCCGAAACTGGTTGGCGACCTTCATGCCCTTGTCGTAGAGCCGCGCGCCCGGCGCTCGCGAGCCGTGGTGGGTCACAAGCGCGCTTTCACCGGTCGACTTCATCGTTCCGACATAGGCGAAATGATTGCCGTCGCCCTGGGTGGCGAAATGCTCGATGCCAGCGCTCAGCGCACCATCGCGCAGATAGGGATTCTGCTGGAAGGCCGAAAGCGTCGCCTCGGAAGGCTTGAGCTGCGCGCCGCGCGCACGACCGCCCGGACCGAAATGCGTCACCGCGTGCATGGCATCCAGGAGCGACTTCGGATCCACGCCAGGAAAGATCGAAATCGCCATGGAGCAGCAGATATCGGCCGAATGCATGCCGGGATGGATCGCTTCGGACGCCACTACGCCGCCGACCGGGATCGTTCCGACCGGACCGGCCGGGCAGGCGTCCGGCATGATCGCCGCGGCCCGGACGACCGGCGTGCGCACCAGCGCCCGCATCGTCGCGTTGACCTTCTCGACATTGTCCTGCTCGAAGGCGTTCTCGGCGCGGATATTGGAATAGATCTCGATATCGTTATCGGCCTTCAAGGCAAGCGTCGGCCCGGGCTGGAAGGCCCTTGCCGCCTCCAGCGCATCGGTCACCGAGCCACCCTGGCTCAAAACCGCGTTGGCCGCATCGAGAGCCGGGCGAAACCACTTCCCCTGGCTCATGCCGGCATCGATCAAATCCTGTCCGCTCATTACCGCTATCATTGTCTTTTCTGCGTCTGCAGTCCTTCTTGTTCAGTTTGCTTCTCTTCACCTGCCGGCATTCGCCGGGGTAGTCCGTTCCTGCATGTCAGGAGCTTGCAGCGGCGACGAGGGTGGACGAAACCGGATGGCCTCGCTCGTGCCAGAGAGCGTATGCCCAGGAGGAGTCGAACCTGCCAGACCATCCAACTTTGGAGGCTGTAGTTCCGTCCGGCATTCGCCACTGCAATCTTCGTCATGACGACAAGTGTCCGGGGAACAGCTTGCTCTACCAACTGAGCTACAGGACCAGGCCCTGGCGAGAATCGAGCTCGCGACACAGATGTAGTTCCCCATGCATTCGCCATGTCATTCCATGTCCGTGACGACAAGGTGTGGTGAAACGTCCTGCTCTATCCGCTGAGCTACGGGTCCGTGAACTGGAGGACCCGACGGGATTCGAACCCGCGACCAGGAGATTAACGATCTGTAGTTTCATCCGGCATTCGTCACGGCTCCCCGCGCCGTTCACGGCGGCGCGAGGATATGCTTCCTGTGAGCCCGTCAGAGCTCGATTGCCTCGATGGCTTTCACCCAGCCATCCGCTCCTTTGCTGTTGGCCGCGAAAGCCGTGATCACCCCGTAGATGGAGTCCGAGAAGCCACCGATGTTGAGCACGTCTTCCCGCGTCGGCGCCTGCGTCGTGGCGTGGGGCTGGATGTCGAGGCAGACCAGCTTTGCAGCCGGGTTGACCCGCTTGATCCTGGCCCATTCCGTCATGACTGCCGTCGGCTGGCCGCTGCCGCGCGCATCCACCCAGGACTGATTGTCCGAGATGAACACCACGAGATCGACCTTGGTCTTCTCGTTTGCCAGCATCTTCAGCGGTGCGGAGCGCTTGGTTCCGCCGCCACCGATTTTCGCCAGCTTACCGGCATTGGTCATCACCGAATCCCGCTTGTTGAGGCTGACGCGCACCACGTCATTCTCGAACGGCAGCACCCGCGCCTTCGGGTTGCGCTGCAGGAACGCCGCGGTCATCAGACCGGCGACGTCGATGCAACGGACCGAGGACGTCCCGCCCTTCCGGTAGCCGGTCACGGGCGAGCCCATAGAGCCCGACACGTCGGGGCAGAGCACCACGTTGCCCATCACGGACGGCACATTGGCGATGGCGATATCCATCGCGTCCTGAAGCGCATCCCGCACGACATCCGGAACTTGGCCATCGACCATCTTCCACGCCATCATCAACTGATAGGGGAAGACCTTTGCCTTGCGGATTTCCTCCGGATCGGCAAGCCGCGCCGCCAGCGCCTCGGCAAAACCCTCGACCTCGAACACGCCGTTGCGTGCAAAGGTGTTGAGGTTCTGCCGCACCATCTGCCAGCCGCCCTTGCGGGCGATCTCGACCCAATGCTCTCGCGTCAGCGGCAGCGAGGTCAGCATCTGAAACGGCACATCAGGCACCGGCCCGGTCTGGTCACGCCGGAACGCTTCCAATGCCTTGATGAGTTCCGGCAGCGCCGCGTAGTCGTGCGGCTTGCCGATCGCCCAGGCATAAAGCGCCTTGCGCTCCCCTGTGGCCGGCTTCGGATGCACCATGCGGATGACGTCGGCGAGCGAAGGATCGTTTCCGACCATCGCACGCAGGATCTGCTCGGTGCTGGCCCGTTCGAGCCATGCCTGCACCACCTTTTTCGGGCGTGTGCCGAGCGACTTGCGACCCGTGGCGCCGGAGCGCATGACCTGCACGAAGCCGCGCAGCATCTTGCCGCTCTTCACCACCCGCGGAAATGCACGGGCGAAGGCATCGCTCTGAAGGCTGGAGAGCATGGCGAGCAGCGTCACCGGCATGTCCTTCATGTGACCTTTTCGGCGGCGTAAACAGCCAGCTTGGCGAGAAATTCCGGCTCGACCTGAAGGGCGAGCGTCTTTACCGCTTCGAGCTGCTCAGCCCCGTCTGCATAGAAGGTGCCGTTGAAGGTGCCGGTAACGGCATACTGCGCCAGCGCCTCACGCGGCGTTAGCCGGTAGGCAGGGGCCGCCTCATGATTTTTTGTGTCCGTTCCCGGAAGCAGTTTTCCGAGGTAGGTTTTGAAGATCGCCTTGTTGACCATGACAGCCCCTCTTGTGTGGTTCGTGCCAGATACCTTTCAAGACGCGTGCCAGTTTCAAGAAAAGAACATCTCCCGCCTGCATTTTTATTTTATCTGTTTGTTTTAAAATATTAAATCTTTCAGAGCCTTCACGCACAATCATGAATTGCGAAATCCACATCCCGATTATATTATCGCAAACTATATAGCTTTATAATTTTGGATAAGCCATGAAGCGCCGCGTCGCCATCAGCATATTGGGAACCACCCTGGACGCAGGGAAATGGGAAAATCGCTGGAGCCGCTGGCGGCCGAATGTCGCGCTCTGCCAGCAAGCGGGCCTGTTCATCGACCGACTGGAGCTGATCCACGACAACCACTCGCAAGCTCTCTGTCACCGTATCGTTGCCGACATCGGGACCGTGGCGCCGGCAACGGAGGTGCGGAGCAATGTCATCAATTTTCGGGATCCCTGGGATTTTTCGGAGGTCTATACCAACCTCAGGGACTTTGCCCGCAACTACAACTTCGACCCCGAAACGGAAGACTATCTCGTCAACATCACCACCGGCACCCATGTCGCACAGATCTGCTGGTTCTTGCTGACCGAAGCCCGCATCATTCCCGGCCAGCTGCTGCAGCTCTCGCCGCCGCGCGACCGCGAGCCGGAGCAGGATTTCGCCGGCACGCACCGGATCATCGACCTCGATCTGTCCCGCTATGACGAGATCGCCAAGCGCTTCGCTTCCGAGCGGGAAGACGCTGCTTCTTTCCTGAAATCCGGAATTTCGACCCGCAACGCCGCCTTCAACAGAATGATCGACGAGATCGAAAGGGTGGTGATCCGC
Source organism: Rhizobium phaseoli (assembly GCF_001664385.1). Taxonomy (NCBI): domain Bacteria; kingdom Pseudomonadati; phylum Pseudomonadota; class Alphaproteobacteria; order Hyphomicrobiales; family Rhizobiaceae; genus Rhizobium; species Rhizobium phaseoli. The sequence goes on along the minus strand of NZ_CP013534.1, from coordinate 372,784 downwards.
TCGACGGCGCCCGTTCTGCTGACCGGGCCGACCGGTGCCGGCAAGTCGCAACTCGCCCGCAGGATCTACGAGCTGAAGAAGAGCCAGCGCAAGGTCAGCGGTCCGTTCATCGAGGTCAACTGCGCGACGCTGCGCGGCGACCAGGCCATGTCCACCCTGTTCGGCCATGTGAAGGGCGCCTTTACCGGCGCGGCCGGCGAGCGTGCCGGCCTGCTCAAGTCCGCCGACAAAGGCGTGCTGTTCCTCGACGAGATTGGCGAACTCGGCCTTGACGAACAGGCCATGTGCCTGCGCGCGATCGAGGAAAAGAAGTTCCTGCCTGTGGGCGCTGATCGGGAGGCGTCCGCAGACTTCCAGCTGCTTGCCGGCACCAATCGCGATCTTGGCGAGGATGTGCGCAAAGGCAGGTTCCGCGAAGATCTCTATGCCCGGCTGAATCTCTGGACGTTCCGGCTGCCGGCCCTGCGCGAGCGCAAGGAGGACATAGAACCCAATCTCGACTTCGAGCTCCGGCGCTATCTGGAACGAGAAGGCGAAAATGTGACTTTCAACAAGGAAGCACGCAACCGCTACCTGACTTTCGCAACTGGCCCACAAGCCGTCTGGAGCGCCAACTTTCGCGATCTCTCGGCGTCGGTGACGCGTATGGCGACCCTCGCGCCGCATGGGCGCATCACGACCGACGTCGTTGATAATGAAGTCCGGCGGTTGAATGCGTTTTGGCGCAGTTCGATTGACGACGGCAGGGTGGATCTGATCATTGACGAAGCGCTGGGTGCAGAGACGGCCGCTCGCCTCGATCGCTTCGACACGGCCCAGCTTGCCACCGTTCTTCACACCTGCCGTCAACACGCCACGGCAAGTGCTGCGGGCAGAGCCCTGTTTGCGATGTCGCGACTGGAGAAAAAGAGCAGCAACGACGCCGATCGCCTGAGTAAATATCTCGCGCGCTTCGGCCTCAGATTCGAGGATATTAGGAAAGCCGGATAAAGGCTTGTGGTAACCGGTGCTCCACTCCCACGCTGCCCTGTCTGGGCTAATCTGTGATCGGCTTTCCATGGACGAGCAACGGGAGTTTCTCCATGGAGAGTACATTAGAGGTTTTCACGACCAGGAAGCCTGGGCGTGAGGTTCACCTATCGAACGCCTTCTGGAGCAAAGCACACGTTCCACTTGATGCCGCTATTTAACGCATTATTGCTTCAATGTCACAGCCGAAGAACCTCTCCGCCGAGGCCTTCTCCAATCCTGCATTCACGCCAGAGCTACTGTACGCTGCAAATCTACGATGTTGCCTCATCAATGACACGCCCCATGGCATATGACGGCTGGTAACCTGGCAACACGTTACCAGTGGGTCTGATGGAACGCATCAACGCGTCTCGGGACTTGCCTACGATTGCACCTGCTTTTCGCAAGCCAAAAACGTATGGACCCACGTCAGCAGGCAGTGAATTGAGCGACAATCCCAACTCTTTATCGGAAAGATGGGCGACAGATGCTGCCAGTTCAGCGACCTTCCTTTCCATCGCCGCGTATTCCTTCGTCAGGAGGAGTACGATGTTGTCAAAATCGCTCCAAAACTCTTCCGGCAAATCACGACGAATCGCGGCCATGTCGTCCCCAGCGGCCATTGCTTCCCACATTGCCAATGGCGTGCAGCGTGAGATCAACGCGTGGATACGACGGTACTCGGAGCCTTTGAGTTTGAGGCGCAAGCCATTTGTGAATCTAACGACAAATCCCTCGTTGTCGCGTGGGAGCGTTGCAGTATGGAGCATCATGTCCGCGATATTCCCGAACTCATGGCGTTCGGCCGCACGCCATCCCAACGCTTGGCTGGTCGTTCGAACCTCGTCGTAGGTTACTTCAAGACCTGAAGCGTGGTAGGCCGCCAACATCACCATGGCAGGCTCCGCATATCGCACGACAATTCTGTTTTCCGGATATACCGCCTCGAACAGATATGTCGTATCCGGCGACAGACCGGAGAGATCGTGGGCATCCAAGCGTGCTTGAGCCCATAGGGCCTGTTCGGAGTCGAACGCGCCTTTGGTGGCTGCGTGCCAACGGCCAGCATCATTGAATACGATTATCAGGCTACCATCGAGCTTTTCGAACGTCTCAAACGGCAGATCGGGTACTTCGCCATGCCGCTCGCCGACATTGAAAAACTTCGGAAACGGCGTGGCAACGACCCGACCAGCGCCCTCGTCCACAATGAGACCGCGAGCGATTAGCGAAAACTGATCCCAACCATCCTCATATACGCACCGGGGGGTATAGATGTAGAGCTGCAAAGTACCGGTTGCGTTCTGACGGCGATGGACATGGCCGAGCCCTTGGGCTCGCTTCAAGCCAGCGATAAGGTCGGGAAACGGGATTTGGCGTGCAGGGTGTATCGGGTCGTTCATCTTTTCACAGCACCCTCTTTTATCGCCTTCAGAATTAATTTTGGCTCAATTTATCAATTGTTCAGCCGTTCCGCGCCGTCAAACGCGAATTACTAATGGATTTGATTGTCCGCTCTGATGGATGCAACGCCTATTGGGTTCGGACACAGCCTTTGCCAATCATTTCGCTACTGGCGTTCGCGATCCCCGCGTCGAAGCGTGAAACCGATCCGAGAGAACGGGTCGATCAATCATGCTAATTTCGCTCAATCGTCGATCTTTGTGCCGGCACGGCCCTCACGCGCCTTCCTTTTCAGCGCTCGCCGCCATATGCCTGAGTTCGTCCCAGAGGCTTTCGGCGAAGCTGCGCAGAACGGTGAGTTCGAAGCTGTCATCGCCGGTGCGGACGATCTGGACGGAGATATGGCCGACCATGGTCATCGCCGAACTGCCTTCCGGGAAAACGGCGGGATCGAGATCGATGGCGGTGCCTTTTGAGAGAAGCAGCCGCGAGGATCGGCCTGAGATGCCGATGCGCACGCGCCCGTGGCTCTGGTCCATGACGAAGGCTTTTCCCGCAAGTGCTGCCGCAAGGGCGGCAAGGCTGGTGGGGGAAAGCGGCTCGTTGCCGGCGACGAACCATTGGCGGAAGCCAGCCTTGCGGATCGAACTGTTCGCAAGGCCGGCTTTGGCCAGCTCGGTGGCCAGTGCCGGCGGCTCGATCGCGCCGAGCACGTGCAGCAGATGGCCTTCCGGCAGGGCTTCCAACCGGAGGCCGGACCCTGACATGCCGTTATATCTGGCGTCGGCGAGAACCGGTCTGTGCTGGGCAAGATCAGGCATGAAGCTTCTCGTTTTCGGGGTCGATGAAGACGGGATGGCAGAGCACCGCATCGGTGTATTCATTGTGCAGGCCGTTCCAGACCGTCACCTTCTCACCGATGCGCTCCGGCCCGCGCCGGACGAGCGCCAGGCCGATCTTATGGCCGAGCGTCGGCGAAAAGGCGCTTGAGGTGACGTAGCCCTGATCGTTTTCGAGCGTCGCCGCCGCACCCTCGGCAAGGATATGCGAGCCGGTGCGGAAGCTGCTTACCGGATTGAGCGGCTTGACGCCGACGAGGCGCGGGCGCTCGGGATCCTGCAGGCCTTCGCGGGCAAGCATCGCCTTTCCGATGAAATCCGGCTTGGTTGATGAGACCATGCGCCCGAAGCCGAGATCGCCTGGCGTGACCGTGCCGTTGATCTCGGCATGAGTGACATGGCCCTTTTCGATGCGCAGGACGCCAAGCGCTTCGGCGCCGTAGGCGCAGATGCCGTGTTTCTCGCCCGCCGCCATGATGGCGTCGGCAACGCTCTCGCCGTAGCCGGCCGGCACGGCCAGCTCGTAGGCGAGTTCGCCGGAGAAGGAGATCCGGAACAGCCGGCCTTCGAGCCGGCCTGCGAATAGCGACACCTTGCGGGCGCTCATGAACGGGAAGGCCGCATCGGAAAGATCCTCGTCGACGATTTCCGAGAGGATCGCGCGCGACTTCGGCCCGGCCACGGCCATCTGCGCCCATTGATCGGTCGAGGAGGCGAAGCAGACGTCGAGTTCCGGCCACAGCGTCTGGGCGCAGAATTCGAGATGGGTCAGCACGCCGGCGGCCAGCGCCGTCGTCGTCGTCATGAAGAAATGGTCGTCGCTGAAGCGGCTGGTGGTGCCGTCGTCATAGATGAAGCCGTCCTCACGCAGCATGATGCCGTAACGCGCCTTGCCGACGGGAAGCTTGGCGAAGCCGTTGCAATAGACGCGATCGAGGAAGATCGCGGCGTCGCGGCCGAAGATTTCGATCTTGCCGAGCGTCGAGACGTCGCAGAGGCCGGCATTTTCGCGGATATTCAGCACTTCGCGGTCGACGCTGTCGCGCCACGTCGTCTCGCCGGCGCGCGGGAACCAGGAGGAGCGATACCAGAGGCCGGTTTCGACGAAGACCGCACCATTCTTCTCAGCCCAGCCATGCAGCGGCGATTTGCGCGCCGGCTGGAAATCCTTGCCGCGCGACGCGCCGGTCAGAGCGCCGAAGGAAACCGGCGTATAAAAGGGCCGGAAGGTCGTCGTTCCCACTTCGGCGGGCGAAACGCCGCGCGCCTCGGCCAGAATGCCGATGGCGTTGATGTTGGAAAGCTTGCCCTGGTCGGTCGCCATGCCTGATGTGGTATAACGCTTGGCAAGCTCGACATGGCCGTAGCCTTCGCGCACGGCAAGCCCGAGGTCCTTGAGGTGCACGTCGTTCTGATAGTCGACGAAGGCCTTGCCTTTCGAGCCTTTCACCGACCAGAGCGGCTTTGCATGCGGAGCCGTCTCGGGAGCTGAAACAAAGGCCGGTTCCGCTGAAAAGCCGATTGCCTGCAATGCGGCGGCGGCCTTCGACGCGCCATCGCCGAGGCAGGCCGTGGTTTGCGCAAGGCCGGCGGCCGCGCCGGCAACGGCGAGGCCGTCCTGTGATGCCGGCGCCAGAAAGGCCGAAGACTCCTCGGACCATTGCGGCTTGCCGCCGCGATGGCAGGCCAGATGAATGACCGGGCTCCAGCCGCCCGACATGGCGAGCGCATCCGCGTCGATCCGGCGAATGCCGTCTGCGGTCTCGATGCTGACGCCGCGCAGGCGCTTGCCGCCCTCTGCATCGATGACCCGGGCGCCCCGCAGAACCTCGGCGCGGCCCTGCCAGCCCTTGCCGCCATCGGCGCGGCTGTCGACGATCGCGGCAACTCGAAGGCCGACGGCTTCGAGGTCGGCGGCGGTGTCATATGCGGTATCGTTGGTGGTAAAGATCACCGTGCTTTGGCCTGGCGCCACCGCCTGCCGATTGAGATAGCTGCGCATGGCGCCTGCCATCATCACGCCGGGAATATCGTTGCCGCCGAAGACGAGCGGCCGCTCCTCGGCTCCCGTCGCCAGAATCGCCTGGCGGGCGACGATGCGCCACAACCGTTCGACGGGGCGCTCCGGATCGGGCAGCGCCACATGCTTCTGCACACGTTCGACCGCACCGAAAACATTGTCGTCGTACCAGCCGAACACGGTCATGCGCGGCAGGCGGCGCACATTCGCCAGCCCTTCGAGTTCGGCCAGCAGCTCGCCGAGAACAGCGTCCGCCGGCTTGCCGTCGACGGCACCGCGGGAAAGCAGGCTGCCGCCGAGTTCGGCGCCTTCGTCGGCAAGGATGACGCGCGCACCAGCGCGCCCCGCCGTCAGCGCTGCGGCGAGACCGGCGGGACCGGCGCCGATCACCAGCAGGTCGCAATGCGCCCAGCATTTCTCATAGGCGTCGGGATCGGCTTCGTAGGAGGCGCGGCCGAGGCCCGCCGCCTTGCGGATCACCGGCTCGTAGAGCTTTTCCCAGAGAGCCGCCGGCCACATGAAGGTCTTGTAGTAGAAACCGGCGCTGAGGAAAGGCGAGAGCAGGCCGTTGACGGCGCCGACATCGAAACCGAGCGAAGGCCAGCGGTTCTGGCTCTTGGCCGTCAGCCCCTGGTAAAGCTCGATCATCGTCGCGCGCGTATTCGGTTCGGTGCGCCCGCCGCTGCCGGTCGTCACCAGCGCGTTCGGTTCGGCGGCCCCCGCCGTCAGAATGCCGCGCGGGCGGTGATATTTGAAGCTGCGGCCGACGAGCTGGATACCGTTGGCCAGCAGCGCCGAGGCGAGCGTGTCGCCCGGATGGCCTTCCAGCGCTTTGCCGTCGAAGGTGAAGCCGAGTGTCGCGGCCCGGTCGATGCGGCCGCCGGAGGAAAGACGGAAACTCGTCATGCCGGTTCTCCGCCGAGCTTGGCAAGGGCGGCATCCCTGACACCATGAACCTTATGGGTGACGGTATCGCGCTCGACGATCAGCCAGCGGCGGCATCCGGAAGAGTGGTGCCAGTATTCGCCGTGCCGGCCCTTCGGATTATCGCGCAGATAGACATAGTCGTACCAGGCATCCGCGCCGGCATCCGGCGCCGGCCGGACCAGGTTCGCATCGCCGCGGATCGAGAATTCCTCCTTGGGCCGGACGCCGCAATGGGGACAAGAAATCAGGCTCGCCATGTTGAGTGTCCTCAGTGCAGATTGGGCTGGGCGCCGACGCCCTTTTCGTCGATCGGATAGCCGCGTGCGAAACGGTCGAGCCGGAAGGCGCGGGCCGTCTGGTGCGGCGTGTTGCGGGCGATCAGGTGGGCGTAGCAGAAGCCGGAGGCGGGCGTCGCCTTGAAGCCGCCGTAACACCAGCCGGCGTTGAGATAGAGATTGTCGATATGGGTGCGGTCGATGATCGGCGAGCCGTCCATGCTCATGTCCATGACCCCGCCCCAGGAGCGCAGAAAACGCACCCGCGACAGCGACGGGATCATCGCCACGCCGGCTTCAGCGACATGCTCAACTGTTGCCAGATTGCCGCGCTGAGCATAGGAATTATAGCCGTCGATATCGCCGCCGAAGACGAGGCCGCCCCTGTCCGACTGGGACACATAAAAATGCCCGGCGCCGAAGGTGACGACATTGTCGATGAAGGGTTTCAACCCTTCGGACACGAAGGCCTGCAGCACATGGCTTTCGATCGGCAGGCGAAGGCCGGCCATATCGGCGACGACGGTGGAATTGCCGGCCGCCGCCAGCGCCAGCTTGCCGCAGCCGATAAAGCCCCTGCTGGTCTCGACGCCGGTCACCTGGCCGTTTTCGCGGCGGATGCCGGTCACCTCGCATTGGGTGATGATGTCGACGCCGAGGCTGTCTGCGCCGCGGGCATAACCCCAGGCGACCGCATCATGGCGCACCGTGCCGCCGCGCGGCTGGTATAGACCACCCATGATCGGGAAACGGGCATTGTCGAAATCGAGGAACGGAAGCTTCTTGCGCACAGCCTGCCGGTCGAGCAGCTCGGCGTCGACGCCGTGCAGCCGCATGGCATTGCCGCGGCGCGTATAGGCATCGCGCTGCGCGTCGGAATGAAAGAGGTTGAGCACGCCGCGCTGCGAGACCATGGCGTTGAAATTGAAGTCCTGTTCCAGCCCCTCCCACAATTTCATCGACAGCTCGTAGAAGGGATTGTTGCCGGGCAGCAGGTAGTTCGAACGGATGATCGTGGTGTTCCTGCCGATATTGCCGGAGCCGAGATAACCCTTTTCGAGGACGGCGACATTGGTGATGCCGAACTCCTTGGCGAGATAATAGGCGGTGGCAAGGCCGTGGCCGCCGCCGCCGACGATGACGACTTCGTAATGCGGCTTCGGCGCGGGGTCGCGCCAGGCAGGCGCCCAGCCCTTGTTGCCGCGAAGGCCGTTCAGGAAAATCGAGAGAGCGGAGTAGCGCATGGGTCAATCCGAATAGAATGGCCGCATGATGCCAGAAAGACTGGCGCGGACTTGCGCAATTAGGACGCTATTGAATATAAAAGGGACATGTCCTCACCCGATACCAGAAATGTCCAGGAGATCGGCTTCATCCTGATCCCAGGATTCGCGCTGATGTCCTACGCTTCGGCGACGGAGCCGTTGCGGGCGGCAAATCTTCTGGCCGGACGCGATATCTATCGTCTGCGGACCTTCTCGCCGGACGGCGCGCCTGTTCTCTCCTCCTCCGGTGTGCCGGTGCCGGCCGAACCTCTTCCTGTAAGGGGAGCAGGACTCGGCACCGCCTTCGTCTGCGCCGGCGGCTCGCCGCGGGACTGGCGCTATCCGGGCGTACTCGCCTGCCTCAGGCAGCTGTCGCGCGAAGGTGTCAGGATCGGCGGCATTTCGGGCGGTCCCTATCTGATGGCGGCCGCCGGACTGCTCGCCGGCCGCGACTTCACCATCCACTGGGAGTACGCCGCCGCTCTTCTCGAGGCCTTCCCCGATCTCTCGCCGCGCCAGGCACGCTTTATGATCGACGGCAGCAGAATCACCTGCGGCGGCGGCATCTCAGCGCTCGACATGATGCATGTGCTGATCACCGAGCGCATGGGGCCGGATTTCGCCCGCCGCGTCAGCGACTGGTATCTGCACACCGAGGTCAATGAGCCGGCAGCGCCCCAGCGCGCGTCGCTCGCCGAGCGTTACGGCGTCCATCATCCCGGCCTGCTCAGCGTGCTCGAACGCATGGAAGAGACGATCGAGATGCCGCTCGACCGCGCCGCCATGGCGCGCATCGCCGGTGTTTCCGCCCGTCATCTCGACCGGCTCTTCTCGGCCCATCTCGGCACCACCTTCCTCGATCAATATCACAGGATCCGGCTGCAGCATGCTCACCGCCTGCTGAAGCAGAGCCCACTTTCCGTCTCGGAGATCGCGGTAGCCACCGGCTTTTCCAGTCTCAGCCACTTTTCCCGGATGTTCCGCGCCCTTTATGGCATTGCGCCGCGGCAGGCGAGGCGGGATTAGGTTTTCTTCACGGTTGAGGAACCTTCACCGGGGGGATAGGTTGGCATCGGGACAAAAGAGCAGGCGGCGGGACATTCATGACAACCAAGCGTGAAGCGGCAGATCAACCGGAACAGGCGCATGGCGGGCGCCCCCCCTTTTCCCAGGACCCGCACGCCGTTCGGGAGCCGAAGGAAAACAATCTCGAAATGGCGATCGGCCATGAGGTGCGCGCCTACCGCAAGAAACTCGGCATCACGGTCACCGACCTCGCCGCCGCCACCGGCATTTCGCTCGGCATGCTGTCGAAGATCGAGAACGGCAACATTTCGCCGTCGCTGACGACGCTGCAATCGCTGTCGCGGGCGCTCGGCGTGCCGCTGACCGCTTTCTTCAGGCGCTACGAGGAACCGCGCAATGCCGTCTTCGTCAAGGCGGGAGAGGGCGTCGAGCTCGAACGGCGCGGCACGCGCGCCGGCCATCAATATAATCTGCTCGGCCATATCGATAACAATCCGAGCGGCGTCATCGTCGAGCCCTATCTCATCACGCTGACGGCCGATTCCGATGTCTTCCCGACCTTCCAGCACGAGGGCATGGAGTTCCTCTACATGCTCGAGGGCGAGGTGGTCTATCGCCACGGCGACCAGCTTTTCCAGATGCAGCCGGGCGACAGCCTGTTCTTCGACGCCGATGCGCCGCATGGGCCGGAACAGCTGGTGAAACTGCCGAGCCGCTACCTCTCGATCATCAGCTATCCCCAACAAGTCACTAGAGGCTAATATTGCCTTAAAAGAAAAATTTATTCCTCTCAGTTGAAGACTTCAAACAGAGCTGTTACTCCTTTCGCAACATGAACGGAGGCACACGCTATGTGCGGCATTGTTGGATTGTTCCTCAAGGACAAGAGCCTTGAACCCCAGCTGGGAAATCTGCTCTCGGATATGCTGATCACCATGACGGATCGCGGCCCGGATTCGGCCGGCATCGCGATCTATGGCGGTTCTGCCGAGGGCAAAGCCAAAATCACCATTCAGTCCGCCAATCCGGGCGCGGACTTCGAAGGCCTCGCCGGCGACCTCGAGAAGGCCGGCATCAAAGCCGAGGTCTCGGTCAAGAGCACGCACGCAGTCCTCGAGCTTGATGTCTCCAAGCTTGGCGCCGTGCGCGAGGCGCTCGCAGAGATACGCCCAGCGGTCCGTCTGATGGGATCGGGCGAAAGCGTCGAAATCTACAAGGAAATCGGACTTCCAAGAGAAGTCGTGGCGCGCTTCGGCGTGCGTGCGATGAGCGGCACCCACGGCATCGGCCATACCCGCATGGCGACCGAATCCGCGGTCACCACGCTCGGCGCCCATCCGTTCTCGACCGGCGCCGACCAGTGCCTGGTGCACAACGGCTCGCTGTCCAATCACAACAACCTGCGCCGCGAACTGATCCGCGAAGGCATGAGCTTCGAGACGCAGAACGATTCCGAAGTCGCCGCCGCCTATCTCACAGCCGAAATGGCCAAGGGCAAGGATCTCGGCCAGGCGCTGACCGGCGCGCTCGACGATCTCGACGGCTTCTTCACCTTCGTCGTCGGCACCAGGTCCGGCTTCGGCGTGGTGCGCGACCCGATCGCATGCAAGCCCGCCGTCATGGCCGAGACCGAGCAATATGTCGCCTTCGGTTCGGAATACCGCGCGCTGGTCAACCTTCCCGGCATCGAGAATGCCCGTGTCTGGGAGCCGGAGCCGGCAACCGTTTACTTCTGGGATCACGACAAGGCCGCCTGAGGGGCGTCCGAAAGCCAAGAGGCGGCGCAGACCGCCTCCCAGACAAACGAGGCTTCCAACGAGGAATCAATGCCCACATTCGATCTTTCCAACACCCCTCTTCGCGAGTTGAACAGCGCGCTGCACGCTCTTTCCAAAGGCGCCAACGACACCGAATTCGAAGTCATCAACCCGCGCGGCAGCCACGCCGTCGCCGTCGGCATCGACAGCCCGGTCACGGTCGCGGTCAGGGGATCGGTCGGCTATTACTGCGCCGGCATGAATGACGGCGGCACCATTACGGTTCATGGGTCGGCCGGTCCGGGCGTTGCCGAAAACATGATGTCGGGCACCGTCGTCATCGAAGGCGACGCCAGCCAGTATGCCGGCGCCACCGGCCGCGGCGGCCTGCTCGTCATCAAGGGCAATGCGGCCTCGCGCTGCGGCATTTCGATGAAGGGGATCGACATCGTCGTTCACGGCAGCATCGGCCACATGTCGGCCTTCATGGGCCAATCCGGCCATCTCGTCGTGCTCGGCGATGCCGGCGATGCGCTGGGGGATTCGCTCTACGAAGCCAAGCTTTTCGTCCGCGGCGAGGTCAAGAGCCTCGGCTCCGACTGCATCGAGAAGGAGATGCGGCGCGAGCATCTGGAAAAGCTTGCCGAGCTGCTCGACAAGGCAGGGGTCACGGGCGTCAGGCCCGAAGAGTTCAAACGCTACGGCTCGGCCCGCAAGCTCTACAATTTCAACATCGACAACGCCGACGCGTATTGAGGCGAGGGACATCCATGAGCTATCACAACCCCTATACCCCACCACGCAAATCCGCGACCTTCGACGACTATACGCTGGCCGAAATCCGCCGCGCGGCGGCGACCGGCATCTATGATATCCGCGGCGCCGGCACCAAGCGCAAGGTGCCGCATTTCGACGATCTCTTGTTTCTCGGCGCCTCGATCTCGCGCTATCCGCTCGAAGGCTATCGGGAGAAGTGCGACACGACGGTGGTGCTCGGCTCGCGTTTCGCCAAGAGGCCGATCACGTTGAAGACGCCGATCACCATTGCCGGCATGAGCTTCGGCGCGCTGTCCGGCAATGCCAAGGAAGCGCTCGGCCGCGGTGCGACGATTGCAGGCACCTCGACGACCACAGGCGATGGCGGCATGACGGATGAGGAACGCGGCCATTCGCAGACGCTGGTCTACCAATATCTGCCCTCTCGCTACGGCATGAATCCGCGGGATTTGCGCCGCGCCGATGCCATCGAAGTCGTGGTCGGCCAGGGCGCCAAGCCCGGCGGCGGCGGCATGCTGCTCGGCCAGAAGATCTCCGACCGCGTCGCCAATATGCGCAACCTGCCGAAGGGCATCGACCAGCGCTCGGCCTGCCGCCATCCGGATTGGACCGGCCCTGACGATCTCGAAATCAAGATCATGGAGCTGCGCGAGATCACCGATTGGGAAAAGCCGATCTACGTCAAGGTCGGCGGCGCGCGTCCCTATTACGACACCGCCCTTGCCGTGAAGGCAGGTGCCGACGTCGTCGTGCTCGACGGCATGCAGGGCGGCACGGCGGCGACCCAGGATGTCTTCATCGAGAATGTCGGCATGCCGACGCTCGCCTGCATTCGACCGGCCGTACAGGCGCTGCAGGAGCTCGGCATGCATCGCAAGGTGCAGCTGATCGTTTCGGGCGGCATCCGCTCCGGCGCCGACGTTGCCAAGGCGCTGGCGCTCGGCGCCGATGCGGTGGCGATCGGCACGGCCGCACTCGTCGCAATCGGCGACAACGATCCCCGCTGGGAAGAGGAATATCAGAAGCTCGGCTCGACGGCCGGCGCCTATGACGACTGGCATGAAGGCAAGGATCCGGCCGGCATCACCACCCAGGACCCGGAGCTGGCAAAACGGCTCGACCCGGTCGCGGCCGGCCGCCGTCTCGCCAACTACCTCAAGGTGATGACGCTCGAGGCGCAGACCATCGCGCGTGCCTGCGGCAAGAACCATCTGCACAACCTCGAGCCGGAAGACCTCGTCGCACTGACGATCGAGGCGTCGGCCATGGCGCAGGTGCCGCTCGCCGGCACCAACTGGATCCCCGGCAAGGCCGGTTTTTAAGAACACCCGGCCGGGCGCGTTTGGGAGGATGCGGCCGGCTTCATCATCAAGTGTCTAAGATCAACATAAGGGGACAAACGTGACACTGGACCTCTCGCAATACGCCGCCCAAAAAGGCATCAAATATTTCATGATCAGCTATACGGACCTGTTCGGCGGCCAACGCGCCAAGCTGGTCCCGGCCGAAGCCATCGCCGATATGCAGAAGGATGGCGCGGGCTTTGCCGGCTTCGCGACCTGGCTCGACCTGACGCCGGCCCATCCCGACTTGTTCGCCGTTCCCGACGCTTCCTCCGTCATCCAGCTGCCCTGGAAGAAGGACGTCGCATGGGTCGCCGCCGATTGCGTCATGGACGACCAGCCTGTCGAACAGGCGCCGCGCGTGCTTCTGAAAAGACTGATAGCCGAGGCTGCGAAAGAGGGGCTCAGGGTCAAAACCGGCGTCGAGCCGGAGTTCTTTCTCATCTCGGCCGACGGCTCGGTGATTTCGGATCAGTTCGATACCGCCGAGAAGCCTTGTTACGATCAGCAGGCGGTGATGCGCCGCTACGACGTCATCGCCGAGATTTGCGACTATATGCTCGAGCTCGGCTGGAAGCCCTATCAGAACGACCACGAGGATGCGAACGGCCAGTTCGAGATGAACTGGGAATATGACGATGTTCTGAAGACGGCGGACAAACACTCCTTCTTCAAATTCATGGTCAAGTCGGTCGCCGAAAAGCACGGGCTTCGCGCCACCTTCATGCCGAAGCCCTTCAAGGGCCTGACCGGAAACGGCTGCCATGCCCACATCTCGGTCTGGGACCTCGAAGGCAGGGTCAACGCCTTCGCCGACAAGGAAATGGCTTTCGGGCTTTCGGCGCAGGGCAAGACCTTCCTCGGCGGCATCATGAAACATGCCTCCGCACTTGCCGCGATCACCAATCCGACGGTCAATTCCTACAAGCGCATCAACGCGCCGCGCACCACCTCCGGTGCCACCTGGTCGCCGAACACGGTGACCTGGACCGGCAACAACCGAACCCACATGGTGCGCGTGCCGGGGCCGGGACGTTTCGAACTGCGCCTGCCGGATGGGGCGGTCAATCCGTATTTGCTGCAGGCGATCATCATCGCCGCCGGCCTCGACGGCATCCGCAGCCAGGCAGATCCCGGTCCGCACCACGATATCGACATGTATGCCGAGGGGCACCTGGTGAAGGACGCGCCGCGGCTGCCGCTCAACCTGCTCGACGCGCTGCGCGCCTATGATGCCGACGAGGGCCTGAAGGCGGCGATCGGATCGGAATTTTCCGCCGCCTACCTCAAGCTCAAACATCGGGAATGGAACGCCTACTGCTCGCATTTTACCGAGTGGGAGCGGATGAGCACGCTCGACATCTGAGCGGCCGACCGACATCTTCGATGAGCGCCGACACGCCGGGCTGACAAGCTTCGGCGTGATCGCATCCCCAGGCAGCTGATCCGGCCAAGAAAGAGACAGCCATGAAAAACGTCGTACTCACCGTATCCTGCAAATCGACGCGCGGAATTGTTGCGGCGATTTCGAGCTATCTGGCCGAGAAGGGCTGCAACATCATCGACAGCTCGCAGTTCGACGATCTCGATACCGGCAAGTTCTTCATGCGCGTCAGCTTCATTTCGGAAGAGGGTCTGGCCGGCTCGGCGATCAGCGCCGATTTTGCCGCCGTCGCCGCGCCCTTCGAGATGGACTATGAGTTCCACGACAGCGAAAGCCGCATGAAGGTGCTGCTGATGGTGTCGCGCTTCGGCCATTGTCTCAACGACCTGCTCTACCGCTGGAAGATCGGGGCGCTGCCGATCGACATCGTCGGCGTCGTCTCCAACCACTTCGATTACCAGAAGGTCGTCGTCAACCACGACATCCCCTTCCACCACATCAAGGTGACCAAGGAGAACAAGCCGCAGGCCGAAGCCCAGCTGGTCGAGCTCGTCAATCAGACCGGCACCGAGCTGATCGTGCTCGCCCGCTACATGCAGGTTCTCTCCGACCAGCTCTGCAAGCAGATGTCGGGCAAGATCATCAACATCCACCATTCCTTCCTGCCGTCCTTCAAGGGCGCCAACCCCTACAAGCAGGCCTATGAGCGCGGCGTCAAACTGATCGGCGCCACTGCCCATTACGTCACCGCCGATCTCGACGAAGGCCCGATCATCGAGCAGGACACGGCCCGCATTACGCACGCCCAGAGCGCCGAGGACTATGTCTCGATCGGCCGCGACGTCGAAAGCCAGGTGCTGGCGCGGGCCATCCACGCCCATATCCACCACCGCACCTTCATCAACGGCAACCGCACCGTCGTCTTCCCGGCAAGCCCCGGAAGCTACGCCTCCGAACGCATGGGCTGAGGCAGGCAAGACTTAGGACGCAGCGCGCTTTCCGAAGCCGAATGTCTTGCGCAGGCTGCTGTCGACCGCCTTTGCCGGCATAAATCTGCGCAGCCGGCTTAGAAGCGTCGCCTGGCCGCCGGCCGGTTGACGCATTTTGTAGGGGCCGTTGATTGCCGCCAATATCTTCTCCGCGACTGTTGCAGCCGACGGCGCGGTTTTGATCTGGGCTTGTACTGCCTTGATCGTCGCCTCGGCTTGCGCTGCGTAGGCTCCCAAGGGCGCCGCGGTCTGCGCCGCATTTACGTCGAGCTTGGTGTTGGTGAAGGTCGGTTCAACCAGCACGACGCGCACGTTGAACTCACGAATCTCATGATCCAGCGATTCCGACAGTCCTTCGAGCGCATGTTTGCTGCTGGCATATATTCCCATGAACGGCGCAGGCAGGAAGCCGAGGACCGAGCTGATATTGATGATCAGCCCGCTGCGAGCGGCGCGCATGGAGGGCAAGGCAGCGCGGATCATGCGCAAAGGGCCGAAAACATTGGCATCGAATACCGTGTGCGCTTCGGAAGGCGACGTGTTCTCGACAGGGCCGACCAGCGAAACGCCGGCATTGTTGACCAGGATGTCAATCTTGCCCGCCTCGGACAAAACCCATTGAACAAAATTGGAGACCGAAGCGTCATCGGTCACGTCGACAGTTCCATAGCGCACGCCGGGAATGGCGTTGACGCGGTTAGGGTTGCGTACGCCCCCAAAGACCTGGAAGCCGTGTTGTGTGAGAAGGCGGGCTGACGCTTCACCGATACCGGAGGATGCGCCGGTAATAACGACAACTCTGTTTTGGGACATGCATGCTCCTTGGCTTTTGGCGCGAGTGGTTGATGACGTGCTTCAATAGAAGGTCGGAACTTTTCACCCCGTCGCCAAAGGACAGCTCCTCAGAACCTGGCACCAAAGCACGTAAGATTTCGATCGACATCTATAATCGCCTTAGATGTCAATCGAAATATAAAATCAAGCACTTTTTGTTTTGCGGCGATTTTTCCGATCAACGCGCCACCAAAACCGCACGGGCGTGGCGCCGAACCGGAAGGCCCGCCGACATTTCGGCGGGGAGCAGCATGAGCCTGAACGGGCTCAGGATTTCGGCGCGGCAGTTCCCGCTCGGTTTCGCGCGACCATTTCGTCATGAGTCAAGCCCGTGCCTGCCGCGAAGAATTCCTTGATCAGGGCGTCGCGATTGTCGGCTGCGCGGAATCGATCCGCCGATCGCAGCGCCTCCTTCAGCTCATTTGCTGCAATCTCCGTGCAATAGGCAGGGGTGCCGGGCTGCTGACGCCAGGACGCTGCCAGCCCTCCTGCATCCAGCCCATCGAAACCGGTGGCCTCAACCAGCCCTATGGCAATCGCCTTTGCTTCCGGAGCATCGCCTGCAACCGGAATGGCGATGCGTCCATCCGTGCCGTCAGGCTGCCCCTTCTCCGCCAGCGTCGCCGCCAGCACGGCGTTCCAGGCCTTGACGACGGGCCTGCCGATTTGGCCGCTCACCCAAACGCTTTCGGGCATGCCGCCATCGACGTCGGCGATCGCACCGTCGCGAAACGGATAATAGTTTGACGTATCGATCACCACGACGTCTTCAGGCACGTCATCGAAGAGCCCAGCGAGACCGCGATAGTTTGCGAACGGGATCGAAAGTACGACCACCTCAACACCCCCGACGGCCTCTTCCTTCGAAACGGCAGCCGCTCCGATATCGCCGGCAAGCTCGCGGATGGTGTCGGGACCCTTCGAATTGGCAAGTTTGACCGCATGGCCGGCGGCGGCGAGTTTTCTCGCCAGCGTCGCGCCGATATTCCCGGCACCGATGATTCCGATCTTCATGGGATGTCCTTTCTCTGATGTGGAAGTAAGCCCGTCTCAATCGCGGGTGGGGCGAGCGAATGCGTGCAGAGTGTCGCGCAGACCAGCCCCGCGTCCGTGAGCTGGCGGGCGGTTTTGATCTGCCGGTGACCGCCCAACATGCGGCACGCAGAGCTTCACCCTGACGTCTCGCGGTCCTCTGTGCCGAGCGCTTTCATGATGAAGCGGATTTGGGCATGGACGCTGACTGCGGCGGCCTCACCCTCCTGAACGCGCTGTTCGACCAGAACCGGATGGGAAAACGGCAAGAAGGCGGTGACGATGCTGTGCGCCGCTTCGTCGGCGTCTCCGACTTTGAACTCGCCCGCCTGCTGCCCCTCGCGGACAAGGGCTTTGAGGATTGCCAGGATGTGATCATTGTGCGCGTTGAGGGTTGCCCAACTTCCATCCGTGGCGGCGACAAGCAGTTGGTGGATTGGTCTGTCCTCCACCAAGGTTCTCGCGCTGTGCCGGTGAATGGCGGTCAAAAGATCAGCCAGCTTTTTGCTCGCCGACGCATCCGATCGTGCAATTTCCAGCGCGATTTCAGCAACCTCTTTGACAACCAGTCCGCAGACGGAACTGTTGATCGCCGTCTTCGAGGGAAAGAAGCGATAGATATTGGCGCGGCTCATGCCGAGTTCCGAGGCGATGTCAGCGACCGACGTCTTATGATAGCCGATCCGCCGAAAATACCTTTCCGCCACCTCGAGAATCCGCGTCCGCGACTGCTCGAGATCACTTGTTATCGGGTCCGCAAAATTCATCACCCCTCCGGAGAGCATCACTCGGCAGCCATTGCTGTCGGTAGTTCCACTTCCTTCGATGAATTTTCATGGCCTTCATTTTTCGTCGGCTTGATGCGGAACCAAGTCGCGTAGAGAGCGGGAAGGAAGAGCAAGATCATCACGGTTCCGACTGCCGTGCCACCGATCAGCGTGTAGGCCATCGACCCCCAGAACACCGAATGGGTGAGGGGAATGAAGGCAAGGACGGCGGCAAGGGCTGTCAGGATGACGGGACGCGTCCGCTGCACCGTCGCCTCGACGACGGCGTGATAATCGTCGAGACCGGCTGCCTTGTTCTCCTTGATCTGTTCCGTCAGGATCAGCGTGTTGCGCATCAGGATTCCGGCCAATCCGATCAATCCGAGAATGGCGTTGAAGCCGAACGGCTGGTTGAAGAGCAGCAGCACCGGAACCGCCCCGGCAAGACCGAGCGGCCCCGTCAGCATAACCATGGTCATCGTCGACAGGCTGCGGACCTGCAGCACGATGACGATCAGCATGGCAGCAACCATCGCCGGGAAGATTTTGACGAGGGCGGCGTTGGCCTTGAGCGACTCCTCGATGTTCCCGCCCATCTCGATACGATACCCGACAGGAAGCGAGGCGATCAGCGGCTGGAGCGCCTTCATGACCTGCTGGGATACCTCGGGGGGCTGCGTCGCCTCGTCGATATCGGAACGGATCGTGACAACGGGCGTGCGGTCGCGACGTTTCAGGATCGGCTCTTCGAACCGGATTTCGGAATGACCGATCTGATCGAGCGGAACCTGTCGGCCGTCCCGGCTCATCAATGAGAAGTCTGCCAATCGCGACGGATCAAGCCGGTTGTCGCCAGCACTGCGTGCGATGACAGGCACGTTGCGGATATTCTCGCGAACCTCGGTTATCGGAATTCCGCTCAGCAGCAGCTGCATCTGCTGGGCTGCCTCCGCCGGCGAAAGGCCGATCAGGCCCAGCCGTTCCTGGTCTGGAACGAAGCGCACGACCGGTGTGCGGTTGCCCCAATCACGGTTTGCCTGACGTACATCCGGCACGCTCTTCATGATCTCCAGGGCCTTTTCGGAGAGCCGGTACAATTGGTCGGTGTCAGGCCCCATGATGCGGAATTCGACCGGAAACGGCGTATAGGGACCGAATACGAGCTGGGTGACCCGGACATAGGCTTCCGGAGCAAGCCCATCCGATATGGCTGCGCGCAGGCGAAGCTTCAAAGCCTCGCGTGTGTGAGCGTCAGGGGTGAGAACGACGATCTTGGCGAAGGACGGATCCGGCAACTCGGGCGCCATGGCAAAGAAGAAGCGGGGAGCGCCCTGACCGACATAGCTCGTCACTGTCTTCGCTTCCGGCTGCTGTTGCAGCCACTCTTCGAGCTTCCCGACCGTGGCGGCCGTCGTCTCGATACTGGTCCCTTCAGGCATGCGGACTTCAACCAAAACCTCCGGACGATCCGACGTCGGGAAGAACTGCTGCTTGACCGATCCCATGCCCACGACAGAGACCCCCATGACGATGGCAACCACCGCACAGGTGACGAACTTGTGGCGCACTGTAAATTCGATCATCCCCCGCAGGCGGCGGTAGTTCGGGGTGTTGTAGATGGCGTGATGGCCGCCTTCGACCGGCTTGATCGCCGGCAGCATCTTGACGCCGAGGTAGGGCGTGAAGATCACCGCGACAATCCAGGATACGATGAGGGCAAAGCCGACGACCCAGAAGATGTTGCCGGCATATTCGCCGGCGGTCGACCGGGCAAAGCCCACCGGCATCAGCCCGATGATCGTCACGAGCGTGCCCGACAGCATCGGGGCCGCGGTATGGCTCCAGGCATAGGCGGCGGCCTTGATGCGATCCATCCCTTCTTCCATCTTTACCACCATCACCTCGATGGCGATGATGGCGTCGTCAACCAGGAGGCCGAGCGCCAGGATGAGCGCACCAAGGGTGATGCGATCGAAGAAACGGCCGGTCTCCAGCATGATGAGGAAGACGACGGCAAGGGTGAGCGGGACGGCCAGAGCGACGACAATGCCGACACGCCAACCGAGACTGACGAGGCTGACGAACAAGACGACGCCGAGCGCCATGGCGAATTTCAGCATGAACTCGCCGACGGCTTCGTCGATGTTGACGGCCTGGTCACTGACCTTGGCGAGCGTCATGCCGAGCGGCAGGGTCTTGGCGATCGCGGCCGATCTTTCCTCCAGCGCCTTGCCAAGCTCCAGACCGTTCCAGCCCTGCTGCATCACCGCGGCCAGCATGATGGCGGGCTCGCCGTCATGGCGGATGAGATAGGTGGCCGGGTCTTCATAGCCGCGCCGCACTTCGGCAAAATCCGAGAGTTTCAAGGTGCGTCCGGCCGCGACGATCGGCGTGTCTGATATCGCCTGGATGCTGTCATAGGCGCCATCGAAGCGAATGAAGACCTGCGGCCCGCGCGTATCGATCGATCCCGCCGGCGTCACGGTGTTTCGCCGCTGCAAGGCAGCCGCGATGTCCTGGGCTGAAATGCCGAGCGTGGCGAGCTTGGCATAGGAGAATTCGACGAAGATCTGTTCGGGCCGCTCGCCCAGGATGTTGATCTTCTTGACTCCAGGCACATGCAGAAGATCCTGGCGGATCACCTCGGCCTGGCGCACGAGCTCACGCATCGGCATGCCCTTGGCCTTCAGCGCATAAAGACCGAAGCTGACATCGGAGTACTCGTCGTTGACAAAGGGACCGAGCACGCCCCTCGGCAGGTTGCGCGCCTCGTCTCCAAGCTTCTTTCGCGCCTGATAGAACTCCTCCTCGACGGCCGTGGACGGCGTGCTGTCCTTCAAGGTGACGGTCAAGAAGGCGTATCCCGGCCGCGTTGTCGTCTCGACACGATCGTACCAGGTGAGTTCCTGGAGACGCTTTTCGAGCGGCTCGGCGACCAGATCCTGCATCTCGCGCGCAGTCGCGCCCGGCCACACGGTCGTCACGGTCAAGGTTTTGATGGTGAAGGAGGGGTCCTCGGCGCGCCCGAGCTTGACGAAGGCATAGGCGCCGGCGGCGGCCAAGAGAACGATGAAGAACAGCGTAACGGCCCGCTCGCGAACGGCGAGCGCGGATAGATTGAAGGTCATCAGTTTGCCGCCTCTGCCTGTTCCACCTTGGTGCGCACGCTGGCGCCGTCCTGCAGCAGATGGGCGCCGAGTGCGACGACCGGCTCGCCAGCATTGACGCTGGAAACCACCGCCACCTCCTCACCTAATTGTTCTATTTTCACCTGCCGGAAGTGGACGGTCGAAGATTGCGCATCGAAGACCCAGACGCCGGTTCGGCTGCCATCGTCCAAGACGGCGCCGACCGGCACCGCGGCATGCGATTGACCAGTGCTGCTGGCGATTCTGATCGTCACCGTCGCACCGAGCGGCGCCGAAGCTGCAGCGCCATCGAGAACCCAACGCGCCTCATAGGTGCGGGTCTGAGGATCGGCAGCATCCGAGATCTGCCGAAGCCGCGCCTTGTCCTGCTGGCTCTCGTTTCCGTAGATGCTGGCGTCGGCTATCTCGCCGATTTGCGGCCGCAACGACTCCGGAAGCCAGACGAGCGCTTCGCGCGGGCCGGCCTGCGCCAGACGGATCACGGTTTGTCCCGCCGTCACGACTTGACCCGGCTCTCCGAGCGTTTCGACAATGGTCCCGTCAGCATCGGCAACCAACAAAGAGTAAGTTGCGGCGTTTTCAGCGACCCTTGCCTCCGCTTCCGCTGCAGCCAGTTGAGCCGTTGCAGTATCGAGCGCAGCCTTTGCCTGTTCATAGCGCTGCGGCGAAGCCGCCGCCAAACCGCTTTTCGCCAAAGCGGCGTAGCGTCTCTCGTCGGCTTGCGCCTGGGTCAACACAGCTTGCGCGGAGACCACTGCATTGTGTTTCGCCGTCAGTGCGAGACGCAGATCGGTCTCATCGATGCGCATCAGAGGCTGGCCGGCCTTGACCTGCTCGCCAACATCCACATAACGCTGCATGATCTTGCCGGGCACACGAAAACCGAGATTGCTCTGCACCCGGGCGGCAATGGTGCCCGTAAAGGTGCGTTCGGCCGTTTCCGGCTTCTTCGCTTCCACCAGTTTTACGAATGGCGGCGCGATTCGGGGATCGGCGGCTTGCGCGCTTTTTTCCGAGGAGACCCCGAAAAGCACGAACGTCGTGGCGCCGGCAGCTGCCATAAGGCCGAAAGAGGCGAGAAGGATTTTGCGGTTCATGTCGGTAAGCCTTATTGACGGGCTGAATTAGATTGCGATCTAACTCTAATTCTGCTATAGATGTCAAATGAAATCTAATTGGAGATCGCAATGAGAGTCAGTCGCGCTCAAGCAGAGGCCAATCGTGAAACGGTGATCAATGTCGCAAGCCGGCTTTTCCGAGAGCATGGATTCGACGGCATCGGGCTGAAGGATCTGATGAAAGGGGCCGGCCTCACCCAAGGCGGCTTCTACAAGCAGTTCGCGTCGAAGGATGATCTTGCCGCGCTGGCCTCTGGGCGAGCAATGGAGAGCGCCATTGGCAGGTGGTCGAGGGTTGCCGCCGGAAGCGCCGATCCCTTCGCCGCGGTTGTCGGCATGTATCTGTCGGCCGGCCACCAGGGAGAGAAAGGTGACGGCTGCCCCTTGGCAGCACTTGGGTCCGATGCGGCGCGCCAGAGTGAAGAGGTGCGACTTCCGTTCCAGAATGGCATCGAGGCGCATCTTCAGGTTCTCGACGAATTGATCCCGGCATCGGACGGCGCGAAACCCTATGACAAAGCCATGGTCGTCCTGTCCCTCATGGTGGGCGCCGTAACCATCTCTCGCATCATGACCGATCAGGGCATGTCGGAGCGTCTGCTCGAAGCGGCCGCTGATGCCGTCAAGCGCATCGCGGGCGAAACAGCGGAGGGATGAGATCACCGGCTCTGCACCGTCATTGCCGGAAATGATCAGCGCAGGCAAATGGCCTCACCGCTCCTCACCCGCGAATTCAGAGGTCCTCATGATCCATAACGCCGCTCCCGGAAGCCCCGGAAGCGACGCCTCCGAGCACACGGGGTGAGTCGCCGAAGGGTTAACGCAGCGCTAAGAACCGCGGTGATGCTGTCGACGTGATCGCCGAGCAACAGATCTTCATTCCGATCATAGATGAGGATTATTCACTCTTCATATTAATTCAATCTTTTCATCTGCTTAAGCAAAATCTTCGACTGATGGAAGCGACATTACGTTAGGGAATTTCGAAGCTGCGTTAACTTTTTGTTAACCATGTCGGCGGTAGACATGGTCAACGATTTCTTCACACAGATGACCAAAGTGCTAACAGACGCTCGCTCTATCCGCATCAAGGGCCGCTCTTTCCTGGCGGTCATGCTCTCCCCGGACCTTCCGTTCGACGATTGGCTGGCGAGGCTCGACGATCTGGCCGCGCGTTCGGCCGGCTTCTTCCTCGGACGCCCCGTCGTGCTCGACGTGACGGACTTGCAGATCGATAAGCCGCAGCTGAAGGAGCTTATTGCCGAGCTCGGCAAGCGCAATGTCAGCATCATGGGCATCGAGGGCGCGCGGCCTTCCCTTCTCGGCGCGGGCATGCCGCCAGCGCTCAAAGGCGGCCGCTCCGCCTCCGACATCGAGGTTCAGGCAAGCGAGCCTGTCGAATCGTCGAGCAAGCCGGCGGCTCCCGAGATCCGCCCGGCAACGACGCAATCGATCGTCATCCGCGAACCGGTGCGCTCCGGCCAATCGGTGATCTTCCCGGAAGGCGACGTCACCATCGTCGGGTCGGTTGCCTCGGGCGCCGAGGTCATCGCCGGCGGCTCGGTCCACATCTACGGGGCGCTGCGCGGCCGCGCCATGGCAGGATCCATCGGCAACGCATCGGCGCGGATCTTCTGCCGCAAGCTCGAGGCCGAGCTGGTGGCCATCGACGGTATCTACAAAATGGCGGAAGACATGGCGCCCAATCTTCGCGGACAGGCTGTCCAGCTCTGGCTCGAAGATGATGCGATCATGGCGGAAAAACTGACCTGACCACAGCGCCGCGCGTCTTCAAAAGACGCGCAAAGGACGCGGCGTAACACTTGAATTACTGCGGCACGGCAAAGGAGAGAGAAATGGGGAAAGTGATCGTCGTCACGTCAGGCAAGGGCGGGGTCGGAAAGACGACCTCGACCGCCGCATTGGGCGCGGCGCTGGCGCAACGCAATGAAAAGGTCGTCGTCGTCGATTTCGACGTCGGCTTGCGCAATCTCGATCTGGTGATGGGGGCCGAACGCCGGGTCGTCTACGACCTGATCAATGTCATCCAGGGCGACGCCAAGCTCACCCAGGCGCTGATCCGCGACAAGCGGCTGGAGACGCTGTTCCTGCTGCCGGCGTCGCAGACGCGCGACAAGGACAATCTGACGGCCGAGGGCGTCGAGCGAGTCATCAACGATTTGAAGCGCTATTTCGACTGGATCATCTGCGACAGCCCCGCCGGTATCGAACGCGGCGCAACGCTTGCCATGCGCCATGCCGATGTCGCCGTCGTCGTCACCAACCCGGAAGTGTCGTCGGTGCGCGATTCCGATCGCATCATCGGGTTGCTCGATGCCAAGACTGCCAAGGCCGAACGCGGCGAGCGGATGGAAAAGCACCTGCTGCTGACCCGCTACGATGCCAACCGCGCCGAACGCGGCGACATGCTCAAGGTCGACGACGTGCTGGAAATCCTCTCCATCCCGCTGCTCGGCATCGTGCCGGAAAGCATGGATGTGCTGCGCGCCTCCAACGTCGGTGCGCCGGTCACGCTGGCCGAAAGCCGCAGCCCGGCAGCCATGGCCTATTTCGATGCCGCTCGCCGGCTCGCCGGCGAGACCCTGCCGATCGCCATCCCCGAGGAAAAGCGCAATATTTTCGGCAAGCTTTTCGGACGGAGGGCGGCATGAATATTTTCCGCCTCTTCAACAAGCAAAGAACCGCGCCCGCCGCCCGCGAACGCCTGCAGGTGCTTCTTGCCCACGAGCGCGCCTCGGCAGGATCGGACCTGGTCACCCTGCTGCGCGAGGAAATCCTTGCGGTGATTGCCAAGCACGTCGAACTCGACCACGACAAGGTGCAGGTGACGATCGACCGCAACGAATTTGTCTCGACGCTCGAGATCGACGTCGAAATCCCGCTAAACGCGGCCGTGCAGGCCGCTTGAGGGCGCCGCGAAGCGCCGGTCAACTTTTCGAAAAGCCGCCATGGAAACATGCCGGCTTTTCGTATTCTACAGCCCGGTCACGCCAGAGGCCGGAAGGCTCAGCGGCCGCCCTCGATCTTGCGGTGGCGCTGCGCAATCCCGCCTTTGCCATAGGGATAATCGAGCGGCTGCGGCGCGCTGACCTCGTTGAGCCTGGCCATTTCCTCGTTGGAAAGCTCGACCTTCATGGCGCCGAGATTGTCAGCCAGCTGCTCGGGCGTGCGGGCGCCGAGAATGACCGAGGTGACGGCCGGCTGCGCCGCCGTCCAGGCGAGCGCCACCTGCGCCATGCTGACGCCGCGGGCCTTGGCGATCTCTTCGACCGCGCCGATGATCGCCCAGGTGCGTTCCTGGGCATTGCGCGGCGCATAGGATTCGCTGCCGCGATTTGGGTTCTCACCGAGGCGGGTAGCGCCGGTCGGCATCTGGTCGCGCTTGTACTTGCCGGTCAGCCAACCGCCGCCGAGCGGCGACCACGGCAACAGGCCCATGCCGGCATCCTGGCAGGCAGCAACGATCTCCAGCTCGATGTCGCGCGCCAGCAGGCTGTATTGCGGCTGCAGCGTCACCGGCCGCGTATAACCCCGCGCCTTGGCAATCTCCGACGCCTTGGCGATGTGCCAGCCGACATAATTGGAGAAGCCGTAATAGCCGATCTTGCCTGACGAAACCGCATCGTCGAGGAAGCGCAGCGTCTCTTCGATCGGCGTCAGCGCGTCCCAGGCATGCATCTGATAGAGATCGATCTGCTCAAGGCCGAGGCGGCGGAGCGAATCGTCGAGCGCCTGGCCGAGATGCCGGCGCGACAGGCCGATATCGTTGGGGCCGTTGCCCATCGGAAACCGGCCCTTGGTGGCGACGATCGCCTGGCGGGCCTCGGTCGGACGCGCCTTCAGCCAGCGTCCGATGATCTCTTCCGATTTGCCGGCGCTGTAGACATCGGCGGTGTCGATGAAATTGCCGCCCCAGGCGAAGTAATCGTCGAGCAGCTTGTGCGAGGCCGCCTCGTCGGCCTCTGCGCCGAAGGTCATGGTGCCCAGGCAATAGGCGGTAACGACGGCCCCGCTGGGACCGAGCTTGCGATAATCCATGTCTTCCTCCTCATGCGGAGGCCCGCAGCCGACGCGCAAAATCGCCGGGGTAGAAGCCGGGGCTTCCGCAATCCAATGACAATGTCGAGCTTGAGGCGGCCTCTGCCGCCAGGTCACGTCTGGCGCCCGGGGCTCATCCAGAGCAGGGGCGAGGGCAGCATAACCAATCCCGCCTCCGCCACAAGTGGGAAAACATATTCCCGCCCGCCGCGCTAGCGGCGATAGTCATGCATTTCTGGAAAACGCGCCGGCGATCAGATCGGCTGCGGCAACCCCGGTCTCGTAGGCGCCGTGCGCCGTCGAATAACGCGAATGCGAACAAGCTTCGCCGGC
The DNA here is from genome assembly GCF_001664385.1 of Rhizobium phaseoli. Taxonomy (NCBI): domain Bacteria; kingdom Pseudomonadati; phylum Pseudomonadota; class Alphaproteobacteria; order Hyphomicrobiales; family Rhizobiaceae; genus Rhizobium; species Rhizobium phaseoli. Next base: position 346,475 of record NZ_CP013534.1, on the reverse strand, counting down.
AAAGAAGATTCGCCCGTCATGTGGTGCTGCGAGGACCGCACGCTGATCGGAGGCGCCGGGTTGGGCATAGGAATAGGAGCCGCCGATATGGGGTGCGGCCGCCCAGGCCGAAATCGCCGCCAGCGACAATTCCTTGCGGATATCCGCGCCAAATTGCCCTGCCAGCTCGTCGGCGGCGAAGGCAAAGGCAGCCTCGCTGCCCTCTCGCTCGAGATCGTGCGCGAGGTCGCCGGCAAAATAGCCTTCGACAACAGCAGCGCCGAGTGGCCGGAGCTGATAGGTGCCGGTTGCGCCGCGGCTGATGGCGCCGAGCATATGGGTATCGGCCGGCAGCGCCTCAGGATGCGCAAGCCCGAGGAAGAGCTTGTCGGCGAGGCCAAGGGGCAAACGGGCGGCCGCCTGCGTTTTATCGGGCAAGGGCGGGTCGAAGGCGATTTTTTCGGCGGCAAGCATATTCGTCGAAACGGTCACAAGCACGGCGCGGGCACTCAGCACCCCCTGGTTCGTCTCGATGCCGATGCGGCCGGTATCGCGGTGGTCGATGCGCCTGACGTTGACGCCGAGCCTTGCCGGAACCGGCCTGCCATAGAGTGCGATCAAGGTTCCATAACCCTCGCGCACCCGCCAGTCGGGGCCGGGGCCGGGATCGTATCTGTTGTAATCGGCGACCGACGAGCGTTCCAGTTCGGCACCGGTGATATAGGTCCCGATCGCCCGGATCTGGCCGTTCCAGGGATTGCCGGGCTCGAGCGCTGCGGCCAGATCCGTATCATCGCCGTCATGGCTGTCGAGCCGTTCGAAATAGGCGCCGATCGCCTCTTGCGCGGCTTGGGTGTCGGCCTCGTCCCGCTGCAGCCGCCGTCCGCCGTTCCAGGGCGCCGGTGTGCGGTCGACCGTCAATCCGACCTCATCGGCAATCGCCGTCCAGGCATTGGTCCGCGCCCCGTGCAACCAGCCGCAGCCGAGATCGAGCGCGACATCGGATGCTCCCGGCAGCCCGACCGTCCAGGCCCTGCCGCCGAGACGGTCGCCGGCTTCCAGCAACAGGATGGAAAGATCCGGACGGATCGCCTGCAGGCGCCGGGCGGCGGCAACGCCGGCGGCGCCACCGCCGATGATCACCACGTCCTTGTCGGCGCCCTTGTCGGCACCCTTGCCGTTGTCACCGGGCATGTCTTCTCCCCTGGCTGCTGACGCCCAGCTAAACTTTCCTGTCCATGAAAGGCAAGGCCTGGGTATAGCGCCCGGCGGGCGGTGGATTAAACCGCGCCTGCGTGACATATAGCTCCGATGAGCGTGCAGAGAGATTCGCAACTCGACATGTTTGCCAAGCCGTCGCCGGCGGCGGCGAAGGTGCGCGCTCCATCGCGCCGGCCGCCGTCGCAACCGGACGCCCGCTCCGATGAAGACATGGCGCGCGCACTTGAAGAGAGCGGCAACTACCGCATCCTTAGGAAACTGACCGGCCGCCCGATTGCCTCGGTCAGACGGCCGGAATTTTCGCGGCTCGGCGTCGTTCTCGACACGGAAACGACGGGTCTCAACCATCGCAGCGACGAGATCATCGAAATCGGCGCCGTCGCCTTTACATTCGACGACGATGGCGCAATCGGCGATATCGTCGGCATCTATGGCGGCCTGCAGCAGCCGTCGCGGCCGATCCCGCGGGAAGTCACCCGGCTGACGGGGATCACCGATGCGATGGTCGAAGGACAGGTGATCGACATCAGATCGCTCAGCGATCTGATCGAACCCGCCGATCTGATCATCGCCCACAATGCCGGTTTCGACCGGCCGTTCTGCGAGGCCTTCTCGCCGCTCTTTACCGGCAAGGCCTGGGCATGTTCGGTGTCGGAAATCGACTGGAGCGCGCGTGGCTTCGAGGGCACCAAGCTCGGCTACCTCGTCGGCCAGGCCGGTTATTTCCATGAGGGCCATCGCGCGGTGGACGACTGTCACGCGCTCTTGGAAATCCTCGACCGCCAGCAAGGCGAGGGTGAAAGCCCCTTTGCCGAGCTCTATCGGGCCAGCCAGCGCTCGCGCATCCGGATTTTCGCCGAACACAGTCCCTTCGAAATGAAGGACCATCTGAAGGCGAGGGGCTATCGCTGGTCTGACGGAAGCGACGGCCGCCTGAAATCCTGGTGGATCGAAGTCGGCGAAGAAGACCTCGGTGACGAACTTTCCTATCTGCGCGCGGAAATCTACAGATGGCGAGAGGCGGACCCGCCGACCGTGCGGCTGACGGCCTTCGATCGCTTCAAACCTTGACCGCGAAGCGGTTCGGATCCTGAACACCCCTGACACGACCCATGCAAACGCCGCATAGGTGCAGTGATGCATTGGCGCTGCAACAACCGCGGGTCTCATATTATATACAGCGCATCGAAGCGAACGAAGCCCCAAGGACTGGCAGCTAGGCTTCGAAAGCCCACGGAAAGGGGATCATCATGAACGTAGCACGCTCTTTCAACAATTGGCGCAAGTACCGTCAGACGGTCGCTGAACTGGGCCGTATGACCACGCGCGAACTGGACGACCTCGGCATCGGCCGCGGCGAAATTCGCTCCATCGCCCGTGCAGCCATCGGCCGCTAACGGCCCGACAGACGACCATCTTCGAGCCTTGCCCAGCGCCTGCTTCTCCCGAGCGGGCGCTTTGCTTTTGCGGCGTCTGCCAGCCATGAGCATTTCGCATAATGCATGGCTGCCTTGCAAAGAAATGCCTATCGACTGGGCAGAAAATAAGTATGATTATTTCCATCGAAGCGATGCATCTCCTCCCGCATCTCTTCGATATGCAGGCGCCCATCCTCCTCCCAGGGTCGCCTGCGGGAACGACAGCACTCCTCCTCCCAGCTGTCGTTCGGTTCTTTTCGAAAGCCTGCCGCACCTCCTCCAGCGGCAGGCTTTTTCGTTTTGGCCACCTACAAACGGACCGCGCCGCATGCGGCCGCTTGCCATGGTGATATCTCAGTTCTGCTTCAACGCCCCACGGCCTCGTATCTCGCCGAGCAAGCGCCGACAAAGCTGTTGACACCGAACTTGTCGTACAACTATGTAACCAGACGGATACCACCGCCGCGGAAAACGTCTGAGATGACCCGCTTTCCGCAATAGCGGCACTGCCTGACGACAATGAAGCTGAAGGAAAATTGACATGCAGATCGATGTGAGGCACGCCTCCCACCCCGAGGCCGTGCGCGGTTACGACACCGAAACGCTGCGGCGTCACTTTCTGGTCGAAACCATCTTCGAAGGCGGCGAGATCCGGCTGACCTATTCCCATTACGACCGCATGGTCATCGGCGGCGCCACTCCGTTCGGCGCTGGGCTGACGCTGACGGCGCCGACGGCGATCGGCCAGGAAACCTTCCTTGCCGAGCGTGAACTCGGCGCCCTCAACATCGGCGGCGCCGGCCGCATCATCGTCGACGGCGTAAGCTACGATCTTGCCAAATATGATTGCCTCTACGCCGGCAAGGGCGCCAGGGACATCAGGTTCGAGAGCGCGGATGCCGCCAATCCGGCCAAGTTCTATCTGGTCTCGACGCCGGCCCATCAGACGCATCCGACCGTGCTGCTCACCCGCGAAAAGGCCCGCCACCTGACGCCGGGCGAAGCGGCGACGGCCAACAAGCGGTCGATCTACCAGTTCATCCACCCGGAGGTCTGCCAGTCCTGCCAGCTCACTCTGGGCTTCACCATGATCGAGCCGGGCAGCGTCTGGAACACCATGCCCGCCCACACGCATGACCGGCGCATGGAAGCCTATCTCTATTTCGATCTCGAAGCCGAGCAGCGCGTCTTCCACTTCATGGGCGAGCCGCAGCAGACCCGGCACATGCTCGTCGCCAACGAACAGGCGGTCATCTCGCCGCCCTGGTCGATCCATTCCGGCGCCGGCACCAAGAATTACAGCTTCATCTGGGCGATGGCCGGCGACAACAAGAGCTTCACCGACATGGATCACATCGCCATTGCGGATCTGAGGTGAGCGCCGTGGCCAATCCCTTCGACCTTTCCGGCAGGACGGCCGTCGTCACCGGCGCCAATACCGGCATCGGCCAGGCCATCGCCGCGGCGCTGGCCGGGGCCGGCGCCTCGATCGTCGCCGTCGGGCGCTCCTCGATGGACGAAACCGAAGCACTGGTGAAGGAAGCGGGCAGCCGCTTCCACGTCATCAAGGCCGATCTCGGCACCATCGAGCCGGTCAAGGGGATCGTCGCCGAGGCCATCCAGACTTTCGGCGGCCTCGACATCCTCGTCAACAATGCCGGCATCATCCGCCGTGCCGATGCGCTCGACTTTACCGAGGAAGACTGGGACGCGGTGATCGACGTCAACCTGAAGACGGCCTTCTTCCTGTCGCAGGCGGCCGGTCGTCACATGGTCGACAAGGGCAGGGGCAAGATCATCAACATCGCCTCGCTCCTGTCCTTCCAGGGCGGCATCCGCATCCCATCCTATACCGCCTCGAAAAGCGGCCTTGCCGGGCTGACCAAGCTGCTTGCCTGCGAATGGGCCGGCAAGGGCGTCAACGTCAACGCCATCGCACCGGGCTATTTCGTCACCAACAACACGACGGCGCTGCGCGAGGATCCGGATCGCAATGCCGCTATCCTCGCCCGCATTCCGGCCGGGCGCTGGGGGAAGCCTGATGAACTCGGCGGTGCGGCCGTCTTCCTGGCGTCGTCGGCATCCGACTATGTGCATGGCACGGTGCTGCCCGTCGATGGCGGCTGGCTGGCGCGGTGATCCACCTCGCCGGATGACCGGTATAGATCTGTCGCACCGTCCGTCGTTTTGCCTTTCCGGCCGGCATGCGTTAGCACAGGGGTAGCGGTCGCCGCCGCCACCTCGACAGGCAGGATTTCGATCGGGAATGACGGATAAGGACAACGCGCTCTTCACAACAAATCGCCAGCCGCCGAACCTGCGCAGCAGCCTTGCCGATACGCTGATGGCGCAGATCGAATCCGGCGACCTGAAGCCCGGGCAGCGCCTGCCGACCGAGCAGGCGATCATGGTCGCGACCGGCGTCAGCCGAACGATCGTGCGCGAGGCGCTCGCCACCTTGCGCGCCAAAGGCCTGATCACTACGCATCAGGGCCTGGGCGCTTTCGTTTCGAACGATCCCAATCCGCGTTCCTTCTCCATCATTCCCAACGACCTGCAGTCGATCGACGAGGTTCTGCGCGTGCTGGAGCTGCGCATCGGGGTTGAATATGAAGCCGCCGGTCTTGCCGCGCTGCGGCGCACGCCGGAGGATATCGAGCGCATGCAGGACCGTCTCGATGCCCTCGACACGGCGCTGGAAAAGGGCGGATACGGCGCGCAGGAGGACTACGCCTTCCATCGGTCGATCCTGGTCGCGACACAGAATTCCTATTACAGCCGCCTGTTCGACACGTTCGGCGACATCATGGTGCCGCGCCAATGGGCGCGCCTCGACAAGATGACGAGCTTCGAGCGCAAGCGCCATGCCGCCCGCATGCGCAGGGAACATCACGCCATATTTGCCGCGATCCGCGACGGCAACGAAGCGGCCGCGCGCCGCGCCATCCGCACCCATCTATCGAAGAGCGCCGCGCGCTTCGAAGAACTGCGCGACGCGACAGAGCCATCCTGACCGTCTTCGTTACGTCCGCGGCTTCGGTTTCATCAACCGCCGCCAGGCGGCGTGATCCGTGCTGAGATCGATAGCTGCGTGCGCCGCCGGCAGAAGCGGTTTGCGCCGGCGCCGACCGAAGCGTCGTTTGAAACCGAGGATATTTTCGACGAAGCTCCTGGTGTAGAGGCCGGGCCCGCTTGAATAGATGCGCCATCCGCCGTCTACGGCGACCTTTCCCGCCTTGAGGCGCGCCCAATCGTCCGCCGCCTGATAGCGGTCAGGAAAGGCCGCGTCGCTGCTGCTGAAATAGGTGTTGCGCTGGCGCAGCGACGCATGCGGCAAGGCCGTCGTGACAGCGATCGGATTGACGACGGCAATCGCCTTCCAGAGCGCGTCCGCCGCAGCGTCGAGCGCAAGCGTTTCGCAATAACGCAAATGCGCATGCACATACATCAGTCCGATCTCGCGGCCGAAGAAGGAGGAGGATTCGGCCCGGCGGAACAGCGTTTCAGGCCCGCCGGCGTAGGTCGCGGGCTTTTCCATCAGCCGCACGCCGTCGGGGAAAAGCAGATGCTCCTCGATCAGCCGCATGTGATCGTGCCGCTGCGCCGGCGTGAACAGCTTGCCGAGCATCGCCTGCGTCATCGCGATCAGCGAGAAGGAGAGGCCGGTGCGCGTGTCGCTCGGATGCAGCAGCAATTCGACGCCGTCATGGGCGGGATCGAAGATGCCATAGCCGGCAACGACGCCGTCCCGCACCAGATGGCGGTTGAAATCCCGACGCATCGCCATCGCGATCTTGCTGAAGGACTTTGCCTCCTCGCCTCGGCCGAGGCGACGCACGATGGCGGAATAGCGGACAATCTGCTCGTAGAGCAGGGCGACGGTCCAGCTGCTGACCATCCAGTCGCGCAGATGCGGATCGGCCGGCTGCAGGGAATCGTTCCAGTCGCCCTCGCCATAACGGATCAGATGGGTTCCCGGGATGAAACGTTCGCGGACGGTATCGAGCAGCTTCTCGACATGGATGGCGATGGTATCGGTTTCCGGCGCCTTCTGCATGGTCTTTTCGTCGCGCCAGGATACCTTCTCGTCGAGAACGGCGAGGTCGCCCGTCGCTTCGACATAGTCGCAGAGCGCTTTCAGCGGCCAGACGATGATATCGCCGTGGCTGTCACCCGCCCGGATATTGGCATAGGGCTCCAGCATGAACCATTGCGGCCAGTCGCCTTTCTCACGATATTGCTCGCTGAAGACCGTTTTCAGTACCTCCTTGGCCTCGCGGTCGTGCTCATAGGCGAGCAGGAATTCGATCGGCCCCTGGCAGGCGTCGCGCGTGCCCCAGGCCGCACCGGTATATTGCTCCAGCCCGTGCGGCACGCTGAGATGCACGATGGCGTCATGGGCGAGCCAGGGCAGGAGGGTCGCCTGGGCGGCAAGATCGGGCGACGCGTTGTCGATCCCCATTTCGCGCACGGCCTTGCGCCAGAATGTCGATGCCGGCGCGAGCATGGCCTCATCGCTGACGCCGGCTTCATACCGTTGCGCCAGCCGCTCGGCGTCTTCAGCATCGGTCATCGAACCGACGACGGCGAAGGAGAGGGCCTGCGTCGGCCGGGAACGCAGCGCCACGAAAGCGCCGTTGCGCGCGAGACCATCGGTATAGAGCAGTTCGTCGCCGCCGATCTCGTCGATGGCATCGGGCGTCGAACTCACCAGCCAATAAACGGCATCAGGGTAACGCTCGCCCCAGAGCCAGGCGGCGTCGGGCCGGAAGGAGATGCGTTTGCGCGAAGGGTCGAAGTCGATCTGCCCGCCCGCGTCATATTCACGTTCGCCGAGCACGACATGGCCGAAGACCAGGAAGCGGCACGCCTTGCCGTGAACGGAGACGCTCCATTGCATTGCCGCATCCGCGCCGGAGGCGACGGCCGAGACGATGATCGTGCGCCCCGGGCATTGATAGATCCAGCGGCAGTCGCTCAGCCCCATCTCGAAGGCCGAGGGCACCGCCAGAAGCTGCCAGCCGACGCCGACATCGGCCATGATACGCAGCCCGCTGGCGCGCGTCAGATTGTAGGGATCGCGCGAGACGGAAAAGAGCTTGTGGAAGGAGGTGTTGCCGATCGTCAGCTGCGCGGCGAAAATGCCCTGCATCCAGCAGGTGGCGGCGAGTGTGGCATCATCCAGCAGCATGTTCTGGCCGCTTCGGACGATCGCACCGTGGCGCCGCGCGACGATCAGCTCCTTGTCGCGCAGCACGACGTGGCGGTTGAGCGCACCGTCCTGCACGAAAAACGAAAGCAGCTTTCCGTGGCCGCGCTCTTCCAGGCTGCGCTCGGGATAGAGCCGGTTGATCGTCTTTTTGTCGAGCGGCTCGGCCTCCAGCAGAGAAGCGTCCTGGAGCAGGCTGCGGACCGGTGCTGCCTTCTCCGGATGAGCGGCCGCCTCGTCCGGCAGCGCGATGCCGTCGAGCCGCGCAAGATCGGCATCGCTCGACGCCTCGGGATGATCGGCGGCGAACAGGGCGAAAAAACTCGCCGTCGCGCCATCGGATGCGAGCGAGAGCGGTCTCGATTGCAGGGCAGGGCAGGCCGTCTCCTGCTGCCGCCGTTCGCTCGGCAGCCGCGTGCCGAATGCACCGACCAGCAGGTCGTCGAGCCGATCCTTTGCCTGCACCAGCTGGATCGCATCGGTGGCATAGCCGACAGCCCCGTCGAGGCAGCCTTGCGCGAGCCAGGGGTTGCGGGCGCCTGATTGTTTGAGATTTTGCCGGTTTATCACAACGCAACCATAGGCCTTATGCTCGGCGATGTGGTGATCGACATATTGCGAGGCATAGGCCTCGCTGTTCATCAGAAAGCCGCGGTCGCCGAGGCCGACATCCTGGATCAGCACCAGATCCGCCGGCAGCGTTCCCTCTTTCAGATGCCGGATCGAGGCCCGCCAGAACCATGCCGTTTCAGAGCGGTGAAGCGCGAGGCGGACGTCATAGGCGACATCGCCTGTCTTGCCGCTCCACGAGAAGCTCGTCGCATCATAGGCGAAACTGCCTCTCGCACGCGGCCCGACGATCTCGACGACATCGGGGCGGGCGCCGCCGACGCGCAGGTAAAGGCGGCCGATACCGCCGATGAGCGGCGAGCCCTGGATCTGGTTGATCTGCACCGCTCCCTTGTCGTCGGCATATTCAATGGCAAACAGCGTTCCGTTCGGCAGCGCCGATATCGACAGGCCGGAACCGTTGCTGATCGTAAAGAGGCCAAGCTCTTCACGTCGTGGCATTTGCAAACTGCGCGTCCGGTTGGGGGCCATTGAGATCTCGTCGATTGATCAGAGGGAATCAGAGGATGGCGCAAAAAGATTGAGAGAAATCTTACCGGTGATCGGCAGATCGACAAGCGATCGTGGCGGTCTTCACCCCGGCGCCGGCCGCCTGGCGAAGGGCACCCACAACAGGGCGCAGCCGGTCAGGATGGCGACGACCATCCAGGCTTCGTTGATCGCCTGAACGATTGCCGCGGCTTGGATCAGCGGGTCGAGCAGCGCCGTGGTATCGGCGTCGAAGCTGCCACTATGTCCTGATATCGTCAGAAGCGGTGCGCCGACGAATGTCGCCGCCTCGATGTCGCCGGCCTGAAGGCGCGCCCACAGATCTTGGCCCAGCGGCTCCGAGCGGCTGTAGATGATGGTGTCGATCAGCGCGATGCCGATGGCGCCGCCGAGATTGCGCATCAGATTGAAAAGCCCGCTGGCATCGGGAATGCGGTCGGCCGGTAGCGTGCCGAGCGCCAGCCGCGTCGGCGGCAGCAGGCAGAACATGATGGCGACGCCGCGGACGATCTGCGGCCAGAACATCGCATCGTAATCCGAACGCGGATCCTGAAAGGCGCTCATGCCGACACCGGTCGCAAACAGGGCGAAACCGACAGCCGACAGCAGCCGCGCATCCATGCGCTTCTCCAGCGCGACCGCGACCGGAGCGGTGACCAGCTGCGCGATGCCGGTGACCAACATCGTCATGCCGATTTCGAGCGCATCGTGGCCCCTGACGAAGGCGAGAAAAACCGGCATCAGGTAGACCGAGCCGAACAGGCCGATGCCGAGCACGAAACTCAGGACCGAGCCGACGAGAAAGTTGCGATCGGCGAAATTGCCGAGATCGACGATCGGCCGGCGCCGGCGCAGCGTCCGGCCGATGAACGCGCCTCCCGCCACAAAACAGACCGCCAGCAGGCTCAGCACATAGGCCGACGTCCAGCCGCTGGTCGGCGCCTCTTTCAGGCTGAGTTCCAGGCTCGTCAGCGCCGTCGCCATCAGGAGAAGCGACAGGGCGTCGAGATGCCGGAGTTCGGACGGGTCGGCCGCCTGCCGCGGCAGGAAACGGGCCGCTAGGACCGCCGAGGCAATGCCCGGAAGGATATTGATCAGGAACAGCCAGTGCCAGGAATAGGTTTCGGTCAGCCATCCGCCGACGATCGGCCCGACGGTCGGCGCCAGCACCGCCAGCACGCCGGCGATGGTGGTCGCAAGCGCCTGTCGCTCGTTCGGGAAGAGGATGAACACGGCCGAAAACACCGAGGGGATCAGCGTCCCGCCGGAAAAGCCCTGAAGCACTCGCCAGGCGACGAGCGTGCCGAAACTGCCGCTGGCGGCGCAGCCGGCCGAGGCAATCACGAACAGGATGATGGCGGCAACGAACAGCCATCGCATCGTCAGGAGCCGCGTCAAGAGGCCGGTGAGCGGGATGGCGATCACTTCGGCGATGAGATAGGCCGTCTGTATCCAGCTCATCTGATCCGGATCGATGCCGAGCGCCGACTGGATGGTCGGCAGCGACGTCGCCACCACCTGAACGTCGAGGATGGCCATGAACATGCCGACGCACATGGCCAGGAAGCCGAGCCAGACGATGGCAGGCGTTCCGTCAGGGCGAGCAGCTTCAGGTCGTTCCGCCATGCGATGATCCCGCCAACGCCGCATCTTTCTGCATTGGTGGGAATATCTAGCGCATCGGCTGGAAAACCGGAATTGGTTTTCGGACCAAGGGGGATTGGAAATGTTGCGGCATCCTTGACCCGTCAATACACGCTAAGCGTTTGCATAGTATCAAAACGCAACCGAGCGTGGCCGGAAAGGCCAAGCTCGGTGCTCGACCGCGAATGTGGTCCGGGCGTTCTATGCGCCCGGCTCCCTTTGCATCGACCAGGATCAGCCGCGGAACAGCGACAGGATGTTCTGGGACGAGGAATTGGCGATCGACAGCGACTGGATCGCCAGCTGCTGCTGCGTCTGCAGGGCGGAAAGCTTGCTCGATTCCTCCTCCATATCGGCGTCGACCAGCCGGCCGACACCGGAGTCGATCGAATCCGACAGCGCACCGACGAAGTCTTCCTGCAGATCGATGCGGGTCGAGATCGAACCCAGTTGCGCACCGGCCGAGGTCATCGCCGAGAGCGCGGATTCGATGGTCGTCAGCGCCGACTGGATCTGGCCGGTGGTGAAGTTGGTGATGTCGAGCGAGTAGACGGAATCGCCGTTTGCATCGGCCGTTCCGAGGATACCCGAGGAGGTTTCGATCGACCCGCCGTTCATGCCGAACAGCACGTTGCCGGTGGAGCTGGTATCCAGAACGTAATCCGTCATCTTGACGGAAACGGCGCCGGAGCCGTCACGAACGAAGGAGGATACGACGCTCTTGGTGCCGTCAACGCCGGCGACCCAATTTTCACCCGAGAACGACGCCGACTGGGCAATGCTCATCAGCTGTTCCTGCAGCTGGCTGATTTCCTCCTGGACCTTGGATTTGTCGACGCCGTCTTCGGTCGCCGCCACCAGCTTGGCTTTGATCTCGTCGACGACGTCGATCGCGCTGTCCATCGCCGTGTAAGCCGTATCGACCTTTGCCGCGCCGAGGCCGAGCGCGTCGGAGACGGCAGACAGCGCCTTGTTGTCGGAGCGCATCGTGGTGGCGATCGACCAGTAGGCGGCATTGTCGGATGCGGTGTCGACCCGATAGCCGGTCGAGACGCTGTTCTGTGTCGTTTCGAGATTGGAATTGATGCTGCGCAGCGTCTGAAGGGCAGCCATTGCGGAATTGTTGGTATTGATGCTCGTCATTGGAGTTCGCCTGCTTCGGAGGTTGAATATGGTGAAACCCGGGACACATCCCGGCCGTGGCGAGCAGCCTCATGCTTATTGACCCCATGTTTGCGATCAATTCGCCATCGTTGGATTAATTATCGTACTTAAAAGTACCTTAATGGTTAACGCGGGGGCGCGAGCCGAAATTTTTCGGAATTGCGACACTTCGAAGAGAGGAGCCTGTCTGCCGATCGGCGGCGAGAATTGGTCTCGGGCTCGGCCGCAAAAATTCCGCGCCGCCGATTGACGCCCCGGCGAAAAACCGACTATCAATATTAAATCAATTTGATTGACTTCAAATCGCATTCCGATCCTCGAAGCCTGGTTTTCCCTGAAGGAAGAGTGATGATGTCGACACCGCGACCGAACGCCCTGCGGCTTGAAACCCTTTGGAACCCGCCGGCCGACGGCAAGGAATTCTCCTATGTCCTGCGCCTCAAGAACCTCGGCAGCGAACCGCTTTCGAATTTTTCCCTCTGCGTCAGCGGCCCGGGCCGCGTCGATCCGGCCGGGCGCGTCGAAGGCGCGACGGTCTCAAAGCGGCTTTCCAATTTCACCGAATTCCAGCCGCCGGCCGGTTTCGTTCTCGGCGCCGGCGAGACCTGGACGGTCTCCGTCTATGCGCTGAGCTGGCAGTTCCGCCACTGGACGGACGGGGCGACGAGCGCCTATCTCGCGCTTGCCGACGGCGGCACTATCGTGCTCGGCGTCGAGCCGACGCGCTCTTCGGTCAGCAACGCGACGCTGAAACGCGGCGCCGAGATCTATCCGGTTCCCGCCAACGCGCCCGTCCAGATCTCGGTCATCCCCTGGCCGAACCATGTCACGGTCTCCTCGCGCCGGCCGCTCCCGGCCGGTTTTGCGCCGCGGGCGCAGAGCAGCGAAGGGGAGGCGGCGGCGAAAGGCTTCGCGGCGCTGGTCGACCATCTCTTCGCCGTCGAAGGCATTGTGCGCAGCGAGGCGGAAGGCGCAGTGCCGGTCATCCTGAAGGATGCCGCCGGCTTCGGCCCCGAAGCCTATCGGCTGAGCTTCGACGAGGAGACCCTGACGGTCGAGGCGAGCAGCCGCACCGGCTTTCTCTATGGCCTCGTCACACTCGGCCAGATCTGGCGCGGCGCCAGGCTGCATCCCGGCGTCTTCCAGTTTCCCGCATCCGGCGAGATCGTCGACGAGCCGGCAATGGGCTGGCGCGGCCTGCATCTCGATGTCGCCCGCCAGTTCTATGGCGCCGCCGAGGTCAAGAAGCTGCTGGCGGTGCTCGCCTGGAACAAGCTCAACCGCTTCCACTGGCACCTTTCCGACGACGAAGCCTGGCGCGTCGAGATCGACGCCTATCCCGCCCTGACCGAGATCGGCGCCTGGCGCGGCCACGGCCTTGCCGTGCCGCCGCTGCTCGGGTCTAGCCCGGCCCGGACTGGCGGCTACTACACCAAATCCGTGATCCGCGAGATCGTCGCCCATGCGAAGAGCTTCGGCGTCGAAATCGTGCCGGAGATCGACATGCCCGGCCATTGCTACGCCATGCAGCAGGCGATACCGGAGCTGCGCGATCCGGCCGAGAAGGGCAGCTACTACTCGGTCCAGGGCTTTCCCGACAATTGCATCAATCCGGCCCGCGAGCAGACCTACGAGATCGTCGAGACGATCCTTTCCGAACTGATCGAGCTCTTTCCCTTCAAGGTCATCCATCTCGGCGCCGACGAGGTGCCGCTCGGCGCATGGTCCGGCTCGCCGGCAGCACTCGCGCGCCTGCGGGATGTCGCCGGCGACGCGGTTGCCGATGCCCATGCCAAGCGGCTGAACGTCGTCACCAACACGCACGGCGCCGACGATATCCACGGCTCGGGCGCAGCGATCCTGCAGGCGGCGTTCCTGGAGCGCGTCCAGCGTTTCCTGGCAAGCAAGGGCTGCATCACCGGCGGCTGGGAAGAGGCGGCGCACGGCGATGTCATCGACAAGGAGAAGAGCTATCTCTGCAGCTGGCGCAATGTCGAGGTCTCGGCCGAGCTCGCCGAACGCGGCTATCAAATGGTCGTCTGCCCCGGCCAGGTCTACTACCTCGACATGGCGCTGAGGCCCGATTGGGACGAACCGGGCGCCAGCTGGGCGGGGAATTCCGATGCGGAGAAGCTCTATAAGTTCGATCCGGTCGGCGGTTGGACGGCCGCCCAGAAGCAGAAGCTGCTCGGCATCCAGGCCTGCATCTGGTCAGAACCGATGACGGACCGCGCCGTCTTCGACCGCCTGGTTTTTCCGCGCATCTCCGGGCTTGCCGAAACCGGCTGGACGAAGCCACCCGCCAAGTCATGGGACCGCTTCAAGGCGCTCGCAGGGTTGATGCCGCTGCTTTATGGGCTGCAGGAGTCGTAAGGCATGTCTCGCAAAAGTGTGCTGCGGTTTTGCGATAAAGACATGCGTAAAAGCAAAACCTAAAACGTGACAAGCGAATCTGAAAGATCGCGACACGCTTTAGCACCGGCGTCACTGTCGCTGCCGGTAGGCAGAGGGCGTGAGACCTGTGCCCAGCTTGAAGGCCCGCGTCATGTGGCTCTGGCTGCTGAAGCCGCAGGCCGACGCGATCTGCGCGATCGGCTCCGCGCCTGACAGCATCGATTTGGCGCGCTCAACGCGACGGTGCGCCACCCAGCCATGCGGCGACACACCAAAGCTTGCCCGGAACATCCGCTGAAAATGAAAGGCGCTAAGCTGGCCGATATCAGCCAGATCCTGCAGGCGGATCGTCTCGCCAAGATGGGCCTCGATATAATCCAGGGTTCGGCGCCGCACATGCGGCGCGAGCCCGCCGCTGATCGTACAGGCACGCATGCCTCCATAACGCGGATCGACGAAGAGATCGTGGATCGCCTGCGTCATCGCTTCTTCGGCGAGCAGATGACCTCCCGCCAACATCGCTTCCGTCATCTGCCGAAGCCTGTGAGCCAGGACCGGTGCATCGTCGAAGGTCACTTCGGGAAGAGCCATGAGTCGCGCATCGCGGTCAAAGGTCTCGGCAAACATCCGCCGCATCTGATCGTCGGGAACATACAGATGGACGAATTCGAAGAAGTCGGTGATTTCCCATTCGGACGAGTACCCCTGCGGCATGATGCACAGCACACCAGGACGGCCGCGCGCGTCGGGGCCGCCATCCAGCCGCCGCGTTCCGGCGCCGCCGCTCAGATAAAGACTGAACGTATGACCGTCCGGCCGCTGATAGCTCATCCTGTCATGCGCATTGCTCCAGATGGCAGCCGATCGCCCGAAACCGAGATCGATCGACTGTGACATCCGCGCAGTGGGAGAGGCGGACAAAAACCTGAAAACCGAGAGGCGGCTATCGTTCACTCATTCTTTCTCACAGCTGGCCACGCGCTTAGAATAATACGGGGCGACCGCTGAGATGGCGAGAGGGAAGTCCGGGCACATCGATTTCATAGCAAGAATCTGCAAGAGACCCGCTCACGGTTTGCCTATTCGTGGAGAAAACGAGGATACCTCCATGGCAAATGCCGTTCTTTTCATCGCGACCGTCCTGATATGGGGGACGACCTGGATCGCCATCGCGATGCAGGTCGGTCCCGTGCCGGTGCTGGTCTCGGTCTTTTACCGATTTGCGCTCGCAGCGCTGATCTTCGTCGCCATCCTGGCTGTCATGCGCCGGCTCAAGCTTCCTGCCTTGCGCGATCAACCCTTCATCCTGGCGCAAGCGCTCTGCCTGTTCAGCCTCAATTTCATCTGTTTCTACAATGCCGCCGGCTCGATTCCGTCAGGGCTGATCTCGGTGATCTTCTCGCTCGCAACGATCTACAATGCCGTCAATGCGCGCCTCTTCTTCGGCGACCGCATTACCGGCCGCACGCTCATCGCAGCGGCGCTCGGCGCAACCGGTCTTCTCCTGCTGTTCGGAGAGGAGGTGGTCGTCGATTTCGATATGGGCACGTTGAAAGGGATCGGGCTTGCAGCGCTCGGCACGCTGTTCTTCTCGCTCGGCAACATGGCGTCGCGCCGCAACAGCGCGGCCGGCATCTCGCCGCTGACCGCCAATGCCTGGGGCATGACCTATGGCGCGATCATCCTCCTCGTGCTGATTGCCGTGACGCGGACGCCGATCGTGGCACCACCCGGCATCACCTATCTTGCCGCGCTGCTCTATCTCTCCGCCATCGGATCGGTGATCGGTTTCACCACCTATCTGATGCTGGTGTCGCGCATCGGCTCCTCACGCGCGGCCTACGCCACCGTGCTGTTCCCGATCGTCGCCCTGTCGCTGTCGACGGTCTTCGAGGGCTATCACTGGAGCGGTCTCGGTCTCATCGGCCTGGCGCTGACGCTGCTCGGGAACGTGGTCATCTTTGCGCGCCCTCTCAAGAGGGCTGCCCCTCATCCGGCTGCCGCCACCGACCGGGGTCGAGCCACGGGTCTCGACCCGTCCTTCGGACCCCCGCCCGCGGGGAGAAGGGAAGATGCCGCAACCCCTCCGTCCCTCGCCAACGTCTCGCAGGGCACGTCCCCTCTCCCCGTCATAACGGGGAGAGGGTTAGGGTGAGGGGCATGTCCCGTGGCCGTTGACCTACTCTCTAAGCTAACGGGAAATCGTCAAAATATCGGCCAAGCTTTTTAGCCGACCGGCTTCTGCAGCACGTCGAAGCGCGGATTGGTTTCGGAGAAGATCGGCAGGGCCGCGGCGCCGAGGATGGCGGTATCCTTGCCGGTCATGCCGATCATCACGCGCGGCACCGTCCGCTGTCGGCCGGGGTCGATCGGATCGTGCAGCGGCTCGAGCCGTGCGGCAAGCCGGCGCATCAGCGAGGTCGGCAGGCTGCCGCCGAGCACGATGGCCTGAGGATCGAAGGCGAGTTCGAGGAAATCGACGGTCTGCCGCAACGGCTGGACGGCCTGGTCGAGCCAGGCATCCAGACCTTCGCTGCCCCTTTCGATCAGCGCGTCGAGCGCGTCGGGCGAAAGCTCCCCTGCATCGGCGATGCCCATGAATTCGTAGGCGACCGACGGCGAGACATAACGATCGAGGCAGCCGCGTTTGCCGCAGCTGCAGAGCCTGCCATGCGGCTCGACGATGATATGGCCGATCTCGCCGGCATTGTTGCGGCTGCCCTTGTAGAGATGGCCATCGAGGAACATGCCGGCGCCGATGCCGCCGCCGCCGGCCAGAAACAGATAGACGAAGCTGGCGAGGCCGCGGGCAACACCGTGCAGGCGCTCGCCGATCGCCGCCGCCGTCGCATCGTTCTCGACCAGCACCGGCGCATTGAGCCGCTGTTCCAGCTCGTGGCCGACGGGGAATCCCTGCCAGCCGGGCAGGCTCTGGGGGCTGAGAGAGGTGGTGCCGCCCTCGGCATAACGGCCGGGCAGGGCGATGCCGACGCCGAGCAGCCGCTGCTGATCGAAGGCGAAGGCCTGTCTGAGATGCTCGACGATCGACTGGAGGACCGGCATGGCCCGCTGCGGATCGGGGTGTTCGACCTGGCGCTCGATGCGCGCGCAGACGGCGCCGGAGAGATCGGTCAGCACGCCGCTCGCCCGCTGGCGGCCGAGCTCGAGACCGATCGAATAGGCGCCGGCGGGATTGATGGAATAGGGGATGATCGGCTGGCCGCGCGCCAGCTTCTGCGCCTCGGCGGCGACGAGCAGATGCGACCTCTCCAGTTCCTCGACGATATTCGACACCGTCTGCGGCGTCAGCGCCGTCATTCGGGCGATCGCCGCCCGCGACAGGGAACCGTGCGTGCGGATCAACTCGATCACCACGCGTCGATTGTGAGACTTGGCCTGCTCGAGATTCGTGCCGGAGATCGCCTTCATGTCGCCTTCAAAGGATAAGCCTCACCACCCTTGTCACAAGACAGGTGGCGATGAAAGCCACATTCTTCGTGCCGCCTATTGAACCTCGGCGTCGGCAGGCGCAACGGCATTGCGTCGTTGCAGCAGGCCGAGGAGGGTGATCCCCGAGAGACCGGTGAGGGCACTCAGAATGGCGGTTCCGGAATAACCGATCGCCCAGGTGCCGGCGGCGAAGACCAGCGCACCGATGCCCGCACTCGCAAAGACATTGACGGAGATCAGCGCGCTGCCGAGCCCTGGCCGGTCGCCAATGAGATCCTGCAGGTAGGTGATCGGAATGCTGATGATCGCCGCAGCACCGATGCCGGCAAGCAGGGTCAGCGCATAGAGATGCCATGGAGCGGAGGCAAAGCCGAGCAGGCCGAGAAACAGCGCATAGATGATGGTGCCGGCGGCCAGCGCCGTCATCTGGCCGGTCTGCCGGGCGATCCGCGACCAGACGATGATGAAGATGATCTCCAGCGCTGCGACGATGCCGACGAGAATGCCGACATCGCTGAGCCGGCCATGCGCCGCGCCCGTGGCGATCAACGGCAGAAGCGCATCATTCAGATGCAGCGTGCTGGTGATCAGGGCGACGCCTGCGATATGCGCCGAAACCCGCGGCGACACCACCTGGCGGAGCGCTTCGAAATAGGTGAGACGGCGAACCTCCGCCATCATCGCTCCGGCGCGCTTCGGAAGAGCAAAGAGGATGATGCCCTGGCACAGCACACAGGAGAGGCTGGCGAAGAGATAGGCCGGTAGCATGCTCGACGCGCCGGAGAGGACAAGACCCGTTATGCCGGGGATCAGCACCCAGGAGAGCGAGATCATCGCGCGCACGCCGGAGTTGGCCGTCACCATGTCGCTGCGGCTCATGCCGTGCATTGCCGCGCGCGCATTGGCAAACAGCAGCGAGTTCAGCGCCCCGTAGATCGGCAGCGGCAGCAGCGCACTGACGATGAAGGTCGCCGGGCTCGGAAAGGCATAGACGATGCCGTAGCCGACGATGCCGAACAGACAGGCGCCGATCATCGCCGAACGGTATTCGCCGAGCCGGTCGGCAAGATTGCCGAGCAGGACGCTGATCACCACATTGACCGCCGCCGAGGCAAAGGCGAGGAAGGAATAGAGCCCGTCGCTCAGGCCCAGTTCGCGAATGCCGACGATTGAGCGATAGGGCGCGGTCATCGCCCCCGCCATGCCGAAGGTGAAAATGGCGATCATGCTGGCGCGGATCGCCGGATTGCGGAAGACATCGGGAAAGAAGCGGCTCATCGGATCATCAATCGAATGGGAAGATTCGCGGGCGCGGCCGCGGCGGGCAGTCCTGAAGGTCTGTCATGCTGTCTGTGCGCTCGAAGATCGCAGCGGCTGATCAATAATGCTCTGATTGGGAGAAGGTTCGCGCCAGTTCGGCCTGGCCTGCCGTCAGCCCGCAATCGACCGGCAGGCAGACCCCTGATATGGCGGCGGCGAGCGGGCCGGCCAGGAAGCCCACGGCATTGGCGACATCCTTGGGATCGACGACACGCTGCAGCGGATACCAGCGGCGCGCCTCCTCGAAGACATTAGGATTGGCGGCGGCGCGCGCCTCCCAGGCCTGCGTCTTCACCGTGCCAGGGGCGACGGCATTCGAGCGGATGCCGAACTTGCCGTATTCCACCGCCACCAGCCGGGTGAAATGCAGAAGGCCGGCCTTGGCGGCGCTGTAGGCCGGATGCCCGAAAACGTTCATGCCGTTGACCGAGGCGATATTGACGACAGACCCTTTGGACGCCTTCAGCATCGGTTCGAAGGCGCGGAAGCATAGGAAAGCGGCTTCGAGATTGAGCGCATTGTCGGCCCGCCAGATCTCCGGCGTCGTATCATGCAGGCTGGTCGCCCGCGCCGCGCCGGCATTGTTGACCAGGGTTCGCACCAGCCCGGCATCGGCGGCGCGTTTTGCCACTTCTGAGATGCTCGTCTCGCTGGTCACATCGCAGCCGATGGCGACGAAACGGCTGGCCGGCCCGAGCCTGGAAGCGACGGCGGCCGCGGCCGCGGCATCGATATCGGCGAGCAGCACGACGTCGTGATCTTCGGCAAGACGCGCGGCGATCGCAGCACCGATATCGCCCGCCGCACCCGTGACGATGGCTGCCGATTGGGTCATTTTCCCAGACTCCCGCTCATGGATTTCAGTCTCCAAGCAATTGCCGGTCGTCGCCATCGCGGTGGATGACGAGCTGCTGCTTGATGCGCCGGAGCGTGGTCGTCGCCTTCGGCTGAACGGCATAGGCGACCAGGCTCGAGAGAATATCGACCGTCGCGATATAGGCGATGCGCGTCGAGGTCGGACGGTAGATATTGTTGCCTTCCGGAAGGTCGATCGGCACGACAATTTCGGCCGCCTTGGCAACCGGGCTGTCCGTCTGGGTCAGCGCGATCGTCTTCACCTTGTTCTGGCGGGCAAGCTCGAAGGCGCGCACCAGCTCCATATTGCGCCCGGAGAAGGACGAGCCGATCAGCACGTCACCCGGCCGAGCCGCCGCCGCCATCATCAGCTGCATGCTGTGATCGGAACTGGCGGTGATGCGAAGCCCGAGACGGAAGAGGCGGTTCTGCAGCTCGTCGGCGATCATCGACGAATTGCCGCCCGAGCCGAAGGCATAGATCATCTCGGCCTTGGCGATATGGGCAACGGCCGCTTCGATCGCCGCAAGATCGAGCGAGCGGTGCAGCAGAAACAGCGCGTTCTGCGCCTTGGTGATGATATCCTGGGCGACATCGGCCGGTTCGGTGCTTTTCGATTCCGGCTTCAGGTAGCGCACGCCGATATGGGCGGTGCGGGCGAGCTGCACCTTGAAATCGGAAAAACTCTCGCAGCCGAGCCGCCGGCAGAAGCGGGTGACGGTCGGCGGCGAAACCTCGGCGCGTTCGGCGAGCTCGATGATCGAGGCATTCACCGCGAACTCGAAATCATTGACGATGATCTCCGCGATGCGGTTCTCCGAAGGAGAAAGCCGGCTCTTATCTTCCTGCAATGTCGAAAAGATATCCAAACCGACTCCCACCGATTTTTCCTATGCGTCCTTCTTCTTATAGGCCACGCAGTCGATCTCAACCTTGCAATCGACCATCATCGACGATTGCACACAGGCGCGTGCGGGCGGATGCTCGCCGAAATACTCCTGATAGATCTTGTTGAAGGTCCAGAAGTCGCGCGGATCGTCGAGCCAGACGCCGACGCGCACGACATGCTCGACGCCGTAGCCGGCCTCCTTAAGAATCTCCAGCACATTGGCAATCGTCTTGTGGGTCTGGGCGATGATATTGCCGTCGATGATTTCGCCGTCTTCCATCGCAACCTGGCCGGAAACATAGAGCCAGCCATCGGCTTCGACCGCACGCGCGAATGGCAGCGTCTTGCCGCCGGCGCCCGTTTGAACCGTGCCATAGCGCTTGATGGGCATGCTGAAGTCCTTGCAAATTATTTTCTTGATCCGTTGACAAATGACCATAGAAAGCAGAATTTGACCAGTGAAAAACGCGATTTATGAAAAGAATTTCAATCCGGGGCAGACATGCGCGATCCTTTTCAGAACCCTTTCCCGTCCGACGGCGCCCGGCAGGCGATCTGGGAAATGCTCGTTTCGCGCGATATCGACGCTTTTCTCGCCGCGGACTGGTCGATGGTGGAGGATGATTTCGTCGAAGAGGGCTTCATCGGCATCGACGGCCGCAAGGAGGTGAACCCCGACAAGTGGCGGCTCGCCTTTCCCTCGCTCGCGGCCTATCGCGAGGAATGGCTGCGGCAGGCGAGAGATTTCGCCGGGCAGAGCTTCGCGGAAGATCCGCGCACGGCGATCTTCACCACGACGACGCTCGAAGATATCGAGATCGAAGGCGAGACGGCACTGGTCCGCAAGAAATTCGACGGCGGCATCACCAAGGCCGACGGCACCCGCGATGTCCTGCAATGGCAGACGCTCTATTATTGCCGGCTGCACCAGGGACGCTGGAAGATCTCAGGTTTCACCGGCTACCTGCCGAACCCGATGGGGTGAAGCGGGGCCTGCAACACGAAGGCCACTTTCTTGCGCATATTCACGGCAGCACTGGCGACCGAGACCAACACCTTCTCCCCGATCTGCGTCGATCGTCGCGCATTCGAAGCCTCGCTCTATGCGCCGCCCGGCCAGCACCCTGATACACCGACGCTCTGCACCGCGCCGATCACCGTTGGCCGGCGCGTCGCCAGAGAAAAGGGCTGGGAACTGATCGAAGGCACCGCCACCTGGGCCGACCCGGCCGGCCTCGTCAACCGGACGACCTATGAGGAGCTGCGCGACGAAATCCTTGGCCAGCTCAAGGCAGCCATGCCTGTCGATGCCGTCGTCATGGGCCTGCACGGCGCCATGGTGGCAGCCGGCTATGAAGACACGGAAGGCGATCTTCTCTCCCGCATGCGCGAGATCATCGGCCCCGATGTCCTCATCTGCGCCGAACTCGATCCGCACAGCCATCTCACCGCCAAACGTGTCACCGCGCTCGATTTCGCCGTCTATTTCAAGGAATTTCCGCATACCGATTTCGTCGACCGCGCCGAGGATCTCTGGCGCATCGCCGTCGATACGCTCGAAGGCCGGGTCAAGCCCCTGATGTCGGTGTTCGACTGCCGGATGATCGACGTCTTCCCGACCTCACGCGACCCGATGCGCTCCTTCGTCGACAAGATCATGCGGATCGAGAAGGATGACCCCGAAATCCTGTCGATCTCGGTGATCCATGGTTTCATGGTCGGCGACGTTCCCGAAATGGGAACGAAGCTGCTCGTCGTCACCGACAACCGGCCGGAGAAGGGCGCCGCCCTGGCGCGCGACCTCGGCCTCGAACTGTTTTCCAAGCGCGGCACCTTCATGGTGCCGCAGATCGACGAGAGGCAAGCGGTCTCGCGCGCCATGGCCGCCACTGCATGGCCCGTCGTCATTGCCGATGTCTGGGACAATCCGGGCGGCGGCACGGCGGGTGACGCGACCGTCATCCTCGCCGAGCTGATGGCCCGCGGCGTCACCAGTGCCGCGGTTGGCACCATCTGGGATCCGATGGCGGTGCAGATCTGTTTTGCGGCAGGCGAGGGGGCGGATATTCCGCTGCGCTTCGGCGCCAAATCGGCGCCCGGCACCGGCAATCCGATCGACGGCACCGTCAAGGTCGTCAGGCTGGTGAGGAACGCCGAGATGCAGTTCGGCGAGAGCTTGGCGCCTTTCGGCGACGCCGCCCATATCGTGCTCGACGGCATCGACATCATCCTCAATTCGACGCGCGCCCAGAGCTTCGACCCCAGCCTCTTTTCGGTGATGGGCATCGATCCCACGCAGCAGAAGATCCTGGTGATCAAATCCACCAATCATTTCTTCGCCTCCTTTTCGAAGATCGCCGCGGAAATCCTTTACTGCTCCGCCGGAACGCCCTATCCCAATAATCCGGCGACGACGCCGTACCGGCGGGCGCCGAAGACGATATGGCCGATCGTCGCCGATCCACATGGAAGAGAACGCGGAGCCGCCTGAATGCCTGATCGCAGCTTTGCCGTCGTCGCCAAGGCAGGCGACAGGATCGCCGATCTCTCGACGCCGCGCCCGGTCATCGACGAAGACCGGCTGGCTGCCAACATCGCCCGCGTCCAATCCTATATGGACGAACACGGGCTGAACTTCCGCCCGCATATCAAGACGCACAAGATCCCGGCGCTCGCCGTCGCACAGGTCGCCGCCGGCGCCAAGGGCATCAACTGCCAGAAGGTGACGGAAGCGGAAGTCTTCGCCGAAGCCGGCTTCAACGACATCCTCATCACCTTCAACATCCTGGGGCAGCAGAAGCTCGAGCGCCTCGCCAGGCTGAACGAACGCATTTCCGATCTCAAGGTCGTCGCCGACAGCGAACAGACGGTCGATGGCCTCGCCGCGCATTTCTCCGGCCACAAGCCGCTGACCGTGCTGGTCGAATGCGACACCGGCGGCGGCCGCTGCGGCGTGCAGACGCCTGATGAGGCGGCCTCGCTCGCCAGGCGCATAGCCGCGGCCGACGGCCTCACCTTCGGCGGCATCGTCACCTATCCCAAACCGCAAGCGGCCACCGCCGTCGAGGCCTTTATCGCCGAGACGCTGGACCGCCTGCAAGCGGACGGCATAACCTGCCCGATCGTCAGCAATGGCGGAACGCCGAGCCTGTTCGAGGCGCATCTCGTCCCCTCGGCCACCGAACACCGCGCCGGCACCTATATCTACAACGACCGCCAGATGGTGCGCATGGGCCATTGCAGCGAGGACGATTGCGCCATGCACGTGCTCGCCACCGTCGTCTCCCGCCCGACCGCCGACCGCGCCGTCATCGACGCCGGCTCGAAGGCGCTGACCTCGGACCTCCAGGGCTTCAGCGATTACGGCCTGATCGTCGGCTATCCCCAGGCGCGCATCACCAGCCTCTCGGAAGAACATGGGGTGATCGATCTCTCAAACTGCACCGGCCCGCGGCCGCAGATCGGCGAAAAACTCTTCATCATTCCGAACCACACCTGCGTGGTCTCCAACCTTTTCGACACGATGGTGTTTCATCGGGGCGGCGTGGTGACCCGCGTCGAGGATATCGCGGCCCGCGGTCTCGTCTGGTAGGAACCGATACTGGTTGAGGGCGAAACTGCCCTGATCGCCGAAGAGCGCATTGGTGAATTGCTGGCTTTCGGCAGGAATGCGGTCGCTGATATTGCGAGACGCGCCGCGCTGCGGATGCCTTCGTGGCCCGAGGATTAGAGCTTTTCCATGGGACAATAATCTTCCCATTGGTTTGTGGCCGGGGCTCGGACCTTGGGCGCCACTCTGATGCCGTGGCGATAATCCTTCACTTTCAACGATATCGGTCGCGGGAAAGCCGCTTTAGCAAGCGCCGCCTCATGAGTCCGCCAGAAAGGCATTGACCTGCATCCAGAATGATGTCACTTATGATGACATCAATACACTAAGAGAGACATAATGTCAGGATCGGCTGATACACGAAAATATTCCTCTCCGCTGAGAGAGCAGCAGGCGCTCGAGACGCGCGAGAGGATTCTGCGCGCAACCCTCGACCTCCTGAACGTCAATCCATTCGGCGACATCTCGATGGATGACGTTGCCAAATCCGCAGGCGTCGAGAGGCGGACGGTTTTCCGGCATTTCGCAACGAAGGAAGCCTTGTTCGACGCATTCTGGATTTTCATCAATGAAGGCATGAACGCGCAGACTTTGCCATCAACGCTCGACGAACTCGTTCACGCGCCGATCGATACGTTTCAGCAGTTCGACAAAAACCAGGGCGTCATACGCGCAAGCATTCACACTCCGGCGGGATACGCCATGCGTATGCGTACGATTGCGGCACGCCGGAAGGCATTCAAGGAGTGCTTTGGCGCCGCCGATATGGAACCGGCTTCAGAAAACGGGAAGAGGGCCGAGGCTCTTTTCCACCTCCTGTACAGCGCAGGGGCATGGGAAATCCTCAAAGACTACGCCGGCTTAACCGGTCAGGAGGCCGGAGAGGCGGCGTCATGGGCAATGCAGGTCATTTTGAAAGCCGCAAAGCCCGACCTCCCGTGATCGAATAAGTGATCGAGTTAAACCTATTCAAATGGAGAGTGACATGGGCATGGCATACAAGACACAAGAAAGCGCGGAAGCCCTGTGGGTTATCCGCGACAAGGTGCAGTTTATGGGTGAAGTTCCCGAAATGGGCTTGAGCGTCCTTGAGGTGACAGTGCCTCCCGGTTCCGGAACGCCGCCGCATAAACATCAATCGGTAGAGATATTCCGTGTTGTGAGCGGCGAAATCACCTTCACGCTCTTTGATGCGGCACCGCCTACCCAGATTGTGGCACATGCAGGCGACGTTCTCACACTACGCTCCTACCAGCCGCACAATTACGTCAATACCGGCACTCTACCTGCACAGATGCTGTCGATCGTCGAAAATCCCATGAGCCGATTTTTCCGCGACCTCGGCCAAACGGAGGTTCCGCCCGCCGGCCCGCCCTCGAACGAAGAAATCGAGGCTGTGATGGCCGCCTGCCAGCGCCATGGCATCGAAATCCTGAACATATGATTGGGTGCAGCAACCGGAAACCCGGTTGCCCCTCTTTCTCAAAGGTTGAAACAAATGCTTTCGCGTATTTTTCTGAGACTCGGCGCGAGTTGCGGGCTGGTCGGCATGGCGCTTGGCGTCTACATGGCGGCATCCCACGATCACGTTCTCGCGCCTGTTCATGCCCACGTGAATCTTATTGGTTGGGTCGGCATGTTCCTCGCAGGGCTGTTTTACGCCCAACGACCCGATGCTGCAGGCGGCAAGCTTGCCCGTGCCCACCTTGCCTTCACCGTCGCCGGGTTGCTCATCCTCGCGCCCGGCCTCGCCGGGGTACTCCTCGGCTATCCGTTCGGCGAACTCATGGCAGCACTCGGATCAATCCTCACAATTGCAGCGATGGCGCTCTTTGTCGTGGTGGTGTTTCGATCCGAAGCAAACCCCGTATTGCCGTCTGATCACCGACCGGCCCACCATGGATAGGGCGGAAGGAGGCATTCCCTGCTTCCAAAGTGGTCGCCGACAGCGAGGTGACGGGAGACGGACTCGCCGCGCATTCTTGTTTGACACGATGGTCTTCCAACACTGCGGCGTCGCAACCCGTGTCGCACGCTGGCCTGGAACGACGATGCCCAGCGCCACCTCGGCGGCGCCGGGCAACGGCTTAAGCTTGCGCCATGAATGCCTGCGTCGTGATCGCATTTGCGTAGAAAGGTGCGATGTCGCTCAGGAACGAGGTCTGCTGCTCCCTGGTGAAGGCCGCTGACGCATCGTAGATGACGTTGGTGTGATAGCCGAGGTCGTGGGCGTTGCGCACGGTCGACTCGACGCACTGCCGCAGGGCGAAGCCCATGACGTAGATGTCGAAGATGCGGTTGTTGCGCAGGTAGCTGTCGAGCGTGGTGGCGGCAAAGGCGCTGCTGCCGCCGGTGCGCTCGCTGATGACATATTCGCCGTCGCGAGGCTCGAACCCCGGGAAGAAATCGGTCTGCTCGCCGAGAAACGAGCCATAGTCACGCACCATCTTGCGCAGCCCGTACTTCCCTTCGCCCAGCACCCGGTAGTTCGGTTCGAGCACCATCCTGACATGGATGATCTCGATGTTGCGGCGCCGGGCGTCTTCGAGGACCTTCTTCGAATTGGCGATCGCGGTGTCGATCTGCTCGCGGTCCTGGAACTGGCAATTGATGCCGCCGGTGGGGGCCAGCCAGTCGTTCTGATATTCAATGAGGATCAGCGCGCTCCTGGCGCCGGCTTCGTTGGTTGCGTGGTCGGTCATGATGTTATTCCTTTTTTGATGATGTTCGGGGTGCTCGCCTCTGCGGTCGGCGTCAGGCCGCGAGGAGAGCCTGATGCTGGCGCAGATGCGCGCGGAAGCGGTCGGCATAGTCCGCGACCACCGCATTCCTGACGCTGGCGCGCGCCGCCAGTGCCGCCCGCCACGCCGAGACACGCGGGAAGCCTTCGAAGATCGCCTGCGACACGGCGGGATCGATGATCGAGAAATAGCGGAAGAGCGGGGCGTAGACCGCATCGACCATGCCGAAGGCGGCGCCGGCGAAATACGGTCCCGACCCCAGCTCGGCCTCCAGCTTCCGGAGCCGGTCGCGGAACGCGGCCCGCTTGGCGTCCGCGGTCGCCGGATCGGTGGCGTTGAGAAACTGCCAGCCATCGGCCAGGGTCTGCGTCGCGAACTCGATCCACGCGCGCTGCCGGGCGCGCAGCAGCGCATCGTCGGGATACATCGCCGCGCCGCCCTGCGTTTCCTCCAGATACTCGCAGATCACCACGCTTTCGAAGAGGATGGCGTCCTCGTCGTCGGTCTGGTGCACCTTGAGCAGTGGAACCTTGCCGGTCGGCGACAGCGCCAGGAACCAGTCGGGCTTGGCCGAGAGGTCGACGTTGATCCGCTCGAACGACATGTTCTTCTCGAGAAGGACGATCGCGGCGCGTTGAACGAACGGGCAGAGCGGATGGCTTATGAGTGTCAGGCTGGGGTCGGGCATGATGGCCTCTCGATGTGACGGCAATTCCGGATGAGGGAGCGGCGCGGCGGTCAGATCGCCTGGCCGCCCGAGATGTCGAAGGTGGTGCCGTTCGCCCAGCCCATGTCGTCGGAGAGGATGGCCGCGACCGCGCCGCCGATGTCGTCGGGATCGCCGACGCGGCCGAGCGCGATGGTCCCAGCGACATAAGCGTTGACGTTCGCATCGTCGCGGACCACGCCGCCGCCGAAGTCGGTCGCGATGGCGCCCGGCGCGATCGTGTTCACGCGGATCTGCCGCGCGCCCAGCTCGACCGCCATGAACTTGGTCAGCGTCTGGATCGCCGCCTTCGCCGCCGCATAGAGGCCGTAGCCCGCCATCGTGACGCGCACGAAGCCCGACGAGACGTTCAGGATGCGCCCGCCATCGACGATCAGCGGCAGCAGCTTCTGTGTCAGGAAGACCGGGCCGCGCAGATGCGTGTCGATCAGCGAGTCGAACTGTTCCTCGGTCGCGTCGGTCAGCAGCGCGTACAGGCCATGGCCGGCATTGTTGACCAGGAAGTCGAACTGCTCGCGGCCGAACCGGATCCTCAGCGTCTCGGCAACCGTCTCGGCAAATGCCGGGAAGCTCGCCGCGTCGCTGACGTCGAGCGCGATCATCGCGGCCTTGCCGCCTAGCGCCTCGATCTCCTGGCGCAGCGTATCGGCCTCTGCCGCGCCGCTGCGATAGGTGCCGATGATGGCGACGCCGCGCTTGGCAAGATGCAGCGCCATGCTGCGGCCGAGGCCGCGGCTGGCGCCGGTGATGATTGCAATCTGCTTGGTCATGGTCTGTCCTTCGTGCATGGTTTTTCCGGAAGGCCGCACCGCTGCGGCGTCGTTCCGATGCCAACCAGATAAGCAGAGCGCGCCTCGCCCGCCCGCCCAATGCTCTCAATCTATTGCCTGATTGTCTCAAGCTCTTTGCTTGCTCGAAAAACAATGCCATAGAAGGCTGATGACCGAGCATCTCCAGCCGCATATCGACCTTGCCCTGCGCCACGCACGATCGGGGATGACCGTTACGCCGATCCAGCGACTGGAGATCGGCGTGGGCCAAGCGACATCAGGCACGGCGCCTTGCCTATACCGCTCGATGATCTGCTTCATCCTGCAGGGGTCGAAGGATGTGGTGATCCACGACACGCTGTTGCGCTACGACTCCGCGCAGTATCTCGTCAGCGCGCTGGATCTGCCGCTGAGCGGCCAGATCCACGATGCCGATGGCGGCCGACCCTATGTCGCTGTGTCGCTCGTCCTCGACCCCGCATTGCTGGCCGAGGTCGCGTCCACCATGCCACCGGTGCGCGACGCCGATGCGCCCGGCATCGGGATCGCGATCAATCCGATGACCGCGCCGCTGCGCGACACGCTGCTGCGCCTGCTGGCGCTGCTCGACACGCCGGCCGACATTCCGGTTCTGGCGCCGATGGCGGAACGCGAATTGCTTTATCGTCTCCTGCAAGGCCCGCAGGGACGCCTGCTGCGCCATATCGCCCAGCCCGAGGGGGCGCTCGGCCGGATCCGGCGTGCGGTCGAATGGATTCGCGATCACCAGAACGGGCGGCTGCGGATCGAGGCCCTATGCGACGCCAGCGGCATGAGCCGCGCCAGCCTGCACCGCCACTTCGTGGCACTGACTGGGCTAAGCCCGATCCAGTATCAGAAGCAGCTGCGATTGCAGGAGGCGCGACAACTGCTGCTCTCCGGCGACCGAACCGCTTCGGACGTCGCCTTCGCCGTCGGTTACGAAAGCGCCTCACAATTCAGTCGCGAATATCTCAGGCAATTCGGCGCGCCCCCGGTACGCGACATACGTCAGTTGAGGCAGACGATCGGCAGCCCGGCAGAGGCGTAATCGGCAATCTTGCACCGTCATTTCGCCCCCAAACCCGCCGACCGCGGCGTCATCGACGCCGGCTCGAAAGCGCTGACCTCGGACCTCCAGGGCTTCAGCGATTACGGCCTGATCGTCGGCTATCCCCAGGCGCGGATCACCGGCCTCTCGGAAGAACATGGGGTGATCGATCTCTCGAACTGCACCGGCCCCCAGCCGCAGAGTGGCCCTGATCGCTGAAGGCCGCAGTTATTGGTGGATTGTTCGCGGACTCGATAATAGCAAGGATTCAGTCGTGGTATCACAAGATCTGCGCGCGGCAGAGCATGAGTGTCCGCTTTGGGACCGTGACCGGACCGGGCCGCTTCTGGCGTCAAATTTGACGGAGTATGCAGGCGAAGCTGTGCGTTCGGGCGTGAGCGCGTGCCCGTGGAGATTTATGTGACCTCGGGCTTGCGCCCGCTGTCGCCGCACCAACCCACGACGCCCTTCCTGATCCAGAAATGGGCATATGTGCCGTCGAGCTGACGCACGGACGGATCGATGGTCGGACGGCCGAGCCAGTCCACAGCAACCGTCCAGCGCGGATAGCGCTCCGACATCAGGGAGAGTTGGACAATTTCCTCACGATCCGCGGGGCAGCGGAAGTAGGCCCATTTACTGTAACCGCGGCCGCCAACGATATAGACTCGGCTGTCCGCCATCGCATCGGGATCGGGATGCTCGGCTGTAAATCGCGCGGTGAAGGCAGGACGCGGGACTAGCCGCAGGGCGACGAGAATCTTACAGGCGACCACACGCATCATGCCATTCGCCCGAGGAAAGGATCGGTGTCGCCGCGCCCCCAGACATCGCCCGCTGCGCAGACCGGGCAGGCCGGGCGGGGATCATGGCGCGGGCGACGGTCCTCCCCCAGGTGAAATTTCCTGATGCGGTGCGCGACCGCCCCATCGGGACCACGGAAGCCCTGGAGGCGCTGGATCATCTCGTTGACGGCCATGCAGGCGACCTCTGTCGTGAAGGTGACGACGGCCGGAGCCGGGTTGCCCCCGCTATCCACATAGGCTTCGGCCTTGCGGCGCTCATAAAGTTCGGGCTCGGCTCGCTTCATGGCCTCGCTGCGCGCCGCCTCTCCGCTCACGACGGCGCGGCACATGAGGCAAGTCTCGTGTGGCGCGAGGACAGTGACCCGGCCGTCCAGCCCTCGGAGTGCCGGCGGGTCGCCCTCGCCCACGTCGATCGCAAGGCCAACGTCGATAACCGGGATGAGATAGTAGTAGGCGAGACGGTTCAGGAAGAATCGCCCGTCATGGTCGTCAGTGCAGCCGAATACGATATCGCAGGCGCGCAGCGCGTCGCGGCATTCAGGATCGCCGATCCACGCCTCGACCGGCACGACCCGGACGCCAAGCCCCATCGCGGCGATCGCTTCCGCGACCACGTAGACCTTTGACCGCATCAGGTCAGCATCCTGCTGGCGAGCGCCATGCAGGCGGTTGAGATTCGTGCAATCCACAATGTCGTTGTCGAACAGGGCGACTTGGCCGACGCCGAGCCGCGCCAGCAGCATAGCTACCGCGCTGCCCGTGCCGCCGCAGCCGACTATGCCGACGCGCAGGCGGGAAAGGTCATCGTTGAGCGCCTGGCCGAAGGCGAGCGCCTGGCGCTGGAAGGCGGGCAGGCCCGCCGCAAAGCCCCGGCCGGGATAGTGCAGGGCGTAGCGGCCGCGGCCCCCAAGGACGCGCACCATGCGCAACGGCGCATGCGCGCCGGGCTTCGGCAGCAGCCAGGCGCGGCCCGCCCACTGGCCGTCGCCGGTCAGGATCAGGCTCAGGATCTTCGTACCTTCGCCATTGCGGTTGACCGCGAGCTGCACGAGGTCGGGCTCGTTCCTGTCGTCTTGCGCAGAGAAGGCAACCATTCCCGCAGGATGATTGTGGACGACGGCGACGATCTGATCCTCGCCCGCGGCGGCGCGCAGTGCCCGGACGAACGACGCCGTGCTCCAGGTGATAAGGCCCGGGCCGGCATCTAGGACCTGATCGTCCGGCACCGGGATGACCTGCACGGAGAGGAATTTCTCATGCGCCTCGCGGTCCCAGGGATCGCGCCGGATGGCGGCGCGGCAGCAGAGGACATAGGCGGCATGTTCCAGCCCGTCACCGCGCAGCATATGCGCGCGTAGTGCCGCCTCATGATCTTCGCGGAGTGTCAGGCTGTAGGTCGTCATGCGGCTTTCTCCAGCGCATCCTCGACGCGCTTGATCATAGTCCAGATGCCGTCGATGCCAGGACGCCACTCGTTGTTGTGGCGCGACCAACGCTGCCAGCTCTGGCCCGCGAAGTTGTGCGCGACGTTGGCAGCATTGGGATAGCGTCCGCCATTCTGGAGCTTCACCCACGGCAATAGGTAGAACATGTCGGGCGCCACATCCGGATAGCTGGTCGGGAGCTGGATCAAAATGTCGGCGGCGGCGCTGTCGAACCTACTGTCTGGCAGGCGCCGCCCCTTCAGGATGACGCCTTTTACCACGCCATCCTGCTTTTCTTCGTAAGCGATGCCCTTCTCGACGAGATAGGCGCGGTCCGCGGCGGGCAGGAAACTCATATCCTTAACCCTCCGTCGTGGTCTTCTTACCGGTGAAGAAGCGCTCAACTCGCGAGGGCCTCAGATCGACCTTCGTGTCGTCGGCGATCACCAGGTCTTCAGGGCCGGACACGTCCTGCCAAGCGTCGTACATCGTCTGATCTACGCCCGCGATGCGCTTGATCTGCGCGCCGGTGATAAACGGCTCCGGCCAGTCGTGCGGCTTACGATCGACGATGATCTTGTAGGGCGGGTGGCGCCCGGTGTCGGTGGCGGCTTGGACTTCGGTCATGGCAGTCTCCTTTCAGTCAGCCTTTGGGAGGATGGGGATCGCGGCCGTGTGTGTCGCGCTCGCGGATGCGGCCATCGCGGCCGTGGATAAGCAGCTCGCTTTGCTGGTTGCGGGCCACTTCGCGGCCGCGAGCGATAGCCTCGGCCTGGGTGTCGTGGACGGATGAGGCGCGCGCGCCGCCGGCGGGCTGGACGGCCCACCCGCCATTGCGGGGAACGATGTGTTGGTTGCGGCCTTTGCTCATGGTGCGGTCCTTTGTTGTTTCAGCGAACCGGCTTATCCGCCGATCCGCTAATTAGCGTAACAAAACGGCACTGAGAGTCAAGTAGGACATGGCCCTCGGAATCAGACGGCGTCGAACAGGGAGGGGCCGGCGCTCGCAGCGCCAAGGATTCCAAGCTTTGTGAGCCGGATGCGCGCCGCGTTGGCGGACACGTCGAAGGCGACGCGGACGGCCTCGATCAGGGCACGTCCGTGCGAATCGCTTTGGCCGATGATGCCGAACAGATTGCGCGATTCGCAGTATGCGGTGACGAGGGCGCGCACCCGGCTGATCGGCATCAGCAGCGCGCCGCCGGCATAGCCCGCCTGCCACTCCATCCAGTCCGTCTGCGCCGCGTCAAGAATCTTGTCGCGGAAACAAACCTGGATGTTGGCCCGTGGATTAATCTTGAGGAGGTCCGGGCTGGGCGGCTCGACATCCCACAAATAGGCATGGAATTTCACATGACCGTATTCATGCGCCAACGTCATACGCAGGCGGTTCTGCCGGTTATCAGTCGCCGACAGAATTTCCGAAATCAGCACCTTCGGCTTGCGGCCGGGCTGGAATAGCGTTGCGCCTTCAACGTCCGGGCCATAGCCGCTGAGATCCGCGTACTGGTCGAGCGATTCAGCGTCGCGTTCAATCAGCACCGTCAGGTCGTCTGTGGAAATAGGATAGTCTGCCGTGCCGTGACGGTCCTTCAGGAAGCTGCAGACGGTCGCCTCGCACTCCCGGTCGAGTTCCTTCGGGTCATAGTGCGGCCGCTGCGTGAAGCGTCCGGTGCGGTCGGCGACGTATCGGACCATCAGGAACCTGCCCCCTTGTCGAGTTTGCGGCGAAACGCGACCATCATCTCGGAGACCTGTTTCTGCGACAGCTTCTTGTCCCGTATGTCGTCGGGAAATCGCCCAGCCAGATAATAGAGCCAATCGCGGTCGATGCCCAGCGCGTCGGCGAATTGTTGGACCATGCGGTCCGAGGACGGGCTTCGCCGGTCATGCTCGATATCGTTGAGGTACTGCGGCGAGATCGGCTCATCATCCTCGCGTCGCACGCGCGCGGCGAGGTCCTTCAAAGCCCATCCCTTGGCCTTGCGGGCGACGCTAATCGCGCTGCCGAAGGTCTTTTCGTTCGGTCCCATATGCTCCTCAATAACGCTGATACGCAGATCAGCGTAATTTTAACGACTGGAATCGTCAAGCGTCCGGTTTGCAACTTGTTACTAAATTTCGACATGTTCCACGGGCTTAGCAAAACACCAAGGATGGCGGCCGACTACCGATCCGGCTCGAGGTCGAAACCAACCGTGAAGTCGAAGCCTATGATGGCCAGTGGCATTGCGGACGAAAAGCCATGGTTCAGCGGCACCGCCGAAACCGGGCCAGCCGCTTCAAGCCGCCGTCGGATTGATCACGTTCATATCGATTTCGGTCAGCTCCACACGCCGCTCAAACGCAATACCCGCCTCATCGAAGAGATGGCAATCGGCGGCGTTGATGCCGGTCGCAACCGGCGCATCCGGGCGGATGCCGACGCTGCCGGGGAGCATGGCGCAGAAATTCTCGGCCTCGCCGTTGAGCGAGGCATAGGCGACCGTATTGGCGCCGAGGCGTTCGATGACGGTCGGGGTCACGGTGAAGACGATATCGCCGCCGTTCAGCTGGATATGCTCCGGGCGGATGCCGAGCGTCAGGGTCTTGCCTGATATGCCGTCGCGCGGCGTCACCGGCAGGACGGCGGACTGGCCGAGATAATCGACTTCGACGCCGGCGGCGCTGACGGCCTTGCAGGTGACGGGGAGAAAATTCATTTTCGGGTTGCCGATGAAACCGGCGACGAATTTGTTGGCGGGCTTGTGATACAGCTCCAGCGGCGCGCCGGTCTGCGAGATATTGCCGGCGTCGAGCACGACGATGCGGTCGGCCATCGTCATCGCTTCGACCTGGTCGTGCGTCACATAGATCATCGTCGCCTTCAGCTGCCGGTGCAGCTTGGCAAGCTCGATGCGCATGTCGGCGCGCAGCGCCGCGTCGAGGTTGGAGAGCGGCTCGTCGAACAGGAAGATCTTCGGTTCGCGCACGATGGCGCGGCCGATCGCGACGCGCTGGCGCTGGCCGCCGGAAAGCATGCCGGGTTTCTGCTGCAGCCGCTGATCGAGATGCAGGATGCGCGCGGCGTTTTCCACCCTGGCCTTGAGCTTTGACTCTTCCATCTTCTCGACGCGCAGCGGGAAGGCGATGTTCTCGAACACCGTCATGTGCGGATAGAGGGCGTAGGACTGGAACACCATGGCGATGCCGCGCTTGACCGGCGGCAGATCGTTGACCCTGATACCGTTGATGACGATGTCGCCCGCCGTCGTCGCGTCGAGGCCGGCGATCATCCGCAAAAGCGTGGACTTGCCGCAGCCTGACGGCCCGACGAAGACGACGAATTCGCCGTTCCTGACCTCGAGCTGCACGCCCTTCAGAACTTCGTAGTCGCCGTAGAATTTCTGAACGTTGTTGAGAAGGAGCTGTCCCAAAAATCTGTCTCCGCCGGCGGTCTTCGTCGCACATTCGATAGAGGGGAGGGGCCGCAGCTTGCGCCGCGACCCCAGGGAGCTTCAGGAGGGCTTACTTGAAGGCTTCGATTTCGCCGGCAGCCTTCTTCAGCGCGGCTTCCGGTTCGGCCTTGCCTGTGACGACCGACTGGATCATCTCGATCATCGAGTTCTGGAAGCCCTTATAGTCGGTGAAGAGCGGCTCGGGACCACCATAGCTGATGCCCTCGATGAGCGGCTTCCAGGAGGGATCCTTGGCGACGAAGTCGTCGACCTTCTTCGAGGGACGCAGCGGCGTGAGGCCGGCGCCGCCCTGCAGCTCGTATTCCGCCTGCACATCCGGCGAGGTGATGAACTTGGCGAATTCGGTCGCCTTGTCCTCGACGCCCGAGCCCTTGAAGATCGCCAGGCTGTCGGTGATCAGCAGCGTGCCGGGACCCTTTGCATCGGGGCCGAGCGGCAGCGTGGTGATGCCCCAGCTGATCTTCGTCTCCTTCAGGCGGGAGGCCGCACCCGAGCCGGCCTGGATCATGGCGACCTTGCCGTCGAGGAAGATGGCGCGGACTTCGTTCTGCTCATAGGCCGTCGGGCCTTCCTCTGAGTAGGGGACGATATCCTTGTAGGCCTTCAGCGCGGCGAGAATCTGCGGGCTGTCGAGGGTGACCTTGCCATCGGCATCGATCACGCTGCCATTGTTGGTGTAAACCCAATGCATGAACTGGTGCATCGTGTTGTCGAAGGTCTTGGCCGAGAGACCGAAGCCCGGAATGCCGGTCTTTTCCTTGATGGTTTTGGCCATCTCGATTTCTTCGGCCCAGGTCTTCGGCGGCTTCTCGGGATCGAGGCCCGCCTGCTTGAAGAGGTCCTTGTTCCAATAGAGCGCCTTGGTGGAGAAGGCGATCGGAACGCCCCACTGGGTGCCCTCGAAGGTCACCGTGTCGACGATGTGGGGATAGTAAGCCTTCTTTTCCTCATCGGTCATCGGCACCTTGACGATGAGGTCGTTCTGGGCGAACTCCTTCAGCGTGCGCGAGCCGACATAAGCCATGGCAACCGGCGTGCCGGCGGCGGCCAGCGTCGTCGCCTTGTCCTGGCACTGCGCCCAGCCGACGACTTCAGGCGTGACCTTCCAGCCGGCGTTCTTTTCTTCCCACTGCTTGATGTATTTGGTGTGGACCGGGTCGATCGTGTCGCCGCAATAGATCCAGCTGATTTCCTTGTCGGCGGCATGGGCAGTGACCGCGGTCAATGCCGTCGAACCGAGCAAGGCGAGCGCCATAAGGCCTGTCTTGATTGTTATGCTCACGTCGTGACTCCCGTTTGGTTGTTAGCTGTTCACTCGTTTTTTTAGTCTTATTGTTTCACCGCACCGGCGGTCAGGCCGCCGACGAGGTACCGCTGAAGGAAGAAGATGACGACCATCGCCGGCGCGATGCCGACGAAGGAAGCCGCCATCAGTTCGTTCCAGATGACCTCCTGCTTGCCGAAGTAAGCAAAGAGCCCCACCGGCAAGGGCATGTATTCGCTCTTCGAGTTGAAGGTCAGCGCGAAGATGAATTGCTGGGCGTAAGCGCCGATGAAGGTGGTGATGGCGACGACGATGATTCCCGGCATCGCAATGGGCAGGATGACGCGGCGAAGCGTGTAGAAGTGGCTGGCGCCATCCATGAAGGCGGCTTCGTTGAGCTCCTGGGGAATGCGGATCATATAGGTGCGCAGCAGCCAGATCGCCGACGGGATGAGGAAGGCGACTCCCGGCACGATCATGGCGAGATAGGTGTTGAGCACGCCCATGCTGCGCATCAGCCGGAAGAGCGGGATCAGAAGCACCGCGCCGGAGAACATGTTCACCGTCAGGAAAGCGCCGAGCAGGATGCCCATGCCCTTGAATTCGAACTTGGCGAAGGCATAGGCCGCCGGAATGACGAGGCAGAGCACGATCAGCGTGACGATGATCGAGATGAAGAAGGAGTTGAAGATATAGCGCCCGAAGCCCGGCACGCTGACCCACATCGTCCGGTAGGCTTCGAACGAGCCGTTTTCCGGCCAGAAGCGATAGGGCGAGGAGAAAAGCTGGGCGAGCGGTTTCAGCGACACCAGGAAGCCCTCGACGAAGGGCGCCAGAACGAAGAACAGGAAGACCGCGATGCCGCAATAGATCAGGATGATCTCCCACCAGCGGTAACGGTCGATCATGGCAGCACTGCTCATGCGCGCTTCTCCGGGTTGAGGCGGCGGGTGACGCGGAAATAGGCGAAGCAGAAGAGCGACAGGAAGATGCAGATCAAGACGGCGCGTGCCGCACCTTCCCCGTATTTCTTCGAGCCGATCGCCGTCTGATAGGTATCGATGATCATCGTCGTCGTCTCGCCGCTCGGGCCGCCCTGCGTCAGGATCCAGATGATGTCGAACGAGTTGAAGGTGGCGATCAAGGACAGCATCGACATGGTGATGATCGCGGGCACCATCAGCGGCAGGGTGATGCGGCGGAAGCGGTACCAGCGGCCGGCGCCGTCGGTCCAGGCGGCCTCGTAGAGATCCTTCGGGATCGACTGGATCGCCGCCAGGAAATAGATCGTCACCAGCGGCACGCCGATCCAGACATCGGTGACGATGGTCGCCCAGAAGGCGGTGCTGCCATAGGCGAGGAAGGCGACCGGACCATCGACGAGGCCGAAACGCTGCAGCAGGCCCGAGATCATCCCGAACTGGCCATTATACATCCAGCCCCACATGAAGATGCCGATCGCCATCGGCACGATCCAGGGCGGCATGGTCAAGAGCCGGAACAGCGAGCGGCCGGGCACGGCGGCGTTCAGCATGCAGGCGCCGAAGGTGCCGATCACCATTTTCAGGGCGACCGAGAAGAAGGTCCAGACGAAGGTGCGCAGGATCACCTCGGCAAAGGTGGCGTTGAAGATCTTCTCGTAATTGATCCAGCCGACCCAGTTGGTGGTTTTCTTCAGCGACGCGTCGGTGAAGGAGAGAATGAAGGTATCGACGAGGGGATAGGCGACGATGGCGAGAACATAGAGAACGGCCGGGAGAAGAAGGATCCAGGCAAAGATGAAGGCGCTTCGTTGGACACTCATCTTGCCGCCGTCCTCAAGCCGCTCTTGCGTGAAGGGCCTCGTCGAAGCGGTCCCAGATGGGTCTGAGGTCGACAACGGTTTTCTTCATCCTCGCTTCGTCCATCGCCAGCGCCAGGATGCCGGCTTCGAGCGCGTTCAGCGTGGACACCGGCAGTTCGAGCCCGGTGCGCACGCTCTCCAAGAGGTCGCTCGCCATCTGTTCATCGGCGCCGTAATGCTGGGAGAGCTCGGTGGCGGCATATTTGTTTTCCACCACCTTCTTGCCGGTCAGCTGCTCGTGCACGTCGAGATAGCCGCGGACGAAATCGCCCTCGGCCATGCCGCGCGAGCCCATGATGGCGAAGCGGCGGAACTGGTCGGGCACGTTGAGATTGGTGTGGAAGTTCATGCCGACGCCGTTTTCATATTCGACGATCGCCACCTGGTAATCGATGATGTCGGCGTCGCTGTCGAACACCTTGTCGGAGCCCATCCAGCCGCTCGGTTTGCGGTGGAAAAGCTCGAGGTCGTTGATGCCTTCGCGGGCCGGGTCGTTGGCCGGAATGAAGCTCTTGCGGCCGCCGAAACTGGCGACCCGCTCCGGCCGCGCGCCGACGACGCCATTATAGAGGTCGAGGTCGTGGCAGCATTTCTCCAGCATGAAGCTGCCGGAATAACGCTCGTAGCGGCGCCAGTCGCGCATGAAGAAGGCGCCGTGATAGGGCTCGATATGTTCGGATGCCTCGATCGAGACGATCTGGCCGAGCTTGCCCTCTGCCTGGATGGCGCGCAGGTCCTTGTAAAGCGGGGAGTAGCGCAGCACCAGGCCGACCATCAGCCGCTCATGGCCGAACTTCGCCATCAGATGGGCAAGCTCGATGCTTTCGGCGATCGTCGTGACGATCGGTTTTTCGCAGAAGACCTTGAGGCCGGCCTGCAGCCCGAGCCTGATATGGCCGAGATGCATGTGATTGGGAGAGCCGATCATCAGCAGATCGAGCTTTTCGGAGGCGAGCAGCTCTTCCGGCGAGCCGTAGGCCTTGCCGGCCGAAATGCCCTTTTCCGCCAAACCGGGAAGGCCGGCGGGATCGGGATCCACGTAGCCGACGATATCGAAGCTGCTATCGATCGCTTTGAAGACGTAACCGAGGTAGCCGAGCCGGAATCCGAGCCCGATGATGCCCACTTTCATGCCGATCCAGTTCCCGATTTAAGTAATTTATTTTCTTTAAGTTGGGACAAAAATCGGAAGGCGTCAATAGAAAACGGGCCGCAAGACGCAAGCATGAAATTAATTTTCATAATACGATAGGCAGCTGCCGGATAGGTGCTGCAACCGGCGGCATAAGGACTTGCCCGATCGAAAGCGCTCCCCGTGGAGGCTGGAATCTCGCAGGCAAACGCGTGGCTGCAGACCGCTTTTGCGCCGGCAAGCTCACGGAAAACTCGCGAAAGATTGAAAAGAGCCGCGCGTTTCCCTGTGTAGGATGCAGCGAGAACCCGAGGCCAGGAGGAGCCATCATGACCCGCATGACCGCCAAGGATTTCCCACAGGAACTGCTCGAACTCTACGATTATTACGCGCATGGGAGGATCACCAAGCGCGAGTTTCTCGATCGCGCGGCCAAATTCGCCGTCGGCGGCGTCACCGCGGCCGCAATTCTGGCGTCGCTGAGCCCGAATTATGCGCTGGCGACCCAGGTCGAGGCAACCGATCCCGACATATCAGCCGAATACATCACCTATCCCTCGCCAAAAGGAAACGGCGATGTCCGCGGCTATCTCGTCCGCCCCAAAAACGCCACCGGCAAGGTCGCCGCCGTCGTGGTCGTGCATGAGAACAGGGGACTGAACCCCTATATCGAGGATGTGGCGCGGCGCGTGGCGAAGGCCGGTTTCATTGCGCTGGCGCCGGACGGCCTCACTTCGGTCGGCGGCTACCCCGGCAATGACGAAAAGGGACGCGAGCTGCAGCAGAAGGTCGATCCGGAAAAACTGATGAACGACTTCTTCGCGGCGGTCGAATATCTGATGAAGAGCGACCTCACCACCGGCAAGGTCGGCATTGTCGGCTTCTGCTATGGCGGCGGTGTCGCCAACGCGGCGGCGGTCGCCTATCCCGAACTGGCCGCCGCCGTGCCGTTCTACGGCCGGCAGCCGCGCGCCGAAGACGTGGCGAAGATCAGGGCGCCATTGCTTCTCCACTATGCCGGGCTGGACAAGGGCGTCAACGAGGGCTGGCCGGCCTATGAAGCGGCGCTGAAATCGGCGGGCAAAACCTACGAGGCCTATATCTATCCTGACGTCAATCACGGCTTCCACAATGATACGACGCCGCGCTACGACGAGGCGGCCGCCAAGCTCGCCTGGCAGCGAACGGTCGACTGGTTTACCAAATATCTCGCTTGAGAATGCAGCGACCGGACGCGGCGGGGAGGCATCCCCGCCGACCTATTGCGAACGGTCGGCCTTGCGCCGTCCCCGGCTGACCATCATCCCGCCGATGATGAGAGCAATTCCGCCGGCGTTCGCCCAGAAGGACGCCGGAACGCCGCTGATATAATCAAACGCCACCCCCGTGACCATCTGCCCGCCGATGATCAGCAGAGCCGAGTTGACCGCGCCGATCCGCGCAATTGCCCAGCTGCCGGCGGCCACGAAGACAACGCCGAGCGGACCGCCGAGATAGGCATACCAGGGCGCCTCGGCGGCACCCGCGGGAAGCAGGCCGCCGACGAAGACACCGAGGCAGGTGAGGGCGGCAAAGCCGATGGCGTGATTCCAGAAGGACGCGATCAGCGGCGTCGTCGAGACGCTCAGCCGCCCATTCAGCTGGCGGCTGAGGCCGACGAGCACGCCGCCGAGGCAAGCAAGCAGAATGAAGAGCGTCATGCCGCACCTCGCCCGAACAGGATGATCAGCGCCGCTCCCGCAACGACCAGGCCGAGCGCCACGATGTCGCGGGTATCGGGATGCCGTTTCTGCAGGCCGAACAGTCCCCAGCTGTCGGCGGCGACGCTGAAGACGACCTGGCCTGCGAGCCCGAGAGCCAAGGTGCCGGAGAGCCCGAGCGGCGAATTGACCGTCGTCGAGGTCAGCATGACGGTTGCCGCGCCGGAGAGTCCGCCGAGATAGGCCCAGAGAGGCGCCCGCAAGCCTCGTTCCGGCTTTGACCTGCGCCGCCGGTGGACCAGCAGGAGAAGAATGACGGCCGCGACCATGCCGGTGCCATGCGCGGTCCAGGACGAAAACAGCGGGCTCCCATAGCGTGCCAGCTCGCCGTTCAGGTGCACCATGAACGTCAGGAGCCCGCCCGTGGCAAAAGCCCCGGCAAAATAGATCGGATGCGGATTTCGTGCGGCGTCGATGGTCATTGGAGATCCCGTCAGCGAATCGGTTGCGGCGGCGTTCTTCATAGCGCGCCCTCCCATCAAAATCCGCGATGCAACCGCAAAATAGGGCGATTGCCGTAAATCGCTTCCGCTTTCGACAATTGTGCGCTAGCCTGTGCGTTCGTTCACATCGAGCGACAATTTCGCTGCCGCCCCAGAGACGCCAGGGGACGGACGACGTTGCGACCGTCCAGAGTTCCGCAACAGTTTCCGTCGGCCGTGATACGGCCAAAAAATGCGATGTGGACGGAACAAGCATGCCTGCGATTGGGTTTCGAACCTTAGCGTTCAAAAGGAGGAGCATTATGCCTACGGTTGCTGCGACACCCATCACGCCGCCCGATCAGCACGTCGTCACCGCCCGCGAGGCCCTCGAGCCGCTCTATGAAAAGCTCGAACTTCAAACGGAGTCGCTGCTTCTCTCCGCAGCACTGGAGGCCGGATGGTCCCCCGATGAGGCAACGAAGGCACTGGCTGCGCTCAGGCTGCAGGACGCGCTTTCCACTCTGGACGAACAGTCTGGCCAGTAAGTTCGTCAGGAGTGGCGGCTCCGTCATGGCGACAGATCTACCTGTCTCTGCTTCTGAGGTCCCACACACCAGGTGGGATGCGTGAGTGCTTTGCGCCGTGACCGCGGCACCGGCCTTCGGAGCGATCCTTCAATAATCAATTATCCCAGGCAAGTATCGCGGGCGCCCGTTCTATCCTTCAAGGCCGGGCACGCCCGAAATGTCACGATAGCCCCGCAGAATGTTCCCTGTGCGGACGTGGCGGGCGATGAGGGAACTTTCGAGAATGGCAGCTTGGCGAATGGCTGCGGCCGAACGGGGCCGGAAAACAGACACATTCTCAGCCGGCGGCTGATGCATGCGCGAAGACGCCACGCAGGCCCTCATGAGCCGGACTACAACGTGCGCGTTCGTCCGAATGACCGCAGCAACAGATTGAGAGAGACGGCAACCTTGTCGATGTCGCGAATGTCACGCGAATAATGGCCGGTGTAGAGTTTGACAATCATGCTGTCGCGAGCAGAGCCGCTGAGCTCGAAATAGAGGTGCAAGTAATAGGCCTGCCTGTCGCCGCTACGACTGATGCTGCTTCGTCGTTGGGTGACCTGTCCGAGCTCCGCTTTGATCGGGTCGAAGCCGGCGATTTTCAGCATCACCGATTTGGATTGAAATCTGGCCATGTTGTGGACGGCCACGACCGCCTTGTCCAATGCCAGACTGACGATCTGGCCCGGGACATCGTCGACGACAGCGGGCTCATCGAGCTTGAAGGCATGAAACAGGCGTCGGGGTTTTTCAAAGCAGATCAGCGACGCGATGAGCAGGACGACGATGTTGATGCCTGACCACCAGGCTGCGACCGGCGAAAACTGGCCTTGCACATGCGAGGTTTCCGGCACGACGTTGACCAGCAGGCCAAGGACGGTGACCGTGACGATGCTTGCGATCCAGGTGAAGCTGTAGCGGTCGAACTGGTTGGCCTCGTTACCGCTGCCCTTCGGCGTCACCCTGAACGGCTTGCCGAAGGGTCTTACCAGGCTGGAGACCACGGTCGGCAACATGCGGAATGTCGCAAAGGTCCCGACGGCGCTGGAAACCACAGGCAGATAGCGGGTCGGCGTGATCCACAGCATCAGCAGGAAATACGCCGCCAGCAGCGGCACCTGATGCGCGACATAATCGGCGATATCGGTGAAATAGAGCGGGAGCAGGCCGAACCAGAGATAGACGATGGGGACGAGCAAGACCGCGAACCGAACCAGATACTGCACCAGCCATGATGCCGGCAGGAACATGATCCGTTGAAAGAGCGTCAATCCCGGGCCGCGCAGCGGGCCATTGTAGAGATAAAGGGTTTGAATACCCCCCTGACACCACCGTTCGCGCTGCACAAAATAACCGGTCAGGTTTTCGGCGGCCAGCCCCATCGACAGCCGCTCGTTCAGATAGCGCGTCTTGTAGCCCTTGTTGAGCATCGAAAGCGTTGTCAGCAGGTCTTCCGTGATCGACTCCGTCGGAAACCCGCCGATTGCGTCGACGGCCTTGCGGCGGGCGATCGAGCATGAGCCGCAGCAGAAACTGACGTCCCAGGCGTCTCGGCTGGGGGCGATCTCGTCGAAGAACAGGCGCTGCTCGTCCGGCCAGATATTCTCCAGGCCGAGGTTTGATTGCACCGGATCGACATTGAAGAAATGTTGCGGTGTCTGGACGATGCCGATGCTGTCATCGGAAAAGAAGGGCAACGTCCGGCGAAGGAAATGGCGATAGGGAACAAAATCGGCGTCGAAGATCGCAATGAATTCGCCCGAGCTGACCTTCAGCCCATTGTTCATATTGCCGGCCTTGGCATGGCTGTTGTCGCCGCGCGTGACGTGAATGACGTTCTTCTCCTGGCAATAGGCCTTCAGCCAATCGCGGCGTTGATCGTCAAGCACATACACATTCAATTTGTCGGCAGGATAATCCAGCGAGCGGGCGCCGATGATGGTGCGCTCGAGCACGTCGAGCGGCTCGTTATAGGTGGGAATGAAAACATCGACAGTCGGCAGCTCACGCTGGTCCCGCGCGAAGAAAATACGACCCAGCCTGTCGGCTTCCGCGCTGCGGTCGACGTAGCGGCTCATCAATATCAGAAAAAGGATGACTTCGACGCAGGCCAGGACTTCGACGATAAAGAGGATCCAGACCCAATAGAAACTCGGACCGCCGTCGGGATAGGGAAGCACCGTCTCCGTCAGGCGCCAGTACATGTATCGCAACGCGACTGCAGCGACAAAGGCGCAGGTCACCGCCCGTGTCCAGGTATGACGGCGCGACCAATTGAACGGCCCCAGGAAAAAGAAGGCCAGAACGGCAAAGGTCGGAACCAGCGCTACAAGATACTGAACCACAGGTTTTTGACCCAGTTGGTTAAGTTGATGCCGTGTTTGGAGAACCGAACCTGCACTGTGCGCCCCACCTGGCAGAAGTTCGCAAAGTCGTCATTCATGAAGGATGGATCGAGGCGAACCCGAATGCGGGCATTGCGCTGCGTCGAGGGCGGCAAACTGGCGGCAAAGGAATCGGTTTCGAC
This sequence comes from Rhizobium phaseoli, assembly GCF_001664385.1. NCBI lineage: Bacteria > Pseudomonadati > Pseudomonadota > Alphaproteobacteria > Hyphomicrobiales > Rhizobiaceae > Rhizobium > Rhizobium phaseoli. The sequence goes on along the minus strand of NZ_CP013534.1, from coordinate 301,688 downwards.
CAAAGCCGAACTGCCTCTGACCGAGATGACCGTGCCCTTGAAGAGATCGCTGCGGCCGAACAAGCGCACCTGGGCGACAAGTCCCGGATAGATCTCGTCATAATTGACCTCGGGAACAAGGATATCGACGAACAGCTCCCGACAGTCGAGCAGGCGTATCAGCTCGTTGTTCAGCACGACGTTGGACCCGTTGACGATACTCCTGCTCCAAACGACGCCGTCGAACGGCGCCGTCGCGGTTGCGGATTCAAGGCTGCTGACGCGATTGCTCTCCTGGACCAGCTGCTTTTGCACTTCGCCGGCTCGTGTCTCGTTTTCCGCGATGCGTGAGTTCAAGTCGTTGATGCGAACGACAACCTCGTCTTCGCGCTGTCGCGAATAGGGCACGTCATTCTGGCCGTCGCCGAAGACAAAGATTCCCTGGCGGACCGCATTGAGCCTTTGTTGCAATTGATCGACGGTCAGATTGCTGATTTCGACCTCGCCGCCGGTCGCAGCGCCGGCGGCACGCGCGGCCTCGACCAGCTTCTGCGTCAGAATGCCTTTTGACTCGAGGGCCATCCGGCGGTCGAGGTCGACCTGCGCGACCAGATCCTGGGCTTGCGACACCTCGACTTTTTTCCTGAGGATCTCGACTTCGCGTTCGAGATTGGCAATGGTCGTCTGCCTGTAGACTTCCAGTCTGGCAGACAATTCCTCGCGAAGCGCGGAGAGCTCGTCCCGTTCCTTCTTAAGCGCCGCGACACGGTCGAGCGCCGTGTTGCGATCGGCCTCGAGCGAGGCGAGGATGGCGCGATTGACGCGCGTATTTTTGATTTCCGCGAGCGATTGTCCCGCGTTGACCGGGCTGCCGACCTTGATGGGTTCTTCCGCAATCGTCCCGTCGATTGGGGCATTAACGACAGCAAACCGTGCGTTGACCGTGCCATCGAGGCTGGTAAAGCCGGTAATCGTCGGCAACGAGACGACAGTCACGAGTGTCAGCAGCAGCAGGCCGACAACGATGCGCGTAATGCGATGATTCCAGATCATATTGGCATCCGAAGGTATCGCTTTGCAGCCATCCGTCCCTATCGAGGCGGCACAAACGGATGCAACTCATTCTTGCATAATTTAGCGCATCGAAAATTAGTAGACAAGTGATGGTCGCATCGCTGTGGCAGAAACCGTTCGGATCTGGAGAAGATGCCGCGCTCTGGCGGCTTGGCACCCGCATCAAGGCGGTGCTCGGGGAAGATGCTCAAGCCATCTGTGGCGCAGCGACTGAGGTGATCGTGTGCTGGAAATCACTCCCCGCGCCTGACAGTGCTGCCGTCGCATCCGGACGGAAAACAGCAGAATTCCACGCGATCTCTTTGCTAATGCGCGTCGCATGAAACTTAATTCATGCGATGCGCTTTGGTTCTTTGCATGTCGCTATCCCCGAACCCGCATACGTCCTGATGACATGCATCAATGCGGTCGAAGCTTTTTGGTGGCGATCAGCATGACGAGATCTTCGGAAGCATCGGCGAGCTCCAGTGCCAATTCCGCAGCCGACCATCCGCGTTTCTGCAAACCGACGAGCATTTCCACCATCGCGACTTCGACCTCTCGTCTGCAGTTCGAAATCGGCTTCATTTCGGTATGTTTCTCATCACATGCAGTGGTCATGGTAGCCTCCATTCTGCCGTTGGATCGGCAGGGGTCGCAAAATTTCGCCAATGGGTGGATATGGTAAGGGTTGCGCGCAAGCCTCGGCCTATTACGCAGCGACACAGGCGGCTCCGGCCCGCGCGCAACCCTTGGCGCCCTTATTTGCCGGTGTCCGGCCTCAGGAGCGTCTCGCATGAAGGTGAGCAGGGGAAACCCGCACGACCGGCGAAAAGAATTGTTCCTGGCGCCTGGCGGTTGTGCGGAGAAGAACTCCTGTCGTAGGCCGATGCCTTCGCAAAGCGCGCACGAATATAGTCCCGATAGGTCACGGCCTATCCTCCTCTGCTTGCATATTTTGTTTTGATTAGTGCCGTTTCACGTTGAGGGTGCTTTGAAATTACATTGCACCGGCAAGTGAGAATCTGGAATTCCGAACGTCCCCCGGAATTGACCATTGCTTATTAGATACAGGAACAGGAGGCGATTGTCGTTATCGCCGCATCCTGAAAATTATCGGCGCGTCCATTTCTGCTCGTTAGGGAATATGATAAGTAACTTATGCACGCCTTGGAGGAGTGGATGGTTACCGAGTCTGGAGATGACCCCGCTGCTGGACGCGCATGGCCGCCCCACCTGGAGCGGCGGCGCTGGCCGCGCGAACCGGCCCCGCAGAAAGAACATCGGGCCGACGTTCCGCCAGCACTGGTGCCCTTGCGATTTTCGACGCATGACCTGCCACCGAACGAACAGTTTCGGTCCTGGCGATCGCATATGGCGCCGCTTGTGGACGTTCATCTGCCGGACAGAAAATCAGAGGAGGACGGTTTTCTTGCGGAACAGACCGGCTGGCAACTCGGCGATATCCTCATCGTCCAGCAGCGCGCGCAGGCATGCAGTTATATTCGCGATCAGGCCATGCTGCGTTCGAGCCCGATCGATCACTGGAATGTCGGCGTATTGCGCAGCGGCCGGACTTGGACCGAGGCCAATCGCCATGTGACGGAGACCGGCCCGGGGGAGATATTTTTCAGGTCTCTTGGTTACCCGTATCGCGGGCGGATGACCGATTCAGCAGCCGTGCTCGTCTTCCTGCCCTATGAACTGCTGACCCGTGATGCGCCTCTTCTGCAGAACGCCCACAACATCGCCCTCTCCGGGAGCTTGGCCGAATTGCTCGTCAGCTATATCAACGGCCTGGAAGCGAACCTCGGCAATCTGACGGTGGAGGAGGTGCCGCGGATCGTCCGGACGATCGGCGACATGGTCGTTGCATGCGCTGCCTCGTCCGCAAGTTCGGATCGCGGCCAGGAACAGACCAATATGGGGCTGATGGAGCGGGCGCATCGTTATATTCACCTCAATCTTCATTCCGACAACCTGACGCCTGACGTCATGTGCCGTGCACTGGGCATCTCGCGGACGCGGCTCTACCAATTGTTCGAAACGAGCGGCGGCGTCTTCAACTACATTCGCAGACGTCGGTTGCTGCAGGCCTATGCGGATCTTACCAATCCGACCGACAACAGGCCGATCTCGGAGATTGCCGAGGCCGCCGGCTTTGACGTCGCGGCCAATTTCACGCGCGCATTCAACCATGAATTCGGCCTCAGCCCGCGCGAAGTTCGAAAGACCATAGCAACCGAGCACCCGGCCATGCCCCCAACACGTGCCATGCAACGTTTTGGCACAACGATCGGCGATTGGCTGACGCGCGCACGGTGATGCAGGTGAATGGTGAAGCTTTCCCGGTAAGTCCTCTGACAGGTTCTATCGAGACGGTCGCGAAGCGCGACGACAGATGATTGTCACTGCGGCCCTCCAATAAGTTGAGCCGAAGCAGGTAAACGCCCGGATGCCGGAGAAATGCTGACGTTAACCAAGTGATTGAAATCCGGTAGTGAATCACCGCAACTCTGAGTATGAGCGCTCTCAGGAGAGGGCATCATGCGAAAAATTCTTTTCATCCTACTGGGCGCTGTCGTTTTCTGCGGGACTGCAAACGCTCAAGCCAGAGTAACCGCAACCCATCGAGACGGACTGATTGAAAGCTACCGTGCCTATATCGGTGAGGCAGATCTGTATAACTCGAAGGGCGCGAGGCTGACCCAGCCTTGGCAGATCATCCGACAAGACAGGGCAAATTTCCATCAGTACGGCGTCCGAGACCGAGACGATCAATCAGACTCGTTCTTCGCGGATCCGGCCAATCGCCAGGCGCTCGAACAGATGCTGCGCAACGGCTCGATGACGCGCGATGCCGCCAACATGATCGTTCGCGGCAATGTCTGGATCGACGTCGATATTTACGGCGGCCAGGGCACTGGTCGCTGGATCGATGTGACCGTATCCGACTGATTTGCCACGAGGAAAATGTGTTCTGCTAGTTAGTCGCCATCAAGTTCCATAAGACAGATTACGCCACTTTTGCACTTTGAAATTGCATATAACTTATGTTAGGTTGTGGCGCCTACCCTGCGCCGCGTTTCATGGCGATAGAGACCGCAGGCGCGCGCCGCGTCCGTCGTTTCCTATCGCACCTCGAATTCCGGATCGGGCGGAACCTGCATGGCGAGAGCCAGATGATTTGTCTGCGCGGCAAGCCCGATGACCGTCAGGAGTTCGCCATGCTGGGCATCGGTCATGCCGCGGGCGCGAGCGGCCGCGGTATGGGATTGAATGCAGTACTGGCAGGCATTGGCCGTCGACACGGCGATGTAGATCATCTCCCGCGTCAGCGGATCGATGGCGCCTTCGACCGTCATGACCGATTTGAGCGTCTCCCATACCCGCTTGAGATTGGCCGGGTCGTTGGCAAGAGCACGCCAGAAATTGTTGATGAAATCGGTCTTGCGTGTCGCCCTGATGTCATCGAACACGGCTTGCACGGCTGGAGTGGCCGCGGCCTCTTGATCCGACAGAAGTTTGACGGTTGCCATCGAAGTTCCTTTCCGGGCGCCGATCCACGGCCTCAAATATGATTTGCTCGGCGATCCCACGCCGCCGTCGGACGATACGAAGAAACGGCAATGGCCGCCAGCCTCCCCGTCGGCGAGGAAATCGAAGCGGCTGTTTTACGAAAACAGGCAAAATTAGAAATTATTGTCTACAGATTTTGTAGATTATACGGTTCCATAGCCCTGTCGACTTCAGCGCTGACAATTCGAACGCCCAATGGATGCGATCCTTGGGCGCATGTGACCTGCCGACTTCTTCCAAATCAACAGGAGATTTCCATGAGCAATCCGGTTCTCGTCCATCAGATCATTCCCGAGTCCGATGTCGTCCCGCTGACCGGCCGTGTCGGAGCCGAAATCAAAGGTATCCGCCTTGGCGGAGAGCTTTCGGATGCAACGGTAGCAGCCATCAACCAGCTTCTGCTGAAGCATAAGGTCATCTTCTTCCGCGATCAGGGACATCTCGACGATTCCGAACAGGAAGCTTTCGCGCGCCGCCTCGGCGATCTCGTGCCGCATCCGACCCAGGGACCGGTCTCCGGCACGGCTTCCATTCTCAATCTCGATTCCAGCCGCGGCGGCGGCAGGGCCGACCAATGGCACACCGACGTCACCTTCGTCGATGCCTATCCCAAATTCTCCGTGCTTCGCGGCGTCGTCATTCCGGCGGCCGGCGGCGACACGATCTGGTCCAACACCCATGCCGCCTATGAAAGCCTGCCGGCGCCGCTGAAATTGCTGGCGGACAATCTGTGGGCCATTCACAGCAATGCCTATGACTATGCCGCCGTGCGCCCTCGCGCTACCGCCGAAGAGAAGAGGCATTTCGAGGAGGTTTTCACCTCGACCATCTACGAGACCGAGCATCCGGTCGTGCGTGTCCATCCGGAAACCGGCGAAAGATCGCTGCTGCTCGGCAATTTCGTTCAGCGCCTGGTCGGCGTTTCGAAGAGCGACTCCGCCAAACTCTACGAAGTGTTCCAGTCCTACGTCACCGCCCCGGAAAATACCGTGCGCTGGCGCTGGCGAGCCGGAGATGTCGCGATCTGGGACAACCGCGCCACCCAGCACTATGCCGTCAACGATTATGGCGACCAGCACAGGGTCGTGCGCCGCGCCACCGTCGACGGCGATGTTCCCGTCAGCATCGACGGTCGCCGCAGCATAACCCATGTCAAGGCTGCCAAGCCGCAAGCAAAAGCGGCGTGATCGCCCACAAATGAGTGTCGCCCGGAAGCAAAATGCGCCGCATGCCTTACGAGAAGGACAGCTTCTCGCTCGGCCGGGTCAGCGTTTCCGGGCGCAGCACCGCATCGAGATGCTCCTTTTGCATCAGGCCGCGCTCGAGAAGGATTTCGTAGACCCCCCGTCCGGAATGATGCGCTTCCAGCGCAACCTCGGTGGCGTTGCGATAGCCGATATAGGGGTTCAACGCCGTCACGATGCCGATCGATTGCTCGACCGTCTGTCGCAACCTCTCGCGATTGGCGGTGATGCCTTGAATGCAATTCGCCTCGAGCGTCAGGCAGGCATTGGTCAGGTGGCTGAGACTGCGATAAAGGCTGTAGAAAATCACCGGCTCGAAGGCATTCAGCTGCAGCTGGCCGGCCTCGGCGGCCATGGTGATCGTCACGTCGTTGCCAATCACTTCGAAGGCGACCTGGTTGACCACCTCCGGGATCACAGGGTTGACCTTGCCGGGCATGATCGAGGAGCCGGCCTGGCGTGCCGGCAGATTGATCTCGTTGAAGCCGGCGCGCGGTCCTGAGGACAGAAGCCGCAGGTCATTGCAGGTCTTGGAAAGCTTGACCGCCACGCGCTTGAGAACACCCGAAAGCTGGACGAAGGAGCCGCAATCCTGCGTCGCCTCCACCAGGTCAGGTGACGTCACCAGATCGACGCCGACGATTTCAGACAGCCGCTCGCGCACCAGCGCCGCATAACGAGGATGGGCGGTGATGCCGGTGCCGATCGCGGTGGCGCCGAGATTGATCTCGCGGATCAGCGAGACGGCTTCCGAAAGCCGTGCCTCGTCCTCCGCCAGCATCAGGGCGTAGGTTCCGAATTCCTGGCCGAGCGTCATCGGCACGGCGTCCTGCAACTGGGTGCGGCCCATTTTGAGGACGTCGGCAAACTCGACCGCCTTGGCCTCGAATGCCCGGCGCAGGATCGCCATGGCGTCGACGAGACGGTGAACGCCGATCCATGCGGCGAGCTTCAGCGCCGTCGGATAAACGTCGTTGGTGGATTGCGAGAGATTGACGTGCTCGTTCGGATGCAGGTGCTGGTACTCGCCGCGGCGATGGCCGAGGATTTCGAGCGCGCGGTTGGCGATTACCTCATTGGCGTTCATGTTGGTCGAGGTTCCCGCCCCGCCCTGGATCAGATCGACGACGAACTGGTCGTGCAGCGCCCCGTCGCGGATTTCGACGCAGGCCGCGATAATCGCGTCGGCGCGCTCCTGATCCAGAAGGTCGAGGCTGGCATTGGCCTGAGCCGCCGCCTGCTTGATCGCCGCCAGGGATGCGATCAGATCCGCTGATTCCTTCAGCGTCTGACCGGTAATCGGAAAATTCTCGACTGCGCGCAGCGTATGCACGCCGTAATAGGCCGAGGCCGGGACGTCGCGATCGCCGATCAGGTCGTGCTCAACGCGAATTGTGGTCATATCGGATGTGGTCATGGCAGGGGCTTTCGAGTGGGGCGCTGCGGGCACGCATTGCGCGACAGGCTGAAGACGAGAATGGCTTGTGACGCGGCAGAATAACCGCGTCCGGAAGCATCATCGGGCAAGGGCGGCAAGGCGAGGATCCTCCCCGTCCGCCTTCGATCCGCGCAGCTTGAACGGAAAAGACACGCCGCCTGTCGTGACACCCATCGTGTTCACGCGCTGAGGATGATGGAACGGCGCGAGCTGACTGCGGATATCAGCTGAACCGATCCCGAGCCGCTCGAGGATCTCCGTCACGACAGCGTAAAGAATTTCGAGATTGCCGTCCTCGATCTTGACCGAGATGCCGAGTGCACCGTCCGTCCCCGATCGCCGGGTTTCGTCCGAGGCCCGGACGCCGATCGCGTAGCTGGCATCGGCCCCGAGCTTGCCGATGAGGGCGCCGTTATACGCACGCATCAGCGCCGTGCAGTAGCGCCCCTCGCCCGCAACCATGTCGGGGTGGCGCGCCATTGCATGGAAGATGCGGGCCATTGCCGCACCCCGCGCCGACGGCCCCTCGCCCGACCCCTCCCCGTCCGCCGCCGAAGCAAGCTTGGCATAGAGGCGGGCCAGGCGGTCCAGAGGAAATGCGGGGGTCGGGAGATTGCATCCGTCGATCCCCCATTCGACGTCCCGGAGGTCCAGATCGCAGAGTTCGGCGACGGTGCGCTTGACCCTCCCCTGCACCGGATGATCCGGCAGGTGGTAGCCTTCCATGCCGGCGCCGATCGCCCGGGCGCCGGCAAGCATGCCGACGTGCTTGCCCGAACAATTGCTGCAGACGGCTGTCGGGACAAAGTCCTGCCTGATCCAGGCGCGGTTCACCGTTTCCGACAGCGAAGGATGGCCGCCGCAGCGAAGATCAGCCTCCTCCGCCTTGATCTTCGACAGCATGGCCCGTGTGCGCGCGATATGCCGCTCTTCGCTGCTGTGGGACGCACACATCAGCGCAATATCCGCATCGTCGAAGCCGAAGCGCTCGACGCCCTCTGCCTCCAGGATAGCAAGCGCCTGGGCCGGCTTGGCGGCGGAGCGGGCAAGCGTCGTGCGCTCGGGATTTCCCAGCGCGTAGAGCAGCCTGCCCTTTGCATCGACGACAGCCGCGTGGACGCGATGGCTGTTCTCGACAATGCCGCCACGATCGGTGACGACGAAATCCTCACTCGAGGTCATGTCTCTCTCCATTCATGCCGCACCCCGGCGGCGACATGCGCCGCCGGAGAAAGCTTGGATTGTCGATCGGTATCAGGCGAGATCGAAACCGCCGCGATCCTCGCCCTGTTCGGCGGCGAGCATGTAGATGCGCTCACGCATCAGCAGCCAGCCGACCACCAGCGCCGGAATGATCAGCGCCAGAGAGGCGACCGTGTAGGTTCCGACCGGATAGTCGAGGGCCATGAGGATCACGACGACAGCAAGGAAACCCAGGGTCAGCAGGCCGGTGTAAGGCGCGCCGAACATCCGGAATTCAGGCCGCGCCAGCTTGCCCTGCCGCGACAGCTGCCACAGCTTGAGCTGGCACAGCACGATCACGCCCCATGCGGCGATGATGCCGAGGGCGGCGACATTCAGGCCGATCTCGAAGGCTTCTGCCGGAACGACGGCGTTCAGCACGACGCCGAAGGCAGTCACGACAGCCGTCACCGCAATGCCGACATAGGGCACGCCGGATCGGTTCATCTTCGCCAGCGCCGCCGGCGCCGAGCCTGATATCGCCATGGAATGCAGAATGCGGCCGGTCGAATAGAGGCCGGCATTGAGCGACGACAGGACCGCGGTCAGCACGACCAGGTTCATGACGACGTCGGCGCCCTGGATGCCGATCTTGCCGAAGAAGGTCACGAACGGGCTCTCGCCGCCCTTATAGGCGGTATAGGGCAGCAGCAGCGACAGCAGCAGGACCGAGCCGACATAGAAGACCACCAGGCGCAGCACGACCGTCCGGATCGCCCGCGGCATGACCTTGCGGGCATTTTCGGTTTCACCGGCGGCAGTGCCGATCAGCTCGATCGAGGCATAGGCGAAGACCACGCCCTGTATCACCACCAGGGCCGGCAGGACGCTGTTCGGGAACATGCCGCCGAAATCGGTGATCGTATTCAGGCCCGGAACATGGCCGTCGATCGGCGTGCCGGTGACGACGAAGTAGACGCCGACGATCAGGAAGACGACGAGGGCGAGGACCTTGACGAGGCTGAACCAGAATTCCAGTTCGCCGAAGACCTTCACCGACAGAAGGTTCATCGAGAGGACGAGGACCAGCGCCGCGAGCGCAAAGACCCACTGGTCGATCATCGCGATCCAAGGGACATAGGCCTTGAAGAAATTCATGTAGAGGGCGACCGCGGTGACGTCGGCGACCGCCGTCATCGCCCAGGTCAGCCAATACATCCAGCCGACCGCGAAGGCGAGCTTTTCGCCGTAAAATTCCCGGGCATAGGAGACGAACGAGCCCGAGGTCGGGCGATGGACGATTAGTTCGCCGAGCGCCCTCAGAACGAGAAAAGCGAAAAAGCCGCACAAGGCATAGACCAGCACAAGTGCCGGACCGGCAGCGGCAAGCCGGCCGCCGGCGCCGAGAAACAGCCCCGTGCCGATGGCGCCGCCAATGGCGATCATCTGGATCTGCCGCGGCTTCAACGCCTTGTGGTAGCCGAGATCCTCCTCGGCAAAAACCTGGCCATCGGCCTCGCTTCTGTTGGATTGCATGACTGTCATTTCTCCTCCCTATCCCTGGGTTCGGCAACCTCCCGGCCGCCCCTCCGCGCAAATGCCATAAAGATGTTAATCTGCTATGCGGTCTGACAGGTTTGTCGGATAAAGGAAAAACCACCCTGCAGTCAAGGATTTTCCGTCTGCTATTTCTGGATGCGTCGCGGGCAGCCTGGAGAAAGGCAGTCTTTGGCGACGGGATTGGATCGATGTCCTAGGCTTCCGTCAAAAGCGCCAATATCAGCGCAGCTCGATGCCGATGATGCGGCTGACAGCCGCCGCGACCTTCCTGAGATGGATTTCCATCGCCGCCTGGGCCTCGGCCTCCGCCCCTTTGCGGATGGCTTCGACGATGGCGCGATGCTCTTCATTCGATTCCTGACGCCTTGGCCCCAAGGCGGTCAGCAGCCCGGATTGCTGCGCCATCGCCTCGCGGACATCATCGACGATGTCGCGAAAGACGGCATTCTTCGATGCCTCGGCGATCAGCCCGTGAAAATCCGAATCCAGCCGCACCCAGGCTTCGGTATTTTCTTCCTCCTCCATCTGGTCGCGAAGGTGAAGCAGCCGGGACAGCTCGTCATCGCTCCGGCGCAGCGCTGCCCAGCCGGCAGCGGATACTTCGACGAAGGGCCGCGCCTCCATCAGATCACGCGCCGAATAATCGCCGTAACGGATATCTCCGCCGCCGCCAGCCGCGAGCACATAGGTTCCGCTTCCCGTTCGCGTCTCCGTCAGCCCCAAAATCTGCAGCGAGCGCAGCGCTTCCCGCACGATCGGACGGCTGACACCGTATTTCGCCGCGAGCTTGGCTTCCGACGGCAGCTTGGAACCTTCGGCAAACCGGCCGGAGACAATGAGATTGCGCAACTCCTCGAACACCAGTTCCGAGGCGCTTTTTCGACTGAGGATTGCGGAGTCGGAAAGCCAGTTTTCTAAATCGTTCATCGCTTTGCATTCGATGGGCAGCGACCCGGATATCCGGGCGCGACATTGGAAATCATATCGTCAGCGGCGCTCTCTCTTCACCGGCAATGCCGATGATGGACCGCTTGACCTCCAGCAGGTGCTCCGCCATGGCGGCGCGCGCATCCGCCTCGCTGCCTGCGGCGATTGCCTCCAGAATGCGGCGGTGCTCGGCATTGGAGGCTTTGCGCCGTCCGCGGACATGCTCCACCAGTTCCGATTGCGTCGAAAGCGCGCCGCGGACATCGGCGACGACTTTCCTGAAGATCGTATTGCCCGAGGCTCCAGCGATCTCTCCATGAAACTCGGCGTCCATCCGCACCCATGTCTGGACGTCCTCCTCGTCATCCATTCGGTCGCACAAGGATGAGAGCGAAGCCAGCTGCTCGTTCGAGCGCCGTAATGCCGCCCAGCCCGCCGCCGGGATCTCGATGCAGGGGCGGGCCTCCATCAGATCGCGGGCTGAATAGGCGCCGCCGCCGAGCCGCCGCGCCGGGCTTTCCGAAACGACGAAGGTGCCCCGGCCGGTCCTGGTCTGCGTGAACCCCAGCGTCTGCAGCGAGCGGAGCGCCTCACGCACGATCGCCCGGCTGATGCCGTAACGTTCGGCGAGTTGCACCTCCGCGGGAAGACGGGTTCCGAGCGCCAGTTTCCGACTGACAATCGCCGTGCGGATATCTTCGAAGACCGCTTCGGCAGCGTTTCTCCGGCCTATCTCTTTCTTCTCCGACAGCCATGAATCCATATCCTGCATTCAGGGACGATGCGGGCATTCGAAAGAGCTGTCAAGCAACCGGACAGGTGCGCGCAGACGCGCCGGCGGAATGCCGGCGCGGGGCCTACCAGAGCTTCATGTGACGGTTGACGTCCTTGTAGAGCAGGTAGCGGAAGCGGCCGGGGCCGCCGGCGTAGCAGGCCTGCGGGCAGAAGGCGCGCAGCCACATGAAGTCGCCGGCTTCGACCTCGACCCAGTCCTGGTTGAGGCGATAGACGGCCTTGCCCTCCAGCACATAGAGCCCGTGCTCCATCACATGGGTCTCCATGAAGGGGATCACCGCGCCCGGCTCCAGGGTCACGATGTTGACGTGCATGTCGTAGCGCACGTCGGCGGGATCGATGAAGCGAGTCGTTCCCCAGCGTCCGTCAGTGTCTGGCATGGCGCGGATCGGATGGTCGTCCTCATGCGTGACGATCGCCGGCGGCGGCTCCAGCCCCTCGACCTCCTGAAAGGCCTTTCTGACCCAGTGGAAGATCGCCGCGGCCGAGCCGTCGTTCTTGAGGCGCCATGCCGAACCGGCGGGAATATAGACGAAGGAGCCGGCGCGCAGGGCGTGGCTGACGCCTTCGAGTTCCACCGTCATGCCGCCTTCGACGACGAAGAGCACCGCTTCCGCCCGCTTGTCCGGCTCCGGCCGGTCGCTTCCGCCGCCCGGCTGAACTTCCATGACATATTGCGAGAAGGTTTCGGAAAAGCCGGAGAGCGGGCGGGAAAGAATCCATGCCCGCGTTCCCGTCCAATGCGGCAGGAGGCTCGTGACGATATCGCTCATGACGCCGCGGGGGATGACCGCGTAAGCCGTGGTGAAAACGGCCCTGCCGGAAAGCAACTGGGTCTGCGGCGGCAAACCGCCGAGCTTCGAAAAATACTCTGTCTTGTCCATTGATGCAGCCTTCCAAGCAGGTGTCTCTACATCCGCTTTATGCGCCGCCGGTCCGTTAGGCAACTGCCATTGGGCCAAGCCAATCTATCGATCGGCCATCACCAGATGGCCCGGCCCGACTTCACGATAGAAGGTGGCCGGAGGCTGGTAGTCGACGGGGCGCATCGGGCTCTTGATTTCATCATTCGCCACCATGCGTTTTTCGTGGCGGCGGTCGGGATCGGGCACCGGCACGGCCGAAATCAGCTTCTTCGTATAGGGGTGCTGCGGATTTTCGAAGACGGCCGCGCGCGGGCCGATCTCGACGATCTCGCCGAGATACATCACCGCCACCCGGTGGCTGACGCGCTCGACCACCGCCATGTCGTGCGAGATGAACAGGAAGGCGAGGTTGAGGCTCTGCTGCAGGTCGAGCATCAGGTTGATAACTTGCGCCTTGATCGAAACATCGAGCGCCGACACGCTTTCGTCGGCGACGATGACCTTCGGCTGCAGGGCGAGCGCCCGGGCGATGCAGATGCGCTGCCGCTGGCCGCCGGAAAACTCATGTGGGTAACGCGAAGCCATGTCAGCGGACAGGCCGACCTTGATCAGCAGGTCCGCCACGACCTGCCTCGCCTGTTTCGCATTGCCCATGTGGTGCTCGAGATAGGGCTCGGCGATCGCAGCGCCAACCGTCATGCGCGGATTGAGGCTTGCGAAGGGATCCTGGAAGATCATCTGCACGGATTTGCGCATCTCGCGCAGATCCTTCCTGTCGAGGCCGAGCACCTCCCTGCCCTCGACGAGAACGGAACCCGCCTGCGGCTCGATGAGACGCATGATGGCGCGCCCGGTCGTCGATTTGCCGCAGCCGGATTCACCGACGAGCGACAGGGTTTCGCCGGCGTGCAGATCGAAGGAGACGTTTTCGACAGCATGCACGCGGCTAGTCAGCCGGCCGAACAGGCCGGAATGAATGTCGAAACGCTTGGTGAGGTTCCTCACCTGCAAGACCGGCGTTGCGGCGACGGTATCGGCAGCCTCGGCCGGTATGTTCGATTCGCCCGTCGCGGTATTGACCACCGGAAAACGCAGCGGCCGCCGCCGGCCCTGCATCGAGCCGAGTACCGGCACGGCCGAGAGCAGCGCCCTGGTATAGGGATGTTTGCCGCGATGGAAGATATCGGCGGTGGGACCACTCTCGACCTGTTCGCCGCGATACATCACCACCGTCCTGTCGGCGATCTCGGCGACGACGCCCATGTCATGGGTGATGAAGAGAACCGAGGTCCCCTCCTCTTCCTGCAGCATCTTGATGAGATCGAGGATCTGGCCCTGGATCGTCACGTCGAGCGCCGTTGTCGGCTCGTCGGCGATCAGCAGTTTCGGCCGGCTGGCGAGCGCCATGGCGATCATCACCCGCTGGCGCATGCCGCCGGAGAAACGATGCGGATATTCGTCGAAGCGCGAGGCGGCAGAGGGAATGCGGACCTTCTCCAGGAGCCTGATCGTTTCGGCCCTGGCATCGGCCTTGCTCATCGCGGAGTGGCAGAGCAGCGCTTCGGAAATCTGGTCGCCGATGGTGAAGAGCGGATTGAGCGAGGTCATCGGCTCCTGGAAGATCATCGCCACCTCGTTGCCGCGCACCTGCCGCATGGCCTGTTCCGGCAGGGCCAGCAGATCGCGGCCGCCGAGGATCACATGGCCTTCGATGCGGCTCGTATCCACCTGCAACAGCCGCATGATCGACAGCGACGTGACGCTCTTGCCCGAGCCGGATTCGCCGACGATCGCCACGGTTTCGCCGGGCGCCACGGTGAAGTAAACGTCGCGCACGACAGGCTTCCAGGCGCCGTCGGCCAGAAAGGACGTCGTCAGCCCCTCGACGGAAAGAACGGGGATGGCGGTCTCGATCGATTGTGCTTGGACGCTGCCCATGTCGGCTCCTCTTGCGGCGGATGAGAACGGCGGATCAGTCCGGCCAGCGCAGCAAGCCGTCGAAGCGGTGCCTGCTGCGGTTTTCGATGGGCGTTGCGATGATCTCGTTGGAGGCGCGCGCCTTATCGAGTTCCTCGGCGAGGCGGTTTGCGACGATGACCTCCTGGCCCGGATGCAGGTTGCACGGGTCGAGATAGAAGTAGCGATGCTCCACCTCATGGTCGCGCACGATGATCGGCGGATTGCCCCTCGCCAGCGCATCGGCGAGATCCCAGGCGGTGATATGCGCCTGTTCGGTATCGATTATCAGGCGCAGCCGGTCGAGCGGATTGTTGGTCGGGTCGGGTTCGATCAGCGCGGTGACGCCGGGGCGGCCGTCGAGCGTACGTTTCCACAAATTGAGATAGCCGGTCTCGCGCTCCCGGATGCCGGCATGGTCGCGGCGTTCCCAGGCTTCGAGTGCGGCCATGACGCCGAAGATGCTTTCCTTGCCGACCTTCATGCCGCGGCCGATGCCCATGTTCTGCAGGAAGGCATGGCGCACCAAGTCCTTCCGGCCGGCGACAATGCCCGAGGTCGGGCCGCCGAGGAACTTGTGGCCGGAATAGAGGGCGATATCAGCCCCCTGCTCCAGGAAAATCCTCAGATCATATTCCGAGGCCGCATCGACGATGACGGGCACACCCCTGGCATGGGCGATCTCGACGAATTCCTTCAGGTTCAACAGCCCGTAATCGACAACATGGTGGGAGACGACATAGACGGCGGCGGCGGTTTTGTCGGTGATCGCCTTCTCCATGTGAAAGCGATGGGTGGAGGTCGCCTGCCCCACGAGCACGACCTTGCCCCCGGCCAGCCGGATCGCCTGATCGACCGGCGCGCCGTAGCTCACCACATGCCCCATCTGCACCAGCACTTCGTTCTTCTCGGGCACGGCATCCGGCAGCTTCTCGATCGCCAGCAGATTGTCACCGGTAATGGCGCCGGCGACGGCGAGCGAAATGCCGGCCGAGCAGGAGGCGGTGACGAAGCCCGCCTCGCCGCCGGTCAGCCGGGCGATGACGCCGCTTGCCTTGCGCTGCAGATCGTTGATCTCGACGAAGTGCGGCAGGATGGATGCCATCGCTTCGATCGCCTCCAGCACGACGATCGAGGCGCCGAGGCTGGTCATCGTGCCGGATACGTTGATGACGGGGCGAAGGCCGAGCGAAGGTCTGATGTCATTGGGCATGAAGGTCTCCGGAAGTCTGGGGCGAGGAACGGGCCGTAGGTGGACGCTGCTCCAAATATGCAAGCTCTCGTCAGCCATTCAAGGCGACGATCGCCTCGATCTCGACGGTGATGTTGCCGGGCAGTGAGCCGAAGCCGACGGCCGAGCGGGCATGTTCGCCGGCCGCGCCGAAGACCGCGATCAACAGATCCGAGCAGCCGTTGATGACGCTCGGATGATCTTCGAACTCAGGCACGGCATTGACCATGCCGAGCAGCTTGACCACCCGCTTGACGCGGGAGAGATCGCCGAGCGCCTCCTGCATGACGGCAAGCAGGTTGATGCCCGTCAGCCGCGCATGCCGGTAGGCCTCCTCGACACCGACGCCGCCGCCGACCTTGCCCGCATGCAGGAAGCCGTCGGCCTCGCGCGGCCCCTGGCCGGAGAGGTAGAGCATATTGCCCTCCACCACATGCGTCACGAAATTGGCGATCGGCGGCGGCGGCGGCGGCAGCTTGATGCCGAGGGCGGCTAACCGTTGGTAAGGCGAGTTCTCGACCTTGCCGGCGGCGTTGGGAAATTGATTCACGCAAACTCCTGTCATGCGAATTTTGGATTGGCGAATTTTCGATTGGCGAATTTCGATTTGGATTGGCCGATTTGGGTCGGCGGATTAAAGGTCTTTGCGAAGTCTCGGGTCGAGCATGTCCCTGAGGCCGTCGCCGACCATCTGCAGCGACAGCACCGAAAGGATGATGGCGACACCGGGAAACAGCGTCATCCAGTCGGCCTGGCCGATATATTGCCGGCCGCCGGCGATCATCGTTCCCCAGGTCGGAATCTCCGGGCTGACGCCGAGACCGAGGAAGGAGAGGCCGGCTTCGGCCAGCATGGCGCTGGCGAAGAGGAAGGTGGCCTGCACCAGGATCGGCGACAGCAGGTTGCGCAGCACATGCCGGGTCATGATGTGGAAGGTGGAAATGCCGAGCGCCTTGGCTGCCTCGACATAGGGCAGCTCGCGAATAACCAGCGTCGACGCGCGGACGATGCGGGCAAGACGCGGGGAATAGACGATCGACAGCGCGATGATGACCGTCGTCAATGACGGGCCGAGGGCAGCGACGAGGGCGATCGCCAGCAGAATATCCGGGAACGCCATCATCGCGTCGATCAGCCGGGCAATCGGCGCATCGAGCTTCTGGAAAAAGCCGGCGAGCAGGCCGAGCGTCACGCCGATCACCGCAGACAGGCTGACGACCGCCGCCCCGACCCGCAGCGACAGGCGGCCGGCAAAGATCGTCCGCGAGAAGACGTCGCGGCCGAACTCGTCGGTGCCGAAGAAGAAAGTGCCACTCGGCGGCTTCAGCCGGTTGACGATCGAAAGCTTGGACGGCGAATAGGGCGCGACAACGGGCGCGAAGACCGCCAGCAGCACGAAGATCGCCAGGATCAGCAGGCCGAAGGCCACCGTCTTGCGCTTCAGCAGGCGGCGGAGGAATTTGCTGCCCTCGCTCTCGGCGGGCTTGATTGCGATATCGGCCATCAGTAGCGCACCCTCGGGTCGACCAGCAGATAGAGCATGTCGATCGCAAAATTGATCAGCACGTAGAGGGCGGCGATGACGAGCAGCGCCCCCTGGATGACGGGATAATCGCGGCGCAGTACGGCCGAAACGACGAGATTGCCGACGCCCGGCAGGCCGAAGACGGTCTCGGTGACGACGGCGCCCGAAATCAGCACCGCCGCCGTCAGGCCGAGCACCGTCAGAATCGGGATCAGCGCATTCTTCAGCGCGTGCTTGAGGATGACCTTGCGCTCGACCAGCCCCTTGGCGCGCGCCGTGCGGATATAATCATCGCCGAGCACGTCGAGCATCGAGGCGCGGGTGAAACGCAGGATCAGCGCCGAGGAGACGATGCCGAGCGCAAAGGCCGGCAGCGTCAGATGATACATACGGTCGGCGAAGGTCGAGCCCGGCCCGGCATAGCCCGAGACCGGGAAGAGGCTGAGCCTGACGGCGAAGAACTGCATCAGGATGAGGCCGAGCCAGAAGCTTGGAATGCTGGCGGCAAACATGGCGAGCGTCGTTGCCGCCTGATCGACGAAGGAGCCCCGCCGATAGGCGGCATAGATGCCGATCGGCAGCGCGATGACGCTGGCGATGGCAAGCGAAAACAGCGTCAGGAAGAAGGTCGGCTCGGCCCGGTCGAGCAGTGCCGAGGTGACCGGCATGTTGAGGAAGATCGACTGGCCGAGATCGCCCTTCAGCAGCTGGCCGATATAATAGACATATTGCAGGCCGAGCGACTGATCGAGGCCGAGCCTGCTTCTGAGATCAGCAATATCCTGCGGCGTCGCATCCGGCCCGAGCATGACGGCGGCCGGATCACCCGGCGTCACACGCACGATGACGAAGACGATCGTGACGACGAGAAACATCACGACGATCATGCCGAACAGGCGCTGGAGGATGTAGCGGATCATCCGACTCTTGCTCCTAGGCTCGGTTCATGTGGCACTGTAGTGGAACTTACCGCTCCGCCCTCATTCCTGTGCTTGTCACAGGAATCCAGCCACGGCGCGTCTGCGCCGTGATTGACTTTTATCCGTTCAAGAAGTCCTCCGCGCCCAAGGACTTGGGCGCGCTGGATTCCTGTGACGAGCACAGGAATGAGGGAGCGAGTAGCGACCACCGAAATCACTCCATCACTTCTTGATCGAAGCGTTCCAGAAATACGGCCACGGGGCCGGATCGACGCCGTCGAGCTTGACCGATTTCGCCGAGACGGCGTTGAAATCGCCGATCTTCATGAACGGCGCGTCCGTATAAATGGCCTTCTGGACATTGGCCCAGAGCGCCACCCGCTTCTTCGGATCGACTTCAGCGGTGAAGGCATCGACGGCGGCCTTGCGGGCCGGCGTGTCCCACCAGCCGGGCGAGCTGGTCGAGAGCGAGCCGATCAAGGCCGGCTCCGGCAGGAAGGGGCTGTGGGTGATGTAGATATCCCAGAGTTTCGGATCGGTGCGGCGCTGCGTCAGCGTCGCCCAGTCCACCACCTGCATATCGACGGTGAAGCCGGCAAGCTTCAGATATTCGGCGGCCACCTGCGCCATCTTGTAGTGGAATTCGTACTGGCGGCTGGTCAGGATACGGATCGGCTCGCCATTATAACCGGCCTTCTTGGCGGTCGCCGCCGCCCCTTCCGGATCGGCGACATTATAGGCGCCTTCGACGCCGGCATCGGTCGACCAGGAGAAGGTCTTCGGGTAGATGGCGCCGTCAAGCGCATAAAAATCCTTGCTGCCGAAAGCGGCGGCCAGCATGTCTTCCATGCTGAGCGCCTGGCGGATCGCCTTGCGAACCTCGACATTCCCGGCGACACCTTCCTTCGTGTTGAAGACGAAAACAGGATAGCCGAAGGGCTTCAGCATGACCGGCTGCGAGGCCGTCGAGCCCTTCAGCTTGTCGTAGGATTCGACTGGGATCGAATCGACATAATCATACTGGCCGGAGATAGCGGCCTCGACGCGGGTGTTCGGATCCGGCACCGGCACGAAGCGGATTTCGTCGAGATATTGATGGCGGGCGCCGCCATAACCATTGCTGTCGCCTTCGCGCGACTTGTATCCGTCGAAGCGAACGAGCTGGATATATTGATCGGCCTTGCGCTCCTTCAGCATATAGGGGCCGGTGCCGATGAACTCCTTCATCGGTTCGTCCTGCTTTTCCGACGGGATGATGATCGCCGCCGAATTGTTGAAGGCGAGCAGCGAGGTCAGCGGCGCATAGGGCTGCTTCAGCGTGATGGTCACGGTCGCGGGATCTGCGGCAGCGATCTTGTCGATGAATCCGGCCACCTGCTTGCCGCGCGAGGCGATCTTCATCCAGCGGTTCAGCGAGGCGACGACATCATCCGAGGTCATATCGCTATTGTCGTGGAACTTGATGCCGGTCCGGAGCTTGATCGTATAGGTTTTGCCGTCGGCGCTAATCTCGGGCAGGCTTTCGGCCAGAAGCGGCGTGACATTCCAGCTCTTGTCGAAGGTGTAGAGCGTTTCGAAAATGTGCTGGGTGACGATGCCGACGAGATCGGCCGTCGACGACATCGGATCGAGCGTCGGCGGCTCGCCGATCGTCGCGACATTGATGACGCCGCCTTTTTCCGCAGCAAGCAGGGTCGAAGGCAGGGCGACGAGCGCAGTGCCGAGCAGGAATGCGACAAGCGTTTTCATGTGAGGGCTCCCGAGTTAAGTTCCACAATTATGTAATTCATATTTTTGTAAGAGAATAAGAGATGACGTGATCGTGTCAAGCGCAAGCCGTGGATTATGTCGTGAGACGAGGGTCGCAGCGGCGGAAATGGCATCGAACCGCAAGTGCGGCTGGCCGCCTGCGTGAAGCTCGCGCATTATGCGGCCGCGAAGAATCGGCAGCGCCACGGCTTCAATAGAGCGAGGATGGGATGAACATCGATTTCAACGACGGAAAGTGGCTGAACGAACCGGAAAGCTGGCACGCCGACGCAACCGGCCTGACGCTGACAACAGGCGAAAAGACCGATTTCTGGCGGGAGACCTATTACGGCTTCACCCGCGACAGCGGCCACTTCCTCGCTTTCCCCACCGCCGAGAGCTTCACCGCCCAGATCCGCATCCAGGGCGAGTTCCGCACCCTCTACGACCAGGCCGGCCTGATGGTGCGCCTCGACGAAAACCGCTGGGTCAAAACTGGCGTCGAATTCACCGACGGCGAAGCCTTCCTCAGCACCGTCGTCACCGACGGCCAATCCGACTGGTCGGTGTCGCAGCCGTTCAGGCAACTCGAGGACTTCCACATCCGCGTCACCGTCGCAGGCGGCGCCCTTCGTATCCAGGCCTCCCGCGACGGCAACCGCTGGCCACTGCTGCGGCTAGCGCCCTTCCCGGTTGCCGACCGATACGAGGTCGGCCCGACCGCCTGTACACCGGAGAGGAGTGGATTGACGGTGCGGTTTTCGGAGTTTTCAATCGGGCCCGCGATTGCGACGGATCTGCATGATTTGAGTTGAGGAGCGCTGTGATGCGTTCAACCAGTTTTGTCGGAGGGAACACGGAATGTCATTTTCGGGATGACAGCCGCGCCCTTCTCTGCGAAAAAGGGCGTGATGAGAGACAGGGGCGTTCGTCGACAGACGGGCTGAGAAGAACCCTTCGAACCTGAACCGGATAATGCCGGCGGAGGGAGTCGCTCGGGGATCGCCGTAGACGCCGCCCCGCGCCTGCCCCGCCTGAAAGGGGCGCTATGCAGAGCAAGACCACTTCGGGAGCCATGCTGGAGGCGATGCGCGAAAAGCCGCCGCTCGTCCACTGCATCACCAATTATGTCGCCATGAACATCGCGGCCAACGTCCTGCTGGCATCCGGCGCTTCGCCCGCCATGGTGCATGCGCCTGAGGAAGCCGGCGAATTCGCTGGCATCGCGAGCGCGCTGACCGTCAATATCGGCACGCTGTCGACGCAATGGCTAGACGGCATGCGGGCGGCGGCGAAGGCGGCTGCCTCATCCGGAAAACCCTGGGTGCTCGATCCGGTGGCGCATTATGCGACGGCCTTTCGCCGCCAGGCGGTTGCCGATCTGCTGGCGCTCAAGCCCACGATCATCCGCGGCAATGCCTCCGAGATCATCGCTCTTGCCGGGGGGGAGAGCCGCGGCCAGGGCGTCGACAGCCGCGATCCGGTCGAGCAGGCGGAGGATTCGGCCCGTCGGCTCGCGGAGCGGCAGCAGGCAATCGTCGCCGTCACCGGCGCCGTCGATTTCGTGACCGATGGTAACAGGGCGGTGCGCATCAAGGGCGGATCGGTGCTGATGCCGCAGGTCACTGCCCTCGGCTGCGCGCTCACCTGCCTTGTCGGCGCCTTTGCCGCCACCGCGCCCGAGGATCTGTTCGGCGCGACCGTCGCAGCGCTCGCGACCTTTGCCGTCGCCGGCGAAGATGCCGCGCTCGGGGCGGCCGGCCCCGGCTCGTTCGCCTGGCGCTTCCTCGATGCGCTGGCCGCGCTCGACGGCGAAGCGCTGGATGCGAGAGCCAGGGTATCGATCGCATGAAGGCTTTCGACCTTTCGCTCTACCTCGTCCTCGATCCGGATCTCTGCGCCCGGATCGGCATGGTCGAGACCGCCCGCCTCGCCGTTGCCGGCGGCGCGACGATGGTGCAGCTGCGCGACAAACAGGCGGGGACAGCACGCATGATCGAGACCGGCCGCGCCTTGAAGCAGGCGCTCGGTGGCACCGGCGCCCGCCTCATCGTCAATGATGACGTCGAGGCGGCCATCGCCATCAGCGCCGATGGCTTGCATATCGGCCAGGAGGACATGGATGCGCGCACGGCTCGGGGGTTGATCGGCCCCGACATGATCCTCGGCCTCTCGGTCGAGACCGAGGCGCTCGCGGCTGCCGTCGATCGCGATCTCGTCGATTATACCGGCGTCGGCCCGGTCTTTGCGACGCCGACCAAGGCCGACCACAAGCAGCCGATCGGCTTTGACGGTCTTGCCAGGCTGGTGCAGGTCTCGCCGGTGCCCTCCGTCGCCATCGGCGGGTTGAAAGCGGAGCATGTGGCCGACGTGTTTGCCGCCGGCGCCAAGGGGCTTGCCGTCGTCTCCGCCGTCTGCGGTACGCCGGATCCGGCGGCGGCCACCCGCCGCATCGCCGCAGAAATTCGAAAGGTCCCGGCATGATCCGCAACGTCCTCTCTATCGCCGGCTCCGATCCGTCCGGCGGCGCCGGCATCCAGGCCGACCTCAAGGCCTTTTCAGCCCGCGGCGTCTATGGCATGGCGGTGCTAACCGCGCTGACGGCGCAGAACACGCAAGGGGTCACCGGCGTGCATCTGGTGCCGCCGCAATTCGTTGCCGACCAGATCGATGCCGTCTTTGCCGATGTGCGCGTCGATGCCGTGAAGATCGGCATGATTGCCAATGCCGGCATCGCCGAAGCCGTCGCCGCCGCCCTTTCCGCAGCTCTGGCCGCAGCAACCGCCAAAGGACGCAGCATTCCCGTCGTCCTCGATCCGGTGATGATCGCCAAAGGCGGTGCCGCCCTGCTCGCGCCCGAAGCGGTCGACGTGCTGACGCTGCGGCTGCTGCCGCTCGCCACGATGCTGACCCCGAACCTGCCGGAGGCCGCCGCGCTGCTGCACCAGCCGGTCGCGACGAACCGGGTAGAGATGGCAGCGCAGGCCGAACGGCTGCGCGCCCTCGGCCCGGCCGCCGTGCTGGTCAAAGGCGGTCATCTCGACAGCGACGACAGCCCCGACGTGCTCGCCGCCGCCGACGGGCTGCATTGGTTCGAAGCCCAGCGGGTGCCGACGAAGAACACCCACGGCACCGGCTGCACACTCTCCAGCGCGCTGGCGGCCGAGCTTGCCAAGGGCGCTTCGGCGCGGCAGGCGGTCGCCATCGCCAAGGATTATCTTGCCGGCGCGGTCGCGGCGGCCGGACGCCTCACCGTCGGCTCAGGCCATGGCCCGGTGCAGCACTTTCATGCGCTCTGGAAAGACGGCGCATAAGTACTGAAATCGACGAACAGTCTCCATCGAACGGCCCGGTCTCCCCGGGCCGTTTTCGCCTGTGCCGGCCGCCCTGCGTAGCGAGCGCAGCCAGCGCGGCTGAATCACTGGCGCCGATTGAAAAACCCTGTTGACAAGCCCGGCGAGATGGCCAAGTCTATAACATAAGAGGGGTATATATTCCGTAACAACGGAATAACAGGAGGAATGTCGGGTGCCGGACCTGCTTGTGAGCCTTTACTCCACGCAGCTCGCCGAGCTGAAACAGAGAGCGGACAGCGTCGGCGCCTCCATCCGCCCGGCCCTCCCCCCGGAACTGCATCTCGTCGTCACCTGGGTTCGCGAACGGTTCAGCGAGAACTGGGCAAGCGAGGTCTTGGTCGCTTTCTCCCGCCAGCCCGTCGCCTGCCTGATCGCCATCGAAGGCCGTGAGCTGCTCGGCTTTGCCTGCTACGACACGACGGCGCGCGGCTTCTTCGGGCCGACCGGCGTTGACCCGCAAGTGCGCGGCAAGGGCGTCGGCCTCGCTTTATTTTCCGCCTGCCTTCAGACGATGAAGACGCTCGGCCATGCCTATGCCTTTATCGGCGATGCCGGCCCCGTCGATTTTTACGGCCGAACCGCCGGCGCCATCACCATCCCCGCCCCCGACAAGGGCATTTACGAAGGCATGCTGAGAAGCATGCCGAAATGACCATCTGATACCGGAGCACTAGACTTGTCCTCGACCCCGCTCGCCCTTTTTGTCGGCCTTCCCAATCCCGTACTTTCGGATGACGAATTTGCGTTGTTTCGTGAGACCAATCCGCTCGGCCTCTTCGTCGGCCGGCGCAATCAGCGCGAGCCGGAGCAGACGAAACGGCTGATCGAGCGCTTTCGCGAAGCCGTCGGCCGCGACGACGCCCCCGTCTTCACCGACCAAGAGGGCGGGCGCGTCCAGCACCTCGATGCCGGCCCCTGGCCGCTCTTCCGCAGCTTCGGGCAGTTTGCCGAGCTGGCGCGCCGCGATGTCGAGCTCGGCAAAAAAGCATTGCGCCTTTCCTCCCGGGCCATGGGCGCGATGATGACGGAACTCGGCCTTTCCAGCGGCTGCTCGCCCGTTCTCGACCTCGTCTTCGAGACGACGAGCGCGGTCATCGGCGCCCGTTCCTTCGGCCCCGATCCCGATGTCATCGCCGCCCTCGGCCGCGAGGTGGTCGACGGCCTGCTCGAGACCGGCAACATGCCCGTGATGAAGCATATTCCCGGGCACGGCCGTGCAACGCTCGACTCCCACAAGGAACGCCCGGTCGTCGACGCCAGCCGCGAAACGCTCGCTGCCACCGATTTCAAACCCTTCGTCGCCATGAAGGATACGCCCTGGGCCATGGTCGCCCATGTCGTCTATTCCGCCTACGACAAGGAGTTGCCGGCCTCTGTATCGCCGGTCATGCACGACGTCATCCGCAACGAGCTCGGTTATGACGGCGTGCTGATTTCCGACTGCATCTTCATGGAATCGCTCTCCGGCACCCTGCCGGAACGCGTCAAACAGGTGCTCGACGCCGGCTTCGACATCGCGCTCCATAGCCATGGCGACATCCGGCAAAGCGAAGCAGCCGCCAAGGCGGCGCGCCCGTTGACCGCCGCCGCACTGCAGCGGATCGCCGCCGGCAAGGCCCGCCTCGGCAATCTCAAGATCGACTATCGGGCCGCCCACGCTGAAGTCGAAGACATATTTGCAAGTGCGCTGGTCTCCTGACCGGCGCACCATCTCTCACTTATAAAAGAAGGGGAATAAAACATGAAAAAATATCTTCTTGCCGCCGCCACACTGACACTGCTTTCGGGCTCCGCCGTGGCGCAGACGGTCCTGACGGCCAATATCGAACCGGCGACGACCTGGGTGCGCAACTTCAATCCGTTCAACCAGACATCGGCGCGCCAGTCGACGCTCGATTTCATCTATGAGCCGCTTGTTATTTTCAATCGCTTCGACAGCAACAAGCCGGTCTACCGTCTGGCCGAAAGCTTTAAACTCTCCGACGACCTGAAGAGCATCGATTTCAAGCTGCGCCCCGACCTGAAATGGTCTGATGGCAAGCCGCTGACCTCAGCCGACGTCACCTTCACCTATGCCTATCTGAAGAAATTCCCGGCGCTCGATTTCGTCAGCATCTGGAGCTTCGTCACCGATGTCAAAGCTGTCGATGCCCAGACGGTGCGCTTCACGCTCGCCAACCCGAGCTCGCTCGCCGCCGAGCAGATCTCGCAGCTGCCGATCGTTCCGGAACATGTCTGGAAGGACGTCGCCGATCCCGTCACTTTCGCCAACGAGAACCCGGTCGGCAGCGGACCGCTGACCGAGGTCCCGCGTTTCACCGGCCAGACCTACGACCAATGCCGCAACCCGAACTATTGGGACAATGCGCATCTGAAGGTCGATTGCATGCGCTTCCCGCAGCTGGCCGACAACAATCAGATGCTGACGGCAACGGCCGACGGCACGCTCGACTGGGGCGTCTCCTTCATTCCCGATATCGACAATGTCTATGTCTCCAAGGATCCGGCGCATTTCCACTACTGGTATTCGCCGAGCAGCATGGTCGCCTTCCTGTTCAACCTGGAAACAGCAAACGAGAACAACAAGAAGGCCTTCAACGACCTGAAATTCCGCCGCGCCGTCGGCATGGCGCTCGACCGCAAGACGATGATTGACGTCGCCGGCTACGGCTACCCGACGCTGAACGAAGACCCCGGCCTGATGGGCGAGCTTTACAAGAGCTGGTCGGACCCATCCGTCAAGGCCGACTTCGGCAAGTTCGCGACCTATGACGCCGACGCCGCCAAGGCGCTGCTCGACGAGGCGGGCTACAAGGACAAGGACGGCGACGGCTTCCGCGACAATCCGGACGGCAGCAAGATCGCCTTCTCGATCATCGTCCCGAATTCCTGGACGGACTGGATCGACACCGTCAACATCGCGGTCGAAGGCATGCAGGCGGTCGGCATCGACGCCAAGATCGAGACGCCTGAGGAGGCTGTCTGGACCGGCAACCTCATCAACGGCAGCTTCGATGCGGCAATCAACAGCCTGCCGGCATCGGCCTCGCCCTATTACCCCTATAAGCGCGCCTTCAGCGCCTCGGACAGGGGCAAGACCCGTTTCACCGCGCAGCGCTGGTTCAACCCCGATGTCGAGAAACTCATGACCGAGTTCACCCAGACCGCCGACCTTGCCACGCAGAAAGAGGTGATGAACAAGGCGCAGCGCATCGTCGCCGAAAACATGCCTGTGATTCCGGTGTTCAACAATCCGAACTGGTATCAGTACAACACCAAGCGCTTCACCGGCTGGTCGACCAAGGAAAATCCCTTCGTCAATCCGTCGATCTCGCGGACCAATCCGGCACGCCTCTTGAACCTGCTCGCGCTCGAGCCGGTCAAGTAAGCGTCATTTCCCGGGAGCGGCGTCAGAGCCTGATGCCGAAAAGCGTAAGCGGTTTCGGATGAGATCATCCTCATCCGGAAGCGCCGCTCCCGTCACGACGGAGTTCCCATGGCTTTCCTGCTTCGCCGCCTCGTCTTCTACATGGCAGCCTTCATCGCGGCAGCGACGATCAATTTCTTCCTGCCGCGGCTGATGCCGGGCGACCCCGTGCAGATCATGTTTTCGAGCGCCGGCACCGAATTGCCGCCGGAAAGCCTGCAGGCGCTGAAGCTGACCTTCGGCTTCGTCGACGGGCCGCTCTGGCAGCAATATCTCACCTATCTCGGCAGCATCTTCACCGGCGATCTCGGCCGCTCGATCAAATATTTCCCGCTGCCGGTCACCTCGGTGCTCGGCCATGCCCTCGTCTGGACGGTCGCCCTGATGGGAACGGCGACGATCGTCAGCTTCGCGCTCGGCACCTTCCTCGGCATCCTCGCTGCCTGGCGCCGCGGCAGCCGGTTCGATGTCATCGTTTCCGTCGGCGCGATCTTCGCGACCTCGGTGCCCGCCGTCGTCACCTCGCTGATCGTGCTCTTCATCTTCGGCTTCACGCTCGGCTGGTTCCCGAACGGCTATGCCGCCGATCCCTCGCTCGATCCGGCCTTCAGCCTGCAATATATCGGCAGCGTCGCCTATCACGGCATCCTGCCGATGGTCACCCTCTGCACCGTGCTGATCGGCGGCTTTACCGTCACCATGCGCAACAACATGATCAACCTGCTCGGCGAGGACTATATCGTCATGGCCCGCGCCAAGGGCCTGTCCGACCGGCGTGTGATGCTCTGGTATGCCGCGCGCAACGCCCTGCTGCCGACCGTCTCCAGCCTTGCCATCGCCATCGGCACCATTCTCGGCGGCTCGCTGGTGACCGAGGTCGTCTATAACTATCCCGGCCTCGGCAATATTCTTTACCAGGCGATCCTCGCCCGCGATTATCCCGTCATCCAGGGCCAGTTGCTGATCATGACCGCGACCATGCTGATCGCGAATTTCATCGTCGACGTCAGTTATATCCTGCTCGACCCGCGGCTGAAGGGAGCGTGAGATGAAGAGCCTGCTGCGAAACCGCAAGGCGCTCACCGGCCTCGCCATCATCGCCTTCATCGTCATTGTTGCGGTCGCAGCGCCGCTGCTGACGCAATACGACCCCGCCGCCCGCACCGGGCGGCCGCATCAGCCGCCGTCGCTCGACCATATTCTCGGCACCACCCGCATCGGCCAGGACGTCTTCGCCCGGCTCATCTACGGCGCCCGCACCTCGCTTGCTGTCGGCTTCGGCGCCGGCCTGCTGATCACGCTCGCCGGCACCGCGCTCGGCATCATCGCCGGCTATCGCGGCGGCAAGACCGACGAGATCATCAGCTTCTTCACCAACATGGTGCTCGTCGTTCCCAACCTGCCTTTGCTGCTGGTGCTCGCCGCCTTCATCGGCCAGGCAAGCCCGCTCGTTATCGCGCTGATCCTCGGCGCCACCTCCTGGGCCTGGGGCGCCCGTGTCACCCGCGCCGAGACGCTTTCCGTCAAGCACAAGGATTTCGTCAAATCGGCCGAGATGATGGGCGAGCCGCAATGGCGAATCATGACCTTCGAGATCTTCCCTAATGTGATCTCCATCGTCGGCATCAATTTCATCGGCAGCGTCATCTTCGCTATTATCACCGAGGCGACGCTGGAATTTCTCGGCCTCGGGGATCCCCGCGCGATCTCCTGGGGCACGATGCTCTACAACGCGCAGAAGGCCTCTGCCCTCTCGGTCGGCGCCTGGTGGGACATCCTCACCCCCTGCTTCGCGCTCGCCTTCCTCGGCATCGGCATGTCGCTGCTGAATTTCGCCGTCGATGAGATCGCCAATCCGCGGCTGCGCACCGGCAATCATCTGAAGCGCTGGTCGCTGCTCGTTCGTTCCGGGGAGGGCCGCCTGTGACGCAGCCGCTGCTCTCGGTGAGGAATCTCACCATCGACTATATTGGCGAGGAGAAGGATTTCCGCGCCGTCGACGATGTCAGTTTCGATGTCGCGCCCGGCGAGGTCTTCGGCCTTGCCGGCGAATCCGGCTGCGGCAAGAGCACCATCGCCTTCGCCGTCAGCCGCCTGCACAGGCCGCCGGCGCTGATCCGCAAGCAGAGTCGCATCCTGCTCGACGGCCGCGACGTACTCGGTCTCGACCAGCAGGCGCTTGCCGCCTTCCGTTGGCGCCAGGTCGCCATGGTCTTCCAAAGCGCCATGAATTCGCTGAACCCGGTGCTGCGGATCGAGGCGCAATTCTCAGACGTGTTGCGGACCCACAAGAACATGAACCGCGCCGAAGCTCGCGAGCGCACCGCCGAGATGCTGCAACTCGTCGACATCGCGCCGGATCGCATGCGCGACTATCCGCACCAGTTTTCCGGCGGCATGCGCCAGCGCATCGTCATCGCCATCTGCATGGCGCTCGACCCGAAGCTCGTCATCATGGATGAGCCGACGACGGCGCTCGACGTCGTCGTCCAGCGCGAGATCCTGCAGCGCATCAACGAGCTGCGCCGCCGCTTCGGCTTCTCCGTGCTGTTCATCACCCATGATCTCGGCCTGATGGTGCAGTTCTGCGACCGCATCGGCATCATGCTGTCCGGCAGGCTGGTGGAGCAAAATACCGCCGAAGCGATCTACCGGACGCCGCGGCACAATTATACGAAGAAGCTCTGGGCCTCCTTCCCCTCACTGCATGGAGGCGTGCTGCTGTGACTGATGCCATTCTCGCACTCGACACGGTGACGAAGACCTTCGGTCATGGCGCGTCCGCCGTTCATGCCGCCCGCTCGATCTCCTTTTCGCTGCACGCTGGCCGAGCGCTGGCGCTGGTCGGCGAATCCGGCAGCGGCAAGACCACCTGCGCCCGCATGGCGATGCGCGAATATCTGCCGACATCGGGCCACATTCTCTACAAAGGCCGGCCGGTCGAGACGGCGAATTCGGCCGAGATCGCCCGCTACCGCCGCTCGGTGCAGATGATCTTCCAGGATCCCTTCGCCTCGCTGAACCCCGCCCATACCATCGCGCACCATCTCCGCCGGCCACTGAAATTGCATCGCCCTGACATCAAAGGGGCGGAGATCGACGTTACCATCGGCGAACTGCTGCAGCGCGTCCGGCTCGATCCCGATCTCGTCGCGCCGAAATATCCGCATGAACTCTCCGGCGGCCAGCGCCAGCGCGTCAACATCGCCCGCGCCCTTGCCATCAGGCCGGAGGTGATCGTCGCCGACGAGCCGACCTCGATGCTCGATGTTTCGGTCCGCCTCGGGGTGCTCAACCTGTTGAACGAGATGAAGCAGGAGATGAATCTCGGCCTGCTCTACATCACTCATGATATCGCCACCGCTCGTTATGTCGCCGAGGACATCGCCGTGATGTATGCCGGCCAGATCGTCGAATGGGGCAGCACCGCCCGGGTGATCGACAATCCGCTGCATCCCTATACCAGGCTGCTGCTCTCGGCTGTGCCGGATCCCGACGTCCGTTTCGACGATCCGAAGGCGCGGCTGAGGCCCGACGAGGTCGAGGGTATTCGCCGACGTTCGGCCGCGGCCCAGGACGATGTCGTCGAAGCGGAGCCGGAGCATTTCATGCGGATGGTCTGACGCTGGTTTGCTGGTTTCGCTCGCCTGCCTGTGCTAGGTGACGCTTTCTTCAGATGAGGCGAAACTGTCATGCTGCCCTGGATTCAACTCGATTCCGCGACCATTCCCGGCGAAGGCGGCGAACTCAGGCTGAAGCAGCGCGGCAGCGAGTTCTCGATCATGCTCGGCGCCAACGAGCTGATGAACAGCCGCCTCAGCGGCTCGGAAGAAGCGCTCGCCACGCTTTCCTGGGAGCGGATCAAGGGGCATCCGAAGCCGAGGATCCTGATCGGCGGCCTCGGCATGGGTTTCACCCTGCGCGCCGCTCTTGCCGTCCTTCCCGATGATGCCGGCGTCACCGTCGCCGAACTGGTGCCGGCCGTCGTCGCCTGGGCGCGCGGGCCGATGGCCGAAGTGTTCAAGGGCTGTCTCGACGATCCCCGCGTCGGCATCCATCAGGGCGATGTCGGCGAGGCAATCCGCGCCGGCAAGAGCGCCTATGACGCGATCCTGCTCGATGTCGACAATGGACCGGACGGACTGACCCGCAAATCCAACGACCGGCTCTATGATTTCGCCGGCCTGCGCGCCGCCCGCGAGGCGCTTCGCCCCGGCGGCTTGCTCGCCGTCTGGTCGTCCGGCCCCGATCCGGATTTCACACGGCGCCTCAAGGACAGCGGCTTTGCCGTCGATGTCGTCAACACCCGCGCCGGTCGCAAACGCGGCGTCCGCCACGTCATCTGGCTTGCGGTTAAACCGGCCCGCTGACGAAGATCAGCTGCCGGAAGCGATCCTGCGGGCGGCATTGATGGCGCGGCGGGCGCCGGCGCGCAGCTGTATGGTCTCGGCACCGGCGATGACCAGATCAAAGCCGAACTTCAGCAGCTCGCCGGCCCGCTCTCCATCGCCGGCATAGGCGCAGGCGAATTTGCCGTGGGCGCGGCAGCGCGCAACGGCGTGCTGCATGGCGCTGTCGATCTCGGCCGCATTCGGCGCCACCTGATCGCCATTCGACAGCGCAATCGAGAGGTCGGCGGGGCCGACGAAAATGCCGTCGATGCCGGTCACGCCGAGAATGCCGTCGATCGCATCGAGCGCCGCGCGGGTCTCGACCATGGCGATGGCGACGGTGAGGTCGTTGGCAGTCTTCAGATAGGCGTCGGCCGACAGGCCGCTATGGTTCAGCGCCAGGGACGGTCCCCAGCTGCGCTCGCCGAGGGGCGGATATTTCGTGGTCCTGACCAGGGCTCGCGCATCTTCGGCCGAGTTGATCATCGGCGCAATGATGCCCGAGGCCCCGGCATCGAGCAGCCGCGAGGCGGAGGCAAAATCGCCGACCGGAATGCGCGCGATGGCCGGCTTGCCGGCAAGGCGCGCCTGAGCAACGGCATTTGCCGCCGACTGCATGTCCCACATGCCATGCTGCATATCCAGCACGACGGCGTCGAAAGCTTCCTGCGCCAGGTGGTTGACGAGCATCGCGTCGGGGATGCCGACCCAGGCCGAGATCATACCGCCCTGGTGTTTCCTGATACGCTCGGCAAAACCGTCGATTTCAGCTGCGCTCATGCCATTCTCCTCATTTCGACAGGCCGCCAGCGGCCGGATTGCCGCCAAACGGCAGCAGCCATTCATCCTCTGCGGCGAAGCCGCCGGATGATGACCATCACGACGATGCCCGCCGCCACCAGCATGGCGCCCCAGAGCATCCAGATCTTTTGGACAATCATGAAACTCGACGCCGGATAAGGAAAATAGCCGCTTCCCTGCCCGATCCAGATCAGGCCGAACACGACCATGAGCAGTCCGATGACATATCCGATGGTTCGCATGCTTCAGCCGCCTTCGCTATCGATTCGCCCCACAATGTCGATCACCATCGCCGATGACAAGGCTTCTCCTGGGCACAAACGTCGGTGTTGAGGCGCGGTGAGCCGCAAGGCTGCTGCTAGCCACCCACATCGTCGGGCATCCATGTGGCGCTTTTTAAATCCCGATATAGACCAGGAGGACGAAAGACACCCGCCGACTTACCGAACGCCCTCTCTATGACTGATGTTGCATAGATCGCTAGCAAGCCACCATCCAGTACGGGAGGAAGAACGCCATCGAATCTCGCAAATCAGAAGGAATCACAACTCGCTGAAATCGCTCAATTCTTTTTTGAGGCAGCCTCTCATGCGCTTCAGCAACCCAGGCATGGTCATAGTGACTATTGCTGTACGTCCAATGAATGACTTTAGATTCGTGAGAATATCAATCACTATGAGCCGCGTACAACCCCGACGAACAAGTCCAAGGCCGAACCATATTGCTTGGCTTTTCTTTGGTCTCTGATGATGTTGCACGTGAATTCTGCCGGGTAGAGCACGCCGCACATTGCCGTGCTGGAGTTCCGATGAAAAAGGTGGCGCCATGACCCATATTGCACTTCGCTCCCTCGCCAAGGGAGTGGGTTCCTTTGTCCTTCCGCAACTGCGAAATACGCACGTAGAAGGGGGCACTGCTTCTGCGCGCCACTGTTATGACCTTTTCTTTCGCCACTACGGTCACCTAGCGCCTTGGCTGAACGGCAAAAGACCTGAAGTATTGGTCGAGGTCGGCCCCGGAAGTTCGCTCGGCGTTGGGCTTGCCGCACTGCTTGCGGGCGTCGACACGTATATCGGGCTGGATTTGCAAGACCATCGGAGCATCGAGCACGATCTTGAAGTCCTGGGCGGTTTGATCGAACTCTTCGGCGAGCGGGCCGCATTTTGGGATAACACCGTATCGGGCGACATCTTTTTTCCGCCGTCACCGACAAACTTCGCCTGGGATCGGATAGATGGGATCGTGCAACAGCGCCTCAGTGCGGAGGCAATCGACGCGCTGAAGGCGGACCTCGTGAATGGCAGCGAACGATTAAAGTTCGTCGCACCATGGACCGATTTCAACGTACTGCAGGCGGGTGCGGCGGACTGGCTGATGACGCATTCAGTCATGGAGCACGTGGACAACCTCGTGGATACCTATATCGCTATTGCCCGGTGGCTGAAGCCAGGAGGGTTTGCGACGCACCTGATCGACTTCCAATCGCACGGTCTGTCAAGCGACTGGAATGGGCACTGGGTTTTGAGCGCGCCCACGTGGACGATGATGCGTGGACGACGACCCTACCTGATAAATCGGAAGTGGCGCAGCCATCACATCAATCTGATGCAGGAGAGCGGCTTCGAAATCCTTGCGGAACTCCAGTACATCCGTACGGACGGACTAGGACGGAAGGAATTTCGAGCGCCGTTCACGTCAATGCCAAATGGTGATGAAAAAGTTGCGATGAGTTTCTTTGTGACGAGAAAAATCGGCTAAGAGTCGGACCCGAAAAGGCTTCAACTATATCCATATCTTGCGAAGCGTCTGGCGAGCATGCGGATGTGGCGATGGTTATCCGGAGTAACCGCCGTCAGAGCCTTTCCGCCATGCGGCGCGGCTCTAGCCGACCGTCCCCGCCTCATCCGACAGCCAGGTACTGAGCCTCTCGCTGTGGACGTTTGGAGATCGCGGCGGCACCAGCCAGTAACCCCGGTCTTGCGCCTCCAGTGGCGGGCCGGCTTCCAGCAGCATGCCTGCCGAAAGCAGTGTATCGACGAGCCCCATCCAGCCGAGCGCCACGCCCTGCTCGCTCAGCGCGGACTGAACGACCAATGAATAGGTGTTGAAACTGATATCACCGCGGCCGGCATGGGCGTCGCGCAGCATGGAGAATTCGGCAAAATAGGTGCGCCAGTCGAACCAGGGCGATGGCAGCGGCGCATCGAGATGGATCAGCCTCGCTCCGGCCAATTGCCTTGGATCGTCGAAGGGTCCGTTGCGATCGAGGAATCCCTGCGTGCAGACGGGCACGACCTTCTCCGGCAACAGAAGGGTGCCGACAGCGCCGAACTCCGCCCGCGTACCGAAAGCGACCGCGACATCGGCGTCGTCGCGAAATCCGGCTGCAAGCCTCTGCGTCGCGACGATCTGTATGTCGGTTTCCGGATGCAGGAGTCGAAAGCCATCCATGCGGGGGATCAGCCAAAGCGCCGAGAAAGCATAGTCGGTTCTCAGCCTGACGACCGGTCTCTGGGCCTCGGCGCGGAAACTGCGGGCGAGCGCATCGATGTCGCCGACCGCCCTGGCCGCGACCTCGAGAAGCCGCTCGCCTTCTGCCGTCAATTCGACGCCACGATGCTGGCGGCGCAGCAGGCTGGCGCCGAACTGCTGTTCCAGCCGGCGAATCTGGTAGCTGACGGCTGGCTGGGTCAGGCCGAGAAGCGTTGCGGCCGCCGAAAAACTCCCGAGCCGCGCAACCTCGACGAACAGCCGCATCCATCCGAGATCAGGTGGGTGATCTGACATAAATATACCTTTGAGCGGCCATCGAAAAAAGCAGTCTTTACAGCTCTCATAATAGGCGTTTCAATAAAATCCTCAAATAGCAAAAGGCATTGGACATGGCGCGCCCGAACATCCTCATCCTGATGGTGGACCAGTTGAACGGAACCTTCTTTCCCGATGGTCCCGCCGATTTTCTTCACGCGCCGCACCTGAAATCCCTGGCCGGCCGCTCTGTGCGTTTCGCCAATAGCTACACGGCAAGCCCGCTCTGCGCGCCGGCGCGAGCCTCCTTCATGTCCGGGCAATTGCCGAGCCGGACGCGTGTCTATGACAATGCGGCGGAATTTGCCTCCGATATACCGACCTATGCGCATCATCTGCGCGCGGCGGGATACCAGACGGCGCTGTCAGGCAAGATGCATTTCGTCGGTCCCGACCAGCTTCACGGCTTCGAAGAGCGGCTGACGACGGACATTTACCCCGCCGATTTCGGCTGGACGCCCGATTATACCAAGCCCGGCGAACGCATCGACTGGTGGTATCACAATCTCGGTTCGGTCACCGGCGCCGGCGTCGCCGAGATCACCAATCAGATGGAATATGACGACGAGGTCGCCTACCACGCCACCCGCAAGCTCTTCGATCTCGCGCGCGGCCATGACGAGCGTCCCTGGTGCCTGACCGTCAGCTTCACCCATCCGCACGATCCCTATGTCGCACGCCGTAAATTCTGGGATCTCTATGAGGACTGTCCGGCCCTCGACCCGGGCGTAGCGCCGATCCCTTTCGAGCAGCAGGATCCTCATTCTCAGCGGCTGATGAAAGCCTGCGAGCACGATGCTTTCGACATCAGCAGCGATCAGATCAGGCGGGCAAGACGCGGCTATTTCGCCAATATCTCCTATGTCGACGAGAAGATCGGCGAGCTTCTCGACGTCCTGGAACGCAGCCGCATGGCCGAGAACACCATCATCCTCTTCGTGTCCGACCATGGCGACATGCTTGGCGATCGCGGTCTCTGGTTCAAGATGAACTTCTTCGAAGGATCGTCCCGGGTGCCGCTGATGATCGCAGCGCCCGGCTGGACGCCGAAGCGCATCGACCAGCCCGTCTCGACCCTCGATGTGACGCCGACGCTTGCCGGTCTGGCCGGCATCGATATTGCGTCGTTGAAGCCGTGGACCGAAGGCCAGGATCTCGCGCCCCTCGCAAAGGGCACCGGCAGCCGCGGCCCGGTACCGATGGAATATGCCGCGGAAGGCTCCGAGGCGCCGCTCGTCTGTTTGAGGGACGGGCGCTACAAGCTGTCGCTCTGCGAAAAGGACCCGCCGATGCTGTTCGATCTCGAGGCCGATCCGCAAGAGCGCGAAAATCTGGCAGCCGACCCGGCGCATGCCGACATTCTGGCACGGCTTGTCGAGCAGGCCAGCCGGCGCTGGAACCTTGCCGCTTTCGACGCGGCCGTGCGCGAAAGCCAGGCCCGCCGCTGGGTGGTCTACGCAGCGCTGCGCAATGGCGCCTATTATCCATGGGATTATCAGCCGCTGCAGAAAGCATCGGAGCGTTATATGCGCAACCACATGGATCTGAACGTGCTGGAGGAAAGCCAGCGGTTCCCGCGCCAGGAATAACGGGAACGCTTCGGTTCAAGCCGTCCGGCGCGCCGGCGCCCCGCGCAGAAAATCCTCGATGAAGGTCTTTTGCAGCAGGATGCCGTCCCATTCGTCGGCGAAGAAGGGCGAATCATAGATCAGCGTGAAGGGACCGGCATAACCAGCCCTTTCGCACATCTCCAGGCACTGGCGGTAATCCTCCGCATCGAGGCCGCCGGCATTGTAATCGGCCTTGGCGTGGCAGATTTCCGCCCGGCCCATGATATCGGCCAGCCCCGCATATTTCGCGGGCGCCGACCAGTTGCCGAGGTCGCCGTTGAGGCCGACCTTGCCATCCAGCCGGTCGAGCAGCCAGTTCATCTCGACCGGCGACGGAAGCAAGTCGAACCAGTTCTCGACGACGACGCGCACGCCGCTGCCTTCCGCCTTGTCGGCCAGCCAACCGAGGTGGCGGGCGGCCCGGCCGAGATTTTCCTCGGTCGGCTTCTGTTTGCCGGCGATGACGCGCATTCTCTGCGCTCCAAGGGCGGCGGCAATGCCGATCCACTCCGCCATCCAACCGACGTCGCGCTCGGCCGTCCCGGCATGACTGGGATCACCATCCTCGACGAGCAGGGTCTGAAACAGCACGTTCGACGCCGTCATCGCCTCACGCAGTTCGCTGAGATAGGCGGCATCGAGGCTCGGCAAATGGAAGGAACAGATTTCCAGCCGGTTGATGCCGCGCGCCGTCAGCATCGCCGGCACGTCGATCAGCGCCGCGCCGCCGGGGCCGTAGGGCTCCTTCGGTGCCGCGCTTTTGTCGGGGTCGGGGCTATAGGCGTGGACGGCACCGAGCAAGCGATGCAACGACCATGTCGAAACCCCGAAGCGTCCGTTTTGCAAAAGCTGCATCTGCCGTCCTCCCCAGGATCTCCTGATGCCATCAATGGCAATAAACGCGCTTCGGTTCAATTGTCGATCAGGTGAAATCGCCGCGGATGACCGACTCGGCGGCAAGAGCTGCCCCGAGCAGCGCCTCGTCGCGGCGCGCCGTTGCCGACAACAGCAGGCCGACCGGCATGCCGGCTTCACCCATCCCGCAAGGGATGGAGACACCGCACCAGTCGAGGAAATTGCCGAACATCGTATTGCGCAGCGTCTTGTTGTTCGTGGCGAAGAAGAGTTCGTCATCCTGCTCCAGCGGCGCGATCGGCGGCGCCACATGGGCAACGGTCGGAAAGGCGATCAGGCGATCGCCGATGAAGCGGTCGACATCGGCGATCAGGCGGCCGCGAGCTTCGAGGAGTGCCATGTAGTGTGGCGCCGTCGTCCTCGCTCCCAAGCGGGTGCGCATGACGACGCGATGATCCATGCGGTCCGCTTCCGGCCCTGATAGCCGTTCCTGGTGAAGGGCATAGGCTTGCGCCGTCACCAGTGGGCCGTACTTCGTCAGCAGACGGATGATTTCATCGAAAGCGGGGATGGTGATGCGCGACATCCGGACACCGGCCCTTTGAAAGCGCTCCAGGGCCGCTTCGAACGCCGCGACAACACCCGGCTCGGCGCCATCGAAGACGATATTTTCAGGCACCAGCAATTCCAGCCCCTGCAAGGGCCGCTCCGCGACCTCGGGCGCCGTCAGGCCGCGCATCGCCGCATCGATCCAGACCGCATCCTTGACCGTGCGGCAGAGCGGCCCCAACGAATCCAGGCTTTTCGCCAGCGGATAGACACCATCCATGGCATGGCGGCCCCGTGTCGCCTTGTAGCCGACGATGCCGTTGAAGGCGGCGGGAACACGCACCGACCCACCGGTATCCGTGCCCATCGCGACCGGGACCAGTCCAGCGGCGACCGCAACGCCGGCGCCGGAGGAGGATCCTCCGGGGATGCGCGGGCGGTCGGAGTTTTGAGGATTGACCGGCGTGCCGTAGTGCGGATTGATGCCGAGGCCGGAGAAGGCGAACTCGCTCATATTGGTGCGGCCGATGGCGATCATGCCGGCATTCTTCAGCAAAGCGACGACGGCGGCGTCGCGCTCGGCCGGCGCATCTCCTGCCAGGACGCGCGAACCCGCGGTCGTCGTCACACCTTCGATGTCGAAAAGATCCTTCCAGGCGATCGGAATGCCATCCAGCAGTCCGAGCGAGCGCCCATGCCGCAGCCGTTCGGAAGACGCGAGCGCTTCTTCCATCGCCCGGTCTTCAAGCAGCATGGTGAAAACGGCCTTGTCGGCGTAATTCGCAATGCGGTCGAAGACGGCCTCGGCCACATCGACCGGATCGGCTGCGCCGCTCTGAATGAGGACGGAAAGCTGGGCGACCGACATGGCGCCGAAGGATTTGCTCATGGGACCATCCAGACCAACTATATCTCCGGATTAGCGCGGATCATTTCGATGAGCCAGAGCTTCACGATATTTTGCATTCATTAGTTCGATTTTTTGAACACTGCGTTTGCGGATCGCCCCTTCAATTGCCGCGATTGAAGACACACATGATGCTCGCATTTGGAGTGGGATTCGGCGCGGGGGTGAGGTTTGCTCTCGGGACGCTGCTTCGCATGTGTTTCAGGAGTAATTAGAATGACAGATTGTGAAACTCTAAACCGTCGCCAGGACATGGTGACCCTCCACGTGAAAGAGGACGAAACCGCCGGCGCCGGCGAGCGCGATTATGCGGAACATGTCAGCGCCCAGAAACTGTCGGGCTTTGAGCGCATTGTCGTTGTCGGCGCACTGCTTGTCTTGAGCTTTGCGGGTTTTGCCGCATATTCTTCCAGCAATACCGACCCGATGACGACATCGGCGATTGCCGCCCCCGCCGGCGACAACACGCCGCATCATCAGCCTTACGGCCATTGCCGCGACAGCAGCCCTTACGCTGAAAGGGTCTGCTGACGGCAAGCAGTTCCCCGGGCAGAAACGTTTCGCCGGGCATGGAGCCCCTTGGCCCAGGCTGCAAAGACAGCAGGAAAAGGGAGAAGGACCATGGCCGGTGATATCGACTTTAACCTCGACCGCTTCGTCGAAGCCCAGAACGGCATCTATCAACAGGCGCTCTCCGAGCTGCAAGCCGGGCGCAAGACGTCTCACTGGATGTGGTTCATCTTCCCGCAGATATCAGGTCTCGGCACGTCGGCGATGGCAGAAAAATATGCGATCCGTTCGGCCGAGGAAGCCGCCGCCTACCTCGCCCACCCCATTCTTTCAAGCCGGCTGCTGCGCTGCGTCGAGGCGATCTTATCGGTCGACGGCCGATCGGCGCACGACATCCTCGGCTCGCCGGACGATTTCAAACTGCGCTCATCGATGACGCTGTTTGCCGCGATCAGCGATCACGGCTCGCCCTTCCACCGGGCGATCGAGCGCTTTTATCAGGGAAAATTCGACGAACGGACGATGGAAATCCTCAGCGCCAGCGACTAGCCGGTCTGTTCTCCAGCGCGGCGATCTCGTCTGAGACCTCGCTCAATCGCTGACGGAGATCACTGTCGGTGCCGTCATCGACCTCTTCCTCGCCGAAACAATAGCGCGCATCGTGAAGCTCCAGCTTGGCTTCGAGCTCGGCGCGTTTGGCATATAGGCGCTTGAGATAGACATTCATCTCTGCCTCCACATCGCCCCTCCGGTGATGGAAAAACGGCAGGGAGGCGGTAAGGTTCCCCGGAGGTCAGGTGAAAGAGGCAATCGCCGCTCTGCAGGCCTTGGCGAAATGACCGCAACAGCTGGCCGCACCCATCGCCTGGCGACTGACGCGCGCGCCCTCGAGCAGCAGCGTCAGCGTATCGGCAAGAAGTTGCGGTTCGCGCGCACCGGCCGCCGAACAGAGCGCCGCCAGACGATCGCGCTGTTCGGCCTTGTGCCGCTCGATCATCTCGTGGGCAGGATGGCCCTCGCCCTTGAGTTCGATGGCGGCATTGGCGAGATCGCAGCCGGCGGGCTCGCCGTTCAGACACTGCGCCCGCATCTCGACCCAGGCATCCAGCTGGGCGCCGGGATTGCCGGGATGGGCTGCCTCCAGATCCCGCCATATGGCATCCGCCTTTTCGGAGGCGCGGCGCAGCGTCTCGCAGACGAGCTCGTCCTTCGACCCGAAATGCCGGTAAAGCGTCATTTTGTTGGTCGACGCGGCATCGGCGATGGCATCGACGCCGATGCCGCGAATGCCGTGCTCGCGGAAAAGCTCCGAGGCGGTCGAGACGATACGCTCCCGCGGCGGGATGCGATCTTCTGGGCCTGCGGAGATTTCATTCGAAGTTTCTGATTTTTTTGCGGACGAAGTCCTTGACATCAATGTGACCGATCGGTAACAACTGTATTGTTACTTACCGGTAACACCACACACTGCCAAAGTCAATGCCGAGAGCTTGGCGGCGCAAAGTGGAACACGGGCGACCGCCCACGAAAGGAGGACAAGCCATGAGAAAGACCAGAGACGACCTGACGATATCCGAAGCCCTTCGCGACCCCCTGATCGCCATGGTATTGCGCGCCGACGGCGTGAAGCTTGAAGATTTCAAGCAACTCCTGGAGGCGGCTGCCGGCAAACGCGAACCGCGCCCGACGCCGGTCGGCAAAATGATCGGAGCGCTCGCCAGCCGCGCCAACCTGCCGGCGATGCCCTGCTTCGGCTGAAACAACCGTCTGAATACCGGGGGATCTCTCCCTGCCCCCAACAAGGGCTGCCGTCATAAAGAAGCGGCGGCCCTTGTTGCTTGATCGTAGTGGCCGGAAAGCGCCCTGAGCGTCGCCGCCACCGCCGATGCCGCTGCCCGATCGAGCCCAAGCCCCTGACCGGATCCACCAGCAGCGCTTCGCGCACCGCGCGAGATTTCAGGCAGGTTTCATGGCCCTTGTCGGTGGCGGCGATCAGCTTCTCCTTGCCTGCCCGCGTGCTTTTCACGAGACCGCGCTGATCGAACGATCCGGCCTTGCGGCTTTTTCGGCGGGGAAGACGGGCAGTTGGGGAAAACCGAGATCCGTCGCGCGGACGGCAAAGTCGAAAGGCTGGAGGCTGCGACCACGCAATGCTCACCGCCGGCGACGCCGTTATCGTCACGACGCCGACCGGCGGTGGCTACGGCAAGCCGTACTGAAGCGCATCCAATCACAGTTGATCGATCCGCTCAGTTCCTTGTCTCATGCGTGTCTTTGACCCGGAACCGCCAATCCCGGGCGACCTGCATCAGAGGATCGGCTTGCCGCCGGTGACCGCAATTGTCGTGCCGGAGACATAGCTCGACAAAGGATCGGCCAGCATCACATAGGCTGTTGCAAGCTCGGCCGGCTGGCCCGGCCTCTTCATCGGCACCTGCTTGCCGAAATTGCTGACGCTGTCCTCGGGCAGCGTCGAAGGAATGAGCGGCGTCCAGATCGGACCTGGCGCCACCGCATTGGCACGAATGCCTTTCTCGGCCAGAAGCTGGGCGAGGCCGGCAGTGAAATTCTGGATCGCGCCCTTGGTCGTCGCATAGGCGAGCAGCGTCGGGTTCGGACTGTCGGAGTTGATCGAGGCCGTATTGATGATGGCGCTGCCGGGCTTCATATGAGGAACGGCCGCCTTGGTCAGGTAGAACATCGCATGGATATTGACCTTGAAGGTCAGTTCCCACTCCTCGTCGCTGATCTCGTCGATGCTCTTGAAGCTTGCCTGATGCGCGGCATTGTTGACGAGAATATCGATACCGCCGAGCTCCTTGACCGCCGTCTCGACGATCTGCCGGCAGAGCGCTGGATCCTGGATATCGCCGCTGACGAGCACGGCCTTGCGGCCGGCCTGCTCGACGAGCCGCTTCGTCTCATCGGCATCCTCATCCTCATCGAGATAGGAAATCACAATATCGGCGCCTTCCCGGGCATAAGCGATCGCCACCGCCCGGCCGATGCCGCTGTCGCCGCCGGTGATGATCGCCCGCTTGCCTTTCAAGCGGTCGGAGCCGCGATAGCTCTCTTCGCCGTGATCGGGCACGGGATCCATCTGCGCGGTAAATCCGGGCATCGGCTGTTTCTGGGACGGGAAAGGCGGTGTCGGATAATTCGTCATCGTGTCCTCCTGGGTTCAGGGTCAAAACTCAGGCTGAAGCATGTTGTTCCAGCCTTCTGACACGATGTCCTCTCAAGCAATTATTCGCGTCTCCCGCAGCTGACCGCGGACGACTGACCGTGAAAAAGCGCGTCTCCTCGCCTGATCTGCCGACGGGCATAAAAGCCGGCGCCGCAATCGCCCAAACTATCAAGCTATAAAATGTTGCGATTTGCCACAGGGACGACTATCCCATAGTAATGTAACATACTGGCAATTGTTCATGAGGTGCATGGAATTGGACGGAAAGACATCACCCGCAGTTTATTCCGAAGATGAGGGCCATGCCGACGAAGCCGCCGGCAAGGGTGCGCGCCGCGCGCGCGTCAGCGGCATCGACCGGGCGCTTCAGGTGATCGATCACCTCTATGAGACGGGATCGCCTGCCGGCGTCTATGCCATCGCCAAGGCGGTGAAGGCGCCGCTTTCGACCGTCTACGTCATCGTCGACGATCTGGTCGAGAAGAACATGCTGACGCGCCAGGCCGACGGCTCGATCTGGCTCGGCGCCCGGCTTTATCACTACGGGCTCGCCTATGCCCGGTCGTTGGATTTCATGAGCATCGCCACCCACGAGATGCACGACCTCT
Source organism: Rhizobium phaseoli (assembly GCF_001664385.1). Lineage (NCBI taxonomy): Bacteria > Pseudomonadati > Pseudomonadota > Alphaproteobacteria > Hyphomicrobiales > Rhizobiaceae > Rhizobium > Rhizobium phaseoli. The sequence goes on along the minus strand of NZ_CP013534.1, from coordinate 258,675 downwards.
GCCGCCAGGCCGGCGAAACCGTGCAGGTCTGCGGCCGCGACGGCGATTATATGCTGGTGCTCGCCATGGCCGATGGCCCGAGCCACTTCCAGGTGGCGTCGCGCGTCGGCACTCGGGTGCCGCTGAACTGGACGGCGTCGGGCCGCCTGCTCGTCGGCCATCTGCCGGAAGAGGAGCGCATCGAGCTGTTCAAGCGCTGCGCCCGCTCGTCCCCGACCGGCCGCGCCGAGATCGATCCAAGCACGCTATCGGAAGCCGCCGCCAAGGCCTTTGAGGCGCGCCTGTCGATCCAGGCAGGCGAATCGGACTATGCGGTTGCCTGCATCGCCTCGCCGATCTGCGACCGCGACGGCCACTGTGTCGCCACCATTTCCATCGTGCTGCCAGAGCAGAAAGCCTTCTCCGACGAGAACCATTACACTGCGCATGTACGCAGTTCGGCGGAGCAGATCGAAAAGCTGATGGGCTGGCGCAACCGCTGACCTGCCGGTCGGTAGACTCTATCTGTAGGAATAGCCATGGCTATGCCGCACGAGCTTGCGCGCTCGCGGCACATAGCGGCTGGCGCTAACCGCGTCAGCGCCCATCACCGCATAGCGCGGCTCGAACAGCTTGTTCAAGACCGAGACATCGCCATTGGAATCCGTCGCTTCGAGGTCCGAATCGACCAGGTCGAAAATGGTGAACTCAGCCTGGGCGCCGACCGAAAGCCGGTTCTCCATCGACAGTTTGATGACGGATGCGGGCGCATGGGTGACGGCCTCGACCACCTTGTCGAAGGGCATGCCGACGCTGAGCAGCTTCGACATCGTCGTCGCCAGGTCCCAGACCGGAAAATTCATCGAATGGCCGTGCAAGTCGGTCGAGATCGAGAAGGGTAGCAGACCGCGGGCGATCGCCGCTTCAGCGACCTTGAAGGAGAAGGAGGCACCGCCATGGCCGATGTCGAGGCGGATGCCGTCGGAGGCGCAGCGCTCGGCGAGATTGAAGAGATCCTCATCCTCCATGATGCTCGAACCGGCCTTGCCGTTGAAGCAGTGGGTGACGACGTCGCCCGGGCCAAGAATTTCGAGCACTTCATCATAGAGCGCCGGCGGCTCGCCGACATGCACCATCATCGGCACTTTGAGGATCTTGGCAATCTTCTTGCCGAGCTTGACCGGGGTGACACCCCACGAGCCGGTGATGACGTGGCTGGCCCGCACCTTGATGCCGACGATGTGCTCGCTGTTTTCGGCATAGACTTCGAGGATGCGGTCAAGGTCGATGTCTCTGATATCCCTGAGTTCGGCGACACGGTTGCAGGCCACAAGTCCGATCGAGCCGAGGTTCAGAAAGGCCTTGATGCGCTCGCGCGAGGGTTCGATGATATATTCGCGGAAACCGTGGAAATTCGCCTCGCCGGCCGACCCGGCATCGACGAGTGTCGTCACGCCGCGCTCGAGACCGCATTCGGAGGGGCGGATCGAAATGTCGGTGCCGCCATGCCAGATATGCACATGCAGGTCGACCCAACCGGGCGAGACGAAGGCACCCTTGCCGTCGATGCGCCTGACATCTTGAGAGACCGCGAGCGACGGACCAATCTCGGTGATCCTGCCTTCGGCATCGACGAGAATGTCGATCACCCCCTCGCCCGTGCCGGCCCCGAAAGCCACCGGTTTGACATTGGTAAGGAGAAGCGGCTTCTTCGCCTGGTCGCCGGACATGATATGCTTTCCTTTCGAGGTCTCGAAAACCTGTCTGCAGGTTACGCTGAGAGGCAATGGGAGGTGGGGGACGGCGCCGCTGCATCACCTGCGATAATTCCACAATTATGATACATAAGGCCTTATAACAGAATAAGGCGGAGGGCTTCGCTGTCAAGAAAAATGACGCCCGCTTGCGGCCCGACAATCGGATGCGGCGCGCCTCCTGCGACGCGCGCGGGTTTCAAAGAACGGCATTTTGTTCAATCCCGTAGGATCGAAAAGTCGAGCCGCTCCAACTGATCGGGGTCGGCGACGGCGTCGATCGCGACGATCCTCCCCTCGTCGATCGTCAGCGTCACCGCGACGCGGATCTGGCCGTCAATGTGCACGACAAAGCCGAGCTCACCATCGACAATGGCCATTTCCGCCGCCTGGGCCCGGCCCTTGAAGGCTGCAGCGACGTCAGTCGCGCCGCGCGTGGCGCCGATGCCGTAGCGGGCAGCCGTCGCATCCGGCCGGAAGACGACGTCGGGGGCGAGCACCGCGATCAGCGCCTCTAGATCGCCATTGCGCGACGCCGTCAGAAAGGCCGCGGCAATCGTCCGCTTGCGGCCAAGATCGACATCGGGCGTTTCGTCCGTGCCCTGCACGCGGCGGCGGGCGCGGCTTGCGAGTTGCCTGGCGGCGGCGGATGAGCGGCCGATGATCGGCGCGATCTCATCGAACGGCAGATCGAACATGTCGTGCAGCACGAAGGCGACACGTTCGGCCGGCGCCAGCGTCTGCAACACCACGAGCAGCGCCAGACCGACGGAATCGGCGAAGGCTGCTTCGCGTTCGGGGTCGCCGGCCGGATCGGCGACCGCCGCATGCATAGGCATCTCCAGCGGCTCCTCGCGCCGGCTCTTGCGGGCGCGCAGCATGTCGAGGCAGATGCGCGCCACGACCGTCGTCAGCCAACCGCCGAGATTGCCGATGCCGGTCGCATCGGTGCGGTTGAGCCGCAACCAAGCCTCCTGAACGGCATCCTCCGCTTCGCTGCGCGAGCCGAGCATGCGAAAGGCCGCGGTCCTGAGATGCGCCCGGTTCGCCTCGAATTCATCGGCCAGCCATTTTTTCTCGTCCATGCGTCACATTCCTCCGCTGCGTTGCGTCAAGGCCATGACGAATGAAGCCCGGCCGGTGTGACAGCGCCGGCGCATCGTCGAAGAGCAAACACATCAAGGAGACATATCATGCAGGAGAGAATGGGAAATCCCGCCCTCGTCCTTCCCGCGGCCATGCAGGCGCTGACGGCGCTCGGCAAAGTGCCGGCAGAGGCCGGCCTTTCGCCGAAGCTGCTCGAACTCGTCAATCTGCGCGCCAGCCAGATCAACGGCTGCAGCGTCTGTATCGACGGGCATCCGCGCATCGCAAAGAAGCTCGGCGAGACGGATGAGAGGCTCTTTGCGGTCAGCGCCTGGCGCGACACGCCCTATTTCAGCGATGCCGAACGGGCAGCCCTGGCGCTGACCGAGGCGGTGACGCGCACCAGCGACCGCGCCGACCCGGTGCCCGACGAAATCTGGGACGAAGCGACCCGGCATTACGACGGCAGAAGCCTTGCGGCCCTCGTCGTCGCCATCGCCAATATCAATGTCTGGAACCGGCTGAACATTGCCACCCGCCAGATCGCCGGCGCCTGGAAGCCGTAAACGATGACTGCCGGCAGCGCATCACCCATGCGCTGCCGGCAACTCAAACTCAGATGATACCGCCGCCGCCGGCAACGGAGGCCGGGCGCTCGGCGGCCACCTTTTTGCGGTAGCCGCTGGCGCGATAGGCGGCAACAGGATCGATCGCACCGCCGGCTCTGCGCCGGGCCTCGGCAAGGATCGGCTCGACATCGGCGCGATAGGCGCGCTTCAACGTTTCCGACGCCATCAGCGCGTCATTGTCGTTCTGATAGCCCTCGAGCGCCTTGCGGTCGACGATCAGCGCCTGCGCATAGGCGCGGCGGATTTCGTTGGCGCTGTTGATCAGGCTCTCGATCGGATCGGTGACATTGTGCGACTGGTCGATCATATGGGCCGGGTTGAAGTCGTTGACGCCGCGCTGTTCGGCATCGACCAGCTCGTTGAAGACGAGGAACAGCCGGTAAGGATCGATCGATCCGGCGTCGAGATCATCATCGCCATATTTCGAATCGTTGAAGTGAAAACCGCCGAGCTTGCCGAACTGGATCAGCCGGGCGACGATCATCTCGATATTGGTGTTCGGCGCATGGTGGCCGAGGTCGACCAGGCAATGGGCCTTGGGGCCGAGCGTCTGGGCGATCAGGTAGTTGGTGCCCCAGTCCTGCACGATCGTCGAATAGAAGGCCGGCTCGTACATCTTGTGTTCGGTGAAGAGCTTCCAGTCGTCGGGCAGCGCCTTGTAGATATCAGTCATCGAGGCGAGGTAACGTTCGAATGCCCTGGTGAAATTGCTCTGGCCGGGGAAGTTCGAACCGTCGCCGATCCAGACTGTCAGCGCCTTGGAGCCGATCGCCTTGCCGATCTCGATACATTCGAGATTGTGCTCGACCGCCTGGGCGCGTGTTGCCGCGTCGGTGTGGCTGAGCGAGCCGTATTTGTAGGAATGAGCCTGGCCGGGCGCATCGGAAAAGGTGTTCGAATTCATCGCGTCGAAGCCGAGGCCGAGCGCATCGCCCTTGGCCTTCAATTCCTTGGCATCCGCCTTGTCCCAGGGAATATGCAGCGAGACGTTCGGCGTCGCCTGCGTCAGCTGGTTGATAACGGCGCAATCGTCGAGCTTGTCGAAGATGCCGCGCGGCTCGCCCGTGCCGGGGAAGCGGGCAAAACGCGTGCCGCCGGTGCCGACACCCCAGGAGGGAACGGCGACGAAAAATTCCGCGACCTTGCGGGTGATTGCCTCGATATCCACGCCGCGGCGGTCAAGGTTCGCACCCAGCGCCTCGTAGTCGGCTTTCAGTGCGGTCGCCCGCTTGTCGTTTTCTGTCGCGACCAGATCCTGCGCGATCCTGAACTCGGCCATTTCTACCTCCCAACCTACATCGCGGTCTTGGACGTCCGCTGTTGCATTCCTCATTCCTGTGCTTGTCACAGGAACCCAGCCACGGCGCGTCTGCGCCGTGAATGACTCACGTATGGCGAGGGGCGATGTTCTCCCGCGCCCAAGGACTTGGGCGCACTGGATTCCTGTGACAAGCAGAGGAATGAGGGAGGAGAATAGCGTCCCCGCAGCACTCCATTGACCAAGCCCTACCGCGTAAAACTCTGCACGTTGCCGGCATCGACGTTGATGATGTTGCCGGTCGATTTTGCCGAAAGGTCCGAGGCGAGGAAATAGATCGCCTCGGCGATATCTTCCGGAAAAACGTTGAGTTTCAGCATCGAACGCTTGCGGTAATGTTCCTCGAGATCATCCACTTCGATCTTCGAGGAGGCGGCGCGCTGCTCGCGCCATTCGCCGCTCCAGATCTTCGAACCGCGCAGCACCGCATCCGGATTGACCGTGTTGACGCGAATGCCGGCATCCGCACCTTCCAGCGCCAGGCAGCGGGCGAGATGGATTTCGGCGGCCTTTGCCGTGCAATAGGCCGACGCGTTCGGCGAAGCGGCAAGACCGTTCTTCGAGGCGACGAAGACGATGTTGCCGCCGAGCGCCTGGCGGCGGAACAGCCGGAAGGCTTCGCGCGACACCAGGAAATAGCCGGTCGCCAGAATATCGATATTACGGTTCCACGTCGCAAGCTCGGTGGCTTCGATCGGCGCGGAGGAGGCAATGCCGGCATTCGAGACGAGGATGTCGACGCCGCCGAATTCGACAGAGGCTTCCGCGAAGGAGGCGATCACCGCATCTTCCTTGGTGACGTCGAGCCGGAGGCTGCGCACGGCATCGGCGCCATATTTCCTGACGAAATCGGCCTCTGTGCTTTCGAGCGCCGCCTGGTCGATATCGGCAAGCACGACGCAAGCGCCCTCACCGACGAGGCGCGCGGCCGTCGCCCGGCCGATGCCACCGGCGCCGCCGGTGACGAAGGCCACCCGGCCGGCGAGGCTCTTCGGCTTCGGCATGCGCTGCAGCTTCGCCTCTTCGAGCAGCCAGTATTCGATATCGAAGGCTTCCTGCTCCGGCAGGCCCTGATATTCCGAGACCGTCGAAGCGCCGCGCATGACGTTGATGGCGTTGACGTAGAATTCGCTGGCGATGCGTGATGTCGCCTTGTCGCGGGCAAAGGACAGCATGCCGACGCCAGGAACGAGGAAGATGACCGGATTTGCGTCGCGCATGGCGGGCGAATTGTCATGCTTGCAGTCGTTGTAATAGCGGGCGTAATCGGCGCGGTAATCTTCCAGCGCCTTGTCGAGAGCAGCGACGATCGCATCGACATCCGGCTTTGCCGGATCGAAATCGATGATCAGCGGCCGGATCTTGGTGCGCAGGAAATGATCGGGGCAGCTGGTGCCCAGCGCGCCGAGCGGGCGCAAATCCTTCGAATTGACGAATTCAAGCACGGCGTCCTGATCGTCGAAATGCCCGAGCTTGCGCTCCTGCTTGCCGATGCGGCCGCGAATCTCCGGCATCAGCCGGGCGGCGATGGCGCGGCGTTCGGCAACCGGCAGGCTCTGCGTGACCGCGCCGCCGAAAATCGTCTTGCCTTCGGTCTTTTCGGCAAACCAGACGATCGCCTTGTTGATGATGTCGAGCGTCAATTCGTAGCAGGCCTTGGCATCATCGGCCCAGGTAAACAGGCCGTGGCTTTCGAGCACGACACCCTTGGCATTCGGGTTCGTCTTGACGAAGGCTTCAAGATCGAGGCCGAGCTGGAAGCCCGGGCGGCGCCAGGGCAGCCAGCCGATCTCCTCGCCGAAGATCTGCTGCGTCAATTCTTTCGAATTCTTCGACGCGGCAATGGCGATGATGGCGTCGGGATGCATGTGATCGACATGGGTGAACGGCACGAACCCATGCAGCGGCGTGTCGATCGAGGCGGCGCGGCCGTTGAGGTTGAAGGTGCAGTGCGGCAGGAAGCCGACCATGCGGTCTTCGTCTTCGACACCTTTATAGATGGATTTCAGCGATTCCAGCTTGTCCTGGTAGAGTGTGGCGAAACCGTCGAGCTTGATGGTGCCGACGTCGCCGCCGGAACCCTTGACCCAGAGCACTTTGACCTTGCCGCCATCAAGCGGATCGGTTTCCATCACCTTCGCCGAGGTGTTGCCGCCGCCGTAGTTGGTGATGCGCTTGTCGGCGCCGAGCAGATTGGAGCGATAGAGCAGCTTGCCGGGCTCGTCGAGGCCCGCCGCGTAACCATCATCCCACCGGTTTTCCAGAAGCCGGACGTTCGCCGCCATGTCATCCTCCCATATAAGGCTTGTCGGGGGCCGCGATCAGCGCGCCCTTTCGCTCACGGTATCGCGCATCAAAAGTGCGCTTGTCAATCGAAAACGATCAAAATCGATTATGCTGCATCGCAATATGAAAATTTATGATCGTTTGTGATTGACAGCCTTTAACGGATACGAAATAAATATGACGAGAGGAGGAGCCCAATGCACGAACGCGAACGCCATCGCATCATTTTAAGCGCCGTTCAGGAAAAGTCCGTCGTCACGATCCAGGACATTTCCGAATTGACGGAGGCTTCGGAAGCGACAATCCGACGCGATATTGCGGCTCTACACGTGCAGGGCAAGATCCGCCGTGTCCGCGGCGGCGCGGAGGCAGTGCATCCGCCGCAGCTCGGCAATCTTGCCGGCCGGCCTTTCCGGGTTTCAGAATCAGTCAACATCGATAAAAAGCGCGCAATTGCACGCGCCGCCGTCGATCTCTGCGAAGCCGGCGACGCCATCATCATCAATGGCGGCACGACGACCTTCCAGATGGTTCACTATATGGCCGGCCACCGCATGCAGGTCATGACCAACTCTTTTGCCATCGCCGAACATCTGGTGAAGCATTCCAAAAACACGGTAACGGTGCCGGGCGGCGCGATCTATCGCGAGCAGAGCCTGATCCTGTCGCCTTTCGACAATGACGCGATCCGCAATTTTTACGCGCGGCGCATGTTCATCGGCGCGCAGGGCGTCGGCCCGCTCGGCATCATGGAGGCGGATGCCCTCATCATCCAGAGCGAGCAGAAGCTGATGCACCAGGCCGACGAGCTCGTCGTCATGGTTGATTCAAGCAAATTCAATCGCCGGTCGAGCCTCATTCTCTGCCCGCTCGACCGCGTTTCTGTGGTCATCACCGATGACGGGATTTCGGAAGAGGCGGCCCGCATGGTCGAGAATGCCGGCATCCGGCTCGTTGTCGCAAGCCCGGTCGCCCAGCTTGTGAAGGAGGATTCCTCGTCGGTCGCATGAGGCGCCGCCGAGGTGTGGAAGTCTAATCTTTAAGGGAGGAAAGTACATGAAACTCGCAAAGACACTTGCGCTCGGCGTCGCACTCGCCGTCGCGATGATGGCCGGCACCGCCAGCGCCAAGGACATCAAGATCGGACTCGTCGTCAAGTCGCTCGGCAACGGCTTCTTCGACGCCGCCAACAAGGGCGCCCAGGAAGCCGCCAAGGAACTCGGCGGCGTCGAGGTCATCTACACCGGTCCGACGTCGACGACGGCCGAAGGCCAGATCGAAGTCATCAACTCGCTGATCGCCCAGGGCGTCGACGCCATTGCCGTTTCGGCCAACGATCCGGACGCGCTCGTCCCGGCGCTGAAGAAGGCCACCCAGCGCGGCATCAAGGTGATCTCCTGGGATTCCGGCGTTGCCAAGGAAGGCCGCATCCTGCAGCTCAACCCCTCCTCCAACGAACTGATCGGCAAGATGTGCCTGACGCTCGCCAAGGATCATCTGGAAGGCGGCAAGGGTGACTTCGCCATCCTGTCGGCAACAACCACCTCGACCAACCAGAACATCTGGATCGACCAGATGAAGAAGCAGCTCAAGGATTTCCCCGGCCTCAACCTCGTCACCACGGTTTATGGCGACGACCTCTCGGACAAGTCCTATCGTGAAGCCGAAGGCCTCTTGAAGTCGAACCCGAACGTCAAGGTCATCGTCGCTCCGACGACGGTCGGCGTTCTCGCCGCCTCCAAGGTCGTCGAAGACAAGGGCCTCGTCGGCAAGGTCTACGTCACCGGTCTTGGCCTGCCGTCCGAAATGGCCGGCGCGATCAAGTCGGGCGCGACGAAGGAATTCGCCATCTGGAATCCGATCGACCTCGGCTACTCCGCCACCCAGATCGCCTATCGCCTCGTCAAGGGCGAGACCGACGGCAAGCCGGGCAGCGAGATCAATGCCGGCCGCATGGGCAAGATCAAGGTCGGCGACAACGGCGAAGCCGCCATGGCCGATCCCTTCGTCTACAATGCTTCGAACATCGACCAGTTCTCCAAGGTCTTCTGATCCGGAGCAACGTTTAAAAGCCCGGCGGCCGACGGTCGCCGGGATTTCCCATTCGACACTGGTAGAAATCTGATGAACGCCGCCTTTCAACAACCCGTCACGGACAACAAAACCGGCGACGCGCCCGCCCTTCTGGAAATGCGCGGCATCTCCCAGATCTTTCCTGGTGTGAAGGCGCTCGACAATGTCAGCATCGCGCTTCATCCCGGCACGGTGACGGCGCTGATCGGCGAAAACGGCGCCGGCAAATCGACGCTCGTCAAGATCCTGACCGGCATCTACAGGCCGAACGAAGGCGAGATCCTGGTCGATGGCCACCCGGTGACCTTTGCCAGCGCCCAAGCCGCGATCGATGCCGGCGTTACCGCCATCCATCAGGAAACCGTGCTTTTCGACGAGCTGACGGTGGCAGAAAACATCTTCCTCGGCCACGCGCCGCGCACGCGCCTGCGCACCATCGACTGGCAGACGATGAACAGCCGGTCGAAGACGCTCTTGACGGCGCTCGAAAGCAATATCGACCCGACCATCCGGCTCAAAGACCTCTCGATCGCGCAGCGTCACCTGGTGGCGATCGCGCGCGCTTTGTCGATCGAGGCCCGCATCGTCATCATGGACGAGCCGACCGCCGCCCTTTCCCGCAAGGAAATCGACGATCTCTTCCGCATCGTCCGGGGCCTGAAGGAACAGGGCAAGGCGATCCTCTTCATCAGCCACAAGTTTGACGAACTCTACGAAATCGCCGACGATTTTGTCGTCTTCCGCGACGGCCGCGCCGTCGGCCAGGGGAGCCTCAAGGAAACGCCGCAGGACGAGATCGTCCGGATGATGGTCGGCCGTGACGTCGAGAACGTCTTTCCGAAGATCGATGTCGCCATCGGCGGCCCTGTGCTCGAGGTCGAAAAATACTGCCATCGCACCGAATTTCGTGATGTTTCCCTGACCCTGCGCCGGGGCGAAATTCTCGGTATCTACGGCCTGATCGGTGCCGGCCGATCGGAACTTGCTCAATCGCTCTTCGGCATCACCAAGCCGCTGTCGGGCAGGCTGACGCTTGAAGGCCGGGAAATTTCGATCAATTCACCACACGACGCCATCAAGGCCGGGATCGTCTACGTGCCGGAGGAGCGCGGCCGCCACGGCCTGGCGCTGCCGATGCCGATCTATCAGAACATGACGCTGCCGTCGCTGGCGCGCACCTCGCGCAAGGGCTTTCTCAAGGCGGCGGAAGAATTCGCACTTGCCCGCAAATATGCCGAGCGGCTGGATTTGCGCGCCGCAGCCCTCTCCGTGCCGGTCGGCACCCTGTCGGGCGGCAACCAGCAGAAGGTCGTCATTGGCAAGTGGCTCGCCACCATGCCCAAGGTCATCATACTCGACGAGCCGACGAAGGGCATCGACATCGGCTCGAAGGCCGCCGTGCATGGCTTCATCAGCGAACTCGCCGCGGAAGGCCTGTCGATCATCATGATCTCTTCCGAACTGCCCGAAATCATCGGCATGTCGGACCGCGTGCTGGTGATGAAGGAAGGCCTGTCGGCCGGGCTCTTCGAGCGCGATCAGCTTTCGCCGGAAGCGCTGGTGCGCGCGGCGACCGGAAATGCATGAGGTGATGGGCATGGTCAGACTGATTAGAAAACGCGAAACCCTGCTCTTTGCGATCATCGTGCTGATGATTGCCGTCTTCTCGACGCGAGCCGCCGACTTCGCCACGCCGGATAATCTCGCCGGCATCTTCAACGACACCGCGATCCTGATCATTCTGGCGCTTGCCCAGATGACGGTCATCCTGACGAAGTCGATCGATCTCTCGGTTGCCGCCAACCTTGCCTTTACCGGCATGGCAATCGCGATGATGAACGCCGCATTCCCGGGTCTGCCGCTCGTCGTGCTCATCCTTGCCGCGATCGTGATCGGCGCCGCACTCGGCACCATCAACGGCTTCCTCGTCTGGCGCCTTGAAATTCCGCCGATCGTCGTGACCCTCGGCACCCTCACCATCTATCGCGGCATGGCCTTCGTGCTTTCGGGCGGCGACTGGGTCAACGCGCACCAGATGACGCCGAACTTCCTCTCCGTCCCCCGCGCGCCGATCCTCGGCCTGCCGGTATTGAGTTGGGTTGCGATCATCATCGTCGCGCTGATGTACATGCTGCTGCGCTATAGCCCGTTTGGCCGCTCGGCCTATGCAACCGGCGGCAATCCGACCGCCGCCGTCTATGCCGGCATCGATACCGGCCGGACGAAGTTCTTCGCTTTCGTGCTGTCGGGCGCTCTCGCCGGTCTTTCCAGCTATCTCTGGGTGTCGCGTTATGCGGTTGCCTATGTCGATATTGCCAACGGTTTCGAACTCGACAGCGTCGCGGCCTGCGTCATCGGCGGGATTTCGATTGCCGGCGGCGTCGGCTCGGTCGCCGGCACCGTGCTCGGCGCGCTCTTCCTCGGCGTCATCAAGAATGCGCTGCCGGTCATCGGCATCTCACCCTTCACGCAGATGGCGATATCCGGAACCGTCATCATTCTCGCCGTCGTCTTCAACGCAAGGCGCGAGCGCAATCGAGGCCGCATCATCCTGCGTGACCGCGCAGCAGCGGAGGTCGCAGCATGAGCACCGTTTCTTCAACACCCGAAAAACGGGTCATTCCTGATCGACTCGGCACGCCGTTCAAGCGCATCATGTCGAGCTGGGAAGTGCTGCTCTTCGGTGTCGCCGTCCTGATCTTCATCTTCAATTCTGTGGCCTCGCCCTACTTCCTCGATGCCTGGAACCTCTCGGACGCCACCTTCAACTTCACCGAAAAGGCGATGATCGCCTTTGCCATGGCGCTGCTCGTCATCTCGGGCGAAATCGACCTCTCGGTCGCCGCGATTATCGCGCTCGCCTCGACGGCGATGGGGGCGGCGGCTCAACTCGGCGTCGGCACGCCGGGCCTGGTATTGATCGGCATCGGCACCGGGCTTGCCTGCGGCATCTTCAACGGCGTGCTCGTTTCGGTGCTGAAATTGCCGTCAATCGTCGTCACCATCGGCACGATGAGCCTGTTCCGCGGCATTTCCTATATCGTGCTCGGCGACCAGGCCTACGGCAAGTACCCGGCCGATTTCGCCTATTTCGGCCAGGGCTACGTGTTCTGGGTGTTCTCCTTCGAATTCGTGCTGTTCTTCGTGCTGGCGATCGCCTTCGCCATCCTGCTGCATGCGACGAATTTCGGCCGGCAGGTCTATGCGATCGGCAACAATGATTTTGCCGCCCGCTTCTCCGGCATCCCGGTCGAGCGCGTCAAATTCATCCTCTTCCTGCTGACCGGCGTCATGAGCGGTGTTGCCGCCGTCTGCCTGACCTCGCGCCTCGGCTCGACCCGGCCGTCGATCGCGCAAGGTTGGGAGCTCGAAGTCGTCACCATGGTCGTGCTCGGCGGCATCTCGATCCTCGGCGGCTCCGGCACGATCGGCGGCGTCGTCATCGCCGCCTTCGTCATGGGCCTCGTCACCTTCGGCCTCGGCCTATTGAACGTGCCCGGCATCGTCATGTCGATCTTCATCGGCCTTCTCCTCATCATCACCATCGCCATCCCGATCATCGCTCGCCGCATCAAGCTCATGAGCTCCCGATGACCTTGGAAAAACACGCCTTCAAGATGCAGCTCAATCCCGGCATGGAAGCCGAATACCGCAAGCGGCACGACGAGATCTGGCCTGAGCTCGTCGATCTCCTGCACCAGTCCGGCGCCAGCGACTATTCCATCCATCTCGACCGTGAAACCAACACGCTGTTCGGCGTGCTGACGCGGCCCGCCGACCACACGATGGCAAGCCTGCCGGAGCATCCCGTGATGAAGAAATGGTGGGCGCACATGGCCGATATCATGGCGACGAACCCGGACAATTCGCCCGTTCAAAGCGACCTCGTCACTCTCTTCCATATGCCATGACCGCAACCTTCTATCGCCGCATCGCCGTTCTCGACATCGGCAAGACCAATGCCAAGGTGGTCGTGCTCGACGCTGGGACAGGCGCCGAGATCGCCGTCCTGAAACGGCCGAACGTTACGATCAAGACCGGCCCCTACCCGCATTACGACATAGAGGCCCTCTGGTCCTTCGCGCTCGATGCGCTGAAGAAGCTGGCGCGGGAACCCGGCTTCGACGCCATTTCGATCACCACCCATGGCGCCGCCGCCGCTCTGCTCGGCGGCGATGGGGCGCTCGCCATGCCTGTGATCGACTATGAGCACGAATATCCCGAGGCGATCCGCGATGCCTATACGGCGCTCCGCCCCTCCTTCGGCGAAACCTTCTCGCCGCGCCTCGCGATGGGCCTCAATGTCGGCGCGCAGTTGCACTATCAAAAAAGCGCCTTCCCCGAGGAATTCGCCAAGGTCACTGATATCCTCACCTATGCGCAATATTGGACGGCGCGGCTGACCGGCGTTGCCGCCAACGAGCTGACCTCGCTCGGCTGCCATACCGACCTCTGGAATCCGAAGACCGGCAGCTATTCCTCGCTGGTCGACAGGCTCGGCATCCGCGGCCTGATGGCGCCGATCCGTTCCGCCTTCGATGCGATCGGCCCGGTTCTTCCCGAAATCGCCGCGGAACTCGGCCTTGGCGAAACCGTGCCGGTCTATTGCGGCATTCACGATTCCAATGCCTCGCTGCTGCCGCATCTCGTCCATCGCGAGGCCCCCTTCGCCGTCGTCTCCACCGGCACCTGGGTGATCAATTTCGGCGTCGGCGGCGATCTCGATCATCTCGATGCCGAACGCGACGCGCTCGCCAATGTCGACGCCTACGGCCGGGCCGTTCCTTCCTCGCGTTTCATGGGCGGGCGGGAATTCGAGATCCTTTCGGCCGAGATCGGCCCTGTCGATGAAAAAGCTGCCCAGGCGGCGATCGGGCCGGTCATCGACAAAGGTATGATACTGCTGCCCAATATCGCTCCCGGTTCCGGCCCTTTTCCGGGAAAGACCAGCCGCTGGATCGGTGCTGAAGATGCAAGCCGCGCGGAACGCCATGCTGCTGCCTGCCTCTATCTCGCTTTGATGACCGATGCCTGCCTCGGACTGATCGGCGCCAAAGGCCCCATCATCGTCGAGGGGCCTTTTGCCCTGAACGAAACCTATCTGAAGCTGCTTGCCGCCGTTGCCGGCCGCGAGGTCACGGCCCTTCCCGGCACGACCGGCACAAGCCAGGGTGCGGCCCTTCTGACCGGCATCCGGCCGGTATCAGGCGCCGAAACGCACGTTCCCCCGGCCGAGATCGCGGGGCTCGGCGCTTATCGCGATCGCTGGTACGCGGCGATAGAATAAGCGCTTTCCCCCAAGAACGGCCGAAGACCCACTTGTTCATTGCTGCTCTGCCGTTAGTGTGCCACCTCGAAATCAGCTCGAGGAGACAGCATGACAGAGGCATTCGATCCGCGCGCGCTCGCAGCCCGGCTTCACAATCTGCGCCAGGCCGGAAGACAGGAGGAAACCGGCACTTTCCCGCTGCCGGCCGATCTGCATCAGGCGATGGAGGCGCAGAATTTCCTGACTGCGGCCGACGGCATTTCCAGCAATGCCTGGAAGGTGACGGTTTCGCCGCAGGGTCAGGCGGTCACCGGTCCGCTGCATCCCTATGCCGAGGCCGTCTCGGGTGCTGATATTCCCTGGCATCCGGGCATGAAATTCGAGACCGAGATCGCCGTGCGTCTCGGCAAGGATCTGCCGGTCCGCACCGGCACTCCCTATAACCGCGCCGACGTGGTCGAGGCGATCTCCGCTGCCTATCTTGGCGCCGAGCTACTGGTCAGTGCGGTCAGGGAAAGCGGCAGCGTCTCCTTCCTGCTGTTTACGTCAGACCGCCTCGGCAATAGCGGCTATGTGCTCGGCCCAGAGCTCGACAAAAGCGTGGTCGATACCGCCGGCGGCACGCCGCTCAAGGTCACCCATGCCGGCCGCACGATCTATGATGGTCCGGCCCAGCATCCGAAGGGCGACGTTCTCACCTGGCTTGTCGAGTATGCCAATGACGGCTTGCGGCCCGAGACATCGCTGAAGGCCGGCGCGCTCATCACCACAGGCACGTTGAGCGGCGCGGTCGTCCTGACCGAACCCGGCGAGATCGACATCCTGTTCGGCGATGCCGGGCTGAATTTCTCGGTGTCAGAGGGTTGATTGGACGCCGGTCCTCCGCCGGCCGATTTCAACCGCATGCCGAAGCGTAAGTTGACAATTCCGGTTTAGTTTTGCAGGGAAAGGGAGGGCTCACCCTCCCGAGCCCGTTCGCAGCGCCGAACCTGGAGCAGACCATGTCTTCGCCTTTCCTTGCCCTGTCGGCAATCGAATATGCCCTGGGGCCAAAATCCATCCTGCATGGTATCGACCTGACGCTGGAGCAGGGCCGAATCTACGGCTTGGTGGGGCCGAACGGCTCAGGCAAGAGCACGCTCTTGAAGATCATCGCTCGCCAGGCCGCGCCGAAATCCGGCACCATCGCCTTCAATGGCCGGGCGGCCGGTGATTGGGGTGCCCGCGAATTTGCCCGGCACGTCGCTTACATGCCGCAATTCACGCCGGCGACCGACGGAATGACCGTGCGCGAACTCGTGTCGCTCGGTCGTTTTCCCTGGCACGGCACGCTCGGCCGCTTCAAAGCAACCGATCGCAACATGGTCGAGGAAGCGATCGCCCGCACCGAGCTCGAGGATTTCGCCGATCGTCTCGTCGCTAACATGTCCGGCGGCGAGCGTCAGCGCGCCTGGATCGCCATGATGCTCGCCCAGAACGCCCGCTGCCTGCTGCTCGACGAACCGACATCAGCACTCGACCTCGCCCATCAGGCAAGCGTCCTGTCGCTGGTCAAGGAACTCAGCCACGAACGCGGGCTGACCGTCGTCATCGTGCTGCACGATATCAACCTCGCCGCACGCTATTGCGATGCGATCGTCGCGCTCAACCGCGGCCGGATCACGGCCGAAGGCACGCCCGCCGAGATCATGCAGGCCGACAAGCTGCAGTCGATTTTCGGCGTCGGCATGGGCGTCTTTCCCCATCCGGTGCGAAACGAGCCGGTCAGCTATCTCTTATAGGTCTCGGCGCTCATGCCTTTTCCCGGAACATCTCGATAATCGCCGAAAAATCCCTGCCGCCATTGCCCTGTTTCTCGAACAGCGCAAAAAGCTGGGCCGCTTCCGCGCCCATCGGCGTCGACGCGCCGCTGGCCAGCGCCGCCTCCTGCGAGAGCTTCAGATCCTTCAGCATCAGCGCTGCGGCAAAGCCCGGTTTGTAGCCGTTATTCGCCGGCGAGGTCGGCACCGGGCCCGGCACCGGGCAATAGGTATTGATCGACCAGCACTGGCCCGATGAGGTCGAGGCGACGTCGAACAGCGCCTGATGCGAAAGGCCGAGCTTTTCGGCAAGCACGAAGGCTTCGCAGACGCCGACCATCGAGATGCCGAGGATCATGTTGTTGCAGATCTTCGCCGCCTGGCCGGCCCCCGCCTCGCCGCAATGGACGATCTTCTTGCCCATCGCCTCGAGGATCGGCTTGCCCTTGAGGAAGGCCTCATCCGAGCCGCCCGCCATGAAGGTCAGCGTGCCGGCGCTCGCCCCGCCGGTGCCGCCGGAGACGGGTGCGTCGAGCGACAGGCAGCCTGCGGCCTTGGCCATTTCATGCGCCTTGCGGCTGCTCTCGACGTCGATGGTGGAGCAATCGATGACCAGCGTGTCCTGCGCCGTCGACTGCAGGATGTCGGTCCAGGCCGTCAGCACATGCCTGCCCTGCGGCAGCATTGATATGACGATCTCCGCGTCCTTGACGGCCTGGCTGACATGGCTTGCGGGCTTGACGCCGCTCGCCTCCGCCGCCTTCAGCACCGAAGCCGCTAGATCGAATCCGAGGACCTCGTGACCCGCCTTGACGAGATTGGCCGCCATCGGCCCGCCCATGTTGCCAAGCCCGATGAATGCGATCCTTGCCATGGTCTTCTCCTATCGATTGTCTTCGAGGATCATCGCCGCCGCCTTTTCGGCGATCATGATCGTCGGCGAATTGGTGTTGCCCGAGGTGATCGACGGCATCACCGAAGCGTCGGCGATCCTCAGCTTACCGCACGCCCGGAACCGCAGCCGGGGATCGACGACGCTCTCCCTGTCGGCACCCATGCGGCAGGTGCCGACGGGATGGAAAATCGTCGTGCCGATATCGCCGGCCGCGCGCTCCAGATCGGCCTCGGTCTGATAGCTGGGGCCCGGCTTGAACTCTTCCGGCCGGAACCTCGCAAAGGACGGCTGCGCGACGATCTTGCGTGTCAACCGTATCGAACGGACAGCTATGTCACGATCGCGCTGCGTCGAGAGGTACTTTGGGCTGATCGTCGGCTGCGCGGCAAAATCCGGGCTCGACAGGTGCACCGTACCGCGGCTTTCCGGCCTCAGATTGCAGACGCTCGCGGTGATCGCCGGGAAAGGATGGACGGGGTCGCCGAATTTTTCGAGCGAGACCGGCTGCACGTGATACTGTAAGTCCGGTGTTTCGCGGTCCGGACCCGAGCGGGTAAAGATGCCGAGCTGGCTCGGCGCCATCGCCATCGGCCCGGAGCGGCGGACGAGATATTCGAGCCCGATCGCCGCCTTGCCGATCAGCTTTGTCGCCTTCTCGTTCAGCGTCGGAACGCCGGTCACCTTATAGGCCAGACGCAGCTGCAGATGGTCCTGCAGGTTCTCGCCGACACCCTTGACCTCGGTGACGACATCGATGCCCGCCCGCTGCAGCACATCACCCCTGCCGATGCCGGAGAGTTCCAGGATATGCGGCGAGCCGATCGAACCGGCCGAAAGGATGGTTTCTCTGCCCGCATAGGCGCGTTTCGCCACGCCCTGGTGCTGGAATTCAACGCCGGCGACCGACCCCTCCTCCACCAGCAGCCGCCGGACCTGCGCCTTGGTCAGCACTGTCAGGTTCGCGCGCTTGCGCGCCGGGCGCAGGAAGGCCTTCGAGGTGTTCCAGCGAATGCCGGAACGCTGGTTGACGTCGAAATAGCCGGAACCCTCATTGCTGCCGCGGTTGAAATCCACCGTCTCGGGAATGCCGGCTTCTCTCGCCGCCTGTTGGAAAGCGTCGAGCACGGCCCAGCGCACCCGCGCCTTTTCGATGCGCCATTCGCCGCCCGCGCCATGCATCTCGTCTTCGCCGCGATAAAAATCCTCGGACTTGCGGAAGTAGGGCAGAACATCGTCCCAGCCCCAGCCGGCGCAGCCCATCTGCCGCCAGAGATCGTAATCGCGCGCCTGGCCGCGCATATAAATCATGCCGTTGATCGAGGAGCAGCCGCCGAGAACCTTGCCGCGCGGGTAGCTGAGCGCCCGGCCGTTCAACCCCGCTTCCGGCGCCGTGGTGAAACACCAGTCGGTGCGCGGATTGTTGATGCAATAGAGATAACCGACCGGGATATGGATCCAATGGTAATTGTCGCTGCCGCCGGCTTCGAGCAGCAGCACCCGGCTCCTGTCATCGGCCGACAGCCGGTTGGCGAGCACGCAGCCGGCGCTGCCCGCCCCGATGATGATATAGTCGTAACGATCCATGTGCCCTGCACGAAGCTCCCGATGCTTGCCGCTCCCTCTCCCCGCAGGACGGGGAGAGGGACAATCGCAGCGCCGCCGCCCGCCCCTTCTTCCGGGAGAAACAGGCTCTTCCCGGGAAAGAGAGGTCCGCCCGTTCAGCGGCGATAGACGAAGCCCAATTTCCGCCCCAACCGGGAGGCGTAGAATTCGCCGATGATGCCGCGGCGGAAGATCAGCACGCAGACCATGAAGACGATGCCGGTGATGATCGTCACCGGGAATTCCGAGGTGGCGAGGTAGTTTTCCAGCGCCACCACCAGCCCGGCGCCGAACAGCGGGCCGATCAGCGTGCCGATGCCGCCGAGCAGTGTCATCAGGATCACCTCGCCCGACATCTGCCAGGCGACGTCGGTCAGCGTCGCGAACTGGAAGACGATCGATTTGACCGCGCCGGCGAGCCCCGCAAGTGCTGCCGACATGACGAAAGCGCCGAGCTTGTAGCGGGCGACGGAATAACCGAGCGAGATTGCCCGCTGCTCGTTCTCGCGGATCGATTTGAGGATCATGCCGAAAGGCGAATTGATGAAGCGCCAGATAATCAGGATACCAACGAGGAAAACGGCCAGCACGAAATAATACATGTTGGTCGAGTTGTTCAGGTCGATGAAACCGAAGAGATGGCCGCGCGGCACCGACTGGATGCCGTCCTCTCCCTCGGTAAACTTCGCCTGCAGGCAGAAGAAAAAGAACATCTGCGACAACGCCAAGGTGATCATCGCAAAATAGATGCCCTGGCGGCGGATGGCGAAGAAGCCCATGACGAGCCCGAGAAACGCAGCACCCGCGACGCCGATCAGGATTCCCAGCTCCGGCGGCAGGCCCCATGATTTCACCGTATAGGCGGTGAAATAGGCCGCACCGCCGAAGAAGGTGGCGTGACCGAAGGACAAGAGGCCGGTATAGCCGAGCAGCAGATTGAAGGCGCAGGCAAAAAGCGCGAAGCAGAGCAGCTTCATCAGGAAGATCGGATAGAAGAAGAAGGGCGCGAGCAGCAGGAGCAGCAGGCCTGCGAGCAGGAAGCCGGCCTGGACCGAGAGGGCGGTTCGACTCTTTTCGGTGCGGATGGTGTCGGTGATGTCAGCCATGTCAAGCATCCCGGCCGAAGAGGCCCGCGGGCCTGATGAGAAGCACGATCGCCATGATGACGAAGATCACGATGTTGGAGGCCTCGGGATAGAAGACCTTGGTCAGGCCCTCGGCGATGCCGAGCACATAGCCGGTGATGATCGCACCCATGATCGATCCCATACCGCCGACCACGACGACGGCAAAGACGACGATGATCATGTTCGAGCCCATCAGCGGCGAGACCTGGTAGATCGGCGCCGCCAGCACGCCGGCAAAGGCGGCGAGACCGGCGCCGAGCGCGTAGGTCAGCGTCAGCAGCACCGGCACGTTGACGCCGAAGACCTGCACCAGCACGGCATTTTCGGTGGCGGCCCTGAGATAGGCGCCGAGCTTGGTCTTCTCGATCAGCAGCCATGTGCCGAGACAGACGACGAGGGAGACGACCACGACCCAGCCGCGATAGATCGGCAGGAACATGAAGCCGAGGTTCGCCCCGCCGGCAAGGGCTGCCGGCGTCGCATAAGGCTGGCCGGACGAGCCGTAGAGGTAGCGGAAGGTGCCTTCGACCGCGAGCGCCAGCCCGAAGGTGAAGAGCAGGCCGTAAAGCGGATCGAGATCGTAGAGCCGGCGCAGGAACAGCCGCTCAACGATCGCCCCGGCAAAGCCGACGATGACGGGCGCCAGGATCAGCGACGGCCAGTAGCCGATACCGGCATAGGTGAGCAGCAGATAGGCGACGAAGGCGCCGAGCATATATTGCGCGCCATGGGCAAAGTTGATCACCCGGAGCAGGCCGAAAATGATGGCGAGGCCGAGGCTGAGCAGCGCATAGAACGAGCCGTTGATCAGACCGATCAACAGCTGGCCGAGCAGCGCCTGCAGGGGAATGCCGAAGATCATCGTCATCTGGTCATACTCCCAGAACCTTGTGCAGCGTATCCATGCGCTGCGGCAGTTCGCCGACCGGGAATTCCGACACCATCTGCCCATGATCCATCAGATAGAAGCGATCGGCAATACGGCTGGCGAAGCGAAAGTTCTGCTCGACGAGCAGGATCGTCATGCCGCGTCCTTTCAGTGTCTGCAGCACCTCGCCGATGCGCTGGACGATGACGGGGGCGAGCCCCTCCGTCGGTTCGTCGAGAATGAGCAGCCGGACACCGGTGCGCAGGATCCGGGCGATCGCCAGCATCTGCTGCTCGCCGCCTGAGAGTTTGGTGCCGGGGCTGGTGCGGCGCTCGTAGAGATTGGGAAAGAGTTCGTAGATCTCGTCGAGCGTCATGCCGCCCTTCGCTACGACAGGCGGCAGCAGCAGGTTTTCCGACACAGTCAGCGTCGAGAAGATGCCGCGCTCCTCCGGCACGAAGCCGATGCCGCGATGTGCCGTCTTGTGCAGTGGCACCTGCATCATGTCGCTGCCGGCAAAGCTGATCCGGCCCTTGCGGGTCCGCACGATGCCGGTGATGGTGCGCAGCGTCGTCGTCTTGCCGACGCCGTTGCGGCCGAGAATGGTGATCGTCTCGCCTTCGGCCACGCGCATGTCGACGCCGTGCAGGATGTGGCTTTCGCCATACCAGGCGTTCAGTCCCTGGACTTCGAGGAGATCGGCCATCAATGCTCCTCCGTGCCCATATAGGCGACGCGCACCCGCTCGTCCTGGCTGACCGTGGCATAATCGCCCTCGGCAAGAATCTCGCCACGCTGCAGCACCGTCACCTGCTGGCAGATATTGGCGACAACGGAGAGATTGTGCTCGACCATCAACACCGCCCGGTCGCGGGCGACATCACGGATGATCCCCGAGACGACGCCGACATCCTCCAGCCCCATGCCGGCCATCGGCTCGTCAAGCAGCAGCACTTTCGGATCGAGCGCCAGCGTCGTGGCGATCTCCAGCACGCGCTTGCGGCCATAGGAAAGATCGGCGGCGATATGATCGCGCTCCTTGGAAAGCCCGACGCTGGCGAGCAACTGCTCGGCCCGTTCGTTCAGCCGGTCGAGCGCCGAAAGCGGCCGCCAGAACTGGGTGGAAAGATTGTTCGGCCGCTGCAGCGCCACCCGCACATTGTCGAGAACGGAGAGATGCGGGAAGACCGCCGAGATCTGGAAGGAGCGCACCAGCCCCATGCGCGCCACCCTGTCGGGCGGCGTGTGGGTGATGTCGGTGCCCATCAGGGTGATCGTGCCCGCCGTCGGCTGCAGGAACTTGGTCAGCAGGTTGAAGACCGTGGTCTTGCCGGCGCCGTTCGGGCCGATCAGCGCGTGCACGCTCGCATCATGCACGTCGAGATCGACGTTCTTGACAGCGGTGAAGCCGCCGAAATCGCGGCGCAGGCCGCGGGCGGAGAGCACCACCCGCGGCTTTTCCTGCGTTTCAATCGCGGAAACCGCCATCGCGCTTACTTCACCAGATCGCAGCCGCTCTTGGCGGGATCGATATAGGCTTCCTTGCCGGGAATGGTGGCGAGCACGTTGAAGTAATCCCACGGCTCCTTGCTGTCGGCCGGCTTCTTGACCTGCAGCAGATACATGTCGTGGATCATCCGGCCATTGGCGCCGACCGTGCCGCCGCGGCCGAAGACGTCATCGACAGGCATTTCATGCAGCGTTTTGGCGACGGCTTCCGTCTCGTCGGTACCGGCCTTCTGCACCGCCTTCAGATATTGCGTCACTGCCGAATAGGTGCCGGTATGGATCATGTTCGGCATCTTGCCGGTGCGGGCGAAGAATTTCTTGGCGAAGGCGCGGCTTTCGTCGTCGCGGTTCCAGTAAAAACCTTCCGTCAGCGTCAGGCCCTGCGCCGCCTCGAGCCCGAGACCATGGACTTCGGCAAGCGTGAAGAGCAGCGCCGCCAGATGCTGGCCGCCCTGGGTGATGCCGAATTCGGCCGCCTGCTTGATGGCGTTCGAAGTATCGAGGCCGGCATTGGCAAGGCCGATCACCTTGGCGCCTGATGATTGCGCCTGCAGCAGGAAGGACGAGAAGTCCTGGGTCGACAGCGGATGGCGGACGGCGCCGACGACCGTGCCGCCGCTCGCCTTGACATAGTCGGTGGTCTGCTGCTCCAGCGAATAGCCGAAGGCATAGTCGGCGGTCAGGAAGAACCAGCTGTCACCGCCCTGCTTGACCAGTGCGCCGCCGGTACCGACCGCCAGCGCATGCGTGTCGTAGGCCCAGTGGAAGCCGTAAGGCGAGCAGGCCTTGCCGGTCAGATCCGTCGTCGCCGCACCGGTGACGATGTCGATCTTCTTCTTTTCCTTGGCGATCGCCTGCACCGCGAGCGCCACCGACGAGGTCGTCAGTTCCATGATCGCGTCCACCTGCTCGGTGTCGTACCACTGGCGGGCGATGTTGGAGGCAATATCCGGCTTGTTCTGGTGATCGGCATCGACGATCTCGACGGGAACGCCCAATACCTTGCCGCCGAAATCCTCGACCGCCATCTTGGCGGCCTCGACGGAAGACTTGCCGCCGAAATCGGCATAGACGCCCGACTGGTCGTTCAGAATGCCGATCTTGACCTTGCCGTCAGTCGCGCTCTGCGCGAGCACCGTTGTGCTGCTGGCGAGCAAAAATGCAACGGACGCGATGAGATTCTTTCGCATATTCTCTCCTCCCAGAGATTAGCCGGATTACCGATCTGTTCAAATTTGGCCGGTCGCACTCCTCAGAACGACGGGCCCTCGTCTTACGATCATGGAAATTCTCCCCTGAGGCAACGGGTGGTTTATAACTAATTCCAAACAGTATCTGTTCATTTTTGCACAGAAGGAGAGCTGCACAATGTCGATCCAAGCCTCAGGAAGCGCAAGAAGTGAGCGCTCAGCGGTAGAATTAGGGCGGTTTCGAGGGTTGTGCAGGGATGGCGGCGTTAGACGAAGGACCAATCATCTATTGCTCCTTCGTCTCCGGCATATTGGCGCGTTTCAGCCTGCTATTATTTCCATTGCGTCCCATTCTCGGCCGCGCAGCCATAGGGAGGCAAGGCACCCCTGAAGGTTTCCTTCAGCTTGGCGCAGCCCCAGGCATTGAGCGGGCCTGGCATGGATGTGTTGAGCGTGATGCCGACTTCGTCATAGGGGCTGTCGGTGTTGGTAACGTAACGATACCAGCGAAAACCGATGACGACGACGAACGCGATCGCGATCGTCAGCAGCAGGCGAACCAATTTTTTCATCAATAGTTCCTCAAAATACAAACGCGGCCGTGTAGCATTGGCGCATAGCGGCTGAAACCATCCCCGCCGAGGCATCACCAAGTTCTCACGGGGCGTGGTCTCGAATTCACAAGGCCGGCCTTCACCGGCCCGCGATTCCCATTCTTTATCTGATGTTAAAACATAAATAAAAACAATGAATTGTTTAAAAAACGCGAGACCATGCTATGGGTTATTGATTGTTGAACGAGAGAAATGGTGATGACCAATCCACCGCAGTTTACCTGGGACGATCTGCAGTTTTTTCTCGCCGTCGCCCGCACCGGGCAGCTGTCGACGGCCGCCCGGCAGCTGCGCTCCAGCCATGCCACCGTTTCGCGGCGCATCGACCGGCTGGAATTCACCCTCAAGGTCAAGCTGTTCGAGCGCAATCCGCGCGGTTACGTGCTGACCGCCATGGGCACACGCTTCGTCGAGACGGCCGAGCGGATGGAGCAGGAGACCGAGCGGCTGCGCGCCGACCTCGCCGACGGCTCGATGGCGCAGCGCGGCCTGGTGCGCCTGAGCGCGCCGGAAGGTTTTGCCAATTTCTTCTTCGCCACCGTGCTGCATCGGTTTGCCGCCCGGCATCCGCATCTGGCGCTCGAACTGGTGACGATCCAGCAGATCATGTCGCTGTCGCGCAAGGAGGCCGATCTGTCCGTCGTGCTCGACGAGCCGAAGGGCGGGCCCTATTTCGCCGAGAAGCTGACCGACTATCATCTGCAGATCTACGGCTCGCGCGACTATCTGGCGAAGGCGCCTGCGATCACCTGCCGCGACGACCTGCTTGAGCATCCCTTCGTCAGCTACATCGAGGAGATGATTTTCGCGCCGGGCCTGGATTACCTCAGCGATGTGCATCCGCGCATCAAGCCGCAGTTCCAGAGCTCCAGCATCTTCGCGCAGCTGACCGCCACCCGAAACGGCCTCGGCCTCTGCATCCTGCCCTATTTCTTCGCCAGCCGTTATCCCGAGCTGGTGCGGGTGCTGCCCGCCGAAATCGACCTCAAGCGCCAGTACTGGATCACCTGCCATCGCGACCTGAAACAGGCGCCACGCGTGCGCGCCGTCATCGACTTCCTGCGTGAGGCCGTGCGCGGCGAGGACGCGCGCTTCGTGCCGCCCTATGTCACCGCCGCCGGCCCGCAGCGCCGATCGGACGCCGAAACATGACTATTTGAGGAACTCGGCCCGGTGCGGCGTGAATGTATCGATCAGCCGGCCCTTTTCCAGCGCCTTGACGCCATGGATGAGATTGGGCGGCACGATGAAACTGCCGCCCTGCCGCAGCACCTCGGTCCGCCCGTCGATCGTCACCTCGAAGCTGCCCTCGGCGACATAGCTTGCCTGGATATGCGGATGCGAATGGGCCGCACCGACGGCGCCGCTCTCGAAAGCGACTTCCACCATCATCATCTCAGGCAGATAGGTCATGATGCGCCTGGTCACGCCCAGCTCGGGATTGACCCATTCGGCGCCTTCGGCCGATACGAACAGATCGCTTGACGACATTTCCGTCTCCTCGTTCCAGAATCGATCGGGGGCAAAGTGGAGCATGCCAGCGCTTTTGAAAAGATGGCGCGCCCTGTCTTTTCGATGGGGCCGCCTTCTGTTGACGCGGTCGGCTGGCGGGTCTATGCGACCTTGAGCGAGGCAAGCCTGAATCCTGGGTGAGGAGACGCCGACATGCAGCATACGCGCGAGGTTTTCGACTGGGCCGATCCGTTCCGCCTGGTGGAGCAGCTGACCAACGAGGAGCGCATGGTGCAGGACACCGCCCATGCCTATGCGCAGCAAAAGCTCGCGCCCCGCGTTCTCGACGCCTTCCGCAATGAAAGGACCGATCCGGCAATCTTCCGCGAAATGGGAGAACTCGGCCTGCTTGGCCCGACGATCTCCCCTGACTATGGCGGCGCCGGCCTTGGTTATGTCGCCTACGGCCTGATCGCCCGTGAGGTCGAGCGGGTCGACAGCGGCTATCGTTCGATGATGAGCGTGCAGTCCTCGCTGGTGATGGTGCCGATCGACACCTTCGGGTCTGAGGCGCAGAAGCTGAAATACCTGCCGAAACTGGCCGCCGGCGAATGGATCGGCTGCTTCGGCCTGACCGAACCCGATCACGGCTCCGATCCCGGCTCGATGGCGACACGCGCCAAAAAGGTCGATGGCGGCTACAGCCTCACCGGCTCGAAAACCTGGATCTCGAACGCGCCGATCGCCGATGTCTTCGTCGTCTGGGCCAAGACCGAGGACGGCCTCATCCGCGGCTTCATCCTCGAAAAGGGCTGGAAGGGGCTTTCGGCGCCGGCCATTCACGGCAAGGTCGGCCTGCGCGCCTCGATCACCGGCGAAGTGGTGATGGACGGGGTCTTCGTGCCCGAGGAAAACCTGCTGCCCGGCGTCACCGGCCTCAAGGGACCGTTCACCTGCCTCAACTCGGCCCGTTTCGGCATCGCCTGGGGCGCGCTCGGGGCTGCCGAGGATTGTTATGCCAGGGCACGGCAATACACGCTCGAGCGCAAGCAGTTCGGCCGGTCGCTCGCCGCCAACCAGCTCATCCAGAAGAAGCTCGCCGACATGGCGGCGGAAATCTCGCTCGGCCTGCAGGGCTGCCTGCGGCTCGGCCGCATGAAGGAAGAAGGCCATCCGCCGGTGGAGCTGACCTCGATCCTCAAGCGCAACAGCTGCGGCAAGGCGCTGGAGATTGCACGCGCCGCCCGCGACATGCTCGGCGGCAACGGCATCTCCGACGAATTCGGCATCGCCCGCCACCTCGTCAACCTCGAAGTGGTCAACACCTATGAGGGCACGCACGACATCCACGCGCTGATCATCGGCCGGGCGATCACCGGCATCGCCGCCTTTGCCAACTAAACTCCCGGCGCGGCAAGTCTAATTGCCACGCGCCTGACAATGTGCAACCTTCCCTCTCGCGGCACAAAGCCGGCAATGAGGGGATCGCGCATGTTTCTGCTTCTTGCATTGCTGATCGGTGTCATCTCCGGCCTTCGCGCCATGACCGCGCCCGCTGCCGTCGCCTGGGGCGCAGCGCTCGGCTGGTTCGAAGTGTCGCAAACGCCGCTTGCCTTCATGGGTTACCGGTGGACGCCGTGGATCTTCACGGTTCTCGCCATCGTCGAGCTGATCACCGATCAGCTGCCCTCGACACCGTCGCGCAAGGTGCCGGTGCAGTTCGGCGCCCGTATCGTCACCGGGGCGCTCGCCGGGGCGACGATCGGCGCCGCCAGCGGCCTGTTCTTCGGCGGCCTGATCGCTGGCGTGATCGGCGCTGTCATCGGCACCTATGGTGGCGCCGCCCTGCGCGGCAGGGTGGCCGCGTCCTTCGGCAGGGACCTGCCGGCCGCCCTGATCGAGGATGCCGTCGCCGTCATCGGTGCGGCGCTGATCGTGGGGGCCGTGTCATGAAAAGCTTCGACGCCATCGTCATCGGCGCCGGCCAGGCCGGCCCATTTCTTGCCGCCCGCATGGTCGAGAAGGGTATGAAGGTGGCGCTGATCGAGCGCAAATTCCTCGGCGGAACCTGCGTCAATGCCGGCTGCATGCCGACGAAGACGCTGGTCGCCAGCGCCCGCGCCGCCCATGTCGCCAGAAGCGCTGCCGCCTACGGCGTCAATATCGAAGGCGCCATCGCCGTCGACATGAAAGTGGTCAGAGCCCGCGCCGAAACGGTGACCATGAATGCCCGCAACGGTCTGATTGGCTGGTTTGCCGGGATGGACGGCATGAGCGTAATCTATGGTCATGCCCACTTCGAGGGTCCGAACACCGTCAGCGTCAACGGAGAGACCCTGACCGCGCCGCGCATCTTCCTCAATGTCGGGGCGCGGCCTGTCATTCCCGACCTGCCCGGCATCGATGACATCGACTACCTCACCAGCACCTCGATCATTCATCTCGACACGCTGCCGCGGCATCTGGCCGTCATCGGAGGCAGCTATATCGGGCTGGAATTTGCTCAGATGTATCGCCGCTTCGGCGCCGAAGTCAGCGTCATCGAGCACGGCCCGAAGCTCGCATCGCGCGAGGACGAGGATATATCCGATGCGATCGCCGAGATCCTGCGTTCGGAAGGCATCGACGTCCATACCGACGCCGGCAACATCGCGTTGGCTGTAAACGGCAATGGGGTGAGCGTCACCGCCGGCGCGGCGACGATCGACGCGAGCCACGTGCTGATCGCCACCGGCCGCAAGCCGAATACCGACGATCTCGGCCTCGATGCCGCCGGCGTTGCCACCGACAAGCGCGGCTACATCACGGTCGACGACAAGCTCGCCACCAATGTCGAGGGCATCTTTGCGCTCGGCGACTGCAACGGCCGCGGCGCCTTCACCCACACCTCCTACAATGATTTCGAGATCGCCGCCGCCAATCTGCTGGACGGTGATGACCGGAAGGTCTCGAGCCGCATCCCGGCCTATGCGCTCTACATCGACCCGCCGCTCGGACGCGTCGGCATGACCGAAAAACAGGCGCGCGAGACGGGCCGCAAGATCATGGTCTCGAGCCGGCCGATGAGCCGCGTCGGCCGCGCCAACGAGCGCGGCGAGACCAAGGGCTTCATGAAGGTGATTGCCGACGCCGAGACCAAGGAAATCCTCGGCGCGGCGATCCTCGGCATTGAGGGCGACGAGGTGATCCACGGCCTGATCGACGCGATGAATGCCGGGACCACCTATCCGACGCTGAAATGGTCGGTGCCAATCCATCCGACGGTGTCGGAGCTGATCCCGACGCTGCTTGGCGATTTGAAGCCCGTTTGACGGTGACCTGACACGTCGGGAACAGGTGAGGGCGAGCCGTCATGTCTATCGAACTGCTGATCGAGAATTACGGCCTGCTGGCGATCTTCCTGGGTGCGGCCATCGAAGGCGAAACGGCCGCCTTCCTCGGCGGAGTCGTTGCCCATCGCGGGCTGCTGAGCTATTCGGCGGCGGCATCCGCGGCCGTTGCGGGATCCTTCGTCGGCGACCAGTTCTGGTTCTTCGCCGGCCGTTACGCCGCCCGCTGGAGCTTCGTCCGCCGGCTGATGGAGAAGCCGGCGCTCGCCCGCGCAACCCAGCTTCTCGAAAAATATCCGACCGGATTCATTCTTGCGTTTCGTTTCCTGGTGGGATTGCGGACGATCAGCCCTGTCGTCATCGGGACCACGCGAATACCGACCGGCAAGTTCGTCGTCCTCAATGCCGTGGCCGCGCTGGCATGGGGGCAGCTGTTTACGGCGCTCGGCTACCTGTTCGGGCACGGCATCCAGCAGCTATTGGGCCATCTTCCCCTTCACCGCCATCTGCTGATTGCTGCCGGAGCCGCGGCTGTCATTGCAGCCGCCGCTTTTGCCTTTCGCAAAATGAGACCAAGTGCGGGCCACTCCTAGAACAGGATGATTTTAGGCCGGTCGGCCTAAAATGTGAATCCTGTTCTAAACTAAAGAGTTAGAGCATGATGTCGTCCGAAAACCGCTCATACTTTTCGGCATCATGCTCCAGACGTGGCGTGCCCTATTCCATCACGATCTGCAGCTTGACGTCGCTCGGCCGGGCTTCGACGGCACGATCGAAGGCCTTGATCGAATCCTCGAATGTGAAGGTCTCCGATATCAGCGGCTTCAGGTCGACGCGTCCCGAGGCGAGCAGCGCGATCGATCGCTCATATTGATGGGCATAACGGAACACCGTTTCGATGCGGATCTCCTTGGTGGTCGCCGTCGAGACGTCGAAACCAACAGGATTGATCGGCAGGCCGACGGCGACGATGACGCCGCCCGGGCGCGGCAGCGCCATGATCGTCTCCCAGGCTTTCGGCGAACCGGAGCATTCGAAAACCACATCCGCACCCCAGCCGTCCGTCAATCGGGCGACTTCCTCGATCAGGTTCTTCTCGCGGATATTGACCGGGATGACACCCTGGTATTGCGCGGCGATATCGAGCTTCGGCTGCGCGAGATCGGCGACGATCGCCCGGGCGCAGCCGCCGGCCAGCGCCGCGATCGCCACCATCGTGCCGATCGGCCCGGCGCCAAGCACGATCGCGGTATCACCAGGCGCAATCTTTGCCTTGCTCGCCGCCTGCATGCCGACGGCGAAGGGCTCGACCATGGCGCCTTCGGCAAAGCTGACATTGTCAGGCAGCTTGAACGTATAGTTGGCGGGATGCACGACTTCGGGCGTCAACACGCCATGGACCGGCGGCGTCGCCCAGAATGTGACGGCAGGATCGATATTATACATGCCGAGCCGGCTTGCCTTGGAGTTCGGATCGGGAATGCCGGGCTCCATACAGACGCGGTCGCCGGCTTTCAGATGGGTGACGCCGGCGCCCACCTCGACCACCGTGCCGGCCGCCTCATGGCCGAGCACCATCGGCGCGTTGACGACGAAGGGACCGATCTTGCCGTGGGTATAATAATGCACGTCCGAACCGCAGACGCCGACGGTATGAATCCTGATCTTGACCTGCCCCGGTCCTGTCTCCAGCGGCAGATCGATATCGCGAAGCGCAAGCTCATGCTGGCGCTCCAGCACCAGCGCACGGACTTTGGTCATGATCGGTTTCCTTCCCTTTTGCCCCGCTTCAGCGGGTGCCATCGATACGGACTATAAGACCGCAAGCGGCGGCAATTCAATCGCACCAGCCAAGCTTTTGCTCAACATGTGATGAAATGCCCATTTTCTATAATCCGAAAGATTCACGTTCCAAGACCTCTGTATGATTTCAGCCGAGGCCGACGGGGAGTACATTCTCAGTTCGAGATCCCCGGGGTCTCAGTTTGAGATCCCCGCAATCAGAACAGGCAAAGAGATGAAGAGCGGCCCGACGATATCAAGGTCAATCCGGCAATTCTGGCAGCGGCTTGCGGACCTGATCACCGCTCTGCCGAAAGCCCCCCGGCCGCGGCCGGTGCGCGTTATCGCAAAAACTAGGGATCGAAATCCTCCCCCACAGCGTTATTAATAATGCGTCGGCATGGCGTCACGGAAGCATGACGGCTCCGGGCACATGCGGGTCGACACGATAAGGAAGACCATCATG
This sequence comes from Rhizobium phaseoli, assembly GCF_001664385.1. Lineage (NCBI taxonomy): Bacteria > Pseudomonadati > Pseudomonadota > Alphaproteobacteria > Hyphomicrobiales > Rhizobiaceae > Rhizobium > Rhizobium phaseoli. Next base: position 227,648 of record NZ_CP013534.1, on the reverse strand, counting down.
AAGTCGACCGCGTCATTCTGTCTGTTCGTCTCCCTTCTCTTCACCGCAAGTGAAGCCTCTGCGGCTCTGGAACAAGCCTCGCTTCCGCCGCAGCAGCAAGAAGTAAGGCTGGCGCCGGCCAACGTCGAACTCACCTTCACCGGCCCGGTCGACCTTGCCCGTTCGACGGCCGTCCTGTTGGATGCTCAGGGTACGGCGCTTCCCACGGGCAAGCCGTTTCTCTCCGGCCCCGAAGGATCGATCTTCAAGATTCCGCTCGATCCTGCCATGGCGCCCGGCCTCTACACCGTCGACTGGCGCGTCCTCTCGATGGACGGGCGCAGCGCCGAAGGCCAATACCGGTTCCGAGTCGATCCTTAGAGCATGTCGGTTTCCCGGTAACGACATGCGTAAAACAAAGCGCTGAAGCGTTGAAAGCACGTCCGAACGATCGCGACGCGCTTTAGGCACGCCCTGAAAGCATTTATAAGATTTTTATATTGATGGTCCTTCGGCCGTCTCGAACCTTTATGCCCTCCGGCTCCATATTCATGCCCGAGAGATCGAACGGTCATCTCCACGCCAGAAAGCATGAAAGGCGGCCTTTCCAAGCGAATGGCGCCCTTTGTCTTGTCTGACTCCAACAAAGAACAACAGGAGTCACGATCATGATGGATATCCTTCTACTCGGCACCGCGATCTTATTTTTCGCGCTGTGCCTTGCCTACACCAGAGCCTGCGACAGGCTTTGACGGAGAACCGACGATGACCCTCGATTACATCTTGAGCGGTGCCGTGACCGTGTTTCTCACCGTCTACCTCACCTACGCTCTGCTTCGCCCAGAACGCTTCTGAAAAGAACCGGCGCTTCTGAGAACGCGGATGCGCGATCGGGAAGCAGCCGGCATTGAAAGTTACCTCCATGACCCTCAACGGATGGCTTCAGATCCTGCTCTTTTGCGGGATCGTTCTTGCACTCGTCAAACCGCTCGGCGGCTATATGACGCGTGTCTTCAGCGGCGAGCGCACGTTTCTGTCGCCGGTCCTCGTTCCGATCGAACGGGGGCTTTACCGCGTCGCCGGCACCAGCGAAGGCGAGGAGCAGCATTGGACCTCCTATGCCTTCGCCATGCTGACGTTCAATCTTTTCGGCGTCATCGTCCTTTATGCGCTGCAGCGCCTTCAGGGCATCCTTCCGTATAACCCGGCCGGCATGGCCGCCGTCCCGCCGGAGCTTTCCTTCAACACCGCCGTCAGCTTCGTCACCAATACGAACTGGCAGAACTACGGCGGCGAAAGCACCATGTCCTATCTCACCCAGATGGCCGGCTCCACCGTCCAGAACTTCGTTTCTGCCGCCACCGGCATCGCCATCGCGCTTGCCTTCATCCGCGCCTTCTCCCGCGCCTCCGGCAAGGCCATCGGCAATTTCTGGGTCGATCTGACAAAGGCGATCCTTTACCTGCTGCTGCCGATCTGCGTGGTGCTGACGCTCGTCTTCGTCTATCTCGGCGTACCCCAGACGCTTGGGCCTTACGTCAATGCGACGACGCTCGAAGGCGCGCAGCAGACGATCGCCGTCGGTCCGGTCGCTTCGCAGCTCGCCATCAAGATGCTCGGCACCAATGGCGGCGGCTTCTTCAACGCCAATTCCGCCCATCCGTTCGAAAACCCCGATGCGATCTCCAACCTGATCCAGATGGTGTCGATCTTCGCCATCGGCGCAGCACTGACCAACGTGTTCGGCCGCATGGTGGGCAATCAGCGCCAGGGCTGGGCGATCCTCGCCACGATGGGCGCACTGTTCCTCGTCGGCGTCATCGTGACTTATTGGGCCGAAGCCGCCGGCAATCCGCTGATGCACGCCTTCGGCCTTCAGGGCGGCAACATGGAGGGCAAGGAAGTCCGCTTCGGCGTCGCCCTCTCCTCGCTGTTTGCCGTCATTACCACGGCTGCCTCCTGCGGCGCGGTCAACGCGATGCACGGCTCGTTTACCGCGCTTGGTGGCCTCATTCCGCTGATCAACATGCAGCTCGGCGAAATCATCGTCGGCGGTGTCGGCGCGGGCTTCTACGGCATCCTGCTGTTCATCATCGTCGCCGTCTTCGTCGCCGGCTTGATGGTCGGCCGCACGCCGGAATATCTCGGCAAGAAGATCGAGGCGAAGGAAATGAAGATGGCCGTCCTCGCCATTCTCTGCCTGCCGCTCGCCATGCTCGTCTTCACCGCGATCGCCACCGTGCTGCCTTCCGCCGTCGCCTCGGTCGGCACCGCCGGCCCGCACGGTTTCTCCGAAATTCTCTATGCCTATACCTCGGCTGCGGCCAATAACGGCTCGGCCTTCGGCGGCCTGACCGGCAATACGCCCTGGTACAATGTGACGCTCGGCATCGGCATGCTCGCCGGCCGCTTCCTGGTCATCATCCCGGCGCTCGCCATCGCCGGTTCGCTGATCGCCAAGAAGACGGTCCCGGCCTCGGCGGGTACCTTCCCGACGGACGGTCCGCTCTTCGTCGGCCTGCTCGTCGGCACGATCCTGATCGTCGGCGGCCTGACCTTCTTCCCGGCGTTGGCGCTCGGCCCCGTCGTCGAACACCTGGTCTCGATTGCCGGACAAACCTTCTGAGGCGTTGCCCGACCCTGCATCGCCGGGGTCCTTCGCCATCCTCGTTTCAAGCTGGAGTCTCTTATGAGCCAGGCAAAATCCGCGAGCATCATCGATTCTCGCATCCTCATTCCGGCGGTGAGCGCCGCCTTTAAGAAGCTGGATCCGCGCGCACTCGCCCGAAACCCTGTCATGTTCGTGGTGGCTACGGTTTCGGTACTGACCACCGCACTTTTCCTGCGCGATCTCGTCGCCGGCAACGGCAATCTCGGCTTCTCCTTCCAGATCAATCTCTGGCTCTGGTTCACCGTGCTGTTTGCCAATTTCGCCGAAGCTGTCGCCGAAGGCCGCGGCAAGGCGCAGGCGGATTCATTGCGCAAGGCGCGCACCGAAACCCAGGCCAAGCTGCTCACCGGCAACAACGGCAACGACTACCGCATGGTGCCCGGCACCAGCCTCGAGGTCGGCGATATCGTGCTCGTCGAAGCCGGCGACATCATCCCCTCGGACGGCGAGGTCATCGAAGGTGTGGCCTCCGTCAACGAAGCGGCGATCACGGGCGAATCCGCCCCCGTTATCCGCGAATCCGGTGGCGACCGCTCGGCAGTGACCGGCGGCACCCAGGTGCTGTCCGACTGGATCCGCGTCCGCATCACCGCGGCGGCCGGCTCCACCTTCCTCGACCGGATGATTTCACTCGTCGAGGGCGCGCAGCGCCAGAAGACCCCGAACGAGATCGCGCTCAATATCCTGCTTGCCGGCATGACGCTGATCTTCGTGCTCGCCACCGCGACGATCCCGAGCTTCGCCATCTATGCCGGCGGCTCGATCCCGATCATCATTCTCGTCGCCCTGTTCGTCACCCTGATCCCGACCACGATCGGCGCGCTGCTGTCGGCGATCGGCATTGCCGGCATGGACCGTCTCGTCCGCTTCAACGTGCTCGCCATGTCCGGCCGCGCGGTCGAGGCCGCCGGCGACGTCGACACGCTGCTGCTCGACAAAACAGGCACGATCACGCTCGGCAATCGCCAGGCGACCAGCTTTCGCCCGGTGCGCGGCGTTTCCGAACAGGAACTCGCCGATGCCGCCCAGCTTGCCTCGCTCGCCGACGAAACGCCGGAAGGCCGTTCCATCGTCGTGCTCGCCAAGGAGAAATATGCGATCCGCGGCCGCGACATGGCGACCCTGAAGGCGACCTTCGTGCCCTTCACCGCCCAGACTCGCATGAGCGGCGTCGATCTCGAAGACGCCTCGATCCGCAAGGGCGCGGTCGATACCGTGCTGACCTATGTCAACAGCGACGCCCCCTCGAAAAACCGCAGCGAGGTCGTGCGAGAACTGCAATCGATCGCCGACGAGGTCGCCAAATCAGGCGGCACGCCGCTCGCCGTCGCCCGTGACGGCCGGCTGCTCGGCATCATCCAGCTGAAGGACATCGTCAAGGGCGGCATCCGCGAACGCTTCGCGGAGCTACGCCGCATGGGCATCCGCACCGTGATGATCACCGGCGACAACCCGCTGACGGCGGCCGCCATCGCAGCCGAGGCCGGCGTCGACGACTTCCTCGCCCAGGCGACGCCGGAGATGAAGCTGGCGCTGATGCGCGAGGAGCAGGCCAAGGGCAAGCTCGTCGCCATGTGCGGCGACGGCACCAACGATGCGCCGGCTCTCGCCCAGGCCGATGTCGGCGTCGCCATGAACACCGGCACGGTCGCCGCCCGCGAGGCCGGCAACATGGTCGATCTCGACTCGGACCCGACCAAGCTCATCGAGATCGTCGAGATCGGCAAGCAGCTTCTGATGACGCGCGGCGCGCTGACGACCTTCTCGATCGCCAACGACATCGCCAAATATTTCGCCATCATCCCGGCGATGTTCCTGACCTTCTATCCGCAGCTCGGCCTGCTCAACGTCATGGGATTGTCGACGCCGCAGAGCGCCATCCTCTCGGCGATCATCTTCAACGCGCTGATCATCATCGCGTTGATCCCGCTGTCCTTGAAGGGCGTGCGCTACCGCCCGATCGGCGCCGGCGCGCTGCTGTCGCGCAACCTGCTGGTCTACGGCCTCGGCGGCATCCTGGTGCCCTTCATCGGCATCAAGGCGATCGACATGGCCGTCGCCGCCCTCGGCCTTGCCTGAAGCGCTTTAGGAGCAAGAACATGTTCAAAGAATTTCGCCCGGCTGTCGTCATGATCATTGCCACGACCGCCATAACAGGGCTTCTTTATCCACTCGCCATGACGGGGGCCGCCCAGGCCCTCTTCCCCAGTCAAGCGAATGGCAGCCTCGTCGAGAAGAACGGCCAGTTGATCGGTTCGACCCTGATCGGCCAGGCCTTCACGACAGACAAATATTTCCACGGCCGTCCCTCGGCCGCCGGCGACGGCTACAATGCCGCCGCCTCCAGCGGTTCGAACCTCGGCCCGACCAGCCAGAAACTGATCGACCGCGTCAAGGGCGACTATGAGGCCGCCAAGGCGGCAAACCCGACCGCCGAGGTACCGGCCGACCTCGTCACCGCCTCGGGGAGCGGCCTCGATCCCGATATTTCGCCGGAGGCCGCCTACTTCCAGGTGGCCCGCGTCGCCAAGGCGCGGAACATCGACGAGGCCAAGGTCAAGGCACTGGTCGACGGCGCCGTTCACCACCGCGAGCTCGGCATTCTCGGCGAACCCACCGTCAATGTTCTGGCGTTGAACCAGAGCCTTGATGATTCTATGACTGAGTGAAGGCTGGCGCCAACGGCAGCCCCTCACCCTAACCCTCTCCCCGTTCTGACGGGGAGAGGGGACGTGCCAGGTGAGAGCTCGGCGTGGAACGGAGACGTCGCGGCATGTCCCCTTCGCCCCGTTTACGGGGAGAAGGTGGCGGCAGTCGGATGAGGGGCTGGTTTCGCCGATCTGAAGTACAGCCATTCGCAGAAAGACCACACGCATGCCAGACGACAATCGCGACCAGGCCGGCAGGCCCTCGCCCGACGCGCTTCTCGAAAAAGCCCGGGCGGAAACGCGCGGCCGTCTGAAGATCTTCCTCGGCGCCGCCCCCGGCGTCGGCAAGACCTATGAAATGCTGATCTCCGGCCGCGCCAAGATCGCTGACGGCCTCGATGTCGTCATCGGCGTCGTCGAGACCCATGGCCGCAAGGAGACCGAGGCGCTGGTCGCCGGCTTCGAGATCATCCCGCGCGTCGAAATCGACTATAAGGGCCGGGTGCTCGAAGAGATGGACCTTGACGGCATCCTCGCTCGTCGGCCGGATCTCGTGCTCGTCGACGAGCTCGCCCATACCAATGCCGAGGGCAGCCGTCATCCCAAACGCTACCTCGACGTCAAGGAATTGCTCGATCGCGGTATCGACGTCTATACGACGCTGAACATCCAGCATGTCGAAAGCCTGAACGACGTCGTCTCGCAGATCACCCGCATCCGCGTACGCGAGACGGTGCCGGATTCGATCATCGACCTGGCCGACGACGTCGAGATCATCGATCTGACGCCGGACGATCTGATCAAGCGCCTGCATGACGGCAAGGTCTATATGCCGCGCACCGCCGAGCGGGCGCTGACCAGTTATTTCACGCCCGGCAACCTAACGGCACTGAGGGAACTGGCGCTGCGCAAGACCGCCCAGCGCGTCGACGACCAGCTGCTGACCCATATGCAGGCGCATGCCATCTCCGGCCCCTGGGCGGCGGGCGAACGCGTCCTCGTCTCGGTCGATCATCACCCGCGCTCGGCCTCGCTGGTGCGCTACGCCGCCCGCATGGCGTCGCGCCTGCGCGCGCCCTGGGCAGCCGTCTATATCGAGACCAGCCGCTCGATCAACCTTAGCGAAGCCGAGCGTGATACGATCGCCTCGACGCTGCGGCTTGCCGAACAGCTCGGCGGTGAGGCGATCACCCTTCCCGGCCGCGAGGTGGCCGAGGAGCTCGTCCGCCATGCCACCGCCAACAATGTCACCCACATCGTCATCGGCGCGCCGAAGAAGCCGACATGGCGTGACTGGTGGGGCCGCTCGATTACCGACGAACTGATCCGCAAGACCGGCGAGATCAGCGTTCACGTCATATCGGGCAACGAGAAGGACGGCACCACCGCGCGCGGCATCAAGGCCGCCGCCACCGCGCCGCAGCTGGATTTCAGAGCCTATCTGCTTGCGACCGTCTATGTCACCATCGCGCTCGGCGTCAGCATCGTGCTCGACCAGGTGCTCGACGTGCGCAATCTGGCGCTGGTCTTCCTGATGGCGGTGCTGACCTCGGCCGTGCTGCATGGGCTCCGGCCGGCGCTCTACAGCTGCATTCTCGGCGCGCTGTCCTTCAACTTCTTCTTCCTGCCGCCGCGCTACACGCTGACGATCAGCGATCCGGAAAGCGTGCTCGCCTTCTTCTTCTTCCTGGGCGTCGCCATCATCGCCAGCAATCTGACCGCGACCGTGCAGCGCCAGGCCGCCGCTGCCCGGCAGCGGGCGCGCACGACCGAAGATCTCTATCTCTTCTCGAAAAAGCTCGCCGGCACCGGCACGCTCGACGACGTGCTCTGGGCGACCGCCTTCCAGCTCGCCTCGATGCTGAAGGTCCGCGTCGTGCTGCTGCTGCCCGAGGAAGGCAGCATCGCCGTCAAGGCCGGTTATCCGCCCGACGACACGCTCGACGATGCCGACATCGCCGCCGCCCGCTGGGCCTGGGAGCACAATCACGCCGCCGGCCGCGGCGCCGACACCCTGCCCGGCGCCAAGCGTCTCTATGTGCCGCTCAGAACCGGACGCGCCGCCGTCGGTGTCATCGGCCTCGACAGCGACCGCCGCGACGGACCGCTGCTGACGCCCGAGCAGCAGCGGCTGCTCGACGCGCTGGCCGACCAGGCGGCCCTTGCCATCGAACGCGTCCAGCTCGTCGCCGATGTCGACCGGGCAAGGCTTGCGGCCGAAGCCGACCGGCTGCGCTCGGCCCTGCTCACCTCGATCTCGCATGATCTGAAGACACCGCTTGCCGCCATCCTCGGCGCCGCCGGAACGTTGCGCGACTATTTCGCCTCGATGCCGGAGGAGGATCGCGCCGACCTGCTGTCCACCGTCGTCGACGAATCCGAGCGCCTCAACCGCTTCATCGCCAATCTGCTCGACATGACCAAGATCGAATCCGGCGCGATGGAGCCGAACTCCGCACTGCACTATGCCGGCGATATCGTCGGCACGGCGCTCGCCCGCGCCGCAAAGATCCTCGAACATCACAAGACCGAGATGAGCATTCCAGCCGAACTGCCGATGGTGCGGGTCGATCCGGTGCTGTTCGAGCAGGTGATCTTCAATCTGCTCGACAATGCCGCCAAATACGCGCCGGAGAGATCGGTGATCCAAATCGAAGGCTGGGCCGACGCCGACAATGTCGTCGTGCAGGTTTCGGACGAAGGCCCCGGCATTCCGCCGGCCGACCTCGCCCGCGTCTTCGACACTTTCTACCGAGTGCGCAAGGGCGATCAGGTGCGCGCCGGCACCGGGCTTGGCCTGTCCATCTGCCGCGGCTTCATCGAGGCGATGGGCGGCACGATCGCGGCCGGCAACCGCAGGGGCCGCCCGGGCGCCGTCTTTACCATCCGGCTGCCGAAACCCAACGACATTCCGAAACTGGACGACCTCAAATGACCGGTTCAGCCGTCAAAATCCTCGTCGTCGACGACGAACCGCCGATCCGCAAGCTGCTCCGCGTCGGCCTGACCGCGCAAGGCTACGAAGTGCAGGAAGTGCCGAACGCCGAAAGCGCCCGCCAGTCGGTCGCCGACGACATGCCCGACCTCGTCGTGCTCGATCTTGGCCTGCCCGACACGCCGGGCCATGACCTCCTGCAGGAGTGGCGCGACGGCGGGCTTTCCATGCCTGTCGTCATCCTCTCCAGCCGCACCGACGAGGCCGGCATCGTCAAGGCGCTGGAAAGCGGCGCCGACGATTACGTCACCAAGCCCTTCGGCATCAACGAACTCGGCGCCCGCATCCGCGTGGCGTTGCGCCACCGGCTGCAGCAGCAGGGGGAAAAGGCGATCTTCCAGACCGGCGGGCTGTCGATCGACCTTGTCAAGCGCATCGTCAAGGTCGACGGCGAGGAACTCAAACTGTCGCCGAAGGAATACGACATCCTGCGCGTGCTCGCCCAGCATGCGGGCAAGGTGCTGACACACCAGTTTCTCTTGAAGCAGGTATGGGGGCCGGCGGCCGACGTGCAATATCTGCGCGTCTACATCAGACAAATAAGGCAAAAAATCGAGAAAATTCCGGATCAGCCGTACTATATAACCACCGAGACCGGCGTCGGCTACCGGCTCAGAGAACCGGACTGACATGCCTCTTCCCCGTTGCCGACCTTCGAGCCGACTATATCGAGAATGACATGAACCTTCCCAACATCATCCGGTCGGAACACACATTCATTGGCGTGTCGGCTCCGACGAAATGGCGGGCGTTGCAGACCATTGCGGACAAGGCGGCCATCGCCTTTTCCGTCGACGCGCCGATCATCCTGAAGGCGCTCGAAGCCCGCGAAAAACTCGGCTCCACCGGGATCGGCAACGGTATCGCCATTCCGCATGCGGCGATCGACGGCATGAGCAGCCCGCGCGGTCTGCTCTTCCGCTTTTCCCGGCCGCTGGATTTCGAGGCGATCGACGATATCCCGGCCGACATTGCGGTGGTGCTGCTTTTCGGGGAGAACAACCGCGGCGAATATCTGAACGTTCTGTCCGCCATCGCGCGGCGGCTGCAATCGGACGGCGTGCTTGCCGCCATGCGCAAGGCAAGGTCGGCCGACGAATTCTACTCAGATTTCATCGCCGACGCCCGAGTATGAAAAAGGCGCGGCCCGAAGGCCGCGCCCGCTCGTCTGCAATCAGACGATCTTAGAAATCGCGCTGGAAGCGCAGGAAGCCGAAGACTTCGTCGTCGCCTTCGTCCTCATCGTGATACTGCACGCTCAGCTTCGAGCGCAGGTCTTCGACGATCTGGTAGTCGATCGTCACACCTGTGGTGTAGGCGCTGCCGCCGGTAAAGCCATTGCCGTCAGCTTCGAGAGCGATGTTTTCGAAGTACTGGAAGCCCGGAGTGATCTTCCATTTGTCGTTGATCTTCAAGGCGTATTCTGCTGCGATCGTCCATTCGGACTCTTCGTAGTAGTAGTTGGCGCCGCTTGCCCAGACGCCGGCGATGCCGAGCGTGCCCGGGCCGATATCGGCATAGACGATGCCGCGAACGGCGACTTCGCTGGTGTCGGTGTCATAACCGGCAAGCAGGTAAGCGCTGATGGCGCCGGCCTTGTAGGAAACCTGGCCTGCGACACCGAAGTTGTTCGGGCCCTCGCCCGGCTTGGTGGCGTAGTCTTCTTCCAGCTCGTCGACCGAGAGGCCGGCGGCGAAAGCGCCATTCTCGTACTGATAACGGATCGAGTTGTGGGTCGTCTCGTTGCTGGCGAGCGTATCGGTCTCGCCGCTCATGTCGTCATCCCACCAGCTATAGAGCTTACCGACGCGGAAGCCGGCGATGTCGATATAGCCTTCATCCAGCAGCGCTTCCTGATCGGAGGCGTTGTCGGCATTGTAACGCAGGGTCATGACGCCGGTCAGCGTGCCGTATTCGGTATCGTTCTTGGCCTGGAAGGTAACCTGGCCGCGAGTCCAGAAGTTCACGTCGGAATCGCCGGAGATATGGTCACCGAAGCGCACTTCGGTACGGATGTAACCGCCGACAGAAAGGCATGTTTCCGTTCCCGGAATATAAAAATAGCCGGTGCCGTAGGCGTCGCAAACGCGAACATATTCCACGGGCTCGGGTTCCGCCGCCACGATGGCGTCGGCTGCGCGTGCTCCGGAGGCCGCGGCAAGGGCGGCAACGGAGGCAAAAAGGATAGTTCTGATATTCATTTTGAATGGCCCTAACAGGTTGGAATGCGAGGCGCATTTCAAGGGATGCCCCCACGTAGCGGCCGGCAAATAACGACCGCACCGCCGCCATATAGGAATCCGCAAGTGTCAAGGCGGCAAGATCCGGGCAGAAATCGGCATCGCCTCCATCGCTTGCGGAGGAACTGTGGCAGAAAAAACACGGTTCTGTGGCCGGACCGGGGCGAGCCGGGAATTGGCCGCGGCCAACTGCGGCATGTCCATTTCAAAATGGACACGTAAATGGAATGAGATTCTAAGAGATCCGTGAAAACGGAAAGTCCTTTCGTTTCATTATACGACTGACTTGATAGAGTTAAGGCAATAAACAGGAGGGTCCCAATGCAGACACAACGGTTCACCCGGCTCCTCGCGGCCGCGGTCATGGCAGGCAGCTTCGTCGTCGGGAGCATCGCTCCTGTGTTCGCGGATCAGGCGCTGCTTAACGTTTCCTATGATCCGACCCGCGAATTGTACAAGGACTTCAATGCCGCCTTTGCCGCCAAATGGCAGAAGGACAACGGGGAAACCGTGACGATCAAGGCCTCGCACGGCGGTTCCGGCGCCCAGGCCCGTTCGGTCATCGACGGCCTCGACGCCGACGTCGTCACCCTGGCGCTCGAAGGCGACATCGATGCGATCGCCAAGGCGACCGGCAAGATCCCCGCCGACTGGAAGACGAAATTCCCGAACAATTCGACGCCCTACACCTCGACGATCGTCTTCCTAGTCCGCAAGGGCAACCCGAAGGGCATCAAGGATTGGGCCGACCTGGTCAAGGACGACGTGCAGGTGATCACGCCGAACCCGAAGACCTCGGGCGGCGCCCGCTGGAACTTCCTTGCCGCCTGGGCATGGGCCAAGCAGGCCAATGGCGGCGATGACGCCAAGGCGCAGGATTACGTGACGAAACTGCTGCAGCATGTTCCGGTCCTCGACACCGGCGCCCGCGGCGCCACCACCACCTTCGTTCAGCGCGGCCTCGGCGACGTGCTGCTCGCCTGGGAAAACGAAGCCTATCTTTCGCTCGAAGAACTCGGCCCCGACCAGTTCGAGATCGTCACGCCGAGCTTCTCCATCCGCGCCGATCCGCCGGTCGCAATCGTCGACGGCAATGTCGACAAGAAGGGCACGCGCAAGGTCGCTGAAGCCTATCTCAACTACCTCTATTCGGACGAAGGCCAGAAGATCGCCGCCAAGCATTATTACCGGCCGATCAAGCCCGAAGCCGCCGATCCGGCCGACATCGCCCGCTTCCCGAAGCTGACGCTTGCGACCATCGACGACTTCGGCGGCTGGAAGGAAGCGCAGCCGAAATTCTTCGGCGATGGCGGCGTATTTGACCAAATCTACAAGCCGGCCCAATAATAGATTTCATGACAGCACATAGCCCCCCGCGGTGGCGGTTTAGGAGGCCGAGCGTCATTCCGGGTTTCGGAATGGCGCTCGGCCTTACCTTGACCTGGCTCACCCTTCTGATCCTCATTCCGCTCTCCGGCCTTGCCGTCCGGTCGAGCGCGCTCGGCTGGGAGAAATTCTGGTCGATCGCGCTCGATCCGCGTACGCTGAATGCGCTGCGCATCAGCTTCGGCACCGCCTTCATCGCCGCGATCGTCAATGCCGTCTTCGGCATCGTCCTCGCTTGGGTGCTGGTGCGCTACCGCTTCCCGGGCAAGCGCATCATCGATGCGATGGTCGATCTGCCCTTCGCACTGCCGACCGCCGTTGCCGGCATCGCGCTGACGACGCTCTATGCGCCGAATGGCTGGGTCGGTCAGTTCCTGACGCCGCTCGGCATCAAGATCGCCTTCACGCCGGCCGGCATCGTCGTGGCGCTGATATTCGTCGGACTGCCCTTCGTCGTGCGCACCGTGCAGCCGGTCATGGAGGAAATCGACAAGGAGGTCGAGGAGGCCGCCGCGACGCTCGGCGCCAACCGCTTCCAGACGATTTTCCGTGTGCTGCTGCCGGGGCTGGCGCCGGCCGTGCTCACCGGCTTCGCGCTCGCCTTTGCCCGCGGCGTCGGTGAATATGGTTCGGTCATCTTCATCGCCGGCAACCTGCCGTTCAAATCGGAGATCGCACCGCTGCTGATCGTCATCAAACTCGAGGAATATAATTATGCGGCGGCGACCGGCATTGCCGCGATCATGCTGATCCTCTCCTTCGGCATGCTGCTCGTCATCAACCTCATCCAGAGCTGGAGCAGGCGGAGATACGGTTATGGCGCTTGATACGACCGTTCAACCCAAACTGCGTTCGGTGACAACCGAACACAGGATCGCCCGCTACGGCCTGATCATCCTGTCGCTGGTCTTCCTGCTGCTGATCCTGCTGCTGCCGCTTGCCGCCGTCTTCGTCGAAGCCTTCCGCAAGGGGACCGGCCCCTTTCTCGAAGCGCTGCAGGATGCCGAGACCCTCTCGGCGATCAGCCTGACGCTGATTGTCGCCGGCGTCAGCGTGCCGCTCAACCTCGTCTTCGGGATCACCGCCGCCTGGGCGATCGCCAAATTCGAGTTCAAGGGCAAGGCTTTCCTGACGACGCTGATCGACCTGCCCTTCTCGGTCTCCCCCGTCATCTCCGGCCTGGTCTTCGTGCTTCTCTTCGGCGCCAATACCTGGCTCGGCCACTGGCTCAGCGCCAACGACATCAAGATCCTGTTTGCCGTGCCCGGGCTGATCCTCGCGACCATGTTCGTCACCTTCCCCTTCGTCGCTCGCGAACTGATCCCGCTGATGCAGGAACAGGGAACGGCCGACGAGGAGGCAGCGCTTTCGCTCGGCGCCAGCGGCTGGCAGACCTTCTGGTACGTGACGCTGCCGAACATCAAATGGGGCCTGCTCTACGGCGTGCTGCTGTGCAACGCCCGCGCCATGGGCGAGTTCGGCGCCGTCTCGGTGGTTTCGGGCCATATTCGCGGCCAGACCAACACCATGCCGCTGCAGGTCGAGATCCTCTATAACGAGTATAATTTTACCGGCGCCTTCGCCGTGGCCACGCTTCTGGCCCTGCTGGCGCTCGTCACCCTGGTTTTGAAGACGCTGCTGGAAATGCGCTACAGCGCCGAGATCTCCGCCAGCCGGCGGCACTGAAGGAATTGCAATGGAAGTACGCGTTCAAAACATTCGCAAGGAATTCGAGCGTTTTCCGGCGCTGCACGATGTCTCTCTCGACATTCGCTCCGGCGAGCTGATCGCTCTGCTCGGCCCCTCGGGTTCCGGCAAGACGACATTGCTGCGCCTGATCGCCGGCCTGGAAAGCCCGACGGAGGGGCAGATCTTCTTCGGCGACGAGGATGCCTCGAAGAAATCGGTGCAGCAGCGCAATATCGGCTTCGTCTTCCAGCATTATGCCCTCTTCCGCTACATGACGGTGCTCGACAACGTCTCCTTCGGGTTGAGGGTCAGAAAGGGCGCGCGCCGTCCTGCCAAGGCCGACATCCGCCGGCGGGCGCTGGAACTGCTCGACCTTGTGCAGCTTTCCGGCCTCGAGGCGCGTTATCCGGCACAGCTTTCCGGCGGCCAGCGCCAGCGCGTGGCGCTTGCCCGCGCCATGGCGGTCGAACCGAACGTGCTGCTGCTTGATGAACCCTTCGGCGCGCTCGATGCGCAGGTGCGCAAGGACCTACGCAAATGGCTGCGCGAGATCCACGACCGCACCGGCCACACCACCGTCTTCGTCACCCACGACCAGGACGAGGCGCTGGAGCTTGCCGACCGCGTCGTCGTCATGAGCCAGGGCGCGATCGAGCAGGTCGGCACGCCGGATGAGGTCTACGACTATCCCAACTCGCCCTTCGTCTTCGGCTTCATCGGCCAGTCGAATTGCCTGCAGGTCGATATTTCAGACGGCGACATCCGCTTCGAAGGCCGCTCGCTCGGTCTCAATGCCGAGGGTGAGCCCGATGGACCGGCGCAGCTCTACTTCCGCCCGCATGACGTCAGGCTCTGCGAATCGGCGGAAAACTGCATTGCCGGCCAGCCGGTCTCCAGCCGCCGGGTAGCCGGCACCCGTCATATCGAACTCGATATCGGCAATGACCGCCCGCATATCGAAATCGAGCTGCCGCCGAGCGAGGCCGACCGGCTCGATCGCCACCGGGTGGCTTTCAAGCCGACTCGCTGGAAGCTGTTTCGCAGCTGACGATCACGGGCGCAAAAGACGGCTGCCGCAGTTGGCGCTGCTGCATAATCCGTTAAATTTTGAGGATTATGCAGCGGCTTGTCTGAGACTCGCCGCCTGAATCGCTTTCAGCGAGAGTCGATTTTGGCATTTGTGATCTCTGGTTGTTTGTGTTTCAGTCATATGACGAGTAAAAGTTTTTTCGCGTTAATCATAAAGGGCTGGACTAATCCCATAGGAGGCACTTGGCGTTGAGGGCGGAGATTTCCTTTGGAAAATCCCTGATCGGGATTTTATTCGTAGGACTGGCGGCTACAGGCTGCACCACAACACCGAAGCCGGCGACCACGGCGGCCAAGACCAAGGTTCAATCGACGAAAGTCACTTTCAATTATACGGCAAAAGATCGCGACTGCCTGAAGCGCGCGATGTATTTCGAATCGCAACATTCCGATGAAGACGGCTATATGGCCGTCGGCACCGTCGTCATGAACAGACTGACGTCCGGCGCCTATCCCCCATCGATCTGCGGCGTTGTCGCCCAGGAGAAGCAGTTTGCGCCCGGCGTCATGACACGCGAGGTCAAGCCGCAGGCCGAACCGGAGCTTGCCACTGCGGCCGATGCGATCCTGTTGAAGGGCGCGCGCCATCCGGCGGTGAAGGAAGCAATGTTCTTCCACACCGACGGGCTGAAATTCCCCTACGACAACATGCATTATGTGACCGTTGCCGGCGGCAATGCCTTCTACGAGAAGCGCGACTCCAACGGCATGCTCGAAACGCCGCCGCCGCTGCCCTCCTACGAAGTGGCAATGAATTATGTACCCGGCGAAAGCATGCTGCCACCGCAGTTCGAGGCGCTGATCCCCTCGGCCGTTCCCGTTCCTCTGCCGGCGCCCGATCCGATGGCCACGGCGAGCACGGCGCCGATGCGGATAACGGCGCCGGTGACCCAGCCGGAACCCTCGATCGCACCCGAGCCGGGAATGCCGATCGCCATCCCGACGCCCCGCCCCGCCTATGACAGCGTCATGCTGCGCGGAAGTGTTGCGACAGACGGCGGATAAACCTGTATTTCGTTCAAGTGGGAAGAGCGCCTTAGGCGCGCTCCTCCCAGATCTTCGCAAGCTCCACGATCGTTGCGACGGCTTTTTCCATGTCTTGGCGGCTCACCCATTCGAGCGGCGAGTGGAAGGCATGGCCGCCGGCAAAGATGTTCGGGCAGGGCAGCCCCATGAAAGAAAGGCGCGAGCCGTCCGTACCGCCGCGGATGCTGCCGCGCACCGGCGTCATGCCGGCACGACGCACGGCCTCAAGCGCGTTCTCGACAATCTCCGGATGGCGGTCGAGCACCGTCTTCATGTTGCGGTATTGTTCCGTCACCTGGAAATGGTAGGTCGAGCCGGGATAGGCCGACATCACCTGCTTGACGACTGTTTCGAGCATCGCCTCCTTTTGCGCGAGCCCCTCGTCGGTAAAGTCGCGAACGATGAAGCTCAGCGACGCCTTTTCCATCCAGCCGCTGACGCCGACCGGATGGATGAAGCCCTGCTTGCCTTCCGTCGTCTCCGGCGCCACGTCCTTCGGCAACCGGTCGATGATGGCGCCGGCGATCTTGATGGCGTTCTCCATGCGGTCCTTGGCGAAACCCGGATGGATCGCCACGCCCGATATGCTGATCTCGACGCCATCGGCCGAAAAGGTCTCGTCCTCGACGTGGCCCACCGTCTCGCCGTCCATCGTATAGGCGAAGTCCGCTCCGAGTTTATCCAGATCGACCTTGTTGACGCCGCGTCCGACTTCCTCGTCGGGCGTGAACAGGATCTTGATCGCTCCGTGCCGGATATCGGGATTGTCGACGAGAATCCGGGCCGCGCTCATGATTTCTGCCAGTCCCGCCTTGTCATCGGCGCCGAGCAAGGTCGTGCCATCGGTCGTGACGATGTCGTTGCCGATCTGGTTGCTGAGCTCGGGATGCTCGGCGACACGGATCACCCGGCTAGAATCGCCGACAAGCCTGATATCGCCGCCCGCATAATTCCTGACGATCTGCGGCTTGACGTCGGTGCCGCTGAAATCGGGCGCCGTGTCCATATGCGAGCAGAAACAGATGACCGGCACCGGCTTGTCGCTATTTCCAGGAATGGTCGCATAGACATAACCGTGTTCGTCCAGATGCGCGTCCGCAAGGCCGATCTCCAGCAGCTCGTCGACCAGACGCCGGCCGAGATCCTTCTGCCTTTCGGTGGTCGGCTGCGTCGATGAAGAGGGATCGGATTGGGTGTCGATAACGACATAGCGGAGAAAGCGGTCGAGAACAGTGTCGGTCATGGCAATCCAGATTCAGTGAGATCTCCCGAGGATATAGCCCTCGCGGGCGATCCGGCAAAAGATTTTTCCGCTGGATAAATGGTTCATCCCGACGGCAGCTTTATTAAGGGAGGATGGCATGACTGGACCCGCGTGCGTGCGAAGCCGTCATTCACGGCTCCCTGGCGGGTGCAGGCCACCAGCCGTCCGGTGCGACCCAGACGTGCCGCTGCACCTTACCAAAGGCCGAGCCCCGGAGGTCACGTCGGACTTGGAAATAGCTGTCGCGCGGCACCAGGGAGGAGCCGCGCCCAACTCGAAGCGCAGTCAGCGAACTGATTTGAAGGCAGCCCGCAGTTCTTGCGCAAACAGCTGGGGCTGCTCCCAAGCAGCAAAGTGTCCGCCTCGCTCCACCTGATGGTAGTAAACGAGAGAAGGATAAGCCTGTCGGCTCCAGCTCTCCGGCGCCTTATAGATCTCCTTCTGAAAAACCGTGATGCCGACAGGGATCTTGATATCCTTTGTCTTCTGCGCCTCGGAGCTGAAGTTATTGTTGTTGTTTTCCCAGTAGAACCGCGAGGACGACGCGCCGGTATTGGTCAACCAGTAGAGCGTAATATCGTTCAGCATTTCGTCTCTGGTCAGAACGCGTTCGGGGACGCCGTCACTGTCGCTCCATTGGACAAACTTTTCATAAATCCATGACGCCAATCCGGACGGGGAATCTGACAGCGAGTAACCGATTGTCTGGGGCCGCGTTACCATCATGGCGCCATAGGCGGCGTTGCGGCCAAAAAAGGCGCTCAGAGAATCGTAAGCCCCTTTTTCCGCTGGGGACAGTCCGGCAGGGGCCGCGTCGCCATTGTTGATCGCCCGCATGAGATCGCCCGGTACAGTCGCCGGCATGTTCAAATGGATTGCCAGCAAGCCTTTCGGTGCTTGCCGTGCCAAGGCGTCGGATATCACCGAGCCGTGATCGCCACCCTGCGAAACGTAATGCGTGTAACCCAGGCGCTTCACCAGGACGTCCCGGGCGCGGGCAACGCGGTCAGGTCCCCATCCCTGATCTGTCGGTCGGCCGGAAAAGCCGTGGCCGGGAATCGAAGGAATAATCACGTCGAACGAATCTTCCGGCTTGCCACCATAGGCCGTGGGATCGGTGAGAGGTCCGATCGTCTTGATGAACTCGAAGATCGATCCCGGCCAGCCATGAGTCAAGATGACCGGGAGAGCATTCGGATAACGGGAGCGGACGTGAATGAACTGAATGTCGACGCCGTCGATCGTCGTGATGAACTGCGGCAGGGCGTTCAGCTGGTCTTCGGCTTTGCGCCAGTCGTAGTCGGTCCCCCAATAGCGGACAAGGTCCTGAACGCGCGCCAGCTGGATGCCCTGCGAGATATCTCCGACCGTCTCCCTATCCGGCCAACGTGTCTCTGCTATACGTCGTTTGAGATCATCAAGCTGGCTCTGATCGACATGAATGCGGAAAGGGCGGATACTCTCATCCAACGCCGGTCTTGCTTGGACGGTCGTTACGCCGGCTTCTTCTGCGCGTGCGGACTGCAGGTAAGACATCGTTGCCAACGATCCGACGGCGATGGCGATCGCCCGCCCGAGCAGCGGGCTCGACTTGGAAAACTTTGCAATAGTGGTCATGGGATAGCCTCCTTCGCTTGGCGTTCTGCGACTTTCTCGCGATTGGAGTGCTAGACGGTCGATGTATCACTTATGTTTCCGGCTGATGCCTGTTCTGTTGCAGAATGTAGCGTCGCGGTCGTCAAATACGCGATCTAACAAATGGGTGCGGGGACGGTCGAACGCGCCGGCGGCTGGAACAACGATCACCGCTAGTTCGTTTGAGGACCGAATATCCGGAAACAGCCATGGCCAGCGACAAGCTATCAAGCTACCGATCAAAACGCGATTTTCAGAAGACCGCTGAGCCCAGCGGCGAGCGGTCCCTCAAACAGAGCAACCGCCGTCGCTTTGTCATCCAGAAGCACGATGCGACACGGCTGCACTACGACCTGCGGCTCGAGCTCGATGGCGTGTTCAAGAGCTGGGCCGTCACCAAAGGGCCATCGCTCGATCCGCACGACAAGCGACTGGCGGTCGAGGTCGAGGACCATCCCCTCGATTATGGCGACTTCGAAGGCACTATTCCGAAAGGCCAGTATGGCGGCGGCACGGTCATGCTGTGGGATCGCGGCTATTGGGAGCCGGAGGGCAGGAAGAGCCCGGAGCAGGCGCTTTCCAAGGGTGATTTCAAGTTCACGCTCGAAGGCGAGCGCCTGCACGGGAGCTTCGTGCTGGTGCGCATGCGCAACGATCGCGAGCGCAGCAAGCGTACCAACTGGCTGTTGATCAAGCATCATGACGAGTTCTCCGTGGACGAGAACGGTGCTGCCATCCTCGAAGAAAACGTCACCTCGGTAGCCTCAGGCCGCAGCATGGAAATGATCGCAGCCGGCAAGGGGCGCAAGCCGAAACCCTTCATGGTGGAGGGCGGCAAGGTCCAGGCGGACGCCGTCTGGGACAGCAATCACGGACTGGCCGCCGAGGAGCGGCAGTCGGAGGCGAGTGCGGGAAAGCGCGCCGGTACTGCGACGGCGGTTGATCTTCCGGATTTCATCGCGCCGCAACTCTGCGAGAAGGTCGAGCGACCGCCTGGCGGGGACGGTTGGATCCATGAGATCAAGTTCGACGGATATCGCATTCAGATGCGCGTGCTCGATGGCGAAGTCACCTTGAAGACCAGGAAAGGCCTCGACTGGACGACCAAGTACCCCGAAATCGCCGAGGCGGCGTCTGGGCTTCCGGGTTGTATCCTCGATGGCGAGATTTGCGCTCTCGACGAGCAAGGTGCGCCTAACTTCGCGGCACTCCAGGCGGCGCTATCGGAGGGCAAGACCGCCAGCCTCGTCTACTTCGCCTTCGACCTGCTCTATGACGGCGGCGAGGATCTCCGGTCGAAGCCCCTGATCGAGCGAAAGAGGCGATTGCAGGAGCTCCTCACCGAGGCCGGCAACGATCCTCGGATCCGCTACGTCGAACATTTCGAGACCGGCGGTGACGCCGTCCTCAGATCGGCATGCAAGCTCTCGCTGGAAGGCATCATCTCAAAACAGACAGATGCCCCCTATCAATCCGGACGAACGGAAAGCTGGGCAAAGTCAAAATGCCGGGCGGGGCACGAGGTGGTGATCGGCGCCTACGCCAAAACCAACGGCAGGTTTCGTTCCCTTCTCGCCGGTGTTTTTCGCGGCGATCATTTTGTCTATGTCGGCCGTGTCGGAACCGGCTACGGCGCCAAGAAAGTCGAAACGTTGCTTCCGAAACTGAAGGCGCTGGAGACGGCGAGATCGCCCTTCACGGGTATCGGTGCTCCGAAGAAGCAGGCCGAGGTCGTCTGGGTAAAGCCGGAGCTTGTCGCCGAAATTGAATTCGAGGGGTGGACAGCGGACGGTCTCGTCCGCCAAGCAGCCTTCAAAGGATTGCGCGAAGATAAGCCTGCTCGGGAAGTCGAGGCGGAGCCACCGGTAAGACCCGCCAAAGCGGACATCGCGGAGCCGGTTCCGAGGGCCAAGCAAACACCGGCGCGCCGCAAGGGTGCGAAGGCTGATGTCATGGGAGTGCTCATCTCAAACCCGGACAAACCATTGTGGCCGGATGCCAACGGCAGCGAACCGGTCACGAAGGAAGAATTGGCGGGCTATTACGAGGCAGTCGGCGACTGGATGATCCACCACATCAAGGGCAGGCCCTGCTCTATCATCCGCGCCCCGGATGGAGTTGGCGGCGAGCAGTTCTTTCAGCGCCATGCGATGCCGGGACAATCGAACCTGCTCGACCTGGTCAAGGTGTTCGGGGACAAAAAGCCATACCTGCAGATCGATCGCATCGAAGGCCTTGCCGCGGTCGCCCAGATCGCAGCGGTCGAACTCCATCCGTGGAATTGCGAACCCGGTCAACCGGAAGTTCCTGGTCGTCTGGTGTTCGACCTCGATCCCGGGCCTGACGTTCCCTTTGCCACGGTCGTTGCCGCTGCCCGCGAAATGCGCGATCGGCTGGAAAACCTCGGACTGATCAGCTTTTGCAAGACGACGGGCGGCAAGGGCCTGCATGTCGTGACCCCGCTTGCGGTCAATAAGCGCAAGCCGCTGTCATGGCCCGAGGCAAAGGCTTTCGCGCATGACGTCTGCCAGCAGATGGCCCGGAACAACCCCGATCTCTACCTTATCAAGATGACGAAGAGCCTGAGGGGCGGTCGCATTTTCCTCGATTACCTGCGTAATGATCGCATGGCGACGGCCGTAGCGCCGCTTTCTCCTCGAGCCCGCCCCGGTGCGACGGTATCAATGCCTCTGACGTGGACGCAGGTGAAATCAGATCTCGACCCTAAAAGGTTCACGATCCGAACCGTACCTGCCTTGCTATCGAAGTCGTCCGCCTGGAAGGATTATTGTGAGGGGCAGCGTCCCTTGGAGCAGGCGATCAAGAGGCTCGGCCGCGCCGGCAAGCATGCCGCGTAACCAGGAGCGGGCGCATCTCGCGGCCCTGAACGACTTTCATCTGATCGCAGCCGGGCCATCAGTCATATCGAAGACGGCAGCATTATCCTGTATCTCACGAAGGCCTTTATATGAAGCGTGGCGGAGGCTGCCCTCGCGCGTCCAGCCGCGAAACTCGATTTCGGCGATGAGGGTCGGCTGGGAAAAAACGAGGCGCTTTCCTTTGAGCGGCACCACAGGTTTTTTCGTTTGGAGACGGTTCAACGTCTTGCGCAAATACTCCGCCTCCTCCCGATTGAACCCCGTGCCGACCGATCCGACATAGATCCAGTCTTGCCCCTTTCGACCCGCAAGCAAAAGACTGCCGAGCCCGCCGCGGGTGCTGGCGGATTCCTCGTAACCGACGATCATGAAACTGTCGCTCTGAACGCACTTGATCTTCTGCCAGTCCCCGAGACGACCACTCCGATAAGGGCGGTCCCCGCGCTTCGCAATGATGCCTTCCAGGCCCAGATGGCAGGCGTGCTCGAGCAGATCCTCGCCACTCAAATCCAGTTCTTGCGAGAACCGAATGGCGCCCTCGTCGGTCCCGGGAATCAGGTCCTGCAAAAGGTGACGGCGGACGGAGAGCTCGGTGCGCGTCAGGTCGTGACCATCGAGGTATAACAGATCGAAGGCGCAGAAGATGGATTCGGTTGAAACTCGCTTGCCGCCCCTGCCGCCGAGCGAGCGCTGTAACGCTCCAAAGTCGGAGCGGCCCTCTTCATCGAGAACGACGGCTTCTCCGTCGAGAATGCAGCTCGATACACCAAGCGCGCTTGCTCCTGCGGCAATCGTTGGGAATCGGTGGGTCCAGTCATGGCCGCCGCGGGTGAGGATACGAATGCCCTTTGGCTCGATGTGGATCGCCAATCGGTAGCCGTCCCACTTCACCTCATAAATCCAATCCGGCCCTTGCGGCACCGTTTGCTTCAGCAGCGCCAAGCAGGGCTCCACTCTGGTCGGCATTGCATCGAACGGCAGGCTTGGCTGGGCGGGATCACGCCGGCGGACAGGTCGAGACTGTATCGAAGAGCTGGACTCGCGAAGAAGCGGGGCGGAGGGCTGCCGTGGTCTGGTCATTGCTCAAGGCCTGCCGGATCGGTTCTCGGCATCGACGGATTTGCGCAGGGCTTCCATGATATTGATGACGTTGCTAGGGGCCGGCTCCGCCTTCTCCTTGCCCTTCGTTTTTGCCCTGGCAGGTTTCTTCATCAGTTTCTTCTTGGCCTCGATGAGGTCGAGCAGCCGATCCTGCACGGGGTCGGAGGCCATCTTCGGGTTCCAATGCTGCGTCTGCTTCTTGATGAGTTGCTGAACCAGCGGCATCATTTGGCTGTCCGCCGGTTGATCGTCGACCCGTTCGAAATAGCTCTCCGCGTCGCGCACTTCATCACCGTATCGCAGGGTCCAAAGGACGATGCCCTTGCCGCGTGGCTCCAGCATGACGGCGCGCTCGCGGCGCGCAATCACCAGCCGCGAGATGCCGACCATGTCTTCTGCCGCCATCGCATCGCGGATCACCGAGAATGCCTCCTGGCCGACCGGATCGTCGGGTGAAAGATAGTAGGGCGTGTCGAGCCAGATCCATTCGACGCTGTTGCGGGGCGTAAACACTCCGATATCGATCGTCTTGGTGCTTTCAAGCGCAACGTTCTCCAACTCCTCGTCTTCGAGCAAGACGTATTCGTTCTCACCGCGCTGATAGGCTTTCACCTCATCTTCATCTTTCACGTCCTTGCCGGTGACGGCATCGACATAGTGGCTGATGACGCGGTTTTGAGTCGCGCGATTAAGGGTGTGAAAGCGCACCTTCTCGTTTTCTGAGGTGGCCGGCATCATCTGCACCGGGCAGGTGACGAGTGATAGCTTCAGATAGCCTTTCCAGTATGGCCGGATCGCCATGGCAACCTCCGATCACCCGGTGCGGCGCTGATGAGCGCCGCCGGGGCTGCGGGATTTCGGCGTCGATGCGCGTGCGGCCTTCTGCCTGCTCTTGCCGGCATTGGCATTAGCGGCGGTGCGCTTCGTCTTTGCTGGAGCCGTCATGCCGGCGCTTTCGCGCAGCGCCTGCAACAAGTCGTTCGGCTTCACAGCGGGTGGGGCTTTTTTCTTCGGCAGGGTGCGGCCTTCGATCTTGGCCTTCACCAGTTCGGCGACGGCCGCTTCGTAACGATCGTTGAATGCCTTCGGATCGAACTCGCCCTTCTTGGTGTTGATGATGTGCTTGGCAAGCTCCAGCATCTCGCCTTTGATCTTGAGATCCGGCATCTCCTCGAACGCCTTCTCGGAGGAGCGGACTTCATAGTCGAAGTTCAAAGTGGAGCCCACCAGACCTTTGCCGAGGGGGCGGATGAGAAGCGTCCGCAGGCGCCGGAACAGCACCGTCCGGGCGATGGCCGCGACCTTGGCCTTCTTCATGCCATCCCTCAGCAGCTTGAATGCGTCGCTGCCCATCGTGTCGGGGGCCAGATAATAAGGCTTGTCGAAATAGACGTCGTCGACCTCGTCATAAGGAATAAATGCCTCCACCTTCAGCGTTTTGTCGCTTTCGGGAACGGCGGCGGCGACCTCCTCGGGCTCGAGGACAACATAGCGACCATCTTCGATCTCGAAACCCTTGACCTGGTCCTCGCGTTCGACCGGATCGCCGGTCTCGCCGTCCACGAATTCCCGGCGCACCCGATTGCCGGTCTTCCTGTTCAGCGTGTGAAACGCAATCCGCTCGGATGTGGAGGCGGCGGTGTAGAGCGCCACGGGGAAAGCGACCTCTCCGAACTTGATAAAGCCTTTCCAATTCGCTCTCGGGGCAACCATTTCGTACGCGCTCCTGCCGCAACCAGTGCGAGTCAACCGAATCACTTTACGATTGGTTCCGAATCAAAACGAATCAAATTTCAATAGCTTAGCCAAAATGATTCACGCGTTTTCCGAGTCTCGATCATCCCCTTGAATCTGATCGATCTTTTCCACGCCCGGTGCTTTCTGCGATGGGAACAACCAGGAGATAGGAGCGCCTGAGGAGTGGTTTTGATCCTCGACGGCTCAATCGACGCGTTGTCCTTCGCCATCGAACACATGCAGATATTGCGGCGGGAAGGCGACGTTGACCTTCGGCCCCGCCCTCAGCGCATCGCGGTCGAGCGTGAAGATCTTGAACGGCAGGCCGTGAAGCGCGAGGTGCAGGATGATGCCGAAGCCGGTGGGCTCGACGAGCTCCACATCGGTTGCAAGCCCGGTTCCATCATTCGTCATCAGCACATGCTCGGGCCGGATGCCGAGCGTAACCTTCGCGCCGTCTTCAAGCGGCAGCGGCTTTGCCAGCGGCACGATCGTTCCGTCTTTCAGCCGCACGCCACCCGCATCATAATTCGCCCCGAGGAAATTCATCCCCGGCGAACCGATGAAGCCGGCGACGAACAGGTTGGCCGGCCGGTCGTAGAGTTCCAGCGGACTGCCGACCTGCTGGACGACGCCGCCATGCATGGCGACGATCCGGTCGGCCAGCGTCATCGCCTCGATCTGATCGTGGGTGACATAGATCGAGGTCGCCTTCAGCTCGCCGTGGAGTTTCTTGATTTCGGCGCGCATCTGTTCGCGCAGGCGCGCATCGAGATTGGACAGCGGCTCGTCGAACAGGAAAGCCTTCGGCTGGCGCACGATGGCGCGGCCCATGGCGACGCGCTGGCGCTGGCCGCCGGAAAGCGCCTTCGGCCGCCGTTCAAGCAGCGGGTCGAGGCCGAGCTTGGCGGCGGCCGCCGCCACCGCGCTCGTGATCTTCTCCTTGGCCGTCTTTCGCAGTCTGAGGCTGTAGCTCATATTGCCGGCAACGTTCATGTGCGGATAGAGCGCATAGGACTGGAACACCATGGCAATGTCACGGTCCTTCGGATGCCGCTCGTTCACCCTGGCACCGGCAATCCGGATTTCGCCCGATGTGACATCCTCCAGCCCGGCGATCATGCGCAGCAGCGTGGACTTGCCGCAGCCGGAAGGGCCGACGAGCACGACGAATTCGCCGTCCCGGATTTCAAGATCGACGCCGTGCAGCACCTGCACGTGGCCATAGGCTTTGCGGATGTTCTGGATGTCGATCGATGCCATTTGTTTAACCCTTGACCGCGCCGGCCGTCAGGCCCTGGACGAGATAACGCTGGATGAGCAGGAAGAAGAGGCCAGCCGGGATGAGCGCCAGGACCCCCGCCGCCATCATCTGCCCGAAATCCACCGAGAATTTCGAAACGAAGGTGAGAAGCCCGACCGGGAAGGTCGCCGCGTCATTGCCGTTGATCAGCATCAACGCGAAGAGCAGCTCGCTCCAGGCCGCGGTGAAGACGAAGCCGAGTGTCGCGGCGATGCCGGGCAGCGTCAGCGGCAGGATGATTTGCCGGAAGGCGGTGAACTGCGTCGCCCCGTCGATCATCGCCGCCTCTTCGAGATCTTTGGGGATACCGTCAAAAAATGACTGCATCAGGAAGGTGGCGAAGGGCACGTTGAAGGCGGTGTAGACGATGACGAGGCCGGTCAGGCTGTTGGTCAGATGCAAGGGCGACAGGATCTTGAAGATCGGCGCCACCAGCATGACGAGCGGGAACATCTGGGTCAGCAGCATCAAGGCGACAATCCAGTATTTTGCCCGGAAATTGAAACGCGACAATGCGTAGCCTGAGAGCGAGGCGCAGATCGTCACGGTCACGGCCGTCGAGACCGAGACGATCAGGCTGTTCTTGAAGAAGGTCGGAAAGGCGCTGTGCTGCAGCACGAAGGCATAGTGATCCCAGCTCGTGCGCGACGGCCACATACGCACGCCTTCGCTATAAAGCAGGTCGTTCGGCGTCACCGAGACCTTGAGCAGCCAGAACAACGGGAAGAGCGCGAAGGCGATGTAGCAGAGGATTGCCAGGCGGTGCGCGATCGTGGGAACGACGGATCGTCTCATGGTCTCAATCCTTGTTCAGCAGCGTCTGCCGCAGCAGGATGATCAGCATCGAATAGGCGAGCAGCAGGGCAAGCAGCACCAGCGCGATCGCCGAGGCATAACCGAAATCGAGCCGTTTGAACGCCGTCGTGAAAATATAGCTCGCGACGATCTGCGTGCGGTCGGCCGGCCCGCCATTGGTCATGACGACGATCAGATCGGCGAAATTGGAAATCCAGACGGTGCGCAAGAGCACGGTGATGGCGATCGTCGGCGCGAGAAACGGCAGGGTGATGGAGCGGAAGCGCTGAAACCAGCCGGCGCCGTCGATCGAGGCCGCCTCGTAGAGATCGCGCGGGATCGCCTGCAGGGCCGCCAGCAGCGTGATGGCGAAGAAGGGAATGCCCCACCAGACATTGGCAACGATCGGCCCCCACATCGCATAATTGGGATCGGAAAGGATATTGCCCGGCGCCTGCATCAGCCCGAGGGCGAAAAGCCAGTGCGGGATCGGCCCGATAACCGGATTGAACAGCCAGGCCCAGTTGAGGCCGGCAAGAAAGGACGGCACCGCCCAAGGCAGGAAGACCAGCGCCTGCGCGATCGCCCGGCCCGGGAACGGCTTGTCGAGCAGCAGCGCCAGGATCAGCCCGAAGACGAACTGCAGGACGACGGAGGCGCCGGTCCACCAGAGTGTGTTCCTCAGCGCGCCGTAGAAGGCGGCATCGCCCGCAAGCTCGCGAAAATGCTCGAGCCCGATGAAGCCGCCGGAAAACGGATTGAGCAGCTGGATATCGCGGAACGCATAGGAAACGCCCAATGTCAGCGGCACCAGCATGACCGCGATGATCAGGATCAGCGACGGGGCGCTGTAGAGATAGGGCTCCGAAGCATCGGCAAGACGACGCAGCCACGGCCTGCGGTCGCGACGCATGTCGATCATATCGGCGGAAATGGTCATCGGTGCGTAATTTCCATTGTCTACCCGGTTGCGGATTCTCGCGCGGGTAATGGTTCTGAAAACTGGGCGGCCGCGGCCCCCTCATCCGCCTGCCGGCCCCTTCTCCCTGCTGGGGAGAAGGGGGAATGAGGCGGCGCCGCGAGTCCCTTCTCCCCTCGGGGAGAAGGTGGCCCGAAGGGTCGGATGGGGGGCCGCAGTCGCCCCCTTCACCCGTTACTTCTTGCTCAGGAACTTCTGCTGCGCCTTGGTCAGATAGTCCGCCCACTGATCAGCCAGATCCTTTGCCGAGATATCGCCGAGCAAGGCCTGCTGCGAGGTCTTGATCGCCAGCGAATCCTTGAAGAAAGCGAATTCCTCGAGATAGGTCGGCATGACCGTCGGCACGGTGTTCGGATCCGCCAGCTCTTCGAACCAGCCCTTGAACTGGTCACCGGCGTAGAAGGGATCCTTCTCGGCCGCGGTATAGGCCGGCAGGGCGCCGATGCGCTTGTTCCACTCGATATTGCCTTCCGGCCCTTCGAGGGTGGCGATCAGCTTCCAGGCGAGATCCTTGTTGGCGCTGGTGGAAAACATCGACCAGCCGCCGTAACCGATGGTCGGGAAGGACTTGCCATCAGGGCCCTTCGGCAGCGGCATGACGCCGAAATCTTCCTTTTTCATCCGCTCGGCGATGGCGATCAGCGCATCCGGGTCCTGATCGAGGAAGGCGCAGGTGCCGGAATAGAAGCCGGCGACGACTTCGTTGAAGCCCCAGTTGACGCTGTCCTTCGGCGCATAACCCTTCTTGTAGAGGTCGACCATCCACTCGATGCCCTTGGCCCAGCCGGGGCTGTTCATCGTCGAGGTGCCGTCCTCGTTGAAGTATTTGTTCGAGCCGGCCATCGAGGCGGCAAAGATCATCCAGCCGTTGAGGCCGCCCGGTCCGCCGCGCATGCAGTAGCCGTATTTGCCCGGCAGCTTGGAGACCTTTTCCGATGCGGCGGTGAATTCCTCCAGCGTCTTCGGCGGTGCTGCGACACCGGCTTCCGAAAGCAGTTTCTTGTTGTAGAACATCGCCCTCAAATAGAAGCCATAGGGCAGCATATAGGCGGTGTTCTTGACATCGCGGCCGAGTTCGAGGGCACGCGGCGTCAGCTCCTTGGTGTGCTCCCACTTTGCGAGATAGGGCTCGAGGCTTTCGAGCATGCCGTTATTGGCGTAAAGCGATAGCCAGGTATCGGGCATTTCCATTACATCGGGCACGTCGCCGGCCGACACCATGGTGGCGAACTTCTGGAAGGCTTCGTTCCAGGGCAGCGAGATGATGTCGACCTTGGTGCCGGGATTGGCGGCCTCGAACTTGCCGACGATCGATTTCAGCGTTTCGGTGCGCTCCGGGCTGGTGATGACTTCGACAAGCTTCAGCGTCGTATCGGCAAAGGCCGTACCCGCCATCATCGTAGCAAAGAGCGTCGAGATTATTAGTTTTTTCATGCTCAGTCCCCCTTTTAGGTTCTCTCGGTTTCAAGATTGCGAGGCGGCGGCGAGCGCCTCCTCGATGTCTCCCCACAGCGCCTCGGTTCCTTCGAGACCGACATGGAGACGTACGGATCGCGCATGGATGCCAAAGGTTTGCGCGGAATTCGGCTGTGCCTTCTGCTGCAGCACCACCTCGCCCGGTACGATCAGGCTTTCGTGCCCACCCCAGCTCACACCCAGTTTGAAGAGCTTGAGGTGATCGGCGAAGGCGCGGATATCGACCCCTTCGCGGAAGATGAAGGAAAACAGGCCCGACGTGCCGTTGAGCCCGGCCGGCAGCCGGTTGGCGAGGCCCGGATGACAGACCGTCTCCACCACCTCCAGCCGCTGCAGGCGCCGGGCGATCTCGAGGGCCGAGGCCTCATGCGCCTTCATGCGCAGCGGCAGGGTGCGCAGGCCGCGGATCAGCAGCCAGGCGTCGAAGGGCGAAAGCTTGCCGCCGAGATAGGGATAGGCTTCTGCCTTGATGCGGGCGATCATCTCCTCCGAGCCGGCGACGACGCCTGCCACCACATCGCTGTGGCCGCCAAGATATTTCGAGGCCGAATGGATGACGAGATCGACGCCGAGTGTCAGCGGCCGCTGGAAGAATGGGCTTGCCCAACTGTTGTCGATCATCGAGACGACGCCGTGGCGCTTGGCAAGGGCGGCGAGCGCGCCGACATCATGCGCCTCCATCACCCAGCTCGTCGGGCTTTCCAGGTACAACAGCTTGGCACCGGGCAACGCTCTGGCGACGGCTTCCTCGTCGCGCCCGTCGACATAGGTCACCTCGATCTTCATCCGCTTCAGGATGGTGCCGAACAGGCGGAAGGCATCGGGATAGACGTGTTTGACGGCGACGATGCGGTCGCCCGGCTCGACGAAGCTTAGGACGGCCGAAGAGATCGCCGCCATGCCGCTGGCAAAACCCAGCGCATCCTCGCCGCCTTCGAGCTTGGCCAGCATTTCCTCGAAGGCCCGCACCGTCGGGTTCAGCCCGCGCGTATAGGTCGGCCGCACCTTTTCGCCGCGATAGACGGTGATCATCTCGTCATAATCGGAAAAGGTGAAAAGCGAGGTCTGGAAGATCGGTGGCACAACGGCGTCGGCGAAGTTGCCGTCGTCGTGAGCGGTGATGATGGAGGCAAGATCGAACGGGTCTGCGCCGCTGCTCATTTCGACATTTCCTTGATGTCTTCCTCGACAATGTCGAGAATTTTCAATGTTTCCACGCGCGCCGCCTCGGCATCTCCGGCGGCGATCGCGTCGAAAAGGGTGCGGTGAAAGGGAAAGGACCGACGGGCGAAATCCTGCCGGTCGAAGGGATGCTCCCAGAAGCGCTCGAAGGTCTCGCGCATCTGTTCGAGCAACTGGCGAAACAGCGGATTATGGGTGGCGTCGTAGACGGCGAGATGGAAGGCCAGATCCTCCGGCCCTGAAGTGCCCTTTTCCAGATGCACCCGCTCCATCTCGTTCAACTTCTCCTCGATGACGACGAGATCCTTGGCGGTACGCCGCCGCGCCGCGACCATGCCCGCCTCGCATTCGATGCCGCGGCGCACTTCGAGCGTCTGCAGCAGCGCGTCGCGCAGATGCGCCGCGTCGAACGACAGCGGCATATGGATCGTTGCCCTCGAAACCGGTTTCAGCAGATAGGTGCCGCTGCCCTTGCGCGTCTCGATGACGCCGAGCGCCTGAAAATGGCGGATCGCTTCGCGAATGGTCGAACGGCCGACGGCAAGGGCGGCCATCAGTTCCCGCTCCGCCGGCAATCGGTCCCCGGCCTGCAGGCGCGCGTCTTCGACATAATCCGCCAACGCATCGGTGACCTGACGCGCGCGGTCGATAACAGGAAGCGGCCGGATCACCGGCCTGTCGCTGCTGTTTGCCTTCATGGGTTCCCCATTTTCTTATCAGGCAGTCAGGCTAAAATTGGTCTGACATCTTAGCATTTCGCAAAGTTGGGAAGGCGTCAAGAGATGTTTGCACTCAGGAGCCGATCGCAACGACTCTCATCGCCAAGTTCAGACATTGCGGCGTCAATTCTGCCGTGAGATGTTCCAGGACGTTGCGGCCGAAATCGGAGGCTCCGAACCATGCGCGACTATGTGAAAAGCAAAGATTTTCACCGACATATGCGCTCGCTGCTGGTCGCGAGATTTCAGGAGCTCGGCTGGCAATCGCAAGCGGCTGGCAAGTGCAGCTTTGTCCAAGGCAGACGAGTTTTCTGGCTACAGGTATCGCAATATTCGAACAGCCTTACCGGCGGCAAGTTTACGCTCAATCTTTCGGAAGGTGTGGGCGCCGCTGGCGATACGAGAATATTGCGCCATCTTGACGAAACTGACCGAGCCCTTGGCCAGGCTTTGGAAGAGCACATCATCGCCCGCCTTCCCCGGCCCGATCCCGATCCGGACGTCGAGGTTGTCGGAGACGACGGCGGACCTGTCTTGGTGAAACTCGGTAATTTGGCGAAAGCAAATCCAAGACAATGGGATGGTCCTTCCGACGTCTGGCTGCCCTACTTCAGCAAGAGCGACCTCGACGACTGGGCCGCGTTTCTTCTGCCTCGGCTCGACCGGCTCACGCGGCTGCCCACGCCTGAAATCATCGATGCGATGACCTGGGCCAGGCGGTTTGATCGCCTCACGGCTTTATTTCGCAGGCGATGAGTCAACCTGTCTCTTCGACCGCTTAAGAATCAGGGCAGTGCCGCCGCCTGCGCGCAGACGCCTCGCGTCAGCGCTCCATCCTGAACCGGGCATGGCAGGTCGTGCAGGTCTGCAACATCAGGTGGAAAAGGTGTTCGGCGGGAAGCGACGACAGGCTCGACGCCTTGGCGACATGGGTTCCGAGCGGTCCGCCGCCCATCGGCTCTCCCGG
The DNA here is from genome assembly GCF_001664385.1 of Rhizobium phaseoli. Taxonomy (NCBI): domain Bacteria; kingdom Pseudomonadati; phylum Pseudomonadota; class Alphaproteobacteria; order Hyphomicrobiales; family Rhizobiaceae; genus Rhizobium; species Rhizobium phaseoli. The sequence goes on along the minus strand of NZ_CP013534.1, from coordinate 195,888 downwards.
CTGCATCCGCATGCGCTCGGTCATCGCCCCGGGATTGGCTTTCGCCGCCGCGTCCAGTGCGCGCGCATAGGTCCGAAGATCCTCGGCAAGACGGTCGAAGCGATCACGCTCCCCGGCGATATCAGGCTTCGCTTCCGACCTCGCATCCTCGATGCCATCCGCAAAATGTCCTGCAAGAACCTCGCCCGACCTCTCGGCGATCGCGCCGGCGGCGGCTGCGAACGGCATGGACGAATAGGTGTCGGGGTTCCGGAACATCTCAGCCATGGTCTTCGCCGCTGCGGCCATGGCTTTCATGTCGGCCTGTCTGTCGCTGATGATATCCGCGCTCGCCGGTGCAACCAGTGCGGACACGGCGAGGACGGCGCCGAAAATGGTGGGCACTCCTGAAATCATCGAGAAACCCCGCATGTGGTTGACCGGCCGGTCGCGCCAATTCTGAAGAGGCGAACTGAAAGACCCTCCGACCCTGTCGCAGCGAAGTCGAGCGAAAAGAGGGCGTAACGGCGGGCGTCGATGGTACAGCGCTGGCAGCGCACGAAGCATTAACTGCGGCAGGATAGGTTGTGGAGCAGGTCCGGAGGGGATGATGAAAGGCAGCTATTCGACGGCGCAGATCGGCCTGCATTGGCTGATCGCTCTGCTTCTCCCGGTCCAGTACCTCACCGGCGGCAGCATCGAACGCACTCACCATGCCGCCCATATGGGCGTAACACCCTCGTCCTTCGATCTCTTCCAGCACAACGTCCACAATTATGCCGGCATGCTGATCGGAGTGCTGATGGGCGTCCGGCTGCTTCTGCGCATCACGAGGCCGCCGGCGCCGCGATCGCCGGCTTCACGGCGGCAGAAGGCTGCGGCCGCCCTTCATCACGCCCTGTACGCGGCAATCCTGGTGCAGGCCGGCTTGGGTTTCGTCACCAGCTATTTCTGGTTCGGAACCGCAGCCTACCATGTCGCCATCGCGAAAATCATCCTGCTGATCGTCGCTCTGCACTTCGGCGCCGCGGTGTGGCACACGCTGGTCCTCAAGGACGAAACGCTTGATCGGATGATCTTTCCGCGTCGCGATCCATCCTCCGAAAAGCTGTAAACTCAAAGCTATAGAGTGTCAGCCTGCGGGCGCACGATGCGCCGACGCCACAGAAATGGCGCGAATCGCTGCCAGTCCTTCCGTGCAATTGATAATGGACGGCGTTCGATGTAATCGACGCAGTATGGGCAATATGTACCGAATCGCGCTGAGCAGACTGCTCCTCCTCGTGCGGCTGGCGATCATCGTGTCGCTGGCTGGGTACAGCATTTCCACTGTCGACGCCGCCATGCACGGTCCCGCCCTGCAAGTTGAAAAGACCATGTCCAGTGCTGCGTCCCACGGCAGCCACGATATGGCCAGCGTCTCAAGTCACAAGCACGCACATGGCGATGCGGCCGACAATGACGGTCCTTCCAAGATCGCCAAACAGGAATGCTGCAAAGATTTTTGCGGCGGCTTCGTGCTTCTGTGCGCGAGCCAGAGCTTAGGCGGGCCGGTCGTCGCCTCGATCCGGCAGTTTATCGACGATCAGCACGTGATGGGGGAATTGCCGCCCCTGGATCGCCCCCCGAATATCTGATGAGGGATAAACCGGCTTGACCGGATCCAGTCGGTCGCCTGCCCGCATCAGGGCAAGCGCGCCGTAGGCTATCTCTTTTTCGGAAATTTCATAATGAAACCCTCGCTTTTCGTGGTGGGGCTGCCGCTTGTTGTCGGCGGCTGCGCATCCACGCTTCCTCCCGACGTGGTGGCGTCTTCCGCCGCGATCGAAGACCCGTCCCCGCGCCCGGCCGTCTATCGGTCACCGGTTTCGGGTTATATCACCAGGCAGCCGGTCGATCCCAAACCATGGCGCAGACAGAATGATCTGCAGTCTCCTGAGAAAGGAGACGCCTCATGATCGGTCTTGGAAAATTACTCACGGTGCTGGCGGTCCCGCTGATACTAAGCGGCTGCGTCACGGGCGCCGAATATTCAAGCAAGCAAGCTGGTTTTGCTTCCGTTGCCGACAAGACCGCGATCGTCACCACAAAGCAGACGGTCTGGATACAGAACCAGAACCAGGCCCGCTCGGCGGCCGCGCAGGTAAAACGCCTGCTAGCGAAAAACAAGGTCATCGATGTCGAGACTGCCGTTCAGATCGCCCTGCTCAACAACAAGGGCCTGCAGGCCGCCTACGCCGATCTCGGCGACAGCGCGGCCAATGCCTGGCAGTCGACGATGTTCATCAACCCGACCGTTGCCATCGGCACGACGGGCATAGGGACGTCGGAACTTCAGGCGTTCAAGACCATCGAGGCGATGATCACCACGAACATGCTGGCGCTCGCGACGAGGAACCGGGACGTAGCGATCGCCGACACCCGGTTCCGCCAAGCGCAACTGACCGCGGCCGTCAAGACGCTCCAGGTCGCCGCCGACGCCCGCCGCGCCTGGATCGGGACGGTGGCAGCCTGGGAGACCGTCGGTCAGCTCCAGCGCGCCCAGGCAGCGGCGGACGCCGCTTCCGAACTGGCGGAGAAGCTCGGCGAGACAGGCGCGATGACCAAGGGCGCCCAGGCCCGCGAGCACGTGTTCGTCGCCGAACTTGCCGGCGAGACGGCGAAGGCACGACTGGCGGCGCGGCTTGCCAAGGAGGAGCTGACGCGGCTCATGGGCCTGTGGGGCTCGGACCTTGATTACCAGGTTCCGAACGGCCTGCCGCCGCTACCGAAATCCGTTGTTAAACGGGACACTATCGAGGCCGAGGCCCTTAAGAACCGCATCGACCTTCAGGTCGCGAAGCTCGAACTCGAAGCCACTGCCAGATCGTACGGCCTCACCGAGGCGACACGCTATGTCACCGACCTTGAAATCCTCACGGGTTTCGAAACGGAGCGGGAAATCGAGGACGACGAGAAGAAGACGGAGACGACCGCCCAGGTCGAGCTCGAGTTCGCCATTCCAATCTTCGACACCGGCAAGGCCCGGATGCGCAAGGCCGAGGTGGCTTACATGCGGGCGGCGAACCTGCTGGCGGAGAAGGCCGTCAACGTCCGCTCAGAAGCACGGTCCGCGTACGAGGCCTATCGCTCGAACTACGACATCGCGCGGCACTACCGCAACAATGTCGTGCCGCTGCGCAGCAAGGTCGAGGAGGAATCCCTGCTCACCTACAACGGCATGATTACCAACACCTTCGAGCTGCTGACCGACACGCGCGACAAGATCAACTCCATCCTGCTCTCCGTCAATGCGAAGCGCGACTTCTGGCTCGCCGAAGCCAATCTCGCGCCCGCGATCTATGGCGGCGGGGCGTCGAACGCGTCAGCAGAAACCGAAGTCGCCGCGGCTTCCGAAAGCAGGGGTGGCGGTGGCCATTGAGAAAGGACCTCACCATGTACAACAGAAGACAACTGTTCGGAGCAAGCGCCGCCCTGCTGGCGGCCGGTGCCTGGACGAAGACCTCGGCGATGGGCCTTCCCGACGCTCCGACAATGGAGACGGCCGACATGCAGCCGCCGCTTCACCCGACCTCAGGCCCCGACTACCAGCCGGTCGTCACCCTCAACGGCTGGACCCTGCCCCACCGGATGATTAACGGCGTTAAGGAGTTCCACCTCGTCGCCGAACCGGTGGAGCGTGAGATGGCCGAGGGCATGACCGCCTACCTGTGGGGTTACAACGGCCAGTCGCCCGGACCGACGCTCGAGGCCGTCGAGGGCGACCGGGTGCGCATCTTCGTCACCAACAAGCTGCCGGAACACACGACCATCCACTGGCATGGCATGATCCTGCCATCCGGCATGGACGGCGTCGGCGGGCTGACGCAGCCGCACATCCCCGTCGGCAAGACCTACGTCTACGAGTTCGACCTCGTGAAATCAGGCACCTTCATGTACCACCCGCATTCCGACGAGATGGTGCAGATGGCCATGGGCATGATGGGCTTCTTCGTCGTGCATCCGAAAGATCCGACGTTCATGCGCGTCGACCGCGACTTCGTCTTCCTGCTCAACGCCTACGACATCGATCCCGGTTCCTATGTGCCGCGCATCATGGAGATGACCGACTTCAACATGTGGTGCTGGAACAGCCGCGTGTTTCCGGGCATCAGCCCGCTGGTCGTCTCGAAGAACGACAGGGTGCGGGTTCGCGTCGGCAATCTGACGATGACCAACCACCCCGTCCACATGCATGGCTACGACTTCGAGGTGACATGCACGGATGGCGGTTGGGTGCGGCCGGAAGCGCGCTGGCCCGAGGTCAGCATCGACATCCCGGTCGGCGCGATGCGGGCCTACGAGTTCGACGCCAAGCATCTCGGCGACTGGGCCGTCCACTGCCACAAGTCGCATCATACGATGAACGCGATGGGGCACGACATCCCGACCTTCATCGGTGCCGACAAGTCGAAGGTCGCCGAAAAGATCAGGAAGCTGCAGCCGGAATACATGCCCATGGGCACCAAGGGCATGGCCGATATGGGCGAGATGGAAATGCCCATCCCTGAAAACACTGTCCCCATGATGACCGGCTGGGGCCCGCATGGCCCCATCGAGATGGGCGGCATGTTCTCGGTGGTGAAAGTCCGCGAGGGCATCTCGGCGGACGATTACGCCGATCCGGGCTGGTACGAAAACCCGCCCGGAACACAGGCCTGGGAATGGACCGGCGAACTGCCGGACGCGACCAAGGCCAAAGACGCAAAAACGCAAATCACTCCGAGGCCGACAAAGGGCTGAGGCTCAATTCCCCACGTCCAGAAAGGATATATGCAATGAAGAATTATCTACTCGCATTGGCGTTCGTCGCCTTGGCAGGCTCGGCTCTCGCCTCCGGTAATCACGCCGGCGGCCACGGTGAGAAGATGGCTGTCGGCGAGCCCGGCGACAAGGCCAAGGCGACACAGACGATCCGTGTCACGATGACGGAAACCGACGACGGCAAGATGCTCTTCACCCCGGCCGTCTTCTCCGTCCGCAAGGGGCAGACGGTCAAGATCGCGATCAAGAACGCCGGGACGGTCGACCATGAGTTCGTGCTCGATCAGGAAGACAAGATCCTCGAGCACAAGAAGGTCATGGAGAAGTTCCCCGAAATGGAACATGCCGACGCCAATTCCATCCGCCTCCCGGCCGGTGAATCCGGCGAGATCGTCTGGAAATTCACGTCCGACGGAGTCTTCAAGTTCGCCTGCCTGATCCCCGGCCACTATGAAGCCGGCATGCACGGCGACGTCACCGTCGCTGGCAAGTGAACCGCAACACAAGGAGATATTAAGATGAAATCCACAATGATCAAAATCGGCATCGCCGCTCTGCTCTCGGCCTCAGCAACCTTCGGTGCATTGGCCGAGGAATTCACCAAGGGTGTCGTCAACAAGGTCGATGCCAAGGCGAAGAAGGTTACCATCAAGCATGAAGACCTGAAGAACCTCGACATGCCCGCGATGACGATGGTCTTCCGGGTAGAAGACCCGGCTTTGCTCGAAAAGCTGAAGGAAGGTTCGAGCGTTGAGTTCGTCGCCGAACGCGTGAATGGTAAGCTGACCGTCACGGAAGTAAAATAACGTGCAGCTGCCGCCCGGGTACCAACGCGGCCCCCGGGCGGCACCGTTAAGGAGTGGATACATGCGCAGGAGAAGCTTCATTGCAGTGGTAGCGTCCGCCCTGGCGTTTCCTGGCCGAGGGGCCCTCGCCGTTATGACGAGGATGACAATCTACAAGGATCCCGCTTGCGGCTGCTGCCATGAATGGTCGAAGGCGATGGCCGCTGCGGGATTTTCCGTCGATGCCCGGGACACCGACGACCTCGCCGCGATCAAGGCGCGCTTGGGCGTGCCCGCCGATTTGGAGGGCTGCCACACCGCCGTCATCGAAGAATACTACCTCGAGGGACACGTGCCGCTCGCATCCGTCCAGCAACTGCTGCAGGAGCGGCCGCCGCTCCGCGGGCTGGCTGTGCCGGGCATGCCGCCTGGTTCGTTGGGAATGGGTGAAGACTGGCGGGCGTCCTATGATGTCTATGCGATCCCCTCGGCGGACGAGGCACCCTACGTGTTCGCGGAGGTCCGTCCCGGGAAAGGCTGATGCGGCATTCGTCAATCGGTCGGCCAGTCAGGAAACCGGCGCTTTGCAGAGCGCGGCCCAGAGATCGTGCTTCCAGTCCGCGCCCGGCAGCGCCGACAGGTCGATCGGGTAGTCGGCGGAATTGATCCTGACCATGGCGGGGGAAACGCAACGCACGCTTGCCTGGTGTCTCCCGGCGTCCCGATAGAGCACACTCCCGCCATTATCGAGTTCCGATAGCGCGATGACGACGTCGAAATCAAAAGCCGGGTCGCGAGCGGGACCGCCGGTCGCCAGACTGAGGCTGATCGACCGGTTGCTGCCGACCGAAGCCGTATGGAAGACCGAAAGCTCGGAGGCAGACGAGATCGAGGCGGACTGCACGAACAGGATCAGAGTCAGAAGGACGCGACGCACTTACCCCTCCCGCGGTGAATGCGTAGCATCCTATCATATCCTCTGAGGCTCTGCGACCATCCCCGGAGCCCCGCCCCCCGATACGTCTGGTTGGCTAGGGCCGCCAGAACGCCTGCATTTCCTCAGTCGTGACCTTTCCATCCTTGTTGGCATCCACGCTGTCGAAAATCCGCTTGTGAACCGCCGTCACCTCCTCGAAAGACAAGGCACCGTCCCCATCGGTATCTGCCACGGCGAACATAATCTTCATCATAGACCCACGCATGCCCATCATCGGCATGCCGCCCATCATGCCGGATCGCATCATCATGCCCTGCCCCATCATTCTGGCGGGCATGTCGGAGCCGGGCATTGCTCCCTGGCTTCCGGTCATTCCTTTCATGTCGGAAGGCGAGGCAGCCCGTGGCGAGTCTTCGGGATGATGCGGATCCGCTCCACTGGCCTGAGCAAAGCTCGGACCTGCCCCGCCCACGATAATGGCTCCGGCCAGCAGGACAGCGTTGATAATTGTCATTCTCATATGCCTTCTCCTTTGGCTGTTCGCAGTTCAACGCCGCGGCCTGACGGCAGCGGGACGACTTCGAATTTAAGTGCTTCGGGTCCACGCCGCCGGAGCCGGGCTGATCGACAGTGACCATCGCCGGGCGACGGAAGCCGAAGGCGGGCGTGGCCCATCAGCCGAAACGGCGGCTGACGACGTTGAAAATGGTTCCGAGCAATGCGCCCGCATAGCCCCCGAAGATGAGGCTTTGGCCCGTGCCGAGCACCACGCTCCAAAGGTCGAAGCCGGTAAGCCCGAGGTAGAACTGCAGCCACGGCCTATGGAGCCCCCATTCGGGGGCGACGAAGCCAAGAGCCATGCAAAGCAGGAACGATACGGCTGTAAAAACCGCCACCGTCGCGCCGAGAACCGGAACGGAAACTTGCGCGGGCGTCGCCGTCGACGCATCGGAACGAGTCTGGAAGATTGTGTTCGCCATTGTGGTTCTCCACCGGAGTTGTTGATGCCGCAACACCACAAATCGACCGTATGCTTATCCTTTCGCGATGACCTTGATCCAGGTCAAGAATCGCGCATCTCTCGTCGAGGCAGCATGGCAGGTTTCCCGAACTCGGCGCGAAATTGCTCGACGTGAACCATGGCGAGTTTTGCCGCTGGACCGAGTCCCCAATTCTCAGGGAGGCGTTTGCGCGCATTTGCGGAATGCGGGCCTATCGGCGCGCCGATTTCAAATCGATAAGCGCCTTGATCGGCAGATGATCCGAGGCAATACGCGCCAGCGGCGTATCATGCGCTTCCACTTCGGTGATGATCCCCTTGCGGTTGGCGATGATGCGGTCGAGCGCCAGAAGCGGCAGGCCGGCGGGGAAGCTCGGGACTGCGGGCGGCAGCTCTCCGAAGGCGGATTGGAAAGTGTTGAGCGAGGAGCGGTCGCCGAGGCGCCACTCGTTGAGGTCGCCGAGCAGGATGGTCGGCATCTCGTGGCGGTCCTTTATCAGTTCCACCAAAGTGCGGGCCTGCTGGGCTCTATTGTGGCGCAGCAGGCCGAAATGCGCGGCGATGATGCGCAGCACGCCGCCCTCTTCAAGTTCGATCTCGGCGACGAGGGCGCCCCGCGGCTCCAGCCCCGGCAGCCTGATCTGATGCACGTCATGCACCAGCCCCTTCTTGAACAGCACGACATTGCCGTGCCAGCCGTGCGCCTTGGCCATGCCGGCGACCGGCACCGGAATCAGTCCCGTCTCCCGCTCCAGACGGCCGAGGTCGAGAATGCCGGTGCGCTCGCCAAAGCGCGTATCGGCCTCCTGCAGTGCGATCACGTCGGCGCCGATTTCATGGATCACCCGGCTGGTGCGCTCCGGGTCGAAGCGGCGGTCGGTGCCGACGCATTTGTGCACATTGTAGGAAGCGATTAGCGTTCCGATGCTGCGCGGCCTTGCCTCCAACTGAGCCGCGTCGAGCCGCTTCTTCCGGCTCCTGATCGAGGCGAGAATGCTGGCGGGAAGGCTGTCTCTTTTGGCGTGCATCGGAAGAGCGCACTGGTTCGGTTGATCAAAAAGGCTTCACCCGGCAGTATAGGCGGGCAAGCCGAACTTGCCATGTCCGGCGATAAAAAATCGTTCAAAGATAGGGCGACCCCAACCAGAGCACCTTCTCGAGCAGCCGCACCGGAAAGGGCCGCGCGCGCAAGCCCTCCAGCGTCACCAGCGTTGCCGATTTCAGGGTTTCGTCGAGATGCTCGTCGATCTCGGCGGCAAAGCCCTCGTTCAGAACTTCGAGATCAACCTCGAAATTCAGCCTGAGCGAGCGCGGATCGAGATTGGAAGAGCCGACATAGGCCCAGGTTCCGTCGATCGTCAGCAGCTTCGAGTGGCTGAAGCTGCCGGTCGAGCGCCAGATCCGGCAATAATTCTTGAGGATTTGATCGAATTGCGCCGTCATCGCCCGGTCGACCAGCATGAGGTTGTTGACGTCAGGCACGATGATATCGACTTCGACGCCCCGGCGCGCCGCCGTCACCAGGGCGCTGATCAGTTCGCGGTCCGGCAGAAAATAGGGCGACATGATGCGGATCGATTGACGCGCGACGGAAAAGGCGCCCATCAGCATCTTGTGGTTGGTTTCGACGCTGCGATCCGGCCCCGAGGCGACGACGCGCATCAGGATGGGATCGCCGGGGTTGCGCTGCGGCGGTTCGATGCGCCAGGCTTCGCCGTTCAACAACTCCCCGGTGGTGAAGCGCCAGTCTTCTGCGGCAAGGTCGAAGAGGTCGGCGACGACGGGGCCGGTGACGCTGAAATGCGTATCATGGGCGAAGCTCTCGCCCGTCTCCTGCTCGCTGAAGCCCGCCCGAATATTCATGCCGCCCGTCAGCGCGATACGGCCGTCGACGATCAGGATCTTCCTGTGGGTGCGCAAATTGGCATAGGGCAGCCGCAAGCCCATGATGACGTTGCCGTTGAAGACGGCGACGGTGACGCCGCCCTCCTTGAGATGGCCGAGAATGCTCGGCACCGAATAACGCGCCCCGACGGCATCGATCAGCACTCGCACCGCAACGCCACGCTTGACCGCCGAAATCAGCGCATCGGCGATGCGAAGACCGATGGCGTCGCGATCGAAAATATAGGTTTCGAGCAGGATGCTGCGGCTCGCCTCGTCGATGGCGGTCTTCATCGCCGCATAGGCCTCATCGCCGGTCTCCAGCATATCGATCGCATTGCCCGAGGTCAGCGGGTTGCGGGTCACCCGGTCGCCCAGCGTCTGCAGCGCCGCAAAGCGGCGGCCGAACTGGCTGATGACCGTCTCGGCCTCGGCGTCGAAGGTCTCCAGCTCGTCGGTGCCGGGCGCAAGCAGCAGCGCGTCGCGGCGAATGCTCAGCGATTTGCGGCGGATGCGGTTGATGCCGGCAATCGCATAGAGCACCGCGCCGACGATCGGCGACAGAATGATGACGCCGACCCAGCCGATCGCGGCGCGTACCTCCTCCTTGGTCATGGCGGCATGGATCGCCGCCGCGGCTCCCATGGCAATCGAAACGACAAAGAGGATATGCGGCCAGTATGTCGACAGGAGATAGAACATCGCTGGCCAATATAACCGGGAAACGGCGGCGTTCAATTGTGCCTGCCCTCTCCTATGGCGCGAAATTTTTGCGCACTCGCCATTTTCCGCAAGCGGTCCCGGTTCGGCTGCGAGGAACAATTCCAGCCGGGATCGATTGATCTCGAGGAGATGAGGACGAGATCATGAACATCGCCGCAAACGTCGGTCCAGCCTTCACCCTTGAGGTCGCGGATGCGGACAGCATTGACGAGCTTCGGCATCAGGCCGAAGGCTGCACCCGCTGCGATCTCTACAGGAATGCTACCCAGACCGTCTTCGGCGAAGGTCCCAACAAGGCCGAGATCGTTATTGTCGGGGAACAACCGGGTGACCGGGAAGATATCACGGGCAGGCCGTTTGTCGGCCCTGCCGGCCATCTGCTCGATCACTGTCTCGAAGAAGCCGGTGTCGATCGCCAGCGCTGCTACGTCACCAATGCCGTCAAGCACTTCAAGTTCACACCGCGCGGCAAACGGCGGCTGCATGCCAAACCCAATGCCGGCGAGATCCGGCGTTGCGCCTGGTGGCTCGGCGCCGAACTCAACATCCTGCAACCGAAGCTCATCGTGACGCTCGGCGCAAGCGCGCTTTACGCGCTACTTGGACCCAAGGCGAAACTGACGCCGGAGCGCGGCCATATCCTGCAGCCGAGGAACCATCCACCCATCCTCGTTACAATCCATCCCTCCTTTCTCCTGCGCATCCGTGACGAAGCGGAGAAGCACCGACAGCGCCAGGCGTTCGTGTCAGATCTGCACAAGGTGGCCGAATTTCAGCAACGGTGAATGCCGATTCTCAACCCTGATATGCTGCGATGCGAAATATTTAGGGTTGCAGCTCGATTTCGCTTGAAACGGCGGCGCTCCTCTGGAACCATCCCGGCAGTATCGCGTTCGAACGACGGCATTCATGTGACTGGAGATCAGCGATGGCAGAAACTCGGGAAGAGTGGATCAAGAAACGTGCATACGCCCTCTGGGAAGAAGAGGGCTATCCGACAGGGCGAGATTCCATTCATTGGGAACAGGCACGGCACGAGCGCGAAACGCTCGACGGCTCTGCTGCCTCTTCCAACGGCAAGGAAGCCAAGCCCAAGGCCAAGCGCACTGTGACGGCCACGAAGCGTGCTGCAACCGGCGCCAAGACGAACGGCGTCGACACACCAGCGTCCAAACGGACTGCGAGCCGCAAAACGGCGTCCTGAACACTTGGCATACCGAACATTGCATCGAAAGGGCGTCGTCGCGACGCCCTTCGGGCTTTCTTTGTCATACGCCTGAATTAGTTGTGGTTTATGAAGGTTCGGAGGTGGGCTTTTCCATGCGGGGGTGAACAGAAGCCGGATGACGCTGCAAGCTTTGAGTCTTCCCAAAAAGGCTGATCCCTCGCCCGATCGCCGGGAACAAGTCCTGGCCGCGACTGTTTATGGCGAAACCGGGGAAAACGCCATGAACGACGGTCTGACCGAGATGCACTCTGTTGCCCTTTTCACGGGCGGCCGCGCCTTGACCGTGGCCATGTGAGGCATGGAGATGTCACTTCTGCTCGTCGCCGCCGTGCTCTATCTCGGTCTTGCCCTTGGGTTGATCCTTGTCGTCGACAGGCTCGTCGGACTGGTTTTTCGCGATCCCCGCAGACCGCTCCAACTGCCCTCCTTCGACATTGGCCGCGCCCTCGCGGCGTCGCAAAAATTCTATCGAAAATAACCGCTCGAAAGCAACCTGCATCGCCCGTGCAAAAGCTTGAACGCACAGTGATTAATGATATTTCGTCAGCGCCCTTTCCCTGCCCTCGCAAGCCGCTATCTTGACGGTTGGATGAAGCTGAACCCCTGCAGCCGTGCCTCTTTCAGAAGGGCAAGGGAGGCTGCCGGCCTTTGAATTGCCGCCGCTCACACCGGCGCGGCGGGCGACAGGAAAGCGTTTTTGGATGGGAAGCGTCGGCAACGGCTGGCCGAGAGGCGGCGGCGAAATCGGCGAATTGTTGCGGCATCCGGCCTTTGACGCCATCGGTCTCGGACCGGTCGAGAGCTGGCCTGCCTCTCTCAAGCACATTGCCGAAATGGTATTGAATTCGCGCCAGCCGAAATTCGTCGCCTGGGGTCCGGATCTCGCCTTTCTCTACAATGACGCCTACGTGCCTGTATTCCCCGAGCGGCATCCCGCCGCACTCGGGAAACCGTTCCGCGAAGTCTGGGCGGATATATGGGAGCAATTCTCGCCGATCGTCGCCCGCACGCTCAGCGGCAGTCCGCAGCTCTTCAAGGAGCTGCTCATTCCGATGCGCCGCGACGGCCGCACCGAGGACACATGGTTCACCTTTTCCTATACGCCGCTGCGCGACGATGACGGCACGATCGCCGGCATCCTCTGCGCGACCCTCGATGTCACCGACCAGGTGGCGGCCAAGCGTGGCGAGAAGCTGGCACTTGACGAACTGCGAGCCAAATCGGAAGCGCTCGCGGTCGTCAACCGGGCGGGTGCGGCGATCACCGTCGAGCCCGATGTCGAACGCCTGACACAGATTGTCGTGGATGCCGGCGTGACGCTCACCGGCGCGGAATTCGGCGCCTTCTTTTATAATGTCGATGATGGCGAGGGCGGCAGCTATATGCTGTACGCGCTTTCAGGCGTCGACAGGAAAAACTTCGAAAAATTCCCGATGCCGCGCAATACCAAGGTCTTCGCGCCGACTTTCGACGGCGAAGGGATCGTGCGCTCCGACGATATCCTGCTCGACCCGCGCTACGGGCAGAATGCGCCGCATTCCGGCATGCCGAAGGGGCATCTGCCGGTCCGCAGCTATCTTGCCGTGCCGGTGAAATCGCGGGACGGCAGCGTCATCGGCGGCCTGTTCTTCGGCCACGCCGAACCCGGGCGTTTTTCGCAGGCCACCGAGGCGAGCCTCGTCAGCCTCGCCGGCCAGTCGGCCGTGGCGATCGACAATATCCGGCTCTTCCGTGCCGCCAAGCTCGAAATCGACCAGCGCCGCGACATGGAAGATCAGCTGCGCAAACTCAACGAAATGCTCGAGGTTCGGGTCGCGGCGGAGATCGCCGATCGCCAGCAGGCCGAAGCGGCGCTCCAGCAGGCGCAGAAGATGGAATCGATCGGCAAGCTCACCGGCGGCGTTGCCCACGACTTCAACAATCTGCTGCAGGTGATCTCAGGCAATCTGCAGCTTCTCGGCAAGGATGTGGCGGAAAACGGCCGGGCCAAGGAGCGCATTGCCAATGCGCTTGTCGCCGTCGAACGCGGTTCGCGGCTGGCTAGCCAGCTGCTCGCCTTCGGCCGCCGCCAGCCGCTGGAACCGAAGGTCGTCAATATCGGCCGTCTCGTCACCGGCATGGACGATATGCTGCGCCGCGCGCTCGGCGAAGAGATCGAAGTCGAGACCATCGTCTCCGGCGGCCTTTGGAACACCTTCGCCGATCCGGTCCAGATCGAGAACGCCCTGCTCAATCTGGCGATCAACTCGCGCGACGCGATGGATGGAGCGGGCAGGTTGACGATCGAGGTCGGCAACGCCTTCCTCGACGATTCCTACAGCCGCACCCATCCTGAAGTGAAGGCCGGCCAATATGTCGTGCTCGCCGTCACCGATACCGGCTCCGGCATGACCGAGGAGGTGAAGGAACAGGCCTTCGAGCCCTTCTTCTCGACGAAACCGGAAGGCAAGGGCACCGGTCTCGGTCTGTCGATGGTCTACGGCTTCGTCAAGCAGTCCGGCGGCCACGTAAAGATCTACAGCCAGACAGGCGAAGGCACGACCATCAAGCTCTATCTCCCCCGCTCTCTCCGCAGCGAGGATCGCGCCACCGCCGCCGACACCGTGCCGGCAACCGGCGGGACGGAAACCATTCTTGTCGCCGAGGATGACGAAGGTGTTCGCGCCACGGTCATCGAGATGCTGTCGGATCTCGGCTATTACGTCTTGAAAGCGAAGGATGCGCAAAGCGCGCTGACCGTCATCGAGAGCGGCGCCCATATCGACCTGCTTTTTACCGATGTCGTCATGCCAGGCACGTTGAAAAGCCCGGAGCTTGCCCGCCTGGCGCGCGCGCGTCTGCCCGACATCGCCGTGCTTTATACATCCGGCTATACGGAAGACTCGATCGTCCATGGCGGCAGGCTAGATCCCGGCCTTGAGCTGCTCTCCAAGCCCTATACGCGCGAGGACCTGGCCCGCAAGATCCGCCACGTGCTCGCCAGCCGGCCCCAAGGCGGCCGAGGAGCAGCCGATGCAGCTCGACCCAATGCAAAGCCCTCTGAACCACACCATCCCGAAACGGCCGCGAAGCCGAAGCTGCTGCTCGTCGAAGATGACGCCTTCATCCGCATGGATACCGCAGAAATCCTGCATGACCTCGGCTATGACGTCATCGAGGCCGAGAGCGGCGAACAGGGCGCCGACATTCTCGACCATACCCTCGTCGACATCATCGTCGTCGATCTCGGGCTACCCGGCATGTCGGGTTCGGCCTTTGCCGCCAGGGCGCGGGAAGCGCTTCCATCGGTCGGTCTGGTCTTTGCCACGGGCGGCAGCGACCTGCCCGACTCCAATCATCTCTCCGGATCGGTACTGCTGCCGAAACCTTTCAACAGCGCCGCGCTCGACCGGGCTGTCAAGGCCGCCCTGCAGCCGCGGCTCTAATGCCGCCGAACTCCGGATATTTGCCCATCAGATCGGCCTCGCTGGTGCAGCTGTCGTCGCGCGCCGTCAATTCGATCGAAATCGCGTCGGCAGGATCGAGGCCGCCGCCATCGTGGCGGTTGGCACCGCCGTGATAGACGGGAATGCGCGCGCCGCTTTGGCTGACCAGCACGGCGTCCCGGTTGAATCCTCTCTGTAGCAGCCAGTCGCGCGGCGCCATCAGGCGGATATCGACCTCGTAGGAATGGCCCATTCCCTCCTTGAAGCTGACGGTGTAGGTGACCGGCGATACCTGGCCGTTCACGTCGATCATGCCGTTTCCATCGGCTTTGACGAAGTGTTTTTCCATGGTCTCGGCTCCTTGCTATATCAGGATTATGCAGGATTTCTCCTCGAAAACCTGATAAAATCGGCTTTTGTTCCGAAATCCGGGGCACTGACGCCGACGGAACTTTTGCGCTCCGCACCGGTTGGATTCTCCTCACAAACGCATTGCATCGCTTTGCAAACAATAGGAGGCGAAGACAAATCCGACTATACCGACAAGCAGAAGCGCAAGGCCGAGCATATCGAGGAAAGCTACGAGGACCGCGGCGTTTCCGAGAAGGAGGCCGAACGGCGTGCCTGGGCGACGGTCAACAAGGAAAGCGGCGGCGGCAACAAATCCGGCTCCGGCCGCGGCAAGAAGGATACGCACGAATCCTCCGAAAAGGGCGGCCGCGCCGGCGGCGCTGCATCCGCGGCCCGCTTGACGGAGGAAAGGTCTGCTTCGGCCAAGAAGGCGGCTGCGACGCGCAAACGCAACGAACACCACAGCCACCACTGACGATGGACGCGGCAGCCTTGGCGCCCTGCCGCAGCCAAAGAGGTTTCGACATGGCCAAATCGAAGAAGAAATGGTCGCAGAACGTCACCGAACACAGCGACGCGATGGACCTGAAGGAAGGTGTGTTCAAATCGGACGATCCGAAGAAGGTCGCCCGCTCGGTCAAGCATTCGGCCGAGGAGAGTCATCGCCGTAAGTCCAGTCCCTTCCGCGCGGCCATGTCGATGCTGACCTTCTACATCAACCGCGCCGGCGACCAATTGACGAAAAAACGACGGGCCACTCTTGAAGAAGCCAAGGACGAACTGCGAAAAGACTTCGGTCGTAAACCGAAGGATTGAGCTGAGATGGCCTATGAGCTTTATTATTGGGACGGCATCCAGGGTCGCGGTGAATTCGTCCGGCTTGCGTTGGAGGAAGCCGGCGCCGATTACGTCGACATCACCCGTGAGCCCGGCCGCGGCACCGGTGCCATGTTCGATATCATGGAAAGCGAAAGCGAAGCGCATATTCCCTTCGCGCCACCCTTCCTGAAGGATGGCGAGCTGATAATCCCGCATGTCGCCAACATCCTGTTTTATCTCGGCCCGAGGCTGGGGCTTGCGCCCCAGGACGAGGGCCTTCGTCATGTCGCCAACGGACTGCAGCTTACCGTCACCGACTTCGTCGCGGAGGTGCACGACACTCATCACCCGATCGACATGGGACGATATTACGAAGACCAGAAGCAAGAGGCGAAGGCCCGCTCGGCGGCCTTTATCGGCCAGCGCATTCCGAAGTATCTGGGCTATTTCGAGCGTGTGCTGCGGCAAAACCCTGGTGGTTCCGGTCATGTCGTCGGCGACACGCTGACCTATGTCGACCTTTCACTCTTCCAGGTGATCGAAGGCCTGACCTATGCCTTTCCGAAGGCCATGGCCAAACGCAAGGCCGAATATCCCGCCCTCCTGGCGCTGCATGCTGCGGTAGGAAAGCGGGCGAACATCGCCCGCTATCTCGCCTCCCCTCGCCGCTTGCCCTTCAACGAGGAGGGGATTTTCAGGCATTATCCCGAGCTCGACAGCACGGAATAAGCGAGCCATTCATTGCAGCGGCACGGCCGCATCGAAGAAATCGCCCCAGGGATCGCGAGGCCGGACCTCCAGCCGCTGCGGCACATTGGCGAGGGTGAAGGCGGCCGGACCACCGAGCCCCTTCAGATCGGACCAATCGAGCGGCATCGACACCGGAGCACCCGGCCGCGCCCTGGTCGAATAGGGTGCGACCGCCGTGCTGCCGCGACCGTTGCGGAGATAATCGATATAAATATGCCCGCCGCGTTTTGCCTTCGTCGCCGTTGCCAGATATTTCTCTGGCGCATCCGCCGACATGTTTTCGGCAAGCGAATGAGCGAAACCCTTGACCTCGGGCCAGCCGGCCTTCGGCGCAAGCGGCGCCACCACATGCAGCCCCTTGCCGCCTGAGGTCTTGACGAAGGCGGCAAGCCCGCAGGCTTCCAGCCGCGCCTTGACATCAAGCGCTGCCGTTATCACCGCGCTCCAGACCACGTCCTCGCCAGGGTCGAGATCCATGATGATCATATCGGGTCTTTCCCAATGATCGGTCGTCGTGCCCCAGGGATGAATTTCAAGAGCGGCCGATTGCACCAGCGCGACAAGCCCGTCGAAATCGGAAATGCGCAACAGTTTCTCGCCCTCCGCGTCCTCAGGGTCGGCGATCTCCTCGATATGGGAATTCATGCCTTTCCAGCCATGTTTCTGGAAAAACCGCTGGTGGCTTTTTATTCCGTCCGGCAGGCGCAAGAGCGCCAGTGGCCGATTGACGAGATAGGGCGCCATGAAACGCCAGACGGCAGCGTAATAATCCGCCAGATTCTGCTTGGTCACGCCCTCGTCCGGCCAGTAAAGCCGGTCGGGATGGGATACGTCCGATGCCGGTGGGTTTGCGGGGCTCATTCCTCGATCTCGCGTGTCAGGAAATCAAGTAGCCTGTTTTCTTCCGCCCGCAAGCCCCGCAACGGCTCGTTGCCGCCCTCGATCAGTGCATGGTCGTTGCCGGCGAGCGCGATGATCGCCGGATGGATGTAGCTCGAGCGTGAAATTGCCGGCGTATTGTGCAGCGCTTCGGCCGCAGCCTCCGACATTTCCTTGACGGTCGGCCGGCCGCCGCCGACAATTTTTTCCCGGGCCGCACCGAAGGCCGCCAGCGATCCGGCCCAGGTGCGGAACGTCTTGGCGGAAATCGGAATGCCCGATATCTCCGCCAGATAGGCATTCAGCCGGCCGGAATCGACGGGTTTCAGCGCGCCGCTCTCATCCTTCCAGACGAAGAGCTGACGGCCGGGCAGATCGGCGATCTCCTCGAGGATCTTCTGCAGCCTGGGATGCTTGAGGCTGCGCTGGACGCGCTTGCCGCCCTTGGCGCGGAACTTCAGCTCGATCCGCCCGTCGACGATCTTCAGGTGCCGCTTCAACAGCGTCGTTGCGCCATAGGTGCCGTTTTCCCTGACATAGGCCTGGTTGCCGACCCGCAGATGCGCCTCGTCGAGCAGCGTCGTCAAAGCCGCCAGCACGCCGTTGACATCCTCGGCACCGGTGTCGAGATGGCGCAGCACGGTGCGGCGGATCTTCGGCAATGCCCGGCCGAATTCGATCAGCTGATGGAATTTTCCGGCGCTGCGGAAGGATTGCCAGTCCTTGTGATAGCGATATTGCTTGCGCCCGCGCGCATCGATCCCGGTCGCCTGGAGATGGCCGTTGTCGTAGAGACAGATCCAGACATTCTCATAGGCCGGCGGCAAGCCGAGTGCGCCGATGCGGGCCCGCTGCAGTTCGTCCGAAAGCGTCGTACCGTCAGGCATCACATAGCTGAAGCCCTTGCCTTTCCTGCGCCTGCGGATGCCCGGTTCGGTATCGCTGACATAGATGAGGCCAAGTTCGGTGATGGCTTCGGCATTCATGCTGTTGACGACCTGCTATTTGCCGCGGCGGCCGAACTGAAACCACCGGCGGCGCTGCGCCTTGGTCGCCCCCTCCGGCGGCTGGGTCTGGCCTGTCGGCGCAAAGACGGCCAGGCTCTGGGTGAAGACCATGACGGGATTGTCCTGGTCGTGCACATCGAAAGCGCCAGTTTCCGCGCCGGTGTCGAGAACCCGGGACCACTTTTTCAGTCCGTTCACCACAGGCAGACGAACTTCGCAATCACCACCGGCATTGAACACGAGGTAGAGATCGTCCATCGTCTCGGTATCCGGCGCATGCGCGCTCTTCGACAAGTAAACGCCGAGCACCTGCAATCCATCGTCATTCCAGGCGCCGTCATCCATGAAACTGCCGTCCGGCTTGTACCAGGCGATTTCGATGCGCCCGTCCTCGCTGGTCTCGCCGGTCAGGAACCGCTCCTGCCTGAGAACCGGATGGGCCTTGCGGAAGGCGACGGCCTGCCGGCAGAAATCGAGGAAGGGATCGTCGAGCCCGTCCCACCCCGTCCAGCCGATCTCGTTGTCCTGACAATAGGCATTGTTGTTGCCACCTTGGCTGTTGCCGAGCTCGTCGCCGGCCAGGATCATCGGCACGCCCTGCGAGAGCATCAGCGTCGCCATCATGTTGCGCCGCCGCCGCGCCCGCGCCGCGTTGATATCGGCATTATCGGTGGCGCCCTCGACGCCCATATTGTCGGAATGATTGTCCGAATGGCCGTCCCGGTTGTCCTCGCCATTCGCCTCGTTGTGCTTGCCGTCGAAGGAGACGGTATCCATCAGGGTGAAGCCATCATGGGCCGACAGGAGATTGATCGAGGAGGTCGCTCCCCGGTCCGAATGGTTGAATTGCAGCGCCGAGCCGGTGATGCGCGCCGCGAGCTCCGACACCATGCCGCCGTCGCCCTTCCAGAACCGGCGCACATCATCGCGGAACTTGTCGTTCCACTCGCGGAAAGGGTGCGGGAAACCGCCGACCTGATATCCGCCTTCGCCGATATCCCAGGGTTCGGCAATCAGCTTGACCCCGGCCAGGATCGGATCCTGGCGGATCGCGCCGAAGAACAGGCCTTGACGGTCGAACTCCAGATCCTGCCGGCCGAGCGTGCTGGCAAGATCGAAACGGAAACCGTCGATATGCATGACCCCGACCCAATAGCGCAGGCTGTCAAGCACCATGCGCATCACCATCGGATTGGCGACGTTCAACGTATTGCCGGTGCCTGTCGTATCGAAGGTGTGGCGGGGATCGTCGGGGGAAAGGATGTAATAGCTCGCATTGTCGAGCCCGCGGAAGGACAGGGTCGGCCCCTTCTCGCTGCCTTCGGCGGTGTGGTTGTAGACCACATCCATGATGACTTCGATGCCGGCGGCATGGAACCTCTTCACCATGGTCTTGATCTCGGTGATCTTGTCGCCGGACATGTAGCGCGACTGGGGCGCGAAGAAGCCGAGCGTCTGGTAACCCCAATAGTTGCTGAGGTTCTTTTCCAGCAGATAACGATCGTCGAGGAAGTACTGGATCGGCAGGAGCTCGATCGCCGAGATGCCGAGCTTGACGAGATGGTCGACGATCGGATCGCTGCACATGCCGAGAAAGGTGCCGCGCAGCCGATCAGGCACTTTCGGATGCGTCATCGTCAGGCCGCGCACATGCGCCTCGTAAATGATGGTATCAGGCCAGGGCCGGCGGATCGCCTCTTCACCCGCCCAGTCGAAATCTGGATCCTGCACCACGCTCTTGACCATGAAGGGCGCACTGTCGCGCTCATCGAAGGAAAGATCGTCCTCGCCGATCCGATAGCCGAACAGCGCGTCGTCCCATTTAAGGTTGCCCGTCACCTGCTTGGCATAGGGATCGATCAGCAGCTTGTTCGGATTGAAGCGATGGCCGGCTGGCGGATCGTAAGGCCCATGGGCGCGATAACCGTAGACCGTGCCGGGGCCGACGCCGGCAATATAGCCCGACCAGATATCGCCTTCGCGTTTGGGCAGCGGCAGCCGCGCGATCTCTTCCTTGCCGTCGGCAGAGAAGAGGCAAAGTTCGATCTGTTCCGCATGGGCCGAGAAGACGGCGAAGTGGGTGCCTGAACCAATATATTCCGCCCCGAGCTCCGGTTTGAGGAAGTCGAGTTCCGAAAATGAAAAGCTCATGGTGCCCCGCTTGGTAATATGGCCAAGCGGGAAACGTGACGGCGGTTCGAAAGTTCCCTCCGGCAGGCAAAAGGAAGAGATCGCCTCCGGAGAGAATGGCTTATGGCATCAGCTGGCCGCCATTGACCTCGATGATCTGGCCGGTGATGTAGCCGGACAGCGTCGGCGAGGCGAGAAACAGATAAGCGCCAACGCAATCCTCGGAGGTGCCGACGAAACCCATCGGGATCGACTTGCGCTGCAGCTCCATCTGCTCGTCATTGGTATAACGCTCGTGGAAAGGTGTTGCGATGACGCCTGGCGCCACGGCGTTGACGCGGATTCTGTCGGCGACGAATTCCTTGGCGTGGCCGCGCGTGATCGTCGAGACGAAGCCCTTGGAGGCCGCATAGAGGATCGCCCCGTTGCCGCCGCCGTTGCGGGCGGCGATCGAGGTGGTGTTGATGATGAAGCCGCCCTGCTTTTTCAACCAAGGATGGGCCGCACGCGTCGCCGCCAGCACCGAGCGGGCGTTCAGATCCATGACCGCGGCATAATGCGCGTCGGTATATTCCGAGGTCGGCTTGCGCCCCAGCATGCCGCCGGCATTGTTGATGAGGCCGTCGAGATGACCGAAGGTCTTCGCCGTCTCTTCGACGACACGCTCCGTCTCGCCTTCCCGCGACACATCGCCCTGGATCAGATGCACCGTGCCGCCGGCCGCCCGGATCTCCTCGCCTAGCTTTTCCGCCGGCTCGCGGCTGGCATTGTAATGCACGCCGACCTTGGCGCCCTGCGCCGCAAAGGCGCGGGCGAGCGCCGCACCGATGCCGGTCGAGGCGCCGGTGATCAGCACCGCCTTGCCCGACAGATCCGGCAGTTTGATGGATGCGAGCAATTGAGCACGTTCTGTCATGGCTATGAAGCCTCCCGAAAAACCAAGGACATAGGTGAAGAAACAGGCACGGGAAGTCTATCAGCCGAAATCCGAGAAGGGCAATGCACGAAACTGGCATTGAAGCCGGGAACGGCATGCAGCTCGTTCCGGCTCCACAGGTTTAGATTGAAACCCGCGACGAAGAAGGTTGGCTCGGCGGGAACTCTCCGGCAGCAAGCGCCTCATAACGATCCCGGAGATCGATCCGGTTTCCCGATATGGCAGCCTCCGTCACGGCAAGCGTCGCGATCAGTGTACGCGCACCATCCTCGACGGTGAGTAAGGATTCCGCCGTGCCGCGCACGACATCGCGGAAATGGTCGAGCTGGGCGCGGTAGGGATCGATGAAGCTTGCGAGTAGTCGCCGGGACCGGATCGGCTCGTTCCAGTTCTGGCCGCCATGTGCCTGCGACCAATGGACTAGGTTCGGGAATTCCAGCGAGCCGCGGCTGCCGACGAAGCGGTAGCTGCTCTCTCCACTGAACGGAAATTCGACCGATTCGCCGACGCCCTGCTCGGTCGTCCAGGGCGAAACCGCGCTATCGCTCGCAAAGAAGCTGCCGATGCAGCCTGCATCGAATTCAAGCAAGGCGCCGACGGTGTCTTCGACTGAAAATTGCCGCTGGCGGCTCGAGGAGATGGCGCTGACACCGAGGATCTCGCCCGCTGTGTAGCGTAGGAAATCGATCTCGTGAATGAGATTGATCAGGATCGGTCCGCCGCCCGGCTGGGTGCGCCAGGGCGCGACACGGAAGTAGTCAGCCGGCTTGTAGGTTGCCCAGATGGCGGAGACGCCGACAAGATTGCCGATCAGCCCCTCCCCGAGCAGGCGTCTCAGGGTCCTGACCTGGTCGTGATGACGGCGATGGTGACCGACAAGCGTCCGGACGTTGCTTGCGCGCACCTCCAGAAGCAGAGCGGCAGCGCTTTCGAGCGTATCGGTCACCGGCTTCTCGATCAGCATATCGATCCCGCGGCGGGCGCATTCGATGCCGATGGCCGCATGGCTCTGATTGGGCGAAGCGATGATAACGGCCTGCGGCCGCGCCTCGCCGAGCAGCGATTTGTAATCCTTGAAAACCGGAATATCGGGATATTGCGCCGAGACGGCATCGCGCTCGATATCGGCAATGCCGGCCAGGTCGAAATCGGGATGCTCGATGATCTTCTTGACATGTTTGCGGCCGATCAGGCCAGCGCCGATGACACCGATGGAGACATTTGGCATGCTTTCAACCATTCCGTTTGAGTCAGATGAGGGCTTGCAGGCGAGTGCGAAGACGACCGCCGATTGCATTCGGCAGGACGATCGACAACATTGCGCAGAAGAGCCGCCACGGCAAGCGGATGACCTATTCTATTCAATTTGACGGCGAAGCCCTACGTCGCCGTGCTCGAATGTCTCTGGGCGGAGAGCCTCGTTTCGGACTTTTCCTGACGGTCGACCTCGGTTGGCGCGTACTCAAGGGCCGCCTCACGAGGACACGCCGAAAGCAGGCTGCGGCTTCTGGCGAGCGAGCGGCGGGAAGGCGAGCGCGATTGCCGCCGCACCCAGCCCGACCATCGCCGAGCCGATGAACAGCCAGGAATAATTGGCGAAGGTGTCGAAGATCCAGCCGCCGATCAGGGGGCCGAAGGCCATGCCGAGGCTGGAGAGCATCGTCGCCGCGCCGAGCACGGTGCCGATGATGCGCTGGCCGAAATATTCCCGCGCCAGGACCGCATAGAGCGGCATCACGCCGCCATAGGCGCTGCCGAAAATGATGGCGAGCGCGTAGAATTCGCCGAGCTGGCTGACGAAGAGGTAGGTCGCGAGTGCCGCCGCCTGCACCAGCAAGCCGGCGACGAGCACCGGCTTCACGCCGATCCTGTCGGCAAGGCTGCCATAAAGCAGCCGGCCGCCCAGCCCCGCCAGGCCCTCGACGCTGTAGATGCTGACGGCCGCCATCGGGGCGACGCCGCAGATCGTCGCATAATTCACCATGTGGAAGATCGGCCCGGAATGCGCCGCACAGCAGGCAAAGAAGGTCAGGCCAAGCACGATGAACTGCGACGACCGGAAGACTTTCGACAGCTGTGGCCGGGCGCCATCGACCGCGAACTCGCTATCGCTTTCGGCGGCAGCGGCAGGCGGACGCCTGACCAGCAGGGCGGCCGGCAGCAGCAGCACCCATACCGCAACGCCGATGATCAGCATGGCGGGACGCCATTCATAGGCGGAAATCAGCCAGCGCGCGAAAGGCGAGATGGTCATCGGCGCCACGCCCATGCCGGCGGAGACAAGCGACACGGCAAGCCCGCGGTTTTCGTCGAACCAGGCGGTCGTCGCGGCGATCATCGGCGCGAAAAAGGCGCTGGCGGCCAATCCGACGAGCACGCCGTAGGTCAGCTGGAACTGCATGAGCGTCTCGGCGCGGCTGGCGAGCACCAGCGCCAGACCGAGCAGCACGGATCCGATCATCACCACCAGCCGCGGACCAAAGCGGTCGCTGGCAGCACCCCAGAGGAAGCCGCCGAAGCCCATGACGATGAAGTTCAGCGTCATCGCGCTCGCAATGCCAACATGCGACCAGCCGGTCGCGCTGGCGATCGGTTCCTGAAAAATCGCCAGCGAGAACATCGCGCCGATTGCCACGCACGACATCAATGCGCCCACGGCGACGATGACCCAACGATAGGAAACACCCATGGCTTGAAACCTCCCTGCCGACAGAGTGATCGCGAGGCATGCGGCCGGCCGCATCTCGCCTACGATCAAAGACGTTTGAACCGTTGCGATTTCGACAGCGCCGTCACATCTTTTTTCCGTACGGTCCTACAGGGTGCGGAACATCACCAGCGCGTCGACATAACCTTCGGTCGGATGCAGGAAGACACCTGGAAGCTGGCCGACGACCTCGAAGCCGAGCGATTGCCAGAGCTCGACGGCGCGGCGATTGCTGCTGACGACGAAATTGAACTGCATGGCCCGAAAGCCCCTGGCGCGGGCATGCTCCAGCGAATGTTCGTGCATGCGGCGGGCAATGCCACGGCCGCCGGCTGCCGGATCGGTCATGTAGCCGCAATTGCAGACATGGCGCCCGCCGCCCGCCTGATTGGCCTTGATATAATAGGTGCCGAGGATGACGCCATCCTCTTCGGCGACGAAGGTCTCGCGGTCCGGCCCCATCCAGTAGGCCAGCGCATCGGCTTCCGAGAGGTCGCGGTCGAGCGCATAGGTCTCGCCGGCGCGGATCGTCGGGCCGATGATCCTCCAGATGGCGCTTCGGTCGTCGTTGTTTGCGGGTCGGATCAGCATGCCCGGTTTCTACAGAAGCCGGGCGCGGCGCGCAACGGCGCCCTCAAATCCTTTCCAGTACGATCGCGATCCCTTGTCCGACGCCAATGCACATCGTCGACAGCGAATATCGTCCGCCGGTCTCGCGAAGCTCGAGCGCCGCCGTGCCGGTGATGCGGGCGCCCGACATGCCCAGCGGATGGCCGAGCGCGATCGCACCGCCATTGCGGTTGACCCGCTGATCGTCATCGGCAATGCCGAGCGCGCGCAGCACCGCCAGCCCCTGGCTGGCAAAGGCCTCATTGAGTTCGATGACGTCGAACTGCTCCTGGCTCATGCCGAGCCGGGCCATCAGCTTGCGCGAAGCCGGAATCGGACCGACGCCCATGATGCGTGGCGGAACGGCGGCGGACGCGCCGCCGAGGATGCGGGCGATCGGCGTGAGGCCGTGTTTTCGCGCCGCCGCTTCGGAAGCGACAATCAGCGCAGCGGCGCCATCATTGACGCCGGAGGCATTACCTGCGGTCACCGTGCCGCCTTCCTTTTTGAAAGGGGTACCGAGTTTCGCCAGCGCCTCGATCGTCGTCGCGCGCGGATGCTCGTCCCTGTCGACGATGACGGGATCGCCCTTGCGTTGCGGAATGGTCACCGGGGTAATCTCCTTCGCCAGCCGTCCATTCGCCTGCGCGGCCGCCGCCTTCGCCTGGCTGCGCACGGCAAAGGTATCCTGGTCCGCGCGGGTGACATGATAGTCCTCGGCGACATTCTCCCCTGTCTCCGGCATGGAATCGACGCCATATTGCTTCTTCATCACAGGATTGATGAAACGCCAGCCGATTGTCGTGTCGTGGATTTCGGCCGCCCGCGAAAAGGCCGTCTCGGCCTTCGGCATGACGAAGGGGGCGCGCGACATGCTTTCGACCCCACCTGATATCATCAGCTCGGCCTCGCCGGCGCGGATGGCGCGCGCCGCGGTGATCACCGCATCCATGCCGGAGCCGCAGAGCCGGTTGATCGTCGTGCCCGGGACGGCGATCGGCAGGCCGGCCAAGAGCGCCGACATGCGCGCCACATTGCGGTTGTCCTCGCCCGCCTGGTTGGCGCAGCCGAAAATCACGTCGTCGACGGTCTCCCAATCGACGGCGCCGTTGCGCTCCATCAGCGCCTTCAGCGGGACGGCGCCGAGATCATCGGCGCGCACCTGGGAGAGCGACCCGGCGAAGCGGCCGATCGGCGTCCTGACATAGTCGCAGATAAAGGCTTCGGTCATGACTTTTCCTCAGAGTTTCGGGACGACGAGGTCGGCAACCGGCCCCTCGACATGCAGCCGCGCGCCGGTCATCGCCTGCAATTCCGCCTCGGACATCGCAGCCAGCTTCTCGCGCAGGACGAAACGGCCGTCGACGATTTCGATGACGGCATGGCTCGTGTAGACGCGGGTGATGCAGGCCACACCGGTCAGCGGGAAGCTGCACTTCTCCACCAGCTTCGGCTCGCCCGTCTTGGTGACGTGCTCGGTGATGACGCAGACCTGCTTGGCGCCGTGCACGAGATCCATGGCACCGCCGACCGCCGGCACGCCCTTGCTGCCCACCCGCCAGTTGGCGAGGTCGCCGTTCTCGGCAACCTGATAGGCGCCGAGAATGGCGACGTCGAGATGGCCGCCGCGCACCATGGCGAAGCTGTCGGCGTGATGGAAGAAGGCCGCGCCCGGCTTCAGCGTCACCGCCTTCTTGCCGGCGTTGATCAGATCCCAGTCTTCTTCACCTTCGGCCGGCGGCTCGCCGAAATTCAGGATGCCGTTTTCGGTATGGAAGATCGCCTGGCGGCCGGGCGGCTGATAGCGGGCGACCATTTCGGGAAAGCCGATGCCGAGGTTCACATAGGCGCCGTCGGCGATGTCCTGCGCGGCGCGCCAGGCGATCTGGGCATTGGAAAGCTTGATGTCTTCACGAGTGTTTATAGTGCGGGTATCGACGGTCATACGTAGGCCACTCCGGCTCGGATGAGCTCTTCTTCCTGCTGCGGATGGGGAACGGCAACGACGCGGTCAACGAAGATGCCGGGGGTCACCACATGCTCGGGATCGACACCGCCGGCCGGCACGATCGATGAGACCTGGACGATGGTCTTTGCCGCCGCCATGCACATCAGCGGATTGAAGTTGCGGCCGGCCTTGTTGTAGGTGAGGTTGCCGTGTGCGTCGCCGACCGCGGCCTTCACAATGGCGAAATCGGCCTTCAGCCAGCGTTCCTGCACATAATGGCGGCCGTCGAATTCGGCGATGACCTTGCCCTCGGCGAGTTCCGTGCCATAGGCCGTCGGCGTGTAAAACGCCGGAATGCCGGCGCCGCCGGCGCGGATGCGTTCGGCGAGCGTGCCCTGCGGCACCAGCTCGAGCTCGATTTCGCCGGCCAGATATTTTTCGGTGAAGGCGCGCGGATCGGACGAACGCGGGAACGAGCAGATCATCTTCCTGACCATGCCGGCGTCGATCATCGCGGCGATGCCGATGCGGCCGTTGCCGGCATTGTTGTTGATGACGGTAAGGTCCTTGGAGCCCTTGTCGATCAGGGCGTGGATTAATTCGATCGGCGCGCCCGAACCACCGAAACCACCGATCATGACGGTCGCACCGTCATCGATCTCGGAGACGGCCTCTGCCGTGCTCCCGACTGTCTTGTCCATGCAGGATATCTCCTTGGCTCGACCGGGCCCGGCAGCTCGCCATCCCGTCCTCTTGTTTCAAGAGATAAAGCGCAGCAGGCACATTCTGCAAGGCAGTTTGTGCGATATTTGACATTTGTTCATATATCGCACATAACGGGCGCGTCGATTGGAGATTGAAAATCATGCGCGAAACGGATTTCGTCAGCGGCTTCGCCCGCGGCCTGAAGGTCATCGAAGCCTTCGGCGAGACGCGGCAGCGGCTCTCCATCGCCGAGGCTTCGAAACTGACGGCGCTCGACCGCGCCACGGTGCGCCGTTCGCTGCTGACGCTCGCCGAGCTCGGCTATGCCGATTATGACGGCAAGTTCTTCACCCTGACGCCAAAGATCCTACGCCTCGGCCATGCCTATCTCTCAGCGACGCCTTTGCCGGTGCTGTTGCAGCCGCATCTCGATCACCTCTCGGAAAAGGCCGGCCAGAGCGCCTCGGCCTCAGTGCTCGACGGCACCGAAATCGTCTATATCGCCCGGGCCTCGCAGCGCCGCGTCATGTCGATCAATCTCACCCCGGGCAGCCGCCTGCCGGCTTACTGCGCCTCGATGGGCCGGGTGCTGCTCGCTGCCCTTCCCGAAAGCGAGGCTCGCGCCGTGCTTGCCCGCAGCGAATTGAAGCAAAACACTGCGAATACCAAGACCGACCCGGAGGACCTCATCGCCGAGTTCCGCCGCGTCCGCGCCGAGGGGTATGCCATCATCGATCAGGAGCTGGAAATCGGTCTCTGCTCGATCGCTGTGCCTGTTGAAAACGATCGCGGCGAAACGGTCGCGGCAATCAATATCGGCGCGCCGGCGGCCCTCGTTCCGGCCGCCGACCTCAAGGAGCGCTATCTCAAGCTGCTGCAGGAGGCACAAGCTGCATTGCGGCCGCTCTTGCGACGGTAACGGCGCGCAACAAGCGCCCAGTTCGGTCGCCCCGATCTCCAAAATCAACGCGTCGTCGCTTTGTCGGACACCAATGTATATTGCCGAAGCCGTACCGGCGGCCATTCGCCACCTCACCCGATCAGCCCCCTTCAATTATCGTAGAGATGGCCACTTGCTGTATCATAAATTCCGATATACATCATGACATCGGAAATTATGGGGAAATGATGGAACGTTCTTTCTTAACCATCGCCGCCGGCGAGAATAGTGACGCAATCCGCGCCCTTTCTGCTCCGGCGCGGATCGAGATACTTAAGCTGCTCTGCGCTAAAGGGCCGATGAATATCAACGATATCGCACGCACTCTGTCCCTTCCCCAGTCTACCGTCGCAACCGGTATCCAGATCTTGGAGGACGCGCGGCTGGTCGAGTCGCAGTTGGCCAAGGCCCGCAAAGGCAACCAGAAGATCTGCTCGGCAATTTACAGCGAGATCCTGATCAGCTTCGAGGAAAGTGCGGCCCAGCGCGCAAACAACATCATCGAAGTGGAGATGCCGGTTGGGCTTTATACTAGCTGCGAAGTGCATGCGCCCTGCGGTCTCTGCTCGACGGAAAGCGTCATCGGCCCGCTCGATGTGCCGGACTATTTCCTCGATCCGCAGCGCATGCAGGCCGGGCTCGTCTGGTTCGGCCGGGGTTATGTCGAATACAAATTCCCCAATAATGCCAAGGTTTTGAACAAGGACATCCGTGCGATCGAATTTTCGCTGGAGCTGTCCTCGGAAGTGCCCGGCACCAATCCGGACTGGCCCTCGGATATCACGCTCTGGGTCAATGGCATGGCAATCGGGACCTGGACGTCGCCCGGCGATTACGGTGACAAGCGCGGCGCCTTCACGCCGGCCTGGTGGAAACTCGAAGGCTCGCAATATGGGGCGATGAAGACCTGGCGCATCTCGACGCGCGGGACATTCATCGACGGCGTCGCCGCCTCCAATGTGACGCTCGGCGATCTCGCGCTCGGCCAGCACTCCTCCATCCGCCTGCGTGTCGGCATCGCCGAAAATGCTGGCCATACAGGCGGCGTCAACATCTTCGGCCGCGGTTTTGGAAATCATGGCCGCGACATTATCATGCGCCTGCACGTCTGAATAGAAACTATCGGAAATTCTGATTTACAAAACGCGATTTTTCTTTCTTCAGGCACCTCTAAATAATTATCAAGCATCTGAAACTAAACGTCTATTCAGCGAAAATTCAATAGTATGATTAAATGCAGGAGTCAGTTGACATAACGACATTCCTGATATCAAGTTAAAGGCAAGAAAACAAAATTCTTGATACATAAACGGGAGGATCCGTTGAAGACGAATGTCGTTGCCCACCGCGATTTCCGCATCGCGACCATTGACGCCAGGCTGTACAGCTCGTTTCTCGAGCATCTCGGCAGAGCGATATACGGCGGCATCTATGAGCCCGGACATCCCACAGCCGACGAGGACGGATTTCGCCGCGACGTGCTCGATCTCGTCCGCGAGCTCGACACGCCCTACTGCCGTTACCCGGGCGGCAACTTCGTGTCGGCTTACAATTGGGAGGATGGCGTCGGCCCGCGTTCGGAGCGCCCGGTTCGCCTCGACCTTGCCTGGCGCACCCGCGAAGCCAACCAGATCGGCGTCAACGAATTCGTAGACTGGTGCAAGAAGGCCAATACCAAGCCGATGCTCGCCGTCAATCTCGGCTCCCGCGGTCTCGATGCCGCCCGCAATTTCCTGGAGTATTGCAATCATCCCGGCGGCACCTACTGGTCGGATCTGCGCCGCAAGCACGGCTGGTCCAATCCGCACGATGTGAAATTGTGGTGCCTCGGCAACGAGATGGACGGCCCCTGGCAGGTCGGCCACAAGTCGGCCTATGAATACGGCCGGCTGGCCGACGAGACGGCCAAGGCGATGCGCGGCTTCGACAAGTCGCTCGAGCTCGTGGTCTGCGGCTCCTCCAACTCCGATATGAAGACCTATCCGCAGTGGGAGGCTGAGGTTCTCGAGCAGTGCTACGACAGCGCCGACTACATCTCGCTGCACATGTATTTCGCCAACCGCGAGAAGAATACGCTGAACTACCTCGCCCGGGCGACCAAGCTCGACCGCTATATCACCACGATCGGCGGCGTGATCGACTATATCAAGGCGAAGAAGCGCTCGAAGAAGACGATCGGCATTTCATTCGACGAATGGAACGTCTGGTATCATTCCAACCAGCAGGACAAGGAAATCCTGGCGCGCGACGAGTGGCCGGATGCGCCGCATCTGCTGGAAGACGTCTATAATTTCGAGGACGTGCTGCAGGTCGGCGGCATCTTGAACACCTTCATCCGCCGTTCCGACCGGGTGCGCATCGCCTGCATCGCCCAGCTCGTCAACGTCATTGCGCCTATCATGACCGAGGACGGCGGTGCTGCCTGGCGCCAGACGATCTATTATCCCTTCTACTACGCCTCCCGTTATGGTCGCGGCACAGCGCTGCAGCTCGTGGTCGACGGCCCGACCTACGACAGCGACGAGGAGAACGAGGTTCCTTATCTCGACGTCTCGGCCGTCCATTCCGAGGATGGCAGGACGCTCACCTTCTTTGCCGTCAACCGCCATCCGGATACGGCGCTCGATCTCGACGTGCGGCTGGAAGGCTTCGGCGGCGCCCGGCTGATCGAGCAGGTGGAGATGACCCATGGCGATCTCGAAGCCGTCAACACGGCGCGGCGGCCGGAGACGGTCGCTCCGGTGCAGGTAGAGAGCGCCAAGATCGAAGACGGACGGGTACGGGCGGCGCTGAAGCCGCTCTCCTACAACGTCATCCGGCTGTCGGTGTGACAGTCGCCGCCGGGTAAAGACCCGGCTAGAAAATCGGCTCCCTGCGAGGAGGCAGGCAGCCGGAGGATGGTTCGCCGAAGCGCAAGGTCCACAAGCCCGCTTCTGCGAACCGACAACCGCGACATGCCCATGCGTGCCCCAGCGGCCGCCGCATCGTCGCTTACAAGGGAGGAGTTCATGCAAAAGTGGAAGAGGTTTGCCTTCGGCTTCGTGCTGGCCACGCTCGGTATGACGGCCGTCGCCACCGCCGAAGATTATACTTCCTTGCCGCGCAAGGAGACGCTCATCGTCGAAAATCCGGAAGGGACGATCAAGAATCCCGGCTGGTTCAATATCTGGGTCAATGGCGGCGGCGGGGTCTCGACCGGCCTGCAACAGCTGACCATGGATACGCTCTGGTATATCGACCCTGAACAGGGGCTTGGCGGCGCGGCCTGGGACAATTCGCTCGCCGCCGACAAGCCGCAATATAATGCCGACTTCACCGAAATGACCGTGAAACTGCGCAAGGGGCTCTACTGGAGCGACGGCGTCGAATTCACCGCCGATGACGTCGTCTATACCGTCAAGACACAGATGGATCATCCCGGCATGGTCTGGAGCGCGGCCTTCTCGGTGCAGGTGGCAAGTGTCGAGGCGACCGATCCGCAGACTGTGGTGTTCAAGCTGAAGAAGCCGAATTCGCGCTTCCACGCCATCTTCACCGTGCGCTGGAACGGCGCCTGGATCATGCCGAAGCACGTCTTCGAGAAGGTGGAGGACCCGCTTCGCTACGATTTCGCCAACCCCGTCTCGCTCGGCGCCTACAAGCTGAAGGCCTATGACCCGCAGGGCAAATGGTATACCTGGGAGAAGCGCGACGACTGGCAGCGGACCTCGCTTGCCCGCTTCGGCGAGCCGGCTCCGAAATATGTGACCTACACCGATCCCGGCCCGCCGGATAAGCGCACGATCGCCCAGCTCGAGCACAATCTCGATATCATCCACGACAACACGCCGGAGGGCATGTTCACCCTCAAGGAGAAGTCGAAGACGATCGACACCTGGTTCCCTGGCTTCCCCTTCGCCCATCCGGATCCGACGCTGCCGGCCGTCATCTTCAACACCCAGGAAGCGCCCTTCGACAATGCCGACGTGCGCTGGGCGCTGGCGCTGCTGATCGACATCAAGGCGGTCGACATGGCGAGCTACCGCGGCGCGGCGACGCTCTCGGCACTCGGCGTGCCGCCGACAGCGGCGACGATGAAGGACTATCAGGCGCCGATGCAGGACTGGCTGAAGGATTTCGAAATCGATACCGGCAAGAGCAAGATCAAGCCCTATGACCCGACGGTCGGGCAGCAGATCGCCGATATCCTGCGCAAGCAGCCGAAGTTCAAGGACCAGATCCCGACCGATCCGCAGGCGATCAGCGGTGCCTTCGGCTACGGCTGGTGGAAACCGAATCCGAAAGCGGCTGGCGAACTGCTGGAAAAAGCAGGCTTCAAGAAGTCAGGCGGCAAGTGGCTGACCCCGGATGGACAGCCCTTCAAGATCCGGATGACGGTCGAAGGCGACACACGCTCGGTCTTCACCCGCGCCGGCACGCTGATTGCGCAGCAATGGGCCGCCTTCGGCATCGACGCCAAAGCCGTGCCGGCCGCGAAACTGTGGCAGACGGCGCTGCAGCCCGGCGACTTCCAGGTGGCGATCGCCTGGAGCGTTGAAACCTGGGGCGGCGATCCCGACCTCTCCTTCTTCCTCGACAGCTGGCACTCGCAGTTCGTGGCCAAGAAGGGTGACGTACAGCCGCCGCGCAACTGGCAGCGCTGGTCCAATCCGGAGCTCGACAAGATCATCGAGAGCATCCGCGGCATCAGCGCCGACGATCCGAAGGGCATGGAGCTCGGCAAGGATTATCTGAAGCTGGTCGCCAAAGAAATGCCGACGATCCCGCTGATGTCCTATAACGTCTTCACCTCGATGGATACGACCTATTGGACCGGCTATCCCACCATCAAGGACCCCTATACGGATCCCGTGCCGAACTGGGCGAACTCGAGGCTGATGATGGTCAAGCTGAAGCCGGCTCAATCGCAATAACCCTCCCAACGCCGGCGCGGGAGCCATCGCGCCGGCCCCCTCATCGACGGGCATGAGCCCCAGCTGCCATGCTCGTCGATCCTTTCAAGAAGGGAAGCAGAGAGGAAGCTCCGCCTTATGACGCCCTATCTGATCTTTGTGCTGAAGCGGTTTGGTCAGTTCCTGCTCGTCGTCTTTCTCGGCGTGACGATCACCTTCTTCGTCACCCACCTGACCCCAATCGATCCGGTCGAAGAAAGCATAGGCGCCATCACCCAGATGGGTCAGTCCGATCCCAATGCAATCGAGCTGATGCGCCAGTCGCTGCGCGAGCTCTATGGCATGCAGGGTTCGATCTGGCAGCAATATCTGCATTTCTGGCTGCGGCTTGCGACCGGCGATCTCGGTCCCTCGCTCTCGGCCTTTCCGACCCCCGTTTCGACCATCATCCTGCGCTCGCTGCCCTGGACGATCGGGCTGATGACGGTGTCGACGCTGATCACCTTTGTGCTCGGCAATGCGATCGGCGCGCTCGCCGGCTATTACCGCAAGGACATGGTGCTGAAGGCCGTCAGCCTCGTCTTCATCGCGATGCTGCCCATTCCCTATTACATCCTCGCCTTCGTGCTGCTCATCGTCTTCGGCTTCATCTGGCCGGTGCTGCCGATCAATGGCGGCTATGAGATGAACGCCAATCTGGACCTCTCCTTTGCTCTGGTCACCGACATCCTCAAACACTCCATCCTGCCGGCCCTTTCGCTGATCCTGGTCGGCGCCGGCAGCTGGCTGATCGGCATGCGGGCGCTGGTTTCCAACATCATCACCGACGATTATGTCGTCTTCGCCGAGCTCGGCGGCGTGCCGAAGGGCAAGATCCTGCGCTCCTACATCGCCCGCAATG
Organism: Rhizobium phaseoli; assembly: GCF_001664385.1. Classification (NCBI taxonomy): domain Bacteria; kingdom Pseudomonadati; phylum Pseudomonadota; class Alphaproteobacteria; order Hyphomicrobiales; family Rhizobiaceae; genus Rhizobium; species Rhizobium phaseoli. The sequence continues at coordinate 161,549 of NZ_CP013534.1, read as the reverse complement.
CCATGGTGCCGCAATTCACCGGGCTTGCCATGTCGCTCGGAGCGATTTTCAACGGCACCGTCATCACCGAAATCGTCTTCGGCTATCCCGGCATCGGCAATCTGCTGATCGAAGCGGTGCATGCCGGCGACTACAGCCTGGTGCTCGGCCTCAGCGCCCTGTCGATCGTCGGCGTTGCCGCCGCCGTCTTCATCATCGACGTGCTGAGCCCGCTCATCGATCCGCGCATCAAGGTGGAATAGCCATGTTTACCATCATTCGTGACCTCTCGCGCCACAATATGGAATTCTTCTGCGGCCTGCTGCTCTTTGCCGTCATCGTCGGCCTGGTGATCCTGTCCTATTTCTCGCCCTATGGCGCGACCGACATCTATCTGCTGCCGCCCGACATGCCGCCGGACGGCGAATATTGGCTCGGCACGACATCGCGCGGCCAGGACGTGTTCTGGCAGCTGACGATCGGGCTGCGCAACACGCTCTATTTCGGCATCGGCGTCGCCTTTCTCTCGCGCATCATCTCGCTGGTTGTCGGCCTTGTCGCCGGTTATGCCGGCGGGGCGGTCGACCGGGTGCTGATGGCAATCAACGACAGCGTCATGGTCATCCCGCAATTTCCGCTGCTGATCCTTTTCTATTTCGTGCTGAAGGACAACATGACCTGGGTGGCGCTGATCGTCATCATGGCCTCGCTCGGCTGGTCCTATGATGCGCGGCTGATCCGCTCGGTGGCGCTCGGCCTGAAGAGCCGGCCCTTTACCACCCAGAGCGTCTATTCCGGCATGACGATGCGCAAGATCCTCGTCGAGGAGCACCTGCCCTATGTGCTGCCGATCGTCTTTGCCACGACGATGAACAACATGATCTGGTCGATCGGCATGGAGATCACGCTTTCGGTGCTCGGTTTCACCGATATCGAGACGCCGACCATGGGCATGATGATCTACTGGGCCAATGCGCATTCGGCGCTGATCTCGGGCATCTGGTGGTGGGTCGCCGCCCCCGTCGCCGTCATCGTCATTCTCTTCCTGGCGCTCTTCCTGCTGTCCATGTCGATGAACGAATACAATGATCCGCGCAGCCGGCTGAACCGGATGGGAAGTTAGCATGGAGAATCTGGTCGAAATCGACAATCTGAAAGCCTATTACCGCGCCTTCCTTTATGGCGTCGATCGCGAGGTGCGGGCCGTCGACGATATCAGCCTGACGATCCGCCGCGGCGAGGTCTATGGCGTCGCCGGCGAATCGAGCAGCGGCAAGACAACACTGATCAAGACTATCGCCGGCGCCATCCGGCCGCCGCTCCGGGTCGTTTCCGGCAGCGTCAAATTCCACTTCGGCGGCGGCACCCAGGATCTCTATGCGATGACGCCGGAGGAGCGCGTGGCGCTGCGCTGGAAGCATCTCTCCTATATCATGCAGGGCTCGATGAATGTGCTGAACCCGGTGCGCCGGATCCGCCATTCCTTCACCGACTTCGCCTTCCGCCACATGACGGTGAGCAAGAGCATCTTCTTCGAAAAGGTCGCCGCCCACCTGCAGAGGCTGAAACTCGATCCGCAGCTGCTCGACGCCTATCCGCACGAACTTTCCGGCGGCATGCGCCAGCGCATGACCATTGCGCTCGCCACCATCCTGACGCCGGAATTCATCATCGCCGACGAGCCGACGACGGCGCTCGACGTCATCGTTCAGCGCGACGTGCTGTCGATGATCCGCGACATCCAGCGCGAGATGGGCTCATCCTTCCTGTTCGTCACCCATGACATGGGCGTCCACGCCACGGTTTCCGACCGTATCGGCATCGTCTATGCCGGGCGTCTCGTCGAGGAAGCGCCGACCGCCAAGCTCTTCAGCATGCCGCTCCACCCCTATACCCAGCATCTGGTCGGCAGCCTGCCGCGCATCGGCGATGCCTCGACGCGGCCATCGCTGGAGGGCCGTCCGCCGAACCTCGCCATGCCACCGGAAGGCTGCCGTTTCCATCCGCGCTGTCCGAAGCGGATGGATATCTGCTCGCAGAAGGTGCCGCCGCTCGTCACCGTCGAGCCTGGGCGGCGGGTGGCCTGTTTTGCAGTTACGGGAGATCGGGTTTGACTGCTCTGCTTCACCTCTCGAATGTCACGAAAATCTACCGCCAGGGCGGCATGCTCGGCCGGCGGCTGATCACGGCGGTCAAGGATGTCAGCTTCGAAGTCGGGGCGGAACCGGAGATCCTGTCGATCGTCGGCGAATCCGGCTCGGGCAAATCGACGATCGCGGCGATGATCCTGGGTCAGACCGAACCGACGGAAGGGCGGCTGGAATTTGCCGGCAAAACCGTCTCCATTCACAGCCGATCCGAACGCAAGGCTTTCATGAAGGAGGTCCAGCCGGTCCTGCAGAACCCGTTCGAAGCCTTCAATCCGCTGAAGCGGGTCGATCGCTACCTGTTCGAGACGGCCCGCAATTTCTCCGCCTCGGGCAAGCGGCCGGACCGCAAAGAGGCCGAGCGCATGGCCGATGCCGCCCTGGTGCATGTCGGCTTGACGCTCGAAGAGGTGAAGGGCCGCTTTCCCCACGAACTCTCCGGCGGCCAGCTTCAGCGCATCGCCATCGCCCGCGCGCTGATCCCGCAGCCCCGCCTGCTGGTGGCCGACGAGCCGGTCTCGATGGTCGACGCGTCGCTGCGCATGGCGATCGTCAACCTGTTCGGCCGCCTGAAAAACGAGCTTGGCCTTTCGATCATCTACATCACTCACGACCTCGCCACCGCCTATTACATCAGCGACAACATCATCATCATGCGCAAGGGCGAAATCGTCGAACGCGGGCGGGCGCGGGTGGTGTTGGACGATCCGCAGCATCCCTATTCGCGGGCGCTGAAGGATGCGGTGCTGGCGGCGGAGTTTGGTGAGGCGGTGTGAGTGCTTAAAGCGGAAATTTCGGTGGCGGTCGCCGCTGCAGCCGAGGCAGGTGCTAGGTAGCCTACATGCCGACAGTGTGCTATTCTGTCGGTAAATATTAAGGTGAAGCTATGCGCCGGTTTCTTACATCGGTAGCGTTGTTTTTATCAGCGACCGCGGCGGCCGCGGGTGATCTATTGTTCGATGCCGTTTCAGCAGGAAACACCGTTGCTGTGGAGCAACTTTTAGCTTCGGGTGCCGATGTCAACAGCCGCACTCGCGATCAGGCGACACCACTCATCAACGCCGCGATTGCAAAGCAGCTTGCCGTTGCCGAGTTGTTAATAAAAAGAAATGCCGATGTTATGGCAAGGAATTCAGGCGGCTTTACGCCCCTTCACGCTGCGGCATTTTCGGGCAGCGTACCCATCAGCAAACTGCTCCTAGACCACGGAGCAATTCTCGACGATGCGTCCAATAAAGCGGGTGTTACCCCGCTCATGGTTGCGGGTGAAGAGAACCACGTCGATCTTGCTGAGTTCTTGTTGGCTAAGGGAGCTGATGTGGGCCACGTAGAGGTTCACGGCTACGCGCCGATCACGAGGGCCATATGGAAGGGCAATTTCGATATCGTCCGGCTATTCAAACAGCATGGCGTGACGTGTCCTCCGCTCAGCGTCCTCGGCGAGGAGGAATTTTACGCGAAGTGCATGGAAATTCACGAATGAACAGGAGGCGAAGATGCACTCTGGAAGCAGAACACAATGCATTGGTCGCTCTTTGGCGATGATCGGTCTCGCTGTCGTACCGGTTGTCGGTGGATCGCCGGCGGTGGCCGACGACTCGGTAAATACGGGGTACTTCGGGGGTGTCGCAATCATGGGATACGACACGGTCGCCTACTTTACCGAAGGCAAAGCGACGAAAGGTTCGGAAAAAAACTCCTACGAGTGGATGGGAACGCCTTGGCATTTCGCCAATGCCAAACACCGCGAGATGTTTATGAGCGAACCGCTCAAATACGCGCCTCAGTACGGCGGCTATTGCACGGGCGAGGTGAGCGACGGGTCTGTCACGGTCAACATCGACCCAGAAGCCTTCAAGATCGTCGAGGGCAAGCTTTACCTGATGTACGACAAGGCGCATGGGGAGGGGTTTGCCGCCCATCCGGCGGACACCGTGGCCAAGGCCGATGCCAAATGGCCGAAGGTCGCCGCCGATCTCGAGCTGGATCAGTATCACTGACCGCGAACGGCTTCTATTTGGCAGCCGAAAAATAGAAGACCTTGGTCGAGTTCACGTAAGCGTAGGTGGTTTCGTCGGTCGGGTTTGCGTGTCTGTAGACCGGTCCGCAATCGGGCTGGCCAAATGCGTTTTCGCTCTGCTCGCAAAGGAGGTCGCCTTTGACAGAAACCGTCTCGGTCATCATCTGAGTTGCCGAGCGGAATGCCGCCTTGCCGTCCATCTCGACCTGCATGATCGCAAGGCTTTCGGCCGGCTCGGTCTTTCCCCGCAGAACTTTGCCCATGACGGTGGCCGCGATCTCGGAACCCTTCAACCGAGATTGCTCATTCCCCTGGAAACCAAACGGCCACTCCGGCAGCCCGGCCTCGCGCAGCGCGTCTAGGATAAATGCCAAATCCTCTTTCCTGAAATGGGCATTGCCGATCCGCCACGCTGCCAGGGAGTCGCGCGCCCCGAGAAGGCGTTCGGCCTCGGCCACAGTCGCTCGAGCCTCATCAATGCGACCGACACGGACATAGGCCATGGCGAGTGCGGTAACAAACTCGCCGTTGCCTTGAGAGCCGTAGCCAGCGCGCTTGAGACTGTCTATCGCCCTGTCGTAGTCGTGTTGCAGATAAAAAACCATGCCAGCCGTGTATCGGTCGATGGCGGAGGGGTTCGGGTCGTACCTGAGCGCCGTCTCGACAGCCGCGGCGGCGTCGGCGTGATTGCCCCAGACCAATTGAACATATGCGACCGCCATATGGGCTTCGGCATTGGCGGCACCAAGCGACACGGCCTTTTGTGCCGAGGCGATTGCCTGCTCGTAACGTCGGTCTACAGCCTGCATGATGGCGAGGACCGCGTAGGGTGACGGAAGTTCCGGGTCGAGGGCAAGGGCGCGACTAGCCTTCTCGTAGGCTCTTTTTCGCGCCAGGGCGCTCTGGAGGACGTCGTCATATGCGCTTCGCCAGACAAAGGACGTCGCGCGCGCATCGGACGCGAAGGCTTCGGCAAACCCGCCGTCCAGTGCCTCGGCCTTGTCAAAGAGCCCCAATGCCTCGAGCATCAGAGAACGGCGTCCGGTACGGGCCGCCTGCTCGGCACGCAGATAATAATCATATGCCTCGAGATTGGCGGTCGGAGGACGGGCGATGCGCTCGGTCTCGCTTCGAGTCAGTTTCAGACCGAGCGCATCGGCGATCTGTCTGCCCATCGCGTCCTGCACGGCAAACACCTCCGCCGCGCTGCGGTCAAACCGATTGGCCCACAGATGGTCGCCGCTCGAGGTATCGATCAGTTGCGCGTTGACACGGATCAGATCGCCGCTCCGCTGCACGCTGCCCTCAACGACGAAGCGCACGCCGAGGTCACGTCGTATCTCCTCCAGGACGTGGGGCTTACCTTTGTAAGTAAACACGGAATTCTGGGAGATGACGTCAAGGTTCGAAAGCCTAGCGAGATCGGTAATCAGGTTGTTGGTAATGCCATCGGCGAAATAATCCTGGGTTTGGTCACTCAAATTGGCGAAGGGCAGTACAGCGATCGATGCGCGTTGTTTATGCGGCCATTGCCATGCGAAGACTGTCGCACTGGCAGCGATCAATAGTCCTACCAGCGCTAACAGCGCCATACCCCGGGGCCTTGCCCGAGAGGAGAAGACGACTTTGCCGGTGTGGGCTGGGTCGAGCAGGACGCAATACACGCGAACCGGGTCCGCTATGTTTTTCAGCCGGTGTTCGCCGAGCGCCGAGAAACCGACATCGACCTTGTGCGCGACGTGGTCGAATGCGGTACCGGAAATGAAAATTCCGCCAGGTTCGGCAATCCCCTGCAGACGGGCGGCAATGTTGACGCCGTCGCCATAGATGTCATCGCCTTCAACAATAATGTCGCCGAGATTGATCCCGATGCGAAACCGAATGCGCTGTTCCGCAGGAAGTCCCGGGTCTCTGCCGGACATTCCCCGCTGGATTACGGCCGCGCATTGAACCGCGTCCACAACGCTAGCAAACTCGACCAGCGCCCCGTCACCCATGAGTTTGATGATCCGGCCATGGTGCTCTTCGATAGCCGAATCGACCAGTTCCCGACGGCAGGCCTTCAACCGCTCAAGCGTGCCGCCCTCATCCGCGCCCATGAGACGACTATAGCCTACCACGTCCGCGGAAAGTATCGCGGCGAGACGCCTCTCCATTTCTCAGCCCACCCTTTCGATACAGGGAGCTGGACATCTTACCACGCCCGAGGGCGCGCTGGCACCGGACTCGGGTTTTTATCGGCAGGCGTTGCGGCCCTTTGAGACTGGAGGCGTTCGTTGTAATTCCTCAGGAGGCGGATGCGATCTTCACATTCCCGCCATGTCCGCCTCCCCCGAAGACCCGGCGCTCGCCGAAGGAGGAGCGGATTTGCCCATGGGGGCCGGGCAGGCCGATTTCGGGGAAGAGCAACTCGGAAACCCGGTAGGCTTCTTCCAGATGCGGATAGCCGGAGGCGATGACGGTATCGATTCCGAGCGCCTGATATTCCCTCAAACGTTCCGCGATCGTCTTCGGAGATCCGACCAGTGCGGTTCCCGCGCCCGTGCGGACGAGACCGATCCCCGCCCAGAGATTGGGAGAGACTTCGAGCTTGTCGCGGCGTCCCTGATGCAGCGCGACCATGCGCGCCTGGCCGACCGAATCCGAGTTCTTCGCGAATACTTCCTGCGCTGCGGCAATCGTTTCGTCGGAAAGCTTGGAAATCAGCCGGTCGGCGGCAGCCCAGGCCTCTTCATCGGTCTCGCGAACGATGAAGTGAAGACGGATGCCGAAGGTGACGTTCTTGCCCTGCGCCGCGGCGGCCTTGCGGACCTTGGCAATCTTTTCCGCCACCTGCGCCGGAGGTTCGCCCCAGGTCAGGTACTTATCGGTGATGCCGCCGGAAAAGGCGATCGCAGCGTCGGACGATCCGCCGAAATAGAGCGGAGGACGCGGTTCCTGTACGGGCGGCAGACCAAGTCTCGCATCGATGGCCTTGATATACTTGCCGTCGAGGTTGGCCTTACCGGTCTCGACCAGCGAGTTGAATACCTGAAAGAACTCGCCGGCATGATCGTAGCGTTCGTCATGCGGCAGGAAAATGCCGTCACCGGCGAGCTCCTGGGCGCTGCCTCCGACCACGATGTTAATCAGCAGGCGGCCGTTGGAAACGCGGTCGAGCGTCGCGGCGAGGCGCGCATAATAGGCCGGCGATGCCGTGCCCGGCCGAATGGCCACCAGAAATTTCAGTCGCTCGGTATGGGCGGCGAGATCCGCGGCCAGAATGAAGGATTCCTCGCACGCCGCACCCGTCGGGATAAGCACGCCGGAATATCCCAGCCGGTCGGCAGCCTTGGCAATCTCGCGGAAATACCCGGGATCTGCCGGGCGGCTGAGATCGTCCGACCCCAGATACCGACCGTCACCGGACGAGGGGATGAACCAAAGAAAGTCGAGAGGCTTGTCGATTGCCATTATTCCATTCCTGTCGAAGCGGCAGCCGTTGCAGATCGCCGCGAGATTGTGAAATTCCAAAAAATCAGAGGGCGCCGTGCCGCGGGGGCAGGATGCCGTTCAGATAGAAGTTTCCGATATGGTGGTATTTCCAGCGCACCGGATCATGCAGCGAATGCGTCCGGGCATTGCGCCAGAAGCGGTCGAGCCCATAGCTTTCGAGCGTCGAACGCGCACCGCCGAACTCGATAAGCTTGGTGGCGGCAAGCTGCGCCACCTCCGTCGCGAGCGCCTTGACCTCCGCGACGGCGATGGATGCCTGCGCTACGCTCGCCGCCGTCGGTTCTGCGGTGGCGCGGTCGACAATGTGGCCCGCCCTTGCAAGCAGCGCATCGGCCGCATGCACTCTGATCGCCACGTCGCCGACGCCGTGTATGGTGTGCGGATCCTCATAACCGTGCTCGATCGCCAGTTCGAAAAATGGCCGCGCATGGGCACGAACATAGGATATCGTTTCGGCGAGCGCCCCGCGCGCGATGCCGACCTGCACGGCGGAATGGATGATCTGCGCGAAAGGACCCATCGGCGTCGGCTGTTCGAAGCTTCCATCATGGTCGACGATCTGGAACGGCGTCACCTCGATGTCGTCGAAAGTCACGGTGCCGCTGCCCGTCGAACGCTGGCCGAAGGACGACCAGTCGTCGACGAAGCCGAGTCCTGGCGTCGCCCGGTCGATGAAGACCAGATGGACGCGGCCGTTCGGTCCCTTCGCCACGGCGACGACGATGTGGGCGAAGAGGGAGCCGGTCGCGTAAAACTTCTGCCCGTTCAGATAGAACTTTCCGTTGCGATCGGCGAAATGCGTCTTGAAGTCGACCGGCGTCTTCGTGCCGATCTCGGTGAAGGCATTGCCAAGGCGGTCACCTTCCAGCGCGCGCCGGAAATAGTGCTGCTTCTGCTCCTCGCTGCCATTCAGCCGCAGCGCCTCCAGCATGTAGAAATGGTTCTGCGGGATTTGCCCGATCGAGGAATCCGCAGCCGAGATGATGGCGGTGACCTCGGCCAGCGTCGCCGCCGAGACCCCGGCGCCGCCATAGGCTTTCGGGATGCCGATCGCCCAGAGACCGCTCTGCGAGAAACGGTCGATCTCGGCGAGCGGAAGGCGTCGTTCGCGGTCCCGCTGGGCGGCACCGACCGCGAATTCAAGCGCCAGGTCCTTGGCGATCCGGATGGCCTCCGCATCATCGCGGATGACATGGGCCAGGCTCCGACGCGGGGCGATGTGCGGCGCAGGACGGCCGGCGGTGAGCGCGGCCTCTCGGTGCAGCTTGCGATCATTCGTGCTCATCTTGGGCTCAGTTCCAGGCGTGGCGCGGCGGATGGACGCCGTTCAGATAATAATTGCCGACGTGGTAGAACTTCCAGCGCACCGGATCATGCAGCGTATGGACGCGGGCATTGCGCCAGTGGCGGTCGAGTCCATGCTCGGCAAGGGTCGAGCGCGTTCCCGCAAGTTCGAACAGTTTGTTCGTCGACAGGATCGCAATCTCCGTCGTCAGAACCTTGGATTCGCCTGTCTTGATCGTCGCCTCCGAGACCGTCTCCAGCGTCGGATTGGCGCGCGCCGCGTCGATGGCGTGGCCGGCGATCTCGAGCAGCGCTTCGGCCGCATGCAGCTTGATTTTCAGGTCGCCGATCTGGGCGATGGTGAAGAGGTCTTCGCCGGCCGTCGCCTTGCCGCTGTCGATCCAGGGGCGGCTATATTTGCCGACGAACTCGATCGTATCGTCGATCGTGCCCCGGGAGATGCCGACATCGATCGCCGACTGGATGATCTGCGAGACGGGGCCGCCCACCGTCGGATGGTCGAAAGAAGTGACCTTCAGCGCCCGCGCCTTCGGCACGCGCACATTTTCGATCTTGACCGAACCCGACGCGGTGGTGCGCTGACCGAAGCTCGACCAGTTGTTGGTGACGGTGAGACCGGGGGCGTCGCGGTCGGCAAAGACGAGCCAGCCCTGGCCGGTCTCGTCGACACCGACGATCGGCACGATATGGGCAAGCAGCGCACCGGTCGTGTAGAATTTCTCGCCGTTGACGATCACCTCGTCGCCGTCATGAACGACCTTGGTTTCGAAATCGGCGACGGTCTTGCTCTTCAGTTCGGAGAAGGCATTGCCGTATCGAATCCCTTCGAGCGCCCAGCCGAAGAACAGTTTCTTCTGCTCTTCCGTGCCGTCGAGATCGACGGTCGCGACGATCGCCAGATGGTTCTGGGTGATCTGCGCGATGGCCGGATCGGCTGCAGCGATGATGGCGATCACCTTGGCGAGCGTGGCATAGGAGACTTCCGGACCACCATAGGCTTTCGGTACGTTGATGCTCCACAGACCGCTCTGCGAATAGGCGTCGAGCTCGGCGATCGGCAGCAGTCCCTCACGGTCACGCAATGCTGCCCCGACCTTGAAGCTCGCGGCCAGCGTCTCGGCGATCTGGATGGCCTCGTCGTCGCTCCCGATCACATGCGCCGGCTTGACCGGGCGCGGACGGGGTGTGAAGGGATCGGTGGAATTGACGCGCGGGTGGACGCTGTAATCGATCGTGGTGTCGGTGATGCTTCCCATGGGAAAACCTCGTCGGGTTGGAATGTCAGCTGGCATTGGCAAGCGTGATCGCCTGGTTGCGTTTGAATGCTTCGATGTCGCGGTAACGGTCGGCCGGATGCGCCTTGGGCAGGTAGGGGCCCTCGCCGAACAGCTTCTCCCGCAGCGTGCCGGGGCGATATCCGATCGGATAGACGCCGCGCTTCTGCAGTTCCGGCACCAGATAGCCAACGATATCCTCGAAGCTCTCGGGTGTTACGGCATAGGCAAGGTTGAAGCCGTCAACGTCGGTCTCGTCGACCCAGGCCTGGAGCTCGTCGGCAACGGTAGAGGGCGATCCCACGACCACCGGTCCCATGCCGCCGATACCGCCCCATTCGGCCAGTTCCCTGATCGTCCAGCGCTTATTCGGATCGCCTTCCGACAGACTCTCGATCGCCGAATGGATGGCGTTGGTCTCGACCTTGCGCACGAGGTCATCCGGCGCGTAGCGGGAAAAGTCGACGCCGGTCCAGCCGGACATGAAGACCAGCGAACCATCATAGGAAACGTAGTCGAGATAGTCGCGGAATTTGGCGCGCGCCTTCTCGTCGGTCTCGTCCACGATGACGGTCATCAGATTGTAGATGCGGAACTTCGACGCATCGCGCCCAACGGTCGCCGCCCGCACCCGGACATCGCGCACATAGTTCTTCAGGATCGTCCTGGTCTGTGCCGCAACGAAGACGCATTCCGCATGCTCAGCCGCGAATTGCTTGCCCGGCCCTGAAGCGCCGGCCTGGTAGAGCACCGGCGTCCGCTGCGGCGACGGCTCGGTCAGGGCGTATCCCGGTACTTCGAAGAAACGGCCCTTGTGGCCGATCTCGTGCACCTTCGAGGGATCGGTGAAGATGCGCTTCTCGCGGTCGCGCAGCACAGCGCCGTCTTCCCAGGACCCCTCAAGGAGCTTGTAGATGACCTCCAGATATTCGCTCGCCACTTCGTAGCGGTTGTCATGCGCACGCAATCCGCCTTGCCCGATGTTCTTGGCGCCGCTCTCCAGATAGGAGGTCACGATATTCCAGCCGACGCGCCCCTTTGTCAGGTGGTCGGCGGTGGCCAGACGCCGCGCGAAGGGATAGGGGTGCTCAAACGAGATCGAGGCGGTGATGCCGATGCCGAGATGTTCGGTGGCGAGTGCAATCGGCGCCGCGAGCTGGATCGGATCATTGACCGGAATCTGCGCCGCCTGATGGATGGCGTGGTAGTTGTTGGCCTTGTAGACGTCGTAATAGCCGATCACGTCGGCGATGAAGATGCCATCGAAGACCCCCTTTTCGAGCGTCCTGGCAAGATCCTGCCAGTAGTCCAGATCCTTGTATTTCCAGGATTTGTCACGGGGATGCGCCCAAAGCCCGGGCGACTGGTGGCCCACGCAGTTCATATCGAAGGCGTTGAAGTGTATCTGCTTGGTCATTCCTCGATCCCATCCGGATTTCAGGCGTGGTCCCTGAAGCATCCCGATGCGGCATCCATTTAACAGTTATTATATGTTTTTTATGTACTATTTCGGGGAATTTTTTTCCGGGTTTTGTCAGCGGGCAACCACCGGCTAGCCTTAGGTTATCACTCGCTGACCGGCCTCATCTGACCGCATCCAATCACACTTTTCCACGCGACCCGCCCTCTCGAAGCAAGAGGTGCCGCTGAATTTGAAAATAAATTCTATAATTTTTATGTACTTTAAATTCCTGTTGGTTAACGGCGCGGGTGATCTGTCGAATGATCCCCCCAAGGCCGACGCAGCTGCCACACGGATACCCGCTCCGTGGGCATTCCTGCGGCCGGCACCGTCGCAACCGAGGATCAATTCATGTCCAACCCCATCATCGACCAAGCCTATCGCCGCCGCACGGTGTTGAAGACCATGCTGGCATCAGGAGCGCTCCCTCTCCTGTCATCCGGCGTCTTCTCCTCCGCCCTGGCCGCGGACAATCGGTTCGCCGGCCGCACCCTCAATCTGCTGATCATTCAGCCGCATGTCGTCACGGGCAAGAAGATCGCCGAGGATTTCGAGAAGCTGACGGGTGCGAAGGTCAACGTGACCGCCGTTCCCTACGACCAGGTCAGCGTCAAGGCGACCCTCGACTTTCAGTCCGGCGCCGGTGAATTCGACGTCATCGACTATTTCTATACCTACAAGGGCCAGTTAGCCGAGGACGGCGTGATCGAGGACGTGACCGACTTGATCGAGAAAGACAAGGCGGAGATCCAGCCCGACGACTTCATCCAGACGATCTATGACCAGTACACGCTGCATGACGGCCGACGCTATGGCCTGCCTTATGACGGCGACAGCCATCTTCTGTTCTACAACAAGGAACTGTTCGATCGTTACGGCCTGAAGCCACCGTCGACCTGGGACGAGTACAACGAAAACGCCAAGGTCATCACCGCGGCGGAATCCAGGAACGGCATCTATGGTGCTGCGGTTCTGGGCGCGAAGATCCCAGTCATCATCCTGTCGACCTATGCCAACCGCCTTACCGGTTTCGGCGGCAACTTCCTGAAGGCAGACGGCACCTCGGCCCTCGACAGCACCGAAGCCGTGGAAGCGCTGAAGTCGCTGCTCGCATCCGCACCGCATGCATTGCCGACGCCGCTCGAGACGCGCTTCGAGGAGGGTCTACCCGCTTTCCTCAGCGGCAAGGCCGCCCAGATCGACTTCTGGACCGACCTCGGCGGCTATGCCCAGGATCCCAAGGGCTCGAAGATCGTCGACAAGTGGGGCGTCACCCGCATTCCCGTCGGCGGCGCAAACAAGACGCCGCGGCTTGCCTTCAACGCCGGCTTCGGCTTCGCAATCACCAGCGGCTCGAAGAACAAGGACGTCGCCTGGGAACTGATCAAGCTCGCGACCAGCAAGGACTACCACGAACAGTTGCTCACGCTAACCGGTTCCGGCATCGATCCCGACCGTCACTCCGGCCTCAACTCCGAGAAGTTCAAGGCCTTCCAGCCGCTCGTGCAGCCGCTGCTGGCAGACGGCGCGCTGGAAAACAGCCTCGCCTGGCCGACGGCCGTCTATGCCCCGAAGCTGGAAAACGCGCTGACCGATGAACTGGCGCTGGCCCTTGCCGGCACGAAGAATGCCGAACAGGCGATCGCCGATGCCCACAAGGCCTGGACGAACATCATCGAAGCCAATGGCTGATCATTGAGCCTCGGCCACCTGACGACGTAAAACACGAGACCCGAAGGCGTGCTTCGCGGCAGAGCGGGGCACGCCTTTGGCGACAAGAACAACAGGCGCGATGACATGACTGCGATCGATTTTCCCCTCGCTCGAAGACGAGCCGCCTCAACGACCGCCGATCACCGCATTTCGGCACACCGGGTCGTCGGCTGGCTGTGGATCTCTCCGATCCTGCTCGGGCTCGCCGCGACCCTGGTCTACCCTACGCTGTTCCTGGTGGCGCTTGCGCTCAGCAAGAGCACGCTCGGCAAACCCTTCCGCAGCTTTGTCGGATTGCAGCATGTGCGGGAGGTTCTCCAGGATCCGCTGTTTGTGACCTCTGTGACCAAGAGCATCGCCTATGCCTTCGTCACGGCGAGCATCCAGCTGGTGATCGGCTTCCTGATCGCCTTGCTCTTCACCCGGCTCCTGAAGGCCGGACGGTTCCTGGTAAGCCTGATTTTGCTGCCGCTGATGACGCCGCCGGTAATGGTCGGAGTGGCATGGAAATTGATCCTCGCGCCGGCCGGAGGGCTCCTGAACGGGCTCCTCCTGAACCTTGGCATTGTCGACGCACCCGTGAGCTTCCTCGGCGATCCTGTCTTTGCCTGGTTCGCGATCGCGGTTGCCGATATCTGGCAATGGACGCCCTTCGTCGTCATCCTCAGCTTCGCCGCCCTTTCGACCATTCCCGAAGGCGTTCACGAGGCTTCGATCATCGATGGGGCATCACCGCTGCAACGCTTTTGGCACATCACGCTTCCGCTCGTGGCGGCGCCGCTCTCCTCGATCTATCTGCTGAAGCTCATCCTCTCCTTCAAGGTCTTCGACCTCGTCTATGTCCTGACGTTCGGCGGTCCGGGCTTCGCCACCACGACGACCGGCTTCTCCATCTATCGCCGCGCATTGGAACAGTTCGATGTCGCCCGCGCCGCCGCCGAGACCCTGATCTACAGCCTGGTGATCGGCGCAGTGCTCTGGCCCGTCATCCGCATTCACCAGCATCTCGAGAGGAAAGACGCATGAAGATCAGCCGCTCCGACCTCCCGCTCGTTGCCGCGACCGCACCGATCTTCGTCTTCTTCACCCTGCCGATCGCCTATCTCGTCTCGGTGTCCTTCAAGACCAAAGACGACGTGCTGAGCGGCCGTTTCCTGCCGACGAGCCCGACGCTCGACAATTGGCCGGCCGCTTTCGAGGCCGCCCATCTCTCAGGATTCATCGCCAACTCCGTTGCCGTGTCGCTGCTCGCCGGCGCCCTGACGTTGCTGCTCACCCTGCCCGCCGCCTACGCCGTGCTGCGGCTTGGCATCGGTGGCAAGTGGCTCGCCGATCTCACTTTGTCGAGCTACATGGCGCCACCGATCGTGGCTCTCATTCCGCTGTTCTATCTTCTCAAGGCAACCGGGCTCCTCAACACCCATGCCGGCCTGGTGATGCTCTACGGCTTTGCCAATATCCCCGTCGCTTTCTGGCTCCTCACGCCTTTTCTCCGGCGCATGCCGCTGGAGATCGAACAGGCGGCGGCGCTCGACGGAGCCGGCCCTCTCAGGATCCTCGTCCATATCGTCGCCCCGATCATCGTACCGGGCATCGTGGCGACGCTGATCATCGTCTCGGTCCTCGCCTATAACGAATTCCTCTTTGCCTCGGCATTCACCTTTTCCGACGAGACGCGCACGCTTCCTGTCGGCATCTCGCTCTTCCAGGGGGATCGGCTGGTCAATTTCGGCCAGATGGCAGCCGCCTCGCTCGCCGGCATCGCACCGGTCTATCTGGTGGCGCTCTTCCTGCAGCGCTATCTCGTGGCAGGTCTCGCCCATGGCGGGCTCAAATGATCACCGAAGACGGCTCGAAACGCTTGCACTTCAAGCGCGAACAAGCTAAATACTGAACCAGATGGTTCAGTATGTAAGCCCTCCCCTCAATCTCTCGTTTGCGGCGCTGTCCGATGCGACCCGCCGCGGGATCATCGATCAGCTTGGGCGGGGGGAGGCGTCGATCACCAGTCTCGCGGACACGTTCCAGATGACGCTGACCGGCATGAAGAAGCATGTTCAGGTTCTCGAGCGGGCCGGGCTCGTCGTCACGCAGAAGGTCGGACGGGTAAGAACCTGCAAGCTTGGGAAACGCGGCCTCAAGGCGGAGGCCGAGTGGATCGAGGCGCATCGCAAGCTCTTCGAGGCGCGCTTCGAAGCATTGGACGAAATCATCAGCGAGATGAAACAGGAGGGACGCGATGACTGAGCAAGTTGACAGTGCATCTGGTGCGCCGAACCCGACGTCAGTCGAACGCAGAGGGGATCGCGAACTTCTGGTAACCAGGACATTTGATGCGCCGCCGAGCACGGTTTACAAGGCGTGGAGCCAGCCGGAGCTGTTCCAGCGCTGGTGGATGCCGAAATCGGTGCCCGGAATTTCGCTTGTATCATGCGAGATGGACGTCCGTACCGGCGGCAAATATCGGCTGGAATTCGGCGCCGGCGGTTCGGACACCATGGCCTTCTATGGCAAGTATCTCGAGGTGGTGCCGAACGAACGCATCGTATGGACCAACGACGAGGGCGACGAGGGCGCGATCACGACCGTGACCTTCGAGGGCCAGGGCGGCAGGACACTTCTGACTTTCCACGAAATCTATCCGTCCAAGGAAGCGCTTGAGGAAGCGCTGCAGGGCTCGGCGGTCGCATTGCCGGAGCAGTTGGAGCAGCTCGACGAATTGCTGTCCTGCCTGGGCGGGTAGCGCGGGTCGGGAAACTCGAGAGCGTTCTAAGCAGCGGCTGAAAGTCCTTTCGTGCCCTCTGTCTCCCTGCTATCCTAAAAGCAAGGAGACGGCGCCATGAGCGAGACCCGAAAGCTGGCTGCAATCCTGGCCGCTGATGTGGTCGGGTACAGCAGGCTTGCCGGCGCCGACGAGGAGCGCATCCTGGCGAGATTGCGGGCACTGCGGAGCGATCTCATCGATCCGACGATCGCCGTGCACCATGGCCGGGTGGTGAAGCGCACCGGCGATGGTGCGCTGGTCGAGTTCCGCAGCGTCGTGGACGCCGTGCGCTGCGCCATCGAGGTGCAGAACGGTATGGTGGAGCGCAATGACGGCGTGCCGAAGGACCGTCGCATCGAGTTCCGGATCGGTATCCATTTGGGCGACGTCGTCGAGGAAAGTGACGGCGATCTGATGGGCGACGGCGTCAACATCGCCTCGCGATTGGAGGGCGTCGCCGCGGCGGGCGCGATCTGCCTGTCCGAGGATGCCTATCGCCAAGTCAGGGCAAGGCTCGACCTCTCGGTCAGCGATCTCGGCAACACGCAACTCAAGAACATCGCCGAGCCGATCCGGGTCTATTCGCTGCAAGTCGGCAGCACCGGGGCCAAGGCAGCAGCGACCTCGGAAACCGCGACGAGCCAACCGGCGGCGGCAGCGTCGCCGAAGCTGTCGATCGCCGTCCTGCCCTTCGTCAACATGAGCGGGGACGCCGAACAGGACTATTTCGCCGACGGCATCTCGGAAGACATCATCACGGCGCTATCGAAATTGTCGCAGCTCTTCGTCATCGCCCGCAATTCGTCGTTCACTTTCAAGGGTAAGAACGTCCAGGTGCAGGAGGTGGGCACGAAGCTCGGCGTCCGGCATGTCCTTGAGGGCAGCGTCCGCAAATCGGGGAACAGGGTACGCATCACCGCGCAGCTCATCGACGCGACCACCGGCGGTCATCTCTGGGCGGAGCGGTTCGATCGCGACCTGACCGACATATTCGCGGTTCAGGACGATGTCACCCAGCAGATCGTCGACGCCTTGGCGGTCAACCTGACAGAGGGCGATCGGAAAAGGCTGGCGCCGGGGCAGACCGGGCACCCCGAAGCCTATGACTGCTTCCTGCGTGGCCGGGAGTTGTGGCACCGGCTGACGAAACAAACGAACAACGACGCTCGCGACCTTTTGCAAAGGGCCGTCGAACTGGACCCGAACTTCGCCTCGGCACACGCCTTCCTCGCCCTGACCCACGGTCTCGACTACCTGAACCGGTGGAGCGCCTCGCCGCAGCGCTCGATCGAGCAGGCCGAAGAGGCTGCGATGCTGGCGGTAGAGCGCGATGACAGCGATCCGGTGGCGCACTGGGCACTGAGTGTCGTCAGGCTTTACTCGCGCCAGCACGATAGAGCCATCAGCGAGGCCGAGCGTGCGATCCTCCTCAATCCGAACTTCGCCGAAGGGCAGGTCAGCCTCGGCGAGGCACTTCTCTATTCAGGCAGATCCGAGGAGGCACTCGCCTGTTTCGATCGGGCAAGGGTCCTGAACCCGTACTTTCCGGATGTCGTTCTCCACTTTCAGGCGTGGGCCTGGTTTCAACTGCGACGGTACGAAGAGGCCGTCGAACTGTTGCTGCAGCGCGTGAACCGCAATCCGGTCACCGATGTCTCGCGCGCGCTTCTCGCCGCCTGTTACGGACACCTCGGCCGTCTCGAAGAGGCTCGGGCGACGTGGCAGGAGGTGCTGCGCATCAATCCAGACTTCTCCTTGGAATACCGCCGCAAAGTCTTGCCCTTCAAGAATTCCGCCGATTTCGAGCTCGCCGTAGAGGGGTTACGCAAGGCCGGTGTCGTACAATGACGGCTGAGCAAACGGCCACATGTCTTCTCCCCGGATTGAAGGCCGTGATATGACGGGCGCATGGGCATCAAGAACTATCTGATCGAAGGCGGCTCGGGGACGGGAAAGACGTCGGTCGCGACCGAACTGGAGCGGCGGGGCTACCATGTCGTCCATGGTGACCGTGTTTTGGCCTATGTCGGCGACCCCGAGACAGGCCAGCCGCTCGCAGGACCACCCGAAGGGACAGACCGCATCGCCTGGGGATACGCTCACTGGATCTGGCCTGTCGACAAGGTCCGAGCGATCGCTGCCGACACCACCCATCCTGCCACGTTCTTTTGTGGCGGCTCGCGCAATTTCCACAAATTCCTGGACCTGTTCGATAAGGTGTTCGTGCTCGACGTCGACGTTGAGACGTTGAACCGGCGACTGGACGGGCGGCCGAATGAGCCGGGCTTCGAGCCGGCCGAGCGAGCTCTGGTGCTCCACTACCATCGCACCCGGGAGTTTCTTCCTGCCGGCAATAAGATCGACACGGCGAATACCGTCCCAGGTGTCGTCGACGATATCCTCGCTCAACTCACCTGAAACCCGCAAATTACTTGACTGCGATTATCAAGGATAATACGCGCTTCGATCAGTTTCTGCCATTCGAAGCGCGAGCATGACCCCCGCCGACCTGTTTCCTGAAATCGCTCGCGCCGATCAGCGTCCGGCCCTTATCTTCGCCGACGGACGGACGCTCTCCTATGCCGACCTCAACGCCCGGACGCTGCGTTTTGCCGAGCGGCTGGGACGGGGCGAAAAGCGCCTTGTCGCGATTTCGGCCGAAGTTTCGGAACATGTGATCGTCGCCTATCTCGGCGCGCTGCGTGCCGGGCATGCGGTGGCCATGCTGCCGCCCTGCGATGACAGGCTGTGGCAAGAGTTTCTGTCAGCCTTTCAGCCGGATTTCACCTACCGCGCGGCCGGTGGCCGCTGGCGGCTCGTTGGGGAAAGCCGGCCTCAGCGAAGCGACGCACCGCTGCATCCGGATCTCGCCTTGCTGCTGATGACCTCAGGCAGTTCCGGGCGCGCGAAAGCCGTGCGCCTGTCCTATGCCAATCTTGACGCCAATGCGCGTGCGATTGCCGGTTATCTCGAACTCTCCCCTGCCGACAGAACCGCGCTCGTTCTGCCGCTTCACTATTCCTACGGCCTCTCCGTCATCCATTCCCATTTCGTCGCCGGCGGCAGCATCTTCATTCCGGGCGCCTCCGTGGTGAGCGAGAATTTTGCACGATTGCTCGGCGAAAGCGGCTGCACCAATCTTTCAGGCGTGCCCTATTCCTATGAGCTGATGGAAAGGACGGGCTTCCGAAGCCAGGAACTCAAGGCGCTGCGCTTCATGACGGTGGCCGGCGGACGGCTGACCCCCGAGCTCATCCGCCTCTACCGCGACCATATGCGCGCGACGGGCGGCCGCTTCTTCGTCATGTACGGCCAGACCGAAGCAGCCGCCCGCATCGCCTTCGTGCCGCCGGAAAGCCTGGCGGACCATGAAGAGCGGATCGGCATCGCCATTCCCGGCGGCAGCCTCAGCCTGGTCGACGATGACGGGCATGCGCTCGACCGGCCTGACGTTGCCGGAGAGCTTGTCTATGCCGGCCCGAATGTGATGATGGGCTACGGCACCGACCGCGCCGATCTTCGACGGGGCTCCGAGGTGGCGGCGTTGAAGACCGGCGATATCGCCATGCGCGACCAGGAAGGTTTCTACAGGATCGTCGGCCGCAAGAGCCGTTTCGCCAAGGTCGCCGGGCTCCGGATCGGCTTCGACATCATGGAACAGGTTCTGGCCGAGGAAGGGATCGCGGCTGCCGTTGTCGGTGACGATCACGGTCTGCAGGCCTATGTGACCGATGCCGCTTCCGCCGATCGGGCGCTTGATATACTCCTCGAGGCGAGCCATCTTCCGGCGAGCCTGGTTTCCGTCAGGGCGCGACGAGACCTCCCGAGGCTTGCCTCCGGCAAGGTCGACTATGCCGGCCTCCGCGAGGAGATGCTGTCGACGCGCGAGACGAAACGAGCCACGGCGGTCAGCGTGCTCGATGCCTATGTCAGGGTCTTCTACCCCCGCAACGTTGGTCGCAGCGACAGCTTCGTCTCGCTCGGCGGCGATTCGCTGCGCTTCCTGCAATTGACGATGGAACTCGACAGGCTTGGCATCGCGCTGCCGGAAGGCTGGGAGCAGACGGCGATCGCCGAGCTCGATGTCGGCCCGCAGGTGGCACGGACCGACAGCGCCGAGGTCAGGGCGCTGCCGACCGATCTGGTGCTGAGGGCGATCGCCATCCTGCTCGTCGTCACCCATCACGAGATGCTCTGGCCCATTCCCGGCGGATCGGGCGTGATGCTGCTCCTCGTCGGCTTCAGCCTGGCGCGCTTCCAGTCGGGCCATTTCCTCGCCGGCAATTTCCGCCATGCGCTGCGGCCGGCAATCAACGTTCTCATTCCCTATTTTCTCATCGTCGCCACCTATGGGCTCGCCTGGCGCACCGTTCCCTGGGCCTCGGTCACGCTGACCGGCAATTTCGGCTATGCCGAGCCGGAGCGCCACGAGATGCTTCCCTATCTCTACTGGTTCATCGAAGCCTATGCGCAGACGCTGCTGGTGTTCGCGCTGGTTTTCGCCGTACCTGATGTGCGCAGGCTGGCGCGGGCGCACCCCTTTGCCTTCTCGCTCGCACTGCTCGGGCTGGCGGTTGCGGCGCGGTTTTCTCTGCCGCTCTTCTTCGATATCGGCAGGCGGCAGATTTTCACCATCTACTGGGGCCTGCATCTCGGCATGTTCGGCTGGTGCGCGGGCCTAGCCGGCAAGACGGCACAGCGGATCATCCTGACAGCAATTGCCGCCGCCGTGCTCGGTTATCTCGCCTTCTGGGAAACGCTCTGGATCGGAACGACGGTCAAATATCTGACGATCTTCGCAGCGCTTCTCGCCCTTCTCTATCTGCCGCGCATTCACTTGCCCGTGCGGCTGGGGCGTGTCGTGACGCTGATCGCCGTCTCGGCCTTTCCCACCTACCTGCTGCACCGTTTCATGCCGGAACTGTTGATGCCGCAGGCAGCGGCCGTGCTGCCGGCTCCCCTCTTTCATCTGCTGGCGATATCAGGTGGCCTGGCGCTCGGCGTCGTCGCCAACAAAATCGCAGCCGACCTTCGCAATCTGCTCGGCGGGATAGCAATGGCCCGCGGCGCGAGCGGACGTACTGTCATGGCGGAGACTGTCTGAACCACAAGCGAACAGCAGAATATATTAGCATCGCCGCACGAAAAGCTTGCATGCAGGCATTAAATCGGATGTCCTGAGCATGGCTTCAGTGGTGTTGGGCGCCCCGCTATGAAAACCCTCGACGCGCGAATTCGGTTTACAGGTGAGCGGCGCCAGGTCACGGCCCTTTTCTATGACATTGTCGGTTCCACCGAGCTCTTATTGCGCAGCGAGCCGGAGAAATTCTTCCGGTCGGTCTCGGCGTTACATCAGAGCGCCGAAGCGATCATCAAGAAACACGGCGGATTTCTTCATCAGCGGCTCGGCGATGGCGGATGCTGCTTCTTCGGCTATCCCGAGCAATCCGAGGATGCCGCCGAAAGCGCGGTGCGGGCCGCGCTGGAGCTGCTGCGCCTTGCGGCCGGAGCCAAGGGCAAGGCGCGCACGCCCTTCCGGCTGCGGATCGGCGTTGCCACCGGCCTTGTCGTCTTCTCGACGGAGGGTGACGAGATCGTCGGCACCGCGCCGGTTCTGGCGGCGCGCCTGCAAGCCGAGGCCGAGCCCAATTCCGTGCTTGTCGCTGACAACACCGTTCAGCTGACGCGGCAAAAATTCGAATACAGCCTGCTGCGGGAGGCGAGGCTCAAAGGCTTTGACGAGCCGATCGCGCTCTGGCGCCCAAGGGAGCGTGATCCTGCGGCCTCGGAACCCGTGCCACCTCAGGAGCCGGACCGGCCCATTCGCGGCCGAGAACAAGAGCTTGCCGCTCTTGCCAGCGCCTGGAATTCAGCGCTCGCGAACAAGGGCAGCCTGATCGCCATTGTCGGCGAGGCGGGCATCGGCAAATCCCGACTGGTCGGCGAATTCGCTCGAAATCTGCAGGGGAGCGCAAACGAGGCCGTGGTCTTTCAGTGCGGCAGGCGGATGGAAAGCCAGCCTCTGCATCCCTTCGTTTCATTTCTCGAGCGGCTGGTCGGCGACGCTTCGGTTCTGAAGGAGGGCAACGCCCACGCCGTCAAGCAGGCGCTTCAGGCATCCGGCCGGCAGGTGGACGACGCCGCCGTCGAAACGATCCTCGCCTTCACCGCCGACCTATCCCCGGCGCCGTCGCGCAATCTTCGCGTCTCCGACCTGTCCGGGCGCGCCTTCCGGCGCAAGGTGATCGAGGCCGCCGCCGACATGCTGACATGCAAGGCGCCCGGCATTCCGACGCTGCTGATCTTCGAGGATGTGCACTGGGCCGACGACATGACGCTGGAGCTGATCGACCGGCTGGGGGCGCTGGCGGCCGGGCTGCCGATCCTCGTCGTGCAGACATCGCGGATCAGACGGTCCCTCGCAGTCGCAACGGAGATCGAACTGTCAGGCCTGACGGCTACCGCGGTTCGCGATCTCGTCGCCTCGATCTGGCGCGAGCATCCCCCGCCCGGCCTGTCGGATTTCGTTCTCGATCAATGCGATGGGATGCCGCTTTACGCCGAAGAGCTGACCAATTTCCTGCGCGAACGGCAGCCGCTCGGCACGTCGTTGACGGCGTGGAAAGGGCTGCTCAGGGAGGGCGGCGTCTCCTCGCTCAATGATCTGCTGTCCGCCCGACTGGCGGCGACCGGTTCGGCGCGGCGGGCGGCGCAATTTGCCAGCGTCATCGGCCGCGAATTCAGCATCTCGCTGCTCGCCTACCTTCTCGAAGGCGTCAGCCGCCAGAAGCTCGATACCGACATCGACCGGCTTCTCTCCCAGGGCATCATCGAGCGCTCCTCGGTCACGCATGGCTCCTTTCAGTTCCGGCACGTGCTGGCGCAGGAGGCGGCCTATGGCAGCCTTTTGAAGAGCGACCGGCGTCGCATCCACAGGCGGATTGCCGATCGCCTGATCGGGGAGACGAAGCCGAGCCTGCCGGCCGCGATTGCCGCCTGGCAATGCGCCGAGGCGGGCCTGCATGATGCGGCCGCCCGATTTGCCCTGGCGGCGGCGGAAGCATGCGTTCTGCGCTCCGCCATGCGCGAGGCAAATGTCTCGCTGGAACTCTGCGAGCGGGAGGTCGACAGCCTCTCCCGGCGCCACCCCGACCGCACCGAACTCGCCTTGAGCCTGTTTGAACTGCGGGGCGTCGTGGCGGCGGCCCTTGAGGGCGAAGGTTCGCAGAGCGCGCGCCGGGTCTATGCCCGCGCGATGCAGTTCCTGAAGAAACAGCCGCCGGCCCTTCGGATGAAACACTTCCCGGTCTATTGGGGATGGTGGTTCACGGCGCCGAATATCCTGACGCAGCAGTCGCGCGCGCGGATTGTCGTCGGCGACATGCAGGCCGTCGAGGATCGGGAAACGCGGTTGCAGTCCTATCATTGCGGCTGGGCGACGAGCTTCCATGCCGGCGAGCACGCCTTCTGTCTCGATTGTGTCGCCAAGGGCCTCGATCTTTACGAGGCCGACAGCGCGGTGCGCAATCGCGCCTTCTTCGGCGGGCATGACGCCAAGGTCTGCGGGCTGGGCGAAAGCGCGCTTTCCTACCTGCTGCTCAACGAAACCGGCGCCAGCGAGGATGCGATCCGAGCATGCCTTGAATGGGGGACGGCGACCGATCACGCCGGCAGCATGGTGCATGCGCTTTATTACGCCATGGTGCTTGCCCGCTGCCAGAGCCGATATGCCGACGTCCATGCGCTTGGCGAACAGATGCTGTCGCTCGCCGAGCGACACGGACTGGCGGCAAGCCAGGCGCGGGCCAACATGTATTGCGGCTGGGCGGAGCTGATGACCTCACCGGCAGGGCGCGGCGCGGCGCGTTTCGAGGCCGGTCTTCTGCTGCAGCAGCAATTGGGCACCGACGATAATTTTTCCATGCACAGCGACATGCATGCGCAGGTGCTGCAGCGGCGCGGCAGGCCGGCCGAAGCGCTGGCAATCGTCCAGAATGCAATCAGCGTCGGCCGCAGCAGCGGCCAGTGGTTCTGGCTCGCCGAACTCTATCGCCTCAGCGCCAAACTGCGGCGCGATGTCAACGATGCGCCGTCATCGATCAGAAGAGACCTTACGAAAGCCGTGCAGATTGCCGAGGGGCAAAAGGCCGCCTGGCTGGCCGAAAGGGCAAAGCGCAGCCTGGCCGGGCTGCAAGGCAATGGCTCGCGATAGAGCGGATGGACATAGGGATGCTCGATAACTTCGCCGATATAATCCCTGATACCGAGCTCCCCTCGCCTCCCGATCCCCGGCAGACGGTGCAGCGCATCCTCACACGCCGGGCGGAATACGGCATCACCAGGCTCGGTTCGATCACCGGGCTCGACTGGATCGGCATCCCGGTCGTCCAGGTCGTGCGGCCGCACTCACGCTCCGTCGCCGTCAGCCAGGGCAAGGGATTGACCTTCCCCCTAGCGGCGATCTCGGGCCTGATGGAATCCCTGGAAGGCTGGGCCTCGGAGCGGATTGATCAGGAGCGCATCTTCACCGCAAGCCTGCGCGACATGAACGCCCGGGGAGACTGGTCGCACCTCGGCATCGACCGGGACGAGGCGATGCTCTCCTGGATTGCCGGGTTGGATCTCTTTTCCGGGCGGCAAATCGCCGTACCGCTTGCCCTCGTCGATACCGCCTACATCGTCCCGTCGCCGCATCCCCATTGGATCGCCCGCGACACGACGGGCCTCGCCGCCGGCACGAGCCTGCACGGCGCGGTCCTGCATGCCTGCCTGGAGATTCTCGAACGTCAGGCCCGCTGCACGGCGATGAAGACGCCGCACTTCTTCGACCGCTTCCAGATCGACACTCTTTCGGTCCAATCCGGAAGCGCCGGCGATATCCTGCGGCGGCTCGCCAAGGCGGGTTTTGTCGTCGGCATCTGGCAGATCCCGGCGCCGCACGCGCTGCCGGTCTACTGGTGCCACGTCATGGAAGATGCGAGCCGCGCCCCCTTTGCGCCTTTGCCGGCGGACGGCTTCGGCTGCGATCTCAGCCACGACAGGGCGCTGACCAGCGCCTTGCTCGAAGCCTGCCAGTCCCGCCTCGGCGTCATTTCCGCGGCGCGCGACGATATCAGGACGGAGCTTTACGGCCATGCCGACGTGAGCGAACTGGCCGCCTGGCGCGAACAACTCGCAAGAGGCGGCCGCCCCTATGTCGGCGCCGAGGACGCCGGCGCCGGCGAGCGCGCGATCCGGCCGGTCATCGAGGCGTTGAAGCTCGCCGGCGCTAAAGCGGCTGCTCTTGTGGTTCTTCATTCGGACGACCGCGTCCCGCTGCACGTCGTCCGCGTCGTTGCTCCGCCGCTGGAAACCAATCCGGAGGCCGATTTTGCGCGATGATATCGTGGTCTTTCTCGGCCCCACCCTCCCCGAGAGGCAAGCCCGGACCTATCTGGACGCGATCTATCATCCTCCCGTCGGCTGCGCCGATGTCGTGCGGGCCGTGGCCGAATATGCGCCCGCAGCGATCGTGCTGATCGACGGCGTCTTCGGAGAGCTTCCGGCGGTCCGTCACCAGGAAATCCTGTGGGCGATCGCCCGCGGCGTGCGCATCTACGGCGCCGCCAGCATCGGCGCACTGCGGGCCGCCGAACTCGCGCCACAGGGCATGATTGGCCATGGGCTGATCTACCGTTGGTACCGGAGGCATCCGCTCGCCGACGACGCCGACGTGACCGTGCCGATGGCGCCCGCCGCCCTCGGATCCCGCGCATTGGGCGACGCCCTCATCGACATCAGGCTGACGTTGAAAAAGGCCGAGCGCGCCGGCGTCATCGAAAGGCGGCTGCGATGCGACCTCGAAACGCTGGCAAGCGGACTTCACTTCAGCGAACGATCCTTCTCCAGGCTGCTTCTGGCGGCGGCCGAAAACAAACCCGGCCCGGCCGGCCAGATCCAAGCACTAAAAGCCTGGGTGAAAACCAGCGCCACAAGCCGTAAGCGGGAAGATGCGGTAAATCTGCTCACATATCTTGCCGGTCAAAAGATCAAAATACCGAAAAAAGGCCCTCCCCTCGCATTTGAACTTACGGAATCATTCTCCAACGACATGGAGTACTACAACATGATCGATAGTCTATTGTCGAAAGGCACGTAGTACTGGTATAGTTGATGATCGCTTGACGTTGGGCAACGAGCGGTGGGGGCAGCATTGGATGCCATCACGCATAACGAGGGCGCAAGTAACGGGGCAGCTGCAGAGCGGCCGCTTGGAACACGTTTCCTCGTCTTTCCCCAGCCATCCTTCATTCCCGGTTACGAAAAGCCCGAAGTGGTGTGGATCGGGCCTTCGGCAGGGCCGATCCTGGCGGGGCCCTCCGACAGCCGCATCTATGTGGCAAATCCGGTCGAGGCGAAATCGCCCTATGCCGCGCCTTATATCCCGCCCTATCCCGGCCTGCTGCGGCCGCCGGCCGAGCCCGGCCCCGACGGCCATTTCGATCACATTGGACCCGGCTCACCGGCCTTCCTTTCGACCCATAGCTATGCCTGCACGCGGCGCGTTCTCGACATCTGCGAGGGCTATCTCGGCCGCTCGATCGTCTGGTTCTTCCAGCCGACGCTGGAACGGCTGGAAATCGTTCCCCGCATCCCGCATTGGCAAAATGCCCAGTCCGGCTTCGGCTTTCTCGAGCTCGGCGAAAGCGAGGAGCACGGCCGGGCATCCTGTTTCGCGCTGAATTTCGATGCGGTCGCCCATGAAATGGGCCATCTCATTCTGCTCAGCGAACTCGGGATCCTCGAAGGCGACGGCGCGGGCAGCGATTTCTTTGCCTATCACGAAGCCATCGCCGATTTCATCTCGCTGCTCGGACTGCTAAGCTTCGACACGGCGCTCGACCGGCTGCTGCGCCGCACCGGCGGCAATCTGCTGCTGCACAACGAACTCGATAAATTTGCCGAGCTCAGCGACGAGAAGCAGCTGAGATTGCTCAACAATTCGCTTCGCATCGGCGATGTCAGCCAGGAAGTTCACGACCAGTCGAAGCCCTTCGCAGCCGGCCTCTTCGACAGCCTCGTCGAGGTCTACCAGACGCTGCTGTTCGAACGCGGCGTATCCGACATCGACCCGAGGCGCTTCAGC
This sequence comes from Rhizobium phaseoli, assembly GCF_001664385.1. Lineage (NCBI taxonomy): Bacteria > Pseudomonadati > Pseudomonadota > Alphaproteobacteria > Hyphomicrobiales > Rhizobiaceae > Rhizobium > Rhizobium phaseoli. Next base: position 134,265 of record NZ_CP013534.1, on the reverse strand, counting down.
GATCTGCGCCAGCAAATGGCCCCGGCGCTGATGGAAGAAGCACTTCACGTATCGCCAGCATCCTACGAGCTGATGCATTTCGCCGCGAAAGCCGCCCTGCAGGAGGCGCGCGACATCATCGGCGAAGCGCTCGTTCGCTCCTGGAAATACCTCGATCCCGCCAGCCTGACCTTCGAAGCGGCGGCCCTGGCCTTCCTCGAGGCGGCGAGCCGCGGGCGCGGGATCTCCTATCTCGACCAGCTTGACGATTGCATGAGGTGGCGCGGCATTCTTTAACCAACGACGGGAGGCATCGATGATTGACGACAGCGTTCCAGCACCGCCTGGACCCCGCTATATCGCGGATGAGATCATACTCTACGGCATAGACTTGAATGACGCCAAGGGCGTCGCCCATCTGGATGTTGGGCTTGTCAATAATGCAGAACTACAAGTAAAACTGGATGCGGGAATAGTAGCCGGCTACACAGTGCTTGCTTATGGCTACGCCTTCGAGGGCCACTGCTACAGGCTGGATTCAGTCCGCATTTTTATTATTACAGGTCCGATTGCGGAGAAGGCAGTGGGCTGCTGCTTTGACGACGAGTTGCGTAAGCTGGGTTACAAAATGTGGCGGATCACCGCATCTGAACAAATCCTCGAAATCTCAACGTCCTTTGGCAACGCACGGACCCTCATCCTGGAATCGCAGTTGCCCGGTAAGAGATCTCCTAGTTCCTACGCCATCACCTTGAGGATGGCGCATCGCAATGGTCGCCTCACAAACGAGTAGATTGGTTCTACAGCAAGGGGAGCGTAACTATGCCATATAAAGTGAGTATTTACTTTGCTAAAGACTACGCATCGATCACAGTGAAAGACTGGCTTAGCGATAGCATCTGCATGGATATTCTGACGGATACAGAACTCAAATGCGTTGCAGTAAAAAAGTCGGCCACTTTCCAAGTGTTGATCGGACAGAAAAACAACGTAGGTGAGGTGATAATCGATGAAGCGGCGGCAGGCGCCACTTCTATACCTACCAGCTACAAAATTCCAGCTGAGCTCGATGCGACCGGAACAATCACCTTCCCTAAGCCAGCCGCCGTATCGCAAAGCGATATCGGCAAGCTTACCGAAGAGATCGAGGCCATAAAACAGCGGATTGGTCCATAGCAATTCTACGCGGCCTCGTATCCCTAGACTACGCCGCGCGTACCCTGTCGCGGCCGCTCATCTTGGCGTCATAGAGCGCCTGGTCGGCGCGCCGATAAAGCTCCGAGGCGCTGTCGATCGGCAGACTGGCGGCGATGCCGGCGGAGCAGGTGTAGCTGAAGTCGGGCGAGTCGGCGAGCGGCCGGGAAAAGCGGATCACCGTCAGCATGCGCTCGACCATGGCGAGGGCGTCTTCCGGGCTCGTCGACGGCATGACGAGCAGGAATTCCTCGCCGCCGACCCGGCCGAAACAATCGTTGCGGCGCACATTCTGATGAATGCGATGGGCGAAATCACGCAGCACCAGATCGCCGGCGTGGTGGCCGAACCGATCGTTGATCTGCTTGAACTTGTCGATGTCGAAGACGGCAAGGCAGCCGCTGCCGCCAGTCCGGGCGGCGGCCAGCATGTCGTCGACGCGGGCCATGACGAAGCGGCGGTTGGCGACGCCAGTGAGTTCGTCTGTATAGGACGCCTTGATCGCCTGATCGCGATCCTGGCGGACCGTTCTGCCCTGCGCTCTCAACCGGGTGATGTCGCTGGCAATGCACAACATCCAACCATTCTGCTGCACCGCCTCGGTCATCCACAGCCAGCGGCCGTCGCACAGATCGGTCTCGAAGGCGCGATAGCCGATCTTGCCGCGACGCGACTGGGTCGAGCGCAGCCACGCCTGGAAATCATCGGTCCGCAGAACGGTGCCGCGGCCAAGCTCGAAATTGCGCCGCATGAGATCCGGCCAGAGCGGCGTCTCATCGGGCTCGATGAAATAGGCCGAACGGAAGGCGCTGTTGGCATATTGCAGCCGGTCATCCCCATCATAAACCGCAATCAGCGTTTCGGTCTGTGCAGAAAGATTGAGAAGCTGTTCGACGTGTGCGTCCATACCGTACCCTGTCTGGTTGTCCTGGCATGACATGGCGCAGAAATCCTATGAGGAAAGGGGCGGCTGCGGCAAGCCAAGGCGCCTCCCGTGATTACGGAAACGTCAACAAACACCGCGCCGCCGCCGGCTTCACCGCAGCGCCCTGTTGAGATCATACAACCAGACCAGCGAACGTTGTTCTCGCAGGTGGCCAGGGTTCGGCCTGTTCCGGGCGTTTTCTACAATTCTTTGGCAACAGCTAACGGTTAAGCTCGTCGAAAAAAGCAACGATTGGCTCACAATCAGCGCTAAGAGCGAGTCCGTTTATCGCACGCTCGGAAACGGGGACGAAGCTCTGGGCGAAGTAGGACCAGTTGTAGAACTGGTCCCAACCACCCTTCCTGACCACGAGCACTGCATGAAACGCGAACTGGTAGTCGGTGGAACCACCGCCGTTCGTAAACGGTGTGTGCATCCTCAAACCCGCCAAGTCAGCCCACCGGCTTACTGCCTTATACCGCCCGAGATAATCCTTGGGCACCTGCACGCAATAGGGATGTGAACCGGCGACCGCGAGTGCACGCCACTCCACAATCGTGATGTTGAGGGCAGACCAAAGAAATAGGCCGGCAATAGGTCCAGCAACTGACGACACCACCACCATGTGAAGCAGTTTGACCGCCCTCGGGCTATCGATCCTGCCTAGCGCGAGCGCAAGGATCGGCAGATCGACTAGGCCAGCCAGCAATACAAACAACCAGATGGCGGGACTAAACTGATCCGTCACCCATACCATTGGAGCAACAACCAGACTCATTCCGAAGTGCACAGCGACGGCTCGCCTCATTAAGCGAGAAGCCGGTTGATCCAGAATAAGTGCACCGGCCGAAATGGCAAAAGCCATAAGCGGACCCGAAAACCACAACAGACATATAAGGACAGCCGTGAGGTCCCAACTGTAGTAGGCGGTCGGGTGGACTGACCATAGAAAAATCCCTGCCATCAGGGAGCACCATCCGCAGAGCAGGATTAGGTGGAATACCGGCAATGGTCTCGAAGGTGTCGACACGGAGGACGCGGTCATGTTTCTTTGACCAGATTTTTCATTAGCGATTTCGAACGTCAGAACGGACGTCGCGGTGCTGGCGGCGGATTTCAGCCCTGCGGTGTAGGCTCATCCCACGGCGCTTTGGTCGACATGGTCCGTTTCAGGCGGTCATTGGGCTGTGCTGGCACGTCGAGGCGGGCAAGGTATTCGGCATAGATCTCGCGGCTGACCTTGAATATGGTCCGCTCGAGCAGCACTTCCGGACTTTTGTTCCTGGGCGAGGAGGGCATGGGAAACTCCTGTCTGAAGCAGACACATAGCGTAACGATGCTCACCTCTACAAGCGCTGTAAAGATGGCGTCGTTACGCGGTTGGTCTGCTATTTCCTGCCCAGTCGCTATGCCTATTTCCCGTCAGGCTTTCCCGTTTGTGTCGTCGCTGCCTTGACGCCGCCCTGCTGCAGATCCGCCTGGTCGGCGACGATGGCGGCCGCCTCGTCGAGCAGGACGTCCTTGGCCTTCTTGCGGGCGTTTTCCATGGCGATATCGGCGCTCAGGCTACGCTCGTCCGACTGCAGGCCGTCATCGCCGGTCGGATCCTCGCCGTCGCTCGCCTCGGCCCGGTCCTTGAACCGCTTCTCGCGGGCCGCCGCTTCCTTGCGGCGCTCGGCTTCATTCAGCGACACGACGCCTTTTTCGCGCTGCGCCTTCAGCTCGGCAATGTCCTCGATCAGACGCTGGAAATCCGGATCGCTCTTGACCCGTGCGTCATGACGGCTTTGCAGGGCCGGCAGCAAGGCCGTGACGTCGCCTTCCGGCGTATATTTCGCCGGCTTGATCTCTGCCCAAGGCAGGGCATTGTCATAACTCGTCTCGCCGAAGCTCGTCGGGTCGGACAAGCCTGGCAGGCTGATATCCGGGGTGACGCCGCGCAGCTGCGTCGTACCGCCATTGACCCGGAAGAACTGCGAAATCGTCACCTTCAGCTCGCCGAGCTCGGGTTTGCTGTTGTGAACCACCTCATCGAGATCGACGACCGTCTGCACTGTGCCCTTGCCGAAGCTGCCTTCGCCGATGATGGCGCCGCGCCCGTAATCCTGGATCGCCGCGGCAAAGATTTCCGAAGCCGAGGCCGAGCCGCGATTGATCAGGACGCCCATCGGGCCGGTCCAGGCGGGGGCTGAAAGATCGGCGCTCTTCACGGCGATCTTGCCATTGCTGGCGCGCTGCTGGACGACCGGGCCCTTGCCGATGAAGAGGCCGGTGAGATCGATCGCCTCGTCCAGCGAACCGCCGCCATTGTTGCGCAGATCGATGAGAACGCCGTCGACATTCTCCCGGCTCAGTTCATCGAGCAGCTTGGCGACATCGCGGCTGGCGCTCTTATAATCCTTGTCGCCTTTGTTCTTGGCTTCGAAATCCTCATAGAAGACCGGCAGGGTGATGATGCCGATCTTGCGGGTGGCATCGCCCGCCTTGACGGAGAGCACTGTCTTCTTGGCCGCCTGCTTGTCGAGGCTGATCTTGTCGCGCACCAGGCTGACGACGCGGTGCGTGGCATCGGCGCCGGCATCGGCCGGCAGAATATCCAGGCGCACGACGGAGCCCTTCTTGCCGCGGATCATCTGCACGACTTCATCGAGACGCGTGCCCACCACTTCCTTGATCGGCCCGTCCTTGCCCTGGCCGACGCCGGTGATGCGGTCGCCGACGGCAAGCTTGCCGGAGAGCTGCGCCGGCCCGCCGGGCACGAGCTCACGGATCGTCGTGTAGTCGTCGCGCTCCTGCAGCACCGCGCCGATGCCGAACAGCGACAGCTTCATCGAGACATTGAAATCGGCCGAAGCGGCCGCGCCGAAATAATCCGTGTGCGGATCGACCGCGTTGGAATAGGCATCCATGAACGACTGGAAGACATCGTCGCTCTTGAACTTGTAGGCGCGCTCGAGCGTGTTTTCATAACGCTTGTCGAGCGTTTCGCGAATGGCCGCATCGGTCTTGCCGCCGAGCTTCAGCCGCAGCCAGTCGCTCTTGACGCGCTTGCGCCAAAGCTCGTTGCTCTCGGCCTCCGACTGCGGCCAGGGCGCCTTCTCGCGCAGCACCGCATATTCTTCCTTCTCGCTGAAATCGAAGCCCTGCTTCAGCAGGCTGCGCGCATAGCTCATGCGGTCGGCAACGCGCTGTTCATAAGCATTGAAGATCGCAAACGGGATCTTCAGATCCTTCCGCTCGATCGCGTCGTCGATCGCGCTGCGGTCCGCCATGAACTTGTCGATATCGGCCTGCAGGAACAGCATGCGATCCGGATCCAGCGACTTGATGAACCCATCCATCACCCGCGCCGACAAGGCGTCATCAAGCGCCACCGGCTTGTAGCTATAGCGCGACAGAAACTGCGCGCTCAGCAAAGCCGCATCCGCCTGCCGCTCCAGCGGCTTCAAGACAGGCGGCGGTGCAACTTCAGCATATGCGGACGGCGCAATTGCAAGAAATGCACCAAGAAAAACGTAGGCTATGCGCATGCAGCGTGGATCCAATTCTTATGCGTGCTTTGTCGATGGGTGATTTAGGTGGCGCAATTATGGTTCTTTGGCAAGCAGGTGGCAATGAATGGTTTCGGAAGCCGCGACCGGGCGTAGATTTCATCACCAAATGGTGCTATTTTCAGCACCAGAATTGGAAACCGACCATGCGATCAACTATCAATCTCGACGACACCCTCATGGAAAGGGCCAGGTTTCTAACCGGCACGAAAGAAACCGCCACTCTGGTACGCCAAGCGTTGGAGACGCTTGTTCGTGTGGAGTCGGGAAAACGCCTTATCGCGCTGGGCGGAACTATGCCGGATGCGGAGGCAGCCCCACGCCGCCGGAGCGCAGCTCGCAAGTGATACTTGCCGACACTTCCATCTGGATCGATCATTTCCGGCATGCCGATTCAGAGCTGCGCAGGATTATCGAGGACGATCGTCTCCTATGCCATCCGGCCGTGATCGGAGAACTCGCACTTGGCAGCCTTCGGGATCGCAATAACGTCATAGCTTTCCTGGCGGCCCAGCGCGAAGCGTTCGTCGCGACGCACGACGAAGTCATGATGATGATCGATCGCCACGCCGTTTTCAGCATGGGCATCGGCTACACAGATGCCCATTTGATGGCTTCAGTTCTACTCGATCGGCGAGCGGCCTTATGGACGAGAGACAAGCGTCTGCGGGCAGCGGCCGAAAAGGCGGGGGCTTCCCTTCACACGCCCGACAATGCGCGAAGCTAAATGCTGTATCAAAGCGATAGCCGCGTAAGGGCGGGCGTGAGCCCGGCCTGTCAACGAGCACGAAGTGGCGCGAACGTTTCAGTGTGCGGTGCCCGATTTCTCCCTTGCCTTCACAATGGCGTCCGCTTCCTTGCCGTATAGCTCCTCGAAGTGATCGAAGGTCTTGGAAAAATAACCAATGCCCTGCGTCGCCGAGCGCAGCGACCGCGCCAGATCTTCAAGTGCGCCGCCCGGAACGAGCGCCCGGAAGATGTCCCATCCCTTGGCGGCCTCATCACGGTCGAAGCCGAGAACCTGGCCGTTGAGCGCGGCGACGATCTGGACAAGGCTGCCGGAATAGGCCGACGGGATGTGGAACTCCGTGCGGAAGATCGGCTGCATCAAGACGGTCGATCCTTCGGAAAACGCCTGTCGCACCCCCATTTTCGACGCAGTCCGGAAGGCATGTTCCGAACTGTCGACGGAATGGTGCTGACCATCCAGCAGCGTTACGCCGACATCGATGACTTCGAAGCCCAGCGGGCCTTTCTCCATCGCTTCGCGGGCGCCTGCTTCGACGGCGGGGAAGTAATTGCGCGGAACGGCGCCGCCCTTGACGGTTTCGCCAAAGGTGAAGCCCTGGCCGCGCTCGTTGGGATGAATGCTCAACTTCACATCCGCGAATTGCCCGGCACCGCCGGTCTGTTTGCGATGGCGGTAATGAACCTCCGATGGTTTGGCGATCGTCTCGCGGTAGGTTGGGCTCGGCGTTCGGTCGGTCACGGAGATGTGAAAGACGTCCGCTAGCGTTCGGCAGAGATCACGCAGATGCACCGGCCCCTGGGCGCGGACGAGCTGAGCGCCCGTGCCTTCCTCCTGCAAGACTTTCAGGCCGCGATCCGTCTCGGACAGTTTCGCCAGCGTTTCGGAAAGTTTGTTTTCATCGCGCTCGCTGGCCGGAACCAGGATCCTTTCAAGCATCGGCGTCGGTGGTTCCGTCCACTCGGGCGGGGCGACCACCGCACCGGAAGTCAACAGCGAAGGGACGGGCAGGTGGTCGGACTTGACCGTCGCGAAGACATCCCCAGGTGCCGGCAGAACCGGCGAATTGGACCGCCCGTTTGCGAGACTTTGGACGGCGCCGAGGCTGGAGCCGCCGAGTGATGCGCCTTGCCGCAGTCCCTCGCCAAGGGCGCGCACGAGCACCGTCTTGCCGACATTCTGGCGATGATAGGCATGGAAGCTCACCGCCGCCAGCTTGCCTTCATCGACAGTTCCCGCATGCGCGAGACGCTGCCTGAGAATCCCGACCGGCGGCGCCTCGTGGCGCAGCGCCTTCATCAGCCTCATCATGCCATTGCCGTGACTTGCCGCACCGATCAGGACCGGGATAATTCTGTTTTCCCTGAGAACCCGTGATGAAATGGCATAGAGCGCGTCGCTGGATGGCTCGCGGTCCTCGATCAATTCCTCGAGAAGCCAGTCATCGAATTCGGACAGGTATTCCAGCAGCTCGGTGCGCGCTTCGTGCTCGCGTTCGGCGGTGCTTTCGGGGATTGCGATCAGCGCCGAAGGCTGGCCTTCCCGGTAGCGCCACGCCCGTTCCGAAATCAGATCGCAACTGCCGATGATCCTGTCCCCCTCGTGGATCGGAATCTGGCGAAGCAAAAGGGTATGGCTGGCGTAGTCTTGAAGCGCGGCGATCACATCCCTCAACCGCCCTCTCGGTTCGTCCATCCGGTTGACGAAGAGGATGCAAGGCGTCCCCGAGGCTTCGACGATCCGGAGATAGGGCGCGGCGAGCACCGCCTCCTCGGGTGCCGGTGAAACGCACAATATGCAGGCGTCGCTGGCAAGAAGCGCCTGCTGCGCATGCGCCAAGGCTTCGTTGGGTCCCGGCGCATCCAGTGCGCACCACGCCTCGTTTCCGAAGATGAACTCTGTGAGGTTCAATCCATAAGGGGAGTTGGATTTTCTCGGCGTCCCCTCCAGCGAGCCGAGCTTTTCCACGACTGTCGATTTTCCCGTCTGCGAAGGTCCAAGCACGGTAAAGCAACGCATCAGCATTCCTCCAACTGCCATAAACACAATTTCAGCCATCATAGGATGCCCTGAACCGCTGCAAGGCGCCAGAGGTGTTCAGTTTCACAACGCTTTTGACCTGGATCTGCGCTTATCGTCGTGTGTTCTGGGCGGCCCGAAGCAGCCTTTCTCGCCCGCTTTATACAATGCTGCGATGGACGATGGAAAAGCGCGGTCTTCGTGCCAAGCTATTTAATAACCATGACCGGGTGAAAACCTATAGGATAGTGGAGTTGGTCGCCTTGAAGGGATTTGAACCTACGACCGAGCGTACTTGACCCTAAGCTCTGATTACATGTGACAATGTTACGTCTTACGTCTGAATTCCGACGGCGGGCTTGAGTGCCACGCGGTTGAGGACCTGATTATACACCCCTAATTCCCCTGCCATTTCGAGCGTCACCACGAGAGCGAATTGGACATCGTCCGGCAAACTGTCTGCCTCACGCTGAATGTCGATCTCGAAGAACCCGTCTCCCGCAATTGCCGACGCCCTGCTGCCGTCCCAACGCCGATGCACCACGGTTCCTTTGTGCGCCTGCTTTGGATCCGGTTGAATCCCAGCCGCCTTTATACCAGCCGCACCCAATTTTGAGGGCTCGATGATCTTCATACGCGCGCCCCTGTATGCGACAGCACCCGGTTTTGGCGGAGAGAACCATGCTAGAGTTGCGTTCACGCCATGGGGTCTTGCCTGGCCGCTCATGGCGGCGGGCCAAGGGATGCGAAATCGTTTGCCCTGATCAGCCCCCAACCTGCCGACCGCCCAAAGTGTTGCACGGTCGGCGGCACAATCGATGACGCGGTCAGGATCGTAAGCGCCGAAACCGATATAACGCCGCACGTTGTCCTTCTGTCGGTAATGCTGGCGATTGTCGGACGGTCCGAGAATTTCGATCAAAAGGTCGCGAGCTTCGGTCCAGCGTGCGCCGTGGACGAGAAGCGCTTTCAACAGAACGGCGCGCTGCGCGCTTGGAAGCGTGACAAAATCCGGATAGGCGGCTTCGAGCGCTTCATGTGCGCGGGCCGCGACACCGGTTGCCAACGCCGCAGCGACGCTCGTGCCGACAGATCGCGCGACAACATTTGGTCCGAGCGATGTTCCCGTCGGGGGAGCAGCTACTCCTATACCGCCAAATGCGCCAGCGTTGACCGTCAAGGGCTGCAGCCGATGATTAGCACCGTCGGGCATCAGGCGAACATGATGGCGCCCGCCGGGCGCAAGGATATCTGGCTTGGTCGCTCCGGCATAACCTGGACCAAGTCCGCTTGAAACGGTACATAGGCCACTTTCGGCCCAAACATCGAAGGTTGAAGCCGGCAATGGGTAAGGATGCTGATAATTATCCGCATGCAGGGCACCGACCGTGATTGCGTTTATCGCCTCCGCCGGCGCCAAAATGCGACGCAGAGCGATCTGCGAGGCGCTTGCCCGAAGGGCAACCCGCATTTTCTGGTCAATTGGTAAGTCTTCGAATTGCATTGCGCTCATGTTTTCCGTTTCGTAGGCGCCCATGTGATTTCCGGCGCTGATGACGAAAAGGACGCCATATCGGCTTGCGAGATAATCGACGACACGGGACCATCCCGACATGCGCCCTGAAAACGGCTTGTTGGCATCCCCGAGCGAAGCATTGACGATCAACACATGCGGTGCCGCCGGTGACGGCCCATCACGCATGTGCACCAAGGCTTGCTCGAACAGGTCTGCGGGCAACCGATCAGGGAAACGCTCGACATTGCTACCGTCGGCCGCATCGAACATCATGCTGACGAAATAAACGGGACGCTCAAGTGCGCGGGGCCAAGGGTTGTTAAGATCGCCGTGAACCACCGCCGACGCCATCGCGGTTCCGTGTCGGCGCGGCCCTACCGCAAGTTGCTCGAGTCCGAACGGGTCGTCCAGACTCAGCATGTTGGCGAGACGGGGGTGCTGAGACAAGGGAACCGCATCGAATATACCGGCTATTGGATCGCCTGATGGAATGTCGGGCGCCTCGCCTGTAACATCACCCGGCTCGTCCTCATAGGGCACCGCGTGAAAGACGCTTTGTGGTCTGATCTGAAGGATCACGTCGGATCCGGCCAGGCTTTCGGAGTTGCCTGCCAATGCATCACGGATGGCCACAGTAGGGACGTCTGCCAAAATGGCGTGATAGGCAGCGCCCGCCACCCGCGCACGCGAGATGACGACACCGCCTTTAGCCTGAATGTGTTCACGTGCCACACCCTCGGCCACTTCGCCGTTTTGACGAAACACAAGTTCGATTTCCACGCGCATCGTGGCATGGCCGTGATCCGCCTCGGTGGCGAGAACCAAGGCGTCTTCGACGGCAATTCTGTCCTGCGGCCCCCAAGGGCGGATATCCCGCAATTGCGACAGGAGCGCTTTCCAGCTGCTGAACCGACTGGGTACGGATCCATTCCTACGCCAGTCCCGCCATAACGTGACCAGATTCCGCAGTGCTCCCTCGGACGGGACCATCAAATAAAGCGACGGATTGTGATCGAGATCGTCCGGATCAAGGTCCTCGACGCCGAGAAACTCGAGGCCGGGAACCAACCGAACGGCTTCCTCGAACTTGTAAACGCCGCCAGTCAGTTCGAAGACGAGCAAACGCTCCGGCGCTAATGCATTGGGATCGGCGCGTAATTGCAGCGTCGAGGTGTTGGTCGCCAGCAGATCGGACAACCGTTGTAGTTTGCGACCTGCATCGGTTCTAGCGTGCTCTGTTGGCGTGAACTTACGCGGGATCGGGGGGCGACCGCCCGACTGTCTTCCGACGCTGGCGGGGTTGTTGAGGCGTAGAAGGGGGCGTTCCGGAATGTTGGCCATCGCTCTCGGGTCTTATGCGGGTTTTCCAAAGACGAAGTTCTTCAGCGAGGACGGACTTGAGCGAGGCAGTCCCTTGCGCCAGGATATGGCGACGACGAATGTTCTGGCAGAACTCCCTCACCTCGGCATAGCTCGTGGGGCCGAGTTGTGAGGCGACCGTTTCAGCCGACATGCCTGCATTTTCCGGCCACATCTCGAAAAAGCGGTTAACCAGAACGGCCACGGAGCCGGCATCAGGTGCTGGCATGTCGATGCGAAGCTGGAAGCGGCGCCAGACGGCACGATCGAGCAGTTCGGCATGGTTGGTGGCGGCAACGACAATCACGTAACTCGGCAACTGGTCGAGCTGCATGAGCAGGAAGGAAACGACACGCTTGATCTCGCCGGTTTCGTGAACGTCACCGCGCTCCTTGCCAACGGCATCGAATTCGTCAAAGAACAGCACGCATGGTGTGGTACGGACATAGTCGAAAAGCCGTGCAAGACGCGCATTGGTTTCGCCGAGATAGGCACCGACCAGCGCATCGTAGCGGACCGTCAGGAGCGGAACTGCGACACTTTCCGCGATCGCTTCGGCGAGCGACGTCTTGCCGTTACCCGGTGGACCTGACAGGAGCACGCGGTGGCGCGGCTGCATGCCCTGCGCGCGCAAGAGATCGGCCCGCCGCTGTTCTTCGGTGAGCTGGCGTGTCAGTTGTTCTGCCGGAAGCGTGAGGAGCAGGCTTTCCAGTGTCGTCCTCGGCTCGCTCTCAAGGATGAAATCGCGGCCAGCGCCATTTGGCCGGCGCAGCTCGCTTGCCGGCGTGACGGGCACGGACTGGAGAGCCCGGTGCAGCTTGTCTGCCAGGACGTGATGGCTCTTCGACCGCTCTTCGGCTACGATCGCTTCGACAGTCGACGTCAATGTCGAGCGATCGCCGGAAGCGCCAGCCTTGACCAGGGATACAAGGAGATCACTTCTCGCCATTTGTTCAGGTCACATTCCTCTGTTCGAACAACTCTACCATGCAAGCTCCCGCCTGTGAATCCCGCCAATCACCGAGATTGTGGATGCTGCATAGGCATGGGCAGGGCCACCGACCGCCAATTGCCTCACCCGGCCCCTGTTCCGGAACAAGATGAAGGTGAGAGATAAGGTGCCGTTGCTGATTGCTGTAGGAATTCTCAACCTTCTTGGCGTCCCCTATCTTGGTGAGCGGGCATACGCTGGCGGACTAGCCTTCGTGTTGGATATGGTACTGCCCCTTTGAAAGTGGAAGGTCGATTTCTCCCATAGACGACGGCTCGCACAAAGTTTGAGTTGACCGTCTCCGATGACAAGGCAACACTCCTACCAGCAGCAAGGCAGGGAGGAAAATCGATGGATGAGCCAGACCGCTGGCGCAATATGGCAACCGCACCGAGGGACGGCAGCCGGATCCTGGTGACGATCCGGGCGTCCGAGCAGGGGCCGGCGGAAGTTGATCTCGCTTATTGGTCGCATGGCGATCAATTCGCGGGAGAAGGCTGGCGCGCCTCGGATTCTTCGCCCGGGCACATCATCGAATATGCCGAGCCGGAGCTGAAGTGTTGGATGCCGATGCCGTCCGCCAATCGCACCTCGATGCCCTCGCCCTGGGAAGGCGATGACGACGAGCAGCTCGATGGGTCGGGGATTTAGCGTTTCCGGCGATTGATGCCGAGAGGCTTCCCCATGCAAAAGCCCCGCGGTCGTTGCCACACCGCGGGGCTCCTTGATGCCTAACCCGGGAGAAAGAGGTCAGGCGGCCTGGACTTTTTTGGAGGTGCGGGCCCATTCCGGCAGCCAGTTGCCGTGGCTGGCGAGCAGGTCGTCGACCAGCGACCAGATCTGGTCGAGGTCGAGTTCGGCTGATGTGTGCGGGTCCATCATCGCGGCGTGGTAGATGTGCTCGCGATTTTCCGTCATCAGCGCCTGCACCGTCAGTTCCTGCACGTTGATGTTGGTGCGCATCAGCGCGGTCAGTTGCGGCGGCAGGGCGCCGATGAAGGTCGGCTGGATGCCTGACGCGTCGACCAGGCAGGGCACTTCGGCGGCGCAATTTTCCGGCAGCGAGGTGATGCAGCCATTGTTGCGGACGTTGCCGTAGATCACCGAGGGTTCGCCGGTCCAGACCGAGTTGATGATCGAGGAGGCATATTCCTTCGACGGCTCGACCTCGATCTTGTCGGCGGTGCGATAAGCTTCCGCCTGGCCCTTCCAGCGCTCGATCTGCTCGATGCAGCGCTTCGGATATTCATCGAGCGGGATGCCGAATTTCTCGATCAGGTCGTCGCGGCCCTCCTTGATAAAATAGGGCGTGTATTCGGCGAAATGCTCCGAGCTTTCAGTGACGAAATAGCCGAGCCGCGTCAGCATCTCGTAGCGCACCTTGTTGGGGCAGCGCGGGTTCCAGCCGGGCTTCGGTGCCCTGCCCTCGCGATAGGCGCGCAAGAGATCGGGATAGAGGTTGCGGTAGGAGCCGTCGGCCTGGCGATGCTCGAATTTGAGATAGAACGCCATATGGTTGATGCCGGCGGCGCGGTAGCGGATTTCCTCATAGGGAATGTCGAGGTCGTGAGCGAGCTCCATCGCCGTGCCCTGCACCGAATGGCAGAGGCCGACCTGGCGGATGGTCGGGTATTTCTCCGATATCGCCCAGGTGTTGATCGCCATCGGGTTGACATATTGCAGCATGATCGCCTCTGGGCAGACGGCGAGCATATCCTCGCAGACCTTCCAGAGATGCGGCACGGTGCGCAGGCCGCGCATGATGCCGCCGACGCCGAGTGTGTCCGCGATCGTCTGGCGCAGGCCGTATTTCTTCGGCACCTCGAAATCGGTGACGGTGCAGGGCTCATAGCCGCCGATCTGGAAGGCGACGACGACGAAATCGGCGCCGGCAAGCGCCTTGCGCTGATCGGAATAGGTCTCGGCCTTGGCCTTGACGCCGAGCGTCGAGATCAGCTTGTTGACGACGATGGCGCTTTCTTCCAACCGCTGCGGGTTGAGGTCCATCAGGGCGATCGTCGCGCCCGAGAGTGCGGGACGCTGCAACACGTCGCCGATGATGTTTTTCATGAAGACGGTGGAGCCAGCTCCGATGAACGTGATTTTGGGATTTGCTGCCATTATAACCTCCGGCATGCGGTCAATCATGCTACCTCGAAAGCGGCTTTGACGAGCCGTTCGGTGTAGGCGGTCTTGGGATGGGTGAGAACTTCGTTGACAGGACCTTCCTCGACGATCTTGCCATGCTGCATGACGATGACGCGGTGGCAGAGCGCCCTCACAACCTTGAGATCGTGGGAGATGAAGAGGTAGCTCAGGCCCCGCTCGTCCTGCAGCTTGCGCAACAGCTCGATGATCTGCGCCTGGACGGAAAGGTCGAGGGCTGACGTCGGCTCGTCGAGCAGGATGAATTCCGGCTCCAGCGCGATGGCGCGGGCAATGGCGATGCGCTGGCGCTGGCCGCCGGAAAATTCATGCGGGAAACGCGAGAGGATATTGCCGGGCATGCCGGCCGAGATCAGCGCCTCGCGCACCCGGTCCTGCCGCTCGCCCCTGGTGGCGCCGAGCCGGTTGACGACGAGGCCTTCCTCGATGATCTGGCCGATCGTCATGCGGGGGTTGAGCGAGGAGAACGGGTCCTGGAAGACGATCTGCATGCGGGCGCGCAGCGGCCGCATCTCGGCTCGGGAAAGCCCGTGGATCGGCTGGCGGTCGAAATGGATCTCGCCGGCCTGGGGCGTGTTCAGCCGCAGGATCGCCTGGCCGAAGGTGGTCTTGCCGGAGCCGGATTCGCCGACGAGGCCAAGCGTCTCGTGACGGCGCAGCGTCAGGCTCAGGCTGTCGACGGCGACGAGTTCGCGCATTTCGGGCTTCAGGAAAGTGCCGTGGCGCAGCATGAAGCCGACGCGCACGCCTTTGGCGTCGAGGATGATATCCGATCCCTCCGGCAGCGGATTGGCCTGGCCGCGCGGCTCGGAGGCGAGCAGGTGTTTGGTATAGGCGTGCTGCGGATTGGCAAACAGCGCTTCGGTGACATTGTGCTCGCGCACCTCGCCATGCTGCATCACATAGACGTAGTCGGAGAACTGGCGCACCACCGTCAGGTCGTGGGTGATGAGGATGACCGCCATCCCCAATTCCTTCTGCAGGTTGCGGATCAGGTTGAGGATCTGCGCCTGCACGGTGACGTCGAGCGCCGTCGTCGGCTCGTCGGCGATCAGCACGTCGGGATCGTTGGCGAGCGCCATGGCGATCATCACGCGCTGGCGCTGGCCGCCGGAAAGCTGATGCGGATATTGCTTCAGCCGCGCGGCGGGGTCAGGGATCTGCACATGTTCGAGCAGTTCGAGCGCCCGTTTTTCCGCTTGCCCGCGGCTCATCCGGCGATGCACGCGGATCGCCTCGACGATCTGGCTGCCGATCGTATAGATCGGGTTCAGCGAGCTCATCGGCTCCTGGAAGATCATCGAAATGCGGTCGCCGCGCAGCTTGCGGCGGGCCCGCTCGGAGAATTTCAGGATATTGCTGCCGTCATAGGAAACGGTCGAATTGCCGGACACGACGGCGCGCTTCGACAACAGCCCCATCACCGTGCGCGCGGTCACTGATTTGCCGGAGCCGGATTCACCGACGATGGCGATGGTCTCGCCGCGATAGAGCTGGAAGGAGACGTCCTTGACGGCTTCGACCATGCCGTCCTCGACCTTGAAATTCACCGCGACATTGCGGGCGTCGATGATCGGCGTCTCAGAACGGCCGTCATGATCGTGGCGGACGGGCGGGGCGAAGGAATTGACCAGGGAAAGAGCCATATCAATCACCTCAATAAGGGTCGACTGCGTCGCGCAGTCCATCGCCGAGCGCATTGAAGGCGAAGACGGTGACGAGCACGAAGCCGACGGGAGCGAGAATCCAGGGATAGGAGCCGATGACCGAATAGGTCGCCGTATCCTGCAGCATCAGCCCCCAGGAGATCAGCGGCGGCTTGACGGCAAAACCGAGGAAACCGAGGAAGGATTCCAAGAGCACGACGCTCGGTATGTGCAGCGTCACCGCGACGATGACGTGGCTCATCACGTTCGGGAAGATATGCTGGATGATGATGCGCTTGTCGGTGGCGCCGACAGCCATGGCCGCCCTGACATAATCGATGCGGGCGAGCGCCAAGGTCTTGCCGCGCACCTCGCGCGACATCTGCGCCCAGCCGAGCGCCGACATGACGACGATGACGAAGGCAAGGAAGACATTGGTCGGCGCCGTCACCGGAATGAGCGAGGTCAAGGCGAGATAGAGCGGCAGCTGCGGGAAGGCGAGCACCAGCTCGACGAAGCGCTGCAGCCAGATATCGAAGGTGCCGCCGAAATAGCCGGAGACCATGCCGACCGTCGTGCCGATCAGGGTGACGATGAAGACGACGGTGAGCGCAATCATCAGCGAGATGCGCGAGCCGATGATGGCGCGCGACAGCACGTCGCGGCCGAACTTGTCGGTACCGAGGAAATGCACCGGCTGGCCGTCGGTCGAGCCGAAGAAGTGGCGGTCGGCCGGGATCAGACCGAACAGCTTGTATTCGGCGCCCTTGACGAAGAAGCCGAGGAGCCTCGGATTGTCGTAATCCATGCCGACGATCGGCTGGAAGGTCACCGGGTCGAGCTCCTCGCTATCCGACAGCGCATAGACGCGCGGCTGGAAGACGAAATTGCCGTCCTTGTCGTGGAAGCTCATCACCTGCGGCGGCGCGAAGCCGACATCGGTCGCCTTCGGATCCATCGGCGCGAAGAAATCGGCAAAGACCGCCATCAGGATCAAGAGCCCGACCAGGATGAGCCCGGCCATGCCGGTCCAGGAGCGCCTGAGCCGGCGCCAGACGAGCGCCAGATAGCTCTCGCTGCCGTGCGACGGCTTCTTCACGGCAAGTTCGGTGGTCGGGGGCGTGGCGGACGAGTCGAAAGCAAGCATCTCAGGCTCCTCCGAATTGGCGGACGCGCGGATCGAGCAAGGCGAGCAGCATGTCGGCGATGATATTGCCGACGATCAGCGTCGCCGACAGCACCATCATGAAGGTCGCCGTGACATAGACGTCGCCGATCGCCATCGAGCCGACGATCGCCGGGCCGACGGTCGGCAGCGCGAAAATGATGGCGGTTTCGATCTCGCCGGTCAGCATGTAGGGCAGCACGACGCCCTGATACATCACGAGCGGATGCAACGCGTTCGGCACGGCATGGCGCATCACCACGGCGCCGCCGGAAAGCCCCTTGGCCTTGGCCGTCTCGACATATTGGGCATTCAAGGTATCAAGCAGGTTGCCGCGCATGACGCGCATATTGTAGGCGAGCCCGCCGAAGGTGGCGATCGCCACAACCGGCCAGACATGCTGGACGAGGTCGACGAATTTCGCCCAGGACCAGGGCGCTCCGCCATATTGCGGCGAGAAGAAGCTGCCGATTTCGGACACGTTGAACTGGAAGACCAGGAGATAGACGATGATCAGCGCCATCAGGAAGCGCGGCACCGTCATGCCGAGAAAGGACACCGCCGACAGCACGCTGTCGATCCAGCTGTACTGGCGCATCGCCGCCCAGATGCCGAAGCCGATGCCGAGCACGGAGGCGAAGATGTGGCAGACGAGGGCCAGAAGCAAGGTGCGCGGCAGGCGCTCGCCGACGACGTCGGCAACCGGCTTGTTGTAGAACATGCTGTAGCCGAAATCGCCGCGGGTGACGATGCCGCCGATCCAGTTGACGTATTGCACGACCATCGGCTTATCGAGGCCGTGCTCGACCCGGTAGGCCTGCGCCTGGGCGTCGGCCTGGGCGTAGGAGGCGCCGCCCTGATTGATCAGCTGCGATCTTATATAATCGGCATAGTCACCGGGCGGGGCCTGGATGATCGCGAAAGTCACCACGCTCAGAATGAAGAGAACGGGGATCGCGGAGGCTATGCGCACGAGCAGGAATCGCAACATCGGACGGTTCGCTTCTCTTTGCCGCCAGTCGCTCCTTGTCAGCGCGGCCGGCTTGTTGATTATATCAGGCCGCGCGCCACGCGCGGCCTGACTCTCACTTCAGCTGGGAGGGAATTTTTCCCGCGCGCCGCATCACCTGCGACGCGCTTAGCTTTTACTCCCTGATGCCATGCATCAGTTGGTCGGACCTTTGTCGCCGGGCTTGCCGGGCAGCTGCTCGGGGAACAGCTCATATTTGCCCTGCTTGTCGGCGGCCACCCACAGGCGTTCGCGGATCACCGAATCTTCGGCCCAGTTGAACATGAAGATCGGCGTGCCCTGCGGCACATTCGAGAAGCGCTTGTTGATGATCAGCGCGCCCGGATATTCCGTCAGTCCGACCGTGTTGACGTGCTCGGTCGAGATCTTTTGATACTGCTTCATCAGATCGACGCGCTCGTCATTGTTCTGGCTGGTGGTGAACTTGTTGACGACGTCGACCAGTTCCTTTTCGAAGGGCATCAGATCGAGCTGATCATCCTTGCCGGCGCGATGCTGCCAGCTGGTGCGCGGACCGACCGGGGCAAGCTGCTCGGTATTCTGCACCACCGACGACAGTTCCGTGGTGTTGCGCTGGATCAGCCAGTCGAAGCGGCCGGCATAATGGGCGTCGTCACGCTTGGCGCCGTCAAGCGCATTGATGACGATCTTCAGCCCGAGCTTCTCCATCTGGCCGACGACACCTTCGGCAAGGCTCTTGTCGGTCGTGTACTGATTGTTGATCAGCATGACGATTTCGACATTCTTGCCGCCGGCCGTGCCGGCCGGGAAGTTCACGATGCCGTCGCCGTCGGTATCCTTCAGCCCGGCCTTGGCCAGTTCGGCCTTGGCGCCCTTGAGATCGAAGGGATAGTAGACGGTGGAGTTGCGGTCGTAGAAGCTGGTGCCGGAGGACAGCCCGCCCGGATAGATCGCCGTGAACGGCCCCTTGACCAGCGAGTCGCCGATTGCCTTGCGGTCGAGCGCCATGGTGACGGCCTTGCGGAAGTCCTCGTTGCGGTTCAGTTCGCGGATCGCCTGGCCGCGCTCATCCGGATTGCCCCAGCCATTGGCGGAGAAGTTCATGCGCAGGTTATAGCCGATCAGGCGCGGCCCGAAGGCGAGACGGGCGGGCGCGGTCTTCTCGGCGGCGCGCTTCAGCGAGGCGACGAAGTTTTCCGGCTGCTCGAGGTTCGAGAAGTCGGCGGAGCCCGCCACCGCCTGCACGTCGCGGTCGGCCCAGGTCGAGAGCTTGTAGTGCAGCTCGTTCAGATAAGGCAGCTGATTGCCCTTCTCGTCGACCTTCCAGTAATAGGGGTTGCGGCGGAGCACGATGATGTCGTCGGAGCGATATTCCACCGGCACCCAGGCGCCCATGACAGGCATGTTCATGTATTCCGGCGGGAAGGCGTTCTTGAACTGGTCGTAGGTGTTCTTCGAATATTTCGGATGCTGCGGTTTGAGGATATGCGACGGACCCGGGCAGAAGTTCGGGTAGGCCATCGTATAGAGATATTGTTTCGGGAAGGCCTCCTTGAAGGTCCATTCGACGGTGTAGTCGTCGATCTTCTTCAGCGTCGTGCCGACACCAAAGGCCTCCGGCGAAGCGCCGCCGCCGAGCGGCGAGACGTTCGGGTCGATCACCTCGTCGTCCCAGTAGAACATGATGTCGTCGGCGTTGAACGGCGCGCCGTCCGACCATTTGGCGCCTTCGACCAGGTGCATGGTCAGCTTATGGCCGTCCTCGGACCAGTCCCAGCTCTTGGCGAGATTCGGCAGCGGCTCGGTATCCTGGGCTTTCACCTGGAACAGCGGTGCGGTGCGCGTCAGGCATTCGGAAAGGCCGATATCGATGCCGCCCCAGCCCTGTGTCTGGCCGGCGCCATAGTTCCAGCCTTCTGGGCGGCCGCCGATGACATGGCGCATCGTATCGCCGTAGACGCCGGTGCCGTCGGGCATATTGCCCGTCTTGAACACCATCGGCTCCTTCGGCAGCCGATCCTTCACCGGCGGCAGCTTGCCGGCGGAAACGAAATTCTTCGTCACCCAGTCGGGCTCGTGATATTCGGGCAGCGCCTTGAACTCCAGAATGGAGTCGCGCGCGACATAATTGATCTTGCCTTCGGCCGGAAATTCCGGCGGCACCGGCGGCACGGTCGGTTCGGAAGCATGGGCATGCAGCGCCAAGACCGAAACGCCGAGCGCCAGTCCGGCCAGAATGCCTGCTTTGCGGAAATTCATCATCGTTTCTCCCTCTTGTTCCGGAGCGCGGGCGTCACCGGGCTCCTTTCTCCTCGAACGGCGTGAAAGCGGGCTGATGTCATGGATTTTCCTCCCGGAAACCCATGACGACCCATCCTTCACGAAAATCAGCCGGCCTGTTTCAGCGCCGCCTTTTCCGCGCGCAGCTCCTCGATCGAGCGCACGTTGCGGCGTGCGGCCCCGGCCCAGTCGCGGGTCTGCACCTTGGATTTCGACAGCCGCTCCTTGGCGGCCGGCACGGCATCTGCATATTGCGGCAGCCAGCGCGCCTGGGCAACGACCATCTCGTCGACCATCTGCCAGACCTCCTCGGGCGTCGACACGGCGCCGACCAGCGGATCGTGCAGCACGGCGAGCTTCAGCAGGTCGATATCGCCCGAGATGGCGGCATGCACCGACATGCGCTGGACGTTGATCGAGGCGATGCAGGTCGCCGCGCAGGCTTCCGGCAGGGTGACGCCGGAGACCATATTGATGCCGAAGCGATCGACGAAGCCGGGCGATTCGATGATCGCATCGGACGGCAGGTTGGTGATGACGCCATTGTTCTTGACGTTGAAGTGGCCGCGATAGACCCGGTTGGTCTCCAGGGCCTCCAGAATGTGGCTCGCATGTTCGTTCGAGCGCTTGGCCGGATCGATCGGCTTGGAGGCGGATTCCAGGAACTGCGGGAACTCCGTCTCGAACCAATTGCGCGTCTCGGTGGAGTGGCGGAGATAGCCGCCGGTCTCGCCGTGGATCCAGTCGGACATGTCGATCCAGCGGGTGATTTCCTCCGGCCGCTTGCGGTACCAGGGCAGGTATTCCGAAAGGTGGCCGTTGCTCTCCGTCGAATAGACGCCGAAACGCTTCAGCACGTCGATGCGCAGTTTCTCCTGCTGCGAATAAACAGGATGCGCCTCGAAGGCGGCGATGAGCTCATCCTTGCCGATCTTGCGGCCGTTGAGGCGCAGGTCGATAAACCAGGTCTGGTGATTGATGCCGGAGCAGATATAGTCGAGTTCACCAAGCGATTTGGCCCCGAGCACCTCGGCGATCTGTTCGGCGCCGTGCTGGACACCGTGGCAGAGGCCGACCGTATCGACCTTGCCGTATTCGATGGCCGCCCAGGTGTTCATCGCCATCGGATTGGCATAGTTCAGGAACTTCGCGCCCGGCTCGGCGACCTCCCTGATATCCTTGCAGAAATCGAGAATGACGGGGATGTTGCGCTGGCCGTAGAGAATGCCGCCGGCGCAGATCGTATCGCCGACACACTGATCGATGCCGTATTTCAGCGGAATTCTGATATCGTCGGCATAGGCCTCGAGCCCGCCGACGCGGACACAGCTGATGATATAGCGCGCGCCTTCCAGCGCCTGGCGCCGGTTGGTCGTCGCCGTCACCTTGGTCGGCAGCTTGTTCGACTCGACGATACGGTCGAGGATCGCTTTGATCATTTCGAGATTGTGTTCGCTGAGATCGGTCAGCGCGAATTCGACGTCGCGGAACTCCGGAACGCACAATATGTCGGTGAACAGCTTCTTGGTGAAACCGACGCTGCCCGCACCGATGATAGCGATTTTGAAACTCATGATCTTCACCTCGACCCGATGGAATGCTAGAGAAAATATGGTTGTGAGGGATCAGGCCGCATGCCGGCGCATGTGGTTGAAAGAGCCGTAAAACCTGCCTGTTTTCCTCCCGGCCGCTGTATCGGCCGCGTTCTCCTCGTTTTGTTGAGCGGGATTATGCCCGAATTCGGCAGGCCGACCAGAGAAGGATTATGCTTTCAGGGGTAATTTTGTGCTGCAGGATTTGATCGCCAACGGACAGTCGATGAGGACGGTTTCGCTGCCCCGCGGACGCCAGCGTCTGCACGCCATGCCGACCAGCGCCGGCTATGAAGTGCGGGAGAACGAAACCTATGACTGGGACGGCCGAAAACGCGGCCAAACCCCGTTCACCGTGCTGCAGCACACGATCAGCGGCAGCGGCCGGCTGCGCTATTTGAATCGCAATTATCGCCTCCACGGCGGCGACACGCTGCTGGTGCTCGTGCCGCACAATCACCGCTACTGGCTGGAGAAGGGCGAGCGCTGGGAGTATTTCTGGATCTCGATGAACGGCGAGGAAACCCTGCGCATCCACCAGCTGGTGCTGTCGACCGCCGGCCCGGTCTTGAAGCTGCAGCCGTCGACCATCGATCATCTCGCCGATTGCAGCCTGCGTCTCGTCAAGGGCGCGGCCTCGCCGGGTGCGGCCTCGGCAATCGCCTATGAAGCGGCGATGGCGCTTTATGACGACGTCTTCAACTCGCCGGCCTTTGCCGCCGAGCTCAGTCTGATGCAGCCTGTCATCGACCACATCAACGCCAATCTCGACAAGCCGCTGCCGGTCAGCGAACTCGCCGCCATCGTCGGCCTCAGCCGCGCGCATTTCTCCCGCAGCTTTGCCGAGAGCGAGGGCGTGCCGCCGGCCGAATTCGTGCTGCAGCAGCGGCTGCAGCGCGCCGTCAAGCTGCTGACCAAGGCGGATTTCCTGCCGGTCAAGGAGGTCGCCATCATGTGCGGCTTCGAAGACGCCAATTATTTCTCAAAAGTCTTCCGCCGCGTCTACGGCACCAATCCCACCGAATTCCGCACGACCGGCATGTATGCCAGCATCGGCCGGCCGAAATAGCGTCGCAAGAGCGGCAGCCAGGCGATCTTCAGTCAGCAGCACCCGCTTGCCTTCGACGCCCGCGGGCACATCTTCAATGCTGAACCCGGGCCAACGATTGGAGTTTCAATGCAAGGCGGTTCTTCATGTCTATCTCCAGCCCAGTGCCGTGCCGCGCGTGCTCTCATCGCCTGGTCCAAGCAGGATCTGTCCGCAGCCTCCGAGGTAACCAAGGCGACGATTGCCGGCTTCGAGGCCGAGAGGCTTTTTCCGGACGAGCGAACGCTGCGACATATCAAGCGCACCCTGCAAGACGCCGGCGTGCTTTTCATTTCGGAAAATGGCGGCGGCGCCGGCGTTCGCTTGGCAAAACCGGCATCGGCTTCTATAGACACTGACGAGACCGAGACGGTTCAATATGAAGAATATCTCAAAAACGACGCCCCTCCCGGCGCTGGCGGCTGAATGACGAAGAAGCAGAAGCTTGAGCACTCCGAACTGGCCGGAGAATTCACCGACGACGGCATCACCCTGCTCGTCGATATTTTTCGAACGGCCGGCAGCAACGAAGACTGGACGATGGAAGTCGTCACCCAGTCGGAGGACCTGATCCGCTGGGACGAGCCGTTTGCGACCGACCGGGAGGCTTTCGACGAATTCCTGGCGGTGGTGGCGCGCGACGGCATCCGGTCCTTTCTCGAGGACGAAGAACCTTCCGTGCATTGAGGGGCAGCCCCGTGAAAAGCATCAATGATCTCGTCGCCTCGGCGAAAACCGTCTGCGACCGATACCGGGCCGGACGAATGGAGCGCGAAACCGTGCGTGAATGGGTCCTCGGATTGGGCGCCTATCCATCGCCGCATGGGGAGCGCGTGCGCGAAGCGATGGAATGGTTCCGCCTGCACAATCACGAGCCTGTTTCGGAAGATATCGTGCTGGTGGACATCGACCGGCTGAAGGCGATTTCGGCGCCGTGACGAGGAAGCGCTTTGCTTCAGCGGCGATCCGGACTAGCGCAATTGCGCCGTTACTCGGCGGCGTAGGACCAATGACGATCATGAGCCTTAGGCATAATGCGCTCATCGCAGCTTACATGCGAAGAGGGCTGGGGGTTCTGCGGGCTTCGGTAAACGTGACACGCTTACGAAGGCTGATATGAGTCCTGGATCTCAGGCGTGAAGCGCAAACCAAGCGCGGCTGGGTCAATTTAGTTCGTGCGATATGTAGAAGGAACAGCACGTGGCAGCATTTCCGGAAAAGGCAAAGGTCGTCATCATCGGGCTCGGCGGCATCGTCGGCGCCTCTATCGCGCACCATCTCGTCGAGCGCGGATGGGACGATATCGTCGGCATCGACAAGTCGGGCATCCCGACCGATATCGGCTCCACAGCCCATGCCTCGGACTTCTGTTACACCACCAGCCACGATTATCTCTCCGTCTGGACCACGCAATATTCGATCGATTTCTACGAGAAGATGGGCCATTACGCCCGCATCGGCGGCCTCGAAGTCGCCCGCACCGGCGACGATGCCTGGATGGAGGAAATCAAGCGCAAGCTGTCCTCGGCCCGCGCCTTCGGCACCCGCGCCCATTATGTCAGCCCTGCCGAGATCAAGGAAAAGTTCCCGCTGATCGAGGAAGATCAGGTGATGGGCGGCCTCTTCGATCCGGATGCCGGCCTCGTCATCCCACGCTCGCAGACCGTCGCCGGCAAGCTGGTCGATGCCGCCGAAAAGGCCGGCAAGCTCAAGGTGTTCGGCAACACGCCGGCGAAATCGCTGATTGTCGAAGGCGGCCGCATCAAGGGCGTCGTCACCCATCGCGGCACGATCATGGCCGACCACGTCATCGTCTGCGCCGGCCTCTGGGGACGCCTGATCGCCGAGATGGTCGGCGAAGACCTGCCGGTCATGCCGGTCGATCACCCGCTCACCTTCTTCGGCCCCTATAACGAGTTCGAAGGCACCGGCAAGGAAATCGGCTTCCCGCTGCTGCGCGACCAGGGCAACTCCGCCTATATGCGCGATACCGGCGACCCGGCGACGACCGAGGGCGGCCAGATCGAGTGGGGCTATTACGAAGCCAACAATCCGCGCATGTGCCATCCGCGCGAGCTTCTCGAAAAGCACGAAGCCCGCCTTTCGCCCTCGCAGCGCGATCTTGAGATGGAACAGATCCTCGAGCCGCTCGAGCGCGCCATGGAACTGACGCCGATCCTCGGCGAACTCGGCTATAACGAAGGTCACTCCTTCAACGGCCTGCTGCAGGTTTCCGCCGCCGGCGGCGCCTCCTGCGGCGAGAGCCAGAAGGTGCGCGGTCTCTGGTATTGCGTTGCCATCTGGGTCAAGGACGGCCCGGGCTACGGCAAGCTGATCGCCGACTGGATGACCGACGGCCGCACCGAAATCGATCACAACAGCATCGACTACGCCCGCTTCTATCCGCATCAGTTGACCGAAGAATTCATCGAAGGCCGCTGCTTTGAGGCCGCGCAGAAGATCTATTTCCCTGCCGTTCACACCCGCGAACCCTATCTATCCGGCCGCAACGCCAAGCGCTCGCCCTTCTACGAGCGCGAAAAGGAGCTGGGCGGCTACTTCATGGAACTGGGCGGCTGGGAGCGTGCGCACGGCTATGCCGCCAACGAGCACCTGCTTGAGAAGTACGGCGACCGCGTGCCGGTGCGTGAGAACGAATGGGACAACCGCCATTTCTGGCGCGTGTCGAACGCCGAGCATCTGGCGATGAGCGAGGATTGCGGCATCGTCAATCTCAGCCACTTCCACATGGTCGATATCGAGGGACCTGACCATGTCGAACTGATGGAATGGCTGTGCGCCGCCAAGGTCGGCGGCGATGCCAATATCGGCAAGGGCGTCTACACCCACTTCCTCGACGACGAAGGCATGGTCCGCGCCGACTTCACCGTCTTCCGCATGGCCGACCGCTGCCGTCTCGTCAACGGCGCCGATGCCGGCCCGCGCGACCTGCACTATATGAGACGCGTCGCGCAGGATCGCGGCCTTGACGTGACGATCACCGACGTCTCGGAAAAATTCGTGACGGTCGGCATCTGGGGTCCGAACGCGCGCGAGACGCTGAAGAAGGTCGTGGCCGATCCGGCCGGGCTCGATCAGGAAAACTTCGCCTTCGCAGCCATCAAGCCGATCGAAATCGCCGGCAAGACGGTCACTGCCTTCCGCATCTCCTATGTCGGCGAGCAGGGCTGGGAACTGCACATGAAGTACGAAGACGGTCTCGCCGTCTG
The DNA here is from genome assembly GCF_001664385.1 of Rhizobium phaseoli. NCBI lineage: Bacteria > Pseudomonadati > Pseudomonadota > Alphaproteobacteria > Hyphomicrobiales > Rhizobiaceae > Rhizobium > Rhizobium phaseoli. The sequence continues at coordinate 107,826 of NZ_CP013534.1, read as the reverse complement.
GGATGCGCTGCGCTCGACCGGCGTGATGGCCTTCGGCGTCGAGACCTATGCAAACTCGCGCCGCATGGAAAAGAGCCTGCGCCTGCAAAACGCCGACCTGCTGACCCAGTACAACCTGATCGAAGCCGATCTCGCCCGTCCGAAGGTCAAGGAAGCCGATTTCCGCGGCAAGGCAAAACATCTCGAATACAAGGCGCGCGAACACCAGCCGGCCATGCTCTGCACGCTTGTGATGACCGAGAATACCGACAAGTCGGGCGTCAAGCGTTATCCGCTCGGCAACCTGCCGGTCGTCGATCCCGCCACCGGCGAGGTCTTGGTCGACGAGCTCGGCCGCCGCTCCTACACCACCTCGATCGCCTACGGCCCGACGGTCGGCAAGAACATTGCGCTCGCCTACCTGCCCTGGTCCTATTGCCAGGTCGGACGCAAGCTGAATATCGAATACTTCGCCGAGACCTATCCGGTGGAAGTCGTCGGCGTCGGCTACAAGCCGATCTACGACCCGGAAAACCTGAAGCCGCGCACTTAAGCGCTGAAATCGCTGTGGCGCCCCATGCGGGCGCCACAGTCTTTTTACGCGATGTGCGCTAGTTGCCGTCGTGATCGTCACCTTCGGCGCCATTGTCCGGCGCTCTGCTCGGAACGAACCGTTTCGAGATCAGCCAGCAGCCGAGCGCCCACAGCGCACCGGCGCACCACCCGGCGAAGACATCCGTCGGGTAGTGGACGCCGAGATAGATCCGGCTCAGACCGATGATGACGGCGAGGAAAACGCCGGCCCCCATGACGAAGATCCGGGTCGAGCGGTAACGCTGTGTGCGCGCCACCAACGCCCCGAGCGTCAGATAGGTGACCGCCGAAACCATCGCATGGCCCGAGGGAAAACTGAGATCGCTGACCTCGACGAGATGCGGCACGATATCGGGGCGCGGCCTCGCGACGAGGATTTTCAGCGTCGTGCTCGCCAGCCATCCTGTCAGCACCGAGGAAAAGACGAAGATCGCGATCGGCCAGCGCCGGTCAAGCAAGAGATAGACTGTGACGAGAACGGTCATCAGCGAGAGAACGGTGATGCCACCGAGACTGGTGATGTCGCCGACGGCATGCGTCAGCCAGCCGGGGCCGATCGGCACGCCAAGCTCACCCGGCCGTCGCAACGCCAGCAGGATCGTTTCGTCGAAACGGAGCGTCTCGCCTTCGAGCACCTCGCTCGTCATCCGCTGCAGCACGAACAGCCCGCCGGCGATTGATGCCATGGTGATCAATGTCAGCGGTTCATATGCGCCGAGTCTCGTCCAAAATCCGCGTTGTTGAACCTCGCTCATCCCTGAGTTCGAACTCCCTTCTTATCATGCCGCTCTCCGCCAGATCGGCAAGGTGAGCCGCAAATTCAAGACCTTGCGACATTTAAGGCGTGTTCATAATGGCATCCGCTGCCCATCCCGGCGGCCCGGTAGCAAAAGCTCAACCTTCTTTTGCTATCGCTGGAGCGATTGACCTGGAGAGGTTTCGGCGATGAAAATTCTGACCGCGATGGTTCTGATGGCAGGCGTCCTGCCGCCGGTCTCGGCCTTCGGCGAGACCGAATGGATGGGCGGCGCAAGGCAATGGTCGGTCGGCTTTGCCGGCGAACACCCTGCCTACTGCCGGCTGCTGTGGGACAGCGAACTGGGCAAGACGATGGAATTCCGTCAGAGCGCCACCGAAACCTTCTGGCTGGTCTCGAAGAACACGTGGGACATTCCCACCGGCACCACGACCGAGGTGACGCTGACCGATCGAGCGGCAACGAAGGTGGTCGCCGCCGAATTCTTCGACAAGAACACGCTTCGCCTCTGGCCCAAAGGCAGCAAGGGCAGCGGCGGACTGAAGAAGATCATCAAGAATTCCTTTGCTGGAACGCCTGACGTGCAATTGACCTTTGCCGGCGACGAAGGTGACTGGACGCTGCCGCTTTCGCGGGTGGATCAGCTCTATCCAACCTTCGCCCAATGCCTCAAACGGCTCGAGGCCAGCGAGCCGGCCAAGCAGGATTCGGCAACCAGTAAACCTTTCTGACGAGTCGCCTAGACAGCCGGCGGCGCTGTCTCGCGGATCAGATTGCGTACGGCCTCGATATCGCCGTTCAGCGGCCGCTCGTCGCCATAATGAACCACATGTTCACGCACGGCTTGATAGAGGAGCTCCGTGCCTGCCGCCCGCGGCGCGGTTGCCGCCAGGAAATCATGCGCCTGGGCTGCGGCCATCAACTCGATCGCCAAGATATATTCGGCATTGTCGATGACGGCGAGCAGCTTGCCGGCGGCCGCCGTCGGATGGGCGAGAAAATCCTCCTGCAGGCCGGAGGTCAGGCCGCCGTCCATGGCCGCGGGCGCGGCAAGCCGACGGTTGTCGTTGCTCAGCGCGGCTGCGGTATATTGGGCGATCATGAAGCCGGAATGGCTGCCGGCATCGCTCGCCAGAAACGGCGGCAGGCCGCTGACCAGCGGATTGACCAGCCGGTCCATGCGTCGCTCGCTGATCGCGCCGATCTGCGCCAGCGCAACGGCGAGGCTGTCGGCCGCCTGCCCGAGCGCCGGGGCGACGGCATGCGCCTCGGAGGAAACGATCGGCTGCTCCGGCGTGCCTGAGACAGCCGGATTATCCGTCACCGAGGCAAGTTCCTGATCGGCGATGCGGGCGGAATTGTCGAACACGTCGCGGGCGGCGCCATGGGCATGCGGTACCGAGCGAAGGCTCAGCGCATCCTGGGTGCGCCGGCCGAAGGCGGCGGCGACGAGGCCGCTGCCCTGGAGGCGGGCGCGCAAGCTGGCTCCGACCTTTTCGATCCCGGCAGACGGGCGCAGCGCCAGCACCGCCGCGTCGAAGGCGGCGATCTGGCAGCCTGCCGCTTCCAGCGTCAGCGCCGCGATGGCATCGGCCCAGTCGAGCAGCCGTTCGGCACGCAAAAGCGCTGCTGCGATCAGCCCCGTGGCGCAGGCCGTGCCGTTGACGAGGCTCAGGCCCTCCTTGGCGCCGAGCACCAACGGCTGCAGGCCGATCGCCGCCAGCGCCTCGCGGCCGCTCATGCGCCGACCGGCCACAGTGGCGCTGCCTTCGCCGATCAGGACGAGCGCGGTATGAGCATTGTGGGTGAGGTAACCGGCCGAGCCTTTCGACGGCACGTCAGGAATGCAGTCATGCTCCAGCAAGGCTGTGAGATGCTGGACGATCTCGCGCCGCACGCCGGAATGGCCGTGGGCGAAATTGGCGATCTGGGCGGCGATGATGGCGCGCACCTCCCGCCCGGCCAGCAGCGGCCCGACGCCGCAGGCATGGCTGAGCACGATGCTGCGCGACAACAGGCTCTGCGAGGCGCGGTCGACCACGGTATCGGCGAGCGCTCCGACGCCGGTGTTGACGCCATAAGCGCGCACGCCCGTCTCGACGATGCTGGCGACGATGCGGCTTGCCTGCTCGACCCGCGCCCAGGCGGCCGGCGACAGCGCAAGCGCCTCCCCTGACCCGACCCGCGCGACATCGCGCCAGGTTAGCACCCTATCGATGGTGATCGTCATTGGCCTGTTCCGAAATGACCGATGAACTGGCGGAAAGCCGGCGACGCGCCGCCGCCGAACATATCGTCCGGCTTGCCGCTGCTTTCGACCAGCCCTTCGCGCATGAAGACGACGCGGTTCGAAACGTTGCGGGCAAAACTCATCTCATGGGTGACGACGAGCATGGTCATGCCTTCCTCGGCAAGCGCCCGCATGACGCGCAACACCTCGCCGACGAGTTCCGGATCGAGCGCCGAAGTCGGCTCGTCGAAGAGCATGACCTTCGGCTTCATCGCCAAAGCGCGGGCGATTGCGGCGCGCTGCTGCTGGCCGCCGGAAAGATGGGCGGGATAGGCATGACGCTTATCCGCAATACCGACCTTTTCGAGCAGCGCTTCGGCCTCGGCGATGCAGTCAGCGCGTGGCCGCTTCAGCACATGGATCGGGCCTTCGATGACGTTCTGCAGGATCGTCATATGGGACCAGAGATTGAAGGACTGGAACACCATGCCGAGTTCGGAGCGGATATGGTCGACCTGCTTCTGGCTGGCCGGCCTTGTCTTGCCGTTCTTGTGCACCATCTCGATGTGCTCGCCATCGACCCAGATCTCACCGTCGCTGGCGGTTTCGAGCAGGTTGATGCAGCGCAGAAAGGTCGATTTACCGGAGCCGGAGGCGCCGAGCAGCGAAATCACATCGCCGTCCTCGGCATCGAGGGAAATGCCGCGCAGCACTTCGTGCGTGCCGAAGCTCTTGCGGATATTGCGGACCGAAAGTCGGGTTACGCCTGGCATGATTGCTCCAATCGAAATCAGGTTCCGCCTAGACCTTCAGCGCCTGCGGGATCGCGCGGCGGTGTCGGGACAGCGAATATTCGAGCAGAGCCATGCCCTGCAGGATGATGAAGTTCAAAACGAGATAGATGATCGCCGCGCAGAGGAAGACTTCCATAGTGCGGTAGGTTTGCGAGATCAGCCGCTGGGCCACACCGGTGACCTCCCAGACGGTGACGAGGCTGGCGAGCGCCGTCGACTTCATCATCAGCACGATCTCGGTGGAATAGGCCGGCAGCGCGTGGCGGAAGGCGATCGGCGCCAGGATGCGGCGCACCATCAGGAAACCGGACATGCCGATCGAGCGGGCGGCCTCGATCTCCTTCGGCGAAACGGCGCGGATGCCGCCGCGGAAGATCTCCGCCGTGTAGCCGGCGGTGCAGAGCGCCAGCGACAGCACGGCGCAGACCATCGGCTCGCGCAGGAACGGCCAGAGGAAGGAATAGCGGATGACGCCGAACTGGCCGAGGCCGTAGAACACCAGGAACATCTGGATCAACAGCGGCGAGCCGCGGAAGACGAAGATATAGCCCTTGGCGAAACCCGACAGGTAGCGGTTGCCGCTGACCCGCATCGTGACGATGACCAGCGCCAGCAGACCGCCGAAGAAGATCGACAGTGAAAACAGGATCAGCGTCGTCGGCACCGCCTTCAGCAGCGTCACCATGGTCGAGGCGAGAAAGGTGAAATCCATCGTCGCCCCCTTACGCCTGGCCCATGGCGGAGGCCGGCATGCTGCGATTGGCGCGGCGTTCCGCGCCGTTGAAGATACGGTCGGAAAGACTGGTCAGGATCAGGTAGAGGCAGCCGCCGGCGATGAAGAACAGGAAATATTGCCGGGTCGAGCCGGCCGCGACCTGGCTGGTGCGCATCAGCTCGGCAAGGCCGGTGACCGAGATCAGCGCCGAATCCTTGAGGCTGAGCTGCCAGACATTGCCGAGGCCGGGAATGGCGAAGCGAAGCACTTGCGGGATGATGATGCGGCGGAAACGCATGCCGCGATGCATGCCGATCGCCGAAGCCGCTTCGAGCTCACCCTTGGCGATCGCCAGATAGGCGCCGCGAAACACCTCCGCCTGATAGGAGCCGGAGATGATGCCGACGGCAAGCGCGCCGGCGGCGAAGGAGGGCAGGCCGAGGAAACCCTCGTAGCCCATCACCTTGCCGATCGAGGTGACGGCGGAGGAGCCGCCGAAATAGATCAGATAGATGATCAGCAGTTCCGGAACGCCGCGAAACACTGTTGTATAGACGTTGCCCAGCGAGACGAGGAGAGGATTGCCGGAAAGCTTCGCACCCGCGACGATCGCGCCCAGCACCGCGCCGATCGCAAGCGCCGTCGCGGTGACGGCCAGCGTCATCAAGGCAGCGAGAATGAGCAGCGCGCCCCATCCCGTCGAGCCGAAGCCAAGCAGTTCCAAGGTTGCCATAGCGTCCGTTCCCCGTCCGTGGCAGTGTTTTGTCGATCGAGAATAACACGCGGTCTCCGGCGATAAAGCCGGAGACCGGCGCCTGCGGCCAAAGGGCCGAAGCGCTTACTGTTGCGGGCTGACGTCGACCTTGAACCACTTCATCGAAAGGTTCTTGACCGTGCCGTCGGCGAGCGCCGATTTGATCGCCACGTTGAACTTGTCACGCAGATCGGTGTCGGCCTTGCGGATGCCGAGGCCTTCGCCCTCGCCCCAGATCGAGCCGACGATTTCCGGGCCGGTGAAGTCGAGCGCGCCGTTGGCGGCCTGGAAGGCATTGGCGAAATAAACGGCGTCGTCGAATCCGAGGTCGATACGGCCGTTCTGCAGGTCGAGGTCGCGGTCGGCGCCGGTCTTGTATTCGCGGATCTCGGCAATATCACCGAAATTGTCATAGACGAACTTGGCGTAGACGGTCGCCGCCTGGATGCCGATCGTCTTGCCCTTGAAGGCTTCCTTCAGCGCGTCGATCTCCTTCACGCCGGTCTGGCCAGGCGTCATCTTGATCGTGGCGCCGGTGCCGGCGGCTTTCGCCAGCGGGCTGTCCTTGGCGGTGGCGAAGGCGGCGGGGGTCGCAGCATAGGGAACGGTGAAGTCGATGACCTGCTTGCGCTCCTCGGTGATCGATAGCGCATCCATGATGACGTCGAACTTGCCGGCATTCAGTGCCGGGATCATGCCGTCCCAGTCGGAGGCGACGAGCGTGCATTCGATCTTGGCGCGCTCGCACAGCACCTTGGCAAGCTCCGGCTCGAAGCCGCCGAGCGTGCCGTCGGCATTGGTGAGGTTCCACGGCGCATAGGCGCCCTCGAGCGTGATGGTCGCCTTCGTCCAGTCCTTGGCAAAGGCAGGGGCGGCAAAGGCGGAAAAAGCGGCGACGCCGCAAAACAGGATGGCGCTAAATTTCATTGATGAATTCTCCTCTGGAGTTGAAACAGACCTTGCGGCACCGCCGATCTCCGCCGGCTTGCCCTTTCCGTCCTATTTTTATCTTGAGGACCGATTGGGAGGTTGTATATGGTACCATATGAGAAATTTTGTGATATGCAAGAGGAAAGTCGATTATGTGGCAAATTCCATCCGTGCAAAAGGAATAGGCAATGAAGCGTTCCGGCGAGATGAAGCGCGACCTGGCGGGAAATGACAGCACGCCGCTTTACGCCGGCGTCAAGCAGGTGATCCTCGACCGCATCCACAGCGGCGAATGGCCGCCGAAATACCGCGTGCCGTCGGAAAACGAACTGGTCGTCGAACTCGGCGTCAGCAAGATGACCGCCAACCGGGCGCTGCGCGAACTTGCCAATGAAGGCGAACTCGTCCGCATCCAGGGCGTCGGCTCCTTCGTCGCCGAGCGCAAGGGTTATTCGGCACTGTTCGAGGTGCGCAACATCGCCGAGGAGATCGCCGAACGCGGCCATATCCATGAAGCCTCGGTCATCGTTCTGGCCCGGGAAACCGCCTCTCCGGAGATTGCCGACGCCCTGGAGCTGGCAATCGGCGCCGCCGTTTTCCACTCGCTGATCGTCCACAGCGAAAACGGCGTTCCGGTGCAGATCGAGGACCGTTTCGTCAATCCGGAGGCCGCGCCCGAATATCTCGAGCAGGATTTCACGACGCTGACGCCGAACGCCTATCTGACCGCCGCCGCCCCGCTCAGCGGCTCCGAGCACGTCGTCGAGGCGGCGATGCCGCAGGCCTGGGAATGCAAGCTCCTGACCATCCTCAAGAGCGAGCCGTGCCTGACGATCCGCCGGCGCACATGGTCGGCGAAACAGGTGGTCTCCACAGCCCGCCTCGTCTATCCCGGCTATCGCTACCGGCTCGAGGCGCGCAGCGGCAAGATGTTCGAAGACTAGAACACCCGCGATGTTGTATATGGAACTTACGGTTATTGCGACGCCGGCGTGAACCGCGCCACCAGCGCGTGACGATCGCCTGGATAGGTGAAGCGCACGTGGGTCACCGGGCCGGCACCGCTCCAGGTGCGGCGCTCGACCACCAGGCAGGCGGTGTTGCGGGCGATGTCGAGGGCGGCCGCCACCTCGGCGCTGGCGGAAACGGCGTGAATCCGGTGTTCGGCGGTGCTCCACGGCACCTGGTTGAGCAGCCACGGCCCCGGCGCCACCGTCAGGAAATCGGCATCGGCCGCCTCCGGCACGGTCGCAAGGCTGATCAGCCGCTCCTCCAGACAGAAAGGCCGCGCGCCGGCATTGTGGATGCAGACCACCTCGACGACCGAGGACGTCAGAGGCAGCTCCAGCCGGCGACTGTCTTCCGCCTTGGCCTTGCGGCTCGTCTTCTTCGACACCGCATAGGAATAAGGCAGGTTCAGCGACTGCACCTCGGCCTTGATGTCGTGGATTTCGAGAACCGCCGATTGCGCCTGCGGCTGTGTGACGAAACTGCCGGATTTCTTGCGGCGCTCGATCAGCCCAGCCTTGGCGAGCTGGGTCAGCACCTTGTTCACCGTCATCCGTGAGACGTCATACTGCGTGGCGAGATCGACCTCGAAGGGAATGCGATGCCCCGGCGGCCATTCGCCCGAGACGATACGGCCTTCGATGTCGCCCAGGATGCGCTGATGCAAGGTGGGGTCCCTGCTTTGATTCATCGCCACGTTCCGATTGGTTTCCCGATCTAGTCCGAATGCCCCGCTCATGAAAAGCTCTTTTTCAGGCGGCCAGCAACTCACCCATCGCGGCAACGAAGCGACGGTCGATGGCGTCACGCTTGCGATGGCGACCGCCCTCCACCTGCTTGCGGCCGCGTGCCCAGACGCAATCGACGGAGATGCCGCCGGCAAACAGCCAGTGATCGAGGATCTGGTCGCCTGCGAGATAAGGAACGGCTGACATATCGAGCGAAACAAGATCGGCGTGATGGCCCTCGACGAGACCGGCCGGGGCTTTCAGCGCCGCGGCGCCGCCGGCAAGCGCCTTGTTGAACAGGCAAAGCGCCGTCGAACCGCCGGGTACGGCCACGACATTGCGGGCGCGCAGCGCCAGGCGCTGCGAATATTCGAGCTGGCGCAGTTCCTCCGGCAGGGAGATCCGCACGTTGGAATCCGAACCGATGCCGTAGCGCCCGCCCTCTTCGAGGAAAAGCGGCGCGGCAAAGGCGCCGTCGCCGAGATTGGCTTCGGTGATCGGGCAGAGGCCGGCGATCGCGCCGCTTTTCGCCATCCGGCGCGTCTCGTCCTCGGTCATGTGCGTCGCATGGATCAGGCACCAGCGCTCATCCACCGGCATATGATCGAGCAGCCATTCGACCGGCCGCGCGCCGGACCAGGCGACGCAGTCCTCGACCTCCTTCACCTGCTCGGCGACATGAATATGGATCGGGCCGTCGCCCGCCATCGGCGCGAGCTTCGCCAATTCCTCCGGTGTTGCGGCGCGCAGGCTGTGCGGCGCCAGTCCGAGCTCGGCGCCGTCGAGCCGCCCGGCCACCGCTCGGCATCCCTCCATCAGCCTTTCGAAGCTTTCGAGCGAATTGATGAAACGCCGCTGGCCGTCGATCGGCTGAGCGCCGCCAAAGCCGGAATGGGCATAGAAGACCGGTAGAAGCGTCAGGCCGATGCCGGTCTCCTGGCTCGCCGCGCCGATACGTTCGGCCAGCTCGGCGATATTGGCGTAAGCGCTGCCATCCCTGTCGTGATGGAGGTAGTGGAACTCACCGACGCGGGAAAAGCCCGCCTCCAGCATCTCCGCATAGAGCTTCGCCGCGACCGCCTCGACATGCTCCGGCGTCATCGCCAAAGCGAATTTGTACATGACCGTGCGCCAGCTCCAGAAGCTGTCGTTTGCCGGACCGCGCACTTCGGCAAGACCGGCCATCGCCCGCTGGAAGGCATGGCTGTGCAGGTTGCCCATGGCCGGGACGATCAGGGCATGGCGCTCATCGCCGGGTGCTGCGGCGACGCCCAGCTCGACCCGGGCGATGCGCCCGGCCTCGAGCGTCAGCCGCACGTCCTTCTGCCAGCCTTGCGGCGTCAGCGCAGTCCTCGCGTGAAGTATGGTCATGGCCTTTCTCCCCTTCTGCCGCGCCGCCGATCTTTCTTTTCCAGAAGAGCGCGCAAAATTTCTCTTGTCACCTGCTTATTATGTATATACATGTTTCAGCATAAGGAAAGGCGCAAAGCTGATGACCGGGAACAATTTTTCAGACGAAACCGCATCCGCCGATACCAGGCCGGTGCTGTGGCGCAACGCCCGACTGGCGACGCTCGCGCCTGATAGTCCCGGTCTCGGCATCGTCGAAAAGGGTGCCGTGCTCACCGAAAACGGCCGTATCGCCTTTGCCGGCGCCGAAAGCGAACTGCCGGCATCGGCCATCGAACGCTCCGAGATCGTCGATCTCGAAGGCCGCTGGATGACACCCGGCCTCGTCGACTGCCACACCCATATCGTCCACGGCGGCAATCGCGCCCGCGAGTTCGAGATGCGGCTTGAAGGCGCGACCTATGAGGAGATTGCGCGTGCCGGCGGCGGCATCGTTTCCTCCGTTCAGGCGACCAATGCGATGTCGGTCGAAGAGCTCGTCGCCACAGCTCTGCCGCGGCTCGATACGCTGCTTGCCGAAGGCGTGACGACGATCGAGATCAAATCCGGCTATGGTCTCAACCGCAGCGGTGAAGTGAAGATGCTGCAAAGCGCCCGCCTGCTCGGCCATGTCAGACCGGTGCGCATCGCCACCAGCTATCTCGGCGCCCATGCGACGCCTGTCGACTATAAGGGCCGCAACGGCGACTATCTCGACGATGTCGTGCTGCCCGGCCTCGACGACATGCATAATCTCGGCCTTGCCGATGCCGTCGACGGCTTCTGCGAAGGGATCGCCTTTTCGACAGCCGAGATCGCCCGCGTCTTCGACAAGGCCAAGGCGCTTGGCCTGCCTGTCAAGCTCCATGCCGAGCAGCTCTCCAATCTGGGCGGCGCCAAGCTGGCGGCCGCCTATGGCGCGCTTTCGGCCGATCATCTGGAATATCTCGACGAGGAAGGCGTCGCCGCAATGGCCGCCGCCGGCACCGTCGCCGTGCTGCTGCCCGGCGCCTTTTACGCGATCCATGAAAAGCAGAAACCGCCGGTGGAGGCACTGCGCCGGGCCGGCGTGCCGATCGCAATCGCCACCGATTGCAATCCGGGCACCTCGCCGCTCACCTCGATGCTGCTCACCATGAACATGTCGGCGACGCTGTTCGGCCTCACCGTCGAGGAGTGCATCGCCGGCGCCACCCGCGAAGGCGCGCGCGCGCTCGGCCTCATCGGTGAGACCGGAACGCTCGAAGCCGGCAAATCCGCCGATCTCGCCGTCTGGAATATCGAGAGCCTTGCCGAACTCGTCTATCGCATCGGCTTCAACCCGCTTCATACACGCGTCTTCAAAGGCGAAAGGAACGGTCGATGACCATCACCCTCCACCCGGGCTCCGTCTCGCTCAAGGATCTGGAAATCATCTATTGGACCGGTGAGCCGGCAAGGCTCGATCCCGCCTTCGATGCCGGCATTATCAAGGCCGCCGCCCGCATTGCCGAGATCGCCGCCGGCAATGCGCCGGTTTACGGCATCAACACCGGCTTCGGCAAACTCGCCTCGATCAAGATCGACAGCGCTGACGTCGCCACGCTGCAGCGCAATCTCATCCTGTCGCATTGCTGCGGCATCGGCGCGCCGCTGCCGGAAAATATCGTCCGGCTGATCATGGCGCTGAAGCTGGTCTCGCTCGGCCGCGGCGCCTCCGGCGTTCGGCTGGAGCTGGTGCGGCTGATAGAAGGCATGCTCGAAAAGGGCGTCATTCCGCTGATCCCGGAAAAGGGCTCGGTCGGCGCCTCCGGCGATCTTGCGCCGCTTGCCCATATGGCCGCGGTGATGATGGGCGAGGCCGAAGCCTTCTTCGCCGGCGAACGCCTTTCCGGCGCAGCTGCCCTTGCACGGGCCGGGCTGAAACCCGTCGTGCTCGCCGCCAAGGAAGGCCTGGCGCTGATCAACGGCACGCAGACCTCGACGGCGCTGGCGCTCGCCGGCCTCTTCCGCGCCCATCGTGCCGCGCAGTCGGCGCTCATCACCGGCGCCATGTCGACCGATGCGGCGATGGGGTCCTCGGCGCCCTTTCATGCCGATATCCATACGCTGCGCGGCCATAAGGGCCAGATCGATACCGCAGCCGCGCTTCGCGGGCTGCTCGAAAACTCCGTCATTCGCCAGAGCCATATCGAGGGCGACGAGCGCGTGCAGGATCCCTATTGCATCCGCTGCCAGCCGCAGGTCGACGGCGCCTGCCTCGACCTCTTGCGTTCGGTCGCCCGCACCCTCGAAATCGAGGCCAATGCCGTCACCGACAATCCGCTGGTGCTGTCGGACAATTCGGTCGTATCGGGCGGCAATTTTCACGCCGAACCGGTCGCCTTCGCCGCCGACCAGATCGCGCTTGCCGTCTGCGAGATCGGCGCGATCTCGCAGCGCCGCATCGCGCTGCTGGTCGACCCGGTGCTTTCCTACGGCCTGCCGGCCTTCCTCGCCAAGAAGCCGGGCCTGAATTCCGGCCTGATGATCGCCGAGGTCACCTCGGCGGCGCTGATGTCCGAGAACAAGCAGATGTCGCACCCGGCCTCAGTCGATTCGACCCCGACCTCGGCCAATCAGGAAGACCATGTCTCGATGGCCTGCCACGGCGCCCGCCGTCTGCTCGGCATGACCGAGAACCTGTTCGGCATCATCGGCATCGAGGCGCTGACCGCAGCCCAAGGCGTCGAATTGCGCGCGCCGCTGTCAACGAGCCCGGAGCTTGGCAAGGCGATCGCCGCGATCCGCGCCAAGGTGCCGAGCCTCGATAACGACCGCTACATGGCGGGCGACCTCGCCGCCGCAGCCGAACTGGTGGCGACGGGCGCGCTGAACGCCGCGGTTTCCTCGGGCATTCTGCCGGTTTTGGAGGGTTGATCGTGATGAATGTGCACCTGGCACCCCCCTCTGCCCTCCCGGGCATCTCCCCCACAAGGGGAGAGATCGGCTGGGCGTACCCGCTCGCTCCAACATCGATTGTTTGGGGAGATACCATCCGCGCGTCGATCTCCCCCCTTGTGGGGGTCCGAAGGACGGGTCGAGACCCGCGGCTCGACCCCGGGTCCGGCAGGACAGAGGGGGGTAATGCCCCCAGCGCCGGAGCGCTTTGCCCATGAGCACCCCCGTCTTCGAAATCCGTCAGGGCACGTCGCCCGTCATCCTCGCCTTCCCCCATACCGGCACCGACGTGCCGCCGGCGATCTATGACCGCCTCAACGACAACGGCCGGATCCTCGCCGATACCGACTGGCACATCCACGAGCTCTATGACGGCCTGCTGTCCGACTCGACGACGGTGCGCGCCACCTTCCACCGCTATGTGATCGACGCCAACCGCGATCCGGCCGGCGTCAGCCTCTATCCCGGCCAGAACACCACCGGTCTCGTCCCGGAAACGGACTTCGACGGCAAGCCGATCTGGAAGGATGGGCAGGCGCCTGACGAGGCCGATATCGCGGCACGGCTGCGGGACTTCCATGCGCCCTATCATGCCGCCCTTGCCGCCGAGATCGAGCGCGTCAGAGCAATGCACGGCGTGGCGGTCCTCTATGATTGCCACTCGATCCGCTCCCATATCCCCTTCCTCTTCGAAGGCAAGCTGCCGGATTTCAACATCGGCACCGATATGGGCAAGACCTGCGACGGCGCCATCGAGCAGGCGACGCTCACCGTCGTCGAAGCCGCAGAAGGCTATGACAGCGTGCTCAATGGCCGCTTCAAAGGCGGCTGGACGACGCGCCATTACGGCAAGCCGGAGACCGGCGTGCACGCGATCCAGATGGAGCTCGCGCAATCGACCCATCTGCAGACGGAAGCGCCGCCCTTTGCCTACGACGCCGCTAGAGCGGACCGGCTTCGCGTCCATCTCAAAGACATTCTGGTGCGCATTGAGCAGATCGCACCAGGCCTGAAACGATAACGATCACTCGACAGGGGAACCGCCATGAGCAATCCACGCCATAACATCCGCGAAATCCGCGCACCCCGCGGCAACGAGCTCAATGCCAAGAGCTGGATGACCGAAGCGCCGCTGCGCATGCTGATGAACAATCTCGATCCCGATGTCGCGGAAAATCCGAACGAGCTCGTTGTCTATGGCGGCATCGGCCGCGCCGCCCGCACCTGGGAGGATTTCGACCGCATCGTCGCGACGCTGAAGACGCTGACGGAAGAAGAAACCCTGCTGGTGCAGTCCGGCAAGCCGGTCGGCGTCTTCCGCACCCACAAGGATGCGCCGCGTGTGCTGATCGCCAACTCCAACCTCGTGCCGCATTGGGCGACCTGGGATCATTTCAACGAGCTGGATAAGAAGGGCCTTGCCATGTACGGCCAGATGACGGCCGGCTCGTGGATCTATATCGGCACGCAGGGCATCGTGCAGGGCACCTACGAGACCTTTGTCGAGGCCGGCCGCCAGCATTACGGCGGCAATCTCAAGGGCAAATGGATCCTGACCGGCGGCCTCGGCGGCATGGGCGGCGCCCAGCCGCTCGCCGCCGTCATGGCCGGCGCCTGCTGCCTCGCCGTCGAATGCAACCCCGACTCGATCGATTTCCGCCTGCGCACCCGCTATCTCGACGCCAAGGCCGAAACGCTCGACGAAGCGCTCGAGATGATCGACCGCTGGACCAAGGCCGGCGAAGCCAAATCCGTCGGCCTGCTCGGCAATGCCGCCGAAATCCTGCCGGAAATGGTCCGTCGCGGCATCCGCCCCGATATGGTCACCGACCAGACCTCGGCCCACGACCCGATCAACGGCTACCTGCCGAAGGGCTGGACGATGGCCGAATGGAAGGCCAAGCGCGAAAGCGATCCGAAGGCGGTCGAAAAAGCGGCACGCGCCTCGATGCGCGAGCATGTCGAAGCGATGATCGCCTTCTGGAACGCCGGTATTCCGACCCTCGACTACGGCAATAACATCCGCCAGGTCGCCAAGGACGAAGGCTTGGAAAACGCCTTCGCCTTCCCGGGCTTCGTGCCGGCCTATATCCGGCCGCTCTTCTGCCGCGGCATTGGTCCCTTCCGCTGGGCCGCCCTGTCGGGCGACCCGGAGGATATCTACAAGACCGATGCCAAGGTGAGGGAACTGACCCCCGGCAATACCCACCTGCACAACTGGCTCGACATGGCGAGAGAACGCATCTCCTTCCAGGGCCTGCCTGCGCGCATCTGCTGGGTCGGCCTCGGCGACCGCCACCGCCTGGCTTTGGCCTTCAATGACATGGTCAAGAACGGCGAGCTCTCCGCCCCGATCGTCATCGGCCGCGATCACCTCGATTCCGGCTCCGTCGCTTCGCCGAACCGCGAAACCGAGGCGATGAAGGACGGCTCCGACGCTGTCTCCGACTGGCCGCTGCTGAACGCACTGCTCAACACCGCGTCGGGCGCCACCTGGGTATCGCTGCATCATGGCGGCGGCGTCGGCATGGGCTTTTCCCAGCACTCCGGCGTCGTCATCTGCGCCGATGGCACCGACGATGCGGCAAAGCGCCTCGAGCGGGTGCTCTGGAACGATCCGGCGACCGGCGTCATGCGCCACGCCGATGCCGGCTACGACATCGCCCTCGATTGCGCGAGGGACAAGGGCCTGCGCCTACCCGGCATTCTCGGGAACTGAGACCCATGCGGATCCTGCGGGCCGGCGATCACAAGCGCATGCCGTGGAAAAACGGCGGCGGCGAAACGGTGGAGATCGCCGTTTCGCCCGAAGACGCCGGCCTCGCCGGCTTCGACTGGCGCGTCAGCATGGCGACCGTCGCGGCCGACGGGCCATTCTCGATCTTTCCCGGCATTGACCGAACGCTGGCAATCCTCGACGGCAACGGCATGGTGCTCGAGATCGAAGGCAGCGCGCCGGTGCTGCTGACGACGGCGAGCGATCCGCTGGCCTTCCCGGCAGATATCCCGGTGGCTGCCAGGCTCCAGGACGGCGCGATCACCGATCTCAACGTCATGACGCGCCGCGACGGTCTCGCCCACACGCTGATCCGCATCGACATCGACGGCGGCACGTCCGTGCCGCTGACGTCGTCGACATGCCTGCTGCTTTGCCATCGCGGCGCATTGTCGTTCAGGCGGGACGGTGAGAGCGGCACGCTTGCGGCCGGCGATGCGCTGCTGATTGCGGATGCGGCTGGAACCGCACTGGAAATCGACGGCGAGGCCAGATGTTATCTCGTCTCGATCGCCACGCCCTGATCTTCGCACAACGGATTGAAAAAACGGGACAATCGAAAAATGGCTTGGGCCTTCGCAGCGACGATTGCGATTTCCGGCCATGGACGTCATTCCTACTTTTGGTCTAAACTTCGCCTTGCTGATGCAGAAGAAGACCTAGACTGTCCGGACGTGCCGGGTAGCAATGGAGCAGGCGTGACGGATCCCTACGATATTCTCGGAGTTGACCGCGATGCGGACGAGGCCCAGCTGAAGGCCGCCTACCGGCGCCTGGCGAAGGTTGCCCACCCGGATTCGGGCGGCGATTCGCAAGCCTTCGACCATCTGCAGAAGGCCTATGCGCTGCTTCTCGACCCGGTCCGCCGCAAGGTTTACGACGACACCGGCTATGATGTCGAGTTCGCCGATGCCGCCGAGCTGCAGGCGCTTGTCATCATTGAGAAGCTCGTCACCGACGCGGTGCTCGACGAGCGCGCGCCCGGAAGTTTCGATCCCGTCGCCGTGATGCAGGACAGCCTGTCGGAGGAACTGCGCAAGGCGCGGTTCAGCAAGAGTGAACTGGAACGCCACGCCTCACGAGTCGGCCTGCACCTGGAGCGGCTAGAAAAACAGTCCGGCCGCGATGTGCTCGCGCACATGTTCCGCGCCCGCATCGAGGCGATCGGCAAGGCGGTGGCCGAAACCGAAGCGAAGATCAAGGCGACCGAACGCGCCGCCGACATGCTGAGCGGCTATGTCTACGACATCGATCCGTCGCTGTTGCCGGAGGCCTCGGTCACAAACCTCGAATGGATCGAGCCCTCCAGAAACCGCTCCACCGGCTAACGAAGCGCGCTGACGCGTCAATAGGACAGCTTCGGATACCAGTCCGGCGCGCGGCCTTCCGGCGTCGTGTCGATCAAGGTCCAGAGCGGCATCAGGTCGGGGGCGCCGCGCGGGTCCTCGCCGGGATCCGAGGTGACGTCGCCCATTTCCTGGCTCCAGAAGTGGCGGATGGTGCCGTCGCGCCGTGTGAAGACGTTATAGGCAGGGTCATCGCCCCCGCCTTTGCCGATGGCGTTGTAGTCGCGGCTGTAATCGCCCGTCGTGTCGGAATAGAGCGGCAGGTGATGCCATCCGCGTTCCTTCTTCAAGGCAAGCAGCTTTCCGATCGGCGAGCGGGCTACGACCGCAAGGGCGGCGCGTTGCTGGATGTCAGGCACCTCACCGTCCCAGGCCGACAGCAGCGAGGTACACATCGGGCATGGGCGCTCGCGCTCGGGGCCGAACATGTAGCTGTAGACGATCAGCGTCTCCTTGCCGGCGAAGAGTTCGGTGAGCCAGATCGGCCCGTCGGCACCTTCGAAGCGGTAATCCTTCTTCACCGCGCCGCCCGGCGGCAGCGCCCGGCGCTGTCTCGCGACGCGCTCGATGTGCCGGCGCAATTCGATCTCCTCGGCAAGCAGCGCGTCGCGGGCTCTGCGATATTCCTCGCTCTCGTTGGGAAAACGGACGCCGTTTTTTGCCGCGAGCACGGCGGCGGGTACCAGCTGTTGATCATCCATCACATATCCTCCTTCTATCGTCGCGCGGCTCTGGCGCTCAAAGGATGTGCCGCGATCGCAACGGATTTCCAGCACATCGTTAGAATGACGATCGGCAGATGCGAAAATCGACAGGACCGGCTGGAAAAATCCGCTTTCGAGGAGGAGTGGAACAGAAAACCGCGGTAGCGACCGAGGCGACCGGCATGAAGAACTTCATGCCGGTGCTACCGTTCGCGTGATGCCGTGCCGCTTCTCTGTCTTTCAGTGCTTGAGAACGACCTTCCCGGGAGCACCCGCCGCAACCGCATTCTGGGCAAGGCCGATCTGCTCCAGGGTGAAGGTGTGGGAAATCGGGATCACCAGCTCACCGCTGGCGGCGGATGCCAGAATAGCGTCGAGCATGGCCGCGTCGGTGCGATGGTAGAGTTCACGGACGATAACGCGGCCTGCGGTATTGGCGCCTTCCGGCACCGGAACGATGCTCGCAACCGTGCCACCGTCGCGGACATGACCGATGAGGTTGCCGGCCACCGGGCCAGCCGTGCTGATCGCATAGTCGAAGCTCGGGCTTGCGGCGGCAACCGTGATGTCGAGCGCTTCGCCCGCCAGCCCCCGGCCTTCGTTCAGCCGCTCGGGCCGGACGCCGGCAACCGGCTGGGCGCCGATCTGCTTGAGGTATTGGATGGCGGACCGTCCGACCGTGCCGAGTCCGCCGGAAACCAGAACCCGTTCGCCGGCCCTGACGCCGAGCGCTTCGACGGTCTGCCGGCCGGTAAGACCTGCCTTGACCAGCGAGGCGCCCTGCTCGAAGCCGAGTGCGGCGGGCAGCCTTGCGATGGATGTCGAGGGAACGACACCATACTCTGCATGGGCGCCCTTGCCGTTTGCGGCAAAATCGGCGACGACCCGCTCGCCGACCGCAAAACCGGTCACGCCTTCGCCGAGGGCCGAGATGGTGCCGGCGGCGTCACCGCCGAGCACGGCCGGCAGCGGAAGCGGGATATACTGGGCCATGAGGCCCTGGCGGAGAATTAGATCGAAAGGGTTGACGGCGGATGCCTCGATCTTGATCAGGACTTCGCCCGGTCCGGGCTTCGGCGCCGGAAGGTCCGCGATTTCAAACTGGTCGACATCACCGTAGGATTTGAGAAGTGCCGCTTTCATGGCGTCTCCAGAATTTCAGCGTTTCGTTGCGCCTATGCCCAATTGCCGCCCGGCAGCCGGGCACAGGCGATTTCCGGATAGTGCCGTCTCAGGCCGTGGCGGGACGACGCGCAGTGTCGAGCGTCCAGGCGCCGCCGCCGGCAAAGGCGATGTAGAAGAAGATGAAGCAGAACAGGATGGCGCCTTCGCCCATGTTGAGCGCCGGCCAGAAGCCATACGGCATGTGGCCCATGAAGTAGGCGGCAGCCATTTCGCCCGAAGCGATGAATGCTGCGATGCGCGTTTGAAATCCGACGAGCATCAGAGCAGAGGTGATCACCTCGATCGCGCCTGCAACCAGCATGATGGTGGGCAGCGGATAGGGGACGCCTTGAATCGGACCCGGAAACTGCAGAAACTTCATGGTTGCATGTTCGAGGAAGAGTAAGGCCGCCATGATGCGCACAAGTGCGAGGACGTATGGCGTCCATTTGCCGGTATTGGTCATCGAGTTTCTCCAACGAGGTTGAGGGGAGGTCAGGCGGCGGAGGCCGCCTTCTTGAGTTCCTGATTTTCTTTCCAGAGCCTTATCGACACGGCGAAGACGGCCTGACGGTTCCGCTGGTCATTGCAGGTCTCCGTTCGCGGGCGCGGCTGCGGGGACCCGGCCGAAACGGAAGCTCGATGCGGTGAGCCCGCCGGCGAAGTCCTTCTGGTGATAGGTGGTCGCGCCGGCTTCGTTCTCGGCGGCGCCGACCACCACCATCAGCGGGATGAGATGGTCTTCGCGCGGATGCGCCGCCCGCGCAGCCGGCGCCTGCTGCCAATCGAGCAGCCGCTCGGCGCGCTTGTCGCAGGCCGTGTGAACCAGCGTTTCCTGAAGCCAGGCGTCGAAGCGGCGGGACGGCTCATATCCGCCCGTGCCGCGCATGGCCGAAAGGTTGTGATAGCTGAGACCGCTGCCGATGATCAGGACGCCCTCGTCACGCAACGGCGCAAGTGCCCGGCCGACGCTGATGTGCAGCGCCGGATCGTAACCCGCATCCAGCGAAAGCTGCACGACGGGGATGTTCTCTTCCGGATAGAGCGGCTTCATGATGCTGAAAGTGCCGTGATCGTAACCGCGGGTCGGATCGAGCACCGCTTCGATGCCGCTCGCCCGCAGCTGATGCTGCACGCGGTTTGCGAGATCGGGCGAACCGGGGGCATTGTAGGTGATGTGATAGAGGTGTTCGGGAAAGCCGTAATAATCGTAGACCATGCCCGGCTTGACGCCCGACGATATGGCAAAACCATCCTCTTCCCAGTGACCCGAGACCACGAGGATCGCCTTCGGTGCATCACCGAGTTCGGCACGCATGTCGACCAATGACTGTTCGAGCACATCGAAATTGCGGCGGAATTCACCCGTCATATAGGGCCAGGGGCCGCCGCCATGGCTGACGAAATAGGTCGGGAGTCTGGAATTTGTCACCGGCATTGTCCTTCGCATCATTGCCACGAGCACGGGGGCGGCACTTCGATGGGAAGATTTTGAATTTTTCTCCATTATTGATCAATGTGGCAAATATTGAAGAACCATTTCCTGGATGTTGATGATCAATGGATACGTTGACGAGCCTGCGGGTGTTCTGCACCGTCGCCGAACTGAAAAGCTTCACCGCTGCCGCCGATCGCCTTGGCGTTTCACCGGCAATGGCGAGCAAGCATGTGATGCAGCTCGAGAATCGGCTGGGGACGCGGCTGCTCAACCGAACCAGCCGCCATGTCAGCCTGACGGAGACCGGGCGGCTTTATTTCAACCAAACCAGGGAGATGCTCGAACGGCTGGACGAGGTGGAAGACGCCATCGGCAATGTGACGGTGGCGCCCCGCGGTACCCTGAAATTGAGTGCGCCGGTTTGGGCGGCAACCGGCTATTTTACAGACATGCTGGCAGCCTATAACCGGCGCTACCCCGATGTCTGCCTGGACTTGGATCTCAGCGGCCGGCTGGTGAACCTGGTTGACGAAGGTTTCGATCTTGCGCTGCGGGCAACGTCGCAGGACCGGCTCGATCCCGGTCTCGTCGCCCGCCCACTGACGAATGTGCAGTTTCGTCTCATGGCCTCGCCGGATTACCTCGCGCGAACCGGGCGGCCTCAAAACGTCGCCGAACTCAACGGCCATGCATTGCTTCGCTACTCCGGCGTCAACCTCGGGGAAAGCATGTCGCTGGAAGGTCCTGACGGACCACACAAGATCACCTTCCGCACGGTGATGCTGAGCGACAACGAGACAATTATGCACCTCGCGGCCCTGCGCGGCATGGGCCTCGCCTTCCTGCCGGCGTGGATGGCCGAGCAGGATCTCGAAGCCGGCCGCCTGGAAATCGTGCTTCCCGCCATCACGCTCGGTTTCAACAGCACACTTTACGCCGTCTATCCGAGCCGCAAATATCTCTCCGCCAAGGTCCGCACCTTCATCGACTTTCTGACGGCGAGCACCCGGGAGATAGGATAATCCTGCTCAACGAGAAACGGCGGCGCGAAAAAAAATCTCACTTCGGAATCCCGAAATTCCCCCGCTTCGGGATCCCGAAATACGCCGGCTTTTTTGCCCCGCCACGGTGGATAGATATGTAATGATTTCAATCCCGCAGCCAATTTCGGGATTCCGAAGTGCTATATAGATTTTGGTGGGGATACCTCAAGATCGCCCAACTTCGAAAGCGAGGCCTCGAGAGCGGAATGTCCGAAAGCAAAAAGGGCGCTCGACCCTTGCGGGGAGCGCCCTTATCCTGTCGGACGGCAAAGGGTTCGACGACGTCGATACCCCAAGCATCCGTTTTTCAGGCAGGGCTGCTATATGCGCCCTTTGCCTCGCCGTTTCAAGGGCCGATCTGCATGATAATTTTGCGATCCGCTAAAAGGCGACGCCGGTCACGGGGTTGACCACCGGCCGTTCGCTTTTGTCCCTTTCCCCGGCCGGCTGCACGGCTGGCGGCGCCATCGATTCTGAGTCGGCGGGCTCGGGTTTCTCGGGAACGGCGGCGACATCCTTGGGACGGCGCTGCTCCGGCTTTACGTTTTCGTCGTTTGTCGACATTGTCTGTCTCCTTTCCAGGAACAAGTCGCGGCTGTCGACATGGTTCCAATGGCGGATGGAGGACTGCCGATGCTTGACCGATTTCTGCTCGACGGCCCGGAGGATGCCCGCTTCACGATCCTGCTTGCGCATGGCGCCGGCGCGCCGATGGATTCGGCGTCGATGACGGCAGCGGCGAAAGCGCTTGCCGACGCCGGTTTCCGCGTCATCAGGTTTGAATTCGCCTATATGTCCGCCCGCCGCAGCGGCGTCCGCAAGCCGCCGCCGCGCGCCGAAACGCTCAATCCCGAATATGAGGCGGCGATCGCCGCGCTCGGCGCAAAGGGCCCCCTCATCATCGGCGGCAAGTCGATGGGCGGCCGTGTCGCCACCATGGTCGCCGACGATCTCCATGACAAGGGGAAGATCGCCGGCCTCCTCTGCCTCGGTTATCCCTTCCATCCGCCCGGCCAGCCGGACAAGCTGCGCACGGGCCATCTCAAGCGGCTGGCGACGCCCGCGCTGATCTGCCAGGGAACGCGCGACGAGTTCGGCACACGCGACGAGGTGCCGGGCTACGATCTTTCCGACAGGATCGAGATTCTCTGGCTCGAGGATGGCGACCACGACCTGAAGCCGCGCAAGAAAATCTCCGGCTTCTCCGCTGCCGATCACCTTGCCACCATGGCCAAGGCGGCCAAGGCATGGGCTGAGCGGTTGCCGGTTTAAGCGCCGGCTTTCGGCTGCCGTCGTCGGCTTGCAAGCTTCCTGACGTCGATGCGCCGATCAGTGGCCGAAACGGTGATCTCGAAATGATCGGCCTGGACGACGTCGCGAATATTGCGCGGCCGGTGCGCGGCGATGTTGACGCCGCCGCGCAGCCGCACGCTGTCATAGAGAATGCCGGCGCCGCCGCTCGAACGCACCTGTTCTCCGAGCAGCTGCGAGGACGCATAGCTCGTGCCGTCATAGACATTGGGCCGGAGCGTCTGTTCGCCGCGAATGTCGAGATAGTCGCCGATCAGGGTGGCCACGTAGCTTCGATAGGTGCGCGCCATTGTCGTCACCCCACGGGCGACAGCCTCGCGCCGGAGATGATGGCCGACCTCGGCCGCGGCTGTCTTGAGATTGTCGGCGGCATACCAGGCGCCGAGATCGGGGCCGTTGAAGCGCATGCCGCCGGGCGCGACATGCAGGAATGCCGCCATGACGATGCTTGCATTCGGGCTGCCGTAGACCCATTCCGTCTCCGGAAGCCGCCGGATGCGGTCGGCGACGAGACGATCGTTGGTCCAGCCGACGAGGTCCATCACGGCCTCGAGATCGGCCGCCCTCGCCACCGTCTCGAAAAGTCCTATCGGCGGAAATTGCGACGGAATCAGCCGGTAGGACGGCCGCGGCGCCTCGGCATAACGATCGCTCACCGGAAGACGATGTCCGTGTCTTCGTAAGGCGTGAAGGTCTCGTCGAGCCTGGTGGGCGGCATATAGAGGCCGCCGCGCGCGCCGTCGAGGAACCGGCGCACGGTCATCAGCCCGTCCTGGGTTCCGTTGGTGACGATAGCGAGCGGCGGATGGCCGCCGAACACCGGCGCCTGGTGCGGCGTGCGCAGCCAGGCGACGCCGGCCCGTTCATCGGAAAACAGCACGCCAAGCGCCTGATGAATGCCGAACACGGCGGAAATCCGGGTCAGCGTATCGACATCGAGCGTGAAAGCCCCGTGTTCGCGCGCCTGCTTGGCCCAGCTGTGATAGGTCGAGCGGGAGGGATAGCCGAGCACGAGCAGCCGCTGCTCTTCGTTCAAACCCCAGAGATCGGCAATCGCCAAGAACGTCCGCAAGGCCGGCGGGCTCAGCCGCCGTCGGTTTGCCGGCGCAAACCGCTCCGTTTCCAGCCGTTCCGGCTCCCGCTCCCTGCGTCGCGCGTGCTGCATGATGCTCTCCTGTCCTGAACTAGATTTAGTCCAAATCTGGGCATGCAGCAAGCAAATTTAAAGAGGTAAGGTCAGGATAGCTCCCGCGCCGCCTCGCGGATCGTCTGCATCAGAATCGATTGCGGCGCCGACGGCACGGCATCGGCCCGCATCGTCAGCCCGACCGGCCCCCTGGTCTCGCCGGTCTCGATCGGCAGAAGCGCCAGCCGCCCATCGGCGACATCGCCGGCCACCACGCCGTTGGAAATGATCCAGATCGCGTCGCTTGCCCTAAGGAAGGCGCGGCCGAAGGCATCCGACACCGTCTCGATCTGGTTCGGCAGGCTGGAGACGCCGTTGGCGATGAGGAAATTTTCGACAACCGGCCGGATGATCGAACCGCGCGTTGGCATCAGCACCGTATAGTCGCCGAAGGCTGAGAACAGCGACTGCCGGCCGTCAAGCAGCGGATGACCGGCGCGCACGGCAAACACGACCTGTTCGGAATAAAGGTGTTCGAAGGAAAAGCCCGCCATCTTTTCGGCGCCGGCTAGGCGCCCGACGACCAGATCGAGGTCGCCGACGCGCAGCTCTTCCAACAGCACCGCGTTCTCGCCGGTGACGATCTTCACTCGGCTCCACGTCTTCTCCTGGAGGAAGAGCTCCATCGCCCGCGGCATGATACGCGACGAGACAGTCGGCAGGGCGCCGATGCGGATCGGCGGCGCTTCGGCGAACTGTTCCTGCGACACGGAATCGAGACCCTGGCGCAGTGCCGTCAGCGCCGCTCCGGCATGGCGTAGGAAAACCTCGCCGTAGCGGGTGATCTTGATGCCGCGGCCGTCGCGCTCGAAGACGTCGACGCCCAGCACCTGTTCCAGTTCGCGGATCGTCTTCGTCACCGCCGGCTGGCTGACATGCAGCAATTCCGCCGCCTTCATCACGCTCTTCTGCCGCGCCACCTCGACAAAGGCCTGCAGATGGCGAAACTTGATACGGCTGTCGATCATCGACCACATAACTCCTGGGTTATCGAAAAGCCAGAAAATATCATTTTACTTAACCGGATCAACCATCCAATTTCACTGTCAGGAGTATTTGCGATTGGATGGTACGGCGGGGTGAGTTTGGCGAGACGCCGCCCCACTCGGGCTTGACCCAAGGATCCACGACGCAAATGCTGGTGGCTGCCGTGTGGATACTCGGCTCAAGGCCGAGCATGACGGAGGGTGGAGAGACCGACGGAGCCATTCTCGGCGTGGGTATTCGTCTCGAAACGCACTTCGCCAGTGGAACCAAACGATGCCGGCCCCTCGGCTGAGCTAACTTGATGAGGATGTGAAGTGCAGTTCGCCCGCATAAACGACGTCACGATCCATTATCAGGTCATCGGCGCGCCTGCCGACCGGCCGGTGATCGTCTTCATCAATTCGCTCGGAACGGATTTCCGCATCTGGCGCGACGTCGTGGTGCGGCTTGCCGGCGACTTCGCCATCATTCTTTACGACAAGCGCGGCCACGGCCTTTCCGATGTCGGCCAGCTCCCCGCATCGATCGAGGATCATGCGACCGATCTCGCCGGGCTGCTCGATCTGCTGTCGGTCAAGAACGCCGTCATCTGCGGCCTGTCCGTCGGCGGCCTCGTTGCCCTATCGCTCTATCAGCGCCGGCCGGATCTCGTCGGCGCCCTCGTCCTCAGCGACACCGCCCATAAGATCGGCACGGCAGAAAGCTGGAATGCCCGCATCGCCGCGGTCGAGAAAAACGGCATCGGCAGCATCGTCGACACCATCATGGAGCGCTGGTTCACGCCCGCCTTCCGCCGGCCCGAGAACACAGCCTATTCAGGCTATTGCAATATGCTGACGCGCCAGCCGGTTGAGGGTTATATCGCCGCCTGCGAAGCGATCCGTGATGCCGATTTCACCGAAGCGGCCAAGAGGATCACGGTCCCGACGATCTGCGTCGTCGGCGACCAGGACGGCTCGACGCCGCCCGATCTCGTGCTGGCAACCGCCAAGCTGATCCCCGGCGCCCGTTACGAGGTCATCCCGGACTGCGCCCATATTCCCTGCGTCGAGCAGCCGGAAGCGCTGACGGCGATCATCCGCGCCTTCCTCACATCGATTTCGCCTGGAGAAAGCAGCCCATGAACGAGACTCCCTCCGAACGCTACCGGCAGGGCATGGCGACCCGCCGCGCCGTGCTCGGCGATGCCCATGTCGACCGTGCCGCCGCGACCGCCACGGAGTTCGACCGCCCCTTTCAGGAGCTGATCACCGAAGCGGCCTGGGGCCATGTCTGGTCGCGGCCTGTCCTGACCAAGCGCGAGCGCTCGATCGTCACCATCGCGCTGCTGGCGGCGCTCGGCCAGGACGATGAGGTCGCCATGCATGTGCGCGCCACCGCCAATACCGGAGCCACCCGCGAGGATATCTGCGAGGCGCTCCTGCATGTGGCGATCTATGCCGGCGTTCCCGCCGCCAACCATGCGATCAAGATCGCCAAGCAGACCTTTGCACAAATGGACGCCGAAAAGGCGGCCTGAGGGGGAAACATGTCCGAATTGGTCAATCGCAAGCCGGAGACCGGCGCCTTCTTCGCCCGCGACCGCGCCTGGCACGCGCCGGCGCTGACGCCCGGCTACAAGACGTCGGTGCTGCGCGCGCCGCAGCGCGCGCTGCTGTCGCTCGACGGCACGATCTCGGAGACGACAGGTCCGGTCTTCGGCCATTCGATGATCGGCGAGCTCGACAACGACCTAATCCTGAATTATGCGCGGCCCGGCGAAAGCGCCATCGGCGAACGCATCATCGTCCACGGCCGCGTGCTCGATGAGCGGGCAAAGCCGGTTGCCGGCGCCCTGGTCGAATTCTGGCAGGCCAATGCCGGCGGGCGCTATCGCCACAAGAAGGAAAGCTATCTGGCGGCGATCGACCCGAATTTCGGCGGCTGCGGCCGCGCCATCACCGATGAGGAAGGCCGCTATCATTTCCGCACGGTGCGGCCCGGCGCCTATCCCTGGCCGAACGGCGTCAACGACTGGCGTCCCGCCCATATCCATTTCTCGATCTTCGGCCACGGTTTTGCCCAGCGGCTGATCACCCAGATGTATTTCGAGGGCGATCCGATGATCTGGAGATGTCCGATCGTCGGCACGATCCCGGACAAGGCGGCGATCGAGCAGTTGATCGCGCCGCTCGACTGGGGCAACACCATTCCGATGGATTCACGCGCTTATAAATTCGATATCGTGCTGCGCGGCCGCCGCTCGACGATGTTCGAAAACAGGCTGGAGGGCAATTGATGCAGCAGCTCGGCTATCTCAAGGAAACCCCGTCGCAGACGGCCGGTCCCTATGTCCATATCGGCCTGACACCGAATTTCTGCGACATAACAGGCGTCTATGACAGCGATCTCGGCGCCCAGATGATCAACGACAAGACGCTCGGCGAACGCATCACCGTCACCGGCCGCATCTTCGACGGCGCCGGCGCCCTGGTGCGCGACGCCGTCGTCGAGATCTGGCAGGCCGACAGCGCCGGCCTCTATAACAGCCCCTCGGAAATGCGCGGCGCCGCCGACCCGAATTTCACCGGCTGGGGCCGCTGCCCGACCCGCGCCGAGGACGGCGTCTATAGCTTCGAGACCATCAAGCCCGGCCGGGTCCCGTTCAAGGACGGCCGCAGACAAGCCCCGCACATCACCGTCTGGATAGTCGCCCGCGGCATCAATATCGGCCTGCAGACGCGCATGTATTTCCCGGAGGAGACGGAAGCCAACGCCGCCGATCCGCTGCTATCGCGCATCGAACATCGCGAACGCGTCGCGACGATGGTCGCCACCCGCGACGGTGCCATCTGCCATTTCGACATCCGTTTGCAGGGTCCTGACGAAACGGTGTTTTTGGATATTTGAGGGGCTGGTCGGTGGCTGCGATGGAAAGCCCTGTGCCAGTAGCCCCCTCACCCTACTCTCTCCCCCAGGGGAGAGGAGATGTGCCATACGAGATGACATGCCCATAGGCACCGGCGCTGCCCCATATCCCTTCTCCCCTCGGGGAGAAGGTGGCGGCAGCCGGATGAGGGGGCCGCAGCCACAAAGAGCAGACCATGACCGCATCGCCCTTCGACCACCCCTTCCTCTCCGGCCTCGTCGGCGACGACGAAATCGCGCCCTATTTTTCCGCCGAAGCCGATCTCCGCGGCATGCTCTCTTTCGAGGCCGCACTCGCCAAGGCCGAAGCCGATCACGCCGTCATCCCCGCGGAAGCGGCAAGACAGATCGCCGCGGCCTGCACCGGCTTTTCCCCCGATCTCGCCAGTCTTCGCGCGGCAACGGCGCGCGACGGCGTCGTCGTCCCCGATTTCATCAAGCAGCTGCGCGCCGCGGTCGGCGAGGAAGCGGCCAAAAACCTGCATCTCGGCGCCACCAGCCAGGACGTCATCGACACCAGTCTGATGATCCGGCTAAAGGCCGTGGTTTTCCTGTTTGCCGGTCGGCTTTCCGCCGTCATTGCAGGGCTGGACGGGCTCGACGGCCGGTTCGGCGGCAACCGGCTGATGGGCCATACCCGCATGCAGGCGGCGATCCCGATCACTGTCGCCGACCGTCTCGCTGCCTGGCGCGCGCCGCTGACGACCTATCGCGACCGCCTGACCGAGCAGAATTTCCCCGTCCAGTTTGGCGGCGCCGCCGGCACGCTGGACAAGCTCGGGCCGCAGGCCACAGCCATCCGCGCCTCACTCGCCCAGGAACTCGGCCTCACCGATATGAGCCAATGGCAGAGCACGCGCCTTGTGATTGCCGATATATCAGGCCTGTTCGCCTCGATCTCGGGCAGCCTCGGCAAGATCGGCCAGGATATCGCCCTGCTTGCCCAGGTGGGCCGCGAGATCGAAATTTCAGGCGGCGGCACGTCCTCGGCCATGGCCCACAAGCAGAATCCCGTCGCCGCCGAAGTCCTGGTCTCGCTTGCCCGCTTCAACGCCACGGCGCTCTCCGGCATCCACCAGTCGCTCGTCCATGAACAGGAACGCTCGGGAGCCGCCTGGACGCTCGAATGGCTGCTGCTGCCGCAAATGGCCATGGCAACGGCCGCCTCGCTGCGGCTGGCAAAGGAATTGGTGGGGAATATCAGGCGGCTTGGAATAGCCTGAGGCCACGGCCCCAAGTCGGATTCGCAGGTGAGAGCGCCCAATTGTTTTTTCGATCGCGCGCAACCATCTAATAGGCATGACTTGCGGAAAACGCCCGCCTCGAGCAGCCCATTTACCGAAAACCAACCATACTGGGTTGCTTTCCGACGCGAAAGCCGATTGCTTAGGAAAATCTACTTCTTCTTCCGCTAGCGGTTAGGAGAATGAAAGGGGGCGCAGGCAAACCCGTGGAATTCTGCTGCTTCGCATCGGGATAAACTATGAGTACGATGGCGAAGCGGGAAGGCCGGTTTGAAAAACGATGACGACAGAACTGTTTCAGATAAAATTTTGGGGCGTCCGCGGCAGTATTCCCGTGTCGGGCCCCGAATTCGACCGCTACGGCGGTAACACGTCCTGCATCGAAATTCGCTGCGGAAACCATCGGATGCTTTTCGACGCAGGCTCCGGCCTGCGCGAGGCGGGGCTGTCATTGCTTGCCGACGGCGTCAGCGACGTCGACCTGTTCTTCAGCCATTGCCATTACGACCACATTATCGGCCTGCCTTTCTTCAAGGCGATTTATTATCCCTCGATCAACGTCAACATCTGGTCGGGCCATCTCGACGGCAAGATGAGCACACGCGAAATGGTCGAGCAGTTCATCAGCCCACCCTGGTTCCCTGTTAAAACCGACATCTGCCAGGCGACGATGAACTTCCGCGACTTCCATGCCGGCCAGGTTCTGAGCCCGCATGAGGGCATCGAGATCAAGACCTTCACGCTCAACCATCCGGGCGGCGCCATCGGCTACCGCATCGAATGGCAGGGCCGTTCGATAGCGCTGATCTACGACATCGAGCACAATCCCGGCAGCTATGATCCCGTCTCGCTGGAGATGATGCAGGGCGCCGATCTCGTCGTCTACGACTGCACCTACAATGAAGACGAGATGCAGCGTTTCAAGGGCTTCGGCCATTCGACCTGGCAGCACGGCACCGAACTTGCCAAGATGGCCGGCGCCAAGCGCTTCGCGCTGTTCCATCACGCCCCCTCCCGCACGGATGAACAGTTGGCGCAGATGGAAGCGCAGGCCGAGGCCGCTTTCCCCGGCGCCTTCGCCGCCCGCGACAATCAGACCGTGGTGATCTGAACCATCGGCAGCTCGCAATGCGCGAGCTGCTGAGGGAACAGATGCAGGGTCAGGCCGTTTCCCCAGAATCGCAAGATCATCAACGGGGTATCAGCCATGACCGTGCTTTCCGGAAACTGCCTTTGCGGGCAGGTGCAGCTTTCTGTTCGCGGCGAAGCTTTGCGCGTCGGCATCTGTCATTGCACCGACTGCCGGAAGGAGAGCGGCTCGGCCTTCACATTCTATGGAATCTGGCCCGCCGCTCAATTCGAATATTCAGGGGAAACCGGCGAATTTCGCGGCCGGCATTTCTGCACCGGCTGTGGTTCGCGGCTGTTTTCCGTCGATGACGAAGAGGCCGAAATCAAGCTCGGCATTTTGTCCGAAGCCCCGACGCCCCTCGTGCCGCGCTACGAACTGTGGATCAAGCGCCGCGAAGCGTGGCTGCAACCGGTGGAAGGCGCCGAGCAGCATGAGGAGGACCGAAGGTGAGCGTGGCCGGCCTCGTCCGGCATCGCGTCATGACGGTCGCAGGCATCGAGACTTTCTATCGCGAGGCCGGTCCACCGGCTGCTCCGGTCCTGTTGCTGCCGCACGGCTATCCCTGTTCGTCCTACGAGTTTCGCAATCTGATGCCGCGCCTTGCCGACCGCTGGCGTCTGATTGCCCCGGATTTCCCCGGCGCCGGCTACAGCGGCACCCCCGACGATTTCGACTACAGCTTCGACGGCTATGCCGCCTGGCTGGAGGCTTTTGTCGGCGCGGTCGACGTCGGCCGCTTCGCCCTCTACCTCCATGATTTCGGCTCGCCGATCGGCGCGCGGCTGGCAATCAGAGATCCGGGGAGGATCACGGCGCTGATCATCCAGAATGGCGACGTCCCCTATGAAGACGCCCTCGGGCCGAAATACGCGGATATCGAGGCGACATGGAGCCTCCCGCCGGCGGAGATGAGAAAGGCGCTGGCCGACGCGATCAGCGAAGAGACTTTCAAAGAGGAATTCCTCAATGATCTGCCGCCGCCTCTCGCCGAGACCATCCCGCCGGATCTTTGGAAGCTGCATTGGTCGCTGGTGACGCCGCGGCGCAAGGAAATCGCCATCGACCTGATCGCCGGATTGAAAGAGAACCGCGCCTGGTTTCCCGCGCACCGGAAATATCTGAGAGAAAACAGGCCGCCGACCCTGATCGTCTGGGGGCCGAACGACCACTACATGCCGGAAAAGTCGGCGCGGGCCTATCTCCGCGACCTGCCGGATGCCGAACTGCATCTGCTCGGCGGCGGACACTGGCTGCTCGAGACGCATTTGGAGCCGGTCACGGCCCTGATACGGGACTTCCTCG
The DNA here is from genome assembly GCF_001664385.1 of Rhizobium phaseoli. Classification (NCBI taxonomy): domain Bacteria; kingdom Pseudomonadati; phylum Pseudomonadota; class Alphaproteobacteria; order Hyphomicrobiales; family Rhizobiaceae; genus Rhizobium; species Rhizobium phaseoli. The sequence goes on along the minus strand of NZ_CP013534.1, from coordinate 76,489 downwards.
GACGCGTTCATGCCGTCTGATTGACGGACTAGGTTTGCAGCAGCGCCGGCGCTCCCGACCAGCGGACGGCGGGATGCCGGCCTGTCGCCGCAAACAGTGCCGACAGGAAATTCCAGGCGGCTGCGTCGTGCACCAGATGGTGGGTCAGCACCCCGATCGGCTCGTTGCTGCTGGCAAACCGGTCGCGCAACTCCGCCACCAGTTCGGCCACCAGCTCCTCGCCGCCGCGGCCGCCGCGCGTGCCGTGCCAGTCGATGATGTCGACATGGGTGTTGAGAAGCGGCAGCGGGCCGCCCGGCTTGGCCCGCCCGTAGACGGAAAGCGCTGCAAAGCCGAGGCCGGGCAACGCCGGGATGAGGGCGGCGTCGATCCGGTTCCACGGCGGCACCAGCACCGGCAGGAAACGGTCGGGATGTCGCCGCTCCAGCAGCCGGAACCCTTCGGCCAGTTCACCGAGCACGACGTCCGCCGGCCGATCGCTGCCGAGTTCCTGCTTTTTACGCTCCGGCCCGGCATGGTTCGTATGCGACCAGCCATGCACTGCGACACTGACGGCGGATTCCGCCGCCAGCCGGGCGGCCAGCGCCTCGCCGGTCAGGCCGGGAATGACGGCGAGCGTCAGCGGCACCGCGCTCTCGCCGGTGACCGCCAGCAGCCTTTCCAGATGAGGCGTCGGCTCGATCGCATCGTCGTCGCGCAGCCAGAAGCGGGCCACGCGGCCGGCGGCCTGCCAGCGGTCGAGCTCGCGCTGCAGCGGCTCGAAGCTCATCCGGTCGATCATCGCACCACTCCCGTTGCTGCATAGTCGCGCAAAATCCCGTCCAGCCGCGCGGCCGCCGTCGCCAGCGAGCGTTCCGCAAGCACGAAGCGCCGCGCCGCCTGCCCCATCGCGTCGCGCTTTTGCCCGTCGTCAAGCAAGGCCGCGACGGCGCCGGCATAGGCGGCGACATCACCCTCGGGCGTGAGCAGGCCGGTCACCTCGGGTTCGACCACGGCAGGCACACCGGCCGTTTGCTGCGCGACGACAGGCAGGCCGGCGGCCTGGGCTTCCAGATAGGCAAGCCCGTAAGCCTCGCCGCAGCCGGGCCAGACATAGAGGCCGCCGCATCCGAGCAAGCCGGCGATGTCAGCTCCATCCCGCTCGCCCAGCCATTCGATGCGGCCGGCGGGGAAATCCGCAAACAGCGTCTGCACCTGCTGGCGCATCGGACCGTTGCCGATGACGGCAAGCGTCCAGGGCCGGCCTTCGATCAGCCGCAAAGCCTTTGCGAGCATCGCATAACTCTCCATCTTGTCGCCGCCCCGCATCATTGCCACCACCATCAGCCGGCGCGGATCGGGCTCCGGCGACAGACTCTCGAACGGCGCGGTGTCGATGAAGGGTTTGAGGCCGGCAAGGCGCGCCTGCGGAAAGGCGGCCGCAAGCCCGGCCTGGTCTCGCCCGGTGAAACAGATATTGACGGCCGCCTGCAGGACCGCCTCGCCCACGCGCTTCTGCTGCGCCGCCCAGCCGGTCCCGTCCCGCTTTGCCGCATAGGAGGCCTCGGCGGTGACATAGGGAATGGCGAATTCGGCTGAGATCGCGGGCCCGAAGGGATCGGGCGATTTGTAATAGGGGTGATAGCAGAACCAGAGTTCGGGGCGCGTCGCGGATTGCCATTTCAGCCGCAGCCGCTCGCCTTCGAGAGCGATGGCGTTTCCGAGCGCGGCTGCCGCCTCCTGGGTTGCGGCATAGGTGCGGAATTCGGAGACGACCTCCACCTCGTGCCCGGCAAGCGCCAGCGCCCGGATCAGCAGCCGTGCCATCAGCCGATCGCCCGACGGCACCGGATGGTTCGGCGATTTCATCGGCGCGTAGAAAGCCACCCGCATGCCGCATCCCTTATAAGACAGACTGTTTCCAAATCGGCGCTCACGGCCGGGCGAAAAATTCCGCTATTGTCCCATTCCCTAAAACTTGCGCATAAGCATATGGAATGTGATCGCGCTCGAAGCAATTCCGCCTTTTTCGCAATCTCTAAGAGCCTGCGGTTACATCGACAAGAACGGGAATGAATGACGACGGCCTCAGTCACAGGGATTTTTTCGGAGCGCGCGATCAGACGGGCGAGGCTTGGTTCCGGCCTCATCATTTTCATTTTCGTCCTGCTGCATTTGTCCAACCATGCGCTGGGGCTGATTTCGCTTGCCGCCGCCGACAAGGCCCGCCACCTTTTCCTCGCCATCTGGCGCAATCCCGTCGGCACCACGGTGTTTTACGCCTCCGTGCTGACCCATATGGGGCTGGTGCTGCGCGCCATCTACATGCGCCGCAGCCTGGTCATGCCGAAGGGGGAGACGGCGCAGATCGTGCTCGGCCTGCTGATCCCGCTGCTGCTGATCGATCATGTCATCGGCACGCGCATCGCCCATGAGCTCTATGGCTATTTCGACGATTACGAGACGGTCGTCGAGCAGCTCTGGATCAAGAACCCGGCGAATGGCGCGCGCCAGGTGCTGGGCGTCATTGCCGTCTGGTTCCATGGCTGCATCGGCATTCATTTCTGGCTGCGCTACCGGCCGCGGTATGCGGGCTCCGCGCCGCTGCTCTTGGCGCTGGCGATCCTCGTGCCGGTGCTCTCCGTTCTCGGTTTCGTCCAGATGGGCCGCACCCTTGCCGATCCCTCCTATCAGCTGGCGACCAATCCTTATGAGGTGAACCTCAACGCCCACTATCTCCAGGACCCCGAGGTTCGCGCCCGGATCGCCGCTGTCCGCGCCGGGCTCTACGGGGCGTTCTCAGCCTCGCTGCTCATCGTCGTCGTCGCCCGCGCCCGGCGCCGGCTGAAGGAGCGCCTCGATCAGGTGGCGGTGCATTATCCGGGTGGCGAGGTGATCCGCGTGCCGCGCGGCTTCACGGTGCTGGAAGCAAGCCGGCTCGGCGGTCTGCCGCATTATTCCGTCTGCGGCGGCAAGGGCCAATGCTCCACCTGCCGCGTGCAGATCCTCGGCGACTATGAAAGCCTGCCCGCGCCCGACAAGATGGAACAGACGACGCTCAAGCGCATCAATGCCGGCCCTGACGTCCGCCTTGCCTGCCAGCTGCGCCCGGACCGCGACGTGGCGGTCGCACCGCTTCTCGTGCCGGCGGTCGAGACCGCCCTTCCCGCCAACAGCCAGGAGACCAGCCCCGGCCGCGAACGCGAGATCGCCGTGCTCTTCGTCGATATCCGCCATTTCACCACGCTGACGGAAACGCGCCTGCCCTTCGACGTCGTCTTCCTGCTGAACCGCTATTTCGCCATCATCGGCAAGGCGGTGGAGCAGGCGGGCGGGCGGCTCGACAAATTCATCGGCGATGGCGCCATGGCGCTCTTCGGCCTCGGCACGACGCCGGAGGAGGCCTGCCGCCAGGCACTGACCGCTGCCGCGGCAATCGTCGCCGAGATCGAAAAACTCGCTGCAGAACTCGCCGACGAATTGACGCTGCCGCTGCGCATCGCAATCGGCATCCACACCGGCCCGGCCGTCGTCGGCACGATGGGATATGGAAGGGTGCGCAGCATGACGGCGATCGGCGATACGGTGAATGTCGCAAGCCGGCTGGAAAGCGCCGCCAAGGAATTCGAGGCGGCGATCGTCATTTCCGAGCCGGTGGCGACGCTCGCCGGCGCCGATCTTTCCGGCATCGAAAGCCGCGAAATCAACGTACGCGGCCGGGCCCTGCCCTTGAAAGTCTATGTCATTCCGAGAGAGAAAGCGGCAGAACCGCTCGAAGGAAAAGACTGATGCCCGGCAAGCCCTGGCTCACCGCCAAATATTGGAGCCGCCGCCTGCGCAAGGCGCGTAATGCTGCGGCATCGCGCATCTTCGACACCCGCTTCGGCCGGCGGCTGCTGATCGAAAATATCGGGCCGCGCGTCGTCTCGATGACGGTCGACGCCGGCGATCATCTGATGACGTTTTCGCCTGCCGACTATATCGGCCGCAAGGTCTTCCGGAAGGGCCATTTCGAGCGCGACGCCGTCGACCGGCTGATCGTCATCCTGCGCGAACGCGGCCTGCTGAGAAAGGAGGCGACGCTGCTCGAGATCGGCGGCAATATCGGCACCCAGACCGTCTATTTCGCCTTGAGCGGCACTTACGCTGAGATCGTCAGCATCGAACCGGACCCGCGCAATTTCCCGCTGCTCGAGCTCAACATCCGCCAGAACCGGCTGGAAGAGAAGGTTCGCCTCGTCAATTGCGCCGCCGGCGAGCGGGACGGCGAGATCGACTTTTTCATGAACCGCAACAATCACGGCAAGAGCAGCGCCCTCCGCCAGAGCCCGACCGACAAGAAGATCAGCGTGCCGGTAAAGCCGGTCTCCGAGATCCTGGCCGACCTCTCGATCGATCCGGCGACGATCGGCCTCGTCTGGATGGATATCGAAGGCTACGAGCCCGTCGCCTGCCGCTCGATGCAGCCGCTGCTTTCCCGCCGCGTGCCGCTTCACATGGAGTTCACGCCGCTGTTCTACGGGGCTGAGGGAACGAGAACTTTCATATCGATGCTCTCCGGCTACTACGAGGACTGCCTCGTGCTCTTCGAGGACCGCGAGGAGGAGATGAAGGTGCGCGATCTGCCGGTGGAGTTCGATCAGTATAACGTGCTGTTTTTGCCGTAGCTGACCGCCGTTGGCAACGGGCCGAGCGCCCCTCTCTTCCCGCAATACTCAAAGGCGCAGTCAAGCTATCCGCGGCACGCGCCATGTTCACATCGACGCCTTGTGCAAGCCCGAAAAAAGCAGTTAGCTGGCATCGCTGGGAACGCTCATTCCGCACAGGTGGACGAGCATCGGAACGCTAGGTGCGCTGAGACGTGTCCGCATTGCGAGGGGGAGCTCGTGCGCTGGTCCAAACCGCTCAGAGTGCATCTCGGCGTCCTGGTCGTCGCGTCGTTGCTGTGCACGTCGATGCCCATCATCTGGATGGCATTCTGGCAGGGAAGCGCTGCTGCGGTCAGCGCCGGCGCGCAGCAGATGCGCGAGATGAGCTTGCGGCTGATCGAGGGCTATAAAAGTACGCTTCAGGGCGGCACCGAGGCGGTGGCGCTGGCATCGACCCTGCCGCAGCTCATTTCCCCGCCGTCTCAGGATATCGAGCCAAAACAGGACGTCTTTCTCGAGGTTCTGCGAAACGTCCCCGAGGCGACGAGCGTTTACACCGGCTATCCCGATGGCTCCTATCTGCAGGTCATCAACACCGCCAGAAAGGATGTCCGTAAGGCGCTGGCAGCGCCAGATGGCACGGCCTTCGCGATCCGAACGATCGCGGAGAGACAAGGCGCGAATGTCATCTCGACGCTTCGCTTTCTCGACGGCCGGGCCAGACCGATCGGCGAGCGGGACATCAACTACGCATCTTTCGATCCGCGGCAGCGTCCCTGGTACCAATCCGTCGTCCAGGATGGTGTGCCGGTTTCCGTCGGGCCTTATGTGACCGGAACGCTCAATGTTCCGACGCTGACGATCGCGGCGCCGATGAAGGGTGACGGCCGAGTGGTCGTCGGCATCAACATTCATCTGCAGACGATCGGCCGTCTGCTGAATGCGCAGGGGATTTCTCCGCATGCCCGAGCCTACATCGTCGATGGCGGCGGCAATCTCGTGGCTCATTCCGACGCTCAGATCATGAGCAGGATCATCGGATTGTGGGCGAGAACATCAGGCGCCTTCGCCGCGACGGCAAACAGTTTCGACAGGAGCCTGGAAGCTGTGGTCAGGCTCAGGCAGGATCCCGCCTTCGCAAGCGGCGGCCTGGCGCGGCTCGATATCGAGGGCGAAAGCCACCTGGTGCAGATCGTCCCTGTCAGCGTCTCCGGCCTGTTTAAGGGCAGCACGGCCGCCATCGTCGTGCCGCTCGAAGACCTCGTGGAGGAGGCGCATAGGCTGCTCGTTCGCAACCTCCTGATCGCCGGCGCCCTGTTGATCGCCGGAGTCGGCGCATCGGTGGTGCTTTCCCGCATAGTCAGCCGCTCTCTCTATCGGCTCGCCGACGAGGCGCGGCGGATCGGTGATCTCGATCTTGGCGAGAAGGCCGTCTCGCATTCCTGGATAACGGAGATCAACACACTGGCCGGCGCGCTCTCGGCAAGCCGCCATGCCATTGGCCAATTTGCCCTCTACGTTCCGCGTGAAGTGGTCCGTCGCATCATCAGCCCTGAAGGGCGCGCGGTCGTCAAAGCCAAGCGCCAGGATGTAACCGTGCTGTTCACCGATATCAGGGACTTCACGACCATATCCGAGCTTAATTCTCCGGAAAACGTGGTCGATACGCTGTCAGCCTATTTCGAGCTCTTGAACATCATCGCCGAGCGCCACGGCGGGACGGTCGTGCAGTATCTCGGCGATTCCATTTTCGTCATGTGGAACGCCCCCGTTGCGGATGCCAGACATGCCGAAAACGGCTGCCGCTGCGCGCTCGCGATGAAGGCGGCAATCGACGGCCTTAACGAGGAGAACAGAGGGAACGGCCGTCCTGTTCTCATCACGCGATTTGGCCTGCACACAGGCCCGGCCGTCGTTGGCAGTTTCGGGGCGATTTCGCGCCAGCAATACACGGCCATGGGCGATACGATCAATGTCGCCTCACGCCTGGAAGGATTGAACAAGGAATTCGGTACGTCGATCCTGGTCAGCGCCGCCATCCATAACGCCGTCGGCGATCGTTTCGCGTTTCGGTCGCTCGGTTTGGCACAGGTGAAGGGCCGGGCGGAGAAGGTGGGTATATGGGAATTGGTCGGGGAGAGTGGCGGCCAAATGTCTGGGCGCGAATAAGCGACCTCCTATTCCTCGTGAGGGATTACCTCCGACAAGAGAGGAAGATAATGCTTTCCCTAGCGTCGTTCAAAGTCTTCGGGCAATCCCCATCGCCCACTGATAACGGCCTACCGGGCCAAAAGAGAAACTGAGGCCATCATTCCGCTCCACACGCAGGCAAACCAGACGATGCAATAGTCGAGGGACCCGAATAGGCTGACGCCGAATTCGCACTTTGGAGTCGTGCAATCTGCGGGAACGTATGCCGCGCCGTAAGCGACGACCGAGGCAAAAGCGAGTCCGCATATTGCGTACAGAGCCGCCTTGGCGCGGGAGAATTTTGGATTCCCAATGGACTTGACGCGAAGCCTACGCATCAAAAAGAATGAAAGACACAGACAAGGCACTGCGGTCGCCGCTACCGCCGCAGATATCGAAATCGGCGTTCTGCTGAAATAGATCGCAAAAACATTGGCATAGAGATACCCTAAAACCGGAACGCAGGTGATCGCGGAAGACCAAGTCCTTGGATTTTCGCGGAACATGACCCAAAGACTGCCAATTGCAAGCAGCATTGGTATTGGAGGGAAATGCCAATTCAAAAGCAGCTTCAACAAGGCGCACCTGCGGCTATACGGTCTTGGTGTTCCGGCTCAAGGTGCGGCATTCGCTGCTCAACACCGCCTACGTCCTGCGATACAGAAAATACCGCCCTTCCTTGATCCCCTCCGGCAGCGGCAGCGCCGCCAGCTCGGGATGCTCCAGCGGCAGGCCGCTGACGGCGATGCCGTTGGGGGCGAGCACGCCGGCCACCAGCTGCGGCAGCCAGGTCAGGATCACCGCGTCGATCTCGTCATGGCCGGTGCCGATATCGGCATGGGCGAGCGCCGCGCCGATGCCGAGGAAGGGCTGGCCGGAGTCGCGGATATTGCCGGTTACCATATCTTCCGGATCCGGAGTCGAGGCCGAATAGGAGCGGACCTCCCAGTCGAAGGCGATGATGCGGCGGCCGGGAAAATTTTCGCGCAGATGGTCATAGGTGCGGCCGTTGCCGAGGCCGAATTCCAGCACCGGGCCTTCAATTTCTGCGACCATATCGGTGATCGCGTTCAAAATATCGCGTTGGGCCGTCAACCGGCGAATGAAGCTGTCGAGGCGGCTCATTGAAATCCGTATCCGTCATGAAATCGTGAGCGCGTGCTAACACCGAAACCTTGCCAAGTCGATTGCCGTAAATGGGAATTGGCGTTGCAGCACCGATATGGGTCTGTGCTAGGATCGATGACATGGAAACCGTGACCGACGAAGACTTCTTTGCCGCCGTGCCGCTCTTCAGCGCCTTCGAGGGCGTGACCGATGCCGCCAACTATCGGCCATTGCCCGATGGATGGGTGTTGGCGCTCGCCGATATCGTCGGCTCGACGCAGGCGATCGCCGGCGGTCGCTACAAGGACGTCAACATGGCCGGCGCCAGCGTGATCTCCGCGGTGTTGAATGCCGTCGGCAAGGGCGACTATCCCTTCGTCTTCGGCGGCGACGGCGCGCTGATCGCGCTGCCAGGCGCGCTCGAGCAGACGGCGCGAGAGGCGCTCGCCGCCGTGCAGGTCTGGGTCGAGGAGGATCTCGGCCTGATGCTGCGGGTCGCGATCGTCCCGGTTGCCGATACCCGCGCCGAGGGGCTCGACGTGCGCGTCGCGCGTTATTCCGCAAGCCCCTATGTCACCTATGCGATGTTCTGGGGCGGCGGCACCAGCTGGGCGGAACGGCAGATGAAGCGTGGCCACTACGCTATCGAGCGCGCCGCCCCGGGAACGCGGCCCGATCTCACCGGCCTCTCCTGCCGCTGGAGCCCGATCGATGCGCAGAACGGCGAGATCGTCTCGATCATCGCGGTTCCCGGCGAAGGCCGGCCGGGCGAAGAATTCCGCGACCTCGTCAACGGTATCGTCGCCATCACCGGCGAGCAGAACCGCGGCAGCCATCCGGTGCCGGCCGGCGGCCCGGATTTCGCCTTCTCGCTGCACGGCATCAATCGCGAGGCCAAGGCCACGGCACCCGCCGGCCGCCGCTTGCGCCAGAAGCTCTTCATCTTCCTGCAGCTCGCCATCACCGTCCTCTGCTACCAGCTCGGCATTCCGCTCGGCCGCTTCGACGCGCGCCGCTACAAGCGCGACGTTGCCGGCAATTCCGATTTCCGCAAGTTCGACGACGGGCTAAAAATGACGGTCGATGTCGATGCCGAGCACCTGAAACGCATCGAGACGCTGCTCGAAGCCGCGCGGGCAAAGGGCATTGCCCGCTATGGCCTGCATCGGCAGGCCTCGGCGCTGATGACCTGCTTCGTGCCGACGCCGATCTCGCGCGACCATATGCATTTCATCGACGGCGCATCCGGCGGTTATGCCGTGGCCGCAAGCCGCATGACCGGCAAGGCGCTTTCTACAGCGCCGACCGTCGTTTAGACGCGCAAAGTCGCGATCGCCTACAATGCGCCAGAATCTATTTTTCGTAATGAAATCGGCATTGGATGATTTCCAACTGCTGGTCTGAACCCTTGCCAGTAACGCAGTAGACGAGTCGATGCTCTCCGAGGATACGCCGGGACCAAAGTCCGGATAGATCGCCCTTCAGCGGTTCCGGCTTGCCGAGACCTTTAAAGGGCGATCTTTTTGTATCCTTGAGCAGTTCGTTGATTTTCTCGACCATCTTCTGGTCGGTTTTCTGCCAGTATTGGTATTCTTCCCAGGAAGTCGGGGTCCATAGCAGCTTCATCTCAGAGAGTCGGGTCGCTCTCTATCACCTGGCCCTTGCGAAGCTGTGCGATGCTTTCACGCAAGCGGGCGGAATTGGCAGGCGTCGAGAGCAGGTGCAGCGTCTCTTGCATGCTTTCGTACTCGCTTTCGGCAATCAAGACCATTGCTTCCGAACCTTGACGAGTCACGAGCAGAGGAGCCCGAGAAGACAGGACCTGATCAAAATAGGTTGCGATGTTCTGCCGGAACTCCGTCAATCGGACGTGTGCCATCGATCATTCTTTCATTGCTCACGAATGTACGGATATATGTACATATCCCCAAAAAGTCAAATACGCGATCGCCCCTCTGTCACGCCTTGACGACGTGATCGGCCGACAGGCCCAGCCGGTTGAAGACGTTGCGGGTGTCGATGATCAGTGCTGCGCTGTTCGCGATCGCCGCATAATCCACGCTCTCATGGTCGGTCGCCACCAGAACCGCATCGTAGCCGGAAACGGCGTCCGGCGTCAGCGCCACCGATTTGCGGCCCTTTAGCGCCTGGTGTTCGCGCGTCGGCGGGATTTCGGCGACGAAGGGGTCGTGATAGTCGGCGCGTCCACCGCGTTCCTCGATGATCTCGATCAGCCGCAGCGACGGGCTCTCTCTTATATCGGCGACGTTCTTCTTGTAGGCGAGCCCGAGCACCAGCACCCGGCTGCGGCTCAGCGCCTTGCCGGCGCGGATGTCAAGCGCTTCGGCGAGCTTGCCGACGACATGCCGCGGCATCGCCGAATTGATCTCGCCGGCCAACTCGATGAAGCGGGTCGGCAGCTCGTATTCGCGCGATTTCCAGGTGAGGTAGAAAGGATCGATCGGGATGCAATGGCCGCCAAGGCCGGGGCCGGGATAGAAGGGCATATAGCCGAAAGGCTTGGTCTTGGCCGCGTCGATCACCTCCCAGACGTCGATGCCCATCGCCGCATAAACGGTCTTCAATTCGTTGACGAGGGCGATGTTGACCGAGCGGAAGATGTTTTCGGTGAGCTTCACCGCCTCGGCCGTCGCATTCGAGGAAACAGGCACAACCGTCGATACCGCCGCACCATAGAACGCTTTCATCAGCGCCAGCGCCTCGGGCCCGTCGCCGGCGACGACCTTCGGGATGGTGGCGGTTTGATAATGCTGGTTGCCGGGATCCTCGCGCTCCGGCGAGAAGCCGACGAAGAAATCCGCGCCGGATTTCAGGCCCGTGCCTTCGAGGATGACCTTGACGATATCGTCGGTCGTGCCGGGATAGGTGGTCGATTCCAGCACGACGAGCTGACCGGGGCGCAAATGCTGGGCGATCGAGCGTGACGTCGCCTCGACGAAGGAAAGATCGGGATCGCGATGTTTGGTGAGCGGCGTCGGCACGCAGATGATGATGACATCGCAGGCGGCAAGCCCGGCGAAATCGGTCGTCGCCCGGAAGCGTCCCGCATCGATCTCGGCGGCAAGCGCCTCGTTGCTGACCGCGTCGATATAGGAGCGGCGGGCATCGAGCGCCACCATCTTGGAAGGATCGATGTCGAAGCCGGTGACCGCAAAGCCGCTGCGCGCCACCGCCATCGCCAGCGGCAGGCCGACATAGCCGAGGCCGATGACGCCGGCGCGTGCCGCACGGGTTTCGATCTTCTGCAAAAGCGTGTCGAAGGTGGAGGTGGCCAAGGCAGGATCTTTCAAACCGAGAAATTCAGAACGCTGATCTAATGCATGATGACGGCGAATTAAACCCGGTCCTCTTCTCCCCGGCGGCAATAGCATGCCGGCGCCACAGGTTAGCCCCTCCCCCTTGTGCGGAGGTGTTGGGGAGGGGTTTTGGGTGTGTCAATCGACCGGATGCTGTTCAAAGACCCTTAGCCGGGTGTGGCCAAAATGTCCCGGCAGATCGCCCGATGCAACTTTGGAGCACAAAAAAATTCCGCTCCCATTGTTTCGCATATGCAGCATCCCTATTTTGACTTTTGATAATGAACTGCCGCGAAAGGACCATCCTCCGGCCCCCGCCCCGGGGAACTGAGGGGCGCTGCTGCCGGGCTTTCGGCAGATCGTTGACACAATATTGCCGCTCGTACATCCTGATTTCCCTGTGACCTGCGCATGAAAATGGGCCGGCCAAGGGATTTTTGCCTCTTGGGGATGGCGTGCCTTATGAGGATTCTACCGAGAATGAGCACGATCGACTCCAGCGTGTCGCCCATCCTGTTGGACCGGGTCGCCGAATGGCTGACGAATTCTTCGCTGGCAGGCGACGATCTCGAGAACATCGTGCGCGGCTTTTGCGAAAGGATTGCCGCCGCCGGCCTGCCGATCGCCCGCGTGCACCTGACGTTCTCAATGCTGCATCCGCTTTACGACGCGCTGAGTTTTACCTGGCGGCGCGCCAGCGGCGTCACCATCGAAGGCTTCCGCATGCCGGCCGGGCAGAAGCCGGATCGCTTCCTCCAGAGCCCCTATTATTACCTGCTTGACAACAACCTGCAGCACATCCGCCGCCGGCTGAGCCAAGAAGGACCGGCCGAATTCCCGATCTTCGAGGACCTGCGCAAGGACAAGTTCACCGACTACCTCGCCTTCGTGCAGCCCTTCGGCGACGGCTCGGTGCAGGGCATGATGGGCTCGTGGTCGACCGATCACCATAACGGCTTTTCCGACGACATGATCGACGCGCTTTTGAGAATGCAGAACCATCTGGCGGTCGCCGCCAAGATGGCGGTGCTCGGCAAGCTCGCCAACAACATGCTGACCACCTATCTCGGCGGCGACGCCGGCAAGCGGGTGCTGAACGGACAGATCCGTCGCGGCGACGGCGAGACGATCCGCGCGGCGCTCGTCATGGGCGACATGCGCGAATCCACCATGTATGCCGAAAAGGAAGGCCGCCAGGCCTATATCGACACGCTGAACCAGTTTTTCGATGCGATCGCCGCCCCCTTCAACCGCAATGGCGGCGAGATATTGAGCTTTCTCGGCGACGGCTTCCTGGCCGTCTACCCCTGCGGGCGCCACAAGGACCCGTCGAAAATCGCCTGCGAGGCAGCGCTTTCGGCCGTCCACCAGGCACAGGCGCGGGTCGCCGAACTCAATAGCGATCGCCAGCAGAAGGGTCTCAGCAAGATCGGCTACGGCATCGGCCTGCATGTCGGCAACGTCATGTTCGGCAATGTCGGCCTAAAGGACCGCCTGACCTTCTCCGCCTTCGGATCGGCGGTCAACGAGGTGCAGCGGCTGCAGATCCTGACCAAGAAATACGGCCGCGAGGTTGTCGCCAGCCAGGCCTTCGCCGGTTATTGCGGCGGCGAGTGGACGCGGCTCGGCGAAGAGAAGCTGCGCGGCATCCGCCAGAAGGTGACGGTGCTGCAGCCGCGCGCGCCGGCCCCGGAGATCCATGTGGACGAACATTTCCGCGAGGCCGTGCAGAACGGACTTTCCGAAGCCGAGCAGGTCATTCTGCTGCACCGGGATGCGAAGCAACAGGTCAAGCGCACCAGCATGGAGAAGTTCATCCAGTAAAACGCCAGGCCGGCACCGATAAAATTGCGTGTTTCGTCCGCACCACCACGGCGAAAGGCGACAATATCCCCTTGATTGTCATCAGCTAGACACCCCGTTTGCGGTACGATAGTGTGCCCTAACGGGAACATAGAAGACTGGGGAATTTCATTGGTATGGCGTCCGCTGCCGATTTGTTGCGTATTGAGAACCTCGATGTCTCTTTCTCCGTTTTCGGCGACCGGCTGCGCGTCGTAAAGGAAGCCAATCTCCGCATCCTTCCGGGCAAGGTCACCGCTCTCGTCGGCGAATCCGGCTCGGGCAAATCGGTGATCAGCCAGGCGATCATGGGCATCCTGCCCAATCCGGCCAAGGCATCGGGCAGCATCTTCTTCACCGATCCGCTCGACAACAACACGACCGATATTCTCTCCCTGTCGCGCGACAGCGAGGACATGCGCGACTTGCGCGGCCGGCGCATGGCGACGATCTTCCAGGAGCCGATGACCTCGCTGTCGCCGCTGCACACGGTCGGCAACCAGATCAGCGAAGTGCTTTTGATCCACACCGAGGTCGACAAGCAGGAGGCGCGGGAAAGGACCGAGGAAATGCTCGGCCTCGTCGGTTTTTCCAATCCGCACCGCACCTACGACATGTATCCGTTCGAATTGTCCGGCGGCATGCGCCAGCGCGCGATGATCGCCATGGCTTTGATCTGCAAGCCGGCGCTCCTGATCGCCGACGAGCCGACAACGGCGCTCGACGTGACCATCCAGGCGCAGATCCTGGAATTGCTGCGCGATCTGCAGGCCAAGCTCGGCATGGCGATGCTGCTCATCACCCACGATCTCGGCATCGTCGCCAACATGGCCGACGAGGTGGTCGTCATCTATCACGGCGAGATCATGGAAGCCGGCCCGGTCGAGGCGATCTTCCGCAATCCGCAGCATCCCTATCTCAAGGCGCTGATGGCCGCGGTTCCGCATTTTGACATGAAACCCGGCGAGCGGCTGAAGGCGCTGCGCGACGTGCCGGTCAATCTCGAGACGCTGGTCGGCAAGAAGAAGCCGCTGCAGGCGGAAACGCCTGGTACGCTGCTGTCGGTCAACAATCTCTCCAAGACCTACAAGACGCGCAGGCGCAGTCTCCTCGGCAGGCAGGAGGCCACCGTCGTACGCGCCGTCGACGATGTCAGCTTCGACATCCGCCGCGGCGAATGTCTCGGACTCGTCGGCGAATCCGGCTGCGGCAAGACGACGCTCAGCAAGATCCTGATGCGCGCCGTAACCCCCGACAGCGGCGCGGTCGTGTTCAACGACGGCAAGGATGTCATCGACGTGCTTGCCGTCAAGGGCGCCGAACTGCAGGACATGCGCACCAAGATCCAGATGGTGTTTCAGGATCCGGTCTCCTCGCTTTCGCCGCGCATGACGGTGCGCAACATCTTGAGCGAACCGCTGGAGATCCATGACCGCGGCGACAGCGCCGAGCGCAAGCGCAAGGTCGAAGGACTGATGGGGGCAATCGGCCTCGACAAGCGTTATCTCAGCCGCTACCCGCACAGCTTCTCCGGCGGCCAGCGCCAGCGCATCGGCATTGCCCGCGCCCTTGCCCTCGGGCCGAAACTCGTCATCCTCGACGAACCGGTCTCGGCGCTCGACGTCTCCGTCCAGGCGCAGATCCTCAACCTTTTGAAGGATCTGCAGAAGGAGCTGGGGCTGACCTATCTGTTCATCTCGCACAACCTCGCCGTCGTCGATTACATGGCCGATCGCATCGCCGTCATGTGCAAGGGCCGTATCGTCGAAATCGCGCCACGCGAAATCATCCTGCGCGATCCGGTGCACCCCTATACGAAATCGCTGCTCGCCGCCGTCCCCTTCCCCGATCTCGACCGGCCGCTCGATTTCAAGGCGCTGCGCGAAAACGGCGCCGCCGACAAGCAGAACTGGGGGAAAACCTTCACCGCCGAGCATGACGATGCCGCCGAGCTTGCCTATGCCGATCTCGGTGACGGCCATCTGGTGCGCGCCCGCAAGGGCGCCGATATCAGGGAGTTGCGCTGATGGTGACGCGTCGCACCTTTTTGGGCGGCCTTGTCGGCGCCGCGATCGCCCCGGCGGTGCTTCGCGCCGAGCAGGCCGGCGAGCCGGATTTCCTCAAGGAGCGGTTGGCCGCAGGCAGCCTGCCTGGCATGGCCGAGCGCATTCCCGCCCGTCCGCGGATCGTCAATCTGAAGGAGATGGGGCTCGAACCCGGGACCTATGGCGGCACGGTGCGCACCATCATCGGCAGCCAGCGCGACATCCGCTTCATGACGATCTACGGCTATTCCCGCCTGGTCGGCTACGACAAGCACCTGCAGTTCCAGCCTGACATACTCGCCGACTTCCGCTCCGAGGACGACACGGTCTTCACCTTCACGCTGCGCGAAGGCCATAAATGGTCCGATGGCGAGCCGTTCACCGCCGACGATTTCCGCTACTGGTGGGAAGACGTCATCCTGAACGACAAGCTGACGCCGGGCGGCGGTGCGCTCGAGCTTCGTCCGCATGGCAGCCTGCCGCGCTTCGAGATGCTCGATCCACTGACGGTGCGCTATACGTGGGAAAAACCCAATCCGATGTTCCTGCCGACGCTCGCAGGTCCCCAGCCGCTCGTCATCTTCGGTCCGGCGCATTACCTCAAGCAGTTCCATAAGAAGTTCCAGCCGGACGAAGCGAAGATGGAACAGATGATGCAGACCTCCCGCGTCAAGAAGTGGCAGGATCTGCACATCAAGATGGCGCGCTCCTACCGGCCGGAAAATCCCAACCTGCCGACGCTCGATCCCTGGCGCAACACGACGGCGCTGCCAGCCGACCAGTTCGTCTTCGAGCGCAACCCGTTCTTCCACCGCGTCGACGAAACCGGCAGGCAGCTGCCCTATCTCGACCGTTTCATCCTCAACGTCTCCTCCTCGTCGATCATCGCCGCCAAGGCGGGTGCCGGCGAAGCCGACCTGCAGGCGACCGGCATCGATTTCAACGACTACACTTTCCTGAAGGAGGCCGAGAAGCGCTTCCCGGTGAAGGTCAATCTCTGGAAGGTGGCCCGCGGCTCGCGCATCACGCTGCTGCCGAACCTCAACTGCGCCGACGAGGTGTGGCGCGGCCTGTTCCGCGACGTGCGCCTGCGCCGGGCGCTGTCGCTGGCGATCGACCGGCATGAAATCAACATGGTCGCCTTTTACGGCTTGGGGACGCCGAGCGCCGATACCGTGCTGCCCGACAGCCCGCTGTTCAAGCAGGAATATGCCGACGCCTTCGTCAAGTTCGATCCCGACGAGGCCAACCGCCTGCTCGACGAACTCGGTCTGACCAAGCGCGGCGGCGACGGCATCAGGCTGCTGCCGGACGGTCGGCGCGCCGAGATCACCGTCGAGACCGCCGGTGAAAGCAATCTCGATACCGACGTGCTGGAACTGGTGCACGATCACTGGGCCAATATCGGCCTGGCGCTCTATACCCGCACCTCGCAGCGCGACGTCTTCCGCAACCGCGCCATGAGCGGCACGATCATGATGTCGATCTGGTACGGCCTGGACAATGGCGTGCCGACGGCCGACATGTCGCCGTCCGGGCTCGCCCCGACGCTCGACGACCAGCTGCAATGGCCGCTCTGGGGCATGCACTATCTCTCCGCCGGCCAGGAGGGTGTGGCGCCCGACCTGCCGGAGGCGGCCGAACTGATCGATCTGCTCAATCAATGGGGCTCGACGGCGAAGTTCGAGGAGCGCCAGGCGATCTGGCACAGGATGCTGTCGCTCTATACGCAGCAGGTGTTTTCGATCGGCCTGATCAACAGCACGCTGCAGCCGATCCTTCGCGCCGCCAAGCTGCAGAACCTGCCCGAGAAAGCCCTCTACGGCTTCGATCCCACCTCCTATCTCGGCATCTACATGCCGGATGCATTCTGGTACAAGGAGGCCTGAGGCGTGCTCAGATATATTCTCTGGCGCATCGCCGCCATGGTCCCGACGCTCTTCGTCATTTCGGCGCTGGTCTTCACCATCATCGAACTGCCGCCCGGTGACTTCTTCGAGAGCCAGATCGCCGAGCTGCGCGCTTCCGGCGAGACCGCCAATCTCCAGGAAATCGAGGAGATGCGCCAGCAATACGGCTTCGACAAGCCGGAGATCGTGCGCTATTTCTACTGGGTCGGCGGCATGCTGCACGGCGATTTCGGCTATTCCTTCGAATATCAGCTGCCGGTGTCCGACGTCGTCGGCGACCGGCTGTGGCTGACGATCCTCGTCTCCTTCACGACGATCCTGCTCACATGGCTGATCGCCTTTCCGATCGGCATCTATTCGGCCACGCACCAGTACAGCTGGGGGGATTACGGGCTGACCTTCCTCGGCCTGCTCGGCATCGCCATTCCGAACTTCATGCTGGCGCTGATCCTGATGTATTTCGCCAATGTCTGGTTCGGTCTGTCGATCGGCCATCTGATGGGCCAGGAATATATCAACGAGCCGATGAGCTGGGCGAAGGCGAAGTCGATCCTCGCCCATCTCTGGATCCCCGTCATCATCGTCGGCACGGCTGGCACGGCCGGCATGATCCGGCGGCTGCGGGCCAACCTGCTCGACGAGATGCAGAAGCAATATGTGACGACCGCCCGCGCCAAGGGCCTGCATCCGATGCGGGCGCTGGTCAAATATCCGCTGCGCATGGCGCTCAACTTCTTCATCGCCGATATCGGCTCGATCCTGCCGTCGATCATCTCGGGCGCGGAAATCGTCGCGATCGTGCTGTCGCTGGAAACGACGGGGCCGATGCTGATCAAGGCGCTGCAGAGCCAGGACATGTATCTCGCCGGCTCGTTCCTGATGTTCCTCGCCTTCCTCAACGTCATCGGCGTGCTGATATCCGATATCGCCCTCGGCTTCCTCGATCCCCGCATCCGTCTGCAAGGCAGGAGCACCAAATAATGTCGCCCCTTCCCGCACCCGGCGCGCCGCTTCCGCATTACGTCTCGACCGCGCCTTTCGATCCGCATGCGACCGAAACCATGACGGCGGCGCAATCGCGCATCCATCTCGCCTCGCAGAAGCATCTGATGTGGTGGAAGTTCAAGCAGCACAGGCTGGCCTTGGTCTCCGGCATCTTTCTCGCCGTCGTCTACCTGATGATCCTGATCGTCGAGTTCTTGGCCCCCTACGGCCTGCATACCCGCAACGTCGATTTCATCCATGCGCCGCCGCAGCGCGTCCACTTTTTCGACAAGGGGGAGTTCGTCGGCCCCTTCGTCTACGGCCGCAGCATGACGCTCGATCTCGACACATTGCGCAGGGTCTATACCGACCGGCCGAACGACGTGCAGCCGATCCGTTTCTTCTGCCGCGGTGATTCCTATAAATTCTGGGGCCTCGTCGCCTCGAACTATCATCTGGTCTGCCCGTCGATCGGTGGCCAGATGTTCCTGCTCGGCACCGATCGGCTCGGCCGCGACGTGCTCTCGCGCATCCTCTACGGCGCGCGGATATCGCTGACGATCGGCCTGATCGGCATTTCGATCAGCTTCGTGCTCGGCATCGTCATCGGCGGTCTTGCCGGCTATTGGGGCGGCGTGTTCGATCTCATCGTCCAGCGCCTGATCGAGGTCTTGCAATCGCTGCCGAGCCTGCCGCTTTGGATGGCGCTCGCCGCCATCATGCCGGTGACCTGGAGCCCGATCGTCATCTATTTCGGCATCACCGTCATCCTCGGCATTATCGATTGGACCGGGCTAGCGCGTGCCGTTCGCTCCAAGCTGCTGGCGCTGCGCGAGGAAGATTACGTGCAGGCCGCCCAGCTGATGGGCGCCAGTACGCCGCGCATCATCGGACGCCATCTCGTGCCGGGCTTCATGTCGCATCTCATTGCCTCGGCAACGATTTCGATCCCCGGCATGATCCTCGGCGAGACCGCGCTCTCCTTCCTCGGCCTCGGTCTCCGCCCGCCGATCACCAGCTGGGGCATTCTGCTGACCGAGGCAAAAAGCGTCAGCGTCATCGCCTTCTATCCTTGGCTGCTCTTTCCGATCATTCCTGTTGTTCTTGTCATTTTGGCGTTCAACTTTCTGGGAGACGGCTTGCGTGATGCGGCAGATCCCTACAAATAGCAGGAAAGCCGGCGGCGCCTCACGGCATCGCCCCCGCCTCATGGCCTCCGGACGGTGGGGGTGCTAACAATGTTGTTCACCCCGGAGGGAACGCCCATGGCCAGACGTCTCGAAGATGCACGCATCCTCATGTACAGCCACGACACCTTCGGCCTCGGCCATCTGCGCCGCTGTCGCGCCATCGCCCATGCGCTGGTCGAGGATTATCGCGGCCTCAACATCCTGATCATTTCGGGGGCGACGATCGCCGGCGCCTTCGATTACCGCGCCCGCGTCGACTTCGTGAAGATCCCGAGCGTCATCAAGCTGCGCAACGGCGAATATACGTCGCTCGCCAGCCACATCGACCTGCACGAGACGCTGAAGATGCGCGAATCGAGCATCCGCCACACGGCCGAAACCTTCCAGCCCGATATCTTCATCGTCGACAAGGAGCCGATGGGGCTGAAGGGCGAGGTCGAGGATACGCTTGCCTATCTCAAGGCCCGCGGCACCGTGCTGGTGCTCGGCCTGCGCGAAATCATGGACGCGCCGCATCTGCTCGAGGCCGAGTGGAAGAGGAACGGCATCATGCAGAAGATCGACCAATATTACGACAGCGTCTGGGTCTATGGTCCGCCTGACTTCTACGACCCGCTGATCGGTCTCGACGTGCCGGCGAGCCTGCGCCGGAAGATGGATTTCGTCGGCTTCCTGCAGCGCAGCGTCTCCAAGGGCAAGAGCTCGATCAACGCCCGCAAGGATAATTACCTGCTGGTCACGACCGGCGGCGGCGGCGACGGCTCCGATCTCGTCCACGACGTTCTGAATGCCTATGAGGCCGATCCGACGCTGACGCAGAAGGCTCTCGTCGTGCTCGGACCCTATATGCCGGCGGCCGAGCGCGCCAAGCTGGTGCAGAAGGGCGAGGCCATTCCCTATATCGAGGTGATCGAGTTCGACAACCACATGGAAGAGCTGATCGACGGCGCCACCGGTGTCGTCGCCATGGGCGGCTACAACACCTATTGCGAGATCCTCTCCTTCGACAAGCCAGCCCTCATCGTGCCGCGCGTCAAGCCGCGCGAGGAACAGCTGCTGCGCGCCATGCGCGCCAGCGAGCTCGGCCTCGTCGATATGCTGCTGCCGGACCAATCGGCCGATCCGACTGTGATGGCCGAGGCGCTGAAACGGCTGCCCTCTCGCCTGCCGCCGTCGAAGAGCGGCAGCAATATGCATCTCGAAGGGCTGGACCACATTTCGCAGACCGTCGGCCGATGGATCGACGGCCGCGCCAGCCACCTTTCCCTCGTCGCGGAATAGGGCACAGCCTTGCCGCCACGCCGCAAGATCCTCGTCGTGCTGAAAGGCTATCCCCGCCTTTCGGAAACCTTCATCGCCCAGGAACTGCTCGGCCTCGAAAAGGCCGGCTTCGATCTGACGCTGATTTCGATGCGCCGGCCGACCGACAAGAAGCGTCATCCCGTGCATGACGAGATCAAGGCGCGCGTCGTCTATCTGCCGGAATATCTGCACGAGGAGCCGATCCGGGTGCTGAAAGGCCTGGTCGCCGGCGTCTCCAGACCCGGCTTCAAGGCGCTGATCAAACGTTTTCTTGCAGACCTGCCACGCGACCTCTCGCGCAACCGCTTCCGCCGTCTCGGCCAGGCGCTGGTACTGGGGCGCGAATGGCCTGATGGAGGCGAGTGGCTGCATGCGCATTTCATCCACACGCCGGCTTCGGTGACGGAATATGCGAGCATGCTGACGGGCACCCCCTGGAGCTGTTCGGCGCATGCCAAGGACATATGGACCTCGCCCGACTGGGAGCTCACCGAAAAACTGAAGAGCGCCCGTTGGACCGTCACCTGCACCCGGACGGGCTACGAGCACATGCGCATGCTGACATCGCGCAAGGATGCGGTGCATTTGAGTTACCACGGTCTCGATCTCGCCCGTTTCGGTCACTTTGCCGGCGAACGTCCGCAGCGGACCGGCGATAACCCGGACGATCCCGCCCTCATCCTGAGCGTCGGCCGCGCCGTCGAGAAGAAGGGCTACGACGTGCTGCTGCGCGCGCTCGCCCTGCTGCCCCCCGACCTGCACTGGCGCATGGACCATATCGGCGGCGGCGAGGCGCTCGCAAAGCTGAAGGCGCTGGCCAGCGAGCTCGGCCTCTCCGGCCGCATCGTCTGGAAGGGCGCCATGGCGCAGGAAGACGTGCTCGATCACTACCGCCGCGCCGACCTCTTTGCGCTGGCCTGCCGGATCGCCGCCAACGGCGACCGCGACGGCCTGCCGAACGTGCTTGTCGAAGCCTCGAGCCAGCGGCTCGTCTGCGTTTCGACCGCCGTGTCCGGCGTGCCGGAACTGCTGAGGGACGGCGAAAACGGCCTTGTCGTGCCGCCGGAAGATCCGGCGCTTCTGGCCGAGGCCCTGACGGCAGCGATCCGCGATCCGGTGCTGCGCAAGCGTCTCGGCGATGCTGCCGAAAGGCGGGTGCGCGAAGAATTCGACTACCATTCCAGCATCCGACAGCTCAGCGGCCTGTTCGAGGCCGAATGGCAGAAGGCCTCATGACGGCACCGCGCATCTTCTTCTACGTCCAGCACCTGCTCGGCATCGGCCACATCGCCCGCGCCAGCCGCATCGCCAATGCCCTCGTCAAGGACGGTTTCGACGTCACGGTCGTGACCGGCGGCCTGCCGGTACCGGGCTTTCCCGGCGAGGGCGTCAAGACCGTGGCGCTGCCGGCGGTCGTCGCCAGCAATGCCGGCTTTTCCGGCCTCGCCGATGCCGAAGGCCGCCCCGCCGGCGAGGAATTCCTCCATGCGCGTCGCGATCTGCTGCTGGAGGCCTTTCATGCCGCAAGGCCCGATGTCGTCATCATCGAAGCCTTCCCCTTCGGCCGCCGGCAGATGCGCTTCGAACTGCTGCCGTTGCTCGCGGCGATCGAAAAGGCCGAGCCGCGGCCGAAACTCCTGAGCTCGGTCCGCGACATCCTGCAGGAAAACCGCAAACCCGGCCGCGACGCGGAAACCGCAACCCTGGTCAGGGATCATTTCGACGCCGTGCTCGTCCACGGCGACCCTGCCTTCGTCAAGCTCGAGGACACCTTCCCGCTGACAGCAGAGATTGCCGACAGGGTGCGTTATACCGGCCTCGTCAGCCCGCCGTCGGCCCCCGAACCGACCGAAACATTCGATATCATCGCCTCGGCGGGAGGCGGCGCCGTCGGCGCCGAACTGATCGGCGCGGCGAAAGAGGCGGCAGCGCTCATGCCCACCAAGCTTCGCTGGCTGCTGATCGCGGGGCCGAACCTGCCGGAGGCCGATTTCACCGCGCTGTCGCGGGACGCCGCCCCCAACGTGACGCTGGTGCGCTTCCGCAAAGATTTTCCCTCGCTGCTGCGCGGCGCCAAAGTCTCGATCTCGCAGGCCGGCTACAACACGGTCGGCGACCTCATGCGCAGTCCATGCCGGGCGATCCTCATCCCCTTCGTCGCCGGCGGCGAGACCGAACAGACGGTGCGCGCCGAACGGCTGCAGGCGCTTGACCTTGCCGACATTCTGCCGGAACAGGGGCTGACGCCGGCCCATGTGAAAGCGGCGGTCGAAAGGGCGCTCGCAGCATCCCGGCGCGGGCCGGTCTCGCTCGATCTCGAGGGGGCGGAGAAAACCGCCGGCATCATTCGCTCGATGATTGCGAATCGCTCGCCTAATTCAAAATTCCTGTGATATAAGCAAAGTTCGGGCGAGAATCGGCCTTTCCACAGCCGGTCACTTCGCCTTGTTTTCATTGCGATATCGGCGGTCCGACGGCATGGTTCGTTCTCAAGGATTTCTCCCGTTCCGACGCACGGATCGCGCCTCCGGAATTTCCCAGCAAGCTGACGGTTAGCCATGGAAAAAAGCCTCGCCCGCTACATCTGGAAGAACACGCGGCTGCAGCAGCTGTGGATCCTGGCTGTCGTCGCCGCTTCGATGGTGCCTTACTTCCTGTCCTTCGACCTGCCGAAGCAGATCGTCAACGGGCCGATCCAGGGCGACGGCTTCGAAGGTCCGGGCGCGACCCAGACCTTCATGCACATCGCCTACAATATTCCGCTGATCGGCCATGTCGAATTCTTCCAGGGCGTGCAGCTCAACCGCTTCCAGATGCTGATGGCGCTCAGCCTGGTGTTCCTGGCGCTGGTGGTGCTGAACGGCCTCTTCAAATTCTACATCAACACCTATAAGGGCCGGCTCGGCGAGCGCATGCTGCGGCGCATCCGCTTCGAGCTGATCGACCGGGTGCTGCGGTTTCCGCCCGCGCATTTCAAGCGGGTGAAATCGGCCGAGATCGCCACCATGATCAAGGACGAGGTGGAGCCGATGGGCGGCTTCACCGGCGATGCCTTCGTCTCGCCCGCCCTGCTCGGCGGCCAGGCAATCACCGCCCTCGCCTTCATCATCGTGCAGAATTTCTGGCTCGGCATGATCGCCGCCGCCATCGTCGGTGTCCAGGCGGTCGTCATTCCCCGCATGAGGAAGCGCCTCCTGGACCTCGGCCGCCAGCGGCAGTTGACCGCCCGCGAGCTTTCCGGCCGCGTCGGCGAAATCGTCGACGGCATCGGCACGATCCACGGCAACGACACCTCCAACCTCGAGCGCGCCGACATCGCCTCGCGGCTCGGCCGCATCTTCTCGATCCGCTACGACCTTTACCAGTGGAAATTCCTGGTGAAGTTCATCAACAACTTCCTCGCCCAGGTCACGCCTTTCCTGTTCTACGCGATCGGCGGTTATCTGGCGCTGCAGGGCCGGCTCGACATCGGCCAGCTCGTCGCCGTCATCTCGGCCTACAAGGATCTGCCCGGTCCGCTGAAGGAACTGATCGACTGGGACCAGATGCGCCAGGACGTGCAGGTGAAATACCAGCAGGTCTACGAACAGTTCAACGTCGAGCCGCTGATCGACAGCCGTATTCAGGAACTGGCCATCGCCCCCGTCGGCGCCTTGACGAGTGCGCTCGTCGTCACCAACCTGACGCTGTCCGACGACAGTGGCGCCCGCCTCGTCGACCACGTCTCGGTCGAAATCAAGCCGAACGAGACGGTGGCGATCGTCGGCCCGAACGGCAGCGGCGCGGAAGCCTTCGCCGAAGCGCTCGGCCGGATGATCTGGCCGGATTCCGGCCGCATCACCATCGACGGACGCGACCTGCTCGACCTGCCGGAATCGATCACCGGCCGGCGCATCTCCTATGCCTCGGCCGACACCTTCTTCTTCCATGGCTCGCTCGCCAGCAATCTGCTCTACGGCCTCAAGCATGCGCCGATGACCGATCCCGTCTACGACGAGAAGGAAGCGCTCGAATATAAATGGCATTCCGCCGAGGCGGTGAAGGCCGGCAATCCGACGCTCGATCTCAACAGCGACTGGGTGGATTACCAGGCGGCCGGCGCCAGCGGGCCGGAAGACCTGCTGAAAGCGATCCGGCCGGTGCTCGACGCCGTGCTGATCTCGCAGGACATTCTCGATCTGGCACTGCGCTCGAACGTCAACACCGACGTGCATGTGGCGGTCAGCGACCACGTCGTCGCACTGCGCGCCTCGCTCCGGGACCGGCTGCGTGACGAGGGGCTCGACGGCATCGTCGTGCCTTTCGATTTCGACGCCTACAATGCCCAGGCAACGGTCGGCGAAAACCTGCTCTTCGGCACGATGAAGCGGCCGCTGATGACCAACCGCAGGCTGGCGGCGCACCCCTATTTCCAGCAGCTCTTCCGTGAGACAGGCCTCAGCACCGATCTCTACGCCATGGGCCTCGAGATCGCCGAGAACGCCGTCGAACTCTTCCACGACCTGCCGCCGGACCATCCCTTCTTCCAGCAGCTGACCTTCATGACGGCGGACGATATCCCGACCTACCAGGCGCTGCTGCAGAAACTGCAGAGCCGCCGCTTCGAAGACGCCACCCCGGAGGAACGCTCGGCGATCATCCGCCTGAGCTTCGCCTATATCGAACCGCGCCACCGCTTCGGCCTGTTGACCAACGAGCTGATGGACAAGATCGTCAGCGCCCGCAAACAGTTCCACGCCCATATTCCGGCTGATCTCGCCGAGTTGATCGAGCGTTACGACGCCGAGCGTTTCACCCCGTCGGCCAGCCTGATGGACAATGTGCTCTTCGGCCGCATCGCCTATCAGCAGGCCGACGCCTCCGACCGCATCCGCGCCATCATGGGCGAACTCTTCGACGCGCTCGATCTTTATGACGACGTGCTGTCGATCGGGCTGGAATTCGACGTCGGATCCGGCGGCAAGCGGCTGACCATGGTGCAGCGGCAGAAGCTGAACCTTGCCCGCGCGCTTCTGAAGCGTTCGGACTATTTCATCTTCAACCGGCCGCTGTCGGCGCTCGACCAGCGCGTCCAGGACCAGATCACCCGCAACATCATCGAAGACCTGCATAAGGAAGGCGAGCGGCCGGCGATCATCTGGGTGCTCTCCAATGCGCGGCTCGCCGAGATGTTCGACCGGATCCTGCTCTTCGACCGTGGCGGCTTGGCCGAGGCCGGGAACTATCCGGAACTTTCCGAGAAAAACGGTATGTTCAAGGAACTGTTATCGTAATATTCTATGGGAGCGGCGATGGTAGGCATTCCCTAGGGAATGCCGGGAATTTAAGGCGCCTGGTTCGAAGAACCCTGCGCCCAGGGGATTGAAACGCTAATGCTGTTGAGAGACGAAGTCGAAATGCTGCGACGGGTGCCGATCTTTTCAAGGATTGCGCCAGCAAAGCTCAAGCTTTTGGCCTTCACCTCCGACCGCATGACCTACAAGGCCGGTCAGGATCTCTTCCATCAGGGCGATGTCGGCGACGCCGCCTATGTCATTCTCTCCGGCAGCGCCGACATCATCGTCTCCTCGCCGGCCGGCGAGATCAAGGTCGCCGACGTCGAGCTCAATTCCATCGTCGGCGAAATCGCCATCCTCTGCGACGTCTCGCGCACGGCAACGGTGCGCGCCACCTCGCCGCTCGAAGTGCTGCGCATCAGCAAGGAACACTTCCTGAAGCTGCTCAGCGACTTCCCCGAGATGGCCGTCGAAATCATGCGCGTGCTCGCCGACCGCCTGAATCACACCACCGCGGAACTGACCGCGGCGCGGGCGGCGAAGCAGCCGCAGATGGCGCAGTAAAGTCGCCGAACCAGAATTGCTCTGCAGCACATACGAAGACCGAACGGGCCGTAAACATCGTGGAGTCCGGAGGATTTCGCAGGCGCTTCAACCGGTCTGCAAGAGCTTCATCCGACCGCCATGGATCAGAAGCGCGCTCAAAACACCTGTTTCGCAAGCCCCGGTATCCAGGTTGATCCTGTGCTGGTTGCTGAGAACGACATCGGCGATGGGCGTGTGACCATGGATGATGGCCAGCCCATCTTCATATGGTCCCTGCGAAGAAAGCCAAGGCTCGCGGATCCACGCAAGGGTTTCTGCGGTCTGACGATCGATCGGAACCTCTACATCGATGCCTGCATGGACGAAAAGCAGCTCTCCGAGCCGCAGCTTTAGAGGCAGCGAATGCAGCCATTCAATTGTATCGCGGCCTAGAAGCTCCGACACCCGGTCTTCCCATCCGTCGCGGGGATCAACGCCGAGTTCCTCGAAGAATTCGGTACCGCCATGCGCCAGCCATCGGTCCATCATCCTGGCGTCAGGCGTGCGAAGCAGCTGAAGCAATCGATCTTCATGATTTCCGATCAGGGTGCAGTTGGTGGCACCGGGAATGCCTTGCCTAGCCAAGCCGAGCGCCCGCAAGCTTTTCGGGCCGCGGTCGATCAGATCGCCGAGATGGATGCAATAAGCAGCGCGCGGAGAGATGAGGTCAAATTCATGGGCGAGACCGGCATGCATTTGTTGGAGAAGATCAGCGCATCCATGAACGTCGCCGATCGCGCAAATGGCCGTCTGTTCGGTGATTTCGCGGATGGAGGGCATCCATTCTGAACAGGCTATGAGCACTCGACCTTCCTGGGATTGGATATCGTCAAAGAGGGATAAAAGTTCGGCCTGAAGGCCAAGGTGGCCAGGCTATGTTAAGAGACCAGCAAACCGCCGCGCAGTCCCACTACACCACGGAAGTTGGTCATGTGATTGTTTCGCTGCTCGCAGCAAACGGCGTGGCATCATTGGTTCAAGCTCTGTTTGATCTCAGCGTGCGATTTGGAGCGGTTCTTGTTCCGCCTCTAAGGTTTCAAACTAAGATCTCGGCGGCCAGCGCTGGCGCCATGAAGAAGGCGCAATATTTCCACCCTCTGCGCCTTTCTGTCGATGCGATAGATCAGCAGAAATGCGGTGCGCGGAATGACCAATTCCCGTGTTCCCTGGAGACGA
This sequence comes from Rhizobium phaseoli, assembly GCF_001664385.1. Lineage (NCBI taxonomy): Bacteria > Pseudomonadati > Pseudomonadota > Alphaproteobacteria > Hyphomicrobiales > Rhizobiaceae > Rhizobium > Rhizobium phaseoli. The sequence continues at coordinate 48,937 of NZ_CP013534.1, read as the reverse complement.
CCGCTGCGTCCTGCTTCGGGGTGATCGGCGAGCATTTTGGCCTGATGCCGGGTAACATCATCCAATGCGATCGCAGCCTGTGGATTCTGGGTGAAGATGTGCCGAATCTGACCCTCCCGATCAAGAAGAGCCTGGTGCAGCCATTTGACGATCAAGCCTTATCTCCGGATTCGGGCTGCGCCAGCAGTTCGGCCCGAAGCTTGTCCATTTGCTTTTCGGCATCCTGCGCACTAATCCAGACCGCATTCGGATCATCGGCTTGGCGGATCGCTTCTTCGACCTGTTCGCGGAACCACTTGTCATATTCCGCCGCCTCATGGGTCCGACGCAGGGCGGCGGCCCGATCCGGCCGCGAAGCCTTGTCGGGAGCGTAATCGGCTGCATCGACATCGAAGTGCAAGATGCCGACATCCTTGAGATAGGAAACCAGGGTGTCCATGCGCCTGAACACACGCACCTGCCGGCTACGTTGGGCAGCGAGCGGACGCTCCGCCTTGCCGTAGCGGATGACGACGGACCAGCCGCCGGTTTTGCCGACGACATGCGCGGCATCGACTGCTCCTGCATCGACAAGACGGGAAAGGGTGGAATGATCGATGGTTTCTGAGGTCATGGCATCTCCTCGCTGATCATGGATATCATATCGCAATTAATTATAGGTTGCAATGCAATCAATAATTGGATCTGCAGCCGCAAACGAAAGCCTGCATGTTCGCAAAACCACGGCGTCCGGCCCGCGCCGACGGAAGCGCCACAAATATGCGCTATGCGAACAGGAAACGGCCTTCAATGAACGCGGCGATATCGGCCCGTAACGGCGATTCGGATGCAAGCGCATCGATGCGGTAAAAATCGTGCTGCTTGCCGGCGTAGGTTTTCCAACGCTGGGCAACAGCGTGGTTCCAGCTTTCTGGCGGCCGGTATGGATCGAGTTCTCCCCAGAATACCATGGTGGGTATATCCAGTGGAGACGTTTCGAAGCGCAATCTGGTTGATGACACACAGATCAGGGCCTGGAGCTCCAGCCCCTCTTTGACGGCATTCCACAAAGCAGTGCCACCGGCGCTAAAACCGATCCCCAAGCACGGGCGTCCGTTTATCTCGCGGAGTGCCCGAACCGCATGCCGCATGCCGTCTTCATTGAAAAGATGATTGTGAAGCTCGTCTCCGCGCAGACCGGGTCGACCGCTCAGCCCGGCCAGTTGCAATACGCGGTGCTCAGAGCACCCTACATCCAAGAGTTCGGCAAAGGTTTCGGGAAAACCGTGGATATCGCTCACGACCAACAAGGGTTGCATCAATTCGGCGGCGCCGCTCTTCGATACCATAGAGGATGAGGCAGCACGCCGGACTTTCCGGCGTGCTGCTGCGATTTATACTATTCGCGCTGTTCCAACGCCTTGCTAAAGGCGAGCGCTGCGAGCGTGCAGATGGCGCCGGAGAGCAGGTAATAGCCGACGAAGGTCAGGCCGAAGCGGCTGGAGAGGCTGAGCGCCACCAGCGGTGCGAAGCCGGCGCCGACCAGCCAGGCGAGATCCGAGGTGAAGGCAGCACCGGTATAACGGTAGCCGCGGCCGAAGCGCGACGAGATCGAGCCGGTCGCCTGGCCGAAGGACAGGCCGAGCACGCCGAAGCCGATGATGACGAAAGCGTCGTGGCCGTTATTGCCGGAGGCGATCAGGATCGGCCCGACAAAGCTGAAGACGGCGATGATGACGGCGCAGATCGCAAGCTGCGCACGCCGGCCGATGCGATCGGCGATCAGCCCCGAGGCGATGATGGCGACAATGCCGACCATGGCGCCGACCACCTGCACCACCATGAAGGCGCCGATCGGCTGGTTGCCGTAAAGGCTCATCCAGCCGAGCGGGAAGATGGTGACGAGGTGGAACATGGCGAAGCTGGCGAGCGGCACGAAGGCGCCGATCAGGATGTCGCGGCCATGGACGCGCAGCACCTCGAGGATGGGTGCCGCCTCCAGCTCGTGCTGTTCGAGCAGCGTGCCGAACTCCTTGGTCATGACCAGGCGCAGACGCGCAAACAGCGCCACGACGTTGATCGCGAAGGCGACGAAGAAGGGATAACGCCAGCCCCAGGAGAGGAAATCCTCGCTGGAAAGATTGGCGACGAAATAACCGAACAGCGTGCTCGCCAAGGCGAAGCCGATCGGCGCGCCGAGCTGCGGGATCATCGCGTACCAGCCGCGGTGATTGGCCGGCGCGTTGAGCGCCAGCAGCGAGGCCAGCCCGTCCCACGCGCCGCCGAGCGCAAAGCCCTGGCCGAGACGGAAGAGCGCCAAGAGCGCGATCGACCAGACGCCGATCTCCTCGTAACCCGGCAGGAAGGCGATCGAGGCGGTCGAGCCGCCGAGCAGGAAGAGCGCGATCGTCAGCTTGGTGCCGCGTCCATACATCCGGTCGATGGTCATGAAGACGACGGAACCGACGGGACGGGCGAGGAAAGCGAGCGAGAAGATGGCGAAGGAATAGAGTGTGCCGGTCAGCCGGTCGGGCGCGAAGGGAAAGACGAGCTGCGGAAAGACCAGGACCGAGGCGAGGCCGTAGACGAAGAAATCGAAAAATTCCGACATGCGGCCGATCACCACGCCGATGGCGATGCTGCCCGGTGACACCGGCTTGTCGTCGTGAATACGCCGCGCGTCGCGTTCCAGCGACGACGATGACGGTCCGTAATGCGATGCTGTTGCCATAAACGCCTCCTCGTTAAGGCGCTTCCGGCAAGGCGCCCCAAGCGTGATCTTGATCAAACCTGCAGGCTTATCAAGTCCGTGAGACTGAAATAGTTCATCATCACGGCCCAAATGAAGCGGAGACCGAAAAATTTGCGTGATCGAGACGGTGATTTCCCTGCAAATGCTGGTCGGACCGGCTGATGCGGCTATATTGGACTGAAACATGCGCGCGCGTAAAATCCTTCTATATTTCATCAGGATTTCAAAGCACTAGCGCCCGATGATTTTTGCCGCAGTGCGGCATGCTTGCTGCACTGCGACCTTCCGCCTCATGTCGCTATCCGGTTCAGTGCTTTAGTCGCGGACCAAACGAAACAACAAGAGCTTAGAGACGTGCCAAAACTCATGAAGTTTTCCCGCCTTCTATCCGTCTTGCCGCTGCTTTTCCTGGCAGGATGCAACATGGTGGTCATGGCGCCGTCCGGCGACATCGCCGCGCAACAGCGCGATCTGATCGTCATCTCGACGGTGCTGATGCTTCTGATCATCGTTCCGGTGATCTTCCTGACGCTGCTCTTCGCCTGGCGCTACCGCCGCTCCAACACGGCCGCGACTTACGCGCCGGAATGGCATCATTCGACCCGCCTCGAAATCGTCATCTGGGCGGCACCGCTGGCGATCATCATTGCGCTCGGCGCCGTCACCTGGATTTCCACGCACAAGCTCGATCCCTACCGCCCGCTCGACCGCCTCGATGCGGAGCGCGCTATTCCGGCCGATACCAAGCCGCTGACCGTCGAAGTCGTGGCGCTCGACTGGAAATGGCTGTTCTTCTATCCAGAACTCGGCATCGCCACGGTCAACGAGCTTGCCGCTCCGGTGGACCAGCCGATCAATTTCAAGATCACCGCTTCCTCGGTGATGAACTCCTTCTACATCCCCGCCCTCGCCGGCCAGATCTACGCCATGCCGGGCATGGAAACGAAGTTGTACGCCGTCATCAACAAAGAAGGCGAGTATGAGGGCTTCTCGGCCAACTACAGCGGCGCCGGCTTCTCGCATATGCGCTTCAAGTTCCATGGCCTCACCCGCGAGGGGTTTGACACCTGGGTGGCCAAGGTCAAGCAGCAGGGCACGATGCTCAACCGCGACGCTTATCTGAAGCTCGAGAAGCCGAGCGAAAAGGAGCCGGTGCGTTATTATGCCGGCGCCGACGCCGATCTCTACAGCGCTATCCTCAACATGTGCGCCACGCCGGGCAAGATGTGCATGAACGAGATGATGCACATCGACATGATGGGCGGCGGCGGCAAGGAAAGTGCCGAGAACCGCGAGAAGCTGCAATACGACAATCGCCATGCCGACGAAGGCGTCGTGGCGCCCGCCGCCACCGTGCCGGCAACGGGCGCACCGGCACGCAGCGAACCTGCCAGGAACGATGGTGGCAGCATGCAAGACATGCCGGGCATGCAGGGCACGGACAGCACGCCCGGTACGGGCATGCGGCATGAGGGCCATTCCATGCCCGGCATGAGCAACGGCACCGATCCGGCGCCTGCGCAGCTCAACAACAACAATTAACCTGGCGCTTTGCGTCGCAAGACATAATGAACGGGTTGTTCCATGTTTTCCAATCCTGACCTCCTGAAGTTCATCTTCGGCCGGTTGACCCTCGATGCCATCCCCTATCACGAGCCGATCCTGGTCGTGACCTTCATCGGCGTCGTCATCGGCGGTCTCGCCGTGCTCGGCGCCATCACCTATTTCAAATTCTGGGGCCCGCTCTGGCGCGACTGGATCTGCAGCGTCGATCACAAGAAGATTGGCATCATGTATGTGATCCTGGCGGTCATCATGCTGCTGCGCGGCTTTTCCGACGCCATCCTCATGCGCATCCAGCAGGCGATCGCCTTCAACGGATCGGAAGGCTACCTGCCGCCGCACCATTACGACCAGGTCTTCACCGCCCACGGCGTCATCATGATCTTCTTCGTGGCGATGCCTTTCGTCACCGGTCTGATGAACTTCGTGGTGCCGCTGCAGATCGGCGCGCGCGACGTCTCCTTCCCTTTTCTCAACAACTTCTCCTTCTGGATGACCACCGCCGGCGCGATCATCATCATGCTGTCGCTGTTCATCGGCGAATTCGCCCAGACCGGCTGGCTCGCCTATCCGCCGCTGTCGGGCGCCGCCTATAGTCCGGGCGTCGGCGTCGACTATTATATCTGGGGTCTGCAGGTGGCAGGTGTCGGCACGACGCTCTCCGGCATCAACCTGATCGCCACCATCGTCAAGATGCGCGCGCCGGGCATGACCTTCATGAAGATGCCGGTTTTCACCTGGACCGCACTCTGCACCAACGTGCTGATCGTCGCCTCCTTCCCGATCCTGACCGCAACACTCGTGCTGTTGTCGCTCGACCGCTATGCCGGGACGAACTTCTTTACCAACGACCTCGGCGGCAATCCGATGATGTACATCAACCTCATCTGGATCTGGGGCCATCCGGAGGTCTATATCCTTGTGCTGCCGGCCTTCGGCATCTTCTCCGAAGTCGTCGCCACCTTCTCGGGAAAACGCCTGTTCGGCTACGCCTCGATGGTCTACGCCACCTGCGTGATCATGATCCTGTCCTACATCGTCTGGCTGCACCATTTCTTCACGATGGGCTCGGGTGCATCCGTCAACTCCTTCTTCGGCATCACCACGATGATCATCTCGATCCCGACGGGGGCGAAGATCTTCAACTGGCTGTTCACCATGTATCGCGGCCGTATCCGCTATGAGGTGCCGATGCTGTGGACGGTCGGCTTCATGGTGACCTTCGTCATCGGCGGCATGACCGGCGTCATGCTCGCCGTGCCGCCGGCCGACTTCGTGCTGCACAATTCGCTGTTCCTCATCGCCCACTTCCACAACGTCATCATCGGCGGCGTTCTGTTCGGCATGTTCGCCGGCGTGAACTACTGGTTCCCTAAGGCCTTCGGCTTCAAGCTCGATCCTTTCTGGGGCAAGCTGAGCTTCTGGTTCTGGCAGATCGGCTTCTGGTTCGCCTTCATGCCGCTCTATGTGCTCGGCCTGATGGGCGTCACGCGGCGCATGAGCCAGTTCGAGGATCCGTCGCTGCAGATCTGGTTCATTATCGCTGCCTTCGGCGTCGGCCTGATCGCGCTCGGCATTGCCGCCTTCCTGATCCAGATCGTTGTCAGCTTCATGAAGCGCGAGGAACTGCGCGACGACAGCGGCGATCCCTGGGACGGCCGCACGCTGGAATGGTCGACCGCCTCGCCGCCGCCGGACTACAACTTCGCCTTCACGCCCGTCGTCCACGACCATGACAGCTGGTACGACATGAAGAGGCGCGGCTACGAGCGTCCGCTCGGCGGCTTCAAGCCGATCCACATGCCGAAGAATACCGGCACCGGTGCGATCCTGTCGGCCATCAGCGTCGCACTCGCCTTTGGTCTTATCTGGTACATGTGGTGGCTGGTCGTCGTCTCCTTCGTCGCCCTGATCGTCGTGGCGATCGGCCATACCTTCAACTACAGACGCGACTTCTACATCCCCGCTGAAGACGTCACCGAAACGGAAGGCAAGCGCACCACGCTGCTTGCCGAGCAGGTGTAAGACCATGAGCGATCACACTGTCGACACGGCCGAAAAGCCCGAATTCTACCTGACGGAAGATCATCATCCGGAGAACAGCACCAATCTCGGTTTCTGGCTCTACCTGATGAGCGACTGCCTGATCTTCGCGGTGCTGTTTGCAACCCACGGCGTGCTCGGCCGCAATTATGCCGCCGGCCCGTCGCCGGCGGATCTCTTCGATCTGCCGATCGTCGCCCTCAACACCTCGATGCTGCTGTTCTCGTCGATTACCTACGGCTTCGCAATGCTGCAGATGGAGCGCAACGCCAAGGCGGAAACGCTGTTCTGGCTCGCTGTCACCGGCCTGTTCGGCGCCGCCTTCATCGGGCTCGAACTCTACGAGTTCATCCACCTGATCCACGAAGGCGCCGGGCCGACGCGCAGCGCCTTCCTCTCCTCCTTCTTCACGCTGGTCGGCACGCACGGTCTGCACGTCACCTTCGGCATCATCTGGCTGATCACGCTGATGGTGCAGGTGTCGATGCACGGCCTGATCGAGGCCAATCGCCGCCGGCTGATGTGCCTGTCGATGTTCTGGCACTTCCTCGACGTCGTCTGGATCGGCGTCTTTTCCTTCGTCTACCTGCTCGGAGTTGTCGGATGAGTTCGCAAGCACCCGCCCATGAGGACGCCCACGAGGCCCATCACGGCCACAGCCACGGCCATCAGGCCGGCCACGGCACCTTCCGCAGCTACATGACGGGCTTCGCGCTCTCCATCGTCCTGACCGCCATTCCCTTCTGGCTGGTCATGTCAGGCGTCTTCGAAAGCCCGGCGGTAACGGCGGTGCTGGTGATGGCCATCGGGGCGATCCAGATCGTCGTCCATATGGTCTTCTTCCTGCACATGAACCCCCGCAGCGAGGGCGGCTGGACGATGATGGCGCTGATCTTCACGATCATCATCGTTGCCATCGCGCTCTCCGGCTCCCTCTGGGTCATGCATCATCTCAACACCAACATGATGCCGATGAGCCCCGAGATGATGAAGAACATGCCGTGACGGCGTCGAAAGGGCGGCCGCATCGCCGCCCGAAGCGATTCTTGCCATGAGCGAGGCTCACCCCGAAAAAGCGGACAAGCGGCATTCGCCGGTAAAACGCGCCGCCTTTGCCGTCTGCCTCGCTCTGTTAGCAACTGCGCTCGCAGCCCTCGGTACCTGGCAGGTACAGCGCCTCGCCTGGAAGCGTGATCTCATCCTCCGCGTCGACCAGCGCGTGCATGCCGCAGCCGTGCCCGCCCCGGCGCAGGCCGATTGGGACAAGATCGATGCCGGCGATGACGAATATCGCCGGGTGAGCGTGGCCGGGAAGCTCGCCAACGACAAAGAGACGCTGGTCTATGCCTCGACGGCGCTCGGCCCGGGTTACTGGGTCATGACGCCGCTGATGCTTGCAGACGGCACTGCCATCCTCATCAACCGCGGCTTCGTGCCGACTGACAGGCGCGACCCGGCGACGCGCCGTGAAGGCCAGCTGCCGGGACCGGTCGAAATCACCGGTCTGATGCGGATGACCGAGCCGAAGGGATCGCTGCTGCAATCCAACGACGTCAATGCCGACCGTTGGTATTCGCGCGATGTCGCGGCGATCGCGCAAAAGCGCGGCGTCCGGACGGTCGCACCCTATTTCATCGACGCCGATGCGACCGCCAATCCGGGCGGCCTGCCCGTCGGCGGCCTGACGATCATCCATTTCCCGAACAACCATCTCGTCTACGCGATCACCTGGTACGGCCTGGCGGCGATGGCGCTGGCACTGCTGGTGTTCATCTTGCGCGGCGAGATCGCAAGAGGCCGCCGCGAATAGCACGATCCCCTGCAAGCTGGTGCGCCGCCGATGTTTCAGCGCGGCGGATTAATGTCTTGTAAAGTCATGTCGGCTACTGCTTGCCTGACCAGAATAGATAAAAGCTGCAGATGAGCCGGCCGGATTACATCCCCAGTCTCGATGGCCTGCGCGGCATCGCCGCGCTTCTGGTCGTTCAAGCGCATATCGGCCTCATCTTTCCAGGTATCGCCCAGCATCTGGTGTCGATGGGCAGCGAAGCTGTCGGCTTGTTCTTTGCCCTCAGCGGCTTTCTGATGGCCCATCTCTACGGTTCGCGGCCTGTGACCAGGGAAAACGTCCTGGATTTCCTGGTGAGCCGCTTTGCCCGCATTTATCCGGTCTATCTGGTGGCTGTCCTGCTCGTGGCGATCCTGTCCAGCATACAGGATCTGGATTTCGTTCAGCCGATCACCGGCGGCACGGACTTTGTACGTCATGTCCTGCTCCTGGGTTCGAGCGGTGTTTTCTGGTCAATTCCCCCTGAGATTCAATTCTATCTGCTCTTTCCGATCCTGTGGCTCTGCTTGAGCCGGCCGAACCGCTACCGAGGCTTGATCGCCGGCTTCGCAGCGGTCGTTGTCGTCGATGGACTGCTTGCATTGCCGGGGCCGGGAATCCTGCTCGTTTCCAAGCTCCCTTACTTTCTTTTCGGCGCCCTTGCCGGCGCGCTGCATGCCTTCAGCGATAGATGGAGGCCATCCGCCCTCACGGGAATTTTGACGCTGCTCCTGCTGGGAGTATTCTTCACCTACAGGCATGTCCTGCCGAATTTCTCCCCAGAATTCTGGGGTTTGCAGAGCGCGGCCGCCGCAGCTGTCATTGTCGCGCTCGTTGCGCGACAGCCGCCCATCGCGGCACACGTCCTGGCGGCTGCACCCGTAAGGTTCTTCGGCGCGATCAGCTTCTCGCTCTATCTTTTCCACGTCCCCATCATGTTCCTCGTTCACCGGACTCTCGGATCTCTGGTGCCCGAACCAGCGTTGATCGCGGCAGCGCTTGCCGTTGCGGCGGCGGGAGCATGGTTTTTGCATGAAACGATCGAAGTCCCGAGCCGACGCATTCTCGTCACCTTGTGGCAGCAGCATCGGTGGCGTTTGGTCTCGCGCCAAACGCCGGCTGAGGGCATCGAACAAGCGATCCTAGACCTGCAGGAGACCGAAAAGCGTCTTCTCAGCGGCACAGCTTCAGCCGCGACACCGGAGCTCCTGGATGGCGGCGACGAGAAGCTTCGCGCCTAGAGCATGATGCCGAAAAGTGTGAGCGGTTTTCGGACGACATCATGCTCTAACTCTTTAATTTAGAACAGGATTTGGATTTTAGGCCGACCGGGCCTAAAATCCAAATCCTGTTCTAGCGCGGGGGTTTGTCCACGTTCGGCGGACCAGTTGGACTGTATCCGACTATCGAGCGCCGCCAGTCACCCTCCGCCTTTCACGCACCTTGAGAAGCGATCCGGCTGATGGCGTCGGCGAGCTGCGCTTGCGAGAAGGGTTTGCCGAGGCGGGGCAAATTGGCGCCTGCCCCGTCGGGCAGATCGGCATAGCCGGTGGCGAGAATGATCGGCATCTTGGGCCATTCGCTGCGGATCGCCTCGGCGAGCTGCGCGCCGGTCATGCGCGGCATGGCGTGATCGCAGATCACCAGATCGACCGGCTCCTTGCGCAGGATGTCGAGCGCCTCGGGACCGGCCATCGCCTCGAAAACCGTGTGGCCGAGGTCCTCCAGCATCAGCGTCGTGTTCATCAGAACCAGACCGTCGTCGTCGACGGCGACGATCCGCAGCCCGCGCTGTGCATCATCATCCCGTTGCGGCAGCTCGGCCACGGCCTCTGTCCTCTTCTCGATTGTTACGACCGGGAACCACAATTCGGCCGTCGTACCTTCGCCGGGGGTGCTCTTCAGGATGAGGCGGCCGCCGGACTGAGTGGCGAGACCCTGCACCATGGAAAGGCCGAGACCCGTGCCCTTGCCGACACCCTTGGTGGTGAAGAACGGCGTGACCGCCTGCTCCAGCGTTTTCGCATCCATGCCCTCGCCTTCATCGACCACCGCGATCCTGACATAGCGGCCGGCCGACAGCGGCCCCTTGCCGGCGGCGATCGATTCTTCGGACGCGCGCAGCGTGATGCGGCCGCCGGCCGGCATGGCGTCACGGGCGTTGACGACGAGGTTGAGGATCGCCATCTCCAGCTGGTTCGGATCGGTGAGAATGGTCGGCAGCCGGACAGGATAATAAGTCTCGATCGTCGTAAGGGGGCCGAGCGAACGGCTGAGAATATCCATCATGCCGCGCACCAGGCCGGAGACGTCGATCGGCTCCATATGCAGTTCCTGGCGGCGGGAAAAGGCCAGCATGCGCTGGGTCAAGGCCGCGCCCCGCTGGGCGCCCTGCATAGCATTGTCGACAAGCGATGTCAGCGACAGATCCTGCGGCATGCGCTTCTTCAGGATCTCCAGGCTGCCGAGCACGGCCATCAGCAGATTGTTGAAATCATGGGCGATACCGCCGGTCAGCTGACCGATCGCCTCCATCTTCTGTGATTGGAAAAGCTCTTCGCGCGCCTGCTCCAGCGCCCGCTGCGTCTCCATCTTCTCGGTGATATCGCGGGTGATCTTGGCGAAACCGAGCACGTCGCCGTCATCGCCCCGGATGACGTCGACGACGATGCTCGCCCAGAAGCGGGTGCCGTCCTTACGCACACGCCAGCCTTCCCGCTCGAAGCGGCCTTCGGCGCGGGCGACGCTGAGCGCGGTCTCCGGCAGGCCGGCGGCGCGGTCCTCCGGTGTGTAGAAAGTCGAGAAGTGCCGGCCGATGATCTCCTCCGGCCGATAGCCCTTGATCCGCTCGGCGCCGAAATTCCAGCTGCTGACATTGCCTTCGGGATCGAGCATGTAGATCGCGTAGTCGGAGACGCCCTGGACCAGGCGTCGAAATTGTTCCTCGCTCTGCCGGATCGCGTTTTCCGCTGCCTTGCGTTCGGTGAGATCGCGGGTGATCTTGGCAAAGCCGATGAGCTCGCCGGAGGGGCGGCGGATCGGATCGATGACGACATGCGCCCAGAAGCGGCTGCCGTCCTTTCGCTGGCGCCAGCCCTCCCCCTCGAAGCGCCCCTGCTCGAGCGCCGTGGCAAGCGCGCGCTCGGGAATTCCGGCCGCGCGATCCTCGTCGATATAAAAACGGGAAAAATGCTCACCGAGAATTTCCGAAGGCTTGTAGCCCTTGAAGCGCTGAGCGCCGGTATTCCAGCTGGTGACGATGCCTTCGGGGCTCAGCATGTAGATCGCGTAGTCGGTGATGGCATCGACCAGAAGACGAAAGCGCCCCTCTTCTTGAAGAGACGTATCATGTCGATCCAGCACTTCCATTTGCCCCTCTCGGTCACCAGCGCTTTTAACGCGGCGACGCGCAGATGGTTCCGAAAAGATCACACTTTTTCAGACGGCCCTGACCTGCGGATAGAAGCGCGCGCCGATGCGTTCGGCCGCCGCATAGGCTTGTGAGACGATCTCGGGCACGAGATCGATATCAGGCAGGCTGCCGAGGCCGAGCGGGCCGACGGCAAAGAGCCCGGCAACCGTCGAACCGTCCTCCAGGAGGGGCTCGCCGCACGCCGTGACCGCCAGTCCGAGCGAGAGCTCGTCCGGCATGGCAAGGCCGGCGGAAAACAGGCTTTGCATCAGCGGCGCGGAGAGATCCGGCGCCTGGCAGCGGCAATCGATGATGCGCTCGGCGTGGATCACCTCCTCGGCACTGGAACCGGCCGGCGTGAAAAACAAGCCGCTCAGGCCCCGGCGGCCGGCCCGGCCGCGGCGGAGCACGGTGCGGCCTTCGGCAAGCTCGCGCTGCAGGCGCAGGTGCATGGCTTCCGGCAGGCGGTTGCGATGGCTGTCGTAGATCGCTCGCAAATGCCGGTTGAACTGATGTTTGTCGCGGGCCGGCAGCGAGCGCCAAAGTGAACGGGCATGTTTCCTCAGCCCGTTCATCACCGATTGCCAGCTTTGCCCCTCTTCTTCCGCCTCGCGGCAGGCCTGGCGGATGAAGCGCACGATGTCGGGCAGGGTCTCGGGCAGCGCTTCGGCCGGAAATACCGGATCGGCGGAGTTCGGCGTGTGGCTCTGCGGCAGAAAACCGTGCCGCGAAATGATCGTCACCTGGCCGGCATAGCCGGAATCGCGCAGCTGCAGCAATTGGTCGACGACGCGGATGCCGCTGCCGAGCAGCACCGCATGCGGCCGCGCGACGAGGCGCTGGGCGCGGACCGGCGAAGCATCCGGCTGCTCGGCACGCGGATCGCTGAGGCCATAACCGGTGGCGAGGATCACCGTGTCGAACAGCGGATTGGCCGGATTGGCGCTTTCAAGCAGGAAGCGATTGCCGTGGCTCCGGCGGATCGTCACGACGGGATCGTTGCAGACCTGAACGGTGATGTCCCGGCGCGCCGCCAGCGCTTCAGAAAAGCGCTGGTAGACATAATCGCTGAAGATTTCCTTCGGCACGAAGATCTGCCGGAAGCCTGGAATGGCCGCGGGCACGGCGGCGCGGAAGGCGGCGTTGCTACAGAGCCAGTCGTTGAAATCGTCGCTGTCGCCGACCGAGACCGAGAGATCGCGAACGCGGGTATTGAGGATCGTCGACGTGCGGGCAGAGGCAAGCGCCTGGCCGCCGCTGACCGACGAATTCGGATCGAACAGTTGCAGGTGGAAGGGAGCGCGCACCGTCTTCATCAGCGCAATGGCCGTCATCATGCCGGAGAAGCCGCGCCCGACGATGGCAACGCGCGGCACGGCCGATATCTGCGCCGCCGCACTCGCCCTTCCGGAAAAAAGTCCCTGAACCGTCATCGCAACTCCTTTGCGGCTTCATCAGCACCTGGGGTCGATCGAGGTTTCAACGCATGAGCATCGGGTCACGCGTTGATGAGGGTCATGCGGCCATTGACGTCAGTTGCCGCAGCATCGGGTCCGATCGGGCGAACCCGGAACGAGGGGAACAGTCACCTTCGCGATAGTCTATCAAACTGGTCGTGTATGAAAGCGCCAAATGGCGTGTCTGGCAAGGGTTTTGTTGTCGCTTGTCGCAAGCTATTGAATTTGCAGAAAATATGAAGACCCAAGGACAATGCGATCTCAGCTTCCCTCGCCCGGATATTGCTTCGCCTTCAGAAGACCCGCCAGATGCGCCGTATTGCGCGCCAGCATGTCGACGGCTTTCGTGACGACTTTCGGCACCTTGCCGAGATCGACGAAATTGGTGGAGCCCATCGCCTCTCCAACCCAATAGGCGACGGCATTGGCTGGAATGGTGAAGCCGACATCGTTCAGCGCTTGGTAAAGTTCGGCCGAAACGTGATGGGCACCGTCCTCGTTGCCGACGACGGCAACGGCCGCGACCCTGCCATAGGAGACCATGCGGCCCTGATCGTCCGTTTCCTCAAGGAAGGCGTCCATGCGCTCCAGCGCCCGCTTGCAGAGGCTGGACGGCTGGCCGAGCCAGATCGGCGTCGCCAGCAGCAGGATATCGGCGTTCAATAGCTTGGCGCGAATATCGGGCCAGTCGTCGCCGGCGCCCTCGTCCGACGTGACGCCCGGCTTGATGTTGAAATCGGCAAGGCGGAGCACTTCGGTTACAACGTCATATTCGGACAACGCCTTGTCGATGAGACCGATCATCCGGTCGGTCGACGACGGGTCCTTGGCGTCGCTGGTCTTCAGCGTGGCGTTGAGAGCAACGGCTTTCAGCGGCATCGTATCTCTCCGGTAACGGTTGCCCGACGGGTCTGCCCGCTGCAACCCACCCGCGCGCCGATTGTTCCCGCGGCTGAGGCGAGGCGGCCTCACGCAAAAATAACCAGTTGGTGAATTCTTTACTTGAACCGCCAATTGGAATCGGCAAAACTGACGGTGCTATCAATCCTTTCATGGATTTGCCGTCTTTTCGGGCCAGCGTCCGAGCACACATCTATTGGAAAAAATACCGTGAGCAGCGATGCGTTAACACGCGCGACGAAGCCTTCGGCTTCGATGGCGCTTGCAACTGCGGCAGGCTGGGGCCGAGGCCTCTTTACACTGGTGCGCATCACCGTGATGGCCTTCCGCCACCCCTGGCAGGCGGGTTTTGCGATCGGCGCCACGCTCATCGCCTCGACCTTCCAGCTGATGATCCCCCGCCTTCTCGGCCAGGCCGTCGACCACACCCAGATGGCGATGGGCGGCGGGACGGCGGGCCAGGCGGCACAGGACGCGCTCTTGACCACGGCGCTGCTGCTGCTCGGCGCCAGCGTGTTGCGCGGCCTCTTCACCATGGTGCAGAACTATTTCAGCGAATCCGTCGGCCACCATATGGGCTACGAGCTGCGCCTGGCCTGCTACGAAAAAATCCAGCGCCTGTCCTTCAGCTTTCACGATACGGTGCATTCCGGCGATCTGATCACCGTCGGCATGCTCGATCTCGAAGGCGTGCGCATGTATTTTTCCACCGCGCTGGTGCGCATGATCCTGCTCACGATCCTGATCGGCATCGGCGCCTACATGCTGCTGTCGACCGATGTCGTGCTCGGCCTTCTCGCGCTCTCTTTCGTGCCTTTCGTCGGCTGGCGCTCCTCGGTGACGCAGCTGAGATTGCGCGCCACCTGGCTCGACCTGCAGGAGCGGCTGTCGGTGCTGACCCGGATCATGGAGGAGAATCTCGGCGGCATCCGCGTCGTGCGCGCCTTTGCCGCCCAGGAGCATGAACTGTCGAAATTCGAGGCGGCCTCGAAGAACGCGCTGGCGCTGGCGCATCAGCGGGTCGGCATCCGCGTGGTCAATACCAGCGCCATGACCTTCTCCTTCTTCGCGGCGATGGGCCTCGTGCTCTGGATCGGCGGCGGCAAGGTCATGTCCGGCGAGATCACCGTCGGCACGCTCGCCTCGTTCCTGACCTTCATGACCATCCTGCAGATGCCGGTGCGCCAGCTCGGCCTGATGGTCAATGCCTTTGCCCGCGCCTCCACCTGCGGCTCGCGGCTCTTCAACCTGCTCGACCTCGACATCGCGATCAAGGATGCGCCGGATGCCAAAGAATTGGCGGTATCGGAGGGCGTGCTGCGTTTCGAGAATGTCAGCTTCGCCTATCCCGGCTCGGAAAAGCGCACCGTGCTCCACGATGTCTCGTTCGAAGCCCGGCGCGGCCAGACAATCGGCATCGTCGGCCCGCCCGGCAGCGGCAAGTCGACGATCGCCCATCTGATCCCGCGCTTCTACGACGTCAGCGGCGGCAAGATCACCATCGATGGTCAAGATATCCGCAAGGCGACGCTGCAATCGCTGCGCCGCGCCGTTGCCGTCGTGCAGCAGGATTCCTTCCTGTTCACGACAACGATCGAAAACAACATCGCCTATGGCGACCCGTGGGCAAAGGAAAGCCGCATCGAACGCGCCAGCGAAAGCGCCCAGCTGCACAATTACGTGCTCGGCCTGCCCACCGGCTACGGCACCGTCGTCGGCGAGCGCGGCGTATCGCTGTCCGGCGGTCAGCGGCAGCGTCTTTCGATTGCCCGCGCGCTGATGCTGAAGCCGGCGGTGATGGTGTTCGACGATTCGACGGCGGCGATCGATGCCGCCACCGAACAGCGCATCCGCAGCGCCATGCGCCGTTATGCCGCCGACCGGGTGACGATCATCGTCGCCCACCGCCTGAGCTCGCTGATGCATGCCGACCAGATCCTGTTCGCCGAAGACGGAAGGATCGTCGAGCGCGGTACGCATCAGGCGCTGCTTTCGCTCGGCGGGCGCTACAAGGCGCTCTACGACCTGCAGGTCCGGCCGGGCGACGAGGTGTTGAGTGCTTGATGCCTGGGTGGTGGCGTTTCCTCTTGCTCCCTCATCCCTGTGCTCGTCACAGGGATCCAGTGCGCCAAGTCCTTGGCGCGGGAAACCGTTTTAAGTGTCATTCACCGCGCAGACGCGCGGTGGCTGGATTCCTGTGACGAGCACAGGAATGAGGGGAGGAGAGGTTATTCCTCCACAGCCACTCGCTGCGGATTGAGGCTTTCCGCGGTCAGCGGCCGGCCAAACCACAACAAAGGCCGTGGTACTAGGGAGATTGTGATGGCCGAGGAACTGGAAACCGAGCGTCCCGACGTTCGCGAGGACGGCCGCCGCCCGCCGCGGGCAGTGGTCGGTTCGCATCGCATCGAGGAGGAAATGTTCGGCAAGGCCTTCGACGGCAACATCGTCAAGCGCATCTGGGCATTCGTTCACCCCTACCGCACCCAAGTCCTCTGGGCGGTCGTCGCCGTCCTGACCTTCACGACGATGCAATTGCTGATCCCGCTGATCATCCGTTACGCCATCGACCACGGCATGTCGCCGGGCGGCAATCCTCCGGCGCTGATCTCGGCGATCGCCGCCTTCGCCATCGCCATCCTTATCAATTATGCGGCAAGTTATGCCCAGGAGACGCTGGTCGGCAACGTCGCCGAAGAGGTGCTCTTCGACATCCGCAAGGCGATGTTCTCGCATCTCCAGCGCGTCTCGCTCTCCTTCATGGACAAGACCGAAGTGGGGCGGCTGATGTCGCGCCTGCAAGGCGACGTCAATTCGATGCAGGAATTCCTCGAAACCTCGGTTCTCTCGGTCGGCGATATCGTGCTGCTCTTCGGCATCGTTTTCGTCATGCTCTATCTCGATTTCAAGCTGGGCCTGCTGACGCTTGCGGTGCTGCCGGTGCTGTTCGTGGTCCGGCTGTTCTGGCTGCCGCTCGCCCGCAAATCCTTCATGGCTGCGCATGAGACCAATTCGGTGGCGAACGGCGCACTCGCCGAAGCGATCCATGGTGTGCGCGCCGTCCAGAGCATGGACAGGCAGGGCGTCAACTTCACGCTCTACGACGACAAGGCGCATGCCAATCTCAGCACGCACCTCACTGCGGCGCGTTATGCCCAGGTGATGGTGCCGATCGTCGACAGCCTGACGGGTGTGGCGATGGCGCTTGTCATCGTCGTCGGCGGCGCCCGCGTTCTCAACCAGGCGCTCGATGTCGGCGTGCTCGTCGCCTTCCTGTTCTACATCCAGCGCTTCTTCGACCCGATCCGGTCGCTGACGCTGCAATATTCGGTGATGCAGCGCGCCATGGCGTCCGGCCAGCGGCTGACCGAGGTGCTCGACGTGCCCGTCGACATCAAGGACGCGCCCGACGCCAAGACCCTGTCGCGCGACATGGACGGTTCGGTGGAATTCAAGGATGTCGTCTTCGGCTACAATCCGAAACATCCGGTGCTGAAACATGTGAGCTTCAAGGTCAATCCCGGTGAGACGGTGGCGCTGGTCGGGCCGACGGGGTCCGGAAAATCGAGCTGCATGTCGCTGATCCACCGCTTCTACGACGTGCAGCAGGGCCAGGTGCTGGTCGGCGGCCACGATGTGCGTGCGCTGACGCAGGATTCGCTCGGTGCGCAGATCGCCATGGTGCTGCAGGAGCCCTTCCTGTTCACCGGCACCGTCTTCGAAAACATCCGCTACCACAAGCTGGAGGCGACGCGCGAACAGGTGATCGAGGCCGCCAAGGCCGTCGGCGCCCATGATTTCATCATGCGCCTGCCTTACGGCTACGACAGCATTCTTGGCGAGCGCGGCGGCAATCTTTCGCTCGGCCAGCGCCAGCTCCTGAGCTTCGCCCGCGCGCTGGTGGCCGACGCCAAGATCCTCGTGCTCGACGAGGCGACGGCGAATATCGACAGCTATACCGAAATGCTGATCCAGAAGGCGCTGGTGAAGCTGCTAGAGAATCGCACCGGCCTGGTCATCGCCCATCGCCTGGCAACGATCCGCGAGGCCGACCGCATCATCGTGCTGCAGAACGGCGAGATCATCGAAAGCGGCGACCATCGGCAGCTGATGAAAAACGGCAAGCTCTACTCCAGGCTCTATAACCTCAACTACGCCTCGTTCGACGATATTCCCGAAGATGTGCTGGAGGAGACGACGGCGACGCAATCGGCGACCTAAGACTAAAGGCGGATGACATGCATTAACTCATGTTGCAAAGATTGAACGAACCAACGCCTTGCTGCCGCATTTCCCTTTTAATCGGGGGCCGGTACCACTGAGGAGAATATTATGATGAGAATTATCAGCAGCCTGTTGATCGCGACGGCCCTTGTTGGATCGGCTATTCAGCCCGCTGCCGCGCGTGACCATCACCACCACAACAATACCGGCCGCATTATCGCCGGCGGTGTAGCCGCAGGCGTCGTCGGCGGCCTGATCGGCGGCGCACTCGTCAACGGCGGCGGCCCTCGCTACGTCGATGAAGGCCCTCGTTATGTCGAGAGCCCCCGCTATGTCGAACCGAGATGCTGGTATGAGGACCGCGACGTCCGCAATCGTTATGACGGCGGCTACCACGCCGAAACCGTGCGGGTCTGCGAGTAGATCTGAAGCTTTGAAGTGGTGCTGAATTCGTCAGCGCCGCTCGACCCTCAGCCGAGGCTGCGTTCCGCAGCCTCGGTTTTTTTAGGTCATATCAACGGCATGCCGACCAGGAGAGCCGCCGCTCATCCGGCTGCCGCCACCAACCGGGGTCGAGACCAGCGGCTCGACCCCCGGTTGGGTTAGGGTGAGGGGCAGCCTTTGGCGCGAATCGGCGGTCATCCTGACGACAATACCTTCGCAAAAAATCCCCCCGCCCCGCAGCCTGTCATCTGCCTGTCAGAGACGAGCAATAGCTGAGAGCCGATGAATGATGGTCCCGTAAACGACGGCAAAGCGCCGAAAAAAGAACGCATGCGCTTCGTCAGCGCCGAGCAGGTCGCGCAACTGGCGGGCGTTTCGCGCTCGGCCGTCTCGCGCAGCTTCACGCCGGGCGCAAGCGTTGCGCCTGCCACGCGCGAAAGGGTGCTGCGGGCAGCTGACGAACTCGGCTACCACGTCAATGATCTCGCCCGCGGCGTGCTTGCCAATCAGAGCCGCCTCGTCGGCATCGTCGCCACCCGCCCCGAAGTGGGTTTTCGCGCGCATCTCGCCGCAGCTCTTGCCAAATCGCTGATCCGCCGCGGCAGCATTCCGATCCTCATCAACACCGGTCAGACGGAAGACGAGCTGCTCGCCGCTCAGAAAATGCTGATCGGTCATCGCGCCGAGGCGATCATCATCCTGTCCGGCTCGCCGCCGGCGAGTTTCCTCGAGCTCGCACAGCGAAACGGCCAGCCGCTCGTCGTGATCGGCCGCTCGGAACCCGATGCCGACCATGTGCGCGTCGGCAACTCTGAAGCTTCGCGCAAGGCGGCGACGGCCTTTTACGACAGCGGCAGACGGCGGCTGGCGGTCGCCGGTTCCAACACCGGCACGCCGTCTATCCTCGAGCGCGAAACCGCCTTCCTTGCAACGGCAGAATCGCTCGGCGCATCCGTCACCGTCCAACGCGGCGGCGATTCCGATTATGACGGCGGTGTCACCGCGGGGCGGGCGCTCTTCTCCGGGACGATCAAGCCGGACGCCGTCTTCTGCGCCAACGACCAGATCGCCTTCGGCCTGATGGATGTCGTGCGTCAGGAGGCGCGGCTGCGCATCCCCGAGGATGTCGCCGTCATCGGCTTCGACGACGTGCCGGAATCCGCCTGGCTGAGCTACCAGCTGACCACCTTCCGCCAGGATCCGCTGACCATGGCGCAACGCGCCGTCGCGCTGATGGAGCGGCGGCTTGAAAATCCGGACGCGCCTGCCGGCCACGAACGCGTCATCCCCGAACTCGTCATTCGCCAAAGCTTCAGACCGTAACCTCTCCCCCATGGCTTTTCGCAGAGGTCATCCTGTGGCAAGAAGGGCCAGGACTCGGCGCCGCAGGGGAGGAAGATCGGCTGACATGAAGGGAATCCGCCAGCTCGCCGAGCATCTCGACATTTCGATTGGGACCGTGTCCCGTGCGCTGAATGGCAAGCCCGACGTCAACGAAGAAACGCGCCGGCGGGTGCTCGCCGCCGCCGAAGAGCTTGGCTACGTCGCCAACCAGTCGGGCCGCAGCCTGCGCCAGGGCATGACCAATGTCATCGGGCTGATGCTGGAAGTGAGCCGCGAGACGGTCGAAAACAGCGACGACTTCTTCCTCGGCGTCACCGACGGGCTGCAGAGCGTCTTTTCCCGCCACAAGCTCGATCTGGTCATGCTGCCCTGCCCTGACGACGAGGACCCGCATGAGTATCTGAAGCGCATGGTGGCGCGCCGCCTCGTCGATGCGCTGATCATCTCGGCGACACGGCGCACCGACCGGCGCATCGAGCTTCTGGAAAAGGCCCGCATCCCCTTCGTGGCGCTCGGCCGCAGCGCGTCCGGCGGCAGCTATACCTGGATGGACCTCGATTTCGAAGGCGTGGCAGCGCGCGGCGTCGAGCGGCTGGTCGCCAAGGGCCATCGGCGGATCGCGGTGGCCGCCCCCTCCTCCGACATCAATCTCGGCTACATCTTCCTCGACAGCTACCGCCAGGCGCTGCAGCGCCACGGCCTTGCCTTCGATCCGGCGCTGGTCATCCGCGTCAAATCGAGCGAACAGGGCGGCTATCAGGCCGGCCACGAACTGCTGATGATCGACGACCGGCCGACGGCGATCATCCTGATCCACGAGCTGATGGCGATCGGGCTTTACCGCAGGCTGGCCGAGGCCGGCATCGTGCCCGGCCGCGATCTCGCCGTCGTCGGCTTCCGCGAAGAGCCGCGCACACATTTCCTGCAGCCGTCGCTGACCTCCTTCCGCATGTCGCTGCGCGATCTCGGCGCCCAGCTCGGCGAAACCCTGCTCGCCACCATGCCCGCCTATGCCGATCATTATCCGCAGGGCGCCCGCAACAGGATCTGGCCGATGGAGCTCGTTCCGGGCGAAAGCGACGCTTTCACGCTGACGGCTTGAAGCATACCGCTCAGACCCGGCTCGGTGCCGCCGCAGCTTCGCGGCTTGACAACTGGCGCGTCACGAAGAAGACCAAGAGGGCGCCGGCGGCAAGGCAGGCGGCGAGGAAGAACATCGGCGCGATCGTGCTGCCGCTTTCATCCTTGATCCAGGGCACAACGTTCTGGGCGACGAAGCCGCCGAGATTCCCGACCGAATTGATGGCGGCAAGCCCGGCCGCCGCACCCGCCCCTTTCAGGAACCGCGAGGGCAGGCTCCAGAACACCGGCTGGGGGGCGAAGATACCGGCGGCGGCGACGCAGAGGAAGGCGAATTGCAGCGTGTGGTTCGGGATCAGCGCCGACAGCAGCAGGCAGGCGGCGCCGATGAACGCCGGAATGACGATATAGGGCGTCTTCGATTGCGCCTTGTCGGCCATGGCGGGAACCGCATAGAGCGCGACGGCGACCAACAGCCAGGGAATGACGTTGAGGAAGCCGTTCACCGTGTTGCTGACGCCGAAAGCCTTGACGATGGTCGGCAGCCAGTAGCTCAGCCCATAGGCGGACAGCGGAAAGGCGATATAGCAGAGCGCCATCAAGAGAACGCGCGGGTCGACGAGCGCCTTGAAGCCGTTTCCGGCATTTTCGTCCATGCCGGCATTTTCCGAAGCGAGCCTTCGTTCGAGCCAGAGCTTCTCCTCGCTGCTGAGGAAGCTCGCGTTTTCGGGCCGGCCGGGAAGATAGAAAAAGGTGACGACGCCGGCGATGACGGCGGGAATACCGGTCGCCAGGAACACCCACTCCCAGCCGGCAAAGCCGTACAGGCCGTCGAGATCGAGCAGCGCGCCGCCGAGTGGTGCGCCGACGGCATTGGCGATGGCGCTGAAGATCATGAACAGCCCGACCATTCGGCCGCGATAGGCCGAGGGGAACCACAGCGTCAGCAGATAGAGAACGCCGGGAAAGAAGCCGGCTTCGCACACACCGAGCAGGAAACGCAGGATATAGAACATAGCCGCGTTCTGGGTGAAGGCGAGCGCGATGGTGACGAGCCCCCAGGAGACCAGGATGCGAGCGAACCAGACACGGGCGCCGAGCCTGTCGAGGAAGAGGTTGCTCGGCACCTCGAAGAGAAAATAGCCGATGAAGAAGAGCGAGGCGCCAAGACCATAGGCATATTCGCTCAACCCGAGCGCATCGACCATCTGCAGCTTGGCGAAGCTGACATTCTGCCGGTCGATATAGGCGATGAGATAGAGGATGCCGAGAAACGGCATCAGCTTCCAGGTGATTTTCGAGATCAGCCGCTTCTCGTCGACCATGCATATTCTCCGCAATGACAATGTCGTTAGACGCCTAGATAGCGCTATCGACCAATATTCAATTGTGCGAGGTATTTTCTCCGGTGCCGCAACCCTGATTGGTGGCCGCAACCGACAACCGGCTACGGCCTGTCCGGATCATTCGGCGGCGGCGACCGCGGCGCGGCGGCCGATCGTGGCCTGCGTCAGCACGAAGGCCAAGAAGGCGCAGACGGCGATGCCGGCAGCCATGGGAACGGCGGTGCCGTCGAAGAACAGGCTCGAGATCACCATGGCGACGGCGGCGATGACGAAGTGAAGCGTGCCCATTAGCGACGAGGCGGTGCCGGCGATGGCGCCGTGATCCTCAAGCGCCAGCACGGCGCTTGTCGGAATGACGAGGCCGAGGAAGCCGTAACCGATGAACAGGAAGCTCGCCATGACCGGCAGCTGGTTGAAGCCTGCGGCCATCACCACCGCCATGACGACCATGGCCAGCGCAAAGGCGCTGACGGCAAGCCGCATGACGCGCACCAGACCGAACCGCTCGCCGAGCCAGCCGGTCGCCTGCGACACCGCAAAGAAGGAGACGGCGTTGATCGAGAAGGCGAAGCTGTATTGCGTCGGCGTCAGCCCGTAATGCTCGATCAGCACGAAGGGCGAGTTGGCGAGATAGACGAGGAAGCTCGAAATGCCGAGGCCGCCGATGAAGGTCAGCGTCAGGAAATTGCGGTCGGACAGCAGCAGCCGGTAGGCAGCCATGGCGCTCCCGAGACCGCTGCCATGGCGCTCGGCGGCCGGGCGAGTCTCGTCAAGCTGGGTGGCAAGCAGGATGAGGCCGATGAAGGCAGCCGTTGTCACGGCCCAGAACACGCCGCGCCAGCCGTAGAATTCGATGACGGCGCTGCCGGTCAGCGGCGCGAGGATCGGCGAGATCGAGAAGACCAGCATCAGCAGCGACATTAGCCGCGCCGCCTGAACGCCGGTATGCATGTCGCGCACGATGGCGCGCGGAATGACCATGCCGGCAGCACCGCCGATTCCCTGGACGAAACGGAAGGCGATCAGCGTCTCGATATCGGTCGAAAGCGCGCAGCCGATCGAGGCGACAGCAAAGAGGCCGATACCGAGATAGAGCGGCAGCTTGCGGCCCCACATGTCCGAGATCGGACCATAGACGAGCTGGGAGAGCGCAAAGGAGATGAAGAAGGCGAGAAGGGTCAGTTGGGTGACGTTATTGTCGGCATGCAGATCCTGGCCGATCGAAGGCAGCGCCGGCAGATACATGTCGATGGCAAAGGGACCGATGGCCGATAAAAGGCCGAGAATGAGGGCAATGCGGAAGAAGGAAGCCGTCATAATGGTGATCTTTCATAAAAGCGCGAACGAAGACGCCGGAGCGTCGGTTCGCCGCAGTGCTCCTAGAACAGGATGATTTTAGGCCGACCGACCTGAAATCTGAATCCTGTTCTACATTAAGGAGTTAGAGCATGATGTCGCCCGAAAACCGCGCACTTTTCGGCATCATGCCCTGGGTTCAATGATGATCGTTCGCGCGAAGACGAAGTTGGGAGCTCATATCTTCAGCGGCCGAACCAGGAGTGTCAATAAATTTGGACACTGATGTAAAACTAGACGCCATTGTCTAAGACGTCAAGACGTCTTATCTTCGCTCTCATGAACGATCGCATGACACCGGGAGTCCGGATGACGGGGCATAGCCAGCGCGGGCAATGTGCCAAGCGCATATCAATCCTCGATGCCGCCGCCGACGTTTTCTGCCGCCAGGGTTTTGCCGCCGCCAGCATCGACGAGATCGCCGCCGTCGCCTGTGTCTCCCGCCAGACGATCTACAATCACTACCGCGAGAAGGAAACGCTGTTCGTCGCCGTCGTCGAGGACGTCATGAACCGCGCCAACGCCATGCTCTTTTCCGTGCTGTCGGCCTTCCCTGATAACGCCGACAATCTGGAGGATGACCTGACGGCTTTTGTCATCCGCCTCAACAAGAACTGCATCTGCAACCATGACGGAAAATTCCTGCGCAAGCTGGTGCAGATGGAGGGTGAGCGCTATCCGCATCTCTTCGAAAGCTGGCGCCAGCACGGGCCCGGCAAGCTGACGACCGCGCTTTCCGCGCTTCTCGCACGGCTGGCGCAAAAAGGAGCGCTCGTCATCGACGATTTCGACCTCGCCGCCCGGCAGTTCGTCGCGCTCGGCAATGCCGACCTGCAGATGATGACCCTTTTCGGGGGAACGCCGAGCGACGCGGAACTGGAAAAGGCGGCCCGCAATGCCGTTCGTACCTTTCTCAGAGCCTATGGCCGACCGGCGGCGGATAAGGCCGGCGCCCAGCCGCAACTGGCAGCCCTATCCGGCTGATCAGGCGAAAACCGTCATCTGCGCCGGCACGACCGCGAACATTCCGACGCGGCGCGCGGCAAGATATTTGACCAGCTGTTCGACAACCGAGGGCATGACCGGCTTCTGAACGACGCCGACTGCGCCCTTGACGCCGTCGGCGACAGTCTCTGGATTGCCGGTCATGAAGACGACGGCGATGCCATGCTCTTGCGCCAGCCGCCTGCCGAGATCGGGCCCGGTCGGCCCATCGGCGAGATTGACGTCGACGAAGGCGATATCGGCCGACGGTGCCAGCCGCAGCGCCTGTTCGCGATCATTCGCCAGGCCGACGACCTGCATGCCCATGCCTTCCACCGTCGCGCCGAGATCGAGGGCGATGAGGAATTCATCCTCGACGATCAATACGCGCTGTTTGATGAGATCATCTCGCTGCCAGCGCCGCACGACATTGGTGGCCATGATACGTCCCCTTGTTACGCACATACTTCGAAAGAAGGATCCGCTTCTGCAGCTGTGCCTGCCGAAACTCATTGTCGTAACGGCGAACTTGACAATATGTTCCGCGGTGGAACGCGATTTTTGTGATTTAAGATATTGTTAACGTTAATGAATTCCTAGGCGCGCTGGCAGGGCAGGAAAACTATGGCCGATCTTGAGCGCGCACCTCTAGTTGAGGGCGCGATGACACGATATGATTATTCATTGGCTTGAGGACTGAGGGGCGACTTGAGAAACAGGATTATCGTGTTGGCCATCGCGGCCGTCAGCCTTTTCGTCTACACCAAGGTGATGGCCAGGGTCGGCTCGGGCTCACCGCCCCCGGCCGCGCCGATGGAACAAAGCGCCGACCTCATTCGCGTCTATAAATCCGAACGCCGCATGGTTCTCCTTAAAGGCGACGCTCCCATCGCGGCCTATGAAATTTCTCTGGGCAGTGGTGCCAATGCAGGCCCGAAACAACGCGAAGGCGACGAGAAGACGCCGGAAGGCCGCTATGAAATAGACTGGCGCAATGCGAAATCGACGGCGCATCTGAGCCTGCATATTTCGTATCCGAAGCCGGAAGAGCAGCGGGCGGCTGAAGTGAACGGCTTTCCGGCAGGCGGCAATATCATGATCCACGGGCTGCCCAATGGCTGGGGCCTGCTCGGAAAAGCCCATCGGCTGTGGGATTGGACCGATGGCTGTATCGCTGTCACCAATGCGGAAATGCGCGATATCTGGGCTCGCGTCCCCGACCACACACCCATCGACATCATGCCCTGACCCGCCGATCAGCCCTTGGTCTTGCCGACGAGCACCGGCTGGCTGCGGTAGTCGGCGGGAAACAGCGACTTCAGGCTCTCGATCTTCGGCAGGTCGTTATAGACGATGTAGGGATAGGTCGGGTTGAGCGTCAGGAAGTCCTGATGATAGGCTTCGGCAGGATAGAAGCCGTCGGCATCGGACACTTTGGTGACGATCGGCCGCGGAAAGGCATGCGCCTTGTCGAGCTGGTCAATATAGCGCTCGGCGACCTTGCGCTGCTGCGGATGGGAGACGAACAGCACCGAGCGATATTGCGTGCCCCGGTCCGGTCCCTGGTAATTCAGCTGCGTCGGATTGTGCGCCACCGAGAAGAAGATCTGCAACAACCTGCCGTAGCTGACCTGTTTCGGATCGAACTTCACCTCGACGGCTTCGGCGTGACCTGTCGAGCCGGTGCTGACGGTTTCGTACTGCGCCGTCTTGGCCGTGCCGCCGGCATAACCGGAGACGGCGCTTTCGACGCCCTTCACATGCTGGAACACGCCCTGGACGCCCCAGAAGCAGCCGCCGGCGAAAATGGCGGTCTCGGTGCCGGAGCCGGCAGCCTCGTCGACATCAGGCGGCGGGATGACGACCGCCTCTTCGGCAGCGACAGTTACATCCGCACCGAGCAAGAAAGCCGCGACGGCAAGGAACGCGGCGAGGCGCCGGCCGTTGGAAGACATGGACATCGGGCTACCTCCAGAGGGTCGGCCAAATCCTTGCTCACCCTTGCAAAAGCTGCAAATCACAAACCGGTTGCTCACGCTGATGTGACAGCCAGAAGAAAGCGCCTGTGCGAAGTTGAAACAACCCTCAAGTTGAGTTGACAATCTCGTGAGGAGTGAGGAGAGTGCGGCCGGTCAGAGCCAGCATCGCCTGTATCCTTGGGGGGAACCTATGTCCGTGCGCTCGTTCTTTGCTTTCGCCAGCATTGCATTTTTATCCATGATCGCCGCCAGTTTTCCAGCCGCCGCTGCGGAAACCAAGCGTGACATCCAGACGATCAAGGACGCCGATTTCTTCGGCTTCGACCTTCGCACCGAGCAGAACGTCTCGCTCGATCAGTGCAAGACCTCCTGCATCGGCGACAAGAGCTGCAAGGCCTTCACCTACAATCCCAAGGTGAAATGGTGCTTCCTGAAATCCGATTTCAAGACGATGAACGCCTTCCCCGGCGCCATCGCCGGCAAGATCGTCGAAACGGCCGCCCAGAAGGAGCCGGATATCGGCGCGCCGCCGCGCCTGACCTTCCTGACCAACGACCTGATCCAGCAGGCCCACGACTTCAGGGACAATCTGGCGCTGACCGACGCCCAGCAGGGCCAGAGCGTCGACAGCCTGACGGCCAGCGCCCGTCTCGACATGACCGCCAACAATCTGACGGACGCGCTGACAGCCTTCCACGGCGCGCTGTCGATCACCCCCGGCGATGCCGATCTCTGGCTCGAAACCGCACGTGCGGCCATTTCCTACGGCAGCACCGAAAGCAGCGTCACCGGCCAGGCCGTGCTCGACGCGCTGAACGGCTACGAGCTGACGCGCACCAAGGCAAAGCGCGCCGAGGCGCTGTCCGTGCTCGCCACCGCGCTGGAACGAAACGCCAATTACCGCCCGGCGCTCTATGCCTACAAGGCGAGCCTGGCGCTGGTTGCCTCCGACGAGGTGCAGACCGCCTATGTGCAGCTGAGAGCGACTCAGGGCTTCCGCATCACCGAACACACTGTCGACGCCGACAGCGCCACGCCACGGGCTTGCGTCACCTTCTCCGAAGCGCTGATCAAGACCACCGATTACACGCCCTTCGTGACGCTGAACGGCGCCGCACCCAAGGCGCTGGAAACCAAGGACAAGCAGATCTGCGTCGAGGGGCTGACGCATGGCGAGACCTATAAGATCGCCTTCCGCACCGGCCTGCCGTCCTCGGTCGACGAGGCGCTCGAAGAGCCCGTTACCATCGACGTCTATATCAAGGACCGCAGCCAGATGGTGCGGTTTACCGGCGACAGCTTCGTGCTGCCCTCGACCGCGCGCCGCGGCATTCCCATCGTCTCGGTCAACCTGGCCTCGGCCAATCTCAAGCTCTACCGCATCGGCGATCGCGCCATCGCACCGCTGTTGACCAACTCGCAGTTCCTCAGCCAGCTCGACGGCTACAGCGCCCAGAACATCGAGGATCAGAACGGCGAACTGGTCTGGCAGGGCTCGATCGACATCGCCAACGACCTCAACAAGGACATTGTCACCAGCTTCCCGGTCGACGAGGCGCTGCCGGAGCGCAAGCCCGGCATCTACGTGCTGACCGCGACGGCGCCGAACGCCCCGGCACAGGAGTGGGATTCGCAGGCGACGCAATGGTTCCTCGTCTCCGATATCGGCATCACCACCTATGCCGGCACCGACGGGCTCAACGTCTTTGCCCGCTCGCTTGCCTCGGCCAAGCCGATGGCTGGCGTCGAGCTGCAGCTGCTTGCCAAGAACAATGAAGTGCTCGGCACCGCGACGACCGACGAAAACGGCCGCGCCACCTTCACTGCCGGCCTGATCCGCGGCACGGCGGCGCTGACCCCCGCCGTCATCGCTGCCAAAAACGGCACGTCGGACTATGTTTTCCTCGACATGACCCGGGCCGGCTTCGACCTCTCCGACCGTGGTGTCACCGGCCGCGCCGCACCCGGCGCGATCGACGTTCTGACATTCACCGAACGCGGCATCTACCGCGCCGGCGAGACGGTGCATGCCCAGGCGCTTGCCCGCGACACCGACGGCAATGCCATCGAGAACCTGCCGCTCACCTTCATCTTCAGCCGCCCGGACGGCGTCGAAGACCGGCGGATCGTCAGCCAGACCAGCAATCTCGGCGGTTATTCCGTCGATTTCGCAACCCAGGAAAACGCCATGCGCGGCACCTGGACGATGAACATCTATACCGATCCGAAGGGCAGCGCGATCGCCAGCAAGAGTTTCCTCGTCGATGATTTTGTGCCCGATCGCACCGACATGGAGATCAAGACCGAGGCGAAGGAAATCGGCCCGGATACGCCGGCGCATATCACCATTTCGGGCAAGTATCTCTACGGCGCTCCGGCCGCCGGGCTGACGCTCGAGGGCGACGTCGTCGTCAAGCCGACGCGTGAGAGCGCCGCCTATAAGGGCTTCATGTTCGGGCTCGCCGACGAAGAAGCGAACGAAGATTCCCGCCTGCCGATCGACGATCTGCCGGTGCTCGACGAGAACGGCGAAGCTACGACCGATCTGACCGTCGTCGACCTGCCGGCAACGACGCAGCTGCTCAACGCCACCGTCTATGTGAGAATGCAGGAAGCAGGCGGACGCGCCATCGAGCGCTCGCTTGTCATTCCGGTCAAGAGCGAGCGGGCGACGATCGGCATCAAGCCGGAATTTTCCGACGAGCTGCCCGAGAATTCGATCGCCAACTTCACGGTGATCGGCGTCGATGCCGACGGCAAGAAGCAGGAGACCAAGGGCCTGCGCTGGAAATTCTACAGCCTCAACCGCGAATACCAATGGTATCGCGAGGGAACGGCGTGGAAATACGAGCCAGTCTATACCGCCGAGCAGGTCGCCAACGGCAGCGTCGACGCGACGATGGACGGCGGCAAGATTTCGGTGCCGGTGAAATGGGGCCGCTATCGTCTCGAAGTGGAAAGCCCGGATGCCGACGGTGCGACCTCGAGCGTCGAATTCGACGCCGGCTGGTTCGTCACTTCGACGTCGACCGAAACGCCCGACGGCCTGGAAATCGCCCTCGACAAGGACAGCTACAAGATCGGTGAGACGGCCAAGCTGAAGGTCACCTCGCGCTACGGCGGCGAGCTGATGGTAACGGCCGGAACCGAAAAGCTCGTCGCCGTACAGAATGCCGCGATCGGCGAGACCGGCGGCGAGGTCGACATTCCGGTCACCGCGGACTGGGGCGCCGGCGCCTATGTGACCGCGACACTCTTCCGCCCCGGCGACGCGCAGGACAGCCACATGCCGATGCGCTCGATCGGCATCAAATGGCTGAAGGTCGATCCCGAACAGCGTGCGCTGCAGGTCAAGCTCGACACGCCGGAAAAGATGCTGCCGCGCGGACCGTTGAACATCGGCCTGCAGGTGGCCGGTGCGGGCGCCAATGAGGATGCCTATGTCACGGTAGCCGCCGTCGATGTCGGCATTCTCAACCTGACGCGCTACGAACCGCCCAATCCTGAGGATTGGTATTTCGGTCAGCGCCAGCTCGGCCTTGAAATCCGTGACCTCTATGGCCGCCTGATCGACGGTTCGCTGGGGGCGACCGGCAAGCTCAGGACCGGCGGCGACGGCGGCGCCATTGCGCTGCAAGCCAGCCCGCCGACACAGAAGCTCGTCGCCTTCTTCTCCGGTCCGGTGAAGCTCGACGCCGAAGGCAAGGCCAACGTCTCCTTCGACATTCCGCAATTCAACGGCACGGCCCGCGTCATGGCAGTCGCCTGGTCGAAGAGCGGCGTCGGCCACGGCGTCAAGGATGTCATCATCCGCGACCCTGT
The DNA here is from genome assembly GCF_001664385.1 of Rhizobium phaseoli. Lineage (NCBI taxonomy): Bacteria > Pseudomonadati > Pseudomonadota > Alphaproteobacteria > Hyphomicrobiales > Rhizobiaceae > Rhizobium > Rhizobium phaseoli. The sequence continues at coordinate 18,424 of NZ_CP013534.1, read as the reverse complement.
CGTCGTCACGGCCAGCCTGCCGAAATTCCTCGCCCCCGGCGACAAGGCCAATCTGCGCCTCGACATCGCCAATACCGATGCGCCGGCCGGCGACTTCAAACTGCAGCTGACCGGCAATGAGGCGGTCGGTATCGAGCAAGCCTCGGCCGCGCAGACGATCCGCCTCGAGGCCGGCGCAAAGACGGAGCTGACGCTTTCGCTGATCGGCAAACAGCCGGGCCCCGGCAGCGTCTCGATCAACCTCTCCGATGCCTCCGGCCTGTCGCTCGACCAGACCGTCGACGTGCCGGTACGCCCGTCATCCCTGCCGATCACCCAGCGCAGGGTGCTGGCGCTGAAGCCGGGGGCCAAGCTCACCGTCGACAAGAACCTCTTGGCCGACAGCGTGCTGCCCGGGGCCGCCATCAGCGTCAACGTCACCCGTTCGGCCGCCTTCGACATTCCGGCGCTGCTGATGACGCTCGACCGCTATCCCTTCGGCTGCGCCGAGCAGACCACCAGCCGGGCGCTGCCGCTGCTCTACTTCGCCGAAGTGGCGAAGCAGGCCGGCATCGAAAACGACGACGACGTGCACAAGCGCGTGCAGGACGCGATCTACCGGGTACTCTCCTACCAGGCCTCGGCCGGCAGCTTCGGCCTCTGGGGGCCGGATTCAGGCGACGTCTGGCTCGATTCCTACGTCACCGATTTCCTGACGCGAGCCCGCGAAATGAAATATGACGTGCCGGAACGGGCCTTCGTGCAGGCACTCGAAAACCTGCAGAATACGCTCTCCTACACCACCGACATCAAGGGCCAGGGCGACCAGATCGCCTATGCCATCTATGTGCTTGCCCGCAACAAGAAGGCGGCGATCAGCGATCTGCGTTATTACGCCGATACGATGATCAACGACTTCCCGACGCCGCTCGCCAAGGCGCATATCGCCGCCGCACTGGCGCTCTACGGCGACGCCCAGCGCTCGAAGAACATTTTCGTCGACGCGCTGCAGATGTCGCAGCAGTCGATGGTGTCGCGCGTGAACCTGTCGCGTACCGATTACGGCACGATCCTGCGCGACGGCGCGGCGATCTTGGCGCTTGCCGCCGAAAGCCGGCCGGTTCCGCCTGTCATCCCGGATCTTGCCAAGGCCGTCGCCAAGGAATGGGGCCGCAGCAAATACAAGAGCACCCAGGAAGAAAGCTGGATGCTGCTTGCCGCCCGCGCCATCCAGGGCGGTGATGACGGCCTGAAGGTCGACGTCAATGGCGCGCCGCACACCGGCGCCTACATGGCCCGGATGACCGGCGAGGCGCTCGCCGACCATCCGCTGACCTTGACCAACCAGACCAACGATGCGGTCTCGGCTGTCGTCACCACCGTTGCCGCTCCGACCGTGCCGCTGCCGGCCGGCGGCGACGGCTTCCTCATCGAGCGCAGCTATTACACGCTCGACGGCGAAGAGGCGAATGTCAGCGAGGCGCAGCAGAACGAACGCTATGTCGTCGTCATCCATGTGCGCGAGACCAACGACTGGCAATCGCGCATCGTCATCACCGATCTGCTGCCGGCCGGTTTCGAGATCGACAATCCGAACCTCGTCGACAGCGCCCAGATGACGAACTTCGACTGGATCGGCGAAATCTCCGCCGCCCATACCGAATTCCGTTACGATCGTTTCGTCGCTGCCTTCAACCGCGCGCCGGGCGACGAACGCGAATTCAACGTCGCCTATGTCGTGCGCGCCGTCACTCCCGGCACCTACGACCATCCGGCCGCAAGCGTCGAAGACATGTATCGACCCGAGCTTTCGGCCCGCACGGCGACCGGCAAGATGGAGGTCGTGGCAGCGCAACAATGAGGCTGTGGCGCAAGTTTGCGATCGGATCCGCCGCCGGCATCGTTGTTGCCGGCGCGGCTCTGCTTGCGCTCGACGCCGCCGACAAGGCCTTTCCGCCGCCGCTCGACAAAGCGGGCATGGTTTCGCCGGAGGTGCTGGATGCCGACGGGCAGTTGCTGCGCGCCTTCGCGACCGGTGAAGGCCGCTGGCGGCTGAAGACGACGGTCGCCGATGTCGATCCGCAATTCCTGCGCATGCTTGTTGCCTATGAGGATCAGCGTTTCTACGATCACGGCGGCGTCGATGCCTGGGCCCTCGGGCGGGCCAGCCTGCAATTCGTCCGCAATGGCCGCATCGTCTCCGGCGCCTCGACGCTGTCGATGCAGGTGGCGCGGCTGATCGAGCCGCGCGCGGAACGGTCGTTTTCGGCAAAACTCCTGCAGCTGGTCCGCGCCGTGCAGATCGAACGGCGGCTGTCCAAGGAAGAGATTCTCGATCTCTATCTCACCCATGCGCCCTTTGGCGGCAATCTGGAAGGCGTGCGCGCCGCAAGTCTCGCCTATTTCGGCAAGGAGCCGCGCCGCCTGATGGTCGCCGAAGCCGCGCTGCTCGTCGCCCTGCCGCAATTGCCGGAACGGCGCCGGCCGGACCGCAATCTCCAGGCGGCGCAAGAGGCGCGCAAGCGGGTGCTCGATCGCGCCGCGGTGGCCGAGGCGGTCGGCGCCGGCGAAGCAGAGCGGGCCGAGGCGGTTGCCGTCCCCATGCGGCGCATGCAGCTGCCGGCACTGGCCGCCCATGTCGCGGAAGCGGCGCTTCGCAAGGAACCTGATGTGCTCAAGCATCAGACGACCTTGAGGAAGCAGGTGCAGCAAGGGCTGGAAGCGGTCGCCCGGGCCGCGGCGATGAAGCTCGGACCGAAGCTGTCGCTCGCCATGGTCATGGCCGATGCTGAGACCGGCGCGATCGTCGGCGAGGTCGGCTCGGCCGATTATTTCGACGCCAGCCGCTCCGGCTGGATCGATATGACGCGCGTCAACCGCTCGCCCGGCTCGACGCTGAAGCCCTTCATCTACGGGCTCGCCTTCGAACAGGGCCTTGTTTCCCAGGAGACGATCATCGAGGACCGGCCGGCCGACTTCTTCGGCTACCGGCCGCGCAATTTCGACATGAGTTACCAGGGCGACGTCACGGTGCGCGAGGCGTTGCAGCTGTCGCTGAACGTACCGGCCGTCAAGCTGCTCGACGCCGTCGGGCCATCGCGGCTGCTGGTGCGCTTCCGCCGCGCCGACGTGCGCCCGGCCCTGCCGCCGAACGAGACGCCGGGACTGGCGATCGGTCTTGGCGGCGTCGGCATCACGCTCAAGGATCTGGTGCAGCTCTACACGGCGCTCGCCGATCGCGGCCGGCCGGCAAGGCTCGGCGATGGCATCACCGGCACCCCTGGCAAGCTCGACGGTGAACCGATGCTCGAGGCGGTCGCGGTCTGGAACGTCGCCGATATTCTCTCCGGCGTCATCCCTCCCGCCGGCGCGCCCCAGCGCGGCATCGCCTACAAGACCGGCACGAGCTACGGCTATCGCGACGCCTGGTCGGTCGGGTATGACGGACGTTATGTGCTCGGCGTCTGGGTCGGGCGGCCCGACAACAGCGCCGTGCCCGGCTTGACCGGCTACGGCACCGCAGCACCCATCCTGTTCGAAGCATTCGCCAAATCAGGCATCGCCACGACGCCCTTGCCGCGGCCCCCGGCCGGGGCCGTGCGCATCGCCCAATCGGAGCTGCCAATCAGCCAGCGGCGTTTTGCGCTGAATGCCAGCGGCCTGCTCGTCGCCTCCGGGCGCGAACCCGCGCCGCAGATCGTCTATCCGCCCGAAGGCGCCCATATCGATCTCGGCGCAAAAGGCGGCGATCTGTCGCCGTTGATGCTGAAGCTGCAGGGCGGCCGCGCGCCCTTCCGCTGGCTGGCCAACGGCAAGCCGCTGCCCGACCTCTCGCGCCGGCGCACTCAGCAATGGCAGCCCGATGGCGGCGGCTATTCGAAGCTGACCGTCATCGATTCGGCCGGACGAGCAGCGAGCGTCGGCGTCTTCATCGACTAGCGCACGTCGCCCGGAAGGCACAGCGGTTCCGGGACAACGACATGCAGAAAAAAGAGCTAAAGCGCGTTGCATGAATAAAATCTGATGCAACGCTCTTTAGAATGGTGACAAATTAACGACATTTGCCGACCGCCTTGGCACTGGCTAAATCAAAGCGTCCCGCTCTTGGAGAGAACGGCCGGAGTGAAATCCATCGTCAATCGATCAAGTTCGACGAGCATACGACGTGTCACAAGCTCAATACTGGCATCTGAGCTCAATTGCCCCTTGGCTTGGCTAGCCGCTTTCAACGCGCTGGTGGCGGTGATCAATGGCAATCCGAAACCAAACCTGAAAAACCTGTTCTTGTACTTACGCAGGGCATAGACGAAACGCCGCTTTTTCCAAAAGAAGCTCATTAACCATTCCAGAAGGTTGGATGGCCCGAGATGCTGGAAATCGATACTGAGATCGAGCACACTCGCCCAGTCGTTCCATTTCTTCCTGTGGTTTGGATCGTGCGGCAATATGGCTTTCCACGGCACCCGCAAGGCATCTGCGATGATAGCGCCGTGCATGGCTTCGGAAACCAAGAGCTCTGAAGACAACATTTGCTCCAGCACAGTATCCACATCCCATCGTGGATCGATGAAATTGATACCTAGCCTTTTACAGATTTTTTGCCAGCTGCCAAACGTGGCGCTTTCGTAATGCGGCATAAAGGAAACGCGGAAACGCTTTTCATATTGTGGAAGCTCGACAGCTCTTATCAGAATACCCGAGTCACCAATCGCTGTATCTTCAGACAGATTCAATGCTGCGGCGGTATCCTTGCCGCGCACGAAGTAGACCTTCCATGTCTCATCAATAGTTGGAGGCGCCGAATACCCGGCATAACCTGCCCCAAAAACTATTTTCTCTGCGCTGGCGGGATGGTTGTCATACAATATAGACCCAATTCCCAAAAACAACGTTGTTTTATCGTCGTCGAAAAAATCAATCGGCAAAAGCTTTGGCCAAAGCCAATAGTTCAGCGCGTCCCCAAAATTGGGAACTTTACTGTAAGCAAACATTTTCACTAAGACACCCCTGCCTTCAAAATCGTCTTAAGCTCAAGACGACCTGCCCCTTTAAATATATTCCCCTAAATAGATATTGACCGGCCCGTGCTCTTATTGAAAGGCATAGGAAACGCCTGCGGATAAGCCGCTCGGACCGAATTCATCAATAAATCCATGGACTCGTTAAATGAAAGTTTATTAGGGGGCAAGTACTTATTGTAGATTTTTGCTGCGCGATAAACCACTTTTTCGAACAAGGTAAATTCGTAAAATTTGCGCATCGGTCCTGCGCTGTAATGACGAAAATAATCATCCAGCGTCGGTGAAAAGTTGTTATTCCAGCGGGCGTCGAGAATCTGAAGGCCGTTGTATCTCTTCGTATAATGAATGACGTGACCATTCTCGCCCCACCCAACATCGTCCTCTGCCGGTATGGGCTTCATTGCGTTGGAGTACATCTCACTGAACAGAGAGACCACTCTCTCCGAGCGCCGAGCAATAATGACACCGGAGTTCACTCGGCCCGAGAACCCATTGGCAAGATAGAGGTCACTGCTCCCCGTTTCATTGGAAAGAAAGCTGGGGGCACTCACTTTGACTTCAACATCCGAATCTAAGAAAAGAACCCAAGGCCTTCCGGCTTCCAAAGCCGCCGTAATCAAGGGTATTTTCAGCCACGCACACTCCATGAGCATATTCGAGAAGCGTGGGCGGGAAACCATTACATAATCGAACCCATGACGGACGCAGTACGCTCGTTGCGTCTCCACGTTCCGCGCGTAGATCCACTGGTATCCATTAAATCCCAAGGAGATTACAAGTGGTTTCATGTCTGGCTCATTACACCTTTCAATTCGCGCTTACAGAAATACCCGCGCCGGGTAGCGGCTGTCGCAGATCACTTTGTTAACTGCGTTTCTCAGCACGCGATCTCGCCAATTGGATCAACCAAACAATCGATTGCCGATCAATCAGAGATAGAACCGTCGTATAAATGATTATTCCAGCACTGACAGCGGCAATTAAGCGCCAAATAACATTCTGAATTGGCGCAAGCCCATACTCAACGAGGAAGTAACAAGCAAGCCCCATGGCCGAGGCGGCTGCTAGCGGGCGCAGAATTGCCAATCCAACTTCCGCCAATGAGCATTTGGTGTGCGGCTCTATCAGTCTAATTTGATAAGGTATCATCACATAACCACGCGCGAGCAGCGACAATATGATGGGCCACAGACCGAAAGGTGCGGCAACTAGTGCTAATATGACCGTCACAATGAATTGGATAGTAGTAAACCGAAGGGCCTTCTTTGACTGCCCAAAGGAGGTCAGCACCGGGAGAAACAGCAGGCTGATTAAACTCGGTATACAGAAGAGCGATAACGCTTGCATCAGCGGCACGACGTCTAGCCATCGCTCCCCATATAGAATTGTCACCAAATCCTTGGCTATCGCAGCCAGCCCAAAGAACGCCGGAAATGACAATGCGCCTGAGACGCTCAACAGCCTTATGAACGTCTGCTTGACTTTTGCCTGGTCCTCACGAATGGCGACAAAAAGATTAACTGAGACCGTTGAGATGGGGGTAAGCGTACCGATCGAAAGCATATCAATTGTTCGGCGCGCTACCCGATAGAAGCCGACGGAAGCGGCACCAACGAAAATTCCAATAATCATATCCTGCACGCGAGAATTTATCACTCCGATCAGTTTCGAAGCGGACATGCTCGCGCTGAATGGAAGCACCTCGATAAGTTGCGCTCTTGTGAATTTAACCGATGGCCACCAACGAAAGGCAAGCCACGCCGTCAGCGTAGTAACGAGCTCAGTAATGAATCTCTGTATCACCAGAGCGTAGACACCGAAATTGTGATAGGCCGCCCAAACTGCAACGACACTGCCAATTAACCCCGCAACGATGGATCTAATTGCCAATGTTTTGTGCCCGAACCGGCGCAACTGGCGCGCCATGTGAATCGCGCCGCCTGCGGATATAGGAAGCGTCCAAGCAAGAGCAGTAAGTACGCCCTCCAGCCGATCAGTTGCCATAAGCCATGAAATTGGGCGAGCAAGTACTGTTATCAGCGCCGCACAAACCACAGCCATTCCCACGTTACCCCAAAACGCTACTCGCGAGACGATTTCTTCATCGTCCGCCCCCGCCTTGGTTACGGCGTCAGAAAAGCCTGACGTTGCAAATATACGCCCAATCTCGGCAACGATCATCCCGATTGCAAACAATCCAACTTCGACAGGGCCAAGTATGCGAGCGATCACTACGAATACTATAAAAGAAAAAACTTGATCAACGCCGATCCTTACAACCGACCATAATGTTGCCTCCATAGCTTTTTTCTTCACGTTAACAAACAATTTTTGGACCTGCTTTTAAATAACAAATTAATACGTGAATCTCTCAAGCCACTGAACTTAGGTGAGCGGACGACATTCGCCAGCCAAGAAGCCATCCGTTACACGCGATAGGGACGTTGTCGGCTTATCTGTATCGCGCAGTGATTTATAGAGGCATTTTTGCATACGGTAGATTATGACAAACACCTAGATTTTACATGGCAGGCATCGGACGAGGTGCGGCCTTGAAGACCGAAACGAAACCACGATAAAAATGTCCGAGAATATATCACAGGCTTACCTCAACCGCGTTGCGCGACAGATCGCCTTGTACTAACAGATCAATTTTTAGATTCAATGATCACTTCAAATGAATATGAACGATACCACTTTTCCTACCGCAACCCCGATGACACATAATAACGATGTCAAATTTCACCGCCCTGAACTGGATGGGTGGCGGGCTACTGCTATTATTTTCGTGATGATTGGTCATTTTACACCGATACCGAAAGTTGATCTCGGCAAAGCTGGCGTACAGCTTTTCTTTGTGTTGTCAGGTTTGCTGATGGCGAATCTGCTTTTCGTAAAGCGGGAGCCGATCGGTGTATTTCTCAAACGCAGGATTTCACGCGTGTGGCCTGCGCTGTTTGCGTTCCTATTTATAATTTGCCTTACCTATCCAGTACCCGCGGTGCACATCGCCGCGACATTCGTATTTGTCCAGAATTATGCGACGATTTATTTCGGTCATATGCGCCAGATAGACCATCTCTGGTCCCTCTCGGTTGAGGAGTGGACCTACCTCTTCTTAGGGGCCATTGCCATTTGCGCGCGGGCGCGGAATTATCCGGCATTTCCAGTTCTTGTCGTCGCAACCATAGTCTTGATGATCAACGAACTCGTCCAGGGGAGCAGAGGCCAGGATTACTATTCTATCTACTGGCGTACTGATGTGGCAGGCGTAGCGATATTGTCTGGAGCAGTCGCGTTTATGGCCTTGAGAGAAGCCAAATCCTTACCCTCCTGGCTTCCAATAGTGGCTGGAGCGTGCGGCATGATATTGTCATTTCGTCACTTCCCGGACGTTATCAAATATTCCGCCGGCACGATTTGTTTTGCTATTTCGATCGGATCTTTACACGCGGCCCCCGTTTGGATGTGCCGTATCTTGTCCATCACGCCTTTGAGCTGGTGTGCGAATATCTCCTATTCCTTGTACTTATGGCAACAGCCATACTTCAAGGCCATAGGGCACTATCCAAAATCCCTTCTATTGGCCGGCGCCATAACATCGGCCCTCGCATCATACTATCTAATAGAGCAGCCAGCGCGCCGGTTTTTGAACGAGCGCTGGGCTCAACGATCACGTTTCCTTCGGTCTGGTGCGCAGTAGGACGAAGGTTGGGGCTGAAGGATAAGCACCGCCTCGAAAGTCGGATAAATTTTCCCAAGTACGACAGCCTCCTTTGAGGGGCTAAAAAGACACGTGGCGCTCTGACGGAACCAAAGCCCGACCACAACCGTTGAAAAGGGTCTCCCTCGAACGTCAGACGGCCTCATGACTTTTCCGACAGCGACCTACCGGATACAGTTCCGCAATGGCATGACCTTCGATCGCGCCCGCGGCCTTATTCCCTATCTGAAGACGCTCGGCATCAGCCACCTCTATGCCTCCCCCATCTTCACGGCCGTCAGCGGTTCGACCCATGGCTATGATGTCACCGACGCCAACGAGATCGATCCGGCGCTCGGCGGCCGGGCAGGCTTCGACCGGCTGACGGAACGCCTCGCCGCAGCGGGCATGGGCCTCATCCTCGACATTGTCCCGAACCATATGGCCGCCTCGCCGGAAAACGGCTGGTGGCGCGACGTGCTGACATTCGGACGGCAGAGCGCCTATGCCGGTCATTTCGACATCGACTGGCGCGAACCGCTGACCCTGCCGCAGCTCGGCCAGCATTTCGAAGAGGCACTGGCTGCCGGCGAATTGCGGCTCGTGCTCGACGAGACGCACGGGAACTTTGCCTTGGCCTACTTCCAGACCTTGTTGCCGCTGAACCCCAGCAGCTACGGTGCGCTCGCCAACCGCCTCGACGATCCGGTCGCCATGCGAATGGCGGAGGCGGCCGTGACATCGAGCGCGGATTTTGCCCGTGCGCTGCGCGATATTCTCTTCGAAGGCGGCGATCGGGCGATCCTCCGGCAAAAACTCGAGGACGTCTCATCCGATCATGAGTTTCTCAGAAGCCTGCATGAGGAACAGCATTGGCGCCTGAGCCATTGGAAGGAAGGGGCACGGCATCTGAGTTATCGCCGCTTTTTCGAGGTGACCGGCCTGGTCGGCACTCGCGTCGAAGATCCCCCGGTTTTTCAAGACCTGCATCGGCTGGTGCTCGAACTGGTGCGCCAGGGCAAGGTGCAGGGTCTGCGCATCGACCATGTCGACGGGCTCGCCGAACCCAAGGCCTATCTCGACAGGCTTCGGGCTGCGGTCGGAGCCGATATCTATATCGTCGTGGAAAAAATCCTCGGGGCGGGCGAGGTGCTGCCGGAGAGCTGGCCGGTTGCCGGCACGACAGGATATGAATTCATCGCCGCGCTGAACGAACTCTTCATCGACGCCGGCGGACTGCGCCTATTGGACGATGCCTATCGCGGCCTTGCCGGCGAGGCGGCTGATCCCGAAGAGGGCCGGCGGCTCGCCAGGCAACAGATGGTGGAGCGCAATTTCGCCGGTGAAACCAGCCGGCTGGTAGCGATCGCAACGAGTATCTTTCCCGACCTCAACAGCGCAGAGATCGCCGCCGCGGTCGGCGAGTTACTGATCGCCTCTCCCGTCTACCGCACCTATGGCGACGGCGGTCCGCTTTCCTGGCAGGATTCGGCCGTCCTTGCCGTGACCGCATCACAAGTCATGGCAGAGCTCGATGACCGGCGGGCGCTCGATCATGTGCTGAAGCTTCTCGAAGGCAAGATCGACGGCGATGCGGCCCACGAATTCCGGATCCGCTTCCAGCAGTTGAGCGGGCCGGTCATGGCGAAGGCGGTGGAGGATACGCTGTTCTACCGCTATAACAGGCTTCTTGCCGCAAACGAGGTCGGCAGCGAACCGGGCAAGCCGCCGGAGGGCCCGGACGGCTTCCATCGCCGCATGGCCGAACGCGCGCGGCTGCAGCCGCATGGGCTTTCGGCAACGGCCACCCACGACACCAAGCGCGGCGAGGATGCGCGCGCAAGGCTTTATGCCTTGAGCGAGGGCGCGGATGTTTTTGCCCAGGCGGTGGCGCGGTGGCGCGAGATGAACCGGCCGTGGCTGCAGGATCTCCCTAATGGCGTGGCACCGGAGCCAAATACCGAATGGATGCTCTATCAGGCGCTTGCCGGCGTCTGGCCGGAGGATTTCGACAGAGGACAGATGGAAGAGCTTCGCGACCGCTTTACCGGCTACGCGATCAAGGCGGTGCGCGAGGCGAAATTGCGCACCGCCTGGACCGAACAGGATAACGCCTATGAAGAGGCCGTCACGAGTTATGCCGCGGCGCTGCTGTCGCCGGACAATGACGCTTTCCTCGAAGATTTCGAAAGGGTGCTGCAGCCCTTCATTGCGGCAGGCTACGTCAACAGCCTGTCGCAAACCCTGCTCAAACTGACGGCTCCGGGCATTCCGGACATTTACCAGGGCGCGGAAGGTTTCGATTTCAGTCTCGTCGATCCCGACAATCGCCGATCTGTCGACCACCAACAGCTGACTGCCTGGCTTGACGAAGCCGGACCGATCGCCAAGCTCCAGGCGGCGGCGTTGAAGCAGCGCATCATCGGGATCGGCCTGCAATTGCGCCGACGGCAGCCGGCTCTGTTTTCGAAAGGTGACTATCTGCCGTTGAAGGTGACGGGCAGCCGGCGCGACCATCTGCTCGCTTTTGCCCGGGTGCAGGATGGTGATTTCGCAATCGTCGCCGCGCCCCGGCTGATGTTCGGCTGGCTCGACCCGGGCGTGCTTTTCGCCGGTCCCGAATTCTGGGAGGACACGACCATCGCCGTCCCCTCCCCGCTTCACGGCCTGAAGGCGGACCTGCTGATCGGAAAGACGATCGAGCCGGGCGGCAGCATTTCGGTCTCTGCCCTGCTCGGGAGCCAGCCGGTCGGGCTTATCAGCCCGATCTGAAGATCTCGCCGAAATTAGCGCTTGACCTTCCAGTTGCTGGAAGGTCGATAAGTCTCTCCAACTGCCCCTACGGGCATAGGAGACAAGCATGAACACAAAACACGACCACCACCACGGCCACGCCCATGGCGATGATGATCATAGCCATTGCTGCCATGATCGTGCGGGCGCCGACACTGTCATTCGTGATCCGGTCTGCGGCATGACCGTCGATCCGGAAGCCGGCAAGCCCTCGCTTATGCATGCTGACCGCCTTTACCATTTCTGCTCCGAGAGTTGCCGGACGAAATTTGCCGCCGCACCCCAGGATTACCTGACAGCGAAGGATCCTGTCTGCGGCATGACCGTCGATCGTTCGACGGCAAAACATTTCTTGAAGGTCGACGGCGAGAAATTCTACTTCTGCTCGGCCGGCTGCAAGGCGAAGTTCGAAGCCGACCCCACGGCCTATCGCGACGGCAACCGCCCGGCAGCAAAGCCGGCGCCGAAGGGCACGCTCTATACCTGCCCGATGCATCCGGAGGTCATCAGCGACCGTCCCGGCGACTGCCCGAAATGCGGCATGGCGCTGGAACCGATGGGTATTCCTCCCGCCGACGAAGGCCCGAATCCGGAACTTGTGGACTTCACCAGACGGCTCTGGGTCAGCGCCATCCTTGCGTTGCCGCTGCTGGCGCTGGGCATGGGGCCGATGCTCGGCCTGCCGCTCCGCGAAGCGATCGGCGAACCGCGGGCGAGTTACATCGAGCTGTTGCTGGCAACACCTGTGGTGCTGTGGGCGGCCCTGCCGTTCTTCCGGCGTGCATGGGCGTCCCTCGTCAACCGCAGCCCGAACATGTGGACGCTGATCGGTCTCGGCGTCGGCACCGCCTATGTCTACAGCCTCGTCGCCACGCTCGCGCCCGGAATCTTCCCGATGAGCTTCCGCGGCCATGGCGCCGCCGTGCCGGTCTATTTCGAGGCCGCCGCCGTCATCGTCGCGCTCGTCTTCGTCGGCCAGGTATTGGAATTGAAGGCGCGCGAACGCACCGGTTCGGCGATCCGCGCCCTGCTCGACCTCGCGCCGAAGACGGCGCGGCGGATCGCTGCCGACGGCAGCGAAAGCGACCTGCCGGTCGAGGAAATTCAAACCGGCGACCGGCTGCGCGTGCGTCCCGGTGAACGCATTCCGGTGGACGGCTCCGTCGTCGAGGGCCAGTCGACCGTCGATGAATCGATGATTACCGGCGAGCCCCTGCCTGTCGAAAAAGCGCAGGGCGATGCTCTGACCGGCGGCACGATCAACAAGAATGGGTCGCTCGTCATGGCGGCCGAGAAGGTCGGCGCGGACATGGTGCTGTCGCGCATCGTCGACATGGTCGCCACGGCGCAGCGCTCGCGGGCGCCGATTCAGGGCGCGGTGGACAAGGTATCGGCCGTCTTCGTACCGGTCGTCGTTGCCGCAGCCATCCTCGCCTTCGTCGTCTGGGCCGCGATCGGACCGGAACCGAGCCTGGCCAATGCACTGCTCGCCGCCGTCGCCGTTCTGATCATCGCCTGCCCCTGCGCGCTCGGCCTTGCGACGCCGATGTCGATCATGATCGCGACCGGGCGCGGCGCTCAGGAAGGCGTGCTGATCAAGGATGCCGAAGCGCTGGAACGCTTTTCCAAGGTCGACACACTGATCGTCGACAAAACAGGCACGCTGACCGAAGGCAAGCCGGTTCTGACCGACATCGTTGCCGTCGGCGGCATCGAGGAAAGCCGGCTGCTGTCGCTGGCGGCAAGCCTGGAGCGCGGTTCCGAACACCCGCTGGCCGAAGCGATCGTTTCCGGCGCCGAAGAGCGCGGCGTCCCCTTCGTCGACGTCACCGGCTTCGAGGCAAAGACTGGCAAGGGTGTGAAGGGTCTTGCCGGCGGCACGTCGGTCGCGCTCGGCAATGCGGCAATGCTCGCCGATCTCGGCATCGACCCCGCAGCGCTGTCGGAGAAGACCGAAGCCCTGCGCGGCGATGGCAAGACGGTGATGTTTGTGACGCTCGACGGTACGCTTGCCGGCCTCGTCGCCGTCGCCGACCGGATCAAGCCGACAACGGCCGCCGCCATCAAGGCGCTGCACGACAGCGGGCTGAAGATCATCATGGCGACGGGCGACAACGAGCGCACGGCACGCGCGGTGGCAAAGAGCCTAGGCATCGACGAGGTCCGCGCCGACGTCCTGCCGGAAGGCAAGAAGGCGCTGATCGAGGAATTGCGCGCCAAAGGCGCCGTCGTCGCCATGGCCGGCGACGGCGTCAATGATGCGCCGGCCCTCGCTTCGGCCGATGTCGGCATTGCCATGGGCACCGGCGCAGATGTTGCGATGGAAAGTGCGGGCATTACATTGGTAAAGGGCGATCTCAATGGCATCGTCAGGGCACGGCGGCTCGCGGAGGCGACGATGCGCAATATCCGCCAGAATCTCGGTTTCGCCTTCGGCTATAATGCCCTCGGTGTTCCGGTCGCCGCCGGCGTGCTCTATCCGGTCTTGGGCCTGCTGCTGTCGCCGATGATCGCGGCGGCGGCAATGAGCCTCTCGTCCGTGTCGGTGATAGCAAATGCGCTGCGGTTGCGATTCGCAAAATTATAGGAGATGGCAAATGAACATCGGCGAGGCATCTGAGCGGTCCGGCCTGCCTTCGAAGACAATCCGCTACTACGAGGATATCGGCCTCATCCGCCCCGAAAGGGGCGGAAACGGTTATCGCGACTACGCCGCGAGCGATGTTCATAAACTGCGTTTCCTGCAACGCTCGCGCGGTCTCGGCTTTTCCGTCGAGGAATGCCGGCAATTGCTGGCGCTCTATGAGGACAAGGCTCGGGCGAGCGCCGACGTCAAGGATATCGCCGAGACCAAGCTCGGCGAGATCGATCGCAAGATCCGCGAGCTGACGGAACTTCGCCGCACGCTGGAGCATCTCGTGCATGCCTGCCACGGCAACGATCGACCGGATTGTCCGATCCTCGAACAATTATCGGACGGCCGCTGACCGTCTCAGGAAAGCCGGGAGATGTCCTGCTTGACCGCCTGGGAGAACGGAGCCGGCTCGTCCGGCTCCTCTTCATCGCCGTCATCAAGCACGCCGTCATCAAGCCGATGCTTGATCGCCAGCGCATAGATGACGTCGAGAATGTTACGGTCTTTGAGATGGGGATCGGTCAGAGCGAGAAGCGAAGCCCGGACGATTTTCTTGCTGGTGGCCTTCGGACAACGCATCTTGACGAAATCATAAAGCGCCTCACCCGTCAGTCCTTCCATGGCGCCGTCCACGAGAGCCTCGTAGACCCGCTTCTTTTCTTTCATTTCGTATCTTCCCCTCAAATCAGCGGGGGAATGATCAGTCATATAATTGTCATAAACAATCGCCGATTTGAGGCGCTCATCGCATGTCGGCCGGATCTCGGCGGCGATCGCTCGGCCGGCACGATTTTTTTGCCGTGCCGGGAATAAAATCCGGCGCGTTTGCGTATACTCACTCATGGAACGCAAAGACCGCCCCTTCGACGTCATCGGACAGCTCGCAGCGCTGAGGCGCTATGCGCGCGCGCTGGTGCGCAATTCGGACGAGGCGGAGGATCTGGTGCACGATGCGCTGGTGCGCGCCTTCGAGAAGCGAAAGAGCTTCCGCAGCGGCGGCAACTTGCGCACCTGGCTGCTTTCCATCCTGCACAATGCCCATATCGATCGCCTTCGCCAGAACCGGTCGCTGACGCGCCGCCACGATGAAGCGGCTGTCGAAGCCGAGCAGTCCTTGCCTGCTGGTCAGGAACATGCCGTACGTCTGCAGCAGGTGCGCGATGCTTTCTTCGATCTGCCGGAGGAACAGCGCGAGGCGCTGCATCTCGTGGCGATCGAAGATCTTTCCTATCAGGAAGCCGCCAATGCGCTCGGCATTCCGATCGGCACCTTGATGTCGCGCATCTCCCGCGCCCGCGCGCAGCTGCGCGAATTCGAGGAGAAGACGCCGCGCGTTTCGCATCTGCGATTAATCGGAGGGAACGGCAATGAAAGCAGTTGATCCGATCGTCGATGCCGATCTCGACGCCTATGTGGATGGCGAGCTCGATGTCGCCCGCCGCATCCAGGTGGAGTCCTATCTTTCGGACCACCCGGCGATTGCCGCCAAGGTGATGGCCGATCTCAGCATGAAGGGTGAGTTGCGGCTGGCGCTTGCCGGCGAAAGCGCCTTCGGCCGTCCCGAGACCCGCGATGCCGCCCGCCGGCTGGAGCGTGGCCTTTCCTATGGCCGCATCTTCCACTCAATGCAGCGCATTGCCGCCGTCGGCATTCTGATCACCGCAGGCTGGGTGGCGCACAATTCCTTCGGCGCCTTCTCGGCGACTGAGGTGGCGGCTTCCGTCCCTGCACCCGCCTATGTCGAGGATGCCGTCCGCGCCTATCAGACCGCCACCCTGCGCGCCTCGATGCCGGCGCAGACGCCGACCATCTTCAGCGCCGAGGACATCCGCGCCGCCACCGCGATCGTCGTGCCCGAATTGCCGAGGGACTGGAAGGTCGTGGACGTGCAGATATTCCCATCCGAATTCGGTCCCAGCGTCGAGATGGCGATCGCGGTGCCGGACGGAAAACGGCTCTCGCTTTTCGCCGTCCGACCGGGCGCCTTCGAGGTCCAGCCGGTCAGCCATCTCGCGCTCGAAAAGGCAGAGGCCGCCTATTGGCAGATCGGTGAGGTCGCTTATGCGCTGATCGCCGAGGATAGCGGCCTCAATCTCGACCAGGCAGCCGAACGGCTTGCCCGTTCTCTCTATTAGTTCAAACCGAGGAGATCAGCATGAACCCGATCAATCCCCGTTACGGTGCCGTTCCCGGCTCCCAGGCCCTGTTCGACGAGGGTCTGCGCCAGCATATGCTGCGCGTCTACAATTATATGGGCCTTGGCCTCGTCATAACAGGCATCGTCGCCTTCATCGTCGGCTCGACGCCGGCGCTTTATGTCCCGATCTTCGGCTCGCCGCTGAAATGGGTGGTGATGCTGGCGCCGCTCGCCTTCGTCTTCTTCTTCTCGTTCCGCATCCAGACGATGTCGGCGAGCACCGCGCAAATTACCTTCTGGGCTTTCTGCGCCGTGATGGGCCTGTCGCTTGCATCCGTCTTCCTGGTCTTCACCAAGACGAGCATCGCCCAGACCTTCTTCATTACCGCCGCCATGTTCGGGACCACCAGCCTCTACGGCTACACGACGAAGCGTGACCTCTCCAGAATGGGCTCGTTCCTGATGATGGGCCTCTTCGGCATCATCATCGCCGGCATCGTCAACATCTTCCTGGGTTCGAGCGCGCTGCAGTTCGCGATCTCTGTGATCGGCATCGTCGTTTTCGTTGGTCTGACCGCCTACGACACCCAGAACATCAAGGAACAATATTCGGAAAATTACGATCAGGAATCGAACCAGAAGCTCGCCGTCTTCGGTGCGCTCTCGCTCTACCTGAACTTCGTCAACATCTTCCAGCTTCTGCTCAACTTCACTGGCGAGCGGGAATAGGATCGCGCTTCCGGGGGCAATGGAAGCGCAAGAGCCCCGGTCTGCACTCTGTGACAGGATGGCAGATCGGGTGCTCATCTCAAAACGAAGCGGCCGGGTTCACGACCCGGCCGCATTCGTTTCAGATGATACCCCAGGCGCGATAGCGGCCGCGCCCGGTGATTTCGCGAATGCCGATCTCATTGACGAGGTTCAGCGCGCCACGCGGCGTAATCCTGAGATGGTGGGCAATCATCGCCGCCGAGACCATCGGCCGCGACAGGATGAAATCGGCAAGGTCCGGCAGGCTGCTGTTCGAACGGCGGCCGCGATAGCGCAGTTCCATTTGCGTGCGTGCCAGCGACAACCGGTCGATTTCCTTGAGACCGGCCGCGGCGCCCAGATGCATCGCCTCCAGAAACGCTTGCAGCCGTGTGGCCCGGTCGCGGGCCCGACGCCGCTCGTGGCGCACCAGCTTCAGCCCGCCGTAAAAGGAAAAGAGATGCGAGGCGACCTTGCCGCGGGCGCGCAGATAACTTGCGACCAGAAGACCACCGAGCCAATGCTGGCGCCGTAGCGGCTCAATCCTGTCCCAGGCCTCGAAAAGTATGATGGCGCCGAGAACAGGCGGCAGGCTGTCGGCCAATGGCAGCACGCTTCGCCATTCCGCAAGCCGCTGTTCCTCATCCCATTCGTCGTCGCCAAGCAGGCCGAGCGGGTCATCATTACGCTTGGTCGTAGATACTGCCGCTGTCTCTTCAGCCGGCGCCTTGCCTGTATGGATGTCGATGAGCTTTTGCGAGCGGGCAAGAAGTGCGTCGATCTCCGCCATCTCGGCAGCGAGCGGCCCGTCTTCATCCCCCTCCTCATCGTCGGGCTCGACCATGACGGCCGGGCTTTTGGTTTCCTGGGCCGTGCCCTCCCCTTCCCCCATGGTCGCGGTCAGCGTTGCAAGGCCCGACACACCGAAGGCCCAGGCAGGTTCCCCGGTCCAGATCCGCCGACGGCTCCGCAGCACCGAATGGGCAATCGTCAGCTCGTGGCTGGGCGCGCGGCTATCCATATGCGCATCGTGCAAAACCAGATCCTCGACATGCACGAGCTCGCCGGCGACCCAGAGCGCTCCGGCAGCATCGAAGAAATGACTACGCTCAGCAAATCCCTCGCCGACCGGCGAGCGCAACACACGCTCGTCCAGCCGCGCCAGTCCGTCCTCTGCCGCAGCAAGAGCTGGAAGCAGGTTTTGAAGCATCGTACCGTCAATGTCATAGCGCATTGTTAAGCTTTGCGGTTTTTCACAAATGGAAGCAAAAGGCATGTTTTCTTCCGCCACCATGACATGGTTAACGGTGTATTTCAATGAAAGCAGTGGGGAAGAAAGCGGATAAAGGTCACAGCGACAGGCCGCATTTTCTTCTACACCGCGCAGCTGGCGCGAGGCTTTATGA
>NZ_CP013533.1:0-352129 GCF_001664385.1 Rhizobium phaseoli | reverse complement strand
CTATCCCGCCTTTCGGCCGGCCGGCGCATTTGCCCGCAAGAGCGCCATCAACATCGGGCCGATCGCGAATTCTCCCTTTTCGCTTCGCCGCGTCAGGTCGCGAAGATAGCCGCCGGCGGAATTGATGTGGCCCCCGCGCTCCAGGATGCACGCCATCACGGTCGCGGCATTTTCCGCGCCCATCACACTTGCCGCCTCCTCATAGGCGGACGGGCTGACGCCCAGCATCGATCGAACTGTGACGGCTGCCGTCATCAGGTCGCGCCAGTTTCGGATCACGCCATCCGGCCCGTAGGCAAGGATCTCGGGGCAGGCCTGCAGAACCAGGCCGAGCGGGAAGGATTTCAATCCGCCGGCATCATCACGGCCGCCGGGTCGTCCAGCCTGCCGCCCCGGCCGATTGTCCGAACGGATCGCCTCGCTCCTCCCCTCTTCCGGCGTCACGACGCCTCGCCCGTTGTCTTGCTCCGGCCTCGCGCCCTGCTTCGTGTCGAAGCTTGGTTCAAGTTCAGAGGTGGAGTCGGGGTTTGAATTCTGTATGTGACGCTCGATATGAGAGGCATTGCCGCGCTGTTTTGTCGATTTAACACGAATTTCCAGCCGGTTAAGGATATCCGTCCGAAGCGCCGTCAATTCGTCCAGCAATTGTTCGAGCTGTGCCGTCGTCGGCGACCGTGGCAGGCCTTCGATCAGTTCCCGGAACTCCAGGTGAAGGCTCTGCCAATCCCCTTCAACGTCCTCTTCGATGGCCGCTTCGATGAGCTTGGCGATATCACGACGGCAAAGCGTGATGCGTTCGCGCAGGCGCTGGACATGCAGCCGCTCGGCCATCACCTCGGCGGCCAGTTGTTCGATCTCTTCGGCGCGCGCAAGCAGCGGCGCCAGCGAAAAGCCGAAGGCGTCGTTGACCTCTCCTGCCCTGTCCCTGCGGACATAACGCTTGCCGTTGGGACTATCCTTGCGCAGCAGAAGCCCCGCCTCGACGAGTGCCGCAAGATGGCGCCGCACGGTCTGCTCGGCCATGCCGTGCGTTCTCAGCGAAAGCTGGACATTGGACGGGAATACGATCAACCCGTTTTCCTCGGCCAGTTCGCTCTTGGGATAGAAGCTCAAGAGCGCATTGAGCACCGCTAGCGCCCGGTCGCTGATGCCAAGCAGCGGCTTTGCTTCGCACAGCGCACGAAACAGCTTCCATTTGTCAACCGATTGATCAGGCTTGATCTCACCCGCCATCACCTGGCTTGCGAGCATGCCAAGCGTCATCGGCCGCCGCCCGAAAGGCGTCGTTATACTTCCGGTTTCCATCTCTTCCACCTCGACGAGGCAAAAGAAATCCGCTCGCCAAAACGGCGCCAAAAACTCTTGACAGCGATTCTCGGAAGTGCGATTCTCGGAGGTGTTCAAGACTACGAGGAAAGCTTCCGTGACGGTGACGTTCGGGGGCTTTTTTCTTTTGCGCGTTATCTCCTGTCCGAATTGTCAGCTGACAATCGGTCTAACTGCCTCATTTTCCCTCATTTTCCTCTTCGAACTCAGCGGCGAGGCCTATCAACCGCCGGGCCAGGAATTCCGAAAACGCCGCCGATTTGGCGGCGATGCGAAAGGTTTTGCCAGAACGGGTCACCGAAGCGAGCGTTCCCCCGCTTCGGGTCCGAAGCGTCTGCTCCGCCCGCTGCGGTGCGCTCTTTTCTTCCAGCGCCTTCCAGATGGTATCGAAGCGGCTATTGCTCTCCAGCGTGTGGAAAGCTGCAGCGCCGATTGCGGCCTGCGCCTTTTTCTGCCCGCCTGCCTCCCTGAATTTTTCGGCAAAGGCCAACCAGCGCGGACGCCCGACCTTGGGCGCCGGTCCGATGGCCAGAATGATCTCGGGATCGATCGTCTGCGCCACCTGCAGCAGCCTTGACGTTTCCGGCTTGTCCGTCGCCAGCGCCTGGGCAATCATGTCGCGGCTGAAGCCGTGTTCATCCATGCGTCGCGCAAACAGGGCCCTTTCGATGAAACTCAAGTCGACGCGCGGGCCGTTTTCCTGACCCTGTGCGAGGATCAATTCTTCATCCGTCAGCTTGCGCACCACGGCCTTGACCGGAACCCCGATCTCCGCCGCCGCCCGCAGCCGTCTGTGACCGTAGGCGGCCTGGTAATGCCCGGCCTTGACGGGATCCGGCCGCACCAGGATCGGAACCTGCTGCCCGCTTTCCTGGATCGACTGCTTCAACCGCTCGAATTCGGGATCCTTGTCGACCGGGATGCGGTCGCGGATAAAGGACATTTCCACGGCAGCCGGATCAATCTCCAGCACCTTGTCGCCGGAGGCCAGCGATTCGCGCAGCGCCTTGGCGGCCGCCGCTTCCTCACCCAACCGTCCAAGCGACAGGTTCATCGCCTTGACCGCGCCGGAGGGCCGGTGCGGCGGCGGTGCGCCTGACGCCTCCGGCCGTGCCGGCTCCACGGCGCCGACCATGCTCTTCAGGATATCGCGTCCTTTTGGGCTCATGTCCTGCTCCATGCACTGCGAATGAGTTGCTCGACCTCGGCATTGACGTTGTCGACGGACTCGACGCCGCGGTCATAGGTCTGGCGATGCATCGTCTCGCGTCCGGCCTCGTAGATCGTCTGCTTGGACAGGCCAGCATCCGAAACCGCCGTCGACTTGACCATCATCGAGGTCAGTACACGCTCGCCGAACAGGCTGCGCAGGAAGGCGACAATCTGGGCCTGCGGACCATCATTGGCCTCATAGCGGGTGACCAGATAACGCATCCAGTCATATTCGAGGTTGCCGCCCGCCTGCTTGACCACGGCCAGAAGGTCGGAGGTCATCGTCAGGAACTGGTTCATCGAGGCCACGTCGAGCATCTGCGGATGAACCGTAATCAGCACGGCCGTCGCTGCACAGAGAGCAGACAGCGTCAGGAAGCCGAGGGTAGGCGGGCAATCGATGATGACGACGTCGTAGCTCTGCTCCAGCGAATGCAGCGCATTGCCCACCCGCATGAAGAACATGTCCTTGTCGTCGCGATTAGTATCGGCCAGCGCTTTTGGCGTGTCGTGTTCGAATTCGTGCAGTTCGAGATTGCCGGGGATGAGATCGAGACCTGGGAAATAGGTCTGGCGGACGATGTCGGCGACGTCGCGGCGTGTCTCGTCATATTTGATGGCGCCGTAGAGCGTCTCGTTCTCGCCGACATCGAACTCCGGCTGATATCCGAGCATCGCCGACATCGATGCCTGCGGGTCGAGGTCGACGGCAAGGACGCGGTAGCCGCGCAGCGCCAGGAACTGCGCCAAATGGATGGACGTCGTCGTCTTGCCGGAGCCACCCTTGAAATTGGTAACGGCGATTACCTGAAGATGGTCGCCCGGCCGGCGCATCGGCAGATAAGACGGTTTGGTGCGGCCGAGATGCTGGCGCATCGCATGAATTTCTTCGAGCGAGAACACCCGGCGGCCGGAGGCCGTCTTTTCGGGATTGATCGTTTCCACCTGCGCGGCGAGGTGGCGAACATAACTGTCGGTGACGCCGAGCAACTTGGCGGTCTCGGTGCTGCTGAACCGCCGCAGCGATTTCCGGGCATCGGGGGAAAACAACCGCTCGAACAGCACCTGCAGCTGGCTGCTAAGCATCGTCGAGTCCTGGGCAATCGTCTCGTCGATCGAGACTTGACTGGCTCTCTTGGCTTTCTCAACAATCGCGGCCTTGGTCGGCATTCACGCAAATCCTGATAAATCGGGTAATTTTGCGCAAATGATCGTGAGTCTGGCGATTCCGTCAAGCGGTTTCTTGGTTAGCCAACCAATAACAAACCGGATTCGGCAGAAAAATTATGTGGAATTCCGGAATCTTAGCGCCGTTGTCAGCTGACAACGGCGCAGAGACTGCATCCCGCAAGCCCCGCCGAGCCGTCAAATGTCGGCGACTCATAGCCGAATGGCTCTGCCAGTTGGGGCCATTTCTTATTTATATACAGACGGGCGGTACAGGCTTTCGGCTTCCAGCCCGCGGACGGGTTCGTTGCCGGAGGACTTGTCATTTGCATCTTGGCTCTCGGGATCGCGGCGTGCCGGAGCAATGCCGAGCATTTGTTCGAGACGGCCGGCATTGAGCGGAGCGCTTATTCCCTTGAAATTCATCTTCCATCTTTCGTCTGTGTATTGCCTGAGGTCTGGAAGTTAAGCGCAATTTGACCCTGCCGAGAACTGCCTGGCAGCTTTATCACCATCTTTTCCATGCAAGGCAGAAAGGGGGAGGGGAGGGGAAAGAAGACCCATTATGGCGCAAACCGCCGACGCGGATCGCAGGAGCCGCGCCGGTGCATAAGCCCTCCCGCGCGTCTGAAAAAGCGGGCAGTGCGGTAGTCGAATCAGATGCGCATGGCTATGCTCAACACAACGAGGCCGGCTGCCTGACCACCCGTCTTTCACCCGAACCGATCTTTATATC
The DNA here is from genome assembly GCF_001664385.1 of Rhizobium phaseoli. Lineage (NCBI taxonomy): Bacteria > Pseudomonadati > Pseudomonadota > Alphaproteobacteria > Hyphomicrobiales > Rhizobiaceae > Rhizobium > Rhizobium phaseoli. The sequence continues at coordinate 347,688 of NZ_CP013533.1, read as the reverse complement.
CGCTGAAAGCGAGCCGTCCTAGCGGAACTTATCGGCAATTTCACTTCCGCCTGCTGAATTTCCCCTTATTTACCACCTGTTTACCATAAGGTTGCGCGCCATCGGATATAGGGATGGATCACAAGGATCAGTGCGCTGCCGCGTGCCAGTCGACCATTCACCGGAAAGATTTTAAACGTTATCCCACTTTCATTCCTTCGCGATTGGTAAAGTGGGCATTGCCCAGACCGGTGCCGATGGTCAGCACCGCCCATCGTGACACGTTGTGCATGAAGGGGATCTGCGACAATCCCTGCACGACGGCGTCGTTGTGCATCATCACGAAGGTGCTGTGATCGCCGATCTCGGGAACGGCCTTCATCAGCGCGGCGGGAAGATTGAAGCTGTCACTCTCCCAATTGCCGCCCGGCAGGTTCTGCCCGCCGCGTTCGATCGAGCCGTCGGCCTTGATGATGCCCGGGCAGCCGATCCCGATGATCGGAGCCGGCTTCAGATTGGCCTTTTCGGCCTTGTCAATCAACTCCTGCAGCATAGCCGCCAGCCTTTCTACCGTCGCACTGCGGCTCGGCTCGTCGTTGGCATGGCGCCAGATGACTGATTCCCAGACGCTCGCGTCGGCAAAGTGCGGCCCTTTTTCCTTTCCGAACTCGACAACGCCGGCACGGACGTTGGTGCCGCCAATATCGACGGCCAGCATCGCCTCATAGCCCTTGAACATCCAGGGCGGCATGAGATGCACCGAACCGATCAGTCCGGCCTCATCAGGATGGTGGGCGATCGGGACGACCTCAATATTGGTGCCTGCCGCCTTGAGGATAACCATGGTTCTGGCGATCGTCAGCTCCCCGAAGCGGCTTTGCCTGAAGCCGCCGCCGACGACGATGCGCTCGGTCTTGGACCAGCGCTCGTCCTTGAGAAATTTCCCGATCACTGTGGCAAAATCCTGCGCGAAGTCCTCCACCGCGCCCATGATCAGGGCGGCGGCCTCCATATCGTCTCCCTTCAGCAGAGCCTCGATCTTTTTCTTGGAGAGCTTCGCTGTCTCAATCTTGCCGATCGGGTCGTCTCCGAACTTGCGGACATGTTTTCTCCAATCGTCGAGTTTCTGCTGGAAGGTCTTCTTGTTGGCGTTGTCGCCAACGAAACCATTCTTGTCCCGCAGCTCGTTGTTATAGTCGTCGATGGTCACCAGCGGCAGAACGGTCGCACCATGCGCCAATGGAGCATTGACCTCGTCACTATGCTTTGAACTGCTTTTGGCCATCAATGTACCTTTTACGGCGCGAGTGCTGGAACGGGCGGCGAGATAAAACGCCGACTTGCCTGCGGATGTTCCCGACGGCAGAGGTATCTTGTCGTTGCCGGCCGGCGACCTAGCTTCAATGATTGCAGAGCTTGGAGAAGACCGTGCAGGATGACACCGCCACACAGGAAATGCTTTCATTGGTTTTGAACGAGCCGGAGCACTGGGCAATGTTTCTCGATATTGACGGAACGCTGCTCAATCTTGCGCCCACTCCGGATGCGATCGAGGTCCCGGAAGCCCTTCCCGGGCAACTTCATCGTCTGTCGAACAAGCTCGGCGGCGCCCTGGCGCTGGTGACCGGACGATCGCTTGCCTACGCAGACGAGCTGTTTAAACCTTTTGCATTTCCGACCGCGGGCCTGCACGGCGCCGAGATCAGGAGTGCCGCCGGGATGCATACGCTCGAGGCGACACCCGAGTTTCAGGCGCTGAAACATGCGCTGACCGCCGAAGCCGAGCACTATCCGGGCGTGCTGATCGAGGACAAGGGCGCGGCTGTTGCCGCCCATTACCGGCTCGCGCCCGAATATGAAAAAGTGCTCGAAGAGCGCATGCATCATTATGCCGAGGTCGCAGGGCCGAACTGGGCGCTGCAACTCGGCAAGATGGTGTTCGAACTGCGGCCGGCACGGTCGAGCAAGGGTGATGCGCTGGAGCGGTTTTTCCAATTCGACCCCTTCAAGAACCGCTGCCCGATCACCATCGGCGATGATCTGACCGATGAGTCGATGTTTGCGATCGCCAATGCCCGCGGTGGCGTATCCGTCCGTGTCGGGGCGATCGGCGCTCCGAGCTGCGCCACAAGCCGGCTGTCTTCGGCTGCTCTGGTCAGGAACGTTATTGCCGCCCTGGCCGCCTGACATAGGTTTTGGGCGATCTCCGGTGCGAGTTATCGCCGTCATTTGCACCGCCTGCGCGGCGTCAATCATCAAAAAAGTATCGGTTTTGACCACGAATCGTGGTGGCAGGGGCGCAACGAGACCACTACACTCGGCTCAATAATAAAGCCAAAAAAGGAATTTGGCGGGTGGGCTTGGAACCCGTCCTCGGAGGAGGAACCGATGGAACCTGACTTGGAAGTCGTTCAGATCAGGCCGGGCGAATCTTTCGCAACGAAGGCCCACGGCTATCCCTATCACACGGTTCGTTGGCATTTCCATCCGGAATACGAACTCCATCTCGTCGTGGCGACAACCGGGCGCTATTTCGTCGGCGATTTCATCGGGGAGTTCGAGCCGGGCAATCTCGTTCTCGCCGGCCCCAATCTTCCCCATAACTGGATCAGCGACGTGCCGAAGGGATCGAGCATTCCGCTGCGATGCCAGCTCATCCAGTTCAGCGAGAATTTCATCAGCGACACGATGAAGGTGTTGGCCGAGCTCGCTCCCTTCGAGCCGGTGCTGGAAGCCTCCCGCCGCGGCGTGCTGTTCGGCGCCGAGACCAGCCGGCAGGTCGCACCGCTGATGAATGAGGTGCAGCAGGCGCAGGGCGTGCGCCGCATCGAGCTTTTTATGATGATGATCGGCCTTCTCAGCCGGGCGCAGGATGCCCAGCTTCTGGCCAGCCCGAGCTATCTGCCCGATCCATCGGGCTATATGTCGGCCGGCATCAACAAGGCACTCGCCTATATCAGGGAAAACCTGACCAAATCATTCGACGAAGCCGATCTTGCCGGAATTGCAGGACAGTCAACAGGCGCTTTTTCGCGCGCCTTCCGCCGGCATACCGGCATGTCGCTTGTGCAATATGTCAAACGCCTGCGCATCAATCTCGCCTGCCAGATCCTGATGAGCGACGACCATGCGTCGATCACCGATATCTGCTTCGAGGTCGGCTTCAACAATCTGTCCAACTTCAACCGCCAGTTTCTCGCGGAAAAGGGCATGACGCCGTCCCGCTTCCGGCGGTTGCTGGGCGACAATATCAACGTGGTCAAGGCGGCTTAAGCAAGTCGAACCACCACGGTTCCAGGAAATAGGAAGAACCATCCGCCGAAGGCGGCGATAGGGAGGACGAGGAGGAGGGACAAAACTGACACTGGTTGAACGCGGACACGCAATGAGCTGTTCGCGACAGCAGACGCTTGTCCTCAGAAAACTGCAAATTGCCGGGACAGGCAAGGCGGCTGGTTCAGCAGAACACCGCGCGACGAAGTTACACAATTTTTCCAATGGGAGGAGATGGAAATGATGAAATTCTCGACGAAAGCGGCAGGCGCCGCAACACTTGCCCTATCCCTGTTCGGCGGTACTTCCGCCTTTGCGCAAAGTGCCGTGGCTGATGCGACGGTCGCCTTCCTCATGCCCGACCAGGGCTCGACCCGTTACGAAGAACACGACCATCCGGGATTCGTCGCGGAAATGAAGAAGCTTTGCGCCTCGTGCAAGGTCCTCTATCAGAATGCCGATGCCGATATCGCCAAACAGCAGCAGCAGTTCAATTCGGCCATCACCCAGGGCGCCAAGGTCATCGTGCTCGATCCGGTGGATTCGGCCGCTGCCGCATCTCTCGTCCAGCTCGCTCAGAGCCAGGGCGTCAAGGTCATCGCCTATGACCGCCCGATCCCGAAGGGCAAGGCCGATTTTTACGTCTCCTTCGACAACAAGGCGATCGGCAAGGCGATCGCGGAATCGCTGGTCAAGCATCTGAAGGCGAAGAATGTGCCGACCGATGGTGGCGGCATCCTGCAGATCAACGGTTCGCCGACCGACGCGGCCGCCGGACTGATCAAGGACGGCATTCACGAGGGTCTTGCCAGCGGCGGCTACAAGACGCTTGCCGAATTCGACACGCCGAACTGGCAGCCGGCAAATGCCCAGCAATGGGCGGCCGGCCAGATCACCCGCTTCGGCAAACAGATCGTCGGCGTCGTCGCCGCCAATGACGGTACCGGCGGCGGCGCCATCGCCGCCTTCAAGGCAGCCGGTGTCGATCCCGTACCGCCGGTGACCGGCAATGATGCGACGATCGCCGCGCTGCAGCTGATCATATCGGGGGATCAGTACAATACGATCTCCAAGCCGAGCGAAATCGTCGCCGCGGCCGCCGCCGACGTCGCCGTGAAGCTCCTGGCAGGAGAGACGATCAAGGCGGAAATGACGCTGTACGACACGCCGGCACAGCTTTTCGTGCCAGCTGTCGTCACCGCCGAAAATCTCAAGGCAGAGATCATCGACAAGAAGATCAACACCGCCGAGGAACTGTGCACCGGCCGTTATGCCGACGGCTGCAAGAAACTCGGCATCACCAAGTAATCGAGCCAAGGCAAGCGCGGCCGGATCGCCGGTCGCGCTTCCAGTTTTCGCTTCGGAAAGGCCAGGCGATGTCCGACACCTCTCATATGCTTGACGGCTCCCGCCAGCCCGTTCTCAGCCTGCGCGGTATCTCGAAGAACTTCGGGGCCGTGTCGGCGCTTACCGATATCGAACTCGACGTGCATGCCGGCGAGGTCGTGGCGCTCGTCGGCGACAACGGCGCCGGTAAATCGACGCTGGTCAAGATCCTGGCCGGTGTGCACCAGCCGAGCTCGGGCACGATCCTGTTCGAGGGCAAACAGGCAGACCTGTCGAGCCCGAGTGCTGCGCTCGATCTCGGCATTGCGACCGTGTTTCAGGATCTGGCGCTTTGCGAAAATCTCGATGTCGTCGCCAATATTTTCCTCGGCAAGGAGCTCAACCCTTTCCAGCTCGACGAGGTCGCTATGGAGATCCGCGCCTGGAAGCTGCTGAACGAGCTTTCGGCCCGAATCCCAAGCGTGCGTGAGCCCGTGGCCTCGCTTTCCGGCGGCCAGCGCCAGACCGTGGCAATTGCCCGGTCGCTGCTGCTTGAGCCGAAACTGATCATGCTCGACGAACCGACGGCAGCGCTGGGTGTTGCGCAGACCGCCGAAGTGCTGGACCTGATCGAGCGTGTGCGCGAACGCGGTCTCGGCGTTATCATGATCAGCCACAATATGGAGGATGTGCGTGCCGTCGCCGACCGCATCGTCGTTCTGCGGCTCGGGCGCAACAACGGCACCTTCATGCCCGATGCCTCCAACGAGGCGCTCGTCAGCGCGATCACCGGCGCGTCCAACAATTCCGTCTCCCGCCGCGCCATGCGCCGCCAGGCACAAGGCCAGCAAAACGAGGAGGGCAGGCCATGATGAAGACGATCCCGAACGACCCGACAGCACCTCAGCTCCTCGACCGGCGCGACGAAAGGGTGCGCCATGACGACAGCCTTGCCGGCTCGATCCGCGCCTTTTGGGATCGCATCCGCTCCGGCGACCTCGGCTCGCTGCCGGTTATTGTCGGTCTGGCGATCATCTGGACGGTGTTCCAGGCACTCAATCCGGTGTTTCTCTCCAGCGCCAACCTCGTCAACATGCTTTTCGACTGCTCGACGGTCGGCGTCATCTCGCTCGGCATCGTCTGCATCCTGATGGTGGGCGAGATCGATCTTTCCGTCGGCTCGGTCAGCGGTTTCGCCTCGGCATTGGTCGGTGTCTTCTGGGTCAACCAGGGCTGGCCGGTTGTGCTGGCGGTCCTCGCCGCGATGAGCGTCGGCGCCCTGATCGGCTCGCTCTACGCCTTCCTGTTCAACCGTTTCGGCATGCCGAGCTTCGTCTCCACCCTGTCGGGCCTGCTCGCGGTTCTCGGCCTGCAGCTTTATATCCTCGGAGCGACCGGTTCGATCAATCTCCCCTACGGTTCCTGGCTCGTCAATTTCGGCCAGATCATGGTCATGCCGGATCCGGTCTCTTATGCGCTCGTGGCACTTGCCGGCCTTGCCTTCTTTCTCGCAAGCTACCGCACATCGGCGCGCCGGCGAGCCGCCGGCCTGTCGTCGAAATCGACCGGCGGACTGTGTCTGCGCGCCGTCGTCATCACGCTCGCCCTGGAAGCGGTCGCCTTCTATCTCAATCAATCGCGCGGCATTCCCTGGATGTTCGGCCTCTTCGTCGGGCTCGTGGCCGCGATGAACTATGCGCTGACGCGCACCAAATGGGGCCGCTCCATGCATGCCGTCGGCGGCAACAGGGAGGCTGCCCGCCGCTCCGGCATCAACGTCTCGCGGATTTATGCCAGCGCCTTCGTTGCCTGTGCCCTGCTTGCGGCGACTGGCGGCGTGCTCTCGGCCGCGCGGCTGGCGACGGCAAGCCAGCAGGCCGGCACCGGCGACGTCAATCTCAATGCCATTGCCGCGGCGGTGATCGGCGGCACCAGCCTGTTCGGCGGGCGCGGCAGCGCCTATTCAGCCCTTCTCGGCATCATCGTCATCCAGTCGATCGCCAGCGGGCTGACGCTTCTCGATTTGTCATCGTCGCTTCGGTACATGATCACCGGCGCCGTCCTTGCCGTCGCCGTCATCGTCGACTCGCTGGCACGCCGATCCCGCATTTCGCACGGCCGGGCCTAAAACACTCAACAACAGAGGAAGAAAATGGGACAGGATCTGTCTGGAAAAGTCGCGGCCGTCACCGGAGCCGCATCGGGTATCGGCCTGGAATGCGCCAAGGCCATGCTTGCCGCCGGCGCCCGGGTGGTGCTGGTCGACCGCAACGAAGAAGCATTGAAGGAGATCTGCTCGGCGCTCGGTGCCCATGCCATTCCCCTGGTCGTCGACCTCACGGATCCGAAAAGCGTGGCGCGGATGATGCCTGAGATCCTGGCGAAGGCAGGCCAGTTGGATATCTTCCACGCCAACGCCGGTTCCTATATCGGCGGCGAGGTGCTGACCGGCGACCCCGACGCCTGGGACCGTATGCTCAATCTGAACGTCAACGCCGCGTTCCGTTCGGTGCATGCCGTCCTGCCGCACATGGTCGAGCGCAGGACCGGGGATATCATCCTGACGAGTTCGGTTGCCGGCATGGTCCCCGTCGTCTGGGAACCGATCTACACGGCTTCGAAACATGCCGTCCAGGCCTTCGTCCACACACTGAGGCGCCAGGTCGCCAAGCACGGCCTGCGCGTTGGTGCCATCGCCCCGGGCCCTGTCGTGACTGCCCTTCTCAGCGACTGGCCGCAGGAGAAGCTGGACGAGGCGCTCGCCGCCGGCGGCCTGATGGAGGCGAAGGAAGTGGCCAATGCAGTGCTTTTCATGCTGACGCGCCCGCGCAACATCACGATTCGCGATCTGGTCATCCTGCCGCAAAGCACGGATATCTGACGAGGGCTGCCGGCCTTTCGCAATCATAGAAGGAAACGGACATGATCTTCGATAGGTTTCGACTGGATGGACAGGTGGCGCTTGTGACCGGCGGCACGCGCGGCATCGGGCTTGCGATTGCCGAGGCGCTCGGCGAGGCGGGCGCCAAAGTCGTCATTGCCGGAAGGTCACGCAATGCGGCGGCCGAAGACCGGCTCGCCGAGGCCGGTGTCGATTGCGAGTTCATCGCCGCCGACCTGATAAAAAACGATGCCGCCGACGCCCTCGTCACCGAGACGATCTCGCGGACAGGCCGGCTCGACATTCTGGTCAACAATGCCGGCCTCGCCATTCATGGCGACAGCGGCGAATTCCCCGACCCTATCTGGCGCGAGATCATGACTGTCAATGTCGACGCGGTGTTCCGCGCCTGTCGCGCTGCACTTGCCCCGATGCGGCGCCAGGGCAGCGGCGTCATCCTCAATATCGGCTCGATCTCGGGCATCGTTTCCAACATTCCGCAGAACCAGGTCGCCTACAACACCTCCAAGGCGGCGGTTCATATGATGACGAAGAGCCTGGCAAGCGAGGTCGCCGCCGAAAACATCCGCGTCAACGCCATCGCCCCCGGCTATATCGAGACCGATCTGTCACGCGGCGGCATCGACAATCCCGACTGGTTTCCGATCTGGCGCAGCATGACCCCGATGGGACGCGTCGGGCAGCCGGAAGAGGTGGCCGGCGCCGCCTTGCTCCTCTGCTCGGCGGCGGCAAGCTACATCACCGGCGATGTGCTTGTCATCGACGGCGGCTATACGACGCGATAGCGGGCGACGGTGGCATCGGGGGAGGGGTCCTCTGCATCGATGCTGACTGTTGCCTTGCCATTCTTCCCCGTGACGAGCTTATGCTGAGAACCGGCCTGACAGCGCGTCTCAGGCGCGGGGCAGGCCTGCCGGCCGCAGATGTTTCCTCAGGGCGGCGATCCTGAAGATAGCATTGGCGGCGCCATAACCGCGATAACCCCGCCGCTCGACGATCTCGAAGAACAGCCCCTCGCCATAGGTCGGGCTGTAGAGCTGGAAATATTCGCCGGCCTCGTCGCGGTCATAGAGAATGTTGTTGGCCTTCAGGCGCTCGGCGAATTCGGCCTCCAGGCCGAAGCGGGCTTCGAGATCGTCATAATAGTTCGGCGAGATCGAAAGCGGCACGAAGCCGTTGGCGGCAAGGGCGGCAGCAGTCGCGAAGATGTCGTCGGTCCGGAAGGCAAGGTGCTGGATGCCGGAGCCGAAGGTCTCGGCGATGAAACGGCCGGCGAGCGTATTGCGGTTCTCCGCGCCGTTCATGGTGATGCGCAGCGAGCCTTCTTCATTCTCGACCACCTGGCTGCGGACGATGCCGGAGGGATCGACGATATCGATCATCGGCGTCTTCTCGGCCTCGACCAGCGCGGTGTAGAACAGCAGCCAGGTCAAAAGCTCCTCATATTTCATCGTCTGCGCCATATGGTCGATCGCTTGCAGCCCGGCTGACTGCGGCGGCATCGCGTCGTCGATCGCGTCGAATTCGATCTCCCAGATGCGGCCGAGTTGGCTCTGGCGGTCGAGGAAATAGAGGATGCCGCCGCCGACGCCGCGCACCGCCGGCATCTCGATCTCGCCGGCATCGAGGGCTTGTTCGAAGCGTTCGGCGCCGAGCGCGACGGCCCGCTGCAACGCCGCCCTGGCATCGTCGACCATCAGCCCGGCGGCATAGGCCGAGGCGCCGTGCACGGCATAGGAGGCGCTGGCGAAGCCCTTGCGTTCGGTGTTGACGACGAGGTTGATGGCACCCTGGCGAAACACCGTCACCCGCTTGCTCTTATGTCTGGCCGCCTTATGGAAGCCGAGGCTTGCAAACAGCGCCTCGAGTGCTGCCGCCTCGTCCTCGTCGGCGGTGAACTCGATGAAGGCGATGCCTTCGACCTTGGCGCGCGGCGGCATCACCGGCACCGGCAGCGCGCTCTCCGGCAGCTGGCGCTTGACCTGATCGCCGAGATAGATCAGCGAACGGCGGCCGTCGACGGCAATGGCACTGGCCGATCCGCCGCGGAACTGATCGTTGAAGATCTCCAGCGACAGATAGCCGTCATAACCGGTGGCGGCGACCGCCTTCATGAAGTCGAGCACCGGCAGGTCGCCTTCGCCGGGCATGTTGCGGAAGTGACGGCTCCAGTAGAGCAGATCCATGTCGATCAGCGGCGCATCGGCAAGCTGGATGATGAAGATCTTCTCCTTCGGGATAGAGCGGATCGAATTGACGTCGATCTTGCGCGACAGCGTATGAAAGCTGTCGAGGATCAGGCCGATATTCGGATGATCGGCCCGCCGGACGATCTCCCAGGCATCGCGATGATCATGGATGTGACGGCCCCAGGCGAGCGCCTCGTAGCCGACGCGCAGGCCGCGCCTGGCGGCGCGCTCGCCGAGGTCATGAAAATCGGCCGCCGCCCGGTCGAGACCGCCAAGCGCAGCGGGCGAGACGTTCGAGCAGACCAGCACCAGGTCGGTGCCCATCTCCTGCATCAGATCGAACTTGCGCTCGGCCCGGTCGAAGGTGCGGCTGCGCAGCGGCTCCGGCATGCCTTCGAAATCCCGGAACGGCTGGAACAGCGTGATCTCCATGCCGAGATCGCGCACCATGCGGCCGACCTCCCTCGGGCTCTCGTCGAAGATCAGCAAGTCGTTCTCGAAAATCTCCACCCCGTCGAAGCCGGCCTTGGCGATCGCCTCCAGCTTGTCGCTGAGGTCGCCGCTCAGCGAAACGGTCGCTATCGATGTCTTCATCGCAGTGGTCCTTCCGACTAGCGGTGTTTATGTTGTCATCGTCTTGAAATGCATCAGCATGCGGCTGGCATCAGGCTCCCTGGCGGTGATCAGACGAAAGGCGCCGACGGCCTGGAAGACCGCCATGCCGCCGCCATCGAGCGTTCGGCAACCGCGCGTTCTTGCTTGCCGCAGTAGTTCGGTTTCCAGGGGGAAATAGACGATCTCGGCGAGCCAATGCCGCGATTCCAGGAGTTCCGGTGGAAGCGGCACGCCAGGGTATTTCGCCATGCCCGTCGGCGTCGCGTGGATCAACCCGGACGCGCCCTGCATCGCGACGGCAAGGTCGCGGCCGGCAGCAATCGCCGCGCCGGGAAAGAGCGCGGACATCGCTTCTGCCAGATCGACGGCGCGCTCATGCTCGCGATCGAAGACGGTCAGACGCTCAAGGCCGAGTGTCAGGATCGCATAGGCGGTCGCGACACCCGCTCCGCCGGCACCGAGTTGCACGGCAGCGGAAAGGTCGGCCTGCGGCAGCCCGCGCCGAAAACTTTCGGCAAAACCCCACCAGTCGGTATTGTGGCCGAAACGCCGGCCGCCCTTCAGGACGACGGTATTGACGGCGCCGAGCGCGCGGGCCTCGGGCGACAAGTCGTCGAGCAGGGGAATGACGAGCTGCTTGCAGGGATGGGTAATGTTGAGGCCGGCAAGGCCGCGCGCCTCGGCATCCTCGATGAGCCTTGAAAGATCGGCCGGCGACGCGTTCAGCCTGGTGAGGTCGATCAGTTCATAGGCATAGTCCAGCCCCTGCGCCGCACCTTCCTGCATATGCATGGCAGGCGTCAACGAGGCCTGGATGTCGGCGCCGATCAGCCCGGCCTTCAATGGTTTCAGCAGTGTCTCGGCCATAGACCATTTCCCATTTCTTGTCGTGCTGGGAAGGCCCGCAGGGTCGCTGCGGGCCCGCGATTTGCCTACTTGCCGCGAACCGTGTCGAGCTCCTTGAAGAGCTGCGTGACGGTCTCTGCGCCAATCTGGCCGGCGAACTTGTCGATCAGTGGCTTGACGGCGTCGCGCAGTTTCTGCGTTTCTTCGGGGCTGAGTTCGGCAACCTCCATGCCGGTTTTCTTGATCTCCTCGATCGCCTTGGCATCGAGCTCCCTGGAAACCTTGCGCTGATAGTCGCGGGCTTCCGTCGCGGCCGACTGGAAGACAGCCTTTTCCTCATCATTCAGGCCGTCCCAGAACTTCTTGCTGATGAGCACGATCTGCGGATTGTACTGGTGACGGGTCACCGTCATGTACTTCTGCACCTCGAAGAACTTCGCGTTGATGATGTTGGCGGCCGGGTTCTCCTGACCATCGACGGTGCCGGTCTCGAGCGCGGTATAGAGCTCGGTGTAGGGGAGGGGTACTGCATTGGCGCCGAGGCTGTTGAAGAGCTCGATCGGGATCGGCGACTGGATCGTGCGAATCTTCAGGCCCTTGATATCCTCGAGTTTGGTGACGGGATGACGGTTGTTGGTCAGGTTGCGAAAACCGAGCTCCCAATAAGCGAGGCCGACGAGACCGGTATCGGGCAGCAGCTTCATCAGGCCGGTGCCGAAGGCGCCGTCCATCACCTTGTCGGCCTCTTCGCCGCTGTTGAAGAGGAAGGGCAGATCGACGGCACCGAACTGCTTGACGTTGCTAGAGAGAATGCCGGCATTGAGCACCGTCATCTCGATGACGCCACCCTGCAGAGCCGATACCGTCTGGACGTCGCCGCCGAGCACGCCGCCCGGAAACAGCTTGACCTCGATCTTGCCGCCGCTCTTTTCCTTCACCAGCTCGGCGAATTTCTCCATGCCCATGACCTGGGGATGGCCCTTGTTGTTGGCGGCGGCGAATTTGAGGCTGTGCTCGCGGATTTCGGCCATAGCAGGGCCGCCTGTCAGCAAGGCGATCGGCAGGGCCAGTCCCAGCGCCAGTTTCGTCAATCTATTCAGCATGTTTTCCTCCCAGGATTAGGCCGGCGTCTCCCTCCGGCCGTGTTTCATCGCCGTTATCGGCGAAGTCAGTGTCCGAACCAGGCGACCGGAGCGGTCACGAGCTCAGGAAAAAGGACGAGCAGAAACAGAACGACCAGCTCGGCGATCATGAAGGGGATCACGCCCTTCATCAGCTCTTCCATCGATAGCTTCGACACGCCGCAGATGACGTTGAGAACCGTGCCGACTGGCGGCGTGATCAGCCCGATCGAATTGTTGATGATGAACAGCACGCCGAAATAGACCGGGTCGATGCCGGCCTGCTTGATGATCGGCATCAGCACCGGCGTCATCACCAGGATCGTCGGCGTCATGTCCATGGCGGTGCCGACGACGACGATGAGCACCATGATGGCAAGCAGCAGCAGCGTCTGGTTGCCCATCAACGGTTCGACGAGGCCGGCGAGTTCACCGGGCACATCGGCAACGGTGATCAACCAGGCGGAAACGGCGGCGCAGGCCACCAGGAACATCACCACCGAGGTGATTTTGGCCGCGGCGACGAAGACCTCGAACAGCCGCGACGGCGGCAGTTCGCGATAGACGACCATCGACACGAAGAGCGAATAGACCGCGGCGACGACGCCGGCTTCCGTCGGCGTGAACACGCCGAATTTCAGGCCGACGATGATGATGACGGGAAGCATCAGCGCCCAGATGCTGTCGACGAAAGCCTTCATCCGCACCGCGCCGCTTTGCTTCGGCGGCAGGGCGAACTGCTCCTTGCGCGCCACGATCAGCCAGGTGATGCAAAGGGCAGCACCGATCAATAGGCCCGGGAAAATGCCGGCCAGGAACAGCTTGGTGATCGAAACGCCGCCGATGACGCCATAGAGGATGAAGCCGATCGACGGCGGGATGATCGGGCCGATGATCGAGGCCGAGGCGAGCAGGCCGCCGGCGCGGGCCGGATCGTGGCCGGATTTCAGCATCATCGGAAAGAGCAGGGCGCCAAGCGCCGCTGCATCGGCGACCGCGGAACCGGAAAGGCTGGAGAGTATGCAGGCCGCGAAAATTGCGACGAAGCCGAGACCGCCCCTGATATGGCCGACCATGGCCATGGCGAGATTGACGATGCGGCGCGAAAGGCCGCCGGTGTTCATCACCTCACCGGCCAGCAGGAAGAAGGGCACGGCCATCAGCGGGAAGCTGTCGGCCCCGTTCAGTACATTCTGCGCGACGATCTGCGCATCGAACACGCCGAGATACATCATCAGCGCCACGCCGGTGATGATGAGAGCAAAGGCGATCGGCACGCCGAGCGCCATCGGACCGAGAAGAGCGCCGAGGAAGATGGTGACGGTCATGACGGCGGCCTCAGTGCTTTGGCTTCAGAACGGAAAAGGCGGTCTGCGCGGGATCTTCGAGTGCGGCCTGTTCCTCGCTGTCACGTACGAGTGCGGCGGTCGTCACATCGATGCGATCGGTCGCGATCGCATAGGCGTCCCAGAGCAGGATGAAAAAGGCCGGCACGCCGAAGGCGAGCCCCGCGCCGTAGAAGACGCCCATCGAAATGCCGGTCGCCGGCGCCGAGACGTGAAGATTGATCAGCGTCTGGGCCCAGCTGCCGCTGATCATCAGCCAAGTGGCGACCAGCATCATGCCGTAACCCAAGAGCACCGCGAGCTTGGCGACAGGTTTCGGCAGGCGGGTGATGAGGGAGTCGACCCCGAGATGGGCGTGCTCACGCATCGCCACGACGGCGCCGAGGAAAGTCAGCCAGATGAAGAAGATGCGCGACAGCTCCTCGGACGAGGTGATGCCCTGATTGAAGGCGTAACGAAGCACGACATTGCCGAAAACGAGCACGACCATCCCCGCCAGCAGCAGAGCGATCGTCACCTTCAGCGCGTAGAAATAAAAATCGATGATACGGGTCATTCGCTCCTCCCAAGCGTGGCCTTTGCTGCACAGGCCATCGACCGTCACCGGACAAGCTCTTGCATGTCCGACCAAGATATTGCGCCGCGATCAACTCCCTTACCGCTGCCCATTAAAAATGTACTAACTAGTTCGTATGTCAAGCGCCATCTATTGAAACCTGCCGCCAACGTGAATAAGACTGGTGAGCAGTGAGACCGGAGCATCTGCTTCGAATGCCTCTGAAGGCCGAAATTCCGACGGCGAAACAAAAGTTTAGAAGGGCTGGCGACCAGGCTTATGGCGGAACGGGGCGAGAACGGCCGGAAGAATGATCCGCAGCAGACGAGGGAAGACATCCTCCTTGTCGCGACTGAGGAATTCTCGACCCATGGGCTCGCCGGCGCCCGTGTCGACTCGATCGCGGAAAAGACGCGCACGTCGAAGCGGATGATCTATTATTATTTCGGCAGCAAGGAGGGGCTCTACCTTGCCGTCCTGGAGCAGTCCTATCGCAAGATTCGCTCGCTGGAAGCCGATCTGCATCTGTCCAATCTCGAACCGGAAGAGGCGTTGCGGACTCTGATCTCAACGACCTTCGATCATGATGAGGCCAATCCGGATTTCGTCCGCTTGGTCAGCATCGAGAACATTCATCACGCCGCGCATATGCTTCGTTCGGAGGCGATTCGCGATCTCAATGTTTCGGTCATCGAAACCATCGCCGGCATATTGGAGCGTGGCTTCGACCGCGGAGTCTTCCGGCGCAAGGCCGACCCGATCGACATTCACATGATGATCAGCGCCTTCTGCTTCTTCCGCGTTTCCAACCGGTATACGTTCGGCACGATCTTCAGGCGCAATCTCTCGGACGGCGATACCATCGAGCGCCATCGCGGCATGATTGCCGACGCTGTCGTCAGCTATCTGAAAAGCTGAGGGCAGAAAGTTCCACCTCAACAGCGCCGCGATGGCACGGGCAGCGTGATTTCGAACTCGGCGCCGGCGCCAACCGTCGGTCGTAGGTGGATCTTGCCGCCATGAGCACTCAGCATGGCGCGGATGATACCGAGACCCATGCCTGTGCCGCCCTGTTCGCGGCGGGTCGAGAAGAACGGTTGAAAGATGCGTTCGCGATTTGCCTCGGAAATACCGCTGCCGTCGTCCCGGACGAGAAAGACGACATTGCGGTCGTCGGCCGATATCGCGAATTCCAACAGCGTGGCGCCGTGCTGTAAGGCGTTTTCGGCCAGGTTGGCGAAGACAATGACGGCTGCTTCATTTGGGAGCGCGATCGATATTTCCGCATCTCCGGCCGCCGAAATATCAAGGGCGGGAAAGCGCGTGCGCAGTGAAGTCATGATGCTGGCAACACTGCTTCTGCCCTCGTTCACAGGCGTTTCCGCCTGCGCCAGTTCCCGCAGCCGCTGCAGTAATGCGTCGAGCCGGACAGCGTCGGCGACGATATTGTCGAGAAAATGCAAGCGCTGCGCTGTCGTCATCGGCGTCTCGGCATCGTCATCGCGCAGAAGTTCCGCCGCCCCCCGGATGGCGGTCAGCGGCGATTTCAACTCGTGGGAGACATGGGCGGCAAAGGAGCGGACATAGTCCGTGCGGTCGACCAGTTTTCCGGCAAGATCGAGGAAGCTTTGCGACAGCACCGCGATCTCCCGTGTACCATAGCTGTCGAGCGGACGGATTGCCGCCTTGCCGCCGCGAGCGATCTCTTCCGTGCGGGCGATCAGGGCCTCGATCGGCCCGGTGATGGTGCGCGTCAGCACATAGGCAATGCCGAGCGTCAGGATTGCGACAATGGCAAGCGCTCCGATTTCCGCCGGCGCCATCCGGTCGGAACTCGCCTCGACGGCGCGAAACCAGACGACGATCAGGATCGGCAGCGCCATCACGGCGAGCAGCACGGCATAGACGATCAGCGCCAGCCTCGGCCGCCATTTCACCCTGACTTTCATCGCCGGCATCAGGCCTTCCTCCCGATTTCACCGCTTAGCTTGAAGCCGATGCCGTGAACAGTCGCGATGATCCCGGTACCGCCGACCGCCGTGAATTTGGCTCTGATGTTGCGGATATGGCTGTCGATCGTCCGGTCGGCGACGTAGGTGCCTGCGCCATAGGCCGCTTGCATCAATTGTTCGCGGCTGAAGACCATACCGGGACGCGACAGCAACGCTTCCAGGATCGCGAATTCCAAGGCCGTCATCGCGAGGGCGCTGTCGCCGAACATGACGGTCCGGCCGTGGCGATCCAGGCTGATCTCGCCGGCGACAAGGGCGGCATGGCGTCTGTCGGGCGCCGCCCCGTTGCCGCTTCGCTTCAATATCGCCTTGACCCTCGCGATGAGTTCACGCGGGCTGAAAGGCTTGGTGACATAGTCGTCGCCACCGATTTCGAGCCCCAATATCCTGTCGATCTCCTCGTCGCGGGCGGACAGAAACAGGATCGGCAATCCCGATGTCTTGCGGATCTGGCGGCAAACCTCCAGACCATCCATATCGGGCATGCCGATATCGAGAATGATCAGATCGATATTGCCGCGGCGGAAGACCGCCATCGCCTCGGAGCCGCTGCGAACGGCCGTCGGTGTCAGACCAGCGCGCTCAACAGCAAAACAGATCACATCGCGAATGTGAGGTTCATCATCGACGACAAGAATGCGGGGCGCCATCACCGGTCCTGTGTTGGTTTGTCGTGCCTGTTGTCGTCGTTCTCGTCCTATCTTGCAATGGTCGCAGAAGACAGGAGATAGCTCTCCAGCCGTGCGGAACGGAAGGTCCAGTTCCGCCAGTCGCGCCGGCGGATCTCAAAATTCCTGGAGAGACGGTAACGAACAGTCATCGCTTCGCTCTTCTTGTCGATCAGGTGATCCGGCAGCATCTGGATATAGCGATCGAGCGCCGGAATGACGGAAGGGCCGAGCGAAGAGAGATAGGCAAGATCGAGCGGCGGGCCTTCCTGGCTGACCTCCTGGCTATGGGCGACATTGAAGCGGGCGATGAAAGCCGGAAAATCGATGAAGGAACTGATGTAGAGAGCGATAAGGAGCGAGGCGAGGTTCGTGGCGATCAGCCACGCGTTGGAACGGTTGAACAGAATCCGCAGCAGGATCAAGACAAGGCCGATGGCGACGAGGCCCATCCAGAGACCGGCAGCGACACGCAGTTCCGTTAGCGAATAGACCTCGACGTAAAGCCCGAGCCGCAGCATCGACGACAGGCAGAGCAGAACATTCTGGCCGATCCAGGCATGGACGAGGCCGCGGATCAGTGCGCTATGATCGCCGGGGCCGCCGCGGCGCATGGCGACGAGCACGAAACCGGCAGCGAGAAGTGCTGTGGCAATCAGCGGATAGGCACCGCGATGCGCATATTCGGCGTGACTCATATGCTCGGGCAGATCGGCGCCGCCCCAGAGATAGACGAGATCGAGAAGCGTCTGCACGGCAAAAATTGCGTTGAACAAGATGAGCGATCGCAACAGCGAAGCTTGGCCGAGCGGCGCATACCTGGTGGGTACGATCATGAAAGATCTGCCGGCTTGCGATCTTGCAACGCGACGCTTCAGGCGCGGCCGCAGCATCGCCCAGACCACCATAGCGGTCATCGTCCAGAAGCCGATCCGCCAAAGATCGAGGAACTGCAGCAAAACGGCAAAATTGATGCTGCGCAGCGCGATCTCGATCAGCGGATTGGCCGCAGCAAAGAGAGATACGAAGATCGCAGCGAGAACGAGCGGCATGATCCAGAGGCCGACGCCTTGTCGGACCACGGCAAAAGAAAATCGTTTGGCCGGGGTGGTAAAATATTTTCCGATACTCTCGGCAAGCCGTAGGGGAATGACGAGGGCGAAGCGCAAAGACACCAGGGGCAGGCCCGTAAGGCGGCGAGGCATCAATCTGGCGCGGACGAGAGCAACCGACATCAGTGCGCAGAAGCAGAGGACGAGGCCCGTGAGCGAGGCCGCTTCCACAAGGGGCGCCGACGACAGGACCAAAAGACCGAACAGGAAAGCCGCCATTGAAAACTGCGGACCCCGCCTGGCCGAAAACAGAATGCCGGCGCAGACGGCGAGCGCAAATAGGAAGAGGTTTATCCCGAGCTCCTGGCCAAAGATCAGAAAATCCGCAAGCGCCACCAGCGCAAGCAGCGTCACGGTCCGGCCGCTGCCGCGGGTCATCGGCTCTGTCAAAATATCGGCTGTATCCATTGCTGCTCCTTTTGCAAAGGCCGCGTTCTGATCACGATCAGCTGGGTGTCCGTCGCGGCAGGGGTGTGTTGAGATTCTTCCGTCAGCCACCATCCGTCATTGCGGAGGCGATCCGGCAAAGCGGGGAGTGCGGGGCGGGGCGGGCTGGCGTTCTTGCTCATGGCGGGAAGATGCCGCGCCGGCTTGCAGATTTTGTGCAGAAAGCGAGGAGCAATTCAGGAAATTGCCGCAAAGCGCCGCGCGTCTGTTCAGACGCGCGGAACACACTGCAACATTAGGCAGTCGCCCGCGAACGCACGGTCAGAGCCCAACCCCGGGCGTATGTCGGAACCGTTCCTCTTCGGCAGAGAAGAGCGAGGGAAGAATAGAGGATTTTATCTGAATCGCTGAGCACGTCTGGCATTGTGCAGCAGTTCGCAGGCGGTCGCGAACGGCCCGAAAAGTTTGAGCAGCTGCGCCTGTTCCTCGGTATCGATATGGTGACGAGCGCAGAACTCGGTGACGGACCAGACTTTCGTCAGGTCGTCCGTTTCGATTTGGCTGGGTTCGATGTGTTCGGTCAACGGCGTGTCCTCCGAACATCAAGACTACGCCCCCGAGGATTTTATAAGAACTAGCTAAAAAGGATTACGAGCAACTATATGCAGAAAGCATGTGTCAAGAAAGCGGATGCGAAGACGCCCGCCGATTGTGCGGCGGGCGTCTTGTCTCACTGATCTATTGCTTCGGATTAAACACCGACGCCGTCGGGATGAGCGTCCGTGCCGAGGATGTTGAGCGTCACCTTGGCAGTGTCCGTATGGCCTTCGCCGTCGGAGATCTTGTAGTAACGAAGAACTTCCGTGTAGGTCACGCCTGCATCCAGATCGGCCGTCAGGTCGTAGGTGAACGTGCCATCCGACTTGACATGGAACGTGCCATAGGTGCCGGCAACGTCGGTTACGGCGTCCGCAGCGGCGTCTACCTTGGTGCTCAGGAACTGGCGCAGGAACATCTTGCCGTTGTCGCCGGCAATGTCGTTGTCCAGAACGTTGCCGCCGATGGCATGGCCTTCGGTGAAGCTGTAGGTGTCATCGACCGCGACCGGCTTGATCTGGGTCACGCCCTGGATGTTCAGGGTGAACAGGCCGAAGTCGGTGTGGCCGGCGCCGTCGGAGATCTTGTAGGAAACCTTTTCCACCAGCGTCTCACCATTGGTGAAACCGATCTTGGCAGCGTCGCTCAGAACATAGGTATAGCTGCCGTCGGCCTTGACGAAGAACGTGCCGTAATCGCCATGGATTTCGGTGATCTGACCGGCCTGCTTGGCACCGACTGTCTGCTGGTCAAAAGCGCGCAGGAACAGGTGACCGTTGTCGGAGGAATCGTTGGAAAGAAGATTGCCGGAAATTACGTCGGTTTCTTGAAAAGTTGCACTATCGTCAGTTGCGTGAATCGGGGAAGCCATTAGTTTCTCCTAAAATTGTTTATCAGTGGGTCATTTTGACCTTCGCGAGCGGCTTCTTTAACAACTTATTAATCATGCAAGTCAATGGGGTATTTAGCGCAAGGTTAACATTCATCCATAACGTGTATGCGCGCTCATAAAGCGACCAATACGTTATCTGCACCAATCAAATTTGAAGAAATTTCGACCAATTTACACCCGGTAAACTTGAAAGAACCTGCCCCGTGACTATGTTGCCGACGCTCTTCTGACGCTTGCTTCTATGCCGGCTGCACGGCATTGCAATCCGTGACACCGGCACCTACCTTAAGGCCGCAGCCGATCTGACCGGACCCTCAAAGCGGTGCCGACAGGTGAATGAACGCAATAGGATCGGCGGCATGCGCCATCCGGGCGGCCCATGGACAATCCCAGCAGCGAGCTGATTCCGCCGACCGCCGTCAGAGGATTTCTTTGAACCACGAAAATTGCGACTGCGGTTGCGGCCGCTGATCGGCCGGCGCAAGGGTCGGGATCCCGTCCGAGACTGCTCGAGCGTGAAAGGTATTTCCCTTTTTAGCCGCCATGAATGCAGGTCTGATTTACCTGATAACGCGGCTGACGGAGATCGACCCACCATCCAACAAGGAGAATGCGAATGCAGGTACTCGTCAGAGACAACAACGTCGATCAAGCCCTGAGGGCGCTGAAAAAGAAAATGCAGCGCGAAGGTCTGTTCCGCGAAATGAAGGAACGACGCGCCTATGAGAAGCCGTCCGAACGCCGCGTCAGAGAAAAAGCCCAGGCGATCAGCCGGCAGCGCAAGGCCGCACGCAAGAAGATGCAGCGCGAAGGACTGCTGACCGGGCGCAAGCAGACGGCAACACGTTAATAGCTTTCCCGAAAGGATAGACAATGGACGAATTGAATAGTCTTGCCGTTTCAGAAGAACGCCTCGAGGATTGCCGTGACGTGGTCGAGCCGGATCTGCAGGACCTGATCCAACGTGCGCTGACCTCCGGCTTTTCACGGGAGGAAATCCTCATAGCCGTCAGCGAACTGGTCGCAGAAGACTTCGCAATGGTCATGGAAACGCCAAGCGTGCATTGAGGAACGAATGGTGACGGCGCAACAGGATCTCTTTGGTGTGGCCGACGACCGCTTTCCGGAGGGGTTCCGATATTCCCCTGATATCGTTCTCCCGGATCTGCAGCGCGTCGTTCTCGAAGCGATACCCGCCCTGCCGTTCAAAGCCTTCGACTTCCATGGGTTCGAAGGCAAGCGCAGGACGGTTTCCTTCGGGTGGAAATACGACTTCGACAGTCAGAGCATCAGGAAAACAGAACCGATACCGTCATTGCTGCTTCCCATTCGTGAGGTCGCCGCAGGTTTCGCTGGAATCGCCGCGGAGGCGCTCGAGCAGGCTCTCGTGACCGAATACACACCCGGCGCTCCAATTGGCTGGCACAGAGACAAATCCGTGTTCGGCCGGGTCGTTGGCATTTCGCTGCTTTCGTCCTGCACCTTCAGGCTGAGACGCCGGACCGGCGACAAATGGCAGCGGCAGTCGTTCGTGCTTGATCCCGGCTCAGCCTATCTTCTGGCCGGCGCGTCAAGAAAGCTCTGGGAACATTCGATCCCGCCCGTCGACCGTCTGCGTTATTCGGTCACCTTCCGAGAGTTACCGCAGTAAGCCACGGGAACATCGACGCCAGCAGATGGTTACTCCGTCTTTTGTACAGATGGAGATAATAATGGTCGAGCATGACGATGTAACGCGCGTGTGGGAATTGATCGACAGGATCGGCTTCTGCATGCTGACAACCCGCAACGGCGACGGCCTGCGCGCCCGCCCGATGTCAGCCTATAGCGCACAGCTTGAAAACGCGGTCTATTTTCTGACCGATCTTGCCAGCCACAAGGACGATGAGATCGCCCGCTGGCCCAACGTCTGCCTGGCCTTCGCCGACACCAAGGGACAGAAATATGTCTCCGTATCGGGAACGGCCGAGGTACAGAACGATCGCGAGAAGATCAGGGATTTGTGGTCGACACCGGCAAAGGCATGGTGGGATAACCCTGACGACCCCTCCATCCGTATTCTAAAGATTACCCCGTCTTCGGCCGAATATTGGGACAGCCCAGGCACGATTGTCAGCTACATCAAAATGGCGGCCGCAGCGGTCTCCAACAGCAAACCGGACATGGGCGACAACGTCGAGGTCAAGCTCTAAAGCATGCCGGGCAAAAGTGTGCAGCGGTTTTGCCTCAACGACATGCGAGAAAATAAAGAACTAACGCGCAAGGAGCGTGCCTGAAAGATCGCGACGCGGTTTAACGCCGGGCAACTTCGTTCAAGCCGGACTGGCTGACGCCTTGACGAAGTCGATGAAGGCGCGGAGCGGTGCGGGCACCAGGCGCCGTCCGGGATAATAGAGAAACGGCCCGGAAAAGCGCTGCCACCAGGGCTCGAGAATTGGCTCGAGAACGCCGCTGTCAAAATACGGGCGCAGCCAGTCTTCGAAAATGCTGATTACGCCCGTGCCCGCTATGGCGGCGTCGACAGACAGATCGGTCGCCCCGCCGACTTTGACGATCAATGGTCCCGATGGTTCGACCCGCACCACTTCGCCGTCCCGCTCATACTCCCAGGGCGTCGTCAGCGCACCGCTGTCAAAACGTCCCAGCAGGCAGGCATGGTCGAGGAGTTCGCTCGGATGTTGCGGCCGGCCATGACGGTCGAGATAGGCCGGCGACGCGGCAGTGGCAAAACGCTGCCGGCGCGGCCCGATCGGTATCGCGATCATATCCTGCTCCAGCCGCTCGTCATAACGGATGCCGGCATCGCATCCGGCAGCAAGCACGTCGACGAAGCTCTCCTCGGCGACGATCTCGAGGCGAATATCGGGATAGGCGGCGAGGAATGGCGGAATGATAGCTGGCAGCACCAGGCGCGCCGCGCTGACCGGTACATTGAGCCGCAGCGAACCGGCCGGCCTGTCGCGAAATCCGTTGACCACGTCGAGCGCGGCCTCCACCTCAGTCAAGGCAGGGCCAAGCCGTTCCAGCAGGCCCTTGCCTGCTTCCGTTGGAACGACGCTGCGCGTCGTGCGGTTCAGCAGTCTGACCCCGAGCTCAGCCTCGAGGCGACGCACCGCCTCGCTCAAGAAGGAGGCGCTGCTGCCGCTGCCCCGCGCCGCCTCGCGAAAACCGCCGGCCCGCGCCACGGCGACAAAGGCATTGAGATCGCTCAAATCTGCTTTCACTGTTCGCCACTCCGCACGGCCTGTACTGATTGTAGCCGATTATCATACGACCCGCCAAGGCGTAGTCTTGGCCGCATCTCTTGAAAGGAGTGAGATCATGTCCATTATCGATCAGGCCGGCAGCTTCAATCTCGGCGACCGCAACGTCAAGCGGCTCGGCTATGGCGCCATGCAGCTTGCCGGGCCCGGAGTGTTCGGCCCGCCCCGGGATCATGGCGCGGCCTTGGCCGTGCTGCGCGAGGCGGTTGAGAGCGGCGTAAACCACATCGACACGAGCGATTTCTACGGCCCGCACGTCACCAACCGGATAATCCGCGAAGCGCTCCATCCCTATCGCGACGACCTCGTCATCGTCACCAAGATCGGCGCGCGGCGCGGCGCCGACGGATCCTGGATTCCGGCCTTCTCGCGGGAAGAGCTGACGCAAGCCGTACACGACAACCTCCGCAACCTCGGCCTGGATGTGCTTGACGTCGTCAACCTCAGAATCATGTTCGACGTTCATGGCCCGGCCGAAGGCTCGATAGAAGCACCCCTGACGGTACTTGCCGACCTTCAGCAGCAGGGTTTGGTCCGTCACGTGGGTCTAAGCAACGCCACATCGAAGCAGATCGCCGAAGGGCGCGGGGTCACCGAGATCATCTGCGTGCAGAACCAGTATAATCTAGCTCATCGGGCCGACGATCGCCTGATCGACGAGCTCGCCCGAGACGGCACCGCCTATGTGCCCTTCTTCCCGCTCGGCGGCTTCAGCCCGCTGCAGTCATCCACCCTGTCCGATGTCGCCGCACGCCTTGATGCGACGCCCATGCAGGTGGCGCTCGCCTGGCTGCTGCGCCGAACGCCGAACATCCTGCTGATCCCCGGCACCTCGTCCGCCGGCCATCTCAAGGAGAACCTTGCCGCTGCCGCGCTTGTTTTGCCGGATGAGGTTATCGACGAGCTCAATCAGATCGGAAACATTGCCGCCTGATCGCATTCAAAGGCCAAGAGCTATTGCTAAACGACGCTCACACGTGGTGTAGCAATAGCCGAAACCACCAGCGAAGTTTGCGTCCGCTCGTCATCTGCGGCCGTGAAAGTCCGTTGCGGCTATTGCTTCAATAACGCTCCGGGACGCACATTTCAGGCGGCACCGGCGCCCTGGTGTAGTCGGCGTGGCGGATGCGGTCCGGCAGCTGGATTTCCGGTTTCGGAACATCCTCGTAGGGAATCTGCTCGAGAAGATGGGCGATGCAGTTCAGCCGCGCCCGTTTCTTGTCCACGGCCTGCACCACCCACCAAGGCGCTTCCTTGGTGTGCGTGCGCGCCAGCATTTCTTCCTTGGCCTTGGTATACTCTTCCCAATGGACGCGGCTTTCCATGTCCATCGGTGAAAGCTTCCACTGCTTCAGCGGATCGTGGATACGCATCTTGAAGCGAAATTCCTGCTCTTCGTCGGTGATCGAGAACCAGTATTTGATCAGCACGATGCCTGAGCGGACCAGCATGCGTTCAAATTCCGGGACCGAGCGGAAGAACTCCTCGAGTTCATCGGGGGTGCAGAAGCCCATCACCCGCTCGACGCCGGCGCGGTTGTACCAGCTGCGGTCGAAGAGCACGATCTCGCCGGCAGTCGGGAGATGCGGTACATAACGCTGGAAATACCATTGATGACGCTCGCGCTCCGTCGGGGCGGGCAGCGCGACGGTCCGGCAGACGCGCGGATTGAGCCTCTGGGTGACGCGCTTGATTGCGCCGCCCTTGCCGGCCGAATCCCGGCCTTCGAAAAGCACCACCACCTTCAGCTTCTTGTGCTGGACCCAATCCTGCAGCCGCACCAGTTCGTGCTGCAGCCGGAAGAGTTCGCGGAAGTAGATCTTTCGCTCGAGCGTCTGCTCGGCCGGTTCTGACATTCCCTCGGCGACCAGATCGTCCAGCCGGTCCTCCTCCATCTGCATTTCCAGCTCCTCATCGAAGCTGTCGGCGATTTCGGCCTTTATCCGGTTGAGCTGGTCCTGATGTGTCTGAGACATGGGTTTTCCTTCCTGCTTTTGTTGACAGGAGCATGTCAGTGCGAAGGTTATATGACGACCACTGATCGAGCTGAAACGGTTACCCGCGTCTCTCGTTCCAAGCAGGCCTTAAAGCTGGCCGGCCCGGTACCGGTCGACCAGGTTTCGGCAAGCGCGGATCGTCAGGGCCATGACGGTAAGCGTCGTGCCGGCGATGCCGCTGCCGGGGAAAGCGCTGGCGTCGGTGACAATGAGATTCGGCGCATCCCAGACCTGGTTATAAGGGTTGAGCACCGATGCCTCCGGGCTTTCACCCATGCGCGCACCTCCGGTTTCATGAATTGCCGCGCCCATGCACATGGTCTTGCGGAACCATGTGCGGAACATGAAACGGCTGAAGGCGTCCGCATCGGGGAAGGCGCCCTTGCCCATCTCCTTGAGGCCAGTGGGCGAGCCGATGAATTCGAGTTCGCCGCCGACTTCGCGCACCATGGCGATCAGCGTCTCCTCCTGCCGGCGAAGCAGCGCCTGCTCCTCCGCCTGCATGACGCAGCGGATATGCGGCACGGGAATGTTCCAAGCGTCCTTGCGCCTGACATCGAGGGTGATGCGGTTGTCGGCATAGGGCAGCATGCGGCCGAAGCCGAAGAAGGCGAGACGCGCATCGGTGTCGCCGGAGACCGGCGCCCGGCCGACGCTGCCCTGGTAGTCGAAATCGCCGCGGGCGGCATCGCCCTCGCTGAAGCGGGGGATGAAGATCCCGCCCGACGGGTTGTAGAACGGGTCGGCCGGAGCGGATTCGTCGACCGCCCAACCTTTCGCCTTTGAAAAGGAGCCGAAGGCGAGGCAGGGAAGCTGATCCATGAAATAGCGGCCGAGGAGACCCGAGCTGTTTCCAAGGCCGTCGGGATGTTGGGCTGAAGCCGAATTGAGGAGCAGCCGCACGCTCTCGATCGGCGAGGCCGACAGCACCATCATTGCGGCGCTGGCCGTCGATACTTCCCCTGTATTCCGGTCGATGAATTCCGCGCCGGTGGCGCGGCCGCTTTTCTCATCGATAGTGATGCGGCGAACGACAGCATCGTAGCGCACCGTCAGCCGGCCGGTGGCCTTGGCATCCTTCAGCGGCCGCGGCATGCGTTCGGCGTCCGGCGCGATGTAGCGCCAGGAAACGACGCGCCTCTCCGGCCAACGGCTTTCAACCGCTTGCTTGAAGATCTGTTCGGCGGGCGTCAGGCTTGCAGGCTTGGCATAGATCCCGTCCGGCAGGGTCGGCGCATCGTCCTTGTTGCCGTAGAGCCCGAGATAGGTCTCCACCTCGTCGTAGAAAGGCGTGAGCTCGTCATAGGAGACCGGCCAGTCCACGCCCTTTCCAGAGCGTGACCGGATCTTGAAATCGTCGTCGGTCCAGCGCAGCAGCACCCGCCCAAAACTATGCAGACGTCCGCCGCCCTGGCGGCCGCGGATCCACAGGAAGGGCTCGCCCTTCGGCGTCGTATAGGGGTTCTTGCGGTCATTGACGAAGAAGTGGCTGAAGCGCTCGGTGAAAAAGGCCGCGCGCGCCTGGATCGGCTGACCCTTGATCGTGGCGCGGGCACGCTCCCAGATATTGATGCTGCTGGCGGGCGCCTTCTTGCGCGCCGGGTCAAAATCCCTGGGACCCACGGCCGGACCGGCTTCGAGCAGCAGCACGGACAGCCCCTGGGCCGTCAGCTCTTTGACCGCGAAGGAACCCGCCGCGCCGGAGCCGATCACCAGCGCATCATAGACGATCTCAGACATGTCTTTCCAAATCCTGTGCTTGAGCGATTGCTCAAAACGGCGCGCAGCACGCCGGCAATTGCGAGAAAACCAATGGGCGCATCACAGCCGCGCCCCATCGGCGCCGAAGAGCGACGCCTTGGCGATATCGAGCCCGGGAGCCACGGCGTCGCCCGGCTGCAGGGCGACGTCGCCCATCAGCCTGAGCGAGAGGCTTTGATCGGCCCAGTCGAACCAGACAACGGCATCGGACCCCATCGGCTCGACGACCGAAACGCGGCCGGGAATGGTGGGCAGGCCACCTGCCCCGTCGAGCACCAGATGCTCAGGGCGAAAGCCGAGGGTTGCCGGTCCCTCCGCCGCAGCTTCTTGAAAGGGATAACAGGAGAGATCGACGGCAAGCCCCTTGCTCCGAAAGATTAGCGCGCAGTCGCCGCGCTCGATCCGGCCCTCGACGAAGTTCATCACCGGCGCGCCGATGAAACCGGCAACGAAGAGATTGGCCGGGCGGCGATAGATCTCGGCCGGCGAGGCAAGCTGCTGGATGACGCCGTCGCGCATGATGGCGATCCGGTCGGCAAGGGTCAGGGCCTCGACCTGATCATGGGTCACATAGATCATGGTGTTGCCGAGGCGCTGATGCAGCTTCTTGATCTCGACGCGCAATTCGTTCCGCAACTTGGCATCGAGGTTCGACAACGGTTCGTCGAAGAGAAAGACATCCACTTCACGCACCAGCGCCCGGCCGATGGCGACACGCTGCCGCTGGCCGCCGGACAGTTCGGCAGGGCGGCGGTCGAGCAATGTGTCGAGACGGAGGAGAGCGGCCGTGCGGGCGACACGTTCCTCGATCTCGGCTTTCGGCAGACCGGCGACGCGAAGGCCGAAGGAGAGGTTCTTGCGAACCGACATGCGCGGGTAGAGTGCGTAGGACTGGAACACCATGCCGATGCCGCGGTCTTTCGGCTCCGCCCAGCTGACGTTCTTGCCCGAAATCCAGACTTCGCCTGCGGTAATGTCCTGCAGGCCGGCAATGGCGTTCAACAGTGTGGACTTGCCGCAGCCGGAAGGGCCGAGCAGGACCAGGAACTCGCGCGGCGCGATGTCGATCGACATTTTCTCGATCACCGTATGGTCGCCATAGGCGATCTTCAGGTCCTTGACGGAGACGGCGGATTGCATCGAAACGTTACCCCTTGACTGCGCCGGCGGCGATGCCGCGCACGAACCAGCGGCCGGACAGGAAATAGATGGCAAGCGGGACGATGGCGGTCAGGATTGTCGCTGCCATGTTCACATTGTAGGTGCGCTCGCCCATCGTGGTGTTGACGATATTGTTGAGCTGGACGGTCATCGGCAGATTGTCGCGGCCGGCAAAGACGAGGCCGAGCAGGAAGTCGTTCCAGATACCGGTGAACTGCAGCATCGAGACCACCACCACCATCGGCACGGCGATCGGCAGCATGATCTCGAAGAATATCCGCCAGAAGCCGGCGCCGTCGACGCGCGCCGCCTTGCAGAGTTCTTCCGGCACACTGACGAAATAATTGCGGAAGAGCAGCGTCACCAGCGGCAGGCCGAAGATGACATGCACGAGAATGATTCCGGCAAGCGAATTGTAGAGTTCGACATTCGCCATCACCCGGACCATCGGATAGAGGAAGATCTGGTAGGGGATGAGACCGCCGGCCATCAGCAGGCCGAAGAGCAGGTTGGCCCCGCGCGGCCGCCAGAGCGACAGCGCATAGCCATTGACGGCGCCGATAAAGACCGAGAGTGCGACCGCGGGAAGGGTGATCGCCACCGAATTCCAGAAGCCGCTGCGAATGCCGACACAGACGGTTCCCATGCAGGCGCCCGACCAGGCGGTCGCCCAGGCGGAAAAATCGAGCTTGGCCGGCAGCGCGAAGATCTGCCCAAGCCGGATCTCGTCCATCGATTTGAGCGAGGTGACGACCATAGTATACAGCGGCAGCAGGAAGAAAAGTGCGGCGACGATCAGGAAAGCGTAGAGGCCGATGCGTCCGGGGGTGAGCCGGGCCGGCTTCGGACCGTTCGGATAAGGACCGGCCATCACGCGGCTCCCTTCGCTCTGTTGCGCATGTGCATCGCATAGCGGAACGGGGCGACCGCGATGACCACGCCGAGGACGAGCACCGTCGCGCCTGCCGTTGCGAGGCCGAGGTTCTGGCGGCCGAACAAATTGTCCATGATGAATTTCGCCGGCACCTCGGTCGCATTGCCAGGGCCGCCATTCGTCATAGCGACGACGATGTCATAGGTCTTGATCACGCCCATGGCGAGCAGCATTCCGGCCGCCGCCAGCGCCGGCCCGAGCTGTGGCAGGATGATCGAGACATAAATCCGCCAGACGGGAATGCCGTCGATGCGCGCCGCCTTCCATTGCTCGGCCTCGATGCCGCGCATGCCGGCAAGCGCGATGACCATGACAAGTCCGGCACCCTGCCAGACGCCGGCAAGCACCAGCGCATAGATCGCCATGTCGCGATTAACCACCCAGTCGAGCACGAAG
The DNA here is from genome assembly GCF_001664385.1 of Rhizobium phaseoli. Lineage (NCBI taxonomy): Bacteria > Pseudomonadati > Pseudomonadota > Alphaproteobacteria > Hyphomicrobiales > Rhizobiaceae > Rhizobium > Rhizobium phaseoli. Next base: position 318,355 of record NZ_CP013533.1, on the reverse strand, counting down.
CTTTCCCAGCCGAGCGAGCGTATACTGGCCTGGATACCGAGCGTCGGATTGAGCATCCATTGCCAGATCAGCCCGGTGACGACGAAGGACATGGCGTAGGGATAGAGGAATATGGTTCGGAAGGCGCTTTCGAAGCGGATCTTGCGGTCGAGGGCGGCGGCGAGCAGGAAGCCGAGCAGCAGGCATCCTGCGACGTAGAGCACGCCGAAGATCAGCACGTTCTGCAGCGATGCGAGCCATTTGGCGGAGGAGAAGAGCTTCGAATATTGCGCGAAACCGACATAGGTCGAGGAAGGAAACAGCGTCGAATTGGTGAAGGACAGGCGGATCGACCACGCCATGGTGCCGATGAAGACCACGACCGCAACGAACCATGTCGGCAGCAGGGCGATGGTGGCGGAAAGGTTAGGCTTGCGTTTGAAGGACATCGGCCAGCTCGTCGACGAATGAAAGGAGCACGCCGCCGCCGCACAATGGCGGCCTGCGACCGTGGCGTCGGCATCAGACCGACGCCACCGGCGCTATCCTATTCGAAAATGGCGAAGAAGTTCGCGGCGGCGGAGGCTGCGTCGTTCGAGCCGCCGCTCCAGTATTCGTCGACGTAGTCGTCGAGCGCGCCGACTTGCTGGGGCGTCAGCACAATCGCCTGATCGGGCACGATCGCGCCCGCAGCCATCAGCTCCGCACCCTTCCGGGCACAGATATCGAGCTTCGATTTGTCGACGTCGGTGCGCATGGGCACCGCGCCCTTCTTCAGCGCGAATTCGACCTGGACGGCCGGATCCATGACGACCTCGGCGAGAAGTTTCTGCGCCTTGTCGGTGCCGGCATTGCCGGTCTTGGGGAACCAGAGGGAGTCGGCGATATAGACCATGCCCTTGGATTCCGGGGCGATCATGCAGCCATAATCCTTGCCCGGCTCCTTGCCGGCGACGGTGAATTCGCCCTTGGCCCAATCGCCCATGAACTGCACGCCGGCCTTGGCGGTGATCAGCATCGCCGTCGCATCGTTCCAATTGCGGCCGGCAGCACCGGCATCGACATAGCCGCGCAACTTGCCGAGGATTTCGAGGGTCTTCTTGACGCCGTCGACGGAGGCCTCGCTCTTGTCCTTGTCGACATAGATCTTCAGGAAACCGTCGATCCCGACCTGCGAGAGCAGGATCATGTTGAAGACCTTGGTCTGCTGCCAGGGCTGACCGCCCCAGGCGACGGGAACGATGCCGGCGGCCTTCAGCTTGTCGAGATCGGCGAAGAATTCGTCCCAGCTCTTCGGCTCTTCAGCGATGCCGGCCTTGCTGACGGCTTCCTTGGAATAGAAGACCCAGCTTTCGCCATGGGCGCCGGTCGGCGCGAGATAGACCTTGCCGTCATAGGAGATGAGATCGGTGATCGATTTCGGCAGGACGCCGGCCCATTTGCCGGCGGCAGCGACGTCGTCGATCGGGTTGAACAGGCCCTGGCTAACGAAATCCGCTGCCGCAAGACCGATGACGCCCTGCTTAGCGCCTGGCGCATCGCCGGCGACGATACGGTTCTGGAAGGCGGCATCGGCAGCGCCGAAGCCGGCGATCGAGGAATCCTCCCAGACGCCGCCGCGCTTTTCGAATTCGGTCTTGATGACATTCAAGGCCGCCGCTTCGCCGCCCGACGTCCAGGACGACATCATCTCAATCGTCGGCTTGTCCTCGGCATGGGCCGCGGCGAAGAAACCGGCGAATGCCACGCCGGCCAGAAGAAGTTTCATCATGGTCTTCATAGTTCCACCTCTTGAAAATGCCCTCTTGGCGGGGCGTTTGTTCGGAATGATGATCAGCGATAGATCGGCAGGAGCGCCTGCCGGACGAGCGTCAGCCCGTTGGCGATGTCGCGGACGGGATCCGGCGCAGCATCGAGTTCAAGGATCGCCCAGCCTTCATAGGCCCGGTCGCGCAGCAGCCGGATCCAGGCCGGCCAGTCGACCCGGCCGAGGCCGAAGTCGCAGAAATAGGGCTGGTGGCGTTCGTGGATGTGTCTGTCGATCGGGGTGTCGGCGGGCATCGGGCCGATCGCATCTTTCCAATGAGCGATGATCATCCGCTCGTGATGACGATCGACAAGCTGGACGGGATCGGAGCCGGCAACGATGATATGGGCGGTGTCCGGGCACATATGCACATAGGCCGGATCGGTCAGAAGCATCAGCAGATCGACGTCGCGTGCGCCGGCAAAAATCGAATGCGCCTCGGTATGCAGCGCCAGCCGCACGCCTTTGACGTGGAGGGTCGCGCCGAGCCGGTTCAGAAAGTCGGCAATCACCTTGGCGCGGTCGAAATCATAAAACTGCACCGGCTGGGCGCCGAGCGTCTGGCGAAGCGGGGCGCCGATCACCATGATGTCGCTGCCGCAGTCCTTCAGGAAGTCGGCATAACGTTCCGCCTTGTCGATCAGCGCGCGCTGGGCCTCAGGGTCGGTAAAGTCGCCCGCTGCTTCAAGCTCCGCGAAGAAGCCGCTGCAGAGCGTCAGGCCGCGGCTTGTCAGCTCGGCTGCGAAAGCGTCGATAGAACCATAGGTCTTGATCGCATCCTGCCAGTTGAAGGGAGAGAAGGTCAGCTCGACACCGGTGACGCCGGAGGCCTGGACGCCATCGAGGATCTTGTCCCAGAAGGCGCGCGGTTCGGCGCGCGCATAGGCGACGATCGCATCATGGCCATCAACGCCCCAGAAGCCCGGATGAAAGAACGTCACGAGATCGACGCCGAAGCGCAGCCTGTCGCCAGTAGCCATAATCTATCCCACTTCTCGAGGCACGACCCATCTGTCTGCGGAACGGTAGCTCCGCATCCAATAAGCCATTGATTTTCAACGCATTAAAAAATGGCAATCGTTTGCCATTGGAAGATGATAGCCAAGCTGGTTTTTTTGGCAAGCGATTTTTGGCAAACGTTTGCTATAGACCATTGCCTGTCTTAAAGTTGCAAATCGAAGCATCCGAGGGAAAGAAATAAACGTGAATAAAAACAAGGATGTGGTCGGCGAGGATCAATCCGGCGCGTTGATGGCCGATGTCGCGCGGCTCGCCGGCGTTGCGATATCGACGGTCAGCCGTGCGCTCGCCAATCCCGGGCGCGTCAACGAGAAGACCCGCGCCAAGATCAACGCGGCGGCCAAGCAGCTCGGCTATACGCCCAATGCAATGGCGCGGGGCCTCAGGGTCGGGAAATCCAACATCATCATGATCATCCTGCCCGGATCGCTCTATTACGGCGTCTCGCAGATCATTCCTCAGGTCCTGCAGAGCATCAACAAATCGCTGATCCAGGGCGGCTACAATCTGATGATCGCCAACCTCGATCGCGACGAGATTTCCGAGCGGCACATTCTCGATCTTGCCTTCGGCGGCAGTGTGCGCGGAGCCATCATTCTGTCGTCGAAGCTTCCGGAGGTCGATGGGCGCTCGCTGGCAAATTCCGGCCTGCCGATCGTTTCGATGCTGCTCGACATGAGCGATGCGGGCCTGCAAAGCGTCGTTACCAACGACCGCGAGGCCGTGCGTGACGTCACTGCCGAACTGATCCGCTTGGGCCATCGGCGGTTCTTCTATCTTGCGGGACCGGAAGGCAATTATCATGACGTCGAGCGTTATGGCGGCGTGCTGGAGGCGCTTGAGGCGGCCGGCCTGTCGAAGGAGGCAGTGCACCGCTCGGGGGGCCGTCTCGATTATCAGCGCGGTTTCGATATCGGCGTGCAGGCGGCAGACGATTTCGCTGGATTGGCCGAGAAACCGACGGCGGTCATCGCCACCAGCGATGACATGGCCATTTCATTCGTCAGCCGCATCCAGCGCGCCGGCTTGGGCATTCCCGACGATCTTTCCGTCGTTTCCTTCGACGGTTCCCCGGTCTGCGAATTCTCCTCGCCGCCGCTCTCGACGATCGAACAGCCGGTGGAAGAGATGGGGCGCGCGGCGGTGGAACTCCTGCTCGACGCCATCGGCCAGAGGCAAAACCCGGACTCCGCGCGCACCGTCGTCCGCAGCAAGCTCATCCTTCGGGAGAGCATCGCCCCTCCGAAGACTTGACGATGCCTGAACCGCATCATTGAATTCATTCATGGATAAATACAGCGAGAAAGCCTAAATTAGCGCCAGGTATTACCTCTGACTAAGGAGGCCTCATGACATCGCCGACCTCGCTCAACCTCGATGACGAGCTAAAGGGCCGCGTTCAACAATTGGCCGAGGCGCGCCGCCGTTCGTCCCACTGGATCATGCGTGAAGCCATCGCGCAATATGTCGAGCGCGAGGAGAAGCGCGAGGCGCTGCGGCAGGAGACGCTTGTGGCCTGGAATGAATTTGAAGCGACGGGACTGCACGTCACCGGCGCCGAGGTCGAAAAATGGCTTTCGACCTGGGGAATTGACGACGAGTTGTCCGCCCCCGAATGCCACAAGTCACGCCTGGCGGCTGGGCATTTCGCGAGCGTCCAGCGATAGGGCCGACAGGGCGCTGACTGCACTCCATCAAAACTTCGTCTGACCCCATCAGTCAGCGCGTCGTGCTACGAAAATCACGACGCCGGGCGATCCGAACCTCAGGTCTGCCCGGCGGAATTTGAAATTCCGAGCACACACATGGACCTCTCGAAGATCAAGACGCTGATCGACTTTGTCGGACGATCGAACATTACCGAGCTGACCGTGACGGAAAAGGATGTGACCGTTCGGATTTTCCGCACGTCGCCGGGAGAGGCCGCTGTCGCCAAGCCCCCGAGAGAGCCGGGTTCGACGATAGGCCTTGTCTCCGATGCGCCGTCGAGGGTCGAGGAAACCTCCCATGCGGTGAAAGCGCCCGTCTTTGGCGTTCTGCACCGGGCCCCGGCGCCCGGCGAGCCGCCGTTCGTCACGATCGGCGACGCGGTGGAGGAGGGGCAGACCCTATTCATCATCGAGGCAATGAAGGTCTTCAACACGATCGCCGCGCCACGGTCCGGGCGCATCGCGCACCTGACCGACATCGACAATGGCGAGGTCGAGACCGGCGACCTGCTGGCGGAGATCGCCTGATGCCGGAAACGCCGAAACAATCCGCTGCCTCGGGACGCGGCTTCGACACCGTCCTTATCGCCAATCGCGGCGAGATCGCCGCCCGGATTCAGCGCGCCTGCCGCGAACTCGGCCTGAAGACGGTGGCCATCTGCTCCGAAGCGGACAGGCAAGCGCCATACATCAAAACGGCAGACCATTTTCTCTGCATCGGCCCGTCGGCTGCGGGCAGGAGTTATCTCAATCAGGATGCCATTCTTCTCGCCGCACGCCTGACGGGGGCGGGCGCCATCCATCCCGGTTACGGTTTTCTGTCTGAGAATGCCGCATTCGCCGACGCCATCGAAAAGGCCGGGCTGACTTTCATCGGGCCGACCGCTTCGTCGATCGCGACCATGGGCGACAAGATCGCGGCGAAGCGGGCGATGGTGGTGGCCGGCGTTCCCTGCGTTCCCGGTCCCGACAGCGCGCTGCCCGACGACCCGGCCGCAATCGAGCGCATCGCGCTGGAGATAGGCTATCCCGTCATCGTCAAGGCGTCCGGCGGCGGCGGCGGACGCGGGATGCGCGTCGTGCCGAAAGCCGATCAGCTGCATGAGGCGATCGCGCTGACCCGGGAAGAGGCGCGCAAGGCCTTCGGCTCGCCCGCCCTCTACATGGAGAAATTCCTGGAGCATCCGCGCCATATCGAGATCCAGGTTCTTTGCGACGATCACGGCAATGCCGTGTGGCTTGGACATCGCGATTGCTCGATGCAGCGCCGCCATCAAAAAGTGGTGGAGGAGGCGCCGGCGCCCGGGATCGCGCCTGAAATCATCCGGCCAGTCGGCATGGCCTGCGTCCAGGCCTGCCGCCAGATCGGCTACCGCGGCGTCGGCACCTTCGAATTCCTCTATGAGGACGGCGCTTTCTATTTCATCGAGATGAATACGCGGCTGCAGGTCGAACATCCCGTCACCGAATTGACGAGCGGGGTCGATATCGTCCAGGCGCAGATAAGAGCGGCCCAAGGTGATGTTCTGGATCTCGCCCAGTGCGAGGTCACCTGCGAAGGCCACTCTTTCGAATGCCGCATCAACGCCGAGGATCCCGACACTTTCCTGCCGTCGGCCGGCGTCGTCACTCATCTGACTTTGCCGCAGGGGCCGGGCATCCGGGTCGATACGCATATCCATCCCGGCTACAGGGTCTCGCCCTATTACGACTCGTTGATCGCCAAGCTGATCGTCCACGCGCCGACGCGGGCGAAAGCGATGGCCAGAATGTGCGAGGCGCTTGCCGGCATCGAGATCGAGGGCATCGCCACCAATATCCCCTTTCTGCGCGCCCTGTTCGAGGACCACGCATTCGCGCGCGGCGAGACCGATATCCACTATCTCGAGCACTGGCTGAAGCTGCGGAGGGCGGCAGCATGAGCGTCATCGACTTCAGCGATCCCGCCACCATTGCATTCCTCACCGACGCGCTGACGGCCGCCGGCGTGGCGGGCCTCGAAATCTCCCGGCCGGATGGGCAGATTCGCATCGTCGTTTCAGGGGAGGGCGGCGCCCGCATCAGCGTGCCGGCAGCCACACCCCGCGCTTCGAACTCTGCAACTGTCGTCGTGAAGGCACCGCTGGCGGGGCATTTCTGCGCCGAACATCCGGCCGCCGCTGTCACGCCCCAAACTCTGCCGCGCTTCGTATCCGATGCCGATATCCTCGGCTTCATCAGGGTAGGGCATGTACTGCTTCCCCTTCGCGCCGGCCATTCCGGTGCCTTGACCAGACTGCTCGCCGAGCCCGGCGCCCTGGTCGGCTTCGGTGACCCTCTGTTCGAAATCGAGCTGCCATCATGATCGCCACCACGAACAGACATGCCTCGCAACGCGAAATCGTTCCGGCCACCCGAAGCCGGGCGCGCGTTTCCTCGATCGGCGCTAGATCCTTCCTGCTGGAGGCGCCAGGCGATTTCAATCTCATCGCGCAGCGGCGGATCTGGGCGCTGTCCCGGACGGTGAGGGGTTGGGATGACCTTGCCGAAAATATTCCCGGGATGACCAATCTGTTGGTGATCTTCAAGGAGACGCCCGAAGATCCCGATGCGGTGGTCGGCCGGCTGCTGGAGGCATGGGAGAATGCGCAGAGCATCGATCTCAACGGCAAGACCATTGAGGTCCCCGTCCATTACGGCGGCGAACATGCGACCGATCTTCCGGCCCTTTGCGATCTCTCCGGCTTGAGCGATCACGAGGTCGTCCGCATCCATCATGAAGCCACGTATCGTGTCTTCGCCTTGGGCAGCGCGCCGGGTTTCGGTTATCTGCATGGCCTCGATCCGCGCATCTACATGCCGCGAAAGACCGTGCCGTCGCTGAAGATGTCGAAGGGCTGCGTGACCATCGGCGGCATGCAAACCGGCGTCGCCATGCTGACCGGCCCCAATGGCTGGAATTCCATCGGCTTCGCGACGCTTGAGATGTTCGATCCGACCGCGCCGAACCCTGCCATGATGGCGCCCGGAGACACGGTGCGGTTCCTGCCGGCGAGGATCGAGCTATGATCGAGATCTTGGAAACCGGGCCCTTCAACACGGTGCAGGATCTGGGACGCCCCGGCTATCGTGATATCGGCGTGTCGGCGAGCGGCGCGATGGATCCGCTTGCGGTCAAGATCGGTAATATTCTCGTCGGCAATGACGAGAATGCCGCGGTTATCGAGGTGCAGACCTTCCCGTTCAGCCTGCGTTTCGAGAGCCGCACCGTCTTTACCGTGACCGGTACAGACGGCAATCCTCACCTTAATGGATCGGAACTCATTCCCTGGTGCGCCTATGTGGCAGAGCCCGGACAGGTTCTCGAATTGAAGCAGCCCCCGCGGCTGGCGCGCGCCTATATTTCGGTCGGGGGCGGGCTGGACATTCCCGTCGTCATGGGGTCGCGAAGCACGTCGCTGCGCGGCGGCTTCGGCGGTAATGCCGGCCGGCCGCTGGCGAAGGGCGATCGGATCGCGGTCGGCGAGGACTTGGAGATTGCCATGCTGCCGGGCCTCGCCGTCATCGAGCCGGCCGTGGCACTGCGTGAGGTCTTCCCGGCGCCCGTCGATGGCGTGCTGCCGATCCGCGCCCTGCCTGCCGGCGAGCATGGTCTTTTCGCCGGAGACGGCGAAGCCTTCTGGAGCCAGACCTGGCGGATTTCCTCGCGCAGCGACCGCACGGGCTACCGCCTCTCCGGTGAGCCGATCACGCCGACCGCCGCCATCGAGATGCGCTCCCATGGCGTCGTGCCCGGCGTCATCCAGGTTCCGCCAGGCGGCGAACCGATCGTGCAGATGAGCGATGCGAATACGGCCGGCGGTTATCCGAAAATCGCCGGCGTGATCGAATGCGACCTCTGGCGGCTCGGGCAGGCTCGCATCGGCGCCCGCCTGAAATTCGTCCGCTCGACGCATGCGGAAGCGCGCGCGATCGAACAGGCCGTCACCCGCTATATCGAGGATGTCAGGCTGACATCCGGGATGGTCAAGCGTGCCCTGAAGGCGATGGCCTAAGCGAAGTGAAAGGACGAACTGATGAAGATCGATCTGAATTCCGACATGGGCGAAGGATTTGGTCCCTACCGGCTCTGCGACGACGAAGCGATGATGAAAATCGTCTCCTCGGCCAATATCGCCTGCGGTTTCCACGGCGGCGACCCCGATACAATGGGGCGCATGGTGCGGCTGGCAAAGCTGAACGGCGTCGGCATCGGCGCCCATCCCGGCCTGCCCGACCGGCTGGGCTTCGGCCGGCGCGAAATGTCCTTCCAGGCGGACGAGCTGCGCCAGCAGATGCTCTATCAGCTCGGTGCGCTGATGGCGATCGCCAGAGCCGAGCGGGTCACCGTCTCCCATATCAGCTTTCATGCGGCCATGGGCAATATGGTCAACCGCGACCCTGTCCTTGCCGATTTGATGATGGATGCGATCGTCACCGTCGACGCCGATCTCGTCGTCTTCGTCACGTCAGGCAGCGAGATCGAGCAGGCGGCGAAACGCGCGCGCCTGAAAACGCTGGCACTTTTCCTCGCGGACCGGGCCTATGACGCCGGCGGCAAGCTTGTTGCGCGCGGGCTGCCGGGCGCCGTCATCAAGGACGAAGCCGCCGTGCGCGCCCGTGTGCGGAAATTCCTCCTCGACAGCAGCGTCGAGACAATCGACGGCGGCGTGATCGCCATGCCGGCGCGCTCGATCCTCGTCCACAGCGATACGCCGGGCGCCCTCGAGCTTGCCGGCATCGTGCGTGGTGAGATCGAAGCCACCGGCGCCACCCTCGCACCTGCCACCGAACTCGCCGAATAACGCAATCCCGATCGCCTGGGGGCGGTCTTTATCCAATCCCTCATCGAAAGACCATGCTCATGTCCGTCATCGCCGACCGCCTGAAAAACGTCTCCATTTCAGCATCCGCCGCCATGACCCAGCGCGCCCGGGAATTGGCCGCCAAAGGGATCAAGGTGGTCAGCCTCTCCTCCGGTGAGCCGGATTTCCCCACCCCGGCACACGCGATCGAGGCGGCCCATGCGGCTGCACTTGCCGGCGATACGAAATATCCGCCGATGGACGGCACGCCGGCGCTCAAATCCGCCATCATCCGGAAGTTCAAGCGCGACAACAATCTCGACTATGATGCCAGCCAGATCGTCGTCTCGGGCGGCGGCAAGCAGGTGATCTTCAACGCCATGCTGGCGACCTGCAATCCGGGCGACGAGGTCGTCATCCCCACACCCTCCTGGGTCAGCTATGCCGACATCGTCAAATTCGCCGGCGGCGTGCCGGTCGCCGTGCCCTGCCGCGAGCAGACCGGCTTCAAGCTGCGCCCGGAGGATTTGGAGGCGGCGATCACGCCGCGCACCAAATGGCTCTTCCTGAATTTCCCGAACAATCCGACGGGGGCAGCCTGCTCCAGGGCGGAGATGGCCGCCATTGCCGATGTCATGCTGCGCCACCCAAACGTCTGGATCATGACCGACGATATCTATGAACATCTGGTCTATGACGACTTCCAGTTCTGCACGATCGCGGAAGTCGAGCCGAGATTGTACGATCGCGTCCTGACGATGAACGGCGTCTCCAAGGCCTACGCGATGACCGGCTGGCGGCTCGGTTTCTGCGCCGGATCGAAAGAGATGATCTCGGCTATCAGCAACGTCAACGGCCAGAATGGCGGCGGCATCGCGACGCTCACCCAGGCCGCAGCGACCGCAGCGCTGGACGGGCCCCAGGACCTGCTGAGGGAGCGGGCAGCGATCTACAAGACGCGCCGCGATTTCGTCCTCGACAAATTGTCGGAGGTGGAGGGCCTGCGCTGCCATCGGCCTGAAGGCGCCTTCTATATCTATCCCAACATATCGGGGCTGATCGGCAAGACCAGCAGGGGCGGGCGAAAGATCGAGACCGACGTCGATTTCGTCATGGGCCTGGTTGAGGAGCATCATGTCGCGACCGTGCAAGGCGCGGCTTACGGAATGAGCCCCTTCTTCCGTATCTCCTATGCGACGAGCATGGAAAAACTCGGCGAAGGCTGCGCGCGTATCGCCCAGTTCTGCAAGGAGATGCGCTGACCGCTTTTAACCCTTCAGCCGCGCCGTCAATTCGAGAAGGATGTCGCGGACAGCAAGGGCCGGTTCCGACAGGGGATTCTGGTCGGAAACGCAAAGCGACAGGGTTTCTTCGATCCGCGGTGAGACGAGCCGGCAGATCAGCGGCTCGCTCGATTCCGAGACGATGCGATCGGCAATCGCCTTCGGCATGATCGTCGCGCCGAGGCCGCTGCCGACCGCGCGGGCGAGCGTGCGCACGATCTCGACCTCCGCCACGACCTTCAAATTGGTGCGTGTGCGGGTGAAGGCGGTATCGACCGCACGCCGGACGAAATTATAGGCCGGCGGCAGAAGCAGCGGTATGCCGTCGAGAGCGTTGACCGCAACGGGTTTCGTATCCGCTTCGATGGCAAAGTCGCGATGGGCGACCAGAAAAAACGCTTCGCTGAGGATCGGTTCGAAACGCACGCCTTTGATCGGTCCGGTTCCATGCAGAAGCGCCATCTCCAGCCGGCCGTTCATGATCATCTGGCTGTAGGTCTGGCCGACACTTTCGGTCAGGTGCAGCAGAATACCGGGATGCCGCTTCCGGGTTTCCGCCAACAGATCGACGGAGAGCGTCGCAGCACTGCTGAACGGGACGAGGCCGACCGAGACGCGCCCGGCAAGCGAATTGCCGGCGGCGGACGCATCGGCCTGGGCCTGCTCCATCTGCCGAAGGATGATCTGCGCATGGCGATAGACCGCGTGTCCGGCATCGGTCATGCTGACGCCCTGCTGGCTGCGGATCAGCAGCTTGTGGCCGAAATGCTCTTCCAGCGCCGCAAGCTGCTGGCTGAGCGCCGGCTGGGCGATATGCAAGAGATCCGCCGCTCGTGTGATGCTGCCGCTGTCGACGATCACGATGAAAGATTTGAGGCGTCTGATGTCCATGGGGATCGGGGTACCATTCTGATCTCAGGACGGCATGTTTGCAGAGGCGCATTGCTTTTGCAACGCGGCGCGGCCTGACGCGAGGACGCGAGAGAATACCGGCATCGCCGCTTTCTCTTCTTCGGCAGACCGCGCCGGCTCCATAACCGTTGCTTATTGCTCCAGAGATAATCGGTCTTAGGCAAGGGGTTAAAGCTTCGCTACTGTCTCAATCAACAACAAGGGAACGACAATGCCATTCTCCGACTACAAGACCGCCCTGGTGACCGGCGCCTCCTCCGGGATCGGCGCAGCCGTGGTTGAGCGGCTTCGCCGGGAGAATATCGAGGTCCATGCCGTTGCCCGCAGCGCTGAAGCTCTGCAGCAGCTGGCCGAACGTACGGGCTGTATCGCCCATGCCATCGATGTGACCGATCGGCCGGCGATCGCCGCGCTCGCGGGCCGGGTGGAGTTCGACATTCTCGTCAACAATGCCGGCGTCGACCGTCCGAAGAAGTTCCTGGAAGCCGACGAGGGCGATATCGATCTCCTCGTCGACGTCAATCTCCGCGCGGTTCTGCACATCTGCCGCCTCATCGTGCCGGGCATGGTGGCGCGCGACCGCGGCCACGTCATCAACATCTCGTCGATCGCCGGCGCGTATAATTTCGGCGGCAACTCCTCCTATCACGCCACCAAGGCCGGCGTGAGCATGCTGTCGAACCAGCTGCGCATCGACGCTTTCGGCAAGCGGGTGAGGGTGACCGAAATCTGCCCCGGCCGGGTCGCCACGGATATTTTCAATCACGTCCACGGCGATGATCCCAGCATCCGGGAGCGGTTCATCGATGGCTTCGAGCTGCCGCAGGCAACCGATATCGCCGATGCGATCGCCTTCGCCATATCGGCTCCCGTCGCCGTCAACATCGGACATATGGAGATCACGCCGACGCTGCAGGTCATGGGCGGCCTGCAGACCGCAAGGCCGCAACCGAAGACGGATCCATCCGGGGAGCCAGGCTCGTGAGCGGCTTCGACCTTTCGGCAATCCTCGGAAATCCCGAATATGCGGCGATGCTGCTGCACGGCATCGAGATGACCTTCATCATCTATGCCGGGTCCTGGTCGCTGGCGATGGCGCTCGCCCTGCTGCTGCTCGGTATACGCCTGTCGCCCTTTCGCTTCGGCGATCCGTTGGTCGCCGCTTACGTATCCTACCACCGCAACGTCCCCACCCTGGTCCAGCTGATGCTGTGGTATTTCGGGATCTTCACCCTGATGCCGAACGGGGTAGCGACATGGCTCGCCAGCCATAATGCCGAGGCGATTTTCGCGGTGATCGGGCTCGGCCTCTGCCAGGCAGCCTATTTCAGCGAGGACCTTCGTTCCGGCGTGCGCTCGGTCGGTCCCGGCCAGATGGAGGCGGCCCGCGCGCTCGGCCACGGTTACGTCTCGGCGATGCGTTTCGTCATCATGCCGCAGGGCGTGCGCAACGCGCTGCCGCCACTTATCAATCACAGCGTCTCGCTGTTCAAGAACAGCAGTCTCGCCGTCGTCATCGGCGCGTCGGAACTGACCCATGCGGTCAAGGAAATCGAAAACCTCAGCTTCCGTACCTTCGAGATCTACCTGATCGGCACGGTTCTCTACCTCGTTTTCTCGCTCGTGATCATGAGCATCGGCGCCTATCTGTCGATGCGCGCGGATCCTGCCAGGAGTGCGCGCGCATGATCCAGGACATGATCGCCATCGTCCGCGACTACTGGCTGCTGCTCTTGATCGGCCAATATCCGAACGGGCCGCTCGGCGGGCTCGCCAATACGCTGATCCTGTCGGCGCTCAGCATCACCCTCGCTTTTCCGGCGAGCATTCTTTTCGCATTGGCCCGGCTTTCCAAGTCGCGGGTGCTGCGCTGGCCGGTCACGGCCCTTGTCTATTTCACCCGCGGCGTGCCGCTCTTGATGCTCATCCTGTGGAGCTATTTCCTGGTGCCGCTGCTGACAGGCGCCGACGTGCCGAGCTTCGTCACCATGCTGACGACGCTGGTGGTCTATCAGAGCGCCTTCCTTAGCGAAGTCGTCCGCGCCGGCATCGTCGCCCTTGGGTCCGGCCAGATGGATGCGGCACGTGCGCTCGGCCACAGCTATATCGGCGCGATGCGCTACATCATCCTGCCGCAAGCGCTCTACAATATGATCCCGAGCATCCTTTCCACCTTCGTCTCGACGATCAAGGATACCACGCTGGGTTACGTGATCAACGTGCCCGATCTGACCTTTGCGGCAAGCCAGGTCAACAACCAGCTCCTCACTCAGCCCTTCCAGGTCTTCCTCATCCTGGCCATCGTCTACTTCGCCATCTGCTGGACGCTGACCTACTTCGCCAATCGCCTCGAGCGGCGCATCACCCGGCGGCGTGCGGGACTTCTCAATGTCCCCGCCGCCGCCCTGGCCGCACCGTCGAAAATCGTATCGGAGCAGCTATGACCATGTCCGTTTCAACGCAGGAATCGCAGACGATCCGGCTTTCGCAGGTCTGCAAGAGCTATGGCGACTATCCGGTTCTGAAGGATATCGACGCTGAGGTGGCGCGCGGCGAGGTCGTGGTCATCTGCGGACCGTCTGGCTCTGGAAAATCGACGCTGATCCGCACGATCAATCGCCTCGAAGAGATCAACAGCGGGGCGATCACGCTCGACGGGCAAAATATTCACGCCTCGATGCGGGCGCGGGAACTCAACGCGATGCGCAGCCGGATCGGCTTCGTCTTCCAGAACTTCAACCTGTTTCCGCATCTTTCGGTCGCCGAAAACGTGTCGATGTCGCCGATCCGGGTGAAGGGCGTGGCGCCCGATGTCGCCCACGAGAAAGCGCTCAAGCTTCTCGACCGGGTCGGGCTTGCCGACAAGGCCCGCGCCTATCCCGGCCAGCTGTCGGGTGGCCAGCAGCAGCGGGTGGCGATCGCCCGTGCGCTTGCGATGGAACCGCCGGTGATGCTGTTCGATGAGCCGACGAGCGCGCTCGATCCGGAAATGGTCGGCGAAGTGCTGGCCGTCATGAAGAGCTTGGCCGCCGAAGGCATGACCATGCTCTGCGTCACCCACGAAATGGGTTTCGCGCGCGAGGTCGCGGACCGGATCTGGTTCATCGATGCCGGCCAGATCATCGAAACGGCGACCCCCGAAGACTTCTTCAGCAATCCGCGCCATCCCCGGGCTCAGCGTTTCCTCGCTGATCTCAGGCACTGATACCAACGATCAAAAACAAAGGAGAACAGCAATGAACTGGAAATACCTGAGCCTCACCGTCGCAGTTGCCGGCATGGCGGCCGCTATGCCCGCAAAGGCCGATCAGCTCGACACCATCATGTCGGCGAAAACGCTGCGTTGCGCGACGTTCGCCGACGTTCCGCCCTTTGCCTCGCCCGATCCGAAGACCCGTGAGATGGCCGGTTTCGACGTTGATCTGTGCGGCGCCATCGCCAAGGAACTCGGCGTCAAGGCCGAGATCAAGCCGGTTTCGGTCGAAGCGCGCGTACCCGAAGTCAAGCTCGGCCGCGTCGACATCACCGTTGCCAACCTTGCCTATACGCTGAGCCGCGCCGAGCAGATCCAGTTCAGCGATCCCTATTATCTCGCCAAGGAAATGCTGATCGTGCCGGCCGACGATGCCGGCAAGTCGAAGGCCGATTACGCCGGCCAGCGCATCGCCTCGACCAAGGGCTCGACCTCGGAAATGTCGATCAAGCTCAACAAGTCCGAGCCGCTGACCTTCCAGGATACCGCCTCGGCCTATCTCGCCGTTCAGCAGGGCAAGGCGCGCGGCATGGTGGCCAACACCATGACGACGACCAAGTTCGTCAATGAATCGAAGAGCAAGGGCAAGGAAATGCGGATGATCGAGGAGCCGATGCTCTACCAGCCGATCGGCATCGGCATGGCCAAGGATCAGCCGGCGCTGACCGCCAAGATCAACGAGATCCTGCACAAGCTCGACGAGTCCGGTGAAATCAACAAGATCTGGGACAAGTGGCTCGGTCCGAACACCGAGTACAAGATGACCCGCACCGACAAAGTCGTGCCGCTCGCGCAGCTGAAATTCGACCCGATCCCGTAGACCGACCGGTCTCGGAACCTCCCGAAGACATTCAACCGAGACAAGACGGCGGGATTTGCCCGCCGTCTACCAACGATGTGAGGCACCCATGATTCATATAAAAGACATCGCTGAACGGCCCAGCAAAGCTGACATCGAGGCCGTTTCGAAATTTTCGCCGGCGACCATCCACGAAGCCCAGGGGCGCCGCGGCGCACTTTCCTCCCGCCTCAAGCCCGTCGACTGCCGCATGAAACTGTGCGGCCCGGCATTCACGGTCAAATGCGCGCCGCGCGACAACATCATGCTGCAGCTCGCCATCAACTATGCAAAGCCCGGCGACATCATCGTCGTCTCCGCCGGCGAATACGAAGAGGCCGGCTCCTTCGGCGACGTGCTTGCCAATGCCTGCCTTGCCAAGGGCATCGGCGGTCTCGTGACCGATACCGGCGTGCGCGACACGCTGCAGCTGCGGGAACTCGGTTTCCCGGTCTTTTCGCTCAGCGTCTGCATCAAGGGCACGGTAAAGGAAACCATTGCGGCGGTGAACGACCCGATCATCGTGGGCGGCGAAACCATCAATCCCGGCGACATCATCGTCGGCGATGCCGACGGCCTGGTGGTCGTGCGCAGGCAGGAAGCGCAGGAAGCCGCCAGGCTTTCGCAGGCTCGCGAAGATGCCGAAGCCGGTTACATCGCCGCCTACAAGGCGGGCAAATCGGTCATCGAGGTCAGCAATCTGGCGCCGGTGCTGAAAGCCAAGGGCCTTGTCGTCGACATCTAAGAAGGTAGAGATCGCCTTATTCTCAATTCTCAGCCCGCGCCGGCTTTCCGGTCGTGGGCTCAGATATTCTCAGGCGTCACGATTTCAAAGGTAATGGTCCGCTGAATCGTGCCGCCCGAGGCACCCTGCGTGATCGTTTCAATCATCGTCTCGACCAGCGCCGTGGACGTCTGTTCCAGCGGATGACAGAGAGCCGCGGTAATCATCCCCTCTGACAGGCCCTTTCGCGTCTCCGGGCCGATGTCCCGGCAGACGAGGCGGATGCTTCGGCGCCGCTCCTGCGGCACTTCCCTCAGCGCCCGCAAGACCCCGGAGATGCCGCCGCCGACAATCAGGATGCCGGTGAGGTCATCCGTCGTCGCCAGCAATTCCTTGACCATCCGATAGGCCTCGTTCGGCTCCTCATGCGTGGGACGGCTGTCCTCGATGGTCAGATGCGGCGCATGTTCGCGCACATAGGAGCGGAAGCTCGCATCGGAGACGTCCTGACACTGGTAACGGTGGTTGCCGATGAAGACGGCAATCCGCCCCGGTCCGTGGGTCATGTTCGAGATCAGCCATGCAGCCGTCCGCCCCATTTTCCAATTGTCGGCGCCGACATAAGCGGCCCGTTCCCGGGCGGATTGGTCGGTAATATAGGCGATGACCGGCTTTCCCTTCTCGTGCAGCTCGCGGATGGCCTGGGCGATCACCGGGTGATCGGCGGCGACCACGGCGACGGCGTCGCAGTTTGCACCGAGCGCCTTGAGCCGGCCGGCAATATTCTCCGGCGTCAGGAGATCCACAAAATCGACCACCGGGTCGATCACCTCGTCACGCCTCGCGCGGCATGCCTCGACGATCTTCTTGCCGAAGAGCTGGTAGAGCTCGCGGCTGGATTGCTGCAGCAGAAAGCCAAGCCGGTATTTCGGCACCGACTTGCGCAGCCGGTCCTCGATTGCCCCGGCGCCGTAAAAGCCGATCCGCTCGGCGGCGGCCTGGACGCGCTGCACGGTCGTACCTTTGACGGAGGCGGTGCCGGCCAGAATCCGATTGACGGTCGCGATGGAGACATCGGCCTCCTTGGCAAGGTCGGAGATGGTCGGCCGCCGCATGATTATTCTCCTCCATCGTCAGAGCGTTCGTATCATTATGATTGATACTTCGTGATATTTTATGAATGTTTAGTATGATTCCACATTTCTGGAATTTCAAGCAGTGATATGTTTCTCTTCACGGTCACGCCAGGGAGGCGGGCCAAGGGAGGAGATAGAAATGATTAAGTTGCGCCGCCTCGCGGCAACCGTATCGATTGCCGCCATCATGACCTGCGCTGCCACGGCCGTCATGGCCGCCAACATTTTCGTCGTGGGCGGTAAGCCGGACGATCCGTTCTGGTCGATCGTCAAGCGGGGCGCCGAGGATGCCGGCAAGGTCGCCGAAGCGCAGGGCGGCAAGGTCGTCTGGCTCGGGCCGCAAAACTACGACAATCTCGGTGTCGACGCGGCCGAGCTGATCCGCCAGGCCATCGACCAGGGCGCCGATGCGATCGTCGGCCCGGACTGGGTGCCGGAAGCGATGGACCCTGCCTTCAAAGCGGTCGTCGACAAAAAAATTCCGCTGGTCATCTATAATGCCGGCGGCATCGAAGCAGCCGATCGCCTCGGTGCGATGAACTATGTCGGCTCCAACGACTATCTCTCCGGCAAGGCTGCGGGCAGCTACTTCGCCAAGCATGACCTTAAGAACGCCGTCTGCCTCAACACGCTTCCAGGTGCGGCAAACATCGAAGCTTTCTGCAAAGGCATGACCGACGGCGTGACCGAAGGGGGCGGCACCGGTTCGTCGCTGCCTCTGCCCGCAACGTCATTCGGTTCGGCGACCGCCGTCGCGCAGGCGCTGAAGGCGCATCTTCTGCAGCATCCGGAAATCAAGGCCGTCTTCGCGATCGGCAATGTCGATACCAATTCGGCGGTCAACGGCGTCACGCAGGCCGGCAAAGCCGGACAAGTGAAGGTCTGCGGCATGAACATGGATGAAACCGTCCTGAACAACATCAAGAGCGGCAGCCAGCTTTGCGCCATCGACCAGCAGGGTTACCTGCAGGGCTACCTGGCCGTTTCGATCCTGAACGGCAACGTCAATTACGGGCTCACCGTCCCGACCCGGGAGATTCTGACCGGGCCCGGCGTCATCGACGCGTCCAACGTCGACGCCACCTTGGCAGGCGTGAAGGCCGGCGCCCGGTAAGGGATCGGCCGAACGTGGTGAAGCTGCCTGCCCCTCACGCGGGCAGCTTCCATTCTTTCAAAGCGCCGACCGCTACGGGTCACGCGACTTTATTGGTGGAATCAAATGAACGCGAGAAACGATGTCCTCGCCCCGTCGGTTCCCTCGGGCGGCCATGCCAAAGCGACCATCGGTCAGCTTTCCCGGCGCCCCGAGGCGGGGTCGCTGCTGGGCCTGATTGCGGTGTTCGTCTTCTTCGCCCTGCTGGGCGGCAAGGTCTTCCTGTCCGCTGCGGGCTATGCAAGCTGGCTCAACGTCGCGGCCGAGATCGGCATTGTCGCGCTGCCGATCGGGCTGCTGATGATATCAGGCGAAATGGACCTCTCGATCGGCGCGGTGATCCCGGCATCATCGCTGACGGTGGCGATCATTTCAGGCCATTATGGCCTTCCCGAAATCGTCGGGATTTCCGCCGGCCTCGGCGTCGGGCTCCTCGTCGGACTTTTCAATGGTTATCTCGTCAACCGCACCCGCGTCCCGTCCTTGATCGTCACCATCGGTTCGATGTTCGCCGTCATGGGGCTGACGCTCGGCTTCACCGTGCTGATCGCCGGCAGCACCGGCGTATCGCTGGTGCCAAGCCCGGCCGTCAAAGCGATCCTCGGCGATTTCATCGGCGGCATGTTCCAGGTAACGATCTTCTGGTGGATTCTGTTTGCGGCGGCGTTCTTCTGCCTTCTGCACGTCTCGCCCGTCGGCAACTGGATCTTTGCTCTCGGCGGCGACAAGGTCTCGGCCCGCAACGCCGGCATTCCGACGGAAAAACTGACCATCGCCCTCTATATGCTGTCGGGCTTTTCCGCCGCCTTCGTCGGCGTCAGCCAGGTGCTTGTCTATCAAAGCGCGCAGGTGCTCGGCGGACAATCCTTCATCTTCAATTCGATCATGTGCGTGGTCATCGGCGGCGTGCTGCTGACCGGCGGCGCCGGATCGGTGGTGGGCATCGTCTTCGGCACGCTCACTTTCGCGATCGTCAATCAGGGCATTTATTTCACCGGCATAGACCCGAACCTCGGCAGTGTCATCATCGGCGCGCTCCTGCTGTTCGCCGTGATGATGAACGACAAGTTCCGGCTGATGGCGATGTCCCACGCCGCGAAAAAGAAGAAGTGAGGGCGGGTAGATGAACGGCTTTTCCATTGGACACTTCGTACGCCGCCCGGAATTTGGCGCCGTGTTGAGCTTCGTGGCGGTGATCGCTTTCTATGTCGCCTTCGGCGGCGCCAGCCTCGGCGCGCTCTTCGGCGCGGCCAGCTGGATCAATTTCGCCGCCAATCTCGGTATCGTCGCCCTGCCTGTCGGCCTTCTGATGATAGCAGGCGAGCTCGATATCTCGATCGGCGCGATGATCCCGGCGGGCTCGATGACGATCGCCATCCTCTCGGGCTATTACGAGCTGCCGATCGTCATCGGCATGCTGGGCGTGCTCGCCATCGGCGTCGCCGTTGGGCTGGTCAACGGTTTGCTGGCGGTGCGCACCAGCGTGCCCTCGCTGATCATCACCCTCGGCACGCTGGTGGCGGTGCAGGGGCTCGTGCTGGCGGGATCCGTCATCCTGACCGGGGCGGCTTCCGTTCCGCTCAATGCGCCTGGCTGGGCCAAGATGGTGTTCGGAGACCTCATCCACGGCAAATTCCAGGTGATCATTCTGTGGTGGCTGGCGCTGACCGTGGTCTTTGGTTTCGTGCTGCACGCGACCCGCTATGGCAACTGGATCGTCGCCATGGGCGGAGACGAGGTCAGCGCGCGCAATGCAGGCATTCCGACCGACCGGCTGCGGATCGTCCTCTTCATACTGTCGAGCACGGCTGCCTCCTTCGTCGGAATGTGCGGCGCCATCCTGTTCAATTCCGCGCAGGTCTCGGGCGGCATGAACTACATCTTCAACACCGTCGTCTCGATCGTGGTGGGCGGCGTGCTGCTCACCGGCGGCTTCGGTTCGGTCGCCGGGATCTTTCTCGGCGCGCTGACCTTCGCCGTCGTCAGCCAGGGCATCTACTTCACTGACATCGACCGCAATTGGTCCAACCTGATCATCGGGGTGATGCTGATGGCCGCCGTTCTGATGAACAACACGTTCCGGCAAATGGCGTTGAGCTTCGTGCCGAAGAAAAACAAGTGAGCGTCAACCATGTCCGACAATGTTCCAATTTTTGAACTCCAGAATGTCGACAAGAGCTTCGGCCCGATCGACGTGCTGTACGATATCTCGCTCAAGGTCCGCGCCGGCGAGGTGCTCTGTCTGCTCGGTGACAACGGCGCCGGCAAATCGACGCTGATCAAGACGCTTGCCGGCGTCCACAAGCCGACGCGCGGCACCATCCTGATGGACGGCCGTCCGGTCGAATTCAGCGGGCCGCGCGATGCGCAGGAAAAGGGCATCTCGGCGGTGCACCAATTCGGCGGCACATTTCCGCTGATGTCGATCGGCCGCTCCTTCTTCGTCGGCGTCGAGCCGACCAAAGGTTGGGGCCCTTTCAAGGTCTACGACCGCAGGAGGGCCAATGAGATTGCCGTCAAGGCCGTCCAGGATTTCGGCATCACCCGGATCGACGATGGCGACCGCCTTGTCGGCGGGCTATCGGGCGGCGAACGCCAGTCGCTCGCCATCGCCCGGGCCGTGCATTTCGGCGCGCGCGTGCTGATCCTTGACGAACCGACCGCCGCTCTCGGCGTGAAACAGGCGGCACACGTGCTGCGGATCGTCAACGAGGCGAAGCGGCGGGGCCTGGCGGTGGTCTTCATCACCCACCAGGTCATGCATGCGATGGCGGTGGGCGACCACTTTGCCGTTCTCATCCGCGGGGCGATCGCCGCCGATTTCCGCCGGGGCGAAAAAACCCGCGAGGAAATCACCGATTTGATGGCCGGCGGGGAAACCATGGCGGATCTCGAGGCCCAGATCGATACATACATCGCAAGTCATGAGAGCCATTCGCCGCCGGCCGAATAACCGCTGACGGCACCACAAACGACACAGCGCAAACACACGACGTCCGGCAGCGGCAGAACTGACCGCCGCCGGGGAAGGAAATTCATGTCTGGAATCCGGAGGTCAAAATGAAAATCGCAATCGACCCGTTCATGCACCGGCACCTCTCGCTTGAGGAACTGCCGGGGAAGGTCAAGGAACTCGGCTACGACTGGATCGAACTCTCGCCCCGCGGCGATTTCCTCGAATGGTTCAAGGCGCCGCGTGTCTTTCCCGAGCGGATCAGAAGTTTCCAGAAGGCCCTGAAAGCAGCGGATGTTGGCATCGCCTCGCTGCTGCCGATGTATCGCTGGGCCTCCAACGACGAGACCGAACGCCAGGCCGCCATAAAGCACTGGAAGCGCGCCATCGAGATCGCGGTCGAGCTGGAAGTCGACACGATGAATTCCGAGTTCGGCCGCGGCCCGCATCCTGACAAGGGATCCTGCTACTGCTGTCACACCGGCTCGATGATCGAGGCCTGCGAAGATGCCTGGTGGCGCTCGATGGAGGAGCTGGTGCCGATCTTCGAGCGCGAGGGCATTCAGCTCAATGTCGAACCGCATCCGGAAGACTGGTGCGAGACGCTGCAGCCGGCGCTCGACATCATCCGCACGGTCAATTCGAAGAGCGTCAAGTTTCTCTATTGCGCGCCGCACACCTTCTATTTCGGCGACGATACCAAGGCGATGCTGCGCGAGGCGAAGGATGTGCTGGCGCATGTCCATGTCGGCGACACCTTCAACCACAAAGCCTCGTCCGGCCTTCGTTATATCCTCAACCCGCCCGGAACCAAGGCCCGGGTGCACCAGCACCTCAATATCGGTCAGGGCGAGGTTCCGTGGGACGAGTTCTTCGGCACGCTCGGCGAGATCGGCTTCGACGGCATCATGACCGCCTGCGTCTTCGCCTGGGAGGACAAGGCAGATCAGAGCGGCACCTTCATGCGCGCGGAAATGCAGCGCTACATCGATAAGCACTGGGGGGCGAAATGACCCTTCAGGTTGGCGTCATCGGCACCGGCATGATCGGTCAGGATCATATCCGCCGCCTGACGAACGTCGTTTCCGGAGTCGAAATCGTCGGTGTCACCGATATCGACCAGGCACGCGCCGCCGCTGCCGCCCCCGCGGGAGCGGAGGTATTCACCACCCCATCGGCGCTGATCTCCTCAAAAAAAGTGCAGGCCGTGATCATCTGCTCCTGGGGGCCGGCCCATGAGGAACAGCTGCTCGCCTCTATTGCCGCCGGCAAGCCGGTCTTCTGCGAAAAGCCGCTGGTGACCTCCGAGGCGGCCGCACTCCGCGTCATGGAGGCGGAAGCGGCCTTCGGCCGGCGGCTGGTACAGGTAGGCTTCATGCGTCGTTTCGATGCCGATTACCGCCGCCTGAAGGCGGTCATCGACGGCGGCAAACTTGGAGCGCCGCTGCTCTTCCATTCCGTGCATCGCAACGCTTCCGTTCCCGAAGGGCTCTACACCTCGGAGATGCCGCTGAACGACACGCTGGTGCATGACGCAGACATTTCCCGCTGGCTCCTGTCGGATGAAGTCACCGGAGTGGAGGTGCGTGTGCCGCGCCGCTCCACGCGCGGCGGCGCGTTGCGCGATCCGGTGTTCGTTCTCCTGCACATGGCCTCAGGCGCACTGGTTGACGTCGAGATCTCGGTGAACATCGCCTATGGCTACGACATCCGCGGCGAGATCAGCTGTGAGGCGGGCGTTGCCGCCCTTCCGAACCGCCCGGCGACCGTGATCTCGGACGCGAGCGGCATCCGTCAAGCGATCCCCGAGGATTGGCGCGAGCGCTTCATCGAGGCTTACGACCAGGAATTCCGTGAATGGATCGTCGCCGCCTCCAAAGGCACGGCCGGCGGTCCTTCCACCTGGGATGGTTACGCGGCCACGCTGGTCGCCGATGCAGCACTCAGAGCCGTGACCAGCGGCGGCCTCGAACCCGTCAACATGATACCGAAACCCAAGCTTTACGCAGCGCCGACCGCCATGGCGGCGGAATGACGCGGCAGGCCATTTCAGGAGCAATGATCAGATGATCAACGGAGAAAGATCCATCGAGCGCCCCTTGCGCTGGGGCATGGTCGGCGGCGGCCGCACCGGGCAGGTTGGCTACAAGCACAGAACCGGCGCCCAGCGGGACGACACCTATCGGCTCGTCTGCGGAGCCTTCGATCTCGACGCCGAGCGCGGGCGCGATTTCGGCACGAAGATCGGCGTCGCGGCCGACCGCTGCTACGGCGACTACAAGGAGTTGATCGCCGGCGAAGCCGGGCGCGAGGACGGCATCGAGGTCGTCTCGATCGCCACGCCGAATTTCACCCATTACGAGATCACCAAGGCGTGCCTGGAAGCCGGGCTGCATGTGATCTGCGAAAAGCCGCTGTTCTTCACCGTTGCCGAATGCGACGAGGTGGCGAAGCTCGCCGAAGAGAAGGGCCTGATCGTCGGCGTCACCTATGGTTTCACCGGCCATCCGCTGGTCCAGCAGATGGCGG
This sequence comes from Rhizobium phaseoli, assembly GCF_001664385.1. NCBI lineage: Bacteria > Pseudomonadati > Pseudomonadota > Alphaproteobacteria > Hyphomicrobiales > Rhizobiaceae > Rhizobium > Rhizobium phaseoli. The sequence goes on along the minus strand of NZ_CP013533.1, from coordinate 294,236 downwards.
CGATGGTCAGGAAGGGCATGCTCGGCGATATCAGGATCGTGGACATGCGCTATACCCACGGCTTCAATTCAGGCGACGATGTCGGCGCCGGCGAGGCGGTGAAGTGGCGCACCAATCCGAAGACGGCCGGCCCGACCTTCGTCCTCGGTGATATCGGCACCCACCTCTACTATCTCTCCGAAGTGGTGCTGCCGCATCTGAAGATCGAAAAGCTGCTCTGCGACCGCAAGGCCTTCATTCCGACCCGCGCGCCGCTCGAAGACCATGCGACCGTTCTCATCCATTACGACAACGGCGCCCGCGGCCGTCTCTGGGTGTCGTCGGTCGATGCCGGCAATATGGGTTCGCAGCGCTACCGTTTCGTCGGCTCCAAGGCCTCGATCGAATGGTCGGATGCCCATCCCGACCAGCTGATCTACGAAGTGCAGGGCGAGCCGAATCGGATCCTGCACCACGGCATGCCCTATCTCGAAGAGGAGAGCCTCGCGGCCGACCGCATGGGCGCGCTGCATACCGAGGGCCTCGGCGACAGCTGGGCGAACATCTACCTGTGGATCGCCCAGGCGATCGACGCAAAGCGCCGCGGCGACGAAGCCTTCCTCAGGAGCCACCATTATCCCGGCATCAAGGCCGGCACCGAAGGCGTGCGCTGGCTGGAAAACTGCGTCCGCTCGGCTGATGCGGGCGCGGCCTGGGTCGACTTCAAATAGCTCCCTCCGAGGGCGCGTCGGGATCTCCTCCACCCTCTCACAAAGGCGCGCCCTCAATTTTCATAGGAAAGATCGAGACGATGAAACTCTCCATTTGCACCGACGTGATGGGCAACCTGTCATTTACCGACATGCTCGACAAATGTGTTGAACTCGGCGTCGAGGGCATCGAAATGACGGGCGGCGGCTGGTCGCGTGCCCCACATTTCCGCGCCGACGAACTGCTTGAAGACAAAGGGCTTCTGAAAACGAAACTCAAGGAAATCGAAGCGCGCGGCCTTGAAATCGCGGCGCTGAACTGCTCGGCAAACCCGCTCGATCCCGGCGAGATGGGCAAGCGTCACCGCAAGGAGATGGAGCAGACGATCCGTCTTGCCGGCGAAATCGGCGTCAAGACGATCGTCACCATGTCCGGCCTGCCGGAAGCCGCCCCCGGCGACAGCGTGCCGAACTGGCTCGTCTACACCAAGAGCTGGCCGGACGAGATGCCGGAACGTGACCGCTATCAGTGGGAAGATCGCGCTTTCCCGCTCTGGCACGATCTGGTGAAGCTCGCGAGAGAAGTCGGGGTCGAGCGATATGCGCTCGAAAACTTCTCGGCGATGTTGGTCTGGAACCCGGAAACCCTGTTCCGTCTGCGCAACGAGGTCGGTCCGGCGGTCGGCATGAACCTCGATCCGAGCCATCTGTTCTGGAAGGGCGCCGATCCGATTGCCGCGGCACGCGCGCTGGGCAACGCCATCCATCATTGCCACGGCAAGGACACGCGCATCGAGCGGGGCCTTGCCGACGTCAATGGCCTTCTGGAACTGAAGGACGTGACCGACGTCGCCAACCGCACCTGGAATTACGTCGCCGTCGGCGCCGGCCATGACCTGCAGTGGTGGAAGGAATTCTTCTCGGTCGTCAGGATGGTCGGCTACAACGGTTGGGTCAGCCTCGAAATGGAAGACTTCACCATGTCGACCGAGGCCGGCATCCAATGCTCCATCGACGCGCTGCAGGCAACGATCAGTCGCTGACAGGCAAGGCGGGCGGCTTTCGCGCCGCCCTCCGCGTTCAAATCAGCCTGGACACTATTATGGACACATGTTCTATAAAGTGGACAGACTTGAACCGGAGCGCGCCATGCACCTTTCCATGTGGACTTACCCCTGGGATATCCAGGACCAGGGGCTCGACGTGATCGCTGCCGAGCTTCGCAACCGGGCAGGTCTCAACACGATAAGCATGGCGACCTCCTATCATGCCGGCCGCTTCCTGCAGCCGCGCAGCCCGCGGCAGAAGGCCTATTTCCCCGAGGACGGGACGGTGTACTTCCGGCCGGACGAGAGCCTGTGGCAGGACAAGCTGATCCGGCCGCTGATGGCGGAGAATGTCACCGAGCGCGGCGACATGCTGGAGGCGCTGACCAGGGGACGCGACGCGACCGGTCTGCGGGTCTCCTGCTGGACGGTCTGCCTTCACAACAGCCGCCTCGGCATGCTGCATCCCGATCACGTGACGCACAATGCCTTCGGCAATCCCAATTATTATAATCTCTGCCCCTCCAGCCCGGCGGCGCGCGCCTATGCCGTCACCCTTGTCCGCGACATCACCACCAACTATCGGCCGAATATGGTCGAGCTCGAAAGCCCGAACTTCATGGGCTTCGCGCATGAATACCATCACGAGAAAGACGGCGTCGGCCTCAATGCCGAAGACGATTTCCTGCTGTCGCTCTGCTTCTGCGATCATTGCACGGCGCGCGCGGCAAAGGCCGGCGTGCCGGTCGAAGGCGCACGCCGATCGGTGGCGCGCTTCATCTCCGAATTCTGCGAACGCCCCGTGCCGGAACGGCAGTTCCCGGATTTTCCGGCAGCAGGCATCGATGCCTTCCGCGACCATCCCGATCTCTATGCCTATCTCGCCTGGCGCAGCGAACCGGTGACCAGCCTGATCGGCGAGATCAAGGCGGCGGCCGATCCGGCGAGCCGGATCGTGCTGATTGACCTGAAGGACGGCTGGCTCGGCGGCGTCGATCTGACTGCCGTCGGCAAGCTCTGCGACGGGGCGATCCTCTGCTGCTACGACATGACGCCGGATGCCATCGGCGATGTCATCCGCACCGGCCGGGCGGCGATCGGGCCGCAGAAATTCCTCGGCGTCGGCCTGCGCGTCTTCTATCCTGAGGTCGGTGACGCCACGGTGCTGGCGGCCCGCGCCAAGGCGGCCGTCGACGCAGGCGCTGACGGCGTGAACTTCTACAATTACGGCCTGATCCCGGCTAAACGTCTCGACTGGGTCAGGGGGGCGGTCGACGGGCTTCTCTAAGCGGCAATCGGTTCGGCCACCTGGATCAGGCAATCGCCGGCCTGGCTGTCGCAATGCAGCCGGTGGGAAATAACGATACCGCCCTCGGCAAAGTGCAGCTCTTCCTCCGGCTGCTCCAGGCGTTCCAGGTCATGATACCATCCGGCCAGGTCGCCGGCCGAAACCATGGCGCCAAGGGCTGCGGCCGGCTCGAACCAGCCTCTGCGATCGGCGTAGATGCCTTGCCTGTGCCGGGACAGCGAGAGGAGTTGCAGCGGCCCAGGCTCACCCAGTGGCGTGCGGGAAAGGACCGGACGCCCAATAATGCCGAGCGCCAAAAGCAGCCGATCAATCGCTGCCGCCGTGAAGGCCATCGCCGCAGGCGTCACGGTTCCACCGCCGCCGAACTCGCCGGAAAGACCGACGATACCGGCCCTGGCCGCAGCCCCCATCGATGTCGGCGCCGCCGGGCCATTGTCGGCGATGAAGGCATGCGACGCGCCCATCGCTCGCATCAGCGCGACCGATCGTTCGAAGCGGGCGGCGTCGGCCTGACGCTCGATCAGCGTGCAGGGGAGGTGCGCCATCGACGTGCCGCCCGAATGCAGGTCGAGCATGACGTCATGGCGCGGAAAAAGTTCGTGTTCGAGGAAATGCGCCAGGCGCGCCGTCGGCGCCCCCGCGGGATCGCCGGGAAAGGCCCGGTTGAGGTTGCCGCCGTCGAAGGGCGAGCAGCGTTTGGCCGCCATCACCGCCGGCAGGTTCGCCATCGGCAGGATGGTGACGGCGCCGTGAATCTCAGCGACATCAAGCAGGCGCATCAGCCGGCCGAGCTGCAGTTCGCCCTCATATTCGTCACCGTGGTTGCCGGCCATCAGCAGCAAAGACGGCCCTTCGCCATTCTTCAGGCGAAGGATCGGAATGCGGATCTGATAATAGGGCGAACGGTCGATCGAATAGGGAATGGCGAGATAGCCGGCCTGCCGGCCCTTACGCGAAAAGTCGATCGGATTGACGAGGCCGCTATGCATGGTCCCTCCAGTGCGGGGCGGTGCCGCGCAGTTACAGCGCCGCGACCGCGGTCATTTCGACGCGCAGGTCCGGGTCGGCCAGGCGCGCTTCGGTGCAGGCGCGGGCTGGCGGGTTTTCGATGTCGATCCAGCTGTCATAAACGCCGTTCATCGCCTCGAAATCGGTAATCGCCGGCAGGAAGACGTTGACGGCGAGGAGACGCGAGCGATCGGTCCCGGCTTCCTTCAAAAGGGCGTCGATCTTGCCGAGCACATCGCGGGTCTGCTCCTCGATATCAGCCTTGCGATTTTCCGCGACCTGGCCGGCAATATAGACGAGACCTCCGTAGCTGACGGCCTGGCTCATACGCGAGCCCTTCTGATAACGCTGGATCATGCAGCTTTTCCTTTTCTTGGTTTTACAGGGAGAATTCAGCCGAAGCTGGTCAGATAGGCTGCCGTCACCGAATGATCCGGATCGAGGCCGTAAAGGATTGCATGCCGGTCAAGGCAGGTGCAGGGATGAGAGATGCCGAACTCCATGACGTCGCCGACGGCGACGTCGCTGTCATCGGCAAGCGTTAGGAAGGCATGCTGATCGTTGAGGCGGAAAACTCTGGCGCCCTCGAGATCGGCAAAGTGCGCGCCTTTGCGATAAAGCGCCAGCGGCCGCGGCAAGTCCTGGTCCATGGCCACGTCGCGCATGCCCATGCCTGCGATCGCAAGCCCTGGCTCCGGCCGCGACAGGACCTCGGCCCAGACCCTGAGCGCCGGACGGAAACCCGCCGCCGCGGAAACGATCTCGCCACCGATGCGAAAGCCGCCGCGCGCATCGAGACCGGCAAGGCCACGCTCATAGACGCCATGATCGTGGAAGAAGATCGCGCCGCTTCGCAGCACGAGCCGGCAGGCGGGATCGGCCGCGACGACGGCCGAAAGCCGCGCGACGACAATGTCGAAAAACACCGAACCGCCTGATGTGACGAGAAGCGGCCGCTCTCTTCCGATGCGGGCGCGGATCTTCGGCAGAAAATCTGATGTCATCGCCATCAGCCCGTCGATGCGAAGCCTGGTCTCCTCCGGATCGGCGGTCGCGGCCGCACCCTCATAGGCGGCGATGCCGCTCAACCGAAAGCTCGGTGTCTCCACGGCAAGGATCGCATCCAGGATCGCGGCGGCGGCAGCGGCGCTGCGAAGACCGGCGCGACCGGCGCCGAATTCCACCAGCAGGCCAAGAGGCGGCAGATCGGCGCACTCCTGCCAGGCGAAGGCAAGCGCCTCGACGAGCGCTGTCGAATCCACGAAGACATGGAGCTCCGCATCGGGATAATGGCCGAGCAGGGCCGCCAGCCGGCGGGCCGCGGCGACCCCGCCGATCTCGTTGGCGAGGATCAACCGGCGCTGTCCGGCCTTGAGCAGCACAGCGGCCTGACGAATGTCGGCGACCGTCGTGCCCCAGGCGCCTGCCGAAAGAAGGGTGGCGGCCAATGCCGTCGACATCGGCGTCTTGGCGTGCGGCGCGATCTCGGCCCTATTGCTCTTCACATAGGCCATCATCAGCTCGACGTTCCCGGCGAAGGCCTGCCGGTCGAGCGAGATCAGCGGCAGCGCCATCCTGCCGTCATAGGGCTTCCATCCCCGGGTTCCGATGGCCGCGAGCGGCAGCGGCGGATGGCCGGGCGGAAAGCCCCGCACCCGCTCGTCGATCAGGACGTTTTCGGTCGCAGTGTGAAGATCAGACATGGAGCCCTCTCCCGATCTCGGCCGGATCGGCCAAACCAAGGCGATAGGTGTCATTGGCAGTGGCAAAAAACAGAGCGCGCTGCTCGTCGAGAGAGAGCGCGGCGGCGACCGTGCGGAACACCTGATAGATCTCGTCGAAAGACGCATGCAGGCGGGCGACCGGGAAGTCGCTGGCAAACATCGCGCGTTCTGGGCCGAAACAAGCGAGACAATGGTCGATCACCGGCCGCAGGCTTGCGAGCGTCCACGCATGGTCATAGGCAACGAGGTCGGAGATCTTCAGGCGAATGTTCGGCTCTTTGCCGAGCGCCTGCAGGCCGCGGCGCCACAGCGACATGCCGTCCTCCGTCCGGTCGATGGGGCTGCCGCCGTGGTTGAGGACGAAAAGTGTTTGCGGAAACGCCCGCACCAGATCGAGCGCCTCGTCCATCTGCCAGGGATAGAGCATCAGGTCGAAGACCAGCCCGAGCCGCGTGGCATGGGCAAGCCCGGCGCGCCAGGCGCGATCGCCCATGCGATCCGGGCGCGACGCAAAACGCTTCGCCGTATCGGGATGCCAGCTCAGAATATCGCGGATGCCGACGACGCTGGGATTTTCCACTTCCGCCTCGAGCAGGCGCGCGGCATCCGGACCGTCGAGCGGAACGCGGGCGACATAGCGGCGGGCCACGCCGGAACTGCGGTCGAGGCCGTCGAGCCAGCGGCTCTCTTCCAGCGGGTAGGCAACCGACCAGCCGGCCTCCACGTGCACCGTCGCAACGATGTTCTGTCGCGCGGCATCGGCGCGATAATCGTCGATGCCGTAATCACGCAAGATCGGCGCGAGACTGCCGACCGCCGCCTCCTCGCCAGTCTTCCGCGCCTTCTGAAGCCAGGGATGGCGCTGCAGGCTAAGGTCCCAGAGATGGTGGTGCGGGTCGATCACCGGCCCATCATAGCGCTCGGTCATCGGCGCGCCTCGCGGCCGGAAACGAGCAGCAGGGCGAGGATCAGCGTGCCGAACATGATCGAGCGCCAGCCAGGCGAGGCGTTGACGACGGTGATCAGCGCCGTCGTGGTGACGAGCAGGATCGCCCCCGGGATGGTGCCGGCATAGGTGCCGCGGCCGCCGAGGATGGAGGTGCCGCCGAGCACGACGGCGGCGATCGAGGTCAGCAGATAGGGGTCGCCGATGCCGACATAGCCTTGCCGATTCATGCCGAGCACGAGAATGCCCGCAAGCCCGGCGAAGAAGCCGGACAGGGTATGGACGATCAGCGTATTGCCGGTGATGCTGACGCCGGAAAGCCGGGCGGCGAGCGGGTTGGCCCCGAGCGCCAGGAACCGGGCGCCGATCGGCATGCGGTGGACGAGCAGCAGGACGACGATCGAGACGGCGAGCCACAGCAGAATGCCCGAGGGAATGCCGAGCGGCCGTGCCTGCCCGAGCAGGATGACGGCCGGATTGCTGACGGTGACGGCGCTGCCGCCGGCGACAATGACGAGCAGACCCTGCAGGAAGGTCGCCATGGCAAGCGTCATGATGATCGGCGGCACGCGCAGATAGGCCGCACCCGCACCGTTCATGAGGCCGATGCCGGTGGCGATGGCAAGGGCTGCCGCGATGCCGGCAAGTCCGGTCGGATCCCAGGCCGGCGAGATCAGCGGCAACAGGATTGCCGTGACGGTGATGACGGCGCCGACCGAAAGATCGATGCCGCCCATCAGGATGACGAGCGTCTGACCGGCCGCGACGATGCCGATCACCGCGGCGAGTTCAAGCAGATAGCGCAGATGGCCATAGGCGCCGAAACCACGCAGCGTGAAGCTCGCGACGATCCAGACGAGCGCGACCAGAAGGAAGGTCAGCAGCGGCGGATTGCGAAACGCGGACCGGATGATGTTCATCCTCTTGCCCTCCAACCCTTAAGAAGTTCCGGAACGGCGACCGCGCCGACGATGATCAACCCCTGCGCGATATATTGCGCAACCGGCGGAAAGCCGAGGAAAAACATCACGTTGATCATCACCGAGAGCAGCAGGCTGCCGCAGATCGCGCCGCGCATCGTGCCCTTGCCGCCGAGGAAGCCGACGCCGCCGAGCACGGCGGCGGCGATCGAGTTCAGCGTGAAGGGTGTGCCGATCACGGGATCACCCGAGCCGGTCTGCGCCGCGACGAAAAGGCCGGTCAGCGCCGCAAGCAGACCGGAGAGCGCGAAGGCTGCGACCTTCACCTGCTCGACCGGGACCCCGGAGCGGAAGGCGCCGACCGGATTGTCGCCGGCTGCATAGATGCCGAGGCCGAGCGGCGTGGCCAGAAAGGCTTTCCAGAGCACGAGGATCACGACCAACAGCAGGAAGGCGACGGGCGTGTGTCCGGCAAGCACCGTCGACAGCCAATCGGGAATGGACCCACCGGGCCGCGGCAGCAGGATCAGCGCGACGCCGCTGATGATGAAGGAGCCGGCCAGCGTGACGATGATCGCCGGCAATCTCAGATGCGTCACGATGGCGCCGATGACGGCGCCGATCGAAAGGCCGGCGAGCGCGACAGCGACAATGCCGCCCGGCACCCCGAGCACCCCTTGCATCGTCGTCGCCGCGATCACGGCGCCGAGACTGACGAGCGGGCCGATCGCCAGGGTGATGCCGCCGTTCAGCATGAGCAGCGCCTGCGCCATGGTGACGAGCGCCAGCGGAAACCAGTTCTGCGTGAATTTGGAGAAGCCGCCGACGGACAGGATGCCGGGAAAGAGCACCGCATAGAGGATGAGAAAGCCGGCGACGACGAGATAGAGGCCGGTGAGGCCGCGGTTGCGGCGGAGCTGGATCGAACCGTAGAGCCAGGATGGCGAAATCGTGCTCATGCCGCCTCTCCCTGCGTCGCAGCCGTAATACCCATGGCCGCACCGACGATCGCGCCTTCGCTGATCGCATCCTGCGACAGTGTTGCCGCGACCCGCCCCTCGCGCAGAACCACGACGCGGTCGCAGAGATGGACGAGCTCCGGCGTATCGGAACTGACGAGAATGACGAGCCGCCCCTCGGCGGCGAAGGCGCGCAGCATCAGGTAGATTTCCCGCTTGGTCTCGATGTCGACGCCGCGCGTCGGATCGTTGAGCAGCAGAATGGACGGGTCGAGCGGCAGCCATTTGGCGAGCGCCACCTTCTGCTGGTTGCCGCCGGAAAGCGCCTGCACCGGGCGGGCCGTATCGCCCTTGATCGTCAGCCGGCGGGCGAGATCGGCGACAAGGCCATTTTCCGCCGTCAGGTCGCGCAGCCCCTGGCGGGCGAGCCGTCCGAGCGAGGGCAGGATGAGATTGGCGGCGATGGAGTGGGGCAGCACCAGTCCCTCATGTTTGCGGTCGGCCGGCACATAGACGATGCCCGCCGCATTCGCCGCGCCGACATTGGCGGGCAGGCCAGGATTTCCCGATACTTCTGCCCGGGCGGCAGACGCGGGAATCGCGCCATAGAGGCCGAGCAACAGGTCTTCCTGCCCCTGTCCCACCAGCCCGCCGATACCGACGATCTCGCCGGCGCGGGCGGAAAAACCGATATGGCGCACCATGCCAGCGGAAAAATCCTCGACGCTGATGCGCATCGCGCCGGGCTTGGCGGCGACACGCGGCGGGAACAGGTCGCCGGTCTCGCGGCCGACCATCAGGCGGACCAGCCCCTCGCCATCGATGCCGGAGAGCGATTGGTCGGCCGTGACGCCGCCGTCCTTCAGTACCGTGACATGCGAGCAGAGCGCCTGCACCTCGTTGAGGCGGTGGGAAATATAGAGAAGGGCGGTGCCGCGGCCCTTGAGCGTTTCGATGAGGCGGGCAAGGATGCCGGCTTCATGGGCGGAGAGCGATGAGGTCGGTTCGTCCAGAATGAGCACGCGCGGCTTGCGGAACAGCGCCTTGGCGATCTCCACCATCTGACGGCGGCCAAGCGCGAGATCGGCGACCGGCATGTCGAGCGGTTCGGTGAGCCCGACCATGTCGCAGACCTCTCGCACGCCGCGATGCAGCGCTGCGTAGTCGATCAGGCCGAACCGGCGCGGAAAGGCGCCGGTTCCGATGTTTTCGGCAATCGAGAGATTGGCCGTCAGGCTCAGCTCCTGCTGAACCACGGCGATGCCGGCCGCGCGCGCCGCCGCCGGGCTGAAGCGCCCGACAGGCTTGCCGTCGACAAGGATGGCCCCGCTGTCCGGCTGGAGGGCGCCGGACAAGAGATTGATCAGCGTCGACTTGCCGGCGCCGTTTTCACCGAGCAGGGCGTGAACCCTGCCCGGCAGAAGGGCGATGTCGACGCCCTTCAAAACCGGATTGCCGAAAAATCCCTTGAACACCTGCCGGGCTTCCAGCAGGGGCCTTTCTTCCGTCATGACGGCATCCCTCAATCCGGATTACTTGGACGCAAGCAGCTTGTCGAAGAGCGCCTTGTCGTAATCCGAATAGATATAGCCGTCGGCCGGGAACTTGTCGGCGCGGGCGAGATAGCTGCCGATGGTGCTGTCGTCGATGACGGGCAGCGGCACCTTGACGAAGGCAGGGACATCCTTGCCTTGCAGCGCCTGCACGGCGGTATACACGGAAAGCGCGCCGAGCCAGTTCGGCTGCATGGTCGCCCAGCCCTTCAGGCCCTTCTCCTTCCAGAGTTCCAGGAACTGCCGGGCATTTTCGCCTGACGTCGGCACCTGATCGCGGCCCTGGCGCTCGAAGGCCAGGACCGAGCCGGCCGACAGCGCGCCGCCGAGCGACAGCACGCCGTCGATCTCGGGATTGGCAAACAGCAGGCTGGTCATCGCTTCCTGTGCGGGCGCGACGTTATATTCGGTATTGGTCTCGGTGATCACCTGGAGGCCCGGATTGGCATCGAGGACCGGCTGGGCGCCCTTGCGGCGATCATCGCTGACCGAGATGCCGGCCGGGCCGTTCATGATGATGATCTTGCCCTTGCCGCCGAGCTGGCTGACCATCCACTTGGCAGCAGTCGCACCCCATTCGCTGGAATCGGTGTTGATCTTCGCCGTCACCTTGTCGGTGTTGACGAGGCTGTCGAAATTGACGACCGCAATGCCCTTGTCGCAGGCGTCCGATATGACGCGGTCGAGCGCGTTGGAAGAACCGGCGATGACGACGATGGCGTCGACATTGGCGTCGATCATCGACTGGATATGCTGGATCTGCGTCTGGGCGTTGCCCTGCGCGTCGGTGATCATCAGGTCCTTGACGAGGCCCGCCTTCTTCAGTTCCTCCACTTCGGCGGTGATGGTGCCTTCGGTCTGCTTCATCCAGGTCGGCACTGAATAGATGTTCGCCCAGCCGATCGTGTAGGGCGCTTTCCTGTCGCCCTTGATGCAATTGGCCGCGGCCGAGGCCGTGCCGGCCGAAAAGGCAAGCAGGGTGGCTGCGGCTGCAGCGCCCGCGAGAAAGCGGCGGCGCAGTGAAACGGAAATGCTTTCTTCAAAATTCTTCATGTCGATCCCCTTTTTGCGGCAGCGCTTGCGGCTTGCCATTTGTTATTGTCCGCTATATTGTACATGTGATCTTTATACCGGACGCGCCGATCTTATGCCGATTTTTTTACCCCGCAAGAGGGGTGGGAAAATTTCATTTGCGAAGCATGGCGGGATCGATTGACAGATGCGGCAGACGGCTTGACAAGCTTGGCCGGACAAGAACAGAGCCCGACAAGAACCGGGCCCAACAAGAACGGGATTGACAGCGATGGATGCAGTTCAGGACGAAGCAGCCGGCAAGCGCGCCCGAGGGCTCGACCGCGCCTTCGAGATCCTCGACTTCCTGCGCCAGAAACGGCAGGCCTTGAAGCCGAATGAAATCGCCGCGCAGATCGGCGCGCCGCGCTCATCGGTCTACGAGCTCGTCAACCTGCTGCTGAGCAATGGCATTCTCGAATTCACCGGCGGCGAGGGGCGCGTCTATCTCGGCCGCAAGCTTTATTTCCTCGGCGCCGCCTATGAGAACCATTTCGATTTCACCCGCGAATGCGAGGCGGCGCTGGAACAGCTTGCCGACGAGACGCGGGAGACGGCGCAGTTCTGCATGCTGGATGGAAACAAATATACGGTCGTGCGCATGCGCGAGGGCGCCCGGCCGTTCCGCATTTCAACGGATGTCGGCCAGTCGGTGCCGATCCCGTGGACGGCGTCGGGCCGCCTGCTCGTCGCGCATCTGTCGGATCAGGACATCCTGAATTTCATTCCGCCGCAGGATTTCCGCCTGCCGGGCGGCGAATGGCTCGAGCCCCAGACCTTCATCGCCGAGGTGCGCCAGGCCGAGCGTGAAGGTCTCTTCACCTTCAACAGCATCGTCGACAGCTTCACCCATTGTTTCGCCGTGCCGGTGCGCGGCGAGGAGGGCCATGCTGCTGCAACGCTCTGCCTCGTCACCCCCCGCGACGACGGCATCGCCAACCGGGACCGCTACCTCGACTGCCTGAAGAAGGCCGCCGCCGGCCTGGAGCATGCCCCGGCCCGGCCAAGACGGGGCTGACGTCTCGTGATATCAAGGCATATCTGCCGGCGCGGGCATTCGTCGGCAAGCGGGTGCGTCCGCAGGCCTTCAGCGATACCGGCTCCGCCCGCCTGACACGGCCACTCTGCGACCGAGCGCAAGACGCCATCTTGCAGCGGCGCCGATCTGCGATTTCCACATTTCCCCCGATTCCGCAAAACTATTCACTCTTCTTCCGTAATTAGGAAATGAAGTTTCTCTATAAAATCTATGGAGAACGTAACCTAACGTCCTGACAGCCAAATTGGCCTCGGCCCCGAAACGACGGGGCCATTAGCGGCAAACCGAGAGGACGCGACATGACACGGAAAATCAGGCTTGGGGCATTTCTTCCTGGTGGCGGACAGCATGTCGCATCCTGGCGCCACCCCGACCAGCCGGCCGATGGCGCCACCAGTTTTGAATTTCACAGGAAGCTCGCTTTGACGGCCGAGCGCGGCCTCTTCGACGCCTATTTCCTGGCCGACAACCTGGCTGTCGGTTTCGGTGGCGCGCGAGAAGGCGGCAACGCCCGCGTGGCCGGCTTCGAGCCCGTCACATTGTTCTCCGCGCTCGCGCCTCTGACCACCCATCTCGGCTTCATCGCGACGTCTTCGACCACCTATGAGGAGCCTTATACCACCGCCCGGAAATTCGCTTCGCTCGACCTGATCTCGGACGGCCGCGCCGGCTGGAACGTCGTCACCACCACAGGCGACCCCACGGCGCAGAATTTCAACCGCGATACCCAGCTGCCGCATGCCGAGCGCTATCGCCGCGCCGCCGAGCATGTCGAGGTCGTCCGCAAACTCTGGGAAAGCTTCGAGGACGACGCCTTCATCCGCGACAAGGAGACCGGCGTGTTCTTCGACCCGGCGAAGCTGCACGACACCGACCATCGCGGCGAGCACTTCAGCGTGCGCGGCCCGCTCAACGTCTCGCGCTCGCCGCAGGGCCATCCCGTTATCGTGCAGGCCGGCCAGTCCGAAGACGGGCGCGGGCTCGCCGCCGCGACGGCCGAAGTCATCTTCACCGCCCATCAGCACATCGAAACCGCCCAGGAATTCTATCGCGATATCAAGGCGCGCGCCTGCGGCCTCGGCCGCAATCCCGATCATATCCTGGTCATGCCCGGCGTCTCCGCTTTCGTCGGCAGGACCGAAGCGGAAGCGCGGGAGAAATACGACCGCCTGACCTCGCTCATCGTCGAAGAGGACGGCATCGGCCTGCTCAACGGCCTGACCGGCGGGACGCTTGATCTGCACGGCTACGACCTCGACGGACCGCTGCCGCCGGCACCACCAACCGAAGGCATGAAGAGCCGCCAGGCCCTCATCCGCCAGATCGCCGACGAGAACAACTTCACCATCCGCCAGCTCTACCAGTGGATCGCATCCGCCCGCGGCCACTACACCATCGTCGGCACCGCCGAGCAGATCGCCGACACGCTGCAGCAATGGTTCGAGAACGAAGCCGCCGACGGCTTCAACATTCTGCCACCCTGGCTGCCGACAGCGCTCGACGACTTCGTCGATCTGGTCATTCCGGAACTGCAGCGCCGCGGCCTGTTCCGCACGGCCTATGAAGGCAAGACGCTGCGGGAAAACCTCGGCCTGCCTTTCCCGACCAATCGATGGGCTGCGAGGCACGCAGCTCTCCAGGCAGCAGAGTGAGGAGCGATCCATGGCTTATGAAATCAATCAGGTCCTCCCAAGAAGCTTCGGCCGCCTGAAGAGCGGCGAAAGCAATACGCCCACTTTCGCGTCGCATGTGCGCGGTGTGCTCGCATCGCTTCTGCCGCGCTACGGCCTGCTGATCGCTTTCCTCGCACTCTGGCAGGTTTCGAGCACCAGGGGCTGGATCAATCCGGCCATCTTCCCGCCCCTGAACGTGATCCTGTCGGCACTCTGGACCAACCTTGCCAATGGCGCGCTGCTCGATGACATCGCCATCAGCCTGCAGCGATCCGGCACCGCCTTCGCCTTCTCCGTCGTCGTCGGCATTCCGCTCGGCCTGTTCATGGGCCAGTTTCGTACCGTCGAGCAGGCGCTCGACCCGATCCTGCAACTCTTCCGCCAGACCTCGGCGCTGGCGCTCTATCCAGTCTTCATCCTGCTGCTCGGCCTCGGCGAAACGTCGAAGATCTTCGTGATCTTCTGGGCGACGCTGTTTCCGGTGCTGCTCGCCACGATCGGCGGCGTCAAGGAGGTGGACCAGAAGCTCATCGAGATGGCGCGCACCTATGGCGCCGGATCGCTGACCGTTTTCCGCCGCGTTATCCTGCCGGCCTCCGTCCCCGCAATCTTCGTCGGCCTGCGCCTCTCGGCAACAACGGTACTTCTGCTGCTGATCGCCGCCGAGATGATCGGCGCCAACAAGGGCATCGGCTTCCAGGTGATGAACGCCCAGTACAATTTCCAGATCCCGCTGATGTTTGCGGCGATCCTGCTGCTCGCCTTCCTCGGGCTTGCCGCCAATGCCTTGCTCGTTCTGCTGCAGCGCCGCCTCTGCCGCTGGTCTCAGCCGAGCGCCTGACTGCTTCCACCGAAATTTCTCTTCCGAAAGGACTTCCCATGACCTTCCATCCCCGCAACCTTCTCCTGCCGGCCGTGATCGCTCTCGGTCTTGCCACGCCGGCCGCCGCCACCGACACGGTGAAACTGCGCTACCTCGCAAGCCAGGGCGGCCTTGCCGCCCATGAACTCGCCGACGCGCTCGGCTATTTCAAAGACACCGGCATCACGTTTGAGAATGTCGGCTATGCCCAGGGTGGCCCGGCCTCTCTCATCGCTCTTGCATCCGGGGATGTGGAGATCGGCAGCGCCGCCACCTCCGCCGTCCTGAATTCGATTATCGGCGGCAATGATTTCGTCGCCGCCTATCCATCGAACGGCATCAATGACGAGGTGCAGTCGACCTTCTACGTGCTGGACGACAGCCCGATCAAAAGCATCAAGGACATTGCCGGCAAGAGCATCGCGGTCAACACGCTCGGCGCCCATCTCGATTACACCATTCGCGAAGCCCTGCATTCCGTCGGCCCGCCGAGCGACTCCGCCAACCAGGTCGTCGTTCCCGGGCCGCAGCTCGAGCAGGTGTTGCGCTCCAAGCAGGTCGATATCGCCGCCTTCGGCTACTGGCAGACGACCTTCGAAGGTGCGGCGCTGAAGAACGGCGGCCTGCGTGCGGTCTTCGACGATACCGACGTGCTCGGCGACATCGCCGGTGGCTTCGTGGTCCTGCGCCGCGATTTCATTCAGCAGCATCCCGAGGCTGCGAAGATCTTCGTCGAGCAGTCGGCGCGCGCCCTCGACTATGCCCGCGAACATCCCGAGGAAACCAAGAAGATCCTGGCAAAGGCACTCGGTGAGCGTGGCGAAAACCCTGACATCGCGCAGTATTTCCGCGGCTACGGCGTGCGTGCCGGCGGCCTGCCGGTTGAACGCGACATACAGTTCTGGATCGACGTGCTGGTTCGCGAGGGCAAACTGAAGCAGGGCCAGCTGGCGGCCAAGGACATCATCTACACGGCCGACACCAAGCCGGCGAGCAATTGAGGAGCCATGATGAGCCTCGCCCAGGACATTCGCCGCGGAGAGGTGACAATCCGTCACCTCTCCAAATCCTACAAGCTGAACGGCAGCCATCTGCAGGTTCTGAAAGATATCAATCTCCACATCCGCTCCGGCGAAAGTCTTGCGATCGTCGGCGCCAGCGGCTCGGGCAAGACGACCTTGCTCCGGGTTCTCGCCGGCCTCGAAGAATCCGACACCGGTGAGGTGCTCGTCGACGGCAAGGCGATCCGCGGCGTCGGTGCGGAACGCGCCGTCATCTTCCAGGAGCCGCGCCTTCTTCCCTGGCTCGACGTCCTCGGCAATGTCGCCTTCGGGCTGGAAACGAGAGGTCTGACCCGCGAGCTGGCGCGGGCGCGGGCGCGTCACTACGTCAAGCTCGTCGGCCTGCAGCAATTCGAGGCGGCCTATCCCCGGCAGCTGTCCGGCGGCATGGCGCAGCGCGTCGGCATCGCCCGAGCGCTTGCCGTCCAGCCGGAAATCCTGCTGCTCGACGAACCGCTCGGCGCGCTCGACGCGATGACCAAGATCGGCATGCAGCAGGAACTCGCCCGGATCTGGCGCGACGAGGATGTGACGACCATTCTCGTCACGCATGATCTCGAGGAGGCACTATCTCGCCGACCGGATTCTGATCCTGCCGCGGGAGAAGGGAGCCGAGCCGCGCCTGATCGATATCGATCTGCCGCGCCCGCGCGACCGCAGCGCACCGGAATTCGTCCGCCATCGCGAGGAGCTGCTCAACCTGTTCGGGCTGCATTGAAGGCTGCTGCCCCGGGCCACCCGGATTACTCGGTTTAGGGATCGAGAGGATCGACCCAGGGATCAACGAGTTCGATCCCGAATCCCTCGAAATCTCTGGTGTTACGTATAGCCAGAGTGAGATCGTGAGCAACCGCGGTTGCTGCGATCAGGCCGTCCATTGAGGAAAGGCCGCGACCGCTCCGCTTCGCCTGGCCCATCAGGTCGCCCCAGGCCAAGGCAACCGGCTCCTCCACCGGGATGATGCGACGCTCGAAGCGTTGCGGCAGGTCCCGGGCAAGCCATTCGGCCAGCGCGTCGCGTTTTCGTCCGCTGTCCATCAAGGCGACACCGCGCCGGATCTCCGCGATCGACACGATGCTGATGAAGGTGCGATCCTCGTCGAGCTTGTCCAGCCACGCCAAGACGCGCATGTCAGGGTTCGGCTTCGTCACCTCGGACAGGACGTTGGTGTCCAGCAGAAGCCTCACAGTTCAGGATCACGCGGTTCGTCGCGTTGACGCTCGAGATCCAGATCAGCGCCGCGCAGCGGCGAACTCATCAGAAACTCGACAAGCGTACCCTTGCGCGCCGTCTTGCGCTGCCATTCCTCGGCGGAGACGACGACGACGCTCGGCTTGCCGTTCCGGGTAATCGTCTGCGGCGCGGATTGCGCGCGTTCGATAACCTCGGAAAGCTTTGCCTTTGCGCTGGCAACGGTCCAGCTTTCATCGCCTTGCCGTGATGGCTGCATTGCGCAACTCCATGACCAGAATGACCATAGTGACTATATAAGCCACGGCTGGAGAATTGGCAAGCGGCGTGGCTATCACGGTTTGCTTCGCGTTCCTGCGGTCAGATAGGGCCGCCGGTCCAATTCCGCCGACCGCAGGGAACTGCGCAGCCGCAGCAGATCTTTTCGGGCGATCAGGCCGCACAGCCTGCCCGATGCCGGATCGACGATCGGGATACGGCCATTGTCCGTCGACAGCATCAGGTCGGCGATGAAGGCGACGGTATCGTCAGGATGCCCGACGGGAACGGAATCATCCGTGATGGTTTCGCCAAGCGTCTGGGCGGCGAGGTCGGGCTTGCCCTGCCAAAGCAGGGCATCGGCCCGCGAGACGATGCCGGCCAGTTTGCCCGCAGCATCGACCACCGGGTAGATCCGGTGCGTCTTCTGCTCGGAGACGAAGAAATCGCAAGCCTCGCCGATGGTCATGGTGACGGGAAGCGTGTCGACATCGCCGATCATGATATCCCTTGCCCGGGAGAGTTCGAACGGATCGACGCCATATTCGCGGGTGATGTGCTGCCCGCGGCGCGCAATCTTCTCGGTGAGGATCGAGCGGCGCAACAGCAGCACCGTGACGGCATAGGCCACCACCGTTGCGGCGAGCAGGGGAACGAGCGCGCTGATGTCGCCGGTAATCTCCATCGCAAAGAAGGTGCCGGTGAGCGGCGCCCGCATGGTTCCGCCCATCATCGCCGCCATTCCGAGCAGCGCCCAGAAGCCCGGATCATTGCCCGGCATGATCAGCCCGACCAGCCATCCGAGAGCGCCGCCGAAGATGAGAAGCGGCGCGAGCACGCCGCCCGATGTGCCCGACGACAGGGCAAACAGCCAGATGATTGCTTTCACCAGCAGGATCGACAGTACCGCCGGCGCCAGCAGCCGGTTGTTGAGCAGGCCGTCGATAATGTCATAGCCGACGCCCATCGCCCGCGGCTCGATCAGGCCGCCGAGGCCGATGACGAGACCGCCGAGCATCGGCCACCACATCCAGTGGATCGGCAGCGCCTCGAACAGATCCTCGATCCGGTAGAGCAGCGTCGTCAGCAATCCCGATTGCAGTCCCGATATGATCCCTATCGCCGCACAAGCAAAAATCCCCCACCAGGGCAGGGTCACCTGGAAATGCGTCGGGAACAGCGGACCGACACCGAAGAGCAGCGGGCGCCAGCAGATCGACACGCAGGCGGCGACCGCGACGGGAATGAAGCTGCGCGGTTTCCATTCGAACAGTAAGAGTTCGACGGCCAGCATGACCGCGGCGATCGGCGAACCGAAAATCGCCGTCATACCTGCGGCCGCACCCGCGACGAGCAGCGTTTTCCGCTCGGCCGCACTCATGTGAAAGAACTGCGCGAAGAGCGATCCGATCGCTCCGCCGGTCATGATGATCGGCCCCTCGGCGCCGAACGGGCCGCCCGTTCCGATCGAGATTGCCGAGGACAGCGGCTTCAGCACGGCGACCTTCGGCGACATCCGGCTGCCGCCGATCAGGATGGCTTCGATCGCCTCGGGAATGCCGTGGCCGCGGATTTTTTCCGACCCGAAACGGGCCATCAGACCGATGACGAGCCCGCCGAGCGGCGGCACCAGCACCACCCACAGCGAGCGCGGAACGGCCGCCAGAGAGGCCGGCTCGATGCCGATCTCTCCGAACCAGACGACATTGGTCACAAGCGCGATCAGGCTGACGAGACACCAGGCTGCAAAGGCGCCTGACGTGCCGACGATGACGGCCATTCCGACCAGCAGGAGGACCCGCCTGTCGGTGGTGAAATCGCCGGCCTCGCGCCGGGAAAGACCGCCGGTGAAATCGTGCGGCCGGTTGCTTGGTTGATGCTGCGCCATGAAAGCCCCTGCTACGCAAAAACGGTCGGTTTGGGTGAGGTTATTATATCGTAATACGATATAAATCAATGGACGAACGTTGGAAGGCGAAAATCTCTCGGCAGGATGCCTGACTTGACCGGCTTGCGGCTGCCCCTCTATTCGAGATCGGCCATAATGCGCGCAAGGATCGCGTCCTGCGAACCAAGCGGCAGAGGAGAACGAGTGTGAAGAAAACCCCGCCGCCGCTGAGACAGGAGGATTATGAGGCGCTCGCCGACCTCAGGTTCGCGCTCCGCCAGTTCATGGACTTCAGCGCCTCAGCCGCCCAGTCGGAAGGCCTGCCCGTCCAGCAGCATCAGGCGCTGCTGGCGATCAAGGGACAGCGCGGTGAAGCGATGACCATCGGCATGCTGGCCGAGCGGCTGATCATCGCCCCGCATACGGCGACCGAGCTCGTCGGACGACTGTCGGATGCCGGACTGGTCGAACGCCATGCCGACCCGGCCGACAGGCGCCGCCAGACGCTCCTCCTGACCGAGAAGGCTGACGAGCTTCTGACCAGGCTGAGCGCCGTCCACCTGTCGGAAATCAGGGTGATGGCGCCGAAGCTGATCGAGCTGCTGCTCGAGCTTCAGAAGACAGCGCCGAAAGCGGAGTAATTGGTTTCGTCGCCCGCAGGCGAGGCCACAGAAAGAGCCCAAGCGCTGCGGGAGCGCCGGCAGCTCCCTCTCGGACGATCAAGCTTCGACCTCAGCTTCGAAGCGTCTTACCCAGACGATGGATGTGGGCAGCACCGATGCCACAGCAGCCGCCGATGATCGTCGCGCCGGCTTCGGCCCAGGAGCAGGCAAAACGCGAATAGGCGTCGTCATTCAGATCGTCGCGGGTCTCGTGCAGGCCTTCATTTGCGGCCGACTCGCCCTGTTCGCCTTCGAAGGCATTGGCATAGACGCCGATTTCGATGCCGGCATCCATCTTGCGGAATGCTGCGGCTGCCGTCGCGACGGCCGCCTCCATCACTTCCGGTTTGCTGCAATTGAACAGGAAGGCTTCGGCGCCCGATGACGCCGCCCAGGACGCCGCATCCTCGACGCTTTCGCCGGAACGAAGCTTCGGCTCGCCGCTTTCGATATCCGCTTTGTCATCGGCCAGCGTGAAGGAAATCCAGAACGGTTTACCCGATTCCGCCACCGCCTGACGGACGGCCTCGCCCTCGGCAATCAGGCTCAGCGTCTCGCCGAGCCATATGTCGACGAAAGGGGCGAGGTTTTCGACCAGCACCTTGAGGTAATCCTGCACCCGCTCAGGCTGAAAATTCTGCGGCTCGTAGGAGCCGAAGATCGGCGGCAGCGAACCGGCGACCAGCACCTTGCGACCAGGGACGGAATCGGCCGCCTCGCGCGCCAGGCGGCCGGCAAGACGGATCAGCGCTGCACCCTCCGTCTGAAACCGGTCCTCGCCGATGTGGAAAGGCACCAGCGCATAGCTGTTGGTCGTAATGATCTCAGAGCCGGCGGCGATGAATTCCTTATGCACCTCGCGCACGATTTCCGGCGAATTGATCAGCGCCAGGGCCGACCATTCCGGCTGTTTCAATTCGGCACCGAGCCGCAGCAGCTCGCGGCTCATGCCGCCATCGAGGATTCGTGTCGTGCTCATGATGGGTCTCCGTTCAGGCCGCCGCGCCGTTGCCGGCGGCGGGCTTTTCATAACAGGCGGGGCGAGGTGCGCGTCGATACGCGCAGAGGTTTATGGCTGGTCCCATCTCTCGGCTAACGCCGCACCGGCACCTGCGCTTCGAGACCTCGAAAGACGCGGGCGATGACGGCGGTCAGGGCGAGATAGAAGAGGGTGACGACAAGCAGTGGTTCGTAGACGAGCAGCGTGTCCTGGCGAACCTTGTTGGCCACGGCATAGAGATCCATCACCGTCACCGTGAAGGCGAGCGGCGTCGCCTTCAGCTGCATGACGATCTCCCCGGCAATGGTCGGCAGGGCGATACGGATGGCGCGCGGCAGCCAGATGCGGCGGGTCAGCTTCCAGGGCGACAGGCCGAAGGCACGCCCGGCTTCGAGCTCGCCCTTGGGAACGGCGAGCAGGGCGCCGCGCAGGACCTCTGCCTCGTAAGCCGCATAATTCAGCGTGAAGCTGACTGCGGCGAAGAAGAAGCCCTCGCGCAGGATCGGCCAGAACAGGCTTTGCCGGATGCCGGGGACCATCGGCAGCAGCGAGCCGACACCGTAATAGAGAAGCCACAGCTGGATCAGCAGCGGCGTGCCACGAAAGAAGGTGCAATAGCCGCGGGCCAGCAGCCGCGTCAGCCTGCCGCCGCTGACCTGCGCGAAGGCGAGGCCTATAGCAATGATGAAACCGAACACCACTGAGATGACCAGCAGCGCGACCGTCTGCCAGGCGCCGGCCAGAAGCAGCGGCCAATAGGAAGAGATCCAAGTGAAACTCATGGGGCGCGGCTCCTCAGGCGAGACGCGGCTGTCCCCGCCGCACCCGTCCCTCGATCAGCTTGAAAGCGACGTTGGAAATGAGTGTGATGGCGAGGTAGAGAAAGGCGGAAGCAAGGAAAAACACGAAGTAGTGTTTGGTGCTTGCCCCAGCGAGGCGGGTGGCGAGCGCCAGTTCTTGATAGCCGACGACCGCGACCAGCGCACTGTCCTTGGTGACCGACATCCACAGATTGGCAAGCCCCGGCAGCGCGTTCGGCAAAAGCGCCGGCAGCAGGACGCGGCGGAACCGCAGTACGGATCCCATGCCGAAGGCCTTGGCCGCTTCGATCTGGCCGGCGGGAATGGCGAGGATCGCGCCGCGTAGCACCTCGGTCATATAGGCGCCCTGCACGAAGCCGAGCACCGCGACCGCCGCAACAAAACCGTTCACATCGATCGGCGGCAGGTCCAATGCCGCCAGCAGCCGGTTGAGGCCGTCGGTGCCGGCATAATAGAGCCCGACGATCAGGATCAGCTCGGGAACGGCACGAATGACCGTGGTGTAGAGATCGAGCATGAGGCGGAGCGCGCGATTGCCCGAGAGCTTTCCAAGCGCGCCGCCCGTGCCGAGCAACAGGCCGACCGCGAAGGCGCAGGCCGAGATGGCGACCGTGGAGACCGCACCTGCCAAAAGAACGCCGCCCCATCCCGGAGGATAGGGGGACAGCAGGTCCAGAATGCCTTGTTGTGCGGTCGCCATCGCCGAGACTGCTTACTTCGCGCCGTAGATGTCGAAGTCGAAATATTTCTTGGTGATGGCGTCATACTGGCCGTTGGCCCGAACCGCAGCGATCGCCGCATTCAGCTTGGCTTTCAGCTCCGTGTCTTCCTTGCGCAACCCGCCCGAAACACCGGCTCCAAGGATTTCCTTGTCGTCGGCGACATCACCCATCTTGGCGCAGCAATCCTTGCCGCCGTCGCTCTTCAGGAAAGCGTCGAGCGCCAGCGAATCGCCGAAGACGTAGTCGATACGGCCGGAGGCCAGATCCTGGAAAGCCTCGTCGAGCGTCTGGTAGGTCTTCTCCTCGGCGGCGCCGGCGAAATACTTCTTGTAATATTCAGACTGGATCGTCGACACCTGGATGCCGATGGTCTTGCCCTTGACGTCCTCGGCGGTCGCACCCGGCTTCTGGTCCTTGGGACCGATCAGGGTGCTCGGCGTGTTGTAGTACTTGTCGGTGAAGTCGATCACCTTCGAGCGTTCCGCGGTGTTCGACATCGACGACCAGATCACGTCGAACTTCTTGCTCTGCAGCGCCGGAATGAGACCATCCCAGGAAATGTCCACGATCGAGCATTTCTCCTTCATCTCTGCACAGACGGCGTTCATCAGGTCGATTTCCCACCCGTGCCACTCACCCGAGGCGTCCTTGGCGAAGAAGGGCGGATAGGATTCATTCATGACGCCGAAGCGGACTTCGGCCTGTGCGGCGACCGCAGAAAGCGCAAGTGCCGCGCCGGCAAGGAGCGTGGGGAGCAGTTTCATTCGCAGGATTCTCCTGGTTCGTGTGTTGTCGATGATGGCTATGTGGATCAATGGGCGCTGAGACGGGTGAACTCCCGGCAGCGGGTGCTGACCGGCGCCCCGAAAACTTGCTCCGGCGGCCCCTCCTCCTCGATCCGTCCCTGATGCAGGAAGAGGACGCGGCTCGACACATCCCGGGCGAAGCGCATTTCATGCGTGACGATCAGCATGGTCCGGCCTTCCTCGGCGAGATCGCGGATGACCTTCAGGACCTCGCCGACCAGCTCCGGATCGAGCGCCGATGTCGGCTCGTCGAACAGCATGACGGCGGGGTCGACGCAGAGCGCCCTCGCAATCGCCGCGCGCTGCTGCTGACCGCCGGAGAGAAAGGCGGGATAGGTGTCACGCTTGTCGAACAGCCCGACCTTGTGGAGCAGGGCTTCCGCCTTTTCGATCGCCTCGCGCTTTGAAATGCCCATGACATGCACCGGCGCCTCGATCACGTTTTCCAGCACCGTGCGATGGGCCCAGAGATTGAAACTCTGAAAGACCATGCCGAGCCCCGTCCGCAGCCGTTCGATCTGCCGCCAGCTCTGCGGCTGCAGCCGCCCGCCGCGACCGGCTTTCAGCGCGACTTCCTCGCCGTTTACGGCGATACGGCCGTGATCCGGGGTTTCCAGGAAATTGATGCATCGGAGAAAAGTGCTCTTGCCGGAGCCCGACGAGCCGATGATCGAGATCACATCCGACTTGTGGGCCTCCGTCGAGATACCCTTGAGAACCTGTTGCGAGCCGAAGCTTTTATGGAGATCTTCGACGCGAAGAGCAGGAAAGGGCTGATCCGACATGCATGGGTCCGGCTGAATTCAATCTGCGAAGGATAATGATAAAATGACGCGGTTTTTTCGCGCAATTTCCATCTCTTTTGCATATTATGAGCAAAATAATCTTTTCAACGCCGCGAGTGCGGCGCAATGTTTGCTGCGGGAAGGATCGGACTGGACCATGGAGCAACTGGATCGTTTTGACCGGGACATTCTCGATATCGTGCAGCGCGATTGCCAGTTGAAAGCTGAAACGATCGCCGAACGAATCGGATTGTCGGTCTCCGCCGTGCAGCGGCGGTTGAAGCGGCTGCGCGAGGAAGGGATCATCAAGGCGGAGGTGGCCATACTCGATCGCAAGGCGACGGCGACATCGATGGTGTTCATCGTCGGAATGGAGATCGAGCGGGACAATTACGATGCGCTGGCGAAATTTCGCGTCTGGGCGGAAAAGCAGGATCACATCCAGCAGGTCTATTACGTTACCGGCGCGGTCGACCTGATCGCGATCGTCACCGCCCGTGACGTCGAGCATTATGACGACATTGCAGCCCTGATCATGGCCGACAATCCGCAGATCCGCCGCATGCATACCAATGTCGTGCTGCGCGACGTCAAGCTCGGCCTGTTCGTGCCACTGGAATAGCGATCGCGCCGGGGCAAGCGGCTGGACTCATATCGGACAAAGGGCATAATTCCGGGCGCAGATCCTTGGGAGGAATGACCGTTGACGCTACGACACCAGATCATCGCATTGGCGATCGTCCCGCTGGTCATTTCGATCCTTGCGATCACCACCTTCATCACCTGGCAATCGGCAAACCTCGCCAAGAACAGCATCGATACTTTCGAGCAGAACATGCTGAAGACCAAGGAAGCCGAGATCCTCAATCTGACCAATCTTGCCCTCTCGGCCATCCAGACGATCTATGATAAGGCCGGGGCCGACGACGAGGCCGCCAAGCAGCAGGTGGCTGATATTCTGACCTCGCTCGACTACGGCAAGGACGGGTATTTCTTCGTCTATGATTACGACGGCAACAATATCGTCCATCCGCGCCAGAGTTTCCGGCATGGGCACAATTGGCTCGATCTCACCGACCCGGATGGCGACAAGGTCATCGCCGAACTGATCGCCACGGCCAAGGCCGGCGGCGGCCTGCACCAGTATAAATGGCAGAAACCGTCAACCGGGCAGATCGCCGACAAGCTCTCCTTCGTCGTCAGCCTCGACAAATGGCACTGGGTCGTCGGCACCGGCGTCTATCTGGATGACGTCTTTGCCCAGAGTGCCGCCGCCAATGCGGTAACGCGCGCCAACATCAGACGGACCTTCGTCATCGTCGCGCTGATCGCCGTGCCTTCGGTGCTGGTCGTGTTCACCACCTGCATGCTGCTCACCTTCCATGAGCGCCGCATGGCCGACAGCCGCCTGAAGGAGTTGACGCAGCGGGTCATCGACACCCAGGAAG
This sequence comes from Rhizobium phaseoli, assembly GCF_001664385.1. Taxonomy (NCBI): domain Bacteria; kingdom Pseudomonadati; phylum Pseudomonadota; class Alphaproteobacteria; order Hyphomicrobiales; family Rhizobiaceae; genus Rhizobium; species Rhizobium phaseoli. The sequence goes on along the minus strand of NZ_CP013533.1, from coordinate 268,795 downwards.
AAGAGCGCACCCGGCTGGCGCGCGAGCTGCACGACGGCATCTCCCAGACCCTTCTCGGCGTGCGTTATGCGATGGATCTTGCCGGCCGCAAGGTCAGGACCAATGTCGACGAGGCGGCGCTGACCATCGAGCGCGGCGTCGAGGCACTGAATGGGGCCATCAAGGAAATCCGCCTGCTCTCGCATGATCTGCGCCCGCGCGTGCTGGACGATCTTGGCCTGACGGCTGCGCTGGAGGCACTGTGTCATCACTTTGCCGAGCGGACGGGGATGGAGACGGAGATCGACGCCTCGGGCTTCGCCGGCACGCTGAAGGCGGAAGCCAGCACCGCCCTTTATCGCGTCGCCCAGGAGGCCTTCAACAATGTCGAGCGGCATTCGGGCGCCTCGAAGCTCTCGGTCAAGCTCTGGAGCGACGGCGGCCGTGCCCGCATGACCATCTCCGACAACGGCAGCGGCTTCGATGGCGCCAGGGATGGCGCCTTCGGCGCCTCGGGCCTCGGTCTGCGCAACATGCAGGAGCGGATGGCGCACTTCCGGGGCCTGTTGCTGATCAATAGCAGCGAGGTCGGCACGACGCTGACGGCGATGATGCCGAGATCGGCCAATCTTGCCGCCGGCAAGCAGGCGGAAGCCGCATGACGGAACGCCTGAAAATCAAGGTGCTGCTGATCGACAACCATCCGCTGGTGCTGGACGGGCTGAAAGCCGTGCTCGAAACCTTCGATCATATCGAAGTCGCCGGCACCGCCGGGCTGGCGCAGACCGGGCTCGATATCGCCCGGCAGATCCAGCCGCAGGTGGTGCTGATGGACATCAACATGCCGAAGCTCAGCGGCATCGATGCGATCGAGCTGTTCAGGAGCGAACTTCCGCAGACCCGCGTCGTGATGCTCTCCATGCATGACAGCCGCGAGTATATCTCCTCTTCGGTGATGCGCGGCGCCGCCGGTTATGTTCTGAAAGACGTCTCCACAGAGGAGATCGTCGCGGCGATCGAAACCGTCGCGGATGGCGGCACCTATTTCTCCTCCGGCGTCTTCGACGCGCTGATGAGGGAACGGGCGGAGGAGGGGAGCGATCCCTTGACGCCGCGCGAGCACGACACGCTCGGGCTGATCGTTGCCGGCCGCAGCAACCGCGAGATCGCCGAAGTGCTCGGGATAAGCGCTGCCACGGCGGAAACCCATCGCAAAAACCTCAAGAAGAAACTTGGCATCGCCACCACCGCAGGCCTGATCCGCTACGCGCTCGATCACGGCATCGCCTCGAAAATCGACGCGAATTCGCACCTACCCACTTCTGGGTAGGTCCCGGTATTTTGGCACTGCGCCCATCTTGTGGGGATAAAACCGACGCCCTAGGACTCCATTCGCGGCCGGCCAAGTGCCAAGCCGTTGGGAGGAATTCACATGCGTTACATCAGCTTCCGATCCGCCGGAAAAGCTCGAGCGACCCGAACCGGGCCTGCTGCCGCCGCCGGCTGATAGACCTGCCTTCCACGCCGACAACTGGAACATGGCGACCGCCAATTGCGGCGCCTGAAAGGTACTCCGACATGGAAAAACCACGTAGCAAGGCAGCGCTGTGGCTGCTGATCATTCCGTACATAGGTCTGCTCTGGCCGGCATTCTACAATCTCCGCGAGCCGTCGCTTTTCGGCTTTCCGTTCTTCTACTGGTATCAGCTTCTCTGGGTGCCGATCACCGCGACGCTGACCTGCATCGCCTATCGGAGCGTTCGCCATGACGACTGACATCAACGGCACGGCGCTTGCCGTCTTCATCTTCTTCTTCGCCCTCGTCACGGTCATGGGATTCGTCGCCAGCCGCTGGCGCAAGCCCGAGACGCTCGCCCACATCGATGAATGGGGTCTCGGCGGACGCAACTTCGGCACCTGGATCACCTGGTTCCTCGTCGGCGGCGATTTCTATACCGCCTATACCGTGATCGCCGTCCCGGCGCTGGTCTATACCGTCGGCGCCTACGGCTTCTTCGCACTGCCCTATACGATCGTCGTCTATCCCTTCGTCTTCATGGTCATGCCGGTCCTGTGGAAACGCGCCAAGGATTTCGGTTATGTCACGGCCGCCGACGTCGTCCACGGCCAGTACGGATCGCGCGGTCTCGAACTCGCGGTCGCGGCAACCGGCGTCATCGCCACCATGCCTTACATCGCCCTCCAGCTCGTCGGCATGACGGCGGTCCTGAAGGCGCTCGGGCTGCATGGCGAACTGCCGCTGGCGATCGCCTTCATCGTGCTGGCGCTCTATACCTATTCGGCGGGCCTGCGCGCTCCGGCGCTGATCGCCTTCGTCAAGGACATCATGATCTATATCGTGGTGATCGCGGCGGTCGCTCTGATCCCGTCGAAGCTCGGCGGTTATGCCAATGTCTTCGCCTCGGCCGATGCGGCCTTCCAGGCCAAAGGCTCCGGCAGCCTGCTGCTCGGCGGCAACCAGTATGTCGCCTATGCTACGCTGGCTCTCGGCTCGGCGCTTGCAGCCTTCATGTATCCGCATACGCTGACCGGCATCTTTGCCTCCAACAGCGGCAAGACGATCCGCAAGAACGCGATCATGCTGCCCGCCTATACGCTGCTGCTCGGCCTGCTGGCGCTGCTCGGCTATATGGGCCATGCCGCCAATCTGAAGCTCGATAGCGCCAATGACGTCGTTCCCACCCTGTTCAAGACGCTGTTTTCGGGCTGGTTCTCCGGCTTCGCCTTTGCGGCGATCGCCATCGGCGCACTGGTGCCGGCAGCGGTGATGAGCATCGGCGCCGCCAACCTCTTCACCCGCAATTTCTGGAAGGCCTATGTCGATCCCAAGGTCAGCGATGCGGGCGAAGCCAAGGTCGCGAAGGTGACGTCGCTGGTGGTGAAGGTCGGCGCACTTCTCGTCATCATCTTCCTGCCGACTCAGTTCGCCCTCGACCTGCAGCTGCTCGGCGGCATCTGGATCCTGCAGACGCTTCCGGCCCTGGTCTTCGGCCTCTACACCAACTGGTTCCGTGCGCCCGGCCTGCTTGCCGGCTGGTTCGTTGGGTTCTGCGGCGGCACCTTCCTCGTCTGGGACGCCGGCTGGAAGCCGCTGCACCTGATCAGCCTCGGCGGCGAACCCTTCACCGTCTACACCGGACTGCTGGCGCTCGCAGCAAATATCGGCGTCGCCGTCATCGTCAACGCCCTGCTACCGGCCAAGGTCCCGGCCCGGGCGTAAACCATAAAATACGAAGGGCAGCAATCGCTGCCCTTCATCACTTCATTTTTGGCAGATTGCCGTGTGGTTCAGAACTCTTCCCAATCGCCGGCCAATGCCGCGTTCCCCTGGAACGACCTGCCGACCTTGGCAATCATCTGGCGCGCCGGCGAAGCCACGGGCTGAGCATGCTGTGCCGCGGGAGCCGGCTGCGTTATGCGCCTCGATGCCACTGCTCCACCGATGTTGAACTGGCCCAGGAGCTGGAACAATGCGTCGGCTTCCTTGGCGAGTTTGTGAGCGGCGGCCGTGGCCTCTTCCACCATGGCGGCGTTCTGCTGGGTGCCCTGATCCATCCTGTTGACGGCGGTATTGATTTCCTTCAGCCCGGTCGCCTGCTCCTGCGAGGCGCCGACGATGGCGCCGACATTGCCGTCGACCTGCTGCACCTGTACCGCAATCTCCTGCAGGGCCTTCCCCGTTTCGCCAACCAGGGCGACACCGTTTTTCACATGGCCGTTCGACGCGTTGATCAGCTCCTTGATTTCCTTTGCCGCCTTGGCGGAACGCTGCGCCAGCTCGCGCACTTCCTGGGCGACTACGGCAAAACCCTTGCCGGCTTCACCGGCGCGGGCCGCCTCGACGCCGGCGTTCAGCGCCAGCAGGTTGGTCTGGAAGGCGATCTCGTCGATGACGCCGATGATGCTGCCGATTTCGGTGGCGGAAGATTCGATCTTGCCCATCGCATCGACCGCGTCGCGGACGACACTGCCCGAGCGCTCCGCATTGTCTTTCGTCTTGCGGACCAGCTGACCTGCCTCCTGAGCCCTGTTGCTGGAGTCGGCGACGGTGGTCGTGATCTCTTCCAGGGCCGCGGCGGTCTCCTCGACGGAGGCGGCCTGCTGCTCGGTACGCTTGGCGAGGTCATCCGAAGCGGAGCGGATTTCCTGTGCGCCGGCCGCGATGGCGCTGGCGTTCTCGGCAACCTTCTGCATGGCAGCGCGGAGCTTTTCGACCGCTGAATTGAAGTCGGCTCTGAGTTTTTCCAGAGACGGGATGAACGGCGTGCCGATCTGCTGCGTGAGATCGCCATCGGCCAGCGCCTGCAATGCACTGCCAAGCTGGCCGACAGCCCGGTCGGTCTGCTCGGCAAGGGTGCGGCGTTCGTCGGCATCCTGTTCGAGCCGGTGCCGTTCCGCCACAGCCCGCCTGGCTTCCGCATCGGCTTCCCGCTCCGCCTTTGCCGAAATGGCGTCGCGCAATCCCGCTACCGCGCGGGCAAGCTTGCCGATCTCGTCGCCACGTGCTTCGAGGCGACGATCACCATCGAGATTGCCTTCCGCCATTGCCTTCAGCGACAGCTGCAGTTTTGCCAGCGGACCGACGATCGTGCGTGCGGTAATAATCGCGGCGAGGACGGAAAGAACAGCCGCGATGCCCAGCGCCGTCAGAACGATCGGCTTGAAGCCGCTCGCCGTGCCGCGGACGTCTCCGCCGATCGATTTGTTCAGTGCTTCCTGGTAGTCGATGAATTTGTTGATGGCGCCGAGCCAGGCAACGAAGTCCGGCCGCGCCTGTTCGAGCAGAATTTTGCGAGCAGCCTCACCGTCACCCTTCTCCTGCAGCGCGATGATCTGGGCGACCAGGAGATTGGTTTTCGCCTGTATGTCGGCGATCTCCTTCAGGATCGACCTTTCCTGGTCCGTGGCGCCAGCCGGGGAGGCGACCATATCAGCCATGCGCTTTTCGTTTTCGGCGTAGGATGCCGCCAGCTTTTCGATCAGCGCCTCGGCCGCCTTGCGTTCATCGGCAGAGGTTACCAGGGTCACGTCGCGAATGGCGATCGCCCGATCATGCACGCTGCCCCGAAAATTGATGGCGAACCGTTGCTTGACGCTGTTGACGTCGTTGATCGTTTGGAGATTGCTGTTGATCTCGGCGACCTTGACCGTTGAATAGATGCTCAGGCCGGCCATCAGCAAGATCAGGAAGCTGAAGCCAAGGGCGAGACGCACCGCGATCCCGAAATTCTGAATGCTCTTCATTACCACTCTCCGTCGTATGGGAGGTTTTGATACAGGTGTCTGGACTGCCAGGATCGTTCGTCGCATCTCGTTCAAATGTGGGACCCCGTTGTCCCGAGCACCCGATAAGGCACCCCGCGCGCCGCACGTTGTCGCCTGAGCGCAGCCAGCGCATCAAAGGCGTGAGCGCCTGCGTCGTGACATGTCGATTTCATACGAGATTCGGATCCCCGGCCCGCCGTCATGGCGTGGTTGACGATCCCTGGGAACGTCGCTCCGATAGCTTAAAAATAAAGTTATATATTTTAGAGAATGTAAACGACGCCGAGAGGGCATCGTTCTGGTGCGCTTTTTGTATATTTCGACTGTATTTCCGCGCAAAATGTCTGATTTTCTCCACAGTGAAGAACATGTGGAGTTGCCGTGATGAAACGAAGCATATCACCTGTTGCAAAAAAGACCGCTCAATGTTCGCGGGAGCGGTACCCGAATCATGATCTGCGGAAGCGCGAGCCGATGTTCGTGGCTTGTTAAGCGAAACTCTTTGAGAAGTTTTAGAAGTTCTCATGGACCATGCGCCGGAAAAAATGGAGCAGAGGTGGCACGACAGGCGTCTTCCGAGTCAAGGCAGGATGAGAACCTGGCAGCGCACTGGCAGGTGCTGCTGGATAGTGCCGTGCGTCTGGACTGGGAATGCCGCACCGGCGAAGCGCTCGGGGCAGGCGAGGCCGCCTATGAGGCCGCGCTTGAGGCAGGCGATGTTGCCGGAGCCTTGCGCGCCTCGCATCGGCTGGCACTTATCCATTTCAACAAGGAGAGTTTGGCGGAAGGCCTGAAGATCTGCATCCGCGCCGAAACCTGGCTGCGCTATTGCCAGGACCAGGCCGCGGTCATTTCCCTGCAGTCGATCCATGGCGGCCTTCTGGTGGCGCTCGGCGATCTGGAAACCGGCTTCGCCCTGCTGACCGATTGCCAGAAGCGCACCAAGTCCTGCACGGATCCGCTCGCCAACTGGCGGGCGCGCACGGCCTATGCGGTGGCATTGTTCGATACGAAGGATTTCGACCGCGCGGCGGAGGCCGCGGCCGAAAGTCTGGATTATGCGGAGACCAGCTGTCTGGCAAAAGGCTCGGTGCTGATCGCCCGCTCGATCGCCGGCCGCATGGCGGCGCGCGCACTCGGCGAGCATCGTCTGGCAGGACGGGAGCTCGACACCATCCTGCTGTCGCGGACGGAAGCCCAGCTGCGGTCCATTCTGACCGACGCCCAGGCGGAAAACCTGCCCTATGAGATTGCCGAGTGCCATTGCTATCTCGGGCTCCTGGCATGGACGTGCAGCGAAGACGCCGCGGCTGCCGCCCATTATATTGCCGCCATCGCCGCCTGCCGCGTCGCCGAGGACGAGGTGCTGCTGGCGGAAACCTCCTACTGGTACGCCTATCTTCTGGCCGGGCAGGGCGCTTCCGCCGAAGCCGTGTCGCTGCTTGCAGCCATCGAGGCGATGGAAGCCGCTCTGGCCACGCCCCGCATGAAACTGCGCCATTTCGACATGCGCTTCCGGATTGCCGAAATGGCCGGCGATTGGAAGGCAGCCTTCGACTATCACAAGATCTATCATGAGATGGTGATCGAGGATTACCGGCGGCTTGCCTCGGCGCGCGCCTATACGATGAAGCTTGCACTCGACCTGGAGACGATGCGCCGCAAGGAAGACAGCGCCCGGCTGGAGCGTGAGCGCCTGCTCGAGGAAAATCTACGGCTTGCCGCCGAACAGCGCGAGGCGGTGCTAGCCTCGCGCACCGACCCGCTGACTGGCCTCGGCAATCGGCGTGAACTGCAGCTTAGATGCAGGAATTGGGTCGAATCCGGCGTCACCCATGCAGCATTGCTGCTGTTCGACATCGACCACTTCAAACGCATCAACGACATCTTGTCTCATGCGGTCGGCGATATCGTCCTGCGGCAGGTTGCCGGACTGCTGGGCGGCATCGGGCCGGCAGGCAGTCTGGCGATCCGCATGGGCGGCGAGGAATTCCTGCTCCTCCTCCCCGGCACGACAGCCGGCGAAGCCTTTGCCGATGCCGAGCGGCTGCGCCTGCGAGTGCAGGACCATGACTGGTCTGAGATAGATCCGAGGCTCGAAGTCACCTGCTCCATCGGCCTGGCGGATTGGTCCTTGACCAACAGGCTGGAGGCCGCGCTGCATATCGCGGATGCAAATCTTTACGCCGCCAAGAATGCCGGCCGTAACCGCTGCATGGCGACGCCGGCGTAACGGTTGACGCTCACCCGTTACTCCGCCGGATGTCAGGCAATGGCCGGCGAGTATTCGTTGGCCGAGAAGACGTGATGATGCACCTTGCCGGTGAAAAGCTGCAGAAGCTCGCCGGTAACCTCGCGGCTCTGGAACCGGACGTCGGAGAGAAGTGCTGCGTTCACGGCCTCCATGTGAGGATAGCGAATAGCCAGGGCCATTGCATAAACAGGGGCACCCTCGTCGCGCTCCATGCCGTCCAGCACCCGGATTTCCTCCGCCCCCGGAAATTGCGTCCAGAGCGGAACGAGCCGCTGTCGCACGAAGTCGCGAAATTCCTCTTCCCGACCGGGATGGATTTCGCCCTCAAACAAAGCATAACGAATGATCATAGGTTCTCTCTTCCAAAACTCGCCGGAGCTGGATCGGTATTGATGTGATGTGGGAGGTCAGGGCGTACCGGTCGATACACCCTGCTTGATAGGCTTATTTGCCCCAGATTTTCTTGTATTGATCGCGATAGCCGTTATCGGGATCGAAGCTGTTCTTCGGTCCGCCGTCGAACTCGACGTTCGCGCTGGTCACCACATGCAGCGGCGACACATAGCCCGACCACGGGGCGCCGGCAAAGGCGCGGTTCAGCTCGTCGACGAGCTGCCAGCCCTGCAGGTTGAGCGGCTCGGCGACGGTGACGGCCTGATACTGCTTGGCGCGGATCCGCTGATAGGCGCTCTCCGAGCCATCGCCGGCCGCGACATTCACCGGCTTTCCGTCGCCGGCAATGCCGGCCGAGGCGAGCGACGGGCCCATGAAATCGTAATAGAGGTCGTTGATCGCCAGCGAATGCGTCCACTTCGCACCGTACTTCTGCAGCAGCGAGGTGGTCAGCTGCGGCATGCGCTGCGAGGTTTCGGCGATCGGCGTGTCGACATATTCGAGCACCGTGCCGCCGAGATCTTCGATCTCCTTCTTCATCCGGTCGGCCTTGGCAATCGCGATCGCATAGGTCGAGTCGGTGAAGATGATGACTCCCGGCTTGCCGCCGGCATCGGCGAAGGCCCAATCGGCTGCGGACTTCGACACTTCCATCGCGTCGGTGGTCACATTGGCGAAAACGCCGACCTCAGGAACCGGGCCGACGGCCGAAGCGGCGTGCCAGGACACCATCGGAATGCCGGCCGCCTTGGCCGCCTCCATCGCCGGCTTCTGCTCGACGGCGTCGAAGCCGTTGATGATGATGCCATCGGGCTTCAACGCCATGGCCTGGCCGAAGGCCGCCGTCCGTCCGCCGATCGAGCCGGCGCCGTCAAGCGCCTTCACCGTCCAGCCCAAAGCGCCTGCCGCTTCCTGAACGCCGTTGACGACGCCGAGAATGCCGCCGTTCTTCATATCGGCAGCAAGAATGACGATGTTCTTGCCGCTCGCACCCTTCGGGCCGCTCGTCGGGCCATCCCAGGCGCTCACTTTGGACGCATATTTGTCGACCACTGCCTTGGCGTCAGCCATCGAATCCGCCATGGCCGGCACGCTCAGCATAAGGGCGACGGTTGCGACCGTTGCCTGCAATAAAGTCCTGCGCTTCATGTTCACTCCTCCATTTTGTTTGTTCTGAAATGCCGGGTGAGCCGGCATCCTCATTTGGATGCGGGTGTGATCCTCCTCACAGCTCCGCGCTTGCGCTGGGCGTAGCCTGCAATGCCGATGGCAATCAGCAGGGTCACGCCGTTGAACAGCGGTTCGACGAAGAACGACCCGCCGAATTGCTGAATTCCAGATATCCCGACCGCCAGGATGATAACGCCGATCAGCGTGCCCCAGACGTTCACCCGGCCCGGCTTGATCGTCGTCGATCCCAGGAATGCGCCGACAAGCGCCGGCAGCAGATATTCGAGGCCGACGCTCGCCTGGCCGATGCGCAGCTTCGAGGCGAGAAGAACCCCGGTCAGAGCAGCCAACAGGCCCGATGTGACGAAGGCGCCGATCACGAATTTGCGGACGGGAATGCCGTTGAGGGCGGCGGCCTTGGGATTGGCGCCGATGGCGTAGAGATAACGGCCGATCGGCAGGTATTCGAGCACGATCCACATGCAGATCGCGATCAGCAACACGTAGAAGCCGGTGATAGGCAGACCGAACAACATAGTGCCGTTCAACGCGTAAAAGCCGTCCGGCAGCACGCCGACCACCTGCCGCCCGCCGGTGTGCCAAAGGGCAAGTGCATAGAGGACCGTTCCGGTACCGAGCGTCGCGATGAAGCTGTCGATCTTGGCGACCTCGACCAGCAGGCCGTTGATGAAGCCGGTGAGGACGCCGAGCGCGAGAACGATGAGAACGGCAATCGGCCAGGGCAGGCCGTAGACCGTCTGCAGGCTGATGGCGAGAATGTGCCAGAGCACGATGCCGTAGCCGACGGTCAGGTCGATGCGGCCCGATGCCATCGGGATCATCGCGGCCAGCGACAGAAGCGCGATGATCGCCTTGTCGGAGACGATCGAGCGGACGTTCAGCACCGTCGGAAACGTATCCGGCAGAAGGATCGAAAAGAGCACGATCAGGCCGGCGGTCAGGATGACGAGCCCGTAAACCGGGATCAGGCGGCCGATCTTCTGGCCGGTGGACAGGCCGGCCATCTCGCTCTTGGTCGGCTCCAGCGCGGTGGATTCAATGGATTGCATGGCTGTTCTCCCGATGGCTCAAGCCGCTTCCGACGCCGAGGCGGCGGTGATGACCGCCTCTGTGGTCAGAGCGCTTCCACTCAGTTCGCTGACGATTTTGCCGCGCGAGAAAACCAGCGCGCGGTGGCAGATATGGGCGATTTCCTCGAAGTCGGTCGAGACCACGACGACCGCGAGACCGGCTTCCAGCGCCTGGGTGATCAGGCGGTAGATTTCCGCACGCGCGCCGATGTCGACGCCCGCGGTCGGGTCTTCCGCGACCAGCAGCTTGCGGCCGGTCGCCAGCCAGCGGCCGACGACCACCTTCTGCTGGTTGCCGCCCGACAGCGCCTCCACCGGCAGATCCGGATCGTTCGGCCTGAGGCCGACGGAATGGCCGATCGCATGGGCAAGATCGGCTTCCCCACGCGGCGACAGGAAGGAGAAAATCCCGCGGCCGACGGCGCCCGGATTGAGATAGGTATTTTCCCGAATGGACAGCGACAGCGCGACGGATTCCTCCGTCCGGTCACGGGCAATCAGACCGATACCCGAGGCCATCGCCTGCCGCGGGCTGGAAAGATCCGGCGCCTCGCCACGCAGCAGAACCGAGCCGTTGAAGGGCTCGCAGCCGAACAGCGCCCGGCCGATTCTTTCCTGGCCGGCGCCGCGCAATCCAACCAGCCCGAGCAGCTCACCCTCTCTTATATCGAAGGAGATCGGGCTCGTGCCGGTGCAAACGAGGTCGCGAACCTCGACGATTGCCTTGCCGGGTTTGATCTCGGCTTTGGAAAAGAGGCTGTCACTGCTGCGGCCGATGATCATCGTCACCAGTTCGTCGGGGGTGGTCTCGCTGACCGGCTTCTGCCCGACCATGCATCCGTCGCGCAGCACGGCGACGCGATCGGCGATGCGGAAAATCTCGTCGAGCCGGTGGGAGACATAGATCATGCCGACGCCGCGCTCCTTCAGGGGACGGATGGCGTTGAACAGCCGATCGACTTCGTCGGCGGGCAGGCTCGCCGTCGGCTCGTCGAGCACCAGAACATCGGCTTCGACGGCAAGCGCGCGGGCAATGGCGACAAGCGATTTTTCGGTGCGCGACAGGGCCGAGACCCGCGTCGTCGGATCGAAGTCGCAGCCGACGAGCTTCAGCGCTTCCTTGGCCCGCGCCTGCGTCCTGTTCCAATCGATGAGACCGCTTCGCATCGAGAAACCCTGCGACAAGCCCATATTCTCGCCGACCGTCATCCACTCGATCAGACCGAGATCCTGATGGATGAAGGCGACCGGCTGGCGCTCGTTCGGTTTCGGCGGGCGATGATGGTAGCTCTGGCCGCGAAAAAGGATGTCGCCGTGATCCGGCTTGTAGATGCCGGCAAGCGTCTTGATCAGCGTCGATTTGCCGGCGCCGTTTTCGCCCAGCAGCGCCAGGATCTCGCCCTCGCGCAGATCGATCGATACGTCACGCAGCGCCTGCGTGCCGCCGAAGCTCTTGGTGATCGATTGGAACTCCAGCAGTCTCTTGGCTTCCACTGTGGCTCCTCCCAAAGCTGCAGTTCTTACAGAAATATGTTATCGATAACATTCATCGATAGTCAAGCGGAAAATGACGATCCCCAACCCCGCGAGATGAAATCAGCCGGGACGAAATCCGTCGAGAAGGCGCATCATCTCGGCCGAGTCCTTCGGCCCAAGACCGGCGGCGCACAGCAGGCGATGAATCTCCACCACCGCACCCGTCATCGGCAGCGGCGTCTTGGACTTCAGCGCAAAGGCCTGAAGCGAATCCAGGTCCTTCAGCATATTGTCGATCCGGCCGGTCGGCGAGAAATCCCGGGCAGCAAATTTTGCCATGTATTCCTGCAATATCCGGCTATCCGCCCTGCCGCCGGCAAGGGCTGCCGGAATGGCTGCGGGGTCGACGCCGCCGGCTTCGGCGAGCTTGACGGCTTCCGCCACCGCCTGGAACAGCACGGCGCAGAACAACTGATTGATCAGCTTGGTGGTCTGCCCAGCGCCGGAGGCGCCCATCAGGGTATAATTGGCGGCAAGATGCCGCATCACTACACGCGCCCGCTCGAAATCCTCGGCGCTGCCGCCGGCCATGATCGTCAGCTTTCCGCCGAGCGCGCCAGGCACGCCGCCCGACAGCGGGCAATCCACCCATGCCATTCCCGTTTCCCCACGCAGCCGCTTCGCCATGTCGGCGGTCTCGGCAGGGTCGATGGAGGACATGTCGATCAGCAGCTTGTCGGCACTCGCCGCCGCCGCAATCCCCTTTTGGCCGAAGACGACGGCGCGCACGATGCTGGCGTGATTGAGGCTGAGAATGCAGAATTGCGACGCCGAGATGGCACTCGCCACGGAACTCGCCGCGTGAGCGCCTTTGCCCGTCAATGCCGCGACCTTTTCGGCATCGAGATCGAAGACGGAGACTTTGTGGCCGGTTTCGATCAGTCGCGTGACGATCGCCGTTCCCATGATGCCGGCGCCGATGACGGCGACGTCTGCTCGATAATCATCCTGCATGAAACCCTCCCTTGATGGCCGCGCTTTTCAGCCCCTCACAGGCCAGCGCCACCATATCATCCAAAGCCATGTCGATCGCCACCGTCACAACGCCGGCTTCACCGGTCGGCGGCTCCAGCGTCTGCAGCTGGCTGTCGAGCAGCGACGCCGGCATGAAGTGGCCCTGACGGGCCTGCATCCGCGACAGCAGCAGATCGCGGGATCCTTCGAGGAATACGAAGGCCAGCCGTCCGCCAGCCGCCTGCCGCAGCCTGTCCCGATAGCTTCTTTTCAGCGCCGAACACGAAATCACCAATCCCTGCGATGCGTCTTGCGCGGTCTTTATTTCCGCCCCGATCCGGTCGAGCCAAGGCAGGCGGTCGTCGTCGGTGAGCGGTATGCCCTTCGCCATCTTCTCGACATTGCGAGCCGGGTGGAGCTGATCGCCTTCCACAAACCGCATGCCATTTCGCGCGGCGACGCCCGCTCCAACCGAGGATTTGCCGCAGCCGCTGACGCCCATGACCACGACGGCCAGAGGCAGCACTTCTTTCCCGAGCTCCATCGTCGCGTCCCTGTCAGAGGCAGGTGGTGATGCCGCCATCGACATAAAGCGTGTGGCCGTTGATGAAGGACGAGCCGCGGCCCGAGAGGAAGACGGCGGCCCCCACCAGTTCCTCGACATTGCCCCAGCGTCCGGCCGGCGTCCGTTTCTCCAGCCAGGAGGAGAATTCGGGATTGTCGACGAGCGCCTGGTTGAGCGGCGTCTTGAAATAACCGGGCGCGATCGCATTGATCTGCAGGCCATGTTTGGCCCAGTCGGCGCACATGCCGCGCGTCAGGTTGCGCACCGCGCCCTTTGTCGCGGTATAGGGGGCGATGCCCGGGCGGGCCAGTTCGCTCTGCACCGAGGCGATGTTGATGATCTTGCCGTGGCCGCGGGCGATCATGGCTTTGGCAGCCGCCTGGCCGACGTAAAATACGCTCGAAATATTGGTGGTCAGCAGCAGCTCCCATTTGTCCGCCGGGAAATCTTCCAACGGCGTGCGAAACTGCATGCCGGCATTGTTGATCAGGATGTCGAGCGGGCCGATATCGGCCTCGATCGCGTCGATACCGGCTTTGGCGGCGTCCTTGCTGGTCACATCGAAGATGGCCGCATGGGCAGTCAGTCCCTGCGCCTTGAGGCTCTCGACAGCGCGTTTAACGCTTTCGGGCGTCCGGCCGTTGATGACCACCGCGGCGCCATGCTGCGCCAGGCCCTCGGCCAGCGCATAACCGATCCCCTGGCTGGAGCCGGTGATCAGGGCAAGCTGCCCGGTTAGATCAAACAGGTTCTTCATGCAAATAACTCCTCCGGTGTCGCTGCGAATGACGGCTTATACCGCCACTTCAGGTGAAACTCACTTGACATCGCTTGTCCGGATTATATGTTATCGATAACATAATCAACTGTCAAAATGCGGCGGAGACGGAATGCCTGAGGTAGAGATCTTGATGACCGGAGCCTATCCGGAATGGGACATGGTCGATCTGGAGGCGAAGTATCGCGTTCACCGCCTATGGGAAGCGACAGACCGGCAGGAGCTGATCGCAAGGGTCGGCAAGGATGTTCGCGCCATTGCGACGCGTGGCGAACTCGGCGCCTCCGCCGAGCTGATGCAGCAATTGCCGAAGCTGGAGATCGTCTCCTGTTACGGCGTCGGCACCGATGCCATCGATCTCTCCTATGCCCGCGCCAACGGCATTCGCGTCACCAACACCCCTGACGTGCTGACCGAGGATGTCGCCGATATCGCTATCGGACTGCTGCTTGCCACGGCGCGGCAGATTCCGCAGGCCGACCTTTTCGTCCGCGCCGGCCAGTGGGGCAATGTCGCCATGCCGCTGGTAACGCGCGTCGCCGGCAAGAAAGTCGGACTCGCCGGCATGGGCCGGATCGGCAAGGCGATCGCCAGGCGGGCTGCCGCTTTCGGCTGCGACATCGCCTATTTTGCCCGCAACGAGCACACGGATGTTCCTTATGCCTACCAGCCGAACCTAGTGGCGCTTGCCGATTGGGCCGATTTCCTGATTGTCATCGTCCCCGGCGGGCAGGCGACGATGAAGATCATCAATGCCGAGGTGCTCAAAGCGCTCGGTCCCAACGGCATGCTGATCAATGTTTCGCGCGGGACGACCGTCGATGAAGAGGCGCTGATCGCGGCCCTGCAGAACAGCACCATCCAGGCAGCCGGCCTCGACGTGTTCCTCAACGAACCGAAGATCGATGCGCGTTTCCTGACGCTGCCAAACGTGGTGTTGCAGCCCCATCATGGCTCCGGTACCGTCGAGACCCGTAAGGCCATGGGCCAGCTAGTCAGAGACAATCTCGCCGCGCATTTTGCCGGCAACCCGCTTCCAACTCCCGTCGTGTGAGGGTTTCGCTATGAAAGCCATCGTCATTCATGCCGCCAAGGATCTCAGGATCGAGGAGCGCGAGCCGGAGGTTGCGGGAGAGGGGCAGGTGGAGATCGCCATCGAAGCCGGCGGCATTTGCGGCTCCGACCTGCATTATTACAATCATGGCGGCTTCGGCACGGTGCGTCTGCGCGAGCCGATGATCCTCGGCCACGAGATCGCCGGCACGGTCAAGGCGCTGGGCGCCGGCGTGAGCGACCTTGCCGTCGGCGACCGCGTTGCGGTGTCCCCGAGCCGGCCGTGCAATCATTGCCAATATTGCCTGAAGGGACAGCAGAACCACTGCCTCAACATGCGGTTTTATGGCAGCGCCATGCCGACGCCACATATTCAAGGCGGCTTTCGCCAGCGGCTGGTGGCGGAGCGCTGGCAATGCCACAAGGTTGCCGACGGCATCTCCATTCACGAGGCGGCCTTCGCCGAACCCTTTGCCGTGACGCTGCATGCGGCCAGCCGCGCCGGATCGCTGCTGGGCAAACGCGTGCTCGTCACCGGCTGCGGCCCGATCGGCATGCTGGCGATCGTTGCGGCGCGGGTTCTCGGCGCCCGCGAAATCGTCGCGACCGATGTGACCGACAGCGTTCTGGCGATTGCCCGCACCAGCGGCGCGGATCGAACGATCAATGTTGCCACGCATGCCGCCGACCTTGCCGCCTACGGCGCCGACAAGGGATATTTCGACGTCATGTTCGAGGCGTCGGGCAATGAACGGGCGGTCCGCGCCGGTCTGGAGGCGCTGAAGCCCCGTGCCGTCCTCGTGCAGCTCGGCCTTGGCGGCGATGTCTCCATCCCGCAGAACATGATCGTCGCCAAGGAAATCGAGATGCGCGGAACATTCCGCTTTCACGAGGAATTTGCGCTCGCTGTCGAACTGATCAACGCGCGCCGCGTCGACCTGAAGCCGCTGCTCACAGGTGTTTTTGCCATTGAAGAGGCTATCGCCGCCTTCGAACTGGCGAGCGACCGCAGCAAGTCGATGAAAGTGCAGATCGCCTTCTGACAAGGTCTCGGCTATCGGACGCCGCGATCCGTGCTTTCGCGCAGGACGACCCTGTAGCTGGTCAACGTGATCTCGTCGCCGGTCGTCTCACTGCCCGCCTGCAGGGCGTCCAGCAGGCGGACGGCGGCCTGGCGGCCGATGCCGTAACAGTCGACATTGATCGTGGTGATGCTGGGATGACAGATCGACGAGATCTCGTAATCGCCGAAACCGGCAATGGCGATATCTTCAGGCACACGCATCCCCCTGCGCTTGCACTCCATGATCGCGCCGAAGGCGGACAGGTCGGAAACGCAGAGAACGACTTCCGTGTCCGGCCAGCGCTCCAACAGACTGACGATTGCCTGGCCGCCCTGTTCCATGGTGATCGGCGGCACGCCGAAGGAAATCGCCCGGCCCGGTCCCAGGCCCAGTTCTTCGACAGTCTTCAGGAAACCGCTGCGCCGCTGGCTGCCGCGTGTATCGCGCGCCGTCGTTCCGCCGATATAACCGAACCTGCGATAGCCCTGACTGGCAAGTGTCCGCACCAGCAGCGACATCGCCTCGCTGTTGGAAAAGCCGACGACATGATTGATCGGCTCCTCCGGAATTTCCCAGGTTTCGACCACGGGAATGCCGGCCTTATCAAGCATGCGCCGCGCCCGGTCGGTATGCGAGCCGCCCGTCAGGATGATGCCCTCGGGACGCCGGCGCAGCATCGCCTCGATCAGCTTTTCCTCTTTCTCAGCGGCATAGTCGGTATAACCGAGCAGAAGCTGAAGGCCGGTATTCTCCAGCGCGTCGGTGATGCCGCGCGCGGTGTCGGAGAAATTCGAATTGTTGATAGAGGGCACCAGCGCCGCGATGAAGCCGCTGCGCCGCGAGGAAAGGCTGCCGGCGGATAGGTCGAGCACGTAGCCGAGCGCATCGACCGCTTCCATGATGCGCTTGCGCGTGTCTTCGGAAACGCTCGCATCCTGGCGAAAGGCGCGCGAAACGGTCATGGCCGATACGCCGACATATTTGGCGACCTCAGCCATCGTCAGCTTTTGGGCGTCTCCTCCCTTGAGGCGCTTGTCTTTTGGCTCATCCTCGTTTTTCACTGGTCTCCGCCCTTAAAACAGCTTCCGAGTTGGCAACTGGGGATACGATAAAGTTATCGCTATCATCGCACAATCAATATTATTACTGGAAAGTTGCGTTCCACAGTTCATCGATCTCTATACGAAGGTCGTGAAGCAGGGCAGAATGGTATCGATAACAATTTGAGACGAGGAGGCATCATGTTCGGGGAAATCGAGGGTACGGGGTTCGAGGTTCTCGACCCGCGCTTTGAAAGCTGCTTCGTCGGCCATGCCCGCGTCGAGCGGCTTTGGACGGGCGGCCGCTGGCTGGAGGGACCGGCCTGGTTTGCCGCCGGGCGCTACCTGGTCTTCTCGGATATCCCCAACAATCGCATGATGCGCTATGATGATACCAGCGGGCAGACGTCGGTCTTCCGCTCACCCAGCAACAACTCCAACGGTAACACGGTCGACAATCAAGGACGGCTGATCACTTGCGAGCATCTGGCGCGCCGTGTCACGCGCACCGATTTCGACGGCGGGATCAGCGTGCTGGCGGATCGGATCGCGGGCAAACGGCTCAATTCACCCAACGACGTCACCGTGAAGTCCGACGGCACCGTCTGGTTCACCGACCCGAGCTACGGCATTCTCCACGACTACGAGGGCGACTACGGCGAGGAGGAAATCGGCGGTTGCCACGTCTACCGGCACGACCCGGCAACAGGCGCAACCCACCAGATGACTTCGGATTTCGTCAAGCCGAACGGGTTGGCGTTCTCCCCCGACGAAACGGTGCTTTATGTCGCCGATACCGGGGCATCGCACCTGTCCGGCGGTCCGCGCCATATCAGAAAGCTCGCCGTGTCCGATGCCGGCAAGCTGAGCGATCTCGGCATTTTTGCCGAATGCACCGCGGGCTTTTTCGATGGTTTTCGCGTCGATCGGGAGGGAAGGATCTGGACGAGCGCCGGCGACGGTGTGCACTGCTATGATCCAGATGGCACACTGATCGGCAAGATCCATATTCCCGAGATCGTCTCCAATGTCGCTTTCGGCGGTGACAAACTGAACCGCCTCTTCATGACCGCAACGACATCCCTCTACGCTGTTTATCTCACCGCCAACGGCTCAAGACTGGGATAATCGCTGAGCCCCTCTCAGGCGGTCTCGGTTTGTCGACAAACTCTCCTCCGTCATGCTCGGCCTTATGCCAGCCTTGTGCCGAGCATGTGATCACAATAATTGCTTGACGGGAAAACTTTTATTTTCAGCGACTTAATTGGACCAGCGTAGATCCTCGGGCACAAGGCTGAGGATGACGTCGCGGGTTTTGCGGTGGTTGCCCGCAAGCCTGAGGCCGCCTTTTCAGGCGGCCTGCCTTTCACCAACGCACGGGCGCTTCTTCCCTATTGCTGACTGAGTCCGTCAGCCAACCTGATGAGACCGAGGAAATCCGATCTGTAGCCGAAGGGATCCGCCCCCCGCGATGCCGCAGCGAGATCGGCGATCGCTTGATAGGAATAGGCATCGAGGGCGCTGGTGCGGCTCAATTTCTGGCCGAAGGCGGCGACGGCCACCGAGAAGCGAACGTCCTCAGGCGCGGCGTCGATGGTGGCGACCGCGTTGCCGTCACCGACCGGCGTGGTGATCAGGGCGCTCTTGTCTTCGCCCGGCCGCTTGTAGCGCATCTTGACGAAGGCGAACTCGCCCTGATGCGCGCTGCCCGATGCCTCGGCCGGCGCCTTGCTAGGTAGGCCGTAACGCAGGTCATCATTCATGACCGCGGGGCTTCCCTTGGGCGTGATCTCGTAGATCGCCGTGACGCTGTGGCCGGAGCCGATATCGCCGGCATCGACGCGGTCATTGTTGAAGTCCTCGCGTTTGAGGGCGCGCGTCTCATAACCGATCAGCCGGTATTCGGCGATCCGTTCCGGGTTGAACTCGACCTGGAACTTGACGTCCTTGGCGATCGGAAACAGCGTCGATCCGGCTTCTTCGACCAAGGTCTTCTGCGCCTCCGCCAGGGTGTCGATATAGGCGGCGCTGCCATTGCCGTTCTGGGCGAGCGTCTGCATCAGGGAATCGTTGAGATTGCCGCGGCCGAAGCCGAGAACGGTCAGGAAGATGCCGTCCTTGCGTTTCTCCTCGATGATGCGTTTCAGATCCTCGTCGCTCGACGGGCCGACATTGAAGTCGCCGTCCGTCGCCAGCATCACCCGGTTGACGCCGTCCTGGACGAAAGCCTTTTTGGCAAGATCGTAGGCCGCCTCGATGCCCTCCGCGCCGCCGGTCGAGCCTCCAGCCTCCAGCCTGTCGATCGCCGACAGGATCTTCGGTTTCTCTGCCACCCGCGTCGGCTCGAGCACCGTGCCGGCGTTGCCGGCATAGGTGACGATCGACACGGTGTCGTCGGCCTTCAGCCTGTTGACCAGCAGCCGGAAGGCGCTCTTCAGCAGCGGCAGCTTGTCCGGTTCGTCCATCGAGCCCGAGACGTCGATCAGAAAGACGAGATTGGCGTGCGGCGCGGTCGTCGGCGCGATGTCATAACCCTTGATCGCCACGTGCATCAGTTCCGTGTCGTGGTTCCACGGGGTCGGCATCACCGTCACGGTCGCCTTGAAAGGCTGATCGGCCTTCTCGGGACCCGGCCAGTCATAGGGGAAATAATTGATCATCTCTTCGACGCGAACCGATTGCGGATCCGGCATCGCCCCGCCGGTGAGCGACCGGCGGACAAAGGAATAGGAAGCGCTGTCGACATCGGCGGAGAAGGTCGAAACCGGATCCGTCGCGACACTCTTGATCGGATTAGCCGCGGCATTGGCAAAGCGTTCGCGGCTGGGATCGAGCTGAATCTGCATACGCCCATCTGCTGGCGGAACAGGCGAGGGGGCAACGGCCATCGGTTCAGCCAACAGCTGGCCCTGAGCAACCACACCAGGAGCGGCCGGCGCAGCACGTTTGGCCATGCCAAGAGCCGCCGCGGAATCCTCCGACTTGCTCTTGAGAGCGGCGATTTCGCCTGCATCGAATTCAGCGCGCAACTCCGCGGCGGACTTTGCCGCTTGAGGCTCCTTGTCCTGCAGGATTTGAGCGCTATCAGCCGCCGACGATTGAGCCGGCCGATTCTCTTCGGCCGGCGCTTCGGAAAGCTTGGGTTCGGCCGGTTTCGCCACCCCATTTTTCGAAACAGTGCCGGCGATCTTCTCCTGGTCGATAATCGGCTGATTGCGGGTCAGCTCGAGGGTGAGATAACCGGCGGCGGGAATGACGAGCAGCGTCGCAAGGGCTGAACCGGCGAGGAATTTCTTATTCACAGCAGGGCTCCATATCCAGTTGATGATGGAGCTTGGACGCCAGCCTCTGGCATTTCCTTGGGCTGCCGCTGCATTATTTTCTGCGCTGTCGAAGGCCTGCATCGCCGCCGCAAGGGCGCGCGCCCGCGCCTGCGGATCGATGGCGGGCGGGGTGAGGCGGGAGAGTTTTTCGAGTTCCTTGTCCATCATACCTCTTCCTTGCCGAACATGGCCTTCAGCCGCTTGCGCGCCTCGTGGACCTGCCAGGAGACGGTCGCCTCCGAGCAGCCCATGACATCGGCGGCGGCCGAATGGCTGAGGCCTTCGCCATAGACGAGCAGCACGGCGTCGCATTGTCGTTCCGGCAAAGCCCGCACGGCCGCCCACAATGCGCTCGATATCTCGTTGTCGTCTCCGCCCGGCGCATCCGCCTGCGGTTCGGCCGCATAGGCGCGGAACGTCTGCTCCTCTCGTGCGCGTTTGCGTCTGTGATCGCGAGCGGCGTTCAGCGTCAGCGTATAAAGCCATGTCCTGAAGCGGCTGGCGCCGCGAAAGCCGCGGATGGCGGCGCCGATTTTGACGCAG
Organism: Rhizobium phaseoli; assembly: GCF_001664385.1. NCBI lineage: Bacteria > Pseudomonadati > Pseudomonadota > Alphaproteobacteria > Hyphomicrobiales > Rhizobiaceae > Rhizobium > Rhizobium phaseoli. The sequence goes on along the minus strand of NZ_CP013533.1, from coordinate 247,766 downwards.
ACCTCCTGGGCGATATCGTCCGCATCGGTGGAATTGCCCGACCATCGCCACGCCGTCGCGCGGACGAAATCATAATGGCGCGAGACCAGCTGCCCGAAGGCCTCCCTGTCGCCGCGCTGTGCTCGTTCTATGAGCTCCGCATCCAATGCGCACCTACCCCCAAGCTATCAAGCAAGATGCTATTTCAGGATTGAGACGTTTCTCCGAGGGCTTTCCTTGGGTCGTCGCCGAAATTTTATCGGATCTTTTTGGAAAAAGCGGCAAAGCCCTGGAAATGCGAGATCAAAATAAGAAAGCATCGCGACATACATGGGTCGCGGCCAGACAGATTGCCTCCGCCGCAAAGGGGCATGATGCACGCAGAGTCGGCCAAGGGCATGATCCGCATGTCCAAAATCGAAAGGACCCTCAATGTCCGCTCCATCGCCTGTCCCCACCGAAAAGGGCATTCTGCAGTTTCTCCAGATTTGCGATAGCTTCTATCCCGCAGACGCCGTCGAAGCGCCGGTCGAGCAGCAGCGGCTTTGGTACGATGCTCTTTGTGCGCGCTTCGACCGCCCGCTGCCCCCGGATATGATCTTTGCGGACGGCATGGTTCAGCGCATACCGATCCGGCGCTACCGTCCGCGGAAAATCATCACCCGGACTGTTCTGCTTTATATCCATGGCGGCGGCTTCGTTGTCGGTTCGCTTGAGAGCCATCACGCCATCTGCGCCGAGATCGCTGATTTTGCCGGCGCCGAACTCGTTTCCGTCGATTACCGGCTGGCCCCTGAATATCGCTGGCCGGCGCAGACGGATGACGGCTTCGCCGTGCTCAAACATCTGCTTGCCGCCAGCAACAAAGTCGTGCTGATCGGTGACAGCGCCGGCGGCAATCTTGCAGCGGGCCTTGCCTTGCGGGCGCGCAATGAGGAGCTATCGGGCGTCGTCGGCCAGGTGCTGATCTACCCTAGCCTCGGCGGCCACCTCAATGCGGGGTCTTATGTGGAAATGACCGCCGCACCCGGCCTGACGACGGCCGATGTCGCCTATTTTCGCGAGATCCTGCGGGCACCTGAAGGAAGTGAAATCGCCGAGCCGCTGCAGGCAGCTTCGCTCGTCGGACTGCCGCCGGCCTTCATCACCGTCGCGCATTTCGATCCGCTTCGCGATGACGGCCGGCACTATGCCGCCCGGCTGACCGCGGAGGGCATCGAAGTCTGGTTCCGGGAGGAGCCGCAGATGGTGCATGCCTGGCTGCGCGCCCGCCATATGAGCGATGGCGCGCGCGACGGCTTCCGCGCTGTCTGCGAGGCTGTCAAGCATTTCGCGATGCTTTGACGATCACATCAGTTCGCGCGCAACCTTCTTTTCCGCGACGATCTTTTCGAAGATCTGCACGTCGTCCTCGAACGCAGTGACGACGGCGCTGATGATCCAATCGGTTGCGGTACAGGCAATCCGCGCCGTTGCCACGGTCCGCACGAACCAGCCGGGACGGTGCATGTCGCAGGTCCAGGTCGACACACCGGTCATCGACAGCGGATCATCCGGCGAAATCGACCAGACTTCCTCGCGCAATTGCCGGGTCGACAGGCCCGTCTTCGGATGTTCGTAAAGCCCGGTCTCCTCGTGGATGCGATAGTCCGTCCGATTGGCCGAGAGATCCCGGACGATCTGCCGTTTCGTCGCGGCAGCCGCATGCTCGATATATTTCGGCAGGGGATCGGGGTTGGCCGGTTCGGCGATTTCAATCCTGCGATGATCGCCGAGCATCGGCAGCCCCAGACCGAGCGCGGCGATATCGATGTCGATCCCTTCGTTCTCAGGCGGCGGCAGGATCATCGGCCAATAGGCGGTGGACAGCGAAAGGCGGATGCGATGCCCCTTGCGAAAACGATAGCCGCAGGCATCGAGCACCAGTCGGATCGACACCATTTCGCCCGGGATCAGCGGCTTCGGATCGGCATTGCCGTCGCGGTGGGTGAGATTGACGACGCCGAAGGCGACCCGCATGGCGGTGCCGTCGGGATGGACGTCGATCAGCCGGGCGCAGAGGTTCGCATGCGCCGCCCGGGACCGCAGCCGCAGTGTCAGCACCGGCCGACCGAGATAGTCGCAATCATCGGCAAGCGGCATGGTATCGAAGACCAGCGAGCCGGCATCGTCCGAGCGTTGATCGACCGCCATTTCGGCGTCGGGCTTCAGCGTGAAATATTCACCCGATGCCGTGCCGGTATCGAGAGGAGACCTGACATAGACGGGATGCTCGGGCGCATGCGGGATCGGCATGCCTTCGGTCAGCCTGCCGAATTGCTCGACGTAGAAACATTGCATGTGCGGCGGCGTCCAGACATCCCGCGCGATCCAGAATCCGGAATCGCTGTCGCGCCGCGGCGCCGGGCGGACGGCATCGAGAATATAGGCGCGGGCCTGCGGCAGTCTGTCGATGCCATTGTCCTCGCCACGCAGCCATTTGTTCCACCAGGCGATCGCTTCGCCATGGAAATCGGCGCGCGGTTTCGGCCAGGCGAAGTGCGGATATTTGTGCACCCAGGGACCGATCAGCGCCTTCGCCTTCTCGCCCAGCCCCTCGACCGCCATCAACGGCGTATTGCGATAGCCATCCGCCCAACCGGCAATCACGAGCGTCGGGATCTCGACGCTCGAAAAGTCCTCCGAGATCGAGCCGTGACGCCAGAAATCATCGCGCCGCTGATGGGCCAGCCACTCCTCCATGAAAAAGGGTTCGCCTGCCAGGCGCTCCAGCCACATCTCCTTCCAGCGCTCGCCGACAAGTGCCGGATCGGGCGGGCGTGACTGGTAGCCAAGCATCGTCGCCGCCCATGAGAGCTGGGCGGAAAGATGGCAGCCGTTCTTATAATGGATATCGTCATTATAGCGGTCGACGGTCGAGGCGATCGAGATGACGGCTTTGAGCGCCGGCGGCCGCAATGCGGCGACCTGCAGGCTGTTGAAGCCGCCCCAGGAGATGCCCATCATGCCGACCGAGCCGTTCGACCATGGCTGCGCTGCGATCCAGGCGATCAGCTCGCAGGCATCGGCAAGCTCCCGCTCGGTATATTCGCCGTCGATGACGCCGTCGGATTCGCCCGATCCGCGGATATCGACGCGCACGCCGGCAATGCCGGCGGCGGCGAACACCGGATAGGTCGACTCGTCCCTGGGGCTGGTCCCGTCCCGCTTGCGGTAGGGCAGGAATTCGAACACGGCAGGAACGGGATTCTGCTCAGCGCCGTCCGGCATCCAGATGCGTGCCGCCAGCCGCGTCCGATCCTTCAAGGTGATCCACTGATTTTCGATGGTTGTGAAGCTGCGGTCTGACATGGTCATATATCCAGAAGAGCTTTAGGCATTCAGCCACACGCGGCTACCGATGTAGCCGTTGGACATATCGTTGCCGATATCGTCGACATATCCCTTCAGCATTTTCGAAGAGGCCATGATGTAGTCGTTGAAGACGGGCAGGATCAGACCGCCATCGTCCCGCACCATCAGGGCCAATTGCCGATAAAGCACCTTGCGCTTGGCCTCATCAAGCTCTGACCTTGCTTGCAGAACCAATTTGTCGAAGTCAGGGCGCTTGAAACGCGTGTCGTTCCATTCTGCGGTCGACAGGTAAGAGGTGGAATAGCGCGAATCCTGGGTCGGACGACCGCCCCAGAACGAGGCGCAGAAGGGCTGCTTGTTCCAGACATTGGTCCAGTAGCCGTCTTCCGGTTCGCGCTTGACGTCGATCGTGATGCCCGCCTTGCGCGCGCTTTGCTGGAACAGGATCGCCGCATCCACAGCGCCCGGAAAGGCTGCGTCTGACGTGAGCAGCTGAATGGAGCGGTCGAGACCCGCTTTCTTGAAGTGGAAGGCGGCCTTGTCTGGATCATAAGGGCGCTGCTCGATATCGGTCGGGGCGAGAGCGTAGTTGGAATTGACCGGATAGTCGTTGCCGATGGCTCCGTAGCCGCCCAGAACCTTGTCGAGGATCGCCTGACGATCGATGGCATATTTCAGCGCAAGCCGAAGATCGGTGTTGTCGAAGGGAGCCGTGTCGCAATGCATTAGGAAACAATAGAAGCCCTTGCCTGCATTCCGGAGGATTTCGACGGTCGGTGCCCGCTGCAGCATCGGGACTGTCTTGGGGTCGACATTGTTGACGAAATGGACTTGGCCGGAGGCAAGTGCGGCAACGCGGGCGGTGTTATCGTTGATGACGAGGATTTCGACACTGTCGACAAAGCCGCGGTCGGAGCGCCAATCCTTCGGGTTTTTCTCGAAGGTTGCGTGAACGCCCGGTTCGAAGCTTTTCAAAATGTAAGGACCTGTACCGATGGCCGCCGCAGGCTTGTCGAGGCCGCCCTTCGGTTGGATGATCAGGTGATAGTCGGTCAAAAGCAAAGGCAGGTCCGCATTGCCTTGCGAAAGTGTGAGGACAAGGTCGCCCGCTTTTTCTTCGATACCGGTGATCGAGGCCATGAGCCCCAGAGCGCCCGACTGCGAATTCTTGTCCGCGTGTCGCTTCAGTGTCGCGACGATGTCCGCGACGGTCATCTTGCTGCCGTCGTGAAACTGCACGTCGTTCCTGATTTTGAAAGTCCATACGGATGCGTCCGCCGATGGCGTCCAGGAAGTCGCCAGCGACGGCAAGGGCGTACCGGTCTTAGGGTCGGATTCGACAAGGGTGTCGCCCCAGAGACGGCCAATCACGAACAACACGGAGGCGCTATAGGTCGCGGGGTCGAGCGCATCACTGGTGGCGCCGCCCTTGAGACCGAGTTTCAGATGACCACCGCGCTTCGCTTCCTGCGCGCGGGCATCGCGCGGCATCAAGAGGCCGGAGGTGAGGACTGGCAAAGCACCCAGCGCGACGGCACCGCCAACGAAGTGACGGCGGCCGATACTCAGGGGCGAAGATTGATCCTTTTTACGTGTCATTTCAGTTCCCTTTTCAACGTTATTAGAAGGGAACGTAGAGATCAGGCTGCTTCACGCAATTTCGCGACTTGACGCAGCTTTGAGCGAGTTTACGCTGCTATCATTCAGACGGAACCGCCGATGCCTCACCTAGTCGACAACCTCAAGATCGCCTGTGCCACGCAGCGTTCCATTTCGCATCTTTGCCGCGCGATCGACATCAACCGACAGCAATTCAATCGATATATCAACGGCCAGACGAGGCCGTCTGCCCATAATCTCGCGCGCATAGCCAAGTATTTCGATCTCGACGCAGCCGACTTTAGTCTCGCTCCCAGGCTCTTTCGGGAGCGGCTTCGCAAACCGACTCTAGACCTCAATCAAAGTTCCGAACTATTAAAGGCGTTCCCAGGCGATCTGACCGCGCTCCGGCGCCATATTGGCTATTTCCAGACCTATCATCGCTCCCCGTCCTGGCCGGGAATGGTTGTCTGTTCGTGCAGCCGCTTTGTGGAGAAGGGTGGGCTTGTGCATGTCAAATCAATGGAGCGTCTGCGGGACGCTGGAAACGGCATCCAGCAATTTTCGAAATATGTCGGCCTTGCGGCCTTCTATCGAAACCGGATCTTCATTACGGAGCGAGTCGTCGGCCCGAATCCGGTACTTTCACAGACGATCCTCCTGCCATTCGATGAGTACCAGCGCGTCTATTTGCGCGGGACGACAATGGGAATTTCGTGGCGACGGGAAAATCTCCCGTATGCGTCGCGGATGATCTGGCGGCATGTCGGCGCCGAGCCAAACCTGCGAGAGCTTCTGTCGCGTTGCGGACCACTGCCGCTGTCTTCACGCCAGCTGCCCCCGACGGTGCGCTCGTTCCTCGCAGATCCATCCGCGGAAGTGTATGCGGTGCCGGCAGAGTATTGAAGACACCGATCAACGAAGCCATCATATCCGGATGAGTGCCGGAAGATTTCGAGCCTTCAATTCCCGGCGCTTGCCATCTTCCGCGTCGTCAGCACCCGCTCCAGCCAGCCGATCTCCATCTCGGGTACGGATTTCAGCAACAGGTCGGTGTAGTCGTCGAAGGGCGGCGACAGCGCCGTCGATTTCGGGCCGAAGCGCACCAGCTTGCCGCGATGCATCACCGCCACGCTGTCGGCAATCGCCCGGACGATCGCGATGTCGTGGGTGATGAAGATGTAGGACAGCTGTTCCTCCTGTTGCAGACGCAGCAGCAGCTTGAGGATGCCCTCCGCCACCAGCGGATCGAGCGCCGAAGTCGGCTCGTCGCAGAGGATCAGCTCGGGCTTGGCGGCAAGGGCTCTTGCGATCGCCACCCGCTGCTTCTGGCCGCCGGAGAGTTCGGCCGGGTAGCGGTCGATGAAGCCGTTGCCCATCTCGATCTGATCGAGCAGTTCCTTCACTCTGGCCGTCTTCTCGGCACCTCTGAGACCATAATAGAAGGTCAACGGACGCCCTATGATGTCGCGGACCGTCTGCCTCGGGTTCATCGCCGTGTCGGCCATCTGATAGATCAGCTGGATACGCCTGAGGTCGTCGTTTTGCCGGTGCTTCAGATCGGGCACCAGTGGCTTGCCGCCGAAGACGATGCGTCCGCTCTTCGGCGGCAAGAGGCCGGTAATGGCGCGTGCCAGGCTTGATTTTCCGGAGCCGGATTCGCCGACGACGGCAAGCGTCTGCCCCTTTGGCACATGCAGCGAGACACCGTGCAGTACCTTGAAGCCGTTGGAATATTCGGCGCTGACATTCTCCACTTTGAGAAGGGCCGCGGACTGATCGGCGGCTTCCTCGCGATAGGCCTGCCTGACATTGACGAGGGCGCGGGTATAGTCCTCGCGCGGCGCCTCGATGATCTGCTGAACACTGCCATACTCCACCTGCTTGCCATGGCGCAGGACCATGATGTCGTCCGAAATCTGGGCGACGACGGCAAGGTCATGGGTGATGTAGAGGGCCGCCGTGCGAGTCTCCTCGATCGCATGCTTGATCGCCGCCAGCACGTCGATCTGCGTGGTGACGTCAAGCGCCGTGGTCGGCTCGTCGAAGACGATGAGTTCAGGATTCGAGCAGAGCGCCATCGCCGTCATCGCGCGTTGCAGCTGACCTCCGGAGACCTGATGGGCGAAGCGCTCCCCGAAGGACTCAGGATTGGGCAGGCCGAGGACGCGGAACAGATAAAGCGCCCGTTTGCGCGCCTCCTCCCTGCTCATCAATCCATGCTTGACGGATGCTTCGATCACCTGATCGCCGAGCCTATGCGCCGGATTGAAGGCGGCGGCAGCCGATTGCGCGACATAGCAGACCCGTGCGCCGCGGATTTTCCGGATGCCGTTTTTGCCGAGCGCCAGAATATCGGTGCCGGCGAGCCGAACCTCGCCGCCGGTGATTTCGGCGCCGCCGCGGCCGTAGGCAAGCGCCGAGAGGCCAATCGTCGACTTGCCCGCGCCCGACTCGCCGATCAGGCCGAGAACCTTGCCCTTCTCAAGGTCGAAGGACACACCGTCGACGATCGTTACCCGCTTGGGCGCTTCACCGGGCGGATAGCTGGTCGCTTCGATCTTGAGATTGCGAACGGAAAGAAGTTCAGGCATCGCCGCGCCCTCCCTTGAGGCTGGATGTGCGTTTCAGGAGCCAGTCGACGACGAGGTTGACGCAGATGGCGAGCACGGCAATCGCCGTGCCCGGCACCAGTGCTGCCGAGATGCCGAAGATGATGCCGTCCTTATTGTCCTTGACCATGCCGCCCCAATCGGCCGCCGGCGGTTGAATGCCGAGGCCGAGGAAGGACAGCGTCGAGAGGAAGAGGATCGAGAAGGCGAAGCGCAGTCCGAACTCGGCCAGCAGCGGCGACAGCGTGTTCGGCAGGATCTCGCGGAAGATGATCCAGAGCTTGCCTTCGCCGCGCAGCTTGGCCGCCTCGACGAATTCCATCACCGCGACATCGAGCGCCACGGCACGGCCGAGACGGTAGACGCGGGTGGAATCGAGGATCGCCATGACCAGGATCAGGACGACCAGGTTTTGCGGCAGCACCGCCAGCACGACCAGCGCGAAGATCAGCGTCGGGATCGACATCATCAGATCGTTGAAGCGCGAAAAGACCGTGTCGATGAGGCCACGTGAGACGGCGGCGGTGAAGCTCAGGATCACGCCGAGCGAGAAGGAGATGATGGTGGCGGCGGAGGCGACCAAGAGCGTCGTGCGCGCGCCATAGATCAGCCGCGAGAGGATGTCGCGGCCGAGATTATCGAGCCCGAAGATATATTTGTCGTCCGGCAGCTGCCAGACGTCGCCGACGACCTGGGTCTCCCCGTAGGGCGCGATCCAGGGCGCGAAGAGCGCGAAGATGAAGGCGATGGCGATGCCCGCCATGCCGATCCAGGCGGTGATGGGAATGTCTCTTGCTCTCATCGCGGATGCCTCAGCCTTGGATTGGCGACAATCGCCAGGATATCGGCAATCATGTTGAGGAAGATATAGACGGCCGCGAAGATCAGGCCGCAGGCCTGCACGACCGGCATATCGCGCACGGTGACCGCGTCGACCATATATTGCCCCATGCCGGGATACACGAAGACCACCTCCACGACGACGACGCCGACCACGAGATAAGCGAGGTTCAATGCGACGACATTGATGATCGGCGCCAACGCATTGGGGGCGGCGTGCTTGACGATCGCGCGGAAGGCGCTGAGACCTTTAAGCTCCGCGGTCTCCATATAGGCTGACGACATGACGGAGAGAATGGCAGCCCGGGTCATGCGCATCATATGCGCCAGCACGACAAGCACCAAGGTCGCCGTCGGCAGGGCGATCGCCTTCAGGCGTTCGAGGAAGCCCATGCTGTCATAGACGGTCGCCGGAAAGGTGGCCATGCCCAACTTCACGGCGAAGAAGAGGATCAGCAGGTAGCCGATGAAGAATTCCGGCAGGGAGATCGCCGCAAGCGAGATCACGTTGATGATCTTATCCGGCATGCGGTTGCGGAAATGCACCGAGAACATGCCGAGGCCGACAGCGAGCGGCACCGAAATCACCGCCGCGAAACCTGCCAGAAAGAGCGAATTGCCGAGGCGCTTGCCGATCTGTTCGCTCACCGAATTCTTGCTGGCCCAGGAAGTGCCGAAGTCACCCCGGACGGCATTGCCGAGCCACTCGACGTAACGTGTCGTCACCGGCCGGTCCAGTCCGAGATCCTGGCGGATATTGGCAACAGCCTGCGGCGTTGCCGACTGGCCGAGATAGGTGGTGGCAAAATCGCCAGGCAGGGCTTCGAGCCCACCGAAGATCAGGATGGAAACCGCAAAAAGCAGGACGATGCTGAGCACGAAGCGCTCGAGGATGAGGGTAAGCAACGGAAAACGCTGCCGGAGCCTCAGGCCGGGCAGGATATTGCTTGGGGCAGGGTTGGTCATGGCAAATGCCTTTGGCTAAAACGTCGGGAGGACCGCGGGTTTTCTTCCCACGGTCCCAGCTTCGTCGGAGATCGGAGGGGCGATGCGCCCCTTGCCATCAGGCGTCCAGCCAGACGCGGGTTGCGACGTAACCGTTCGACATGTCGTTGCCGATATCGTGGACATAGCCCTTCACCTGCTTGGTGGAGGCATTCACGAAGTCGTTGAACATCGGCAGGATCACGCCGCCTTCGTCGCGCACCATCATCGCCATGGTGCGGTACATGTCCTTGCGCTTGGCTTCATCAAGCTCGGAGCGGGCCTGCAGCAGCAGCTTGTCGAAGTCAGGACGCTTGAACTTGGTGTCGTTCCAGTCCGCCGTCGAGAGATAGGCGGTGGAATACATCTGATCTTGCGTCGGCCGGCCGCCCCAGTATGAGGTCGAGAAGGGCTGGACGTTCCAGACGTTGGTCCAGTAGCCGTCGCCCGGCTCGCGCTTGACCTCGATCTCGATCCCGGCCTTCTTGCAGCTTTCCTGATAGAGGACAGCCGCGTCGACGGCGCCGGGGAAGGCGACTTCGGAGGTGCGCAGGAGGACCGAGCCGCTATGTCCCGATTTTTTGTAGTGGAAGGCAGCCTTGTCGGGGTCGTAAGTGCGCTGCTCGATTCCTTCAGGAAACAGCGCATAGGTGGCGTTGATCGGGAAGTCGTTGCCGACCTTGCCGTAACCGCCGAGGATCTTCTGCACCATGGTTTCGCGGTCCATGGCGTATTTCAATGCCAGGCGCAGGTCGTTGTTGTCGAACGGCGCCTTGTCGCAATGCATGATGAAGACGTAATGGCCGCGGCCGGCGGTCGAGAGGATCTCGACATTGGGGGCGCGTTTCAACAGGTTGACGGTCTTCGGATCGACGCGGTTGATGTAATGCACCTGGCCGGACGACAGTGCGGCGATGCGGGCGGTTGCGTCGTTCATGCCGATGATTTCGATCGAGTCGACATAACCCCGGTCGCTGCGCCAGTCGTCCTTGTTCTTCTCGAAGGTGGCGCGCACGCCAGGCTCGAAGCTCGTCAGCTTGTACGGGCCGGTGCCGATCGAGGCCAGCGGATCGTCGACGCCGCCGTTGGGCTGGATGACCAGATGGTAGTCGGACAGCAGCAACGGCATGTCGGCATTGCCTTCGCTAAGCGTCAGCACGAGGTTGCCGCCGTCGGCCTTGATCTCCTTGATCGAACCGAGGACACCGAGCGCGCCGGATTCCGACTTTTTGTCGGTATGACGCTTCAGCGTCGCGACGACGTCGTCAATCGTCAGTTCCTTGCCATCGTGGAACTTGACTCCCTTGCGGATCTTGAAGGTCCAGGTGACGGCATCCTTCGAGGGCTCCCAGGATTCGGCGAGCGCCGGCACGGCCGCCCCCGTCAGCGGGTCTGACTCAACCAGCATGTCGCCCCAGCAGCGGCCGACGCAGAACATGAACTGCGACAGGAATTTCGCCGGGTCCTTGGAATCGGTGGCGGCGCCACCTTCAAGGCCGAGCTTCAGGTGGCCGCCCCGCTTCGGTTCGGCGGCTTCGGCGCTTTCGGTGAAGAGCTTGTCGGCAACGGCGAGTGTGATGCCGGCCGCCATGGCGCGTCCCATGAATTCGCGGCGGCTGAGCCCGCCGGCGGTGACGCGGCTTGCGAGGTATTTCGTATAGTCGTTCATTCCCCAGTTCCTTCTTTGTGTGCGTTGACAGAACTTCCGGGCAGGATCGCAGGTGGTTTCCTCTCCACCTCCGGTGCCCGCATCATGCGGGAAACATAGCGGTTGCTGCCGCCTGACTATTCTCCTTTCCAAATGGGGGTGCGCTTCTCGGCGAAGGCGCGGGCGCCTTCCAATTGGTCTTCGCTCGAATAGAGGCGGTCGACGGTTGCAAATTGCCGTTTGGTGATCTTGTTCATGGCAGTCTGGAACGTCGAACCCTCCGCTTCTCGCACGATTTCCTTGATGGCCGCATAGACAAGCGGCGGCCCGCTTGCGAGCAGGCGGGCGAGCTCCCAGGTTCTCTCCATCAGCCGGTCGGCCGGCAGAACCTCGTTGACGAAGCCCCAGCGATGCGCCTCGTGCACGTCGAGCCAGCGCCCTGTTAAAAGCATGTCCATGGCGATGTGATAGGGAATACGCTTCGGCAGCTTGATCGACGCCGCATCGGCAACCGTGCCCGAGCAGATTTCCGGCAGGGCGAACGTCGCATGCTCGGCGGCGAGGATCAGATCGGCCGAAAGCGCGATCTCCAATCCGCCGCCACAACAGATGCCATTGACCGCACAAATGACTGGCTTGTTCAGGTCGCGCAGTTCCTGCAGTCCGCCAAAGCCGCCGACACCGTAATCGCCGTCGACCGCATCGCCTGATGCGGCCGCCTTCAGGTCCCATCCGGCGCAGAAGAACTTTTCGCCCCCACCCGTCACGATGGCGACGCGCAATTCCGGATCGTCGCGGAAATCCCGGAAGAGCAGTCCCATGGTACGGCTGGTCGCAAGGTCGATGGCGTTCGCCTTCGGCCGGTCGATGACGACCTCCAATACGCCGCCGTCACGTCGTGTGCGAATAGGATCGCTCAAACCTGCGTTACCTCCTTCGCCGTATGAGAGCATCAACTGCGGCCACACCGCGCCCTTCGGGAAGAACCATCAACGGATTAAGGTCCAGTTCCTCCAGTCGCACCGCATTCGTTACGACATATTCTGCCGTAGCTGCGACAGCATCGACGGCAGCTTCCAGATCGCCTCTCGGCCGGCCGCGATAGCCATGAATCAATTTCGCAATCTTGAGACGCGAAATCGCTGCGTGGATCTCGGCTTTCGTCGCCGGAAGCGGCAGGATGACCGAATCCTTGAGCAATTCCACGAAAATTCCGCCCGCTCCCAATGTCAGCGACAATCCGAAGACGGGATCGCGGGTGGCGCCGACGATGAGCTCCGCGACCGGAGGATCGATCATCTTCTCGACGAGATAACCGGCATCGCTGGCCATGGCCGCTGCCGCATCCGATACGGCCTGCGCATTCCTAAGATTGAGCACGACAGCTCCTGCCTCTGTCTTGTGCGCTATGCCGAGGCCCTTCAGAACGACGGGGAAGCCGAGCCGTTCGGCCTGCTCTGCGGCTTCGCGGGAAGAAAAGGCCTGCAGCCCTCGGGGAACGGGAAGGCCGCAGGCAGAAAGTTCAATCTTGGCATCCGCTTCCGTCAGGGTTTCGATCTCGCCGTCCGTAGGGCGCACATCAAGCAGCGGCGGTGGTGGCGGGCGATCCCAGACCTTGCCGATGCCGGCGGCGACTTCTGCGGCGGTGATGGCTTCATCGATGCCGGAGAAAGCCACGATACCGTTTGCCATCAGACGATCGGCGACTGGCTCCGGCATGTTCTCGGGAAGGGTTGCGAGAAGACCGGCGAGCGCACCGGTCGCAGAGGCGGCAGCGATGACGGCGTCTGCCGTCGTCATCCATTCGGCTGCATCGCAGCGGTCGCCGCGCGGAAAGTCGAGGACGACAAGGTTGAGGGCAAAGCCACCCGCGAACATGGCGGTAAAGGCTTCCGTCTGGCGCGCCGCATCGCCCCAAACGAAGGTGTGGTAGTCGAGCGGGTTGGAAAGCGCCACCATCTCGCCCAGCACCTGCCGCAGACGCGGCAATTGCTGCGGCTGCAGGGCCGGGAATTCCACCTTGCGGCCGACGGCGGCATCCGCCATCAGCGAAGCCTCGCCGCCCGAACAGCTCATGGATGAGATCGATCGGTTCGGGAGAGGCCCGGCGATATGCAGAAGCTTCAGGGTTTCGAGCAGCGCCGGCAGGCTTTGGACACGGCCGATGCCCAGGCGGGCGAGCACGGCATCCGCTACCGCATCACTGCCGGCAAGCGAGGCGGTATGCGACACCGCCGCGTGTCTTGCCTGCTCGGACCTGCCCACCTTCAGCACAACGACCGGCTTCTTCGACCGGCGGGCAATGGCGGCAAGACGTTCAAGGGCGGAGAGATCGCCGAACCCTTCGACGTGCAGGCCGACTGCCGTGATGCGCGGATCTTCGATGAGCGCGCAGGCGACATCGGCAAGTGATGTCTGCGCCTGGTTGCCTGCGGTGACCACATAGGCGATCGGCAGCCCACGGGTCTGCATGGTCAGGTTGATGGCGATATTTGACGACTGCGTGAGGATGACGACGCCGTGTTCGACGCGCTTCATGCCGTGCTGGTCGGGCCAAAGAAGCGCGCCATCGAGGCCGTTGATGAGCCCGTAGCAGTTCGGCCCTAGGATCGGCATGTCGCCGGCCGCCTCGACAAGAGCCCGCTGCAGCTCCGCGCCATCGGCGAGTTCCGCCGTCGCCTCGCTGAAGCCCGATGCATAACAGACCGCCCCGCCGGCGCCGGCGCGCGAAAGGCCGCGCACGATGTCGACGGTAAGCGCTCTATTGACGCCGACAAAGGCGGCGTCCGGTGCGGCAGGCAGATCGGAAAGGGAGCGGTAGCAGGGCCGCCCGAGCACCTCGTCCAATTTGGGATGAACGGGCCAGATTTCGCCGGCAAAACCCATTCGGTCGCACTGCTCGATCACCCGGCGCGCTTCGCGGCCGCCGAAGACGGCGATCGTTTGCGGTCTGAGCAGGCGGTCGAGTGGGTTGGATGTCATCGGCTCATGCTCCCAGCGGCCGGAGCAGGTCGCGGCTGATGATATGCCGCTGGATTTCCGAGGTGCCATCCCAGATGCGCTCGACGCGCGCATCGCGCCAGAAGCGGGCAAGCGGCAGGTCATCCATCAGACCCATGCCGCCGAAGATCTGGATCGCTTCATCCGTCACGCGGGCCAGCATTTCGGAGGCATAGAGCTTGGCCGAAGCGATCTGCCGGTCGGCGGCAAGGCCAGCGTCGAGCCGCCAGGCGGCTGCAAGCGTCAGCCAGTCGGCCGCGTCGATCTCGGTGATCATATCGGCGAGCTTGAACGACACGCCCTGATTGGCGCCGATCGGCTTGCCGAACTGCCTGCGCTCGGCGGCATAGGGCAGCGCCATCTCGAAGACGCGCCGCGCCCGGCCGACGCAGGTGGCACCAACGGTCAGCCGCGTGCCGTAGAGCCATTGATTGGCGATATCGAAGCCGCGATGCACCTCGCCCAACACCTGGGCTTCGGGGATCCGGCAGTCGGTAAAGGTGAGGGTGCAGTTGTGGTAGCCCCTATGTGAAACGGAATCATAGCCCTTCAAGATCTCGAATCCCGGCGTGCCGCGATCGACGAGGAAGGCAGTGATCTTCTTCTTGATGCCCTTCGGCGTTTCCTCCTCGCCGGTGGCGGCAAAGACGATGACGAAATCGGCGACATCGGCGTGCGAGATGAAGTGTTTCGTGCCGTTCAGCACGAAGTCGCCGCCGTCGCGGCGGGCAGCGCATTTCATGCCGCGCATGTCGGAACCGGCATCCGGCTCGGTAATCGCAAGCGCATCGATCTTCTCGCCGCGCACCGCCGGCAGGAGATAGCGCTCGCGCTGCTCGCCCTCGCAGGCCATCAGAATGCCGGAGGGCCGGCCGAAGAAGACCGTCAGGCCCAGCGAGCCGCGCCCGAGCTCCCGCTCCACCAGCGTGAAGGTGACGTGGTCGAGGCCGGCGCCGCCGACCTCCTCCGGGAAATTGCAGGCGTGGAAGCCGAGATCGATGCATTTGCGCTGGATCTCGCGCCCGAGTTCCGGCGGAACGATGCCGGTTCGCTCGACCTCGTTCTCATGCGGATAGATTTCGGTTTCGACAAAGGCGCGAACCGTCTCGACGATCATTTCCTGTTCTTCGCTGAGACCAAAATCCATCCCGATCCTCCTTACCGCCTCTGGCCGACGTGACGGCCGGCGCCCTCGGGCAGCGCCAGTTCCGCATGGGCCGCAGCAATTGCCTTCACTCTGCCCAGTACCGCTGCCGGCGCCGGGACCGCCTTGCCCGCCTTGCTGTCGACATGCAGCAGCATCTGCTCGGCGGTTGCGATGACCTCGGCCGTCGCCGTGTCGTGCAGCGTGTGGAAGACATGCAGCCGCTTCTCGTCGGCGCTCAGGATCTGGCAGGCCGAATGGATCGCCTGCCCGAGCTTCGCCTCGCCGAGATGGCGGATATGGCTTTCCACCGTGTAATAGCTGTGCCCCGCCTCGACATAGGCAAGGTCGACGCCGACGAGGCGCAGCAGCGCATCGGACGTGTCGCCGAAGACCTGGAGATAGCGGTGCTCGGTCATATGGCCGTTATAATCGACCCAGGCCGGGCTCACCTTGGTTTCGACAAGCCGCAGCGGCTGCGACGGATCGGCAGGCATGCTCTCGCCGCCGTTCGCCCAGAGCGATTGCTCGAAATCCTTGAGCAGCTTGCCGGCGCCCCAGCCCTTGCCGCCATCGCCGCCCTTCAGCGCCTGGAGGATACCGACGAGATTTTCGTCGCGGATGCGCTCAAGCTGGCGGATCGAAAGGCCGGACGCCTGCTCATCGGACTGCCGGCCGATCTTTTCGATCAGCGCATCGTCGAGGTCGACGACGTCGGTGAGCTTGGTCCAGGGCCAGGCAAGGCAGGGACCGAACTGGGCGAGGAAGTGGCGCATCCCGGCCTCGCCGCCGGCGATGCGGTAGGTCTGGAACAGGCCCATCTGCGCCCAGCGCAAGCCGAAGGAATAGCGGATGACATCGTCGAGGGTCTCGACAGTACAGATGTCGTCGTGGATGAGCCACAGCGCCTCGCGCCAGAGCGCTTCGAGCAGCCGGTCGCCGACGAAGGCCTCGATCTCCTTGGCGATGTGGACGCCCTTCATGCCGATCGGCGCCAGTCTTGCGATCGCCGCCTGGATGGTCGCCGCCGAGGTCTTCTCACCACCGACGAGTTCGACGAGCGGCAGCAGATAGACGGGATTATAGGGATGGGAGACGAAGAAGCGTTCGGGATGTCTCATGTCGCGCTGCAGATCGGTGGGCAGCAGGCCCGAGGTGGAAGAGCCGATCAGCGCGTCCGGGCGCGCGGCGGCATCGATCTCGGTCAGGACGCCGCGCTTGAGATCGAGCCTTTCCGGCACGCTCTCCTGAATCCAGTCGGCATCGATAACGGCTTCCACCAGCGTCTCGCAGAAGGTCAGCCTGCCGCGCGGCGGCAAGGGCGCGCCGGTCAGCATCGCATAGGCCTTTTCGGCATTGGCGATAACCTCGCCGACGATGCGGGTTGCCTCCGGATGCGGGTCGAAGACATCGACGTCGATGCCGGCCAGCAGGAAACGGGCGATCCATCCGCCGCCGATGACGCCGCCGCCGATACAGGCCGCCTTGCTGATCTTGGTCATGATATCCTCAGCGCTTCGTCAGCTTCAGCTTCTTGCGGACATCTTCCGGTCCGATGATCCGCCCCCCCATGCCCTCGACCACCTGCACGGCCTTTTCGACGAGCTGCGCATTGGTGGCGAGCTGGCCCTTGCCGACGAAGAGGTTGTCTTCCAGGCCGACGCGCACGTTGCCGCCGGCCAGAACCGCCGCTGCCGGATAGGCCATGGCGTTGCGGCCGATCGAAAAGGCCGAGAAGGTCCAACTCTGAGGCACGTTGTTGACCATCGCCATGAACGTGTTGAGATCGTCGGGCGCGCCCCAGGGAATGCCCATGCAGAGCTGGATCAGCACCGGGTCCTCGATCAGGCCTTCCTCGGCGAGCTGCTTGGCAAACCAGAGATGGCCGGTATCGAAAGCCTCGATCTCAGGGCGTACGCCGAGATCCGTCATCTTCTTGGCCATCGCCCGCAGCATGGCCGGCGTATTGGTCATGACATAGTCGCCGAGATTGAAGTTCATCGTGCCGCAGTCGAGCGTGCAGATCTCCGGCAAGCATTCGGCGACATGGCTGACGCGCTCGCTGGCGCCCGCCATATCGGTGCCGTTCGGATTGAGGGGCAGGGGGCTTTCGACATCGCCGAAGATCAGATCCCCGCCCATGCCGGCCGTGAGATTGAGGACGACGTCGACATCCGCCGAGCGGATGCGCTCGGTGACCTCCCTGTAGAGATCGTTGCGGCGGCTCGCGGCCCCCGTTTCCGGATCGCGAACATGGCAGTGAACAACGGCCGCCCCAGCCTTGGCGGCGTCGATCGCGGAATCCGCGATCTGCTTGGGAGTGATAGGAACGTAGCTGGATTTGGAGACCGTATCGCCGGCACCGGTGACGGCGCAGGTGATGAAGACATCGCGGTTCATCGCTAGAGGCATGTTTTTCTTCTCCCCGTATTGTCAGGCATTACGCGACAGGATCGGCAGCAATGCTTTGCATTTTCGGAAGCTATCGATACATTATCGGAAACCTTGGGAGGCGGTCATGCTGCAGCGGTCGACGGAACGGCTCGATATCGACCTTCTCGTCCTGCCGGATACGAACCTGATCCTGATCGCGTCGGTCATCGAGCCGCTGCGCGGCGCCAACCGCATCGCCGGCAGCGAGCTCTATCGCTGGCGGCTGCTGACGCCGGACGGCGCGCCGGTTCCGACCACCAGCCATATCGCCGTCCCGGCCGAAGGCACCTTTCAGGCGACGGCCGAGGACAGGCCGCTCTTCGTGCTGGCGAGTTATAACTGGCATCGCAGCGCAACGCCGGCATTGAAGATGCAGCTTTCCCAGGCCGCCCGCTACCGTAGGATCATTGCCGGCATCGAGTCCGGCACGTGGCTGCTCGCCGAAGCAAGCCTGCTCGATGGGCTGCGGGCGACGGTCCATTGGGAGGATTACGAAGACTTTGCACTCGCCTATCCCGAGGTCGGGGCCGTCAAGGATCGCTTCGTCATCGACGGCAAACGGCTGACGACATCGGGTTCGCTCCCGACCGTGGACCTGATGCTGGAGGTGATCCGGCAACGGCAGGGTTATTCGCTGGCGCTCGAAGTCAGCCGGCTGTTCCGCTATGAGCAGCCTTCCTTCCATGCCGACGAAACGCTTTCCGCCGCTTCGGCGGGGCTGCGCGCGCACGATCCCCGCGTGACGCAGGCGGTGCATCTGATGGAGGAGCATATCGAGCAGCCTCTGGTGTTGGCCCGGCTCGCCCGCAGGGTCGGTGTCAGCGCCCGGCATCTGCAGGATCTCTTCCAGCAGAGCATCGGCGCGCCGCCGCACGTGCATTATCTCGCGCTGCGCCTGAACACGGCGCGCCGCAAGGTCATCGAAACGACCGCCTCCTTCGCCGACATCGCGGCGGCGACCGGCTTCAATTCGGCCTCGGCCTTCGCCAGAAGCTACCGAGCGAGTTTTTTCGAGAGCCCGTCGGAGACGCGCCGCCGCTTGCGCCGCCGCATCATATCATCGGCGCAGACATAGGCTGGAATGCGTCCCGCAACATTTCGGCCAATTCCCGCACCGCCTCGCTGGAGCGGAAACTATTGCGGCGCAATACGACCTTGGAGGAATCGACCGGCGGAAAACCGTCTTCGGCCGTCAGTTCCCGGCATCCGGGCGGAATGCTGCTGCGGGAAAGCGTCGTGACGGCAAGGCCCGCTGTCACGGCATTCTTCAGCCCCGAACCGGTATCGGCGATGAAGGCGATCCGGTAGCTGCGGCCGATCTGCTCCAGCGAACGGAGCGCAAAATCGCGTGACCAGGTGGAGTTGCGATAGGTCGCAACCGGCAGGGGATCGATGTCGTGCAGCCGATGCACCATGGACGTAACCCAGACGGTCGGATCGACGCAGAGGACCTCGCCCTTGTTCTGATCGCTCCAGTCGAAAACGACGGCGAGATCGAGTTCGTCCCGTTCCAGGGCGGCGAGGTTGCGGACCGTGTAGTCGCAGGAGACGGTCACTTCGACCGCCGGATGGCGAACCGCGAAAGCCGCAAGGGCTGCCGGCAGTACCGTCTGGCTGTATTCCTCGGGAATTCCGATGCGCACCGGGCCGTCAAGAGGCTTGCTGCGGATCATCGCCGCCGCCTCGTTCAGAAGATCGATGACCCTGCGGGCATAGGGCACCAGCTGAATGCCTTGGCGCGTCAGCAGCACACCGCGGGCGCCGCGCTCGAAAAGGTTTTCGCCGATTGCCGCCTCAAGCCGCTTGATCTGGGTGCTGACGGCAGATTGCGTCCGCCCGATGCGCTGGGCGGCCGCCGAGAAGTTCGACGTCTCGGCGACGACAAGGAAGGTTCTGAGAAGGTCGCTCTCGATCGGTTCTTGCATTGGCAGCCATAGAAAAAATCGATGATAGCCATCACTACTATTCGTTTGTCTAATGTCAATTCCTGGCGCAGAAATGGGCGGCGTTCGACTTCCTTCTTTGAGAATCTCTGCGTGACCATTGAAAATCCGGCCAGACACCTCGCAGGCAGCGAGCACGAGAAGGGTGTGCTTCTCATCGTTGCCGCGACACTAGCCTGGAGTGCGAGTGGCGTTTACTCGCGGCTCCTCACCACCGACGTATGGACGGCAATCGCCTGGCGGTCGCTGTTCGGAGGCCTGTTCCTGCTGATCCCCTGCCTTTTCCTCGAAGGGGGCATCTCGCGGCGGCAATGGCGTTCCGTCTTCCATCCCACAGGTCTTGCGATGATCGCATGCCAGACCTTCAGTCAGGGATGCTTCATCGGGGCGCTCTACATGACCACCGTCGCCAATGTGACGATGATCTATGCGACGACGCCCTTCATCGCGGCTCTGTTCGGCTGGCTCATCCTCAAGGAGAGGGTTGCCAGGCGGACGATGATTGCCGGCGCCGTGTCCCTCTTCGGCGTCGGCGTCATCGTCGCCTCGTCGATCGGCGGCGGCACCGGCTGGGGCGATCTGCTGGCGCTCGGCATGACCGCGTCCTTCGCGCTCGTCATCATCATTCCGCGAATCAATCCGGGTGTGCCAAGTCTGCCGCCGACCGTGGTCAGCGCCTTCCTGACTCTGGTCATCTTCGCACCTTTCGGCTCGGTCGGCTCGCTCGACCTGCACAACTGGATCGTCCTTGCCGCCTTCGGTGCGACCAATTTCTCGCTGGCACTGGTGCTATTCCTCGCCGGCGCAAAACGGATGCCGCCGGCGGAAGCCGCGCTGATCGGCACGATGGAAATCGTGCTGACGCCCTTCTGGGTGTGGCTGCTATTTTCCGAAGAGCCGCCCATCGCCACCTATTTCGGCGGCGCCATCATCCTCGGCGCCGTGTTCTGGCATACGGCAATCGATGCTAGACGAAGCCGCTGGTCGCACGACCGCTAAGCCGGACGGTCGCCGACCCCCTTGCCAAGCATCAGCGCAAATCCCTGCAGGCCGGACAAGGCCGCAGACCGTCACGCCGCTGGCGCGGTCACCGTGGCGAGCTCTTTAGCCCCAATCAGCTAAAGAACGCACGAAGCTGAGCGAAAAAGCCGCTTGGTCTCGGATCTGCCATCCTTCGCACGCGGCGAGCGACTGCTGCAGCGCTGACGCTTTCGCCAAAATGACAGAAGCAGACAAGCTCGTGCAACTGTTCGTCGCTGAGTTCGAAGAACCGTTTGGCTTCTCCATAGCTGTCATTTTCCATTCCGGCCGCCCGCAGAATGGGATCAGCGAATGCAACAGAGATCGGGGTGTCGTCATCCCGCAGGGCAATCCGATCTGCGATCGGCTGATATTCTGTTTCGTGAAGCGTCTTCAGAAACGGTTTGGGGCTGCGTTCGAGACTTTCGGCCCACCGTTCAATGCGTTCGCGCCGTGTCAGTTCAAGGCGCTTAAGGCTCGTGCTGATCTTGGCAACTGTTTTCAGCTGCTCCAGTGCGTACTGTTCCATTCCGGCCTCCTATCTTCGGAAAAATAGACGGTCCGCTCCCGAGAAATAGCGTGGCTCAGGTCGCAGCCGATGTCCAATCACGATTGAGGACAGCATCTGCCGCTGACCGACCGCAGATGACGACTTTGTCGATTGTCGTCTTGAGGGGCACCCGTGTCGTTTTTCCGGGCTCTGTTTTTCGTCAGGCATGTTTTCCTGTCATGGTTACGGCGCAGCCTCGCGAGCTAGCGACATGAAGCAAGGCAGGCCGCCGGCGCGCTGCCCCACGGTGGTAGAAGAACTGAAATCCTCTGGGATCACCCGGATAGCTATCCGGAAAAGATATCCTGACGGATCGAAAGGAGGTTCTGTAGCCCTAAATCAACTCTTTCGCAGCAGATCTACGGATTGCGGCGGGCGATGACGAGCGGCACGACAGGCCAGCCCTATCGTATTCACTCTCTCCTCGATCCAGTCTGTCCCCGCTTATCTGCGAAATTCGAATATCGCCCGATGCGGCGTGTGAATACCGGACTGCAGAGGAGGCAGGCCGGAGGAAAGTATTGCCATCGTCCGCATCGGTTGCAGATCGAGGCATTCAACAAATGGGAGGAATCCATGAGCAAGAATAGAGGCGTCGTTTACCTGAGGCCGGGCAAGGTCGAAGTTCGCGACATCGACGACCCGAAGCTGGAAGCGCCCGACGGCCGCCGCATCGAACACGGCGTCATCCTGAAAGTGATCTCGACCAACATCTGCGGCTCCGACCAGCACATGGTCCGCGGCCGCACGACGGCGATGCCGGGCCTGGTCCTCGGTCACGAAATCACCGGCGAGATCATCGAGAAGGGCGTCGACGTCGAGATGCTCGACATCGGCGATATCGTCTCGGTGCCGTTCAATGTCGCCTGCGGCCGTTGCCGCTGCTGCAAATCCCAGGACACCGGCGTCTGCCTGACGGTCAATCCGGCCCGCGCCGGTGGTGCTTACGGCTATGTCGACATGGGTGGCTGGATCGGCGGACAGGCACGCTATGTCACCATTCCCTACGCCGATTTCAACCTGCTGAAGATCCCGGATCGGGACAAGGCGATGGCGAAGATCCGCGATCTCACCATGCTCTCAGACATTCTGCCGACCGGGTTCCATGGCGCGGTGCGCGCGGGCGTCGGCGTCGGCTCGACCGTCTACATTGCCGGCGCCGGCCCTGTCGGCCTTGCGGCTGCGGCTTCGGCTCGCATCCTCGGCGCGGCAGTCGTCATGATCGGTGATTTCAACAAGGACCGCCTGGCGCATGCGGCCAAGGTCGGTTTCGAACCGATCGACCTTTCCAAGAGCGACCGTCTCGGCGACATGATCGCTGAGGTCGTCGGCAGCAACGAGGTGGACAGCGCCATCGACGCCGTCGGCTTCGAGGCCCGCGGCCATTCGGGCGGCGAACAGCCGGCGATCGTGCTCAACCAGATGATGGAGATCACCCGCGCCGCCGGTTCGATCGGCATTCCCGGCCTCTACGTCACCGAGGATCCGGGCGCCGTCGACAATGCCGCCAAACACGGCAATCTTTCGCTTCGCTTCGGCCTCGGCTGGGCCAAGGCGCAGTCCTTCCACACCGGCCAGACGCCGGTGCTCAAATATAATCGCCAGCTGATGCAAGCGATCCTCCACGACCGCTTACCGATCGCCGATATCGTCAACGCCAAGGTCATCCCGCTCGACGAAGCCGCCCAGGGATATGAGAGCTTCGACCATGGCGCGGCGACGAAGTTCGTTCTCGACCCGCATGGAGAGGTCGCGAAAGCCGCCTGACGATAAAGAGTCGCGCTAAGTGCACAGCGGCGCGCTTTAGCTCAAAACGGAGATGGCCGGGAAAAACCGGCCATCTCGCATCAGTCACACGAAAATTCTGTTGCCTGCTACTGGATGCTGAACGGGAAATATTTGGCATTGATCATGTCATAAGTCCCGTCTTCCTTGATCGCCTTCAACGCCTCGTTCAGGCGTGCAAGACGCTCCTTGTCGTCCAGACGCACAGCAATCCCGGCACCTTCGCCAAAATAAGTGACGTCGACCAGATCCGGCCCCTTGAACGCGCAGCAGGTTCCCGCCTTCGTATTGGCGATCCAGTCGTAAATGGCGAGCTTATCCTCCAGGATAATGTCGACGTGCCCGTCCGACAGGCCTTTGTACAATTCCGGCGACGACCGGAATACCGTCTTCTTCATGTCGGGATAGAAATGGTTGGCGTAAGATTCCTGCGCCGTCGACGACGTCACCCCGAGTTTTTTACCGCTGAGGGCGGCGGGGCTGACGTCAGTGATCGGCGAATCCTTGCGAGCGATGAACACTGACGGACTGTTGTAGTATTTCTCGGTGAATGCGACCTTCTGGCGGCGCTCCAAGCTCATCGACATCGATGAGATGATCGCGTCGTATTTTCCGGCAACGAGATCGGGGATCATGTCGTCCCACTTCTCGATGATGAATTGGCATTCGAACTTGCCGGTCTCGCAGAGGGCATTGGCAATATCGATGTCGAAACCCTGAAGTTTGTTGTTCGCGTCGAGATAGTTGAAGGGCGGAAACGCACCTTCGACGGCGACTCTCATCGGCATTCGCTCTTGCGCGGCCACCGGCAGCGGCGAGACCACAGCCAAAACGACACCCACCCCGCTCACCATCAGCGCTGCGCGCAATAAAGTCTGAATGGATATTCGCAACATCGCCGGAACCCCCTGGGCGTGATCGATCTCGCCCTATAGTGCGCCGCAGCCTTTAATTCTACGTGAACGCTTATTTGTTAGCGTTGACGAATGCGCCCGTGTCGTGGTGTCCAGGGGTCCAGGCTTGCACATCGTTGTTCCTTCCAGCTCCAACACGTTTCAGAAGTCCTGGATCGCCTCGGGAAGAATTCTCTTTCTGATCGCCATCAGCGGGCTCGGAGCGATTGGACTGGTCGTGCTTTCCGCACTCTGGGCGGGAACCGAAAGCGACGCTGCAGCGCTTGATCGCCAGCGTCAGCTGGTGAATGCGCGCCTGCGGGAGCAGGTCGATCAGGTCGCTCATGTCATCGGTCAGTTCGGCAACGGCTATCTTGCCCGCGTTTATCCCGCGTCCCGGTCGGCAGGTGTTTCCTCCAGCCTCGATACGGTTCTGACCGGGGCGGCCGGCAGCGCAATCAGCGAAACCGCAATGTCCGCCTTCGGATACGATCAGGCCTTTGTCGTCGACGAGAAGGCTCAGCTGAGCATGCTGACCGATGCGAAAACGGAAAAGCGCTATCGCTGGATGAAACCTCTCTTTTTGCCGCTCCTTAAAGACAGCCGTCTTACGGCAAGCCAAAGCCCGACTTTCACCGACCGAATGCCATCCTCGTTGGAAAGCCGCCGGGCGAGCGCGGTTCGCCCCAACCATGCGCTGGCCAATCTG
The DNA here is from genome assembly GCF_001664385.1 of Rhizobium phaseoli. Lineage (NCBI taxonomy): Bacteria > Pseudomonadati > Pseudomonadota > Alphaproteobacteria > Hyphomicrobiales > Rhizobiaceae > Rhizobium > Rhizobium phaseoli. The sequence goes on along the minus strand of NZ_CP013533.1, from coordinate 223,273 downwards.
ATGCGGCTGGAGGGGCGGCCGACGATCGTCGGCATCGTCGCCATCAACGAAGCGCCCGAGGGACAGCCGCAGCCGACGCGGCAATTCCTGATCGTCGTGCGGTTTCTCGATGGTGCGGCCCTCGACGAATTGAGCCGGCAGCAGGGTCTCAACGGGGCGCGCTTTGCCCGCACCGCCGATGCCGACGAAAATGAGGTCGCGTTCCAAATCGACGCGACGGCAAATGGTGAACCGATCGGCTTCATCGTATGGCGACCCGATCTTCCAGGTTCACGGGTGATCGGCCGATTGATGCCGGCGCTTTCGATTGCGGCCCTGGTGATCGCCGTGCTGTTTTCGGTGCTGCTCGTGCGGCTGCGGAGCAGTCTCGGCGAGTTGAAGCGAAGCGAGCTGCATGCAAGGCAGCTGGCCTTGCATGACGTGCTGACTGACCTTCCCAACCGCGCTTTGTTCGCCATGCGGTTCGAGGAGTGCCTGGCCGAAACGCGGCATTCGACCGAGCGCTCGGCCGTCGCACTTCTCGACCTTGACCGCTTCAAAGCGGTGAACGACACGTTCGGCCATGCCGCCGGTGATGAGCTGATCAGGATGGCCGCGGAGCGGATCCGGTCCGTCCTTCGCCCAGGCGACACGCTCGCCCGGCTCGGGGGCGACGAATTTGCCCTGCTTCTGCGCGACATCAGGAATGACGATAAAGTCCTGCTGTCGATATGCGACGCGATCGTCGCCGAACTTGGCAGACCCTTCCCGCTCTTGAGGGGCGAAGCGGTCGCCCGGGTCGGCGGCTCGATCGGCCTCACCATCGTGCCTGATGCCGGGCGAACTGCCGATGACCTCATGCGTTATGCCGACGTCGCGCTTTACGAGGCAAAAATGGGCGGAAGAGGCCAGTGGCGCGTCTATTCCCCTTCCATGGACGGCGGCAGAAATGCGCGCGACATTCTCAAGAACGAATTGCGCGAAGTTCTGGCCAAAGGCACGGCCTCGTCCGCTGAAAGTGCCCAAACCGGCCCGGGCAGCACCAGGCCGGATTTCGGATCGCTGGAGGTCTATTACCAGACCGTGCATCGGGCCGAGGGCGGATACGCGGCCTCAGGCGCGGAGGCTCTCGTGCGCTGGCGTCACAGTCAGCGCGGACTGCTGACCCCTGCGAGCTTCATCCCCGCCGCCGAGGAGGGCGGCCTCATCGACGCCCTCGGTTTCTGGGTCCTGCGGGAATCCTGCAAGGCCGCCTGCAATTGGCCTGAAGACACCTTCGTGGCGGTCAACGTGTCGCCGGCCCAGCTCAGAAGACCGAATTTCGCCGAGGAAGTCATCGCCGTGCTTGAAGAGACCGGCCTGCCGCCATCCCGCCTTGAGCTCGAGCTCACCGAGTCCTCGCTGATTGAGGATAATTCGGATATCTATACGGTGCTGAAATCGCTGCGCAGCCGGGGCATTCAAATCTCCCTCGATGATTTCGGCACCGGCTTTTCATGCCTCAGCCACCTGGTGCGTTTCGACATCGACCGCATCAAGATCGATCGTTCCTTCGTCTCGCAGCTTGGCGCAAAAGCCAACGGCGCGGCCATCATCGGCGCGATCGTCACCCTCAGCCGCAACCTCGGCATCTCGACAACGGCGGAAGGTGTCGAAACCGAATATCAGCGCGACTTTCTGACCGCCCTCGGCTGCACCGATCTCCAAGGCTATTTCTTCTCCAAACCGGTTCCGCTTCGCGAACTCGACTGCTTCGCCAAATCGGAGGGCGGCGCCGAACCACGAACAATCGCCTCAGGAGCCATTGCCTAAAGCGGGAACTTTCGTTCCGGGCAGCGGTTGACGCCGGAAGACGAAGGGAGGATGTGATGGCCGGGATCGGCGAGTGGCGGCATCTTTGCGTCGACATGCAGCGCATGTTTGCCGAAGACACTCCATGGCACGTGCCCTGGATGGTTCGGATCTCTCCGCAGATCGAGGAACTTGCCGGCCGGCATCCGTCCCGGACGATCTTTACCCGCTTCGTCCCGCCCCAGCATCCGGACGCGATGCCGGGAAAATGGCGCGACTATTACCAGAAATGGTGGATGATGACGGGCGAGTATCTGCCGCCCGAGCTCGTCAATCTGGCTTCCTCGCTGGCCTCGCTTGTTCCGCCGGCACGATGCTTCGACAAACGCACCTATTCGCCCTGGATCGACGGCCGCCTCCATACGCTTCTTCAGTCGGAGCGGGTCGACACTCTTGTCATCACCGGCGGGGAGACGGATGTCTGCGTGCTTGCCACGACCCTCGGCGCCATCGATCTCGCCTATCGGGTCATCCTGCTGAAGGATGCTGTCTGCAGCAGCGCCGACGACACTTATGACGCGTCGCTGGAACTGCTGCACGATCGATTTTCCGTCCAGCTGGAACTCATGGAGACCGACGCATTCCTGAGCGACCTCGGCTGAGGAAGCCTTGCGCCGGCATCCGGTGGGCGAACTCATTTGATATGCGTCAAGGCAGGCGGCTCCGCATGGGGACAGAATGTCCGACAGCCTGCGCCACGAGCCCGGCGGCTTCCCGCGGCAGGTTTACGAGTTCAACCGATCCGGAGAAAAGCAATGTCCTTGAAGCTGATCAGTGGAATGATGAAGTCGTCCGGCGAGGAAGCGCTGCTGGTCATGGATGCGGGCGGCACGAACCAGATGGTCGTTATCGACAGGCAAGCCCTTCTTGAGGTTGGCGCGCCGCCACGTTGCGACGAAAGCCGGCTTCAGGAGAATATCGACCTCTTCAGCCGAATTGCCTGCGCAAAATACGATCGCGGGGATGTCGAGCGCGATGGGTGCATTCGCATTCACGCAGCCGACCTTGGCGCGTGAGGGCAGGCTGGCGCGATCTGCTCCCGTCTGATGGGCGAACACACACGGCGCGTCCGACCGGGCGCAGACAAGGTCTAAACCAGCAGCAAGCCGGCAGCGCCGGCGAGCGTTGCAATGCCGCTCGCGACCGCCAGCCGAACCCCATAGACCAAGCTTCCGGCGCTCGCCGCAAGACCGGTCTTCGCAAGAAGATTGGCGAAGGCGGCGACCGCGATCGCATGGGCGGCCGCATCCGCAGGCACGCTCGACGACGGCAGCTTCGCAATGGACAGGGTTATCGCGTCAAGGTCGCCGAGACCGGTGATGAAGGCAACGGCGAATAGAGACTGTGTTCCAAAATATGCCACCGTCGCCCGCGTCACGATGGTGACGACCGCAAGCAGCAGAGCAAAACGCAACACGACCATCACCTCCAACGGATTTTTCGGTGAAAAGTCGGGGCCGTCGTCGGAGCGCGGCGAGAAGCCGGCGAGGCCGCCGCCGATGGCGAGCACTGCGGCAGCCGGTCCGAGCAATGCCGCAAGCTCCATCAACACGCCAGGTGCGATGACGCCGCAGATCAATAGCACACGGCTCAGGGATACGGCCCCCGCCAGCATCGCTCCGGCCGCAAGCAGCGGCGAGAGGGCGGGCGTCTGCTTCGATTGACGGGCAAAGGAAAGCGTCAGTGCCGTCGAGGAGACGATACCGCCGCAGGCACCCGTCAGCAGCAGGCCGGCTCTGGCGTCGGTGAGCCTGATCATCACATAGCCCGCAAATGAAACCGCTGCCACGAATATGGTCAGCATCCACAGCTCGAAGGGATTGATCATTTGCCAAGGATCGACGGCCTCATTGGGAAGAATTGGAAGAATGACGACGGTCATCGTCAGCAGGATCAGAGCGGCTCTCAGCTCGAGCCAGGTCAGCTTGCGCAGAAATCCATGCAGCGGCTCCCGCGCCGCCAGAAGTGCCGTCATGGCGACCGCGCTCGCCGCGGTCGTCGTCATGTCCGCGACGACGGCGCCGAAGCCGAGCGCAAAAACCGTTATCGCGGCGATGGCGCCGGTCGCGCTGTAGTCCCGCTCGCGCACCGCCTGCACGCCGCTGAAGCCAAGGATCGTGATGCAGAAAAAGACGAAGATGGCCGTCGGCAGGATCGGCCCGGTGATGGGCTGCAGGAACCCGCAAAAGCCGCCGAGGAAGCTGGAGAGGCCATAGGTGCGGATACCGGCCACTCTCTTGCCCGGTGCGGCCTCCCGCCCGCGCCATCCGCGCTCGATTCCGACGAGAATGCCGATCGCCAGCGCGAGGCTGAGACGTTGGAATGCGTCGGTCATCATGATTGATGTCAACATGCGCGGATCCAGAAACGGCCAGTCGTCTGGCCTCTGGGGAGACTTCGATTGGATATGTCGTGATAGCAGTCTATTTCAATCTATCCTTACTGGAACCCGCCTACAGGGAGGCTCTTGATCGCAAGGCGAGAAAGACATGAAGCAGTGGCTCCTAATGGCCTTGCTGCGGATCTTGGCTGCCGGTTCGCCCTTTGTCTTCTGCCTCTTCCACAGCTGCGCTCAACAGCTGAAGCGCGAACTCCTTTGCGGCCTTTTCGTCGTCCACGCATAGCTTCAGCGGGGCGCACTTTTCCTTCAGATTGCGAAGGAGCTTGCGGCGAAGCCTGAAAATCAGATGCGGATCCGTTTTGGCGAGAAGCTCCTGCAGGCAGGTGACGGCGACTACTTCGAACATCAGCAGCCTGCCTTCGACTTCACCCTGCGAAGGAATGGGGAAGCGCTCACCGCCCCGTTTCAAATCTCGCTCCGTCGAAAGCATCTGCCGCCTCCAAACTGATACCGGGCCTGCCCGGAAAGTCCTGCTAGGGAAGAACAGCCTACACAGTTAAATCGGCATCGCTTTGACGAAGGTCAAGGAACGCTCTGCCGTGGCTGCTACGCTTTCTCCTATCCAACCAGAGAGGTATATCGACATGACCATCAGGACGGTACTGAATATCCTCAGCGTCAATCAGTTCGAGGAAGACCTGAAAACCGCAGTCGATTTTTGCGGCGCTCATGGCGCACATCTCAATGCGATGGTGATTTCGCTGGGAGCGCCTCCGATGATCGGCGAGTATAACGCCATCTCTACCGTCTGGATCGAGGAACGCCAGCGCGAAATCGACGCGCTCTCCGAGAAGACGGACGAGATCAAGACTATTCTTGACCGAAGCGGAATCTCCTCCGAAGTCCAGGACGTCTATACGGAGTTTGCATGGGCTGACGAGGACATTGCCGAGCGGGCGCTTTACGCCGATGTCGTCCTTGTCGGACGGCAGGCGGCCCGGGACGACCAGCTGCGCAAAAGGATCATCGACGGCGCACTCTTCCGGACGCCAACCCCAATCCTCATCAACCGCGGAACACGGCCGATGAATTCGTCGTCCAGGTCGGTTTTGCTGGCCTGGGATTCGAGCGACGAGGCGTCGCGCGCAGCCCGGCAGTCGCTTGATCTGCTCAAACAGGCAGACATTGTTTATGTCACTCTGGTGGATCCGGTCGCCAGGATGCGCGCGAATGGCGAGGAGCCGGGCGCCGATATCGCCACCTATCTTGCCCGTCACGGCGTCAGGGTTCAGGTGGACCGCCTTGCCAGTGGCGGACAGCGCGCAGATGAGGTTCTTCGGCAGCACGCTATCGATACATCAGCCGATCTGATCGTCATGGGCGCCTACAATCACCCGCGCTGGCAGCAGACGATATTCGGCGGCGTGACGCGCAGGATGATCGAAGAGACCAAGGTCCCGATTTTCATGGCCCATTGAACGGGCGGACCGCGAGCCAACCTCGGACGAGAGCCTGGGTTCAGAGCCAGGCCGCACCCGCAAAAACTGACGCCACGACGATTACAGCGCTGCAGGAGCCGCCCCGCAGCGCTGTAATCTTTGAACCGCCCCCCGTGCGTTCCGAAAAGCGCGCGCTAGTCGACGGCGAAAGCGGTGCGGCCCGACAATGACCGCACAAGGATTCCAAAGAAAATGTGCGGAGATTTGCCGAGGACTGGAACTTCTTGGGGCTTAAGCGAGCCGACTTCCCACCAGTCCGAGTGTTTCTGCAACATTTCCCAGGCGTGCAGGCGTTCGCTGCGCCAAACTTCGGTATCTGGAAACTCCTCGAACCTTCCTTCAGCGATGACGCTCCTCCAGCCCGAGCCCGCCCGCTGATCGACCTGCAGACAAACCTTGTCGTTTTCGCGCATCCATTCCAGTTTGCGGCCGGGCATCGAAAAACAGTATGCGACGCCGCTGTCATAGGCGAAATAGATGGGCACGACATATGGCTGGCCGTCCTTGCAGCAGGCCAGGTGCCCAAAGCGCGTCTCTTCCAGGATGGCGTAGCATTCGGCCAAGGTGAATTCCCGTAAACCCAATGACATGAGGTGCTCCTTTCACCTGATCGCCAACGTATTGTAGGTTGACGCCCGCCTCGTGCATTGATGAAGCGCAATTTCCGAGACCAAGACAAGGAAGCAAAGAGTCTTTGACAGATGCCGGCCTGCCGCAGCGAGCACCTCGCCAAGCCTTGCTGCGGTGAGGTCGCCGGACAACAGCCGCCATGCCTTGTCAGCAATCAGTGAAGGGCTCGCAACGCGTTCACGATGACTGCAACATCAATCACTTCCTGCAGCATCGCGCCGGCGACCGGAGGCAGATATCCCAATCCCGCGGCGATCATTGCAAGGAGAGACAGGCCCATTCCGGCAAGGACGCTTTGCAGTGCGATATTGCGCGCGCGGCGGGCGGTTGTGATCGCATCGACGATGCCTCGAAGGCTATCCCTGACAAGGACAATGTCGGCAGCCTGAGCGGCCGCCGCCAGATTTTGCGAGCCTATGGCCATTCCGACGTCGGCCGCCGCCAGGGCCGGCGCATCGTTCACCCCGTCACCGACCATCAGCACCGGTCCGCCAGTGCGTTCTTCCTTGATGACGGCCACTTTGTCGGCGGGCGACAGGCGGCTTTTGACGGCGTCGAGGCTGAGGGTGGAGGCGACCGCCGCCGCAATCGACCGTTCGTCGCCGGAGGCAAGCACCAGCCGCTTGATGCCCAGTGTCCGAAGGCCGTCAATCGTTGCGCGGGCATCGCTGCGCAAGCGATCCTCCATCGTTATGACACCCGCAACCTTGCCGTTGATCATCACCGACGCCCTGAGGGCCGTCGAACCGTTTGAGCCGCCGGGCGCCACGCCTTCCTGCCTTTCAACATAGTTTTCGCTGCCGACGCTGATCCTCTGTCCGTCGACCAGGCCGGTAATGCCGGCGCCCGGACGTTCGACCACCTCCGACGGCCTGCTGAGCCTCAAGTGCCGACGGCGCGCCTCCTTGAGAAGCGCCACTGCCGCAACATGCGCAGACGCCTGATCCAGCGAGGCCGCCAGACGAAGCACCTCGTCCGGATCTTCCGGCCCATCTATCTGTGTGACGACGGGCTCGCCCAGCGTCAGAGTTCCGGTTTTGTCGAATACGACCACCGACGCTGTTGCCAAGGCTTCCAATGGACCCGATCCCTTGACGAGAATACCCTGGCGTGCAGCCTTGGACGTCCCTGCGGCCAAGGCGACCGGCACGGCCAGGATCAACGGGCAAGGCGTCGCCACGACCAAGACCGCGACGACGCGATGCAAATCGCCCGAGACAATCGCAGACGCCGCGGCAATTGCGAGCGCCAGCGACAGAAAGGCAAGAGCATATCGATCCGCCAGCCGGACAAGCTTCGCTTTCGACCGCTTCGCGGCCTCCACCAGGTTCACAATCCCGGCATAGGCGCTGTCCTTCGCAGACCGCAGGACGCGGATTTCTACTGCATCGCCCAGATTGACCGTCCCGCTCATCACCTCGCTGCCTCGCACTAGCCGAGCCGGCAGCGCCTCGCCCGTGAGAAGCGCCTGGTTCAAAAGCGCATTCTTACTCTGCAGGATACCATCCGCGGTTACGACATCGCCGCATCTGACGAGAATAATGTCGTCAGGCGCAATGGCCTCGACAGATACTTCCTCGATGTCTTCGCCCCTTAACCTGTGTGCCGTGCGCGGAATTTTCGCCAGGAGATCGGACATGCCCTCGTCGGCTCGATGGTGCGCGTAAGCCTCCAGGAACTGGCCGCCGGCGTACATCACGGCAACGATCGCACCGGCAAGATTCTCGCCGAACCACAGCGCCGAAGCCATCGCAACCGCGGCGAGAAAGTCCAGCCCGAACTCTCCGGCACGAAGTCCTGCAACGACGTCCACGGCAAGAGACAGCAATGTGACGAGGATACATCCGGCAAGCACATAGGAGGATGCCGCCGGCAGGCTGGCAAAACGGAACGCGATCGAGGCGACGATGCCAAACGTCGACAGCAAAATGAGAACAACCGGACGAAGTTGGCGCAATGGGTATGACATGATCTTTGGCCTCGCACCCCTTGAACCGGAGAGATCCAGATTGCTCGCGGTCATGTCAGTCCCCGCCGTCCCGGTCGGCTGCTAGCCCGCCAGGCGAGCACAGGTCACGCAATAGGGGGTGTAGGGAATGGCTTTCAACCGGCCCGGGTCGATCGGGTCGAGGCATCTGACGCAGCGGCCAAAGCTTCCGTGATTCAGGCGCTCGAGAGCCGCGTCGATCGAGATGATTTGCTCACGTGCTTCCTTCCGCATTTCCATCAGCACCTGATCGTTTTCGAGCTGGGTCACACGATCTTCGCTATCCGGGTCCAGAGCGGCACCAAGATCGGCATCGATCGCCGACACCCGGCGCTGCAGATCTGCTCTCAAGGTCTTCAGTCTGTTTTCCATCTCTTCGCTCATCGATGTTCTCCCTGCTGCAGGACCGGCGGCATATGTCTCAACCGGCCGGCGGCCGTCCACAAATCAATGATCATCACCGTAGAGCCGCTGAGCAGCGCTGCATTGATCGGCATCAACGGATGTGAGGCGCCCGGCTTGAGGCATGTCAATGCGCAATTCCGAGCAGCTGTCAGGGTCGCGGCATCAGCTATCGCACTCTCCTCCGGAGGATTGTCATGAAACAGCATATCTTTGTTCCGCTCCTCACCTATCCGGATGCGACTTCGGACGTTATGATCGCCAATGCCATCGCACTTGCTCGCCACATGCAGGCGACACTCACGGTCTGTGCGGTCGAGATCACCGTTCCGGATGTCTCCAACGCGCTGTCCTCGTTGATCATCGATGCGGCGCAGATGGCGCGGGAGGCCGGAGCGCTGAGCCGCAAACGCGCTTCCGTGCTGACGCAGAAGGCGGTGGACGAGGCAAGGGCGGCTTCCGTCGATCTGCGGACGCGCAAGATCAAGGTTGAAGAACCTTTCGTCGTCGAAGCGCTGGCAGAAGCCTCGCGCGCCTACGATCTCGTGCTTCTCGAACTGGCGGGACTCTCCCGTCCGATCGTCGAGGCGGTGCTGTTCGGATCCGGGCGACCGCTCATCCTTTATCCACCCGCACCTTTCGGCGGCCGGATCGATCATGTCGCCATTGCCTGGGACGGCAGCCGCGCGGCGGCGCGGGCGGCCCATGACGCCTCGATCTTCCTGGAACGCGCGTCCAAGGTCTACCTGCTCACCGTCATCGACGAGAAGCCGGTGACATACGAAACGGGAGATTATCTCGTGGAGAACCTGCTGAAGAGCGGCGTGGTGGCCGAGGCGGTGCAGGTGCGCGCTCATGGCGAGCCAGTTGGCGAGGTGCTGCAGAACAAGGCTTTCGAACTGCGGGCCGACCTTCTCGTCATGGGCGGCTTCGGTCATTCGCGCCTGCGAGAATTCGTGCTCGGCGGCGCCACCCGGGCGGTGCTGACCAGCATCACCCTGCCTATCCTGCTGTCGCATTAGGAGCGTGCGGGGCCCTGTTCAAGGACGGCTTCGCAGCAACCATCTTTGGGGTCGCACGTCGATGCCGAGGGATCCGCACGCCTGATCACCGACGGCATGACCGGCCCCTCGCGACGGCCTACCGCTGAAATCGGTTCAAGCCTCGATGGCGTCAATGTCTGACGTGTCCGGGGCGAATGCCCCATCCTCTGCTCTCTGGGCAGTGCTTGCATCGCGGATCATGGCGTATTTGACCTGCGTAACCCTCAGATCGCGATACCAGTCGATCAGTTCCCCCCAGGGATCTCTGATCTTAGATAGGCCGGAGATAAAGGCGACGACGGTTCCGATCTCGGTCTTGCCGGTGACGACATAATAGCCGCCGAGAGCGAAGATGCCGGCATAGCCGAGCTGCGTCATCAGATTCATCATGAAATTCATCGTGAACTTGATCCTGTAGACGCTCATGTTCAGCGAGAAGAGCCTCTCCACCCGGGACGTCTGGGCATCAAGCGCATCATCGGTAACGACATGCTGGACCATGCTTTGGCTCACACGTCGCATCACGGTGATCTTTGTCTCCACCCGGCGGTTGATCGCCGATTGCATCAGCGGCACGAAGCCGATCTGCGGCAGGAAGACGACGGCGACGGCAAGCGCCATCAGTGGCTGCAGGAAGATCAAATAGCCGCCGACGGCGACCAGAATCCCAGCCTGCAACAGCGGCTCCGAGATGCTGGTGCCGACGAAACCGCCGACCGGCTCCGCCTCAGCGATGATGATCGAGAGCTGAACGCCTTCGGCAAGCGCGTCGAGGGGCGCTTCTTCCGATCGCTGCGAAGCGGCGAGCGCCGACTTGCGCAGCCAGCGGACCGCGATTTCCCCGACCCAGCCGCGATAGACGTTCAACATCAGCTTGGTCAGCCCCTCCAGCAGGACAAGCCCGAGATAGGCAAGGACGAGGATCAGGATTGCCTGATAGGAGCCGCGCTCGGTGGCTGCATTGATGATGCGCCTCTGGATTTCGAGCGGTGCCGTGCCGGCGAGGAAAAGAATGATGGACAGGGCTGCAATCGCCATCTGGTGATAGCGGCTGATGAGAAGCACGAAACCGAGCAGACTTTTCGGCATTTTAGCGTCTCGCTCCCATATGTGAGGTTTAGGCAGGCCGCAGCCCGCGCCGTGACAGCGTGCCTCGCGTGTCAGAACGGCCGGCGCCATCGCGAATGGCGGGTCCCGGCTTCCGCTTTTGCGGCGCCCCCTCCCGGCTGACCAAATTCAAGCCTGCCTGGTTTCGGCGTCCGGCGGCGGCAGCGCGATCCCGTAATAGGGATCGACCCAGACGAGCTGATCCTTGACCCCTTCGCTGACAATGCCGACAAGCGCACCGTTGGCATCGACGACCGGCAGGCCGCTGATCCTGTTGTCGAGCATCAACCTGGCCGCTTCGGCTACGGAGGCCGATGCCGTTACGGTGATCGCCGGCGACGTCATGATGGCTTGAACGAGCATGGTTCACTCCTGATGAGACAAGCGTCCGCTTCACGTTGGCGGACATGGTCTCGAGCATTTGAATGGGCCGGCGCTTTCCGGCGAACCCAATGGGAACAAGCTAACGGCGATGCAGCCCGAATTCTTTGATCGACGTCAAATTTGAGCTTCGGCGCTGACATATATCCGGACATCCCGCCGCGTCTTGCCGGCATGCGAATGTGTAGGCAGCTCTCCCCATGGCAGAGGTAGCGGCCTACGGACAGGCTATGCGGCGGATTGCTCTGCCGCTGCGGATACGCCCGCCTCCCCAGCGATATCGAGCACCATGCGCCCCTCGATCGTTCCCGCCTTGAGGCGGGCGAAAATATCGTTGATGTCGTCAAGAGGCGCCTTGGCGATCTCGGCGCGGACCCTTCCTTCGGCGGCGAAAGCCAGGGCTTCGTCGAGATCGCGGCGGGTGCCGACGATCGAGCCGCGGATGGTGATGCGCTTCAGCACGACGTCGAAAATCGGCGTCGGAAAGTTGCCCGGCGGCAGGCCGACGAGGCTGACGGTGCCCTTGCGCCGCACCATGCCGAGAGCCTGCGAGAAAGCCGATGGCGAGACGGCTGTGACGACCACGCCGTGCGCTCCGCCATTCGTTGCCTTCAGCACCTTTTCGACCGTGTCCTCGGAGCGGGCATTGAGGGCGAGATCGGCGCCGACCTGGCGGGCGAGATCGAGCTTGGCGGCGGCGACATCGAGCGCCACCACCTTGAGGCCCATCGCCTTGGCGTATTGGATCGCGACATGACCGAGGCCGCCGACGCCCGATATTGCCACCCACTCGCCGGGCCGGGCCTCCGTCTCCTTCAATCCCTTGTAGGTCGTCACGCCGGCGCAGAGGATGGGAGCGATCTCAGCGAAGTCGACACCGGCCGGCAGGCGGGCTGCGAAAGCGGCGGAGGCGATGACATATTCTGCAAAGCCGCCATTGCAGCTATAGCCGGTGTTGTGCTGATGCGCGCAGAGCGTTTCCCAGCCGGTCTCGCAGTACTCGCAGCGCAGGCAGGCATCGTGCAGCCAGGCGACGCCGACGGCATCGCCTTCTTTGAATTCAGTCACATCAGGACCGAGGGCGGCGACGATGCCGGCAGCTTCATGACCGGGAATGAACGGCGGCACAGGCATGACGGGCCAATCGCCCTCGGCGGCATGCAGATCGGTATGGCACACGCCGCAGGCGGCAACCTTCACCAGGATTTCACCTGGACCGGGCACAGGAACCGGCACGCATTCGATTGCAAGCGGCTTGCCGAATTCGCGCACCACTGCCGCCTTCATCATCTTGCTCGTCATGATCTTCATCCCTTCGCGATGGTCATCCCGGTCGGATCATGCTTGCGATGGAAGCGCCGCTCATTGAGCTATCGCAAAGAGCGGGAGGGAACATCGCGCTGATCGCGCTTGAAGCTTGACGCCGGTCAAAGCGCGCTCATCATGGTGTTTCCCCTTGTCCCCTGCGCAACGTGGCATCTCCGACGGGAGGAGGACGCGTGAAGGCAATGATCCTCGAAGCGGTCGGGTCTCCCTTGCGCCCGGTCGAGCGGCCCGATCCCTTGCCGGGAAAGGGACAGCTGATGCTGAGAATGGAGGCCTGCGCCGTCTGCCGGACCGACCTTCACGTCTGTGACGGCGATCTTGACAGCCCCAAGCTCCCGCTCGTTCCCGGCCACGAGATCGTCGGCATCGTCGAGGCGGTCGGGGAGGGGATCGCCTCGTCGCGAATTGGACAAAGGGTCGGCGTGCCGTGGCTTGGCCACACCTGCGGATCCTGTTCCTTCTGTCGGGCCGGACAGGAAAACCTGTGTGACCGGCCGCAATTCACCGGCTATACGCGCGACGGCGGTTTTGCCACCCATGTCGTCGCGGATGCCGCCTATGCCTTCGCGCTGGACGAACAGGCTGATCCCGTCGCCCTTGCCCCGTTGCTCTGCGCCGGTCTCATAGGATGGCGTTCATTGAAGAAGGCTGGCGACGGCGCCAGGATCGGGATCTACGGGTTCGGTGCGGCCGCTCATATCATTGCGCAAATCTGCCGCTGGCAGGGCCGTGAGGTCTATGCGTTCTCAAGAGCAGGCGATGATGCGGCGCGCCGTTTTGCCCTCAGCCTCGGCGCCGTCTGGGCAGGAAGCTCTGACGAAAGACCGCCGGTCATGCTCGATGCGGCCATCATCTTCGCTCCGGTCGGAGCGCTCGTGCCGGCGGCCTTGAAAGTCGTGCGCAAAGGCGGCAGGGTCGTCTGCGGAGGCATCCATATGAGCGACATTCCGGCGATGCCCTATGCCTTGATCTGGGGCGAGCGAAGCGTCGTCTCGGTCGCAAATCTTACCCGTGGCGACGCGGAGGAATTTTTTCCCGTCGCCCGTCAGGCAGGCGTCAGGACCCACACGACCGTCTACCCGCTTAGCGACGCCAACCGGGCGCTCGATGATCTGCGTGCCGGCCGGTTGAGCGGCGCGGCAGTGCTGACTCCGTAAAACGCAAACTGCCTTCGTGCGAATTGGCGATCATCGCGGCTCCTCGCCCGCCGGCGACTGTAAGTCGCCGGGACATCCATGATCTCAATCTTGCCGCAGCGTCCGACCTGACTCCGCATCGAACAGATGGAGCTTGCCCGGCCGAGGGGCTATTGTCACGACCTGACCCGGCTCGAAATCGTGACGTTCGGACAGCACCGCCACAAGCTCGCCGGAACCGTAGCGCAGGAAGACCATCGTCTCGTGGCCGGTGGGCTCGGTGACGTTGACGGTCGTTTCCAGGCCGCCAGGGCTGAGGGCCAGATGTTCGGGCCGCACGCCGAGAAGCACGGCCTGTCCATCGGATGCCTCCGGCGTAAAACCGAGCGCAATCTCGTCGCCGGTCTCGGTGACGAACACCGCACCATCGGCCTTGTAGCGGCCTTTCAGCAGATTCATCGACGGCGAGCCGATGAAGGTCGCCACAAACGTATTGCGCGGACGATCGTAGAGCTGCAGGGGCGTTCCGGTCTGTTCGACCCTGCCGCCCTGCATGACGACGATCTTGTCAGCCATGGTCATTGCTTCGACCTGGTCATGGGTGACATAGATCGTCGTGGTTCTCAGCCGTTGGTGGAGCTCCTTGATCTCCTTGCGCATCTGCACGCGCAGCTTGGCATCGAGGTTCGACAGGGGCTCGTCGAACAGGAAGACTTGCGGCGACCTGACGATGGCGCGTCCCATCGCGACGCGTTGCCGCTGGCCGCCGGAAAGCTGGCGCGGGTAGCGGTCAAGATAGGGCACGAGGTCGAGTGTTTCGGCCGCCGCCTGCAGACGTTGCTTGATGACATCGGCCGGCTGCTTCTGCAGGCGCAGCGCAAAGACCATGTTTTCGGCAACGGTCTTGTGCGGATAGAGCGCATAGCTCTGGAAGACCATCGCAATGTCGCGGTCCTTCGGGGGCAGATTGTTGACGACCTTTCCGCCGATCGAGATGGTGCCGCCGGTGATGCTTTCGAGCCCGGCGACCATGCGCAGCAAAGTCGACTTGCCGCAGCCGGATGGGCCGACCAGCACCACAAACTCGCCGTCGCGAATTTCGATATTGACGCCGTGCAGGATATTTAAGGCGCCGTAGGCCTTGCGCGCCTCCGATATATTGACCTCAGCCATATGCCTCCCAATCGCTTTCCGGCCATCCCAGGGGTGGTCCCAAGGGACATGCGTCTCTTGACAATATCCACGGCATTGGGCTCGAGGCAACCGCGTTGCGCCGCTGCCCGAGAGACCGCGAGACCTCCTCCATGAAACGTTTCATTTCTTATTGACTTTTGCCGCTTGCCGTCTAATGCTCGATGGTGAGACCGAGAGGAGCGGTTTCAAGCAAGAAATTATGAAACGTTTCATTTTCTTGCTTACCAGATAGTTCTGCACGAAACCAGTCCAAAAATCGGGCCGGAACCAGTTCGAAAAGACCGGCTGGCGGCAGCTCAACGAAGCATAGAGGAGGAAGACATGAAAGTCGAAATATACGATGCACTGATGCGCCGTCAGGCAAGCCGCCGCGACGTATTGCGCGGAACGGCAAGTGCAGCGGCGCTGCTCGGCCTGTCCGGCACGGTCGGCGGAATTCCCGGCATGGCGTTCGCTGCCGATGACCTGCGCGCCCAGATCCTGCAGATACCGGGCGTCGGCAAAGGCTCGCCGACGGATGCAGACTGGCAAAAAGTCGGCGAACTCTGCCTCGGACCCACCAAGGCCAATGTCAAGCAGGGCGAATTCGCCGGCGTCGAACTGACCTTCATGGGGCTCAACAACCAGAACCTCCACAACTTCCTGTTCCGCGGCTTCCTGAAGCCGTGGGAAGCCTATACCGGCGCCAAGATCAACTGGATCGACCTTGCCCAGGCGGACTATAACGCCCGCCTTCAGCAGTCGATCGCGACCGGCACGGTCGATTTCGACATTCTCGAAATGGGCGCGCCCTTCGAAGGCGATACTGCCGGGCGCGGGCTTCTGGACGAGATGCCGGACTGGGCTGCAAAGCAGATCGAAGCCGACGACCTGGTGAGCTACCTGAAGCCGCCGGTCGGAACCTGGGACGGCAAGAGCTATCGCGTGACGATCGACGGCGACTGCCACACCTTCGCCTATCGCAAGGATTACTTCGGCGAAGGTTCGATCAGCGGCATGGCAGAGGTGCCGAAGACCTGGCAGGACGTCAACGCGGCGTCCAAGGCGCTGATCGGCAAGACCGATCCGCTGACCGGCCAGCCGGCCTACGGCTATCTCGACCCGCTCAAGGGCTGGGGTGGTTTCGGCTTCTATTTCATCGAGAACCGCGCGACGGCCTATGCCAAATATCCCGGCGATCCGGCCTGGCTGTTCGACCCTGACAACATGAAGCCGCTGGTCAATAATCCCGCATGGGTCCAGGCGATCCAGGACGTGCTGGATCTGATCGCCGCCAAGGCCTATCCGGCTGATCAGATCAATGCGGATCCCGGCACGACCGCCTTTTCGCAGTTCCTCGCCGGCACTGGTGCCATGCTGATGTGGTGGGGCGACGTCGGCTCCGGCGCGCGCACCTCGGACACCTCGGTCGTGGGCGATGTGGTCGGTTTCGGCATCAACCGCGGCTCCAACCGCGTCTACAACCGCAAGACCGGTCAATGGGAAGACAAGTATAACGAAGCGCCCAACATGGCCTATATCGGCTGGGGCATCTACGTCACCAAGCGGGTCTCCAGTGACGAGAAGAAGCGCAAGGCGGCCTGGTCGGCCGCCGCCCATCTTGGGGGTAAGGATCTGTCGCTGTGGACCTCGGCCTATCCGTCCGGCTTCCAGCCCTATCGTCAGTCCAACTTCAACTATGACGAATGGGAAAAGGCAGGTTACGACCGCGCCTATATCGAGGACTATCTGGGTTCGAATGCCGACAGCTACAACCACCCGAACGCTGCGATCGAACCGCGCATCCCCGGTATCTTCCAATATTACTCCGTCGCCGAAGACGAATTGGCGAAGGGTTTTGCCGGACAGTACAAGTCGGCGCAGGAGACCGCCGATGCGATTGCAGCCGCTTGGGAAAAGATCACCGACCAGATCGGCCGCGACAGCCAGCTGAAACTCTATCGGGCGAGCCTCGGGCTCTGATCCACTGACCAAACGCGCCGGCGGATCGGAAGCGATTCCGCCGGCGCCTTTTCTATCCGGGCGAGGAATATCATGTCGACAGTCGAAGGCGACCTACTGCACACGGTCGAAGCCGGCTCCATTTCCGCGAGCCGCCGTTTCTGGGGCCGCACGGCTCTGTGGTTCAGCGCCGCATGGTTCATTGCATTCTTTGTGTTGCAGGGTGCCCATGAACTGGGCTGGACCGAATCGGGTTTCGCGAACTGGCGCCCCGTCCTCTATGCTTATTTCCTCTGGGCAGCGGTCCTTTGCGTCACGCGCGTCGTCATTTATGGAGAGGCCGGCAAGAAGGCGCTTTTCGTTCTGCCGGCCGCGCTGTTCGTCGTGTCGATGGTGGTCTTCCCGCTGGTCTTTGCCCTCTGGATCGGCTTTTCCGATTGGAACCTCGCTTCTTCCGCCGGGCGGCGCTTCAACGGACTCGACAATGTGCGCCGGATGATCGCCGACCCGTTCTATGCCAATGCCTTGCTCAACATGATCCTCTACGGCCTGGCGATCGCAGTCGAATACGCGATTGCTTTCGGCCTGGCGCTGCTCCTCAATCAGGAAATCCTTGCCCGGAAATTCTGGCGGGTCACCTTCCTCGTACCCTTGATGCTGTCGCCGGTCGCGGTGAGCTGGATGGTCGGCAAATCGATGCTGGAGACCCGTTTCGGCCCAATCGCGCGCCTGGCACGCTGGCTCGGCTGGGAAAATCCCTCCTTCTTCGGCGATCCGATGACGGCTCGGCTTTCGATCATGATCATGGATGCCTGGACCTTCATTCCCTTCATGATGATCATGCTGCTCGCCGGATTGCAGGCCCTCTCGCGGGAGGTGCTGGAGGCGGCCGAAGTCGACGGCGCCACCAAATGGCAGCGCTTCTGGCAGGTCATTTTCCCGCTGATGCTGCCGGTGTCGGTCACGGCAGTGATGATCCGCATTATATTCAAGCTCAAGCTCGCCGACATCATCATCACCGTGACATCGGGAGGCCCAGGCGGGGCGACCGATTCCGTCACCAGTTTCATCTATCGCGAATATCGCGACCGTTCGAATGTCGGCTACGGGACGCTGCTTGCGCTCGTCTACCTGGTGATCATCGTCGTCGGGATGACGGGGCTGATGAAGATTTCCGACCGTATCGTGAAGCGGATGACAGGAAGGCTCTGATGGTTCGCATCGATTTCGAAAAATACGGGCGGGGTCAGCGCATTCGCTGGTGGGCCATGCGTCTGGCCGTCTACGGACTGCTCGTCATCTGGGCCTGTGTCTGCATCTTTCCACTGTTCTGGACGGTTTCGACCTCGTTCAAAACAGCCGCCGACGTCATGCGCGGCAATCTGATCCCCTGGTTCAATTTTACCCCCAGCTGGCTCGGCTGGCGTTCGCTCGGGCTCTCTCCCGATACGATCTCGCAGATATCGACAGTGCGCGACGAATTCATGCGCCGGCTCTGGAACAGCGTAATCATCTCGATCACGGCATCCGCTCTTGCGGTCGTGCTCGGATCGCTGGCGGCCTATGGACTCAGCCGCTTTTCCTACAAATTCGGCCATATGCGCAATTCCGACATCTCCTTCTTCTTCCTGTCGCAGCTCATTATGCCGCCTGTCGTCCTCGCCCTGCCGTTCCTGGTTCTCTACAAGGAATTGGCGTTGCTCGACACCTATGCCGGAATGATCGCCGTCTATACTTTGATGGTCCTGCCGATCGTCGTCTGGATCATGCGCGACCAGTTCGCCACCATACCGGTGGAGCTCGAGGAGGCAGCCCTTGTCGATGGCCTGTCGATCTGGGGCGCGTTTGGCCGGATCATCGTGCCGCTCGTTCTGCCGGGCATGGTGGCGGCTTTCCTCCTGGCGCTGATCCTGTGCTGGAACGAATATTTCTTCGCCGCGCTGCTGACCTCCACCAATACCAACACGCTGCCGGTGATGATTGCCAGCCAGACAGGCAGCCAGGGCATCAACTGGTGGTCAATGGCAGCCCTTTCAACCGCCGGCATCCTGCCGCTGGTCGTCGTCGGCGTCGTGCTGGAAAAGCATATCATCGCCGGGATGACCGCGGGCGCCGTAAAATAGCGGCGGGATGTCGAAAATGTCGAAGATGCCGACAGTCAAGGACGTTGCCGAACATGCGGGCGTATCCGTGGGCACCGTTTCGCGCGTCTTGTCTGGCGAAGCGGCGGTCAAGCCGGTACTGCGCGAAAAAGTCAACGACGCGATTTCGGCGCTTGGTTACCGGCCGAACGTCACCGCAAGGGCCCTGCGCACCAGCAGAACCGACGTCATCGGCCTCGTCGTTCCCGACATCACCAACCCCTTCTTTGCGCAGCTTGCTGCAAGCATCGAGCGTGCAGCACTCGAATGCGGGTACAGCCTGATGCTGGCAAGCTCGCATAACGATAGTGAGGCGGAGCAGAGCCATGTTTCGGCCTTTCTCGACCGGTCGGTGCGCGGCATCATCGTCGTGGCTTCGAGCGACGATTCGGGGCTTGATCTGCCGGCTTCTGTCCCGGTCGTATCGCTCGACCGGCGCTTCGGCGCTTTTCCCCTGGTGTCGACCAACCATGCGCAGGCGGCCACGCTGATTGCCGATCATCTCTATGGGCTGGGGCACCGGCGCATAGCCTATATTGCCGGGCCGACCGACACCGAAGCAGGGCGCATGCGCAAGGAGGCCTTCGTCAGCCGCATGAACGGATTTGCCAGGACCGGCGAGGCCGTCGACCTGGAAATCGCCTACGGTAAATTCGACTACGAGTCGGGTGAAAGAATTGCCCGTGACCTGCTTTCGCGCCCACCGCAGGACCGGCCAACGGCGATCGCGGCCGCCAGCGACCAGCAAGCGATCGGCGCATTACGCGCGGCCCGCGACCTCAAGATCGACGTGCCGCGAAAACTGTCCGTCACCGGTTTCGATGACATTTCGCTCGCCAACCTCGTTGTTCCCAGGCTGACGACCATACGTCAGCCGGCCGACATGCTGGCCCGGCGCGCGGTCGGCCTTCTCTTGGCGGAACCGCCGGGTGCGGAGGACGAAATGGTCGACGGATCGCTGATCGTGCGTGGTTCGAGCGGCCCGTGCCCGCAACCCAAGGCGGAAAGCGCCGGCCATACGAATTGAAGCAGACCGGTGCTCCGGCAACGAGAAAAGGATGGAAGATCGATGCTCAAAGGAATTCGGGCCGAACTCAACGGCGACATTCTTCAAGCACTTTGCAATATGGGACACGGCGATTATCTCGTCATCTCAGACATGAATTTTCCGTCGGATTCGATTGCCCGGCAGACTCGCCTGGGGACGCTGCTGACCATGGAAAACATTCCCGCGCCGCAGGCAATCGATGCGATTCTTTCGGTCTTGCCGCTGGACACGCCGATCCAGCCGTCGGTGGGCCGCATGGAAGTGATCGGCAAGCCGGATGAAATTCCGCCGATTCAGCAGGAAGTCCAGGCGATCGTCGACCGTGCCGAGGGCAAGCCATCGCCGATGTATCCCGTCGAACGCATGGCCTTCTACGAGATCGCCAAGAAGGCCTATTGCGTGATCGCAACGGGGGAACTGCGCTTCTACGGATGTTTCCTTTTGACCAAGGGCGTCATTCCGGCGGAAGAGGCGGTCCGATGAGCGAGAAAAGCGGGATCGTTATCCTAGGCATTTTTGCTGCCGACACTGCCTATAAGGCGAAGCGCCTGCCCCATATTGCCGAGACGCTGATGGGGTCTGGTTTCACGCTCGGGCCGGGAGGCAAGGGGTCCAATCAGGCAATTGCGGCGGCAAAGGCCGGCGGCAAGGTGACCTTCATTTCACGGGTCGGCAACGACCCGTTCGGCGCGATGGCGCTTTCAGCCTATGCGGAGGCGGGCGTCAAAGCCAATGTGATGAAGATGGACGGCGTGTCCAGCGGCGCCGCCTTCATCTTCGTCGACGAGGTGAGCGGCGACAATGCCATCATTGTCGCACCGGGTGCGGCGGGCCTCATCGGCATCGAGGATGTCGATGCGAATCGGGCGGCGATCGAAAGCGCCGCCATTTTCATGACCCAGCTCGAACAGCCGCTCGAGGCCGCCCTGCATGGATTGGCGATGGCAAAAAGCGCAGGGGCCACGACGATCTTCAACCCGGCGCCGGCACGGGTGATCCCGGACAGCATCTACGGCCTGTGTGATTTCATCGTCCCCAATGAAGTCGAAGCAGCGGAATTAGTCGGCCACGCGATTGAAACCGATGAGCAGGCACGTGCTGCGGCTCGCACTTTGGTCGAGCGGGGGGCGCAAGCGGTGATCATTACGCTCGGCAAGCGCGGAGCATACTATCACGCGGCCGGGCAGAGCGAACTCGTCCCCGCATTTTCGGCGGGAAACGTCATTGACACAACCGGAGCCGGCGACGCGTTTCTCGGTGGGTTCGCGACGGCGATTGCCGAAGGACAGGCGCCGATCGAAGCCGTCCGTTTCGGCTGCGCGACCGCAGCCATTGCGGTGACACGGCACGGCACGGCCCCGGCCATGCCTTCACGCGCCGAGATCGACGCCCTGCTACGCTCCGTATGAGCCCTTGCCGGGGGGATCCGAAAGAGCCGCGACGCCACCACCCGCCGCTGAAACCATCAATCCAGTCTTGCGGCAAAGACGTAGCCGACGCCGCGCACCGCCTTGATGAATTGCGGCTTCTTCGGGTCCGTCTCGATCTTGCGTCGCAGCCGGACGATCTGGGCATCGATCGTCCGGTCGAAGGCTTCTAGGTTTCGGCCCCTGGTCAGGTCCATCAGCACGTCGCGGGTCAGGACCCGTCCGGCATGCCGCACGAAGGTCGTCAGCATATCGAACTCGCCGGTCGTCAGTTCGATCTCGGTGCCCTCGGGGTCGAGCAGCTGGCGGCGGCTGAGATTGAGCTTCCAGTCCTCGAAGCCGATGATCTCCTCGCCGCCCGGCTCGGCGTTGCGCGCGGGAGGCTGCCGGCGGCGCAGGATCGATTTCAGGCGCGCATGGACTTCCCGAAGATGGAAAGGCTTGGCGATATAATCGTCAGCGCCGACCTCAAGACCGACGATACGATCGACGACGTCGTCGCGGCCGGTCAGCATCATGATCGGCACGTCGGACTGGGCGCGGATTTCGCGGGCCAGGTCAAGGCCGTCCGTGCCGCCCGGAAGTACGAGGTCGAGCAGGACGGCGTCGAAATTCTGCTGGCGCAGGCGCACGCGCATCTCGGTGCCGTCGGCAGCGGAAGAGACCGTATAACCCTCATCCTCGAAATAGCGCGTCAACATCTGGCGAATGCGCGGATCGTCGTCGACGACGAGAAGGTGCGCGTCATGCTGAGGTGCTGCCATCGTCTATCCGCCAAGCCGTTGCTCGTTACAGATCTTATCCAATGGCACCGTCTTTAACATGCCGGTCAAGCTGGTGTCACCAGCAAGCGGTCGGTTGTCCTCATCGAACGCCGGCGGCCGATCCGGCCGAAATCATCCGGATCTGGCATCGTGCAGCGGGTGGCGAGCCGCCTGAATTGGCACCGGGCTTTCCGAGATTTGCCAGGCGCAGAGCCATCTGCGGACATCGTTGGCTGTGATGCGAAGCGTGTCGCCGTTGGTGCAGGCGAGGCGACGCGCAGCGATCTGGCAGAAGGTATCGACGTACTGAAGAAGGCGGAGTTCCGTCGCCCGTGGCGGCGACGCCACCGACAGCAGGGCGCGCCGCGAAACGACGAGGGTCTTGATCTCAGGTCCGAACCGCACGTCGATACGACCCGATTTGTCTCTCGCGTTGAGGCTCGCTGTGACGATTTCATATGGCATTTTATCGCTCCGGGTCGTGGGCTCGTCGCCAGATCTCTGCAGGCTAAGGGGCCGGCTGAAAGATGCTTTGACTTCGATCAACTGAAGAGGGCGAGGGGATCGGCGCCGAACATCGCGCGATGGCCGCCGGCAAACAGCAGCCATAGGACCAAGACCGTACTTGCCAGACCTGCGAGCAGCATCGGCATATCGAGTCTCGGCTGCTCTCCCTTGAAGCAGGCGGCGAACGGCCAGATCGACGTGTGTTTGGCGAGCCTTGTCCAGCTAACACCAACGCGTCGTTTCGACCTCTTTTCGGTCATCGGGATCGCCCCGAGCGCAAAGACGGCAAATCCTCCGAACAAGAGCAGCGAGCGCAGGTCCCCGTTAGCGGCGATATGGCCGCTCGCCCAGGCGGCGAACCCCCACAGGACGGGATGTCTGGTGATCTTCGTAACGGTGCCGAGGGTCGGCGACCGGTTCAATGTGATCGACAGCGGGTTGGCGCTCAAAAGTCCGGCGATGACGAGAAAGATACCGAAGGGAGCGAGCACGAAGGCGGCCGCGGCATTGCCGGGCCTGAGCTCCCACAAGGGGATATAGTCCAACGCGAGGGCGGCGGAAAAAACCCAGATCAGCGCAAGCGTGGAAGCGGCGGAGTAGCCGACGAAATAGACCGGGCGGCCGACGCGTCGGATAATTTCCGCGCGAATGGTCGGAACCGCCGGAATGGAATGGAGCGCGATAAAGAGCGCGAAGGCGGCAAGGAATTCGGTCAAACTCATTCTCCTGGAGCTTCAATCCCGCTTGCCGTCAGCAAGATTGAGAAGTTTCTGAGGATCGGTGACCGTCAGCTTCTGGCGGCCGCCTTCGACCATGCCCTTTGCCTCCCAGGCGCTCAGAATTCTCGACACGGTGTGCAGCGTCGTTCCGGTCATTTCGGCAATATCCTGACGCGATATCGGGAAATCGATGCGAATGCCGCTTCCGACCGGCCGCCCCGCCTGTTTCGACAGCCTCAGGACCGCGTGCGCCACCCGCTTTTCCACCTCCTCGGTCGACATCTCGCGAATACGCGTATGCGCTTCCTCCAGCCGCTGGCCGATCGTCTGCATCGCCGTCACGGCCAGGCGGGGATTCTGCTCGACGAAGCGCGGCCACATATCCGTCGGCCAACTGATGACCAGGCTCTCGGCCGCCGCTACGGCCGTCCCGGGATAGTCTTCCCGGCGCAACGCCATCGCGAAGCCGAACAAATCGCCCGGGTGGACCATCCGCACGATGATCTGCTGTCCGTCCGGCGTCACCTGCGTCACCTTGAGACGGCCGTGCAGGAGCAGGAAGAACGATTTGGCGCGGGCGCCCTGCTCGAAAACCGCGTCACCCTGCGCGACGCGGCGCGGAGCGGCATGCTGCAGCATCGCGTCGAGATCAGTATCCGTCATTCGTTCAAAGAGCGGCAGCGCTTTCAAAACCGTCCGGTCAACTTTCATCGTCATCCTGTTCTGCCGTGGGGGCTCATCGCCGGTTCGAACACACGGGTCATCGCTCCGCCCACCCGGTCTTTCAGCCTCTCAAGCAACCCTCTGGTGCGCACCAGCCGAAAGCCGAGATTGTCGGGTGGACTGCCGACCGAGCATCCGCCGCCCTTGGGAATTCGAACGAAACTGCTCATCGGGGCGCGGTGCTTGCCGGCTGCGATCATGATCCCGCAACTCCCGGGGTCAGGGTCATCGATACCGTCATTCTTGCCGAGTTCGACCCGCTTATTGCAGGTCGACGTCCACTCCCAGACATTGCCGGCGAAATCCACCAGACCGGTTTGGCTGATCCCGAACGAGCCTTACGGCTGCGGCCGGGGGTCAATGGCCGCTGCCCTGCGGGCTTCACGCTCGTAATCGGCGAGCCAGCGGTTTGCGGGATTGCGATCATTGGGGTCTATGCCGAGAGCGTCGTCGGGAAAACGGTCGGCGGCGGCATAGGCCAGCTCGAAATCGGTCGGCAACCGCCATTCGATACCGGTATGGTCGGACAGCCAGGCCGCATATTGGACGGCGTCGTCATAGCTGACGCCGGTCACCGGCGTTTCTTCCCGCGACGAGGCGTCGTCCCGGTTCTCGGCCGGTGCGCAAATGGCGTCGGCCACGCAGCGATTATAATCGCGAAGCGTGGTCTGGTATTTCATGATTTCAAGCGGCGAAGCCACATTCATATCGAGCTTCGGCGCGTCGATGGCCAGGCCATTGCGGAAATATTCGGTGGCGTCGCGATAGGCGAAACGGTGCGGCGCAATGACGATGGTCTGAGGCGGCGCAGCGGTCATGTCAGGAACGCCCGTCGCCACGAATCCCGTTTGCACCGCGACCGCAGCCGAAAGCACCGCGAGCAGCACAAGAGGAATTGCGATGGAAATGCCTGAAACTGGTTCGATCGCTGCATTCCGGGCCATGATATTTTCGCAAATAGCGCCCCCAAAATGAGAATGGTGCGCGGGCCGCCCCTGACCCGCGCACCGCCCCCTCCGCCTGGTCAGCTTGCCGACGGTGCCCTGACCGAGGTCATGAGATCATTGTCCCATTCGCCGGTCACCTTAAAGTGGGCCGCCGCCCCCAGCTCGAAGGCCTCGATAAGGTTGTGGTTCACGTAGGCATAGATGCCAGGCTGAGCGAAGGTATAAATGGCCGCACCTGCCGTGCCGCCGGGGATGAACCAGGTTTCCTGATCCGTGTCGGGCGGGTTGAGGAATTTGCCGGTCGCCCAGACATATTCGCCATGTCCGCCGATCAGATGCGGCCTGGTGTCACGATTGGCCTGCGAATGGACGATCAGCACGGTTTCGCCGACCTTGGCCGTCATCGCATTGTCACCGGTCAACGCCCCGACAGCGCCGTTGAAGACGATGTGGGTCGGCGTCAGCGTTTTCATCGCAGCGACGGTATCTTCGTAGGCTTCGCCGGGGCTGTCGTATTTCTTGAACTTGCCCGTCTCGTCGCGCGGTATGTAGAAATCCTGTTCGCCGACATAATAGACCTTGTCGTAGACGAGGGGTTTGCCCTTGCCGTCCTTGAGGCCTTCGCGCGGCAGCACCATGATCGCGCCGTTCATGCCCGATGTGACGTGCCACGGCACCATGCCGGGAGGTGCGCAGTGATAGACGAACACGCCGGCCTTGGTCGCCTTGAAGCGCAGAACGGTGCTCTCACCGGGGTTGACGACCGTCAGCGCCCCGCCGCCCAGTCCGCCGGTGGCGGCATGGAAGTCGATGTTGTGCTGCATCGTGTTGGTGTCGGGATTGACGAGGGTCAGCTCGACATAATCGTCCTGATGCACCACCATCAGCGGACCGGGAACCGATCCGTCAAAGGTCATGGCGTTGATCTCGGTGCCGTCCTTGTCCAGGATCATCTTCTTTTCCTGGATGGTCAGCGTGATTTCCTTGATCTTCGGTCCACCCTCGGCCTTCTGCTGATGGGCATGGACGAAAGGCGGCTTGACGAGTTCGACCTTCTCGCGGGGAAGCGTCGACAGGTCGACCTTCACCTGTTTGGCAGTCTTGAGGACCTCGGCGGCTGCAACCTCTTCATTGGCCTGCGCGGCGCTGGATACGATGATTGGCGTCAGCGCTCCGGCAACAGCAGCACCCGTCAGCATCGTGCGCCGGGTCATTTGCAGAGTATTTGTCATGTCTAATCTCCTGTAGTCGAAGACTGAGCGGACGCCGCCCTGTCGAAGGGGAGAGTAGAAGAAAGCCGACGGAAATCTTTGACGTGGCGCAAACTGGCTGTTTGTGCCGGCACAAAGTTCAAAGGATCATCTTTGCGTAATCTCAACGACTGCTGTCTTGCGCCCGCGCATTTCTGTGTGATCAAAATGGAGACATCGATCATGCAGATTACCAAGGACGCGGAGACCAGAACGCCGCGGGGGATGAGCCGCTCCGGACTGGTCCTTTTCTCTTACGGCTTTCGCCCTTTCTTTCTGGCGGCGGCATTGTGGGCGATCGTCAGTATCGGCCTCTGGGCGGCATTCCTGAACTACGGGATCCCCGTGGCAAGCAATTACGGGGCGCTCTACTGGCACGCGCACGAGATGCTCTTCGGCTTCGCCCCTGCGGTTCTCGCCGGGTTCCTTCTCACCGCAATTCCGAACTGGACCGGACGCCTTCCCATATCAGGGCCTCCGCTCGCCGTGCTTTTTGCGGTGTGGTGCGCCGGCCGGATCGCCATGTTGGCGAGCGGCGGCATCGGGGTGACGGCCGCCACCGCCATCGACAGCCTGTTCCTGCCGCTCATGCTCGCCTTGTGCGCGCGGGAGGTGGTGGCAGGAAAGAAATGGAAGGATCTCAAGGTCGTCGCCGGGCTCGCGGTCCTGTCGGTCGCCAATTTATGCTTTCATATCCAGGTGATCGGAGGCGGAAATCCGGAGCTTCCCATTCGTCTCGGCCTCGGCGCCTACGTTTTGCTCGTCACGGTCGTCGGAGGGCGCATCCTGCCGAGTTTCACCCGAAACTGGATCAATCAGCGCGGCCGCACCGATTTCCCGATCCCCTATAACCACTTCGATATCGCAACCATCATCGCCGGCACCGTGTCTCTCGCCAGCTGGGCGATCTGGCCCGACTCCATCGCAACCGGCTTGTTGGCGGCGGCCGCAGCGGCGATGAACGCAATTCGGCTCGCCCGCTGGCGGGGCTGGGTGACCTGGCCGGAACCGATCCTTTTCGTGCTGCACGCCGCCTATGGTTTCATCCCTTTGGGATTTGCTGCGATCGCCTTCGGATCGATCGGCCTCTCCCAGGTCGCCGTTCTTCATATCTTCGCGATCGGCGCCATGTCGATGATGATGCTGGCGGTCATGACGCGGGCAAGCCGCGGCCATACGGGGCGGCAACTCAAATCGAGCCGCGTGACCAACGCATCCTATGTCGTGCTTGCTGCCGTTGCTGTCCTGCGGCCCCTGGCGGAATTGCTGCCCGCCGCCACCACGGGGATATTATTGCTGTCTGCAATCGGCTGGGCGGTGGCGTTCGGCCTGTTTGCGCTCGAACATGCCCCGTTCCTGTGCCGCGACCGGAAACCTCTCGTCGCGAGAAAGTCATGAGGGCGAATGCCGCCGCGCTTAAGAACGTGGCGGCCTCCGCATATATTCCCTCGGCAGGCGTCCCATCATCTCCGGCGACCAGGCCGGATCGTAGACCATCTCGACGACGGTTGCCGAAACGCCGTCGATCGCATCGGTCCGCGCCTTCACCGCTTCGGCGATGAAGGCGGAAGCCGGACAGAAGCGGGTCGTCGTCGTCATTTCTATTCTGACGGCGCCGTCCTCCGAAATCCCGATGGCGTAGATCAGACCGAGCTCGACGATATCCGTTCCGAGCTCCGGATCCTCGATGCCGCGTAACGCCGCCAGGATTGCCGATCTGGAGATCTTATGTGCGGGCATCGGAACCATTCGCGGGCGTTGCTCTGATCATGATCCTGTAGATCTTGCCGCTGGCATCGAAATCCCCGATCCATTCATGGCCGCGCGCCTTCAGCTCATTGAACAGAAACAGCGGCTCGCGGTTCAGCAGCGCAAACAGCACCTCACCGCTTTTCATCGATTCCAGCCGCGAAAGGATGCGTTCCATCGGCTCCGGCGGCGCGAGATCGGTCAGATCGAGGTTCCAGCTCGGCTCCGGCCAGATTGCCTCCGCCGCTGCGGCTGCCGTGACCGGTTCGGTGCCCGGCTTCTCACGAGGGACGAAATCGATTTCCCAGTCGTCATCGGCAAGGCGCTTGCTGAGATGCGAATAGCCGCGCTGCTCCAGCTGGCGGATCAGCGGGACGGGTTCGAATATGGCGTGAAGCCGCACGCCTTCGTCGGGGTCGAGACTGGCGAAGGTATCCATGATGAGCTGAAACGGCATGCCTCCATCGCGCAGGATCTGTCTTACGTCGAGTTCGCGGAGCTGAACCATTGGCATTACCTCTGTGGTTTGGCGGCGACGAAAAGCGCCGGCTGTTGAAAAGGTGCTCCCCTTGTGACGGGAGCGACATTCGCCAGGCGGCGTGCCAGGACGAGCTCGATGGCGAGGGCAGCGGTAGCCAATGTCTGTACCGTGACGGCAAGACGGAAACCGGCATCGGATCCGGCCGCGATCGCCGCCGCTGATGCGACGACGGCGAGGTAGAAGATAGAGAGCCAGGCGGCAGCCCGTCGCCCATTGAGGAGGTCGGCCAGCCGCGGCGTGGGGCCGCGCCCGAGGAGGGGCCCGAAGGCCTCGATCCAGGTCAGGAAAGGAACGATCTTCAGGAGCTGGGACAGACCGAGGCCCGTCAGCCAGCCGAAAACGAACAGATAGGCTATCGCGGCAAAAATCTGTGGGTCGGCGTCGCCGGCAAGGGCTACCGCGAACATCGGAACGGAAAGGCCCAGCAGCACGAAAGCGGGCAGGGATCCCGACATGTTCGGTTCGAGAGCTTTTCGGCGTCTTGCCCGATACGTGAGGAACAGCTCAGCCAGATAGGCCGCGATCGGCAGTTGGAAGAACAGCGATCCGATCAGAAAGACGCGCTGACCGAGCGAGGGTTCGAAGATCGTCGAGACCGTCGCAACGCCAAGCGTGGTCGCCGCGAACGCTCCCGTGCCGCGAATGAATGGCGATTTCTGCATCTCTTGGGAAAGCAGGAACATCGGCAGCAGCTTGTAGCTGACGCCGATCGCGGCAAAGGTCATCCATCCGGCGAGGCCGAAGCTCGCGTGGAAGGGCAGGGCATTCACGACAAACGCGCTGATGCCGGGCGTTGCGGTTACGCCGGAAACCGCAACGGCAAACAGCGATCCCAGCACGACCGTCACCGCTAGGCATGCGATGGCGAGCATGACGAGCGGCGAGGCAGCATGGGCTGCCCGGCCGCGCCACAGGCCTGATAACAGCACCGATGCGATCGACAGGAGCGAGGCCAGCAGGACTACCGAGGCCGCGACCATGACAGGGCCGGCCGCGGCCGATCCCATGTCGATCAACTGGAAACCACAGAGGAGAAGCCCGAGCCCGGCGACCGTGCCGGCAAGGCAGGGCAGATCGAGCCGGCCGGTCGGCAGGCCGAGGCCCGTCAGCACCGGCGTGAACTGCAGCAGCGCCCCAATCATCATCAGGCCGAGCCAGCCGATCGTCATCGAATGGACGATGATGAGCGCATGGGGTTCGGCGACAGCCGAGGACGGCGCCCAGAGCCCTGCCGAAAGCAGGCTTTCCGCCAGAAGCAGGAAGAAGAGCGCCGCGCCGAAGTAGGCCATCGTCCAACGCGACAGGGTTGTGCCGACAGGCATCATCGCGCCGATCCGAACTTAGTGGCTGCCGCAGCAGCAGTCGCAGCCGGCATCCTGCCGGGTGATCTGCACCCGCCAGATATCAGGGCCTTGCTCCAGATAATCCCAGGAGAACTTGCCCGGAAATCCGGTTTCAAGCTGATAATGCAGAGGCCGAGGCTCGTGATCGCTGGTGATCAACAAACTGTCGCCGGGGGCCAGCGCATGGAGTGTGCCGAAGATCCGGGGGTGCCGCTCGACCGGCGACAGCACGCGGACATCAATATGGGGAGTTTCGCCCTGAACGTGTTGCGTATCAGTCATTCTTGCTCGTTTCCTTGTGCCGCGTCTCTTAGAACAGACGGGACCGCGGCTCGTCCCATGTCAGAACGAGATCCTAGGCGGCTTCGGGAGAACTGACTTTGACAGCGGACAAATATCCGGATGATTCCTGGCGAAGACCTCATCATTGATTTGGGACAAGGAAGACCGCGCGGCCGGAGGTCATAAAGCATCCTGCTTTTGAAAAGGGGATGTGACAATGTCCAACGATCTGATCGCCAAATATGGCGATGCGCGGCTTCCGCGTTATACGAGTTACCCGACGGCGCCGGCTTTTTCTGCTACCGTGGGGCCGGATGAATATGCCGGCGGCCTCGCCGATATCGCCAAAGCCGGCCCGGTTTCGGTTTACCTCCACGTCCCGTTCTGCCGCTCGATGTGCTGGTACTGCGGCTGCCACACGACCATCACCCGGCAAGATGCCCCGGTCGCCGACTATCTTGACGTGATGAGCCAAGAGATCGAGCTCGTCTCCTTTGCGGCTGGAAACGACGTGCCCGTCAAGAACGTGCACTTCGGCGGCGGCACGCCGACGATCATGAGACCGCAGGAATTTTCCGCTCTGATGGCAAAGCTCAGGAGCGCCTTCGCTTTCGAGGCGGACGCCGGCGTCGCCGTCGAGATCGATCCGCGCACGTTGGCTGCCCCCATGATCGAGGCGCTCGCCGAAAACGGCGTCGACCGGGCAAGCCTCGGCGTCCAGAGCTTCGATCCGGTCGTGCAGGCGGCCATCAATCGGCTGCAGTCCTTCG
This sequence comes from Rhizobium phaseoli, assembly GCF_001664385.1. Lineage (NCBI taxonomy): Bacteria > Pseudomonadati > Pseudomonadota > Alphaproteobacteria > Hyphomicrobiales > Rhizobiaceae > Rhizobium > Rhizobium phaseoli. The sequence goes on along the minus strand of NZ_CP013533.1, from coordinate 192,245 downwards.
AGCAGACGGAAACGGCGGTCGTCGGCCTGCGCTCTTCAGGCGTGAGCAGCATCAATTTCGACCTGATTTATGGCCTTCCGAAACAGACCGTCCGATCCTGCATCGAAACGGTCCGGCTGGCTGCAGAGCTGCGTCCCGAACGTTTCGCCGTTTTCGGTTATGCCCACATACCCGCTTTCAAGAAGCATCAGCGCCTGATCGACGAAAGCACGCTGCCGGACGCAAAACAGCGCAACGAGCAGGCGGAAGCGATCGCCGAGGAGCTGCAGAAGGCCGGATATCAGCGTATCGGGCTCGATCATTTTGCACTGCCGGACGATCAGCTGGCGCTCGCCGCACGCAACGGCGCGATGAGAAGGAACTTCCAGGGCTATACCACGGATGATTGCGACAGCCTGATCGGCCTCGGCGCTTCTGCGATCGGGCGGCTGCCGACCGGCTATATGCAGAACCACGTGCCGCTCGGCCTCTATGCCGAGCGGATTGCCTCCGGCGTCCTGCCGACCGCCAAGGGATATCTTCTTACAGAAGAGGACAAACTTCGGGCGAAGATCATCGAGAGGCTGATGTGCGATTTCGAAGCCGATCTCGGAAAGCTGAGCAGCGGGTCGGGTTTCGACACCGGCTTCCTTGTCGAGCGTAACGACCGTCTCGGCGAGCTCATGGCGGACGGCGTCGTGACGATCAGCGGCGAGCGGATCATCGTGTCCCAGGAGGCGCGCTTCATGGTCCGTGCCGTCGCGGCGGCGTTCGACGCCTATTTCGGCTCGCACGGGCGCACGCACAGCAAGGCAGCCTGATGCATGCGGCCCGGACGTGTGCAGCGGTTGCGGGACAACGGCATGCATCACAACAAAGAGCAGCAAACCAGGCCGGAGGCGCCATTCGAGCGGCTCCGGCCTGTTCGTGTATGCGCTCAGGCGGTGAGGTTTCGGTAGATCGCCGGCAGTGCGCCCGGCAGTTTCGAAAGCTCCGAGATCACGGCAAAGCCCGCCCGTCCGAAGATTGCCGGCAAATAGTCGCCGGCGTTGCGGTCCACGGTGACGGCAAAGACGGCCTGGCCGAGCATGCGGGCTTCGGCGACCGCTTTCCGGCTGTCCTCCAGGGCAAATCGTCCTTCGTAATGATCGACGTCGTTCGGCTTTCCGTCCGTCAGGATGAGGAGCAGCTTTTTCCGCGCGGCGTGCTTGTGCAACTGCCCCGACACATGCCGGAGGGCCGCGCCCATCCGCGTGTAATAGCCGGGCTTGAGATCGGCGATCCGCCTCGCGGTCATCTGCGAGAATGTCTCCTCGAACTCCTTGATGCTGTCGATACGTACCCAGTTGCGGCGTCTCGACGTGAAAGTATGAATGGAGAAACTGTCGCCGCAGGCATCCAGGCCGCGCGCGAAGACGTCGAGCGCCTGTTTCTCGACATCGAGGACCCTGCGGTTATCCACCCAGGAATCCGTCGACAACGAGACGTCGACGAGGATCGACGTCGCAAGTTCGTGTGAAGCAGGTCGGGCGCATTCATAAATCCGGTCATCCGTTTGGCCGGTCGCAAGCAGATCGGCGCGCGCCCGTATCACCGCCTCGAGGTCGAGGTCGTTGCCGTCGAGTTGCGCCTTCCGGATCTCCCGCTTCGATCTCAGAGTCTCGAATTGACGTCTGATCGCGCGCACGATGGCCTTATCGGTCGCGACGGTCGCCTGCGGCGCGGCCGGGACGGTGCCGGGGAGGACGCGGCAGTGATCCGCCATATATTGCTTTCTGCGGTAGTCCCATTCGGGATAGGTGAATGCGCCATGGATCTGCGAGACGTCCGAGGCTTCCGGGGAAAGATCCAGGTCGAAACGGAATTTCGACTTCGGCCGCTCCCGCGATTCGCTCAAGCTGATCTCGTCGAGCTCGTCGGCTGCGCCGGCATCGTCGTCGTCGCGGTCATCCGTCGGACGGTCGACGTTGACCATCTCGGCCATGGCGAGGATCTTTTCGAAGCGGTTGAGGATAAAGGGATCGCGCCTGCGGTCGTCGGCATCCTTCTTGCGGACTGCCTGATGCGAAGGGCGGGCAGGGCCCGCCTCGCTACCCTCGGAGGGAAGGTCCTCGCGGTCGGACTTTTCAGCTTCCGCGCGTCCGGTGAAGTCGGGCCAGATCGGGACAGGCAGCATCGGCAGATAGCCCGGGGGCGCGTTGGCTGCCGTTGGCCGGATAACGTCGGGCAGCCGATCCCCCAAGGGAAATGCCAGGGCGAAGCGCAGATAATCCTCGATCTGCCTCTCGGCCTTGGGCAGCCTGCCGCGGGTTCGGCATGCGAGAATGGTCTCGCTCAGGCGGAGGTACCGGGCATGCATGCCGGGAAAGGTCGCGACCACTCGCGCAGCGGTTCTGCGCCCCGCTTCGATCCGGCCAATGTCGGAAAGCATGGCGTCGTCCGCCCTGCGGTCGGGAGCGCAAGCCACCGCAATGTAGGCCGCGAGCCAGAAATAGAGATCCCGGTTCAGCCGTTCGTCATCGAAAATATCGATCGACGCAGGCAGATGGAGGGCGCTGCCGTCCCAGGTCGGATGATCGCTTCTCTCCTCGCCGAGACCGACGACCTGCCGGAAACGCAGCCGATGCGACGAACTCTGCCGGCGCGATTTCTGGATCTGCAAAGTCGGCTCGCCGCCAAAGGCACGGAAGCAGACCGACAGTTGCGATCTGATGTCAGCCAGTTTGACTGCATGCTGCGGATGGCGAGGCCAGGAGCGTGTGTCGCCGACGAGGCGGTGCCACGCGCGTCCGACCGTTTCCTCGAGTTCCAGGAATTCGAGCATCTCTCACCTGCCGAGCGTTGCTGCGGCCACTTCGACAAGAGCGGCCTTCACATCGGCTTCATCCGTCAGCGGCTCGATGATCGCGGCTCTCACCGCCTCAACAAGCGGCATCCCGGCTTCGACGAGGGTCGCGCAGTAGATGATGAGGCGCGTCGACACTCCTTCCTCGAGATCCTGTCCCTTAAGCTTACGAAGCCGGCGGGCAAGGTCCACCAGCGGCGCCACCCGGCTTTCGGCCAGGCCGCTCTCGATCGATACGGTCGCAATCTCGCGATCTCTGGGAAGAAAGTCGAACTCGATCGACACGAAGCGCTGGCGCGTGCTGGGCTTCAGCGATTTCATCAGATTCTGGTAACCCGGATTATATGACACGACCACCATGAAGGAGGATTGCGCCTCGATAAGCTCGCCAGTGCGCTCGAGCGGCAGCAGCCGGCGGTTGTCCGTCAGTGGGTGAAGAACGACGGCGACGTCTTTGCGGGCTTCGACGATCTCGTCGAGGTAGCAGATGCCGCCCTCGCGCACGGCTTTGGTCAGCGGACCGTCGACCCAGACGGTTTCGCCGCCTTTCAACAGATAGCGGCCGGTCAGATCGGCGGCGGTGAGATCGTCATGGCAGGATACGGTCGAGACCGGCAGCCCCAGGCGCGCGGCCATGTGATGCACGAACCTGGTCTTGCCGCAGCCTGTCGGCCCTTTGAGCAAAATGGGCAGCTGCCGGCTCCAGGCGCTCTCGAAAAGCGCGCATTCGTTTCCATGGGCGGTGTAGTGCGGAATTCCGGCATTCGGATTGAGCGGAAGATTAAGCGCGATCGTCATTTCTCTGTTCTCCAGAAGGGGGGAGCCCGCCTATTCGGCGGGCTGTGCGATTGCGTCGGGCAGGCAGGCACGGCCCGGAACGAGGACCGACCAGATGAACATCAGCGCGCTGATGAAGACGAAGACGCCGGAGCCGAGCCTGATCCAGTAGAAGACACCGAGCTGGTCCTGCACGTCCATGTAGGCCTCGCCGAGGATCCTCTGCAGATGAACCTGGATGATGCCGGCAAAGGTGAGGGCGAAGGTCATCACCGACATCGCCGTGCACATGATCCAGAAGCTCGTGATCGAAAGCCACTGATTATAGGGTGCCCGGCCGCGGATCTGAGGAATGGCATAGGCCATCGCCGCCAGGTTGAGCATCACGTAGGCGCCGAAGAAGGCGAGGTGCCCGTGCGCCGCGGTCACCTGCGTGCCATGCGTATAATAATTCACCGAGGACAGCGTATGCAGGAAGCCCCAGACGCCGGCGCCGAAGAAGGCCATGACCGAGCATCCGATCGACCACAGCAGCGCTGCCTTGTTCTCATGCTTGCGGCCGGCCTTCCAGGTCATGACGAAGGTAAAAATCACCATGGTGAAGAATGGGGCGACCTCAAGGGTCGAAAACAGCGATCCGATCCACTGCCAGTATCCGGGCGCGCCGATCCAGTAGTAGTGGTGGCCGGTGCCGAGAATGCCGGAGAAGAGCGCCAGGCCGATGATCACATAGAGCCATTTCTCGATGACTTCCCGGTCGATGCCATTCAGCCTGATCATCAGGAAGGCCAGGACCGAGGCCATGATCAGTTCCCAGACGCCTTCGACCCATAGATGGACGACATACCACCAGTACATCTTGTCCAGCGCCAGGTTGACGGGGTTGTAGAAGGCAAACAGGAAAAAGATCGCCACACCCCAGAGCCCGAATAGCAGGATGTTGGTAATGGTGGTCTTGCGCCCCTTCAAAGCCGTCATCGTCACGTTGAACAGGAACATCAAGGCGACGACGACGATGCCGACCTTAATCGCAAAGGGCTGCTCGAGAAACTCGCGGCCTTCGTGAATGTGGAACAGGTAACCGATGACGGCAACCGCCGCCGCCACCAGGAATATCCAGAATTGCGCGATGGCGAGTTTCGGACTGTAGAGCTCGGTCTCGCACTCCTCCGGGAGGAGGAAGTAAGTGGTGCCCATGAAGCCCATCAGCAGCCAGACGATGAGCGCGTTCGTGTGGATCATGCGGACGATGTTGAACGGCAGCGCGACCGACAGCGTATTCGGCAGAACGTAGATGGTGCCTGCCAGCACGCCGAACAGCAGTTGCGCCATGAAAAGAGCGAGCGCTCCGTAGAAATAGAGCATGGCGACGCTTTGTGTCTTGTATTTCATTGCTTGATCCTCTCGCCCGTCAGCCTGCCTGGTTCGGCGGCCATGCCTGCGTGTTCATCTTGCTGACCCATTCCAGGAAGTCCGCGAGATCGTTCACTTCTTCATCGGTCAGATTGAATTGCGGCATCTGCCTGCGGCCCTCGATGCCGGAGGGTTGCGCCGCCATCCAGGCGTGGAGCGCCTCGCGGGCGCTTGCCGGATCCTTGTCGCCGCCCCAGCGTATCCAGACGTTGGAGAGCTCGGGTGCGAAATAGGCGCCTTCACCGTCCAGCGTGTGGCAGTTGATGCAGGCGTTCTTCTCCCAGATGTGTTTCCCCCGGGCGACGCTCTCGGTCAGCGTCGCCTCGTTGGTCGATACCGTCCTGATGTAATAGTGGCTGTGGGCCGTCAGCCCGACGAATATGGCGAAGAAAAAGGCCGATCCGCCGTAGAACACGTTTCGGGCCGCGGTTTTTGTCAGGCGTTCAGCCATCGATGATCCCTTCATGTCGGTGGCGGAGCCCGCCGTGACGTCGAAAACGGAGGCAAGGCTCGCGTCTCCTGGATGCCGGAAGGGCGGAGGCGGTTCTTTGTTAATTCGCAAAGACAGCGGAGAATGCAGTTGCCCTCGCCAAAGCGACCAGCAACACCGCCCCAGCCCACAAGAGCAACGCGCGTGCGAGCAGCGAACTGCTGTGACGCAGGCCGAGGAAGTCGAGGACGACGAGACGCACCTTCGCCAAGGCGATTGCGACGGCTGCGAGAACCAATCCGGCTCTTGCCGCAGGACCTGACGGAAGCTTCGAGGTTGCAAAGAGGCAAAATGTCAGCATGAGAAGCAGGATCAGCGCCCGCAACGGAGCCTTCGCCGTGTTGCCTGTCTTCATAGGAGATAAATCACCGGGAACATGACCAGCCAGACGATGTCGATGACATGCCAGAGGGTCGTCATGAGATGGATATTCTCAGGCGATGGGAAACGGGCCATCAGCGCGAGGACCAGGGCTCCGAACAGCACATGCGCCAGATGAAACCCCGTTATCAGGACGTAAGGCTGCGAGAAGACGTCCTCGGCAAGCAGTGAGGCGCCCTCTGCTCGATATTCGTAAAGTTTGACAGCGACGAACAAAATCCCGCCGGCGGCTGCAGCCAGCAGGGCCAGGCGTTGCCGTCCTACGCTGGCGGATCGTGGAGCGAGCGCCGCAAACCAGCCGCTGGCCAGAAGGATGACGGTATTGGCGATTGCAATATCATGATGGAGCCTGGCCTTTCCGGCCGCAAATGCCTCCGGCTGGAACCACGACGCGATGACGAAGCCCGTCAACAGGGCCGCAAAAGCCACGAGTTCGCTCCACGCCAGGATCCATACCAGAAGATCGTCGCTCTGGGGTGCGGCTTGGCCGTGGGGCTCGGATGAAATCATCGCTGTCATGGCTGCGACGATAGGGATGATATCGCGCGCGCTCTTTGACCGATCGCAAAGAGTGCACCGATCGGAACGCCTAGGGTCTGCCGAAAGGAGATCCTGATGACCAACGCGCAAATTGGACTGTCGATAGCAACCCCCGTGATCATCGTATTCGCAATCGCCCTCTATCGCATGGGTGTGCTGCAGCGGATGGGCACGATCTCAGCGGTACTCGCGTCAATCGCAATCGCCGCCAGCCTGTTCCTGCAGAGGTAATATGATGAAGACGCCGATCCCGACCGATTTTGCAGAACTCGAATGCTGCTACGACCAGCTGATGTCCTGGTGCGACGTGCTCCAGGCCATCGCCGATTTCCTGCCCTGCCACATCGACGAGGACCTCTGCGACCGTATCTCAAGCGGTCTGTTGCCGCTGCTGCTGACGACGCATGAGCTTGAAAAACGCCTGATCTCGGCGAGACTCGGCCTGATCATGGACGCCGGGGAAAGAGCCGAGGCGGAAGAACGCCGGCGGGCAGGGCGCCTATTCGATCATGGCGCCGCACAGGACATCGTCGTCACGCTGGAAAGCCTGGGTGAGGGGCGCTGCCGGCTCTCCTGGGAAGCGGTCGGATACCAGCTGCGTTCGTTCTTCTGCTCGATGCGCGGCCATATCAGGTCGGAACGCGAAATCATGCGATTGATGCAGCGGGCCATGGTGGTGGCAGCACGCCTGGATAATGCGCCCGAGCAGACGGAAGCGGCCTGAGCGATCGCTGGATTTCCTGTCCCAGGTGTCAAGCCTCAGGAAAGCGCTTGCCGTTCGACGCGCCGGAACAGGCTTTTCAATTCCGGCTCGTTCACCAAGGATGCCGCCTCGAGAGGCGGCACCCAGGCGAGCCTGCGCTCCCTGCGTTCCGGAAAATTGGCCTTGGTGCGGCGAACCGTCATGATGTGCACCGTCACGAATGACGGCACCTGCCTGCCATCCTGAAGCGTCTTGAGATAGGAGAAACAGCCGAAAGCGCGCTTCTTCGCCCGCCCCTTCACGCCAGCCTCTTCCCAGGCTTCACGCTCGACCACCTCATGCGGGGCGAGCCCCTTGATCGGCCAGCCCTTGGGGATGGTCCACCGGCCGGTTTCGCGCGTCGTGATCAGCAGAACTTCGGAACCGCCGCCTGGTCCCTGCCGCAGGCAAAGCGCGCCGAATTGCTCCAGCGCCTTGCCGAGGAGGATCGTCTCGGCATGGTCGGCAAGCTCGGACAAGAGTGTCGGCGCCTTGTTCATTCCTCAAAGATGGGTCGGTTGTTTATTTCGGGCAAGTGGACGCCATGGTTGAATTTCGCCGCGGCCGTTATTCCGACAGGCCGCCTTCAAGATGCACGGAATGGAAATCGTCGATCAGCACTTCCAGATCCGCCAACCAGCCTTTGGGGTCCCTCACCGGAAGCCCGCTCGCCTTCCATCCGCCCTCCGGTGCTTTGGTCAGTTCGAACTTCATCGGTTCGATTGCGGATCCCGGGTTCCTCAGGCGGAGAATGACCTGCCGGGCATCGAGCGCACCGAAATCGGGAGCCATGACGGCGACGTGAATATCTGCGGTCCCGTTGCTCCCGGCTTGCAGGTCAAGTTGCGCCATCACCTCGTCGGCATGCAGATGCACGGATGCCATTGCCGAAACCTCGGCGGCGTCCGCTTGCCCCGGCCCGGCAAATCGCCAGAGACCGGCCGCGCCGATGATCGCGACGGCCAGGATGATTTCAATAACAATGCTGCGCCGCAGCCGTCCTCTCGCAACCGCGTCTCCCGCCAAAGTCGCGCCTGTCAGCCAGAAGCGGTTATAGGCGGCGAGCACGCACAGTGCCGCGACGAACATGATCTTGACGACGAGGATCCGGCCGTAGAGTGATGCCAGGATCTGGGAAAGGGCCGGAAGCTCCGCGATCGCCAGCACAAATCCGGCAAGGATCATCATGACGAAGGCATAGGGGATATTCCGCGAGAAGCCCACCAGCGGGCGCAGGTCTAACGGCCTCCGGCAGAGCTGCCAGAGCGGCGGCAGGCTTCCTATCCAGAACAGCAGCGTCGCGCTGTGGAGAAACATCGCTGTCCCCGCCAGCCAGCGCGGGTCGGCCAGGCTGCAATGCCCGCTGAAGGTAAAGGCGCTCGCGGCGAGCAGCAGAGCCGTCACGGCAAGGATGCGGCCGACGAACTTGCGGCCGGCAAAAGGAAGCGCGATGATCAGGAACGACAAAAAGAACAGGCTGGCGCAAATTGCCGCATTGCCTTGCAGAGCGATCCGGAGCGGCTCAGCGCCCGCGTAGGCAAGGCCGCTTCCCGCTTCGTCCAATCCCTGCAGATAGAGGCCCGCCACCAAGAGAGATGTTCCAGGCGGCAAGATGGTTGCGAGGCCTGGCGCCAGGCCGCGGCCGGCGCCCAGCCAGCGGTCAAAAAGCGCACCGCCGACGACAAATGCCAGGAACAGAACCGTGGCCGTGTGCACGAGCCAGATGGCAATCGGCAACGAAAGACCGGCCGGCTCGCCGGCCGCAACCGACAACCCAGCCGAAGGTGCGCCGACATTGAACACAAGCGCGCCGCCGACGGGATGGCCGTCTTCGGACGCGACGCGGTAACTGACGATCAGGGTGCCGCGGATAGTCCAGTCCGGGAAGCGCAATCGGACATCGGCACCTGATGTCTCGGCGTCCAATTCCCGGCTCGCGCCGCTATCCCCGTTGGCCGTTGCCCGGATAAGTCGGACCGGTTCATTAAAATGCAGTTCGACTTCGGCCGGTAGCCGGTCCAGCGTCTCGTTGGCGGCTGGTGTCGAACGTTTGAGGGCGGCGTGGGCAAGCGCGGCTGTCGGCAGAAACGTGGCCATCGCGATAATGGCGGCGGCGCAAGCAGCCTGCAGGAGCCGCGCCGCGAGGTTGTCCGCCTTCAAGGACCGCATGATCGACGGCTCCCGCCTGCTCACGAACGCGGCTGTTCGACCACGTCGAAGTACGGGGCAGGGGCTTCGTAGTCGTCCGACGACTTGCCTGCCGCGGGAATTTCGATCCAGCGTTCGACGGCGCCTTCGGTGCATTCCTGGACGACGGGAACGTAGATGCGGGTCTTGGGCGGGATTTCCTTCGCGATCGTTGCGCGGAAAACGAATTCATCATATTCGTCGTCGGCAAGATTGCCGCCGGACCATGTGATCTCGCTGATCCCTTCCTTCACCGGCTTGCCGTACAGATCGTAGCTCTTCTCATAGGCCGCATTGACCTTGTCGATGGTCCAGCCGGATTTGGGCATCGGCTTTGCCGATAGCAGACCCTCCGGGATCTTCACGCGGATCTTGATCGTTGCCTTGCCCTCGCAACCGTGTCCGACACGAAGGACTGCCTTATACGCCTTGCCTGACTGCGCCTGGTTTTGCTCGAGGGTGACGTGAGCATTGGCTGCGCCTGCCGCGCAGGCAACCGCCAAGAAAGCAATCGCCATAGGCTTGAGCATGATTATTCTCCAATGTGCGGGATGGCGCGCAAGCGCGGCCATCCGCACCTTTCATTGATCACTGGGTGATATTGGCGAGGTCGGCATCGAGCCGCTTGCGCACCATGTTCGGCACCTTTGCGGTCTTGATCGCGTCGAGATTGGCCGGGCTATCGCCGACCTGGATCAGGGCGACCATGCCCATGCCGGCATGCGGCGTGCATTTCAGGACATAGGCACCCGGAACATCGAATTTCGCCTGATACTGTTCGCTCGGCTTGGATTTGAATTCGGCAACGCCGTCCGGAATGAGCCCCTTGAACGTCTCGACATTGTGGCTCTTGTCGGTGGGAATGAAGGTGACGGTGTCGCCGGGGGCGATCTTCAGGAAGCCGGGTTCGAATACCATCGCGCCGTCAGCGCCTTTGTTGAGCATCTGAACCTGGTGGTCGGCGGCCATCAACGGCGCTGCCGAGACAATCAAGGCTGCCGTTGCAGCGATCAGACCGAATTTCAAACGCATTTGCAATCTCCTGTTCTGAGAGGCTCGATCAGCCTCATGAACGTCTTTTAAGAGATGCCGGAACCGGCTTCTTTGACGCCCGTCAAATTCGGAGAAAAAGGCGGCGCTCGGGTTTCGGCTGCCGGCTCGATACCACGTCAAGCATACGCATGCGTCGCCCGGCGCAGCGGCGTTGCGTCGGTCGTCCGTGCCGGGATGCTGGATCTTCGAATGGGAATTGCGACATTCCAGCCTATTCGGCGGAAGCACATCGGCGATGTAAACGGCCGAGAAGACGCTCGCTTGTCGAACGTCAGACCGACATAGTCCTGATGGACGCGAGCCTGGAGCTCACTTCGTGTCGAGAAGCTCGCGGATCTTCAACGCCAGCTCCCTTGCGGTGTAGGGCTTGCGCAGCCATTGTGCGCCGGGAACGATACCTTTGCCCGCAAGGCCCGGCTCGGAATATCCCGAGGTGAACAGAACAGCGATGTCCGGCCGCAAGAGGCGCACCTCTAGTGCAAGTTCGTCGCCGGTGATCCCACCCGGCATCACGATATCGGTGAACAGGAGCGCGATGTCGGAATTTTCCCTGAGGAGATCGAGTGCGCGGTGGCCGTTCTCGGCTTCGAGCACCGTGTAGCCCATCGAAGCCAGTCTTGCGACGGCAACGCGGCGGACGCGGGCATCATCCTCGACGACGAGCACCATTTCGTCCCCGCGCGGCAGTTGGCTCTCGCCTGCGCCATGATCCGACGCCGGCTCGCGGGGCTTTGGGCCGGCGACGGCCGGCAGATATATCCGAACCGTCGTGCCGCGTCCCACCTCGCTATAAAGCTGGAGATGCCCGCCCGATTGCTTGACGAAACCATAGACCATGCTGAGCCCGAGACCCGTGCCCGAGCCGACTTCCTTGGTTGTGAAGAACGGTTCTATCGCCCGCTTCCTGACTTCCTCGGTCATGCCGGCGCCGGTATCCGTCATGGTAATGAGGACGAAATTGCCGCTGCGCACCTCCGGGTACATTTTTGCATAATCGGCATCGAGGTGGACACGCGAAATCGTCGTCGTGAGACTGCCGCCCTTCGGCATGGCGTCCCTTGCATTCAAGGCAATGTTCAGAATGGCGTTCTGAAGCTGCGAGCTGTCGACCAGGACGTCGAGGCCCGACCCGTCGATGACTGTGGACAGCCGGATATCTTCGCCGAGCGTTCGCCGCAGCAGATCCGAGAAGCCGCTCACAAGCTGACCGAGATCGGCATGCTTCGGGTTCAACGGCTGCCGCCGGCCGAAGGCCAGCAGTTGGCCGGTGAGGATGGCTCCGTCCTGCGCGGCGGCCTGGGCCTCTTTGAGAATGTCGCGAAGGCTGCCAGGCGGCAGCTTGTCCTCGATCATTTCGAGGTTGCCGCTGATGACGGTCAGCAGGTTGTTGAAATCGTGCGCGAGGCCCCCGGTCAGCTGCCCCACCGCCTCCATCTTCTGCGCCTGGCGAAGGTCCTCCTCGATCTTGAACCGGCTCGTCAGGTCGCGGACGAAACCGGTGAAAATCCGCTCGCCGTTGACCGTCGCCTCGCCGACATGGAGTTCCATCGGGAATTGCGATCCGTCGGCCCGCTGCCCTGTGACAACGCGGCCATAGCCGATGATGCGTTTTTCGCCGGTTTCGAGGTAGTGGTCGATATAGCCATCGTGAGCGTCGCGGTAGGGGTTCGGCATCAGGTTGCTGACGTTGCGGCCGCAAATCTGATCCGAAGGCATTCCGAACAGTTTCTCGGCAGCCTTGCTGAACGACAGCACCGTCCCCTTGTGATCGATCACCACCATCGCATCGGGTACGGTGTCGAGGATCGAACTGAGGTGCGCCTCGCGGGCCTTGACCGCCTCCTGCGCGCCCCTCAGCGCGCTGACGTCGCTGTTTGTCTGGATGACGGCAAACTCTCCATCCGGCAGTTTGACCAGCACGCAGCGGGATGCGACATGGATGTCATGCCCGCTCTTATGGCGGTGAATGATCTCGCCCTGCCAGAAGCCGCGCGACCTCAGCTGATCGCGGATGTTTTCCGCCGGTTCGGGAAACTTCGTCGCCAGCAGGTCGTAGACCTTCTCGCCGACGGCTTCCTCTCTTGCCCAGCCATACATGTTCTCGCAGCCGATCGACCAATGCGTGATCGTCCCGTCGAAACGATGAACCAGGATATCTGCGCCGTCGAGCACGTGCACCATGGCATCCAGCTCCTGCGGCGATGCGGTTCTCGGTGACACGAGGCGATGGGGCATGAAGGTCGATCCTGCGGCTTGTTGCATCAGTGCAGGTTGACCCTATGACAGGAATCCTCCGAAAAATCATCAGCGTCGCCGGACAACTGCACCAGCCGGGCGAGATTGACGATCCTGAGATCGTGCCTGCCCTCGGGAACAACGATGTTGCGCGACGCAAGTTTCGTGATCGTGCGGGACACGGTCTCGATGGTCAGGCCGAGATGGTCGGCAATATCCTGGCGGTTCATCGGGACACGCAGCAGGCCCTGGCGCGACTGCGGGCTGCGGCGGGATGCAAGCTTGACGATGAAGCTGCAAAGCCGCTCCTCGGCATTCTTCTTCGACAGCAGCACCATCTGCTCATGTGCGGCGGCCGCCTCCTGGCAGAGCAGCGAGATATAGGCCGGGCCGAGCGCATTAGACCGGGCGACCTCTTCGTGGAAGTTCTTGCGTGATATCCGGCGGATCTTGCATTCGGTGACGGCCTCAGCCGTGAACAGGAAGTCGTTTTGCAACGACGCGCCGATGAGATCGCCGGCAAAATGGAACGCGGTTATCACGCGGCGACCTTCGCCGATGATGCGATGCAGGCGGACGACGCCCTCCTCCACCTGGAAGAGATGGCTGGCCTTGTCGCCCTCCCAGCAAATCGCCTTGCCGGCTGCGACGGACTCGGCGGCCGAGCTTACGAAAAGCGATGACAACGATTGGCCGGCATGAAGGGCTTCTAACGTCTTCTCGGCATTGTCGAACGCGTGGTTGTTCTGCATCAGCATCGTCGTGTCCCCTTGTGGCGTTAAGTGCAGTAGAAAGCCGCTGCGTCACACCGGAATGAGCGGACGGTGCCAAAGGGTGAAAGTTTGTAACAGTGTGTAACAACGGCGGTTCGCCCGACGCTTCCAGCCCGCTTGTTGATGTAGATCAAGGAGCCGTTCCCGGCTTCATGACAGTCCTGCCTCGAAATCCGAGAAAGCCGGCCGCGAGGCGGTCGTCTGTGCACTGGGGACGACATTATGAATTACACGACGGAAACGATGGTGGTCGCGGTCGCAGCGTTTCTAGCGCTGCTCGCAGCCGCATTCGCGCACGATCATCTCTTTGCGGTCCATATGGGCATACTTTGCCTCTGCCTCGTGGCGGGAACGCTGCTGCTTGTCCGGAAAGTCGAGTTTTCACCGGCGGGCCAACAGCGCAAAGCCGACCTGTCGGGCTATTTCGACGAGGTGATCCGCTATGGCCTGATCGCCACGGTGTTCTGGGGCGTCGTCGGCTTCCTCGTCGGCGTCGTCATCGCGCTGCAGCTGGCCTTTCCCGACCTCAACATCGCGCCCTATCTCAATTTCGGCAGGCTGCGGCCGGTTCATACATCGGCCGTCATCTTCGCTTTCGGCGGCAACGCCCTGATCATGACCTCCTTCTACGTGGTGCAGCGCACCTGTCGCGCTCGTCTCTTCGGCGGCAGCCTCGCCTGGTTCGTCTTCTGGGGCTACCAGCTCTTCATCGTCATGGCTGCGACCGGCTACGTGCTCGGCATCACCCAGGCCCGTGAATATGCCGAGCCTGAATGGTATGTCGATCTGTGGCTGACCATCGTCTGGGTCGCCTATCTCGCCGTCTATCTCGGCACGATTCTGAAGCGCAAAGAACCGCATATCTATGTGGCGAACTGGTTCTATCTCGGCTTCATCGTCACCATTGCGATGCTGCATGTGGTCAACAATCTTGCGGTTCCGGCCTCGTTCCTGGGCTCCAAGAGCTATTCGCTCTTCTCCGGCGTTCAGGATGCGCTGACCCAATGGTGGTACGGCCATAACGCCGTCGGCTTCTTCCTCACCGCCGGCTTCCTCGGCATGATGTACTATTTCGTGCCGAAGCAGGCCAACCGGCCCGTCTATTCCTACCGGCTGTCGATCATCCACTTCTGGGCGCTGATCTTCATGTATATCTGGGCCGGTCCGCACCACCTGCATTACACGGCGCTGCCCGATTGGGCGCAGACGCTCGGCATGGTGTTCTCGGTCATGCTCTGGATGCCCTCCTGGGGCGGCATGATCAACGGCCTGATGACCCTTTCGGGCGCCTGGGACAAGATCCGCACGGATCCGATCATCCGGATGATGATCGTCGCCATCGCCTTTTACGGCATGTCGACCTTCGAAGGCCCGATGATGTCGGTCAAGGCGGTCAATTCGCTCAGCCACTATACCGAATGGACGATCGGCCACGTGCATTCCGGCGCGCTCGGCTGGGTCGGTATGATCACCTTCGGGGCGATCTATTACCTGACGCCGAAACTTTGGGGACGCGAGCGTCTCTATAGCCTGCGGATGGTCAACTGGCACTTTTGGCTCGCGACCCTCGGCATCGTGATCTACGCCGCCGTCCTCTGGGTCGCCGGCATCCAGCAGGGGCTGATGTGGCGCGAATACAATTCCCAGGGCTTCCTCGTCTATTCCTTCGCGGAGACGGTCGCGGCGATGATCCCCTACTACGTGCTGCGCGCGGTCGGCGGAGCGCTTTACCTGGCGGGCGGCCTCGTCATGGCCTGGAACGTGTTCATGACGATCCGCGGCCATCTGCGCGACGAAGCTGCAATCCCGACCACTTTCGTGCCCCAGGCACAGCCTGCCGAGTGAGGTGAGACATGGCATCGATACTTGATAAACATAAGATCCTCGAGCAGAACGCGACGCTTCTTCTGGTCGGCTCGCTGCTCGTCGTCAGCATCGGCGGCATCGTTGAAATCGCACCGCTGTTCTACCTGCAGAACACGATCGAGAAAGTCGAAGGCATGCGGCCTTACACGCCGCTGGAGCTCGCTGGACGCAACATCTACATCCGTGAAGGCTGCTATCTCTGCCACAGCCAGATGATCCGGCCGTTCCGCGATGAAGTCGAGCGTTACGGCCATTACTCGCTGGCCGCGGAATCGATGTACGACCATCCGTTCCAGTGGGGCTCCAAGCGAACGGGGCCGGATCTGGCCCGCGTCGGCGGACGCTACTCGAACGAATGGCACGTCCAGCATCTCGCAAATCCGCGCGCCGTCGTGCCGGAATCCATTATGCCAAGCTACGCCTTCCTCAAGGAGCAGGAGGTGACGGTCAAGGATGTCGGAATGGACCTCAAGGCCAACGAGGACGTGGGCGTGCCTTATAGCGACGACATGCTGGCGAATGCCGAGGCCGACATGAGGGCTCAGGCCGATCCGAACGCGGACACGACGGCGCTGCTTCAACGCTATCCGAAGGCGAAGATCGGCGATTTCGACGGCGACCCGGCCAGGCTGACCGAAATGGACGCCCTGGTGTCCTACCTGCAAATGCTCGGAACGCTGGTCGATTTCTCGACCTATGACGACGCGACCGGCTACCGGTGAGGGGATCCATGGAAGCCTATACTGCAATGAGACACTTCGCCGACAGCTGGGGCCTCCTGGCGATGGCGGCATTCTTCGTCGGCGCGGTCATGTTCACCCTTCGCCCAGGCAGCAAGCAGACGGCGAAAGAAGCCGCCGATATTCCCTTGAAGGACGATTGAGATGTCGGAAAACCATATCGATGAATTGAGCGGCGTCGAAACGACCGGACATGAATGGGACGGCATCCGCGAACTCAACAATCCGATGCCGCGCTGGTGGGTCTGGACGTTCTACGTCACGATCTTGTGGGCGATCGGCTATGCCATCGCCTATCCCGCCATCCCGATGATCACATCCGCCACGAAAGGCTATTTCGGCTACTCGACGCGCGCCGAGTTGCAGCAGGACCTCGATCTCGCCAAGGCATCCCAGACGAAGTTCCATGATCTGATCGCTGCCAAGACCGTGCAGGAAATCGATGCGGATCCGGCTTTGCGTGAATTCGCCATTGCCGGCGGCGCGTCCGCATTCAAGGTTAACTGCGCGCCCTGTCACGGCTCGGGCGCGAGTGGCGGCCCAGGGTTCCCGAATCTCAACGACGATGACTGGCTGTGGGGCGGGGACCTCGATGCGATACAGACCACGATCGCTCATGGGATCCGCTTCGACGGCGACACGGAGACCCATGCTTCCGAGATGCCGCCCTTTACCGACGTGCTGCAACCCATCCAGATGAAGCAGGTCGCCGCCTACGTCTGGGGGCTGACCAATACGCCGTCCGATCCCGCGCTCGCAGAGGCGGGAAAGCAGGTCTTCCTTGACAATTGTGCCGCATGTCACGGCGAGGACTCCAAGGGCAAAGCCGAAATGGGCGCGCCGGATCTCGCCGATGCGATCTGGCTCAAAGCGCGCGGCGAAGACGCCATCCTTCGCCAGGTGGCCTCTCCCAAGCATGGCGTCATGCCGGCTTGGGCGGGACGTCTCGGCGATACGACAGTCAAGGAGCTGACCATCTTCGTTCATTCCCTCGGCGGCGGCACGTAAGGAGAAAGCCATGACAGCCCACGACCACAATCCGATCCTGGGTCTCTACGGCACGCCGCGTGCTGTTATCCGATCGCGTGTCTCGGCGCGCGCCCAACCGATGCCTGCATCTTCAGAGCAGGACGACCCGGCAAAGATCGGCAATTCGATCGTGAGTTTGACCAGCCTCAAAGATCACAAGCAAACGAGCCGATAGTATCGGCGCCTGTCGAGGATGTCCCAGCGGTGTTTCTCCCCCGCTGTCCTCCGGCCACGCCCTTACCCCGGGGCGTGGCCTTTTCCCTTCCGGAAAGGTCATTCTTGATCTGCATCAAGGAACGAATGCGCCGCGGATGGGACAAGAGCGGGTGAAAACCGGACAGGTCCCATGAATCTTTATACCGCCCCCGATCCAAATGACATTGAGCGCGTCAGCGTCGAGCCGGTCAATGCCCGGCGCAACCGCCAGCCTCTCTATGCGCCGCGCAAGAAGATTTTCCCGAAGCGCGCCGAGGGGCAATTCCGCCGGTTCAAATGGATCGTAATGCTGATTGCGCTCGGCATCTATTACCTCGCGCCGTGGATCCGTTGGGATCGCGGTCCCTACGCGCCCGACCAGGCAATCCTCGTCGACCTCTCCTCGCGACGCTTCTTCTTTTTCTTCATCGAAATCTGGCCGCAGGAATTCTACTATGTCGCGGGGCTGCTGGTCATGGCGGGGTTCGGCCTCTTTCTCGTCACCGCCGCGGTCGGCCGTGCCTGGTGCGGCTACGCCTGTCCGCAGACCGTCTGGGTCGACCTCTTTCTCGTCGTCGAACGCGCCATCGAAGGCGACCGCAACGCGCGGATGAAGCTCGACGCCGGTCCCTTCACCTTCGACAAGATCAGGAAGCGGGTGACCAAGCATGCGATCTGGCTGCTGATCGGCATCGCCACCGGCGGCGCATGGATCTTCTATTTTGCCGACGCGCCGGGCCTGGCGGCGTCGCTGTTTGCCGGCAGCGCACCCGCGGCCGCCTATGCCACGATTGCCATCCTGACCGCCACGACCTATGTCCTCGGCGGCCTGATGCGCGAGCAGGTGTGCACCTATATGTGTCCGTGGCCGCGCATCCAGGGCGCCATGCTCGACGAGAATTCGCTTGTCGTCACCTACAATGACTGGCGGGGCGAGCAGCGGTCGCGCCACGCAAAGAAGGCCCAGGCCCAGGGTCTGCCGGTCGGCGATTGTGTGGATTGCAATGCCTGCGTCGCGGTTTGCCCGATGGGGATCGACATTCGCGACGGCCAGCAGATGGAGTGCATCACCTGCGCGCTGTGCATCGACGCCTGTGACGGCGTCATGGACAAGCTCGGAAAGCCGCGCGGCCTGATCGCCTATGCGACGCTCAGCGAATATTCGAGCAACATGTCGCTTGCGACGGACGCAGGACAAACAGCCATCCGCCCCTCCAATGTGCGAAACGACGACGGCAGCTTCATCCCGGCGGTCCAGCATTTCGACTGGCGTATCATCTTCCGTCCGAGAATTCTCTTCTATGCCGTCGTCTGGGCATCGATCGGCATCGCCATGGTCATGCATCTCGCCTTCCGCGAACGGCTCGAGCTCAACGTCGTCCACGACCGCAACCCCCAATATGTTCTGGAAAGCGACGGTTCCATCCGCAACGGCTACACGCTTCGCGTCCTCAACATGGTGCCGAAGCCGCGGGACGTGACCATCACCCTGGTCGGGCTGGAGGGAGGCACGATGCGCATTCCCGAGTTCGGCCGGCAGGATGGCCGCAGCTTTACCGTCCATGCCGAACCCGACGCGGCGACGACGCTTAAGGTCTTCGTCACGCGCAAGCCCGACGGAGCCGCCATCAATGAATTCCTCTTCGTCATCGAGGATACCGACCATGCCGACCGGGCGACCTATCGCGCCGCGTTCAATGCACCGGGAGACGTGAAATGAAGGCTTTCAGAGGTTTTACCGGCTGGCACATGCTGCTTGCCACCTCCGCATTCTTCGCCGTGGTGATCGCCGTCAACGTCACCATGGCCGTCTATGCCTCGTCCAGCTGGAGCGGCCTGGTCGTGGAAAATACCTATGTGGCCAGCCAGGAATTCAACGGCAAGGCGGCAGCGATGAAGGCGATGGCCGCCTCCGGCATCGAAGGCGCGCTCTCCCTCAAGGGCAGCGAGATCCGCTACGACATCCACGAACAGGGGGGGGCGCCTGCGATCATCGACGATGTCACGCTGAATTTCAAACGGCCCGTCGGCGATCATGAGGATTTCAGCCTGGCGCTTCGCAAGACGGGCGAAGGGCGGTTCGTAGCCGATCATGAAGTCGCCGGCGGCGACTGGATCGTCGAAGCCATATCGAGACGGAACGGCGTGGTCATCATGCATGAGGCCAAGCGCTTCGATACCGCGGAGTTCGGCCAATGACCTGCTGCTCCATGGACACGGAAAGCGTTCTCGCCCTCAGCGCGACATCGTCCAGCGCCGAAGAAGTCCGCCTTGCCAGCCATTCGCTCGGGGCCGGATTGCGACAGCTCGACCTCAGCGTACCCGACGCTCACTGCGGCGGCTGCATATCGAGCATCGAAAGCGCCCTGTCGGCGCTTGCCTTCGTCCGCAAAGCGCGTGTCAATCTGACCGCCAGACGGGTCAGTTGCATTTATCAGGAGGAGATCGACGGGCGGGCGACCGATCCGTCCGAAATTCTGGCGGCGATCGCTGCGGCCGGTTACCGGGCGCATCTCTTCACGCCGACGGCTCCCGAGACCGACCGGATCCGGAACCAGCTGCTGCTGGCGGTCGGCGTCTCCGGCTTTGCAGCCGCCAACATTATGCTGCTCTCGGTGTCGGTCTGGTCGGGCGCCGATGCGGCGACGCGCGACATGTTTCACTGGATCTCGGCGATGATCGCGGCGCCGGCGCTGGTTTATGCGGGACGCTTCTTCTTCAAATCGGCCTGGAGCGCGCTCAAGCGCGGGCGCACCAACATGGACGTTCCGATCTCGCTTGCCGTGACGCTGTCCTATGCGGTCTCCCTATGGGAAACCATGCACCATGGCGAACATGCCTGGTTCGACGCGTCGGTGTCTCTGCTGTTCTTCCTGCTGATCGGCAGAACCCTCGATCATGTGATGCGGGAGAAAGCCCGCGCGGCGATCAACGGGCTTGCCAGACTGGCGCCGCGCGGGGCACTGCTGATGATGCCGGACGGGTCGCGACGCTACGTCGCGGTCGAAGAGATCGCGGTCGGAGATGACATCTCGATTGCGGCCGGCGAACGCATTCCCGTCGACGGCATGATCGTCAGCGGCGAGAGCGATGTCGACCTCTCCATCGTCACCGGTGAAAGCAGCCCGGTCGCCGTCGCCGCAGGGAGCGCGGTGAATTCGGGTGCGATGAACCTGACCGGTTCGCTCGTCCTGCGGGCGACCAAAGTGGCAAGGGATTCGCTCCTTTCGGAGATCATCGGTCTGATGGAAGCGGCCGAGGGCGGCAGGGCTCGTTACCGCCGGATCGCCGATCGCGCCGCAGCACTTTATTCCCCCGTCGTGCACCTGTTGGCACTGGTCTCCTTTCTCGCCTGGGGCCTGCTCGGCGGCGACTGGAAACAGGCCATGCTGGTCGCGGTCGCAGTGCTGATCATTACCTGCCCCTGCGCTTTGGGCCTTGCCGTCCCGGTGGTCCAGGTGGTCGCAGCCGGCGAACTTTTCCGCCGGGGCATCATGGTCAAAGACGGTTCGGCGCTCGAAAGGCTGGCCGAGGCGGACATCGTCGCCTTCGACAAGACCGGCACGCTGACGATGGGCCGCCCCCGCCTCGTCCGGGCCGAAGCGATCGACGCGGGCAATACCGCAATCGCCTCGGCATTGGCAGCGCATTCACGCCATCCCCTTTCGCAGGCGCTGGTGCGGGACATGGAGTTCGTTTCCTCCTTCGCCTTCGACAGGGTCACGGAAATTCCCGGCGGGGGATTGGAAGCCTGGAGCGAAACGGACGTCTATCGGCTGGGCAATCGGGCCTTTGCCTGCGGAACCGGCCTCACGCCGGCGGCCGATAGTCCGTTTTCGGAGGTGGTCCTGTCGAAGAACGGTGCCGATCTCACCCGTATCCTGTTCGACGACACGCTTCGTCCGGGCGCCGCGGAGACTTTCCGCCAGCTCGCTGCAGCCGGTATCGAAACGTTGATAGTATCCGGCGACAGGCAGACAGTCGTCGACAACACTGCGCAAGCTCTCGGCGTCGACAAGGCCATGGGCGCCTTGGCTCCGAAACAGAAGGTCGAGGAATGCCGGAAGCTGAGCGCGGAAGGCCACCGCGTACTCATGGTCGGCGACGGGATCAACGATGCGCCCGCCCTTGCCGCCGCGCATGTCTCGATGGCGCCCGCCACCGCATCCGATATCGGCAGGCAGGCCGCCGACCTCGTCTTTTTCCACGAGCGTCTCGATGCCGTGCCGGAAGCAATAGCCGTCGCGCGAAGATCCGCGCGCCTTATTCGGCAGAATTTTGCTCTCGCCATAGGCTACAACGTGCTGGCTGTTCCGATCGCGATTGCCGGATTGGCGACGCCGCTGATCGCGGCGGTGGCCATGTCGACATCCTCGATCATCGTCGTAACCAACGCGCTGCGGCTGAACGCTTTCGGCAAACGGCCACCCCTGCTGACCGAGGCGCGCGCCGGCGGCAATCCGGAGGTCAAAACCGCATGAACATGCTGATCTATCTGATACCGATTGCACTGCTCATGGGCGGAATAGGCCTCCTGGCATTCCTCTGGTCGCTGAAGAGCGGCCAGTATGACGATCTTGAGGGCGCTGCCTGGCGAATCCTGGCCGAGGACGAAACCGACCGGAAGAAATCCTGAACCGCATACACGCCAAACGAAAGGACGATCGATGCTTGCGAAAAATCCCGCGCTTTTGCGGTCTGACCTGTTTGACGGGCTGGATGAGGCGACGGTGGAGGAGCTCGCCGCCACAGCTCAGTTCCGAACCTTCGCGGCCGATGAGCGGATCATCGCCGAGGGCGAGCCAGCGTCGTTCGTCTATGGCGTGATGAGCGGTTTCGTGCGGCTTTCGAAAGCGGAATCCGCCGGGCGCGAGGCAGATATCTGCATCTGCGAACCGGGCGACACTTTCGGCGAATACCTTCTGTCGGGAGGCAGCTCCTACGCCTGCAGCGCGTGGTCAGCAGACGGGTCGGAAGTAGCGTTGTTCGAGCTTTCGGACTTGCGGGCGCTTGCCGACCGGTACCCCGTCATGCATCGCAACGTCATGCGCATCATGGCCCGGCATCTGCTCGGCGCGATGGATTGCATCGCCGGAGACCGGCTGCACACGGCCGCCCAGCGTGTTGCCAATTACCTCATCAGCCGATGCCCAGCCTCGGCCTCGCAGGTCACCTTTCGGCTGCCCTACCGGAAGAGGATACTGGCCGGCAAGCTGGGGCTTGCCCCCGAGGCTCTTTCGCGGGCTTTCGCCGCGCTTCTCCCAGCAGGGGTCGAAGTCAGAGGCAAGGTCGTCCTGATCGACAGCGTCGATTTGCTGCGCAAAGCGTGCTAAAGCCGATAATCGCAATGTAATTTGACCGGCGTCAATGTTGCGATGGCCCGCCCTGCTATGGTCAGGCGCAAAGGGCACCTGGACGTCATGCTTATCTGGATTGTTTTTGCGGGCGTCGCGACGACCGTCATCGCCTCCCTCCTTTATCCGTTTGCCAAGAGCCGTATCGGCGCCGACGGAGGCGTCGCTGACGCATGCCGCGTCTATCGAGACCAGCTTCTTGAACTCGACAGGGAAGCGGAGACGAACCAGCTCGGGCGCAACGAGTACGAATATGCCCGTGCCGAGGTCGCACGGCGGCTTTTCAAAGCAAGCGAACAACAGCATGACGGGCGCCGGAGACGACCGGAGGCCCAGAGGTTGCCGAAGCTCGCCATCGTCGCAATTCTTCCGCTCGCGAGCATCGGCCTTTATGCCCGGCTGGGTTCGCCCGACCTGCCATCGCAGCCGCTGCAGGCACGGTTGGAGGATCCCGGCCAGAACCTCGCAATGCTGATCGTCAAGACAGAACGCCATCTTGCAAGCCGGCCCGATGACGGACGGGGTTGGAACGTGATCGCCCCGGTCTATCTCAGGACCGGGCGGTTCCCCGAGGCGAAAACGGCTTATCGGAACGCCGTGCGGATCCTCGGCCCCGACGTGGATCGGCTAGGCGGTCTTGCCGAGGCCATGATGGCCGAAGCAAAAGGCTCGGTAACCACAGATACGCTTGATGTCCTGCGGCAGATCCTCCAGCTTGAGCCGAAAAACCCGCGCGCACTATTCTATATCGCCCTCAGCTTCGAGCAGGCGGGGCGGCGTGCCGAGGCGCTGGCAGATTTCGAGGCGCTGGCGAAATCGTCGCCGGCCGGGGCGCCTTGGCTGTCGCTCGTCAACAAACATATTTCCGCCAATGGCGGGGTGCCGCTGACCGCCTTGGCGCGGGAGCCTCGCATGACAGATCAAGGAGGTTCGAGATGACGCGCAAGCAGAAGCGCTTGGCGGTGATCGCGGGCGGGATGGGTTTCATTATTGCCGCGGTGCTGTTGGTGATGTTCGCCTTCAGCCAGTCGGTGGCCTATTTCTACATGCCGGCGGATCTGGCCAAGAGCCCGGTGGCGCCGGAGACCCGCATCCGGCTCGGCGGCCTGGTCGGGGCCGGCAGCGTCGTGCGCGGCGCCGGTTCGACGGTGGAATTTACCGTTACCGACGGCAGCGCCAATGCGGTCAAGGTCCACTATACCGGCATCCTTCCCGATCTGTTCCGCGAGGGCCAGGGTGTGGTCACCGAAGGCATGTTTGCATCAGCCGGCAACGTCTTTGTCGCCGACACGGTGCTCGCCAAGCATGACGAGACCTATATGCCGAAGGAGGTGGCCGACAAGCTGAAGGCGCAGGGCCTGTGGCAGGATGGCCAAGCGGGACAAGGCCAAGGCCAGGAGGCGAAGGCGACGCGATGATCATCGAGATCGGCCATTATGCCCTGGTGCTGGCGCTGGCGACGGCGCTGATCGTCTCGATCGTGCCGGTCATCGGCGCCCGCCGCCATGACCGGGCAATGATGGATGTGGCGACCTCCGGCTCGCTGGCGATGTTCGCGCTCGTCGCCTTTGCCTTCGCCGTCTTGACCTATGCCCATGTCGTCTCCGACTTCTCGGTCGAGAACGTCTGGGAGAATTCGCATTCGCTGGTGCCGCTGATCTACAAATATTCCGGCGTCTGGGGCAATCACGAGGGATCGATGATGCTCTGGCTGCTGATCCTGACGCTGTTCAGCGCGCTGGTCGCCGTCTTCGGCCGCAATCTGCCGGAGACGCTGAAGGCCAATGTGCTTGCCGTGCAGGCCTGGATCTCGCTCGCCTTCACCCTGTTCATCCTGTTGACCTCCAATCCCTTCCTGCGGCTCGATCCGGCCCCGGCCGAGGGCCGCGACCTCAATCCGGTGCTGCAGGATGTCGGGCTCGCCATTCATCCGCCGCTGCTCTATCTCGGCTATGTCGGCTTTTCCGTCTGCTTCTCCTTCGCCGTTGCCGCTCTGCTGGAAAGCCGCATCGACGCTGCCTGGGCGCGCTGGGTGCGGCCCTGGACGCTCGCCGCCTGGACCTGCCTGACGCTTGGCATCGCCATGGGCTCCTACTGGGCCTATTACGAGCTCGGCTGGGGCGGCTGGTGGTTCTGGGATCCGGTGGAGAACGCCTCCTTCATGCCGTGGCTCGCCGGCACCGCGCTGCTGCATTCGGCCCTCGTTATGGAAAAGCGCGAGGCGCTGAAGATCTGGACGGTGCTGCTCGCCATCCTGACCTTCTCGCTGTCGCTGATGGGCACCTTCCTGGTGCGCTCCGGCGTGCTCACCTCGGTGCATGCCTTCGCCAGCGATCCCTCCCGCGGCGTCTTCATTCTCTGCATCCTGCTGATCTTCATCGGCGGGGCGCTGTCGCTGTTTGCCCTGCGGGCGCCGAAGCTTGCGGCCGGCGGGCTGTTTGCGCCGATCTCGCGCGAGGGCGCGCTGGTTCTCAACAATCTGATCCTGACGGTCGCCTGCGGCACGGTTCTCACCGGCACGCTCTATCCGCTGCTCCTGGAGACGCTGACCGGCGACAAGATCTCCGTCGGGCCGCCCTTCTTCAACCTGACCTTCGGCCTGTTGATGGCGCCACTGCTGGTCATCGTGCCGTTCGGGCCGCTGCTGGCCTGGAAGCGCGGTGATCTGCTCGGCGCGCTGCAGCGGCTCTATGCCGTCGCGGCTCTCGCCTTCGCCGCCGCCGTCATCGTCTTCTATCTCGAACATGGCGGGCCGGTGCTCGCCGTGCTCGGTCTGGCGGCCGGGCTGTTCCTGATCCTCGGCGCCATTGCCGATCTCTGGTATCGCGCCGGCATCGGCAAGCTCGCCGGCAGCATCGCCTGGCGCCGTCTGACCGGTCTGCCGCGTTCGGCCTTCGGCACCGCGCTTGCCCATGCCGGCCTTGGCGTCAGCGTGCTCGGCATCGTCGCAGTCACCACCTTCCAGAGCGAGCATGTCGTCGCGATGAAGCCGGGTGAGATCATCGAGGCCGGCGGCTACAGCCTTGCGTTCGACGGCATGCGGCCGGGCAGGGGACCGAACTACAGCGAGGAGCGCGGCCACTTCACCATCCGGCGCGCCGGGGTTGTCGTCGCCGATACCTGGTCGGCCAAGCGGCTCTATACCGCAAGGCAGATGCCGACGACCGAGGCCGGCATCCTGACCTTCGGCCTCAGCCAGCTCTATGTCTCGCTTGGCGACGCCACCCAGGACGGCGGCATCGTCGTGCGCATCTGGTGGAAGCCGTTCATCCTCTGCATCTGGGGCGGCGCCTTGATCATGGCCGCCGGCGGCTGCGTCTCGCTCTCCGACCGCCGCCTGCGCGTCGGCGCCCCGCGCCGCAAGGCCAAGACCAAGCCGACACCCGCGATGGAGCCGGCAGAATGATGGGCTCATCGCCACCACCTTTCCACCCATCGGGGAAAGGGCGATGACCGCCATGAACAGTTTGACGAAGATCAAAGCGAAATGGCCGGTTGGCCTCTAGCATGTTCCTCACGATAATCATGAGCAGTGAGGCAGCGACCATGCAAGCAAGGGATATTATGACCACGACTGTGGTTTCGATCAGCCCTGATGTCAGCGTACGCCATGCGGTCGCAATGATGTTGCAAAACCACGTCAGCGGCCTTCCCGTCGTTGACGGCCATGGACGCGTCTGCGGCATGGTGACGGAGGGCGATCTGCTTTTACGCCGAGAAGTACGCTCTGCGCCCCGTCCGGCGCGTGCACCGGAACTGATTTCCCAAATCGACCTCGAACGCTATATCGGCAGCAACGGATGGTGCGTCGCTGACGTCATGTCCCAGGATGTGATCGTCGCGCGGCCGGACAGCGAAGTCTCCGATATCGCCGAAAGCCTTCAGGTGCACCGCATCAAGCGGCTGCCGATCGTCGAAGACGAGCGTCTGGTCGGGATCGTCAGCAGACGGGATATTTTGCGAGTCATCGCCGAGGCTCCAACGACAATATTGCCGCGCGGCGACGAGGCGATCCGGCTGGCCGTGCGCACCCGGCTCAGATCGGATCTCGGTCTAACGCCGCAAAGGGTGCATGTATCGGTCCGCAACGGTCAGGTGACGGTCGATGGCCAAGTGGAATCCGAGCTCAAGCGCAGGGCGATCAGGGTTCTCGTCGAAGGGCTTGGCGGCATTGCCGGCTATAAGGATTGCCTGCTCGTCTCGCCTGCTCACATCCAGGACTGACAGCTCGAGTCGCATTGGCGCGCCGTCATCGCGCCAAGTGACGAGGAGGCTTGCTCGACCTGCCAAGATCGAGCAAGCCGTCTGTCAACTTCCCTGCTTGACACGGAAACTCCCGACTCGCTCTCTGACGTTAACCCGCCGGCGGGTTTTCTTCTTTGATCGAAAGCAATCCCCCAAAACGGCGTCTCCTGTCCTGCCGACTGCGCGCTCGGCTGACGATGCTCCTCTGTCGGCGGCTTTCCCATTTCTGCGGTCGGGTAGCGACGTGCGTTGTTAAATCGGTTTTTGGCGAAGACCGACGCGGCGAGCCACTTGCTCCGAACTTGACGGAGATCAAATACCGATAGGCTGCTCCCATGTATCCCTTGGCGGTGCAAAAGGAGCATATGATGGATTTCGAAGCGTTTTTCAAAAACGAGCTGGACGGGCTTCATGCCGAGGGCCGTTACCGCGTTTTTGCCGATCTCGAGCGTCAGCGCGGCCACTTCCCGCGTGCCACCCGCCATACGGCCGATGGTGAAAAGGACGTCACGGTCTGGTGCTCCAACGACTATCTCGGCATGGGCCAGAACCCCAAGGTGATCGAGGCGATGAAGGCCGCCATCGACCACTGTGGCGCGGGTGCGGGAGGCACCCGGAATATTTCTGGCACCAACCACTATCACGTCCTGCTCGAGCGTGAGCTCGCCGACCTGCACGGCAAGGAAGCCGCACTGATCTTCACCTCGGGTTATGTCTCCAACTGGGCAGCGCTCGGCACGCTCGGCGCCAAGATCCCCGGCCTGATCATCTTCTCCGACGCGCTCAACCATGCCTCGATGATCGAGGGCATCCGCTACGCCAAGTGCGACAAGGTGATCTGGAAACACAATGACGTAGCCGATCTCGAAGCCAAGCTGAAAGCCGCCGATCCGAAGGCGCCGAAGCTGATCGCCTTCGAGAGCGTCTATTCGATGGATGGCGATATCGCCCCGATCAGGGAGATCTGCGATCTCGCCGACAAATACGGGGCGATGACCTATCTCGACGAGGTGCATGCGGTCGGCATGTACGGCCCGCGCGGCGGCGGCATTGCCGAGCGCGAGGGGCTGATGGACCGGCTGACCGTCATCGAGGGCACGCTCGGCAAGGCCTTCGGGGTGATGGGCGGCTATATCGCCGCCTCGGCCGCGCTGTGCGACTTCATCCGCTCGTTTGCCTCCGGCTTCATCTTCACCACGGCGCTGCCGCCGGCGCTGGCCGCCGGTGCGGTCGCCTCGATCCAGCACCTGAAGGTCAGCCAGTTCGAGCGCGCCCGCCATCAGGACCGGGTGCGCAAGCTCCGGGCCATGCTCGACCAGCGCGGCATTCCGCATATGCACAATCCCAGCCATATCGTGCCGGTGATGGTCGGCGATGCCGCCAAGTGCAAGTGGATCTCCGACCTGCTGCTCGACAATTGCGGCGTCTACGTCCAGCCGATCAACTATCCCACCGTGCCGAAGAAGACCGAGCGGCTGCGCATCACCCCGACGCCGCTGCATTCCGACGCCGATATCGCCCATCTCGTCGACGCCCTGCATTCGCTCTGGTCGCGCTGCGCGCTGGCGCGGATGGTGGCCTGACGAGATCGAGAAGATGCCGAATATTGATCGCGATCAAAGATTTAAAACGACGCGCGCAGGACAAGACGCGAAGCAAGCACCGAGGAGACAACGGCGTTGATGATAGCCCCGCATGATCGGCAAGCCGCCATTTCACCAGAAGCAACCGCCGGAATCGGCAAGGAAAGCGAGAACGCATCCCCTTCGCGAAATCGAACGCTCGCGCCGCTCTTCAGTCTGCTCCCGCGTCTTCGCCGACATCGGTCGCTCTCGGTTTGCGCTCTGCTGGCGCTCACATCCGCGGCGCTGATCTCACTCGCCCTGCCGATGGCGGTGCGGCGCATGGTCGATCACGGCTTCAATCAGGCAGACAGCGCCTTTATCAATCGCTACTTCCTCATGCTGATCGCGCTCGCCGTCGCACTGGCGATCGCGAGCGCGGCGCGCTATTACTTCGTCACCACTTTGGGAGAGCGGCTGGTCGCCGACCTTCGCCTCGAGGTCTTCCAACATATCATCCGGCTTCCGGCGGCATTCTTCGACAGAAACCGATCCGGCGAAATTGCTTCGCGCCTTGTGGCGGATGCGACCCAGATCAAATCCGCAATCAGTCTGACGGCATCGGTGGCGTTGAGAAATTCGATGCTCTGCCTCGGCGCCCTGGCCATGATGTTCGTCACCAGTCCCAGCCTGTCGGCCATCGCACTCGGGGCCATCCCGCTGGTCGTGGCGCCGCTTGTCGTGTTCGGTCGCTCGGTGCGAAAGAAATCCCGAATTGCGCAGGATGCGCTTGCCGAGGCATCGGCCTATGCCAGCGAGATCATCGCGGCAAGCCGCACCGTGCAGGCATTCAACGGCGAGGACGCTGCGCGGCAAAGATATGGGCGGGATGTCGAGCTTTCCTTCGACCGCACAGTCGCGGCCTCCCGGGCCAGGGCTTTGCTTACGGCTATTGCCATCGCGCTGGTCTTCGTCAGTGTTGTCGGCGTGCTGTGGCTCGGTGCCCATCAGGTGCTGGCCGGGACTCTCTCGGCCGGCGGCCTCAGCCAATTTCTCATCTATTCGGTCATCGCAGCCGGCTCTCTCGGCTCGCTGTCGGAAGTCTGGGGAGAACTCTCGCAGGCAGCCGGCGCTGCCGGACGGCTGTTCGAACTTCTGAACGAAAAGACCTGCGAGCGCCAACCGCAAGCGTATTTTCCGCTTCGCACGCCTGTCCAGGGCGGCATCGAAATGTGTGACGTGCGCTTTTCCTATCCGGGAGCGCCGGAAAAGGAGATTCTGAGCGGCCTTTCCTTCCGCGTTTCGCCGGGCGAAACGGTCGCCCTGGTCGGCCCCTCGGGCTCCGGAAAGAGCACGGTTTTATCGCTGCTTCTCGGTTTCTACGAAAACCAGGCAGGGAGTATTTCCATCGACGGAAGGGAAGTTGGCCTGATCCCTCCGCAGGCGCTGCGCAAGGAGATCGCCATCGTCCCGCAGGACGTGACGATGTTTGCCGCCTCGGTTTACGACAACATTGCCTTCGGCCGGCCGGACGCGCTGGGCGAGGATGTCACCGCCGCATCGATCAGGGCACAGGCGCATGATTTCGTCACGAAGCTGCCGAACGGCTACAACACGGTCCTCGGCGAGCGCGGGCTGACGCTGTCGGGCGGGCAGAGGCAGAGGCTGGCCATCGCCCGGGCCATGCTGAAGAACGCCCCGATCCTGCTGCTGGATGAGGCGACCGCTTCGCTGGACGCCGAAAACGAGGCGCTCGTCCAGCGCGGCCTGGAGGAGTTGATGCAGGCGCGCACCACGATCGTGATCGCCCACAGGCTCGCCACCGTGCTGAAGGCGGACAGGATCCTGGTGATGGACAAAGGCCAGATCGTGGAAGAGGGGACGCACGCCACGCTGATGCGCCAGGGCGGCCTTTACACACGCCTGGCGGAACTGCAGTTCAAGATTCCCGCCGGTATCGAACCGGCACAGGATGCAGCATGACGGCGAGCAGCGGCGCTATTCCTCGAGGAGGAGAGCCGTGGCGAGGTAACCCATGCTGATGGTGCTTGCGAAGAGGTAGATGAACAGAGCCTGCGCGAGATAATTCTCGATCGCGCCCGGCACGGCAAAACCATTCTGCCAAACGAAAAATCCCACGGCGCATCCGATTGCGAACCCCGTGGCCAGTCGCGTGAGCATGAACCTGATCATGCAAGGCATGGCACCACCTCAGACGTAACGATTGTAAATGTCCGGGGGATGGGAATGTTCCGGCCGCAAAATGACTTTTGTCAACGACCGGCAGAAGCGGTCATGCAAGAAGCGAAGCGTATCGGAGACTGTAACAGTGCATCTTCTACCTTTCGCAGCGGGCGTTTTCACCCTTCTCATCCTGCCTGGACCGACCAACGCCATATTGGCGATGGCATCTCAGGGTCTGACCGCCGGGCGCGCGATCGCGCTGCTCGTCACCGTCCTATGCGCCTATCTTGCGATCGTTCTTCCGGCATCAAGCCTAGCCAGTTCCTTCCTCCGCGACCACCCTCTGGTTGCGCAAGGTGCCAAGCTTGTCTCGGCGACCTGGGTGCTCTACCTGGCGCTTCGGCTCTGGGGCATCGGATCGAGCCGCGTCATCGAGGCCGTGAACCTCCGGCAACTGGCCGTAACGACACTGTTGAATCCCAAGGCGCTGATCATCGGACTGACGATGGTTCCTCCCACAAAGGAAATATCCGTAACAGCCTCCGTCGCGATCCTCACATTCGTTGTCCTGGCAGCCTCTTCGATCTGGCTGACGATCGGCAGGGTCATTCTGGGACGTGAAAATCAGATACCTTCCTTTGCCCGGCGATGCGGATCCGCAACGCTCGTCGCATTCTCCGCCGTGCTGACATTCAGTGCCTTTGGCGGATGAAACCTGCAGTGCCCCCGCGTGGCGACGCCGTGCCTTGACCTGGCCCAGCCCGCCGACCGGCCGGAGCGGCAAGCTCACGGCATTTGAGCGCCGGCCGTGGCGACATAGACCGAATAAACCGAACGTGTGGCTGTGATGAACAGACGGTTGCGTCTGGGGCCACCGAAGGTAAGGTTTGCGACGGTCTGGGGTACGCGGATTTTGCCGATCAGCTTTCCCGTCGCGTCGAAGCAATGCACGCCGTCGGCCGCGCTCGACCAGAGGTTACCCTCCACGTCGGTGCGGATGCCGTCTGGAATGCCGTTGTCGATATGGCAGAAGACACGGCCGTTATCGAGCCTGCTGCCGTCAAGCACATCGAAGGCACGAATGTGACGCGGCAGGTTTTCGTCGTGGCTTGCCGCCGAATCCGCGACGTAGAGAACCGTCTCATCAGGCGAAAAGGCGAGGCCGTTCGGCTGAATGAAATCCGTGGCGACGGCAGACAGCTCGCCGGTCGCCGGATCGAGCCGGTAGACGTTGCGGGTCGCCTGCTCCGGCGCTGCGCGATAGCCCTCATAGTCGGACATGATGCCGTAGGTGGGATCGGTGAACCAGATCGTGCCGTCCGACTTCACCACGACATCGTTCGGCGAATTGAGCGGCGCACCGTCGAAACGGTCGGCGAGCACGGTGATCGAGCCGTCGATTTCGGTGCGCGTCACCCGGCGTCCGCCATGTTCGCAGGAGATCAGCCGGCCCTGCCGGTCGCGCGTGTGGCCGTTGGTGAAGTTGGAGGGTTGGCGGTAGACGGAAACGCCGCTTTCGGGCGTCCACCGCAGCATGCGCTGGTTGGGAATGTCGCTCCACAGAAGCTGATTGGCATCGTTGAACCAGACGGGACCCTCCGCCCAGCGGCAGCCGGAATAGAGTTCGTCGAGGCCGGCGCTCGTCACGATCATCTGCCGGAAGCGCGGGTCGTGAATTTCGTAAATGCTGGCCTCTGCCATGATGGTCTTTCCGTTTACCGCATGCCGGCCCGCCGGCCGCCGGCAAGCATGATGACGCTAATGATGATGAGGCCGGTCATGATGAGGCGGATGCCGGCGCCCAGCCCGTAAGTGTTGAGCATGGAGACGACAAGGAACATGAAGAGCGAGGCGCCCCAGATGCCCGGCACGTTGGAATCGCCGCCGGCGACCGCCGTGCCGCCGATCACGACGACGGCAATCGAGGTGAGGAGATATTCGGAGCCCATGTTGAGCGCCGCGCCGCCGGAGAAGCAGGCGAGCAGATAGCCCGCGACGGAGGCGAGCACCGCACAGAAGAGATAGGTGACGAAGCGCGTGCCGTCGACCGGAATTCCGGCCATGCGCGCGGCCGGCATGCTCTGGCCGATCGCCGAGATCCAGCGCCCGTAGATCGTTTTCTCGAGCAGGAACCAGGCGATCAGCGAGATGAGGAGTGCTACGATCGCCACGTTCGGCACACCGAGCGTCGTCGACGTGGTGAATCCCGCGAGCATGCTCGGGGGTTTGATGCGCAGGCCGCGGTTCGTCCAGATCGCCGCGGACTGCACGATGAAGCTCATGGACAGCGTGGCGATGATCGGCGGAATCCTGAGCGCCTTGATGAGCACATAGTTGCCGAGGCCGACGGCAAGGCCGATTAGGACCGCAACGATGAGCCCCGGCAGGATCATTCCGTTTTCGACATTCATCAGTTTCAACGCCACGGTACCAGCCAGCGTCATGGTGGCGGGAACCGAGAGATCGATGTTGCCGGGACCGAGGGTGATGACGAACATCTGGCCGATGCCGACAACGACCGAGAAGGCCGCGAAGGTCAGGGCTGCCTGCGACAGGCCGAGCGTACTGGCACCGAACGTGACCATGATCGTCAGGAACCAGACGGCAAAGGCGGCAAGCCACGACCAGATCCAGGGTTTACCGAAAAGGCCGGCGAGCACGGTCATCGGCGTTTCTCCCGCTTTTCCAGGCGGTTGAGCATCAGGCGCAGCGCAAGCACGATGATCAGGATGGCGCCCTGGGCGCCGATCTGCCAGTCCGGCGAGATGCGCAGGAAGGACAGGAAAGAGCCGGCGAGCGTCAGTGTCAGCGCGCCGATGACGGCGCCGATCGGAGAGACGCGGCCGCCGATGAACTCGCCGCCGCCGAGGATGACGCCGGCGATCGACAGAAGCGTGTAGCGCAGCGCAATGTTGGCATCGGCCGAGGTCGTCAGACCGACGAGAGCGATACCGGCAAGCACAGCGAAGAGACCGGCGAGCCCATAGGCGGCGGCGCGGGCTGCGACAATCGACCAGCCAGCGCGTTCGACCGAGCGCTGGTTGCCGCCGATGCCGCGGATCAGCACGCCAAGCGAGGAGCGCGTGACGAGAAGATGCGCGACGGCGGCAATGACGATGCTCGCAACGATCGCCATCGGCGCCAGCGGCGGCTTGACGGTCATCAGCCAGCGCACCCAGTCCGGCGCCTGCCCGCCCGGCGCCGGCAGCAGCATGACGGCAAGGCCGCCCCAGACGAAGCTCATGCCGAGGGTCACGACGATGGATGGCAGGTTTCGCAGATGGATGACGACGCCGAGCGCCGCATAAGACGCAATTGCGCCCGCCAGGATCAGAATTCCGATGACGGGGGTATCGCGCAGAAAGGTGGCGCTGACGCAGGCGACGAAGCTGACGAACGTGCCCATCGACAAATCGAGATCGTTGACTGCCATCACCAACATTTGGGCGATCGTCGCCAGCGCGATCGGCACGGCCAGATTGAACAGCAGGTTGAGCCCGATATAGCTCATGGCGCGCGGCTGCAGCCAGAAGACGGCTGCGAGCAGCAGCGTCAGCGACAGAGCGGGAATGGCAAGACGCATGGCGTCCGAGGAGAGCCGGAACGTCATGCAGCGACCCCCTGGAAGGAGGCGGCGATGATATTCGTCTCGTTGACGGCATCGCCGGCGAGTTCCGCGGTAATGCGGCCTTCGCGGAAGACGTAGACGCGGTCGCAGAGGCGGACCTCGTCCATCTCGGTCGAATACCAGATGAAGGTGCGCCCGCGCGATGCTTCCTCGCGGATGATGGCATAGACTTCCTGCTTGGTTCCGACGTCGACACCGCGCATAGGGTCATCCATCAGAACGACCGGCGCACGTGTCGAAAGCGCGCGTGCAAACAGCACCTTCTGCTGATTGCCGCCGGAAAGCGACAGGATACGGTTCGCCATATCGGGTGTGCGGATTTCGATCCGGCGCTTCCAGTCGGTACCCTTGGTCTGCTCTGCGTCCGCGAGGATGAGCCCCCGTCTCGACAGATCGCCGAGTGAGGCGATCGAAAAATTGCGCAGAATACTCCACAGTTCGAAGACGCCGTTGAGGCGACGGTCGCCGGCGACGAAGGTGACGAGCGGATCGCGTTCGGGCAGCCAGTTGCTGGCCTGGGCGGCGTGCAGGGCGAGGAGAAGTTCAGTCTGCCCGTGGCCGGCCAGCCCCGCCAGTCCGATGATTTCGCCCTTGCGGGCGGCGAACGGACGGCCGGCCGTCTGATGCGACAGAATGAGCGGAGCGTCGGACTGCGCACGCGCCGGGCGGTCGCCGGTATCTTCCCTCGCAACGGTGCCCATGGCCTCGACAAGGCCATGATGGTCAAATTCGCGCGCCGGACGTTCGGCAACGACGCGGCCGTCCTTCATGACTATGATGCGGTCGGCGGTTTCGAGGATCTCGTGCAGGATATGCGAGATGAAGATGACGGAGCCGCCGGCGGCAACGAAGCGGCGGACATAATCCAGCATCTGGCGGGCGAGGCTTGCATCGAGCGACGAGGTCGGTTCATCGAGGATCACCAGCCGCGGCGCAATACCGGCGTCGGAAAAAGCCATTGATATCTCGACCATCTGCCGTTCGGCGATCGAAAGGTCGCCGACGGCTCGGCCGCTGTCGATGCCATGGCCGGGAAAGACGGCGTCGAGGCTTTTCTCAATGATCCTTGCCGCCCGCCTGCGCCAGCCGAAACCGCCGAGATGGCGGTGCATGATGCGCGTATTTTCTTCGATGGAGAGATTGGGGCAGAGGGACAGTTCCTGGAAGACGCAACGCACGCCGCGAGCGCGCGCGGCGTTGATGCCATAGCGCTCCAGCCGCTCGCCATCGCTCGCCACGCTTCCTTCATGCGGCGTCAGCCCGCCATTGATCACGCTGACGATCGTCGATTTGCCGGCGCCGTTGTGGCCGACGAGACCGACGCATTCGCCCGGCATGACGCGGAGCGTGACGCCGTCGAGCGCCCTGACGGCGCCGAAGCTCACCTTGGCGTCATCGACGGCGATCACCGCCTTCAAAACGTCATCCATGCTTGCCCGCCACACCTGATCGCAAGGAATGCCGCGCAGCCATGTGCGGCCGCGCGGCAATCGCCGGGAGATTATTTTGCCGACTCGATGACCTTGATCGCATCTGCCTGCGTGTACTCGACATTGGCGACGCCACCGGCCTGGGTATTGGCGAGGTTGGTTTCGAGGTTGTCCTGGTCAATCCGCAGGAAGGGCACGACGAGGTCCTTCTTGACCTGCTTGCCGTCGAGGATCTGCTGGGCCACCCAGAAGGCCAGCGTAGAGACGCCGGGCGCGATGGACACGGACATGGTCTCGTAGCCCTTGGCGTCCTTCTGCTCCTTCCACCACTTCAGCTCGTCTTCGCGGTTGCCCATGATGATGATCGGCATCTTGCGATCGGTCGCGGCAATCGCCTGCGCGGCGCCATAACCGTCACCGCCTTGAGTCACCACGCCGACGACATCGGGCAGGCTCGGCAGGATGCCGGCGACGGCCTTCTGCGCCACATCCTGGGCCCAGTCTCCGTGAACCGAGCCGACGACCTTGAACTGCGGGAACTGCTTGACGCCGTCGTGGATGCCGGCCGAGATCTCGTCATCGACGAAGACGCCGGCAAGGCCGCGGATCTCGAGCAGATTACCGCCTTGCGGGAGTTTCTTCGACAGGTACTCCACCTCGCTGCGGCCCATTTCCTTGAAATTGACGGCAATGCGCCAGGCGCAGGGTTCGGTGACGATGCCGTCGAAGGAAACGACGGTGATGCCGGCATCGCAGGCTTCCTTGACCGCGCCATTCAGCGCCGTCGGCGAGGCGGCGTTCAGCACGATTGCGTCATAGCCCTGCAGGATCATGTTCTGGATCTGCGCCGCCTGTTCCGTCGCCTGGTTTTCGGCGGTGGTGAACGGGTCGGCTGCGGCGACGACGCCTGATTTCACGGCTTCGCCCGTCACCTTGCCCCAGCTCGTCAGCATGGCCTGGCGCCACGAGTTGCCGGCATAGTTGTTGGAAAGGGCGATCTTCTTGCCCGAGGTATCGGCAAAGGCAGAAACGGGCATCGCGGCGCAAGCAATAGCGGCCGATGCCAGAAGCATCTTACGAATTGTCATGTCTTCCTCCCTCATGATCGCGCCGGTCGGCCGATCGCTTCACTCCCGTGGACCCAGGGTCCGAGCGAAAATTGTTCTTGCACTGAGCTTCCTCCTCTCAGTAAGGGCAGGATGGGGGAGATCGGCAGGCCTGTACAGGGGCAAGGCGGCAAGTCGTTTGCGGGTTTTGCGCAACAAGCTGCGGGTTTACGCAAGACGGCGGCGTTTCCGCGGCGCTTACTGGGAAAGGATCATGGCAGGTCGAGGAGCCTGTCATGACGGGGAGGAACTGACAATGCTGCAGCCAGCACCCGCAGCCCTGTTCGACCACTATCTCGGCATTTCCCGGCTGCTCGCCGGCCAGCTCGATTTCCGCTCGGCGATCCGTTCCGTCGCCGCCGAGGTCGCCCACATCATCCCGCACGACCATCTCGACGTCTGCGTGCTGCTTGAAGGCGGCAACTACCACACGGCCTATGAGACCGGCATCGAGACCGCCTGGGGCGAGATCGCCGGCGCGCCGGTGGTCAACAGCCCTATTCGTTCGCTGTTGTGGGGCGAGGTCGACTTTCTGCTTGCCGACGATGCCATGACGGATTCGCGTTTCCATTTCGAGGGCGCGTTCAAGCGGCCGATCGTCGAACAATCGCTGAGAAGCCGCCTGCATGTCCCGATGAAGGTGCAAGGCACGATCATCGCAGCGCTGTCCTGCTCGTCTCACAAAGCCGGCGTCTATACGATGGAGGATATCGAGCGCGCCCGCATTATCGCCGATCTGCTGACACCCTATTTCTTCGCGCTACAGGCGGCCGAACAGGCGCAACGCTCGGCGATCGTGGAGGCGGAGGCCCGCGCCCGTGAGGAGGGATTGCGACAAGGCGCCCTGAAGCTGACGGAGGCCCTGGAGCAGGAGCGTCAGCGGATCGGCATGGACCTCCACGACCAGACGCTTGCCGACCTGACACGGTTGGCGCGCCGGATCGATCGGCTGTCGCGCAACGGCGAGGTGGCGGCTGAGGCGCTGGAGCCCGTTTCGCGATCGCTGCAGCACTGCATGCAGGATCTGCGGCAGATCATCGAGCAGGCAAAACCATCCGTTCTCCAGCTCTTCGGCCTCGCCCAGGCAATCGAGCATCATCTCGACCGA
Source organism: Rhizobium phaseoli (assembly GCF_001664385.1). Lineage (NCBI taxonomy): Bacteria > Pseudomonadati > Pseudomonadota > Alphaproteobacteria > Hyphomicrobiales > Rhizobiaceae > Rhizobium > Rhizobium phaseoli. The sequence continues at coordinate 154,383 of NZ_CP013533.1, read as the reverse complement.
TCGACGCGCGATGCCGGATCGGCGATCGAATGGGGTCTGGTCGACGAAACGAATGGCGCGCTGGAGCAACTGGAACCGACCGTCAGCGTCGCCTTGTTCCGGATCGCCCAGGAGGCGATCAACAATGCCGTGCGCCATGCCGCGCCCCTGGCAATCATGGTGCGGCTCGATGCCGACAAGGAACAGCTGTCGATCGAAATTTCCGATGATGGGACGGGGCTCTCCAAGGTCCGGGGACGGATCGGTGGCGGCATCGACAATATGAAGACCCGCGCGCGGCTGATCTCGGCGCGTTTCACGACGGGACCTGGCCATAACAACCGCGGAACCGCGGTCCGCGTCGTGCTGCCGCTAGAACAGGATGATTTCAGGCCCGGTCGGCCTAAAATCTGAATCCTGTTCTAAATTAAAGAGTTAGAGCAATGTCGTCCGAAGCCGGTGGGCGAACCAAACTGAGGAGCAAGGCGAAATGAAGGTTCTGATCGTCGAGGACGACCCGTTACACCGGTCCTACCTGCACGAGGCCGTCAATGCAGCCCTGCCGGAATGCGACACCGTGATCGAAGCGGAGAATGGAACCGCCGGCGAAAAACTCGCTCGCGACCATAAGTCGGCGCATATCGTCATGGACCTGCAGATGGCCAACAGAAACGGCATAGAAGCGGCGCGTACGATCTGGAAGGAGCGGCCGGAGACACGCATCCTGTTCTGGTCGAATTATTCGGACGAGGCCTATGTGCGCGGCGTCTCGCGCATCGTGCCGGATGGCGCTGCCTATGGCTACGTGCTGAAATCCGCTTCCGACGAACGGCTGAAGCTTGCGCTGCGCTCGATCTTCATCGAGAGCCAGTGCGTCATCGATCGCGAGGTGCGGGGCCTGCAGCAGAAGAGCCTCGGCCAGACGAACGGCTTCACCGATTCCGAGTACGAGATCCTCGTCGATATCGCGCTCGGCCTCACCGACCGTGCGATCGCCAAACGCCGCGGCCTGTCGTTGCGCAGCGTCCAGAACCGGCTGCAGCAACTCTATGACAAGCTAGATGTCTATCAGACTGCCGGCGATGACCACGAGGACGGCCGCTTCAACCTGCGTGCCCGCGCCGTCACCATCGCGTTTTTGCGCAAACTGCTGAATTACAGCGCGCTGGAGCGGGCCGAGGCGGAGCTGCAGGAGTGGCTTGACGGAAAATAACCGGGGCCCGGGCCTGGTTCGAACCAGGCCCCCGTCTGGCAAGTTCAGCGGCCGTTTTCTTGGCGCCAGGCCTGGTATTTCTGCTGATGTTCTTCCTTGGTAGAGGGGTAGAGGCCGATGATCGTTTCGCCGGCCTTGACCTGCTCAAGGACGAAGTCCTCGTAGCTCTCCATATTCGTGCATTCATCCGCGAGTTCATCGGCCAGATGGGCCGGGATGACCATGACGCCGTCCCGGTCGCCGACCAGGACGTCGCCGGGAAACACGGCAACATCGCCGCAGGAAATCGGCACGTTGATGTCAAGCGCTTCGTGCAAGGTGAGATTGGTCGGCGCCGACGGCTTGGCGTAATAGGCCGGCATATCAAGCGCTCCGATCCCTTCGGCATCGCGAAAACCGCCGTCGGAGACGACGCCCGCCGCGCCGCGGAGCGCCAGCCGGGTGATCAGGATGGAGCCGGCCGTCGCAGCCCTTGCGTCCTTGCGCGCGTCCATCACCAGCACCTGCCCCGGAGGGCATGTCTCCATCGCGACTCGTTGCGGGTGATTTGGGTTCTGAAAGACGGTGATCGGATTGCGATCTTCACGGGCGGGGATATAGCGCAGCGTGAATGCCTGCCCGACCATCGTCTCGGCTTTGGGCGCCACCGGCACGACCCCCTGGATGAACTGGTTTCGAAGGCCGCGTTTGAAGAGGGCGGTGGCAATCGAGGCCGTCGAGATCTTCTTGAATTTCGCGCGAGTGGCATCGCTCAGTTGGTAGTCGGTCATTCCCATCTCTCCCTCAATAAATATCCGGCTCACCGGCGGCTCTGCCGAAGCTTGTTTCCAGGAAATCAAAGTCACAGCCCTGGTCGGCCTGCGTCACATGACGCGAAAACATCCAGCCGTAACCACGCTGGAAATGCGGCTCCGGCGCCTTCCATGCATCGCGGCGCCGGACGAGTTCGGCCTCGTCCACCAGCATGTCGAGCCGGCGGTTCGGCAGATCGAGGCGCACGATGTCACCGGTCCTCAGCAGCGCAAGCGGGCCGCCGATATAACTCTCGGGCGACACATGCAGAATGCAGGCGCCGTAGGAGGTGCCGGACATGCGGGCGTCGGAAATGCGCAGCATGTCGCGATGGCCTTGCTTGATCAAAGCCTTCGGGATCGGCAGCATGCCCCATTCCGGAAAACCGGGGCCGCCGAGCGGCCCGGCATTGCGCAGCACCAGGACGTGGTCGGGCGTGACGTCGAGATTTTCGTCGTCGATCGCCTTCTTCATCTCGGGATAGCTGTCGAAAACCAGCGCCGGCCCCTGATGCACGTGATATCTCGGATCGCAGGCCGCAGGCTTCATCACGGCGCCATTGGGGCAGAGATTGCCGCGCAGGACGGCGAGCGATCCCTCGTGATAGACCGGGTTGGAAAGCGGCCGGATGACATCGTCATTATAGACCTCTGCGCCCATGAGGTTTTCGCCCAGGGTCTTCCCGGTGACGGTCATGGCCGTCAGGTCCAGCCGGTCCTCGAGCTGTTTCATCAGCGCCCTGAGGCCGCCGGCGTAGAAGAAATCCTCCATCAGATAGTCTTTCCCCGAGGGACGGACATTGGCGATCAGCGGCGTCACCCGCCCCAGCAGGTCGAGATCGTCGAGTGTCAGGTTGATGCCGGCCCGCCGGGCCATCGCGATCAGGTGGACGACGGCGTTGGTGGAACAGCCGGTGGCCATGGCGACGATCGCAGCATTGCGGCATGCCGCTTCCGTGACGATCCGGTCGGGCGTCAGATCCTCCCAGACCATCTCGACGGCGCGCCGGCCGCAGGCAGCCGACATGCGCTGGTGGTTGGCATCGACGGCAGGAATGGACGAGGCACCCGGCAGCGTCAGCCCCATCGCATCGGCAATCGCCGTCATGGTGCTGGCAGTGCCCATCGTCATGCAGGTGCCGGCCGAACGGGCGATGCCGCCCTGAACGCCGAGCCACTCGGCATCGGTGATGTTGCCGGCGCGGCGCTCGTCCCAATATTTCCAGGCATCCGAACCGGAGCCGAGGATTTTGCCCGCATAGTTGCCGCGCAGCATCGGCCCGGCGGGCAGATAGATCATCGGCACGCCGGCCGACAGCGCCCCCATGACGAGACCCGGTGTGGTCTTGTCGCAGCCGCCCATCAGCACGACGCCGTCGAGCGGATGCGACCGGATCGTCTCCTCCGTCTCCATCGCCAGCATGTTGCGGTAGAGCATGGAAGTGGGCTTCGTGAAGCTTTCGTCGACCGACAGCGACGGCATTTCAACGGGGAAGCCGCCGGCCTGCGAGACGCCGCGCTTCACGTCCTGCACGCGCTCCTTGAAGTGGGAGTGGCAGGTATTGAGCTCCGACCAGGTGTTGAGGATGCCGATGATCGGCTTGTCGCGAAAATCCTCCTCGGCATAGCCGAGCTGCATCATGCGCGAGCGGTGGCCGAAGCTGCGCAGGTCATCAGGCGCGAACCAGCGCGCGCTTCGCAGCCTGTCCGGGGTTTTTCTGTGTGTCATAAGGATACCTTCTCGGGATGGGAAAATCGCATTCGCGGCTATTCCTTCATTCCCCATTTCTGGATGGTGTGACGCTCGATCGTCTGGAAGACCAAGTTCTCGACGATCAGGCCGATGATGATCACGGTCAAGAGGCCGGCGAACACTGCCGGAATATCGAGCAGGTTGCGGTTCTCGAAGATGAACCAGCCAAGGCCTCCCTGGCCCGAGGAGACGCCGAAGACGAGCTCGGCGGCAATCAGCGTGCGCCATGCGAAGGCCCAGCCGATCTTCAGGCCGGTGAGAATGGAAGGGAAGGCGGCCGGCACGAGGATCCGCAGCACATAGGAAATCCCCGTCAAGCCGTAATTGGCGCCGACCATGCGCAAGGTGCGCGAAACGCCGAGGAAACCGGAATGGGTATTCAGCGCCACCGCCCACAGGACCGAATGCACGAGCACGAAGACGAGGCTGGAGGCGCCGAGGCCGAACCAGATCAGCGCCAGAGGCAGAAGCGATATCGCCGGCAGCGGGTTGAACATCGCCGTCATCGTTTCGAGAAAATCCGTGCCCATGCGCGTGTTGATGGCGAGCACCGTCAACAACGCGGCAAGCACCGTGCCGAGCGCATATCCCATGAACAGGATCTGCAGCGTCGTCCAGATGCGGGCCGGCAGCGTGCCATCGGCGAAACGGTCGATCAGGGTGATGATCGTGTCGCTGAGCGTCGGAAACAGAAGGGGATTGTCGAGATAGGAGGCGTAGACCTGCCAGACGATTGCCAGCGTGAGGATCAGCAATGTCTTGCGCAATGCGCCGATGCCCCAGAGCGTTTCGAATGCACTGAGCTTCTGTTCGACCGGTTTGACGTTGTCGTAGGGTTTGGCGGCCTCGACATCGGGCGCGAGAATGATGTTTGCGGACAACATGGTTCTATTCCTTGTGGCCTGGTTCCGAGGAGAACAGCAGGTTATGGATGTCACGCTCGAGCGCCGCGGCGCTGCCGTCCTCATGGCTGACCTTGTCGACATCCACCACTTCCGCCTTGACCCTGCCCGGATGCGGCGACAGGAGCAGGATCCGGTTCGAGATCTTGATCGCTTCGGCAATCGAATGGGTGACGAAGATGACCGTGAACCGGGTGTCTTGCCAAAGCTGGAGCAGCTCGTCCTGCATCTGCCGGCGGGTGAGGGCGTCGAGCGCGGCGAAAGGCTCGTCCATCAGCAGAATGTCCGGCTGCATCGCCATGCCGCGGGCAATGGCGACGCGCTGCTTCATGCCGCCGGACAGCGTGTGGGGATAACTGTCGACGGCGCGGGTCAGCTTCACCTTGTCGATATATTCGCGCGCCAATGCTTCGGCTTCCCCCTTCGGCAGCTTGCGGGCGACCAGCAGCGGGAACATGACGTTCTCAAGCACGGATTTCCAGGGCATCAGCTGGTCGAACTCCTGGAAGACCATCATGCGGTCGGGCCCCGGACACTTCACCTGACGCCCGTTGATATGGATCGAGCCTGCCGACGGCGTCATGTAGCCGCCGACGGCTTTCAGAAGCGTTGACTTGCCGCAGCCGGACGGACCGAGCAGCACGAATCTGTCGGATTGGCGGACGGAGAAACTGACGCCCTCGGTGGCGGTGACCAGCAGGTTGGGGGTCTTGTAGCGCAGCGTCACATTGTCGACCTTGAGGAGGGGCTCTCTCTCGGTCGCCGGCGCGGTCTCGTTGCCCATGCGGGCAATGGCCTGAAGCATTGGAATTACTCCTTGAAGAGGGGGAGCGGCGGCTCTGAAGCGCCACTCCCGGTGCCGTCAGTTGCCGTTGAGATAGGCGGAGTCGGGCAAGTAATAGTCGGTCCAGGCCTTCGGCATGGTCTTGAGCGTACCGATCTTGTGCAGGTGCTCGGCAAATTTCATCGTACCCTGCGGGTCGGTGCGCCATTCATCCATGCCCGGCTCCTTCAGCATGGCGACCAGATCATCGAGGCTGGTCTTGTCGCCCGACACCGTCTTGTAGGCTTCAAGGGCGGCCTTGGGGTCTTTCTTGATGAAGGCGACCGCTTCTTCCGTCGCTTCGCGCAGCGCCTTGACGATCTTCGGGTTGGCATCGGCGAATGCCGTGGTGGTGAAGAAGGTCGCCTGCGTCAGCGCACCTCCCAGGATCTCCTTGGAATCGGTCACCCTGTGCACGCCCTGCTGCTTCAGCTCGATATATTGGAAGGGCGGCGCCGAGAAATGGTTCTTCACCTCGTGGTTCGGGTTGGCGATCGCAGCAACCGCATCCGGATGTCCGAGCTGAACGGTGTTGGAATCGAATGTCTTGACCTTGTCCTCGCCGAACATCTTCGCCGCCGCCATCTGCAGCAGGATCGCCTGGGTCGACACTCCGACGGTCGGCACGGCGATCTTGTCGGACGGCGTAATGTCCTTGAGCGACTTGATGCGCGGATCATTGCTGACCATGATCACCGGCTGCGCGGAGCTGGTGATGATCCCCTTCACCTTTCCCCTGGTGCGGTCCCAGAGCAGAAGCAGGTTGCCGGTGCCGGTATTGACGACGTCGACGTTGCCGGCAAGCAAGGCATCCGTCTGAGCGCCGCCGCCGCTGAAGGTCCGCCATTCGACAGTCACATCAGTCACACCCTCGGCAGCCGCGTGCTTTTCGATCAGCTTCTGCGTCTCCATGACATGGCTGGCGAGATAGAGGATGCCCGGCTGGCGGGTAATCGAAATGGCGGTCTTTTCCTGCGCCTGGCTGGCCGAGGCAAGGCCAAGCGTCACGGCTGCGGCCACAAGACAATGTTTCAGAATTTGCATCTGGTCCTCCCAAAGGATGCGGGCATCAGCCCTCTGCCGCCTTTCCCGAGGCGGATTTCCTCATTGAAGCACTATTGCATCAGTGCATCAACCCAAAAAATGTGGTTTAGTCGATTTGCACGACGCGGAAACAGGGCAGGGGACATGAGCGGAATGGTTCGGGAAAGCCAGTTGGATCGGTCACGACAGGTGGCGCTGCAGATCCACGAGATATTGCGGGCAAGAATATTGACGGTGGAACTTGCGCCGGGGACGGTCTTGTCGCGCGCCTCGCTGCAGCTTGAATTCGGGGTGAGCCAGACGCCTGTGCGCGATGCCTTGATGCGGCTTCAGGAAGAAGGACTTGTCGAAGTCTATCCGCAATATGCGACGGTTGTCGCCAAGATCGACACCGACCATGCGCGGCAGGCGCAGTTTCTGCGACTATCGATCGAGCTTGAGGCGGTGCGGCGGCTGACCGAGGAGTCGCCGGGCGAGACGGCGGCGGAGCTGCGCGAGATTCTGGCACGGCAGCAGGTGGTTCGGTCTCCAGAAACCTATGACATTTTCGACGAGATTGACCGCGATTTTCACCGGAAGCTCTACGAGAGGGCGGGCATATTGCAGCTTTGGGCCAATGTCAGGCGCCAGAGCGTGCATCTCGACCGGTTGCGGCGCCTCAACCTCCCGATGCCGGGCAAGATGCAGACGGTTCTCGCCGACCATGAATCCATCGTCGACGCCATCGCGTCGGGCAAGCCCGAAGCGGCGACAACGGCGCTCCGAAAACATCTGTCGGGCACGCTGTCGATCATCGATGAGATCCGAGCCCAATATCCAAATTATATTCGCGGCTGAAGGTCGAACGACGCCAGCTTGGCCATCGCAAGCTTTCAAGCGGTGCTACTCATGCCCACACGGAATTATAGCTCCAGGCTTGGCAGCTTTCGAGTTGGACACCGTCAGCAGGGGTAAATTCAAGCGAAGTCAGTTCCGTGATCTTGTAGGTGCGGCGTGTGCCGCAGATCGCGCCGTCATTTGCGAACACTTCGACGACTCCTCTGTCGAAGAACAGCGTCAGCCCTTCGAGGGTAAGCGGCGCCGAGCGGTATTTGATCTCGCCAGTGTCCTCCGCTACCCCCAGCTCGAGCCGGCCATCGACATGGACCAGCTTGAAACTCTCGCCGTCCGCACCCCGACCGATAACCTGAATTCCATCTAAGTCGCCGGCCAACGACAATTCCGTCGACCGACTGGGCTCACAAACAAACCGGGAAGGGGAATCCTGCAAAAGTGGACGTGCCCGCAGGCTTTGGTAACCCTCCTCCGGCATCATCGTGAGGCGCGATTGGGCATCGAGGCCGAGGACCCGCGGCAGGGAAAACTCACCACTATACGGTGAACCGGCGGGCTTGCGGAACTCCCAATTGAACAGCCAGGCGAAGGCAATCTGACGCTCCTTTGCCCGGAAACTCTGCATCGCATAAAAATCCGTGCCGAAATCCAATTCCTGTAGCTCTTCAGAAAGGGGCGTAAAGCGATCGTCTTGAAAGCTGCCCACTTGCGCGTAGAGGAGATTATGACGGCCAGTGCCCGGCTCAGTGTAACCAACGAAGCCCATCACAATCACAAACCGGCCGTCGAGTTCGAAGAAGTCCGGGCATTCGACGCAACGGGCGCCCTGCTGACGAAAATGTTCGGGTGCTCGATAGAGGACGGACAGAAATTTCCAGTCCGCTCCATCGTCTGAGCCGTAGAGCAGCACGGTCGGGTCGCCGTCGATCGCAGCTCCAAGCACCATTCGGTAGACTCGGCGCTCCGCATCGTACCACACCTTGGGATCGCGGAAATCATGAGCGCTCCCGGGCGGGCCATCGACGAGCACCAAACGATTGGCGTCGGGCCGAAGCAGATCGACGGATGGGACGACCTGTTTTTGCACTTCCTTGTAGTCTTTGAAGAGGTCATAGGCCGGTAGGCGCTCGGTGTAGTAGAAGTTCAGATTGTCATCTGGACCGACGAAAGCGCTGCCCGAAAACGCACCGCCCGTGGCTCCCAGAGACCAAAGATTCTGTTCCGGATGCAGGAACACGGGGAGATGGGTCCAGCGATAGAGATCGTCGCTCACGGCATGACCCCAGTGCATCGGCCCCCATTCGGACTCGACTGGATGGAATTGGTAGAAAAGATGATAGCGGCCATCGATGAAACATAGTCCGTTGGGATCGTTCATCCACGCCCGAAATGGTGAAAACCGCAACTGCGGTCGGTTGGGATCGCTCTCGTACCAATCCGGCCAGGCGGCCTTTGGCAGTTGCATGACGACACCATCGCAAACCTGCAAGAAAGTCACGCCTTTCTCGGCCACCTGAGAAGGATCGAAACTGTAGAACAGCGGTATTTCGACCGCGCTATCGTCCCATTCCAGCGTCAGCGGGCCGTCCGCATGATGCGTATATGAATAGAACTGGAAATAGGGCGGCAGCGCCGCAATCCTGTAAACCACACAATCGCCGACACGCAGCACAAAGATCTCGTCAGTCTTTTCGGCAGCAGATTCGGGCTTTCGCCGAGCCCAGATCTCGAACCGCGATCCACGCCGAGCTTCCAATTCTACCCTGTTCTTCATTCGCTCCTCCTGCTTGCAGACGGCGCCCGATACCGGCGCTTGACAAAATGTCGACGTCGATATTTACTGTCGACGTCGACATTTGGCAAGCCTGCAATTGGGAGCGTCGCATTGCCTGGCCGGTCGAGGAGGAGAACATGGCTGATCTACACCTTGAGAGCGTTTCAAAATCCTATGGCGCGGTCACAGTGATCCGCGGCATCGATCTCGAAATCCCGTTCGGCGAGTTCGTTGTTTTTGTCGGACCATCCGGCTGCGGGAAGTCCACCCTGCTACGCATGATCGCCGGGCTCGAACCGATCTCTGGCGGCGAGATCCGGGTCGGCGGAACTGTGGCAAACCTTCTTGAGCCCGCCGAGCGCGGTGTAGCGATGGTTTTCCAGTCCTATGCCCTCTATCCGCATATGACCGCCTATAAGAATATGGCCTTTGGTCTGAAGATCGCCGGACTCGACAGACGCGAGATCGATGAGCGCGTTAGCCGCGCCGCCAAGATGCTCCAGATCGAGGAATTGCTGCACCGGATCCCGAAGGATATGTCGGGCGGCCAGCGCCAGCGCGTCGCGATCGGCCGCTCGATCGTCCGCGAGCCGCGCCTCTTTCTCTTTGATGAACCGCTGTCCAACCTTGATGCGGCTTTGCGCGTTCAAACCCGCATCGAGATCGCCAAGCTCCACAAGATCGTCGATGCGACGATGATCTACGTGACCCATGACCAGGTTGAGGCGATGACGCTCGCCGACCGGATCGTCGTGCTCAACCAGGGCAAGATCGAGCAGGTCGGCACGCCTCTCGAACTATACCGCACGCCGGCAAACCTGTTCGTCGCGGGTTTCATCGGCAGCCCAAAGATGAATTTCTTCCCGGTGGCCATCCAGCGCGACGGTGAGCAATTGGTGGCGCGCGGCATGCTCGGCTCAGTCACACCGGCACCAGCTGGCACTTCCGGGCCTGCAACATTGGGCGTGCGGCCGGAAGGTCTGGTCTTGTGCCAACCGGAACAGGGGTTTCTTCGGGCACGCCTCCAATTCGAGGAGCATCTCGGCGAGCATCGGCTGATCTACGCGCGGACAAGCGAAGGCATCGATCTGATCGCCAAGGAGGCCGATGGGCCGGCCCTCGCCGAGGGTGCCCTGCTTCACTTTCGATTTGCGCCGGAGAGCGCTCATTTCTTCGGGCCGGACGGACATCGGCTCGGCCATTCAAACAAGGGAACTCATTGATGACGACCAGCAATCCAGGACATTCGATGCTTGCCGATCTTGCGCGCGTCAAGGACGCAAGGACAGGCCGCCTTTCCAGTTGGGATCAAGACGGAAAGAACCAGGACTATTGGCTCATTCCCGCCAATTCGACCGTCCGTCTCGCCGAAATCGAGGGGCCAGGCTGCATCACGCATATTTGGATGACGCAATTCTGCCGCCGCGTGCTCGGCGCGGGTCTTATTGATCCGACCGCAGGCAATTACGTGGCGCCCGTCTTTGAAATCCATAACGCACTCGGCCTCAACTGGGAGGTCGCCGACCCGCACTACTATCGCAAGGTGCTGTTGAAGATTTATTGGGATGGCCAGGAAACCCCGTCAGTGCTTGTGCCGCTCGGCGACTTCTTCTGCACCGGCCATTCCATGCCAGGCAACTTTTCCTCACTGCCGATCTCGGTGTCGTGCAAGCCGGAAGAACGCTACCGTTTCGGCGGGAGTGCCGCATTCAACAGTTATTTCCAGATGCCTTTCGGCGAGCGTGCGATCGTCGAGATCGAGAACCAGAACGATGTCCCTTACGGGCAATACTTCTACATCGATTTCGAGCGTTACGAAGCTCCGCTTGCTGATGACATAGCCTATTTTCACGCTTCCTGGCGACGCGAGAATCCCTGCGGCGGCTGGGGTCCGAACCTCCAGACCAACAGCCCCGAAACCAACATTCCCAACCTCGATGGCAAGGAAAACTATGTCATTCTCGAGACGGAAGGGCGTGGCCAATATGTAGGTTGCAATCTCTCAGTCGCGCATTTTCAGGGTTCCTGGTGGGGTGAGGGCGACGAAATGATCTTCGTCGATGAGGACAGCTGGCCGCCGTCGATCCATGGCACCGGCACCGAGGATTATTTTAACCACGCCTGGGGAATGCAGAACAACGCCTTCCTGATGAATGGCTCGGTCATCCACGAAAGCATCGTACCCGGCTATCAGGTCTCGTACCGCTTCCACCTCACCGATCCTGTCCGGTTCAAAAACCGCCTTCGTGTGACGATCGAGCATGGCCACGCCAATCATCTGAGCGACGATTGGGCGTCCACCGCCTATTGGTATCAGACCCTTCCCTCTCCCAAGCTCACCATCCTGCCAGTCGAACAGAGGCTGCCGACACCCCCGGGCGACCGCGTGCCCGAACGGGTCTCGCGCGAGCGTCTCACCGCCGAGCAAGCCGCGCAGATAGACGCCGCCGATCAGCGGTTCAGAGCCTATAGCGAACTGCGTGATGTCGAGATTGAAAAGAAGCTGGAGACGACACGCCGGCGCTCAGCCGCGAATGTTTCGACACGTTGAGGAACAGGCCGTCATCGGCTCTTTGTTGGAGGAGAAATGAGCATGAACAGACGAGACTTTCTTGCCAAGGCAACGGCACTTGCAACGGGCGCTCTGATGCCGGCCATGTTTCCAATCAGGGCTTTGGCCGGGCCTCCGGCCAAGGACGCCGCCGCGCAACTTTCAACCTATAACTGGGGCAACCCATCGGAGGCGAAGGCCTATGGCCAAGCCTTTGAGCGGTTCCGCAAGGTTTATCCGAACGTCACCGTGCAGGACAATATTGCGCCGATCTCGTCCTGGTCGGATTATGCGGACAAGCTGGTGACGCAGATCGCCGGCGGCAACCCGCCCGATATCATAAACATCGCGGTCGAGGGGGTGCGGCTGGCAGTCGACAAGCAGTTGCTGAGGCCGCTCGATGACCTGGTCGCCGCTGACCCGGAAGCCAAGGCGCTGGTGGATAAGATACCCGCCAAGCTGAAGGATGCGCTGACCGTCGACGGCAAACTCTATGAGATTCCGAATGGCGCGCAGACCATGGTTATCCACTACAACACCCGCATCTTCAAGGAAGCGGGCTTGGAGCCGCCAAAGCCAGATTGGACCTGGGATGATTTTGTCGCGATCGCCAAGAAGCTGACGTCGGGCGAGGGCGACAAGAAGGTCTACGGCTATGGCTTGCCGTGGTTCAATTTCGCGATCCACCCCTGGTATCTCACCAACGGCACCTATCCGGTCACAGCGGATTTCAAACATTCGAACCTCAATGATCCGAAAATCCTCGAAGTCGCGAAGTTCATCCATTCGCTGGTCTACGAACATGGCGTTTCCCCTGACCCCATCGGGCTCAACGTCTATGATCAGTTCGCTGCCGGGCGGTTCGCCATGGTTGGCGCCGGCCGCTGGCCGGTGACCGGCTGGGTCGCAAACGGCTTCACGGATTTCGACATCGTGCCCTGGCCGCGCAAAGAGACCGCGGCAACCGTCTTCGGCTGCGGTGGCTGGGGCATCAGCCCCCAATCCAAGAACCCGGAACTGGCTTTCGAAGCAATCAAGCAGTTGATTTCGCTCGAAACCGTAACGGCCCTTATGGAAATCGGCCAGCAGATTCCGATCTACGAGGAAGCGGCAAAGAAGGAAAGCTTCCTGTCGGCGCCGAAAGGTGCGCCGGGCTTCTTCGAGGCGCTGAAGACAGCAAAGCCGGTGGCAGCACCAGTTTTCTTCAACACGCTCGACCGTATTCTCGGCCGAACCTTCGATCAGATCATCACTGAAGAACTGTCGCCAGAAGATGCACTGGCCGCAGCCCATGAGGAGCTCGAAGCCGAGATCCAGCGGAGTTGATCATGTGCACGATCGCAAACGGTCAGGCGGCGGGTTGGTTCTCGCCGCAACAGCGCAAGGAAACCATTGCCGGTCTCCTGTTCATCGCACCGGCGTTGATCGGCTTTGCGGTGTTCGTCGCAGGACCCATGGTCGCCACGGTGGTCCTCAGTTTCATGAAGTACGACCTGTTCAGCAGCCCAGGTTTCGTCGGGCTCGACAATTTCCAGGCGATGCTCGCCGACAAGCGGCTTTGGAAGGTGTTCGGGAACACCGCCTTCTTCGCCGTATTTGCGGTCGCCGGCAATGTCGGATTGGGCATCGTTCTGGCAGTTCTGCTCAATCGCAACATGTCGAAGACGGTACAATACGCCTACCGCGCGGCCTATTTCTTCCCTTCGCTGGTGGGGCTGATTTTCGTTGCCGTCATCTGGCAGTTCCTGTTCCAACGCGACATCGGGGTCATCAACTACTATCTGGGCCTCGTCGGCATCGAGCCGATACGTTGGCTCTCCAGCGCGCGTAATGCGATGTGGTCCGTCATCATCCTCGATGTCTGGAAGAATGTCGGCTTCGCCATGCTGATTGCGACGGCGGGACTCCAGAGCATATCGAAGGACTATTACGACGCCGCCCGTGTGGATGGATCGAGCAGTTTCAGAACCTTTTGGCAGATTACCGTTCCGCTGCTCTCGCCTACCATCCTATTCCTGCTGACTATGAATACCATCGGCGCCTTCAAAGTGTTCGAGTCTATCGTGGTGCTTACAAACGGCGGGCCAGGCGACGCGTCTCGCAGCCTCGTCATGTACATCTACGAGCAGGGCTTCAAATCCTTCAACATGGGCTACGCCTCGGCAGTTTCACTGCTGCTGGTCGCAGTGACGGTCATTGTTACCGCGATCCAGTTCGGCGCTTCCAAGCGGTGGGCTTTCTATGAATAGATCGATGAACATTTCCTGGGACCGGGCACCGGCTGGCCGGCTGACCCGCAAACTTTCGCCAGAAACACGAGCGCTGCTCTTGAGGTTGCGCACAGTGGCGGTGTACCTCGTGCTCGGGTTCGGCGCTTTGGTGATGGTGGCACCTTTCCTGTGGATGTTCACCACAAGCTTTCGACCTGTATCGGAAGCATTCTCGCTTCCGCCGCGCTGGCTGCCGGGCTTCAATTCCAGCCTGGAAAGCTACCGCCGTCTCCTGGCATCGGACGTGCCGATTGGTCGCTTCTTCTGGAACTCGGCCGTGCTCGCCACATCGGTTACGCTCGGTTATGTCGCAACGACGACCATCGCTGGATACGCCTTTGCGCGGCTCCGCTTTCCATTCAAGAACGCGCTCTTCGTCCTGCTGTTGGTGTCTTTGATGGTGCCGGTTCAGACGACGCTGGTGCCGTTGTTCTTGCTGATGCGATGGCTCGGCCTCGTCGACAGCCAATGGTCGATCATTGTTCCCGGTCTTACCGGTGCATTCGCACCCGGCATGTCGGGCGTGTTCGGCATCTTCATGATGCGGCAGTTTTTCCTGACGCTTCCCAAGGAGCTGTTCGAGGCGGCGCGTGTCGACAATGCCGGACATTTCCGCACGTTCTGGGCAATCGCCGCTCCTCTTGCCGGCCCGCAGATCGCGGCATTGTCCGTCATCATCTTCACGACGACGTGGAACGACTATTTCATGCCACTGGTTTTCCTGAATTCGGTCGACCAGATGGTGCTGCCCGTCGGCATCATGTCGATCCGCGACCCGGTGGGCAACTCGTCGGCCACCTCGGAGGTGATCGCGGCGGTGTCGCTGTCGATCCTGCCGGTTCTCATTGTTTTCCTGATCGCACAGCGGTGGATCGTCGACTCATTCGTTCGGGCTGGTGTGAAGGGTTGAAGCAATTGTGAGTAGCGATTAGGACCCATAGCCCCGATGGTCCTGGAAATGCTATTCGACTGGGAGCAACGCGTTGCGCATATGGGCATGAGGGACAGAATGGTCAGTATCAAGGACGTTGCCGCTCTTGCCGGGGTTTCGGATCGCACCGTGTCGCGGGTGGTAAACGGTGAGGGTCTAATCCGTCCAAAGACCAAGAAGAAGGTGCAAAAGGCGATCGAAACGCTTGGCTATGTCCCGAACCAGGCTGCCAGATTGATGCGCACAAGCCGGTCCAACGTGCTCGGCCTAATTACGGACGTCGTCTCGACCACCCCTTTCTCGACCGATATCGTCCGTGGTATTCAAGACGCGCTCGATGGCACATCTTACACCTTGCTGACGGTGAACACCTCCGCCGATCCGGCAAAAGAGCAGCGCGCCTGGCAGGTCTTCCGGGAGCATGGCATTGGCGGGGTCTTCTACGTGACAATGTTTCATCGTCACGTTCCGCGCGATACAGAATTTCCGAGCACGCCGACCGTGCTGGTAAACTGCAGTGACCCCGAACAGGCTATACCTTCGATCGTACCGGACGACTATCAAGGCGGACTGGACGCCGTCCGCCATCTCGTCGAGCGGGGACATCGAAAGATCGCCTATGTCGTGCTGAATGAGTTACTACTCGCAGCCGACTTGCGCGGCCGCGCATTCTTCGACGCGCTGGCTACTGCCGGCATCGAGGTGCGGAAGGAATGGGTCGTGCCCGGGCGCGTGGGTGCCATATTTGCCGACAAGCTTGTGGCGTTCGAAAATGCAAGGCGCATTCTCAACAATCCTGACCGACCGACGGCGATTGTTTGCGGCAATGACGAGATCGCGCTGCAGGTCTATTGCGCCGCCACGGACCTTGGATTGCGGGTGCCAGATGACGTCTCAATCATCGGCTTCGACGATTTCCAGGTCATCACGACCGGCATTCAGCCACCCCTCACGACCATGGCATTGCCTTATCGCGACATGGGCGCTCTGGCTGTGCGAATGTTACTCGACATCATCGCCGGTCACCCCCAGAAAAAGAAACACGTCGAGTATCGCTGCGAGCTCGTCCTGCGCAATTCGGTTTCATCGCCGAGATTGCCCGGTGCTCGATCTGCGAATTCAACGTAGGCCCGGCAGCAAGAGCCTTTCCTGGTTAGATTGAAGCATTCTGCCGGGGCAGGTTTTCGTCAGGGCAGAGGCGATTGGCGACGGGCATACCCCCAGGTACGTCCGAGCCGATCGCCTCTGATCCTGGCTAGAGATGCCCGGCCCACCGGCCGCACCGCTACGCCGTGGCGAGCGATCAATGCGTCCGACGTTTTTCAGTCTTGCAGATTTGCCAGGCAAATCTGCGGGAGGGTTGGCTGAAACGGGCCGGCTGATCGACCGGCTCCGTTTGAACCAACAGAGATTCAATCTGACCAGGAAAGGTTCTAGGTTCTGCAATTCCGCACGGCAACAATCGTGCGTAGCCTTTAGGCTTGAAGACGTCGCCAGGCTACTCATGACCGATCCCAACATTTGATCCTTCCGAGAAAAAAGCCCGACGCGAATGCCGGCCAGTTTGCTCGGGAGGAAAGCTTATCGATGCCATTGCTCCGGCCAGCGCCACAAGTTATCTTGAAAAATGCCTTGGCGGCCGAGCTTCAGCGCATACTATTGCCCGGGCACCGGAGTGGCCCGAAATGCGTTGATTGTCCTGTCCATCTCAACTTGGTCTTCACTGCCTGAATCGAGCACTGTGTTCCGTACGGAACCCTCTTGGACCCTCACTGCCGTGACTTCGAGCGTCTCCAAATTGCTCGTTGAAAGCAATGCGCCCACTTGTGTTGAAAAGCAGGCACTTTCTGGTGCATCGCTGCTTTGCGATTTTTCAGCCGTGGCCACGATGTGATTATTGGCGATGTAATTTCCGCTGCCGGATACCAGGTTGATAATCACAGGCTTTGCGGCAATCGGCTTGATATACTGAGTATCGATCGTTTCCGAGATGTGGTTTGCGATTACCGAGTTGTTGCTCCCGTCAATTCGCAAAAGTCCGAACAGATCATCCAGCCCGTTGTCGTACTTCTGCATCGGCGCCCATGGTTCGCGATCTCGCAACAGGTGATTTGAGGAGACCAAATTCTCGCAGCTGTTATCGGCGAGAACCAACATTCCGGGATAAAAGGAGTGGAATCTATTTCCTGTGACCGCGGAACGGACGACGCCGGAAAAATAGATGCTGCTGGCTCCTCGAGGGAACACGTTGTTTGAGGATATCAGAACACCCCCATAGTTTTCCGCGAAGATGGAATGGCCCCTGTAGCCGGCCCCAACGAAGTTATTCGCTATTCTTGACGCCTGGCCCATACCCCTCAATTCGATGCAGTTGCCGCACTCGGCAATGAAATTGTTATCTATCGCGAGCGCATCTGCATCGTGAACAGTAACTCCATGCTCCAAATATATCAGACCCATCCCGGTTATTCGGAATGAGTCGTTGGCGCTGCCTACATAGATTCCGGTTTTGCCGTTCTTGTATGTATTTTCTGCGTCATGTCGCCCCGAACCATCGTCAATGAAGTGCAGGCCGTCGATGCAGAAGTCGGCAAACTCCACCGAGCTTATGCGAGGATTTCCGGTGCGCTTAACATAAAACGCGGCTCCTGCGGCCTCACCGTCGGCGGCTTCAGGAGATATGTCAACGAGTACACGACTGCCGCCCGGCCACACTTCATGCCAGCGTCTCAGCTCGTTTGCGGGTACGTTGAAACGGATGCTCGAAGACGTAAAGCCATGCCCGGAGCCCACGATCTTCAGATAGCTGACGTCGATAACGACTTGAGTGACAAGTCGGTAATCGCCTGGCGGTATATAGATAACCGCTCCAGGTTTTCCGCCGTCATTCAGATCGGATACGGGTTGTCCTCTTTTGATATCCGCAATGATGCTGTTGATGACCGCTCCAATATCCTCATAGGGATTCCCTGCGGGATATTTCGTTACATCGAAGCAGTTTTCGCTAGCCATTGTTAATGTCTCCTCGGACATTTCTTACTCCACAGCGAGAGTAGACTGATGGTTGCTCGCAAGCGCCTGGGGAAATGCGTTCATGCAGCTCTCTGTTTTTGATCACCAGATGCTGGTGCGGGTGTCAGGCCTAAAGAAGTGAAGTTCTTCCGCATCGACAGCGATGCGCGCAACGTCACCGGCGCGGACTGTGCTCTTCGGAGAAAAACGGGCGACAGCTGCTTTATCGTTGCCAATGTCGGCGATGGCGTCCGGGTCGCCGGCATCCACCCAAGGCGCGTCGATATTCAGATGCACCATGGATTCAGAACCCAGCGCCTCAACAAGAGTGACCGAGGCCGAGATCTCGGCCGAAGAAGGCCGGATTGCGGCGTCGTTCATGTGCTCGGGCCGGATACCGACAATGAGCTGACGGTTAGACGCAGCGTTGAGCGAGGGGCGATATTCGAAAACCCGGTCAGGGATTTCGAAACTGTTGTTGCCCAGGGTCAGCGTCCTGCCATCCAGAACGGCCTCGTACAAGTTCATCGAGGGCGATCCGATAAAGGCGGCGACAAAGACGTTGTCAGGGCGGCTGTACAGGTTTTGCGGTGTGTCGACTTGCTGCAGCACGCCGCCTTTCATGACAGCGACGCGGTCACCCATCGTCATCGCCTCGACCTGGTCGTGGGTCACATAGATCGTGGTGACATTCAGTTTTCTTTGCAGGTTGGCAATCTCGGCCCGCATCTGCACGCGCAGCTTGGCATCGAGGTTCGACAGTGGTTCATCCATCAGGAAGGCTGCCGGCTTGCGGACGATCGCCCGCCCCATGGCGACGCGCTGGCGCTGTCCGCCGGAGAGAAGCGCCGGTTTCCGGTCGAGCAATGTCGTCAATTCGAGAATGCGCGCCGCCTCGTTCAAGCGGCTGTCGATCTCAGCCTTGGGCAGCCCGGCCATCAGCAAGGGGAAGGCGATGTTTTCGCGCACCGTCTTATGCGGATAGAGCGCGTAGGATTGGAAGACCATGGCAATGTCGCGGTCTTTGGGATCGACTTCGTTAACGACCCGGCCACCGATCTTGAGTTCACCGCCGGAAATGCTCTCCAGGCCTGCGATCATTCTGAGCGCTGTCGACTTCCCACATCCCGACGGACCGACAAACACCATGAACTCGCCGTCCTTGATGTCGAAGTTGAGGTCATGCAGAGCGTGAAAGCTGTTTCCGTAGATCTTGTTGATATTGCGCAGTTCTACACCGGCCATGCTGGTCTCCTCATCCCTTCACAGCGCCGAACGTCAGCCCACCGACGATCTGTTTTTGAAGTGCGAGCGTTACGATGATGACGGGCAGCGAATAGAGCACCGCGGCGGCCGTCATCGCGCCCCATGCAAGTCCATAGACCGAATTGTATTCGGCAATGACGATGGGTGCCGTCTTGGTCGCTTCAGACGTCAGCAGCAATGCATAGAGGAACTCGTTCCAGCTGGTGATGAAGGTGAAGAGCGCGGTGACGGCAATTCCGCCGGTCATCACCGGAAGAATGATTTTCCGAAAGGCTTGGAACCGTGTGCATCCATCCATCCGGGCAGCTTCTTCGAGTTCCTTGGGCACACCTTCGAAAAATGCCGACATCAGCAATAGCGCCAGTGGCACAGCGGCCGAAGTGTGCGCGAGAACCAGCCCTGGAATGCTGTCAAGCAGACCCATGGACTTCAAAAGCTGGAACAGCGGCACGCCCAGCGAGACCGACGGCACCATGCGGGTGACTAAGGCAAAGAGCAGGAAAAGTGTCGTGATCCGGCGGCGATACTGGGTGGCAACGTAGGCGGCCGGCACCGCCACCAGCAGCGAGAGCGCGGTCGTCAGTACCGCCACCGTGAGGGAGTTGACGAATGCCTTCGGCAGTGTCGACGATTGCAAGACTTCCCGAAAATTCTCGAACGATATGACAGCGGGAAAGAAGCTCGGCGGAATCTGCTGGACATCGGCCGCCGGCTTGATCGAGGTCATCAGCAAATAGATGTAAGGCAGCGCGTAAGACAACACGAGCGCTAAGGCCGCGGCGTTGATCAGGACTCCGCTGATATTGAAGCGCGGCGCTCTATGCATGGGCCGGCCTCCATATCTTCCAATAGGCAATGCCGGCCAGAACCATCATGACGAGGAGGAACAGCGTGCCGGATGCGGAGGCCTCGCCGAGATCGCCAAACCGAACCATGCGCTGATAGATGTTCATCGAGAACACTTCCGAGGCATGGCGGGGACCACCCTGCGTCTGGATCCAGATCAGATCGAACGTCTTGGCGGCGTCGACGCCCCGCACGATGACTACGACGGCAATGACCGGCCGCATCAGCGGCAGGGTGACATGCCAGAACCGCTTGAGCGCGTTCGCCCCGTCGATCCGGGCCGCCTCGAGAAGGTCTTTGGGGATGTTCGTCAACCCTGCATAGGAGACGAGGGCGACAAAGGAGGTCGTCAGCCATATGTCGGCGAAGGATACGGAATAGATGACGATATCCTCGCTGGAGAGCCAAGCAATCTCGTTGGGGTCGCTGATCAACCCCAGGCGAACCAGCCCGTAGTTCAGGATGCCGATATTGCCGACCAGCAGGAACCGCCACAGCAGGCCGGCGACGATCGGCGGCACCATCAGCGGCAGAGCGAAGATCGTACGGTGCCAACGCGATTGGCCCACCATGGCCGAAAACAGCAATGCGGCGGAGAAGCCGAAGGTGAACTCGAAGAAGAGTGCAAAGACCGAATACTGGAGCGTGCGCAGAGCACTTTCGACGACGCGCTTCGAGGTCAAGGCATCGACATAGTTCTGCAGCCCAACCCATTCGCGAATGTGAGGCGTGATCGTTTCGACCTTGAAGAAGGAATCGTAGATCAGCAGCCCGACGGGGTAGGCGACCAACAAGCCGAGGATCGCCACCGCGGGCGCGAGCATGCAGAGCACAAATCGGTCTTCATCCGACATGTTCGCCTCCGAAAGCTGATGGCGCGGGAGTGACAATGGATCTCCCGCGATATTGAGGAAAGGTCGGATTAGTTGAGGATATCCTCGATCGTTTCCTTGGCTTCGGTCAGCACTTCTCCCACGTCCGCCTTGCATGTCAGCGCCTGCTGCACAGCCGGCAGGACAGCTTCGTCGACGATTTCCTGATACTTTTCGTTCATCGGCCGGCCTTGTGTTGCCGGCGCGCTCAACGTTTCGAGCAGCGGCTTGAAATGCTCATAGCCGGGCTTGCTGGCATAGCTGTTATAGGCAGAGTTTGTCGCGGCGAGGCCGAGCGGGGCTTCGATGCCCAAGCCATTGTTGGCGATTGCGAAAGCGATGAACTTTTTCGCCGCATCCTTGTGCTGGGATGCCGAAGGAATGACATTGTACCAAGGACCTGGAATGGCGGCGATGCCCGCATCACCGGCCAACATCGGAGCGACGCCGACCTTGCCGCTGACCTTGGAATCCTCAGGCGTCATCTTGTAGGCGTGCGCCCAGAATTTCATCATCGCTGTCTTGCCCTGATAGAACAGGTTTTGGGCCTCGCCCCAGCCGATTTCGTTGACGTTTTCAGGAACCGAATGATCGGTGCAGTGCGGCGCGATATAGAACTCGAGGGCCTTCTTGTGCGCCTCGTTGTCGATGATGACCTTGCCATCCTTGTCAAGGATCACACCGGGCGAGCCCGCCTGCAGCACATGCGCCATCCATTCTTCCGAGAAGGTGCCGATGGTGTCGGTGCCCCAGAAGTCGACCTTGCCGTCGCCGTCAGTGTCGCGCGTGAAGAATTTCGCCATGTCACGCCATTGCTGCCAGGTCTTGGGCGGCGCAAGGGGATAACCATACTTTGCCTGGAAGGCTTCCTTTTCCTCGGGCTTATCGAAGAGATCCTTGCGATAGAAGACGATCTCGGCATTCGCCCATGCGGGCATTCCGATCATTTTGTCTCCGACTTTTGCGTCGGCAAGCAACGCCGGCGGCAGATCCTTGCGCACTGCGTCGGTAAAGAGGGGCGAGAGGTCCTCGACGTGGTTCGCGAACTTTGCGTTCCAGACCACGTCGATCGTCACGACATCGAATGCCGACGAGCCGGAGGCGATCTCGGCGGAGAACTTGTCGAACACGCCCTGATAGGGAACGACGGTGAATTTGACCTCGATGCCGGTTTCTTTGGTGAACTTCTCGGCCACGGCCTTCTGCAGCATCTCGCCGCCGCCTTCGACAAGGATGTTGATGGTTTCGGCCTTCGCCGCGGCCGCCATCAAGATGAGCGCAAGCGCGCTGGCACCAAGCAGTTTCCTCATTGATTCCTCCCTTGCTCGCTGGGGCACTTGCATTAGCACCCTTGCTTTCCTGAAACATAATCTCTGTATGACGACGTTGTCAACACGCACTGTCGACGTTGTCATAGAAATATGTCGACGTTGTCAGTCAACTGGTTTAGAACTGTTGCCAGCAAGGAGATCGGCGGGACATGGTCAGCATTATCAGCGTCGCGAAAGCGGCCGGAGTTTCGAATAAGACAGTCTCTCGCGTGATTAACGGCGAGCCCTACGTGACGGAGGACACACGGGAGCGTGTGGAGAAGGCTATTCGGGATCTCGGCTACATCCCCAACATGGCTGCGCGCCTCATACGGTCGAGCCGCTCCAACACCTTCGGCATCATCACGGATTATGTGTCGACCACGCCCTATTCGGTCGACATTGTGCGGGGAATACAGGATTGGGCCAATGCCAACGGGAAGACCATTCTCATGGCCAATACTGGTGGCTCGTCGAAGAGGGAGGCTGAAATTTGGAAAATGTTCCAGTCCCATCGGATTGACGGGGTTCTTTATGTGACAATGTATCGTCGCACCGTGGATCCAGAGGCAGGCGACGTCCGGATTCCGACAGTGATGATCAACTGCAGGCCTCAGACGAACGAACTGTTGCCGTCGATCGAGCCGGATGACTACCAGGGCGCGCAAGATCTGACCCGCTACCTGCTTGACCGGGGTCATCGAAAGATCGGCTACATCCGGCTCAATCCCATTTTGTTGGGTGCGCAACTGCGCCTCGAGGCCTTCCGCAAAACCGCTGCAGACTTTGGCCTTGCTGAAACCGACCTGAGTATCCGTCTGGGTATGGAAGGGCCGGTTGGTGCGGAGAAGAACTATGTTTTTGCCGTTGCCACAGAGATGCTGCAACAAAAGGATCGGCCGACGGCAATCATGAGCGGCAACGACGAAATGACGATTCAAATCTACATAGCAGCAATGGCGTTGGGTCTGCGCATCCCTGAGGACGTCAGCATTGTCGGCTTCGACGATTTCCGCACGGTCTCCCTGGCGCTGAAGCCGGAACTGACGACGGCAGCCTTGCCGTATTACGATTTAGGTCTGGAAGGGGCGGAATTGTTGAACAGCGTAGTGGCGGGAAACAAGGCTCGTCCAACCAGTCGCGTGATGCCCTGTAAACTGGTCGAGCGAACGTCGGTGCAGTCCGTATAGTCTGACCTCAAGCGGCAGGCGCGCTCAGATCAGCGATCAATTCGGCGTTTTCCAGCGCACGGCGAGTCAAGTTCCATAACCTGCATTACGCCAGATTCGCCTGTAGCCGGGTACATTCTATTTCCAAGTGCGACATGCCAGAAAAAACAATGGCTTCCCTTTGGAGATTTTGGAATGTCCCGATGCTATTTGCAACTGACCCTCGCCGATCGCCGTCGCCTGCACCAGCTTGTCGAACGCAAGGTGCCGGTCAATGAGATGGCCCGCCAGCTCGGCCGGCACCGCTCGACGATCTATCGCGAGATCAGGCGCAATACATTCCATGATCGCGAGCTTCCCGAATATAGCGGCTACTTCTCGACTGTTGCCAACGACATCGCCAAGGACCGGCGACAGCGCCTGCGGAAGCTCAGACGGCATCCGCAATTGCGCGACCTGATCGTCGACAAATTGCAGGCCTCCTGGTCGCCCGAGCAGATCGCCGGCCGTCTATGGGCGGACGGCCTCAGCCTCGTTCGGATTTGCACCGAGACGATCTATCGCTTCGTCTATTCCAAGGAGGACTATGGGTTGGGCCTCTATCGCTACCTGCCCGAGGCACGCCGCAAACGCCGTCCCCGCGGCTCTAGGAAACCACGCGACAACGTGTTTCCTGAGGCATGCAAGATATCGCAACGACCTGATTTTATTCACGATCGATCGCAATTTGGCCATTGGGAGGGCGACCTGCTGATCTTCCAACGTGATATGGGTCCCGCCAACCTCACCTCACTAGTCGAGCGCAAAAGCCGCTATACCGTCATGATCAAGAACCAGAGCCGGCACTCGCAACCGATCATGGACAAGATCATCAGGGCATTCTCTCCCTTGCCGGCATTCGCACGCCAGAGCTTCACCTTCGACCGCGGCACGGAGTTTGCCGGATTCAGGGCTTTGGAAGACGGTATCGGCGCACGCAGCTGGTTCTGCGATCCCAGCGCACCGTGGCAGAAAGGCGCGGTGGAAAACACCAACAAACGTATCCGCCGCTTCATGCCAGGCGAGACGGACCTGACGGCCGTCTCGCAGCAGGTGCAAAGTAGGAATGTCACTCTCTCCCCGCATTTGCTGACGTGGGAGATTGCGGATGGGATTGATTGCGATGAGCGAGCGTGATCTGCAGCGGATCGAGGTTCTGTCGAAGGTGATCGCTGGCCGGATGACGATGGTCACGGCGGCGCATGTGCTTGCTCTGAGCGAGCGCCAGGTACGGCGGCTGTTGGATCGCATCAGCACCGACGGCGCGGCGAAAGCGCCAAGACCGCTCGCCCGCTCATGCCCCTTTCACAACGGCATCGACGCGCTATGCTGTCATCATCATAGGAAACGAGTGAAATCCATGAGACCATCACGCCAGGGCGAGTTGCGGGAACGGATCACGATCGTTGGCGACGTCAATGCCGCCTCATTCGTCCCGTGGATTCGCCGCCATGCCGACAAGCTCGGCCTTTCCCAGCACTTCTTTTACGCCGGCGCCAACCGGATCGAGCTCGAGGTAGCGGGGCCCGTGGATCTGATCGACATGTTGGAAATGGGCTGTTCGCTCGGACCGATCGATGTCTGGGTCGACGAGATTCAGCGCAAAATTGTAGATCCTTCGGACACGCTGCAACCTGCTCAGCATTGATCGCATGCACTTAATTTAATCATTGTTGCCAATGCGAATCTTTTATGCAAGCTTCTGAAAACGAAGATTGCAACCTCGGCAACAATGTGTGGCCAGCGGCGCTAAAGCATTGGAAAATTGAGGAAGTAAAGGTCATGTTCTCCGATACGACCGGCTCGTGGACGCCTGTCGCGCTTTCTGCCGATCTGCCGCCGGCAACTGTCATTCCGGCCTGGACCCCAGCAGGGGCGATTGCTCTCTGGCGCAGTCAGTCCGGGCGCATATCGGCATCATCCGACCGATGTCCACACCGTGGGATGCGATTGTCTCATGGCTTCGTGCGTGGCGAGGCGCTCTCCTGTATCTATCACGGCTGGAGCTACTCTCCGGCGGGAGGGTGCATTCGTATCCCGGCTCATCCCGATCTCGTACCGCCGGAGACGATCCGCGTCGCCGTTCAGCAGGTCGAAGAATCGGATGGCATCATCTGGGTGGCAGTCGGCGAACCGGCGGTCCGGCCGCCGCGTATCGGCCATCTCGTTCCCCTCCGTTCGCTGACGCTGGAGGCCGATATCGCAGCGATCGAGGCGGCGGCTGGCGGAAAATCTGGTGCGGACGGGCTGATCGGCATTGCCGATTGTCCGTGGGTGCGGCTGCTGCCGACAGCGCAGATCGGGCGCACGCTCGTTCACGTCCTTGTCGAGCAGGGTCGCAATGTCGCCGATCGACTCATGGCGTCGCGCATCGCCGAGGCCTTGCGCCGCCGGGCGGAAACAGTCCGAAAGGATGTCGCATGACAGGGGCCGGTGCGATGATCGATGAATGGTACCCGGTCGGCCTCTTCAGTCAGCTCACCGAGGCGGGAAGCAAGACCGCATTGATGGGCGAGCCCATAGAGGTGACGCGCACTCCTGACGGCGCAGCGCAGGTTAGATCGAGCGGTGGACGCGCCCTGCCCGTCCGCGTCCGCTACGGCCATGTCTGGTCTTCTCTCGGCAATCCCGCCAAGGAGCTGTTTGCCATTCCCGAGGCAGATCAGCCCGGCCGCCGCTTCGTCGATGTCGGCGTCGTGCGGGTACGCTGTTCGCCCCTGAGAGCGGTCGAAAACTTCCTCGACATCGCGCATTTTCCCTTCGTCCATACGGATATACTCGGCGCCGAGCCACACACGGAAGTCGAAAGTTACAAGGTCGAGATCCGCGAGAAGGAGGATGAAGTCTGGGCGACGCAGGTGAAATTCTACCAGCCGCAAGCGGCAAAGTCGGCGACCGGCGGGATAACCACCGAATATATGTACCGCGTGCCGGCTCCGACCTGCTCGGTGCTCTACAAGACCTGCCCTCCCCGCCCGAAGGAATGGGATGTCATTACCCTGTTCGTCCAGCCGCTAGCGGAAGATCTTTGCGACGTGTGGCCGTGGATGGCCCTCTTCGACGACGTCACGCCAATGACAGACCTCATCCATTTTCAGCAGATGATTTTCCTGCAGGATCGGTCGATCCTCGAAAACCAGATCCCGGCGCTTCTGCCGCTCGATCCCGGCATGGAAATTCCGACAAGGGCCGACATGACATCGATCGCATACCGGCGCTGGCTAAAGCGCCATAACTATCTCTATGGCGCGCAGCTGGTCGCACAATGAAGCTCTACGACTACATCCTCTCGCCGAGTTGCTACAAGATCCGCCTGATGGCTGCGATCCTCGGCGTCAAGCTGGACATCCGGCCGGTCGACTTCCATCCGGGTGCCGAACATCGCGGCCCTGAACTTCTGGCCCTCAATCCGGCGGGCTCCATCCCGATCCTTGAAGATGGCGACCTTGTCCTGACGGAATCTTCAGCCATCCTAGCTTATCTCGCCGCCCGGAGCGGGCCGGAATGGTTGGGTGCGAGCGCGCCGCAGGAGACGGCGCATCTGCAGCAATGGCTCTCTTTTTCCCACCGGCTGACGGCCAACCTTGGCGGCGCACGGCTGCATCAGATGCTTGTGCGCCCCGGCAATATCGAGGCCCTGCAGGCACAGGGGGTCGCGGCGCTGCGCGAACTGGAAGCGAGCCTTTTTGAGCAGCGGCTCCGCGGCATGCGGTTCCTGGTATCGAACCGCGCGACCATCGCTGACATCGCCTGCTTCCCCTATGTGGCGCTGGCGCCTGATGGCGGCATATCGCTCGATCCCTATCCGAACATCCGGCTCTGGCTGCGTGCCATCCGCAGCCTCGAGGGTTTCATCGAAATGCCCGGCATCCACCGCCTGCACGAGTTGAAGCCCGATCCTCATCCGGCCAGTTTGGAGAAGTGAGATGGCCGGCTACCTCC
Organism: Rhizobium phaseoli; assembly: GCF_001664385.1. Lineage (NCBI taxonomy): Bacteria > Pseudomonadati > Pseudomonadota > Alphaproteobacteria > Hyphomicrobiales > Rhizobiaceae > Rhizobium > Rhizobium phaseoli. The sequence goes on along the minus strand of NZ_CP013533.1, from coordinate 127,062 downwards.
TGAAAAACTGCGCGGCCATCATTGTCGACGAAGGCAGTGGGCCGACCGTGCGCCGCAATGCGGATCTGCTGACCAATGGTCCGGCAATCCAGGCGATCGGTGCGAACCTGTCGCAAGAGACGCTGCCGGCCGATACGATCATCCAGGATGCATCCGGCTGGTTTGTCTATCCGGGACTCGTCAATACCCATCATCACTTCTTTCAATGCTTCGTGCGCAACCGGGCCGATCTCGACTGGACGAAGCTCTCCGTCATCGAATGGCTCGACCGGATCTATCCGATCTTCTCGCGGCTGAACGAGGATTGCTTCTACCATTCCTCGGTCACGGCGATGGCCGAGATGATCAAACATGGCTGCACCACGGCCTTCGACCATCAATATTGCTTCCCCCGGCATGCGGGAAAACGCCTGATCGATCGCCAGTTCGAGGCGGCCGAACTTCTCGGCATGCGTTTCCACGCAGGACGCGGCGGCAACACACTGCCGAAGTCCGAGGGCTCGACGATCCCGGACGCCATGCTGGAAACGACGGATGAATTCATCGCCGATTGCGCCCGGCTGATCGACAGCTATCACGATGCCGGCGCCTTCAGCATGCGGCAGGTGGTCGTCGCTCCGTGCCAGCCGGTCAATTGCTATCGGGAGACCTTCGTCGAGTCGGTGGCGCTGGCCCGTGATCGCGGCGTCCAATTGCACACGCATGTCGGTGAAGGCGAAAGCCTCGTCATCGAAGCCCGGTACGGCATGCGTACGGTTGACTACTGCGCCGAACTCGGCTTTGCCGGGCCGGACACCTATTATGCTCATTGCTGGGAGCTGACACACGAGGAATTGCGCAAGATGACGGCAAGCGGCACGGGTGTCTCGCATTGCCCGGAGCCGGTCTATCTGGTCGGCGCCGAAGTGACGGACATTCCTGCGATGTCGCACTTCGGCCTGCGCATCGGGCTCGGTTGTGATGGCGCGGCGTCAAACGACAACTCCAACCTCATGCACTGCATCCACTCTGCCTATATGCTGCAATGCCTGGCTGCATCGACACGCGCCCATCCGGTTCCCGCGCCAGCGGATTTCCTGAACTATGCGACCGTAGGCGGCGCAAGTCTGCTAGGCCGCAGCGATATCGGCCGGCTTGCTCGCGGCATGGCCGCCGACCTCTTCGCGATCGATACGAGGCGGATGGATTATGTCGGTACGCGCCACGATCCGTTGAGCCTGATTGCCAAGGTCGGGATCGGCATGCCAACCGATCTGACCATGATCAACGGGCGCATCGTCTGGCAGGCCGGCGAACTGATCGGGCTCGATGAGGCCAAGCTTTTCGCCGCCGCGGAAGCGGCGCTCGAGACCGTGAATTTTTAAAAACCAAAAGAGGGAACTGACATGTCCAACGATCTCACCCGCAGAACACTCATGAAGAGCGCGGCGGCAGCCGGTCTCGCGACGGCTTTTGCCGGCCGCTCCGTGGCTGCCGCCGACGAACCGCTCGGTATTGCTCTCGTCGTTCCCTCGCCGGTTGGCGATGTCGGCTGGGGCCATGCGCTTGCCGCCGGCATCGACCCGATCAAGGCCGCTTACGGCGACAAGGTGAAGGTCACGATCATCGAGAACATCGCCGAAGGCCCGGACGCAGACCGCATCATGAACAAGACGGTCGCCGACGGAAATCATTTCCTGATCGCCGGCTCCTTCGGTTATCAGAACGGCGCGCTGCAGATTGCCCGTCGTAATCCCAAGGTAACGGTTCTGCATGCCTCCGGCTTCCAGGTCGCGCCGAATTTCTCGCCCTTCGCCGCCAAATATTTCCAGGGAACTTATTTGCTCGGCATGGCGGCGGCGGCCCTTTCCAAGACCGGCAAGCTAGGCTCGGTTTCGGCCTTCGCCATTCCCGAGCTGATCACGTCCGTCAATGCCTTCACGCTCGGGGCACAGGCCGTCAAGCCAGATATCGAGGTGTCCGTCGTCTGGGTCAATTCCTGGTTCGATCCGGCCAAGGAGCAGGAAGCCGCCAAGGCGCTGATCTCGCAAGGCTGCGACGTGATCTTCTCGAATGCGCAGGATACGCCTTCGGTGATCTCGGCCTGCGAGGACGCCGGCATCTATGCCTTCAATCTCAATTCCTCAATGAAGAAATATGCCGAGAAGACCTATCTCGGCTGCGTCGCGACTGACTGGTCGCCGTTTTTCAAGGCGTCGGTGGACGCCCATCTTGCCGGCACCTTCAAGGGCGCCAATACCTTCCTCGGCGTCGCCGACAAGGTGGTCGAGGTCGTCGACTGGAACCCGGCGATTCCAGCCGATAAGATGACCAAGATCAAGGAAATCGAGGCTAAGATCGCCGATGGCAGCTTCTCGCCATTCACCGGCCCGATTACCAAGGCTGACGGCAGTGAAGGCGTCGCTTCCGGTGCCACGCTGACGGACGCTGAGATTGTCGCCATGAATTGGCACGTCAAGGGTGTGACGACGCCGTTGCCGAAGTAAATCATGGCAAACCCGCTTCTGTCGCTGCGCGGCATTTCCAAAAGCTATGGTCAGATCCATGCCAATCGGCAGATCGACCTCGACGTCGCGGCCGGCTCGATCCATGCCATCCTCGGAGAAAACGGGGCTGGCAAATCGACGCTGATGAAGCTGATCTATGGCGTCGAGCAGCCCGACAGCGGCACGGTCGCCTGGAATGGACAGTCCCTCAGCCTTGCCTCTCCCGCAGAGGCAAGGCGCGCCGGCATTGGCATGGTCTTCCAGCATTTCTCACTGTTCGAGAGCCTGACGGTCGTCGAGAATATCCGCCTGATCGTGTCCGGCAAGAAGAGCGAGCTTGCCGAGCGGGTTCGCAAGCTCGGGCGTGAGTTCAGTCTTGAGGTCGATCCTTTCGCCCATGTGCATTCGCTTTCCGTCGGCGAAAGGCAGCGGGTGGAACTCATTCGCTGCCTGATGACCGATCCGAAATTGCTGATCCTCGACGAGCCGACATCGGTGCTGCCGCCGCAGGCCGTGGAAAAGCTCTTCGAAACATTGCGCCGGCTGCGCGACGGCGGCGTATCCATCCTTTTCATCTCCCACAAGCTGGAAGAGATCCAATCGCTCTGCGATCGGGCGACGATCCTGCGCGGCGGTCGCGTAACCGGTCATGTCGATCCGCGCGCTCATGACGCCCACGAGCTTGCGCGCATGATGATCGGCCGCGACATGCCGGAACCCATGCCTCCTCTGCCTTTGGCTGAGGGCGAAAAGCGCCTGGAGCTGATCGGCCTCGACTACCGGGTGGATCCTTTTGCGGTGCCACTCTCCAACGTCAGCCTAGCGGTGCGCGCCGGCGAAATCCTCGGCATTGCCGGAATTTCGGGAAACGGCCAAAGCGAGCTCGCAGCGCTCATTTCAGGCGAGACCGTCCTGCCGCGGGATCAGTGCGAGCAGATCTTCATGATGGGCCGAGATGTCGGCACGCTCGACGCCGCCGCTCGCCGACGGCTCGGCTTCGCTTTCGTCCCGGAGGACCGGCTCGGTCGCGGTGCGGTTCCCGAAATGTCGCTTGCTCTCAATAGCCTGCTGACCGCCCATCCGCTCGACCTTGTCAGGCATGGCCTGCTCGACAAGACGCGGGCGAAGAGCTTTACCAGTGAATGCATCCGCGACTACGACGTGCGCACCCCCGGCCCCGAGGCGGAAGCAGGGTCGCTTTCCGGCGGCAACCTGCAGAAATTCATCGTCGGGCGTGAAATCATGCTGGCGCCAAAGCTTCTTTTCCTGGCCCAGCCGACCTGGGGCGTCGATATCGGTGCAGCCGCGGCAATTCGCAAGCGGCTCATCAGCCTTCGCAATGAAGGCATGGCGATCCTCATCATTTCCGAGGAGCTCGAAGAATTGTTCGAACTCTGTGACTTCATCCAGGTCCTACACCACGGCACGCTGAGCCCGCCGCTGGTCACGCGCGACACCAAGCCCGAAGAGATCGGCCGTTATATGATCGGAGCCCAGCCGAATCGCGAGAAAGCCCCCGCATGAGCAGAACCTTCCTCACCCTGCCCGCGTTAGTCCGCCGGGAGCGGGCATCGCTTGCCGCCAACCTTCTCGCACCGCCCATAGCCCTCATCGTCACCGTCATTCTTAATCTCGGACTTTACGTCGTCATGGGCCGCGATCCGGTTGCGGTCGTCTATGCGATGCTGATCGAGCCCTTCGTCTCTTGGGCGTCGTTCTCCGAGGTTCTCCTGAAGACCGGGCCGTTGCTCCTTATCGCGAAGGGGCTTGCAATTGGGTTCCGCGCCAAGGTGTTCAATATCGGGGCCGAAGGACAATTCGTCCTCGGTGCGATTTTCGCATCCGCCATTCCGATCTGGTGGCCTGAGGCAACAGGACAATGGATCTGGCCGGCGATGCTGTTGCTCGGCACGATAGGCGGCGCGTTTTGGGCGTCACTTACCGCCTTCTGGCGCGTCAGGCTCAATGCCAATGAGATCCTCGTTTCGCTGATGCTGAGCTTCGTTGCCGTGCAGCTCCTCAATTATCTGCTGCTCGGCCCGTGGAAGGATCCGAACGGCTTCAACTTCCCGCAATCCGTCATGTTCCAGTATGACGCGATGATACCGATCCTGATCGAGGGAACGCGCGTCAATGTCTCGCTCATTCTCGCCCTCCTCCTATCGATTGCCGCCTGGGTCTTCATGCAGAAGAGCTTCATCGGCTACAAATTGCAGGTCGGCGGATTGGCGCCGCGCGCGGCGAGCTACGCCGGATTCAGGGAAAGCCGGGCGATCTGGCTTTCCCTGCTGATCGGCGGAGCGGCAGCGGGTCTTGCCGGGGCGGCCGAGGTCGCCGGCCCTCTCGGTCAATTGCAGCGCTCCATTCCCACCGGATATGGCTATGCGGCGATCATCGTCGCCTATCTCGGCGGCCTTCATCCGATCGGAATCATAATCTCAGCGGTCGTCATGGCGGCGCTTTACATCGGCGGTGACAACGCCATGGTTTCGGCCAATCTCCCGGTTGCCGCCGTCCGGGTTTTCCAGGGCAGCCTGCTCCTTGCCTATCTGGTCGCCATTGCCTTCACGCGCTACCGCCTTGCCTGGCGACCGACGGCAACGAGGAGCGCGACGTGAACGCCATCGAATTCATCCTCGCCGGAATGCTGGCGGCTGCGACACCCTTTCTCCTGGCAGCGCTCGGGGAGCTGGTCGCCGAGCGCGCCGGGGTTCTCAATCTTGGCGTCGAGGGGCTGATGGCATTCGGCGCCGTCATCGCCTTCATCATCGTCTACCACGGCGGCGGCCATTTTCTGGCTTTCCTCGCCGGCGGCTTCGGCGCCGCCTTCATGTCGCTGATCTTTGCGGCAATCGTGCTCGGCTTCAATGCAAACCAGGTCGCGACGGGGCTTGCCATCGGGATTCTCGGGCAAGGCCTGTCGGCGCTGTTCGGCAAGAGCTATGAGAGCCTGACGGTCAGGGCTCTGCCGAAGATCGCCATTCCCGGCCTTTCCGAGATTCCCGTCATCGGCGGCCTGTTTGTCCAGGATATCGTCGTCTGGCTTTCGTTGGCCGCAACCATCGCGATCTGGGCGATGTTTGCCTATAGCAAGGTCGGCCTAATCATCCGCGCCGTAGGGGAAAACCCGAAAGCGGGGCATGCCATCGGCTACCCGGTCATCGCGATCCGCTTCGCCGCGGTCGCATTCGGCGGCATGATGGCAGGCTTCGCGGGCGCCTATGCGGCGACGATCTACACGCCGCTCTGGGCAGATGGGATGATTGCCGGCCGCGGCTGGATTGCGATTGCGCTCGTCGTGTTCGGAACCTGGCTGACCGGCCGCATCTTTCTCGGGGCGTGCCTGTTCGGCGCCGTATCGCTGATGGGACTTGCCGCGCAGGCGACCGGGCTCGACGTCCCCTCGCAGCTGCTCGCATGCCTGCCCTATCTGGTGACGATCATCGTGCTCGGCATCATTTCTGCGGATCGCCGCCTGCTCAAGCTCAACGGCATCGCCTCGCTCGGCGAGCCGTTCGAACGATAGCGATGATGCTCCGGCGCGCAATGTAATAACCGGGATTTCGAATCTTCGTCCGCTATTACGATGGCGGTTCGGCTTTCGAGCATCCGAGACCGGCGCATGGCCTACTCAGGTTGCGCAGCTTGCTTGCGGGCTGCTAGCGCCTCATTAACTGGTGCCCATGGCATCCAGGATCGTCCTGGCAATATCGGCGAAGCCAAGTCCGGCAGGCTGGGCGGAGATCCATTTCGGCACATGCTGCAAATGCGGAAGAACAGGAACGATATTGCTGACGCCGAAAGAATTCGGGATGAAACCGAACATAGGCGCATCATTTCGAGAATCGCCGACGAATGCCGTGGCGGATGGCAATTCGTCAGGATGGACCCCGAACATGCTGGTCAGCAGGCGCTCGCTCATGGCGCGTTTGTCATAGTCGCCGATCCAGGTGTTGATGTGGATGGAACTGATGGCGACGGTTCCGCCCATTGCTCTGATATCGGAGGCCAGTTCCTCGACGGCGCGCGCATCGTGCCCGTGAATGTCGATCGCCACGTCAGCCAGGCGGAACACCTGGTCATGGGCAATCTTGAACGTGCCGCCTCTTTTCGAAATCAGATTTTCGATCGCCTGGAGATGCCGGCGTTGACGCTCACCCTGCAGAGCGCCGTTCTCCCAATAATCGAAAACAACCTCGCCGCCGCGGCGCGTGACGGAATAAGCGCCGCTTTCGCCGATGACCGCGGCAACCGGCCAGGCACGCACGATGTGTTCGCACCACCCGGCTGAACCGCCCGTGACCGGAACGACGGCAATGCCGGCGCGGCTGAGATCCCAAAGGGCATTATAGGTCTGGGGCAGAAGTTTCCCCTCGGTCGTCAGCGTATCGTCGATATCGGTGAAGAGATAACGCACATGCTGCAACTCAATCGGGGATGGCGCCAGATCTACGAAGGTCATATCGTCTCCTCGCCGCAGGTCACCACCTGCATGCTGCTTTCGGCCAGCACGCCGGCGACGGGTGCATCGGCCGGCAGCCGATCGGTATAAAAGCGGGTGATCTTGTTGAAGGGCGCAACGCGTACGCTCGCATGGCGCGTCCATTTGCTGACGTCGGCGGCCAGAACGCGCGTCTGTGCATTCTCAAGCAGCGCATTGGTGATCTGCGCTTCGGCATAGCTGAAGTCCATCAGGCCGTTCAGCGGGCTGAGTGCGCCGGCCCCAACGACCGCATAGGTCGCGTAAAATTTCTCGACGAACTTGATCACGTCCGTGCCCACGACGTCACGGTCGTCGTGACGCAGCAGCCCGCCGGTGAGATGGACTTCGACACTCGGAGATTCACATAGCGTCAGGGCGACGTGGATATTGTTGGTGATGACCCGCAGCCCCTGGTGATCGCGCAAAGCCTCGGCAACGAACTGAACCGTGCTGCCGATCCCAAGAAATACCGTCGCACCCGGGCCAATATCGGCAGCGACCCGCTTGGCGATCTGCCGCTTGGCACGGCGGTTGAGCTGGGCGCGGGCGTTGAGTGAGATGTTGCTGCCCTCGACCGGCACATCGACGCCGCCGTGAAAACGGCGGGCATGACCGAGATCGCACAGCGCATTGATATCGCGCCGGATCGTCTGGGTCGTCAGGTCGTACCGGCGCGCAAGTTCGTCGATATACTGGACGCCTTCCGTTTCGATCAGCGCCAGTATTTCGCGTTGTCGGCTCGATATGACTCGGCTCCCCATTGCCATTCCTTACGAGAGATAGACACTTGGGTCGTCTGTTATCACACCGGTCAAGCCGGCATGCCAAAAAGATGCGAGCTCCCTGGGATCGTTGGAGGTCCAGGCCCGAACCTTAGTGCCGTGACGCACAGCCTCTTCGAGAAAGCCGATGCTGAGAGACTTGTAGCCAAGATGGACCGTCGTCGCCGGAATCGATTGGAGCACCTCTCTCCAGTCATCCGGCACTTTGCTCCACAGCATGGCCAGCTCATAGCTTGGGTTGATTTCGTGCATGCGCTTGAGTGCTGCAGCATCGAAGCTCGATATCATGATCTCAGTCTGCGGTGCGCGTGCCCGAAGATGCTCATCAACCGTTTTCACCAGCTGATCGAGCGATTTGTGGTGCGGGTGCTGCTTGATCTCGACATTGGCATTGAGCCCCAGTTCTCCCAAAGCGGACACGACCGCGGCAAGGGTGGGCAGAGGTTCGCCGTTGAAGCGGGGATCGAACCATGCGCCCGCGTCGATCTTGTCGAGATCGGCTGCGCTGAGGTCCCCGAGGTTGCCCTTCGAAGAGGAGCAACGATCGACCGACACGTCATGGATGACGACCGCCGTGCCGTCGCCTAAAAGCGCGACGTCGAGCTCGATCCATTCGGCCCCCTGCTCGGCCGCCGCCCGAAAAGCGGCGATCGTGTTTTCCGGGGCGACGGCGGATGCGCCCCGATGCGCCTGAACCTCGTTGCGGGAAGGCCCGGATCGCTGCTCTGATCTTGTCATTGTCTCGTACCTTTCGTCGTCGCTTCTTGAGGCTTGGGACATTCGGAGGGGCTATGGCCGCACCTCAGTCCGTGCGCCTTCCCGTCTTGCTGTTGAAGGGGTGCATCTGATCGATGCGGGCAAAGACATCGATCCTGGCAGCCTCCGCGAAGTCCGGCCGCCCCTGAACGGTCAGGACGATCGTCTGCTGGCCCTCGCCCAATCTGACATGCAGGTGGCTTTCTCCGCCGATCGGTTCGAGCAATTCGACGGTCGCATTCAGGCGGATGGCGGGCTCGGCAGGCTTTTCGACGAGCAGCGCATCCGGCCGAAGTCCGACGATATCCGTTCCTTCGGGCAAAGCGAGGCTTCGCCCGGCCCCGGCCGCATCGAACACCTCGATCGGCACCAGATTCATCGGCGGAGAGCCGATAAAGCCGGCAACGAACAGGCTTGCCGGGCGGTCATAGACCTCGACCGGCGTTCCCACTTGTTCGACCAGTCCGCCATTCATGACGACGAGCCTGTCGGCAAGCGTCATGGCTTCGAGCTGATCATGGGTCACGTAGATGCTGGTGGTCTTCAGCCGGCGCTGCAGCCTGCGGATTTCCACCCGCATCTGCACGCGCAGCTTGGCATCGAGATTGGACAGCGGCTCATCGAAAAGAAAGGCGGCCGGCTCGCGCACGATGGCACGCCCCATCGCGACGCGCTGGCGCTGTCCTCCCGACAGTTCGCGAGGCTTGCGATTGAGCATCGGCCCGATTTCGAGGATGTCGGCCGCCTCCTTGACGCGGCGGTCGATCTCGGCGCGAGCCGTGCCACGGTTCTTCAAACCATATTCCAGATTTCCGCGCACCGTCATATGCGGATAAAGCGCATAGTTCTGGAAGACCATGGCAATGTCGCGCTCTGCCGGCTCCGCCTTGTTGACGTTGCGGCCGGCAATCTCGACCTGGCCCTCGGTGATCGATTCCAATCCGGCAATCATGCGAAGCAAGGTTGATTTGCCACAGCCGGAAGGGCCGACGAGCACGATGAACTCGCCGTCTGCAACGGCCAGATTGATGCCTTTGACAGCGGGAATCGAACCATAGCTCTTCTTGACGTCGACTATATTGATCGTGGCCATTTCATTTCTCCGTTTCGACCAGGCCTTTAACGAAAAGGCGTTGCATGGCGACGATGACGAGGACGGGCGGCAAGGCGGCCAGGATGACCGCTGCCATGACGAGATTCCATCTTGGCTCGGCATCGGCGACCGCCGCCATGCGCTGGATACCCATTACGACGGTGTAGAGGCTCTGGTCGGTCGTGACGATCAGTGGCCACAGATACTGGTTCCAACCCAGCACGAACAGGATGATGAACAGCGCGGCGATGTTGGTGACCGAGAGCGGCAGCAGGATATCGCGGAAGAATTTCAGCGGTCCCGCGCCGTCGACGCGCGCGGCCTCCATCAGTTCGTCAGGGACGGTGAGAAAAAACTGACGAAACAGGAAGGTCGCGGTTGCCGATGCGATCAACGGGATGATGAGCCCGCCGTAATTGTTCAACATTCCAAGGTCGGCGACCACCTTGTACGTCGGCACGATGCGTACCTCGACCGGCAGCATCAGGGTGATGAAGATCATCCAGAAGGCGAGCGTGCGGAACGGAAAGCGAAAATAGACGATGGCGAAGGCGGAGAGGATGGAAATGGCGATCTTGCCAACCGCGACACCGACGGCCATGATCAACGAGTTGATCATCATCGGCCCGATCGGCGGCGCGCCGGAACTTGTCATTCCTCTCGACAGCATGGTCGAATAGTTCTCGATGAGGTGCGGTCCCGGCACCAGCGGCACGACGCCGGACAGAAAGTCGTTCGGACCGTGGCTCGAGGCGATGAAGGCGATATAGACCGGGAAGACCACGATCGTGACGCCGAGGATCAGGACGAGATGAGCCAGGACATTCAGGAAAGGACGATTTTCAACCATCGTTGACGCTCCTCAATATTGCACGCGGCGTTCGATGAAGCGGAACTGGATCGCGGTCAGAGCAATCACGATGATCATCAGTATGACCGATTGTGCCGCCGAGGAGCCCAGGTTGAGGCCGATGAAGCCGTCGAAGTAAACCTTGTAGACGAGAATTTCCGTGGCCCGCGCCGGTCCGCCCTGCGTCGTCGCATGAACGATGCCGAACGTATCGAACATCGCGTAAACGATGTTGATGACGACCAGATAGAAGGTGGTCGGCGAGATCAGCGGGAAGACGATCGTCCAGAAACGCTTTACCGGCCCGGCGCCATCGATGGCGCCTGCTTCCTGAAGCGAGCGCGGCACGGATTGCAGCGCGGCCAGGAAGAACAGAAAGTTATAGGAAATCTGTTTCCAGGTGGCGGCGATGACGATCAGGACCATCGCATCGTTCGGATTGACCAGATGGTTCCAGCTGACCCCCAGGCTGCGCAGCATATAGGCGACGATGCCTATCGAGGGGTTGAACATGAACCACCAGAGTATGCCGGCGATCGCAGGCGCGACGGCGTAAGGCCAGATCAGCAAGGTCGAATAAAGGCGGGACGTGCGCAGCACGCGCATGGCCGCGGCGGCCAGAATGAGGGCGATCGCCGTGGATAAGACCGTCACCAGAACGGCAAAGACCAGGGTATGGCCAAAGGCGTCCATGTAGAGCGGATCGGCAAACAGCCGGCGATAGTTTTGGAACCAAACGAAGTTCGTTTTGAAACCGAAGGCGTCCTGGCGAAGGAATGATTGCCAGAAGGCGGTTGCGGCCGGCCAGAGAAAGAAGACGACGGTTATCAGAAGTTGGGGAGCAATAAGCAGATAAGGCAAGATCCTATTGGGAAAGACGGTTCGTTTCGTTTGCATGGGCCCTCACAGAATGATGGAGAGGCAGGGTCCGGCCAGGCAGCCCCTGCCTCGAGCCCTTAGTTGGCGGATTCGAAATCGCGAAGCTGTTCGTTGCCGCGCGCGACAACCGAATCGATCGCTTCCTTCGCGGTCTTCTTGCCGCCCAGCAGTGCTGCGAATTCATCGTCGATGATGCCGCGGACCTGGACGTAATTGCCGAACCGGATGCCCTTTGAATTTTCCGTCGGCGTGACCCTCGTCAGCTGCTTGATGCCGACATCCGCGCCAGGATTCTTCTCATAATATCCCTGCTCCTGGCTCAGCTTGTAGGCAGCCTCGGTGATCGGCAGATACCCTGAGAACTGATGCCAGTCGGCCTGAACTTCCGGCTTCTGCAGATAGGTGTAGAATTTTGCCACACCCTTATACTCCTCTTCCGGGCGCCCCTTCAGTGTCCAGAGTGTGGCGCCGCCGATGATCGAGTTGAGCGGCTGCTTGATGACGTCGTCATAATAGGGAAGCGGCGCAAAACCGACCTTGAAGGCTTTGGCATTGTTGATGACGCCCGCCCGGCCGGCGGACGAGTTCATGTACATCGCGCATTCTTGCGAATAGAACATTGGAGGCGCGTTATCGCCGCCGACCGGTCCGCCGAATTTGAAGAGCCCTTCGTCCTGCCACTTCTTCAGGTTCCCCCAATGGCGAATCGTCAGATCGTTGTTGAAGGTGAATTCCGCATCCAGGCCGCCGAAACCGTTGGCCTTGGTGGAATAGGGTTTGTCGTGCAGGGCGTTGAGATTTTCCGTCTGAATCCAGGAGATCCAGGCGCTGGTGAAGCCGCATTTGGCGGCACCGGACTTGATGATCGTGCGCGAGAAGGCCTCCACATCGGCCCATGTCTTCGGCGGCGTCTCAGGATCGAGCCCCGCTTTCTTGAAGACATCCTTATTGTAATACATGATCGGCGTCGACGAATTGAAGGGCAGCGACAACACGTTGCCGCTGGTGTCGGAATAGTAGCCGACCACCGGCGCAATGAACTTGTTCTGGTCCCAAGGCTCGCCTTGGTCCTTCATCAACTGATACACCGGATAGACCGCGCCCTGTGCTGCCATCATGGTGCCGGTGCCGACTTCATAGACCTGCACGATGGCCGGCTGCTGGTTGGCGCGGAACGCAGCGATGGCGCCCGTCAGCGTCTCATCGTAGGTGCCCTTGTAAACCGGCACGATTTCATAGTCGGACTGAGACGCGTTGAAGCCCTTGGCAATTTGCTCCAGCTTCGCACCGTTCTCGCCACCCATCGCGTGCCACCACTGGATCTTCGTGGCGGCCATCGCCGGAACGGACAAGGACAGGCTGGTCAATCCTGCGGACAGGAAAAAAGCGATCTTGTTCATAATCTCTCCCACTTCTCTCGGTCCGCAGCCTCCCGCTCCAGACGCGTGGATGGTAGCAGCCGAGTTTCACTTTGCAACAGCGGAATGTTCAAATGAACATACGGAATGGTCGTAAGCCGAGGACGGATGGTCTCATCGGTGCTCCGGTGCAATCGCAGCACGTAGATTTCAACGACGTCGTCGAAACATCCAGATACAATGTTCAAATGAACCTTCTGTGTCAGCTATTGAAAAAGCATCGTTTTGTGGGGAGCGCAGAAACTTCCGCGACAAGAAGCGCCGGGTCGCTTCGAGCCAAGATGGCCGCGCCGGTGGAAATGCAATAGATCGGCTGCGCCGTCCATTGATCGCTTTGCCCCAGGAGAGCGCCGTGGCTGGTGCGACTGCGTTTAGAAACAGAGGCCGAGCGCCTCGCATCGAGCGACCGCGTAGAACCTGCCAGCGCCTCAGACGACTTCAACACGCGCCTTGCGCCACGCCTCGTAGCGTTCGAGGGTCTCCTGATTGGGCGGATAGACGCCGAGTGTCGGCTTGCCGGATTCGATCTCCAGCTTGAGGAACTCCTCCTGCTCCTCCATCGCGACGGCCTCGTCGGCAATTTCCCTGACGTATTTCCGAGGAATGATGATGACGGCTTCGGCATCTCCAAAAACGATGTCGTCGGGGTAAACCGCAACGCCGCCGCAGGCAATCGGCTGGTTCATGTCCGATGCGTGATGGGCGACCAAATTGGCAGGCGCCGCAGGACCGAGGCAATAGGTGGGAAGCCCGAGCTGGGCCATATCGGCGGTGTCGCGAACCCCTCCGTCGAGTACAAGACCGGCGCAGCCGCGATAGACAAGGCGACGAGCCAGCACCGCGCCAATGCCTGCGATCTCGGCGATCGAGCGGCAGTCGAACACGAGGACGTGACCCTCGGGGATCGTATCGATCGCCTTGCGCTGCTGGTTGGACGGATCGGAACTGTAGCTCGAGCCGTCGATATCCTCACGCGCCGGAATATAACGGACGGTGACGGCCGGACCGACCATCGGCTTTTCGGCCGCCGCGAGCGGCCGCACGCCGCGAACAGCCGTATTTCTCAGTCCCCGCTTCAGCAGCAAACTGCTGAGACTCGCCGAATTCGTCCGCAAAAGCTTTGCATAAATCAATGGGTCTAAAGCGGTCATGAGATCTCTCCCTTTGTCAGGCGGAAGATCTACCACAACAGATCTTAAGTTCAATAAAGAACTTCATTATTCTTATTTGGACAACTGGTGCCGCCCATTGATGGTTCTTGTCAGCATTCCGGCCGCCTCCAGGACCTCGCGCTTGATCGACCGAGCCCGATCCGGCGTCGCCTCCCCGATAAAAGGCACGCTGACAGTAGCGATCAGACTGCCTCGGTCATCGAATACCGGCGCAGCGAAAGCGCGCAAGCCGAGGTTGGATTCCTGATTGTCCTCAGCGTACCCATCGCGGCGAATTTCCGCGAGCGCCTCTTTCAGCGCCTCCGGATCCGTGATTGTATAAGGGGTCTTGGCCTCCAGCCCGCCGGCGCAGTAGGCCCCGACCTCACCGTAGTCCGAATAGGCCAAAGCAAGCTTGCCGGCTGCCCCGACATGTTTGCGCGAACGTCCTCCCACCTTGATAAACAACGCATAATCGCCAGGACTCGAGGCAGCAAATACCGTCATCATCTCTTGCCCCTCGGGCACGGCCAGCTTGAAGGATTCCATTATCCGCTCCGCCGCTGCCGCAAGAATTGGCCTTGCCGCCTCAATCAGCGTCACGCGATCGGCACCGGGCGAGATCCGCCGGGCAAGCTCGACGAATTTCGGCCCCAGCTCATAGGAGGCTCCGCCATTGACCCGCGCGACCAGGCCGTGCGCGGTGAGCGAGTTCAGAATGCGGTAGACCGTCGACCGGGGCACGCGCAGCTGATCGACCAAGGCGCCAAGCGAGATGCCCGTTTTCGCATCAGCCACCGCCTCGAGCAGATGCGCCGTCTTTTCCACCACCGGAGAACCATGTTTCGGTTCATTCATGACCTTGCAATTCCATTAGAGAATTAATCGGCTTGACTCCGGCAACGTTGGCAACCATCTTGTCCGCCGCAAGTGTCGTATTTGACACTACGCGGTTGCGGGAGGAAGCGCAACCGAACTGCTGCGGCATGCGCGATGGCGCGCGGCTGGAACGGGAGGAGGACTTCATGACGATCAGGAAATTTCATCCACTACGCATCGGGCTTGCGATCTGTCTGGCGGCGGGCGTTGCAATGTCCGCCGACGCTGCCGAAGACAAATTGACGGTTGTGGTGACGGACGAGCCGAAGTCGCTGGATCCCTGTGATACCGATCTTTCGGGAAATTCCCGCATCCTGCACAACAATATCACCGAAGCCCTGGTCAACCTCAGCCCGAAGGACGGATCGGTCGTTGCCAGCCTTGCCACAAGTTGGCGCCAGGTCGATGACCTGACCTGGGAGTTCAAGCTGCGCGAGGGCGTGACGTTCCATGACGGCAAGCCGTTCGAGGCCAGCGCGGTCGTCGCCGCCATTAAGCGGGCTCAAGACCCGGCCCTGGCCTGCGAAGTCGGGCTGGCCACCCTGAAAGGCGTCAAGCTCAACGCAGAGCCGGTCAATCCGACCACCGTCCTCATCAAAACCGATGTTGTCGAACCGATCCTGCCGAACAAGATGTCTGCCGTCGACATCGGTTCGCCGGCGACCCCGACTGACGGCAAGACGCGCAGCCCGGCCGGAACCGGGCCCTACAAGCTGGACGCGTGGACCCCTGGCCAGTCCGTCGCGCTGACGGCCTATGACGGTTATTGGGGCGACAAGCCGGCAATCAAAAATGCAACGATCATCTGGCGTGCCGAATCCGCAGTTCGTGCGGCCATGGTGGAGACAGGCGAAGCGCAGATCGCCTACGAGATCGCGCCGCAGGACGGCACGACCGACCAGGACCAAGCCTTTCCGAACGCTGAAACGTCGCTGTTGAGGCTCGATGCCCAGGTGGCGCCGCTCGACGACAAACGCGTGCGTGAAGCGCTCAATCTCGCCATCGACCGGGACGGCCTCGTCGGGACCATCTTCCATGAGGACGCACAGAAGGCAATGCAGGTCGTGCCGCCTTCGGTATTCGGTTTCAATCCCGACATTCCCGTCTGGACCTATGATCCGGAAAAGGCGAAGTCGCTGCTTGCCGCGGCCAAGGCCGATGGTGTGCCCGTCGATAAGGAGATCGTCATCTACGGTCGCATCGGCATCTATCCCAATTCTTCGGAAAGCCTGGAGGCCATACAGGCGATGCTTGCGGATGCCGGGTTCAACGCGCGGCTCGAAATGCTCGAGACCAGCCCATGGTTGAAACGGCTCCTGAAGCCTTGGGATAAGGATCGCCAGCCGTCGATCCTGCAGACCCAGATCGATAATGCCGAGGGGGATGCCGTGTTCACGCTGCCCAACCGCTTCACCACCGACGGCAATCAGGCGACAATCGCAGATGCCAAGCTCGACAAGCTGATCGCTGATGGTTCGAAGGCAACCGGCGACGAACGCAAGAAGCTGTTCCAGGAGGCATTCCGATATATCGCCGTCGATGCGGTGAATATCGCCCCGCTCTTCCATATGGTCTCGATTGCCCGGGTCGCAAAGGACGTGAACTACATCCCCGATGTGCAGGCCGGCAACGAGATCAAGCTGAAGTCGATCAGCTATCGCTGACCGATGCGCCCAACCACTGTCGCCTGAGGAGAGCGGATGTCCCTCACCTATTTCCTGAGACGTGCCGCCTTCGCAGCGCTCGCGCTTGCGGCTCTGATGACGTCAGCTTTCTTCCTCGTGCGGCTGACGGGTGATCCCGTCAACCTCTATCTGCCTGTCGACGCCTCCGATGCGGCGCGCGAAGCCATGCGCGTCCGCCTTGGGCTCGATCGTTCCCTCCTCGCCCAGTTCTTCGATTGGGCCTGGGATATGCTCAGCCTCGATTTCGGCATGTCTCTCTGGCACCATCGCCCCGCCATGGACGTGGTGCTGGAAGCACTGCCGAACACATTGGCGCTCGGCGCCATCGCCTTGGCACTCGCCTTTGCCGCCGCGATCCTCGTCGGCTCGATTGCGGCGGTGAACGCCGGCGGCTGGGTGGACCGGGGCATCAATCTCCTGTCGCAATCCGCAGCCAGCGTACCCGATTTCTGGCTTGGCCTGATGGGCGTGCTTCTGTTCGCGGTCACCTTCCGAATTCTTCCGACGTCGGGCTTTGGCGGTCCCGTCTACTGGGTGTTGCCGGTCGCCTGCCTGTTCGCTCGACCTTTCGGAACCTTGGTGCAAATCGTCCGCGGCTCGATGATCGAAGCACTGAACGCGACATTCGTCCGGACGGCACGCGCCAAGGGTGCCCGCGGCGGACGAGTCACCTTCGTGCATGCGCTCCGCAACGCTCTCCTTCCCGCGGTCACGGTGACCGGCGACCTCGCCGCGCAATTCGCCGGCGGCGGCGGTGTCGTCGAAGTGGTCTTCGGCTTTCCGGGCATCGGTAAACTTCTGATCGACGGCATCCTGAAACGCGATTTCGCCATCGTTCAGGCATCGATCTTTGCCGTCGCCGTCGTCATCTTCGTCATCAATATCCTGGTCGACATGCTCTATGCCTCGATCGATCCGCGCGTGAGGGTCGAATGACCGACACATCCGCCGAGCTCCTCCCCGCCCGCGCACGCCGCGACCGGCGCATCCTCTGGCTCATGCGGGCGCTCTCAGGTGACCCGATGGCAGTGGCGGCAGCGATCTGGCTGCTGATCGTCGTCCTTGCCATTGCCGCTGACAGCTTTTCGCTCCTCGGCGAGAACCGGATTTCGCTCAAGGCGCGCAACCTGCCGCCCTTCAGCTTCGGCCAATCCTGGACCCTGTGGCTGGGCGCCGATGCGCTCGGACGACCACTCCTTGTCCGTCTGATCGAGGCAGCATCGACGACGATCGGCATTGCCCTCGTCACCGTATTGACAAGCCTCGCAGGCGGGACGCTGCTCGGCATCGTTGCCGGCTATTTCGGCGGCATCGTCGGCAGCCTCGTCATGCGCATCTGCGACATTATCCTCGGCTTCCCGACGCTGCTGGTCGCCTTGTTCGGCCTCTACCTGTTCGGCCCGAGCGTACGCAATCTTGTCATCGTGCTCGCGGTGACCCGCATGCCGGCCTATATCCGGGTTGCACGAGCCGAAACGCTGGAGGTCCGCGAAAGGCTGTTCGTCGATGCGGCGCGTGTCTTCGGCGGCGGGCCAGTCTGGATCCTGCGCACGCACATTCTCCCAAGCGTCGCGCCGACAATGCTGACGCTCGCCTCCGTCAATCTTGCCATGGTGATGCTGTTTGAATCCGGGCTCAGCTATCTCGGACTTGGCATCCAGCCGCCTTCGGTCAGCTGGGGGCTGATGGTCGCACAGGGCCAGGGCTATCTGTCCTCCGCTTGGTGGCTCAGCTTCTTTCCCGGCCTTGCCGTCATGTTCACCACCATGTCCTTCAACCTTCTCGCCAACTGGTTCCGGATCGTCAACGATCCGTCGCAGCACTGGCGGCTTGTGAGCCGGAGGCGCTGATGGCCCTTCTCGATGTCAAGGATCTTCAGGTCAGCTTCGACACGGCTGCCGGCCGCATCCTCGCCCTCAACGGCGTTTCCTTTTCGCTCGAGCGCGGCGAGGTCCTGGCGCTGCTGGGAGAGAGCGGCTCGGGAAAATCGGTGACCGCCTCGGCCATCATGGACCTCGTTCCCGATCCGCCCGGCGCCATCGACCGCGGCTCCATCCGCTTCGAAGGCATCGAGTTGCTGCAACTTCCGCGGAGCGAACGACGTGATCTCTGCGGCGACCGGATCGCCCTGATCTTCCAGGACGCGCTGGCCTCGCTCAACCCGGTCTATCCCGTCGGCTGGCAGATCGCCGAGATGTTCCGCATCCACGGGCGCAATCCGGAAGGCGGCGTCGAAAATGCGGTGATCGACCTGCTGACGGCGATCGGCATTCCCGACCCCAAACGCCGCGCCAGACAATATCCGCACGAGTTTTCGGGCGGCATGCGCCAACGCATCATGATCGCCATGGCCGTGGCGCTCGAACCGGATATCATCATCGCCGACGAGCCGACGACGGCGCTCGACGTCACGATCCAGGCGCAGGTGGTCGACCTGCTCCGCACGATCCGCGAACGCAGCGATGCCGGCATGATCTTCATCACCCATGATCTAGGCGTGGTGGCCGAGCTCGCAGACCGTGTCGCTGTCATGTATGCCGGCCGCATTGTCGAGACCGCGAGCGTCTTCGAACTCTTCGAGGATGCCCGCCATCCTTACAGCGCCGGCCTGCTTGCCTCGCAGCCGCACATCGACACCGATGAGGACGCACTGATCCCGATCCCCGGCTCGGCTCCCAATCCGGTCGCCCTGCCGTCCGGCTGCGCCTTCAGGACCCGCTGTCCGCGCGCCGCAGGTGTCTGCGCCGAGCATGTCCCTCCTCTTGAAACCGTGGGTCCAGGCCGCCAGGCCGCCTGCCATTTCCCGGTGACGCCAGCATGACCGAGCCACTTCTCAAGGTGCAAAACCTCTCCCGGCACTTCGGCAGTGGCGCAACAGCAGTGCGCGCCGTCGACGACGTCAGCTTCGAGATCGGCCGGGGCGAAACTGTCGGTCTCGTCGGCGAAAGCGGATGCGGCAAGACCTCGCTGGTACGCACGCTGCTGAAGCTCGGGCCGGCAACGAGCGGCAGCGTATTGCTCGACGGTGTCGAGATCACCGGGGCAAGCGGCCGCCAGCTGCACGATCTGCGCCGACAGATGCAGGTCGTCTTCCAGGATCCCTACCAGTCACTCAATCCGCGCCTGCGGGTCGACCGGTTGATTGCCGAACCGTGGGCGCTGCATCCCGGCGTCCTGCCGAAATCCCGGTGGCGGGAGGAGACGGTCAGGCTGCTCGAATCCGTCGGATTGCGCGCCGAACATGCGGAGCGCTACCCCTCCGAATTTTCGGGAGGTCAGCGTCAGCGGCTTGGCATTGCGCGCGCCCTGACGCTCGATCCGACGCTCCTCGTATGCGACGAGCCGGTCTCGGCCCTCGACGTGTCGGTCCAGGCGCAGGTCGTCAATCTGCTCGCCAGGCTGAGGCGCGAGCGCAATCTGGCGATGCTGTTCGTCGCCCATGATCTGGCCGTGGTGCGGCATGTCTCCGACCGGGTGATGGTCATGTATCTCGGCAAAATCATTGAAACAGGACCGAAACAGTCGATCTTCAGCGCGCCGGCCCATCCCTACACCCAGGCCCTGATGTCGGCAGTCCCGACACCGGATCCGCGGCTTCGCGGACAAGGCAGACGCATCGTTCTGAAAGGCGATCTGCCAAGCCCCGTCGATCCGCCGAGCGGATGCCGTTTTCGAACGCGCTGCTGGAAAGCGACATCGCTCTGCGCGGAACAGGAGCCGGCCTTGAAGAACAGGACGGCAGCGCCCGGACTGCTGACCGCCTGCCATCATGCCGATCCGGATCTTTCCACGGCCGCCGTTTGACCTCGACGGACCACCCATATTTCAGCAGCGTTGCACGGGCGCAGCAAGATTGGAACGGAGTCACGCCTTCTCTCATTACCGGTGGGACAAAGGAGGCTTTCGAATGGAAATCCAGGGAATTTACGCGGCGCTCGCCACGGCGAGCATGGATAAGGCAGAAAGGTTCTACACCCGACTTTTCGGTCGGGAGCCTGATGATCGCCCCATGGTGGGTCTGATCCAATGGCGCAACATTGCCGGAGCCAACATCCAAATCTTCGACAATAGCAAGAATGCCGGCTCCGGCAGATTGACAATTGTGGTGCCGAGAATGGATCGGGCGCGAAAATCGCTTGAAGAGATGGGCGTGGATCTCACAGATGAATCGCAAGGTGATTACGGACGCATCGCTCAAATCGCAGACCCGGACGGAAATCGCATCACCCTTGCCGAGCCGCCCACAAGACCCTTCGATAGCTAGACCAGACCGCCTCGCCGGCCAACAGTCGGATTTTTTGTTCCGGAATGTCGGAGTGGTCGACGGTCACACGTCCTGGGGAGGTGCAGATAACCCGGGAGGCGCACGTGCCGGCACAGCTATTGTTGAAGGGAAGAGGACTGGTTGAATGCCCGCGTTGGCATAAGGGCGAGCTCTGGTTTGCCGATTGGACCACTGGCGAAATCCGAGTTCTTGAAGAGAAAGGCCAATCTCGGCTTGTCGTTCCTGCGAAAGCTCCACCGCTGTCATTCGATTTCAGCCCGGACAACGAACTTTTCGTGGTCCAGTCCGCTTCCTCATCGCTCCTGCGTTTCGATGGTGAGGGTCTGAAAGAGTTCGCTGCGCTCGGGCCAGGCAGGTGGAACGAGATCGTCATTGACGCTGCAGGCAGAATCTATGTCAACGGCCCATCCCTTATGCTGATTCTGCGGGATGGCAGCGTCGAGACGCAGGCTGAAGGCTTTCAGTTTCCGAACGGCATGGCGTTATCCCAGGATGGCCGAACTCTCGTCTGCGCCGAAAGTTGGGCCAGGCAATTGACTGCTTTCGACGTGGCGCCGGACGGCCAGCTTGGCAACAGGAGGATCTGGGCGGAGCTTCCCGGCCCCCCGGACGGGATCTGCTTCGACAGCCAGGGAGCCATCTGGTACGCGGATGTCCCCAATGCCTATTGCCGCCGGGTCCGCGAAGGCGGCGAAATACTTGACGAGGTCAAGGTCGATCGGGGCGCATTCGCCTGTATGCTCGGCGGCAACAATCGGTCGACCCTCTTCATCACCACTGCACGATGGTTTGGGATGGACAAGATGGATCAGATTGCCGGAACCGGTCAGATCGTCTCCGTCGAAGTGAACGATCCCGGAGCCGGCTGGCCGTACAATTGAACAGTCGCTCGCGGACCAGGCCTGCCAGCTTCACTGACTTCGGGCACCGCACCAGGTTGAAACTACGACCGGAAACCGGTGCTGCTGTTTACGGAATTCAGCCGGTTGAATCGCCAAATACCGGCCTCGGCGAGGATTTAATAAATTGATAAGCGGCGGGCGATAGATTTCAGCGACAATTATGATCGTGAAATCCTGCACCCGCCCCTGCAGGACGACCTTGAAGCTCGCGATCGCCACTTTTTGACAGATCGGCTCCTGATGACCAGGTCATCCAATTTAATAGACTTAGACTCACATCCCACAGCAAGATTGCGGGCGGAGCTCGACCACCGCACTAAAGTTACGCCGGCGATGCTTCATTCGATCGACAAGCAGGGGCGTCTCATCTCAGTCAGCGATGCCTGGCTTGCCAAGCTCGGTTATTCTCGCGAGGAAGTCATCGGACGGCCCTCCTCCGAGTTCCTGACACCGGAATCCCGGATGTATGCAATTCGGGAAGTATTGCCTGCATTCTTCCTGTCTGGCCGCATCGACAATGTCGAATATCAGATGGTGTGCAAGGACGGCCGGGTCATCGACATCCTCCTGTCGGCCGTTCTGGACAAGAGCTTACCGGAAATGGAGGCTGTCTCTCTCGCGGTCATCACGGATGTGACTGCGTTCAAGGCTGCCGAACAGCAACTGATCTTGAGCGAAGCCCGTTATCGCGAACTGGTCGAGAGCCAGTCGGAACTGGTGTCTCTCGCAAACCCGGAAGGCGTGTTGCGCTTCGTCAACCATGCCTATGCGCGCCACTACGGACTGCAACCGCATGAAATGGAGGGCAGGAACCTGTTCGACTTCATTCCGGAGGATAGCCGGGCCGCTGTCGCAGAACATCTGCGAATCGTGTGCAGTGTCAGCCATAGCGTCGAGAACGAGAATCAGGTGGTTCTATCGGATGGGCAAGTCCGGTGGATGGCTTGGACCAATAGAGCACTGTTCGACGCCCAGGGTCAGGTGACGACCATTCATTCGGTCGGTCGCGACATAAGCGATCGCGTTGCGGCGGAACGCCGCCTCCAGGAAAGCGAAGCACGCTACCGCCTTCTGGCAGACCATAGCACCGATATGGTGTTCCAGCTCGATGGCGATCTCGTGCGCCGATATGTATCACCATCTTGCCGCGATATTCTCGGCTACGAGCCGGAGGATCTGATCGGTGCACAGCCAATGGCGATGGCGCATCCCGAGGACGCGCCGATCGTGACGCTCGCCTTTCAGTCGATGTTGGAGGGACGTGCGGATCGTCGCTCGATCATTAACCGCATTCGTCACCGGGACGGGCACTGGATCTGGGTGGAGGCGCAGCTCAAGGCGCTGAAAGACCCAAAGACAAGCACAATATCCGGCATTATTGGCACGCTCAGGGATGTTTCGGCCCGGAAGGCCATCGAGGATCAGTTGCAGGAAGCAAATCGTCGCCTGCAGGCGCTTGCCGAGCAGGACGCGCTGACAGGCCTTGCCAACCGGAGATACTTCGACGAAGCGCTTCTGCGCGCGCACGCCCACGCTCTCAGCGAACGGACGAACCTTGCACTGCTCATGATCGATGTGGACCGGTTCAAATCCTTCAATGACCGCTACGGCCATCCGTCGGGCGACGAATGCCTGAAGAGGATCGGCGGAGCAATTAAAGACACGATCCGCCGCGCCGGTGACGTCGCCGCGCGCTACGGCGGAGAGGAATTTGCCGTACTGCTGCCGGGTGCCGACGGATCGGAAGCGGCGTCTGTCGCAGAGCTGATCCGTCTCGCCGTGCTTCACCTTGGAATTGAACATGAAGCCAGTCCGAACGGGATCGCCACAATCAGCGTTGGCGTCACCGGGCTGACCGGTGATTCCTCGTGTGGCCCCGAAGCGCTTGTGCGGAAAGCGGACCGCGCGCTCTATAGAGCGAAAGAACGCGGCCGAAACACCGTTGTAATTGCTCACGATTGACTTCACTTCGCTTCATTTGCGAACCCCTCACCCACGGCTCCATCCATGTATTGCGAAAGCTGGGCGCTTTAGCGCTGCTGGCTCGGCGGGTGTTGATGCCAAGTCACCGTAGCTGCACTGCTATCGGATGATCGGCAGAGCCAACGTGAGGAGCGCGGCGAAGACCATGAGGACGCCGTAAGGTATCTTCCGGCTCGCCCGGATTTCCCCAATGCGCATGAAAAAGGCGAGATGTGCGACGCGCAGCGGGACCGGCAGCCGCAGGACCAGGAGCGTCA
The DNA here is from genome assembly GCF_001664385.1 of Rhizobium phaseoli. Lineage (NCBI taxonomy): Bacteria > Pseudomonadati > Pseudomonadota > Alphaproteobacteria > Hyphomicrobiales > Rhizobiaceae > Rhizobium > Rhizobium phaseoli. The sequence goes on along the minus strand of NZ_CP013533.1, from coordinate 103,173 downwards.
CGACTCCAAGAACGAGGAGCAAAAACGAAAACGGCAGCATCCCATGCCATCCGACAAAGAGGCCGATCGGCAGGAAAAGCTTGGCGTCTCCTGCGCCAAACAGCCGGAACGCCCACAGAACCACCCCAAGCACGAACATCAGCAGGCCGGCCCCGACGTCGCCGCCAATTCCGCTCGACGCAAAAAGTGCCGCTCCGACATCCTCGGATCCAAGCATCACGGCCACCGCGCGCAGCGCATAAAGTGTCACGAGCGCAAGCACAACCGTGTTGGGAATCTTCCATGTACGGAAATCGGTCCAGGCGGCGTAGAGAAAAAGTAATACTGATAGTGAGCTAATAAAAGCGGCCATTTGCGACATAGGAATCAACCTTTTGGGCTATGATTGTCTATCAGGTAACTTCGATTTCCACTCAACTTTGGCGAATACGCCGTTTTTTACCGCCGATCATCGGGCTTTAGTCTTAACCATAAGTATAAATCTCAATTCAATCTGGTATAAAACAATTGACTAAATTAGAATTAACAGACTATTAATATTCCCAGTCGAAGAGGCGGTCTCGACGACAAGGTGGCCGAGGGGATTTACGGCCCACAACTTATCCGGAGGAAATTCTCGATGAAAGCATTTGTAAACAGCGTACGCGCTTTCGCGCGGGAAGAAGATGGGGTCGCACTCACGGAATACCTTATTCTGCTTGCCCTGCTGGTTGGCGGCGTGATCGGGGCGGTAACACTGGCCGGCACCAATCTGGCCACCGTTTGGAATGCATGGGCAGGTTGGTTCACCGCCACGCTCGCCGTCCCGGCCTGATATTGGCCTACGAAGAAGAGAGGGGGTTTTGTTAACCCCTCTCTTCTAAATTAGAAGCAACGAATGGATGCACTTCGTCCAGTGTAGCGAGTAACCGCGATGCGTTCTTCAACGATTCTCAGTCTCCTCATTGCGTTTGTACTCGCCGCAGCAGCAGTTTTCGGCATGCGCGAGTATCTCTCCGATCAAAAGGCCCGGCTGCTGGCGATGAACGGCATGAAGCCGGAGGAACGGACGCTCGTCGTCGCCGCCAAGCCAATGCGCTTCGGCGACCGGATCCGCTCCGAAAATTTGAAAGCCATTCCGTGGCCCTCCAATGAAACACCCGCAGGCTCGTTCGTCAGCATCGAGGCGGTCGTCGGCAACGATGCCCAGCCGCGTTATGCCATGGCGGCGATCGACCCTGGCGAGCCGGTGCTATCCTCGAAAATTACCGGTACCGGCGAACGCGCCACGCTGTCGGCGGCGCTCGACCAGGGCATGAAGGCGGTCTCCATCCGCGTCAACGACGTGCTCGGGGTTGCCGGCTTCGTCAGGCCCTCCGATCGCGTCGACGTACTTCTGACGCGGGTGGTACGCGGGCCAGCAGGCAATGATCAGACTTTCGTCGACGTGCTTCTCCAAGGCGTCAAGGTGCTGGCGGTGGACCAGACGGCAGACGAACGCAAGGACGAGCCATCCGTCGTCAAAACCGTGACCTTCGAGGTCACGACCGATGAGGCGCAGCGCCTTACCCTCGGCTCCAGTATCGGCACGCTGTCGCTGGCACTTCGCAATGTTGCCTCTTCCTCTGTCGAGCAAACCCGACCGATCACCGTCGCCGACCTTGGTGGCGGGGCGATGGCGACGGAATTAAGCAATGACTTGGAAAAGAATAAGTTGCCAGAACCTGAAAAACAAGTGCAGATTGTGGAACAAAAAGTCGAACCGGTGTTGCCGGTCGAGCCAAAGTGGGTGACAGTGGGTGTCTGGAACACGACGAAGCGCGAGGAGCACCGAGTCGGCCTGGTCCAGTGATATTTAGGCGGCGTGCCGCAGATGCGGCTAGCCGAACGAGGGGGCTAAAGCAGGCATGGCGAATGGCAAGAGAAGAAGCGCAAGGACGACAAGCCTTGCGGCACTGGCGGCGACTTTTTCAGCCTGTGTGATTTTAGGGCCTGGATTTGCAGGCTGCGCCAGCGCACAGGAAAAGTCCGTCACGCTCGGCAAGTCGGTCCAGCATGTGACGTTGCCTCCAAACGAGACGCTGACGCTCAATACCGGACAGCCCTTCGGCGATCTGGTCATCGGCAGCGCCGATATGATCGACGTGGTGCCGCTTTCCGACAAGTCGCTGTTCGTCCGCGGCAAGAAGACCGGCGCCACCAATATCTCGGTCTATGGCGACGACAAGTCGCTTCTCGGCGTCATCGACATCCGCGTTGCCAGCGATTTCAGCGAAGTCTCCGCCGCCATTCGCTCTGCGGCGCCTACGGCCCGGGTCAGGGTGTTCAATTCCAACGATCGCATTCGCCTGGTAGGCGTGGTCCGGGACAGCATCGAATTGCAGCGGGTGCTGGAAATCGCCCAGTCCTATTCCGAGCAGCCGGTGCTGAACCAATTGCGCGTCAGTGACAGCCAGCAGGTGATGCTGGAGGTTCGTATCATCGAAGCCTCGCGCCAGACGGGTCGTGACCTCGGGATCGGGTGGTCCGGATACGGCAACAACAACCGCATCGGCAAGGCGACGACCAGCCAGGGTATCGCCGTGGACGATAGTGGCAACCTGGTCCGGACCCTGGTTGACCCCAAGGGTGCGGCAACAGGTATGCTGCCATTCGGCCAATTGATCGCCAAGGTGCTGGAAATTTCGGGCGGCCACATCGACGTGGTCATCAACGCGCTCGAGCAGAAGGGATTGGTGCGTCGCCTGGCGCAGCCGAACCTCATCGCCATGAGCGGCTCGACCGCCAGCTTCCATGCCGGCGGTGAAGTGCCGATCCTGAAGACGACGAACAACGGCACGACGGTCGCCACCGAGACGGACTATCGCCCCTTCGGTGTGCGGCTGACCTTCAAGCCGGTGGTGCTTGACGACGGTGTCATCAATCTGGAGATCGAGCCTGAGGTTTCCGAGCTCGATCCATCGATCAACGTCAACGGCAATCCGGGATTCATTTCGCGCGCTGCCAGCACCACGGTCGCGCTGCGCGACGGTCAGAGCTTTGCCTTGGCCGGCCTGCTGCAGTCGGTCAATGCCAAGGACATCCAGCAGATGCCGGGCCTCGGGCAGATACCGGTCCTCGGCGCACTGTTCCGCTCGACGAGTTTCCAGAAGAAAGAATCCGACCTCGTTATCGTCGTCACCCCGCACATTGTGCGACCGGCTCGACCTGGTGAGGATCTCTATAGTCCACTCGATCAGACGCGTTCGTCCAACGACGTCGAGCTTTTTGCGCTCGGCGTGATGGAAGTCGACAAGGACATGCTTCGACGGTTTCGCAATGGCGTAGGTGTGACAGGCCCCTATGGCCATCGTCTCGACCTGAATCAGGGAGGCAAAGTCGTTGTTACAAAACGCTAAGCGGGTCCTTCTCGTCGCTGCCGCCGCCGGCCTCGCTTCCGGCTGCGCCGACTACATGAACAATCGCGACTCGATCACCTTCGGGGTTGGGAACGCAGTAGAAGCAAACAAGGCCATCCATATTCAGGACCCCTTCCCGCCAGAAGCGCAGCGAACCCAGATCGCAAGCGACGGCAAGGTGATCCGCAGGGTGGTCACGCAGTACCAGAACGGCGGGGTGAGCGTCATTCAGCCGTCACCAGCCATGGGGGCGAATGGGGCGTCCAACGGGGCGACCGTCAGCCAGTAGCTGGCGAAGGCATGACCGGCGTCAGTGCGCCGGAGGGGAATGCACAAAACAGGGGTCGTCGCGGCGATAGCGCCGCGATGGGGGGTGTGCCAATGCTGAGCAGGGTTGTCAGACGGTTCTGGAACGATCATCGCGGCTATGTCATCGCCTTGACGCTCATCGCCATGCCCATGCTTCTCGGCTTTTCGCTGCTGGTCATCGATGTCGGCCGCAGCAGCAACCTGCATTCCGATCTCCAGAACGCCGTCGATGCAATGGCGCTCGCCGGAGCCCGCGAACTCGATGGCCGTGACGATGCCATTACCAGGGCGCAGACGGCGATCGAGAAAATCGCCAACAGCGCGGCTTTTTCCGGCGGCGGGACCGGCATGTCGCTCGGATCGTATATATCAGTGGCCTATGACGCCGGCAACGATGCCGGCAGCACGGTCACAGTGCTTTTTCTGAAGAACATCCCGGCCAACGACGATACGCCCATCCCGTCTTCGATGGAGACGACAGTGGCCAGCGAAGCTTCCTATGCCTGGGTCATCGCCAAGCCGCAGGCGATGCAGACGATCTTTCCGATCCCGGTTGGCTTCACCCGCGATACGATCAACATCGCTGCCGACGCGGTCGCGGTCTACCACGCCAGCGCCTGCGACGTGACGCCGATCTTTATCTGCAATCCGTTCGAGCCGGTGGGGAACACCAGCGAAAGCGCCAGCGAAACTGCAGCGACGGCCTTGCACACCAATTTTGCGGCCGGCAATCTCTACGGACGACAGATCGAGCTTCACAGCACCGCGGCGTCCAATCCCGGTCCCGGCAATTTCGGCTTCCTGCGGACGCCGTTGGGCAACGGTGCATCCGTGCTGGCGGAGGCTCTTGCCACCGGCAATCCCGGTACCTGCTATACACAGGACAACCTCGATACGGAGACCGGCGCAAAGGCCGGACCGGTCGAGGACGGCGTGAACACGCGCTTCGGTTATTACTCCTCATCGTTCAACAAGGCGAACGGAGATTATCGTTACCGACCTGCCCAAAACGTGCGCTCCGCTCAGTCGATCAGCGGCAAGGGAAAGAAGGGCTGCGACGCCTATAATCCAGTCATGGTCGGGTCCGTTGTCGGCGATGCGACCAAGGCTTTGCCGCTTGGCTACGGAGCGACCATGACCTCGCTTGCCGGCGGCAAGATCAGCAGCGGCAACAATTGGAACTACACGACCTATTGGAACGTCGCGCAGGGAACGGCAGTGCCCTCGGTGAGCACGGTCCTCAGCAACTACTCCAGTTATCCCCCGCAGGCGACCGGAACACCGAGCCAACCCTCCGCTTACGATGTTTATCGTTACGAGCTAGCAACCCCGTCTCTCATCAGCCATGCCTCGGCGAATGGTGAGACCGGAACACCGGCAACGGGTGGCCAGTGCTATACCGGCCCGGACCTTTCGAACTATACGGCGGCCGAATTTGGTGACCGCCGCGAGATCTTCTCGGCCATCGTCAATTGCGGCTACGAAGCCTCGGTCGGCCATCTAAACGGTCACAAGGCGACGCGCGCCGTGGCCTTCGCCCGCATGTTCCTGACCAAACCGGCGATAAAGGATGCCGGCGAACGATACCTTTCCCTGGAGATGATCGACATAACAGGCAAGGGTGGTCGCGGTACGCTGGACGAATTCCTGCGGGAAGAATCGGAGTTGGTCAGATGATGGCGCTCCGCAATTTTATTTTGCATCGGCTTTGCCTCGGTTTCTGGCGGCGGGAGGAAGGCGCAGTGCTGGCCGAAGCGCTGCTCGCGATCCCCTTTGTGACGCTCTTTGCGGCGGGAATACTGGAGTTTGGCAGCATCTTCTGGCAGCGCATGCAGATCGACGCAGGCTTGCGCGATGCCGGGCGTTACCTCTCGCGCTGCCGACCGGCGTCCGGAACCTATGTGCCGACATGCAATCAGGCGACTGCGAAGACGATTGCCTTTTACGGAACGCAAACACCCCCGGCAGGCGCTGAACCCCGCGTCCCCGACTGGAAGGACCCTTCCGACATCACCATCACGGCGCCCGATGCGGATGGCAACATCACCATTTCCACAGCTCATCTCTACAAGAGCTCGCCGGTGTTCGGCTTTCTGGGAATCGACGCCATCACCATCAGTTCCTCCCATGAAGAGAGATACATCGGATGGTGACCTCTAGGGCAATCAAGACATTCTGGCAGGATAGCAGCGGTGTCAGCCTTGTCGAAGCCCTGCTGACCTTTCCGATCGTCATGCTGGTATTCGCCGCCTTCATCGAGTTCGGCTATGCCATGTCGCAGTGGAATCAGACGGTCAAGGCACTGCAATATGGTGCCCGTCTGGCGGCCGTATCTGATCCGTTGACGACCAATTTCAATGCCGTTTTCCCGATCGACGCTGCCGATCCGCTCAATAACGGAAAAGCGGCGCCGAACGATGCAACAATATCCTCGACCTGCGGACCGGCTCTTGCCAACTGCACGGCGGCATTGAACCGGATCGTCCTGGGAAGCGACGGCGTTTGCAACGTGGGAACCGATCCCCACCCCGGCATTTGCGACCTCAATTGGCGTATCACGCCGGATAAGCTGATGGTCACCTACCAGCGATCGGGGCTCGGCTATTGGGGCCGGCCGGACGGGCCTGTGCTGACGATGCGGCTGGAGGTGCGCGACATCACCTTCGATCTGCCGATCCTCGGCGGACTGCTGGGACTGAACGACGTCACCATCCCGGCCCATCCGGTGACGATCACGACGGAAGATCTGAAGACCTGCTCAACCTGCTGACTCCTTTTATCACGCGTAGGAAAGCGAAATGACAGCTCACATGAACATTGCCGCATCCACCAAGATACTGGTTCTCTCCGACGACGCGGCTGCAGCGAGCTTCATGCTCGATACGTTCGGGTCGCTTTCGCGTTACGATGTCCGCCATCTGGCACTGAAGGCGCTCGGGGAAAAGGGCAAGTTCGATCCGACGCAGTTCGACCTGATCGTTCTCGACGTCGACAGGGGCGAATTGCTGCAGCGTCCGGAGCTCTTCGCGTTTCGCACCAGCTACCGGGATATCCCCCTCGTCGTCGTTTCCGAAGATCTGCCGGACGACATGCTGCGGCTGCTCTTCCGGCTGAACGGCAATGACTGGCTGAAGAAGCCGCTCGAGCGCCGCGCACTGATCGACATGATTTCGACCCATGCGCCAGGCACGGGGGCCAGCGACAGCCGCGTGCATGCCGTGGTCTCAGCCGTCGGTGGCGCCGGCGCCAGCATGATCGCCTCATCGCTCGCGCATGTGCTGGCCCAGCCGACCAAGAATTCCAAGCCGCGGGTTGACCTGTTCGACACGGATTTCTGCGCCGGGACGCTCGGCTATTATCTCAACCTCGTCAACGACTACGACTTGAAACCGGTCATCGCCAATCCTTCCCGGGTCGATCTGGAATTCATCGATCTGGTCAAAAAGCGTCATTCGGGGGGCTTTTCGCTGCTGTCCTTCAAGCAACCATCCGTCCTTCTGGCGCCGAAGGGCGGTGAACTCGTGCTGCGTATGCTCGACGTCGCCGCCTTCGAGAGCGACCACACGATCATCGACATTCCCTATTATGACACGCCGTGGAAATACGATGTGCTCACTTCGGTCAACAGCATCTGCATTGTCACCGAAATGACGGTTCCCGCGCTTTCTCAAGCCAAGGATTTGTTCGCCAATCTGGTACGGCTGCGAGGCAGTTCGGATCAGATATTCATCGTCATCAACAAATACCGCGCCAAGCTTTTCGGCCTCGGCGTGCGCCGGCAGCAAACGGAGAAGATATTCAAGGATATTCCAACGCATGTCATTGCGGATGACTGGGATACCGTGAGCGAAGCGGCCAACCGCGGCGTGCTGCCGTTTCAAGTAAATTCCCGGGCGCGCTTCTGCGCCGCGGTCGGCAAACTCGGAGCACTGGTGCGATGAAGGCGGTCGACAGTGGGCGCATAAGGTCCTGCGCCATCCATGTCGGCCTTGTGGTTTTGGCAATTCTGGCGGCTGCCGGGGATGCCACGGCGGCCGGGCTTGTGCCACGAAGCCTTGGGCCGACGACAAGCGCCATGGTGGCGATCGAAAAGAACTACGCGCCCGGAACAATCGTCATCGTCACCGCGAACCGTACGCTGGATCTCGTCATCTCCCCGGGACGCGCGATCCGCTACAAGATCGGCGTCGGACGAGACGGCTTTCGCTGGAGCGGCACCGTCAAGGTTGGACGCAAGGCTGAGTGGCCTGACTGGCGCCCGCCCGCCGAGATGAAGGCGCGCGCGGCGGGACTTCCGGACATCGTCCCTGCCGGGCCGCTCAATCCATTGGGCGCTCGCGGGATCTATCTCTACAAGGGCGGGACCGACACGCTCTACCGCATTCATGGAACGAACGAGCAGTCGACGGTCGGGGGGTTCGCGTCATCGGGCTGTTTTCGCATGAGCAATGCCGACGTCATCGATCTCTATGAGAAGGTGAAAGTCGGCTCCACTGTCATCGTAAATTAGTTCAGGGGTGGGAAGCATGGCGAACGGCATCATGGGGCGTTTCTACAAGCAGCGGCAGGAGCCTGAAAGCCGGGAACATCTGGAGGCGACCGAGGTGTCTCCGGTCGGCACTGTTCAGAACATGCCTGTCGAGCCAACCCCCGACAGCGCCACGGCGAGTGGCGACGAGGCTTCGCTCGGGGCGGACATGGTTTCCGAGCGGGTCAATCTGCACCGCTACCTGCTCGATCGCATCAACCTCGGGATCCTCGACACGCTCGACAATGAGGAGATCGCCACCGAAATCCGGCCCTTGGTCAAGGACTATATCCGGAGTAACAACTTCCCGCTGAACGCCAAGGAAATCAATGATCTGATCCGTGATATCACCGACGAGATGCTGGGGCTCGGACCGGTCGAGCCGCTGCTGGCCGACGACACGATCGCGGATATTCTCATCAACGGCTACAACAGCGTCTATGTCGAGCGGAGCGGCAAGCTCGAGAGCACCGCCGTGCGGTTCAAAGACGAGGACCATCTGCTTCGGGTGATCAACAAGATCGTCTCGGCAGTCGGCCGCCGCGTCGACGAGTCGACGCCGATGGTTGATGCCCGCCTCAAGGATGGCTCACGTGTCAACGTCGCCATCCGGCCGATCTCGGTCGATGGACCGCTCGTTTCCATTCGCAAATTCACCCGCAAACCGCTGACATTGGAGCGCCTCGTGCACTATGGCGCTATGGCCGATGCGATGCGCATCCTTCTCAGCGCCGCGGTCAAGGGCAAGGTGTCCATGGTGATTTCAGGCGGCACCGGTTCTGGCAAGACCACCCTGCTCAACGCTCTCTCATCGCAGATTTCCCCGAAGGAACGGCTGATCACCATCGAAGATGCGGCCGAGCTTCAACTGCAGCAGCCACATGTCGGGCGTTTGGAAACCCGGCCGCCGACGCTCGACGGACGCAATGAAATCAGGCAACGCGAGCTCTTGAAAAACGCCCTGCGCATGCGCCCTGACCGCATCATCGTCGGCGAAGTCCGCGGCGACGAGGCGTTCGATATGTTGCAGGCGATGAATACCGGTCATGAGGGATCGATGACGACGATTCACGCCAACACGCCCCGCGACGCCGTCGGCCGGCTTGAGCAGATGGTCGGCATGGCCGGGATGCCGATGTCGCAGTTGAGCATTCGCTCGCAGATCTCGTCCGCCATCACCGTCATCGTGCAGGTCCAGCGCCTGAGCGACGGCAGCCGCAAAGTCGTCTCGATCTCCGAGATCACCGGCATGGAGGGCGAGGTCGTGCAGATGCAGGAGATCATGAAATTCAAGAAACTCGGTACCGACGAAGGCGGACGGATCCATGGCGAATTCCGCGCCACCGGCATTCGGCCGCGGTTCGTCGAGGAATTTGCCGAACTCGGGATCGAGATCCCCGTGGCGATTTTTGATCCCGGTAAACCGCTGCAAACGGGACCTGTTCAATGACCCTGACTCTCGTTTACGCCGCAATTTTCACCGCAGCCCTTGTTGCTGTCGAAGCGATCATGCGCGGCTACTTCAAGACATCCGAACGCCACCGCGCCGTGAACCATCGGCTGCGATTGCTCGAGGTCAGCGATGATCATCGCAAGACCTATGGCGATATGCTCAAGGAGCGCGGCGTTGCCGGCAGTTGGCGGCAAATCCCCATGATGCAGCGGCTGCTGCAGTTCTACGCCCAGTCGGGAATCAAGTTCGATGCCAGGCGATTTGCTCTCTTTACAATCGCGGGCGCACTCCTGACGTGGCTGGTCGTTCAGTTCCTCGTACCGAGCAATCTGTTTAGAGTACCCGTCTTTCTCCTGATCTGCCTCCTCGTCCCCGCACTCGTCGTCTGGCGCGCGCGGGCGCGCCGCATGAAGACATTCGAACTGAAGCTTCCTGAAGCGCTTGATGTCGCCAATCGCAGCTTGGCCGCCGGGCATCCGCTGCCCGCGGCGATTGCTTTGGTGGCACGCGAGATGCCCGATCCGATCGGCACCGAGTTCGGCCTCCTCTCGGATGAACTCACCTACGGCGTGACGCTGGACGATGCCCTTGTCAACTTGGCGGACCGGGTCGGCGTCGAGGATCTGAACCTGCTTGCCATATCGTTGAGTGTACAAGCGGGAACCGGGGGCAATCTGGTGGAGATCCTGCAGAACCTTTCGAAGACGCTGCGAGACCGGTCGATGCTGAAGGCAAAGGTCAGGGCGATTTCCTCGGAAGGACGCATCACGGCGATCTTCATGTCGGTCTATCCGTTTCTGCTCTACGCGATGATCAAGGCGTTGTCGCCGACCTACTTCGATCCCGTCTGGGACAGCGGCCACGGAACCACCGTGGTATGCGCTTTGCTGGCCGTCATGGCGGTCGGGAATGTCATTCTCTACAAGATGGTCAATTTCGAGTACTGAGGCGGTCATGTCGAGTGAGTATGGAATCTACCTCATCGTCTTTTTTGCAGTGCTGATCTTTTCTGCAGCCGCCTCGGAATTGTTTTTTCGCCAGCGCGAGGTCTCGGTTCGAGTGTCGAAGAGCTCGGCGGCTACAGGCGAGGAGTTCCACCTTGGCGATACGACGATTGCCGATCTCGGCGAGGCGGAAAACCGCCTGATCCGTCGTTATTTCGAGATTACGCTACGCGACACCAACCTGAACTCCACCCAGAACCGGCTGATTCGGGCGGGCTATTTCGCTGCCGGCGCTGTGACCACCTTCCAGGTGGTTCGCGCGCTGGTCTGTATCAGCATGCTCGTCGCGACGGTCTGGGCCCTGAACCGGATCTCGCCGAACATGTCGCAGATGGCAACCCTGGTCGTTGCCATGTTTGCTGCGGGCGCGACCTTTATTCTCGTCAACATCTATATCGACCGGCGTGGCGCCGCCAAGGAGAGGGAGTACCGCCGCCTCTTTCCCGATTTCATGGATATGCTGATCGTCTGCCTCGATGCGGGGATGAGCATCGAGGCGGCCGCCAACCGCGTTGCCCGGGAATTCGTCGACAAGCAGCAGGACTTCGGCCTGCATCTGTCGATCATGATGCTGGAAGTGCGGGGCGGCCGGCGATTGCGTGAGGCGCTCGCTAACCTTGCCACCCGCCTGAGGATCGACGAGGCCCGGGCCCTTTCCGTTCTGTTCCGCCAATCGGAGGAACTCGGAACCAGCGTAACGCAGACGCTGCGGGTCTATAGCAAGGAAATGCGCGATCTCCGCATTGTGCGCGCGGAGGAAAAGGCAAACGCCCTGCCGGTCAAGATGCTGCTGCCGCTCGGCGCGTTCCTTTTTCCGGTAAGCCTCTTCATCGTTCTTGTACCCGTTGTTATGCGTGTCGTCAGTCTTCTCATCGGCATGAAACCCGGCGGTTGAGCCAAGCGAGGTCGTATGCAGTATTCGCTCGAACAGAATCGTAACGAGGTCATCATTTCCCTCGATCCGCGTATGCCGATGGCACCAGCGAGTCTAGAACAGGCCGGATTGGACACCTCATTCCTGCTTCGGCTGGCGGCAAAATGTGCGGCCGAGCAGGATACAATCACGGCCTCTCATCTGGCCGACCGGATGAAATTGCCGAAAGTGATCGTCAACATCCTGATCAAGGAGCTCGTCAAACTCGCCTATCTCGAGGCTCGCGGCTTGGCTGGTGAGGATGTGCGATCCGATATTCGATATGCGCTGTCACTGAAGGGGTTCGAATATGCCCACGCGGCGTCGCGTCAATGCCAATATGTCGGCCCGGCGCCAGTGTCGCTGGACGCATTCTGCCGGCAAATAGGTTTGCAGTCCATCCACGACGAGCGCGTCACCCCGGAGCGGCTGACCGAGAGCCTTGACGGGCTGGTTCTCGCAGACGCCTTGGTCGAAAAGCTCGGCCCGGCCCTGAACTCCGGTCGCTCTATCCTGCTCTACGGACCGCCCGGAAACGGAAAGACAAGCATCGCCGAACGGACGTCTCAACTGTTTCGCCAAACGATATGGGTGCCCTATGCCATCGAGGTCGGCGGCCATGTCATCAGTTTCTATGACGAAGCGGTCCATCATCCCGCATCTGAGGCTGACACGGACTCCCATCCGAAAGCCGATCAACGATGGATCGAATGCCACCGCCCGGTGATCAAGACGGGTGGGGAATTGACCCTCGATCAGCTCGATCTCACCTTCAACGCGGGACCAAATGTCTATGAGGCGCCCATCCACTTGAAGGCGTCGGGCGGCGTTTTCATCATCGACGACTTCGGGCGCCAGCAAGTGGCGCCGCAGGCCCTCATCAATCGCTGGATCGTGCCGCTCGAGCGCGGATACGACTTCCTGACGCTGCATACCGGCAAGAAGTTCAGGGTTCCCTTTGACGAGCTGGTCGTGTTTTCGACGAATATCGCACCGAAGGACCTTTCCGACGAAGCGGGCTTGCGGCGCCTCAAATACAAGATCTTTGTCAACACGCCATCGCGCGACGAATATATCAGAATTTTCAGATCCTATGCCAGCGGCACCGGATTGGTCGTCTGTGATCCAGATCTGAACCTGTTCTATGATCGCAAGTACAACGGCGATGTGCTAGCCTCGTGCTATCATCCGAAGTATCTTTTGGATTTTGTCGGTTCGTACTGTGATTTCAACGGCATAGCGAGAATCGCGTCGCTCGATATGCTCGAACGGGCGTGGGAAGGTGTATTCACATCGGAATGACTGCGGACTTGGCGGCGAGCACGGCGTCCTGAATCCATTAACGACCTACGGGGGAGTAAACGAATGACCAGCATCCCGAGCATCGACGGCGAGGTCGGCGGCGCGAGACCAAGCGATATGCGAGTAGTTGAACCGAGAGCCTCAAAAAGCCCGGTCCTCGTCGGTCTCCTCCTCATGCTCTTGCCCGTGAATGCTGGCGTTCTCATCTATACTGCCAAAAACTCAGCGGATGTTCGCGAGAGCCGCGAGGCCATCGCCGCGCTTAAAAGGTCCATCGATGGCCTGAAAGGGCAAATGGAAAAGCAGTCGGACAAAATCGCGAGCAATGCCAAGGCCGACGAACTCGCAATTATCCGTCAGGAGATGGAAAGCCTGCAAAAGACGATACTTTCGACGAATGAACGGATGAGTAGCGACGTAAGCGGTGCACGCATGGGTTCAGCTTTGGTCCTGAGCGCGCCCGGCAAGGAACCGACACAATTTTTCGCACCCCGTGCCATGCCGGCGGGAACTCAAACTCCGGATAGCACTCTTGCATCAATCGAAGCTGGGGGCATTGCTGTCAGTGACCTGCCGCGTTACGAAAGAACGCTCTCGCCGGAGGGCCAGCTCATACTTCGAAAGGCACGGTAAACAACGCCTTCGGCGAAATCGCCGAAGCGATCGCGGGGGCGCTACCCGATGCTCCCAACGCGTCAAGGGCGCCAATCTCGACGCGGACGATTGCTGAAGGGCCTATCCCCGCTGAGGGTAATTCACGCTGTTCTTCATCAATTCGAGATTGCGGGCGGTGACTTCGTTTCCGGGATCGAGCTCATAGGCCTTCAGGAAATACTGTCTGGCCTTGCGCAAGTCACCGCGCAAAAGGTGAGAATATCCGATATTGTTGTAGTAGACCGGCGTATTGCCGATCATTCGCGAGAGTTGCTGGTAGGCGCGATCGGACGTATCGAAGCGGGCGACCATGTCGGCCGAGGCTGCCAGGCCCAGCCAGGCGGCCGGATCCTCCGGAAAAACGTCAACCGCACGTTTGTAGATGGCGTAGGATTTTCCGTAGTTCTTTTCCTGAAACTGCAGTTTGCCGTTGGTGATCAACTCGTCGTTCTTATAGAAGGCGACGGCCGAGTCATCCTCGAGGGTCTTTGCACTGTCGCCGTAAGCCGCCAGACCATCAACGCCGGATGATTGGCAGCCAGCCAAAATTGCTCCAGCCGCTATCAAAAACGCAATGCATTTAGTCCGAGCTCTGATCTGCAACATTCAACTTGATCCCCCATCAGACATTCTTACCAAAGATCCGGATGCGTTCACCTGAGATCATCGTAAAAAAAAGCTAACAACTCGAGAATTTTAGCAAACAGTCACAAAAAAGCGACAGGTGCGGTCTTCGCGCGGAAGGCGCCAAGATGATAAACGCCGACCACTCAGAGTTGGTATCATGTGTCCGGTGATTCTCAGAGTGTAAAATTAATCTACGTCGCCTACCCTTCTCGTCAGGTCAAAGGATGGAGCGTCGGGCGGCAGTGGCGAAAGCCGGCCTTTTCGATTTTACGCTGCCTCAACTTCAGCGACTGGTCCTTCCTGCCGCTATCCTATTCACCGCTTGGCACCTTCCTTTTTATGTCCGTGTTTGCGGCTTGCATCTGCTGCCATTTAAGAATCATCAAGCGTGCAATATCGGCGTGGTAGAAAAGGGTCGAACCGCCCCTGCGCAATACGATCAGCAGAGGCTCGGCGTTTCTCGCATGCTCGTAAATCCTGAGACGCCTCTTTCTTTTTCTTTGTAATTTCCGACATATATTAAATGGATTATGTACGTTCCGCAGATTGTCACGCGGGGATTAAGCTGTTGGCGATGGCAACCGCCAATCTTCACTTTGTTGTTTTTGCTGCTCTCAGCCTTGGCCTTCGTCGCACCGTCGGCATCCGACCGCGCTTCTGTCGTCCTCAAGGTGAACGGCGCCATTGGGCCTGCGATAGCTGACTACGTGGTACGAGGCATTCAGAGTGCCGGCGAACGTGGAGCGGTCTTGATCATCCTGCAAATGGACACACCCGGTGGCCTTGACACCTCCATGCGGGAAATCATTCGCGCGATCCTTGCCTCGCCGGTGCCTGTCGCGGGCTTTGTCGCACCAAGCGGGGCACGGGCTGCCAGCGCCGGCACCTATATTCTCTACGCAAGCCACATTGCGGTCATGGCGCCTGGGACCAATCTGGGTGCGGCGACACCCATCGCGCTCGGCGTAAAGCCTTTCGGCGGTGATGAGGAACCCGAAAAGAAGCCGGGCGAACCGAGTGGCAAGCCGGCGGAAGCTCCAGGCAATGCCCACGAAGCTAAGGCCGTTAACGACGCGGTCGCTTACATTCGCGGGCTTGCGGAATTGCGCAATCGCAACGCCGACTGGGCAGAGCGTGCTGTCCGCGAAGCTGCGAGCCTTTCATCCACCGCGGCGGTGCGCGAACGTGCCATCGATTTCATCGCCGTTGATGTCAACGATCTTCTTGCAAAGGCACACGGGCACATGGTGCGGGTCGGTCAAACCGACATCCGGCTCGATACCGCCGGTTTGGCCGTGCAGGAATTCGAGCCTGACTGGCGCACGCGCCTGCTTTCCGTCATTACCGATCCGAACATCGCGATCATCCTGATGATGGTCGGTATCTATGGCCTGATCTTCGAATTTCTCGCACCTGGGACAATGCTTCCCGGCACGATCGGCGGCATCTGCCTCCTCCTTGGTCTCTATGCCCTGGCATTGCTGCCGGTGAGTTTTGCCGGCCTTGGGCTTATTTTCCTCGGTGTCGGATTGACTCTGGCTGAAGCGCATTCGCCAAGCTTCGGCGCTTTCGGCATTGGCGGCGGGATAGCCGTGATCCTCGGCGCAACCATTTTGTTTGATACCGATATGCCCGGCCTGGAAGTGTCGCGCTCCCTGCTGGGCGCAATTGCATTCGCGACTCTTGCCTTTAGCCTTGTCGTTGCTCGCCTGGCATTCACCTCACGCTTGCGCCGGGTTGCCACCGGTGCCGAGCAGATGATCGGCATATCAGGTAAAGTTGAGAGTTGGGAGGGGCTGACGGGGTACGTGATTGCGCATGGCGAACGCTGGAAGGCGGTTTCCGCCGAACCCCTTGTTGCTGGTGACCTTGTCAGCGTGATCGGCCGCACCGGGCTGGCGCTTGAGGTCACCAGCCATCCCAAGGGCCCTTAACGGCACTCCGGAAGCAGGAGGAGAAGTCATGGATATGTTTGCAGATCTTGCCTTCTATTTGGTGGCCATCGTCATCTTGGTCGCCATCCTCGCGTCCGCGGTTAAGATCCTGAGGGAATATGAACGCGGCGTCGTGTTCACACTTGGCCGCTTTACCGGAGTCAAGGGACCCGGCTTGATTCTGCTCATCCCCTATGTCCAGCAGATGATCCGGGTCGACTTGCGCACGCGGGTCCTCGATGTCCCCAGCCAGGACGTCATCTCACATGACAATGTCTCGGTTCGAGTCAGCGCGGTGATCTATTTCAGGGTTATTGACCCCGAGAAGTCGACAATACAGGTCGAGGATTTCATGATGGCAACAAGCCAGCTTGCCCAGACGACGTTGCGCTCCGTGCTCGGCAAGCACGACCTCGATGAAATGCTGGCGGAACGTGACAGGCTCAACTCGGATATTCAGGAAATCCTCGACTCTCAGACCGATGCTTGGGGGATTAAAGTAGCCACTGTCGAGATCAAACATGTCGACATCAACGAGTCGATGATTCGTGCGATTGCTCGCCAAGCGGAGGCCGAACGCGAACGTCGCGCAAAAGTGATCAATGCCGAGGGCGAACAGCAAGCTGCAGCGAAGCTGCTGGAAGCGGCCGAAATTCTGGCCAGGCAGCCGGAGGCGATGCAACTTCGTTACCTGAGCACTTTGAACGTCATCGCCAGCGAGAAGACTTCGACGATCTTATTCCCCTTCCCGATGGAGCTCGGGAATCTAATGGCCATCAGGCCGAAGTCATCGAACGGCACTGGCGTTGATGATTGATCCAGGCTTGGACGTCAAAGCTGGAGCAAAATCAGGCCATGCCCCAGCGGGTAGATCTGGCGGAACGCCTCCGCCCCTGGTCTTGGCCAGCTCGGCTCAAATATGCAAAGCGCTTCCCAGAGCTTTCAGCGCCGCCTCCATCACCGCTTCACTGCGGGTCGGATGCGCGTGGATGGTGCCGGCGATATCTTCCAGGCGCGCACCCATCTCGATCGCCAGCGCAAAAGCCGCCGAGAGTTCGGAGACACCTGCCCCCACCGCCTGCAAGCCGAGCACGAGGTTGGTGTCGGCACGGGCGACGACGCGCACGAAGCCCTCCTCCGAGACCATGGTCATCGCCCGGCCGTTGGCGCTGAACGGAAACTGGCCGGTGCGGATTTCGTAGCCTTGCGCCTGCGCTTCCGCCGGCGAGAGACCGGCGCTGACGATCTCGGGATCGGTGAAGCAGATGGCGGGAATGCAGCGCTTGTCCCAGGCCCGCTTCTTGCCGGCGATGATTTCCGCCACCATCTCCCCTTGCGCCATGGCCCGGTGGGCCAACATCGGCTCGCCGGTCACGTCGCCGATCGCATAGATGCCGCGCATGGAGGTGCGGCAGCGATCATCGATCCTCAGATAAGGACCGGCGCGATCGAGATCGAGCTCCTCGAGACCGGATCCCGCTGTTCGCGGGCGGCGACCGACGGTGACGAGGATGCGGTCGGCCGGCAGGCTCTCTCGCCGGCCATCGGAGGTTTCGACAAGCAACGCCTCACCATTGTCCGCAAGGCCCATCGCCTTCGCGCCCGTCAGCACCCGGATCCCGCTTTCGGTCAGCTTGCGCAGGACGGGCCGCACCAGCTCGGCGTCATAGAGCGGCAGCACCTGTTGCGTCGCCTCGACGACCGTCACTTCCGATCCCATTTTGGCGAACGCCGTGCCGAGTTCCAGCCCGATATAGCCGCCGCCGACCACAACAAGCTTCTTCGGCAGCACCGTCAGCGACAGCGCATCCGTCGAGGAAATGACGCGGCCGCCGAAGGGCAGGCTGGAAAGCTCCACCGGATCGGAACCGGTGGCGATGACCACGGTCTCGGCGCGGATGATCTGCTGGCCGGTTTCCGTCTCGACCTCCACCGTCTTGCCGTCGCGAAAGTGAGCCCGGCCATGGACGATCTTGACCCGGGCCTTCTGTAACAGCCCCGAGACGCCGCCCGTCAGCCGGCCGACGATGCCGTCCTTCCAGGCAATCGTCCTGGCAAGATCGATCGAGGCGCCTTCGACGCGAATGCCCATCGGATTTTTGCCGGCGAGCATCTTCTGCGTCGCGGCGAATTCCTCAGCCGCATGGATCAAAGCCTTGGAGGGAATGCAGCCGACCGTCAGGCAGGTGCCGCCGGGCTTGCCGGCCTCGACAATGACCGTATCGATGCCGAGCTGCCCGGCACGGATGGCGCAGACATAACCGCCTGGGCCGGCGCCAATGACGAGGAGCTTGCAGACAATCTCTTTCATGGATCAGCCTTCGATGAAAATGAGCGCCGGGGTTTCGAGGAGCGTACGGATGCGCTGGACGAAGGTCGCCGCATCCCAGCCGTCGATAATGCGATGATCGAAGCTGGAGGAGAGGTTCATCATCTTGCGCGGCACGAACTGCGCGCCGTCCCAGACCGGGCGCGTGGCGATCTTGTTGACGCCGATGATCGCCACCTCGGGATGATTGATGACGGGCGTCGAGACGATGCCGCCGAGCGCCCCGAGCGAGCTGATGGTGATGGTCGAGCCGGAAAGCTCGTCGCGCGTCGCCGTGCCCGAGCGCGCCGCTTCCGCCAACCGGACCATCTCGGCGGCGCAATCCCAGATGCCGCGGGCTTCCGTATGCCGTACGACGGGCACGGTCAGCCCGGCCGGGGTTTGCGTGGCAATGCCGATATGCACGGCACTATGACGCGTGATGATGCCGGCATCGTCGTCGAAGGTGGCGTTGACTTCAGGCTGCTCGGAAATCGCTTTGACCAGCGCCCGCATCAGGAAGGGCAGCACCGTCAGCTTCGGATGATCCGGCCGGCGGTCGCTGTTCATGGTGGCGCGCAACTCCTCAAGCGCGGTCATGTCAACTTCCTCCACATAGGTGATGTGGGGAATGCGCGAGGTGGACAGCACCATCTTCTCGGCGATGCGGCGGCGCAGGCCGGTCAGCTTGATCTCCTCGGTCGCCGTCTTTCTGGCGAGACCATTCTTTACCGTTGCGGGCGCTGCTCCCTGAGACAGAAACTGCTCGACATCCTCGCGCAGGATGCGTCCGGCAGGTCCCGTGCCCTGCACTTGCCGGAGATCGACGCCGTTTTCCCTGGCGAAAAGCCGCACGGACGGCGCGGCGAGCGGCCTTTCAGCCGGTGGCAATGCGTGAGCCGGCGCAGGCGGCGCGACCGGAGCAGGCCGCACAGCTTCGACCTTGGCCGGTTCGGCAACCGGCGCCTGCGAGATCTGCATAGGCGGAGCCTCACCAACATCGCCCGCCGTTTCGATCCGCACCAGCGGCGCCTTGACCGCGATCCGGTCTCCGATCTCGCCGGCGAGCCAGATGACGGTGCCGCTGACGGGTGAGGGAATTTCGACCGTGGCCTTGTCGGTCATGACGGCGGCGATCACCATGTCCTCGCGGACCGGATCTCCTGCCTTCACGTGCCATTCCACAAGCTCGGCCTCGGCGACCCCTTCGCCGACATCCGGCATCTTGATGATGAATTCGCCCACGGCTCAGGCCTCCATGACTTCGGCAAGCGCCCGCCCGACCCGGCCGGGACCGGGAAAATAGTCCCATTCCTGCGCATGCGGATAGGGCGTGTCCCAGCCGGCGACACGCACCACAGGCGCTTCGAGATGATAGAAGCAATGTTCCTGCACCAGCGACACGACCTCGGCGCCGAAGCCCGACGTCAGGGTCGCCTCATGCACGACAACACAGCGCCCGGTCTTGGTGACCGATTTGACGATCGTATCGAGATCGAGCGGCAGCAGGCTTCTTAGATCGATCACCTCGGCATCGATGCCGGCATCCTCGGCCGCGGCAAGCGCCACATGCACCATCGTGCCATAAGCAACCACGGTCACCGCAGACCCCGTGCGCCGGACTTCGGCCTTGCCGATCGGAATCGTGTAATGGCCGTCAGGCACCTCGCCGAGGTCGTGTTTCGACCAGGGTGTCACCGGCCGTTCGTGATGGCCGTCGAAGGGGCCGTTATAAAGCCGCTTCGGCTCCAGGAACATGACCGGGTCGGGGTCCTCGATCGCCGCGATCAGCAGCCCCTTGGCGTCGTAAGGGTTGGAGGGAACGATTACCTTCAGCCCGCAGACATGGGTGAAAAGGGCTTCCGGGCTCTGGCTGTGCGTCTGGCCGCCGAAGATGCCGCCGCCGGTCGGCATACGCACGACGATCGGGCAGGTGAAATCGCCGTTGGAGCGGTAGCGGATGCGCGCCGCCTCCTGCGTCAGCTGGTCATAGGCGGGATACATGTAATCGGCGAACTGGATTTCGACGCAGGGCTTCAGCCCGTAGGCGGCCATGCCGATCGCCGTGCCGACGATGCCGGATTCGCTGATCGGCGTATCGAAGCAGCGCGTCCTGCCATACTTTGCCTGCAGGCCCTGCGTCGAGCGGAAGACGCCGCCGAAATAGCCGACATCCTCGCCGAAGACGACCACATTGTCGTCGCGCGCCATCGAGACGTCCATGGCGCTGCGCACGGCTTCGATCATCGTCATTCTCGCCATGTCAGTACCCCGCCTTCTGCCGCTGGCGGCGGATATGCGGCGGCATCTCGGCATAGACACCTTCGAAAATGTCGCGCACCGAAGGCTTGCCGCCGGCATGCAGCGTGCCGTGCGTCTCCGCCTGGCGCTGCGCTTCGATCACCTCGTCCATGATTTCGGCTTCCGCCTGCACATGCCGCTCCTCCGACCATACGCCCTTGACGATCAGATGTTTCTTCAGCCGCAGCACCGGATCGCCGAGCGGCCAGGCTTCCGATTCCGTCTTCGGCCGATAGGCGCTCGGATCGTCGGAGGTCGAATGCGCGCCGACGCGGTAGGTGACATGTTCGATCAGCGTCGGCCCGAGATTGCGCCGGGCGCGTTCGGCCGCCCAGCGGGAGACCGCGTGGACAGCGAGATAATCGTTGCCGTCGACCCTGAGCGCCGGAATGCCGAAGCCGAGGCCACGGGCGGCGAAGGTGCCCGAACCGCCGCGCGCAATGCCCTGGAAGGTGGAGATCGCCCATTGATTGTTGACGATGTTGAGGATCACAGGGGCCTTGTAGGTCGAGGCGAAGACGAGGGCCGAATGGAAGTCGGATTCCGCCGTCGATCCGTCGCCGATCCAGGCAGCGGCGATGCGGCTGTCGTTCTTGATCGCCGAGGCCATCGCCCAGCCGACGGCCTGCACATATTGGGTGGCGAGATTGCCCGAGATGGTGAAGAAGCCGTGTTCCTTGGAGGAATACATGATCGGCAGCTGCCGGCCGTGCAGCGGATCGCTCTCGTTCGAATAGATCTGGTTCATCATCTCGACCATCGGATAGTCGTCGGCGATCAAAAGGCCCGCCTGGCGATAGGTCGGAAAGTTCATGTCGCCCTTGGTGAGCGCCTTGCGGAAGGCACAGCTGACCGCCTCTTCGCCGAGGTGCTGCATGTAGAAGGAGGTCTTGCCCTGGCGCTGCGCCATCAGCATGCGGGCATCGAAAGCACGCAGCTTCATCATGTTGCGAAGCCCGGTCAGCAGTTCCTCATCGGACAGCGACCCCGCCCAGGGGCCGACCGCCTCGCCATCACGGTTCAAGACACGGATGATCGAATAGGCGAGATCGCGGATATCCTCGGATGCGACATCGACCTCCGGCCGCGGCACGGCACCGGCCTTGGCGATCTTGACGTTGGAAAAATCGGGCTGGCCGCCCGGACGGACGGCGGGTTCGGGGACGTGCAGGCTCAAACGAGCGGAATCCACCATGTCTTTTCTTTCCTCCCTTTGCCGGCTGTGCGTCCCTCCCCGGAAGCAGGGCCGGTATGGTTCTTATAGATTGCGAGCGATCACCATGCGCTGCACGTCGCTCGTTCCCTCATAGATCTGGCAGATGCGCACATCGCGATAGATGCGCTCGACCGGATAATCGGCCATGTAGCCGTAGCCTCCATGGATCTGGATGGCATCGGAGCAGACGCGCTCGGCCATCTCGGAGGCAAAGAGCTTTGCCATCGAGGCTTCAGACAGGCAGGGCATTTCGGCCTCCCGAAGGGCGGCGGCATGAAAGACGAGCTGGCGTGCTGCCTCGATCCGTACCGCCATATCGGCAAGACGGAAGGCGACGGCCTGGTGCTCGAAGATCGGCTTGCCGAAGGCCGTGCGCTCTTTGGCATAATCGCGCGCCGCCTCGAAGGCCGCCCGCGCCATGCCGACCGCCTGCGCGGCAATGCCGATCCGTCCGCCTTCGAGATTGGCGAGCGCGATGCGGTAACCTTCGCCTTCTGCCCCGAGCCTCAATTCTGCAGGGATGCGCATCGTGTTGAAAGCGATCTGGCAGGTATCGGTGGAATGCAGCCCGAGCTTTTCCTCGACTCGGATCACCTCGTAGCCCGGCGTGTCCGTCGGCACGATGAAGGCGGTGATACCCTTCTTGCCGGCGTCGGGATCAGTGACGGCAAAGACGATGATGACATTGCCGTTCTTGCCCGACGTGATGAACTGCTTGGCGCCGTCGATCACATAGTGGTCGCCGTCGCGCCGCGCCCGGGTCTTCAGGTTCGAGGCGTCGGAACCCGCCTGCGGCTCTGTGAGCGCGAAGCCGCCGATCCATTCGCCGCTCGCCAGTTTCGGCAGGAAGCGCTGCCGCTGCTCCTCGCTGCCGAATTTCAGGATCGGCACGCAGCCGACGGAGCTATGCACGCTCATGATCGTCGAACAGGGTCCGTCGCCGGCGGCAATCTCCTCAAGGGCTGCCGCATAGGCCACGACGCCCGTATCCGAGCCGCCATAGGCCTCCGGCACCAGCATGCCGAGCAGGCCGAGCTCGCCCATCTCCTTCAGTTCCTCGCGCGGGAAGAGATGTTCCCGGTCGCGCTTGGCCGCCCCCGGCGCCAGCCGGTCGCGGGCAAAGTCGCGGGCAAGATCCGAAATCTGCTGCTGAAGTTCGGAAAGGATCATGTGGCTCCTCCCCTCTAGTGCCGCTCGATGGCGACGGCCGTCGCCTCGCCGCCGCCGATGCAGAGCGCTGCCATGCCGCGCTTGAGGTCATAGCGCGCGAGCGCCGAAAGCAGCGTCACCAGGATTCGGGCGCCCGACGCGCCGATCGGATGGCCGAGCGCACAGGCGCCGCCATGGACGTTCACCTTTTCATGCGGCAAGTCGAGATCGCGCATCGCCGCCATGGCGACGACGGCGAATGCCTCGTTGATTTCGAAGAGATCGACGTCGGAAAGCGCCAGGCCGGTCCGGTCGGAGAGCTTCTGCAGCGCGCCGATCGGCGCAGTGGCGAAAAGATTGGGTGCCTGCGAATGGGTGGCGTGGCCGAGGATCGTGGCGAGCGGCGTCAGGCCGCGACGCTCGGCCTGCGAGCGGCGCATCAGCACCAAGGCTGCCGCACCGTCGGAGATCGAGCTGGAATTGGCCGCAGTCACCGTGCCGCCGTCGCGGAAGGCGGGCTTCAACGTCGGGATCTTGTCGAGCTTGGCCTTGCCAGGCTGTTCGTCGCGGCTTGCCACGTGCTCGGCTTTGCCCGATTTGACCGTGACCGGCACAATCTCGCTTTCGAAACTGCCCTCCGCAATCGCCTTCTGCGCCCGCGTCAGGGAGGCGATGGCGTAGTTGTCCTGCGCCTCACGCGTGAACTGATAGGCCTCGGCGCAATCCTCCGCGAAGCTGCCCATCAAGCGCCCCTTGTCATAAGCATCCTCCAGCCCGTCGAGGAACATATGATCCACGACACGCCCATGGCCGAGCCTGTAGCCGCCGCGGGCCCTGTCAAGGAGATAGGGCGCATTGGTCATGCTTTCCATGCCGCCGGCGACGGCCACGACGGCACTGCCGGCGGCTATCAGATCGTGCGCCATCATCACCGCCTTCATGCCAGAGCCGCACATTTTGTTGACAGTGCTGGCGCCGGTTGAAAACGGCAGGCCGGCATGGATGGCCGCCTGGCGTGCCGGCGCCTGCCCCTGCCCCGCGGGCAGCACGCAGCCGAAGACGACTTCCTCGATCGCCTCGGGCTCGACGCGACTGCGCTCAAGTGCCGCGCGGATCGCCGTTGCACCAAGCTCGGGTGCGGCCGCCTCCTTCAGCTCTCCCTGAAAGCTGCCGATCGGGGTGCGTGCCGCACCGGTGATGACGATAGGGTCCTGCAATGCCATCTTTCCTCCTTGGGCGACGCTCACCGCGCCCCCATCCGCAATGCGCCGTCGAGGCGGATGACCTCGCCGTTCAGCATGTTGTTTTCAAAGATGTGGCGCACCAGCCCGGCAAATTCCGCCGGCCGGCCGAGCCGCGGCGGAAAGGGCACGCTCTGACCGAGTGCGGTCTGCACCTCGGCCGGCATATCGGCCATCATCGGCGTCTCGAAGATACCGGGCGCAATCGACACGACCCGGATGCCGTGCCGGGCGAGTTCACGGGCGATCGGCAAGGTCATCGCCGCCACCCCGCCCTTGGAGGCGGCATAGGCCGCCTGGCCGATCTGGCCGTCGAAGGCGGCAACCGAAGCCGTATTGACGATGACGCCGCGTTCGCCTTCGGCATCGGGCTCCATGTTCCGGATTGCGCCTGCGGCAAGCCGGATCATGTTGAAGGTGCCGATGAGATTGATGCCGAGCGTGCGCGCAAAACTCTCCAGCCGATGCGGCCCGTCGCGGCCGATCACCTTTTCGGCCGGCGCGACACCGGCGCAATTGACCAGACCGCGCAGACCGCCGAAGGCTTCGACCGCAGCGGCAACAACCGTCGCTCCTTCCTCGCCATCGCTGACATCAGTCTTGACGAAGCGAACCCCGCTGCCGAATTCCCGGGCAATCTCTTCGCCCGCTCCCGCATTGAGGTCGGCGATCGTCACGCGCCCGCCGGCCTCGACAATCGCGCGCACCGTGGCCGCGCCCAGGCCTGAGCCGCCGCCGGTGACGATGAAACTTGCTCCTGGGATCAGCATGAATTCCGGTTCTCCCTGCCGGCAGGCGCCCTCCTCCAGACGCAACCGGCAGCAGCGATTCTATTCGCTCCACCTATTGCAAGCGATGACAGAACTGCTCCATAATTTCGGCCAGTTTTGCCATAGTGAGGATTGCCGTGGCCGAGATCGATCGACGGATGATTGCGCCGGGTTTTGTGGAGGAGGCGCTGGACAGCTTGCGTCGGCTCGGCAAACCGACGGAGCCGATCCTTGCACAGGTCGGCCTGCCTTCCCTAGTTGAACGTCCGGTTTCAGCCGAGACCTACGGCGCGCTCTGGCTGGCAATCGCTGCGGAACTCGACGACGAATTTTTCGGCATGGGTGCCCGCCCGATGCGCAGCGGCAGCTTCACGCTGCTCTGCCATTGCGTGCTGCACGCGCCGACGCTCGGTCATGCGCTGCGCCGGGCGCTGCGCTTCCTCGATGTAGTGCTCGACGATCCCAGGGGGCAGCTCTTCATCCGCGATGGTCTTGCCGAAGTCGAGCTCAGGGATGCCGGCGGCCCGCGTTCGGCCTTCGCCTATCGAACCTACTGGATCATCCTGCACGGCATCATCTGTTGGCTGGTCGGGCGGCGCATTCCGATTCGCCTCGTCGATTTCCGCTGCGCCGAACCCAAGCAAGGGGCCGACTACCGGCTCTTCTTCGGCGCGCCGGTGCGCTTCTCGCAATCGATCAGCCGGCTCGGCTTTGACAGCACCATGCTCAACCTGCCGATTTCGCGCAGCGAACAGGCGCTGAAGCAGTTCCTGCGCGGTGCGCCCGCCAATATTCTGGTGCGCTACCGCTATGACGCCGGCATCGCCGCTGCCGTCCGCCGGCGCTTGAACCAGGCCACGCCGGCTGCCTGGATTAGTTTTGCAACTCTTGCCGCCGATATGCGCATGCCCTCCTCCACACTCCGCCACCGCCTGCACGACGAGGGACAAAGCTATGCCGCCATCAAGGACGACATCCGCCGCGATCTGGCTGTCGAGCTTTTGCTGAACTCAACGAAGACAATCGGCGAGATCGCCGTGCTGCTCGGCTATTCCGAACCCAGCGCCTTCTTCCGGGCCTTCCGCAAATGGATGGGCAAGAGCCCGGAGACGTTCCGGCGAGAGGAAGCGGGGGAGCAAGGCCCGACGCCATCTGCATAACGTCGAATGGGAGGACCCTCACCTGCATCAAAATCATGGGCACTTTGAACCTTTCGCAACCCGCGCTACATATTTTAGCGGGAGGAGTGCCATGTTTGATTTTTCGCTTGGCGAAACCGCGGATGCGATCCGCGACACGACGGCGCGGTTTGCTGCCGATCATATTGCTCCGCTGGCCGCGGAGATCGACGAAAGCAACACGTTTCCGCGCCAGCTCTGGCCCCGGATGGGCGCACTCGGCCTGCATGGGATCACCGTCGAGGAGGAATTCGGTGGCGCCGGTCTCGGTTACCTCGAGCATGTCGTCGCCATGGAGGAGGTTTCGCGCGCTTCGGCCTCCGTCGGCCTGAGTTATGGCGCCCATTCCAATCTCTGCGTCAACCAGATCCGCCGCTGGGCTTCGCCGGAACAGAAGCGCCGCTATCTGCCGAAGCTGATCTCCGGGGAACATGTCGGCTCGCTTGCCATGTCTGAGGCTGGCGCTGGGTCCGACGTCGTGTCCATGCGGTTGCGGGCCGAGCGCAAGGGCGACCGCTACATTCTGAACGGCACCAAATTCTGGATCACCAATGCGCCGCATGCCGATGTGCTCGTCGTCTATGCCAAGACCGATCCCGCCGCTGGCGCGAAAGGTATTTCCGCGCTCATCATCGAGAAGGGAATGCCCGGCTTCAGCGTTTCCAAGAAGCTCTCCAAGCTCGGCATGCGCGGCAGCGATACGGCCGAGCTGGTCTTTGAGGATTGCGAGGTGCCGGCCGAGGCGCTGATGGGCCGGGAAGGCGAAGGCGTGAGGATCCTGATGTCCGGCCTCGATTATGAGCGCGCCGTGCTTGCCGCCGGCCCGCTCGGCATCATGCAGGCCTGCCTCGATGTCGTGCTGCCCTATGTGCGCGATCGCAAGCAGTTCGGCAAGCCGATCGGCGATTTCCAGCTGATGCAGGCCAAGATCGCCGACATGTATGTCGCGCTGAATTCGGCGCGCGCCTATGTCTATTCCGTCGCCCGCGCCTGCGACGCCGGCCGCACGACCCGCACCGACGCCGCCGCCGCGATCCTTTTTGCCAGCGAGAACGCCGTGAAAGTGTCGCTGGAGGCGATCCAGGCGCTCGGCGGCGCCGGCTATACCAAGGACTGGCCGGTCGAGCGCTTACTGCGCGACGCCAAGCTCTACGACATCGGCGCCGGCACCAACGAGATCCGCCGCTACCTGATCGGCCGGGAGCTCATTGCGTCATGACGGTGATTTCGACCGCGATCGATCGCGAGAGCGAGAGCTTCAAAGCCAATGCCATCAAGAACAAGGCACTTATTGACGAGCTCCACGCCCGTTCGGCGAAGGCGCGCGAGGGCGGGCCGCAAACGGCGCGTGAGCGCCACACGGCCAAGAGCAAGCTCCTGCCGCGCGACCGCATCCAACTGCTCATCGATGCCGGCAGTCCCTTTCTGGAGATCGGCATGCTGGCGGCCAACGGCATGTATGGCGGCGAGGCGCCGGGCGCCGGCATCATATCGGGCATCGGCCGCGTTTGCGGCCGCGAGGTGATGATCGTCGCCAATGATGCGACGGTAAAGGGCGGCGCCTATTTTCCGATGACGGTGAAGAAACATCTCAGGGCACAGGAAATCGCCCTGCAGAACCGGCTGCCTTGCCTCTATCTCGTCGATAGCGGCGGCGCCAATCTGCCGCACCAGGCCGAGGTCTTTCCCGACCGCGACCATTTCGGCGCGATCTTCTACAACCAGGCGCAGATGTCGGCCGAAGGCATTCCGCAGATCGCCTGCGTCATGGGAAGCTGCACCGCCGGGGGTGCCTATGTTCCCGCCATGTCCGACGAAACGGTGATCGTGCGCAATCAGGGCACGATCTTCCTGGCCGGCCCGCCGCTGGTCAAGGCTGCGACCGGCGAAATCATTTCGGCCGAAGAGCTCGGCGGCGCCGAAACCCATGGCCGCCGCTCCGGCGTCGTCGATCATGTCGCGGAAAATGACGAACATGCGCTGCTTCTGGTGCGCGATATCGTCGCCAGCCTCAACAGCGTGAAGTCGGTCGATATCGATATTCAGTCCCCCCGGCCGCCGAAGCTCGACGTCGAGGACCTTCACGGCATCATTCCCGAGGACGTGCGCTCGCCCTATGACGTACGCGAGGTGATCGGCCGCATCGTCGACGGCTCGGAACTGCATGAATTCAAGCCGCTCTACGGCACCACGCTCATCTGCGGCTTCGCCCGCATCTGGGGCATGCCAGTTGCCGTCATCGCCAATAACGGCGTGCTCTTTTCCGAAAGTGCGCTGAAGGGCGCGCATTTCATCGAGCTCGCCTGCCAGCGCCGCACGCCGCTGCTCTTCCTGCAGAATATTTCCGGCTTCATGGTCGGCGGCCGTTATGAGGCCGGCGGCATCGCCAAGGACGGAGCCAAGCTGGTGACGGCGGTTGCGACCGCCACCGTGCCGAAAGTGACCGTCATCATCGGCGGCAGCTTCGGCGCCGGCAATTACGGCATGTGCGGGCGCGCCTATCGCCCGCGCTTCCTCTTCACCTGGCCGAACAGCCGCATCAGCGTCATGGGCGGCGAACAGGCGGCTTCCGTGCTCGCCACCATCCGCCGCGACGCGATGGAAGCGCGCGGTGAGGATTGGCCGGCCGCCGAGGAAGAGGCCTTCAAGGCGCCGATCCGCGCCGGCTACGAGGCGGAGGGCAACCCTTATTATGCCACCGCCCGCCTCTGGGACGACGGCATCATCGACCCGCGCCAGACGCGCGACGTGCTGGGCCTTGCCTTTTCCGCCTGCCTGAATGCGCCGATCCCGAAAGGGCCGCGCTTCGGCCTGTTCAGGATGTGAGGCGCGCTATGATGGAAAGTCTTCTCATTGCCAACCGGGGCGAAATCGCCCGCCGCATCATCCGCACGGCAAAGACGCTCGGCATCCGCACCATCGCCGTCTATTCCGAAGCCGATGCCGGCCTGCCTTTCGTGCGGGAAGCGGACGAGGCGATCGCCATCGGCCCGCCGCCGGCGCGCGAAAGCTACCTTTCCGAGGCACGCATCCTGGAGGCTGCCCGAAAGTCAGGTGCTGCCGCCATCCATCCCGGTTACGGATTCCTGTCGGAAAATGCCGAATTCGCCGAAGCGGTGGAAAAGGCCGGCATGATCTGGGTCGGCGCGCCGCCGACCGCCATCCGCGCCATGGGGCTTAAGGATGCCGCCAAGGAATTGATGCAGGCGGCGGGCGTCCCCGTCACCCCCGGCTATCTCGGGCCGGACCAGAGCGAGGCAAGGCTGACGGCCGAGGCCGATGCCATCGGCTATCCCGTGCTCATCAAGGCCGTTGCCGGCGGCGGCGGCAAGGGCATGCGCCGCGTCGACCGGCGTGAGGATTTCGCCGAAGGTCTCGCCTCCTGCCGCCGCGAGGCGGCCGCTTCTTTCAGCGACGACCGCGTTCTGATCGAACGGTATATCGCCAATCCGCGCCACATCGAGGTGCAGGTCTTCGCCGACAAATCAGGCAATTGCGTTCATCTCTTCGAACGCGACTGTTCGCTGCAGCGCCGCCACCAGAAGGTCATCGAGGAGGCCCCGGCCCCCGGTCTCGATGCCGCCGCCCGCGCGGCAATCTGCGATGCGGCGGTGAAGGCCGCAAGAGCGGTCAACTATGTCGGCGCCGGCACGATTGAATTCATCGCCGACGCCTCCGCAGGGCTCAATCCCGACCGCATCTGGTTCATGGAGATGAACACGCGCCTGCAGGTGGAACACCCGGTCACCGAGGCAATCACCGGCGAGGATCTGGTGCTCTGGCAGCTGAAGGTCGCTGCCGGCGAACCCTTACCGAAAAGCCAGGACGAGATTTCCATGAACGGCTGGGCCTTCGAAGCCCGGCTCTATGCCGAAAATCCCTCTGCCGGCTATCTGCCCTCGACCGGCCGGCTCGATCATCTCAAGCTGCCGGAGACGGTCCGCGTCGACAGCGGCGTCGATCAGGGCAATGAGATCACCGCCTTCTACGACCCGATGATCGCCAAGATCATCGCGCATGGGCCGAACCGCCAAGCCGCCCTTTCGAAGCTCGCCGCCTCCTGCGCCGGCGTCGAGGTCTGGCCGGTCAAATCCAATGCCGGTCTTCTCGCCCGCATCGCCACTGATCCGGATTTTCGCGCCGCGCGGATCGATACCGGCTTCCTCGACCGCCACGGCGAAAGCCTTGTCGCGAGTGGACCTGATGAAACCGTCATCGACAAGGCAGCGACGGCACTTTCGAAGGGCACGATTGGCGATCCCTGGTCCGCACTGACCGGCTTCCGTATCGCCGGGCCCAGCGACAGCCGCGTGCGTGTGCGCATCGACGGTCACCTCCATTGGGGAAGGGCCCGCGGCGACCTCGAAGCGAATGCCGTCGAGATGGACGAGGCGACGGTACTTTTCGATGCGGGCAATGCCTGGCCGATCGGCTTGCCCCACGCAGGCGAGGTAGAGGCAAATCACGGCGTGGGCGACGGCGCCATTCTTTCGCCGATGCCGGGCCTCGTCATTTCGGTCGACGTCACTGAGGGCGATCGCGTGGCCAAGGGGGACCGCCTGCTGACGGTCGAAGCGATGAAGATGGAACATACGCTGCGGGCGCCCTTCGACGGCATTGTCGGAAAACTGCAGGTCTCTCCCGGCGTCAGGGTCTCGGAAAACCAGCTGGTCGTCAGCGTCATGAAGGGAGAGGAATGATGGCCGGCCGTTATTTCGATGAGTGGACGGTCGGCGACCGCATCGCCCATGACATCCGCCGCACGGTCACCGAGACCGACAACCTGCTCTTTACGACGCTCTCCCACAATCCGCAGCCGCTGCATCTCGATGCCGACTATGCGGCCGGCACCGAATTCGGCCGGATCGTCGTCAACGGCACCTTCACCTTCGCGCTCACCGTCGGCCTCTCGGTCGGCGATACCACGCTCGGCACGCTCGTCGCCAATCTCGGCTATGACAAGGTGACGATGCCGAAGCCGGTCTTCATCGGCGATACGCTCAGGGTGGAAACCGAGGTGTCGGAACTGCGCCGCTCGAACTCCCGCCCCGATGCCGGCATCGTCACCTTCCGGCACGTCACCCTGAACCAGCGCGACGAGATCGTCTGTCAGTGCCTGCGCACCGCCATGCTGAAGGGGAAGCCATCATGAGGCTGCGCTCGCTGCTCTTTGTGCCCGGCGATCGGCCGGAGCGTTTCGACAAAGCCCTCGCCTCGGGCGCCGATGCCGTCATTCTCGATCTGGAAGATTCCGTCGCGCCTGCCAACAAGCCAAAGGCCCGCGACAGCGTGCACACCTTCATGCAGCGCCATGCCGGCGAGACCAAGCTCCTCATCCGCATCAATCCCCTCGCCTCGCCGGAATGCGAGGCCGACCTCGCCGCCCTGAGCGGGCTCCAGCCTTTCGCGCTCATGCTGCCGAAGGCCGAGGGCGCCACTTCCGTGCGGAAGCTTGCAAGCGCTCTCGCATCGGCCCTTCCCATCCTGCCGATCGCGACCGAAACGCCATCGGCGATCTTCGAGATCGGCAGCTATCGCGAGGTCTCGGACAAGCTCTGCGGCCTGACCTGGGGCGCCGAGGATCTGCCGGCCGCGATCGGGGCTGCGACCGCGCGCAGAACGGACGGCCGCTATACGCCGCCCTACGAGCTTGCCCGCTCGCTGACGCTCTTTGCAGCCCATGCCGCAGCCATTCCGGCAATCGATACCGTCTATCCCGATTTTCGCGATCTCAATGGTCTGCGGGCCTATGTCGGCCGCGCCCGGCGCGACGGCTTCTCCGGCATGATGGCCATCCATCCGAGCCAGGTGGAAACGATCAATCACGCCTTCACGCCGGATGCCGCCGAGATCGCCTGGGCGGAGAAGGTCACCGCCGCCTTTGCCGCCCAGCCCGATGCGGGTGTCATCCAGGTGGACGGACGCATGCTTGATTTGCCGCATCTGAAGCTCGCGACCCGCATTCTGGAGAGCGCCGGACGATAGAGTGCAGATTAGCCCGACTTTGCGGTTGGTTTGGCGGCGACATGCTCCGGCTCGAGGTAGCCGGCACCGATAGCGACGTAGAGATCCACATAGTCCTTGGCGACCTGCTGGACGGTGGCGGCAAGGCTTGCCTCAGCGTCGGAGACCGAACGCTGCGCGTCGAGGACATCGAGCAGCGACGAGGCGCCATCCTTATAGCTTACGGTCGAAAGCGCGAGTGATTCCTGCGCCGTCTCTACCTGCCGGCGCAGCGGCTCCAGCGTCTGCGTGTCGCGACGAACAGCCGTCAGCGCGTTTTCGACTTCCTCGACGCCGTTCAACACCGCTGCTTTCCAGGCGAGATATTGGGTCTTCGCATCGGATTTTTCAATATCGACATTCGCCCGCAACGTGCCGCCGTCGAAGATCGGCAGGTTGAGCGATGGTCCGAACGACCAGCTGGTCAGACTTCCGCCGCTGGCGCCCGACGCTTTGACCCAGCTCGGCGAGATCGAACCGGAGAGCGAGATCGACGGATAGAGCTGGGCTTCGGCCGCGCCGATATCGGCAACGGCGGCCGCCAGTTCGCGTTCGGCCTTGCGAATATCGGGACGGTTGCGGATGAGGTCCGCCGGAATACCGGCGCGAATGTCGCCGCGGAAGACCGGCTGGCCCGCACTCTTCTGCAGCTCCCCCATCAGCGAAGATGCCGGCATCCCGATGAGCGTGGCGATATGGTGGGCCGATTCCGTGAAGCTCTGCTGGAGGCCGGGAATTTCCGACTTCGTCGACTGCACCAGGCCCTCGGCCTGAACGACATCGAGGCGGGAGGCCGCACCAGCTTTCAACTGCAGCTGCGTGAGTTCATACGTCTGCTGGCGGGATTTCAAACTCGCCTGCGACAGCGCGATGCGCTCCTGGTAATAGCGGGCGTCGATATAGCTCTCGACAAGGTCCTTGAGGAAGGTGAGCTTGGCATTGTCGGCCGTTGCAGAGGCGGCCCCGAGCGAGGCGATTGCACTTTCCCTGGAGCGACGATACTGGCCGAAGATGTCGAGCAGCCACGACAGGCTGGCATCGCCGCCTGATGTGTTGGTGGTGCCGACGCTCGTGCGCAGCCGGCCCTTCTCGCCGGAGACCGTATGCGATGCGCCGACGGTCAGACTCGGCAGGCCGCCGGCGCCGGCGACAGTGACGTTGGCAGAGGCCGAATTGATGTTTTCGAGCGCCTGCAGCACGTCGAGGTTCTCGCGGAAGCCATGGGTCACCAGTCCGTCGAGCCGCTTGTCACCATAGGCCGTCCACCACTCGGCCGTCACGACATTGCCGTTGCTCGTGCTACCGCCCGCTTCGAATTTGGCGGGCAGCGGCATTTGCGGGGGAACGTGATCCGGGCCGCTGACGCAGCCGGCCAGCAGAATTGTCAGGAGCGATGCGGCGTAGCGGAGGGATGATAGTCTTGTGCGAAGCGACGTACTCACGGGCGAGCCTCTTGAACCGGGATCGTGGGTTCAGGCTTAGCGGCACCAGCGTTAATGGCGGTTAAGAAACTGTAAAGTTAGGTAAAATCCGGCACCGCCCCGTCGAGCGATGCTGATCAGCTTTCACCGCCGGCCGCACCATAAGGCATCGGCCGCCTCGGAAGCTCGAGCGTGATCGCCAGACCGCCGGCTTCCGGCAGCGAGGCATGCACGCGCCCGCCGTGACGCTCGATCGCCTGCCTGGCGATAGCAAGGCCGAGACCATATCCGCCGCGCGGCATGGCATCCTTGCCGCGGGAAAACGGCTGGAAGATCCGTTCGAGCTCATCCCGCCCGACGCCTGGCCCCTGATCGGTGACGCAGATCCTGAGGCGATCGGCCACCGTCTCGCAGGATACGGCCACACGCGAATGCTCGGCGGTATATTTGACGGCGTTGCGGACAACGTTTTCGAGCGCCCTGTAGATCAGTTCGCCTTCCACCTCGGCACGGAAGATGCCATCGACGCTCGCCGTGATCGCGACCTCGCGCGCCTGGGCTTCGAATGCCGCGTCGCCCAAGATTTCGTTGAGGAGCTCGATGATGTCGAGGGTCTGCGTCTTCAGCGGCCGGCCGGATCCCGCCGTCAGCCTGGCAAGGGTCAGAACCTCGCCCACCAGCGTGTCGAGCCGTTCGACCTCCCTGTCCATACGGTCCAGCATGGCGCCCAGTTTAGCCGGGTTCTGCCGGAGCACGCCGACGGCTGCCTGCAGGCGGGACAAAGGCGAACGCAGCTCATGGGAGACGTCATGGAACAGCCTCTGCTGCGCATCCTGAAGCTCCTGAAGCCGGGCGGCGCTCGCATCGAAATCATAGGCAAGGGCGGTCACTTCATCCTTTCGCCCGGCCATCTTGTCGCCGATGCGAAAGTCGAAACGACCATGGGCGAGCGCGCTCAGGCCGTCGCGCAGATGCACGACGGGACGAATGAGGTATCGCGCCAGTGCGCCCGCCGCGATCGTGCTGGCGACCAGGATGGTGAGCCACGGTAGGAATGGGCCAAGGCTGTCGAAGGTGGAACCTGCCGGAGCCGACACGGAAAGCCGATAGCAGCTCCCATCCTTCGTCACGGATCGGGTGGTGACCGTGTTCTTCTCGGCGCAGGCATCGGCGTCGTCAGGCTTCGACAGCATCAGGCCGAGCGGTTGCGTCTTTTCGCTTGTGGTCACGAAGCGCAGAGCGGCGGCTTCGCCGTCCTCAATCAGAATATTTGCAGTCAGGTTCAACACGAGCGTCCGCCGCTCATGTTCCAGTTCGCTTGCAAAGGGAACCGCCTGAAGCAGTTTGACGATAAGGATAATGGCAGCAAGGCTTGCCGCCAGAGTCAGCCAGATGATCCTGAAGAACTTCCAGAAAAGCCGGGGCATGGTCAATCCACGAGAAGTTGATAGCCCTGGCCGCGGACGGACTGGATCCAGGATTGTCCGTCCTCCCGCAGCCCGAGCTTCTGGCGAACGCTGCTGATATGGACGTCGATGCGGCGGTCGAACGGCGTGAGCGGTTTTCCGAAGGCCCGCTTCGAAATCTCCTGCTTCGACACCAGCTGGCCGGCGCTGCGGGCGAGGACTTCGAGCAGACTGAATTCGGTGCCGGTCAGCTCCAGGGCCTCGCCGCGCCATTCGGCGCTTCTGCTGCCGGAATGGATCACCAGCTGCCCTGCCCTGATCGTATCGGTCGATACCCCAGCCGCCGGCTGGCCCGCACGGCGCAGGATGGCGCGCAGCCTCGCCGCCAGTTCACCCGGAGAGCATGGTTTCGGGACGTAGTCATCCGCGCCGAGATTGAGGCCCGATATCCTGTCGACGTCATCGCCCCTTGCCGTCAGCATCAGGACGGGGACCTGGCTCAGCTTCCTGATCCGCTGCAGCACCTCGATCCCGTTCATCCGCGGCATCATGATGTCGAGCACGATGATATCGACCGTATTGCCTGCGGCCGCGGCAATGGCGGCGCGGCCATCCGTATCCGTTACGACGTCATATCCTTCTTCGACCAGATACTCCTGCAGAAGCGTCGTCAGCTCGGCATCGTCGTCGATGAGGAGAACCTTGTTCATTCACGTTATCCGTCTCTAATCCCGGCAAGCCATACAGCACAACACGCTCACCCGGCCAAGTTTTACCTAACTTAACACTAACTTGACCGCGCTTAACGTTCGCCCCGTTACTTATCCTACCATGACATGGATGCGCGCCAGGACCGGCCGCCTCGACATGAGCGGCAGTCCTTCGTCGCGTTCGCGCAGATCGCAAAGGCCACCCATGCCTTTGACCACAAGGAATGTTTTGTTGAGAAACCCATCCCGAATACTTGCCGCTGCGCTTGTCGCGGCAGCTCTTGTCTCCCCCGTGCGTTCTGCCATGGCGGAACAGGCCGCTGCAACGGCTCTCACCGTCTCTCTGACGGCGCCGATGCAACGGGACTGGCCGGAGACCGTTCCCGCGAGCGGATGGCTGAAACCCTGGCAGGAAGCGGTCATCGCCTCCGAAACGAGCGGCCTACGGATCACCGATGTCCTGGTCGACGTCGGCTGCGTGGTCACGAAGGGACAGACGCTCGTCCGGCTTTCCCGGGAAAGCGTGCTCGCCGATCTTCGCAAGCAGGAGGCGGCCGTCGAGAACGCCAAGGCAAGTCTTTCGAAGGCCAAGGCCAATGCCGACCGGGCGCGGCAGCTGCGTCCTTCCGGCGCGCTCTCCGACGAGAAGATCGTCGAATACCTGGCCGACGAGCAGACGGCGACGGCAAGCCTTGCATCTGAAGAGGCCGCACTCGACAGCGAAAAGATCAAGCTTGCGCAGACCACGATCACGGCCGTCGACGACGGCCTCATAACCTCTCGTTCCGCCGATCTCGGCGCCGTCGTCTCCGCCGGCACGGAGCTGTTCCGCATGGTCCGCCAGCAGCGTGTCGAATGGCAGGCCGAGATTTCCGCGCGCTATCTCTTGCGTATTTCTGAAGGCTTGAGCGTCAAGATCAACGGGCCGGACGGCCAGGTCATCGATGGCAAGGTGAGGCTTGTCGGGCCTTCGGTCAGCACCGACACCAGCCGGGCAATCGTCTATGTCGCACTTCCCGCCGATGCCCGTCCGCGCACCGGCCTCTATGTCACCGGCAACATCGAATTGCAGACCTCTCCGGCGCTGACCGTACCCGAGACGGCGATCGTGTTCCGGGACGGGATCAGCTACCTCTTCACATCAGGCGACGATCAGCGGGTGCAAAGGGTCAGGGTGGAAACGGGCCGCCGCAACAATGGCGAGGTGGAAATCGTCTCCGGCATCGACCGCTCGTCGAAGGTGGTGACCTCGGGCGGCGCCTTCCTGTCGGACAATGACCTCGTGAAGATTGCGGAGAAAAACTGATGAACTTCTCATCCTGGTCGATTCGCAATCCCGTACCGGCGATATTGCTGTTTGTGATGCTGACCGTCGGCGGACTGTTGGCCTTCAAGCAGCTGCCGATCCAGAACTTCCCCGATATGGACCTTCCGACGATCAACGTCACTGCCACGCTCGAAGGCGCCGCACCGACGCAGCTCGAAACC
The DNA here is from genome assembly GCF_001664385.1 of Rhizobium phaseoli. Lineage (NCBI taxonomy): Bacteria > Pseudomonadati > Pseudomonadota > Alphaproteobacteria > Hyphomicrobiales > Rhizobiaceae > Rhizobium > Rhizobium phaseoli. The sequence goes on along the minus strand of NZ_CP013533.1, from coordinate 65,881 downwards.
GAGGTCGCCCGCAAGATCGAGGACAGTCTCGCGTCGCTCGGCTATCTCGACCACGTCACCACGACCATTACGGATGGTACGGTCTCGATCAAGGTTTCCTTCAAGCTGGAAAAAGACAGCGAAACGGCCCTGAACGAAGTCCGCAATGCCGTCGACAGCGTCAAGGGCGACCTGCCGGCGCAGATGGAACCACCCAGCGTCAGCAAGGTCACGGTGCAGAGCTCCCCTTTGGTCACCTATGCCGTCCGCTCGACCGCTCTCAACGAGACGGAACTTTCCTGGTTCGTCGACAATGATCTGACCAAGGCGCTGCTGTCGGTATCCGGCGTCGGGCAAGTCAACCGCATCGGCGGGATCGATCGCGAGGTTCATGTGGATCTCGATCCCGCGACGATGGCGTCGCTGGGCGTCACCGCGGCCACCGTGTCGTCGCAACTGAAGGCGGTGCAGACGGATACGTCAGGCGGCCTCGGCGAAATCGGCGGCACCCGCCAGACCTTGCGCACGCTCGGCGCCCTGCCCTCGGTCGAGGCGCTGAAGGGGCTCAAAATTCCTTTGGCGAACGGCCAGCAGGTTCGCCTCGATGACGTGGCATCCGTCACCGACAGCTTCGCCGAGCGCTCCTCGATGGCTTATCTCGACGGCAAGCCGGTGATCGCGGTCGAGATCAAGCGTTCGAACGGATTTTCCGACAGCGGTGTTGCCGCCGACGTCGACAAGGCGATCAAACAGTTCGCCGCCAAGCATTCCAACGTTGAGATCGACGAGGCTTACAGCACGATCGGACCGATCATCGGCAATTACGATGGTTCGATGCACATGCTCTACGAAGGTGCGATCCTGGCGATCATCGTCGTCTGGCTTTTCCTGCGGGACTGGCGGGCGACGATCCTGTCGGCCGTGGCGCTGCCCTTGTCTGTCATACCGACCTTCCTTGTCATGTATTTCGCCGGCTTCAGCCTGAATATCGTCACGCTGCTTGCGCTGTCGCTGGTGGTCGGCATCCTCGTCGACGATGCCATCGTCGAGATCGAGAACATCGCCCGCCACTTGCAGATGGGCAAACGGCCGATCGATGCCGCCCTCGAAGCGGCCAACGAGATCGGGCTTGCCGTTATCGCAACCACCTTCACGCTGGTCTCGGTCTTCCTGCCGACGGCCTTCATGAGCGGCATACCGGGCCTCATTTTCCGCCAGTTCGGCATCACCGCTGCCGTCGCCGTCCTCGCCTCGCTCGTGGTCGCGCGCCTGCTGACGCCGATGATGGCCGCCTATTTCATGAAGGCCCATCCGACCGAGGAGAAGGATGGCCGGATCATGCGTGCCTATATATCAATCGTGAAGGCTGCCATGAACCGCAGGAAGACGACCGTGGCCGTCACCGCCGTCGTCGTGGCGCTGTCGCTTGCGACCATCCCGCTGCTGAAATCGGGCTTCCTGCCCGCGTCCGACGACGCGCGAACCCAGATCACCCTCACCATGCAGCCGGGCGCCACCATCGAGCAGACGGATGCCACGGCCAGGAAGGCCGCGGATATTATCGGCAAGCTTCCCGACGTCACGCATGTCTTTTCCGCCGTCGGTTCGACCTCCTCGGGCGGCGGCCCCGACGCCAGCACCACGAGCGATGTCGGATCGGCGACAATCGTTGCCGTGCTGCCGCCCATCGACGAGCGCGACCGCAAGCAATCGGAAATCGAAAACGATATCCGACAGGCGCTTTCCGTCCTCCCCGGCGTGCGTGTGGAGGTCGGCGGCGGCGGCAATGGCACGAAGCTCGAGATCACACTCGCAAGCGACGATGCTAACGTGCTCGACAGCGCCAGCACGGCGCTTGAGGAACAGCTCCGCTCGCTGCAGGGCATCGGCGCGGTGACATCGACCGCGGCCCGGCAGGCGCCCGAGATCCAGATCACGCCCGATTTTGCACGCAGCGCCGCGCTCGGGGTCACGTCGAGCGCTATCGCCGAGGCTGCGCGCGTGGCGACGAACGGCGAATATTCCTCCGATCTGCCGAAGCTCAACCTGCCTCAGCGGCAAATCCCCATCGTCGTCCGCTTCTCGCCCGAGACGCGCACCAATCTGGACGACATCAAGAACATGCGGGTGGCCGGAACGAACGGCAACGTCGATCTCGGATCGATTGCCGATGTAAGGATCGGCGGCAGCCCCTCCGAGATCGACCGCATCGACCGGATGCGCAATGTCACCCTTTCCGTCGAACTCAACGGCCGCATCCTCGGCGACGTCAACCGCGAAGCACAGGCGCTGCCAGCTCTCCAGCACCTGCCGGCGGGTGTCACCCTGGTCAACCAGGGCGAACTTCAGCGCAGTTCGGAGCTGTTCCAGAGTTTTGCTCTTGCTATGGCAATCGGCGTCTTCTGCATCTACGCGGTTCTCGTCGTACTCTTCCACGATTTTCTGCAGCCACTCACGCTTCTGACGGCTCTGCCGCTCTCGCTCGGCGGCGCGCTGCTGCCGCTCGTGCTCACCGGAACGAGCTTCTCCATGCCTGCGGTCATCGGCCTGCTGATGCTGATGGGCGTGGTGACCAAGAATTCCATCCTGCTCATCGAATATGCGATCATGTCGCGTCAGCGGGGCATGACCAGATTCGACGCCTTGGTGGATGCCTGCCACAAGCGCGCGCGGCCGATCGTCATGACCACCATCGCCATGGCCTCGGGCATGCTGCCGGCCGCGCTCAGCCTGATGGGCGGCGATTCGAGCTTCCGCCAGCCGATGGCGATCGTGGTCATCGGCGGCGTGGTGATGTCGACCCTGCTCAGCCTGATCGTCATCCCCGTCATCTTCACCTTCGTCGACGATCTCGAACAGATCCTCATACGGGCCCTGCGCCGGATCGGGCTGGCCGAGGACCCTGCCGGGGGTAAACCGCATGCGTCCAACGATCACGCTGCGATCGCCTTCCAGCCCGAGCAATCACGGCGGGGGCACGGTCAGAGATAATCTTCGCCGCCCTCCAGTCAGCAGCCGGTGACGGCAACTTCTTCGGTCGCATTCCCTCCCCCACGGGAACAAGACCGCGGGACGTGTTCCCCCGCAGGCGGCCGCAAGCCGCCTGCGCGTCCTGCTATCCGGCCGATAACGGCTCCATCGCCTCGAAATCCGGCAAAGCGCCGCTCGCATAGCCGATGACCCCGAGCGAAGCGATGGCGATCCGGCCGTCGCGGATCGACAGGAGCGGCCCGTCCCGCCCCTGCTCGTAGAGATCGGGATGGGCCGCGGCAAAGCGCGCTTTCTCCGCCTGCGGCGCGCCTCGCATGCCGGCCACATAGTGATGACCATTGCGCTCGACATGGGAGAGGCCGAGCAGCGAAACCAGCGCCAGATCCTGCTGCACGGCAAGCCCGGCCTGACAGGTCAGATCCTCGCCGGAGAGGAACAGCCCTGACACGCCTCCCGTTCTGATGCGGATCGCCTTCAGCAGCGAGCGGTAAATGCCCTTGCAGGTCTTCGACGAGACGCCGGTATAGCCGAGCTCGCGGGCGTGGGCGAAAGCATCGTCGCCATCGTCGCTCTCATCGATCAGGAACGGCAATTGCGCCGTCAGATCCCCGAGCGGCGTTTCCATGGTGATCTCGCGTGAGAACGGCTGCTCGACGAAGGCAATGGCCGCGCGCAGCCTGGCCAGCCGGGGCGTTGAATCAATCCGTGCCAGCTGGAAGCCAAGCTGTTTCGACGACATCCCGACGGCCGAACTTCTGTCTCCGGCGCTCACCACCCTGCGGGTGCAGAAACGGGAGATGGGAGAGGAAGCCGTGCGCCTGCTGCTTAGCCGCATCGCCACCAAAAACCGTCAGCACGGCATCGTCATCGTGCCCGAACTCATCGTCCGCGAAACGACATGATCCGACGATCAACAGGAGGAATATCCCATGGATGCCGGCAATCTGCAGTCATTGGCCCTGCCCGAAGAGAAGAAGGCCTGGTTCGTTCATGACCGGTTCGGCATGTTCGTGCATTGGGGGCTCTATGCCCTGCCGGCGCGCCATGAATGGATCAAGAGCCGCGAGGAACTGAACGACGCCGACTATCAGAAATATTTCGATCATTTCGACCCCGATCTCTACGATCCCCGCGAATGGGCGAGACGCGCCAAGGCCGCGGGCATGAAATATGTGGTGCTGACCACCAAGCACCATGAAGGCTTCTGCCTCTGGGACACCAAGGCCACCGACTTCAAGGTGACCAACACGCCTTATGGCAAGGATCTGCTGCGCCCTTTCGTCGACGCCTTCCGCGCCGAGGGCCTGAGGATCGGCTTCTATTATTCGCTGATCGACTGGCATCACCCCGACTTCACCGTCGATCCGCGCCATCCGCAGCGCAATCATCCCGATGCAGCAAAAATCAACGAAGGCCGGGATATGCGGCGTTATGCCGCCTTCATGCGCGAGCAGGTGCGCGAATTGCTGACCGAGTTCGGCCAGATCGACATCCTGTGGTTCGATTTCAGCTACCCGCAGTGGAAGCTCGGGGAGCTTGCCGGAAAGGGCCATCGGGACTGGGAAAGCGAAAAACTCGTGCGGCTCGTGCGCGAGCTTGCCCCTGATATCATCATCAACAACCGGCTCGATCTTGCGGGTCTGCAGCCCGACATTGTCACGCCGGAGCAATATATGCCGCGCGCCTGGCCGAAACGCGACGGCCGGCGCGTCGTCTGGGAAGCCTGCCGACGCTCAGCGGCTCCTGGGGCTATCACCGTGACGAGGACACCTGGAAAAGCACCGAGCAGCTGGTGCAGATGCTGGTCGGCACCGTCGCGATCGGCGGCAATTTGCTGATGAATGTCGGGCCGCCGGCGCGCGGCACGCTTGACCACCGCGCGCTATCAGCCCTTGCCGCCTATGAGGAGTGGATGGCGCTGCATGAGCGCAGCATCGTCGGCCGCACCCGGTCCGACTTCACCGCCCCGCCCGATTGCCGCCTGACCCAGAACGGCGACCGGCTCTATATCCACCTGTTCAACTGGCCCTATAAGCATCTGCATTTCGATGCGCTGGCGGGCAAGATCGAATATGCGCAGTTCCTGCACGATGCGAGCGAAGTCACCTGGCTGCGACCCTCCGCCAATACCTTGTGGGCGAACACCCAGTTCCCGGTCGCCGAGGACGAGCTGACATTCGTCCTGCCGGTACGCCGACCCAAGGTCGTGGTCCCGGTCATCGAGGTCAAGCTCAAGGCGGGAAGTGCCGCTGGCCTTGCCAGCGCATCGGCCTGAAAATCGGCATCGCTATCGGAAGCATCCCGATAGTTTCAAAGTGTTACAGTGCCGCCCGAAAGACGCGCGGCGCTGTAGACGATAGAAGACCTCTTCGGCCCATCAGCTCCAGGCGTGAAGCGGCGGCTTTTCTCCATTCAGGAAATACTTGCCGAGAATGGCGTATTTCCAGCGCACGGGATCATGGAGCGTATGGGTGCGGGCATTGCGCCAATGGCGGTCGAGATTGTGTTCGGCGAGCGTCGAGCGGGTTCCGGCGAGCTCGAACAGCTTGTTCGTCGCCGCAATCGCGATTTCCGTCGAGAGGATCTTGGCCTCCGCCGTGACGATCTGCGCTTCGGCGACAGTGTCGGCATTGGGATTGAGCACCGCCCGGTCGACCGCATAGCCGGCCTTTTCCAGAAGCGCCTGCGCCGCATGCAGACGCAGCGTCAGATCGCCGACGGCCTGGATCGTATAAGGATCATCCCAGGCATGATCCAGGCCGCTGTCCACCCACGCCCGGCTCTTGGTGCGCACGAATGCGACGGTCTCGTCGATGGCTGCCTGCGCGATGCCGGTGTCGACGGCGACCTGGATGATCTGGAAGATTGCGCCATCGGCGGTCGGCACTTCATAGCCCCTGTAACCCGGCACGAGATGGGTCTTCGGCACCTTGACGTTGTCGAGGAGCACGGTGCCCGACAGCGTCGTGCGCTGGCCGAAGGAAGACCAGTCGTCGATGACGGTCAGACCCGGCGCATCGCGCTCCGCGATCGCATACCAGGCCCGCCCCTGGTCATCGAGCGCGACGATCGGCACCAGATGCGCGAGCAGCGCGCCGGAGGAGTAGAATTTGCGCCCGTTGACGACGACATGGTCGCCGGCATCGATAAAACGCGTCTCGAAATCGACCGCGCGTTTCGAGCCGAATTCCGAAAAGGCATTGCCGAAGCGGGTACCCTTCAGCACTTCGGAGAAGAGAAGCTTTTGCTGCTCGGGATCGGATACGGTTCGAATCGCCGCGACAACACCCAGATGATTCTGAGCGATCTGGCCGATCGATGAATCCGCCGCCGATATGATCTCGATGACCTTGGCAAGCGTGGCATAGGAGACTTCGGGACCGCCGAAGGCCTTCGGCACGTTGATCGACCACAGGCCGCTTTGCGAGAAAGCATCCAGCTCGGCGACGGGCCAGATCCGTTCTCGGTCGCGCTTGGCCGATTCCTGAACGAATTCGGCGGCAAGCTTCCTGGCGACGGCGATCGCCTCGGCATCGTCCCTGATGATATGAGCAGGCGCGGCCGGACGTGGCACCGCCGGCACGGCCTTGGCGGCATTTTCAGTGTTGACCTGTGAGAGCGTCATGATGATTTCTCCTGGTTGATGATGGGGGCCGCTCAGGCCGGTGGGAGGCTTGCTGTCGAAGACACGGAGGCGGGTGCTGCCTTCTGACCGAGATAAAACGCCTTGACGTCGTCGCGCTGACGCAGTTCGGCCGCATCTCCCGAAAGTGCCGCAGTGCCGTTTTCAAGGATGGTTGCCCGATCGGCATAGCGCAGCGCGATCGCGGAATTCTGTTCGGCGACGAGAATGGAAAGCCCGCTTTCAGCATTCAGCCGCCGCAGCGTCCGGAAAATGTCCTGGACGATGATCGGCGCCAGTCCCATCGACGGTTCGTCGAGCACCAGCAGGGTCGGACGCGACATCAGCGCCCGGCCGATCGCCACCATTTGCTGCTCGCCGCCGGAGGCAAGCCCGGACAATGCGCGGCGCTTGTCCTTCAGCCGGGGAAAGATCGCATAGATCCGCTCCAGATCGGCGGCGATTTCCGCGCGTGAACCGCTCCGTCCCAGACCGCCCGCAATGAGATTTTCTTCGACGGTGAGGTTGCGAAAACAATGCCGGCCCTCGAGGACCTGTACGAGACCGGCCCGCACCAATTCGGCCGGTTTTGCCTTGGTGACGTCGCGTCCCTGATAAAGGATGCTGCCGGCGGTGATCTCGCCGCGCTCGGCCGGCAGCAGGTTCGAAATCGCTTTGAGCGTCGTCGTCTTGCCGGCGCCGTTGGCGCCAAGAAGTGCCAGGATTTCGCCGCGGCGAAGCGTGAAACTGACCCCGTGGAGCGCGGTGATCGCACCATTATAGGTCGCCTTGACCCCGTCCACGCTCAGCAAAACGTCTTTTCCAGCCATGGTCCACCAGTCTCAATGTGGTTTCGTGGAAGAGCCGGGCATCGGCGGGACCTGCTCCCGCCAATGCCCGGCGATCGGCTCAGTTCGTCACGGCCTGGGCATCTTCAGCCGTGCGCAGCTTGATGCCCTTTTCCTTGGCATAGGCTTCCGAGGACTTTTCGATGATCGGCCGGAGCAGCGCCCAGTCCGGTGCGATCCAATCGGATACAACGTTCCATTTCTTGCCGTCCCACTGCTGGAAGGTCACGTAGCCGTTGCCTTCGTGATTGTCCCAGGTGACGTTGATCGAATGAAACAGATCCTTGGCGCCGAGCGCTTCAACGCGGGCGGGGTCGAGTTGCAGATGTTCGAAGCCCCAGCGGACCTCGTCGCCTGTCAATGTCCGGTGGCCGAACTTTTCCTGTGCGATACGGATGGCTTCGACGTTCAGGATGCCGTTGACGATGCCGAGATTGTGGTAGACTGAACCGATGCGCTTCTTGTCTTCGAGATTGCCCCTGCCGTTGTCGTAGAGCGTCTTCACGATCTCCTGAACCACGGGATATTCCGCGCCGGAAGCCTGCGTGGTGATCGCGGTATAACCCTTGGCTGCGTCGCCGGCCGGGATGACGTCTTCTTCGGAGTTAGACCAGACGTTGCCGATGATGTGATCGACCGGGAAGCCCGTCTTGGCCGCCGTCTTGAGGGCGACCGGGTTCATGACGCCCCAGCCGCGCAGGACGACATAATCCGGTTTGGCGCGACGGATCGTCAGCCACTGCGCCTGCTGCTCGTTGCCGGGATGTGGCACTTCGATCTGCTGCAGTTCGAAACCGTATTGCTTCGACAGCAATTCGTAAATCGGGATGGTTTCCTTGCCGTAGGGCGAGCCGTGGTAAAGCACGACGATCTTCTTGCCCTTCAGCTTGTCGGGGCCGCCGAGCTTGGAGGCGATGTAGTTCACGATGCCGGAGGTCTCGCTGTAGGGATTGAGCAGCAGCGGAAAGACATAGGGGAAGACGCGGCCGTCGGTGGAGTCGGTACGGCCGTGATTGATGGTGATCAACGGCACCTTGTCCTGGGTGATGCGGTCGATCATGGCATAGGCGATACCGACTGAAAGCGGATTCCAGGCGGCGATATTGGGATTGCTTTTGAGGCGCTCATAGGCTTCGACGCCACGCTCCACCTCGTACTGCGTTTCCGCCTCCGACCAGGTGAGCTTAACGCCGTTCACGCCGCCGTCGCGCGTGTTGATAAGATTGAGATAATCGATGAAGCCGCCGAAAAAGCCGGTGCCGCCGGCTGCATAAGGCCCGACGCGATAGCTCTGCAGCGGGAAATATTGTTCGTCCGCATGGGCGACCGGTATGGCGGCCGAGACGGCCAGGCCGGCCGCAAAGGCGGCGGCTTTCAATTTCGCAAGCATGGTCATGTCTGGATACACTCCGAGTATTGTCCGGTGCTGAGACCGAATCTGGTTGAATGAGCGGTGCGTTTTGGATGTTTTCGGAGCTTGCGCCCCGGCTTGGTCAGGCTCGTCTGCCGACGGCAGAGCCGAGCCGCCTTCGGATGTTGTCCCAGAGCGAGGAGAGCCCGTCCGGTTCGAGGATCAGAAACAGAATGATCAGGGCGCCGAGCACGATGCGCTGGCTCATGTCGAGCACGCCGGAATCGAAGAGATCGCCGAGCAGGAACGAACCCAGCCGCGACAGCAACAGCGGAAAGACGACGATCAGTGCGGCGCCGAGAAAGGCGCCCCGCGTCGAGGCAAGCCCACCAATGATGATGATGAAGAGGATCTGGAACGACCGGTCGAGATTGAAACCGGCGGGCTCGACGGTTCTGAGATAAGCGAAAGCCCACAGAGCCCCCGCCACCGCGATGATGAATGAGGAAATCGCAAAGGCGAGCAGCTTGGTTTTCAAAACGGGCACCCCGATGATGCGCGCCGCCGTCTCGTTGTCGCGAACGGCGATGAAGTTGCGACCGGTTTGCGACGTCGTCAGCCGATGGGCAAGGAAGGTCAGCATGACGACGACCGTCAGCGAAAAGAGGTAGCGGCCGACCGGCCCGGTGAATTCCAGGCCGGCAAGCGTCAAGGCCGGCGCGTCGATCACTCCGGAAGCGGAGTCGTTTGAAAACCAGCTGAACTTGGTGAGCGCCCACTGCACGAAGAACTGCGCGGCAAGCGTCGACACGGCGAGATAGAAGCCTTTCAATCTGAGGCTCGGCAGGCCGAAGACGATCCCGATCACCGCCGCCGAAAGGCCGGCCAATAGAATGCTGACGATGAGCGGCAGACCGTCGACGCGCAGATTGAAATTGTAAGCGGCGAAGGCGCCGACGGCCATGAAGGCCGCACTTCCAAGCGAGACCTGGCCGGCATAACCGGTGAGCAGGTTCAGGCCGACGCCTGCCAGACTGAGCGCCAGGAACGGCAGAAGGATCGCTTCGAAGAGATAGGTCGAGCCGATGAAGGGCACCACGAGATAGGCACCGGCAACGATGACAATGGGCGCCAGCCAGGAGCTGGAAAGCCGGCCGGGATGAACATCGGCGACAATGACGGCCATATCAGACCCTTTCCACGAGCTTTTGTCCGAAGAGGCCGGACGGGCGGATGAGCAGGAAGGCGAGAGCCGCGACATAGGCGATCCAGCCCTCGATGCCGCCCCCGAAATATTCGCCGATATAGACCTCCGCGAGCTTTTCGGTTGCGCCGATCAGCAGACCACCGACGATCGCCCCCAGAATGGAATCGAAACCGCCGAGGACGAGAACGGGAAGCGCTTTCAGCACGACCAGCGACAGAGAGAACTGGACGCCAAGCCGCGCGCCCCACAACAGGCCCGCAACGAGCGCCACGACACCGGCGGCGGCCCAGACGGTTGCCCAGATCCAGGGCAGCTTCAGCCCCACCGCAAGGGCAGCGAACTGATCGTCGGCGACGGCGCGGAAGGCCAGTCCAATCCGGGTGTAGCGGAAGAAGGCCGAGAGCGCCGCCACCATCGCCGCAGCGACTGCCGCAGCAAATAGATCGAACTGGCTGATGAAGACGCCGCCGACATCGAAAGGAATATCCTCGATCCCCAGCTCCAGACCGTGGACCTGCGTGCCCCAGATGAGCTGCGCCGCGCCTTCGATGATATAGGAGAGCCCGAGCGTCGCCATGAAGAGCGTAATCGGCGGCTTGTTGGTCAATGGCCGCAGCACCGTGCGCTCGATGGCGACGCCGATCAGAACCATCACCGCAAATGTTAGAACGAGCGCCAGGACAAAGGGCACGCCGCGCTCGACCAGGCTGACGAAGGTCAGCGCGGCAAACAGCAACATTGCCCCTTGAGCGAAGTTGAGGACGCCTGATGTCTTGTAGATCAGCACGAAGCCGATGGCGACGAGCGAATACATGACACCGGACAATAAGCCGCCGACCAGCACTTCGATCAGGAACAGCCAATCGAAATCCCCCATCAGATGCCCTCCCCGTCTTCGTTCTCAGCAGCGACACCGAGATAGGCCTCGATGACGCGCTGATCGGCACGGATTTCGTCCGGGGTCCCGTCAGCGATCTTGCGGCCGTAGTCGAGGACGGCAATTCGGTCGGAAAGCTGCATGACCACGCCGATATCGTGCTCAATGAGGATAACGGTTGTTTGATACCGGTCGCGGACAGCGCGAATGAATTCCGCCATATCGGCCTTTTCTCCCGCCGTCATGCCGGCCATCGGCTCGTCCAAAAGCAGGATCTTCGGCTCTGCCACCAAGGCGCGCGCAAGCTCGACACGCTTTTGCAGGCCGTAAGGCAGCGTGCCAGCCAACCGATGTCCCACGTGGTCGAGATGCAGGAATTCAAGCACACGGCCCGCACGTTCGCGCGCGTCCGCCTCTTCGCGCCGCGCCCGTCCAAGGCCGAGGATCTGCCCGGCGAACGACGAGCGCACGGTATGGGCTCGACCGGCGATCACATTGTCGATAACGCTCAAGCCCTTGAACAAGGCGAGGTTTTGGAAGGTGCGGGCGACACCGAGCGAGGCCAGCCGTTCGGTCGGCACATGCCGGTAGGCGTCGGGGCCGATGCTGACATGGCCGCGGTCGGAGCGATAGACACCGCTGATGACATTGATCAGCGAACTTTTGCCGGCGCCATTCGGCCCGATAATGGCGCGGATTTCCCCTGCAGCAATGGAGAGATCTACGTCGACCAGGGCCGTGACCCCGCCGAATGACAGGCTGATCCCGTGCAAGGCGAGAGCAAGGGTCTCTTCGCTCTGCTGCGGCACGCCCGCCTTGCCTGACGGCAAGGGCAGCGGGCGGGCAATCCGGGCGCCGGCGCCCTGCGGCGCGCCGGTTTCCAGCACGTCAAGGGAATAGGTCGCGGCGGGCATTCGGGTCCTCCATACGGGCGTGAACGTGGCGCACAGGTCCCTCTGACGTGGGCCGATCGGCCCACGCGCGGGTGATGTGTCGCTTGCAAGAGATATTCGGGCGGTCGACTGCCCTTATTCGGCAGCCACCGCCTGCGCCTTGGCAGTTTCCTCGAGCTCGCGCACGAGCGGAATCACATGCTTGCCGAAATATTCGACCTCTTCCTGGAAATGCAGGAAACCGAGCAGGATCAAATCCGCACCGGCCCGCTTGAGTTCGACGATCCTTTCGGCCACCTGCCGGGGCGTGCCGATGAGGTTCGAGCGGAAGCCGTCATTATATTGAACGAGATCCTCGAAGGACGATTTCGCCCAGTTGCCCTCGCCTTCAGGCGAAGCCTTGCCGGCGTTCTTCACCTCATGCCCGAAAGCGTTTACCGCCTCGGGATTGGCCTTCTCGATGATTTCGGCAAGGACCGCCTTGGCTTCTTCTTCCGTCTCGCGGACGATCGCAAAGGCGTTCACCCCAACCCGGACGGAATGGCCGTTGGTTTCGGCCTTCGACTTGATGTCTTCGACCTGCTTGCGGATTTCAGCCGGCGTGTTGCCGTTGGTGAAATACCAGTCGGAGACACGTGATGCCATATCGCGCGCCGCACGCGAAGAGCCGCCCTGGAAGATTTCCGGCTGCGGATCGATCGGCTTCGGCTTCAGCGAATAATTGTTGAAGCGATAGAAATCGCCGCGGAAGGTGAAATTGTCCTCGGTCCAGATGCCGCGAAGCGCGCGGATGAACTCCTCCGACCGGCGATAGCGCTCGTCATGATCAAGCCAATGCTCGCCGATGGCGGTGAATTCGCCGCGGAACCAACCGCTGACAATATTGACGGCAACACGCCCGTTGGTCAGGTGATTGATGGTCGCAATCTGCTTGGCGGCAAGGGCCGGATTCCACGGGCCGGGCAGGATCGCCGCGATCACCTTCAACGTCGTCGTTGATTCAAGCAGGGCGTGGCTGAACGAAACCGATTCATGCTGAAATTCCGCGCCGTAACCTGCGGTGAACCGGATCTGGCTCAGGGCATAGTCGAAACCGCTCGCTTCGGCGATCTGCGCAAGCTTTCTATTGTATTCAATCGTCCAGCTTGTGCGCTGCTCGATGTTCGAAATCACCAGGCCGCCCGAAACATTCGGCACCCAATAAGCGAATTTGACCGGCTCGTTCGAGGCATTGGAAAAAGTCATGTAAGGCTCCCTCTTGAATTTCGTTCCACGCGCTAAGCCGCCAATTCGTTGCGTTTGCCTGCGGCGGGCACCGCGGCGTCGGCCGCCGGCGTGATTGCGGCGATCTCCTCGACGGCTCGATCGACACGCTCGAGGACGGCAGGATTCGTCAGTTGGTGATCGGTAAAGTCGGCCTCAAGCGCGTAGACCCCGGTCGGGACGGTGATTGCATTGAAGAAGCCGAAGAGCGGCCGCAATTGGTGCTCGAGCATCAGGCCGTGCAATGGCGTACCGCCGGTTGCCGCCAGGACGACGCGTTTGCCTGACAGCGCTCGATAATCGACGAGGTCGAACAGGTGCTTCAGGGCGCCGCTGTAGGATGCGCGATAGACAGGCGATCCAACGATGATGATATCGGCGCCCTCGACCGTCGCAACGATCGTCTTGCCCTCGGTATCGAGCTGGTCCGCTCGAAGCGCGCGAAAGAGCACGGGAGCGGCATCGACAATCTCGATGGACTGCAGGTGGCCATCGATACGCTGCTGCAGGCGATCGGCGATGACATTCACCAAGGACGCCGTCCGGGACGGTCTTTTGACATTGCCGCTGAGCGCTAGGATGTTCATGATGCAGACGTTCCCGATTTTGTAGTTTTAATCTATGTAATTAGTGGACTAATTGCAGGCGAAGATGTTCTAATCTTCGCTTGAAAGCGGATCGAACTGCCGTAGCAAGACGCGGATTCCGGAAGAATTTTCTCAAGAGGCGTTGGGCAAGACGAGCAAACCGGTGACTGCGAGGCGGATGACCCGGCCGTCACATCGCAAGCCCCGGCATCCCATCGCCGGGCAAGCTCGCAAAAGCTTGCCGAAAACAGCAGGGCAAAGAGTCACGGTTTCTGCCAGAGGGGCTCGCTGCCCCGAGCCGCTAACACACGACGCCTTTCAGGAGAACGGCTCGGTCGGCCCGGCCGCCGGCCTGGTGAACCAACGCGGTCCTTCGGCGGTCATATAGATATGGTTTCCGACCGGATCCCGAATTTTTCGGGAAAGACGATCATCGGTTCGTTTGAAAAACACATGCCGGCGGCTAGCGGCGTGTGATTGCCGCGGAAGCCAGACATCCCTCGCCCGCTGAACCCAATCGCTTCAGGATAGGCTGATCGCCACCGGCCGGTCGAGGTCGCGGGCAATGTAGTCCTGGATCTGCCGGACGATTTGGCCGGCATGAGCGATCGCTAGCCGATCGGCGCGATCGGCGTCGCCAGCCTCGATCGCGGCGATGATTTCCTCATGTTCATCGACATACTGACGCGGCAGGCGGTCGTCGAAGGTCGAATAATAAAGCCGAAGGATGCGCCGGCCTTCGTCGAGCAGCTTGGCGAAGAAGGTCGTGTAATAGGAATTGCCGGCAAGCTCGGCGATCGCCACGTGGAATTCGCGGTTCGCCTCGATCATCGCATAGGCGTCTCGCGCAGCGACGGCATCGGCAAAATCTTTCTGATGCAGGCGGATGCTCTCCATGATTTCGTCGTTTCGCCGCTCGGCAGCCCCGCGCGTCGTCACCCGGTACATCAGCGTCAGCGCTTCGAAATAGGTGGGCAGGCTCGCAAAATCGATCGGCGCGACAATCGTGTTTCGGTTGGGGAGGGTCGTGACGAGGCCATCGGCTACAAGTCGCAGCAGCGCCTCGCGAATGGGCGTCCGCGACATGCCGAAACGCTCCGACAACCGCACCTCGTCGAGCGGGCTGCCGGGTTCTAGAGCCATCGACAGGATCTCCCGGCGCAGCGTCACATAGACGCTCTGCGTGCCGGAGCCGCGCACCCGCACATTTTCCGTGTCATTCTGCATGTGTCCCGCCTCTGTCCTGAAGCCTTGTATTGCGTTTCGGCCGGTTTCTGCAACGGTCCTGATAAACCCGGTTGAGTCCTGTCGACAGTTTGTATATAACGCTCCCGACTTCAACGGGGTGCAAGCGATGACGACAGGATGGAAGGGCGTATTTCCCGCCGTAACGACACAATTCAACGAAGGTCTTTCCGTGGATCTGCCCGCAACCCAGCGCGTTCAGGACGCGCTCGTCAATGACGGGGTCAACGGCTTGATCGTGATGGGCACATGCGGCGAGAACAATTCGCTCGATCCCGATGAAAAGCGCACAATCCTCAAAGCGGCCGTCGAGGTCGTCAACGGCCGCGTTCCTGTTGTGACAGGCGTCTCCGAATTCGACACGCGCCGCGCCGTCGCCTATGCCCGCGACGCCGAAAAGCTCGGCGCCGACGGGCTGATGCTGCTGCCGGCCATGGTCTATGTGCCGAAGCCGGAAGAGCTGATCGCCCATTTCCGCACCGTCGCCGAAGCGACCTCGCTGCCGATCATGCTTTACAACAACCCGCCGGCCTATCGCGTCAACATCGGCGCCGACGTGCTGAAGGTGCTCGCCGACGTGCCGAATATCAAGGCCGTCAAGGAAAGTGCGCCGGATCCGCGCCGCTTCACCGACCTCATCAATGAATTCGGCGATCGTTTCGATATTTTCGCCGGTCTCGATGACGTCGCGCTTGAAGGGCTGATGCTCGGCGCCAAGGGCTGGGTCTCTGGCCTCACCAGCGCCTTCCCGGAGGAATCCGTGCAACTCGTCGCCGCCGCCGAACGCGGCGATTGGGCGAAGGCCCGCGAGATCTACCGCTGGTTCATGCCGCTTCTGCATCTCGATGCCGAGCACGACCTCGTGCAGTCGATCAAGCTCGCAGAACAGATCATGGGCCGCGGCTCCGAACGCGTCCGCATGCCGCGCCTGCCGCTGTCGGGCGCGCGCCGCGCCGAGGTCACCGCCATGGTCGAAAAAGCGGCCGCCACGCGTCCATCGAAAATCGGCAAGGCCGCCTGAGATAAACAGGCCGGCAGCAGCATGCACCGCGTCTGCTGGCCTTTCCACGCTCGCGCTAAGCGCCTTCGGCCTTGCCGGAACGGATGAGGCTGCTGCGGCCGACCAGCGACGGTATCTGGAAAATATGCTCCGCGCTGGTGCGGCCCTCGATCCTGGAAATCAATGTCCGGGTGGCGACCTGGCCGAGCTCCCTGCCCGACTGATCAATGCTTGCGAGATTGACGAGGCCGAGCGCTGCGGTCGACGAATTGTCGTAGCCGATAACGGCGAGGTCTTCGGGCACGCGCACCCCCATCTCCATCGCCAGGCTCAAAAGGGTAATCGCGTCGAGATCGCTCCAGCAGAAGACGGCGCGCGGCCTGTTCTTCCGCAACAGGAACTTTCGCATCGTTTCCTCCCGCTTCGGCGGGGCGATGGGGATTTTGCTGATCGGCGCAGACGATCCGAGCCCGGCGCGCTGCATTGCCCGACGGAAGCCGATCTCACGCTGACGAACGACGGAAACCTGATGTCCCTCGCGCTCGCCGAGACTGAGCATCTCGATATCGCGGTAGCCGCAGGCAAGCAGCGCCTCCACCGCGATCTCGGCGCCGCGCTGGTCGTCGGCATTGACGGTATCGAAGGCGGTGGCGCCGGCATCGTGGTAACCGACGGCAACGATCGGTATCTCTGACGCGAACTTGGCGATGATCTCGGAGGGCAAGCGCGGGGCAACGAGGATCAGGCCGTCCATTTTGTAGTCGATCATCGACTCGATCAACGACGTCTCCAGCTGCACGCGCGCATCGCTGACGCCGATCATCGCCTGATAATGCGAAGGCGCCAGCACGCCGTTCACGCCGGCGATCACCTCCGGCAGGAAGGGATTGCGGATGTCGATCAGCAGCACGCCGATGGTGAAACTGCGGCCGCGCAAGCCCCGCGCCGCCCTCGAAGGGCGATAGCCGAGCTCTTCGATGGCGCCGGTCACCTTTGCGCGCAGCCCTTCGCTGACGCCGTAGGCATTTCGCATCACCTTGGAAACCGCGGCGACCGAGACGCCCGCGTGCTTTGCCACTGTGCGGATCGTCACGCGATCATTTCGTTGCAGTCTTTGTTTGTCTTCGATCGACATGAAATCTCTGGCTGCTCTGCGGGCCGTCCACAATTGCCCACCAAAACACCATGGCAGAGTGGCGGCGAAATTTCTATTGCGCTCCCGAAAAAAATGTAGAACGTTATATGGAGAACGTTCTACATTATCTGGGAGGACTTGATGAACTTTCAGCCGGCAGCCATCAGCGGCGATCGCGTTTCGCGCGCCTGGTCTGGAGAGATGATCGCGCCGCTGTCGGACGGCGGTCAGGGAACGCAAGCAAGCTTCGTTTCTAGGAGCTTCGATCTCGAGGGCGCTGGAGGCCCGGTCGAACTCTTCATCTCCGCGCTCGGCCTCTACCGCTGCTTTATCAATGGTGAGCGCGTCGGCACCGATCTCTTGACGCCGGGCTGGACGAACTATGACGATCGCATTGCCTATCAGCGATACGACGTCTCAAGCCTGCTCAAACCCGGCCGCAACCGGATCGAGATCTGGCTCGCCGACGGATGGTACCGGTCGCCGATCATGTGGGGCGCAAGCGCGATCCCGAATTGCTGGGGCGACAGGATCGGCGCCATTGCCGATCTGGTCGGAGCGGACGGCACCATTCTGTCCACCGATACGAGCTGGCGGAGCGGCCTTCTGCCCATTCTGAAATCGGGCATCTATTTCGGCGAGATCTATGACGCGCTCCGGGAAAACCTGACACATACGCATGGGACCGAGAGACTGCCTTTCGATAGGGGGCTGCTCATCGCCCATGAGACCGCGGCTGTGCGGGAGTTGCAGCCGCTCGCCCCGGTCGACAGCTGGATCGATGATGAGGGCAGAACGATCTATGACTTCGGCCAGAATGTCGGCGGTTATGTCAGATACACGGTCCGCGGCGCCGGCGGCGCCCAAGTGCGGGTGGAGCATTCCGAAATCCTCGGCCCAGATCGCCATTTCGACAATCGCAACTACCGTACGGCCGCAGCGCACACGCTCTATACGCTGCGCGGAGACGGCGAGGAGACCTATGCGCCGCACTTCACCTTCCACGGTTTCCGCTATGCCCGCGTGACGATCACCGGGAATGCCGAGATCCTGGAAATCGCGTCGATCCCGATCTCGTCGGTGCCAGAGCCCGCCGGCGGCTTCACATCGGGCAACCCTCTCGTCAACCGCCTCGTGCAGAATACCATCTGGTCGCAGCGCGCCAATTTCGTCGAAGTGCCCACAGATTGCCCACAGCGCGACGAACGCCTGGGCTGGACGGGCGACGCCCAGGTCTTTGCCGCAACCGCATGCTGGCTGAGCGACAGCCAGTCTTTCCTCAGGAAGTATCTGCGCGACGTGATGGCCGACCAGCGCGAGGACGGCGCCGTCTCGCACTTTTCGCCGGACCCGACGCGTCTGCATCCCGCCAACTTCCCAGGCTATGCCGGCTCGACCGGCTGGGGCGACGCGATCGTCGTCATCCCCTGGGTTCTCTACACCCATTACGGCGATCGGGCCGCTCTCTCGGAATGCCTGGATTCCATGGTGCGCTGGGTCGATTTCGTCTGGTCCATCTCGGATGGCCCGATCGTGCGTCCGCCGTCGCGCTGGGGTGCGCGCGGCTTCACTTTCGGCGACTGGCTGCAGCCGGTCGGCGACAACAGAAAGCCGCGCCCGACGATCGCCGACGATTGTGCGGCTACTCTCTACCACTTCATCTCGACGGATCTTCTGGCAAAAATCGCCGCCGTTCTCGGCGAGGACGCACTTGAAGAGCAGATGAAGCGGCGCGCCGGAGAAATCCGGCAGGCTTTCGCCAACGAGTTCATCACTCCCGCGGGGCGGCTCGCTCATAATGACCAAACCTCCTATGCACTCGCGTTCCTCAACGACCTGATACCGGTCGAGCATGATCAGGCGGCCCGGCAGCATTTTCGGCAGGTCATCATCGATGCCGACTACAAGATCGGCACCGGCTTCATCGGCACCCCTGCCCTTTTGCCGGCCTTGACGAAGCTCGGCATGGACGACCTCGCCGAAAAGGTCTTCCTGCAGGAGGACGTGCCGGGCTGGCTCTATCAGGTCTCGAAGGGAGCAACGACGATCTGGGAGCGCTGGGATTCGATGGCGCCCGACGGCACCATCTACGAGCCCGACATGAACAGCTATAACCACTATGCCTATGGCGCGGTCTGCCAATGGCTGTTCGAATGCGTCGCCGGCATTTCACCGAGCCCGGATGCGCCGGGGTTTGCCGAGGTCGTCGTCAATCCCGCGCCGATCCTGTCGCTTTCGCCTGTTTCAGCCTATCACGACATCAGCCAGGGACGCATCGAGGCCGGCTGGCGCTGCACCGGCAACGAGGTCACCTATGTGCTGACGCTTCCGGAGGGCTGCGTCGGCCGCTTCCGGCCCGGACCGCGGCACAAGAACCCGTCGCTTGACGGCAAGCCTGTCATCCGGGAGGCCGTTCTTTCGCCGGGGACGCACCAGCTGGTTTTTTCCCTACCCGATCATTGAGGAGCATAAAGGTCACACCGTTCAGAGGAGGAACGTCATGACACATCGGATAAAGCGCATTCTTTGGGGCGCGTCGGCGCTTCTGGCCTTGGCCGCGGCCGGCCCGTCGCAGGCGGAAACCACCCTGTCATTCCTGATCGATAACAACCCTGACACCATCGCGGCGGCTGAAGCCCTGGTGGCCGCCTACCAGGCCAAGGCGCCCGACGTGACCATCGAGATCGAACAGCGGCCGGGCGGCGGCGAGGGTGACAATATCATCAAGACCCGCCTGGCAACCGGCGAAATGTCCGATGTGTTCCTTTATAATTCCGGCTCGCTGCTGCAGGCGCTGAAGCCCACGCAGACGCTGGTCGATCTGAGCGGCCTGTCGTCGCAAGCGAAAGTGGATGGAAGCTTCAAGGCGGTCGTCGGTGCCGACGGCAAGCTCTACGGCGTTCCCTTCGGCACGGCGATGGCAGGCGGAATCCTCTATAACAGGAAGATCTACCAGGAGCTCGGCCTGTCCGTTCCGAAGACATGGGCGGAGTTCATGGCCAACAATGCCAAGGTCAAGGCATCAGGCAAGGTCGCCGTGGCGCAGACCTATCGCGACACCTGGACCTCGCAGCTCTTCGTTCTCGCCGATTATTATAATCTGCACGCCGCCGTGCCGAACTTCGCCGCCGACTATACCGCCAACAAAGCGAAATATGCCGAAACGCCGGCAGCGATGAAGGGTTTCGAACGGCTGAAGGACGTTCACGACGCCGGCCTGATGAACGACGATTTCGGCGCGGCAAGCTATGACGACGGCCTGAGAATGGTGGCGACCGGCGAGGCGGCGCATTATCCGATGTTGAGCTTCGCCGTCGGCGCGCTCAAGCAGAATTATCCCGAAAATCTGGGCGATGTCGGGTTCTTCGCTCAGCCGAGCGACGAGGCGGCGACGAACGGGCTGACGGTCTGGATGCCGCCCGGTCTTTATATTCCGGCGACCAGCCAGCACGCCGACGAAGCAAAGAAATTCGTCGATTTCGCCGGCAGCGTCGAGGGCTGCAAGGTGATGGTGGAAACCAACGCCGTTGAAGGGCCTTCCCTGGTCGACGGCTGCGACCTGCCGGCGGACGTACCGCCTGCGATCAAGGACATGCTTCCCTATTTCGAGGCCAAGGACAAAACGACGCCGGCTCTGGAATTCGTCTCTCCGGTCAAGGGACCGGCGCTCGAGCAGATCACCGTCGAAGTCGGCTCCGGCATCCGCCAGCCCGCCGACGCGGCGAAACTCTATGACGATGACGTGCGCAAACAGGCCAAGCAGCTCGGCCTGCCCAACTGGTAGAGCGGTCTTTCGGGCCAGTCAGCCTCGCCCGCAAAGGGCGAGGCTCCACCCGATCGAAGAGGGAGCTATGACCGAGACACGCCGCCCCGCGCGCAAATCGCCCTATCCGCTGTGGTTCTTCATTCCTGCCGCCGTCATTTACGGCGTACTGTTTCTCGTTCCGACGGTATCGTCCCTCTGGTTCAGCCTAACACGATGGGATCTGTCGACGGCCGAATTCATCGGGCTCGAAAATTTCCGACAGTTCTTTTCCGAACCCTTCCTCATCCAGGGGCTTATCAACACCCTGATCTACGCCGTGACTACGTCGGGCCTGAAGACGGTCTGCGGGCTGCTGCTCGCCGTGCTGCTGACCGGCAATATCTTCGCCCGCGGTTTCCTACGCACGCTGGTCTTCTTTCCCGTCCTCGTCTCGACGATCGGCATCGGCATCACCTTCACGGTGATGATGCATCCCACCAAGGGCATCATTAATGTCACGCTGGAGGCGCTCGGTATTCCCGGGCCGGGGTGGCTGACCGACCCGGCGCTCGCTCTTTTTTCAGTGGCCCTGGTCGATCTATGGAAGGGTGTCGGCCTCGCGACCCTCATCTTCATCGCCGGTCTCGCCGCGATTAGCCCCGATTATTACGAGGCGGCGAGAATCGACGGAGCGACGCGCCTTCAGCAATTTTTCCGCGTCACCCTGCCGCTCGTGCGCCCCGCCACCATCACGGTGGTGACATTGTCGCTGATCGGCGGCCTTCGCTCCTTCGACCTGATTTGGGCGATGACCCGCGGCGGCCCGGGTTTCTCCTCCGACGTCATCGCCTCGGTCATCTACAAGCAGTATCAGGCGGGCTTCTATGGCCTGTCGACGGCCGGCAACGTCATCCTGTTCGCGCTGATTGCCGCAATCATCCTGCCGCTCACCCTGTGGTTCAACCGGCGCGGGGTCGAAGAATGAGAAGCATCCGTCCCTATGTAACCGGCGCCATATCGCTTGCCGTCGCAGCCGTCGTCTTCGTCATGCCTTTCGTCTTCGTCGCTTTGCAGGCGGTGAAATCGAAATCCGAAGCCTCGCGCCTCGATTTCGAATTGCCGGAGCGATGGCTGTTCTGGGACAATCTCGTGGCCGTTTTCAAGGCGCGCGATTACCAGCTCGTGCTCGCCTATTTCAATTCGACGCTGATCACCGTCGCCTCCGTCACGATCCTCATCTTGCTATCGGCGATGGTCGGCTATGTGATGCAGCGCCGCAGGACAGCCTGGAACAAGGTCGCCTCCGTTGCCCTCTTCATGGGCCTGATGATGCCGCCCGCCGTGGTTCCAACGATCGGCCTGCTGCAGGAGATCGGCCTCTTCAAGACCATGACCGGGATGATCCTGATCCAGGTCGCCTATAATCTCTCCTTCTCCACATTACTCTACCGGTCCTTCATCTCGACCATCCCGCGCGATCTCGACGAGGCGGCGCTGATCGACGGCGCAAAGCCCCGGCAGATCTTCTTCCGGGTGATCCTGCCGCTTCTGAAGCCGGTGACCGTCACCAACATCGTCGTGCAATCGATCGCGATCTTCAACGATTTCACCAACCCGCTCTATTACCTCCCCGGCAAAGAGAATGTGACGGTGCAGCTGACGCTCTATAATTTTCAGAGCATGTATACGAGCCAATACAACCTTCTCTTCATGAATATCCTCCTCGTGACGATACCGCCGCTGATCGTCTTCATCTTCTTCAACCGGCAGATCGTCGCGGGCATGACATCAGGCGCGGTGAAAGGGTAGCAGAATGGCCGAACTTACGCTCAAACAGGTCCGCAAAAGCTTCGGCGCCCTTGAGGTCATCAAGGGGATCGATCTGGAGGTGGCCTCCGGCGAGTTCGTGGTGTTCGTCGGTCCCTCGGGATGCGGAAAATCGACGCTGCTGCGCATCATCGCCGGCCTGGAAGAGACAACGTCGGGTAGGCTGACCATCGGCGGCAAGGACGTGACCCATGCCGAACCCTCCGAACGCGGCATCGCCATGGTCTTCCAGAGCTATGCGCTCTACCCGCATATGACGGTTGCCGAGAATATCGGCTTCGGCCTGTCGCTCGCCCGCCGGCCGAAGGCGGAGATCACAGCCAAAGTCGCGGCGGCAGCCGAAACGCTGCAGCTCACCCACCTGCTCGAGCGAAAGCCGAAAGCGCTCTCCGGCGGCCAGAGGCAGCGTGTCGCCATCGGCCGGGCGATTGTTCGCGATCCCAAGGTCTTCCTGTTCGACGAGCCGCTTTCCAACCTCGACGCATCGCTGCGGGCTCAGATGCGCCTGGAAATATCCGATCTCCACACCCGGCTGAAATCGACGATGATCTATGTCACCCACGACCAGATCGAGGCGATGACGATGGCCGACAAGATCGTCGTTTTGAACGGCGGCGCCGTCGAGCAGATCGGCAGCCCGATGGAGCTCTACCGCAATCCCGCCACACCCTTCGTCGCCGGCTTCATCGGCAGCCCGAAAATGAACCTCTATGGCGGCGAGACGGCACGGCGGATGAACTGCACCACCTACGGCATCCGCCCGGAACATGTCAGACTTTCGGAACGCACCGGCCAGTGGCAAGGCAGAATCCGCCATGTGGAACGGCTCGGCGCCGACGCGATCCTCTATCTCGATGTCGCCGATCTCGGCGAAATGGTCGTGCGCACCGAAGGCGAGACGCCGTTTGCGCCTGGGATGATGGTCTGGGCAAATCCGGTCGAGGGTGCGGAACATCGGTTCTGAAACATCGTACTGCGGATGGCCTCGCCTTGGAAATGGGCATTATCACAGCGGTCGGCAGGTGACCGGCGGTGCCTTTCCGAGAGCGCCTGCCACGCAGTTCATTTTGAATGCCCGGAGAGACGAACGCGAAAGGCAAACCTCAACTGCCAACTGTTTTCGGATAATTTCGCTTTGACGAAGACCGTTAGTTGCAAAGCCGTGACACTCATTGGCAACTCGAAAGGGACCGCGGGCAACTTGCCTTTGTATCATTTAGCCTTTAAGGACGCCCCAATTTCCAAGGCGTAGGGGTTGAACCGGCATGTCGCCTAACGAGAGCAAATCATCCGCGATTGGCGTCACGACCGGCGATCTCGATCGCTATTTCACATTTCTCCGCCATGTTCTCGTGAATGCCGCCGCCTCGCGACCGGCTGACGAAAGCCTGGATTATGCAACTGCGGTGAGTGAGGCCATGCAACTCGCCCGCGCTACCCATGATGCCGGCCGGAAGATCATCTTCATCGGCAACGGCGGCAGCGCGGCCATTGCCAGCCATATGGCCACGGACTACTCCAAAAATGGCGGCCTCCGCGCCATGGCGATGAACGACGGCGCAACGCTGACCTGCCTCTCGAACGATCTCGGCTATGAGAACGTCTTCGCAAAGCAGATCGAAATGCATGCGAATGAAGGAGATCTGCTGATCGCGATTAGCAGTTCGGGCAGGTCGGAAAGCATCACTAAGGCCGTTCGCATGGCCCGCGAAAAAGGCGGCGCCGTCATCACCTTGAGCGGCTTCGCGCCGGGCAACCCGTTGCGCGCGCTCGGTGATCTGAATTTCTACGTCGCTTCCGACCAATATGGCTATGTGGAGATTGCCCATCTGGCGATCTGCCACGCCATATTGGATTTTTCCTGCGGCCTCGTCCCGCCCAGCCTTTCCTAAGAACCTTAGCACGCGCATGAATTTCCCCAACATCCACGATCCGGAATTGACGCTTCTGACGCCAGATGACGACGTCGCCGACCCGGAGGTCACCATCCTCGTCCCCTCGCTCAACGAGGAATTGACGATCGGAACCTTCGTCGATTGGTGCCGTCAGGGCATCGCGGCAAGCGGTGCGGCGGTCGAAATCCTCATCGTCGACAGTTCGACCGATCGCACCCCGGAGATCGCGCGTGAGAGAGGCGCACGCGTGTTGCGGACGCCGAAGCGCGGCCTGGGTCGCGCTTACATCGACGCCATTCCTTTCGTCCGCGGCAAGTTCATCATCATGGGTGATGCGGACTGCACCTACGATTTTCGGCAGATCGCGCCATTTATCGATGCCTTCCGGAAAGGCTATGACTTCGTGATGGGCTCGCGGTTCAAGGGCTCCATCGAAGACAATGCAATGCCGCCGCTGCACCGCTATTTCGGAACGCCCCTGACGACATGGATTCTCAATCGCATGTTCGCCAGCCGCTTTTCCGACATCCATTGCGGCATGCGGGGCATCAGCGTCGATGCATTGCTGCGCATGGATCTCCGTTCGCAAGGTTGGGAATATGCCTCGGAAATGGTACTGAAGTCCGTGCATATGGAGCTTGCCACCACCGAAGTGCCGATCCATTTCCTGAAGGACCCGGAGGGACGGCTGAGCCACATGAAGCGTCGGGGCTGGATGGAGCCGTGGCGCGCCGGCTGGCGCAATCTGCAGGCGATGTTTGTCTACGGATTTGATTTCTTTCTCGTCTGGCCGGGTCTCCTGCTTCTGGCCCTCGGCCTGATCATGATGCTGCCACTGCTTGCCGGCCCGATGTCGATCGGCGGTGTGCGCTTCTCGTCCAACGCCATGCTGTTTGCCATGGCGATGGCCGTCCTTGGTCAATCAATGCTGGTTTCTGCGGCGATCGGTCGCGTGGTTTTCGACTATTCGGGACATGTGCAGCCCCGTTTCGAGCGGCTTTTGCCTTACAATGCAACGATCTGGGGATCGGTTATCGCCGTTCTGGCAGGCGTGTTGCTGGCAGTTCCGCTGTTCGATTCCTATGTCGGCAACGGATACGTGCTGCCTGAGATCGGCATCGAGACCAACTGGGCCGTCTTCGGGCTTTGGCTTATCATCACGGCGTTCCAGATCTTTATATCAGGCCTGATGATAAGAGCACTCGGGGTCATGCTGCCGGTCAAGAAGCCTGTGCCGCCTCTCGCGGGATAAGAGCCGCGAAGGGGGCGATCATGATCCTAGGCTGGTGCACGGTTCTCTCCGTAATCTTATGGGGCCTCGTGATCGACCGGGGCATCGTTGCCCGGCTCAACCGACATTGCGATCAACCCTTTCGGGATGGCGCCGACTTCCTATTCAGCGGTATTTTGCCGGCTCTGGCGATATCGGGCGGCGCAGCCACGATCCTTGGCGCATTTCATGGGCTGCGATGGGAAATCGTTCTCCCCGTCGTGGTGATCTCGATGATCTGGCGGCGGCGCGATCTCGTCGCCGTTCTCTGTGACCTGGCTTCGCTGCTTCGTAAAATCACCGCTGAAACGAAAAGCGGAAATCCTTTGCCGGCGCTTGCGGCCTTCACGTGCATCATACTCTGCTATGTGTGGAGCGTTCTGGCCCAATTTCCGTCTGGTATCGACGACGTGTGGGTTTTTCACATCCCACTCGCTAAGAGTATCATAGAGCACGCCGGTTTTGTGTCGCCGCAAATTGATCATCTTTTCTACGGCAATATTCCGCTCTTCTTCAATCTGTTGTTTGCGCTCGCTATGATGATCAGCGGTCACTGGACCGGCGCGGGCGCCGTCAATATCGCGATTTTTTTCGGGTTTCTGTTCCTGCTTTCAAGCTGCGCTAGTCGTTGGCGGGCATGTGGTTTTTTCCTAGTCGTTATTCTGATCTTCGGTGGCTCTTTCTTCACAAGAGATGTCGGCGAGCCAATGACGGATTTGGCCCGGTCGTGCTTCTCAGTCGCAGCGATGCTTTTCCTATGGCGTTATTTGGAAACCGGTCGTCCCGCGGAGCTCTTTCATTGCGCCCTCGTGTTAGGAGGGGCGGTCGGAGGAAAATATACCGAACTGCAGATGGTCGGCCTCATAGGGCTGGCGTTAGCTCCAACGCTGTTCAAGAGAAGAATATCGCTGCCGCTCTTTCTGTCATGCGTCTATGCATTCCTCGCGGTTGCGGGCTATTGGTACGCGAAAAATCTCATCGTTCTCGGCAATCCGATCTATCCCTTCCTGTTCGGTCATCCAGGCCTCACAGACTCGTGGATGGCGGATTACATGCTCGAGTTGGGTAGGCCTTTCAAACCTGCCAACCGGCATTACGTAACGAACCTGGCAAGTCTGCAGGGATTGCACGACTTTCTCTATATCCTTTACGAGTGGTTCCTAGCTCGCAGGGTCAACGCTTTCTTCGCTCTTACCCTGATCCTGGCCGGTCTGGCAGTGGCTTTTCGCCGCGTCGCATTCCTCACCGCGATGGTCGTAGCGATGTTTGCGATCTGGTACACTGTCATGTTCAATCACATACGGTGGGCAACGCCAGCTTATCTGCTTTTCTTTTCGACCGGGTTTATCGGCGCCAACGTGGTTCGTGAACGACTAGATAGATGGCTCGACCGGCACGTTTTGCCGCAGATAGCCCCATTTGCGAAAATTGCCTCCTCGCCAGCATGCAGGGTCGCCAGCCCGGTGATCATCGGCTTGCTGGCCGGAGGATTTTGGATTTCCCATTGGCACCGAATGGGCGGCAGCGACATTGATCCCATAAAGGCGAAAGAGTTCGACGTCGTGCTTGGCATGATCAGCGTCGACAAATACATGGAGAGCCATCGCAAAGCTTATTTCATGTACCGCTATATCGCGGATCATGACCTGCGGACCGTTTTCCAACCTTTCGACCCTGCTAACACACTATTCTCCACGGCCTATAACGACGGCCACGATGGCGGTTGGCAATTGCCACGCCACGTGCTGCCTGCACCCGGCTCGGACATCGACGCCTTCATCAGGGACAATCAAATAGCCTACTTCATCGTTCCTCCCGATGCCGACAGCGCATTCCTGACCGAACGCATCGGAGCAGATAAAATCGTGATGGCCAATAGTGTCATAGCCCATATGATGCCCCGCTCCTCACTGATCTTGATGGATCGGTTCGGCTGGAAGCTCTACCGTTTCGACGCGGATCGGGCATCGTGACCACTCCCTCCTCCCGCGCATTGCTTCGCATCGGCATACCGGTTCTGAAAGTGGCGGTCGCGCTTGGCCTCGTCCTATGGATCGCGCTTAGGGTCGATTTCGCAGAAGGCTGGGCGGCGATCCAGACCCTGTCGGTGACGACTATCTGCGTCAGCGTCTTCCTCCTTCTCTTGCAGGCCCTGCTTTCGGCCTGGCGGTGGTGCCTTCTATCGGAGATGATCGGGCAGAGGCTGAAAATATCAGGGGCCATGGAACTCTTCATGCAGAGCCTCTTTTACAATCAGGCTCTTCCAAGTCCCATTCCAGGCGATGCCGCGCGCATATTCGGCGCCCTCAAATATGGCTTGACGATCCAGGAAGCCACACTCGGCGTCGTCATGGACCGTATCCTCACCCTGTTCGGGCTGGCCGTCGTTGCGCTGATCGGCCTGATCATCATGCGGACGTTTTACGGGCACGACCTCCCAATCCCCTATCTCACCGAACTCACGGCCCTCGGCGTCGCGGGAACCATCGCATCGGCCCTAGTGTTCAGCTGGCGTCGCCATCTCTTCGTTCGGCTTCTTCCGGAAAAACTGCACGCGCTGAATGAGGCGCTGGGGGCTTTTCTCACCCACCGGAGAATGCTCGGAATATTTCTATTGACCCTCGCCATTCACGGCTTGGGTGTCGTCTCGCTTGAGATCCTCGTTCTCGGCCTTGGCCTCCCGCTCGACTGGGGTCAGGCCGCCGCCGCTTTCCCGCCGGTATTGTTGATCGCCATGGTTCCCATTTCCGTTGGAGGATGGGGCCTACGCGAAGGCGGCATGATCATTTCGCTTGCCGTGTTCGGCATCGGCACGACGGACGCCGCGACGCTGTCGGTGGTTTTCGGCCTGTTGCAGCTTGTGGTCGGCTTGGCCGGTGGTGTATTCGTCCTTTCGCGTCCTCATACGGGAAAGATCAAAGCGCTCTGAAGAGCCTTAACAGATCATATGGAGCTGCCGACATGCATGCCTTGGTAACAGGAGGGGCTGGATTTATCGGCAGCCATCTCTGCGATCGCCTCTTGGACTCGGGTTATCGGGTAACGGCAATCGATAATTTTCATCTTGGTCGGACGCGCAATGTAGATCATCTCCAGGGCCAGGCGGATTTTCGCTTCCAGAAGCTTGATATGCTCGATCGGGAGGGCATGGATCAACTCTTTGCGGCGGATCGTCCTGATGCTGTTTTCCATCTCGCCGCCAATTCCGATATTGCCGCGGGCAATACCAATACGGAACTGGATCTGCAGCTGAACCAGCTGACGACGACGACGCTGCTTGCCATCATGCGCAAGCATAGTGTCGGCAGGCTTTTCTTTGCCAGCACTTCTGCGGTGTTCGGTGAAGCCGAAGGCAATATTCACGAGGATCACGGCCCCCTGCAGCCGATCTCGTTCTATGGCGCCAGCAAGCTTGCTGCGGAGGCCTATCTGTCCGTCTATGCTCTGTCATTCGGCATCAAGACGCTGGTGCTGCGCTTTCCCAACGTCGTTGGCGAACGTTCCACCCACGGTGCAATCTACGACTTCATCAACAGGTTGAAAGCGGATCCGACGAGACTTCAGGTCCTCGGCAACGGAAGGCAGACGAAACCCTATCTCTATGTCGGCGACCTGGTGGACGCGATTCTCCTGGCCTGGGACAAGGCGCCCGGCGCCTATGAAGTGTTTCATGCCAGCGGCATCGGCGAAACCTCCGTCCGCGATATTGCCGAGATCGTGGTCTCGAAGGTCGCAGCCGGAGCCGCTATCGAATATGGAAGCGAGGATCGCGGCTGGCTGGGCGACGTTCCGCGCTTCAGCTACGACATCAGCAAACTGATAGCGCTGGGCTGGTCGCCGAAGCGAAAGTCGACGGAAGCGGTGGAACTCGCCGTGGAGCGGATTCTGGCGAATGGGTTCTGACACCGCTATCCGCGAGGCAATCATTATTGCCGGAGGCCTTGGAACGCGCGCGCGCAGCATGACGGGCGATGCCATTCCGAAAGCTCTCCTGCCTATCGACGGCGTACCGATCATTCTCAGGCAGATCCGCGTCCTCGCCCGCGAAGGCGTTCGGCATGTGCGCGTGCTTGGCGGCCACCTCGGCAGCCAGCTCGAGCCTGCTCTCGGCCCGGAAGCGGAAAAGCTCGGCATTACGATCGACGTCTTCGTGGAGACGTCGCCGCTCGGCACGGCCGGCTGCCTGACGACCTTGGACACGGTCGCCGATGACGTCCTGATCGTCTATGGCGACATGCTCTTCGATCTCGATCTGTCAGCGCTGGCGCGGCATCGCCGGCAATTTCCCGCCGCCCTGACGATCATCGCGCATCCCAACGATCATCCCCGCACATCCGACATCGTCGTTCAGAAGAACGGCTATCTCACGCGGCTCCTGGCCCGCAAGGCGCCGCGCGATGCGGATTGGCGCAATCTCGTGCCGGCCGGCTTGTACGTGGCTTCCGGTCAGTTTTTCGAGACGCTCCTGCCGGGCCAGCAGTCCGACATGATCCACGATGTCATTCCCGGTCTTCTCGAGCGCTCGATCCCGGTCGCAATCTACGACACGCCCGAATATATGAAGGATACCGGATCTCCGAGCCGGCATGCCGCCGCGGCCGAGGACCTTCGGCAGGACCGTGTCCATGCAATCCACTTGTCGGTCCGAAGACCCGCGGTGTTCTTCGACTGCGACGGCGTGCTCAACGAAGACGTTGGCGGCCATGGCGTCATTCATCCCGACCAGGTGACCTTGGTCGGCCGCGCCGGCCAGGCGGTACGGCTCGCCCGCGAGGCAGGCTTCCTCGCGGTCGCCGTAACGAACAGGCCGCAGGTCGCCAAGGGCCTGCTCGACGAAGCCGGCCTGGACCATGTTCTCGGTCGTCTAGAGGCCGAGCTGGCCGAAGACGGCGGCGTCCTGGATCGCATCTACTTTTGTCCGCATCATCCGGACAAAGGGTTCCCCAACGAGGTGCCCGAACTCAAGATCGATTGCGCTTGCCGCAAGCCCGGTGATCTGATGATCCGTCAAGCCATGGCGGAACTGCCGATCGAAAAGGCGAGATCCGCCATCATTGGCGATAGCCTGCGCGATATCGGTGCGGGCCGCAAGGCCGGAATCTGGGCCTATGGCGTCCGGACCGGTTACGGCCTGCGGGACGATAGGAGCTATCCTGCCGCAGAAACAGGAATCCCCCACGCCGATCTGGTCTTCGACACGGTCTATGATGCTGTTCGCTTTCAATGCAGCTACCACGACATTGGGCAAGCTCTCTTCAAAGCGATTGATGAGCGGCTTTCCAATGCGGCAGGCCCGCTGCTCGTAGGCATATGCGGTCGTTCCCGCTCAGGGAAAAGCACGTCCGCGCATGCCGTACAACGCCTTCTCTCGGAAGCCGGGCGCAGCGTGCTGCGGCTGGAGCTCGACCGCTGGATATTGCCGCTCGAGCATCGCCGGCCCGATATGAATGCGGAAGAACGCAACAGGGTGGAGCATTATCCCGAGATCGTCAGAATTCTGCGTCAATCCGGACGGGTCGAGGCACCGGGTTACGATGCGGCAAGCCGTGGCCAGCATACATCTCCGACCCTCTACGATGCGCGTGATGCCGACGTGATCCTTCTGGACGGCGTCTTTGCCGGACATGCGTCGATCCGCGAGGATGTCGATATGGCTGTCTTCGTCGAAGCCTCACAGCAGACGTTAGTGGATCGCTTTCACAAGTTTTACGCCTGGAAAGGCCTAACGCCCGCGGCGGCCGAAGAACTCTGGACGTCGCGAATTCAGGAAGAGTGGCCGAGGATCGATCTGCAGCGCGCATCGGCCGACATCGTCATCAATCTCGAGGAGGCACTCCTTTGATCGTTTCATCCGCACCTTTTCGCGTCAGCTTTGCCGGCGGCGGCTCGGACATAGCGTCCTATTACCGTCGTCAGGCGGGCGCGGTATTGTCCTGCGCGATCGCCAAATACAGCTTCGTGATCGTGCATAACTATTTCAATGAAAACAAATACCATCTCAAATATACGCGCACCGAGCTTGCCGACACGCTGGAGGACATCGCGCATCCGTTGCTGCGCGAGGCCTTGCGCATGCACCGGGTCGAGCCCGGTATCGAGGTCGCCTCCGTCGCCGACATCCCCTCCGGCACCGGTCTCGGATCATCCAGCTCCTTTTCCGTGGCGCTGATCAACGCGCTTTATGCCCACAGGTCGCGCTTTGCCTCCAAGGACCAGTTGGCGGAAGAAGCCTGCAAGCTCGAAATCGACATCCTGAAGGAGCCGATCGGCAAACAGGATCAGTACGCAGCCGCCCATGGCGGCCTGAACTTCATCGAGTTCAATTCCAACGGCGGCGTGAACGTGCAGCCCGTCGTCCTCAGCTCCGAGAAGATGGCTGAGCTCGAGAGCAATATCCTGCTGTTTTTTACCGGAAGCCAGCGCGATACGCGCTCGGTGCTGTCGACCCAGGTACAGGCGATGGAGACGGACGAGGACAAGTTCCGGACCGTCGAGCGCATGGTGCAACTGGCTTACGAAATGCGCGACATCCTGATGAGCGGCGATCTCGGCGCCTTCGGCGAAGCGCTGCATCGTGGATGGATGATGAAGCGATCGCTGACATCGCAGATCACCAACAGCGCGATCGATGAGTTTTACGATGCGGCCCGGGCGGCCGGCGCGGTCGGCGGCAAGCTTGCGGGTGCAGGCGGCGGGGGCTTCCTCGTCCTCTATTGCCCGAAAGACCGCCAGGCAAAAGTCCGCCAAGCGCTGTCGCAGCTCAAGGAGATCGAGTTTCGTTTCGACTGGAGCGGCGCGCGCATCGCCTTTGCACAGTAGAGGGTGTTGATGGCACCGCGTCTCATCATCACGGGATCGACCGGCTACATCGGCGCAAGACTCGCGGCGACGGCGCGTGAGCGCCGCTTCGACGTGGTTGAATTCGGTCGGGGATCCGGAGCGAAATGGCGCATTGGAGATGAGCCTGCTGTATCGGATCTGGAGGGGGCGGCCGCAGTCATCCATCTCGCGCATTCCTGGGCGACCGAGCCGCAGGCGGCTGAAGAAAACAACATCAATATATCGGGCACCGTTAAACTGGCCGAAGCGGCAAGAGCGGCCGGCGTGCCGCACTTCGTCTTTTCCTCCTCCACCTCGTCCCGGAGGGAAGCGCTCAACGTTTACGGACGCACCAAGTTCAGGATCGAACAACACCTGACCGCCAGCTCTGCAGCACCGATCGTTCGCATCGCGCGGATCGGGCTTGTCTATGGCGGCCCGCGGGTTGCAATGTACGGCTTGATGGCGAAGCTGGCAGGCTTGAGTCCGCTCCTGCCGATGATAGGGCTCAGCCGAAAGGTCCAGCCAATTCATCTCGACGAAGTTGCTGCAGGCCTTTTGGCGCTGGCGACCCGGGAGGACCTGCAGCCGCAAACATTCGTGCTCGCACATGAAAAACCGATCAGCTTCGCCGCCTGGCTCGGAATTCTTCGCCGCAGCCAGGGCAAGGGCAAGCTCCACTTCATACCGATCCCCCTGGGCTTCGCTCTTTTTGCCTGCCGGATGACCAGGCTTGTGCCGTTGATCCCGACTGTCGATCCGGAGCGCGTCCTGGGACTCGCGGGCGCAGCGCCGATGGAGAGCGCGGAAAGCCTCAGGCTGCTGGGCTTGAATCCGGCCGATCCGACAATGGCGCTGACGCGGGAGTTCGCTCAAACAGACCAGGAAGAGTCCCACGGTGAGGCGAAGGCGCTGCTGCAATATCTCGGCATCACGCCGACGCCGGTGCAGTTGCAGCGGCTCGACGAAGGGCTTCGC
Organism: Rhizobium phaseoli; assembly: GCF_001664385.1. NCBI lineage: Bacteria > Pseudomonadati > Pseudomonadota > Alphaproteobacteria > Hyphomicrobiales > Rhizobiaceae > Rhizobium > Rhizobium phaseoli. The sequence goes on along the minus strand of NZ_CP013533.1, from coordinate 32,349 downwards.
CGTGAAGGTCTGTCGCCGCTCGGCCTCTCCCCAAGGCTGATCCGGAATCCGCGCCTGCTCGCTTTCTTCGAGCCGCCGGCCGATCACACGCAGCATCGACTTGCGCGCGCCCTTTATCTCGCCGATCTCGCGAGCGAGCCGGAAAGATATTCCGCCAAAAAGAGCGGACTTTTCGGCGCCGTGCTGGCCATCGCCGGCGATGTCCTGCTCTTCCCGCTTCGCGCACTTTTGGCGGGACGATACCGATGAGGACGCCCGACGCCGACTTCATCATCGTCGGCAGCGGTCCGGCAGGCGTCTCCGCTGCGTTTCCGCTGATAGCGGCCGGCCGTCGCGTCCTGATGCTGGATGCCGGCAATGATGCAGGATGGGAGGACGAAAGCCGCAGCGCCCGTGTCTTGGGAAGCAATCTGGAATCGCTCCGCGCCGACGATGGCAGTTCACCGAAATTGCAGACCCCGGTGGCCCGCGGGATTCTTGAGCGGTTTCGGCGCGAGTCAGGGATCACAGGCGATGGATTCACGCCGGTCGCCAGCCTCGTCCGTGGCGGTCTCTCCAATATATGGGGAGCGCAAATCAGCTACCTCGATGCCGAGGACATCGCGGGCTGGCCTATCGATATCGAGCTGTTGCAGCGATCCTACGAACGTGTGTCGCAACGCATCGGGATCAGCACGAACGCCGATTTGACCGCAGGCGCCAACAGCGCATCCATCCTGCCGCTTGGCGCCACAGCCGCCCATGTCCTCCATCGGCACGAGATCGCAAAGCCGGCCGATGGGTCGTTTCGGCTTTTTCCCGCCGTCAACGCCATCCTTTCGGAGGCGAGGCCCGGGCGGGCCGCGTGCGATCTGCGCGGCGACTGTCTCTACGGCTGCCCGAGCGGCGCGATCTATAACAGCCGGCAGGATCTGCTTGCGCTGCAGAAGTCGCCGCATTTTCGGTTACTCGATAATATGCGCGCCATATCTCTGACGTCCAACGCGGGCTGGACTATCGGAACGGCCGACGGATCATCATTCTCTGCGCCGAGGATCATTCTCGCCGCAGGCGTGCTCGGAACCGCCGCTCTGCTGGCGGACCTCCTGCCGATCGGCGGTGAAGGACTGCGCCTTTTGAACAGTCCAACGCTCGCCATTCCTCTGCTCTCTCCGGCAAGATTGCTGCGCTCGGCCACGGCGACCCATAGCCTGGCGCAACTCGGATTGTCGTTGCGTTACGGCGAGCGCGCATCCGAATATGTGACGGGCGCGATCTATGAAGTCGGCTCCCTGCCGGCGCAGAGCTTCGTCAACAGGATGCCGCTCGGCAGAAAGGCCGGGCGCGCCGCGTTCGAGACGATCGCCGGCAGCTTGCTGGTTGCAACGATCTACTATCCTGGCGACCAATGCCGGAGCTACATCCATCGCGAAGCGGCAGGAAAAGGCATGACCGTCCGAGGCGGCTTTGCAGACGGTTTCGATACCCGCGCCAAGGATTTGAAGAGACGGCTTCGCCGCGAGTGGAAACGATTAGGGCTCGTTCCACTTCCGGGCGCGTCGCTGGCGGAACCCGGGATCGATGCGCATTTTGCCGGCACCCTGCCTATGGGCGCAGCGGGGCCGTTCGGTACCTCTGCGGATGGCGAATTGAACCTCCATCCGGGTCTTCACGTCGTCGACGGCTCGGTCCTTCCCGATCTTTCCTCGAAATACATCACGATGACGATTATGGCGAATGCCGATCGCATTGCCCACCGCCTCGCTCAAACCGAAGCGAACCCGGCGCTCTGACGTTCGTCTGCCTCTTCAGGGCCTCAATGGCGGCAATGCATCGCCGGCCAATGATAGCAGCGGCTCGTAATCCGCTTCGGAGAGCAACGCGATATCAGCGAGTCCCATCGTGGCGCGCATGGCCGCTAATGACGGCTCTCTGATGGCGGCATGCAACGCACCTCGGAGGAGGAGAATTGTTTGGCTCGATGCGTCGCCTGATGTGATGAACGGCAGACCGGGCGCCTTAGGCGTTTCGGAGATGATCCGGATGCCCTTGACTTGGGCGGGATCGAAGCGGCGGATATTCTCAAGCGTGATGCAATCGATGGCCGCGCTTTCGGCCCTGCCCTCGATAACGGCGGCAAGGCTGCCGCCGTGACTGCCAGTCTCGATAATCCGCCCAAAGAAGCGGCCGTTGCGCGCAAGCGGAGCGACGGCAGCCCGAAAGAGATTGCTGCCGGAATTGCTGTCAGGGCTGTTGATCGCAGCTGTCGTGCCGCGCAGATCCTCCAGCACGCGGAGGGACGAATTATTCCGGACGATGATGAAGCTGCGCATCAGCGGCCCATCGCAGCCGGGATGGCTATAGACGGGCGTGGCCACCAGCCGCACTCGGCCGCGCAGGCTCGTGGCAAAAGGATAGCCGCATGCCTGCGACAGAAGCAGATCCCGCCTCAGCCAGGCTTCGTCATAGGCAACCGTCTGGTCGAGCGTTTCAGGCACCCCGGTGAGGCCGGCATGCTGGAGGTAGTGCCTGAGAAACGACCAGAGTTCGGCCGTCGCCTCCGCGAGCGGCCGGGGTGTCAGGTACATGGCAATGCTGACGAGATGCATGCCGATCTTTCATTACCCCTGCATGAGCGCTACAGCATCCCGCCTGAAAGACGGGCGGCGCCGGAACGCAAAGGTTGAAGATCAGGCAATGCCGCCCAGGCATACATATTTGAGCTCGGTATATTCGTCCAATCCGTGCCTGGAGCCTTCGCGGCCGAGACCCGACATTTTGACGCCGCCGAACGGCGCCTCGGCGGTGGAGACAAGACCGGTATTGACCCCGACCATCCCATATTCGAGCGCTTCGGCCACGCGGAAGACCCGCGACAGATCACGCGCGTAAAAATAGGAGGCAAGGCCGAACTCGGTGTCATTGGCCTGCTCGATGACGTCCTGCTCGTCGCGGAACCGGAAAAGCGGGGCAAGAGGCCCAAAGGTTTCTTCGCGCGCAACTTGCATGCCGGCGGAAACGTCACGCAGAATGGTCGGCTCGAAGAAATGGCCGCCAAGCGCGTGGCGTTTGCCTCCCGTTACGATCCCGGCACCCTTTGCGACAGCATCCTGAATATGGCTTTCGACCTTGGCAACGGCGTTGTCGTCGATGAGCGGGCCAAGCACGACGTCACGCTCCAGGCCATTGCCGACCTTCAACTTCGAAACGGCCTCGGCCAGCTTGGCGGCAAACGCCTCATAGACGCCGTCCTGGACATAAAGCCGATTGGCGCAGACGCAGGTTTGACCGTTGTTGCGGAATTTGGCGATGATGGCGCCTTCGACCGCCGCGTCGAGATCGGCGTCGTCGAACACGATGAAGGGGGCATTGCCGCCGAGCTCGAGACCGAGCTTCTTGATCGTCGGCGCGCATTGCCGGTACAGCAGCTCGCCCGTCCGGGTGGAGCCGGTGAAGGTCAGGACCCGAACGTCGCGGCTGGCGGTCAGCGCACCGCCGATTGCCGCTGCATCGCCCGTGACAATGTTGAGGAGGCCGGACGGCAGGCCGGCGCGCTCTGCGAGGACGGCGATCGCGATTGCGGAGAACGGCGTCTGCAGCGCCGGCTTGAGAACGACGGCACAGCCGGCGGCAAGCGCCGGGCCAATCTTGCGCGTAATCATCGCGTTCGGAAAATTCCAGGGCGTGATCGCCGCCACCACGCCGGCCGGTTGGCGCAGCACGAGGATCCGTTTGTCCGGTTGGTGTCCCGGGACGATCTCGCCGTTGATGCGTCGCGCCTCCTCGGCGAACCATTCGATGAAGCTCGCACCATAGGTGATTTCTCCCTTGGCCTCAGCAAGCGGTTTTCCCTGTTCCAGCGTCAGGATCATCGCCAGATCGTCGCGATTTTCGATCATCAGGCGGTGCCATGTCTTGAGCACAGTTGCGCGCTCACCGGCGGTCTTCTTCGCCCAAAGCTTCTGGGCGAGGACGGCGGCGGCGATGGCTTCTTCCGTTTCGGTTGCACCGAAATCAGGGACCGCACCCAGCACCTCACCTGTCGCCGGATTGCGAACCATGGCCGACGCGCGACCTTCCGCTTCGATCCAGCGATCGGCGATGGGGCATGCCTGACGGAAGAGCGAGGGATCATTGAGCTTCATGGGACAACTTTCAACAGAATACGTGAGCGGCGCCGGGATCGAAATCGAGATGGACTATATCTCCACGATTGAGCCCGGCAATAGCCTCATGACCGAACGGCAGGCGAACCGAAAGCGCCTCGCCTGTCGCCGTCTCCGTGGAGACGTGGATATTGTTGCCGAGAAAGGTAATGTCGCTGACCGTTGCGGCAAGACCTGCGCCGGCGGCTCTTGCGCGCGACAGCCGAATGCGCTCCGGCCTCAGCATCAGCGCCGCCCTTGCGCCGGAGGTCCCTTTTCCATGCACCGGAATCTGGTTGAAGATGGCCCCGCCTCCCAGCGCGATCGTGGCCTGTCCGCCGGAAGACGACACCAGGTCACAGGAAATGAAGTCGCTGTCGCCGATGAATTCGGCGACGAAACGGGTCTTGGGATTGGCGTAGAGCTCCGGGCCGGTCCCGATCTGGTCGATGACGCCCTTGGAGAAGACAGCGATGCGGTCGGAGAGCCGCAGCGCCTCTTCCTGGTCGTGTGTGACGTAGAGGATCGTCACTTCGGTCTGCTGGTGGATGCGGCGGATCTCATGCTGGATTTCCTCGCGCAGCTTCTTGTCGAGCGCCGACAGTGGCTCGTCCATCAGGAGCACCGGCGGATCATAGGCAAGTGCCCTGGCAAGGGCGACACGCTGCTGCTGACCGCCTGACATCTGCGCCGGCTTGCGATCCTCGAAGCCTTCGAGCCGGACGAGGCGCAGCATCTCCTTCACCTTGCTGTCGATCTCGGCCTTCGACTTGCGCCGGACCTTCAGCGGAAAGGCGATGTTTTCACCCACCGTCAGATGCGGAAACAGGGTGTAGCGTTGGAACACCATGCCGATATGGCGCTTGTGCGACGGCGTGGCGAGCAGCGTCTTGCCCTCGAGCGTAATGTCGCCTTTGGTCGGATTTTCAAAGCCGGCCAGGATGTAGAGCGTCGTGCTCTTGCCGGATCCGGAGGGGCCGAGGAAAGTCAGGAATTCACCGCGCCGGACATCGAGATTGACGTCGTGTACGGCGACGACAGGGCCGTATTCCTTACGTATTCCGCGGATCTGAAGGAATGGTTCGCTCATTGTTTCAGTACCTTACGCACGACGGCAACCAGCGCCATCAAGATGATCGTCAAAAGGATGAGAAGGGTCGATGCGGCAGCGACAACAGGCGTCAGGTCTTGCCGCAGCGTCGCCCATACCTTCACCGGCAGCGTCTGCAGGGTGGGGCTCGACATGAAGATCGCCACCACCACCTCGTCCCAGGATGTCAGGAACGAAAAGACGGCGGCCGAAAACAGCCCATGGCTGATCGCCGGAAGGGTGACCCTGATCTTCGCTTCCAAAGGCGAGGCGCCGCACAGCACGGCCGCGTCCTCGATCGACTTGTCGAAGCCCTCCAGCGCGCTCGATATGGACAGGATCGAGAAGGGCAGCGCCAGAACGAGGTGCGAAATGACGAAGCCCGCCAGCGTGCCGCCGAGGCCGATCCTCAGAAAGAAGGCATAAAGGGCAACGGCAAGAACCACGACCGGCAGGATCATCGGCGTCAGAAACAGCGCCTTCAGCGCATCGCGGAACATGAACGAACCGCGCACCAGCCCGAAGGACGTCACCAGCCCGAGCAGCACCGACAGGATGGTGACGATGACCGCGATCTTCAAGCTCGTCAAAGCCGATTCCACCCAGCGCGGATCGGCAAAAAGCTCGCTGTACCACTGAAACGTCCAGCTAGGCGGCGGAAAGATCAGCCATTGCGAGGAGCCGAAGGACAGGGCCGCGATAAAGACGATCGGCAGCAGCAGAAAGGCTGCAGTCAGAAGCGTGATCGCAAGCAGGACGTATTTCCACCAGCCGAGACGGTCGAAATTGAGCAACATATCAACGTCCCCCCGGGTTCTGGTTGCCGAAGAAACGCAGCTGCACGGCATAAAGCGAGAGCGTCACCACCAGGAGCACCAGCGCCGCCGCGCCGCCCATTCCCCAGTTGACCAGCGACTGCACGAACTGCGCGATCAGTTCCGCCAGCATCATGTTGGCGGTGCCGCCGAGAAGCGAGGGCGTGACGAAATAGCCGAGCGACATGACGAAGACCATCAGGGCGCCGGCGGCCATGCCGGGCATGGCCAGCGGCAGCAGAACACGCGTCAGGCACTGCCAGCGGTTGGCGCCGCAAAGGGCGGCCGCCTGCAGCGTCGACGGATCGATCTTCTTGATCACGCCGTAGAGCGGCAGGATGATGAAGGGAAGCATGATGTAGGTCATGCCGATCGTGACACCGGTTAGATTGTTGACGAGCGCCAGCGGCTGGTCGATCAAACCCATGCCCATCAGCATCTTGTTGATGAGCCCGGTGCGTTGCAGCAGCACCATCCAGGCATAGGTGCGGGCCAGCAGGTTGGTCCACATCGACAAGAGCAGGATCGCAAAGATCACCGAGCTCAGCCGACCGGGCATGATTGCCAGCGCCCAGGCGACGGGAAAGCCGATGAGCAGCGAAATCACCGTAACGAAACCCGAGACGACGAAGGTATTGGCGAAAATCTTGAGATAGGTGGCCGATCCGATCAGTTGCGCATAATTGCCAAGACCCGGGACGGGTTCCAATACGCTTCGCAGCAGCAGGACCACCACCGGCACGACGAAAAAGATTGCCACGAAGGCCAGAGCCGGAACGACCCCGCCAAAACCTGTTGCCCTGCGCGCCTTCGGCAGAGGCATGATCGCGCCAGAGGCATCGCTATATGTCGACATGACAGTCCTTCCCACCCGTCAGTTTCCGCTGGCGGCGAGGTCCGATGACCGGCGCCGACGCTGCGGGAGGCACGGCGAACGATCGCCGTGCCCGTTCATCTCCAGTTTTCGGACTATTTCGCCTGCCAGGCGTACCACTTCTCGCCGATGGCATCGCGATTGTCAGCCCAGTAGTTCATATCGGCATTGACCTGGCTTGCCGTCTGCTGGTCCGGCAGGGTCTTGGCGGTTTCCGCATCCATCAGCTTGGCCGACTCGACATTGATCGGCGCATATCCCGTGGCCTTTGCAAGGGCAGCCTGCGGTTCCGCCGAGGTCGCCAATGCAATGAACTTCATCGCCGCTTCGGCATTCGGCGAGCCCTTCGGCACGACGAGCGCATCGGCAGCGGTAATATTCTGCTCCCAGGAGGTTTCAACCTTGATGCCGGTCGCGGCAAGCGCCGTCATGCGGCCGTTCCAGACGCTGCCGAACGGCGCCTCGGCGGAAGCCAGCAGCTGCTGCGACTGCGCGCCGCCCGACCACCAGATGATATCGGACTTGATCGTATCGAGCTTCTTGAAGGCGCGGTCGAGATCGAGCGGATAAAGCTTGTCCGCAGGCACGCCGTCGGCAAGCAGCGCCGCCTCGATCACACCGGGAGCCGACCACTTGTAGAAGGTGCGCTTGCCGGGGAACTTGGCCGTGTCGAACAGGTCGGCCCATGTCTTCGGGCAGGCTTTGACGGCATCGGCATTGCAGCCGATGACGAAGGAATAATAGAAGCTGCCAACCGAATAGTCGGTGACGAAGCGCGGATCGAGCTTCGACTTGTCGATGACGGAGAAGTCGAGCTTCTCGAGCTGGCCGTTCTTGCCGGCCTGGGCGGCATAGTCGCCTTCGACATCGACGACATCCCAGTTGACTTCGCCGGCCTCGACCATGGCCTTGAGTTTGCCGTAGTCGGTCGGGCCGTCCTGCACGACGGTGATGCCGGTCTTTTCGGTGAACGGGCTTGCCCATGCCGCCTTCTGCGCATCCTGGGTCGTTCCGCCCCAGCTCGAGAAGACCATGCTGTCAGCGTGCGCCGGCGCGGAGACCGCCACGAATGCGGCAACCGCCGCGAAAGCAAATGTCGTTTTCATGTTCCCTTATCCTGTTCTGGTTTGTCCTGCGGGTATGCCTTATGCCGTCAGCGCGCCTCGCTCCGGGGAGAGAAGCTTGCCGGCTTCATAATCTTGTTTTCCGCCACCTCGATCAGGTCGCGGATCTTCGGCAGAAAGGCCTGCCAACGGGGATCAGCCAGAAGCCGCTGGCGTCTCGCCTCGCGGTCGTCCAGGCTGGTAAAAGCCCAGATGTGCACGATCTCGTTGATCGTGCCGATCTCCGAAAAGAAGTAGCCGACGAGCGTGCCGAGATGGCCCTTCTGGATCTCGATCCCTTCTTCCTCGACGACCTTGAGATATTGCGGGATCGTCCCGTTCTTCAGCCGATAGGTGCGGACTTCGTAAAACATCGGCGCTACCTCATCACGAAAGGATCGGGGATCGGATCGTCCGACGTCCTGAGCCAGATCGTCTTGGTGCGGGTATAATCGAGCGCCGCGGCCATGCCGCCTTCCCTGCCGTGTCCCGACAGGCCGAAGCCGCCGAACGGCGCGATCGGCGAGACGGCGCGGTAGGTGTTGACCCAGACGATGCCGGCACGGATGCCCTTGATCAGCCGGTGCGCCCGGGTGAGGTTCTGCGTGAAGATGCCGGAGGCCAGGCCGTAGCGGGTGTCGTTGGCAAGCCGCAGTGCCTCGGCCTCGGTCTCGAAGGAGACGACGGAGAGGACCGGCCCGAAGAACTCCTCGATCAGTGAGGGCGAAGCAACATCGTCACAATCGAGGATCGTCGGCGGGAAATAATAGCCTTCGCCGTCGATCTTGCGTCCGCCGGTGACGAGGCGGGCGCCGCTTTCGATCGACTTCTCGACGAGAGCGCCGATATTGTCCTGCTGGCGCTTTGTAGCAAGCGGGCCGACTTCGGTCGCCATGTCGAGCGGCGCGCCGATGCGGATCGCCTGCGCCTTCTCGCGCAGCAACGCGACGAACCGGTCCTTGACGCTGCGCTCGACGATCAGGCGCGAGCCGGCAACGCAGCTCTGCCCCGTCGCCGCGAAAATGCCCGCGACCTGGGCGTTGGCGGCGCTTTCGAGGTCGGCGTCGGCAAAGACGATGAAGGGCGACTTCCCACCGAGTTCAAGCGAGGTAGAGGCGAGATTTTCGGCCGAATTGCGCACGACGTGCCGGGCGGTTTCGGGACCGCCGGTAAAGGCGACATGCGCGACCTTCGGGTGACGGCCGAGGGCCGCACCGCAGGAGGCGCCGAAACCAGTGATGATGTTGACGACGCCGGCGGGAAAGCCTGCCTCATGCACCAGGCGCGCGAATTCAAGCAGCGGCGCCGGCCCGTCTTCCGAGGCTTTGACCACCATGGTGCAGCCGGCCGCGAGCGCCGGGCCGATCTTGACGGCCGACAGGAAGAGCTGGCTGTTCCAGGGCACGACCATGGCGACGACGCCGATCGGCTCGCGGCGAAGCCAGACGTCCATATCGGGCTTGTCGATCGGCAGGTAAGAGCCTTCGATCTTGTCCGATATGCCGGCATAATAACGGTAATATTCAGCGACATAGGCGATCTGCGCGGACGTTTCGCGGATAATCTTGCCGGTGTCGCGCGTCTCCAGCTCGGCGAGGATCGGGGCGTTGGCGGCAACCAGATCGGCGAGCTTGTAGAGCAGCTTGCCGCGCTGCGTCGCCGTCATCTTCGCCCAGGGGCCATCGTAGAGCGCCCTTTCGGCAGCGTTCACGGCCCGATCGACATCATTCTCGCGCGCCTCGGGCATCTCAGCCCAGACGGTGCCGGAAGCCGGATCGATGCTCGGATAGGAAGCTTCGCCATCCGAGAATTCGCCGTCGATATAATGCTGGAAACGCCGCATGGCTTTTACTCCTGAAATGCCGGCATGACCTCGGCGATGAAGCGCTCGAGCGACGCCTTCTTGCGCTCGAAACTCATGCCGGTGTCGATCCAGAAGGAATATTCGTCGTAGCCGAGGGCCTCATAGGCCTTGAGCCGGTCGATGACGGTCCGGGCATCTCCGACGACATTGTTGGTGCGCATGACCTGATCCGACAGCATCGCGTTTGCCCGGATCTGCTCGTCCGGAATCCGTTCGATCAGGCCCTGGGTGATCGGCTTCTCATTCTTGAACCAGGCGAAGAAGTAGTTGTAATAGACGCTGAGTTCATGGGCCGCTTGGGCGACGTCGTCTTCCGACGAGCCGACATAGGTGTGGCGCAGCAGCATGATCTTCGGCCGCTCTATATCAGGGTTCTTGGCGCAGGCATCGTTGAAGCGGTCCATCAGCGACTGGACCTCGTCATCGCCCTGCCAGAGCGGCGTCACCTGAACATTGCAGCCGTTGGCGACGGCAAATTCATGCGAGTTAGGATCGCGCGCGGCAACCCAGATCGGCGGGTTTGGCTGCTGCAGCGGCTTCGGCGCCGAGGTGGTCGCGGGAAACTTGAAGAACTCGCCGTCATGGGCGTAGTCGCCGTTCCAGATGCCCTTGACCGCCGGGATGAGCTCGCGCATGCGCTGGCCAGCACCCCAGGCGTCGAGGCCGGGCAGCAGACGCTCATATTCGAAGGAGTAGGCGCCGCGGGCGATGCCGATATCGAGCCTTCCATCGCAGATAATGTCGGTCATCGCCGCTTCGCCGGCGAGCTTGATCGGATGCCAGAAGGGCGCGATCACCGTTCCCGTCCCAAGCCTTGCCCGCGACGTGCGGCGCGCGAGATCGGCAATGGTCACGAAGGGATTGGGGGCAATGGTGAAATCCATGCCATGATGCTCGCCCGTCCAGATCGCATGCATGCCACCCTTGTCGGCAATCTCGCAGAGCGCGACAAATTCCTCATAGAGGCTCTTATGGCTCTGGCCGGCGTCGAGCCGCTCCATATGGACGAAGAGGGAGAATTTCATGCTTTTGCGCCCTTGGCTGGAATGGGATGGATTTTGCCGCCGGTCTCGTCGCCGAAATAGACGCCGAAATTGCCGATCGAGCTTTCCATCGCGAAGCGGTTGACGATATCGGCGGTCGAGTTGGTCTTGAATTTCGCCGCAGCCAGGGCGTCGGGCTTGACGAACCTGCCGCCGGCAGGCTCGCCGTCGCCGGCAACGGCGTGATAGACAATATGCTGCTTGCCGTCGCTCTTGCCCTCATAGACCGAATAGAGGAAGCCGATGCTGACCGTCAGCCCGGTGAGCGTCTCCAGGTATTTTTGCAGCGCTTCGGTCGGGTTGCCGTCATGGGCGTCGATGTTCGGCAGGGAGAGCACATCCTCGCCCAGCAGCAGAACCTCACCGCGGCGTTCGACCACAGCCGCTAGCTCGATATTGCCTTCGGCCGCGGCGGAAACCGCCTTGCTCGCGAGCGTCGGCGTGAAATAGCCGCCGCGCGCATAGCCGAGACCGTTGCGGCCGCTATTGTCGAAAGATTCGATACGGCCCATCAGGATGACATGGTCGCCGGCCTCGATGACCTCTTCCATGGCGCATTCGAACCAGGCCGCCACGTTCGAGAAGATCGGGCAGCCCGCCGATCCCTTGGCCCATTCGACCGCCGCAAATCGGTCTTCGACAGGACGCGCGAAAGTATTCGACACGTCCTTCTGCGTTTCCGACAGCACGTTGATGGCGAAATGCGGCGCTCCGGTCATGGTGGCAAAATTGCGCGAGGTCTTGGCGAGGCAGACGAGCAGCAAGGGCGGATTGAGCGAGACCGAGGTGAAGGAGTTCGCGGTGAAGCCGATCGGATTTCCATCTCCGTCGCAGGCGGTGACAACGGTCACGCCGGTGGGAAAAGCGCCGAATGCATCTCGCAATGCCCTCGGGTCGACAGTCTGGATTGTCATCGTTCATCCTCCCCGAACGACAGCCACTCGGCGAGCAGCGAATTGACGATATCAGGCGCGGTCAGGTTCACCATGTGACGATGGCCTTCGACGATGCGGACCCAGCCCTTCGGTGCGAGCGCCGCCATTTGCTCTGCCATCAGAGGTGTCGAATTCGGATCGTCGGACCCCGTCAGGAACAGGGCCGGACCAGCCACGTCTTTCCAACGATCGGCATAGGTCTCGTCTCCGCCGGCAAAAGCGGCGTAAGCGACAGCATAACCCTCCGGATCGACGAGGTTGAGCCATTTCCGCGTCAGTTCCCGCGCAACGACGCTGTCTGCATCGTCGCCGAACCAGCGCGCCAGCGGGCCTTCCTTGTCGACCCCCGTCACCGGAATGGCCGCGGCCCGTGCGAGCACAGCGGCCTTTGCTTCCGGATCGCGCCTGTAGACGCCGTTGAGGTAGGCGACACGGCTGACCCGTTCGCCGAACGTCGCGGCCGCCCCGCCCGATATCAGCGCCCCCATCGAGTGGCCGGCAACATTCACCCTATCGATCGCCATCTCCTCGAGAAAGCGCCCGAACCAGGCGACAAACTCCTCCAGGCGGCTGCCCGCTGGCAGTTTTGCACTCTCGCCATGCCCCGGCATGTCGACGGCAATGACGCGATGGCCGGCCGACAGAAAGGCGATCTGCGGTGCCCAGGCCTCTAGCCGCATGCCGACGCCATGAATGAGAACCAGCGGCTCGCCGCTGCCCGCCTCGTGATAGGCCGTCCCGCCTGGCGTCTTCTTTCGGGGCAAGTCACCGGCGCCTTTTGCTGCAGCGGCGCCCGAGATCGATCCGGCTGTCAGCATCCCAGCGCCCACCCTTTCAAACGCCCGCGGGGTTGGCGACGTCCTGCCCAAGATCTTTCAGATCCTGGTAGCGGTCGCCAATGCGGTGATGCGGACGCCCGCCCACTGAAGCGCCGAGAGCCACGACGATCTCGTCAGCGGCAGGCGCGTCGGGGATCGAGGTCTGGATGGTGAGATAGTGCGACCGGCGGCCTTCGTCGTTCTTATCCATCAGCGGGATCATGATCGGCGCATTGGCAGGACCGCGCGTGTTGCAGAAGGCGAGATAGGACTTGGCGCCGACGGCATGGCGATAAAAATTGCCGAAGCGCAGCGTGTGGATGAGCGCGGAGGCATGTTCAATCTCACCATCCAAACCGACGACGGCGGCCTTGCCGTAGGCTTCGACGGCATCGCCGGAACCGACCGCATCGATGATCATCTTGGTCAGCAACTCACCCAGAACCGGAGCGCCCGCATGGATTTCCGGCTTGAGGTCTTCAACAAAGCCGCGGCCCGCCCAGGGGTTCTTCACGACCGCGAAAGCCGAAAACAGCTTCAGCGGCACCGCCGCGGCCTTGCCGCCTTCGATCAGCGTCGTTTCAATCTGCAGTCCCGTCTTACGAATTTGAATGGCCATGGAACACCTCGTCTCACTATTTGATATTATGGTATACCATAATACATCGGTGTCAAGTTGGTTTCGGCGGGGGCGCAGATTGGGGATGCCGACTTATATGTTATCCATTATGGCATACCATCACATCGACCAAAGACGGGTGTCAAGCTCGGAGTGTAGAGTTCCGGGAATGTGATTGCCTATGCGCAGTGGCATCGACAAATGTCGATGCGACGTCGCCTTGTCGGCGGCCTGCAGTGATCGTTTTATGCAATACGACGAGTTTTAAGGAATTATTCCGCAGGCTTCTGGGCGGACAGCACCGCTTCGGCAATTGCGCTGGCGGCGGCGACATGATCCATCGCCGCCCGCTGGGCCCCCTCGCCGTCGCCGCGGCGGATAGCGTCGACGATCTTCGACATTTGTGCCGGCCCCTCGATGCCGCGCCGCTCCGTCTTGATCGTCATCGAGCGCAGATGGTTGATGCGCACGGTGAGCAGGTTGACGACGCCCCAGGCGACATGCCTGTCGACCATGGTGAACAGTGTTTGATAGAAGGAAGAAGTATTGGCGAGCACACCCGCCATATCCTGATCGCGATAGCTGTTGCGGATTGCGCTCAGGGATTCCTCGAGCGCGGCGACGATTTCGGGGCTGCCGCGTTCTGCGCACAGCCGCGCCGCCATGCCTTCGAGCGCACCGCGGATTTCATAGATCTGTTTGGCTTCCTCGATATCCAGCTGGGCGACGATCGGTCCCTTGTTCGGCAGATTGGCGACTAGTCCTTCCGATTCCAGATGCCTCAGAACCTCGCGCACCACCGTCCGGCTGACGCCGAGCTGGGCGCAGAGGTCGCGCTCGACAAGCCGGTCTCCGGGCCGGAAGTATCCGTTGACGATGGCCTCGCGGACCTTGTCGAGCGCCAGTTCCCGCAAGGTCTTCGCAGGACGCTCGACCCTGATTGCTGCGTCCTTCAGAGCACCGCTCATGCTGTACCTCAGTGTTGGATTGACTTCGCAGGCTAAAGCCAGCCGAACTCGGGAATCGTATTATGGCCTACCAAATAGTGTAGCTGTCGGCGACCGGCAATTCAACAGCACCGTGCCGATCCAAGTTTGTCAGCCTAGGCGTCAGAATTGGGCCTCGGCCGGACGATCTCTTCGGCCACGGCCTTCGCCTGCACCCGGATGTCGGGGACGGCGGTGATCTCCCAGAATTGTCCCGCCGTCAAGGCGCCGACGGCAAACAGCCGCGCCGGCGAGATCCGGGACGGAGCCGTCACTTCGGAAGCTGCATCCACCTGGATGCCGAGGCCAAGCGGATCGGGAACAATAAGCTGAAACCGGCTCATTTCCTGCAGAAGCGGCGAATGGCTGATGCCGGCGCGCTCCATACCCGTGCAGTTGACCAGCCAGTCCGCCCTGATCTCGGCGATCTCGCGTTTGGCCCTGACCCTGTACCCGGCGACCAGCCTGTCATCTTCGGCCTCGAGCGATTTCAGGAAGCCCGCATGGAAGCGAACGGTTCCGTCTAAGACCAGTTTCTCGAACCCTGCGAACACGTCGGGCGCGACCCGGTGACGGTGGATGTTCCACCAGGGAAGCGCATGCCGCAGGAACCGTGCTCGCTCGTCGTGCGAAAGCCGCTGCCAGAGAGCCTGCGTGGCCGGCCTCAGGCCGTCCATCACGCTCCGCCAGTCGGCGACCGACCTGCTCTTTTCCCGCAAGATCTTCAACAGGCCGCTGATCGTAGCCGGAAGCGTGTGAACGTCGATCGGCAGCGGCGCGGGCGGCGTCCTCGCATGGCCGAGCGGCGCCAGGCCGCGTCGCGAAAGCACGTCGATCCTGCCTCTGTGGCCATGGGCGCGAAGTGCCAGAACCTGATCGATCATCGTCAGGCCGGAGCCGAGAATACAGACCGCATCGGAGGGCGCGACGCGCCTCAGCCAGAAGAGCCGCCACGGGTTCTCAACGATCCGCGATCGCAGCAAAGACGGAACGCCAATCGGTTCGACCGGAAGGTCGGCGTTTCCGACGCCGAGGCAAAGCACCACATTCTTCCCGGCGACCTCGTCGCCATTGCCGAGGTGAAAGGCGAGCGTGCTGGTGTAACGCTCCACGCACCCGGCTGCTTTGGCCTTGATGAAATCGACCCGGCAACGGCCATCCCGCTTTCGAAGCAGCCGCGCAAGCGTATCCCTGACATAAAGGCCGTAATCGCTGCGCGAGGCGAAATCGCCGGCCTGCATAGGACGTCCATGGGCCTTCAGCCAGTCGACGAAATCGTCAGGGTGATGGGGCAGCAAGCTCATGCGGCCGGCCGGCACGTTGAGGCGATGGAGATAGAGCTCCGTCCTATATGCCGTCCCGCGTCCGAAACCGGCATCGTCGCCGACGACCGCGATCTTCGCCGACGCGGGAAGCAGCTCGACGAGATTACAGGTCACAGCGATCGCTGAAAAACCGGAACCGACGACGATAACATCGTATGTCAAGGCATTCTCCCTGAACATCGGTAAAGCCGCTTCTTGTCACTCACCGCCACGCGGATGGCTCAACCGGCAGAATCACGAAAACAATTATCTTCATAGTCTATAAATATAGTTTGTTATTCCTCCCGCCAGCCCCTTATCAACCATTACCCTTTTGCAGGTGAGATCAAGGGGCCGGGTGGCCCTCGAACAACGGGGCTCAAGATGAATTTCAGAAATTTGCTTGCCGCAATCGCCGTCGGCGTCGGCACTCTCGCAACGGCGATCGCCGCTGAGGCGGCGGACAAGAAGGTCGTCGTCGGCTATCAAACCGACGCCCTGCCGTCTTCCGTGGCAATCGCCAACGGCGAATTCGCCAAGAAGACCGGGTATGACATCGACTTCCGCAGGTTCAATTCCGGCGCCGAGATATTCGCGGCCATCGCCTCGGGCGACGTTCAGGTCGGCTATGTCGGCTCCAGCCCGTTTGCGGCTGCGGTATCGCGCGGGCTCGAGGTCAAGGCCTTCTATCTTGCCTCGATCTCCGGCATCGATGAGGCTCTCGTCGTCCGCAACGGCTCGGGCATCGAAAGCCTCAACGATCTGAAGGGCAAGAAGCTTGCCGCCGCGCCCGTCTCCACGGACCACTATCAGCTTCTAGCGCTGATCAAATCGCTTGGCCTGACCGAGAAGGACGTCCAGGTCTTCGCAATCCCCCAGCCTGAGATCGTGGCGAGCTATAACCGCGGCGATATTGACGGCGGTTTCGTCTGGGATCCGGCGCTCACCGAACTCAAGAAGAACGGAAAGGTCCTGGTGACCTCCAGGGAGGTGGCGGACAAGGGAGCTCCGACATTCTCTGCCTGGGTCGCCACCTCGAAGTTCGCGACCGACAACCCGGAATTCCTGAAGGGCTTCGCCTCGGTCATCAACAAATACTATGCGTCCTTCGCCTCGGACAAGGCCGCCTGGGGTCCCGACAGCGACAACGCCAAGGCGCTCGCCAAGCTTCTCGGCGGAACGGCCGAGCAGCAGGCCTCGGCTCTGAAGAACCTGACGCTGCTCACTCCCGAGGTCCAGGCATCGGACGCCTGGCTCGGTGGCGGCGAAAAGGCGGGCGCCGGCAAGATCCTGAAGGACACGGCATCGTTCCTGAAGGAACAGGGCAAGGTGTCCGACGTGCTGGCAAATTACGGCGCCTTCGTCACCGCCGACGCACTTACCAGCGTCAGCAACTGATCCTCCCCGATGCCGGCGCGACAATCGTCGCGCCGGCATCGAACTTGCGAGTGGCACCATGCTTAAAGTCGATCACGCCAGCGTTTTCTTCGCAGCCCGGGACGGGCGGACCGTCCACGCGCTCGATCGCGTTTCCTTCGATATCCCCGAACGGGGTTTCGTCGTCGCGCTCGGCGCCTCGGGATGCGGCAAATCAACCCTTCTCAACGCGATCGCCGGTTTCCTTCCGTTGTCAGATGGCCGGATCACGCTCGATGGCCGCGCGGTCGAACGCCCAGGCGCCGATCGCGGCGTCGTCTTTCAGAAAGATGCGCTGCTGCCCTGGAAATCGGTGGCCGACAATGTCGCGCTCGGCCTGAAATTTGCCGGCGTCAACCGCAAGGAGCGGCAAGCACGCGCCTTGGAACTGCTCCGGCTCGTCGGGCTTGACGAATTCGCCGGCGCCTCTCCCTACGAGCTGTCGGGCGGCATGCGCCAGCGGGTCGGCATCGCCCGCGCGCTTGCGACCAATCCTGACATTCTGCTCATGGACGAGCCGTTCGGCGCGCTCGACAGCCTGACCCGCGAGCAGATGCAGGAACTGCTGGTTTCGGTCTGGGACAAGACGGCGAAGAAGGTTTTCTTCATCACCCATTCGATCGAAGAGGCGCTGTTTCTCGGCACACAAGTCCTGGTTATGTCGCCTCGGCCAGGCCGCGTCGTCGCCCGCTTCGATCTCGATTTCATCAGACGCTTCGCGGAGACGGGCGATGCACGATCGATCAAGGCGTCGCCGCAATTTGCCGAGCTGCGCGAGGAGATCCGCGCCATTCTCCACAGCAGCGAAGATTTGAGGAGCGCCGCATGAGCGATGTAATACAGGCCTCGCCGGCTGCGGCCCACGTCCAGGATCGTCAGGTCAAGCTGGTGAAAATGGCCGGCTTCGGCGCCGGCGAGAGATCAACGGTCGCCATCAGTGTTGCCACCGCGCTGGCAATCCTGCTGCTGTGGTGGCTCGTCGCTGCCCTTGGCATCGTCCCGCACCTTTTCCTGCCGCGTCCCGATGAAGTGTTGACGCAGATCGGCGTCATATATCGCGATGGTTACGCCGGTGCATCGCTTTCTGAACACGTGGCCGCAAGTCTGTTCCGCATCATCGTTGCGGCTCTCATCGCCATCTCCGCCGGCATTCCGCTCGGATTGCTCATGGGCCTGAACCGCTGGGCCAAAGGAGTGCTCGATGCACCGATCGAGTTTTACTGGCCGCTTCCGCCGCTTTCTTACCTGCCACTGATGATCATCTGGCTCGGTATCGGCGAAACGTCGAAGATCACGCTGCTGGTGCTGGCGATGTTTGCGCCGATCTGCCTTTCGGCCCAGGCCGGCGTTCGTTCGCTGCCGATCGAGCGCGTCAATGCCGCTCGTTCGCTGGGTGCCAGCCGGCTGCAGCTCTTCATCGACATCGTCCTGCCGTCGGCTCTGCCCGAAATCCTCACCGGCATCCGCATTGCGCTCGGCGTCGGCTGGAGCACGCTGGTTGCGGCCGAATTGATCGCCTCGACGCGCGGGATCGGTTTCATGATCATGTCGGCGTCGCAATTTCTGGCAACCGACGTCGTCTTTGTCGGCATCGCCATCATCGCGGTCTGCGCCTTCACCTTCTCGGCCGCCATCCGTTTCCTGGAGACCTACCTTGTGCCTTGGAAAGGCAAGCTCTGAGGGAATGCAAGCAATTCAAAACGTCAAAGCGCCGCGGTCTGAAAAGATGCGCGGCGCTTAACGTCTTTGCGTAACCTCGTTCAGACCATGGATCGATTGGAGTTCGGCGGCGACGAGCTCCTGAAGGCGCCATAAATTGCGATCGCGGATGCCGCGTTCTTCCAGATGCTTCACCGTCAGATAGAGATATTCGGCGCAGGAGCCCATATGCCCGCAGGCCCTGGCAAGCACGCGCGCCACCGTCTCCAACGGCAATCTGCGGGAAACGCGCTCCCCTTTCGGGCCGGCCCAAAAGACCAGCGCGCGCACCAAGCCATGTGCGGTCTCGACAGGAATCCAGCGAACCGTCGCCGCATCTTCGTTCGTGCCGACCTCACGGCGGATCAATCGCCGAATTTGACCGAGGCGATCGTCATCGGCAAGCTTGTAGAGGATGCCGTTGCAGCGTCCGCCACGATCAAGCGCCATCATGAGGCCGGGCTGCGCCCGGCTTCCCCGCCAGCGGGTCATCTTCAGGCAGAAGGACCGATGCCAACCCCTTGCTGCGCCGCGCTGCCACTCGACGGCATCGAAGTCCGGCTTCCATATCAATGAGCCATAGGCGAAAACCCAGAGCGGCGCGCCGGCGGATTCCTGCAGCAGCCGCCTGGCGAACGTCTCCACCTCCATCTCGGTCAGCGGTGTGCGGTGCGGCTCGGGACCGGGATCGAGCTCGGGGCGAAGGCTGAGCGACACGAGCTCGTCCGTAAGAGCCATGCTGGTTGCGCCGAGCATCCGAACCTCGCTTCGCCGCATTAAAGCCTGCTTATGCTCGGTGATATCCCTCACCTTTCAATGCACCGTAAATCTGGCCGAGTCGGCCCGGCGCCGCTGCAGGCTGCGGATCAGCATCACGGCCTCCCTGACGATCGCCGCAAATGTCGTATCGTCGGCCTCGGCGATCCTGCCCGTCATGTCGCGGATGATCGTCGTCAAATGCATGATCGAATGGCGATGTTGCGCCTCGTCAGGCCCGATTTCGGCGTCGGCCATGGCAAGCAGCGTCTGCACCAGGCGCTCCATGGTTTGCCGGCGCCGGCTCCTGGGGTCGGCATTCGGATCTTCGCTGAGGCGCAGGAGCTCGTCGATGACATCGGACATTCCGCTTCCATTCACATCGCAAAAGCCGGTCGTGCGAAAACGCTGCGCCTTCGATCGCCGGTGCGCATCTTCAAGGCATCCAGCAGCCGATAGCCGGTTCGCCAGCGGCCAAAACCACTTGCGATATTGATGTGGCCGGCAAGGCCGATATTCCTGGTCTCCGACTTCCACAGGCGGCCAAACAAGGTCAGCCGATCGACCGTCATGTAGGCGTCGTTCATGCTGCCGACGACGATGCTCGGAAATGGCAGAGGCGCCGTCGGCATGCCGCCGAACGCGATATGCCCGGGATGGAGTATTTCCGTAGCCGGCAGATGGCAGGGAGCAACGAGCAATGCTCCCTTCACGCGCCGGGCAGCGCTTCGCCCGGCCAACCGAGCGGCGAGCAGGCATCCGAGACTATGGGCGACCAGATAGGCTTCGCCAGCCTCTTCAAGCGCTTCTTCCAGTCGCGGCAACCAGCTGTCGAGGCTAGGATGATCCCAATCGTCCTGAGCGACAAAACGGCTACCCGGCTGATCCTGCAGCCAGTGCTGTTGCCAATGCCCCTCTCCCGAGCCGAACAATCCGGGGAGAATGAGGACTTCGCTCATCTGATCAGTCCGATCACCAAGGCGAAGAGGAAGGTGAAGGAACCGGCGACCGTGCAGATCCCGGCCGCATGCCTGAACTGCGACATGAGGCTTCCCGTTGCTCTTCGGGTGTGCCGACGGTCGCCGGTCTCAACAGCAATCGCCATCCCGCGCCCTCCTCAATACCAAAGTCCCGGCATCGCGCCCCAATAGTGAAGTTCGTATTCGCGCGCCGACCGTTCCTGCTCCTCGTCGCGGGTGACCGCTGCGTTTGCAGGCTTTCGCAGCTGGCGCCGGAAGCGGGCGATCGCAAACTTCAGCCAGAAATGGAAATCAAGCTTCATGCGAACCTCCTGTCAGGAACTGGTCGGTTGGGAAATCAACTAATGACGTTGCGCATTGGCGAGAAGATCGCGCAGCGATGCAGTCGGCCCGTAGAGCATCAGCAGGCGGTTTTCCTCGCGCTTGGCCAGCCGATATCGGCGAGCAAAGTCAAAGACGCTCCAGATTTGCTCGCTTGATCCCTGCGGGCCTGCATCATCCATCGCTGCCTCCTGAGAACGAAGTTCGTGACGCGCCTTATTCGGCTGCCGCTACTGCCGGTCTTGCCTCTGGAAAGAAGGCTGACAATTCGCCGACCACTTCACCGATGCGGTTCGAAAGCGCATCGGAAGAGACCGCGTAATCCGCAAAATCACGGTCGGACGCATAGACGGCCGTCGGCAGCGTATGGGCCATGAAGAAACCGAATAGCGGCCGGAGCTGATGCTCGACCATCAAGGCGTGCCGGTCGCCGCCGCCGGTCGCCGTAATGATGATCGGCTTCGCGCGGAGCTCCTGTGGATCGATCAGATCGATGAGGTGCTTGAAAAGGCCGGGGTAGGAGCCCTTGTAAGTCGGCGAACCGATAATCAGCACATCGGCCCTTACGATCTCGTCGACGACACGCCTGGCCTGCTCGTCGAGGTCCTTGCGCCACAAGGCGCGACCCAGCGACGGACCGAGATCGTGGAGATCATAGGTTTTGCTCGAAAAGCCGTATCTGACGCTGGCGCGTTCGGCGACATGCCGGACAAGAGCCAGTGTCTTCGATGGGCGGTTGAAGCTGCCGGCAATGCCGACGAGTTTGAAACCTGACATGGTTTTTCCTCTCTGTGGTTGCCTCGAATATTGTCTATAAAATTACTAGATTAAAGGAATGTGCGTCTCTCCTTCGCCGCTCCATTAAAAAAACATTCGTCTTGAAGTTTACGGTTTGTCGCCGCGGAGGTGGCGTTCGAGGAAGGGCAGATTGTCCTGGCCCCAATAGAGCTCGCCGTCATAGACATAGCTGGGAAAACCGAAGACGCCGCTGTCGCGCGCATGCATGCGGTCTGCCGACCATTTGTTCTGGACGTCGTCGTCGGCTTGCCGCCGGAGAAGTGCTGCGCCATCGAAACCGGCTGCTGTCACGATCGCCTCGCGAACATCAGCCTTGCCGATATCCCTCGCCTCGCTCCATAAAGCATGCTGCAGGGCCCTGGTAACGCCAATCCAATCCTGCCCGTCGAGATAGGCGGCGATCACGAAGAGGGATGCCGGGGTCGGATCGCTGAGCTCCGGCCGATGCTCCAGCCGCAATTCCTTGCCACGCACGCGCGCCCAGCGTTTGAGGTCGCGCGTCCAATAAGCACGACGGATCTCCGGGCGGTTGCGCGAGAAGATGCCGCCATTCTCCTCGACCACCGTCGTCAGATAGGGCGTGACGACGACGTCGTTCTTCGCCGCCAGTTCGGTAAAGGCGTCGAAGCCGATGTGGGACCAGGGCGAGCCGATCGAAAAGAAATATTCCACCGATTTGGTCACTGAGGAATGTTCCTCCTGAGATGATGGGTTGATGGCGAATGCGTGCCGTCGTCTGCTGACGGCCCTTCAGGAAGCGGCCCGAATTTCCGGCTGCGCTTTCCATCCGCGCTCCGGGGCGATTCTGGTGGCGAAGTCGTGGAGGATCTGGCGATATTCCTCGTGCTCGAACTCGTAAGGGAGCTCCAGCCTTAGCTCGCTGACCTCGGGCAGGATCGGATCGGCGAAAAGCCGCTCCAATATTTCCTCCGATGTGCCGACGATATCGCGGGCGAACAGGGTGCGCCGCTCACCCTGTGGCGAAAGCGTCCGCTGATGGCGGCCGTCGGCATAGTCGCGGTAGCGGCGGCGGGTTGGCGCATCGGCGCTGTCGAAAGGCACGATGACGCGGCCGAGCGCGACGCGGCGCTGCGTTCCAGAGTCGCGATAGGTTTTAATGAGCGTGGATTGGGCAACGAAGAAATCGTCGGTCCCCTCCCCCGTTATCACATTCCCGGTCAACAGGTTGAAGCCGTTGCGGCCGGCCCAGCCGGCCGAGCGTTGCGATCCGCCGCCATACCAGATCCGGTCGATCAAGCCGTTGGCATAGGGCTGCAGGCGCGGCCGCCGTGGGCCGAAGGGCGTCTTGATGAAGGTCGCGTCATCGCCGAGATAGGAGCCGCGCAGATTGTCGGCAAAGCGCAGCACGCGGTCATGCGAGAAATCGTAGCTCGTCCAGTCACCGTCGAAGGCGAGCGGACCGATCAGCTCGGCATGCGGCGGCCGGCCGGCGCTGACGCCGATATTCAGCCGTCCGCGTGAGAGGACATCGACCGTGGCAAGGTCCTCGGCCAACCGGTAGGGGCTTTCATAGCCGATCGGAATGACCGCCGTTCCGAGCTCGATCCGGCTGGTGCGTTGGGTGGCCGCCGCCAGAAAGGCGCTGGCGGAGGAGATCCCCGGCTCCAGGTGCCGCTGGCGGACCCAGGCGCTGTCGAAACCGAGTTCCTCGCCATAATGCAGCTGCTGGAGCGTCTGCTCCAATCCCGACAAGGGATCATCATCGGGATAATTGCCTGGGGTGAGGAAGCCGATATGGCTGATCGATATATCGCCGCCGCTCATCTCATGTCTTCCGATAATCAATATTTCGGCAGGCCGGGAGGATTGGTCTCCGATGCGGGCAACGCTTCCTCGGAAAGATGCCAATGATCGAGTATCCCCGCATAGGTGCCGTCCTTGATCAGACCGTTGGTGGCGATAGTCAGCGCATCGGCGAGTCCGCTTCCCTTACGGGTGGCGATGGCGACGTCCGATCGATCCGGCCAGCCGGCGCTCAGCGTGCCCACGCGCTTGATGTTCTTGTCGCGCGCCGCGATGAAAACGAGCTGTGCGTGCGGCTGAACGATGACATCGGCGCGACCGGAACGCAGCGCAAGAAGGCTCGCCGCCTCGTCGTCATAATATTGCAGTTCGATCGGCTTCAGGCCCGCGGCGACGTCCTCTTCGCTCCACTTCACCAGGATGCGCTCCTGGTTGGTGCCGGCGCCGACGATGATCCTCAGGCCCGCCGCATCCTTCGGCTCCTTGATCGAGGTGATGGGACTATCGGATCTGACGAAGAAACCGTGCAGGCCCTGGCGATAGGTGGAGAAATCGAACTTCTCCTTGCGCTGCTCGGTCACGCCGACATTGGAGATGACGGCATCATATTTGCCCGATGTGAGGCCGAGCGGCCAGTCGATCCAGGCGACCGGTACGATCTCCAGCGTCAGGCCGAGGCTGTCGGCGATGGCATAGGCATAGTCGGGATCCGCGCCGACCACGGTCTTGGCATCGGTGGCGTAAGTGGAAAGCGGCGGGCCGCCGGGGCTGACGGCGATGGTGAACTTACCTGGCGTGACGAACTTGAATTCCTTGGGGATTGCGGCGATCGCCGCATTGTTCCTGGCTACATGAAGCCTGCCCGGCTGCTGCGGGCTCAGGTCGAAATCATCGGCCGCATGGGCTGCACCGAGGCCGGTCAAGGCTGCCGTCAGCGCCGCGAAGAAAAGGTGCGGATATCAAGAAAACTCGCCACGTTCGATATGTCTCCGTTTGCAGTGAAAGGCAGGGACGGGCCGGCTCGAACGGCCGTCCGTCCCGTAAACATTACGAACCACTCTTCGGCAGGCCGGGCGGGTTGGTCTGGGCCTTGTCGATCGCCTCGGGACCGAGATTCCAGGCGTCGAGGATCTTCTTGTAGGCGCCGCTGGCAATCAGGTCGTTGACGACATTGGTGACGGGCGCCGCCAAACCACTGCCCTTGCGCGTGGTGACGGCGATCTCGGCCGTGATCGGCCAGCCGCCGCTGACGGTGCCGACGAGTTTGGTCTTGCCGTTGATTCCCGCCGCATAGGCCTGGGTGGCGTTGACGCTGAAGACCGCATCGGCCCTGCCGGACTGCACGGCGAGGTCCTTGACCGCATCGTCGTCGTAATACTGCACCTCGATCGGCTTCAGGCCGGCCGCAACATTCCGCCGGTCCCATTCCAGCAGGATCTTCTCCTGATTGGTGCCGGCATCGGTGATGACCTTCAGGCCGGCAATGTCCTTTGGCTCCTTGATCGACGTGATCGGGTTGTCGGGCCTGACGTAGAAACCGAGCTCATCCTTGCGGTAGGTCGAGAAATCGAACTTTTGCTTGCGCTCTTCCGTCACCGTGACGTTGGAGATCACCGCATCGAACTTGCCCGAGGTGAGCCCCAGCGGCCAATCGGCCCAGGCGGCGGAAACGAGGTTGAGCTTCAGGCCCAGGCTGTCGGCGATCGCCTGCGCCAGATCGACGTCATACCCGATGACCGTCTTGGAGTCGGAGGCATAGTCGTGCAGCGGCAGATTGCCGCTTGAGCTGATGCCGACGGTGAAGACGCCGTTTTCGACGAACTTGAAGTCCTTGATTTCAGCGATGCGCTTCTCGTTCTTTTCCACCCGCAGCCGGTTCGGCTGTTCGGGGCTGAGATCGAACTTTTGCTGCGCCTGAGCGGAACCGAAACCGATCGCGCCAATGGCGACCGCTCCTGCTACCAGAAACCTTACTCTATCTGTAAATGCCATGCCCCTTCTCCATTTCATCTTACGGTTGCGGTTATTGTCATTTGACCGGAGCAGCCCGTCGCGGCCCGGCATTTCGCCAGCGCTGTCAGGCGCTAGAGAACCTTGGCGAGGAATTCGCGTGTTCGCGGGTGCTCTGCTTGCGTGAAAATCCGTGCCGGCGGACCGGCCTCGAGAATGCGGCCGGTTTCCATGAAGACGACGGTGTCGGCGACTTCGCGGGCAAAACCGATTTCATGGGTGACGATGACGAGCGTCGTTCCGGTGCGGGCGAGCTCCTTGATGACGTCGAGCACCTCGCCGACGAGTTCCGGATCGAGTGCGGACGTCGGCTCATCGAAGAGCAGCACCTTGGGGCGGAGCGCCAGCGCGCGGGCGATCGCGACACGCTGCTGCTGGCCGCCGGAGAGCTGACGCGGATAGGCATTGATCTTGTCGCTGAGACCGACGCGTGCCAGCAGTTCCTGCGCCAGCTGCACGGCTTCCTCACGGCCGACGCCGCGAACCTCGATCGGCGCCTCGATCAAGTTTTCGAGCACGGTCAGATGCGGAAAGAGATTGAAGCTCTGGAAGACCATGCCGATATCGGCGCGGCGTTTGAGGATCTCGTTTTCCTTAAGCTCGTAGAGTGTATTGCCCTTTCTGCTGTAGCCAACGAAATCGCCGTCGACGGAGATGAAGCCGTCGTCGACACGCTCCAGGTGATTGATTGACCGCAGCAGCGTCGACTTGCCCGAACCGGAGGGGCCGAGAATGGCGGTCACGCTGCCGGCCGGCAGGTTGAGCTCGACATCGTCGAGCACTTTCAGCGAGCCGAAGCTTTTCGAGATGCCGTGGATGCGCACCGCACCGCCTGGCCGCAGAGCTCCCGCATCACGGAAGCCAGGATTGCGCACTTTCTCGCTCGCGCTATCGAGAACCGGCAGCGGACGGCGGAAGCGTTGGAAAAATGCCTGGAAAGGCAGCGGTGTCGGATTGCGCACGGCGCCCTTGGAGAAGTAGCGCTCGATATAGTGCTGGGCGACCGACAGCACGGTCATAATGATCAGATACCAGACGGTCGCGACCATCAGCAGCGGAATGACTTCGAGATTACGGCGGTAGATCACTTGGACGGTGTAGAACAGCTCCGGCAGCGCCAGCACGTAGACGACGGACGTGCTTTTCGCCAATCCGATGAGCTCGTTGAAACCGGTCGGCAGAATCGAGCGCATCGCCTGCGGCAGCACGATGCGGAAGGCCTGGCGGCGGCGCGGCAGACCAAGTGCAGCGGCGGCTTCCAATTGCCCATGATCCACCGACAGAATGCCGCCGCGGACGATCTCGGCGAAGAAGGCCGATTGGTTGAGGGTGAGGCCGAGATAGGCAGCGGCGAAAGGCGTCAGCAACTGCACGGTGGGATAGTCGAACAAGACCGTGTCGGTGAACGGGACGCCGATCCTGATCGTTTCATAGAGATAGCCGAGATTGTTCAATATCAGCAGCAGCACGATTATCGGGATCGAGCGCAGCAGCCAGATATAGCCCCAGGAAAGACCTGATAGCAGCGGCGACTTGGAGACGCGGGCAAGCGCCAGCGCTGTTCCAAGAATGGAACCGGATATGGCGGCAAGCGCGGTCAGAAGCAACGTCCGGCCGAGGCCGACGAGCACCGGCTCGGCGAAGAACCATTCGGCGAAGACGCCCCAACCCCAGCGCGGATTGGTGAAGGTGGAATAGAGCACGGCGATGATGACTACGGCCGCAAATATCGTGCCCGCCAGCCGCTCGGGATGGCGCGCCGGCACGATGCGGTAACGGGAATAGTCCTGCTTCGGTTCTGCCGTTCTGCTGGCAGGCTCAGTGCCCGCGAAATCCGTCGTCAGTGCCATTCTTGCTTCCCTCTATGATTATCGTCTTGTCAGAGATTTGCGCCGGCCACGCGCAGGCGCGGTTCGGCCGCCTCGGCTCCGAAGACCGGCGGAACGAGGTGGGTGATGTCCTTCTCGAAGGGCAGGCTCTTGTAGATCTCAGGATCAGCTGACATGTCGAAGAGAGCAGTGTAACCATAGTTCAGATAGAGGCCGACGGCCTCGGGCTGGCGGAAACCGGTCGTCAGATAAATCCTCGTATAACCTTGGCGGGCCGCCTGAGCTTCCAGCTCCACCAGCACCTTGCGGGCAAGGCCCTGGCGGCGCAGGTCCGAGCGTGTCCAGATGCGTTTGAACTCGGCCGTGCGATCGTCGTAATGCTTGAAAGCGCCGCCGCCGATGGTTTCGCCATTGCGGATCAGCAGCAGAAAATTGCCGTGAGGCGGCGCGAAAGCTTCGGGGGGATAGCGGTTCAATTCGGCTGCAGCGCCTTCGGCATTGAAATAGGTGCCGTAGCGGCTGTCATATTCGTGAATCAGCTCGTCAATCAACGGCTTGGCGCGGGGATCGAGAGGGGTCGTATAGAGAAACGTGTCGCTCATGTCGTTCGTCACCCGTTGTCGTCAGTGAGAAAGGTTTCGGCGAGCCGGACCCAGTAGCGGGCGGCGGGCGCGATGATCGCGTCGTTGAAATCGTAATGGGCGCTGTGGAGAGGCGCGCTGTCGCCGTTTCCGACGAAGAGGTAGCTGCCGGGATTGGCCTGCAGCATGAAGGCGAAATCCTCGCTTGCGGTTCGTGGACGGAAGTCCTTCTCGATCGCCGCGAGACCGAGCGCGTCGTAAGCGACATCGCGGGCAAATGCCGTTTCCTTGGCGTGATTGATCAGCGCCGGAAAACCGAGGCGATAATTCACATCCGCCTCGGCGCCGAAGCTTTCGGCCTGAGCGCGGGCAAGGGCCGGAATGCGCTCTTGCAGCAACTGGCGAACCTCCTCGCTGAAGGCCCGCATGGTGAGCTTCATCTCCACGCTCTCGGGGATGACATTCGAGGCGGAGCCGGCATGGATCGAGCCGACGGTGGCGACCGCCATATCTTGGGGATCGACATTGCGGGAGACGACGCTCTGCAATGCGGTGATGAAGGAAGCCGAAGCCAGCACCGGATCGACGGCACGGTGCGGTTCAGCGCCGTGGCCGCCCTTTCCGACGATCCTGATAACCGCCTGGTCGACAGACGCCATGGCCGGACCGGTGACGAAGCCGAACTGGCCCGCCGGAACGCCCGGCCAGTTGTGCAGTCCGAAGACAGCATCGACAGGAAAGCGTTCGAACAGCCCTTCCGAGATCATCTTGCGGGCGCCGGCGCCGATTTCCTCGGCGGGCTGGAAGATCAGCCTGAGCGTGCCGCTGAAATTGCCGCTTTCGGCGAGATAGCGGGCGGCGGCCAGCAGGATCGACGTGTGCCCGTCATGGCCGCAGGCATGCATGACGCCGGGATTGCTGCTGGCATAGGCGAGGTCGGTCGCCTCCTCGATCGGCAGCGCGTCCATGTCGGCGCGGATACCGATCCTCTTCCCGTCCCCGCCGCGCCTGAGGGTGGCGACGATGCCGGTGCCGGCAATGCCGGTCGCCACCTCGTAGCCCCAGGAGGAAAGGCGGGATGCCACGAGCTTGCTGGTCCTCAACTCCTGAAAGGCCAGCTCGGGATATTGGTGCAGATCGTGGCGAAGCGCGATGATCTCATCAAGATAGGCAGCGATGCCCTTCTCGATCGGATCGTTGCTGCGGGTGTTCTGAGCGATGGTGTCCATGGCGGTTCGCGCGGCGCCTCAGACGCCGACAGCCCTCCCCTTCTCGACCTGATCGGCGCTGGCCGCATAGCGGCTTTCCCGGAAGGGCAGGCCCAGATGATCGCGCAGCGTCTCGCCCTTGAGAACCGGATCGAAATAGCCGCGCTCGGTGAGGATCGGCAGGACGTGCGCGGCGAAGTCCTCGAAGCCTTCAGCGATGACGGGGAAGCCGAGAATGAAGCCATCGGCGGCGCCATTATCAACCCAGCGGATGATCTCGTCGGCAATATGCTCCGCGGTCCCGATGAAGGCGGTGCGCGGCGTCGCGGAATCGAGGGCGACCTGGCGAAGTGTCAGCCCCTTCTCGCGCGCCGTCCTCTTGATGCGGTCGGTGGTGGCCCGGAAATTGTTCCTGCCGATATCGCCAAGGTCAGGGAAAGCCTCATCGAGCGGGTAGACGCTGAAATCATGATGATCGAAGAAGCGGCCGAGATAGAGGAGCGCCTCCTCGATCGTGACGAGATTGCGGATCGTCTGATACTTGGCTTCCGCCTCCTCAGCCGTTTTGCCGACGATCGGACCGATGCCCGGATAGATGCCGACTTCCGCCGCTGGCCGCCCGTGAGCAATGACGCTATCCTTGAGCTGACGATAGAAGCCTCGCGCCTCTTCGAACGGCCCGCCATTGGTGAAGACGGCGTCGGCATGCTTGCCGGCAAGCCTGATGCCGGAATCCGAAGCACCCGCCTGGAAGACGACGGGCTGGCCCTGCTTCGATCGGCCGATGTTGAGCGGTCCCTCGATACGGAAGAAGCGGCCTTTATGGTTGAGGCGATGCATCTTCGCTTTGTCGACAAAGACGCCGGTCTCGCGATTGCGCACGAAAGCGTCGTCGTCCCAGGAATCCCAGAGACCCTTGATCGCGTCGATATAATCCTCGGCGATCTCGTAGCGCAGCTCGTGCTCGGGATGTTCACGGCTGTAATTTCGCCCCGAACCCTCGAGCGGCGAGGTCACAGCGTTCCACCCTGCCCTGCCGCCGCTGATGAGATCGATCGTGGCAAACTGGCGGGCAATGGTGAAAGGATCGCTGTAGGACGTCGAGACCGTGCCGACGAGGCCGATCTTCGAGGTTGAAGCCGCCAGCGCCGAGAGAATGGCGATCGGCTCGAACCGGTTGAGGAAATGCGGGATCGACTGCTCGTTGATATAAAGCCCGTCGGCGACAAAGGCGAAAGCGATGCCGGCCGCCTCCGCCTTGCGCGCCGTCGTCACGAAGAAATCGAAATTGACGCTGGCATCGGCCGGTCCGCTCGGATGTTTCCAGGCATTCATATGGCCGCCGGGACCTTGCAGCATGATGCCGAATGTGACGTGTTTCTGAGCCATGGGATCGATCCTCCTTGGAAAAGGGTCAGGCGACGAGGGAAAGGCGCTCGGCGGCGAGCAGCTCGATGGAGGCAAGCCGGTCGGCGGTTGAAAGCGCCGGCGTGTCCAGCACGAATTCCTTGACGCCGTAGCGGCGGTGGAGCTCGTCCAGTTCCTTGCGGATCTGCTTTGCCGTGCCGTGCAGCACGCTCGGCACCTTCTCCTCGATGCGGTAATCGGTGACGCCGGCCTGCCGGGCAAATTCGGCTGCCTGCTCTTCGCTGCCGACATTGACGGTCTGACCGTTCGGCAGGAACACCTTGACGATCCTGAGCTTGCCGACACGCTCGCGGGCATATTCCTCGCTTTCGGCAGCGAAGGCTGCGAGCGCCAGGATGGGACGCTTGCCGCCCGAGGCCCGTTCATAGGCTTCAAAGGTCTTGCTCAGATTGTCGGGATCGCCATTCAGATGGCCGGCGAAGACGAGCTCCCACCCCTTCTCGGCCGCGAGTTCGGCGCTCTCGACGCTGGCGCCGAGCAAGAAACGCTCCGGAGCCGTCGGCGGGAAAGGAGTCGCCTGGGCACCGTCGTAATTAGGATCGGCCGCGAGATAGGTGTTGAGATCGGAAAGCTGGCTCGCAAAATCCGGCTTCCTCACCGGATCGACGGCAAGTTGCAAGGCGCGCGTCGACAGCGGAAAGCCGCCCGGCGCCTTGCCGACGCCGAGGTCGACGCGGCCAGGCGCAAGCGATGCCAGGAGATTGAAGGTCTCGGCAACCTTGTAGGCGCTGTAGTGCTGCAGCATGACGCCGCCGGAGCCGACCCGGATCCTCGATGTCTTGGCGAGAAGATAGGCTATCAGCGCCTCCGGCGCGGAACTCGCCAGGTTGGACATGTTATGATGTTCGGCGACCCAGAAACGGTGATAACCGAGTTCCTCGGCCCGGGCGGCAATCTTTACCGTCGCCCGCAACGCGTCGGCGGCGGAGAGGCCCTGTTCGATCGGGCTTTTGTCGAGAAGGCTGAGGAGGTAGGTCATGGCGCCACGATCCGCTCAGTGGTTGCAATATTTAATCTATAAAATCAGTAGACAAATATCATGATAAGAAATGACATTCTCTTTCGCGGACAATGAGAGGAAAAAAGCAGCCGCAGCTGCGACGGAAATTCAGATGCCGGGAATGCGGGGCGCGCATGCGCATGGATCTTTCAATCGACCATTTAATGATCTATATTCTGGTCAACATGGAGGTGCCGCATGAAGCTGTCAGAACAGGTCAAGCCGATCAGCTATCTCAAGGCACATGCGCCCGAGATCATCCGGACGCTGAAGGACAATCCGCAGCCCGTCGTCATTACCCTTCACGGCGAGGCAAAGGCGATCCTTCAGGATGTCGGCCGATATGAAGAAACGCAGGAAACGCTGGCGCTGCTGAAGGTGCTGGCGCTCACCAATCGACAGGTCGAGGAAGGCAAGCTGCGTCCTGCATCGGAATCCTTCGCGCGCATCCGCAAACGTCTGACCGACGACCAGTCCTGATGCGTTATCGTGTTCTTCTTGCCGAGGACGCGGAACGCGACGTCGAGGATCTCTATCGTTTCATTGCCGCCCGCGACGGCGCCGAGACGGCAGAGCGCATCCTGACGGAAATCGAAAGCGCCTGCGCCGATCTCGAAGAATTCCCGGCCCGCGGAAACATTCCAAAAGAACTGGCCAGCATCGGTATCTCCGAATACCGCGAACTGCACCATAAGCCCTGGCGCATGATCTACCGTATCATCGGCGCCGACGTCGTCGTCTACTGCGTGGCGGACGGCCGTCGCGACATGCAGGCCTTCCTGGAACGAAGGCTGATCCGCTAAAGCGCGTCGCGATCTTTCAGATTCGCTCCCTACGCTTTAGCTCTTTGTTTTTACGCATGTCGTTGCCGCAAAACCGCTGCACACTTTTGCGCGACAGGCTGTAACATTCGGCATCCCCCTCTCCTTCGGCATCGTCGCCGGCGATCATCCGAGCATGGATGACCCGGACGAGCGCCGAAAAC